>NZ_CP123499.1:0-2400000 GCF_029873475.1 Arsenophonus sp. aPb
GTGTCATTTTCACTTTGGCAGCAATGTCTTGCCCGATTGCAGGATGAGTTACCTGCCACAGAATTCAGTATGTGGATACGCCCTCTCCAGGCAGAATTGAGTGATAACACATTAGCACTCTATGCTCCTAACCGTTTCGTATTAGATTGGGTAAGAGATAAATACATCAATAATATTAATGAATTATTGAGTGATTTTTGTGGTTCTGATGTGCCTGCATTGAAATTCGAAGTAGGTAATAAACCGCAAATAACGCCAAGCGGTGCTTCAACGCATACCGCTGCAAATAAAACCATTTCGACACCAATAAATTCAACAATACGGCCTAGTTGGGACAATACACAGGTTCAACCTGAAATCGCCTATCGTTCAAATGTGAACCCTAAGCACACATTCAATAACTTTGTCGAAGGTAAATCAAACCAACTTGCTCGTGCCGCTGCCAGCCAAGTAGCAGATAATCCTGGCGGAGCTTATAATCCACTTTTTCTTTATGGTGGCACAGGATTAGGTAAAACTCACCTGCTTCATGCAGTAGGTAATAACATCATGGCGCGCAAAGCGAATGCCAAAGTGGTTTATATGCATTCTGAGCGTTTTGTCCAAGATATGGTAAAGGCGTTACAAAATAATGCGATTGAAGATTTTAAACGTTATTATCGCTCAGTAGATGCATTATTAATTGATGACATTCAGTTTTTTGCTAATAAAGAGCGTTCTCAAGAAGAATTTTTCCATACCTTTAATGCTTTACTCGAAGGTAATCAGCAAATCATTCTGACTTCTGATCGCTATCCTAAAGAAATTAATGGGGTTGAAGATCGACTAAAATCCCGTTTTGGCTGGGGATTGACAGTTGCGATTGAACCACCAGAATTGGAAACACGCGTTGCTATTCTGATGAAAAAAGCCGACGAAAATCAGATCCAATTGCCTGATGAAGTCGCTTTCTTTATTGCTAAACGCTTGCGTTCAAACGTTCGAGAGCTGGAAGGAGCATTGAATCGAGTTATCGCCAATGCTAATTTTACCGGTCGTGCAATTACCATTGATTTTGTTCGCGAAGCATTACGCGACCTACTCGCATTACAAGAAAAACTTGTCACTATTGATAATATTCAAAAAACCGTTGCAGAATATTACAAAATTAAAGTTGCTGACTTGTTATCCAAGCGCCGTTCCCGTTCTGTGGCGCGTCCGAGGCAAATGGCAATGGCATTAGCAAAAGAGCTGACAAACCATAGTTTGCCCGAAATTGGGGATGCCTTTGGTGGACGAGATCATACAACCGTACTCCATGCTTGTAGAAAAATTGAGCAACTACGGGAGGAAAGTCACGACATCAAAGAGGATTTTTCTAACTTAATCAGAACATTATCATCCTAATGCTATGAAATTTACTATTGAACGTGAACAATTACTCAAACCACTGCAACAAGTCAGTGGTCCACTTGGTGGGCGGCCTACATTACCTATATTAGGTAATTTATTACTGCAAGTTAGTGAAAATATACTTTCATTAACAGGTACCGATCTAGAAGTAGAAATGGTCGCAAAGGTAACACTAACACAACCAGGTGAAAGTGGTTCAATCACTGTACCCGCCCGTAAATTTTTCGATATTTGGCGTGGGTTACCCGATGGCGCAGAAATCAAGGTCACACTTGAAGGAGACCGTCTGCTTGTACGTTCTGGCCGCAGCCGTTTTTCGCTTTCTACTCTTCCTGCCGCTGATTTTCCCAACCTAGACGATTGGCAAAGTGAAGTCGAATTTGAACTGCCTCAAGCTACCTTAAAACGCCTAATTGAAGCTACCCAATTTTCAATGGCACATCAAGATGTGCGCTATTATCTTAATGGCATGCTATTTGAAACTGAAGGTCAAGAGTTACGCACTGTTGCTACCGATGGCCATCGTTTAGCTGTTTGTTCACTCAATATTGATAAGGATTTACCAACCCATTCAGTGATTGTTCCTCGCAAAGGGGTGGTAGAATTTATGCGATTACTGGATAGTAGCGACGAGTCACTTAAGTTACAGATCGGTAGTAATAATATCCGAGCTCATGTTGGTGATTTTATTTTCACCTCCAAACTGGTTGATGGCCGTTTTCCTGATTACCGACGTGTTTTGCCGAAAAATCCGGATAAAACATTGACCGCGGATTGTGATAAACTAAAACAAGCATTTTCACGAGCTGCGATTTTATCTAATGAAAAATTTCGCGGTGTTCGCCTTTATATAAGTGAAAATCAACTTAGAATTACCGCCAACAATCCCGAACAGGAAGAATCAGAAGAGATTGTTGATGTCAATTATCAAAGTCCGATGATAGAAATTGGTTTTAACGTCAGTTATATCCTCGATGTATTAAATACACTAAAATGCGAGCAGGTTAATTTGTTGTTGACTGATTCAAATTCAAGCGTACAAATCGAAGATGCGGCCAATAACGCAGCAGCTTATGTTGTTATGCCTATGCGTCTATAATATTCAAATTCTATGATGCTTTCGCGTTTACTTATCCGCGACTTTCGTAATATTGAAAGTGCGGATCTATCATTAGCAACGGGTTTTAATTTTTTGATTGGGCCAAATGGCAGCGGAAAAACAAGTATTCTTGAAGCGATCTATACATTAGGGCACGGCAGGGCTTTCCGTAGCATTCAAGCTGCACGTGTCATTCGACATGAACAAGATAATTTTGTTTTACATGGTCGTCTTGTTCCTTTAGCGCCGGAATCACATGAACTGACTTTGGGGCTAAGTAAAGATCGTAATGGTGATAGTAAAGTTCGCATTGATGGTAGTGATGGGCATAAAATTGCTGAATTAGCCAAATTATTACCAATGCAATTAATAACCCCTGAAGGTTTTACCTTATTAAATGGTGGCCCTAAATATCGTCGAGCTTTTCTTGACTGGGGATGTTTCCATAATGAACCTCAGTTTTTTGCTGCCTGGTCTGATTTAAAACGGCTATTAAAGCAACGTAATGCAGCATTACGCCAAGCAACACGTTATAATGAGCTTCGTCATTGGGACTATGAACTGATCCCGCTGGCCCATAAAATAAGCGAATGGCGAGCCAATTATATTGCAGGTATTGCGAAAGATATTGAAAACACCTGTAAACAGTTCTTACCTGAATTTTCACTTAGTATCTCATTTCAACGAGGATGGGATAAAGAAACTGATTATTCAGATATACTAGTAAGGCAATTTGAACGTGACCGAATGCTAACCTATACCGCATTAGGACCACACAAAGCTGACTTACGGCTCCGTGTAGGAGGAATTGCCGTTGAAGATATTTTATCCCGCGGGCAGTTAAAATTATTAATGTGCGCACTAAAATTGGCACAAGGTGAATATTTCACCCGACAGAGTGGGCAACGATGCTTATATCTATTAGACGATTTTGCTTCTGAGTTAGATAAGGATCGCCGTCAATTATTAGCCGAACGGCTTAAAGCGACACAAGCTCAGGTCTTTGTTAGCGCGATTACCATCGCGCAAGTTAAAGATATGTTAGATGGAAATAGCAGGATGTTTTGCGTAAAACATGGCAAAATAGAAGTTCAACCATAGGATCAGAAATTAGCGAGAAACGTTGATGTCGAATACATATGACTCCTCAAGTATCAAGGTATTAAAAGGGCTAGACGCGGTGCGTAAGCGCCCAGGCATGTATATCGGTGATACCGACGATGGTACAGGCCTTCATCACATGGTCTTCGAGGTTGTCGACAACGCTATCGACGAAGCCTTGGCAGGGTATTGTACCGATATTATTGTAACTATACATACCGATAACTCCATCTCTGTTCTCGATAATGGTCGCGGTATTCCAACCGATATCCATGAAGAAGAAGGCGTCTCTGCCGCAGAAGTCATCATGACGGTTCTCCATGCTGGAGGCAAATTTGATGATAATTCCTATAAAGTTTCAGGTGGCCTACATGGTGTTGGTGTTTCTGTCGTTAATGCCTTATCCGAAAAATTATCGTTGGTGATCCGCCGTGAAGGAAAAATCCATGAGCAGACTTACCAATTAGGTGTTCCGCAAGCACCTTTAACGATTGCCGGTGAAACTGAGGAGCGGGGAACTTATATTCGTTTCTGGCCAAGTTTGGAAACTTTCAAAACGGTTACCGAATTCGAATACGATATTTTGGCAAAACGGTTACGGGAGCTCTCTTTTCTCAATTCCGGCATCTCCATTCGTTTATTCGATAAACGTGATAATAAAGAAGACCATTTTCATTATGAAGGTGGAATTAAAGCTTTTGTAGAATATTTAAGCCGAAATAAAACCCCAATTCATCCCAGTGTTTTCTATTTTTCGGCTGAAAAAGAGGGTATTAATGTAGAAATATCCATGCAATGGAATGACGGCTTCCAGGAGAATGTTTATTGCTTTACCAATAATATTCCACAACGAGATGGAGGAACGCATCTGGTTGGTTTTCGTACCGCAATGACACGTACACTAAACAGTTATATGGATAAAGAAGGTTACCAGAAAAAAGCCAAAGTTAGTGCTACTGGTGATGATGCCCGTGAAGGTTTAATTGCCGTTGTGTCAGTTAAAGTTCCCGATCCAAAGTTTTCTTCACAAACAAAAGATAAACTGGTTTCTTCCGAAGTAAAAACCGTTGTTGAAACATTAATGAATGAGAAGCTGGTCGAATATCTATTAGAGAATCCTAATGACGCCAAAATCGTTGTTAGCAAAATTATTGACGCCGCCCGTGCCCGCGAGGCTGCTCGTAAAGCACGTGAAATGACTCGCCGCAAGGGTGCACTGGATCTAGCGGGATTACCAGGCAAATTAGCAGACTGCCAGGAACGTGATCCGGCGTTATCAGAACTTTATTTAGTGGAAGGTGATTCCGCAGGCGGCTCTGCTAAACAGGGACGTAACCGAAAAAATCAGGCAATTTTACCGTTAAAAGGTAAAATTCTTAATGTGGAAAAAGCCCGTTTCGATAAAATGCTCTCCTCACAGGAAGTCGCTACCTTAATAACCGCTTTAGGCTGTGGTATTGGACGCGATGAATATGATCCTGATAAATTACGTTATCATAGCATTATTATCATGACCGATGCCGATGTTGACGGCTCTCATATTCGGACATTATTATTAACTTTCTTCTATCGTCAGATGCCAGAAATCATCGAACGAGGCCATGTCTATATTGCGCAGCCACCTTTATATAAAGTGAAAAAAGGTAAGCAAGAGCAATATATAAAAGATGATGAAGCCATGAACGAATATTTGATCTCAATTGCATTAGACAATGCCGCTCTCTATACTAGCCCTCATGCTCCAGCATTGAAAGGCGAACCATTGGAGAAGT
Source organism: Arsenophonus sp. aPb (assembly GCF_029873475.1). Classification (NCBI taxonomy): domain Bacteria; kingdom Pseudomonadati; phylum Pseudomonadota; class Gammaproteobacteria; order Enterobacterales; family Morganellaceae; genus Arsenophonus; species Arsenophonus sp. aPb. Next base: position 5,365 of record NZ_CP123499.1, read on the forward strand.
TGATTATTGAATATAATGCGGCGCAGAAAATTATCAAACGGTTAGAACGTGTCTATCCACTTGCTTTATTAAATAATCTTATTTATCAACCTACTTTGGTAGAAGATGATTTGAAAGATAAAGCAAAAGTAGAGGATTGGATCAACACATTAGTTAAACGTCTAACTGATAATGAAGAACATGGTAGTACTTATAGCTACCACATTAATGAAAATAGTGAGCGTCAATTATTTGAACCGGTTTTACGTATTAGAACCCATGGCGTTGATACCGATTACAATCTAGATTTCGATTTTATTCATGGTATTGAATATACTCGCATTACTAAAATCGGCCAGCTAATAGGCGATCTGATTGAGGATGGTGCGTATGTGGAAAGAGGAGAGCGTCGCCAGACTATTTCTTCCTTTGAAGATGCATTGAACTGGTTATCAAAAGAATCACGCCGTGGCTTAATGGTGCAACGCTATAAGGGATTGGGGGAAATGAATCCAGAGCAATTATGGGAAACAACAATGAACCCAGATACCCGCCGCATGATGCGTGTTACTGTTAAAGATGCGATCGCAACTGACCAACTGTTTACCACATTAATGGGTGATGCGGTTGAGCCACGTAGAGCTTTTATTGAAGAAAACGCATTAAAAGCCGAAAATATCGACATTTAATTTTAAATAATAAAATAAAAGCCCCATGCCTAACTTGGGGCTTTTTATTAAATAAAGTTATCTAATATTTTATAATATTTTTAACATACGGCGTAACGGTTCTGCCGCTCCCCATAATAGCTGATCACCAACTGTAAAAGCTGATAAATATTCTGGCCCCATATTTAATTTACGCAAACGTCCAATCGGAACATTCAGGGTTCCAGTCACTGCCGCAGGTGTTAACTGTTGAATGGTTAATTCACGTTCATTAGGAACAACACGAACCCAATCATTATGTGCAGCCAAAATTTGCTCAACATCAGCAATAGCAACATTTTTTTTCAATTTTAAAGTAAATGCCTGACTATGGCAGCGCAATGCGCCAATACGAACACATAAACCATCGACAGGAATAACATGACTAGCAGTATTTAAAATTTTGTTAGTTTCAGCCTGTCCTTTCCACTCCTCACGACTTTGACCATTAGGCAGTTGTTTATCTACCCAGGGGATCAAACTACCGGCTAATGGTGCACCAAAGGATTCAGAGCTGATTTTTCCACTACGCGTGAAGTCAGTGACTTTTTTCTCGATCGATAAAATCGCCGCCGCCGGATTTTGCAATTCATCAGCAACCTGGGAATGTAACTCACCCATTTGCAGTAATAATTCACGCATATTACGCGCGCCCGCACCAGAAGCAGCCTGATAGGTTGCGACCGAAACCCACTCAATCAAGTTTTCAGCAAATAAACCAGCTAATGCCATTAACATCAAACTGACCGTACAATTACCACCAACAAAGGTTTTTATCCCTTCATTTAAACCTCTATCAATATGTTGGCGATTAACCGGATCAAGAATAATAATACTCTCCTCTTTCATCCGTAACGAAGATGCTGCATCTATCCAATAACCTGTCCAACCAGTAGCACGTAGTTTAGAGTAAATTTGATCGGTATAGTCGCCTCCCTGACAGCTAATTATTACCTCTAATTCCTTCAGACTATCAAGATCTAAAGCATCTTGCAGTGTTCCTTGCTGTTGACCATAGTTTGGCGCCAGCTCACCATGCTGAGAGGTGGTAAAAAAAACAGGATTGATATTATCAAAATCACCTTCTTCAGCCATTCGTTGCAGCAATACAGAACCAACCATTCCTCGCCAGCCAATAAATCCAACATTTTTCATTTTTGTTATATCCAATCTGAACGTTGAAGCTCAAGTAAAGTTATCGTCATTTATAAACAATAATCGCAAATTGAAATCATTTTCGCCATTCATTAACACTAATTATTTAATAAATAAAAATCTATTTATAACTGATAAAAACAAAAACACCCCATATTAAGGGTGTTTTACTTAAAATAAAGGTAAACAACTTTATTGCGCGGATTGATGCCAATGAGATCTAAGATATGTTACTGCCTCTTGCGTTTGCGGAGAAGACTGGAGAAGTCCCTCTCTAAATAGGATCTCGCCTTTAATTTCCGGTAATTGATCGTTAAGATCGAGCTGCCTTTTTAGTTCCGGGACACCGCCGTCAAGAGACCAATCAGGCTCGACCTGAGATGGCACGCCAACTTTATACAATGCCATTCCAATATACAATTTAGTGTTAGTCGATTTCACCACATCAGCCCACCATTTTGCGATCACATCATATCGCACAATTTCGCGGGCAAAAGGCCAGTAAATCTGTGGGGCGATATAATCTAATAAACCTTCTTTTACCCATAATCGAGTATCGGCATAGGCTTTGTCATAAGTAGGTCCACCCGCCTTAGTATCGGAGCCTCGTGGATCATCAGAAATATTTCGCCAAACACCGCCAGGGCTAATACCAAATTCAATATTGGGTTTTAACGCACGGACTGTTGAAGAAACCTCTCGAATCAACAACAAAGTATTGTTTCTTCGCCAACTGGCTTTATCTAAAAATCCCTGACCATATCGTTGAAATGTTGCATCATCATTAAGTTTGGAGTTAGGTGTTTCATAATAGAAATAATCATCAAACTGAATTCCATCAATATCATAGTTTCTAACTATTTCAGCCACAATACTGGTGATCCAATTACGAACCTCTGGTAAGCCTGGATCAAGCACAAAACGGTCGTAGGCAGTACCTATCCAATCTTTATGTAAAACATAAACACTAGCAGGTGGAGAAGAAAGTGTCTTTTGCAGTGAAGCTATAGTTTCTGGCTGCGTATCCATTGAAACACGGTAGGGATTTAACCAAGCATGTATTTTTAAATTTCGCTTATGCGCCTCAGTAATAATAAACGCTAACGGATCATAACCTGGGTCTTTACCGACTACACCGGTAAGCATGTCAGACCAAGGGAGAATATGAGAACGATAAAGCGCTGTACCATCGGGTTTAACCTGAAAAAAAACGGTGTTAATGCCTATTTTTACTAAATTATCCAGTTTATCAGTTAGCTCTTTTTTCTGTACTTCAATTCTACGCTGATCTGAATCAAGGTTAACCGATGAAAGGGAGGGCCAATCAAGCCGAGATACGGTCGTTAACCATACCCCACGTACTGGTATCTCTGCTTTAATCGTTGTTTTCTGCTCATCAGCGACTTTTTTATTGTTACAACCAACGACTAAAAACAAGCAAAATAACGAAGTAATAAACCACCCTATCCCCTTTAATCGCAATCGCATCCTTCATTCCTTATTTTGTTATCGTTCAGAGCTCGATAAATTGTGAGTATTGTTTAATTGATGGTATTGTATTAATGACCTTATTAAATATAAAAATATTTATTTTCGGTAATCAATAACAAAAATAACTTAATAATAAAAGTTTAGCTTGCTATCTTTTAATCTTATAAAAAAACACATTAGAACAAAGCGCATTTTTCAATATAAAAATAGGTAACAAAATATAAAAAAACTATCTCGGACTATTATATACAATAATTTATGACGATAGCCTAAATATAGCTATTTAAACCCAACTCACTCTACAGTCACAGATTTGGCTAAATTTCTTGGTTGATCCACATCTGTGCCTTTGATTAAGGCTACATAATAAGATAATAATTGTAGTGGAATGGTATAAAAAATCGGGGCAATTAACTCTTCAACATGGGGTAATGGGATAATTTTCATATTTTCACTGTCAACAAAACCGGCGTCTTTATCAGCAAAAACATAAAGTGATCCTCCACGAGCACGAACTTCTTCTATGTTTGATTTAAGCTTTTCCAATAATTCATTATTCGGCGCAATAATAATCACGGGCATATCGGCATCAATCAAGGCTAGTGGGCCATGTTTCAACTCACCAGCTGCATAAGCTTCGGCATGAATATAAGAAATCTCTTTTAGTTTTAACGCTCCTTCAACCGCTATCGGAAATTGATCACCACGACCCAGAAAAAGAGCATGATTTTTATCAGAGAAATCTTCCGCTAAAACTTCAATCATTTTTTCTTGCGATAACATACTGTCAATACGAGCAGGTAGGGCGTGTAATGCCTGAACAATGTCTCGCTCAAGGGCAATATTTTTATCTTTCAAACGGCTCAGATAAGCAACCAACAATAATAAAACTGTCAATTGGGTGGTAAATGCTTTGGTGGATGCTACACCAATTTCTGCGCCGGCTTTTGTCATTAATGCAAAATCTGATTCACGAACTAAAGAAGAACCGAAAACATTACATATCGCCAACGATGCCAGATAACCAAGCTCTTTCGATAATCTTAATGCCGCTAAAGTATCGGCTGTTTCACCCGATTGAGAAAGGGTGATCAATAAACTATTTTTCCGCCGTGCCGGTTTGCGGTAACGGAATTCAGAAGCAATTTCTACATCACAAGGTATCCCCGCTAAAGATTCAAGCCAGTAACGGGCAACCATCCCAGCATTATATGAAGTCCCACAAGCAACAATTTGAATATGTTCAACCTGAGATAATAGATTTTGGGCTTTTTTATCTAATTCGGTAAAAATAACACTATCATGCTGATCAAAGCGACCTTCCAGGGTATTTTTTATTGCTAAGGGCTGCTCATAGATCTCTTTTTGCATATAGTGGCGATAAATTCCTTTATCTCCAGCATCATATTGAACATTAGATTCTATTGACTCTCGTTCAACTTCTATGCCTTGCTGATCAAAAATTCGCACTGTTCGACGAGTCACTTCAGCAATATCACCTTCCTCTAAATAGATAAAGCGACGTGTAACCGGTAAAAGCGCTAATTGATCAGATGCTAGAAAATTTTCACCAACACCTAAACCTATAATTAAAGGGCTACCCGAACGCGCAGCCACCAGTAGTCCAGGAGTACGGCTATCCATAATGACGGTGCCATAAGCGCCCTTTAACTGGGGGATAACACGCTGTACCACTTCAAGCAAAGTGCCACCTTTTTGTAATTCCCAATGGGTTAAATGCGCGATAACTTCAGTATCAGTTTCTGAAGTAAAAACATATTTTTGTTTTTTAAGTTTTTCACGTAGTTCTTGATAATTCTCAATAATTCCATTGTGAACAACCGCAATATATTCCGATGTATGCGGATGGGCATTTTTTTTGCTTGGCTGACCATGAGTGGCCCAACGAGTATGGGCAATACCTGTGCCACCAATCACCGCATGTTTTTCTACTTCATCAGCTAGGATCTGAACTTTACCGGTTTCACGTAATCGTGTCAGATTGGCTTTATCATCAACTACGGCTAAACCGGCAGAGTCATAACCTCGGTACTCCAGTCGACGAAGTCCTTCAATAAGAATTTCAGCTATATCACGTTGTGCTACTGCACCAACTATTCCACACATCGATTTTCATTCCAAAATAGAGGAGCATATTGCTCTTATGCTGTCGTAACCTGATTAATATATTCGGTTTTACCGTTCCCAAAGCCTGTAGATATTGGGTTTATTGTTTATAAAATAGATGATCAATCGTCATTATTATTTCTTTTGTGGCTATTTTTTTTTACTGGGCGTTGCCAATTGAGAATATGCCGCTGTTTGATACGACTGATAACGAGTTCATTTTCTTTAACATCGTGAGTTAAAGTTGTTCCTGCTCCAATAGTTGCCCCATCAGCAATGGTAACCGGGGCAATTAATTGCGTATCAGATCCAACGAAAACATTATCCCCAATAATGGTTTTAAATTTATTAGCCCCATCATAATTGCAAGTTATTGTTCCTGCGCCAATATTAACATCAGCACCAATTTCAGCGTCGCCTAAATAACTTAAATGGCCAGCCTTAGAGCCTACACCTAAAGCGGCGTTTTTAACCTCAACAAAATTACCAACATGCACTTTATCTGCTAGCCTAGTTCCCGGACGTAAACGAGCAAAGGGGCCAACAGTACAGGCGGTAGATAATTCTGCTCCTTCTATAACTGAGTAAGGGCTAATAATTGAATTATCATTGATAATACAATTTCTTAATATACAACCGGCATGAATATGTACATTATTACCCAGTACAACATTCCCTTCAATAATAACATTAGTATCGATAATTACATTACGCCCGTGCTTTAATGTCCCACGCAAATCAAAACGAGCAGGATCAATAATCATAACACCCGCTAATAATAATCTTTCTGCTTGTTCTTGTTGATAAATACGTTCAAGCGTTGAAAGCTGTAAACAGTTATTCACTCCTTCCATTTCACTCAATTTGATAGGATGAACAGCATTTATTTTACAACCTTCTTCATGTGCCAATGAAATGATATCGGTTACATAATATTCGTTTTGCGCATTGTTATTATTAAGCTTTTTCAGCCATCGTTTTAAATCACCACCATTAGCAACTAATATACCGGTATTAATTTCGTTAATTTTAGCTTGTTCTTCTGTTGCATCTTTTTGTTCAACAATACCAACTACTTCACCTCTTTCACGTATAATACGCCCGTAACCTGTCGGTTCATTAACAATTGCCGTCAATAAACCTATTCCGCCGTCGGGCTTAGCGTCTATTAATCGTTCAAGTGTTTCTTTTGTGATTAGTGGAGAATCACCGTAAAGCATGAGGATATCTTCATTATCAGCAAAATAAGGTGCTGCTTGCTGCATTGCATGCCCTGTTCCTAACTGTTCTGTCTGTAAGATCCAATTAACAGGTTGATTAGCTAAAGCTAATTTAATTAAATCAGCTCCATGACCATAAACTAAATGAATATTAGCTGCCCCAAGGGATAATGACGTGTCGATAACATGCTGCACCATTGGTTTGCCTGCCAGTGGATGTAAAACTTTTGGTAAGTCAGAATACATGCGGGTACCTTTCCCCGCCGCGAGGATCACAACACTTTTTGCGTTCATAGACATAAAAACCTAATAACTCCATCAGTTAGGTAAAAGTAAAACTATTTATTAAGCAAATTACTACATATTTCGTTCAAATAAAAAAGCTTACTATCTATATAATAGAAAAGGAGCGAAACATAAATAAATTGTCTCACTCCCTGTATTTACCTAATTTTTATAAAAATAATTGTAAAGAGACAACTATTTTTTTTAATAATTACTTGGGATTATCTCATTTTTTCATCAGCTCGATGACACGTAATTTAGCAATTGCTTTCGCTAATTCAGCCGATGCTTGAGCATAATCGACATCAGCATGGGCTTTACGAATATGCTCTTCCGCTTTACGTTTAGATTCTAATGCCTTAGCTTCATCCAAATCCTTGCCACGGATTGCTGTATCAGCCAGTACGATAACACCATTTGGTTGAACTTCAAGGATACCACCAGAAAGATAGATCAATTCTTCTTCACCAAACTGTTTAGTAATACGTATCATACCAGGCTTAATGGCAGTTAACAGCGGCGTATGTTGTGGATAGATCCCCAACTCTCCTTCGCTGCCTGTCACCTGGATTTTCTGGACAAGGCCGTCAAACATCTGCTTTTCAGCGCTTACCACAACCAGATGGTATGTCATTGCAGCCATATCAACCTCCCACCAGCGACATTATAAATTTTTCGCTTTTTCTACCGCTTCTTCGATAGTACCTACCATATAAAATGCTTGTTCAGGCAGATGATCATAATCACCATTCAAAATGCCTTTAAAGCCATGGATAGTATCTTTTAAAGAAACAAATTTTCCCGGTGAACCGGTGAAAACTTCAGCCACAAAGAATGGCTGAGACAGGAAGCGTTGGATTTTACGAGCACGCGCAACAACCAATTTATCTTCTTCAGACAACTCATCCATTCCCAGAATAGCAATGATATCTTTCAATTCTTGATAACGCTGTAAAATAGACTGAACACCACGTGCTACGTCGTAATGCTCTTGTCCTACAACCAATGGATCAAGCTGCCGACTAGTTGAGTCCAATGGATCAACCGCAGGATAAATACCTAATGACGCAATTTGACGACTAAGAACGACTGTTGCGTCCAAATGAGCAAAAGTCGTTGCTGGTGAAGGATCGGTCAAATCATCGGCAGGAACATAAACTGCTTGAACAGACGTAATGGAACCCGCTTTAGTGGATGTAATACGCTCCTGTAATACACCCATCTCTTCCGCTAAGGTCGGTTGATAACCTACTGCCGAAGGCATACGACCTAGCAAGGCCGACACCTCTGTTCCTGCTAATGTATAACGATAGATGTTATCGATAAATAACAAGACATCCCGTCCTTCATCACGAAACTTCTCAGCAATCGTCAATCCCGTTAACGCAACACGTAGACGGTTTCCTGGTGGTTCATTCATCTGTCCATAAACCAGAGAAACTTTATCCAATACATTTGAATCTGTCATTTCGTGATAGAAATCATTACCTTCACGAGTCCGCTCGCCGACACCGGCAAAAACAGAATAACCGGAATGCTCAATCGCAATATTACGAATAAGTTCCATCATGTTTACTGTTTTACCAACCCCAGCTCCACCAAATAATCCTACTTTACCCCCTTTAGCAAATGGGCAAATAAGATCCATAACTTTGATACCGGTTTCGAGTAATTCTGTTGAATTAGATAAATCTTCATAACTGGGAGCGGGACGATGAATAGCCCAACGTTCTTCTTCACCGATCTCACCTTTCATATCGATAGGATCACCTAGCACATTCATGATGCGCCCCAAGGTCGCTTTACCGACAGGCACTTCAATTGGGTGAGCTAAATCAACAACGTCTAAACCACGTTTTAAACCATCAGAAGTCCCCATCGCAATGCAACGAACGACACCGCCACCTAATTGCTGCTGAACTTCTAAAATTAGTTTTTCTTTACCATTTATTACCTCAAGCGCATCGTACACTTTAGGTACCGCATCTTGAGGAAATTCGACATCCACTACGGCGCCGATTACCTGGATAATCTTTCCAGTAGCCATCTTGAATCCTCTACGTAATTCGTAAACCTAACCATCAAACTGCGGCAGCTCCCGAAACTATTTCGGTAAGTTCCTGAGTAATGCTGGCTTGACGAGCCTTATTGTAAACCAACTGCAACTCCTTGATCAGGTTACCACCATTATCAGTAGCCGCTTTCATTGCTACCATTCGAGCAGCCTGTTCACTAGCTAAGTTTTCAACGACGCTCTGATAAACCTGTGATTCGATATAACGACGCAGCAGGGTATCAAGTAGTATCTTAGGATCTGGTTCATACAAATAATCCCAAGATTTCTTTTTCAATGTTTCATCATCACCCGCAGGTAGAGGCAATAATTGAGTAATCGTTGGTACTTGAGTCATGGTATTAACAAATTTGTTAGTTACCACATACAACTTATCTAGACGCCCTTCATCATATGCTTCTAACATAATTTTCACGGGTCCGATAAGATCAGACAGAGAAGGATCATCTCCCATTCCGGTTACCTGAGCAACGATATTACCACCCACCGAATTAAAGAATGAAACCGCTTTAGAACCAATTAAAGCCAGATCAACCTGAACACCCTTATCAGTCCATATTTTCATTTCTGTCAGTAATTTTTTAAATAAATTAATATTTAAGCCACCACATAAACCACGATCAGTTGAAACAATTAAATAACCAATACGTTTAACATCACGTTCTTTAAGATACGGATGTTTATATTCCAAATTACCTAATGCTAAGTGGCCAATTACACTACGCATAGTTTCTGCATAAGGACGACTAGCTGCCATACGATCCTGTGTTTTTCGCATTTTGGATGCAGCAACCATCTCCATCGCTTTAGTGATCTTTTGTGTGTTTTGTACACTACCGATCTTAGAACGTATCTCTTTTGCGCCCGCCATTTTCAGCTCCTCCTTATTAACCAAACGGTCTCAATAAAGGCCGAATAGAATTACCAGGATTGAGTTGCTTTAAAAGAATCGAGCAAGGCATTTAACTTGGCTTCGATTTCATCGTTATATTTACCTGTCTGATCAATTTCTTTCAGCAAGATAGAATGCTCACGAGTAGCATAAGCCAGCAATGACGTCTCAAAATCACCAATTTTTGCTAGTTCAACATCTTCCAGATAACCACGTTCAGCAGCGAATAAAGATAACGCCTGCTGCGCAACTGACATTGGTGCATACTGTTTTTGTTTCAACAATTCAGTAACTTTCTGTCCGTGGTTAAGTTGCTTACGGGTCGCATCATCTAAATCAGAAGCAAATTGTGAAAATGCAGCTAACTCGCGATACTGTGCCAACGCGGTACGAATGCCACCAGATAATTTTTTGATAATCTTAGTCTGAGCCGCACCACCTACACGTGATACTGAAATTCCTGGGTTAACTGCCGGGCGAATCCCCGCATTAAACAAGTTAGACTCCAAGAAAATTTGTCCATCGGTGATTGAAATAACATTAGTAGGTACGAATGCTGAAACATCACCTGCTTGCGTTTCAATAATCGGTAATGCCGTTAATGAACCCGTTTTGCCTTTTATTTCACCATTAGTAAATTTTTCAACGTATTCAGCATTAACACGCGCAGCACGCTCGAGTAAACGAGAATGGAGATAAAAAACATCACCCGGGTAAGCTTCACGTCCAGGAGGACGCCGTAGCAATAGCGAAATTTGTCGATAAGCAACCGCTTGTTTGGAGAGATCATCATAAATAATTAATGCATCCTCGCCACGATCCCTAAAATATTCACCCATTGCACAGCCAGCATATGGCGCAAGGTATTGTAATGCAGCAGATTCAGAAGCGGTAGCAACAACAACTATCGTATTCTTGAGTGCACCGTGCTCTTCTAGTTTGCGTACCACATTAGCAATAGTTGAGGCTTTTTGCCCAATTGCTACATAAATACATTTTATTTCTGAATCACGCTGATTAATAATGGCATCAACAGCTAATGCCGTTTTACCGGTTTGGCGATCACCAATGATTAATTCACGTTGACCACGTCCAATAGGAATCATAGCATCAACCGATTTGTATCCTGTTTGTACAGGTTGATCAACCGATTGACGATCAATAACGCCAGGTGCAATAACTTCAACGGCAGAGAACCCATCGTGCTCAACAGGCCCTTTACCATCAATAGGCTCACCCAGCGTATTAACAACTCGCCCAAGTAATCCTCTACCTACAGGTACCTCAAGAATACGACCTGTACACTTGACTTTCATACCTTCCGCTAAGTCGGCATAGGGTCCCATGACTACGGCACCAACTGAGTCACGCTCTAAATTCAGTGCAATAGCATAACGATTACCTGGTAATGCGATCATTTCACCTTGCATAACTTCAGCTAAACCGTGAATGCGGATGATCCCATCATTAACAGAAACAATTGTACCTTCATTGTGAGCTTCACTCACTACATCAAACTGAGCAATACGTTGCTTGATCAGTTCACTGATTTCGGTGGAATTCAGTTGCATATGCTCCAATCCCCTTAAGACTGCAAGACGTCAGTTAAACGCTCAATACGACCACGCACGCTACCATCAATAACCAGGTCTCCGGCGCGGATAATGACTCCTGCGATAACAGACTTATCAATTTTGCAATTCAGCTTAACTTTACGTGACAGACGTTTTTCCATCGCTGCAGAAATTTTAAATTGCTGTTTTTCATTTAGCTCAGTGGCAGAAATGACGTCAATATCAACGGTTGACTCCAGAAAAGCGCGTAATTGTATGAATTGCTTCAAAACCTCTGGTAACGTACTAAGACGCCCGTTTTCAGCCATAATGCGAATTAGATTTCGAACATGTTCATCGATTTCATCACCACAAATAGTGATAAATGTTTTCGCTAATGTTTCTGGCGCTATTGAACCAGAAAGCAGCTCACCTATTTGTTGATTACGGGTTGCTTCAGCAATAAAACTGAGCATATTTTGCCATTTATCAACACGCTGGTTTTCTACAGCAAAATCAAAAGCTGCTTTGGCATAGGGGCGAGCAACCGTAGTAATTTCAGACATGCCCCTTTCCTCCTTTACAGTTCGTTGACCAATTTATCAACGATGTCGCTATTAGCAGCTACATCAACGGAACGTTCAATTATTTTTTCTGCACCTGAAATTGCTAACATAGCAACTTGTTTACGCAACTCTTCACGTGCACGCTTACGCTCAGCATCAATTTCAATTTGCGCCTGAGCAACGATCTTGTTACGTTCAATTTCAGCCTCTGCTTTAGCCTCTTCAATCATTTGAACACGTTGCTTATTAGCTTGCTCAATAATGATTTGTGCTTCTGCTTTTGCTTTTCTCAGTCGTTCGGTCGCATCAGCTTTTGCCAAGTCCAAGTTTTTTTTAGCTCGCTCTGCAGAAGATAAACCATCAGCAATTTCTTTTTGACGTTTTTCAATCGCCGCCATAATTGGTGGCCATACATACTTCATACAAAACAAAACAAACAGGACAAATGCAATAGCCTGGCCGAGGATTGTCGCATTAAGATTCATCGCACAATACCTCTTTAAAAATTAACATATTAATGTTCTTTCCCATTTAGCTTGCGTTATCAAGCAACTGCGAACATCACATATAGCCCTAGACCAACAGCAATCATCGGAATGGCATCAACTAAGCCCATAACAATAAAGAACTGCGTACGTAATAGAGGAATCAAATCTGGCTGACGAGCAGCGCCTTCTAAGAATTTCCCCCCCAGGATGCCAATACCAATTGCAGCACCAATCGCTGCTAATCCCATCATTACAGCGGCAGCCATGTACAGCAGATCCATATTTAGGTTTTCCATGACAGTCTCCAGTTTGTTTCAGTTAAATAAAAAAATTTATTAGTAAGTTGAAATTAATGTTCTTCTGACGCCATCGATAAATAAACGATGGTTAGAACCATAAAAATAAAGGCTTGCAACGTAATAATCAGTATATGGAAAATCGCCCAGGGTAGGTTAAGTATCCACTGTGACCACCAAGGCAACAAAGCTGCAATAAGAATGAAGATCAATTCACCTGCATACATATTACCGAACAACCGTAAACCTAGTGATACCGGTTTAGACAGCAGACTAACACCTTCTAAAATCAAATTGATAGGAATGAAAATAGGATGATTGAATGGTTGTAAAGTTAACTCTTTCGTAAATCCACTTAATCCTTTCATTTTGATACTATAGAAAATGATCAAGATAAATACACCAATCGCCATTGACATAGTAATGCTTACATCCGCGGTTGGAACAACACGCAATGCAGGCAAACCCAGGTAATGTTCTCCGATATAAGGAAGCAAATCGATTGGCAACAAATCCATGGTATTCATTAATAACACCCAAACAAACACCGTCAAAGCTAAAGGTGCAATAACTTTGCTCTTACCATGATACATATCACGAACAGTATTATCGACAAAACCAATGACTATTTCTATTGCAGTTTGTAATTTACCAGGTACGCCACTGGTTGCATTAACAGCAATTTTTCTAAATAGCCACAAGAAGATAATTCCAAGGACAACTGAGAAAAAAAGCGAGTCAATATTTAACGTCCAAAACGTTGGATCATTGTTGTTATGGGGATCAACTAATTTGAAGGTACGCAGATCCAACTGAAGATTATTTAGATGGTGTCCTATGTAACTTCCCGCAGTCATCACTTCTCCTGATGCAGACATGATGTCTTTTACCCTTTTGTTGTTTAAAAATGATCACTATCTAATTACAGCTGGTGTAATGATGTGAATAATCAACATAGCTAAATAGGTCAAACCTAATGGCAAAAATGCTGCTTTAAATATACCCAAAGCAATTACCAATACAGTTATTGTTATAATAACTTTGACTCCCTCACCAATGGTAAAAAACCATGCAATGTGAATAGGAACATCTTTTTTCACTGCCTTTTGATAACGTATTAACAGCATAAATAAAGCATTAGGTAACCAACATGCGAACCCGCCCGCAAAAGCAGATAAGCCCCATTCTACACTATTCATGTAGAAAGCTATACTCAGGATTACAAGCGCCATTAACTGAAATAACAACAGTTTTAAAGCAATTTTACCGTTGTAGAGTGATACAGACATGACTCTTATATTTTCTCCCAGTATTTTGAATCTTAAATTGCAGAGTGCGTATAAAACTGCCTTTGCTCAAGAGTGTCAAGAGACAAAAACCTGCAAATTATACGACCCAAAAAAATGAATTCAATCTATAAGTAGCGAAAACGTGAACAAATATTTAAATTTTTCGATCCAACACGAAAATAAACAAATTTAAGTCAATTTAATTACCATTATTTAATTATATTAATTTTTAAAATATGATCTTTATCACATTTTAATGTGGTTAATTACTTACTTAAAAAGAAATAGAGTAAAAAAAATCGAAAAATCAAAGATAAAAAATTAACTCTGAAATACTAATTATTTTTTATTGAAAATAAATAGGAAAAATACATTTAGATATTTTTATGTAACTAATTAATAATAAGAAGAATACAATATAACTATTTTCCTTTTTGGTTACCTAAATGTAACAAAGAAGTTAATATTATTTGTTTTTAAAATTTTAATACAAAAAATAACAGTAACATTTAAAATTTTATTTTTTTGACTAAAAATGTCACTTTTTTTGATCAAAAACAAAATTAATTGAACCCTAAAATCACTAAATGTCGCTGTTCATGAAGGCCAGGTACATCCAACGAAATAATTTTATTTAGTTTAAAATTAGCAGGAAAAGTTGATATTTCACTTGCGGAAAGTGTACCTTTAAGTGCGTAGAATTGTCCTCCATTTTGCTTCGGAAGATGCTGACACCATGAAAGCATATCCTGTATTGAAGCAAATGCCCGGCTTATTATGCCATCAAATTTTTCTACCGGTTGGTACTGTTCAACTCGTTTTTGGATAGGCTCTATGTTTTTAAGCATCAATTCATGTTGTATTTGTCGCAAAAATCTGACCCGTTTTCCCAAACTATCTAACAGTGTGAAATGAGCATTGGGGCGAACAATAGCAAGTGGTATACCCGGTAATCCTGGACCTGTTCCTACATCAATAAATCGTTTACCAACAAGATATTTATCAACAATTATGCTGTCCAAAATATGACGAATAATCATTTGTTCAGGTGATCTAATTGAAGTTAAATTATATGCTTTATTCCATTTATTTAATAATTCAATATAGGCAATGAGCTGTTGTATTTGCTGATCGGTCAAAATAATATCTGTTTTATCTAATAAAGTTTTAAAATAGGTTACTAAGCTCATTTTAAGCACTCCGACGTAATAAACCTTGTTTTTTTAACCAGACTAATAATATGGATATTGCGGCTGGTGTAATACCTGATATACGCGATGCTTGACCAATAGAACTAGGTTTATGATCATTGAGCTTAGCAATGACTTCATTAGAAAGGCCGGTAATTTGCTTGTAATCTAAATTAGTCGGTAATGTTGTATTTTCATTACGGAGTTGTCTTTCTATTTCTTCTTGTTGACGAATAATATAACCTTCATACTTTACTTGAATTTCAACTTGATTTGTAACTTGAGGATCATCAATTGCAGGTGAAAAATATTTTAATGAAGTAAGTAATTTGTAACTCATTTCAGGACGTCGTAGTAAATCTTCGCCATTCGATTCTTTTGAAAGCGGAACAGCTAACACTTTATTAAGATCACTGATTTTATCTGAATTAGGATGTAACCAAAGGTTACGCAATCGTTGACGTTCTTGTTCTATTAATTCAACTTTACGACAAAATTTTTGCCAACGATTTTCATCAATTAAACCAAGTTGATAGCCTTTTTCAGTTAAACGAAGATCAGCGTTGTCTTCACGTAGCATGAGACGATATTCTGCTCGTGAAGTAAACATTCGATACGGTTCTTTAGTTCCTAATGTACAAAGATCATCAACTAAAACACCAATGTAAGCTTGATCACGACGAGGGAACCATCCCTCTTGTTCAAAAGCGTAACGAGCTGCATTAAGTCCAGCTAATAATCCTTGTGCTCCTGCTTCTTCATAACCAGTCGTTCCATTGATCTGGCCAGCAAAAAATAATCCTTTGATAAATTTACTTTCTAAAGTTGGTTTTAAATCCCGAGGATCAAAAAAATCATATTCAATAGCATATCCCGGTCGAATAATACGAGCATTTTCTAGACCTTTCATCGAATGTATAATTTGCATTTGTACATCAAAAGGCAAACTAGTAGAAATTCCATTAGGATAAATTTCATTACTTGTTAGTCCTTCTGGCTCAAGGAAGATTTGATGTGCTGAACGATCCGCAAACCGCATAACTTTATCTTCAATAGAAGGGCAGTAGCGAGGACCTATTCCTTCAATGATACCTGCATACATAGGACTGCGATCTAAGTTATCACGAATCACCTGGTGAGTTTTTTCATTGGTATAGGTGATGTAGCAAGGTAATTGTTGTGGATGTTGCTCCGCAGATCCAATAAAAGAGAAAATGGGCGTAGGATCATCACTAAATTGCGGCGCTAATTGGGTAAAATCGATAGTTCTTGCATCTATCCTAGGCGGTGTACCTGTTTTAAGTCGATCTACCCGTAGAGGCAGTTCTCTTAACCTATGCGATAGACCAATGGCAGGAGGATCACCAGCTCTGCCACCGCTATAATTTTCTAATCCTATATGGATCTTACCGTCAAGGAAGGTGCCTACGGTTAGTACAACAGATTTTGCGTGAAATTTTAATCCCATTCGGGTTATCACGCCAATAATTTTATCGTTTTCTACGATCAGGTCTTCAACAGCTTGTTGAAAGATCATTAGATTATTTTGATTTTCTAGTGCTGTCCTAATCGCTTGCTTGTAAAGTATGCGATCAGTTTGAGCTCTTGTTGCTTGTACTGCTGGCCCTTTACTTGCATTGAGCGTCCTAAATTGGATCCCTGCTTTGTCAGTTGCAATAGCCATAATGCCACCTAAGGCATCAATTTCTTTAACCAGATGTCCTTTACCTATTCCTCCGATAGCTGGATTGCATGACATTTGACCCAACGTATCAATATTATGGGTTAGAAGTAAAGTTTGCCGTCCCATACGAGCAGCAGCCATAGCTGCTTCAGTACCAGCGTGGCCCCCACCAATAATAATGACGTCAAATTGATCTGGGTAAAACATGTATGAACCTTAGTGTTAGATATGACTTGGGGAATGAATTTTACTCGAGTTTTGCAAAGAGGCAAGTTATATGACCCTTGCTTAATATAAATAAGATCTTTTTATTTAAAGATCTCTTTATTAGATCTTTTATTAGGATCGCGATCTTCTGTGGATAACCGTAAATACCCTAAGAAGATCATTATGTTGTTTATGATCTTTAGCTGTGAATGATAAGTGATCCTACTCCGTATAAGCTGGGATTAATATAGCTAGTTATACACAACGATTCCTAACATTTAAGCTTATACTCTGGATAACTACTGGTTACCCCCTACTTTTAAGCAAAGTTATCCACATTTATTTGGGTTTTATTTATTCAAAACGATAATATTATCTTTCCATTTTTCGATCCAAATTTCTGCGGGTTCTTCTGGCACATCATATTCTTGAATATCAATCTCTAATGGTTCTCCTACGCGTTTTGCATGATGATCCTTTAGTAGTTTATCTAATGTATGGATTGCCCCACAAAAAGTATCATATTCCTTGCTACCTATCCCTATCGCACCATAACTAATCTGGCTAAGATCCGGTTTTTCTTCGCTTATCTCTTTTGCTAAAGGTTGTATATTTTCAGGTAGATCTCCTGCTCCATGGGTAGAGCATACAATTAACCAAATACCTTTTGTTGGTAGATCTTTTAAGGATGGACCATAGGTGACTTCAGTGTCGAAACCAGATTTTTCCAATATTTCAGCAATATGTTCAGCCACATATTCAGCACTGCCCATAGTGCTACCTGTTATCAATGTTACTTTTGTCATTATGAACCTCATTATTTAAAACTATACTATTGTATGTTGTGAATGAGTTGGGATCTACCTGTGGATAATATGGTTATTATATTTTTTATGGATTAATAGTACGCATTATTGGATTTTGTAAAGAGATCAAGGTTTCAGTAGATTGGATCTCATCAATTGTTTGTATCTTGTTGATAAGTACGTCTTGTAATGAATCAATCGATCGACACATTACCTTGATAAATATACTATATTGTCCGGTTGTGTAGTAGACTTCAACCACTTCGTCTAGTTCATCAAGTTTTTTCAGGGCAGTATGATAGTCTTTTGCGCTTTTTAAAATAATGCCGATAAAGCAACAGACATCAAAACCTAGTCGTTTCACACTAATATCTACCCGCGTTCCTACAATGATCCCTGCTTGTTTCATTTTTTCGACTCGGACATGTATCGTACCAGGACTTACCGCAAATTTTTTAGCCATTTCAGCGTAAGGGATCCGTGCATTTTTCATTAGTTCATTAAGTATGTCACGATCCAGATTATCGATCTGATAATTTTCAACCATTTTAAAACACCATTTTTAGCGATTATCTATTTTTAAGGGATATATTTTGGATATTATAAATCATAATGACTTTTTTTTGTTAAGTATATTGAATTTGTGACCTGATCTATTGCTTAATCTGTATAACAAAGCAAATAATGCTACTGATTATGGGGTAAGAAAATGGAAAAGTCATTCATCGAAAAACAACAACAAATTAGTTTTGTTAAGTCATATTTTTCACGTTTATTAGAAAAAGAGTTAGCTTTAATTGAAGTTCAAGCACCTATCTTAAGTCGTCTCGGTGATGGGGTTCAGGATAACCTTTCTGGTCGTGAAAAAGCAGTGCAAGTTAAAGTAAAATCGATGCCAGATTCTGTTTTTGAAGTTGTACACTCATTGGCTAAATGGAAACGTAAAACGTTAGGCCGTTTTGATTTTAAACCCGGACAAGGGATTTATACACATATGAGAGCATTGCGTCCAGATGAAGAGCGTTTAACACCTATTCACTCTGTATTTGTAGATCAGTGGGATTGGGAAACAGTAATGCTTAAGGATGAGCGCTCTCTTGAATATTTAAAACAGACAGTAATTAAAATTTATCAAGCCATAAAGGAAACAGAGAAAGCAGTTAACACAGAATTTGGTTTAGAGTCATTCTTACCTGAGCAAATTCATTTTATTCATAGTGAAGAACTATTACAACGCTATCCTGATCTTGATGCTAAAGGAAGAGAACGTGAAATAGCTAAAGAATTAGGTGCAGTTTTTCTTATTGGTATTGGTGGAAAACTATCCAATGGTTTTGTTCACGATGTACGTGCTCCTGATTATGATGATTGGACAACACCTAACAGTGAAGGGTTTGCCGGTTTAAATGGTGATATTATTGTTTGGAACCCTGTATTACAGGATGCATTTGAAATTTCTTCGATGGGGATCCGTGTTAATACAGAATCCCTTATGCGCCAATTAGCAATAACGGGTCATGAAGATAGAATGTCTTTTGAGTGGCATCAAGCACTGGTAAAAGGCCATATGCCGCAAACAATAGGTGGTGGTATCGGACAATCTCGTTTAATAATGTTATTACTGCAGAAAAAGCATATTGGTCAAGTTCAATGTGGTGTCTGGTCAGCGGAAAGCCACGCAGTCATTGCTGATATGCTGTAATTATTTACAATAGCGTATTAATCGACTTTTTAGCCCGGTATCAAAATGCCAGATATAATCGAAAATGTTTAGGATACCGGGTTTTCCATATTTAGATAATGTAACAGCATGAAAGCGTTGTTGTTGAGTTTGGTGAATTTTTATTCTTTTTATTAAATTATCAGGTAGCCGTTGAGCAATAAAATCTGAAATTACAACCACATCTGAATCTTTCCATTGTTGTTGTTGCATTTTTTCTAAACATTTATTTAAACAGGCCGCTAAATCGGTTCCTCCACTAAATGTTTGATTAAGAAATTGCATTAATTGCTCTAATCCATCAATATTTAGTAAATCGTAATGAATAACTTCCATGGAAAATAGAATAATGTGACACTGACGGTTGTCATTCATGGCTATTTTCATTAAAGCAAGACAGAAAGCTTTAGCACAATGCTCATTAAATTTTCCCATTGAACCTGAAGTGTCAATGCATACAATGAATGGCCCTTTTAGTTGTTGTTGTTTTTGATGCTTAATAGTTGGACGTAATATTTTTCGTTGCTGCCAATTATCGCCTTGTAGCCGGTATGTGAGTAACTGTTTTTCGACTAATTTGCGATAAAATTCAAATTCAAGTTCTTCTAATCCAAGCAAAGCTAATTCACTTGGTAAAAGACGCAAAATATCATTACCGTGGTTTATACCACTAATTTGCTCTGGTATTTGGTCAGGTATTTTTTCCACAGAGATTATTGACTCTAACATTTGTTGTTGTTTTTGTTTAGATTTCAACGATTGGCTTCTACCTAAAAGTTCGGCTAATTTTTCTAATTCAGGTTGTTGTTGTAAAAAATGACTATACTGAATTAACAATTGAATATTATTAGAAGATTGCGTTAAAACTCCTTTACTGATATTCCATAATTTACCAGCAGAATGATTATTTTGATTAAAAATTTCTATCAAATTTCCGGTTAATTTCAATCGTTGCTCTAATTCAGCCAATAATTGTTCTTTTTCTTGCTCTAATATCAGTTTATTAAACGTTGTCACTTCAATAATAAGGTTAAGACGCCAACGTTGAATAAATAGCGATTGTCCAGCGGGATCATGAGATATTCTTTCCTGTAAGTAATTAGCTTCTTGCACAAAAGTAGAATCTATTTTTGTTAATTTATTAATAGTTACCGGAAGATTGCTAAAAAATTTTGTGGTATCAATGGCTAAATTTTGCTGATAAAGTGCAAATTCATCGGTTAATTTGATTGGCACCAAGGTCTCTTGCAATTGACGATATAAATTTTTTTTCCATGCTAAAAGATCATTTAATAAAATAGATTTTAGATTAGGATACTTTTCGAAAAAAATGACTAATTGAGGTGTGGCAAGTAATGTTAAAACAATTTCTTCTATTAGCTCCATCTCATTAATGGAGAGTAACATATCAATCGTAGTTATATTTAACATAGATTATTTGCTCATCATCTGCTTTCTTAATTGAGATAATTTATCTGTTAGAGTTAAAAAGCTTTGCTCAATAGTTGCTAGCCAATGATTTTCAATAAAAAAACAAGGCTGATGATGACTAAATAAAGATTTTTGTTGTTGAATTAAATGATTAAGTTGTTCAAGTTTTTCCAACCATTTATTATCTAATTTATTTTCA
Organism: Arsenophonus sp. aPb; assembly: GCF_029873475.1. Taxonomy (NCBI): domain Bacteria; kingdom Pseudomonadati; phylum Pseudomonadota; class Gammaproteobacteria; order Enterobacterales; family Morganellaceae; genus Arsenophonus; species Arsenophonus sp. aPb. Next base: position 26,724 of record NZ_CP123499.1, read on the forward strand.
TCCATTTTTTCGTTTAAATAAACTGTTGATGATTTTCTACTTGCATCCAGCACTTGCAATTGATTTTTGCTATTAACTTGCGCTGAAATTAATTGAGGATAACCAATGCCATTAAGTTGAGCAGAAATTTTTCCTTTGTTTAATGTATCGTTGATTGAACTCTTATCTATGGTAATAGAAATAACTTTTATATTATGTAAAACAAGCGGGGTATGTAAAAATAATGTTATGTTTTTTTCATTAATTTGCTTGGATACAGAATAATATGGAATGCGATTGAATAGACGATTTTCTTTCTTTAATTTAAAAGCGGTTTTATTGTTATTAATTTGAGTTGATTGCTGCCAATCATTATGTAGATCATCTATTTTTTTATTGATAGCTTGTTGTTGCCAACCTTCTTCTATTAATAATGTAGTAATTAATTGTGGCAATAGCTGAAGGCCTTGCAGATCATGCCAAAGGCAATCTTTAAATAAAATAATATCTAAAGGTGATATTGCATCACGCCCATTAAAGAAAGCGCTAGCTTGGAGTAAGTGAATCGCTTTTTTCCACCGCCGATCAGAAATATAAGGTGATGGAACTAAATTATCAATTTGTTGCCTTAATTGATAAATTATTTCAAAGCAATCATCAGGTAGTTTTATTTGGCAAATTTTTACTTGACATTCTTCATATTCTTCATTACTTATTTGTAGTTGTTTGGGAACAATATTTTCATTTTCTTCTTTTTTACTATTTAATAATGCCCTAAAATTCTGTTTTTTCTGAACCTTATTTAGCCATAAACGAATAAGCATACGATCATATAAAGCTTCAAGACTACTATCTGATTCTGGTAGCTCATTGGAAGCAGTCACAAGTAAGCGCATGGGAATATTTTCTTCGTGAAAGCCATTTCTAAACTTTTTTTCGTTAATTGCCGTTAACAGCGTATTTAATATAGCAGGGCCGGCTTTCCAAATTTCGTCAAGGAAAATAATTTCGGCATTAGGTAAATAGCCAGTCGTTAAACGCTGATAACGTCCTTCTTCTTTTAATGCTTGAATGGAAAGAGGACCGAAAATTTCTTCTGGCGTTGAAAAACGAGTCATTAGATATTCAAACGAATTAACAGTTTTAAAGGCTTGCTTTATCCGCCTGGCTATCATACTTTTAGCAATACCGGGTGGACCTAGTAGAAAAACACTTTCTCCGGATAATGCGGCTAATAAACAGAGGCGAATAGTATGCTGCCGTTCATATAGACCAGTTTCTAGGTAGTTACTCAATTGAGCGATGCGTTCAGCTAATTGCATATACTCTTCTCCTGTTAAAAAAGAATTATTGCAAATTAATTTATTGAATTTTAGTAAATGCAATAAAAAAAAATAAACATAATTTATTTTAGGTTTGTTCTATTTACATGAAATGTTTACTGTTGGGGATCTTTTTTATTAATTAAATTTTGTCCATCTTCTTGCTGTAACAGAATGAAAATAAATGAAGAAGAAAGCGTAATTATACCTATAGTAATAAATGTATAATGAAAATTATCAATATGATCACCATAAGGTAGCGACTCAAAAAAATGTAAAATTGCGGCGCTACTCGCAATACCAAAACTGATAGCAAGTTGTTGGGTTACAGCTAACAAACTATTACCAGAACTGGCATTGTTTTCAGTTAAATCCGCTAGCGTAAGTGTATTCATAGCTGTGAATTGAGTAGACATTGCTGCTCCCAGTAAAAATAAAGGAATTATCAAAAAATAAATTGGCATATTAGGTGATTGCAATGAAAATTGAGTAATAATTAAACCAATAATAAATGTTATTGTAAAAAGTGTTTTTTTATAGCCATAGTTAGTTAATATTTTTGTCACAACAGATTTTGCCGATATAGAGCCTATCGCCATTGGAGCCATCATTAAACCAGCTATAACTGCTGGGTGTCCAAATCCTACTTGTAACATTAACGGCATTAAAAATGGAATACAGCCTGTTCCTAAACGGGTCATAATGTTACCGGCTATGCCGATAGAAAATGTTCTTGTGCTAAACAAACTTAATGGAATAATTGAATAAGAGATTTTTCTTGCGTGTAATACATAAAGAAAAAGTAAAAAAATGCCGCCCATAATTATAATTAATGGTGCATAATTAGTTAATTTTTCGTTATTAAAAAAATCTAAACTCACCGTTAACATGACAATACTAGTACCAAAAAGAATAAACCCTGTAGTATCAAAGGTACGTTTAGGCATTTTAAAGTCAGGCATATGTTTTAGTGCATATAAAATACCTAATAAACCAATAGGAATATTAATAATAAATATCCAATGCCAGCTGGTATAAGTTACTAAAAGACCACCTAGTAAAGGTCCTAATATAGGTCCAACTAATCCTGGAATAGTAACAAAATTTAAAATAGGTAGTAATTCACTGCGTGGGTAAGCTCTCAATAATGCTAAACGTGCAACAGGCATCATCATTGCACCGCCTATTCCTTGAATGATGCGAGAAAAAACCAAAAATTCTAATGATAATGACATTGCAGATAAGAAAGATCCTAAAGAAAATAGACTAACTGCAAAGATAAAAATTTTTCTTGTACCAAAGCGATCAGCTAACCATCCACTGACAGGTATAAGGAGAGCAACGGTTAATGTATAACTTATTACAGCAGATTGCATTGCTAAAGGAGAATGATTAAGACTTTTAGCTATGTCAGGCAATGCAGTATTTAAAATAGTTGCATCTAGGCTTTGCATAAAAAAAGCCATTGCGGCTATAACTGGTAGGCCAAACATATTTTGTGTTGTTTTTAACATTTAATAACCTAAAAAATAAGGTAAACCAAAATAAATCAGATTTTAAAATAGATTATCTTTTATTTATTTTAGAAAATTATAGCACTAACAGATATCTAATGAACCATTACTTATATAACTTTGTTCTAGATAATTATTTCTAAATAATTACCACTAAAAATTTAAAATTACAGAGAGCTAAAGCATAAATAAATTGTTTTGTCGAAAAAAACAGCAAACAACTCAAGTTTACAAATTATTGCTTGCTAGTCACATAAAACTCCCTATAATGCGCCCCCACTGAGTCAGTATAGAACCAATCAGTTGAAGTGGATTTTAGCGACGCAGGGTAAAGAAAAGTAGAAATAACTACTTGACTTTACAGGTGAAAAGCGTAATATACGCCACCTCGCGACTCCGGTCGCACGCTCTTTAACAATTAATCAGACAATCTGTGTGGGCACTCGCAAGACATCATCAAAAACTATTTGAAGATTAAGTCTTGAAGAGTGACAAAACAGTTAATTCATATATGAACTAATAAGCAGTAACGTTATTTTGGGCAACGGTGAAGGCAGTAAAATGTCGACAAAGTAGCAAAAAAAAGCGTTACGGCCAGTAAAACATTCTTTGAGCATCAAACTTTTAATTGAAGAGTTTGATCATGGCTCAGATTGAACGCTGGCGGCAGGCCTAACACATGCAAGTCGAGCGGCAGCGGGAGAAAGCTTGCTTTCTTGCCGGCGAGCGGCGGACGGGTGAGTAAGGTATGGGGATCTGGCCGAAGGCGGGGGATAACCACTGGAAACGGTGGCTAATACCGCATAATCTCTAAGGAGCAAAGTGGGGGACCTTCTGGCCTCACACCTTCGGATGAACCCATATGAGATTAGCTAGTAGGTGGGGTAAAGGCTCACCTAGGCGACGATCTCTAGCTGGTCTGAGAGGATGATCAGCCACACTGGGACTGAGACACGGCCCAGACTCCTACGGGAGGCAGCAGTGGGGAATATTGCACAATGGGCGCAAGCCTGATGCAGCCATGCCGCGTGTATGAAGAAGGCCTTCGGGTTGTAAAGTACTTTCAGTCGTGAGGAAGGTGTTAAGGTTAATAGTCTTAGCAATTGACGTTAGCGACAGAAGAAGCACCGGCTAACTCCGTGCCAGCAGCCGCGGTAATACGGAGGGTGCGAGCGTTAATCGGAATTACTGGGCGTAAAGGGCACGCAGGCGGTTAATTAAGTTGGATGTGAAATCCCCGGGCTTAACCTGGGAATGGCATTCAAGACTGGTTAGCTAGAGTCTTGTAGAGGGGGGTAGAATTCCATGTGTAGCGGTGAAATGCGTAGAGATGTGGAGGAATACCGGTGGCGAAGGCGGCCCCCTGGACAAAGACTGACGCTCATGTGCGAAAGCGTGGGGAGCAAACAGGATTAGATACCCTGGTAGTCCACGCTGTAAACGATGTCGATTTGGAGGTTGTGGTCATGAACTGTGGCCTCCGGAGCTAACGCGTTAAATCGACCGCCTGGGGAGTACGGCCGCAAGGTTAAAACTCAAATGAATTGACGGGGCCCGCACAAGCGGTGGAGCATGTGGTTTAATTCGATGCAACGCGAAGAACCTTACCTACTCTTGACATCCAGCGAAGCCTTTAGAGATAGAGGCGTGCCTTCGGGAGCGCTGAGACAGGTGCTGCATGGCTGTCGTCAGCTCGTGTTGTGAAATGTTGGGTTAAGTCCCGCAACGAGCGCAACCCTTATCCTTTGTTGCCATCGAGTTATGTCGGGAACTCAAAGGAGACTGCCGGTGATAAACCGGAGGAAGGTGGGGATGACGTCAAGTCATCATGGCCCTTACGAGTAGGGCTACACACGTGCTACAATGGCGTATACAGAGAGAGGCGAGCCTGCGAGGGGAAGCGGAACTCAGAAAGTACGTCGAAGTCCGGATTGGAGTCTGCAACTCGACTCCATGAAGTCGGAATCGCTAGTAATCGCGGATCAGCATGTCGCGGTGAATACGTTCCCGGGCCTTGTACACACCGCCCGTCACACCATGGGAGTGGGTTGCAAAAGAAGTAGGTAGCTTAACCTTCGGGATGGCGCTTACCACTTTGTGATTCATGACTGGGGTGAAGTCGTAACAAGGTAACCGTAGGGGAACCTGCGGTTGGATCACCTCCTTACCGAGATAGATGGAATGTGAGTGTTCACACAGATTGTCTGATGAAATCGAGAGTAAAGCCAATCTAAGATTGACTGAAGACCTTGAAGTCCCCTTCGTCTAGAGGCCTAGGACATCGCTCTTTCACGGCGGTAACAGGGGTTCGAATCCCCTAGGGACGCCACTTCGGTGATTAGAAAGGCCGCACATCAATATTTTGGTGTGTTGTGAAGCTCATGCTGGCTTGCTATGGACTTTACTCAATAATGATTAAGCCAATTCAACGAGTTGGTTTAACAATTATGCTCTTTAACAATCTGGAACAAGCTGAAAATTGAAACACACATTATTGAGAAAAATAATGTGGAGAACTCTCAAACTCCAACGTGAAGTGTATTCGCTGTCAGGAAGGCAGGCATTATGAGCGAGCAGTCAGGAATTCGAGGCGGCCAGCGCGCAGCAAGCGCAGCGTACAAAGTACGTGAGCATTGCGAGCACTGCCCAACAAAGAATTGCTGCACGCGCAGCCATAACCTATCAGAATGATAGTGAAATAAAGACATCTTCGGGTTGTGAGGTTAAGCGAACGAAGCGTACACGGTGGATGCCTAGGCAGTCAGAGGCGATGAAGGACGTGCTAATCTGCGAAAAGCGTCGGTAAGCTGATATGAAGCGTAATAGCCGGCGATGTCCGAATGGGGAAACCCAGTGCATTAATGCACTATCGTTTGATGAATTCATAGTCAAACGAGGCGAACCGGGGAACTGAAACATCTCAGTACCCCGAGGAAAAGAAATCAACCGAGATTCCCCTAGTAGCGGCGAGCGAACGGGGAGCAGCCCAGAGTCAGCATCGATATTAGTATCAGGAGAAGGGTCTGGAAAGGCCAGCAATAAAGGGTGATAGCCCCGTATCCGAAGATGTTAGTATTGTGAGCTCGAAGAGTAGGGCGGGACACGTGTTATCCTGTCTGAATATGGGGGGACCATCCTCCAAGGCTAAATACTCCTGACTGACCGATAGTGAACCAGTACCGTGAGGGAAAGGCGAAAAGAACCCCGGCGAGGGGAGTGAAAAAGAACCTGAAACCGTGTACGTACAAGCAGTGGGAGCCCCACCACCAAAGTATTTCTGCACGCTGTTTGGCGGTTGGCGGAGGAGCGTAGCGACGCCCAACCAATCCAATCAAGCAGTGTAAGTCCCAACGAATCAAGGCGCGTGATTTAGATTGAATCAGGTAAAATCTGATTTAAGACGCATCAGGCCAATTGACTGGGATGGGGTGGGTTGCCGAAGGCAACCGCCGCAAAGTACGGAGTACTTTGGGGTGGGGTGACTGCGTACCTTTTGTATAATGGGTCAGCGACTTATATTCTGTAGCAAGGTTAACCGCATAGGGGAGCCGTAGGGAAACCGAGTCTTAACTGGGCGTTAAGTTGCAGGGTATAGACCCGAAACCCGGTGATCTAGCCATGGGCAGGTTGAAGGTTGGGTAACACTAACTGGAGGACCGAACCGACTAATGTTGAAAAATTAGCGGATGACTTGTGGCTGGGGGTGAAAGGCCAATCAAACCGGGAGATAGCTGGTTCTCCCCGAAAGCTATTTAGGTAGCGCCTCGTGAATTCATCTTTGGGGGTAGAGCACTGTTTCGGCTAGGGGGTCATCCCGACTTACCAACCCGATGCAAACTACGAATACCGAAGAATGTTATCACGGGAGACACACGGCGGGTGCTAACGTCCGTCGTGAAGAGGGAAACAACCCAGACCGCCAGCTAAGGTCCCAAAGTCATGGTTAAGTGGGAAACGAAGTGGGAAGGCTTAGACAGCCAGGATGTTGGCTTAGAAGCAGCCATCATTTAAAGAAAGCGTAATAGCTCACTGGTCGAGTCGGCCTGCGCGGAAGATGTAACGGGGCTAAACCATGCACCGAAGCTGCGGCAGCAACAGCAATGTTGTTGGGTAGGGGAGCGTTCTGTAAGCCGTCGAAGGTGGACTGAGAGGTCTGCTGGAGGTATCAGAAGTGCGAATGCTGACATAAGTAACGATAAAGCGGGTGAAAAACCCGCTCGCCGAAAGACCAAGGGTTCCTGTCCAACGTTAATCGGGGCAGGGTAAGTCGACCCCTAAGGCGAGGCTGAAAAGCGTAGTCGATGGGAAACGGGTTAATATTCCCGTACTAAGGGTTACTGCGAAGGGGGGACGGAGAAGGCTAGGCTATCCGGGCGACGGTTGTCCCGGTTTAAGCGTGTAGGTGGGTCGTGCAGGCAAATCCGCATGGCTATAACACTGAGGCGTGATGACGAGCCACCAAGGTGGTGAAGTAGTTGATGCCAAGCTTCCAGGAAAAGCCTCTAAGCGATAGGTAACCGTTAATCGTACCCCAAACCGACACAGGTGGTTAGGTAGAGAATACTCAGGCGCTTGAGAGAACTCGGGTGAAGGAACTAGGCAAAATGGTGCCGTAACTTCGGGAGAAGGCACGCTGGCGTTAGGTGAAGTGGTTCGCCCATGGAGCTGAAGCCAGTCGCAGATACCAGCTGGCTGCAACTGTTTATTAAAAACACAGCACTGTGCAAACACGAAAGTGGACGTATACGGTGTGACGCCTGCCCGGTGCTGGAAGGTTAATTGATGGGGTAAGCCGTAAGGCGAAGCTCTTGATCGAAGCCCCAGTAAACGGCGGCCGTAACTATAACGGTCCTAAGGTAGCGAAATTCCTTGTCGGGTAAGTTCCGACCTGCACGAATGGCGTAATGATGGCCAGGCTGTCTCCACCCGAGACTCAGTGAAATTGAACTCGCTGTGAAGATGCAGTGTACCCGCGGCAAGACGGAAAGACCCCGTGAACCTTTACTATAGCTTGACACTGAACATTGAGCCTTGATGTGTAGGATAGGTGGGAGGCTTTGAAGTGTGGACGCCAGTTCGCATGGAGCCAACGTTGAAATACCACCCTTTAATGTTTGATGTTCTAACTTAGGCCCGTAATCCGGGCTGAGGACAGTGTCTGGTGGGTAGTTTGACTGGGGCGGTCTCCTCCCAAAGCGTAACGGAGGAGCACGAAGGTTGGCTAATCACGGTCGGACATCGTGAGGTTAGTGCAAAGGCATAAGCCAGCTTGACTGCGAGCGTGACGGCGCGAGCAGGTACGAAAGTAGGTCTTAGTGATCCGGTGGTTCTGAATGGAAGGGCCATCGCTCAACGGATAAAAGGTACTCCGGGGATAACAGGCTGATACCGCCCAAGAGTTCATATCGACGGCGGTGTTTGGCACCTCGATGTCGGCTCATCACATCCTGGGGCTGAAGTAGGTCCCAAGGGTATGGCTGTTCGCCATTTAAAGTGGTACGCGAGCTGGGTTTAGAACGTCGTGAGACAGTTCGGTCCCTATCTGTCGTGGGCGAAGGAAGATTGAGGGGGGCTGCTCCTAGTACGAGAGGACCGGAGTGGACGCACCACTGGTGTACAGGTTGTCATGCCAATGGCATAGCCTGGTAGCTAAGTGCGGAAGAGATAACCGCTGAAAGCATCTAAGCGGGAAACTTGCCTCAAGATGAGTCTTCCCTGACAGCAATGTCCTATAAGGGGTGTTCGAGACGAGGACGTAGATAGGCTGGGTGTGTAAGCGTAGCGATACGTTGAGCTAACCAGTACTAATGACCCGAGAGGCTTAACCTGACAACACCGAAGGTGTTTTGAGAAGAGAGAAGAAATTTTAGCTTGTTCGGAGATTGACTCCTGTAGGAATTTACGTGAATGGCAGTGAGCTGGCGCTAGGTGCATACTGAGGTATGTGAATGAGGCGAAAGGCTGGCCGAGATAGCAGCGTAATGAAACAGGATAGCGAAAAAAGAATTTGTCTGGCGGCAATAGCGCGGTGGTCCCACCTGACCCCATGCCGAACTCAGAAGTGAAATGCCGTAGCGCCGATGGTAGTGTGGGGTCTCCCCATGTGAGAGTAGGGAGCTGCCAGACTTTAATTTAATGCTAATAGCTAAGGCTGTTAGTGAAATAAATATATGATAGAACAGTTTGGTTAGTCGTTATTTATCTATAAATTTAATTATTAATTCGATTAATGCACTGCTTAAACGTTCGATAGAATATAAATAGAAAAGAATTTGCTTAGTAGCTATAGCGCGGTAGCTCCACCTGATCCCATGCCGAACTCAGAAGTGAAATGCCGTAGTGCCGATGGTAGTGTGGGGTCTCCCCATGTGAGAGTAGGGAACTGCTAAGCTTAAAATATCAAGGCCACCTAATTAGGGTGGCTTTTCTATATATAAATAATAAATCTATGTTAATGAATAATATATTTTATATTTAAATTATATCTACTTTATCAACCATCTTTGTCAATATTTTTAGAGTTTATTATAAGTAATTGTCTAATCTAACAAGAAATATTGATCGAATCCTTTTCTTCTAATAATTTTTCGACAACACTAGGATCGGCTAAGGTGGATGTATCACCTAGATTATTTATATCGCCAGTGGCAATCTTTCTTAAAATACGTCGCATAATTTTACCTGAGCGAGTTTTTGGTAATGCATCAGTCCAATGAAGAATATCTGGTGTGGCTATTGGCCCAATTTCTTTACGCACCCAATTGCGTACGTCATTATAGAGTTCTGCTGAAGGTTCTTCACCTTGATTTAGTGTGATATAGGCGTAAATTGCTTGCCCTTTAATATTATGAGGAACACCAACGACGGCAGCCTCAGCAATTTTAGGAAAGGCTACAAGTGCAGATTCGATTTCGGCTGTACCTAGACGATGACCAGAAATATTTAAAACATCGTCAACACGACCAGTTATCCAATAATAACCGTCTTCATCGCGGCGAGCACCGTCTCCGCTGAAATACATACCTTTAAATAGTGAAAAATAGGTTTGTTCAAAGCGTTCATGGTCATCATAAATTGTTCTAGCTTGTCCTGGCCATGAATCCATAATAACAAGATTGCCTTCAGCAATACCTTCAAGTAAATGACCTAAATTATCAATAAGCGCGGGCTTAATGCCAAAAAACGGTAACGTGGCTGAGCCAGGTTTAAGTTCAGTTGCTCCCGGTAAGGGTAAAAGCATAAAACCGCCGGTTTCAGTTTGCCACCATGTATCAATAATAGGGCAATGGCTATTACCTATTTTTTTGTAGTACCATTCCCAAGCTTCCGGATTAATAGGTTCACCCACAGAGCCTAAAATTCTTAAAGAATTGCGTTGAGTACCTTCAATAGCTTTATCACCTTCGGCCATCAAAGCACGAATTGCTGTTGGTGCGGTATATAGAATATTTACTTTATGCTTATCAATTATTTGCCCCATGCGATTTATACTTGGATAATTAGGCACACCTTCAAACATTAGCGTAGTGGCGCCGTTGGATAGTGGACCATAAATTAAATAACTATGTCCTGTTACCCAACCTATATCAGCGGTACACCAATAAATTTCTTTCTCTTGATAGTCAAATGCGTATTTGAATGTGAGAGAAACATAAACTAAATAGCCACCAGAGGTGTGTAAGATGCCTTTTGGTTTGCCTGTTGAACCAGATGTATAAAGAATAAATAAAGGATCTTCTGCATTCATTTCTTCAGCCGGGCAGTCAGCGTTGAGTCCTTTAATAATTTCATGCCACCAGTGATCACGTTTTTCCTGCCAATCGATTTGATTACCCGTTCGCCTAAAAACAATAACATTATTAATCGTTTCGACAGTCTGGTTTTTTAACGCTTCATCAACATTTTTTTTCAGTGGTATAGTACGATTTGCTCTTAACCCTTCATCTGCTGTAATGATAAGTTTAGCTTTACTATCAGTAATGCGTCCTGCAATAGCTTCTGGTGAAAAACCAGCAAAGATAACAGAATGAATAGCGCCAATGCGCGTGCATGCTAGCATGGCGATAGCCGATTCAGGTATCATCGGCATATAAATAGCAACAACATCGCCTTTTTTGATACCTAGTTTTTTTAATGCATTGGCAAATAGACAAACATCATGATGAAGTTGGCGGTAAGTTATATGATAAGATTGTGATGGGTCATCGCCTTCCCAAATGATTGCAGTTTGATCACCACGTAATTGCAAATGGCGATCTAGGCAGTTAGTACTTAAATTTAAAGTGCCATCTTCAAACCATTGGATGTTAATGTGTCCCGGATCAAATGAAGTGTTTTTTACTTTGGTATAAGGTTTTATCCAGTCAACAATTTGCCCTTTTTCTCGCCAAAATGTATCAGGATCTTCAATTGATAATTGATAATCTTGTAGATACTGCATTTTATTAACTAAGGTATGTGCGGCAATTTTAGTAGGAATGGGGTACTTGAATGTTGATATCATATTTTTCTTCTCCTCATTTGAGGTAATCATATGCTATATAGCGATTAACTAAGCTTATGAGTAAGGATTTGTTTTTTTTTTGTGTTAGTGATCACGTAAATGTTGGTGCTATATTTTATATTTATTGTTTATTGATTAATTATTCTATTTAAATTTATTAAATTGATGTTTTTTGTCAAAATTTTTATTTGAATGTAATTAATATATGTATAGATAAATAAAAACCTTAAAAAATGTATTGTTTATAATTGTTTTCATTATGATGGCAATCCTTGTAAAATAAGTATTGATTGAAACATTTATTTTATATTTAAGTAACAGGAGTTAATGCAAATGAGCTATACATTACCTTCCCTGCCTTATGAATATGGGGCATTAGAGCCACATTTTGATGAAAGGACAATGAGAATCCATCATACCAAACATCATCAAACATATGTCAACAATACCAATGATGCGTTAAAAGATTTTCCTGAGCTTGCCAAACTTGATATAGATGATTTGATTCAAAACTTAGATAAAGTACCAGCAGATAAACGTACTTTTTTACGTAATAATGCAGGCGGTCATGCCAATCATAGTATGTTTTGGATTGGATTAAAAATTGGTACTGAACTACAGGGTGAGCTGAAATCGGCAATTGAACGTGATTTTGGTAGTGTAGAGAATTTTAAAGAAATTTTTGAAAAAGCGGCAGCAACTCGTTTTGGTTCTGGTTGGGCGTGGTTAGTCTTGAAATCGGATGGAAAATTGGCGGTTGTTTCGACAGCTAATCAAGATAATCCGCTAATGGGTGAGTCTATTTCTGGTGTTTCTGGTTATCCTATTTTAGGGCTTGATGTTTGGGAACATGCTTATTATCTTAAATATGAAAATCGTCGCCCTGAATACATTAAAGCTTTTTGGTCAGTTGTTAACTGGGATGAAGCTGCGAAACGTTTTGCGGAAAAAGCAAAATAACATTGACCTTATCCTGTTTGTTTCTTATCAATGTTAGTGGTGCCAGATTAGTTACTGGCCTACTAATATTTTTGGATAGCTAGTTGAAAATATAACAATAAAAATTACAAGGTACTGTTAATTGTTTATGTAATTAGTTAAAAAAATGATTAGTTTTACTAAATACTGTTTCCTTGTTTAATAAATAAAGATTAATTCTTATTTTATTATTTATTGTTATTAATTTTTTATAAATGATTTATTCTTAGTGTCAATCTCCCTCGTGTTTTACGGGGAGAAGAGAATTATTTTTTTATAGGATTAATAAAACCAATAGCGTCATAAACTTTATTAAGCGTTATTTGAGCGCGAGTTTCTGCTTTGCTAGCACCTTCCGACATAATATCATTCAATAATTTTTCGTTATTACGAAATTCATCAAAACGACTTTGGATATTTATTAACATATCTGAAACAGCTTCAGCAACGGTGTTTTTAAGATCGCCATACATTTTTCCAGCAAATTGTTTTTCTATCTCCGAGCTAGATGTATCTGTGACGCCAGAAAGGATATCTATCAGATTAGAAATACCCGGTTTATTTTCTGAGTCATAATAAACGCGTGGTGGCTCGTCAGAATCAGTAAGGGCACGTTTGATCTTTTTAGCTGCTGATTTAGGGTTTTCTAATAACGTTATGACATTATTGCGATTATCATCTGATTTTGACATCTTTTTTTGCGGTTCTTGTAGAGACATAACCCGCGCTCCTTTTTCCGGAATAAAAGGATCGGGTATAGTAAATATTTCACCATAGAGCGAATTAAAACGTTGAGCGATATCGCGGCTTAATTCTAAATGTTGTTTTTGATCGATACCAACCGGGACTTGGTTTGTCTGGTAAAGTAAAATATCGGCAGCCATCAATACCGGATAATCAAATAATCCAGCATTAATATTTTCAGCATGACGGGTTGATTTGTCTTTAAATTGTGTCATGCGGCTTAATTCACCAAAATAGGTATAACAGTTAAGAGCCCAGCTAAGTTGAGTATGTTGTGGAACATGGGATTGAACAAAAATAATGCTTTTTTTAAAATCGATACCGCAAGCAAGATATAAGGCTAACGTATCAAGCGTACGCTTTCTTAACTCTTTGGGGTCTTGACGGACTGTAATGGCATGCTGATCAACAATACAATAAATACAGTCATAATTATCTTGCATGTGAACCCATTGGCGTAATGCGCCAATATAGTTGCCGATGGTCAACTCCCCTGACGGTTGAGCCCCACTGAATACGATAGGTTTTTTGAAGTTATTAGTCGATTTTATCGGGGGTGTATTCATATTATGATTCCAGAATTGTAAAATGTGGTAGTCCTAACGCAGGAAGCAGATCGGCAAAGTTATCTAATACATAATTTGGTTTACTTAATGCGATAGATTCACCATAGTTATATCCATAAGTTAAACCCACACAAGGACAGCCAGCCGCTTTAGCAGCTAAGATATCATTATGAGAATCGCCGACAAATAATAATTGATTTTTATGTAGGCCAAATTTTCCCATTGTAAGATATAGTGGAGCCGGATGTGGTTTTTTCTTTTTTACGTCATCTCCACCTAATATTAAAGAAAAATAAGAATTAATTGCTAATTTTTTTAATAAAGGGTCAATAAATGGTGTTGGTTTATTGGTGACGATTGCCATTGGAAAGGGTTGTTTGGCTAATTCTGCTAATGTTTCTTTTACTCCAGGAAAAAGCTGACTACCTGTCATTACTGTTGTTGCATAAATTTTATCAAATAATTGACGAGTATTATTTTTAATTTTTGGTGTAATTTTAACATTTGCCCAAGTTAATGCGCGTTCTATCATAATATCAACACCATTACCAACCCAAGTGGAAACAAGTTCTTTACCGGCAGCTGGTAATTGCTGATTAATTAAAGCATGATCTAAGGCATTAGCTAATCCGCCAACACTGTCGACTAATGTTCCATCCAAATCAAATGCGATAGCTTGAATATCGGTTAATTTTTTAAATGTCATTAAATTGCCTCAGCTAACTTTTTACGCATAGCATCAATGACAGTTTTGTAATCTGGTTGATTAAAAATGGCAGAACCTGCGACAAAAGTGTCAGCTCCTGCATTTGCAACATTAATAATATTATTAACATTGACTCCGCCATCAACTTCTAGGCGAATATTATAACCATTACTATCAATCATTTTACGAACTTGACGCAATTTATTTAGGGTTTGTGGAATAAAAGATTGCCCACCAAAACCAGGATTTACCGACATAATTAGGATCATATCTAATTTATCTATCACGTAATCTAAAAAATTTAATGGTGTAGCAGGATTAAAAGCTAAACCAGCTTTACATCCGTTATCTTTAATTAATTGTAACGTGCGATCAATATGCTCACTTGCTTCAGCGTGAAAGGTAATATAGGTTGCACCAGCTTTAGCAAAGTCAGGAATTATTCGATCTACAGGTTTTACCATCAAATGCACATCAATGGGAGCCTTAATACCATAATCTCGCAATGCTTTACATACCATTGGGCCGAAAGTTAAATTTGGGACATAATGGTTATCCATAACGTCAAAATGGACAATATCAGCTCCAGCTTTAATTACTTTCTCAGTATCTTCACCTAAACATGCAAAATTTGCGGATAAAATAGAGGGGGCAATCAGAAAATCTTTCATTATTATCTCCGATTTGTTTTTTTACCTTTTGCGTTTTTTTTATAAGTAGGATTATAGAATGCCAAAAGTTCGTCGACTTTTCTACGAGCAAGGCTGTTACGACTAATTGTTCTACGTACTTTAACAACATTTAGCTTGGCGTGATGATACCATTCTCTAGTTGCTGGTGTATCATGATTTGATATTAATACTGGTATTCCGCGTGTTGATGATAAGTGATAAGCGATCTGAGCTAGATTATATTGTTCTTTGTTGCCAAAACTATTTGTATGATATGCGGTAAAATTAGCCGTATCTGAAAGAGGTGTATAGGGTGGATCGCAGTAAACAACAGCACTTTTGTTTACTGATAGCAATGTTTCTTGATAGGTTTGGCAGACAAAAATAGCTTTTTGCGCTTTTTCAGCAAACCAATAGAGTTCATCTTCGGGAAAATACGGTTTTTTATAACGCCCAAATGGAACGTTAAATTCCCCTTTCGAATTATAGCGACAAAGACCATTGTAGCAATGACGATTAAGATATAAAAATAGTTCACTACGACGCAGAGAATTATTACATAGGTTAAACTCAGTTCGTAAACGGTAGTATTGCTCTGGTGTATTAAATTCAGGGTTAAAAAGCTTACGTGAATGCTGTACAAATGTATCAGCATGATATTTTACAGTATTATATAAATTGATAAGATCATTATTAATGTCAGCTAGGATGTAAGCATTATAGTTGGTATTCAAAAATACTGAACCTGCCCCGACAAATGGCTCTACCAGACAATCACCTTCTGGTAGATATTTTTTAATTTCTTCTACCAGAAGATATTTACCGCCAGCCCATTTTAAAAAAGCGCGTTTTTTCTTCATGCCGCCAAATTTTATCTAAATGTTCCAGAGTTTTTGGTATATCTCTGTTTAGGACAGCATATTTGCGCCTAATGATTCTTTATTTTTGATCTTGCTTCACTTGCTGAAATTTTCTAACCCAGGGTTTTTTTTCCTGGACAGAAGTGGGCAAAGTTGAAATTGCATTTTTTGCTTCACTGATTGAGCGGTAATTACCATGGATAAGAACATACCATGGTTGTCCATTACGTACGGTCTTATAGATTTTATAATTAGTTAAGCGATTTTTTTTAGCAAATGCTTCTAGGGAGTCAGAACGGCTTGCGCTACTTAATTGTAGGGTGTAATTACTCGCTGGGGACGATAATAAATCACTACTATGGTTCGTATTTGTTCGAACTATGGGTTTTGTTTTTGTTTCGGGATTAGTTTTAATTGGTTCCACGATCTTAGGGGGGGTAGTCGAGGGAAGTATTGTTGCAGAAGGTGTTGATACTGGATTTTCAACCAGTTGTTGCTTTGTAGTCGGCAATGTTTGGCCCTGCCGTAAAGCATCAACAACGTCACCAGGAATTTCAATACGTTTACCTTGCCCTTGATTGGCTGGAGGCAAGGATCCTTCAGTCGGTGTATCACTAATTGAAGGCATGGTTACGTTTTGTGGTTGGCTTTGTTCTTGCGATAAAGGAGACTCATTTGACAGTGATGTTGATTTTGAAATATCGATGTTACGTTCAGTATTTGTTATAGAGGCATGTTCTTTCTCATGATCAGTTGGTGCTTTGAGTGCTGAGCTAATCGCGATAATGAGTAATAATAGAACCAAAACAGCGATACCTATCATGACATGTTGCCGAGAGGCTAGGTGGTGTTTAGATCCTTGCTGACGTGAACGTAATACAGGCCTATCTGAAGTATCTGGCCGGAAGTTACTCTGATCTTGAGGATCTCTTTCTGGTTTAAACTCGTCCATTTCCCCTCCCTTTAAGGTGAATGACCTCATATCATGGATAAAGATGATTTTTAATACAGTTTAATTCTAAAATACGGATATTTATTATAGTGTCACTATGGCTATCTTGCTATCTCAATCACGGTTTAATCTGTATGTAGGCATTGTTTAATTGCTTTTAAAACAACCTCATGGCTTATATTATTGTATAACTGTGCATTGCCAATAGATTTAGGTAGTACCAGATTAAGTTGATTATTAACTATTTTTTTATCTCTCATCATGTGGGGTAAATAAGCTTCAGCAGCCATTTTTGCTGGTCCTTGGGTAGGGAGATTTGCTTGCTTCAGTAAATTTAGAATGCGATGAGTATTATTATTATCAAATTGGCCAATTAACTCTGCAGTTTTTGCAGCCATCACAATACCTACAGCAACTGCCTCACCATGTAGCCAGGAACCATAGCCTAATTCTGTTTCAATCGCATGACCAAAGGTATGTCCTAAGTTCAATAATGCACGTTGTCCATTGGTTTCTTTTTCATCTAAAGCAATGATTTTTGCTTTCAATTCACAACAATGTCGGATGCAATAACATATTGTTTTTTCGTCAAATTCAAATAGTTTGCTAATGTTTTTTTCTAACCAACAAAAGAAATCATAATCTAGAATAATGCCATATTTAATAATTTCTGCTAAGCCAGAAGAGAATTGACGTACAGGTAATGTTTTTAGACTATCTAAATCAATAATAACCGATATTGGTTGATAGAAAGCACCAATCATATTTTTACCTAACGGATGATTGACAGCTGTTTTTCCTCCAACAGATGAGTCAATTTGAGATAGAAGTGAGGTTGGTGCTTGGATAAAACGAACGCCTCTTTGGTAGCAGGCGGCAGCAAATCCTGTCAAGTCACCAATAACTCCGCCCCCAAGGGCAATAAGTGTGGTACTTCGAGGATGATTTTTTTCCAATAAAGCAGTGAAGATCGTATCAAGAATAGCTAATGTTTTGTATTGTTCTCCATCAGGTAGAATGATCTCATCAACGTTGACGCCCATTTTTGTAAGAGTAGATTTTACTCTTCTAGAATAAAGGGTATGTAGCGTTTTGTTCGTTACAATCATCGCGTATTCGCCACTTTTAAGCGGCAAAAATGCGTCAGGTGAGTTAAGTAAACCAAAGGCAATGCTAATAGGGTAACTCCGTTCACCAAGTGTAACTGTCAATTTTTCCATATTGATTTTACCTTTATGGCATGGTCAATCAGTCATTCATATTGATTTATTGAAGTTAAATATTTTCCAATAATCCAATGATTTGGTTAGCCACTACTTTTGCACTTTGATCGTCGGTATGAATAGTAATGTCTGCGATTTCTTCATAAAGCGGATTACGTTCATGAGCGAGTTTTTCTAAAACTTCACGAGCAGGCTGATCTACTTGCAATAAAGGTCTTTTTTTATCGCGTTGAGTTCGTGCCATTTGTTTTTCAATCGTTGTTTCAAGATAAACGACTACTCCACGAGCAGACAGACGGTTGCGTGTTTCTTTTGATTTTACCGATCCTCCTCCTGTTGCTAGGACAATTCCCTGTTTTTCTGTAAGCTCATTGATAATTTTTTCTTCACGTTCCCGAAAACCTTCTTCGCCTTCCAAATCAAATACCCAACTCACATCAGCACCTGTACGTCGTTCAATTTCTTGATCGGAATCAAAAAACTCCATACTAAGTTGCTGCGCTAGCTGGCGACCAATAGTACTTTTTCCGGCGCCCATAGGCCCAACCAGAAAGATATTACGTTTCTCTGCCATGTTTTTGGTATTACTAAGATTATTCGTTAATGATAACCCGCCCCGCCAATCAAATTAGCAACGGGACCTATAATTGAAACCTCATGAGTATTGACATCTTTTCTTGCATATAAAAGCAAAAAAATCCCAAATACATTCAGTTTTTTCTGAATTATATCGGAAGGGCCTGTTTTTGGAACATAATTGATAGCAGTATTTCTTCACAGGTTTAAAATCCCAAATGTCGCGTAATACGTAATATACAGTATTACGAAGCTCAAGTATTCGTCTTTAAGTTTGTTTGCGCACTAAGTTTAACATCAATCAATTTGAAAACCACGCCGATATCTATACGGAATGCGTATTATTTGCTGCCAATTATGAATGATATTAAATTGGATATAAAAATTATCGCAATAGATTAGCTAAAAATGCAACTCTAATCGAACATATAAAGGTTTTATCATCGAGTGTACGCATTTAAATTGTTTATTTCGCTAAATAACTAACCTTGTAAGCTAAATCTTTCTTATCGTCAAATTTATAATCCATTATTCACAATAATCGGATGATTTTTGCTCTTTTTAGTGCTGTTTAGTATGAAGTTATATTATAAAAAATAATTATTGCTTACTATATTTTATTAAATATTAATTAATTTAGGTGTTATAAATATGACTAATTCTCTATGGTAAGTTTGTTTTCCATTTTTGGTGAATAACTGGCCAAATAAGGGAATGTCTGCTAGGTAAGGAATTTTTTGTTGTTGATTGTTTTTTTTCTGTTGAAAAATTCCACCTAGAATAAGTGTTTCTCCATGATTAATCGTAACTTGTGTTGATATTTCTTGTTTATTGATTGCAATATGTTGGTAAGTATTTGCTAGCAAACTAGTATTGGGGGTATTTTGACTAATTTTTAGCGATAGACGAACTTTACCTCCTCGCAAAATGGTAGGCGTGACTTCCATGCCTAATATTGCTTCTTTAAATTTTATCTGACTTCTATTGTTACTTTGAATGACATAAGGAATTTCAGTGCCTTGTTTAATGCTGGCAGATTGGTTATGAGAGGCCATTAATCTGGGGCTAGCAATGATAGATAGCTGATTTTCTTGTTCTAAAGCACTTAATTCCAGTGACAATAAGTGACTTTTAATTTTGGCAATATTAAAAGCGATATGCGGAATTGAAGATGGTGCTGGTTGATGAATATTTAGCCGGCTGATCCCGACGTGGTTCATTTTATCGGTACTGAGTTCCCAAAATATACCTAGTTCATATAAAGCCTCTCGACTTGTATTAATAATATAGGCTGTGATTTGTACTTGTTGTTGCGGTATATCAATTTTTTTTAACCAGGATTGAAGACGTTCAATGTGTCTCTGAGTATCTTCAAAAATTAAGTTATTGGTTTGTTTATCGGCAAAAACTTTTCCTTTTTTTGAAAGTAAGGGTGGATTATTTTGTGAAAGTTGAGATGCTAGTAATTCTGCTTCGGCATATTGCAGGGGATAACTTAGATAATGTATATCACTCTTTTCTTCAGGTATTGGTAGTGTATGAGTAACATTTTTTTCAATAATTTCTTCTCTTTTTGGCGGCGTAAATGGTTCTCTGGCGGCTATAGCGTTAACACTAAATAATGTTATTAATACTAGAATTAATATTAAATTAAGTAAATTCATTATGTTAGGCTTTTTGTTAGGGATGAAAGAATGAACTCACAATATAAATTATTTTTCTTTGGGGTTATTTTTAGCTGATGAATAAGAAGTAGTGGATGTGTTTTTTGTAAGCTTTCGATAAAAGCGATTAATTGATAGTAGCTTGCTAAAATTGTGAAATAGTAATCTACACGATTATTTTGGTTTTGTTGTTGCCAATGAATGAGTTTTTCACCTGAAGTCGGTAGCGGAAATTTGAATTGCGCAGAAACCAGAGGATCAGTCTGTATTGAAGTAAGTAAGTCTTTTATTTGTTGTTTTTTTTTGTTTATCAGAGTTTTTAATTTGCTTTTTGTTATGTTTTGTATGAGTTGTGTTTTTAATATATTGATATGCTGTCTGTTGTTTTTCCGTTGTTGATTCAATTCATCAATAATGAAAGAATTTTTTGACCAATAAAAAATAAAGAAAAAGAGAAAAATTAAAAAAAGCGTTAACCATTGTGGGATAAGTTGTTTCCATAATGGCCTATAAAACCATTCATATACTTTATTTTTTATCATGTTGTTTCTCCGTACGTAGCCACTTTGCATTTAATGTAGTTTTTTGAATATTTTGTGAGGTTAGTTGTATTGTTTGTAATTGGATTTGAGTTACTAACTTTTGCTCGCTTAATTGGCGCATGAACTGTAAAATTTCATGATAATCATGGCTATTTGCTTTAATTATTAATTCATCTCTTTGGCTTGAAAGCGCTTCTAACCAACTACCTGTTGGCAGAATATTCGGAATTTGTTGTAGTAAATAAAGCTGTTGTTTGTTGTGGTTAGCGATTTGAATTAACGTATTAAATTTTTCAGTCAATTGATTAAGTTGCTGTCGCTGTTGCTCAATGTTAACAAGCTGTTGTTCAATGGCAGCAATTTCTATATTTTCATTATCAAGTAAATATTGTTGATGAAGGTATTGCTGTTTATGCCTATCAATTATAAAAAACAGAATTAATATCAAACTTGAAATTTGTATAAAAAAGAGAGATAACCATACATAATAGCGTTGTTTAAGGCGTTTTTTCTGCCATGGCAGAAAATTAACTTGATACATCATTTATCTCCCTCGCGAAGTGCTAAACCTGCAGCAATCGCAAAATTATGAAAATCTTTTGGTAACTTGATAGAGTAATATTGAAAAGAATCTAACAGAGACCAAGTAGAAAAATGATGATGCTTTATATCGTTACCGAGGTAAAAAATAGTTTTAGGTTGTTGTTGAATTTCTTTAGGTAGTAATGATACCAGTTTTTCTATAGAGTCTACTTCAGTTATCTCAAGTGGTTGATAGTGTATTGATTGATATAAAGGACCAGCACATATCCACTCTTGTTGTCGCCGATAAATAAGCCAGGTGTTATCAGGAATAGAGGCTTTATGTGCTAAGTAACGAAGTGCATTAGGAGATATATCGATGACAGAAAGTGAAAAACCTACTTCATGTAATAATTCAGACCAAAAAACAATATCACTACGTCTAGTAGCACAAAGATATATTTGCTTTTGATAAATACGATAATCCAAAATAAGTTCACGGATGTCCATAGGAAATAGTGTTTCAGCTTTACTGTGGACGAGCCACCCAAGTTCTGGTTCAGTTAGTGTTATTTTTTCGGGTAAAAGAAAGTG
Organism: Arsenophonus sp. aPb; assembly: GCF_029873475.1. Taxonomy (NCBI): domain Bacteria; kingdom Pseudomonadati; phylum Pseudomonadota; class Gammaproteobacteria; order Enterobacterales; family Morganellaceae; genus Arsenophonus; species Arsenophonus sp. aPb. The sequence goes on from NZ_CP123499.1 coordinate 48,640, forward strand.
AGATTTTAGGATTTGTAATGTGGATAAAGAGAATCTTGCATCACAATTATTAGGTAGTTTTTTGCACCATTGTTGCAGGATATTTTTTAACGTGGTTATACGAATATTTTGGGTTTCAGTATCTTGGGTTTTAGTGATTGGTAAAGAATGTTGCCAACATTCGCGAAGTTGCCAGCCATGTCTGTGTTGAGTAGCCGCCACAAGTTGAATTTTATTATGATGTATATCAAGGCCAATCTGCCATTTTTGTAAAAACATAGACGATTTCCCTATTGTTAATGTATAAAATTCCATATTCAAGGTAATTTCAAACATTTATACTAAGTATTCATTGTTTATAAACCACCCAATAAATTGTAAATGGGAATTTCAGGTGAAGATCGTAAAGTTTTTTCTTTTTTTTATAGTTTGTTGTCTTGTTTTGGGGGCTGGATCTATTTTTGGTTTGTACAAATATGTCGAATCAGAACTGCCTGATGTAGCAACATTAAAAGATGTTCGATTGCAAGTACCTATGCAGGTGTTAAGTGCAGAAGGTGAGTTAATCGCGCAATTTGGAGAGAAACGTCGTCTTCCATTGTCATTAAAGGAAATTCCCCCACTAATGATAAAAGCTTTTGTTGCGACGGAAGATAGCCGATATTATGAGCATCATGGTATTGATCCTATAGGAGTTTTTCGCGCTGTTTCGGTTATAGCTGCTTCCGGTCGTGCTTCGCAAGGGGCTAGTACAATAACGCAACAGTTAGCCAGAAATTTTTTCCTAAGCCGAGAAAAAACATTGATGCGTAAAGCTAAAGAGATGTTTTTAGCTGTCCGGATTGAGCAATTATTGTCAAAAGATGAAATTCTGGAACTTTATTTAAATAAGATTTATTTAGGAAATCGCGCTTATGGTGTAGGTGCAGCTGCTTATGTTTATTTTGGTAAGTCTGTAAATGAATTAAGCTTAAGTGAAATTGCGATGATTGCAGGTTTACCAAAAGCACCTTCTACTTTTAATCCCCTTTATTCCTATGAACGAGCGATAAATCGTCGCAATATCGTATTATTACGGATGTTAGAAGAGGGGTATATTACTCAACAGCAATATAATGAAGCAAAGCGTGAAAAAATTATAGCCACTTATCACGCACCAAAAATTTCGTTTTCAGCGCCCTATGTGGCAGAAATGGTTAGGCAAGAGCTCTATAAACGCTATGGTGAGAATGCCTATACCGATGGTTATAAAGTCTATACTACCATCTTCAGTAAAGATCAGATAGCAGCAGAGAATGCTTTGCGTAATAACTTAATTAATTATGATATTCGTCATGGTTATCGAGGAGCAGAAAAAACTCTTTGGACGCAGCAACAAACGCCTTGGACACATGAACAAATTAGTGAAAAACTGAAAAAAACACCTACTTATGGGCCATTAATTCCCGCCGTAGTTATTGCGACAAATAGAAATAAAGCTGAAGTTATAATGTCAAATGGTGTTTCTGTTGAGTTGGCAATCAATGGTGTTTCTTGGGCACGTAAATATATTTCTGATGAGCGACAAGGTGTAACACCTAAAACGGTTAACGAAGTTGTTAAAGTGGGAGAATTAATTCGTATAAGACAGGTTAAAGATAGTTGGTGGTTAGCGCAAATACCGGAAGCAAATTCGGCTTTTATTGCTCTCAATCCAATCGATGGCGCTATTGTTGCGTTGGTTGGCGGGTTTGATTTTGAGTTAAGTAAATTTAATCGAGTAACCCAGTCGTTACGTCAAGTAGGTTCCAATATTAAACCTTTTCTTTATACCGCAGCATTAGATAAAGGATTAACGTTAGCTTCCTTATTAAATGATATGCCTATTACTCGTTGGGATGCTGGAGCTGATTCAGATTGGCGACCTAAAAACTCTCCCGCCAAATATGCAGGCCCAATCAGTTTGCGGCAAGGATTAGGCCAGTCGAAAAATGTTGTGATGGTACGAGCTATGCGTGCTATGGGGGTTGATTATGCGGCGGATTATTTAAAACGGTTTGGCTTTCCTGAAGAAAATATTAATCGAACCGAGTCATTGGCATTAGGAGCTCCGTCATTTACGCCTATGCAAATAGTTCGAGGTTATGCCGTTATGTCTAATGGTGGTTACCTTATCGATCCTTATTTCATTAGTCGAGTTGAAGGGCTACAAGGTCAAATTGTGTTTGAAGCTAAACCCAAAATCGCTTGTCCTAACTGTAAAGATATAGCTGTTATTTATAATGATGTACCAAAAATTGAAGAAATAAATGCAGAATCTATTGAGAATATAGTTAAATCTACAACGCCTATGAAGGGTCTTGAACATAGAGTAGATATTAATAGTGAAACACCAATAACCGTTCAACAAGAAAAATATGCTCCACATGTTATTAGTACACCTCTGGCTTTTTTGATTAGTAATGCAATGATGACGAATATTTATGGAGAGCCAGGTTGGATGGGGACAGGCTGGCTTGCGAGAGATTTTAAGCGTAAAGATATTGGCGGAAAGACAGGAACGACTAATAGTTCTAAAGATGCCTGGTTTTCTGGCTATGGCCCTGATGTCGTTGCTACAGCTTGGATAGGCTTTGATGATAATAAACGCAGTTTAGGGCGTACTATTACAGGTGGTGAAGCAGGTGCAAAAAGCGCTCAACCTATCTGGAATGATTATATGAAAGTTGTTCTTGATGGAGTTGTTGAAAATAAAATACAACCTCCTGATGGAATTATTTCTATTACTATTGATAACAAAACAGGTAAATTAGCAACAAATAATTCAGTAAGTAAAAGTTTGGAATATTTTATTGAAGGAACTGAACCTAAAAAAGCAGCTATTCGAGAGGTAGGTACAATCGTTATTTCTGAAGATGGAAATAGTCAGGAACTTTTTTAACAGTAATAATATTCTTTAATTTTTGTCTTTGAAATTAGGGTTATTAGATAGACCCTATTTCATTTTACAATATTAGGACTTAATTGAGGTTAGCGAATATTTTTGAGATAACGCTGAGCATAAAATAATGCGCTAATATTTCTTGCTTCGTTAAAATCTTTAACATCGAGTAGTTGCATCATATTGTCTATTGGCCAACGAATTTGTTCTAGTGGTTCGGGTTCATCGCCTTCCAGTTTTTCCTCATAAAGATTTTGTGCAATGAATATATTCATTTTACTGGAAAAATAGGCCGGTGATATTGTTAGTTTTGCTAGTAATTCAATATGTTTTGCGCCATAACCAATTTCCTCTTTTAATTCTCTTATAGCAGCTTGTATGGCACTTTCCCCTTTATCAATTGCTCCTTTAGGAAATCCTAATTCATACTCTTCAATCCCAACAGCATATTCACGTATTAAAATTAGTTCGTTATTAATGATAGGAACAATCAGTACGGCTTCATTTATTGTCGGCTGCATTCGTTCATAAAGACGTTTAACGCCATTACTAAATTCAAGATCAACAGATTGGATACGAAAAAGTCTAGATTCAGCAATATTTTTTATATTCAGTATTTTGGGTTTTTTCATTTGTTTCATATACTGTGTCCCGGACAAATTTTGTTGAATAGATTATAACTTTTTATATTAAAGGCAAGGATAGGCTTTTGATTTTTTGCTGAAATCAATTGTCATTCAATCTATCTATTTAGTGATAATATATCAATAAATTTAATCAGAGTTGATTATTATAATAAGGGTGTTTTAGTAATATTTTTATTAAATTATTTATTAATTGAACTACTATGTTGTTAAAATAAATAATGTTAAATCGTAACTCATTGTTATTAATATTAAAAACAGAAAACTAGAATAGGAATTACCTTATTTAGAGCTAAGGAAAGGGTTGTTATTCTGCACAGGCATTATTCGTTACATCGGGGAAGAAATGAGCTTACCTTTTGTTATATTGGTTATTTTAATTATTTGCTTGTTTATATTAATTTTCTTTTTGTTTATGAAAGGAAAAAAAGGTAATGATGTAGATAGATTACCTTTCTTAATACATGCTAATTATCGCAAAATTACATCTGATGAATATCAGATAATTTGTGACTATCTTAAATATACCAATTCTGAACAAATCTTAATAAAGACAAAAGAGGCGACAATAAGAAAGTTATTTGATTTCCCTAAAAGAAATGCTTGGGTTTCTACGGGCTGTAATGCAATAACACGTTTTTCTTTAATCAACGAGCAAGATAATTTATGGCGCTATTTTATTGATTCTAAAGAAGTTCATTTACCCCGACAATTAGAACCTTACTTAACAACGCAGAATGTTATGGATGTTGTTGATACGGATACCTTACCACTTGTTATATCAGTAAATAATCATTTTTTGGCTGATTTTAAGCAAGATTTTAAACAATTTCATTTTGCTAGAGAAATAACATTTCCACCAGTTAATGCTTTAATTCAAGAAAGTGGTCAACAACTGGTAAAATTTATTAAGGTCAGAAAAGAGACGTTGGAAGAGTATAAGCTTAATCGATCGTTTAGTTTATGGGGCAGTGGTGTTATTTGTGTTGGGCTAATTGTTTGTGCACTTTCGTTATTTGTTATTGCTATTTTTTTTCCTTGGTTAATGTTGTTTGGTGGACTTACTTTTTTTGTTGGAGTATATCTTCTTTATCGACCATATATTTTTCGTAAGAGATATCAACAGGATATTCGTTGTGTAGTAGGTAAACCTAAACGATTGGGTTTATTCGGCGAATTTGATAAAGGTAAAAAACATAATATTTCATTGGCTGGAATCGATCTTATTTATCCATCTCATTGGGAGCCATTCCTGGAATATGAGATTAATCAAGCTATTAATATTGACATGTATGCAAACGGTTACGTTGTTCGTCAAGGACGTTATCTATCTTTACATGAGGAGGCTCGTCGTTACCCATATAAAAGATATGGCAAAAATTTAATGTTGATGATAACTAGTTTTTTCCTCATGTTACTTCTTCATTTTTATGAACCGGTGCAGTTACCAGCTAGGTTAATTTTTCATTGGCTTAATGGAGAAAATTATCGACATACAACAAATTATACCGAATTGGAAGTGATGCCGTTACAGATTGGTGATTATATTGCAGTTAAAGGTGTGGGTATGTGCTATGTACCCATTGATCTTATAGAGAAAGGGAATCGGTTTGATTTTCTCCCTTTTGATTGTTCCGGTATTTATTGGAATAATATAAGCCCCTCCCCTATACCTGAATCTGATATAGTTGAAAAAGTCTTTTCGCTTTCTACAACAGTTAAACAGCAGCTTTATTTTAATAATCTGGATCATAAAGTTAATCAGCAACTTAGACGCGAGATTATGAAATCTGGCATGAATTTGCTTGATAATTTTGCTGATATTATTTTAAAAACAAATTCATTATGCCCACTTAATAATGAGTGTTTTCGTTTAAAGAGCGCTTTAGTTAATTTAAGTGATACCTATGAATGGTCGGTACTTGTTGCTCGAGCTAAAAATGGAAAATTAGCAGGTACAAATGTGATATTGCGGCCAGGGGGAGCAGAAACCTTGGAAAAACTGGTTAATGAAACGACCTCCTTTTATATTAATAGAGAAATAGAAAAAGCAGCAGCATTATTGAATTCACCGCCACCTAGAGGTGTATTACTTATTAGTGAAGAAGGAAAACAGTTTGTCGATTTAGTTTCATTTCACACTCCTGTTATTGATTCTTATACTCCATTACAAAAATGGCAAGAGCTGCAAAAATTGTCAGATATTTTGATGCATACTCCTTTTGAAGCAGAAGGTATTATTACTAAATTATTTGTCGATGCAAAAGGTACGCGTCATATTATTTTACATAGTAAACCTAGTTCTATGTTACTTTTACGCTATATTAGTGCTTTTCTATTAAACTTGGTTTTAATGGCAACTTTTATATTGAATCTTATTCTGGTTATTACACGTAAACGTATAAATAAATGGCGATTAAAAAGTATTCGACAATATTATGAGCATTGTTTCAATATCGTTTCTTCCTCTGACCAGCAAAAAAATATTTAACGTAATGAATAGAATATGAAAATACAGTCAGATATGGATTTGATTATCCGTTTAGATAAATGGTTATGGGCTGCACGTTTTTATAAAACTCGCGCAATTGCTCGTAAAATGATTGAAGGTGGCAAAGTTCACTATAACGGGCAGCGAAGTAAACCGAGTAAAGTCGTTGAAAAGCATGCCATTATAAAATTAAGACAAGGTAATGATGAGCTAACTATAAAAGTATTGGCCATTAGCGATCAACGACGGGGCGCATCTGAAGCTAGAGCGTTATACCGTGAAACACAAGACAGTATTGTAAATAGAGAAAAATTGGCATTAGTGCGGAAGACCAACTCATTAACAATGCCAAATCCAGAACGTCGTCCTGATAAGAAAGAACGACGTAACCTAATTAAATTTAAGCATACAAATTTAAGTGAGTCATTTTGATGACTAACTTTAGCAATGAGAGAAAATATGTCTAAACATGACCAGTTACACCGTTTTTTGTTTGAAGATGATGCTGTTCGTGGTGAACTAGTTTCAGTTAATGAGACTTATAGAAAGATACTTCATCAACACAATTATCCGCCAGCAGTTAATTTATTATTGGGTGAATTGTTAGTTGCCACCAGTTTATTAACGGCAACTTTAAAATTTGATGGTGATATTACCATACAAATTCAAGGTGATGGCCCTGTAAAAATGGTGGTAATAAACGGAAATAATCATCAACAAATGAGAGGTGTTGCTCGTGTCGAGGGTTCAGTTACTAATCAATTATCATTAAAACAGATGGTTGGTCAAGGCTATATGGTGATCACGATTACACCAACAAATGGTGAGCGTTATCAAGGCGTTGTTGCATTAGAAAGTAGTACAATAGCAGAATGTTTGGATGATTATTTTAAACAATCAGAACAGTTGCAGACACGTTTATTTATTCATTCAGGTGAGATAAATGGCCAGCCTGCTGCCGGTGGAATATTATTGCAGGTATTGCCCTCTGCAAGTAGTGAAAGTCAGCATAAATTTGATCATCTAGTACAGTTAACCGCTACGATTAAGGGTGAGGAGCTATATACCTTAGAAACAAAGGAAATTCTTCATCGCCTTTATCATGAAGAAGATGTGACTTTATATGATCCACAGCCAGTCGCCTTTCATTGCAACTGTTCAAAAGAGCGTTGTGAAAATATTTTGCTATCTCTGCCTGATGAAGATATTGAGCATATATTACATGAACAGGGTGAAATTGATATTGAATGTGAATTTTGTGGGGCTGATTATCTGTTTAATAAACAAGATATAGAGGAATTGAAGCGAATTAAAAAACAACAGATTCATTGAGTCATCCGTGCTTATTTTATGTCGTAATAAAGGATATAAACACATTTTTTTACTGTAGCGTTGATCGTGCTCTAGATCGCATTTCTAGTTGAGAAAATAGTTTAGATGAAATTTATTGATTTTTATCGCTGTTAATTTCGAGTAAAAATTTATGATAGGTCCTAATTAAGGTTAAAATTCATTTAGGAGCATAAATTAATGAGTGCAAAAAAAAACATTACTCCAGAAGAGATGGCTAGGTATGGTATTCATCAAGTTACTGAAATCGTTTATAACCCAGGATATGAACAATTATTTGCAGAAGAAACAAAACCTTCTTTAAAAGGCTATGAACGCGGTATTGAAACTAACCTAGGCGCAGTGGCGGTTGATACCGGTATTTTTACCGGTAGATCACCTAAAGATAAATATATCGTTCGTGATAACGTCTCTATGAATACCGTTTGGTGGGCGGATCAAGGTAAAGGAAAAAATGATAATAAACCGATGACCGAAGCGGTTTGGAAATCATTAAAAGATTTGGTGACTAACCAATTGTCAGGTAAGCGTTTATTTATTATTGATGCTTTTTGCGGGGCGAATGCAGATACCCGTTTGAAGGTGCGCTTTATTACCGAAGTGGCTTGGCAGGCACATTTTGTCAAAAATATGTTTATTCGCCCTACTGAACAAGAATTGATTGATTTTCAACCAGATTTTGTTGTCATGAATGGTGCAAAATGTACTAATCCCAACTGGCAGGCTCAGGGCCTAAACTCAGAAAATTTTGTGGCGTTTAATTTGACTGAGCGTATGCAACTGATTGGCGGTACTTGGTATGGCGGTGAAATGAAGAAAGGATTGTTTTCTGTCATGAATTACTTGCTGCCATTAAAAGGCATTGCTTCGATGCATTGTTCAGCCAATGTTGGTGAAAAAGGTGATGTGGCTATCTTCTTTGGTTTGTCTGGTACAGGAAAAACAACCCTTTCTACCGATCCCAAGCGTAAATTAATTGGTGATGATGAGCACGGATGGGATGATGATGGTGTATTTAATTTTGAAGGTGGTTGTTATGCTAAGACAATAAATTTGTCTGAAGCGGCAGAACCTGATATTTATCATGCGATCAAACGTGATGCATTATTAGAAAATGTCACTGTTTTGACTGATGGTACTGTTGATTTCAATGATGGAACAAAAACAGAAAACACGCGAGTTTCTTATCCTATTTACCATATTAATAATATTGTTAAACCAATTTCTAAAGCAGGCCATGCGACGAAAGTTATTTTTCTGACAGCCGATGCTTTTGGTGTTTTGCCACCGGTATCTTGTTTGACGCCTGAACAGACTGAATACCACTTTTTGTCAGGTTTTACCGCTAAATTAGCGGGTACCGAACGCGGGATCACTGAACCAACACCCACTTTTTCAGCCTGTTTTGGGGCTGCTTTTCTGACATTACATCCTACTCAATATGCTGAAGTATTAGGTAAGCGTATGAAAGCCGCTGGTGCAAAAGCGTACCTGGTTAATACCGGTTGGAACGGAACCGGTAAACGTATTTCGATTAAAGATACTCGTGCAATTATTGATGCAATCTTAAATGGGGATATAGATAAAGCAGAAACTATAAATTTACCTGTTTTTAATTTAGCTATACCTACCAATTTGCCGGGAGTCGATAATAATATTTTAGATCCGCGTCATACTTATGCAGATAACAGCCAATGGGAAGTTAAAACTAAAGATTTAGCTACGCGATTTATTAATAATTTTGAGAAATATACTGATACCCAAGTTGGTGCTGCACTTGTGAAAGCAGGTCCTAAATTGTAATTTTTGATTAAAGGTTACTAATAATAAAATAAAAAGTGCATAGAATATAATTAAAGCTATGCACTTTTTATTTAATTGTGAATATGTGTTGCGGTATTAATGAATTGAAATCGGATGGCGAAAATTTTTTTTAAAGTTGTTTCTATGGCTTGCTGTTCTGTTATATCCGATAGTATATAAGTCAAAAAGCGGAGTTTATTAAAACATTTCGCTTTATAATGAAATCTTTATTAAGTACCCGCGATGATAAAATTGATTGGAAAATATTAAAAATAGAAAAGTGCTAAAAAAGTGCCAGCGCTAGGCTGGCATAAGTAAACACTGGAAGCAATGTGAGCAATGTCGTCCTTTCATATGATCCAAGAAAGGTTCATCTGAAAGTGTTTTAATGATAATAGTTATCACTATCATTTGTAAAGTGATTTTTTTAATATAAATGTAAAAAAATTATTTTCCATGCTAATTTATTGATAATAATCATATATTTTTATGATGATTTAAATTACAAACTTAAAACAATAATTTTATAGTTAGACAATAAATGAAAAATAGCGAGATCACTTTAGCTGACAATATCAATAATATTACTATAATAAAAGCGTTAGGATTTTGTCAGGTGTTGGGCGCATGCCCAAGCTGAACTCCATGCCCATTGAAAGTTATATCCCCCTAACCAACCAGTAACATCAACAACTTCACCAATAAAGTAGAGTCCGGTTACTTTTTCTGATTCCATTGTTTTTGATGAAATGCTACTCGTATCAACACCACCAAGAGTGACTTCTGCGGTACGGTAGCCTTCTGTACTATTTGGCTGTATCTGCCAGTTGTGTAACCCTTCTGCAATGGTGTTTATCTGACTTTTATTAAGTTGTTTTAACGAGTTATCTGGAATTTTTTTTAATATTTGTAGTGTCTCGATAAAGCGTTTAGGTAGATATTTTGCTAATAGGTTTTTTAACGATAGATTAGGATTAATGGTTTTTTCATGAGTTAAGTAGTTGATAAGATTAATATTGGGAAATAAATTAATACTTATATGCTCTCCTGGCTGCCAGTAACTTGAAATTTGCAAAATGGCTGGGCCTGATAATCCTCTATGCGTAAACAGAAGATTTTCTTGGAATGTCATTGCATTTTGTGAACTAACTTTTACTGAAATTGCAATACCAGAAAGTAATTGTAAAACGTCAAGCAGTGTCTTATGTAATGTGAAAGGCACTAAAGCTGCTCTTGTGGGGTGGATGTTATGTCCAAATTGCTCGGCTATACGATAACCAAAAGGAGTAGCCCCTAATTTAGGCATTGAAAGGCCACCGCTAGCAACAATTAATGCGTTTGAACTAATAACTTTTTCATTAACATAGACTAAAAATTTGTTATCTATTTTTTTTATCTCAGTTATTTTGCTTTGAAAACGTAAACTAACGCCAGCGGCTTTGCATTCAGTTAATAGTAAATCGACGATATCTTGTGCGCTATTGTCACAAAAAAGTTGACCTAATGTTTTTTCATGATAAGGGATATGACGTTTTTGTACTAATGCAATAAAATCCCATTGAGTGAAACGAGCGAGGGCTGATTTACAAAAATGAGGATTAGTAGATATATAAGCAGTAGGATCAATATAAAGGTTGGTGAAGTTGCATCGCCCGCCACCAGACATTAAAATTTTTCTACCCGCTTTTTTGCCATTATCCAGGACCAGTACTTTTAAACCTTTTTGACCCACATTGGCTGCACAAAATAGACCAGCCGCTCCTGCACCTATAATGATTACGTCAAATTTTTCCACAAAATTTCTCTTTTATCTGAAAAGATATTTATTAATAATACAAATAGCGCGTTTTTTATTAAATAGGGTAAAATATTTATTACGCTTTAAATTTGAGTAGACAAATGTCAGTAAGTGCTAAAAATCTACTTATCTTTTACTTTAGTAACTTAATGAAAGTAAAGAATATTTTTGTTTTATTTGTTTTTTTTGTCAATTAAAGTCAAAAAAGATGTAGATTTTGCTTCCACCGCTAACGATTGTCACTGATAATGCATTGAGTTCATATTCAACAAATTGGCTTAAGGTTTATGCTACATTTATTTACTGGTTTGGATTTCTACACCGGTCTGTTATTAATACTAGCGCTATTATTTGTGCTATTTTACGAAGCAATTAATGGTTTCCATGATACCGCAAATGCAGTAGCAACGGTTATTTATACTCGAGCAATGCGAGCTCAATTTGCGGTTGTTATGGCGGGTGTTTTTAACTTTTTTGGCGTTATTTTAGGTGGCTTAAGTGTTGCTTATGCCATTGTGCATTTGTTGCCAACAGATCTTCTCTTGAATGTAAGTTCTGCTCATGGTCTAGCAATGGTTTTTTCTATGCTATTGGCGGCTATTATTTGGAATTTGGGTACCTGGTATTTGGGATTACCGGCTTCGAGTTCACATACATTAATAGGTGCTATTATTGGTGTTGGTTTAACTAATGCCTTAGTGACCGACTCCTCTATAGTGGATGCATTAAACATCCCAAAAGTCATTGAAATTTTTCTTTCTCTAATTCTTTCTCCTGCGATTGGTTTTGTTATAGCAGGATTGCTGATTTTCTTTTTACGCCGTTATTGGAGTGGTACGAAAAAACGTCGTCGTATTCATTTAACACCGGCTGAGCGAGAGAAGAAAGATGGTAAAAGAAAACCGCCTTTCTGGACACGTACTTCATTGATTTTATCTGCGGTTGGCGTCAGTTTTTCTCATGGCGCTAATGATGGTCAGAAGGGTATTGGTCTTATTATGCTGGTATTAATCGGCGTGGCGCCAGCTGGGTTTGTGCTTAATATGAATGCTAGTGGTTATGATATAACTCGTACCCATGACGCAATAGTGCATTTACAACATTATTATGAAGAGCATCAGTCAGCAGTAAAACATATTGTTAATAAGTCACAACACGAGTCGGAATTGGAAATTTTAGATGAGAAATTCCATTGTGATAATTCACGTCCTATTAATGTGTTAAAACAGACATCACTGATGTTGACGGATATTCAAAGTTATTCAGCGCTTAAGCCTGAGCAACGTAGTCAAATGCGCCGATTATTAATGTGTTTATCTGATACGGCATTAGATGTAGCTAAACTACCTGAAACGTCCTCTTCCGATGCACGTTTTCTGCGTAACTTGAGTAACGATTTACTTAATACAGTAGAGTATGCACCACTGTGGATTATTATTGCCGTTGCTTTGGCGCTTTCTGTCGGTACCATGATTGGTTGGCAACGTGTTGCTATAACGATCGGTGAAAAAATAGGTAAAAAAGGTATGACTTATGCACAAGGGGTTTCTGCACAAGTGACTGCTGCAGTTTCTATTGGTGTTGCAAGTTATACTGGTATGCCTGTATCAACAACTCAGGTTCTATCTTCCGCTGTAGCAGGTACAATGGTTGTTGATGGTGGTGGTGTACAAGCTAAGACAATTAAAAATATATTACTGGCTTGGTTCTTTACATTGCCTATTTCTATTATACTTTCTGGTCTGTTTTATTGGCTATCATTAAAACTAATATAGACTCGTGAGCCAAGGTATATAACAAAAAAATAGTGATGCTTAATTATTTGGGCATCACTATTTTTGTTCGTTTAATAATATATTATCTATATAATTTTAATGTTATGTAAGCCGATTAAAATCCCCAAATAGCCCATATTAAACTGATAAAAACAATAATACTTAATCCACTAATTAACATAAATTGTTTGCGAATGCGTTCACAACGTAAAATAACCTCCGGATCGTGGTGATTAATATATTGCTTAGTATTAATGTATCCAATTAGTTTTATATGCTTAGTCCATTGGCCATGGGCTGTAAAGAATCCGTTGCCATCAACAGATTGATAGAGCAGGGGATCAGATTCCCGCAGAATAAAAAGTAATACTCGGATTGAAGAAAAATATCGCATCATATTTATGATGCAAAGTATACATAATGCCCAAAACCATGCATGCATATTAAGATAATGACCTCAAAAAATACAGATTTAGCCGCTGATATTGTTTTTAACAATCACAAAAGAGAATATTTGCTCATCAGTTGCCGGTTTATTTTAATTGTAGAATAATCTAACAACTTCACAAAATGACCCTTTGGGATTATTTTTATCGATTTAATTTTTATGATATGTATTTTTTAACGAATAATTAATGTCTTCAACACTATGATTTTTATGCTAAATTATGGAAAAATTAGCTGGTTTGGTCTATGCTAATTATTAGTAAGGAATCTATTTTTCATAATTTAATGGGTAAAATTTTTGTTAAACTATGTTCAAGGTGATATTTAAGTATCAGGTTTGATCGCTAAATATTTATCATAAAAACAGCTATTCTTTTGTAAGAGCGACGTTTGAAAGGAGCTAAATATGGCTTACAAACATATTCTTGTTACGGTTGATTTGTCCCCAGAGAGTAAAATTTTAGTAGATAAAGCTGTCTCCATGGCAAAACCTTATAATGCAAAAGTTTCTTTAATTCATGTTGATGTAAATTATTCTGATCTTTATACCGGATTGATTGATGTGAATCTCGGTGATATGGAGCAACGTATTACCAAGGAAACTCACCATGCATTGACCAAATTAGCAAAAGAAGCAGATTATAAAATTGAAAAAGAATTGAGTGGTCGAGGTGATCTTGGGCAGGTTTTGGTCGATGCAATAAAAGAATATAAGGTAGATTTAGTGGTTTGTGGTCATCATCAAGATTTTTGGAGTAAGTTAATGTCTTCGGCTCGTCAACTAATTAATACTGTTCATGTTGATATGTTAATTGTGCCATTAAAGGATAGTGATTAATAATACTTATTGATAATTCAATTTTTTCAATAAAAACACTTGATTAATCAAGTGTTTTTTTGTTGATCTCCGATAATTTAAATTACTTATATTTTGCCGGAAAATGTGATTAAGACACAAAAAATCTCATTAAAAATAGAGATAAATTAGTGATATATTCAATAAGTGAATTCACATATAGCAGGTCGTTCTGAAAAATAAATGTTAATAAGTATGAAAATATCTTAATTTATCTTTTAATCTAAGGAATTTTGTATGAAAGGTTGCTTATCTTTAGAGACATTTCTAACACCAATCCAATCACGTTATGCTGATCAACCTGAATTCTTACAAGCCGTGCAAGAAGTTTTTACTTCCTTGGCACCGTTTTTACGCGATAACCCTCAATATTGTGAGCAGGGATTACTGCAAAGAATAGTAGAGCCTGAAAGGGTGATTCAGTTTCGTGTTTGCTGGGTTGATGATAAGGGAAATGTTCAAGTTAATCGAGCCTGGCGGGTACAATTTAATTCGGCAATCGGTCCTTTTAAAGGCGGAATGCGTTTTCATCCTTCTGTTAATTTATCAATTTTAAAATTTCTCGGCTTTGAACAAACTTTTAAAAATGCGTTAACCACTTTACCTATGGGCGGCGGTAAAGGGGGCTCAGATTTTGATCCCAAAGGAAAAAGCCATGCAGAAGTTATGCGTTTTTGTCAGGCATTGATAACAGAGCTTTACCGACATTTAGGTCCTTATACTGATGTTCCTGCTGGCGATATTGGCGTAGGTGGGCGTGAAGTCGGTTTTATGACAGGTATGATGAAAAAGCTGTCTAACAACACTTCCTGTGTTTTTACCGGTAAAGGCATGTCTTTTGGTGGTAGCTTAATTCGACCTGAGGCTACCGGTTATGGTTTGGTTTATTTTACTGATGCGATGTTAAAACATCATGGTTTATCGTTTGAGGGAAAACGCGTATCTGTTTCTGGGGCGGGGAATGTTGCTCAGTATGCTATTGAGAAATGTATGTCATTAGGTGCTAAGGTGGTTACTGCTTCCGATTCAAATGGCACCGTTGTTGATGAAGCAGGTTTTACACCAGAAAAACTTAAACGATTGGAAGCGATTAAAAATCAATATGGTCGGGTTGAGGCATATGCAGAAGAGTTTGGTTTGACTTATCTTAAAGAAAAAAACCCATGGTCGGTACCAGTAGATATTGCCTTACCTTGCGCCACTCAAAATGAACTTGATATAGATGATGCAAAAATTTTAATTAAGAATGGTGTCAAGGTGGTTGCTGAAGGTGCAAATATGCCGACGACTATTGAAGCTACGGATGCATTTCTTGAGGCTGGTGTGCTGTTTGGGCCGGGAAAAGCAGCTAATGCAGGGGGAGTAGCAACATCAGGTTTAGAAATGGCACAAAATGCGGCCCATTTGAGTTGGACTGCAGAAAAAGTGAATACCCGTTTGAAACATATTATGTTAGATATTCACCAGCATTGTGTGAAATATGGTGGAGAAGATAAGCAGACTAATTATGTGAAAGGCGCAAATATTGCTGGTTTTGTAAAAGTGGCCGACGCGATGTTAGCGCAAGGCATCCTGTAACAAATTAATAGTCATTGAGCAAAATAAAATTAATTATATAGCTAAATAACGTAACATTCTGAATATTATTTTGTTTATTGTACATCGCCTGCAACTATCCTTTCAGGCGATGTTTTTAGTAAATATGTCGATTATTATTTATCTATCATCTCACGTATAGCGCTATTAATCTTCATTTAAACTCATATGTAGGCGATCAAATAAAGGTTTAAATAAGTAATTTAGTAGTGACCGTTCACCGGTACGAATAAAGACCTCTACTGGCATACCTGGTTTGATGGTTAACTGATTAAGGCGTTGACGATTTTTGTCATTTACTTGAACCTGTAATAAATAATAGGGCTCGCCAGTTTGCTCATTAAGTAGCCTATCAGCAGAGATCATCGTCACATTTCCTTCCACTTTGGGAGTTGTGCTTTGATTAAATGCAGTAAATTGTAACTCTACCGGTAAACCTAATTTTACTTGATCAATTAATTGTACCGGAACACGTGCATCAACTAATAGTGGTTGATCATCGGGAACAATCTCCATCATTTTTTGTCCGGCAACGATTACGCCGCCCTCAGTAAAAACTGACATACCAATTATGGTGCCAGCAACGGGGGCACGTATTTGTGCATTAGCTAGTATAAACTTCGCTTTAACGAGTTGGCTGTTGGTATGATTAATCTTAGTTTGTGTGTCAGCTAGTTGGGCATGAACGTCTTTTTGATATTCTTGTTGGAGTTTTTCGCTAAGCAGTTTTTGCTCTAATATTTGATGTTGTATTCGACTAATATCACCAAGTGTTTGTGCTAAATTACCATCAACTTCAGTATATTTATTTTCAGTTTCTAGTAATGTATTGCGAGCAATATAGCCATTTTTTTCTAATTCCCTTAATCCTTCTAATTGTTGCAATAACATTGTAAGCTGTGTTTTTTGGCTTTTTGCTTTTTGTTGTTGGGCATATAGAATAGCGTTTAATCCGGTTATTTTTTCTTTAATACCGGCCAACTCTAATTGTAAAACTTGATATTGGTTTTCCAGCAATTGTTGATTTAATTGAATAAGCTCGCTTACATCATGTTCTTTCATTTCACTTTGTAAAGCGGATGAGATAATTAACCGTTTTTTGCCCTGCTGTTCTGCTAATAAACGGGCTTCTCTAACTAACAATTCGTGGTATTGTTTTAGTTTTATATTGTATTCCGAATGCACTTCAACGGTATTGAGTGTTAAAAGAATTTGTCCCGCTTGTACTTTTTCACCATTATTGACGGAGAGTTGTTCGATGATCCCGCCATATTGATGTTGAATAGTTTTATGATTGCCTGCCACAATCACATTCCCTGATACAGGAACGCCTTTATCTAAAGGAGCGAGTGCTGACCATAATAAAAAGCCACCAAATCCAATAGTCACTAATGACCAGCCTAAGTATACAGCTCGTTTTTCATTACTGATTAATTTGTCTGTTAAGATAGGAGATGATTTGTGATATTTACCTTGTACTGACATATTTTTTTCCATTAATTGCTATTATTTTTACCGGTGAAATATTGAAGGATCATGTTGTTAGTTGTGAAGTTTTATGTTCATTTAATAACGTTTGTGGTGTTCCAAAACGAGGTGACATGCCGGCTTGTAAAATTAGAACATGCTCTACATATCTGATCAGAAAAGGGCGGTGGGTAATTATAATAAGGGTGCAATGTTGTTTTTTAAGTTCTTCAATCGCAAGGCACAGTGCTTTATCTCCTTCGCTATCAAGATTAGAATTAGGTTCATCAAGAATAATTAAACGTGGAAGGCCATAAATAGCACGCGCCAAAGCTAAGCGCTGTTTTTGTCCGCCAGATAAGCCACGGCCATACTCACCTAATCGTGTATCATATCCATTGGGTAAAGCCAGAATTAAGTCATGCACTCGGGCAATCTTAGCAGCACTAATCACTTTGTCTACATCAATTTCACCAAAGCGAGCAATATTTTCTGCTATTGTGCCATCAAATAATTGTATATCTTGCGGTAGATAACCAATGTGAGGCCCTAAAATTTCTCTATCCATTTGGTGAATATTTGCACCATCCAACCGAATGTATCCTAAGGTAGGTGGAAGCGCTCCGACAAGTATCCGCGCTAATGTTGATTTTCCTGCACCAGATGCGCCAATAATAGCCAATGTTTGACCAGCAGAGAGTGAGAATTGAATATCAAATAACAGCGGTGGATATTCAGGATCAGGACGATAAAGAACATTTTCAACGCTTAATTCGCCAGTTGGAGCTGGTAAGGTCATCACTTGTTTACGGGGGGGATGCTGTTTGAATAACTGATCTAAGCGTTGATAAGCCTGCTTAGCATTATTGTATTGTTTGCTAACTGCAATAAGTTGATCGATGGGACTGAGTACACGTCCCACCAGAATAGAACTGGCAATCATCATGCCGGCGGTTAATTCATTGTTAGTGACTAACCAGGCACCCATACCTAATACCAGGGATTGGAGCATTAAACGTGCTATTTTTGACCAGGCGCTGCTAGCTGAAGTTCTTTCGCTGGCTAAATTTTGATGGGATAAAAAAGCGTGATGGTAAGTTGACCAACAACGACGAATATTACCTAACATGCCCATTGCCTCGATTACATCTGTATTACGCAAGTGGGTAGAGGCTTGATTAATGGCTTTGCGTGCCATCAGATTGGCTTGCGCCAGTGGTTTATGAGTATAGCGTTGATTCAGCCAAGCGAGTAGGGAAATAAAGGTTGCACCACCTAAGGCTAGATATCCTAACCAGGGATGAAGTAAAAATACCACACACAGAAAAAAGAGAAACCAGGGAGCATCAAATAAAGCAAATAAAGCATTACCTGTTACGAATTGGCGTAATGTTGTTAGATCACTTAACGCTTGGCTGGCCTGTGAATCACTATATTTTAAGCTTTGCTCGTAAGCTGCATTGAATACCGATTGATTAACTGATAAGTCTAGACCTGTGCTAATACGTATAACAATCAGATTACGCACCCATTCGAGTATGCCAATAAATGAATAAATACAAATAACAAGAAGTGTCAACATTAATAACGTCATTTTATTATTTGACGCTAAGACACGATCATAAACTTGTAACATATAAATTGAGGGTGCGATCATCAGTATATTGATAATAGCGGTAAATATTCCAATACTATAAAACGCTTTTTTATATGTTTTTATTTCATTAATTAATATGTTGGTATTTTTAGTTTTTGAATTGTCTATCATATTATTCCCATTTTTATTTTTATAAGATCCAATCCTAATACCTATTATTTAAATAATTAAAATATTGGAAAATGCTTTGCATTTTCCAATGTATTTAAAATTAGTAATCGAAGTTATTTTTATTAGGTTATATTATCTATTCCTATATATACATAATCTCTTCAGAAATAATCATTCCATTATCATTGTCCGTACACTCATTAATCTCATCCTGATAACCAGCATAGCCTATATTCGAATGTTGTCTATAATAAGACACATTTTCATTAGATTGTTTGTTGGCTAATAGTTGATAGGAAGGGTAATAACTGGAAGATTGTTCATTATAAAGAATTTCAGTGGTAATTTCATAGTCTAAATTTTTATTTTTTACAAAATTAATTTTTTTATAATCAGTATATCCTCGATTTGTATCGCCAATATCACCATCACCTTGTTCGAACAATATTGTTTCATCAATAATATCAATTTGTGGAGAATAAGAAGCAAGAAAATCATTGTAACTGTAGTTATAATCAATGGAAAAGAAAATATCACCTTGAAAATTATGATGATCATTCGATAACATGCCAATTTCAGTGTCATTATGGAATATTTTTACTTTAGTGACATATTTTTGATTATCAGAACTTCTTAATATTTCATTATTTTTATCTCTCGGAATTTGATAATCATTTGGATCATATTTAAGTTTAAACAGAGTACCTTCTGTATATTGTTTAAAATCTATTAAGCCAATATTAAGATGCTTATTTGAATGATCTTTTTTTTCGTATTGGTGGGCAAAAATGGGATCGATAAGTCTATATTCATCGGGTATGTCAGTATATTCAGTACCCTCTTGGTCACAAACAGCTAATTTATAAGCATTATCTTTTTTTATTAACTTAAGATAAGTTATTTCCTTTGGTAATTGATAGCGAATGTTTTTACCATGATCATGAATAAATAAATCACTTCCATCAATAAGGTTATTGTTTTGGTCTCTTAACTCTTCATTAATATAAAATCCGATAGTTTTGAAATCATAAAATGCCTTATTTTCTTTATGGAGTACTGCTTTATGTACATCATCTTCTGTACTTGCACTGCCTTTATTATCTAATAATTCACCTTTCTTGATGGTGTGACCATGTTCTTTTTGAAAGGCTGAATATTGAGCAAATGTAGAATCCTTATGATTGTATATTTTAGTATTTTTAAGTTGTAAAACTGGAAGCTTTTCTTGATTAATATGAGTAATATTCGGACTTAGTAATTCGTTTTTGTGTAAATGCGAAAAATCAAAATAGGGATCGTTATTAACTGCTCTACCATCGATAAATGCGGCTTTATATTGTCCATCTTCATTTTCAATCGCTAGGTAAGCTTTGTTATCATAATTAACATGAAATCGTTGTAGGCCATTATGAAAAATAAACATTTCATTATTTTCTTGGCCTTCAATTTGTTTAAATATACCGCTTTCACAAAGTAATTCGCTAACTTTTTCCTCTTCATTATATAAAGATAATGCACTAGCCATACCATTACCTAGTTTTTTAACGCTGAAAATGGTATCTAAAGGTCTATTGGTTAAGTCCGTATTGGTGACTGTATTGGCATTAATCTCTATTAATTCAGCGATTATTGCATCTATTTTTTCATCAGTTATTGGTTCATTAGAGTTTTGTTTAGCGTATTTTGATTTTACAATTTGGTGTTGATATTGATATTCACTACTTTCAGTATAATTTTTACTACCGTCTTTATTGGTAAATATTAATTTAAATTCATTGTTATTTTTTTTAATTAATTTCAAATGGCGATAATCACTGTCTAAACTGATATCGATATGGATATTCTTTGCGGCTGAAGAGCAACGAATGTAATTACCAAAACCCATATATTCTACAGTAGCAAATTCTCCAACCAATTCTTTTGTTGTTAAATTTTTTATATTAGCGGTGTAATAATTTACATCTTTAATTTCACCATCTATTATTTCTTTTTTGCTAGCAATAAATCCACCTTTAGTTACTTCTAATGCATTTATTTTTTGCATGGCATTATCAGTATTATTTTCAGTAAGCCAATCTTTAAATTTATTATTTTCTTTTTTAATTTGATCTAAATATTGTTCTGGATTTTTATTATGTAAGATTTTTTTTAATAATTTAGGGTTCTTATCATTTAAATGCATTATAATAGCATGCCCTGCTTTATAAACCATGTCATTATCATAAAAGTTATCTGAATATTTTAATTCTAAAAGCTGAGTTATATTTTTGGTTTTTATTTCATCTTCAGTCAGATCAATGCTATTTGATTGCGAATTAAATTTTTTATCGGATAAATGCTCAATATACTCAGCAATACCTTCTGTTAATACAGTAGGCAAACTACCAGCATTAGGTATATTAGTATGAGTTAAATAGTGGGTAAATTCATGTTTAAGATTAAGAATGTTGCCTTGTTGATATACATAGATGGTTGGTGGGCTATCTAGGTTTTCTTTATAGAATTTACCTCCTTCAGTACCTAAACCTTTTTTTTCGCCATAATATTGGTAATCTTCTTTATTATCGAATATATATATTTTTAGTGGCTGTTGGCTTGGTTTAATATCTTCTAAATTAGCAAATATTTTAAAATTATCTACAGTTTGTTCAAGTTCTTTAATTATTTTATTTTGTTTTTTTATGGTGAGATTTTTATAATGAAGAATAACCTTTATTTTTCCTGTTATAGTTATTTCTTGTTTTGAATTGTTGGTGTCGAAATAATAATCAAATTTGTCCTGTTGTTTTATTTTATAATCCACAAATTATCTCCAATTACATTAACAAATATCCATTTAAACAGTAACATTTGTTAAGCTACATTTATTTTTGTGTTATTGCAAGTTTATTTTAATGTTTATAATATGAATATTATTTTTAAAAAATTTGTTTTTTTAGGGCTACATACGGTGAATATTTTTATAAAATTGTTAACAAATAGTAAGTTTCACTATTTATTAACATTTTTGGTTGTTAATT
Organism: Arsenophonus sp. aPb; assembly: GCF_029873475.1. NCBI lineage: Bacteria > Pseudomonadati > Pseudomonadota > Gammaproteobacteria > Enterobacterales > Morganellaceae > Arsenophonus > Arsenophonus sp. aPb. The sequence goes on from NZ_CP123499.1 coordinate 70,554, forward strand.
ATTTTTATTAATATTTAACAGGATGAATCTGTTGAACATAAATAAATATCAAAACGATGATTTTTAGTTTTGATCGTCGTTTGTGGTGAGATTTCTGCGAGGGGGGATGAATAATTGGGTCGTTTAACAACAACACGGCGTTTAGCTATCGTCATTGCCGGAATTAAAAGGTTATCGGCATCTTCATCATTACCAACAAGAGATTGAAAAACGCGCATTTCTTTTTTTACTAAGGCACTTTTTTGTCGATGGGGGTACATAGGATCGAGATAAACCACATCTGGGGCGGGTGATAGCGTTGCTAATGCATTAATACTTGAAGCATGTAGCAATGTCATTCTTTGTCTTAACCAGCTTCCTATTTCAGCATCAGCATAACCCCGCTCTAATCCGTCATCAAGCAGTGCCGCAACAACCGCATGACGTTCATACAGCCGTACTTGACAGCCTAGGGCAGCAAGGACAAAAGCATCTCTACCAAGACCGGCAGTCGCATCAACAATAGTGGGTAAGTAGGATTTTTTAATGCCAACCGCTTTGGCGATAGCTTCATTTCGTCCACCACCAAATTTACGCCGGTGTCTCATTGCACCTGAAACAAAATCTACATAAATGCCGCCTAATTTAGGTTCGTCTAATTTTTTTAGCTGTAAATGCGCTGGTGTGAGTACTAATGCCATTAATGCAGTCGGTGAGTGTTTAAGTTGCCATTTATCTGCAATAGACGATAAGGCGCTTTGAGAAGCGCCGGGTTCACAAATTAATTGGATATCAATTGCCATTTATTCATTAATACCATAACTGTGTAACATTGCATCTAGCTTTGGTTTTCGTCCGCGGAAACGTTCAAAAAGTACCATGGGTTCCTCTGAACCACCACGACTTAAAATATTATCAAGAAATGCTAATCCAGTACTGCGATTAAAAATACCTTCTTCGCTGAATCGTGAGAATGCATCGGCGGCTAAAACGTCGGCCCATAAATAACTATAGTAACCGGCCGCATAACCACCAGCAAAAATATGGCTAAATGCATGCGGGAAACGACTCCATTCTGGAGACGGTACTACTGCAACTTGTTGTTTAACCGATTGTAAGGTTGATAAAATTTGTCCGCTTTTTTGCGGCGAATATTCTGTATGTAAACGAAAATCAAATAAGCCAAATTCTAATTGACGAAGAATAAACATTGCAGCCTGATAATTTTTGGCTGCTAACATATTATCTAACATTGATTTTGGTAATGGTTCACCAGTTTCATAATGACCTGAAATAAAAGCAAGTGCTTCCGGTTCCCAACACCAATTTTCCATAAATTGACTTGGCAGTTCGATAGCATCCCAGGGTACACCATTAATGCCAGCAACATCCGCTACTTCAATTTGGGTTAACATATGGTGTAAACCATGGCCAAATTCATGGAATAGGGTAATAACTTCATCATGGGTAAACAGCGCCGGTTTATCACCAATGGGTTTGTTAAAATTACAGGTTAGGTAAGCCACCGGTTTTTGTTCGCTACCATCGGCATGTTTTAATTTGCCTGCACAATCATTCATCCAGGCACCGCCACGTTTATGTTCTCGGGCATAGAGATCTAAATAGAAGCTACCGCATAAATCACCGCGTTCATCATATAATTCGAAGAAACGCACATCGGGATGCCATATCTCCACATCATGACGTTCTTTAGCTGTCAAACCATAAATTCTGTTAATCACCTCGAACAGACCGTTTATAACCCGTTGTTCTGGAAAATAGGCACGTAGTTGTTCATTATCAATTGAAAATTTATGCTGTTTTTGCTTTTCACTGTAATAACCCAGATCCCAGGGCTCAAGTTTTTCAATCCCGTAGTGATCCTTAGCAAATTGGGACAATTCAGCAAGCTCTTTTTCACCTTGGTGGTAAGCTCGCTGGGCAAGATCGGTAAGAAAATCTAGCACCTGTTTGGGTGATTCGGCCATTTTAGTGGCTAACGATTTTTCAGCAAAGTTATTAAAACCAAGTAATTGAGCTAATTCGTAGCGTAAGGCTAAAATTTCGTCCATAACCTCGCTATTATCCCATTTACCAGCATTTGGCCCCTGATCAGAAGCACGGGTGTTATAGGCATGATGCATTTCTTGGCGTAGCTCACGATTATCAGCATAAGTCATAATCGGCAGATAGCTTGGCATATCTAACGTGAATAACCAGCCTTCTTCTCCTTTAGAGTTAGCTAATGCTTTTGCTGCTAACAGCGCACTTTCTGGTATACCAGCAAGCTTGTCGCTATTTTTAATCAATTGTGTCCAACCCATTGTTGCATCTAGGACATTATTGCTAAATTTAGTTTTTAATTCGGCAATTCGAATAGCAATTTCGCCATAACGCTTCTTTTTTTCTACAGGTAAACCAATTCCGGATAACTCAAAATCACGTAACGTATTTTCAATCGATTTACGTTGTGCTTGATTGAGTTTATCAAATTCAGCACTATTTTTTAGTGACTTATAAGCTTGATAAAGGCCGGTGTGTTGCCCCATCCAGGTACTAAATTCTGATAGCATAGGTAAACAGTTATCATAAACTTGTCGTAACTCATCACTATTTTTTACTGCATGGAGGTGACTAACGGGTGACCAAGCGCGGGAGAGTCGGTTGTTAGCTTCTTCTAATGGTTGGCATAAATTGTTCCAGCTAAAGGTGCTATTTTCTTTAAGTATGGTCTCAATTGTCTGTCGATAGCCATTTAATACAGTGTTTACCGCTGGGATCACATCTTGCGGTGTGATGGTGTAAAAATGGGGTAACACCGATTTTGTTAGTAAAGGATTTGTCATAATAAAAACATCCTGTGATTAATTATCCTATTTGCTAGGTAAAATTAAATATATAAGAGATGTGATTAAGATATGGCCACATACGGCTGAGTTCAATATTAGGCTAGATATTTTATCTGATTTTTTGCGAGATTGTTTAAATACATAGGTTTAGAATTTCTGCAAATAGGATTATAATGATTACCAATTTTTCCATGGAAGATCATCGTCCCCGGTGGGGTGGCTGGACTTCAAATCCAGATGGGGCCGCCAGCGGTCCTTGGCAGGTTCGACTCCTGTGGTCTTCCACCAATTGAGTCAATCTAATTCTACTAATCTCTTATCAATATATCTATTTTTAATTCAACGGATATCAACTTAGTTCAACCTAAATCAATAGGTTTGTGGCGGCACTTTTGGGTATGTTTATTTTTTCGGAGAAAATCGGGGAAATAGTTATAAATCAATAAATAGTGTCACTCAAACCATACAAATTTCCTGTAAGGAAAGGGCTATATCTGTTAGTGAAACCTGGTGGTGCTAAATACAGGAGTATGGGATACCTCTTTTTAGGCAAAGGGGAATGATTAGCGTTTGAGGCTTATTGTGAAATCACGCCTAGTGCAAACAAGGAGAGAAAAAAGGATGCAGCAAGGAAGTTACTTGTTTCAGAAAGTAACCCTGCCCAGAAATTCATTTGCGTCAATATGCCTGCCTTTTTCAGTAAGAAAAACCGATACCATGTTTCTTTTCAAAATACACCTCAGTCCCTGTATACCAGTATTCTTTATAGGATACATTTATCTTTACTTATTTTTTGTTTAGGTGGCTAAGCTGAGGGATCCAGAGTGTATAGAATATCTGTTAATCTAACCCTTTGAGACTATTAAAATTAAATTTTCCTTTAGCTATACAGGAGCTCAGTTATTCAGGAATCTGTTCTGTACTCATCCAAACCGGATACCAAATAATCCGCCATCCTCGGTAGCATCAGTAAGGTGTGTGGGGAGTACATATTCCTGAAGATCGAAACCTTCAATAGCTTCCTTAAAAGCATCATCTTCATTCATTGTGACGATATACTGGAAACCGATCTCTTGCGCTATTTCAGCACCGAGGCGTAATGCACTGATCACCTGACGTCCATCAACACCATCGAATAAATGGCTATCGTGTATTAGAAATCCGGGTCCAGTCTGACGTTTGGTACACAAACGCATAAGCATCATATCAAAGCAAAATATTTGCATACTCTTAATACCTTTACTACGTTCTCCCTGCATAGGAAATCTGAATACAGGGCCATTGGATGTTTCATCGATGGTCATGCTACCAGCTGATTCGTACAAACGTTGAGATGTTTCTTCATAAGCTACAATAGCTTCTGCTAAGAGATCTTTTTGCTCAGTAAAGTCACGCCGCAGACGGATCATCAGACGATTACGTTCAATTTCGAGTTCATTCTTAGTTCCTTCAAGTTGCTCTGCAGCTTCAAAACGTTGTCGCAAGGTTTTTACTTCAGACTCCATTCTTCCCAGTTCACCCTGTAGTTTGAGAAATTGCTCTAATGCCCCATGACTACGGAGAATATTTAGAATTTCACTACGTCGGTGGTCAAGTTGTGCTTTTTTTGTATCACGTAATTCAATCCGTAATTTTGCTGCTTCTAGCTCACTGGAAAGATAATCTTTGCGGTTACGTATCACTGATTCGTGGAAATTTTTCACATCTTCATACTGGCGTTTAACTAACCCGGGAAGTATGAGACCAACTTCTTTATAAACCGCCTGTAAATCTTCATGATCAGGGGGAACTTCAGATGAAAGTGCATTTTCAAGATCACTAATTGCAGAAAAATCAAGCATATTAGCATTAGCTAATTCATTAAGCTGGTGAGTTAGTGTAGTACTCTCCATTTCCAATTCTCGGTATTCTGGCAATACGCAGAATACATCAATTTCTGAGCGAAGCTTTTTAAGGCGTGCTTCCTGAATAGTCAATTCAGTACGTAAATCAGCAGCTTTACCAATGATTGAGCCGAATACGCCGTTGCCTGCTGCTTTTTTAAGCTCAGCAAGGGTTTTTTCCCGCTCCCGAACAGTCTGCCAATCACGTGCAATTTGCCAGTCTAATCCGAGTAAAAACATTAGAGCCATCTGCATATCACCAGTACTCTGCATCGTGGCTTGCTTTTCTGGGCTCATAAAAGCGCCATTTGCTTGCCTGCGAGCAAAGTAGGAAAATAGAGATCTGAATGAAGGTGGTTTACTGCCAGCGGCTTTAGGGCTACTCAAACCAAATATTTGTTCTCCAAGAAGTGAGCACCACTCAGTAGGTGAGTATTTAATTTTTTCTGCGGATGGGGTCGTAACAAAAATTTTAGCCTTTGAACCACCGCTGCGTTCTACAACTGTAGATTCTGAGCTCAGATCAAAGTCTAGGCCAAACGTGTATTCAGCCAGTTCGGGAGTACGAAATATTGATTTTGGATCTGCTTCCGCTCCAAATAAAAAATGCACCAACTCAACAAAACTAGTTTTACCAGCACGATTACGCGTTTGCTTACTGGTGGCACCTTTCGTTTTTTGAGCTATCAGTATATTCAGTCCCGGCTTCAGCTCACCAATATTCTTGAAGCTCGGCAGCGTACTATAAATGTAATGAATCAAGCTGACCTCCGAGCCATAAGGCCATTTTCAAGTTCAATAGCTCCAAGAGTGTACAAAAGATCGAGAGCAAGCAAGAACCAGTCGTAGGTTATCTTTCTGGGTATAACTGTGATATCTGTATCAGGTATATTCAGCTCTTCCCAGATTGCAGAAACTGTCTTGGGGCAAGTAATCAATGTGAGGATTTGTGCGCCTACTGTTAATAATGCTCTGTCTTGTGGCAAATGTTTGGATGGCAGGATCATACTGTCCTCATTGCTTTTGCATCTTCAAAAATTTCACACTTATCAAACAGGTACGCCATAACAGCTAATACAGCCGCCTTATGCAACGGTGTTGTATTAGTGGTGCCTCCAGCCCATGCTTCTAAGCGACCAAATATCTCATCAGGGTGAAGTATTGGCGTCTGCTCTCGTAATAGTATGTATTCACGATTAAACGCTTGTGCAATTTGTTCACCATACGTTGGATTTCTCCAATTACCAAAAAACTGTGCAACAAGAGGTGATTTTTGCATACCAATTTTCAGAAAATCAGCAACTTCTTGAGATAAAAAATTAGCTTCAATCTTTCCTTGCGACACTTCTTTTACTTCTATTGTAGTTGGTGCCGACCTAATACTAATATGCGTAAGTACAGCTGCTAAGTCACTGAAACCCAGATTAACGTTGGCCTCCATTGTCAGTGAGGGCCCGAACCATGATTCAAGATCCTGCAGACTCAGTTGCCGAAACAGGAGCAGCATGTTCTCATATCCCCAATGACTGATCCTGATAGCTGGATTATTTTCTCTGAGCTCAGCTAAGACTTCAATTACGTGAGGACCGAGGCGTCCATCAGGAGCATTGTGGACAAAAATCCATTCGTCAAAATATTTTTCCCAGTGTTCTTTTGCACCTTTAAAATCTTCATTGATTTTCCTGATGGCTTCGGCCGCACTCAGTTCGTTAGGAGCATATAACTGGAACAGCATGCGCATAGAAAATAAATACCCGTCATTCTTTCGGTCACCAACATTACCCCAAGGGCGGCAAGCCATGAAATCGTCGTGATATACTTTCGACATTAGTTTTTCAAACAGATGCTGAAATCCATCCCCTTTGGATTCAAGGAAAGCAATACGAAAATCTTTTTCATAGTTAAGCTGTTGTATACGATCCATTCGTTTATATTCCGATCTTAATATTCACTGAATGTATTAAATAAAGACAGATATCCATAGTCTATGTCGTTATAAGAGATAGCACATCTAACGTATGTCTAAAAATACTTCCACATCTTTGTAGTATTTGTTTGCATATTCTTGTCTGTCTCAGTCCATATTGCTTTATTGTATGTTACTTTAGTTATTGCGTCATGGACTCTACTTCATATATTCAAAGCTTTTTCACTCAAAATTTTCTGCAGTTTTCTACGTCAAAGATCTGTGGTGAGATTCTTTTTTGTCTAGTATTCGGGGAATACTCGTCATAATCACTGACCAAGCGACACATAATCATCCATTATCCGCTCCAACCCCGAGTTTTCCAAGTCTTCCAACCAGCCATTCCCTCAGTTGTTTTTCCGTTTTCATCTTTCAAGATATTATTCAGCTAATCATCTTATGGAAAGCCTAGCAGCAAATATACCAAAACAACCACATCAGTTTGGGACGTAACTTAGAGTATTGGACGATTTAAACAGGCTAATTAGTTTATTAGCAAAAGAACGTTACCCAAGCCAGATGTATTTGTTAAGTAGAATGACTTCTAGCATCGGCTGATAGCGTAATAGTCAGTCATCAACCTCTAAGTTGATATACAATCAGATTGAATAGATAAGGGCTCAGGAAGCGTTTTACTGTGTATTAAGCGATACAGGTATACAAGGACAGCGGGTGTACTGCCGATATCAGGAAAGCGCATGTTAGCCATCCTCAGTTGGTGGTTGTTTTGAATAAGTGGATAACACATTCCCTGGCAAACAGCGAGTTTGGTAAAGCCATCCAACTAGAGTTGATAATGGCGTAGGCGAGCATGATATTTTTTAACGTTAATCTGATGTGATTTAAAGGTGGGCACTAATGTTGTAGCACGGGATCGTTATTCGTTGATTAAATTTTGGATTCAGTAATTCGATCCTGTAACCCGTTTTCAACTAGGCTCTTCAGCTAAAGAGCTACGACCTAATTTTATCGGCTTGAGGAATTCATTATCTTGCATGAGCTTATAAAACTATTTATCCAACCCTGTTAATTGGGAAATGAATTTCATATCAATAAATTAATCATTCAGAATAGAAGTAGATAATGATGTAGAGCTAAAATTTGTCATGAGGAATTTAATAGGTTAAGTCAGAAGTGATATCAATTGAGTTAAAGGGATATCATATTGCGTCATGACATCCTTTGTTTAGTAATTAATTATTGACTATATCCCACCATTCTATTTCCATCTTTATATGCTTTACTATAGTTTTTAACGAAATACGAGAAATCGTCAATCAAAAGTTAGGTTATTATTTATTGTGAGATTTATGTTTAACATTGTAGATCTTAACATTACTAAACAAACCACTATTTTCAATTAAGTTATCGCTGTGTTTAACCACAATTTTATTTTTAATAAAATAAATAAAAGTAAGCATATAACAATCCCTTATCTTAATAAATCAAAGAAATAATCAAATATTAACTTGTAATGAGTAAAAATAGTTATTTTCATTAACAATTTAGCCAGGTGACCAGTTTTAGTTGTTTATAAAACGCCAAATACATTGGGAAATGTGAAACTATGCACAAAAATAAACAAATAAAGAAGATAACGTATTAAAACCGTTATTTGCTCTAGGTTAATGATATGTATATAGATTTTTAAAAATACTAACGATAGCTGCCATTTTGTTCTGGGTTACTAATCGTGTTTCAAATTGGTAGTGAAAGTGAAAACTCTCAACTCTCAGAGGTTGTAACGCTACAACCTGAAAAACCTTCATATCTAATACTTCCCCGCACAAGTGAGGTTTGAAGATGCTTGATATCGTCGGTTAACTGAGCAAATACAAATGAAATGTTGAAATGCCAAATCGGCTTGAGAGGCAGTTTGTGGTTAGTCAACGATGGTTAAGTTTGGTGTGGTGGCTTCCTTTTCCAGATTGATTAGCGGTGTGTTGGTGATGTTGCCGCGCTCGTCCAGCATGATGCTGACAGCGAGCATGTAATAGATTGTTTAGGTGTTATGCGGCCGATTAGTAGGTAAGAGCGCCACTATACCAGCCGTAAGTATTAAGAAATGTTCTGGCATTAGCGGATAACACAAAGGTGTGAGTCGAAGTAGTAATTGCTGGGATAACAGTCTGATGGAACGTTTGTTACCAAGATTGGTGAGTGAACACCGCAGCGACTGATCAAACAAACTGGATAATTTGGGCTAACCATTACAGAACCTATGACGCAATGTATTTCATGTGATTGAGCATGCATCAGATTGATAAGTGTTTTTGCGATTAAGCAAATGTAATAACCACCTGCTATTTACTATCAACGAAAATCTAGCAATGCAGCGGAGTTACCCTTTCTCACAAAATATAAGGAAAAAATAGACCATGACACAATGGGTTGCGACTAAGTGGGAAAATGCGTTTTATTTGTCCGATAAATCATCTGATAACGCTGAAATTTCCAATACCCTTTTTTCAATAAAATTAACCGGTAAACTTAATCGTGAAATGTTTATGTTGGCTGTGTCCCACGCACTAAAGCAACCAAGCTTTCAGTGGACGTTTTTATGGCAAAACGAATTAATCAAACGTCAGGTAGAGGTGTCGACACAAGGTGAGTATTATGATTTTTCACAGCACCATTCACCGCAGCAGTCTGGCAAAGATAATCTTAATACACTTTACCAACAGCGATTGGTGCCTGGAGTGACGCCACTATTTAAATGGTGCTTATGCTATCTAGGTGAAAACGATCAGCAGATGGTGCATGTTTTAAATCTTGTCATTCATCATCTAATTATTGATGGCACTTCATTTCGTCAGCTTATGTGTAATGTCCAACGTTTTTATCAATTATTAATAGAATCTCAACCATTACCTGGATGGCCATCTCCAGCGTGTTATTTTACCAGTGAACAGCCAGAAAATAGTTTAACTCAATCAGAGTTGGCGTTGGCCGAACAACGTGCACAAGATTTAATCGGCCAACAATGTCAATTAATGCTACCCCGCAATGCGAAACAAAATGAAAAAGTAGAAAGTAAAACGTTATCTTTATCTGAATATATTGTGAAGGGTATTCAGGTTTTAGCTGACCAGCACAACGTAACTCGGCATATTATTTTACAGGCAATATTTGTTGGTTTACTTCACCGATTATCGGGTCAAAATGATATTTTCATGCTCTCACCAGTAAGTATGCGCCCACCCTCTCACCGGGAAGAAGGCGGATGCTGGGTCAACACGGTCATTTTAGGTCACCATTTTACCGCAGATTTGAGTTGGTCTAACCTCTTTGAACAAATCATTTTGCAACGCAAACACTGGAAAAAGGCAAAGCATATCCCTTTGGCAAATATCATTGGCGCGTTGCGTAAACAGAAAAAAGATCATTCATTTGAGCGGTTCAATCTGATGTTTGCTGAAACGGTTGCATTAAACCATACCTATCGTTTCAGTGATGGCGTCACTGTTTGTGAAAATTATGAATTTATCGAGAGCAGTAATGACCTGCAACTACTGTATTGCCAGGCAGAAAATGGTGAAATCCATTTACGTTTAAATATAGCGCCAAGTATTAATCAGGATGGGCTATTTAGCGCTTTTATGGCGCAATATCAATTAGCGTTAGATACGGTATTGGTAAATTCTGACCAGCATATCAGCGATTTGCAACTGCTTACGCCGAACATGATAGCCAATATACATCAACGTAATGCGACCACTGTAGCTTGGCCTGCCCATACGTTGGCACAACAATTCTATACCCATGTGTTAGAACAACCTGATCATATTGCGCTTATCGATGATGTGACCGGTCAAGAGTGGAGTTATGGCCAGCTTCATCATCTTGCTACCCATATCGCGACACATTTAAACACGACGTTTACTGATCCACGCCAAATGATTGTGATGTTGCATATTGAACCTCTGGCGCAGTTGGTGATTGCTATTCTGGCGGTGCAGTATGCAGGCATGATTTATTACTGTATTGATCGTAGTGCGCCGGAGGAGCGTAAAGCAGTAATGAAGGGGGTAGTACAGCCAGATTTATTGTTAGTTGATCAACCACAAATGTTTGCTCTAGCATTACCACAATTGGAAATTTCCCTCCTGCTAGAAGAAGCTCAAGCGTCGCTGCTTGCAGCCAGATCTTCCTTAGGCCAGAGACCGAAAGGGTCGGTCGAAGATCTGAGTCACCTAATTTTTACCTCCGGGACCACAGGCACGCCCAAAGGTGTGGCATTATCACACCGTTCAGTGATGAGTACTTTATATCAGCCGTTACATCTACCAATATCGCAGCGTGTTCTCTATTCCGCTAATGAAACCTTTGATTGTGCAACGCTACAGTTATGGTCAGCTTGGATTCATGGCGCGACGGTTATCACCCCGGAACGAAAAGCCATTGCTGATCCACACCGTATGCAGCAGCTGATTGTGAATTATCAACCGGACAATATTTTCTTAACGACGGGACTATTTGATAGCTACATGCAATCTGGTAAGGCCGCGCTTTTCTCAACCGTTAATACGTTGATTTTCGGCGGTGATGTTGTCAACCCTACAGCGGTGCGCGCTGCCCAGCAGGCCGGTATCAAAAATTTGTTTAATATCTACGGTCCGGCGGAAACTTGTGTTTACAGTTTTGCATATGCTGCATATGGCGAAATCAACGGCCCGGTTCCGCTTGGCTGGGTTTCCAATAATATGCAGGTCTATATTCTTGACTCGCACCAGCAACATGTTCCCGATGGTGCGATTGGTGAACTCTATTTTGCCGGGCAGGGATTAGCACGTGGTTACCATCATCGGCCAGATTTAGATAAAAATGCCTTTGTTGAAATTATCCTACCGGGCGCTAAGGAAGAAAAAGTTAGGGCTTATCGCAGCGGTGATTACGGTTACTGGAGCGAAGAGGGATTGATCTTTGTAGGTCGACGCGATGATCAGGTCAAAATCAGGGGCTATCGTGTTGAGTTAAAAGAGGTGCGCCTGGCACTGGAAGATGTACCGGGTGTTATTCTCGGTGTGGTAATTGCGCCGGGAGAAGCCGGTCATCGGCAACTACATGGCTTTTATATCAGTAATGATGCGTTGGATAGCAATCAAGTGCGTAGAGAGCTAGCTAACAAATTGCCAGAATATATGATTCCGCGGTATCTGCAACAAATTGAAAAAATGCCATTGACGGTGAACGGTAAATTTGATTTGCGTGCCTTAGAAGCGATGCGGGTGATTGAAAGGCCGCGAAACGACAAATTTATTGCGCCTCGTAATGACATTGAGATGAAACTGTATACGCTTTTTTCGCAGCTTTTTCTTAACGTGACGATTGATATCCATAGCCATTTTTTTGAACTAGGTGGTTCATCGCTGGATGCATTAAGGCTGGTAAATCTGGTTGAAAAAGAGATTGGCCAACTCCTTACTTTGACTGAATTAATTCGGTATCCAACTATTGAGCAACTCGCGGTTTTACTACGGACACGCGCTAGAGGTAGCCAACCACAAAATACGCGCGCAGAAAATTTAATGACCTTTCGTGACGGCAAGCGCCACCTTATCTGTATCCATCCAGGTGGCGGTACCGCTTATTGTTATCTCAAATTGGCTAATGCGCTCAATCGTGATCTCGGCATACATGGTATTCAGGCGCAAGGTTTAAAAGAGGGAGAGTCATTTTTACCCAGTTTTGATGCAATGGCAGACCATTACCTCACTCAAATTGAACATCTGATCAATCAACCGCATATACTATGCGGATGGTCATTAGGTGGGTTGATGGCATTATTAATGGCGCGCAAGCTTCAACAACGAGGCTTCCACCATAGCAAAATTATTATGTTTGATACCGGCTACCCTTATCCCGAAATGGTGCGTTGTATCCCACAAATGGGATTGGATGAATTTAAACAGAAACTATGTCGTTTTGATGGCATATTTCCAGATATTCGTGAAGAGGATATTGATCGTTATCACAGCTTATACAATCACCACCGTCTGTTACTTACCGGTATAACTGAGGTTCCCCATTTTTCTGGCCGTGCCTGGTTGATTCAGGTACGTGACAAAGAGTACACCTTTGATATTGAACGTGCTGCCGCATCCTGGCGCCAAGTTATCCCTCAGTTAATTGCGTTGCCTACCTCAGGTAATCATTGGTCGTTAATGGATCCACCCCACGTGCAAAAAGTGGCGGCGATGGTGGAAGATATCATGGCCGAACATTGTCAAGAGATGGTTGAGGATGTATGCCTATGAACATCGAAAAACCGCAGAATTTACTGGCTGCTTTTCACCATTGGCTGCAAACAACACCTGAGGCCGATGCTTGGGTCGATGCACAGCAGTGTTTGAGCTATCGTGAACTGGATGAGAAAAGTGCTATGTTGGCGGCCAAACTGGCTGTTTTGGTTGGAAAACCTGGCGATATTATTGTCCTGCATTTGGAAAAAGGTGCCGATATGGCGATAGCGATATTGGCTGTACTAAAGCTGGGGGCAAGTTATCTTTGTGTTGAACCCCATACACCTCAAGCCCGTTTAGAACAACTATTAGAGGATGTAGCGCCGGCGCTGGTGCTGACGTCATCTGTTATAAATTGTGCTGTACCGCAGACTATACACTGGGTTCATTACAGTCAGTTACCTAAAGCCAGTCCTGTCAGTACATTTCTGGGATACCATTCAATACCACAGGCATGTGCCTGCCTATTTTATACCTCAGGTACCACTGGAAAGCCGAAAGCAGTGGCTGTTAGTCACCAAGGGATCCTTCATATGGCCTGGCAGCCAGATTATGTCACTATCCTACCTGGTCAGGGGGTAGGCTCGGTTTCGACGCCCGCTTTTGATGCTTTCAGTTTTGATTTTTGGGCAGCGTTAACCAATGGGGCATATACAGTCATGCTCACGCCAGATATGCTCTGTTATCAGGGAACTGATAGTGACCTGAAGCCTGCTGCTGCGGTGGATGTACTATTTATTACCACTGCATTATTCCACTCATTAATATTAGGTTCAGCCCCTTTGCTGGCCTCGATAAGCTGCTTATTAGTGGGAGGAGAAGCGCTGAGGCCAAAAGCTGTTCGCCAGTTTTATCGTCAGTTTATGCCAAATCCACCCCAGCTGATCCAAGTTTATGGACCTACGGAATGCAGTACTTTTGCTACTGCTTGGCCAGTACCACAAGATTTCACTGGTGACCGACTGCCGATCGGGCAAGGGATAGGACAAACGCAGTGTTGGGTTTTGACACCGGAAGGGGAACTGGTTAGCGATGGCGAAAGTGGTGAGCTTTATCTTTCTGGCCCTGGTGTGGCTCTGGGCTATTACGCAGATGAGCAAACCACTCGTCAAAAGTTTGTCGATTGCCATTTTACGTCCACACCAATTTGTTGTTATCGCACCGGTGACAAGGCACGCTGGAACAATCAAGGTCAACTGGAGTGGTTGGCACGCATTGATAGTCAGGTCAAAGTTCGTGGCTTTCGCGTTGATCTTAATGAGTTGGAACAACATATTCTCTTGGCACCGAATATTGAAGCGGCAGTCGTGTTGACGCGTGAAAATGAGGTATCCATTGAGTTAGTGGCGTTTGTCAGTGGTAAAGCCGATCATCTAATAGATTTTCTTAAATCACGTCTTCCCAGCTGGATGCTTCCCCATGAAGTCCACAGCTTACCCGCTTTGCCATTGACACAAAATGGTAAGATTGATCGTCAGGCTTTATTTCAAACACTGACGATGCAAAATCAGTCAAAAGAGTTACAACTGGGTAGTGAACAGGATGCTGAGGCGGCACTGAGATCTCTGCTGCACCACGACAATTTCAACCCGCAACTTTCTTTAATAGATAACGGCGGTGATTCGCTGACGGCCATGAGAATGTTATCGGCCTGGCAAGTTCCAGCAGGGCAGGCGGTGGTGACAGCTGCTGAATTACTCTATAACACACCCGTCAGTAAGGTACTAGCTAGGCTACAGCCTGTTGCAGCACAGGCAACCATTACGTTTGATAACGATATTAGCCATGTGGCCTCGAGCGAACAATTGCGAATGTGGTTTATACAGCAGCGTGATCCCAGTCTTTATGCTTATGCAACCCCTTTTCTGTTTGAATTTCAGGGACTGATAGACGACAAATGCCTTGAACTGGCGTTAAATATACTGGTAAAACGCCATGGCGCTTTCCGCACTCGGCTTGAGTTTGACATAAATTCGCAACAATTATTGCAACGGGTTGTTCCGTACACTGATTTCACCCTTGTGCATCAACAAGTGAGCGATGATTGCTGGTCTAACTGGGCTAAAGCGTGGTTCAGACAACCTTTTCAGTTAGGTCAAGAGATTGCTCTGCGTGCTTGTTTACTCACCACAGATAGAGATCGGCAAGTGCTGTTGCTGAATATGCACCATGCGCTCATTGATGGTGAGTCGATGAATATTTTACTCCGTGAGCTGAGTCAGTGCTATGCGGCGCTACAGCGCGACCAACAAGTTGGGTTGGTTCCACTAAACTACTCACTATTACATCATACTGCCGCATTAAATCTTTATTATCAGAAAGATAGTTATAAGCAGAGTCTAAATTTTTGGCGGGAAAGACTGCCAGAGATACTAGCAATACGGCGACGCTATGGTTTAACTCCAGCTGCAGATATGGCGGGTGAGCGTCAGCAGCTAATCATCGACCCACAGACGACTCAGGCTATAAAAGTGCTGGCAAAAAAACAAGGGATGACACTAGCTGGATTGCTACTTAGTGTGTTGGGATGGTGCTGGGGACAGTGGCGAAAACAGAGTGCTGTCACTATCGGTTTCCCTGATGCCGGTCGTTTTTTGCCAAATAGTGAAAAAATCATTGGTATGCTAGTCAATACGCTGGTATGGCATGAACAGATATTGCCGGATGACACATTGGCTAGCTTCCTGGATCGTTCGGGGCAAGAGTTAAAAAATATTTTCCGCTATCACACGGTGAACTATGCAGACTTAACCGAACTGGCTTGCGCTATGCAGGCGGAGGGAAAATCCCTATTCGACCTGGTATTTGTTATGGAGAACACCGATTTTTCTTGCCTAGAATTGCCAGGCTTGAAGATAAAAGGCAGTGTACCAGACATCGGCAGTGCCAAATTTCCATTTTTGGTCTGTGTGACACCACAGGGGATGGCAACAGAAGTGATTCTGGAGTATCAGACGGCGTTGTTCAGTCGTGAGGAGGCCCATTTTTTTGCTAGCCAGTGGATCCGTCTGTTACAAAATTTAACCTGCGAGTCAGCTGTTATGAACACACTTTCAACCCAATTTTGCTTTCCCCCTTCATCCGCTGCCACTGTTATTGTTAATCAGGGACAGCAACAGGCGCTCACCTTTGATACGCTTCGAGTCTGGCTTGATCACCAGCGAAATCTGACTCCCAATGCTTTGGCCTTGGTCGATAATAATGGTGTGACGCTGACCTATTCCGACTTAATGGAACAGGTAGCGCGCATGGAAATATTTCTCAGTCAACAGTGGAAATTGCCCTATGGCAGTGTAGTGGCAATCCATGCTCATGCAGACCGGCACGCGATTATTGCCATTTTAGCTATGGCTAGTCGCGGTATCTGTTTTGTCGGGTTAGATGTAAACTACCCAGATAAACTTATTAACCATATTTTAACCACCGCTGGAATCGATGCGGTGATGGTGGATCAAGCTCATGCCGCTTCGCCGTTATTAATAGCTCAATCAAAATTGCCATTAATTCCGATTGATGGTTATTTGCAAGTTATAAATCAGTCACCGTTATCCCCTGATGAAGCGGTTAATGCAGATACTTTGATGTATAAGGTATATACTTCTGGCTCCACTGGGTTGCCCAAAGAACTGGCAGCACGCCACAGTCTGATGCTGAATATTGTTCAATGGCAAAATCGTATCGGGCTGGACAAACCAGCGCGTACCTTACAGTTTACCTCTCTCTCCTTTGATATTTCTCATCAGGAGATCTGCACTACGTTGTGTACTGGCGGGACACTGTTGTTAGCCCCACCCGCTTTTCGTCGTGACCATCAGGCTTTGCTGCGATTTATACAAACTGAGCGTGTTGAGCGCTTGTATATTCCCTATATCGTTTTGCAATCTTTAGCTGAGACTGCCCAGGCATTGAAAATTGAGCCTAATTGCCTTTGCGAAATAGTCAGTGCTGGAGAGATGCTTTTTTGTACTGAGGCGATTAAAAATCTGTTTCGTCAATCCCCCGGTTCCCGACTTATTAATATGTATGGTACTTCAGAAACTCACGTCGTCACCAGTTATACCTTGCAGGGTGAGCCAGATAACTGGCCAACAGCGGTTCCAGTCGGTTATCCGGCAGATAATTGCGGGGTGTATATCGTTGATGAAAGCAATCAATTGTTGGATGATCAACAACAAATCGGTCAGATTGCGATTACCGGGATGCACGTATGGCCCTGCTATCAAAATAATCCCAGCGCTAATCAGCAAAAATTCTGCCAGCTCTCACTGAACGGACAGCATCAGTTAGCTTATTTGACCGGAGATATAGGCCATTATGATAGCCAAGGGCGACTTAATTACCTGGAGCGGCTCGATCATCAAGTCAAAATTAATGGCTATCGAGTAGAATGCGGGCAGTTGGAAACACTACTGCTAGAAAGCGGCTATTTCCATTCAGTGGCAGTGATGGCGCAGCAAGGACAGTTGCTAGCCTATTTGCGTCTTAAATCACCAGAGACCCAAGTATCAACGACCGAGTTATATCAACGATTACAGCAGTGGTTGCCAGCCGGCGCTTTAAAAATGGAATTTCGTGTGGTAGATGCACTTAGTACGACTCCGAGTGGCAAAATAGACCGGGCGGGTTTAGCCAGGTTGTTATGGCACCCGCTACCAGATGATAATCTCAGCGTACAACACATTATCAGACGGCAAGCAACAAATCAGCGATCGGTGGCAGACTGGCGCTATTTATTAAGCCAGCTAATAGAGAAAGAGTTGGGTAGGAAACCTAGTAGTGAGCAGACTAAGTTTTTTGCCCTGGGATTAACATCGTTACGACTGATAAAAATCCATGTAGCGTTAATTCAGGCTGGCGCAACTACTCTCAAACTTAACGATCTGTTTGAGCATGCAAGTATTGATGAATTGAGCTATTTTTTAGCGGGTGAAACAATGACGCCGCCTTCTATCCTATCAACCGCAACGGAACAAACCAGGTTGACCGAAAGCCCAACAGACGAAAACACCATTGCGGTGATTGGAATGGCAATCAATGTCAGTCAATGTGCTGATCTGGCAACATTTTGGCATGCTGTTATGGATTCTCGCGAGTTGGTAGAGCGTGATAGATCGTTGCTTACTATTGGCAGCGATGATGAAGAGCGTAAAGTGGCAGTACGTTCATCGCTATCAGGCATTTTCGACTTCGATCCAAATTGGTTTGGTATTTCGCCACAAGAAGCAAAACGTATGGATCCACAACAGCGCCATATGTTGATGAGTGTAGTACAGGCGTTAGAAAATGCCGGCTATAGTAGCAGGGAAGATCTGGCGTCGGTTGGTATAGTGGCTAGTACAGGCGATGCATTTTACCAGCGCTGGTTAGAGCGGAGAAATTGCACTGAAAGTCGTAATAGCGATCCTTTTTTCTTAGGTTTATCTTATCAGAAGGATTTTGTGGCAACGAAAGTGGCTTATTACCTTGGCTTAGGTGGCCCGGCGCTAACGGTACAAACTGGCTGTTCAAGCTCTCTGGTGGCAGTGCATCAGGCATGCAATGCATTAAACATGGGTGATGCTGAAATGATGGTAGTGGCTGGGGTAAATATCGATCCAGATGCCGTGCAGGGGTATAAATGGGCGCCGGGCCATATCTTCTCTAGACAAGGTAGTACTAATCCGTTCAGTGACAATGCGGATGGCACGCTGACGACCAATGGGTGTGGCGTCGTGATCCTTAAACCATTGGCGGCAGCTCGGCGCGACAATGATCGCATTTATGCCGTTATCACTGGTAGTGCAATTAATAATGATGGTCGCGATAAGGCGGGATATACCGCGCCTTCTGTTGCTGGACAGGCAAAAGTGATTAGTTCGGCATTAACCCGTGCTGGAATAGCTGCCGATCGAATTGGTTATGTTGAAGCTCACGGCACAGCAACACCGCTGGGTGACCCGATCGAAATTGCTGCACTTAGCCGAGCATTCTCATCGACAACCCACAAAACAGGTTTCTGCCATATCTCGTCAGTAAAAAGTCAGCTCGGTCATGCCGGGCCAGCAGCCGGTATCTTAGGGTTGATCCGTGCTGCTTTAGCACTCTATCATCAGGTACTGCCTGCTAATGTAGGCTATCAACGTGCTAATCCATTGCTAGAAATAGATAAAACACCGTTTACTACCAGTGCCACCAGTCGCCAGTGGAAAAGTGATACACTACGTTATGCTGGCGTCAGTAGTTTTGGCATGGGTGGAACTAACGCGCACCTTATCTTGCGTGAGCCGCGGCAAGAAGAGCGCTGTTCGCATTCAGTTAAGCAACAAGGGAGCTGTCTGGCACCCTTCTCTGCCGCGACGCCACAGGCGTTACAACAGCTTATCGTTCAAGTGTTGAATGTCATGCGTACCTCTTCGCTGGATTTATCTACCCTTTGCGCACGTTTATCACTGCATAAACCGCAGCCAATACGCCATCTCGGTATATGGAACGATTTGGCTAAAGCGCAGGCAGAAATGGAAAGTTGGTTAACACAGGGACAAAACAATCAGCAGATATTACGGCGAATTGATAGACTGCAAAATAATCAGCAACTATCTCCTGCTCAGGCTCAGCAGTGCCGTGATTGGTTGCTGGACGAAGAAAGTAGTTGGCCAGTCAGCCGGGTCAATAATCATCCTGCAAGCTGGCAGTTTTCTACCACCAATTTTAACTTTGCTCCTTTTATGTTACTTCCTGCTGAGGTTCCGGCAAAACTAGCCACTAAACAGTGGCGTTACACGCCTTGCTGGCAAGTAGTAGCTCAACCTCAGATGACGGTCGCAGATCTCTGCCTGGTGATTGGCATATTGCCCGATAATGTACAGCTGACGGCACGTCAGGTGCTGGTGTTATCACCAGAAGAGAAACTCGACCATCTATTAAAACAGGCAGCAAACACTGCAGGAAATGTACAAATTCTGTGGGTTTCTTCTGTTGGTGAGAGCGCTGTTGAGCTGTTGTTAAATCTAACTCATGTCATACAGGCAGCTAGCCAGTGCCTGCCGAATCGCACGCTAGAATTGAATCTACTCACCGTCAATGCATTAAGTACGGCAGCAGGGGAAGTTATTCTCCCGGAACAGGCGATGTTAACCAGTGCACTGAATGTTATTATGCAGGAACACCCACAGATACATTGTGCACTTTTTGATTGCTGTGCTAATAGTCCTACTGTTGCTATCGGATATGGTCTGAGTCAGCATGGCATAGTATATGCACGGCGCAGCAAGCAATGGTTAAAGCTCAGCTATCAACCGCTGGTAGAGCAACCACTACATCAATTACCCATGCTTTTGCCATCAGGCACTTATGTTGTACTCGGTGGTAGCGGTGGTATCGGCCAAGCTTTAGTACAGGCAATTGCTGCCATTGCACCACATAGCCAATTTGTTCTTGTTTCACGCCGTGTAAATAAAGACCCGGTCACTTTACATTTAGCCGGTCAGTGTGAATACGAATCGCTGAGTTGCGATATCACCGACATAACCGAGGTGCAATCACTAACCAACTTGTTGCAAGCGCGTTATAACCATATACAGGGAATTTTACACTGTGCTGGCGTGCCAGCGGGTGCGCTTATTGCTCGTCACCAGTGTGTTGACGATTTCTCCGTGGTTGAGGAAAAAATTCGTAGCTGCGCAGCGCTGGAGATCCTACAAACACTGGAGCCACGTTGGATTATTTGCTCCTCCTCTATGTCAGCTATTCATGGTGGTGTTGGACAGCTGAGTTATGCTTGTGCTAACGGATATTTGGATGCGTGGGTAGCAGCTAAAGCCGCAAGCCAGCAAAATTGTTGCTATCGAACAATCAACTGGGATATCTGGCAGGATGGCGGTATGTCAATTCATGAACTTCCGGCTGGACTGCGTCGTCATGATAATCTGCTGCATTTGAGTATCGGTATCACTCGTCGTGAGGGGGCTGAAATGCTCTATCAAGCAATGAGTTCACCGCAAATCCAGCAGTTAGTATGCACAACGGGTTTTGCCGAATCCCGTTGGTTTTATCAACAACATATACCATCCCGTCCATCGGTGGTCGCCAGTTTTGATACCGCTGATAAATTTTCATTACCATTGATTAGAAAACTGTACGCGGAACATCTTGGTCTTGCAGAAAGTAACAATGACACTTCCTGGGAGAGTATGGGGGGTGACAGCATTCAGGCGCTAGAACTACTGGATGAGTTGAATAATAAATCGCCTCGCCCATTTACGCTTGCTGAATTTATGCAACTTGATACACCTGAGGCACTTTATCGTTTTATTACTGAGGATACGGCCAAACCAGCACAGCAGGTCAATAAGGTAGAACTGGCTCAGATCGTTTTACTTCACCCGATTGGCGGAGATCTATTGGCTTATCGGGAAATGTTGAAAATGCTGGATAGCCGGATCGGCGTTATTCAGATCCAAGATCCTATGTTAGGTGGACAGATACTTACCGAAGACACGCTTGTTGAACGAGCCGCGGTTTACTGCCGCCAGGTATTACCACAGCTGAAAGAAAATTGCCCTCTGATTATTGTGGGATGGTCATTTGGTGCGCTGTTAGCCTATCAGATGGCAGCTATGTCCGAACTCCAGAGCAAAAAACCGGTTTTAGTCATGCTAGATCCGCCTGCTGCCAGCGCATGGCAAACGCCACCAACGGATGACTCTCAACTGCATGGGTTTGCTAAGGAACTGAATTACAAACTGCATGACATTACTCTGCCACAGGTGAAACTTTTGATGATGGGGGAAGAGAGTGATGGATTAGACCTGTCACCCTTTACGCGAAATTATGTCGGCAATCTACTACAAGCTTTCCGGCGTAACCTCACTTGCCTACGTAGTTTCATTCCGAGTTGCCCGCCGCGAGTAATTACCTATCTGATTTATGCTAGTCAGAGCCAACAGGCGATGCAATTCTGGCGTCAGCAACTTAAAACAGCCGAGTGTATTTGTATTGAAGGTAACCACTACTCAATTTTGAACAGCAACAACGGGAAACAATTATTCAGTCAACTAAATCGAATTATCGCCAATGTCATCAACGATAGCGCCGTGACTACGTATTCGCCTATGCTCGAGCAGGCATTAACCTAACTTGCGAGGGATAGCCTTGCTTGCAAAACCAATGAATGTTGAAGGGAAAGTGCAAAACAAATCTGACAACATTGATTGGTTATGTAAAGAGTTTTGACCTTTGTGGCAAAGAGTGTGTGCTAGGTGCAGCTTTACCAATCGTACAGAAAAAAGAAAGGCTATTGGTTAAAAAAGTGTATTGGAAACAATATGACGCAAGCTGACGCGAAGAAAAGGTGGAGCAAAATTAAACCTTCACTGGAGATGAAAAATGGCTCACTTTTAAGTGGCTATTCATAATGGCGTAATTAATTGTTTTATAGATTTTTATTTTGGTTGTTATTAGCGATAGATTAGTTAAATGCTCACTTCAATCACGACTGGCTCTGCTCCACCTTTTATTCGCTATTTTGAGGTGGGGATGGTTATCCATTTACCTTGCTTACGTTACTGTTTGGTTAATTTTGATATTCGCTGTTATCAGGACGAATTATTTGCCTATTTTGCTATTCCTTTTCCTCAATCACTAAATTCCGCGGTGGTTAAACGTCGAGCAGAATATGTGGCAGTACGATATGCAACTAAAATACTGCTTCAAATTGAAGGATGTAATAACACACCCGGTATTGGGTGGGATCGCGCACCAGTTTGGCCATCAGGATGGTGTGGTAGCCTTTCTCATACCGATGGATATGCTATCGCGTTAGTGACGTCACAGGAAGCAGGCCTGATACCAGGCGTCGATATCGAGACATTCTCTTCGTTAACAATAAGAGAGACAGCAAATCTTTTTTCTTCTTTGGATGAACAAGCACTGCTGGTGGATAGTGGTATTGATTATGAAATCGCATTATTAATTACGTTTTCCGCCAAAGAAAGTTTATTCAAGGCACTCTACCCTGAAGTCAGACATTTGTTTGGTTTTGAAGCAGCCAGAGTTTGTAAAATAGAGGTTTTACATCAACGAATTACACTCGAATTGACCCAATCGCTCACTCAGTATCGAGCAAAAGGTAGCCAGATAGTGGGCTATTATATCTTGCGCGACAATCAGGTTATTACTTTCTTTGCCTGAAATATCAAGGTTATCTCTCAGGATAACAACGTTTATAGCTAGGTGTAAGTAAAAGAAATTTTTTAGGCAGTACTAATGGAGAGAAGAACCTAAATTAGTAACATTATTTAATATGCCTTGCGGGGGCAAGGCATATTAGTTATCGCATATTGAATCATTTTCCGTTGTTCACATCCCTTTTGTCAGACTAGATTTGGTTTAACGCTTTTTGCTTTTAAATCATTTTTCAGCTTATTAATTTGTGATGAGTATATCGCTGAACCCTTTTTTTCCTGAGTTCTTTGTTGATTAAAAAAACATATGCTTTGTGGTTAGTTTTACTTATTTTTTAGCCAGCCACGGTGATTTTGTACTCCAAAAAATGATATCGGCTCCGAGGTAATCTTCAGCAAATTGTACAAACTCGGCCTTGCTGAATGGCTTACCCGTCTTTTTATTTATGTAGGTTAAGGTTGGCTCCTGCACTGCCATGGCAACAAGGGCTAATTTATTTTTGTATTGATTGAAGAAGGGGTATGAGTTTTTCATTTGCGCCTTACGATTGGGGACAATATCAGGTCCACCGAGGCCAATGTCATGAGTACTGGCGAACTTGAATAATCGGCTCATATAATTTTTGTCATTGTTCCATTCGCACGGCCAGAAATTAACATATTGCACTACATGTGATTTGGTAAACACCTTTCGTGCAAAGGCGAGATTTTCTATTTCACTGGCGAAGTAGTTATCACAGGAAAATCCTTTAGGTAGAGCATTCTCATCTAAATCAATGGCAGTTTCAGGTAAGTTCACTCCATATATCTGGCCATCAAAACGCTTAGCAAGTGCAGCCAATAGCGCTTGATAACGATGACGTACCGCAGGATCCCATTGCTGTGCCACCCAACCAGAGCCTACCATATTTCCCTCACCTGGATTATCAAACTGTGGTGACACTCCACCGTTATAAATTGGATCATTCAACAGATAATCAGGAACGTAGCGGGCATTTGGTTCGAAAAATCGATCTTGAATCTGGATAAATAATTTTTTTCTAGCTTTCTTAAGGCGTGACAGATCCATTTCAATCTTCGAGAAGTCGTATTTGTCTCTTTCTGGTTCGAGTAAACGCCAATTGTAAACAATCTGTACGCCGTGAATATCGCTACGTTCTAAAATGGCTGATACCGATTCGAAATCATCGGAACTGGTATAAATGAAGTTTTTCGGTTCTTTAGCAAAGGTTGATAAGGGCGTTACGATAGTGAGGCTAACCGCTACGATGATGAGTTTTTTTCTCAATATCTTTTTGATGATAGTAAACATGATATCCACAAGTTCGTTACTTATAAGTCAAAATCTAGCACAAAGAACACGTGACGCGCTATGTTTTTAATTTGGGGCAACAGCCTTAGTTTAATGTGCAGAAAGAAGATGATTTATACGCGTATACAGCAAAGAAAATTCTGATTCTTATTGAACAAATAGCAATTAAAACATAACTATGAAAATTTATTATGTGAAATTTAACAAGAATATAAATATAAACATACTAAATAACTAAAGCTTATTATTGATTCTTGTGATCCTTATAAAACTCAATCGTCATTTTTAATCAAGAAAGATAACTGAAGAGTAATTGTTGTAATGGACAATCTAATAGCGATTAAGTAATTAATGAATATAAACGACAAATTTTTTAACAAACACAAAAGATATGCGAGTTCTTTTTTACTATTGCTTAGTGAATGGTAACCTCTTTTTTAGCTAATTTATTATAAAAAATATTTTATTATAATATTAGTGAATAATGTTTTTATTTTATATGTTAAAAATATAATTATTTTCAGCATAAATAACCAACTATTCATTTATGAGATGGATATTTCTTTACACTATTAATAGATTTTTGATAGGGTAATTTTACAATTTTACTTATTTCTTTAGTATGAAGTCGTTACATGATTGCTCATTTTTTATTCAATTGAGGCAAGTAAATTTATACTGTAAATTAAAATAGCGTTAAAAAATTCATAGCAAGAATATTTTTATTTTAGTGTCAGGGAGTGATTTTATGAGGGTTTTTTGCTGTTTTCTCATCGTAATGAAAACTTGTTTATCAATATTTAAACGTAAGCTTCTATTATATTTTCTCTTGATAAATAAATTATTAAATAATGTTATTCAGATTAATTATTTTGAAAATCTATTTTGTCTAGATGCTTTTCTATTAAATGATAAGCAAAATTATCAGGTTAATTCTGCTGGTGGGCAATATCAATGGATGCTTTTTACACTGATTAACGATGAAGACCCCTGTTCTGCCGATTAAATTTTTGCATTGGGGAGCAGTTATCTGGCTCTTTATTTGTTTGCTATTAATAGCATTATTAGCATTGTTACCGAATGTACGATTTAGTGACAATATTCTAACGTGGTTACCGCAAAAAAATTTAAACCATCCATCTCCTTCGCTTGATAATGATTTTATGCAGCCGGTCGAGCAACAATTACTATGGTTAATAAGTCCGGGAAAGCAGCCAGATTCATCGGTGGCAGAACATTGGTTAGCATTGTTGCGTTTAGAACCTGGTATTAGTTATGTTAAAGGCCCGATTAATACTCAACGACAGAAACAACTAGAAGGAAGCATACTTTCTCATTGTCGTAAAGATGAACAATTTCCAGCGGAACCAGTATTACAAAATCATAATAATGCTCATGCTCAGTGGATATTTTCTCAAATTTATGACGTTTTATCTGATAATTACAAAAATTCTCTTATTGATCCTCTAATAATAATGCCTAATACTTGGCAAAAATTAGCACAAAATACCAGTCAGTTATGTCTACAAAATGGCTGGATTATAATACAAGATTATCAAGGGCAATATTGGTATCTTATTTATGGAGAACTGATAGATTCGTCTTTTAATATGCATAGAATCGATCAGCTAGTAACAAATTTAGAAACCAAAGCGAAACAATTTACGGCTGATTATCCACAGGCACAAATTTTATCACGTGGTACTATGCTATATAGTGATTATAAGAGCCAGCAGATAAAAGAGGATATTTTTACTTTTGGCATTATTACCGTATTGGGAATGGGTTCACTAATCTTGGTTATTTTTCGTTCATTTCGTTCATTATTACTTTGTTTTTTATCAATTGGCATTGGTGCGTTAGTTGCAAGTATTACTACATTATTCGTGTTTGGTGAATTATATTTAATTACGTTAGTAATGAACATAAGCATCATAGGGCTATCGGTAGACTATTCTCTTTACTATCTCACAGAACGTATGGTTTATGGCCATCAAGCAGATCCTTGGCAAAGTCTTAAAAAAATACAAGCGACATTATTATTAGTACTTATTACTACTGTAACTGCTTATATTATTATGATGTTTACGCCTTTTCCTGAAATTTGCCAAATGATATTTTTCGCTGCAGTAAGTTTTATTGGCTCATATTTAACGGTTGTTTTTTGGTTTCCATGGTTATGTCGTGGCATACCAGTAAGAGCAGTACCCGCTAAAACTTTTATATTGTTCTGGTTTAGAGCTTGGCAACGATACAAAATGTTACGTATTGGATTACCACTTTTTGTTGGTATAGCGTCATTAGTTGGATTGGCAATGTTTAAAATTAATGATGATGTCTCTTCGCTTCAAGTGTTGCCTCCAGTGATTTTATCTCAGGAAACTATCATTAGTTTAACCACTAACAAGAGTGATCAAAAATGGTTTATGATCTATGGTGATAATTCTAAAGAAACATTCAAGCGTCTTAAAGCTTTTATTATGAAACTTAATATAGCGAAAAAACGTGGTTGGTTAACAAATTATCATCTTATTCCATTTGATTCAGAACAAAATCAATATCGCGATACGACCCTTGTTCGCAATCTTACTTTAACAGAAGACCAAGCCAATCATCGTACAGGAAATGTTTTAGAAAAATTAAAAATGACTTTAATGCTAAGTCAAATTGAGCAATATGCTGAAAATTCAATCAACGAGAGTTGGCGTCTGATATGGACAACTTTGGCAGATGGTAGAAATGGTATTTTGATTCCGGTAGATGGTGTTAACAATAGCGCTGCGCTTTCAGCCTTAGCTGAAGCACTTCCAGGGGTAGAATGGATAGATAGTAAAGCGGTTTTTAATGAAATATTTAGCCTATATCGTATGATTATTGCGGGGTTGTTATTTGCGGCACTTGGCGTGATTGCTGCTTGTATGATAGCTAAATTGGGTCTATGTCATGGGGTGATTAGTTTATTACCTTCAATATTGTCATTAGTCAGTAGCCTTGCCATGCTAGCGTTTACTGGACATTGCCTAAATATTTTTTCACTATTAGCTTTGGTTTTAGTGCTGGGCATTGGTATTAATTATACATTTTTTCTGACTAATGCAAATAATGAACCACTTAGTGCTTTATTTACGATTACTTTAGCTATGATGACAACACTTTTGACTTTAAGTGTACTAGTTTTTAGTAATAGCTTAACAATTAGTAGTTTTGGAATTGTTTTATGTAGTGGGATTTTTGTTGCTTATTTGTTATCACCCATGGTGATGTTTAAATGTAAAGAAAAAATTACTATAAAATTTAGTAGCTAACTCATCTTAATATTACTTTTTATTTATCATAAACTTATATTCTATAATCAGCTGCATCTAAAGACTGACGTCATAAATTTTATAACATTAAACTAATTTATAATTAGCTAAAACTGCATTAATGTTAAATTTTTGTTGACATAAATCTTTTTGCTAAGTAGATTTCGAATGCCGCAATGGTTATTTCATCGTTTCAGGAATTAAATTCATTTTATCTGGTTAGGAAAAGTTTTTATAGTATTGATACTTTGCGGTGTAAATAAAAGTTAAAGATCGCATGTTACTTAGAACGTATAATTTTTTATTATATTAATCTTTATTAGTAGTTATGAAGTAGGTATTTATTTAAAGAATGGAATTTAATATAGCATTTGTAGGTGTATACGGTAAATGTTCTAAAAATTATTTAGTTTGGGATAATTGATGGTTAGAAAATATTAAATTACATGTTTTCATAAAAATTTAGGGGGGTAAATAATGAAATATAAACAAATGACCCATCAGGAAGCTGTGAAAAGATGTTATGAACTTACACCACAACTGCGTGAATATGATGAATTTATGTACTTAAGCGTTCGCTGGCTTCCTTACACTATGTTTTTTCACCAAAAGAATTATCGATCAGCTGTGATTAATACCGATGAAATGGGCTTCCGAATAAGTAAATCATTTTCTGGTTGGGTTTCACCAACTAATTTTCCAACCGATGAATTAGTTAACATTGTTATTGGTGGTTCGACTGCAATGGGAACCGGAGCTACTTCGGATGCATATACAATTTCTTCGATACTTTCTAAGTTGACTGGAGAAATCTGGCTTAATTTTGGTGGTAGTGGATATAATTGTGTGCAGGAAGCAATTCTTTTTATGCTGAATCAGCATCGGTTTAAAAAAATAAAAAATATTATTATCTTAAGTGGTCTTAGTACATTAACTTTTGAGGGGCTTCCCGACGATTTTACCTCAGAATATGGTAAATATTATTATTCTTACGAACTGGTTCATTATATGAATAAATATAATGAAGATTTAACGTATGGAATGAATTCTAATGCGCTATGCGATAATAGTGCTGCAAAAAAGTTTATCCCAAGGCTTGCTGATAGATTAAATAATTGGCTTGATGATCTTGCTCAAAACCCAATGGAAAAGGAATATACTGATACCTACGTAGATATTAAGGAACGTATCAATCGAGCAGTTAAAATGACGGTTCAATCAGCAGTTCAGATAAAACAATTAGCCAAAAAGCATGATGCTAAAGTGTATTATATCCTTCAGCCACTATCTCGATGGAGCAAAGAGCAATTTCATAAAGAGGAAGAAGCGATGTTTTATGCAGTAAAGGCTTGTGCAAATAAGTTTTGGCAATTATTTGATCATTTATGTGCCTTAGACTTACATAAAAAGTATTCCTCACAGCTTGAAGCGGGTTGCCAAAAAGAAAACATACCTTATTATGATATGAATTTTTTAATGAGACTATCACCTAAAATTCACGATAATATTTATGTTGACCACCTTCATTTTAATAATTTAGGATATGGAGAGCTAGGAAGGTTAATTTATGAAAAAATTCTTAATTAAATGATGGAGATTTTCAGCAATATTCATGTTATTTTATTTTTAATAATAGAAAATAATTAAATTAGTCTATTTTATGTTAACTATTAATATATTTATATGATTTTCAATGTAGTATTAATTATGAACATCTCTTTTATCAAAAGATAGAACAGAAATTCCTTATATAGTCAGCTACATGACATCTTGTCTTTTCGTGAAGTTATGTCTTTTTGACGAGCAAATTTATTTACTGATATATTGTGTCGCCTTGTTGTCGATCTTAATAATGCTTACAGCAAATATAAGATAGTATTAAAAAGTAATTGGTTAAAAAATATTGTCGACTGAAGAGAAAATAAAGCTCTTTTCTGCCTGCATAAAGAATAAATTTGTTCCATACAATAGGGTTCAGAATATAGTTAGGCAAAAATATTTTCTTAAATTTTGAATAGATCTATCAAGTTATTCCATGTTTAATTGAAAAATTGGTTATTTTGTTAGTGCAAATTGATTTGGCAATTGCTAGATTTGGAAATTAATCCCATTAGTATTGTTGGTTCCATTTCCACGTAGTAATTATCTTATTACTACTATAAATAACAAATTTTTGCTAATCAAAATGCCTCACCTACTTGGAAATAAAAGCCAGTACTATTGCGACCCATACCAAAATCTAATCGAATATTCATTCTAGGTTTAAATTCGAATCGATAGCCTATACCAACAGTGGGTAACCATTGATTAGCGCCTAGTTTTGATGGTGAGTCACTAAGTGTGCCTGCCCCAATCCAACCAACGATACCATGGCGCCAATCTAACTTGCGACGATACTCTAATTGGGTAGTAAAGACATTATTATCACGATAACGCCCTTCATAATAACCTCTCATCTGATTTGCATTACCTAATAAAGAGAGATGATCCCAAGGAACTGAACCTGAAGTAAAACGGGCATAATTATCAACGGCTAAAACGCTATTTTCTGATAGTGTGTAATAGGCAGAATATTGTAACTGTGTGCTTTGAAAACGATTGTCGCTAGCTAGTTCTGGAGAAAAATAGCTATATATAACTTCAAGGGCTTGACCATGTCGGGCGTTAGGTAAGAAATCACGTGAATCATAATTGAAATGGGCACTAATTCCAGAACTACGTATAGAGCGACCACCTACTGTTTTGGCAAAATAATTTTTACCACGTTCATCTAAATCACTAGCATTGAGTGATGAAAAATCCCAACCTAACCCTATATAAGTGTTATCGACTATGCGATAAAGTACTCTTGGCCTGATAGCAAATTCTTGAGATTTATATTCCACTTTGTTGTGGTCATTTTTACCGGCAGAATAACCTTTTCCCCAATAGTAGGTGGGGATATTATTTACCGTACCGGAAATAAATAAACGCCATTGTTCTGCAGATAAAAAATTATAATTATTAAAATTTAGTCCGAAAGCGCCAGTCGCTGATGCAAATCCACTTACACCTAATGATGAAGGTTGACTAATTTTATCATTTTTATCAATACGATATAAACCAACTAATGCTACACCAACGCCGACGCTCATTTCTGGTGTATAAAAAGGGCCTGGCAATAATCCCCAGTCGATAGTTTTAGTTTCATCAAAACGGTTTGCTCCACCCAACTTTTCAAGCTCGCGATCGATATTTTGTCGTTCGGGCAAAATGTTGGCGTTGGCCGTCGTCGACACAGCAAGTAAATTAATTAAAATTAATCTTATGATGTTACGATAGAAACTCATTAAAAAACTCAGCTCCCCTGGGAAATAAAGTCATTACGGCTATTATTGGCGCCGATTTTAGAAAAAATATTACAATTAGTATTAATCCAAGCCTTACACTTATCGTTATAATTTGATTTATTTTCTAGATATTATGCGATTTTGTAGTTGGTTTCTGAGCTTTTTATGTGGTGTTTTTATATTGTGTCACTAAAGTTCGAAAAACATAATGATGACGATGATATAGGGATTTTATCACATTATCAAACATTCTAACTTAGTGTGGCATGTTATTGTGAATATTTAATTAAAAATAGGTAATAATATTGCCAGAATGATAAATTTATTATTGCGGGCAAAATTAACTTTCAATTAATAGTGAAATTTTATTATTATGTTATAAATAATTTTTTTTAATTTTATTGGTGAGCATTTAATTAGCACAAATATTACAAAATTTTTTTGTTTTATTTATTACTATAAATAAACGGATGTTTATAATTTTTTATTGTTAATTAATAAAAAGAGTTTAATAAATGATGATGGCTTAAACTTTTTTGTTCGTTACAGGAGTCTAAAAATTGACTAATCGTTATATCAAATATATCACAAAAAATATAGATTTTATCAATAGTAATCAGGCTAATACCATTTTCGTAACGTGATAATTGTTGTTGTGATATGCCAAGGTTAACCGATAATTCTTTTCC
The DNA here is from genome assembly GCF_029873475.1 of Arsenophonus sp. aPb. NCBI lineage: Bacteria > Pseudomonadati > Pseudomonadota > Gammaproteobacteria > Enterobacterales > Morganellaceae > Arsenophonus > Arsenophonus sp. aPb. The sequence goes on from NZ_CP123499.1 coordinate 102,268, forward strand.
TGTCATTCCATTATATTTTCTGATTTTTTTAATTTTTCTACCTAATAAACAAGCTATCTCTTGGCGTCTTTTCATCAAGTGCTCCAATTAATATTGGGTTTATTTTAATTCTAATTAATCGTCTAAGAAAATAAATATGGAAAAATATTTGGAAATCAGAAAATAAATTATCTGATTTCCAGATAAAAATTAGCAAAAAAATATTATATATTTTAACTTAGGTTAAAAAATTACTAATTATAAAAAATAAATCAAATTAGAATAGATATGTCATTCCTAACATGATGTCATGGCTATGTAATCTGGACTCTAGATTGCCTTTTATATTTATTGGACCTAGATTTGTTACACCATTTGTTTTGGTTTTTCCAGCATTGATATAACGGTAGCTAAGATCTAAAGCCAGATTACTATTAATATCATATTTTACACCCGCACCAATACTCCAGGCAAAATTATAATTGACTTTTTTACCCGACAGTAATTCAACGTTATTGTTCTGATAATCAGCACTAATATTCGCAGTTCGATTATTTTGCGCAACACCCACGCCAGCTAAGACATAAGGTGTAAATTGGCTACTATTCTCTAAATCATAAATTGCATTTACCATTAAAGTATTGATTTGAATTTTATCTTTCATTTCTATATCTAAGGGCTGACTTGCAATTTCTGCACCAGTTGAACCATTTTTTTTCAGATTACTTCTGGCAGTAAAATCTAATTCCACTCTGACCGGCAATTGAAACATAGGTTTAAAGTTATAACCTAATGCAATTCCGCCTCCTAAGGCACCAGAAGGAATATTATCTAATTTTCCACTTTCATCAAAGATGTTATTACTATTCATTGCAGCAGAAATTGAACCCGTAGATTTTGTTGATTGTACAACAGAGCCACCAATTTTACCGGTGACATACAATCCTGTTTGGTCTGCTGCATTTACCATGGTGGCAGGCAATCCCGTTATTAAAAATAAAACAAGACACTTTTTCATACAATGATTTCTCCGGTTTAATTGATATCAGAATATATTAATAATCAACTGACTAACCTTTCTAAATTAATCAGAATAAAGCCTGTAAATAATGATCAGAAATAATCAAGTATGCTCTGATTAACTATTATTATATGGCTTATATTTTTTATTATGTTGAGTAATTTTTGTCACATGAAAATTACTTAGCGGTAATATAAAGTTAACTTGATGAGATTTAAACAAGAGTACTCTCAAAAATAAGAAAATAGAAAAATGGAATATGTTGTTTTTTAGTCAGAGATAATCATGATTAATTAGAATCATTTTTTTTATGAGTTAAAGCTTCTAATTGGAACAATAAGGTTTTTATAGCCTCATTGTTTTTTATATCAATGCTATTTTTTTTAATTAAATTTTCAATTGAAGATATTAAATTCGCTATGGTATGATTATTATTTTGTAAAGCTGCTCCTTTCATTCGATGTAAATAGTAGTTGATATTATTCGTATCATTCATAGTGCTAGCTAAACTTAAGTTTTTAAAATCTACGGTTAATATTTTATAAAATAGTTCATCGTTATTATTAGTATTAATATTTTCAGATAGCTCTTCTATATTAGAATTTAAATAACTCCATTTAGTTAAACATATGGCTAAGTCTTTTAATGTTATCGGTTTTGATAAAATATCATTGCCACCATGATTAATGAATTGTTCAATATGCTGATTGCTGGTATTCGCAGAGATGGAAATTATTGGTGTAGTAACCCGATTTTGTATTTTTTCTAAATTTCTTATTGTATTACATACTTCATATCCCGTCATGTCAGGCAGAAAACTATCTAATAGTACTAAATCATAATAATTTTCTTGTTTGAATTTTTCTATTGCATCATTACCATTTAATACATATTCCCAATCACAGTTTAAAATATCTAATTGCTTAGTGATAACATCAATATTATATATATTATCATCAATAATAAGAATCGATAATTTACTTAGTGTACTGATTTTTTCGATACTTATTTCTTCATCTTTATTAATATTTATTATTTCATTAGATTTATCAGCTGGGATAACAATTTTTATTTCTGTACCAATATTTTTTATACTTTTAATTGATAAATCAGCCTTCATAATCTTAGAAAATTTTTTGCAGATGAATAATCCAAGACCACTACCCGTTTGATTATAATTTAATTGTTTATTGGCATCTTGAAACCATGGTTGGAAAAGTTTTTTTTGTTTTTTTTCATCGATGCCTATGCCAGAGTCTTTTATTAATAAAAATAATTTATTTTTTGTATATTTAGCAGTAAATAAGATATATCCTTGTTCTGTAAATTTTATTGCATTAGATATGATATTTCGCATGATTTGACGTAATTTATCAGAATCAATATTAATATATGTTTTTTCAGGAATAAATGATTTATAAATTAAATCTATTTTTTTTGATTCAGATAAAGGAGTAAATTCATTTTTTGTTTCAATAAGTAACTTATTGATATCAATTGTTTTGTTGTTTAATTTTAGTTCTTTTGCTTCTAATTTAGAAGCATCTAATACATTATTTAGAAATGATAGTAAAGCTACGGATGAATTACTTGAGATAGTTGTAAACTTCTCCAGATCCTTATTTTTTAATTTCAATTTTAATATTTCTAGTGATGCTATGATTGCATTTAATGGTGTACGAATTTCATGACTCATCATAGAGATAAAAAGTGATTTTGATAATTCATTATTTTGAGCTGATATTTGCGCTTTTCTGATATAAAAAAGTAATGTTAATAGGAATAAAAATATTAAAATAGCGGTAATTATTTCAAGATAATAATATTTTAATATCATATTAAATGGTGGTGCGGTGATATCTAATTCATCAATCCATTTTTTATATATTTCATCACTTCGTTTGGCAGAGATACTATTTAGCGATTTATCAATAATTGATTTTAATATTGGCATATCGGATGAAATAGCCATAGTGATATTGGTGTTTAATTCAGGAATAACACCGGAAAAATTTAAATGATTGGCATAATATTTGTGGACCAGAGGCCAAAATATAAGGTTTGGACCTATAACGGCATATGCATCACAGGTATCACACAGCTGATTTAAGCTTGAAATTGCATCTTCTTCTGGGATTAGTATTATCTGGGGGTAGTGTTCTTTTAAAAAAGCTTCATAAGAACTATTTCTTTTTACCACAACTTTTTTCCCATCAAGTTGATGAGGTGTAAACATAGATGGTGCATCTGGTCTTGTGACGATTACTGCTGAGGTGAAGATATAGGGATAGCTTTGTAACCATTTTTTATCATTAGACGTTTTACTAATAAAATTAGCAATAATTTTTATATTTTTTTCTTTTTGATCACGATAGATAAATTTTAATCCGGTTTTTTTTTCTATTTCATTTAAATATTCGCGAGATATGCCATGATGAACATTATTATCAATATACTCTATTCGATTATTAGGAATGATAGTATAATAAATGACAGGGTTATGCTTTAACCAATCCCGTTCAATTTGATTAAATTCTGTCGCTAAAGTAGTAGTCGGTAAAATTAAATTAAAAATTAGGCTAATTAATTTAAATTTTTTCATTTTTCAATATTTCGTCTTTTATAATAAATAATTGATGATCGGCAGTTAAACCTAATTTTCTAAGTGCGGTTTGTTTTTGTCCACTTATTGTTTTTATACTGCGATTATATTTTTGGGCAATCATTGAAACAGTTAAACCATCGAGAAAACAGCGAATTACTTCTAACTCTTTTTTAGATAAATCAGAAACGGAGACATTTGATAATATAGAGTTTGGTGAATTATCAGTGATACTTTCATAGTGAAACTCAAGTTTTTTTAAACTGTCAAATACCTGATTAAAATAATATTTTCCTTTATATATCGCATCTACTGCATTTATTAGCTGTTGCTTTTTAGCATTTTTTTTACTTATAAAACCTTTTGCGCCACATCTGAAAATTTGTCCTATTATGGCAAGATCTGAATAGGCAGATATAACTAATATTTTTAATTTGTTATATCTTTTATGGAGATCCTTTATCAGGGTAAGTCCATCTAAATCTTCAGGTGATAAGGCATAATCCATGACTATTATATCAGGTGTATTGGCAGCTAAATATTTTTTTAAGTCATGAGAGTTTGTGTAACTATTTAATACTGAAACATGAGTTGATTCCAGTTCTTTTTCTATGCCTGATAAAATTATAGAATGATCATCAAGTACAACTACTTCTATTTTTTTCATACACATCCTTTACAGTAGCAGAAACTGGAATAGTTTTAAGAATGTCACTTTTCTATTTTAAACAAAATCTTCAATAATTAATTTTTAATTATAATGGAAAAATAACTATTATAAACAAATTATTATATTTTTTTTAATAATGTTTTAAGTAGATTGTTAAATGGGTAATTATTGACGTGAGAGACAGCCCCCAGCTTTAATAAGAAATTTTATTATTTTAACACTTAAAAAATAATCAAAATGTTGCTAATTTAGACTGTGATTTATCTAGATGGAATTATAAATTTAAATATTTTCTTCATTGTTAATTTGTTAGCTGAAAATTAATTAAACATATTGCTATAGAAGTAGAATTTATTTAGGAACTTGAAGAAATTAAGAATTGTTAAACCTATTTTATACTAAGTAAATGATTTAGTGTTATAGAACATATTTTTAAGTTATGTAACAATAAAAAACTATTATGTTAAAATACAATGCCTAGTTATGTATTAATTACCTTAGGGTAAGAAATAGAAAATTATTTTGTTAGATTATTATAACTTCACTTTATTTTTTAGAAGGTTATAGTATTTTAGCTATTTAATAATTAATCCTCATTTAACATAGAAAAAAGCCCTCTATAATAGAGGGCAACAAAGACAGGGATGGTGTCTATGGCAAGGAAAAACTTCAATGATTACTTGCTACTTATTGCTACTTATTGCTAAGTTTGTTACGAAATACTCAATACTTTGATCGTGATAGCTGTTTTTGATGTTGTTTCTCCAGTATCATTTTTTGATCGTGTGTTAATAATTTATAAAATTGATGATAAATACGAGCCATCTCAATTTGTTGTTCAACAATTTCTTGTGACAATTTTTCTGCTGTTGCGCGAAAAGCGACTTCATCAAAAATATCTGCTGTCATTAAATCATGTAAAGTTTCTCTTTCTTGTCGTGAAACTTTCTTTTTAAAACTTTGTTGCCGCTGTGAAGCCATCAGGTCACGCATTTGCTGGCGTTGTCTCTCGCTTAATGTAATACCTTTTATTAAAGGAACAAATATATCATAGGGATTACATAGCTTGTCTCTTGTTATGTTCCGCTTAGAAATAGGGCTATCATGTTTTACAGCCTGTATTTGTTCGGCGGGTTGTGTTGCTGCTAAATTAACATCTGCTGTTTCGGCTAAAGCCGATGTTGAGCCAACAATAAATAGCGATGATGTAAAAGTTATCATTGCCCAGTGACGCATTAATAATTTACTCCCGCCCTCTTTGGATAAAAATGTTAATATTATACTAACTATATCCGTGTGGTTGAAAACAAGCGTCAGAGCATGTAAAAGAACGTAAAGTCATGGCATCGCGGCGATTCTTGTCGTATTTTGCTCTTGGAGGATATGACTAATGCATAAAATCTTACTTGTTGATGATGACCGCGAACTGACTTCGCTGTTAAAAGAATTACTTGAAATGGAGGGCTTTAGTGTGATTATCGCCTATGATGGCGAACAAGCATTAACGCTTCTCGATTCAACAATTGATCTACTATTACTTGATATCATGATGCCCAAGAAAAATGGTATTGATACATTAAAAGAGATACGTCGACAATATCAAATTCCGGTGATTATGTTAACCGCTCGCGGCAGTGATTTGGATCGTGTTCTTGGTTTGGAATTAGGAGCAGATGATTATTTACCTAAACCATTTAATGATCGGGAATTAGTTGCACGTATACGAGCCTTACTAAGGCGCTCAAATTGGAGTGAGCAAAGTCAGGATAATCTTAATTCGTCAATCTGTCAGGTAGATGGTTTACAGTTGAATCCAGGACGGCAAGAAGCCAGTTTTAATGGAAAGGTTCTTGATCTCACTGGAACAGAGTTCACTTTACTCTATTTATTAGCACAACATCTTGGTCAAGTTGTTTCCCGAGAACATCTTAGCCAAGAGGTTTTAGGGAAACGTTTAACACCGTTTGATCGTGCTATTGATATGCATATCTCAAATTTGCGGCGTAAATTACCTGAAAGAACCGATGGTTTGCCTTGGTTTAAAACTCTACGTGGACGAGGATATTTGATGGTTTCAGCGACATGATAAATAGTTTAACAGCCAGGATATTTGCCATTTTTTGGTTTACGCTGGCTTTAGTATTGATGTTGGTGTTGATGGTACCTAAGCTTGATTCAAGGCAAATCACACCGCTGCTGGAGAGTGAATACCGTCAAGGTATTATGTTAGAACAGCATATAGAAGCTGAGTTAGCTGGCGACCCGATTAATGATCTTATGTGGTGGCGCCGGCTCTCTAACGCCATTCAAAAGTGGGCTCCTCCAGGTCAGCATCTTATTATGGTGACTAGTGAAGGGCGGGTTATTGGTGCTATGCCTAATGAAATGCAGGTAATTCGTAATTTTATTGGGCAATCAGATAATGCAGATCATCCGAAAAAGAAAAAATATGGTCGGATAGAGATGTTAGGGCCCTTTTCAATTCGTGATGGGGAAGATCATTATCAACTTTATTTGGTTCGACCTGCTAGTAGTCCCCAGTCTGATTTTATAAGTTTACTTTTTGATAGACCATTTTTGTTACTAGTTGCCACGATGTTGATTAGTGCTCCCTTATTGTTATGGTTAGCGTGGAGTTTGGCAAAACCGGCTAGAAAATTGAAAATGGCCGCAGATGATGTTGCTAATGGCAATTTACGTCAACACCCTGAATTGGAGTCTGGGCCCCAGGAGTTTTTGGCGGTAGGAAACAGTTTTAATCAGATGATTAGTGCGTTAGAAGGAATGGTTAGTGCGCAACAGCGTATGATTTCTGATATTTCCCATGAGTTACGCACCCCATTAACACGCCTACAATTAGCGACCGCATTACTACGTCGCCGACATGGCGAGAGTAAAGAGTTAGAACGGATTGAAACTGAAACGTTGCGTCTTGATGGTATGATTAATGATTTGTTGGTACTGTCACATAGTCAGCATAAGAATGAAATATTGAGGCAAAATATAAAAGTTACCGATCTTTGGAATGATATTTTGGATAATGCCACTTTTGAAGCCGAACAAATGAACAAAACACTGAATGTTACGGCTCCGCCTGGTTCTTGGACGATTTATTGTAACCCTCCTGCCTTGGGTAGCGCATTAGAGAATATTGTTCGCAATGCCTTACGTTATTCCCATAACCGTATTGAAGTTGCATTTAAAGAAGAAAATCAAGGTATTTTGATTACAGTAGATGATGATGGTCCAGGAGTGTCAAAAGAAGATCGAGAAAAAATCTTTCGTCCATTCTATCGAACTGATGAAGCGCGAGATAGGCAATCTGGCGGGACTGGTTTAGGGCTAGCGATTGTCGAAACAGCGGTTTTTCACCATAAAGGGTGGGTAAAGGCCTCGGATAGCCCATTAGGTGGGTTACAATTAAGGATTTGGTTACCATTGCATGGGCGTTAACTGTTTTAAGTGGAAAATTGTAACAGTTAATAATGTTTTCAATAGTATTGAGTTTGTAATTAATTGAAAATATATTAGTATTATTAATGAGTTAAGGGAGGTTCTTTACTGAAAGGCAGGCTTGTTATCGTGACTGTTAGCCATATTTTAGCTTCTAAAAGTGTAGATTAAATTAGTTTAATGAAGAAAAAAGTTGAAAGATAGCTTAAAAGATAATAACTATTTTATTTTTATAGTTAGATTAGATAAAAAATAACTATCTTATTCTCTTTATGTTTTATTCCTTTTTATAATAAATTGATTTTAAAGTGAATTTCTATTTGATTTGCGTTAAATCATAATTGCTTGAAAAAATGATTATATCTTTATAATGTATTAATAATTAATATATTATTCTGCTGAAATAACATTTTAGTATTTTTTGTCTTACTTGTTTCAGAATATTTCATAATGTAAACTATTTTATCATATTAGCATTAATGGCATTTGATCATGTTATGAATTAAAATCCTGCCCTCAGGCTGTAAGCTACGGAGATTATACCACCTAGCTTATAGTTGTATTTATAACTAGTTAAATGTATTGAATGATTTAATTACTTATAACTATGGGTTGTTGCTCATAATTTAGGTGATAAAGATAGCTAATTGTTTAACAGCAGCAAATTTCTAGAGTGATAATTAAATTGGTTAAAAAAACCGTGATAGCTCTGGTTTGAGCTAGGGTTTGCAAATTCAATGCGGTAAACATTAAACACATATCTAACATGGCCCATTAAATCTCTTAGCATTAAGTTTATGTTAGGGGGCAAAGATAGCTTAAGACAGTTAACTTGTTATCAAAAATGGTTTTGCAGAAGATTAGTAATGATAAAAATAATTTTTTAATGATGAGTAAATCAAAGTTTATCATATCAGTAAGTGATAAAGTAAACGGTAAGAATGTAGATTGAGGCCTAAGACCACTTAATGCATACTCTGTAAGGCTTAGGAAATAGCAAAATCATATAACTTTTTTATAAAAAAAGGATTGATATTCAAAAGGATATATGATTGATAAGGTTAAAGATGGTGCTCTGGGAACCGATAATCCAGTGCGGTAGCTATGAATGATTACTTCTTTGCTTAGTTCTAGTTCTAACTATAATAATTGGTTTTGTGGCTAAAATTATTCAACGTAAACAATATCAAATTAATAGGTATTGTTTGATAGAGGAAAAAGTGGGCGAGTATGTTTATCATAGCTGGAAAAAATAATATCGCTGTACATACTTTGAATTTATTAAAATTTAAATACAATATTAAGGATATAGCTGTTGTTGTTAATAAGACAGATAATGGAATTAATGATTGGCAATATTCATTAAAAAAACGCGCTAATGAATTAGATATCGCAATATTGACTTTAGAAGAAGCGGAAAAAAGAGCAACAGTTTTTTTGTCACTTGAATTTGATAAGTTAGTAAAAATAGAAAAATTTAAAACGAAGCGTCTTTTCAATATACATTTTTCTTTATTACCTAAATATAAAGGAATGTATACTTCAGTTTGGCCAATTTTAAATAATGATAATAGCGGTGTTACATTACATTTCATTGATAATGGTATTGATACTGGGAAAATTATTGATCAAATAGATTTTTCAATTGAAAATAATTACACATCAAAAGATGTTTATTTAAATTATATTGACTATGCTATTCAATTAATAGAAAAAAATTTAAAAAATATTATTGCAGATAATCTTGATGGTTATCCACAATCAGTTGAATATTCTTCTTACTATTCAAATAAATCTATAGATTTTTCCAATAAAAATATAAATTTTTACCGTACGGCATGGGAAATAGGCAGGTATATTAGAGCCTTCTCTTTTAGAAATTATCAACTGCCAGTACACAATAATGTAGTGTATTGTAATTATGAAATTACTTATGAACGTTCATCGGCTTTACCAGGAACTATGCTTGAAAATAATCAGTTCACTTCAAAATTTTCTACGATTGATTATGATATTGTTCTATATAAAGACAAGTTAGAGCTGGTTTTTCAATTATGTCAACAAGGTAATTTAGGTGAATTAAAGAAATATATTCGTAATATATCAAGTATTAATGATAGGAATCAACAATCATGGAGTTTGTTAATGATTGCTGCCTATAATGGTTATTATGATATAGTTGCTTATTTAATAGAAATGGGTGCAGATGTCAATGCTACTAACTATAAAGGTACTACCGTATTAATGTATGCAAAAGAATATGCTTTAAGAACAGGCAATAAGAAATTATTCGATTATTTACTTATGCTAGGTGCCAATGATAAAAAAGTTGATATGTATTATAAATTTTTAACAGATTATTTAAATAACAAAGAAAGGCATTTTTTATATTCCAATAATTAAGCAATAATTTTCTAAATTAATCATAGTAGTATTTAATTACAATTAGCGTAAGAGAAAAATAATGAATTTAGTGCAATATATCAATTTCCCTCCCTTAGGTGATGATAGAGGCTCACTTGTTGCATTAGAAGAAAATAAAACAATCCCTTTTAATATAAAAAGAGTTTATTATATTTTTGGCACCCAGTTAGGGGTATCTCGTGGTTTTCATGCTCATAAAAATTTAAAACAAGTGGCTGTATGCGTCACTGGCAAGTGTCGAATGACTTTGGATAATGGAAGAGATCGAATAGATATTGTTTTAGATTCACCAACCAAAGGTCTTTTAATTGAAAATAATATTTGGCGTGAAATGCACGATTTTAGCCCTGATTGTGTACTATTAGTGTTAGCAAGTGAACATTATGATGAGGCAGATTATATCCGAAATTATGATGATTTTTTATCCTTAGTATTATCTTAACTTAATTTACATTATTATTTGTTTAAAATAAAAATATGAGAATAATATATGGATGATAATCAACTTATTCATTTTTTAGATCTAAAAAAAATAAATGAAACCTATGAGAATCAATTAATAGAGGCTGCAATTAAAGTTATTAGATCTGGATGGTATATACAAGGAACAGCAGTCAACGCTTTTGAAAAAGAATTTGCCCAATATTGTGGTACTAAATTTTGTATTGGTGTAGCTAATGGGTTAGATGCATTGACGCTAACACTGCGTGCATGGAAAGAGCTGGGTAAATTAAAAGAAGGTGATGAGGTTATTGTTCCTGCTAATACTTATATCGCTAGTATTCTTGCTATCACTGAAAATAGACTTATACCTATTCTTATTGAGCCTAATGAGAACAGTTATAATATTGAACCGACGAGAGTAGAACAAAAAATAACCAATAAAACTCGTGTAATTCTCCCGGTACACCTTTATGGCCAATGTTCTGATATGTTAGCCATCATGGATATTGCCAAACGCTATGATCTGCTGGTATTAGAAGATGCTGCTCAAGCTCATGGAGCTAGTATTAAAGGCAAAAAAGTTGGTAGTTGGGGTCATGCCAGTGGGTTTAGTTTTTATCCAGGAAAGAACCTGGGTGCATTGGGTGATGCGGGAGCGGTCACTACTGATGATGAAGAATTGGCGCAAGTTATTCGTGCATTAGCTAATTATGGCAGCCATGTTAAATATGAAAATATTTATCAAGGCGTAAATAGTCGATTAGATGAATTACAGGCTGCTTTTTTGTCAGTAAAGTTGAAGTATCTGGATAAAGAGACAGAGTATAGACGGAATATTGCCAGAAATTATTTGGAAAAAATTAAAAATCCCGCTATAAAACTTCCGACAATCAGTAGTAAAGAAGAGCAAAGTCATGTCTGGCACTTATTTGTGATAACTTGCGCAGAAAGAGAAAAATTAAAAAAATATTTATTAGATAATAATATTCAAACAGTGATGCATTATCCTATTCCACCGCATAAACAATTAGCTTATTCACAGTGGAATAATTTAAGTTTGCCAATTACAGAGCAGATCCATCAGCAAATTTTGAGCCTGCCGATTAGTCCTGTCATAACGGACGAGCAGGTTGAAAAAATAATATCTGTCTGTAACAATTTTTCAAATAAATAAAATGACACTAATCAAAACATCAATACTCAGTTTGATAGCAACTTTTTTTAGGATGTTATCAGGTTTAGTAATAAATAAGGCTGTATCAGTATATATAGGTCCTACTGGACTAGCAGTTATTGGACAATTTCAAAATTTTAGTCAGATAGCATTAATTTTATCGCAAGGAGCTATAAACAGTGGTGTAGTAAAATATACGGCCGAATACAGAGAAGAAGAAAAAAAATTATCAATATTGTTTAGTACAGCGTTAAAGATTAGTTTGTTTTCCTCATTAACAGTTGGCATATTATTAATAATATTTTCTTCCTATTGGGCAGTTCAGGTACTATCAAATATAGATTATGCATTTGTTTTTATTTTATTTGGTATAACAATAGTTCTATTTGTCGTTAATAATTTGTTTTTATCTATATTAAATGGATTAAAAAAAATAAAATATTATATAAAAATAAATATAATACAAAGTATTTATTCTTTGATTTTTACCAGTTTGTTTATTGTGTTATTAGGATTAAAAGGCGCACTGATTGCACTTGTTACTAATCAGTCTATTATATTTTTCATATCATTGTTTTTAATAAATAAATATAAATTGATAAACTGGCATTTTTTTACTCAAAACATTGATAAAGGGATGGTTAAGCGGTTAATTGCTTTTTCAATAATGGCAATTACTTCTGCAATCTTGGTACCATCATCACAATTTATTGTCCGTAATTATATTAGTTCAACACAGGGACTGGAACAGGCTGGGTATTGGCAAGGTGTTTGGTATGTATCAACAACATATCTATTAATAATCACGACTACTTTAAGTGTTTATTACTTACCTAGATTGTCAGAAATAAAAAATTATATAGAATTAAAAAGAGAAATATTACAGGGCTATAAGATATTGTTGCCATTAACCATTTTTTTGGGAGTTATAATTTATTGTTTAAGAGATCTTATAATATTTGTTTTATTTACAAGTAACTTTGAACCAATGAAGCCTTTATTTACCTGGCAAATTATTGGTGATGGTTTTAAAATAGCCTCATGGTTATTAGCTTATATAATGTTAGCAAAGGCTATGACTGTTATTTATCTAATAACAGAAATTATTTTTTCTCTTGGATTTGTTTTTTTATCAATAATATTGGTAGATAATTTTCATACTATAGGTGTTACTTATGCCTATTGTCTTAATTATATTATTTATTTTATTGTGATATTGATAATAATAACTATAAAATCCAAAAGTAGTGGAATTTTATGACTTTTTATATTAATTAGAGTAATAATATAGGATATAAGCTATATAATGAAGAAGAAAAAATCTGTTCTTATATATGGAGAATACAGTGGATATGGAAAATCATTAGTTAAGGGTTTTTTAGATTTAGGTTATCATTCTGAAGTATTTAGTTTATTTGGCGATGGTTTTAAAAAAATAAATGGTGATTTTCAATTAAAAGGGAAAAGTCGTTTTACTAAACTGTTCTCATTATTGATGCTTATACCAAAAATGTTACGCTTTAAAAATATCTTGATAATGAACCCTGCTTTTTTTAGATTCGGCCTTCTGGGTCCGTTTATATTATTTTTATTTAAAATTACAAATAAAAGAATAATTTTGTTATGTTGTGGTGATGATGTTGAATTTATAAAGCGAGGTAAATTGAAACAGATCGAGAACTGGCCTTACATAGATATTGAGTTACCAGAACAAAACTATTATAGCAAGAAAAGTGATATTTTTATTAATAATATTATTGCATTATGTGCATATAAGATTATTCCGGCAATGTATGATTATAGAAAAGCTTGGATACTATCTAAATTTGCAGATAAGGTTACCGTAACTATTCCCCTTGCCTGTGATGGTGAAATATTACCAATAAGAGAAATAAAAGATAAAATTGTTATCATGCATGGAGTAAATAGAGAGGGATTTAAAGGAACGTCTATAATTAGAAAAGCTGTAGATAAAATAAAAAAAGAATATGGTAATGAAGTGAAAATTTATTATCCTGAAAGACTCCCTTTGGATGAATATTTAAAAATATTAGAAAAAGCAGATATTTCAATAGATCAGACGAAATGTAATTCTTATGGAATGAATGCTATATATTCCATGTTATCAGGTCATATTGTTTTAGCGCCAGCAAATAAATATTTTTGTAATGATTTGAATATAAAAAAATGCCCAGTGGAATCTATTAGTAATAATGTTGATTCTATTTATTTAAAATTGAAAGAACTGATTGATAATCGTGAGACGTTATTACAAAAAAAAATAGATTCTCAGAAATATGCAATTGAAATGCATACTCCTGTGAGAGTGGCGGAAAAAATAAGTAAATATCTTATATAACTTTATCTATTTATTAATGTTATTCCATTAGTTCATAATAGAAATTTTTTTAAAAGGGTTAATTGTAAATTCCATCATTGGTAAGATAAAGAATGAGTGATAATATTAAATCATCTGATATTGATTTTGTTTTAATTTGGGTGGATGGTAATGATCCTAAATGGCAACAAAGTCGTAAAAAGTATGATGTTGAAAATAAATTGGATACAGGTAATCATATTTCACGCTATAGGGATTGGGATAATCTTCGTTTTTGGTTTCGGGGAGTTGAGTTATTTGCGCCATGGGTTCGAAAAATTCATTTTGTTACTTGTGGACATTATCCTGCATGGCTAAATAAAAAGTGTGATAAATTAAATTTAGTTAGGCATTCCGATTATATTGATAATAAATATTTGCCTACCTTCAGTGCGAATCCAATAGAAATAAATTTACATAAAATTGAAGGCTTAGCTGAGAGATTTGTATTTTTTAATGATGATTGTTTTTTGTTAAAAAATATAGAAACTGATTATTTTTTTAAAAATGATTTACCTAAAGATCAAATGATTTTTAATGTTATTACCGGAAATGATATACAAGAATTAATGCCTCATTTTTTGATTAATAATAATCAAATTATTAATAAATATAATAATAAAAAATTTTTTATTAAAAGGAATTTATTTAAAGTATTCAATTATAAATACGGTTTGGATATATTTAGGAATTTTAGTTTATTAATGTGGCCTAATTATACTTCTTTTACTTATCCTCATTTAGCACAGCCTTTTTTAAAGCAGACGTTTATTGATGTTTGGCAAAAGGAAAAACTATTTTTGGATTCTATTACATCCCATAAATTTAGAAATGCCATGGATGTAACTCAATATTTATTCAGAGATTGGCAATTAGTTAATGGACTATTTCATCCAACTAAATTTAAGGGTAAAAGAAAATCTTTATTCCTTAACAGTGATAAGGATGTTCAAGAGGCATGTGATATAATAAAAAATCAAAAATATTATGATATATGCATTAATGATAGTGTTAGGTTAAATAATTTTAATGAAAATAAAGAATTAATTAAATTAGCTTTTAATAAAATTTTACCAAATAAGTCAGTATTTGAATTATGATATTCTCTTTTTTTCTATATAATAGTATTGTTTTCTTAGCTACTTTTTTTGCTTGGCTGTCAGAAAGATATAAATCAAAAATTTTTTATATTATCTCTTTTTTGATTGTTTTTATTCCATCAGCAATAAGAGAAAACATTGGTGGAGATTATAATGGATATGTTAATTATTTTAATAATATCTATTCGATTAATTATTTGGAACCTGTATTTACTTTATTAATTAAATTTATAAGATTATTTAGCGTCAATAGCCAATGGTTATTTGCCATAGTTGCTTTTATTACATATTATTTAATTTGGTTTTTAGCTGCTAAATTCAGGAAAAAATATATTATCATATTATCTTATCTATTGATTTTATATTTAAGTAGTTATTCTGGAATAAAATTGGGTCTAGCTCTTACATTATGTTTATTAGGGTTATATTATTTATGTATTAATTGTAAAATAAAATATATTATTTTTATGTTATTAGCCGTAGGTACACATTATTCTACTTTTGTTATTTTTATTATTAGTTTTTTTTATAAAATTCGATTAACATATGTAAAACTGATATTTATTTTTATTGGGTTAATAGTAATAGCATTTTTACCAATGGCTGATATTATATTAAATTCACCATTACTTAAGTTAACTCAATATTCAAATTATATTAATTCTAGATTTAATAGTAGTGTCACTATTTCATTATTAGGGTATATGTCACTTTTGTTAATACCCTTTATTATATTAGTAAATTATTTTTTAGAAAAATATTTTTTAATCCAAAAACAAGCTCAAGATTTTAATTTTACCAATTTGTCAATAATACTGTTAATTGGTTTTGTTTTTTCTGTTATATTGTCTGGGGAAATGTATATTTTTACTCGATTTAGAGACTTGTTTTCTATATATTTAATATTTTGTATTATGTATATAACTAACTTTAATTTAATTAAAATAAAATTAAATATGTTTACAGTAAATGTCAGCTATATAATTTGTGCATTACAACTTTTAGTATTTGAACGTTCAATTTATTTTGCGACATACTATATTACTACTGGATTAAGAATAAACCCCTATCAGACTTTTTTAACTCATTATTTTAATTGAATATTTTTATAATGGGTTATCGAGTGAGTATTATAGAATGAAGTCAGTATCTTTTATTATTCCAGCATTGCGTAATGCTGGTCCAGTCATTGTTGTTAAAGGTATTATAGAATTTATCATTGCAAATCATAAAAATATGGTGATTAACGTGTTCTATTTAGATAGAATAGAACCTGAATTGTCATTTGGAGTGAACTGTTATCATATTGAAGATAAAAAGAATATTAGTAAACTTTTTAATAGTGATATAGTGCATTCACATTGTTTACGACCTGATTTATACGTTTTTAAGAATCGCAGTAAAATTAAAGGAAAATGTTTATCAACGCTGCACACTGATATATATAAAGAATATAAAAATAATTATAATAGTATATATGGATTTATTTTGGAATGGGTGTGGGTTAAATTAATTTTGTCAAAACATGATAATATAATCTGTTTGACTGATTGTATGCGAAGAAAGTACGATAAAAAGATAAAAGAAGCTGAGTTAATTACTATTAATAACGGCAGGAATATTGATAAAAATATAGGTTTAAATCGATTAGAATTATCAAAGGAAGAAAAAGAAAAAATATCTTTTTTTAAAAAAAATTATAAAACTATAGGTAGTGTTTCTGTATTATACAAGCGAAAAGGTTTGGCTCAAGTTATTGAATCTTTAGAAAAACTGTCTGATTACTGTTTTGTAATAATTGGTTCTGGCCCGGAAGAGGAAAATTTAAAAAAATTAGCTGATAAAAAAGGTGTTTCTGATAGATGTTTATTTTTAGGTTCTAAAAAAGATGGAAAATTATTTTATTCTTTATTTGATATAGCTATTTTTCCTGCTTTATCTGAAGGTTTTGGATTATCGTTGATTGAGGCACTATATTATTGTTCTTGCGTTTGTTCCGATATTGATACCTTTAATGAATTATTTAATGTAGATGAAGTTAGTTTTTTTCAGTTAGGTAATATTACTAGTTTAGAAAATGCAATACGATATGCAGATAAAAATAGAGATGAATTTATAAAAAAAGCATATAGTAAATATCTTTCACATTACACTGCGGATATAATGGGTAACCATTATTATAAATTATATCTCCGATTAATGGATTCGTAAGTGCTTTTTTTCATAAATTTTAATAATAGATATGTTAAACTGAAACATAAAATATTTTAATAATTTTTAATATAATAATTATTGAAATTTAAACATTAAGTTTTGATGTTAGAAACAATTAGTCTGTATTATTTATAAATAGTTATTACTATAATCTTTTGAGTTAAATTATGATCCCATTCTCAGTACTATTATCTATATATAAAAATGAAAAACCACAATTTTTATTTGATTCTTTAAATAGTATAATAGAGTTACAGATATTAAAACCAAATGAAATCATCTTAGTTAAAGATGGTTTATTATCAAAAGAATTAGATGAAGTTATATTATTTTGGGAAAATAAATATCCTAATATTATAAGAGTAATTAATTTAGATGTGAATATGGGATTAGGCAAAGCATTAAATGAAGGATTAAAATATTGTTCAAATTCATGGGTATTCCGTATGGATACTGATGATATTAGTGTGCCAGATAGATTTTTAAAACAGCTCATATTTATTAAAGATAATCCAGATATAGTACTATTAGGTTCAGGAATAGAAGAGGTTAACCGATCGCTAACAGTTTCCTTCGGCTATAAATCTGTTCCAATTACATTGATTGAAATAAAAAATTATTTAAAGAAAAGAAATCCTTTTAATCATGTGACAGTTGCATTTAATATCAATGCTATTCGATCTGTCGGCGGCTACCAACATCATTTATATATGGAAGATTATAATTTATGGTTAAGAGTAATTGCAGCAGGATATAAAGTGGCTAACATTGATGAACCGCTCGTTAAAGTAAGAACTGGAGATTCGATGGTTAGTCGAAGAAGGGGATTAGGTTATATCAAAAGCGAATTTCAGTTAGCTAAATTGAAAGTTAATCTGGGTTTTGTTAGCCCTTTATCATCTGTTTGGATTTTTTTCTTACGAAGTTTTCCTAGATTATTACCCACCTTTATTTTGTCCAAAATATATAAAAGATTAAGAAAGTAGAAGGATATTTATGCTAACAATCCTCGGAGGTTCCGGTTTTATCGGTACCCGTCTTGCTAATCAATTAGCATCACAGCACATTGACTTTAAAATTATTGATATTAATAAAAGCCAAGCGCATCCAGATAAATGGGTATTTGGCGATGTGACTAAAGCAGAAACCCTATTGGAGCCATTAAAAGACGCTTCCATTATTATTAATCTAGCGGCGCAACATCAAGATAATGTTCATCCTATCAGTCTCTATTATGACGTGAATGTGGAAGGGGCGAAAAATGTTTGTCAGGTTGCTGAACAATTAAATATTAAACAGATTATTTTTACTTCTTCGGTGGCGGTATATGGTTTTGTTGAACAAGAAACCGGCGAAGATGGTAAATTTCAGCCATTTAATGATTATGGTAAATCAAAGTTAGCGGCGGAGCAGGTCTATGATAGTTGGCAAGCTAAAGATAGCCAACGGACATTAGTGACTATTCGGCCTACTGTGGTTTTCGGTGAGGGTAATCGCGGTAATGTTTATAATCTATTTAGGCAAATTGCTGCCGGGCGTTTTTTGATGATTGGTTCAGGTAATAACCAGAAATCGATGGCGTATGTGGAAAATGTGGCTGCATTTTTATATTTTGTCACTAAATTAACAGCTGGTCGTCATATTTTTAATTATGTTGACAAACCTGATTTCACCATGAATCAGTTAACAGAAATTATTTGTCTGGCATTACACAAACAGAAATCTAATCTACGTATTCCTTTTTCGCTGGGCCTTTTGGCAGGTTATTGTTTTGATCTGCTCGCTAAAATAACGGGTAAAAATTTTCCTATTAGTAGTATTCGGGTGAGGAAATTCTGTGCGCGTACGCAATTCAAATCTAATACTATCGCTGAAACGGGATTTGAAGCGCCGTTAACCTTGGCAAAAGGGATAGAAAATACCGTTCAGTTTGAGTTTAAAACATCATTAGATTGATAAAAAACTTTTTGCTTAGTTAAACGCAATTGAAAAACTTAACAGTAGCGATGACTATGTTAGAATACCGCGCTTATTGTTGAGGGCTGTATGTTAAACATCGTTTTATTTGAACCGGAAATTCCACCCAATACTGGCAATATTATTCGTTTGTGTGCTAATACCGGTTGTCAGTTACATTTAATTGAACCGTTAGGTTTTACCTGGGACGACAAACGTCTACGTCGTGCTGGATTAGATTATCATGAGTTTGCTAATATTCAGCACCATCATGATTACTTTGCTTTTCTAACCTGTGTAGGCTTGTCTCAAGAGCATGGTCAGACACCATCTGGTAACCGATTATTTGCTTTAACAACCAAAGGAATGCCGAGCCATAGTAGTGTGGCATATCAGCCGGGTGATTATTTAATCTTCGGACCGGAGACGCGCGGTTTACCTGCTTATGTTCTTGATGCACTGCCAACTAGTCAAAAGATCCGTATCCCAATGTTAGCGGATAGTCGCAGTATGAATTTGTCCAATTCCGTTGCGGTGGTGGTATTTGAAGCATGGCGCCAGTTGGATTACTCAGGTGCGTTGTTGCGTGAGTAGCTTTATTGTTCACCGTTTGGAGATGGTTAGATACCCTCACCAAAACCATGGATTGAATTGCTAAAGTTTTGATCCATATCCAGCGAAGGTTTTTTGCTCTTTGGCGTTCCGACTTTGCGCGCCGGTACTCCCGCCACGGTAGTGTGCGGCAGCACAGCATGAAGTACTACGGAACCCGCGCCAATTTTGGCGCCCTTGCCAATTTCTATATTGCCTAAAATTTTTGCTCCTGCTCCGATCATCACCCCTTCACGAACTTTAGGATGCCGATCTCCTTCAGTTTTTCCAGTTCCACCGAGCGTGACCGATTGCAATATTGACACGTCATTTTCCACTACCGCTGTTTCACCGATAACGATACCGGTTGCGTGATCAAGCATAATGCCGTAACCAATACGAGCAGCAGGATGGATATCAACCGCAAAAGAGACAGATATTTGGCTTTGCAGATATATTGCTAATGTCTTGCGGTCTACCTTCCATAACCAGTGGCCGATGCGATAAGCCTGTAAAGCATGAAAGCCTTTTAAATATAATAAAGGGATTGAATATTTGTCGACGGCCGGATCACGTTGCACGATGGCTTTAAGATCACGTGCTGCATAAGCGATCATTTGTTTATCGTTTTTATAGGCATCTTGAATGATCTCTCGAACAGCAATCGCCGGCATAATCGGGGTAGCTAACTTATTGGCTAGTATATAGCTAAGCGAATCACCAAGATTGTCATGTTTGAGTAGTGTTGCATGAAAAAAACTGGCTAATATTGGCTCACAATTGGCAAAAGTTTTACCTTCTTGTTTAATTGCCGTCCAAATCTCTTCAAGTTCTTGTCGTGACATATTCACACTCTGATATTTTAATAATTAAAAAGCACCTGTATCATTCATTTCATCTTTAGTTGCGCGGCTAAGTAATGTATTTGCCGCTTCGAGTACATTTTTATTACCGTATAGAACTTGATAGATTTGCTCGGTAATTGGCATTTCTACGCCAACACGTTGCGCTAATGCACGGACTTCTTTGGTATTTAAGTAGCCTTCAACTACCTGACCAATCTGTTTTTCTGCCTCTTTAGTTTGCATGCCTTGGCCGAGTAGCATGCCAAAGCGGCGATTACGCGATTGATTGTCGGTACATGTCAAAACCAGATCGCCTAAACCAGCCATTCCCATAAATGTAGAGGGTTGGGCACCCATAGCGACGCCTAAACGGCTGATTTCGGCTAATCCTCGGGTGATCAGAGCTGTGCGAGCATTGGCGCCATATCCCATACCATCAGACATACCCGCACCAATCGCAATGACATTTTTGACTGCCCCTCCTAACTGAACACCGATCATATCTGGATTTTTATAGACGCGAAAAATTTTTCCACAATGAAAAAGTTGCTGTAGCTCTTCACCAAATTGCGCATTAGAGGCGGCTACCGCAATGGCTGTCGGTAAACCGGCAGCTAATTCTTTGGCGAAGGTTGGGCCAGAGAGGACAGCGAGTGGAATTTTGTCACCGAGTATTTCGCGGGCAACGTCTTGTAACAGGCGCCCAGTACCATGTTCTAACCCTTTTGTTGCCCAAATAATGCGTGAGTGTGGCGTCAAGTAAGGTTGGATATTTTGCAAAACTTGATTAAAAACATGACTTGGGACGACGATCAATATATTGCTACTCGCGGTTATTGCTGTCTTCAAGCAAGCTTCAGGTAACAAATTGTCTGGGAATGGAACGTCAGGTAAAAATGCGTGGTTGCAGCGGTCTTGTTGTAATTTTTTAATGTGCTGAGGATCATGTCCCCAAAGTAAAACGCTGTGGCCATTACGGGCAAGTGTAATGGCTAATGCGGTGCCATAAGAGCCGGCACCGATAACTGTCATCGAAACAGTGTTCATTAAGCTTCCTGATGATTTGCCGAATTTTCAGTTTGGGCGGTATGCTGTTGTTGTAGATAGTTCATAAACAAGGCATCAAAATTAACAGGTGCTAAGTTTAGTTGAGGAAAAGTTCCACGGCTAACTAAATTGGTAATACATTCGCGCGCATAGGGAAATAAAATATTTGGGCAGTAAGCGCCTAAACAATGAGCCATTTGGCTTTGTTCGATACCATCGATAGAAAATATGCCAGCTTGTTGCACTTCGCAAAGGAAAGCAGTTTCATCAGCGACGGTGGCGGTAACAGTGACGCGTAAGATAACTTCATAAACATGCTCGGCCAATTCACTAGACGAGGTGTCTAGATCTAATTTGACTTCGGGTTGCCACTCTTGCTGAAAAATATTAGGCGCACTTGGTGTTTCAAATGAAATATCTTTGGTGTAAATTCGCTGGATCTGAAATACCATCTCTTCATGACTTTGTTCTGACATAATGTTAATTACCTTTTAAATGTCCTTATGATATTGAATTGTATAAACATAATTTCTAATGTGTCCGATGAATTACTTTTTACCGCGGGCTAGAGGTAAATTTTCGTTAGACCAGCCTGTAATTCCTTCTTTTAGAATAAAGACACGTTCAAAACCATATTGCACCAGTTGTTCAGCAGGTTTAGATGCTTCCATGCCATTTGTTGAGACAACAATAATGGGGTTTTGCTTATGTTTTTCCAATTCTCCGATATTATTGTCTTTAATTTCTGATGGAGTCAGGTTAATTGAATCAATAATGTGTCCTTTACGAAAATCGTCACGGGAACGTAAATCAATAGTGACCGCTTCTTCTTTATTAATCAGTTGTATCGCTTGGGCACGGGTGATGTTTTTTGTTTTGGCGAACAAGCCCTTAAAGGTTAAAATAATCACAATGATCAATAAAGCGATCCAGGCCAGACTGAGTATTGGATGCCGGCTAATAAATTGCATGATTTCTTGCATCATGTGGGGTAATTACTCCCGTAGTTAATAATAGATAGATCTAGTTTGCAAAGTATACCTTTGTCGCTGCGCAATTACAGCCAATTTGCATAAATTGGCTAGAGTTTTTTTGCAAATAGGGTTTATACCGGTGATATTTGCTATCGATATCCGTTAATTGGTACCCCTTAAAAGGTAGCTGAATGAAAGCAATATTAATAATAACCTATAGTTATTTTGTGATTTGTTGTATAAATGAAGAAATTAAGTTTTTTCAGTATTATCCTAAAAGAAGCAAAAATGTTTACTAATCATAGTAATTGTCAATAATTTTAAGTGATATTGTTTCAGGATGCTGAACTAAGATGAACAATACCAGCCGATATGGTTCAATCCTAATCCTTTTGGCTCTACTAAAGAGAGTAGTGGTTAAGCCGTTACTCTTTGTCTCGCTATTTTTTATCTTGCCATCGATTACCATTGCTAATCCTATCAGTGACAATAAAGTAAAACTGAAAGATCTGTTATCAAATATTGCCGAAAAAGAGAAAAGTGTTAAACAGCAGCAAGCTGAGAGAAACCATTTACTTGATCAATTGAAAAGTCAGGAAAAAAATATCGCTGCGGCTGGACGTGCATTACATGAAACACGTAAAAAACTTTCGCAGTTAGCAAAAGAACTAGCTCAATTAAATGAAAATATTAGCCGTTTACAACAGCAAAAACAGATCCATGAATCATTGTTAGCTAAGCAGCTTGATGCCGCGTTTCGATTAGGCCAGCAAAAAGGGATTGAATTGTTATTTAAAGGTGAACAAGGGCAACGAGAAGAGCGTATTCTAGCCTATTATAGCTACTTAAATGAAGCTAGACAGCAAACGATTATTAAATTGCAGCAAACCACGACCTTACTCGCTGAGCAGAAACAACAGAAACAGCAAAAGCAATTGGCACAGAAAAAAAACTTAGCCAAACAAGATCAAGAAAAGAAAGCGCTCGATTCGGCCCAGGATGCTAGAAAGAAAACCCTGTTATCGTTGGAATCGACGCTAAAAGCGGATCAAAAAAGTTTGGCGGTGATGAAACGTAATGAAACACTGTTGCGTAGTAAAATTGCCAAGGCTGAGCGAGACGCAAAAGTTAGGGCGGAAAGGGAAGCGAAAGAGGCAGCGCGTATTAGAGCAAAACAACGGCAGGCGCAGCAAAAAGGAACCACTTATCGTCCAACCGAAGATGAACGGGCTTTGATGGCGCGTACTGGCGGTTTAGGCCGTCCTGTTGGTCAAGCTCTGTGGCCAGTTCACGGCCAGATCCTACATCACTATGGTGATAGTATTTCCGATGAATTACGCTGGAAAGGGATGGTGATCAATGCCGCTGAAGGAACAGAGGTTAAAGCCATTTCTGCTGGCCGTGTTTTACTTGCTGATTGGCTACAAGGCTATGGTTTGGTGGTAGTTATTGATCATGGTCAGGGAGATATGAGTTTATATGGTTATAACCAGAGTGCATTGGTGAATGTGGGTCAACAAGTTCGCTCAGGTCAGCCGGTTGCGTTAGTGGGTAGCAGTGGTGGACAGCAGCGCTCCTCGCTTTATTTTGAGATCCGCCGTCAAGGTAAAACCGTTAATCCACAGCCTTGGTTAGGGAGATAACCGTGCTAAAACGGATTGTTTTGATAATCATGGCGCTAATGTTACTTGTCAGTGGACAAGTCAATGCTGGCAAATTGGCCATTGTGATTGATGATATTGGTTATCGTAAAAAGGAAGACAATCAGATATTAGCTTTGCCGGTGGTAATTTCTATTGCCATTTTACCAGACTCTCCTTATGGCAGAGAAATGGCCGAAAAAGCTAATCAACAAGGGCGAGAAATTTTAATTCATATGCCCATGAAACCGATTAGCCAGCAACCACTTGAAAAAAACACCTTAACACCGCAGATGAGTGCCAGTGAAATAGAGCAGAGAATTGTCGCTGCCATTAAGCAAGTACCTTATGCTAAAGGTATGAATAATCATATGGGTAGTGCGATGACGGCTAATTTAATGGCTATGAAAAATGTTATGCAAGTGCTCTCGCATTACGATCTCTATTTTCTTGATAGTGTGACGATAGCAAACACCAAGGTCAATGAAGCAGCTAAAATTTTTGCGCTGCCAACCTTGCGTCGCAATGTTTTTTTAGATGATGTAAAAACAGAAGCACAAATTCGTAAACAGTTTGCCCATGCTATTTCATTAGCTCGTAAGCAGGGTAGTAGTATTGTTATTGGCCATCCTTATCCTTCTACCATTGAAGTATTACAACAAACATTATTTGAGTTACCTAGCGATATTGAACTGGTGGCGGTTAGTACGCTGCTTAGCAATAGGACAAAAGATAAATTAGTTAATCGAACGATTAAACATAATCCAGAGAAAGCGCCAGCGCAGCCCGTGGAATTGCCGAAAGTCGTCATCGGTTACTGCAAAATATCGCCAGTAACAAAAGCATTATCAGGTATTGATTTAATGATATATATTGTGGATGCTATTTATCATGATCCTGACTTTAAAAAATTATTTACTGAACAGAGAAAGCCACTGTTTGGCAAAAAAATTTCCTCATCCCCATAAAATAATACCTGACAACCATAACACATCACTTTGTTGGTGTGAAAAGACGCGTCATGATATTTTTTTCTATATCTTTAATAAATAATAGGAAATTGCGCTGACTGGTTCTGCTGTGATTTATTTTAATGTAGAAGCTAATTGAGAAACTTATTGAGGATTCTAACTGCTTTGTTACCTCTGGTTAGTTATCCGATTTAGATAAATCCTATGAGTTACTGTGGTTAACCCGGGATAAATGTTATTATCAGATCAATATAAGCAACAATGATCTCGATTGAATAGAGGTAAATCCAATGATCATAGTCACGGGTGGTGCTGGTTTTATTGGCAGCAATATTGTTAAAGCACTGAATGATATAGGACGTAATGACATTCTGGTGGTCGATAATCTTAAAAATGGGGCTAAATTTGTCAATTTAGTCGATTTAGATATTGCAGATTACATCGACAAAGAAGATTTTATCGCCAGTATTATGGCTGGTGATAATCTGGGTGATGTTGAAGTGATTTTTCATGAAGGCGCTTGTTCATCAACTACTGAGTGGAATGGTCAGTATATGATGAATAATAACTATGAATATTCGAAAGAGTTACTTCATTACTGTATTGAACGTGATATTGCGTTTTTGTATGCTTCTTCAGCTGCGACTTATGGTGGGCGTAGTGAGTATTTTATTGAAGAGCGGCAATATGAAAAGCCATTGAATGTATATGGTTATTCCAAGTTTTTATTTGATCAATATGTTCGCAAAATTTTACCGCAAATCACTTCACAGGTATGTGGATTCCGCTATTTTAATGTTTATGGTCCACGTGAAGGTCATAAGGGGAGTATGGCAAGCGTCGCTTTCCATTTAAATAGCCAGATAAATCAGGGGCAAAAGCCAAAACTTTTTGCAGGTAGTGAAAAATTTAAACGTGATTTTATTCATGTGAGTGATGCAGCGGCAGTTAATTTATGGTGTTGGCAAAATAAAATCTCCGGCATATTTAACTGTGGTACCGGTAAGGCTGATTCTTTTCAGGCGGTGGCCGATGCGGTAATCGCTTTTCATCAAGAAAAAGATCTCTCAGTAGAATACATTGCCTTCCCAGATAAATTAAAAGGTTGTTATCAGGCATTTACCGAAGCCGATCTGAGTAAATTACGCGCTGCAGGTTATGATAAACCGTTCAAAACCGTAGCGGAAGGGGTTGCTAATTACATGCAATGGTTAAATTGCGATGATTAAATGGAAATAGCATGAAGATATTGGTCGTTGGCCCTTCATGGGTGGGTGATATGATGATGTCGCAGAGTCTTTATCGTACTTTGAAGACCCTACACCCAGAGGCAGAAATTGATGTTATGGCACCTGATTGGTGCCGGCCACTATTAAATAAAATGCCCGAAGTCAACCAGGCCATATCGATGCCTTTGGGTCATGGTCGTTTAGCTATCAGTGTACGTCGTCAGCTTGGTATTCATTTACGTACTCAACGTTATGATCAAGCCTATATTTTACCCAATTCTTTTAAATCTGCGCTGGTGCCTTTTTTTGCTCAAATACCTATACGTACAGGATGGCGCGGTGAGATGCGTTATTGGTTGCTGAATGATATTCGTGTATTAGACAAAGCCGCTTTTCCGCAAATGGTTCAGCGATATGTTGCTTTGGCTTATAAAAAAGATTCAGTTAATAACGCCGATGAGCTCCCTAAACCGATTTTATGGCCGCAGCTTTCCGTGACAGAAATGGAAATTAGCCAGAGTAAACGGATTTTTCATATTCCCGCGCCGCTACCTATTATTGGCTTTTGCCCAGGTGCAGAATTTGGCCCAGCTAAACGCTGGCCCGCTTATCATTATGCTGAGTTGGCGCAATTACTGGTTGCTGCTCACGGTTATCAAATTTTAATCTTAGGTTCGCAAAAAGATCATCATATCGGTGAAGATATTCGACAATCGCTTTCTGCCGATTATCAGCAGCATTGTTTTAATCTAGCCGGTAAAACAACCCTTGAGCAGGCGGTTAATCTATTGGCATCTTGTCGAGCGGTGGTTAGTAATGATTCAGGCTTAATGCATATTGCAGCAGCATTAAATCGACCGCTGGTTGCGCTTTATGGGCCAAGTAGCCCTGATTTTACGCCTCCTTTATCAAATCGGGTAGAAATTATTCGTTTAATAACTGGCTATCATAAAGTTAGGAAAGGGAGTGGAGAGAGTGGTTATCATCAAAGTTTGATTGATATAAAACCTGAACGCGTGATGACCGCATTAACTAAGTTATTGGCGGAGAGTCAGTAACAATGAAAGTGTTGATCGTTAAAACCTCGTCGATGGGTGATGTATTACATACTTTACCCGCACTGACTGATGCAGTTAGACACTATCCTGATGTCCAGTTTGATTGGGTTGTTGAAGAAAATTTTGCCGAAATTCCACACTGGCATTCTGCCGTTAAGCGAGTCATTCCGGTAGCTATTCGACGATGGCGAAAAAACTGGTTGGCAAAATCTGTCAGGCAGCAAAGAGCATTTTTCCGTGCTCAATTACAACAGCAAAAGTACGATGCGGTGATCGATGCACAAGGACTATTGAAAAGTGCTTTTTTAATCACACGCTTAGCTCGTGGTGTAAGCCATGGTTATGATTGGAAAAGTGCTCGCGAGCCGCTAGCAAGTCTATTTTATGATTATCGCTATCGCGTCAATAAACAGCAACATGCCGTTGAGCGTATCCGACAATTATTTGCTGAGAGCTTACATTATAGTAAGCCGACTATTGTCGGTGATTATGGTATTGCACCCTATTTTTCACCACCAGTTTTGGCAAAGGAAAACGCTGCTTACATTATTTTCTTCCATGCTACCACACGTGACGAAAAGCATTGGCCTGAATCTCATTGGCGACAATTGATCACCGCTGTACAAGCGAAAGGATTAACGGTTAAATTACCGTGGGCAACGGCTCTGGAACATCAACGTGCCTTAAGGCTTGCCGCCGGTTTTAAGCATGTGGAAGTTTTACCCAAACTTTCATTAAACCAATTAGCTCAACAGATTGTCGCAGCCAAAGCAGTCGTTTCCGTTGATACAGGTTTAAGTCATTTAACTGCCGCACTGAGCAAACCGAATATTACCCTCTATGGCCCGACCGATCCGGGATTAATTGGCGGTTATGGTGAAGCACAACAAGCCATTATTTCTGCTGATGGCAATATGGCAACCATTGAACCTAATGATGTCTATCAACGATTAATTTTAAAAATCGATAGTAAATAGTGAAAACGATTATTTTTTGAAAGATGAAATTTAGTCAAATAAA
This sequence comes from Arsenophonus sp. aPb, assembly GCF_029873475.1. Classification (NCBI taxonomy): domain Bacteria; kingdom Pseudomonadati; phylum Pseudomonadota; class Gammaproteobacteria; order Enterobacterales; family Morganellaceae; genus Arsenophonus; species Arsenophonus sp. aPb. The sequence continues at coordinate 131,057 of NZ_CP123499.1, forward strand.
GGTAGCTTAATCGATTAACTTGAAGCTAGCTTTAGCAAAATTGTTAGGTTGGGACTAGGATGGGTAAAAACGATGTGACAATGAAAATGTTTTTCGTATTTCATTGTCACGTGGTTTTTAATAATTGTTTTTTTCTGGCGCAATAAATCCTAAGCACATGGATTGCGGATCAGCGCTTGGTTCTGACTGGTAAATAATCGCTTCTTTTTCAATAGTAAATTGTGGCCAATGTTTTGACATCCGAGTAAAATTTTCTTGGCTGCAATCTTTACCTTTTCGCCCTAATAGTAAAGCACCGTGTTTTTTGATTGTTTCAGCGGTAATATCGCGATAATAAACATTCGGTGGCTGAGCTTCACTGGTATCCCAAGGCTGGATAGTGTGCGGCCTATCAGAAGCATAAATAATAAACCATTGATAAAGATTATCTTCGCCACCAACATATTTTAATGGTTGGCCATATTTTTGCCGCCAGCGCTGTTGTCCTTCTGCCGTGAGTGCTTTAATACCGATCATTTTCTGGCCAGCGCCACGAATATTATAATTTAACACTAGGCAGTAACCTAAAAAGATCAGGCCGCCAATAATAATCAAGCCAAAAAATGTCTTTCGTAATGATTTCTTCGGTTGGACGGAGATAGAACCAATCAACAAGGGTGCCGCAATCATCATAAATGGTTGCAGCCATTCTGTCATCCTCCCTCCATCATGAAACAAAAACCAACCGAAAATTACGGCTAAGGGAAGTAGCAAAATAATGTTAACTAATTGATTAGGTTGCTCTTTAGGCCAGCTAATTTTACCGCCTAATAGATAGAGAATAATAGTGGCAATAATTAATGGATAGAAAACAGATAATGTTGAACTAACAACATGGAGGTTAAATCCTTGGTCGATCTGTGAATCAACCCATTTAAAGGCGGAAAAATCATTTTCTATTAACCAGAAAAGATTAGGTAAGATCAAGGCAAACCAAAGTGCAATTGCAATATAAAAAAATGGTTGTTGGTAACTTTTTCGCACCTTAGGCACGAAAAGGGTTAATAAAAAAACGGTGCCAACAAGGGCCAACGTTGAATATTTACCCATTGTCGCTAAGCCAGACACCAGTGCAAAGGCAAGCCACCATTTAGGATGATCATAGACAGCACGTAGGAAGAAGAGCAGCACCCAAGGCCATAGCGTGACCAGAATATAGTTATCATTATAAGGGATGATATCAAAATTAATGATGCCTGATAAATTGAGTATCAATAATGCAAACCAAGCTAATTCAATATTGTTGCTGAGGCGGTAAGCCAACTGCCATACGCCTATCATACCAATCGATATACCAACAAAATGAATAAAATACCAATAAAAACTGTAGGAAAGATTTAAGTAGATGGCGGGCCACATAACGACACCAACAAACCAAGGGTTTTTAGGGGAACCCCATTCGCCATTCATTCCCCAGTTAACCGCTTCAACAGCGTCGTAAGGTACAGTTGGATCTAAAGAATAACTTCCACAAATCCATAAAATTGCATAAACCGACACCCACAAGTAAAGCAATATTTTTGAGTTTGTACTAAATAAAGGCATATTATTTTTCATCGTCAGTTATAAAATTGGTGGGTAAAAAATCCCATTTATTTGAATTAAACCAGTAACACTATAATGAAGAAAAAATAAAATATGTAGTATTTGTTAAGTTATTACTGTTTAGTTAATTATCATAAACGCTATTTCGCTATGGGGTTTAGCGATATTAATATATTAATAATACTCGTATTTAATGGGTTACTGGGGGCAGGTAGGGTTCCAGTAGTTTTAGTAATTTTTGCAATGCCCCTTGATTCTCATGTAAAACTTCTGCTGCTTGACGACCATGGTATAGACGGTAATCTTCATCCTTGAGCAAATGGGAAACAGTAAGAATTAAGGATTTACTATCATTAACGGTAATAAGGCCATCTGCTTGTTTTAGTTTGGTACAAATATCTTTGAAATTGAAAGTATAAGGTCCCATTAAAACTGGCAGAGCATGTGCGGCTGCCTCTAAAGGATTATGCCCGCCTTTTTTGACTAAACTACCGCCAACAAAAGCGAGATCTGCAATACCATAGAGTAACATGAGTTCACCCATCGTATCGCCGATAATAACTTGAGTATCTGTATTAGGAAGGAGGTTTTCACTACGGCAAATATAGCGTAATTTAGCTTTTTGGGTTAACTCTTTTGCCTTTGCAAAGCGTTCCGAATGGCGAGGAACAAGAATCAGTAACAAGTCGGGAAATTGTTTTAAGAGTTTAGTATGAGCCTGCAAAATAATTGACTCTTCTCCTTCATGAGTACTGGTAGCAATCCAAACTGGACGATGTGGAGCCCATTGTCGGCGTAATGTTATAGCTTTTACGGCCAATTCAGGGGTGACAGAAATATCAAACTTTAGACTACCTGTAACATACAAATTTTTTCTTGCTAAACCCAGCTTAATAAAACGTTCGCCATCTTCTTGGTTTTGTGCTGCTATTAAGGTGATTTTTTGCAATAGCTTTTGGATAAAATAACCCAATTTTTGATAACGTGCCGCTGAACGTTCAGATAGACGGGCGTTAGCAATAATTAATGGAATTTTACGTTGTCTTAATTGAAAAATAAGATTTGGCCATAGTTCTGTTTCCATAATAATAGTTAATTTAGGATCGGCATGATTAAGAAAACGGCGTACAGAACCAGCTAAATCATAGGGTAAATATACATGTTGAACATCATCACCAAATGCTGATAAAACACGTTCTGAGCCTGTTGGGGTCATGGTTGTAACGGTAATTGGTAGTGTTGGATAATGATGGCGTAATGCTCTAACTAACGGAACAGCTGCTAACGTTTCTCCTACTGAAACAGAATGTAATAATATACCGCCGGGAATTACCTTACCATTACAAAAACCATATCGTTCACTCCAACGTTTGCGATAAGCGGGGGATTTGCGACTACGCCATAATAAACGTAACCAAATAATAGGTTGAATAAGGTAAATAAGTATTTGATATAGACGTAATAACATTCTATCACATTGACTGATTGAGATTAGCACTATAGTAGCATATTGCACATAAGAAAGTGCAATGAATATCTATTTAAATAGCGTTTTTATTCATCATTAAAGATAAAAATTTTTTAAAATTTTGTTAATTAATTTAAATTAAACTAGTGATTAACTAAAAATATAATAGTAATTATTATTTATTTTCAAAAGATAATAATTTATAGCTATTCTTATCAATGATAAGGATTTATTTTGTCAGCATAATTGTTCAATATGCTTAAATAATACGATAATATGTGTTCAGTTGCTCGTTATTAGTGAAAAGAACTTTATGAAAAACAAAGCAATTTACCCCGGTACTTTTGATCCTATCACTTACGGTCACTTGGATATTATAGAGCGTGCCGCCTTAATATTTGAGCAGGTAATATTGGCTATCGCGGATAGTTCACGTAAAAATCCGATGTTTACCCTCGATGAACGTATTGTGTTTGCTAAAGAGCAGACAAAGCATTTAACTAATGTTGAAGTAACTGGGTTTTGTGAGCTCACGGTAAATTTTGCGCAAAAACACCAAGCTAATATTTTGATTAGGGGTGTGCGATCTGTGTCAGATTTTGAATATGAATGTCAGTTGGCAAATATGAATAGTCATCTAATGGCTGATCTGGAAACTATCTTTTTATTACCTTCGCCGAAGTTATCGTTTGTTTCTTCTTCTTTGATTAAAGATGTCGCCAGACATGGTGGTGATGTTTCATCTTTTTTACCAGAGCCAATAGCAAAAGCCATGTTGCAAAAAATTGAACAATAAAAACGAATTACGCTTAAGTTTATTTTTGGCAGTTATAGCAGAAAAAAGTACTGCGTTGTCCTAGTTTTATTGATTCAATCAGTTGACCGCAATATGAACAAGCTTCACCTTTTTTACCATAAACAAACAGTTGTTGAGCGAAATAACCTGGTTTTCCATCTGATTGTAAAAAATCTTTCAATGTTGTCCCCCCCTGCTTTATTGAACGCTGCAGGATCTGTTTGATCTGGATAACTAAATTATCTATCTCTTTTCTTGTTAGTGAATGGGCGGCTCTGGTTGGCAAAATTTTGGCAGCAAATAGCGCTTCATTGGCATAAATATTACCCACTCCAACCACTATCTTATTATCCATTAACCAAGGTTTGATGGCGGTTTTTTTATTTTTTGCTCGTTGGTAAAGATAATCTGCATTAAAGTCGGTAGAAAGGGGTTCCGGTCCTAAATGGAAAAGAACCGGGCAATTATCCAGGTCATTAGTCCATAACCAGGCGCCAAAACGTCTGGGATCGGTATAACGCAATATTTTGCCATCGGCTAGAACCAAGTCGATATGATCGTGTTTTTCGGCTAATTGCTCTTTTGTTAAAATGCGTATACTACCTGACATACCTAAGTGAATAATTATCCAGCCATGCTGGAGTTGAATGAGTAAGTATTTAGCACGCCGTTTAACACTTAAGACTGATTGGTTGGCGATATGTAAAATTTCTGTCGCAACCGGCCAGCGTAATTGGCTATTGCGTACTATGCTATATTGTATTTTATTACCAACCATATAGGGCTCAATTACACGTCGGCTGGTTTCAACTTCAGGTAGTTCTGGCATAGTTTCCTTAATTATGTAACTAGTCGTTAATCTTAATACATACTACTGTATCTTGTGTTGCTTAGTCGATAGAATAGCATGCATTAATATGTTATCTGGAGTAGAAATGAAGGTTATCCCTATAATTAATAAACTATTTAATTGTCGCTCTTATTGGAATTTAGGGATAGTATTTTTTTTTATTGCTATTTATTTTCTTGATGGGGTTACGCGTTATAAGCATGGCTTAGCAGGATTAATTTATCTTACTGCGATTGTCTATTTAATTAAAGATAGAAAGTGCGTTTTCAGTATATTTAAGAATAATTTATTTTTGTCTTTACTGTTTTTTGTTATAGCAATGCTTTATTCATTAATTATCTCTAAAGATGTTAACATTTCATTAAAGGCTATTAATAAAGGTGTTATTGAAAAATTATTTATTACCGCAGTAGCTATTGCCATTGTTCTCTATCAAGAAAAAAAAGAGCATATAACTAAGCTATTGATTTTTTCTTTAATTTTATCTATTTTGCCATTAGCTATTAAGGAAATTCTGCAATATATTGACGAATATCAACAGGATATCCTGCCGTTATCAGCATTTGAACATCGATATATTTCCGATTGGTTAATTTTTATTCTACCCGCTTTACTCTGTTTTTGGTTTTATAAAGGAGTGAAAAATAAAATCTTATTTTTCTTGCTTTCGGTTACTTTTGTTGCTATTGCAATCGGGACATTACAACGTGGTACTTGGTTATCTATTGCGGTAATATTTTTTATCTGGTGTATAGTAAAAAAAGAGATTAAGTTACCCAGCTTTGCTGTTATTGGCCTAAGTGTCTTGTTATCCTATTTGGCAATGATTAATCAAGGTCAGTTTGATAAATTATTTTATAAATTAGAACAGACAAATAGCAGTCATCGATATGATAATGGTACTCAGGGTTCAGCCTTAGATCTTATTAAAGAGAATCCAATAATAGGTTATGGCTATGGAGAGCAATTATTTTATAAAATTTATAATGAAAGAGTAAACGATTATCCTGACTGGATTTTTAAACAATCGATTGGGCCTCATAATACAGTTTTGTCAATTTGGTTTGCCGCTGGAATATTTGGACTAGTAGCTATCTTCTATCTTTTTATTTCGATTTTTATACACTTATTTAATGGATATCGTAATAATACGGTAAAAGACGGTTTTTTGATCCTGATGTTAATATTTATTGGCGATATAATTGTTAGGGGTTTATTTGAAACGGTAAATGTTTCAAATATGGCTATTATAATAGGAATAGCATTATCACTAAATAGTGATGAAAAATTGATTAATTAGCTAAACTAAAGCACCTATCTATGAGGTGCTTTAAGATTATTTTTTTAATAGTTTATATTTAATTAAGCATAAAAAACCTTGCATATATTTATGTTGTAAAAATAGATGCTTGTATTTTTCTTGCAGCTCCGTTCTCTTTTCTGCCATTTTTAATGGCTGATCTTTCCACGGTGAGTGAATATATGAATTGAAAAAAAATTGACTGGCAGGGTAATTAATACCCCAAGTATGCCAGGGTTTTGTAACGCCAGTATAGTGGATAAGAATGGTGCTATTTGTAATGGTATTTTTGTATTTGGACAAATCGTGATAAGCCAATTCATTTTTCAACTTATATATACAGTTATAATCGCGACATAAATAGATATTTTGCGTCTGAAATAATATATTTAGGGCATCTTGATCAAGATATTTTAATTTACCGAAATTTGTTTTTCCTCGTACCAACTCTAATGATTTTTTGGAAAAATCATTCTCAATCCATTTCTGTAAATTCACATAGATTACGCCGGCATTAAAATATTTGCCATTTAAATCGGCTAAATTTAGTCGAGTAGCACTTGATTGCTGCATGCTGTCAACATCGAGTACAACAGCGGCAAAACAATCAGCTAAATTTAGCTGAAATAATTCTTTTAGGCTGTCTTTACAAATAACATCAGCATCTAGATATAAAATAGCGTTTATGTTAGTACTCAAATATTCAAAAGCGATTAGCCTAAAATAGGTGGCGTAAGACCAGAAGTCTGAGGTTGATAGTTGTTTTAATTCTTCAGCATCTAGTAGGTAGATAATTATATTAGAATTATATTTTGCTATCATTGTTTGAAAACGTTGTATATACCCGTCATCAATATAATCAGTGAATAGATGAAAATTGAAATCTGTATCAGTATTATTAATTAATACGGAATTAATTGATATCGCTGCACCAAGTAGAAAATTTTTATCGACACCATAAGCAATGTTAAAATTTTTATTATTTTCAGTAAGCTTTTTTTTCCCCGCAATATTAAATTTTTGTTTTATAAAATGCCTCATGATAAACATAGCCCTTTAACTCTTTTAAAGAGAATTCTAAATTTTGCTAAATAGTAGTGAGTATAATTCTTTAAACCTTCGTGGTATTTTTTTTGTTTGAATTTATGTTTAGCGCAATATCTTAAAAGATGTACGCTTTCTGCTTTTAATAGCGGTTTATTTTGCCAGGGGGAGGCATTTTTTGCTTTTATAAAGGGTTGGGAAAAGGGAGATATTGCCCATTCATGCCATGGCTTGGTCGAGCCAATATAGTGAATAAAAATTGTATCAAGAGCAAAAGCATCATGTTTAACACTTTGCAGACCATAATTTATACTATATTGAGTATTATATTTTTTTGCCAAATAGATTACTTTATTTGTTAACAGAATGTTTAAAACATCTTGATCTAGAAAAGAGAGTTTATTTCTTAACGTATTATTTTTAAGCAGTTGCATTGCCTGTGTTGAAATATCTTCTTCTGCCCAGCGAATAAGATTAATCAGTAAAAATCCAGCATTAAAATATCCTTGTGAAATATTTGCTATTTCTAATTCGGATGCTCTTTTTTGCCACCATTTTTCATCTTTTTCTGTTACAACTGCAGCAATTTCATTATTATTGAATTGAATTTTCTGTAATTTATCTAAATTATTATTACATATGATATCTGCATCTAAGTATAAAATTTTGTCTATTTTATTTGTAAAATAGTCAGCAATGATGAATCTAAAGTAGGTGGCATAGGACCAGTTTCTAGTGCTGGGCAATGATTTTAAGCTCTGATCGTTAACTAAATAAATATTTATTTCAATTTTATATTGCCGCGCAAGGGTATCGAATAGCGCTTCTTGCTCAAAATCAAAATAATCGGTAAATATATGGAAACAGTAATTAATATCAGAATTGTGCAGCGCAATTGATGTTATTGAAATTCCGCAACCGTATAAAAAATTTTTATCTACTCCATATGCAATATGGAATTTTGGGTGACAATCATCATGCATATTTTGCGTTAAGCAGAGTTTTTGTGTAATAACTTTGTGCTTGTCAAAATACATGTACTATACCCATCTTTATAGAATCTTTTATAAAAACAAAACGTTTAGAGTTATAATCCTCTCCTAACGGTTCTTTCTTTTATTTTTTCTGCTTTAATATTAGCGCTGAATATTAATTTTTGTTCATTATTAAGGATATTTCTTAAACTATCACAAAAATAAATTTGCATAAAACGAAAAATATCTCGTTGCGTTAATCCAATGTTTAGTGAAGAAAAATATAACCCAATCAAATCCTTATCTTTCCAACGTTTTGGTACACATTGCCGTATTTGGGCGCGATGTAAGTCAATGATTGAAATTTTTAATTTTTTTTCATCGCCGTCAAAAGGCAAATGTAATAAAAAATGGCAAATATAGCAATCGCGATGATTGACACCACATGCATGCATTTTACGCACTATTTCAGCCATTCGACAAATTAATGTTTTTTTAGTACTAAATTTGGGGGCTGAATTTTTCCAATTTACGCAGTACTCTTCTAAGCTAATGGTTGGAATAAGCGCTTCGGTAATAATGAATGACTTACGGCATACAGGATTAATTCCTTTTTGGCCGAAAGCTTTACCATGCATCGTATTAATGCCTGCCTCAGCTAAACGATGGATGGCTTTCCATTCTCTATCCGCGCCTAATACTGGTGTTCGTAAAGAAAATAGGTTTTTTAGTATTTCTTTTAAAGTAGTGCCATAATGAATTTTGAGAAAATAACTCTTTGCATTAAGCGTAAAGCATAATGTTTTGCGTGTCTCTAATTGACGAAAAATTTTACCATCTAATTTTTCTATTTCAATAAAAGGATCTTTATCTTGCCATAAGTTTTTAAAAGGTTGTTTTAGTTCAAGCATGCTGGCATCCCAAAATAATATCTGCAGCTTTTTCAGGCAAACTATATAAGTCTTGAGTATCAGCAAAGTGGCGTGCAGACTTCGCCCATTTATTTAATAGAGACTTATTAGCTAAACTTGTTGCCAAAGCATTATTAAGATTTTTTTGTCTATAAGGTTCATTTATTACTATGCCACAATCCGCGTGTTTGATATAGGGCGCATAGCCACAAATCTCTGTTGTAATGACGGGTAAACCCGCTGCGATAGCTTCGATTAATACTATGCCGGCAGCTTCTTGATAGGCAGGATGAATTAATAGATCAGCAGCAGCCATCAATTCAGCTATATCATTACGCCCATGAAAAAATAAAACTTGCTTATCTATAGCCAGTTTTTTTGCTAATCGTTGATAGCGGGTAGGTGAGTCTTGCCCTACCACCATTAACATAGTTTTATTTTTTATGCTGTCAGGCAAGGAAGCTATTGATTTAAGTGTTCTATCTACACCTTTACGTTTAAAATCTGAACCAACTTGCAATAAAAGAAATTGATCTTTAGAGATGGCATTTTTTTTACGATATATCTCTTTTGCGTTAGTAATTTGCTGGTCATATTTTCTACTGAGATCAATGCCCGGTGGTAGCAGATAAAAACGTGCGTCAGGTGTTTTGTAATGTTTTTTAAAGTCATCAACTTGATGTTGGGTCAACATTAATAATTTAGTGTGACTGTTTACATCAAAGACCGCTTTTTCATAAGCGATATAATGCTTGTACCGTTTGGTCAGTTTATAAAAAAAGCCTTTTTCATTTTCAACTTTTTCTGCATAACAAACATCTGCTGCATAATAAATATCTAATCCTGGCATCTTATTAAAACCAACAATAACATCAGCAGGATGTTGGGTTAAATGTATTTTGACCTGATGATAAAATGCTTCATTATGCCCATGATTTGTATATGCTTTAACAGGGAGGATGATAACGTTAATATGAGCAGGAATTTCACCATCCCATACCATTGTGTAAACACGTATTTGATGTCCGCGTTTTTGGCAAGCAGAAAGGATCTGGATGAAATCTCTTTGTAGTCCACCAAAAGGAAAATATTTATATAAACAAAATGCAATTTCCATGGCGTTATATCTCTATCTCAGATTTAATGGTTTGTATATCCATTGGTAACATTTTTTTTGTAGCGGCGATAATATCTTTAGCGGGAATTATTGATAGATACTTTTTATTACGATCACGCTCATGTCGTTCTGGCATTTTTTCATAATTGCCAGCCCAAATTTGAATAACGTTTTTACTCCATGGTTTCCAATATTGATGATCTGTAGCACCGAATAAGCAAATAATAGGGGTTTCTAATGCTGCCGCAATGTGCATTGGTGCTGAATCTACACCGATAAATAAAGCGGCATGACTAATTAGAGCACCTAATTCTGAAAATGTTGTTTTTCCTGCAAATTCTGTAACGGGTGATTGACGACATTGTTGTGCAATATTAGCCACACAGGTCAGGTCATCTTTACTGGGACCTGATGTTAGTATAACTCGATATCCTCTAGATTGTAGATTATCAATCACTTCCGCAAATTTTTCATCATCCCAGCACTTAAATTTTTGTCTAGCTGTTGGTTGGATAACAACATAACTACTATGTACACCTAGAGAAATTAATTGATGATTAATTTTTTCCCAGTCAGTTGGTTGGTAAGTCATTGTTGTACTGGAATACAAAGTTTTAAGTTGAAGAGGTTCTAAAATAGAGAGATTTTGTTCAACAACATGTTTTCCCGTTGGTTTAACAATATGTGTAAAACTTCTAGTCCAATAATTTGTATCTCTATGATTGAATTGATGAGAAATTTTTATCTTGGCAGGAATACATCTTACCAAAAAAGGCACAATCCATTGATCGGCTAAATTTATAATTAAATCATAATGATTTTTTCTTAATTTATTGATTAATATAATAAAATTAACTAATTTGGCTATATTGTTATTTTTTTTGTTTTTAATGCCATAAAGTGCATGAATTTCTCTATTCTCAGACAAGATTGGTATTGTATCTTGATAGAGAAGAATATCAATTTTAGCGGCTGGATAATTTTTTTTGAGTGTGCTAATGACAGGTGTTGTCAACAACATATCTCCATGAAATCGCATTTTAATGATCAGAATTTTTTTAAATTGTTTATCCACTTGCTACAGTCACTCTTGAATTGTTTGTTTATAAGTTTATCTGATTTTTGACCAATGTTATCTCTATAAATTCAACAAATTTAAGATAGTTAATTTTATTAGAATAGTCTAAAGGGTTACCTTTTTAGCCTTGAAAATAATCTTTATTTTAAAAATTTTTAGTAGATTTGAAAAAATAATAAAAATTTGAAGTTGTACAAAGTAAAGGATTTTAAATATTATCAATGAATTTAACAATAAGATTACTGATTTGTAATTTACTATATGTTATTTTTTACTACACATAATGGTATGTGACTATTTTTAAAAAGAAATATCATAAAATATTTTTAGCGTGTTCGGTTCGATAGTGGTGAGAGATTATATCTGGGTAGTATAAAAGTTAAGATAAGTCGATGGTATAAAATAGTTTATTATAACAAAAAAATTGAATGATTTTTGTTATTCCTCAGCCTTTTGTTAACAGTTTGAATAATTATAGTAATAATTTTTTAAATTACTGATTATCTCATTTCAGATAAAAATTTTGGATGGTTATTTTATTATCCCGAAAAATTGTGCTTCTCAAGCGTCTAAATGATGTTTTATTCAAAGAAAAATTATATGAATATATGAGCTCAAATTTAATAAATAAAATAATAGAATTTTTTCTTTTTTGATAATTATTTATATTCGCTAAGATTTTCAAAAGGTTATTTATTATATTAACGAAAAAATTTTTAATTGATTATAATACAAAATTAATAAAGATATTTGCTACTGAGGCATTAATTAAAATTTTATTGTTATTCATAATGTTCATAGCATTGTTCGGCTCTCAGTCTGTATTCCTGGCGTACAGTATTGAAAATACGTCTAATAGTTACTTTTCTCTTTACTGATGTAAACACATGATAAAATATTTAGGTCGGCTGTTTTCTATATAATCGATTAGACATCTATCAATCAGCAGTTTGGTTGTCGATGTTCTTTCATTAGAGGTAATACGCTCTTGTCTAGGTCGTTTATATTTTATCTTAATTATCAAAAAAATACATTGGACTATTACTATTATGCTACCTACAGTAGTAACAATTACTATCGATAAATTAATAAATACCTGATATCAGAGAAAGCCGAGAATTTAAGCTTACTTAAATCGTGACTAACCAATTTAATTGGTTTTACTGACCCAAAGGCTAAAATGTCTTAATATTTTTAATAATGGAACTTTATGACAGCTTTTCTTAGGTGGCATACTTTTAGTCAGTGAGAATAACTTATATGTATTTTAACCCATTAACAGTTTATTTCTTGATTAAAAAGAAGTAAAAAATATAAAAAGTGAGATGTAAATTTCTCAAATGAGGGCGCAGATCTTACTGTGAATAAAATAGAACAGAATGGAATGAATAAAATGCGAATAATATAAAATTCTCTTTTATACACCAAAGATACTATGCAAAAAAACCCAGCTTGCGCTGGGTTTTTTATTAAAGAAGTTATTTAATTTTAGCTTCTTTATAAATCACATGCTTACGAACAACTGGATCGAATTTTTTCATTTCCAATTTTTCAGGCATAGTGCGTTTGTTCTTCGTTGTAGTATAGAAGTGGCCTGTACCTTCAGAAGAAACTAGTTTAATTTTATCGCGAATACCCTTAGCCATTTTTAAGCTCCTTAGTATTTCTCACCACGGGCGCGAAGTTCAGCAAGAACTGCGTCGATCCCTTTTTTATCGATTATACGCATGCCTTTTGCTGACACACGAAGCTTTACGAAACGTTTCTCAGACTCAACCCAGAAACGGTGAGAGTGCAGGTTTGGCAAAAAGCGGCGTTTAGTTGCATTCATTGCGTGTGAGCGGTTATTACCACTCATCGGGCGCTTACCAGTAACTTGACAGACTCGTGACATGTCTATTTCTCCAAAAATCTAATCAGCTCGAGCTCTATGTCGGGAATGACTGCCTCGTCAGACTTAGGAGCCTATCTCAGCAAATTTTCTTAATATAAAAAACAACTTAACTTCAGTAAAAACTCACTGAGATAGGCCCTTCTTGTCAAACCCGAGATCCTAAAAGGTGGCGTAGTATACGCCCTCTAGCGTTTTCACTCAAGCCCAGAACTAATAAAGTTGCTATTTATTAGTCAAAATATGGTACTAGAGTAGTCCAAGCTCAACAAATGAAAGGCATTTCTTATGGGTGATGACAAAATGGTCAAGTAATTTTATGTCTATCAAACGGCAAGCATTGGCGATTCTTTCGGTGACAACTTTATCAGCTAAACTGGGTTCTGGGTTACCCGATGGATGATTATGCGCTAGAATAATGGATACCGCATTTACTTTAACAGCCTGTCTTAAAATTTCTCTTGGATGTACCTCTACTCGATTTATGGTACCTTTAAACATTTCTTCGTAGCAGATAATTTGATTTTGGTTGTTTAAGAATAATACAATAAAAATTTCTCTATCTTGTCCAAGATAAAAATCAAGTAGATATTTTTTCAAGTGCTTAGGGCTTCTCATAATACTTTGATTAATAAGTTGTTGTGTAAAAAATCGTTTAGCTACTTCACCAATCGCTTGTAATTGTGAATACTTACACACCCCCAGTCCTTTATGTGCTGAAAATTGTTGATAATCAGCCGTTAATAGTTTGTGAAGCGAACCAAATTCTTTTAATAAGTTTTCTGCTAGCATTAAAACCGGAAATCCAGGCAACCCTGTGCGAAGAAAAATGGCCAAAAGCTCTTTGTCACTTAATGATGATGCCCCATAAGCTAAAAGCTTTTCTCTAGGTTGAAGTGCATAATTTATTTCGTCCATATGTTTTTCCTATCTATTTCCCTATCGCTTTAACAGGTTATAGTATGCCAAAATATGCGCCAAAATTTTCTAGCGTAGTTGCGTAGTGTTTTGCAAAAAAGTTTTTTTATGGATAAAAATTGATGCTATTCTCACCTAAACTTCAGCTTATGGTAATATCAGTAAATTCATCATTTGAATTTGGATAGATATGATGGCAGAACTTACAGGTAAAAATATCGTACTTGGCGTTAGTGGTGGTATTGCAGCTTATAAAACTCCGGAATTAGTTCGTCGTTTGCGTGATCATGGTGCAATTGTACGTGTGGTCATGACGAATGCCGCTAAATCTTTCATTACACCGTTGACACTACAGGCTGTTTCGGGCTATCCAGTTGCTGATGATTTATTGGATCCTGCCGCAGAGGCGGCAATGGGTCATATTGAATTAGCTAAATGGGCGGATTTAATTATTTTAGCGCCTGCAACCGCAGATTTGCTTGCTCGTTTATCTGTTGGTATGGCTAATGATTTATTAACAACGGTCTGTTTAGCTTCAAAGGCAAAAATAGCTGTTGTACCAGCAATGAATCAACAGATGTTCCGCGCTAATATTACTCAGCAAAATATCGCAATACTTAAAGAGCGCAATGTTTTAGTTTGGGGCCCTGATGAAGGTAGTCAAGCTTGTGGTGATGTTGGCCCAGGTAGAATGCTAGATCCGTTAGCTATTATCGAGTTAGCTGAGAATAGTTTTCAGCGTAAGCATGATATGGTAAACCTGCATTTAGCAATTACGGCGGGGCCAACCCAAGAGGAAATCGATCCCGTTCGTTTTGTTACTAATCATAGTTCGGGAAAAATGGGTTTCGCGATAGCACAAGCGGCTGCAGAGCGAGGCGCTAATGTAACACTTATTACCGGTCCAGTTAATTTATCAACGCCAATAGGCGTTAAACGTATTAATGTTGTTAGTGCGTTGGAGATGTATAATCAAGTACATAATATAATTGATAAACAAGAAATTTTTATTGGATGTGCTGCAGTTGCTGACTATCGACCAAAAGCGTTTGCAAAAGAAAAAATTAAAAAGCAGGCAGATGAAATTACTCTGACATTGGTAAAAAATCCTGATATTGTGGCAAGTGTTGGTAAATTGACTAAAAATCGTCCTTATGTTGTTGGATTTGCAGCAGAGACACAAAATATGGAAGAATATGCTCGTAATAAACGTATCCAAAAAAATCTGGATCTTATTTGTGCAAATGATGTTTCATTAACTGATCACGGATTTAATTCAGAAAGCAATGCTCTGAGTTTATTTTGGGAAGATAAAGAGATACATTTACCACATAGTCATAAATTAGAGCTTGGCCACCGTTTACTCGATGAGATACTTCAACATTATGAAGAAAAAAATAGACATTAAAATTCTTGATCCTCGTGTAGGAAATGAATTTCCTTTGCCCACTTATGCGACAGAAGGATCTGCTGGATTAGATCTGCGAGCTTGCTTAGATCAGGCTATTCAATTAGAACCAGGACAAACTAAGCTATTACCTACAGGATTAGCAGTACATATTGCAGATCAACAATTGGCTGCGGTTATTCTTCCTCGTTCAGGTTTAGGACATAAGCATGGTGTAGTGTTGGGAAATTTAGTCGGTTTAATCGATTCTGATTATCAAGGTGAATTGATGGTTTCGGTCTGGAATCGTGGTGATAGAAGTTTCATTATTGAACCGGGTGAGCGTATAGCACAAATGGTTTTTGTACCAATTGTTCAAGCTGAGTTTGAGCTTGTACAAGATTTTGAAACGACAAAACGTGGTAGTGGTGGTTTTGGTCATTCAGGCCGCCAATAATATCTTGTTATTTATGAATATTGTCAATTTGTTAATTTTTTTGCTTTATAAATGATGAAAAGCAAGGATTGCGTGGTCTGTTTTGTTGTTTTATCAGGGGTCTTGTTTAGCCATGGCAGGAAAAGAGATAGCAAAGAAGAAAAACAGGCGTGAAGAAATCTTGCAGGCGCTTGCGCAAATGTTGGAAACGAGTGATGGCAGCCAGCGCATTACCACCGCTAAGTTGGCAAGTCATGTTGGTGTATCTGAGGCAGCACTTTACCGACATTTTCCGAGTAAGGGAAAAATGTTTGATAGCCTTATTGAATTTATTGAAAATTCTTTAATTTCACGTATTAATCTGATTCTGCAAGATGAGAAAGACACCATTAGGCGTATTCGATTGATTTTAATGTTGATACTCGGTTTTGCGGAGAAAAATCCTGGATTAACACGAATAATGACGGCACATGCGTTGATGTTTGAGCAGGTTCAGTTACAAGATAGGATTAGCCAATTATTTGAACGTATCGAAGCGCAATTTAGACAGGTTTTAAAAGAAAGAAAAATACGTGATAAGCAAAGTTTTAGTTATGATGAGAGTTTATTAGCATCTCAATTATTAGTGTTTTGTGAGGGTATGTTATCACGGTTTGTACGTTCAGAGTTTCGGTATTACCCAACTAAAGAATTTGATGCACGCTGGCCTATGATTTTGGCGCAGCTACAATAATTAATTGTACTACTCACTCCGCCTGATATTTGGGCGGAGTTTTTTTTATGCTAGTGGGTTAAAAAATTACTAATTTTTTATTTGGTAAGAGGGGTGGTGGTACCATAGTTCTCACGATAAGTTTTCATCGTAGCCAAATGGGTTGACATATTCGGATTTTCACTTAAATAATCAATTAAATCATTCAAAGTGATAATAGAAAATACTTGGCATTTAAATTTTTTTTCGATTTCTTGCACGGCTGATAGGTTCTTTTCACCTTTTTCCTGACGATCTAGACTTAATATAACCGCGCTAAGTTTAGCTTTATGTCGTTTAATTATTTCTGCAGATTCTTTAATTGCCGTTCCTGCTGTAATAACGTCGTCAACGATCACAACATTTCCTTTTAATGGACTACCGACTAATTCTCCACCTTCTCCATGTTTTTTAACCTCTTTACGGTTGAAACAGTAAGGTTTATCAAAGTGATAATGTTCAGATAGTGCAACCACCATTGTTGTTACGATCGGGATACCTTTATAGGCTGGACCAAAAATAATGTCACAAGCAGGATTATGATCCATAAACGCTTGGGCATAAAAATGACCTAGTGCAGCTAAATCTTTCCCTGTATTAAAGAGGCCAGCATTGAAAAAATAGGGGCTCTTGCGACCAGATTTCAACGTAAATTCACCAAATTCCAATGCTTTTTTTTTCATGGCGAGTTTAATAAATTCGCGCTGATAGCCTTTCATTAAATTTTCCTCTTTAATTATTTTCTTTTAATTCAACAGCTATAAAAGACAGCTAGTAAGATGTAACAGTTTATTATTCTAATGCTTCTTTCTGTGCGGTAAAAATGGTTTGTAAGCCATTTTTTGCTAAAGAAAGTAGCGATAGCAGTTCCTCATGACTAAATGGTTCACCTTCGGCAGTACCTTGAATTTCGATCATTTTACCATTATCCATCATGACAACATTCATATCTGTTTCTGCGACAGAGTCTTCACTATATTCTAGATCACAAATAGGTTTGCCATCCACTATACCGACAGAAACCGCAGCAACCATCGATTTAAGCGGACTTTTTTTCAATTTTCCTTCTGCGACCATTTTATTTAATGCATCAGTTAAAGCGACACAGGCACCAGAAATTGCAGCGGTACGAGTGCCTCCATCAGCCTGGATGACATCACAATCTAGTGTAATGGTATATTCCCCTAATTGTTTTAAATCAACAGCAGCGCGTAGAGAACGTGCGATAAGGCGTTGTATCTCCATGGTGCGACCTGTTTGTTTGCCTTTTGCCGCTTCGCGTATATTACGAGAATTTGTTGCCCGTGGTAACATACCGTATTCCGCTGTTATCCATCCTTGTGATTGGCCTTTTAAAAAGCGGGGGACGCCTTCATCAATTGTGGCGTTACATAATACTTTGGTATCACCAAATTCAATCAAAACAGAACCTTCCGCATGTTTAGTATATTGGCGGGTGATTTTTATAGGGCGCACTTGATCAGCTTCTCTATTCTCTCGACGCATGGTGTTATCTCCGTAGTTAAATAATGTTGGTGGCGCATTATACGTTCTTCGATATTGAATGCCTATCCTATGCTTTCACTCAAGGTTATAATCTAATTTTTATTTATAGGAACGAAATATGATCCATAGTATGACCGCTTTCGCACGACGAGATATAAAAAGTGAATGGGGAAATGCGGCTTGGGAGCTGCGTTCCGTTAACCAACGTTATCTTGAAACTTATATTCGTTTGCCGGAACAATTTAGAAGTCTGGAACCGGTGATTCGTGAGCGTCTACGTGCCAGATTAACACGAGGGAAAGTAGAGTGTAGTTTACGTTTTGAACTTAGCTCACATCAGCAGAGTGAATTAGTCCTGAATGAAGAGTTAGCTAACCAATTGATCAGAACTGCTAACTGGGTAAAAAAGAGTAGTGGTGAAGGCGAAATAAATCCATTAGAAATTCTTCGCTGGCCTGGGGTTATGTCAGCTCAGGAGCAGAATTTGGATGTTATTTGTACACATTTACTTAAAGAGTTAGAACTTGCTTTAGATGATTTAATTCTCAATCGGGAAAGAGAAGGCAAGATGCTAAAGATAATGATTGAGCAACGGCTAGATGCTGTTTGTCTGCAAATTCAAGACGTTCGTCGTCAAATGCCTGAGATTTTAAAATGGCAGCGTGAGCGCTTACAAACAAAATTAGAAGAGGCAGAAATGCAGATAGATAATAATCGATTAGAACAAGAACTAATCATGTTAGCCCAACGTATTGATGTTGCAGAAGAACTTGATAGGCTGGATGCTCATGTTAAAGAAACACGTAATATTCTTAAAAAGCAAGAAGCTGTCGGCCGTCGGTTGGATTTTATGATGCAGGAATTTAATCGTGAAGCAAATACCTTGGCCTCTAAGTCTATTAATAGCCAAGTGACTAATTCTGCTGTTGAATTAAAAGTATTAATAGAACAAATGCGTGAGCAAATCCAAAATATTGAGTAGCATTACATAGCGATTCACAAAAAATTATAAGCCAGAAGATACCTTGTACTGACTGGCTTTTTTACTATCGGAGTATGGTAGAAAGAAACACAATTTTAGTTGAACATTACATTTTAATCGTTATGGGGGGTTACGAGAAGGTTATTCTTGGATTGCATAAACAGTATTTGAATTACACTACAGGTAAGTTGTCTATATTATCAATCTATACCACTAATAAATATGAGAGGTTCGATACATGGTTCAACACACCAGCCATTTAAGAAATAAAAAGAATTGATGAATCTGGTATTAATTTGGTCGGTTAAAGAGCTTTCTAAGCTGCTAGAATATTCGAAATACCATCATTTACGCCTGTTTTAGAATGAGCGAAAAATGCCTATTCCCATATAGGACACAATCTTGAAGACCATTTAGAAGATATTCTCGATACGGTCAATATTGGCTCAGGTGCACAACAAAATTAAAGGATACAATACTGGCTCGCTATTGCTTGAGGTCATATCTTTAATGAAAGGAATAAGCACTCAGTATTTTTTGTTACCATGACTTTTCTCGACCACTATGGTATCCAGGATCTATGATAATACGTTCGAAAACTTAATGGTAGAAGCGACTATGGGAGCAAAACTGTTGAATAGTTGGCACGCTAGTTACGTGAGTACATAAATTGTATTGATTTAAATGGTTGAATAGTCATTGTCTAGCATGTCGTTAATCAAATCATATAATTAATCAAAAATTAGCTTAGTAAAAATATATTAAATAATATTGCTAAGCCTCTATTCAGTATTCTAAATCATACCAGTTTATTAAGTTAAGGGGATTTTCTAAAATTGTTAGCATGGTTAAATTACGCACTTGCGTTGCTATTATGGTGTTTTTTGTAAAAAATTATTAATTAGTGACATTGTATTAAAAAATTTAATTATGAAAAGCGTCTATCGGAAAAATGTTACTTATTTAGCACATTTATTTTCATAAAGATTAAATATTCTTAATGTTTTTGTATCGTAAAATCCTTAGATAATTTGAATATGTGGGATATTCAATATATAACTGAGTGAAGTTTACAGCGCAATTGATATGCAGTTTAAATAGATTTTTAGAATGAAATATGGCTAATTAGCCGATATGTTGATTTTATTATAAATAAATTTGTAAGCAAAAGTTTATTTCTTTGTTAAGGTTAATATATTGATATATAAGTGAAAATTAAAGTTTTAAGCAAGAAAAAAGAATTATTAATAGCAAATTATGATGAAAAAAAGCTATAAAGCCAGTAGAGACATCTTGCTTCTACTGACGATATGGCTTTATGATATTAAGAAATAAATTTCCCTGGTGTTGGCCAACTTGGCAGCCTGACCTTAAATGAGGTCAGGTTTTTTTATTGTTTTTATATAAATCTAGTAGTGACTTTACCTTTTTTTATACTTCGATTGTAGTTAGACTTAAGTCTAGTTTTGCACTATACTTTTGTCTTTACACGGAAGTTGATTGTTTTACTTAGAAGGTAATATTTAGATGTCAGGGTTATTTTATGGTGATGAAAGGATCGATAACTCAATAAAAAGTTATTTAGATAGAAAATTAGCTATTTTTGGGGATTTCAAATATGCCTATACTGTTTTAAATAAGAAAGACCCAATGCAAATGTTAATCATCTCAAATTATCCACCAGAATGGCTTGAGATATATAAGCGAAAGCATTATCAACAAATAGATCCAGTAGTTTTATCTGCTCTTAATAGGATTTCTCCTTTTGCTTGGGATGAGAATTTCTCTGTTAGTGATTTAATTGGTTTTGCGAAGATTTTTAATATCTCAAAAAATTACAATGTTATGAATGGTTATACTTTTGTGCTTCATGATTGTAATAACTACCTTGCTGCATTGTCGATTTTGATGGATGAAGAGAACGTCATGGATATAGGAGAGAAGATAAAAAAGAATAGGGGTGATTTGCAAATGCTTTTGGTAACTGTTCATGAAAAGTGCACCTCTCTATATCGAGAGATGACTCAACACGCCTACTGTAATCCAGTAGGTGGAAAAGATTTATTTTCACCACGCGAAAATGAAATTTTATATTGGTCTAGTATAGGTAAAACCTACTCGGAAATTGCAACCATACTAGGTATAAAATTGGGTACAGTAAAATTTCATATTGGCAATGTTGTGAAAAAATTAGGCGTTGTCAATGCTAAGCATGCAATACGGCTTGGCGTCGAATTACAGCTCATTAAGCCTGTCTCCAAATGATGGATATATTAACGGCCATTGTTTTAATTTATTATTAATAAGACTGTCATAATGGTTCCTTATTTTTCCAATTAGTTGATTTTGGCTTTCAGAGTCTACAGGTAAAAGCATTAAATACACTTTTTCATTTTTTTCCGATATACCTTGTTCGACGATTGAAATACCCCAACCTGAACGCTCTAAAATTTTTAACATTGCGTGACTAACAATTGTGAGAATTCCATCATATTCACATTTTTTGGCGTAGTTAAGCATTGCTAAAAATAAAATAAAACAGACGGGATCTTTATTGTAATTTCCATTGCGTGTTTGATTTTTGGCCACAAAAAAGCGGCTTGATTCAATATAATTTCCTTTAGGAAGATTAAGATGTTTAAAAAAAGGCGCAAATGTGCCTGTAATCATATTAGGAAATTGCATTTCAATAAATCTGACACTACAGATAATGTTGTTATTTCTTACACCAAATAGATAGTTAGTCTTGTCATTATCGTATTCATCAAACTCCATGCCATTAATACAATTGACTGCCCAGTTAAGCCGATCTTTAAATGTTTCCTTTCTTAACGTAAATAATTCTTTTGATTTTTTTTCAGTCAAAAGGTTATAGTTCACATCGAATATTTCTAACATTTTTTCTCCATTATTTCATTTACTCGCAGATCCTATATTTAAAATTACTAAAATATTTCTATCTAGCGATACTATTTTTCGATTCCCACTATGGGTAACAATGCCTATTATATTTTGCCTTCTCTATAATTTTTTGTACACTAGTGATGTTAAGTTTATATGTGAGTTTTGCGATGGAACTAACTGACATATAAGGAATATTTTTGATGAAGTGTAAGTCGTAAATGTAGATTAATCAGACAGTTTTTAATTAAAGGTTAAAAATTTTTATAGATGAAGTTAGCTATACTAAAAAGACATAAAAAGCGTTTTATTGATAGCGTTGGTGTTAAAAAGTATTCTATATATTTGTAGTATAAAAAAATTAAAGTATTTATTAAGATAACTGAATTATCCGCTAAATATATATTTTATTAACATAGTGATTAGAAATTTTTTTATTTAATTATTTTAATGAGAGTATTTGCAATATTTATAATAAATTTCACCTTTATCAAAGAAAGTTAATAATTAAAGCACACGGGAAAAGTTTTATCGTATAATGTAGTAAGCCGCATCAATTCAACCCGCCAGGGTTATAAGTAAAATAAATGATATGGTTTTTATACATATGGCAATATATTAAATCAGAGGTCACCATGAATAAAAAAGGAATAAAAAGAGTTGGCGTTTTAACCAGTGGTGGTGATGCGCCAGGAATGAATGCTGCTATTCGTAGTGTAGTGCGAATGGGACTCTCTGAAGGTTTAGAAGTTTATGGTATTTATGATGGCTATATGGGGCTTTATGAAAATCGTATAAAAGAACTTAACCGTTTTAGTGTTTCTGATATTATTAATCGTGGCGGCACTTTCTTAGGCTCTGCCCGTTTTCCTGAATTTCGTGATAGTGAGAAGGTAAGAGCCCAAGCTATTGATAATATGAAAAAACATAATATTGATGCCTTGGTTGTCATTGGTGGAGATGGTTCTTATCGTGGTGCAAAGAAGATCACTGAAGCGGGCTTCCCTTGTATCGGTGTACCCGGAACGATTGATAATGATGTTGCCGGTACTGATTATACAATTGGTTATTTTACCGCTTTGGATACCATTGTTGAGGCAATTGATCGTTTACGTGATACCTCAACTTCCCATAAACGTATTTCGATAGTTGAAATAATGGGGCGCCACTGCGGTGATTTGACTTTATCTGCGGCGATTGCTGGAGGCTGTGAGTTTGTAGTATTGCCCGAAATACCTTTTGATAAGGAAGAGTTACTAACAGAAATTAAATCTGGCTTAGCAAGAGGTAAACGTCATGCGATTGTTGCTATTACTGAACATATTTATGATGTTAATGAATTGGCAAAATATATTGAAAAAGAAACGGGTCATGAGACACGGGCAACTGTTTTAGGTCATATTCAGCGGGGTGGTAGCCCAGTAGCGAGTGATCGTGTTCTGGCATCCCGTATGGGCGCTTATTCTATTCAGTTACTTTTACAAGGATATGGTGGTCGCTGTGTTGGTATCCAAAATGATAAACTTGTTCATCATGATATTATTGATGCCGTTGAAAACATGCAACGTAAGTTTAAGCAGGATTGGTTAGATACGGCGAAGAAACTTTATTAACTTTCTTGAACGGATTGTAAGCGGTAAAGTTGCGATATAAGCCTCATAAATTTATGAGGCTTATATGGTTTTATTGCGTAATGGTTGGATGTTTAGTTAGCCATTGTGTTATGCGCTGTTTCTCATCATCATTGAGCCACATGCCTAATTTAGTTCTACGCCAGATGGCATCATCTAACTCTGTAACCCACTCATTTTCGACTAAATAACGTAATTCAGCTTCATATAAATTATGTCCAAAAGCTTCACCTAGATCTGATAACGATTGTGCTTGGTTTAAGATCAAATTGCTGTTACTACCGTAAGTACGGGCATATCGCAATGCAATTCCTTCTGGTAACCATGGATAGCGTTTACGTAATAGTTGAGCATAACCATCACGATCATAACCTTCAATATCACCACCAGGTAGTGTTGCTTCTTTAGTCCATGCTTTGCCAGTATTAGGGTAGTAATGCGCTAATTTATCGACAGCATGTTCTGCAAGTTTACGATATGTGGTTAATTTACCACCAAAAACAGATAATAAAGGTGCTTTTCCTTGTTCATCATGGATATCAAGTGTGTAATCACGTGTAATAGCTTGAGGTGAATCAGATTCATCATCACATAATGGACGTACCCCAGAATAAGTCCAGACAATATCTTGCTGGGTTAACTGTTTTTTGAAATGATCGTTGTAAACTTTTAGTAAGTAATTAATTTCATTATTATCAATGTGAACATCTTTTGGATCACCTTGGTATTCGACATCGGTAGTACCTATAATAGAAAACTCGTCCATCCAAGGAATAACAAAGACAATACGGTGATCTTCATTTTGTAAAATATAAGCTTGTGATCCGTCGTGGACACGAGGTACAACAATATGGCTACCTTTAATTAGTCGGATACCGTAGGGAGATTTTAATTGTAACCCTTCATCAAAGAAAGATTTAACCCAAGGTCCAGTTGCGTTTACTAATCCTTTTGCTTGCCAAGTTTCTTTTTTACCCGTACGTAGATCTTCTGCTTCCACGACCCAGAGCCCGTTCTCACGCCAGGCTCTCGTCGCTTTAGTACGAGTTCGAACTTCACCTTTATGTCTGATAACTTCTTGTGCATTGAGGACGACTAAGCGTGCATCATCTACCCAACAATCTGAATATTCAAAACCTTTTGTTAATTCTGATTTTAAGACAGAGTTTTTACCAAATTTTAGTCCTTTACTGCCAGGTAGACTGGTACGTTTACCTAGGTGATCATAAAGGAAAAGGCCAGCACGGATCATCCAGGCAGGGCGAAGATGAGGTTGATGAGGTAGGCGAAAACGCATAGGAAAAGCGATATGGGGAGCAAGCTTAAGCAAAACTTCACGCTCGGCCAGGGCTTCACTAACTAAACGAAATTCATAATGTTCTAAATAGCGCAATCCGCCGTGGATCAGTTTGGAACTAGCAGAAGAAGTTGCGCTAGCAAGATCTTGAGCTTCTAGTAGTAATACTGATAATCCTCGACCAGCAGCATCAGCGGCAATACCAGCACCATTTATACCACCACCTAGCACAATTAAATCTTTTATTTCCATGCGTCCCCCAATGTTCGAGATTGCTCAAATATGTTCGTTTTCGCTCACAATTTTAATCAAATTAGATTCGAAAGCCAACTATTATTAAGCGGAAAAAACCATTAAATTGATGCTATTTATCGTTTGATAGAAAAATAGTTCAAAAATAGCAAACTAATTTAGAAAATGAGTATTAATCTGGAGAGAATATGAGCTTATAAAGAAGTATAGCCACAGAACAGAGCAGGAAATGAGAAAATTTCCTGCGATAAGGGGAATATTAGCATATTTCAAGGGTTACATTATGATGCTCAATCATTTTTTGGATATTTGCAGGAGGAGCTTTATCAGTAAAGAGATAATCAATCATCTCCATACTGCCTAGGTTAACCATTGCATTACGACCAAATTTTGAGTGATCAGTGACCAGCATAACGCAACGAGAATTTTCAATAATTGCTTTTTTTGTCCGTACTTCATGGTAGTCAAATTCGAGTAATGAACCATCCTCATCGATACCACTAATGCCTAAAATACCAAAGTCAAGACGGAATTGAGATATAAAATCTAATGTTGCCTCACCAACAATTCCTCCATCACGGCTACGAACTTCTCCTCCTGCTAAGATCAAACGAAAATCTTCTTTTGGCATAAGTAGGATTGCAACATTAAGATTATTAGTGACGATCCTTAAATTTTTATGATTTAGCAAAGCAAAGGCGACAGCTTCTGGTGTGGTACCGATATCGATAAATAGTGTAGCCCCATTAGGAATTTGGCGCGCAACATGTTGGGCAATCCGTTCTTTTTCGTTCGACCACATTATTTTGCGATCATGGTAAGCCGTATTAACAGAACTCGAAGGAAGCGCGGCACCTCCGTGATGGCGCTGAATTTTATTTTTTTCCGCCAGTTCATTGAGATCACGACGAATAGTTTGTGGGCTGACATTGAAATATTCAACTAACTTTTCAGTACTTACATAGCCTTGAATACGGGCAAGTTCGATAATGGCATTATGGCGTTGAGTTTGCTTCACAAAAACCTCAAGTATCACTATATATATTGGTTATGTTTTGTATTATCTGGTTTATGTCTATTATCCCATAATCCCATTAATAAACCGATAATTAGACCGGCAGTGTGTGCCGTGTTAGCTATCTTCATGCCAAAAATATCAAAGTAACCAAGAAATAACCATAAAACAGCAAATATCATTAAACCTCGAGGAATAGAAATACCTTTTGCTGGGTGACGTTCACCGGTTAACCAAACGTAACCTATTAACGAGAAAACCACGCCGGAAAGGCCACCAAAAGCAGAGCCACTAAAGAGCGATTGTCCCCAATTACTAAAAAGAGCTGATACAATAGTAATGACAAATAGCTTACCTGTACCCAATTGGCGTTCTACTTGACTACCTAAATACCACCACCACATTAAATTAAATAAAATATGCATTAATGAAAAATGGAGTAAGGCAGGAGTGAATATTCGCCAGATTTCAGTGTATTGAGTATTTGATGGCCAAGCAAGATAAGCCATTACGGCGTCATTACCGGAAATTAACATCCAAATATAAATAAAAATTGCTAAAAAGAAAACGATGATGGTTAGTGGTCCAGATTGTTTTTTTAAATAATCGAAAGTAAGATAATTACGGTAGCCAAATTTTTTATCAATATGTCCAGTTTGCCAACTTGCCGCCTGATAACGGGAGTTAAGAGGATCTTGCATAAACAGTTTTAGTTCTTGTTGCGCTTGCTCGAACTTATTTTCATCCTGCAACCAGAGATCAAAGAATTTCCCTTGTGGTTCAGCGCGCATTTCAATAACAATGTTTTGCATTGCCATATAATCAATAAATGCTTGTGCTAATCTAGGATTAGCTATAGAAATTAAATGGATCATAGCCTGTTATATCGCTTAAGAGAGTGAATTGATAGTGTGTGGATATTCTCTCGACCATACTTCAAAACCACCGTTTATGCTATAAACAGTTTCAAAGCCGGTATTAATCAAATATTGTGCTGCGCCTTGGCTACTATGGCCATGGTAACATATTACCATTACCGGTGTGTCAAAGTCTGTTTGCGCAATAAAGTTATTCAAGGTCTCATTTGTAAGATGGTAAGCACCTGTAATATGGGCTGAATGAAAACTTTGTGGGTCACGAATGTCGACCACTATGCTATTACCTGTTTGCCAAAGTTTATAGGCTTGTTCAACTGTAATTAATTGAAAATTATCCATAGTAATCTGTGCTATATTATTTTACGTTTGGAAAAACAAGATACTCTTTATACTCTTAAAGAGTATCTATCTTTAGCAAAAAGGGGTAATTATTTTAATAATAAGAGTGATCACCGCGCTGATGTTCAGTTAAATCTTTCACGCCTTTCAATTCGTCTGGAAACATATTTAGCAACTGCTTTTCAATACCTTCTTTTAAGGTGATATCGACCATTGAACAGCCATTACAACCTCCACCAAATTGTAGGATGGCATATCCATCATCAGTGATTTCCATTAATGAAACCCGTCCTCCATGGCCAGCTAACTGTGGATTAATTTGTGATTGAATAACATATTCAACTCGTTCAATCAATGGGGCATCATCAGCAACTTTCCGCATTTTAGCATTAGGTGCTTTTAAAGTAAGTTGAGAGCCTAATTGATCCGTTACAAAATCAATTTCAGCTTCTTCCAGAAAAGGTGCGCTAATTTCATCAACATAGGCTGATAGTTTAGCAAATTTAAGTTCAATATCAGTCGATTCGATAGCATCAGGTGGGCAATAAGAGACCCCACATTCTGCAGAAGGTGTGCCAGGATTGATAACAAATACGCGAATTTGTGTACCAGGTTCTTGATTTGCCAATAGTTTGGCAAAATGAGCTTGTGCTGCTTCAGTAATATTAATCATCGTCGATGCTCAACTTTATCATTTTAGTATGTTTATCATACGCTCTTTTCATTACTTTCTACAAGGTTCTGCATATTGCCCAGGCTTGGACTGAGTTTGCGCCAGCACTAATGAGTAATTTAGCCACTTCGTTCATCGTTGTCCCTGTTGTTATGACATCGTCAAGTACGGCAATATGGCGATCTTGAAACGATTTTTTTATCCTAAAAGTGTTACTAAGATTTTGTTTGCGTTTTTTAGCAGAAAGTTGAGTTTGTGGTAGTGTAGCACGAGTGCGAGTAATTGAATTAGTCTGATATTGGCATCCTAACCAATAAGCTAATTGCATAGCTATTAAACTGGCTTGATTAAATCCACGTTGCCAATGTTTACCATGATGAAGCGGTATTGCTATTATGATATCTGGTTTGCGCCAGCGTTGTTGGCGATACCCTTGTTGCCAATAAAGTAGAAATAAGCGCGCAAGAATATAGGCGATTTGAGGAATTTTTCCAAATTTGTACTGCTGTATTAGCTTACTCAATGGTGGCATATAGGCAGTAATGGCAACAAGATTGTGCCAATAGGGTGGCGTTTGTAAGCAGCGACCACAAGTAAGGGTGAATTGTTCGATGGGTAAAGCACAGCGATGACAAACTTGTTTTAGATAAGGCAAGTGTTTTAAACAGTAGTGACAAATGCCATGAAAGCGATATTTTAGTGTTTGGTGGCATAGCCAACAGTATCCAACCATTGTTAACATAATGATGTCCTTTTTTATAAATATAAAGAGAGAATAACTATGACGACACTGTTTTGGCAGCAGTCGGGTAAAGGAAAACAAGATATTGTGCTATTGCACGGATGGGGATTAAATGCAGAAGTTTGGCGTACCATTGAAGTGGAATGTGGTTCCCATTTTCGTCTGCATCTTGTTGACTTACCTGGCTATGGTCGTAGTAATCTTTTTCCGCCGATGTCGTTACAACAAATGGCAGAAGTCATTTGGCAAAAGGCGCCGAAGCAGGCTATTTGGTTAGGTTGGTCTTTAGGCGGATTAATTGCCAACATCATTGCTCTTAACCATCAAGTTGAAATTGCGGGTTTAATAACCGTGGCTTCGACGCCATGTTTTAGTCAGCAAGAAAACTGGCCAGGTATTAAATCGGTGGTGCTAACAGGCTTTGAACAACAATTACAGGCTAATTTTCATCGTACAGTAGAACGTTTTCTGGCATTGCAAACATTGGGCACTAAAACAACGCTTGAAGATATACGTTTATTAAAAACCGTGTTACTGAAACAGCCGTTACCTTCCGTTGCTGTGCTAAACGCAGGTTTAGAAATTTTGCGGACAACTGATTTACGGCAATCTTTATTAACGCTAAATAAGCCTTTTTTGCGCATTTATGGTGATCTTGATGGTTTAGTGCCCAGAAAAGTCGTACCAATAATAGATGGATGGTTACCAAATTCGCACTCGGTGATAATAAAACATGCTGCCCATGCCCCTTTTATTTCCCATCCTAAGCAGTTTATTCAACTGTTAGTGGATTTCTCTAGCCAATTGGAGAAATAAATATGGTGAGTCAGAATAGAATTAAAAACGTTATTTATGCTAATAAAGTAAGCGTTAATTTATCAAAAATTAACGCTTACTTGCATAAATCAGAGAGTAGTCACTTGATAAATTTTTAGGTTACACTTTTTTGTTTCAGGGCATAACTTACAACTATAACCCGTCAAACAGGATGATTGATCAATTTGTTCTAATTTTCCCATGGCGGTTAATTTATCTAACATAGCTTCAATCATAGGTAATGACGCAGAGTATTTCTGACTAATTTGGTAAGCATCCGTTCTACCATACAGCGCAACCATATCTCTGACTTGCAATAAACTGATCATCTAGCTCCTCCTAATGACATGAGCCACGTTCACGGTGGTTACATTTGTGGACATTATGATTAAGTTTTAGTGTTATGCGTTTACGTGAATGGCGCAACAATGTGATTAGCAGCAGGTTAAAGACGACGAGCAAGCCAATAACCACGGCACTATACTGTGGATGTTGTGAGAAAGTTGCTATTTGGTAGAACAAGGCAGAGACTGAATAAGCGACATTCAAGCCCCATAGAATAGAAAACGTCATCCAGCTTCGATTTGTTTCGCGGGCAATAGCGCCTAATACAGAAATGCAAGGAACATAAAGTAGAACAAAGATTAGATAGCTATAGGCAGATAAAGTCGATCCGAATCGTGCCGCCATGGCGCCCATTGTACTGTTATCCATCTCACCATCACCTTTACTTGCTTCAATAGGATTGGATAAGACACTTAAGCTAAATGTTTCTTTCAGGCTATCCCAAGTTTCATTCACGGCATCCTTTAATTCATCTAATAAATTAAATTGCTCGGCATCAAAAGGTGCTTGGGTAATATTTTCGGCGGTGTACAGGGTATTCAATGTACCGACAACAACTTCTTTAGCTAATGCGCCTGTAATGAGCCCAACGGTTGCTTGCCAATTATTATCGTTGATGCCAATAGGTTTTAGTAGCGGGGTAACGGTTTTACTTACTGACGCTAATGCTGATTGGTTAATGTTATCAACAACCTTACCGGATAAAGAAAAACTATTAAGTGCCCCGATAATCATACTAGCAATAATAATTACTTTTCCTGCTCTTAACACAAAACCTTTCAGTCTTTGCCAGGTCTGTAATAGTAATGTCTTTAAGTGTGGTACATGGTAGACCGGTAATTCCATGATAAAAGGCGAGGAAGCGCCCCGTGCAATAGTATATTTCAATAATAACCCGGTTAGGATAGCAATAATGATACCTAATAAATAAAGAGAAAAAACAATACTTGCCCCATTTTTGCCAAAAAAAGCAGCTGCAAAAACAGCAAAGATAGCTAATCTTGCGCCACAAGACATAAAAGGTGCCATCAAAATGGTGATTAATCGTTCACGCGGGGTATCTAATGTCCGTGCTCCCATGATAGCTGGCACATTACAACCAAAACCGACAATCAAAGGAACAAAAGATTTGCCAGGCAGACCTAGCGCTTGCATCAGCCTATCCATGACAAATGCCGCGCGTGCCATATAACCTGAGTCTTCCAATATAGAAAGGAATAGATACATTAAACCAATTTGAGGAACTAAAGGTAATACCGTGTTGATACCTCCGCCTACCCCTTGGGCAAGGAAAACCGTCAGCCATTGTGGTAAATTAAAAGTATGGCCAATCCATTGAATTCCATGAATGAAAATGGCTTCTGAGCCACCTTCAAAGAGGGGTTGTAATGCACCACCAATATTGATAGCAAGTATAAACATTAAATACATGATAAAAAGAAATGTAGGCAGCCCAAGCCAGCGATTAAGGACGATCTTGTCAATAAATTGCGTTAAGGTATTAGGTTTTGCCGTTTCAGTATTAATGACTGCTTCGCAAATGGTTGCAATAGTTTGGTAGCGTGCATCAGCGATGATAAGTTCAGGCTCTTCAGGTTGTTGGGACTGCAAATGTGCTTTGATTTTACCTAATTGATCAGCGGGAATAGCGGTACGTTCGAGGCTATATATATCGCCTTCTAATATTTGTAGTGCTAACCAACGGCGCTGTTGATGACTGAATTTATTATGGTCGATAATTTGAGTTAATTTTTCTACTTCAGTGAGCAAAATATCGGGATAGTGGATGAGGGTTGCAATAAGATTATTACTATGTTGATCAATCGCTTGTTTTAATTTACCAATACCTTTTGCGCGAGTCGATACTAGAGGGATAACAGGGCAACCTAGGCGTGTTTGTAGCTCATCAATATTAATGTGAATATTTTGGTTTTCAGCAATATCCAACATATTAAGTGCGACAATACACGGTATACCTAATTCAATAAGTTGTATTGTTAGATAAAGATTACGTTCAAGGTTAGCGGCATCGATAACGTTGATCAACATATCCGCTTCGCCACTCAGGATGAAATGACAGGCAATTTGTTCATCGAGTGAGGTTTGTTCTGAAATCGTGGTTAATGAATAGGTGCCAGGCAGGTCAACTAATTCAATATCATATTCCGCGGTTGCAAAGCGGCCAACTTTTCGTTCAACGGTGACACCAGCCCAATTTCCCACACGTTGGCGAGCGCCTGTTAATTGATTAAAGAGTGTTGTTTTACCAGCGTTAGGGTTGCCAATAAGGCCAATAGTTAATGATTTCATAGTCCTGGGGTCAGATGAGTAATAAGCAATAGGCTATTTAATTATCATAAAAATATTTTTATACCGCTTAGTTGCCGGCATCGTCTAAATTTAATAGTGCAAGATCTTTTTTTCTTAAGATCAAGTTCATACGGCGAGTTTCTATTTGAATAGGATCACCAAGCGGCGCTATACGAATAACGCTAAAAAAAGATCCAGGTAACATGCCTAAAGAGAGTAACTTCTGACGGTAAGCTGGATTTATTTCTGTTGAAAATCCGACAATTTTGTATCGGTGATTAGGAAGAATTGGCATAGACACTTCCACTATAAAGCCCAAAAAACAAAGATACCGTAAATGGGTACCAGACGAATAGCAAATTTAATAAGAAATATTATCATTATCACATTAATAATGATAATCATAATTATGTGCTACTCGAATTAATTTAGCGCTTTTTTTAAATGACAGCAATTGATATTGATCAATAGTTCCCTAGTGAATGAACTATTGGCATTAAAATTAGTGTTAATTCATTATTTTTTATTAAAAAAAACGATTTTCTAAAATTGAATAGGGTAATAGCCTGATGCTAGATCAGACTATTAGTTATATACATATTGACTATTCGCGCTTTTTATTTAGTGCTGCCGCCAGCGCATCACCCATAACACTATTACCTAATAGCGTATTGTTTGGTTGGGATGTTTTAGTTGAACTGGCTGAGGGGGTATTTCTGCCTGTTTGTTGTTTATTACGATGTTGTGGTGTATCTACTGTTTTCTCATCTAGGCGCATGGTTAGCGCAATTCGTTTACGGTTTAAATCAATATCGATGACTTTAACGGTAATAATATCCCCTGCTTTGACTAAAGAATGCGGATCTTTAATAAATTTATCGGACAGAGAGGAGATGTGTACTAAACCA
This sequence comes from Arsenophonus sp. aPb, assembly GCF_029873475.1. NCBI lineage: Bacteria > Pseudomonadati > Pseudomonadota > Gammaproteobacteria > Enterobacterales > Morganellaceae > Arsenophonus > Arsenophonus sp. aPb. The sequence continues at coordinate 164,157 of NZ_CP123499.1, forward strand.
TCCTGGTGAACGCCAATATCGACAAATGCACCAAAATTGGTCACATTAGTTACCGAACCTTCTAATATCATGCCTACTTTAAGATCTTCCATTGCTTCAATGCCATCGACAAAAGAGGCTGTTTTAAATTCTGGTCGCGGGTCTCGTCCAGGCTTTTCTAATTGTTTTAAAATATCAGTTACTGTTGGAATACCAAATTTGTCAGTAGTAAACTGTTCTGGTTTGAGATTATTGAGTACGCTAGTGTTACCCATAATCGTTTTCAAGGGTTGCTTAGTGGTTAATAAAATTTTTTCTACAACCGGATAAGCTTCGGGATGAACTGTTGAGGCATCGAGAGGATTATTCCCTGTCATAATGCGTAAAAAACCCGCACACTGCTCAAAAGCTTTTGTGCCAAGACGCGTAACTTTCAATAGTTGTTTGCGGTCATTAAAACGCCCGTGTTCGTTACGCCAATTAACGATATTTTGGGCAATTGTTTTACTTAGCCCTGCAACATGTGAAAGAAGAGCAACAGAGGCGGTATTGAGATCGACACCAACTGCGTTTACACAATCTTCGACTACCGCTGCCAATTTTTTAGCGAGTAAAGTTTGATTAACATCATGTTGGTATTGGCCAACACCAATTGATTTAGGATCGATTTTTACTAATTCCGCTAACGGGTCTTGTAAACGGCGAGCAATAGAGACTGCTCCACGTAAAGAGACATCGAGAGTAGGAAATTCTTGTGCCGCTAACTCAGAGGCTGAGTAAACTGAAGCGCCAGATTCACTAACGATCACTTTCTGTGCAGTAATATTTGGGTACTGTTTTTTAACTGCGGTAAAAAAGCGTTCCGTTTCACGCGAAGCAGTACCATTACCAATGGCGACCAAGGCAACTTTATATTTCTCACATAAGGATGCAATAGTTGCTGCAGATTTTGTTGCTTGACCGGTGTGAGGATAAATAGTGTCGGTAGTAATGAGTTTGCCTGTCGCATCAACAATGGCAACTTTAACGCCAGTGCGTAAACCAGGATCTAATCCCATAGTGGTATGCATACCGGCAGGCGCTGCCATTAAAAGGTCATGTAGGTTACGTGCGAAAACATGAATCGCTTCTTCTTCTGCTTTTTCACGCAAGGTACCCATCAATTCTGTTTCAAGGTGTAACAGAATTTTGACTCGCCATGTCCAACTAATAACGGCTTTTCGCCATTTATCTGCTGGTGCATTATTTAGATGTAGGCCATAGTGGCGGGTAATAATTTCTTCACAATAACTTTCTTTTGGCGATGGTTCAAATTGTGGATCGGCATTAAGTGATAATTGTAAAATACCTTCGTTACGGCCACGAAACATGGCAAGTGCTCGGTGGGATGGGATATGCGCAATAAGCTCATGGTGATCAAAATAATCGCTAAATTTTGCCCCTACTGTTTCTTTACCTTCGATAACTTTGGCTGTTAAGTGGGCATTTTTCCACAAATAATCACGAATTTTGCTAAGTAAATTTGCATCTTCAGCAAAGCGTTCCATTAGAATATAACGGGCACCATCAAGTGCAGCTTTAGTGTCATTAATATTTTTTTGTGGATCAATAAAGGTTTCGGCTATCTGTTCTGGTATCTGCTGGGGGTCATTCCATAATTGTTCCGCGAGTGGCGCTAAGCCAGCTTCAATTGCTATTTGGCCTCGTGTACGTCGTTTGGGTTTATAAGGTAAATAGAGATCTTCGAGCTCAGTTTTACTAAAAGTGTTATTAATCGCTTCAGCAAGTTCAGCGGTAAGCTTTCCTTGTTCATTAATCGACTTTAGAATAGTTTGGCGGCGCTCGTTTAATTCACGTAAGTAACTTAAACGCGTTTCAAGTTTACGCAGTTGGTTATCATCGAGCCCGCCTGTGACTTCTTTACGATAGCGGGCAATGAAAGGAACGGTATTTCCTTCATCAAGTAATGTAATAGCTGAAAGTACTTGTGCTGGCGTTGTATCTAATTCATATGCAATAATTTTGCTTAAGGATTTATTCATCATTTTAGTTTCTTCAATACTTAAATAGGACGCAATTAACTGCTTATGTGCACATTTATACGTGTTGAAAACAATAATTTCCAGTTAACATTATATTTGGATATTAGAACCTGATGTAGTCAACAAAAACTTTTTTTGAATTATATATAGTAATTAGTTTAAATTAAGGTTAATCATACTGAGTTTTTATTGTGAAAAATAATTATATTACTCGTGAAGGCTGGAACAACCTCGAAAAAGAGTTGAAGTTTCTTTGGCGAGAGGAGCGTCCGAAAGTCACCCAAGCTGTATCAGAGGCCGCGGCGCTTGGTGATCGCTCAGAGAATGCCGAGTATATTTATGGTAAAAAACGATTACGAGAAATTGATCGACGTATTCGATTTTTATCTAAACGTCTTGAAGTATTAAAGATAGTTGATCCCGATCCTCGGCAGGAAGGTAGAGTTTATTTTGGTGCTTGGGTAAAAGTACAAGATGAAAATGGTGTTATTAAAGTTTTTCGCTTAGTTGGAGCCGATGAATTTAATCCGATTAAAAAATGGATTTCTATTAATTCACCCGTGGCAAGGGAATTATTAGGTAAACAAATTGATGATGAAGTTACGGTGAATACGCCAAATGGTATTATTACTTACTGGATACTGGAAATTAATTATCAAGGGATTGAGTTGTAAATGATATAAAATTAAAAAGATCAATAAAATGTAAATATTAATTTAAAAAAGTCTAATAGGAATTAGTTATATTATTATATGGTCTTATTTGTTATTAAGGCACTATATATAGGGATCTTAAAAATATTTATGGAGTCAAAAAATGCAAGAAAATTATAAAATTCTTGTTGTGGATGATGATATGCGTTTGCGCTCTTTACTGGAGCGTTATTTAACTGAACAAGGTTTTCAAGTACGTAGTACTGCTAATGCCGAGCAAATGGATCGTATTTTGACACGTGAATCTATTCATTTGATTGTATTGGATTTGATGTTACCTGGTGAAGATGGCTTATCTATTTGCCGTCGTTTAAGAAGTCAAAATAATCCTATTCCGATTATTATGGTAACAGCAAAAGGTGAAGAGGTAGATCGGATAGTTGGGTTAGAAATTGGGGCGGATGATTATATACCTAAGCCATTTAATCCTAGAGAATTATTGGCTCGTATTCGTGCCGTATTGCGACGTCAGGCAAATGAGCTGCCGGGTGCGCCGGCACAGGATGAGGCGGTAATTCGGTTTGGTAAATTCAAATTAAATCTAGGAACAAGGGAAATGTTTCAAGATGATGAGTCTATGCCATTAACTAGTGGTGAGTTTGCTGTTTTAAAAGTACTGGTCTCTTATCCACGTGAGCCTCTATCTCGCGACAAACTGATGAGTCTTGCTCGCGGGCGTGAATATAGTGCGATGGAGCGTTCGATAGATGTGCAAATTTCACGTCTACGTCGAATGATTGAGGATGATCCGACTCACCCACGTTATATTCAAACGGTTTGGGGATTGGGTTATGTATTTGTGCCGGATGGTAATAAAGCATGAAACGATTGCGTTTTTCCAGACGTAACACGTTTTCTCGTTCATTATTTGTTATTGTTACTTTACTGTTTGCTAGTTTAGTCACCAGCTATTTGGTTGTACTTAATTTTGTTGTGATGCCGAGTCTTCAGCAGCTCAATAAAGTCTTAGCCTATGAAGTGCATACGTTATTAACAGAGAAAATTGAATTACAAGATGGAAATGCAATTTTGATGCCTCCATCATTTAAGAAGAAAATCTATAAAGAGCTAGGTATTAATTTTTATACTAAGTCACTTGCTATGGAGAAAGGCTTACGTTGGGCGAGACATTATGAGGAATTAAGCCAACAGATGGCGGAATATATGGGTGGCAAGGCGGATGTTCGTCTTGAAATCGCAAAAGAGCATCCTTTTCTATGGTTAAATTCTTACCTTGCCCCAAATGTATGGATACGACTTCCTTTAACTGAAATAGGACAGAATCAGTTCGCTGTTGTATTTCGTTATACACTGGCTATCTTTTTAACTATTTTTGCTATTACATGGCTTTATATACGTTATCAGAGTAGGCCATTATTTGTGTTAGAAAACTATGCCAAGCAAATGGGAAAAGGAGTCATGGTTCCAGCAATCAAGGAAGAAGGTTCATTAGAAATACGTTATGTCATCCGCGCTTTTAATCGCATGTCATCAGGGATAAAAATGCTGGAAAATGATAGAACGATATTAATGGCCGGCGTGAGCCACGATTTGAGAACGCCGTTAACACGGATTCGGTTAGCGACAGAAATGATGAATGAAAAGGATCAGTATCTCGCAGAATCAATTAACAAAGATATTGAAGAGTGTGATGCTATCATTGAGCAATTCATGGACTATATACGTACAGGTCGGGAAATGAATATGGATTTTTGTGACTTGAACAAAGTCCTACTTGAAGCTGTTAATGCTGAGAGTAGTTTCCTGCCTAATATTGAGACGCAGATTAGTTCATCACCAATCATTATTAATGCTAATGTAATTGCTATTAAACGAGCAGTAACCAATATGCTGGTTAACGCTTTCCGCTATGGCAATGGTTGGGTAAAAGTCAGTAGTGGTGTAATAAAAGATCATGCCTGGTTTCAGGTTGAGGATGATGGTGCAGGAATTAAAAAAGAGAGCATTCAACATCTTTTTCAACCTTTTGTGCAAGGCGAAAGAGCAAGGAGTAATGGTGGTACAGGACTAGGATTAGCAATTATTCGCCGAATTATTGATGCTCATGATGGTGAAATTATTATAGATAAAAGTAAACGGGGAGGATTATCTATACGGGCAACTTTACCATTAATGGAAAAATAAAAATTTATATTTTTATTTAGCCGTAATTTAACGGAAAATTTTTATTATATTTTATGAAATCATATAATTCTTTGATTTTAAAAATTTATTATATCTATTTTTAAAGCTATATTATTTAAATAAATTGGATATTAATTTAACGGTCATAAAACTGTCATAAATAATACATCTTTCTGTCATCTAACTAACCTATTTTTTCCTCGTATTTTTTTAACTCGCTACAATTAACAGAGTAATTTGTTTCTCTTTCATCCCAAATAGGAGGGATTATGAAATTGATGCGTTCTATCATCGTTAATGTTATAGCCATGTTCTCTTTGACGACAATGTCAGTTTATGCAGCGACTAGTCTTACTGGCGCTGGTGCCACATTTCCTGCACCGGTTTATGCAAAATGGGCGGATAGCTACCAAAAACAAACGGGCGATCAGATTAACTACCAGGGGATTGGTTCATCCGGTGGGGTAAAACAGATTATAGCTAAAACAGTTGATTTTGGTGCTTCTGATGCACCTTTAAGTGATGAAAAACTTCATCAAGCCTCTCTTATTCAATTTCCAACTGTGATTGGTGGCGTTGTTCCAACGGTCAATATTGCCGGTATTCAATCTGGACAATTGGTATTAGATGGCAAAACATTGGCTAACATTTATCTAGGTATCATTAAAAAATGGAATGACCCAAAAATTGTTGAATTAAATCCGGGTTTAAAATTACCGGCACAAAATATTACCGTTGTCCGCCGTGCTGATGGTTCAGGAACGACTTTTGTTTTTACCAGCTATCTAGCCAAAGTAAATGCTGACTGGAAAAATAAGATTGGTACAGGTTCTACCGTTAGGTGGCCAACGGGCATTGCTGGAAAAGGTAATGAAGGTGTTGCTGCTTTTGTTCAACGTCTACCTGGCGCAATTGGTTATGTAGAATATGCCTATGCTAAACAGAACAAATTAGCTTATACCAAATTAATTTCTGCCGATGGGGAAGCCATTGCGCCAACCGCAAGTAGTTTTAGTGCCGCTGCAAAAAAGGCAGATTGGACTAAAACATTTGCGCAAGATCTCACCAATCAAGCAGGAAAAAATGTATGGCCAATTACTTCGGCAACTTTTATCTTATTACATAAGAAACAGAAAAATATTGCGAAGGGAAAAGCCATATTAGCATTCTTTGACTGGGCATATGACAAAGGCGCTGACCAGGCTAAGGCTTTAGATTATGCGACATTGCCGAATGAAGTTGTGGCACATATTCGGGCAGCATGGAAAAGTAATATAAAAGATGCTAATGGTAATCCTATATACTGAATTGAGTGTGACATCAGCAGAAAGTAAAAATCGCGCTCTAATATAAATGAATGATTATCCCCTTTTATAGAAGGGGATTAAAATGAGAAAAAATAATGGCTGAGAAATTAACGACATATAAAGCACCGGGGAAAAAAGGTGATCTCATTTTTGGTGCTCTCGTTAAGTTAGCTGCATTAATTACACTATTAATGTTAAGTGGAATTATTATTTCTTTGATTATTGCATCGTGGCCGAGTATTGAAAAATTTGGTTTTTCTTTTCTTTGGTCAAAGGTTTGGGATGTCCCTGCTCAGGAATTTGGGGCATTAGTAACCATTTATGGCACGGTAGTAACGTCATTAATTGCCTTGATCATTGCGGTACCGGTCAGTTTTGGCATTGCGCTATTTTTAACAGAATTATCACCAAATTGGTTAAAGCGACCGCTAGGAATTGCGATTGAACTATTGGCGGCCATACCGAGTATTGTTTATGGCATGTGGGGATTGTTTGTTTTTGCGCCGCTATTTGCCACTTATTTTCAAGAGCCTGTTGGTAATGTTTTGGCAGGAATACCGATTATAGGTGAATTATTTTCAGGTCCGGCTTTAGGTATTGGTATCTTAGCTGCTGGCGTGATCCTGGCAATTATGATTATTCCTTATATAGCTTCAGTGATGCGGGATGTTTTTGAGCAGACGCCAGTTATGATGAAAGAATCTGCTTATGGTATTGGTTGTACGACGTGGGAGGTTATTTGGCATATCGTATTACCCTATACGCGTAATGGCGTGATTGGCGGTGTGATGTTAGGGTTAGGACGAGCTTTAGGGGAAACGATGGCAGTCACTTTCATTATTGGTAATACTTATCAGTTAGATAGCTTTTCACTTTTTATGCCAGGAAATAGTATTACCTCCACGTTGGCAAATGAATTTGCTGAAGCGGAAAGTGGATTACATACTGCTGCATTAATGGAGTTAGGCTTAATTTTATTTGTTATTACCTTTATCGTGCTTGCGTTTTCTAAATTGATGATTATGCGTTTGGCCAAAAATGAAGGGCGCTAACATGTTGACGACAGATACCACAAAAACTATCGATATTAAACAACGTCAACGTCGTCAGGCATGGCGGAGACAAAAAAATCGGATTGCACTATTGCTCTCGATGATCACAATGGCATTTGGTCTGTTTTGGTTAATTTGGATCTTATTTACAACATTAACCAAAGGAGTAGAAGGCATGTCTTGGAATTTATTCACTGAAATGACGCCGCCACCAAATTCTACTGGTGGGGGATTAGCTAATGCTATCGTAGGTAGTGGTTTGCTGATTTTATGGGCCACGGTGCTAGGTACACCACTTGGCATTATGGCCGGTATTTATTTAGCCGAATATGGGCGTCGTTCTTGGCTGGCGGAAATTATTCGTTTTATTAATGATATTTTGCTTTCTGCACCATCAATTGTGGTTGGATTATTCGTTTATATGATTGTTGTTGCCAGAATGCAGCATTTTTCTGGTTGGGCTGGTGTTATTGCTCTGGCGTTGTTACAGATCCCGATTGTTATTCGAACAACGGAAAATATGCTAAAACTTGTGCCAGATAATTTGCGTGAAGCAGCTTATGCTTTAGGTGCACCAAAATGGAAAATGATTTTATCCATTACCTTAAAAGCGTCTGTCTCAGGGATTATTACCGGAGTATTACTTGCCATTGCTAGAATTGCTGGTGAAACAGCGCCTTTATTGTTTACCTCACTTTCCAATCAATTCTGGAGTACCGACCTTAGCGAACCGATTGCTAATCTACCAGTAACTATATTTAAATTTGCAATGAGTCCATTTTCAGAATGGCAGCAATTAGCTTGGGCAGGTGTTTTATTGATTACTTTATGTGTATTGTTAATCAATATTTTAGCGCGTCTATTATTTGCCAAGAAAAAATATTAGTTCTTTAGTAACAGATGACAAATTTAAGAGATAAATTGATGATTAAAGTTAACGATAGGGTAGAAAGTAAAATTCAAGTTCGTGACTTGAACTTCTACTATGGCAAATTTCATGCGCTAAAAGATATTTCGTTAAACATTGCAGAGAATAAAGTAACGGCTTTTATTGGCCCTTCAGGCTGTGGAAAATCTACCCTTTTACGTACATTTAATAAGATGTATGAACTCTATACTGAACAGCATGCAGAAGGTGAAATTTTGCTGGATGGTGCCAATATTTTGACCGATGAACAAGATATTGCCTTATTACGCGCTAGAGTAGGCATGGTTTTCCAAAAGCCTAAGCCTTTTCCGATGTCAATCTATGACAATATTGCTTTTGGGGTGCGTTTATTTGAGAAACTTTCTCGCGCTGAAATGGACGAACGTGTTCAATGGGCGTTGACTAAAGCCGCCCTTTGGGAGGAAACAAAAGATAAACTTTCGCATAGTGGCTATAGTTTATCAGGCGGTCAGCAGCAACGGCTATGCATTGCTCGTGGTATTGCGATCCGGCCAGAAATATTGCTATTAGATGAGCCTTGTTCAGCACTTGACCCTATCTCAACAGGGCGTATTGAAGAGTTGATAAATGAACTGAAATCGGAATATACCGTGGTAATGGTCACTCATAATATGCAGCAGGCAGCACGTTGTTCCGACTACACAGCATTTATGTATCTAGGTAAATTGATTGAATTTAATGATACAGATACTTTGTTTACCACACCTACAGTAAAACAGACTGAGGATTATATTACTGGCCGCTACGGTTGATATAGGGTATTACCATGGATAATTTAAATTACAACAAACATATTTCCGGCCAGTTTAATGCTGAGTTGGAGCATATTCGTACTGAATTAATGAAAATGGGTGGCTTGGTAGAAGAACAACTTAAAAATGCCATTGAAGCTTTACATAACCAAGATCAGGATTTGGCAAAAAAAGTGATAGAGGGTGATCAAAAAGTCAATATGATGGAGGTAGCAATTGATGAGGCATGTGTGCGCATTATTGCTAAGCGGCAACCTACTGCCAGTGATTTACGTTTAATTATGGCAATCTCGAAAACCATTGCCGAGCTTGAACGTATTGGTGATGTAGCTGATAAGATTTGTGAGGTTGCATTGGAGAAGTTTTCTGAGCAACATCAATCGTTACTTGTCAGTCTGGAAGCACTTGGCGGGCATACTATTCAAATGTTACATAATGTGTTGGATGCGTTTGCCCGTATGGATTTGGATGCAGCAATTCAGGTTTATCTGGAAGATAAAAAAGTTGATGAAGAGTATGAAGGTATTGTTCGCCAACTCATGACTTATATGATGGAAGATCCTCGCACTATTCCTAGTGTATTAACAGCCTTGTTTTGCGCGCGTTCTATCGAGCGAATAGGAGATCGTTGCCAAAATATTTGTGAATTTATTTTCTATTATTTAAAAGGGCAAGATTTTCGTCATTTAGGTGGGGATTTTGTGGAAAAAATGTTGACCAAAGGCAGTCATTAACACGTTTTTCAGCCCATTATTCGATGATTATTTTTAGCTTATCGTTATTCTATTTTTGAATAAATATAGATTTTTATATTATTTCCTGTTCTAACTGTGAATTGATAATTTGATTTGAATAAATATACAAAAATTTACAGTAAGGGGTAATAGTGAAATGAAATCCAATCTTATTGCAACTGTATTATCTGTCGCATTAGCCTTGGTTGCTGGGTTGGCAAAAGCAGATAAATTGGACAGTATCAAAAAATCCGGTGTGATCCGTATTGCTGTTTTTGATAGTAATCCACCTTTTGGTTTTATTGATGCTAAAACTAAAAAATTGGTGGGTTATGATATTGATATCGCTGAAGCGATTGCCAATGATTTTGGTGTTAAATTAGTATTACGTCCAACTAACCCAGCGAATCGAATACCTCTATTGACTGGAGGTAAAGTGGATCTGATTGGTGCTAATTTTACTATTACCAATGAACGGGCTAAACAAGTTGATTTTTCAATTCCTGATTTTGTCACTGGACAGAAGTTTATCGCACGTATTGGGGTATTAAAAACGCCTGATGACATTATTCCTTTACGTATCGGTGCGGATAAAGGAACAGTGCAGGAAATTACCCTACGTGAACGCTATCCCAATACTAAAGTAATATCTTACGATGATACTCCACTTGCTTTTGCAGCATTACGAAATGGCAATGTACAAGCTATTACTCAAGATGACGCCAAACTGGTTGGTTTATTGGGGAACTTACCAGCAAAAATTAAAGCAGATTATGAGATTTCACCTTTTAGTCTTACACGTGAATATCAGGCATTAGCAGCCGCTAAAGGTGAAACGAATTTGATCAATGCAGTAAATAATACTTTATTAAAATTAGAAAAAAGTGGTCAGGCGGAAATAATTTATAATCGTTGGTTCGGGCCAGCAACGAAAGCAGCACTACCACGTGGTGATTTTAAATTTGCGCCATTAGAAAAATAAACAATATTATTTTTTAATAAAAATACCTAAATGAGTAACTTCATCATAAATAGGTTATATCAATGTTTGAATACTTTTTTTCTACCCAGCCATTAGCACCTGAGTATCTTGATTGGATTTGGCAGGGTTTACTCATTACTATTTGGATCTCATTTTGTGCCATAGCCTTCTCATCCCTGTTAGGTTTTGTTGTCGTTGCTGCTAGAGATAGCCATGTCATTTTTTTGCGTTGGTTGGCAATGATTTATATCTCACTATTTCGTAATACCCCATTATTAATACAGCTTTTTTTTTGGTACTTTGCTGTTGGAGGAATATTACCGGAATCAGTTATGCAATGGCTAAATACACCACATCAACTCACTATTCTCAGTATTCAGTTAGCATGGCCATCATTTGAGTTTTTGGCTGGTGTGATTGGGTTAATTCTCTACTCTACCCCTTTCATTGCTGAAGAATTAAGAGCTGGTATCTATGGTGTAAAGCAAGGGCAAAAATTTGCTGCATTAGGATTAGGTTTATCTGGCTGGCAAGCCATGCGATATGTTGTTTTGCCCCAAGCGTTAAAAATCGCGATGCCGCCTTTGCTGGGGCAGTATATGAATATTGTGAAAAATTCTTCCCTAACTATGGCAATAGGTGTTGCTGAACTTTCTTATGTTTCTCGTCAGATTGAAAGTCAAAGTTTACAAACCTTTACGGCATTTGGCGTGGCGACAATCCTTTATATTGCCATTATCGCTGTGATGGAAGCCTGGGGACAATGGCGTCAGCAGCGCCTATTAATAAAGGGACATTAACATGAATTTTGCAGTCATTACTGAAAATTGGCGCTATCTGTTATTTGGTACATTTCCTGATGGCCCTTTAGAAGGCGCAGCACTGACACTGTTAATAAGTTTATTAGCAGGAGGTATCTCTATTTTTCTTGGCATTGCTGGTGGAATTGCATTAGCAATGTTAAAAGGTTGGTGGGCAAATTTATTGGCAGCTGTGTTAGGTTTTTTTCGTGCTATACCTGTCATCATGTTGATTTTCTGGAGTTACTTTTTATTACCTGTTTTATTAGGCACGGATATTCCTGAATTGACGACGGTAATTTGTGCTTTAACTTTGATCGCGTCAGCTTATTTGGCACATGGAGTAAAAGCCGGTATTTTGGCGATTGGACAGGGGCAGTGGCAAGCGGGGATGTCGTTAGGTTTTACCCGTTGGGCGGTATTATGGCATATTATATTGCCGCAAGCGTTACGGATGATGCTCCCCTCCTTTATTAATCAGTGGATTGCATTAATTAAAGATACTTCATTGGCTTACATTGTCGGAGTGGCAGAATTATCATTTTTAGCAACTCAAGTGAATAATCGAGAAATGATCTATCCAATGGAAATTTTTCTATTTGTTGCCTTAATCTATTTCATTATGTGTTTTTCACTTGAGATGATAGCAAATCAAGTCTTACGTCGTTTAGAGAAAAATCGGTCGTCACTGGCTCCCTTGTCTGGCAAACAACTAAAACAGTTGGCTTTCCTATAGTGTCCACTATTTTATTTTTTTCCTTATTTAGAGATAAATGAAAGATTGGTAACAAATAGTGATTTATTCGTTGGAATTTATGCCACTCTCTTTTTGATTCCGCTAAGCTTTATTTTCAGAGTGATTACTGAATTGAATACTCATGCACATTATTATGTCAGATAATTGTTTTTCTTTTTTCTATTTTATAATTAACTATTTGAATTAGTTTTATTGTAGGATAGAGCAAAAAAACTTTTTTTATTATTAGGCTATGTATATGAACAAAACAGATCCGATCAGACAACAGAGTCTGCTTCAGCGCATGTTTAAATTACAAGAACATGGCACGACAGTTCGAACAGAAATCATTGCCGGATTGACGACATTTTTGACAATGGTTTATATCGTTTTTGTTAACCCGCAAATTTTATCAATGGCGGGAATGGATATTAAAGCTGTTTTTGTCACTACCTGTCTAGTTGCGGCATTAGGTAGTATTATGATGGGCATCGTGGCCAATCTACCGGTTGCTGTCGCTCCTGCGATGGGATTAAATGCCTTTTTTGCTTTTGTCGTTGTTGGTGCCATGGGATATTCCTGGCAAGTAGCAATGGGGGCAATCTTCTGGGGAGCTGTTGGTTTATTTCTCTTAACGCTTTTTCATATTCGTTACTGGATTATTGCCCATATCCCCTTAAGCTTACGGGTTGGTATCACGAGCGGTATTGGTTTATTTATTGCCCTGATGGGATTAAAAAATGCGGGCATTATTGTTGCTAATCCGGATACCCTGGTAGCAATTGGTAATTTTTCTCAATCTAATGTGTTATTGGGTATCTTAGGATTTTTTATCATTGCTGTGTTAGCGGCTCGTAATATTCATGCTGCCGTCCTTGTTTCTATTGTAATCACCACGATTATTGGCATGATTATTGGTGATGTCCGATATAATGGTTTATTTGCGTTACCACCTAGCATCATGACAGTGGTTGGACATGTTGATATGCTTGGCTCATTAGATATTGCTTTATCTGGCATTATTTTCTCTTTCATGCTAATTAACCTTTTTGATTCTTCTGGAACTTTAATTGGTGTTACCGATAAAGCGGGCTTGGCTGACAAGACGGGTAAATTTCCACAGATGAAACAAGCGCTTTATGTTGATAGTTTAAGCTCAGTCGCCGGCAGCGCAATGGGAACATCTTCAGTCACTGCCTATATTGAAAGTAGTTCTGGGGTAGCGATAGGTGGGCGTACTGGATTAACCGCAATTGTGGTTGGTTTGCTATTTTTATTAACCATTTTTATTTCACCGCTAGCCAGTATGGTACCTGCCTATGCAACAGCTGGCGCACTGATCTATGTTGGTGTTCTGATGACATCGAGTCTAAAGCGTGTTAAGTGGCATGATTTAACCGAGTCAGTGCCCGCTTTTATCACAGCAGTTATGATGCCTTTTAGTTTTTCAATCACTGAAGGTATCGCGTTAGGTTTTATTGCTTATTGTGTAATGAAAATAGGGACAGGACGGTGGCGTGAGATTGGTTTGGCAGTCGTTATTGTTGCACTATTATTTGTTGCAAAAATTATTTTGGTTGATGCGTAATAGCATTAATCAATTAACTGGATAATGAATTTATTTAAATCACTTCGGTAATAATTTTATCGAAGTTTTTATTTATTCTAATTTTAACTTAGCTAGTATAAGGCATCTATATATCATACTATTGTGTTAAATTGAGTATTAAAAATCCGCAATGAGAGAAATGAAGTTATGTCGGGGCACAAGAAAAAACCAGCTGTAAAAGCAGCAAATAAAATGAAAAAAAACCGTGAATCGCTAAATTTAGCCAGCCGAGAACGAAAAAAACAGAAAAAAAAGCGTGGCCACGTAGCAGGTAGCCGTTATCAAGATAGAACTGACGCGCAAAATAGCAATCATCCGTTAATGGAGAAAGATCCTCGTATTGGCAGTAAGAAACCGATATCACTATTGATTGATGCTAAAGAAGAAAAAGACTTAAATAGCAACAAGCCAAAAATAAGCAAGATAGAAAAATCAATATTATCACCAGAAGAAGAGTTGGCATTATTGGAAAATGACGAGCGTCTAGCCACGTTGTTAACTCATCTTGAAGAAGGTAAAACATTAGCCAAAGAGGAAATGGCTTACGTAGATAAACAACTGGAGCGAATTGATTCCTTGTTGAAAATAGTTGGTATTGAGCTTGAGGACGAAGAAGATGATGATAAACCGGATGATATTATGCGGCTTTTGAGAGGGAAGTAAGCATTGTTTATCCCATGATTATTTAATCGTAAAAAAGCCTGTTATTACCAAATAAAATAGTAATATTAGTTGCTGATTAGGCATAAAAACTTATCAGTCATGATTTTTGATTAATATATTATTTGCATTAAATTAAGATAATTTTTTATCGCTTTAGATGGTAGTAAGAAATAGAGTAATGTGAGTTTGGCTATAAGATAGAAGATAGCCATTTTTGAAGGATAAAAATATGTCAGAGCAGAGTATTATTTGGGATCTTTCCCTCATTCAAAAATATAACTATGCTGGGCCCAGGTATACCTCTTATCCTACTGCATTAGAATTTAACCACAACTATAGTGATAGTGATTTTACGATTGCCGCCAGTCGCTATCCTGACAGGCCACTATCTCTTTATGTACATATTCCGTTTTGTCATAAGCTGTGTTATTTCTGTGGCTGTAATAAGCTGGTGACTCGCCATAAACATAAAGTAGATAACTATCTGCTGGTTTTAGAAAAAGAAATTATAAAACAAGCGAGATTGTTTACCAACCGAACTGTGATCCAAATGCATTGGGGCGGAGGAACACCAACCTATTTGGATAAATCCCAGATCAGTCAACTAATGGCAATGTTAAAATCACACTTTAATTTTGCCGCGGATGCCGAAATATCAATTGAAATTGATCCGCGAGAAATAGAATTGCATGTTATTGATCACTTGCGGTGTGAGGGTTTTAACCGCCTGAGTATGGGCGTGCAGGATTTTAATAAACAGGTACAAAATTTAGTTAACCGTCAGCAGGATGAAGCGTTTATTTTTGCTTTGATGCAACGTGCACGTGAGGTGGGGTTTAACTCTACCAGTATTGATTTAATTTATGGTTTACCTAAACAGACAGCGGAAACTTTTGCTTTTACTTTAGAGCGAGTATTGGCACTTTCGCCTGATCGTTTAAGTGTTTTTAATTATGCCCATATGCCTCATCTCTTTGCTGCACAACGCAAAATTAAAACCCAGGATCTACCTACAGCAGAACAAAAACTGGCTATTTTACAGCAAACGATTTTCACCTTGACACAAAATGGTTACCAATTTATTGGTATGGATCATTTTGCTAAACCTAACGACGAATTGGCTATCGCACAACGTAATGGCGTCTTGCATCGTAATTTTCAGGGCTATACCACCCAGCAAAACTGTGATCTACTGGGATTGGGCGTATCAGCAATTAGTATGTTAGGTGATCATTATGCGCAAAATCAAAAAGATTTAAACGCTTACTATCAGGCCATTGAAAATCATCAGCATGCATTATGGAAAGGTTTATCCTTGACACAGGATGATTGTATTCGGCGTGATGTTATCAAAACTTTAATCTGTAATTTTCAGCTGGCTTACAGTGATATTGAAGAGCGCTATCAAATTGATTTCAAGGATTATTTTTTTGTAGATCTACAGTTATTACAACCGATGATAGCAGATGGCTTAGTGATTGTTGGTCAAAGAGAGCTACAAATTACCGCTAAGGGTCGATTGTTGATCCGTAATATATGTATGTGTTTTGATATTTATTTGCGCAACCAAATGCGTCAACGTCAATTTTCACGAGTGATATAGTTGATTAAAGGGGATAGCATAGTTGTATATTGCAGCTCTTTTTTACTACGACATACCAAATTCTTTCAACTTACGGGTAAGAGTATTTCTCCCCCAGCCGAGTAAGCGAGCGGCTTCTTGTTTATGACCTTTGGTATAGGTTAAAGCACATTCAAGCATGGTACGTTCAATCTGCGGCAATACTTGCTCTAGTAAATTTTGTCTATTATTTTCGAGCGCTATTTTTGTCCAATTAGCAAGTGGATCAAGCCATTTTTCGCTATTTGTCGCTAGTGTCTTTTTAGGTGAATAAAGAAATTGTTGATTTTGTTGCAGATCGCTTGGCAGATCTTGCGGTAATATCATTTGGCTGGAAGACATCACAGTAAGCCAACGACAGACATTTTCTAACTGGCGCACATTACCCGACCAAGGTAAAGACATTAAGATCGTTTCTGTCTGAGGCGCCAAAATTTTGCTCTCCACACCAAGTTGTTGCGCTGTCTGGTGGAGGAAATGGCGGGCTAAATGCGGAATATCTTCAGTCCGTTCGCGCAATGGTGGCAGAGGAATACGGATGACATTGAGACGATGAAAGAGATCTTCTCTAAATTTTCCTTCTTGTACTAATTGTTCAAGGCATTGATGGGTAGCGGCAATGATACGGACATCAACTTTAATTGGTATATAACCACCAACTCGATAAAACTGGCCTTCAGCCAATACGCGTAAAAGGCGGGTTTGAATATCAAGTGGCATATCACCGATTTCATCGAGAAAAAGTGAACCGCCATGCGCTTGTTCGAAACGTCCCTGCCTGACCTGACTGGCACCAGTAAAAGCGCCTTTTTCATGACCAAATAACTCAGATTCAATTAGATCTTTAGGAATAGCTGCCATATTTAGCGCAATAAAGGGCCCAGTTGCTTTAGGGCTATGACGATGAAGTGCATCCGCAATTAACTCTTTACCGGTGCCAGACTCACCATTAATAAGTACACTAATTGAGGAGCGAGATAAGCGACCGATAATTCGATAAACTTCCTGCATGGCCGGTGCTTCACCAATAATTTTGCTGACAGGAGCCGCTGGTGGAGAATTTGATCCGGTATTTGGTTGTTGATTGCGATAATAATTAAGTGCGCGTTTAACTAACGATATCGTTTCGTCAATATCGAAAGGTTTTGGCAAGTAATCAAAAGCACCTTGTTGATAGGCATTAACTGCCGTATTTAGATCTGAATGGGCAGTCATAATAATAATCGGTAATTTAGGATGGCTCTGTTTAAGTCGTGTCAACAGCGTTAACCCATCGTTATCTGGCATATGTATATCGGAAATTAAAACATCCGGACAGGTTTTTTCTAATGCTGTCAATACACTTTGGATATCCTCAAAGCTAGTACATTCCATGCTGGCATTGTTTAACGCGCGTTCTAAAACCCAACGAATGGCACTATCATCATCAACGATCCACACCTTACCTTTTTGCATATCAGTTACCTAATTTTTAATAGGAAGATAAATCGAAAATTGCGTATGGCCAGGCCAACTAGAAAATTCGATTCTGCCAGCATGCTGGTCAATAATATTTTGTGCAATTGAGAGTCCTAAACCATTGCCACCTTTATGATGACTTACCATCGCATAGAACAGCGTATCTTGTATCTGTGATGGAATACCCGGGCCATTATCTTCAATATCGATACGGGCGGCAAGCCGATACGTTTTTCCGTGTAATGTCACATGAAATGCTGTGCGAGTCCGCATAGTCAAGGTTCCGCCGTTTTCTTCCATTGCTTGTATCGCGTTTTGGCTTATATTGAGTAACACTTGTTCAATTTGCTCGGGATAGTGTGGAAATTCAGGTAAGCTAGGATCATAGTCTTTTATTAATTTAATATTTTTCGGTAGTGTCAGTGATATCAAATGGTAAGTACGTTCAACAACCTGGTGGATACTTTGTGTTGTTTTCGCGCCGGGATGTTGAGGGCCGAGTAGACGATCAACGAGATTGCGTAAGCGATCGGCTTGCTCAATAATAACTTGGGTATATTCTAGCTGCTCAGGTTCAGAAAGGGTTTTGGCTAACAGCTGTGCTGCGCCACGTAAACCACCTAACGGGTTTTTTATCTCATGGGCTAAAGTTCGGATTAAGTCACGTGATAGGATTTGTAATGATTGTTCTTGCTCTAAACGGCGATAGTGATTGACTGGCAAAAATTCTAATAGAATAAAGCCTTGTGAAATGGGCTGCGCACTGATAATCACGTTATAAGAGTGATTATTGATAACCAGAGTGACTTCATTATCGGTAAAACTTAGATTTTTTTTTATTTTTTTTTGCATTAAATCCATATCAAGCGAACAATAATCAAAAAGTATTGGTAACGGTGTACCCAGCAATTTTCTTGGATTAGCTAAAAAAAATTGGCGGCTAGCATGATTAGCGTATTGGATGATGAGTTTATTATCCAGTAATAGAATATTATGCAACAAGCAATCTAAGATATGATCGGCAATGGGTAATATATCAATTTTCACGTAGTTTTACTCCTGCACCTTTTTAGTGCATATTAACATATTTGAGTATAAACCAAGTATTTTTGTTCAATAAATAGGCAGAAAAAACCTCATCAAAAGATGAGGCAATATGACACAATAAAAAAACCAGCGGAGAATGGATTATCAGACGCTGTAGTACATTTCGAACTCTAATGGATGAGGTGCCATCTGAATACGTTGAACATCATTTTTTAATAAGTTGATATAGGCGTCTATTGTTTCATCAGTAAATACTTCACCACGTTTCAAAAATTCGCGATCAATATCCAACGCATGTAGGGCTTCTTCCAGTGAACTAGCAACAGTTGGGAGCTCTTGTGCTTCTTCCGCAGGTAAATCATATAAATTTTTATCCATCGCTTCGCCGGGATGAATTTTATTCATAATTCCATCGAGACCTGCCATTAATTGTGCAGCAAAAGCTAAATAAGGATTAGCCGCCGGATCGGGAAAACGAACTTCAATCCGTGATGCTCTCGGATTGGCAACCATTGGAATGCGAATAGAAGCTGAACGGTTACGCGCTGAATAAGCCAACATTACCGGTGCTTCGAAACCAGGCACTAGACGCTTATAGGAGTTGGTGGTTGGATTAGTAAAGGCATTTAAAGCACGCGCGTGTTTAATAATACCACCAATGTAATAAAGGGCTGTTTCAGACAGCCCACCATATTTATCACCGGCAAACAAGTTGGTGCCATTTTTTTCCAGCGACATATGACAATGCATGCCAGAGCCGTTATCACCAACAAGTGGCTTTGGCATAAATGTCGCTGTCTTGCCAAAAGAATGAGCAATATTATGTACTACGTATTTGTATATTTGTGTTTCATCGGCTTTTTTGGTCATGGTATTAAAACGGGTAGCGACCTCGTTTTGACCTGCGGTGGCAACTTCATGGTGGTGTGCTTCGACAATTAAGCCCATTTTCTCCATGGTGGAACACATGGCGGAGCGCATATTTTGTGAGGAATCAACGGGCGGGACAGGAAAATACCCCCCTTTAACGCTTGGCCGATGACCTTTATTGCCATCTTCATAGTGTGCGCCAGAATTCCAGGCTGCTTCGATATCATCGATATGATAATAAGCACCAGAAATATTGTTGCCGAAGCGAATATCATCAAACACAAAGAATTCAGGTTCAGGTCCAAATAATACCGTATCGGCGATGCCGCTACTTTGTAAGAAATTTTCGGCGCGTTTAGAAATTGAACGTGGATCTCGTTGGTAGCCCTGATGGGTATTGGGCTCTAGGATATCACAGCGAATAATTAAGGTTGAATCACTAAAAAAAGGATCTAGCACTGCCGTCCCGGGATCAGGCATAAGCATCATATCTGATTCATTAATTCCTTTCCAACCGGCAATAGAGGAGCCGTCAAACATTTTTCCCTCTTCAAAGAAATCTTCATTAATTTGGTGAGCAGGAATAGTGATATGTTGCTCTTTACCTCTGGTATCGGTAAAGCGTAGATCAATATATTTAACATGGTGCTCTTTGATCATGGATAAAACATGCTCAACAGACATAAAGCTTCTCCTGATTGGATCCTATTTTGAACGATAGCGCCAAAAAGTTTCATTAAAGTGGTTAATTAATCATTAAGCGAAAATCATGCCAAATTATTTATAACCGAGAATAAAAGCTTTTTGAATGATTTTTTAGTAAATAATCATAAATTGAATAGTAAATTGCACTATTTATGTGCGTTTTAGGCACCTTAAACGCACAATGATGGTGCAATAAACGACAGGAACAGTAACTTAGCTTATTTGATTTTCTATGTAGTAGTTTATTTTTTCAAACAAAAATGAGATATCATTTGTGAAAGTAATTCAATTGTTGGTTTTATATATTTAATTTCAATAAATTCATCCGGTTGATGCGCTTGTTCTATTGAACCAGGCCCTAATATTAATGTCGGACAGCGCGTTTGAATAAAAGGTGCTTCGGTACAGTAATTAACGGTTCGTGCTTTCGTATTTAATAAATTTTCAATT
This sequence comes from Arsenophonus sp. aPb, assembly GCF_029873475.1. NCBI lineage: Bacteria > Pseudomonadati > Pseudomonadota > Gammaproteobacteria > Enterobacterales > Morganellaceae > Arsenophonus > Arsenophonus sp. aPb. The sequence continues at coordinate 184,771 of NZ_CP123499.1, forward strand.
ATTTTCAACATCTTATGATTTATAGGGCATTCAAAACCTGGAATAGCAGGATGTAGTTCCTCAATAGTAATGCGATTAGGCCAACGATGGTTAATCGGTTCAAGCGTGGCATGCAATAATTCATCCAAATTTTGTAGTGATAGACCAGGTAGTGGGCGAATATCGATATGTAATTCACAACAGCCACAAATTCGATTTACTGCATCCCCGCCATGAATATGGCCAAAATTCATTGTTGGGTAGGGAATAGCAAATGCCTTGTGATGGTAATCAGTTTTTAGTCTATTTCTAAGCATAATTAACTGACTAATGGTTTCATGCATCAATTCAATCGCATTGATACCCTGGGCTGGATCACTTGAATGGCCTGATTGACCGGTAATACGGATGGCATTGGCAATATGCCCCTTATGAGCGCGAATGGGTTGCAGTGAAGTTGGCTCGCCAATAATCGCTAATTCAGGCTGAATTTCAGCAGTTGTAGCAAAAATAACGTGCCCCTGCCATGGTGGTTTCTTCATCAGCAGTTGCCAAAATATAGATGGGATGTTGTAGCTGATGAATATCGATATTGCGTAAAGTATCAATAATAAAAGCAAAAAACCCTTTCATATCCGCGCTGCCTAAACCATATAACTTGTTGCTATATTCCGTTAATTGGAAAGGATCTTTTGTCCAGCGCCCGTCATCAAAAGGAACCGTATCAGTATGCCCACAGAGTAGTAATCCCCCCTCTCCTTGGCCAAAAGTTGCCAGTAAATTGAATTTATGGCGAGTTTCTGGCACTGGTTGAATGGTGATTTTTCCACCTAGCGTCTTTAGCCATTCTGCCAGTAGATTAATTAATGCTTCATTACTTTGATCGCGTCTTGCATCGACAGAACTAATTGATGGTATGGCAATTAATTGACGATATAACTCAATAAATGTCGGGAGTTTCGCTTTCACTGCTACCAGCCTTAATGACTAAAATTTCAATACTCATGCATTTCTTTGAATAAAAATACAGTAATTAATATTAGTTCAGTGTACAAGATTTATTAATGAGAATGTTAATGATACTAATTTTTCCTTTTAATCCATAACCCCAATATATACATGAAAAAGGAAAATTAATGGTGTATAGGTTCGTCGTTATAATATATATTGCGATATAAAGATTTTATTTAAGGATATAAAAAAATTTGCCATAACGTAATAATACTATTAATAAAATAATTATCGCAATGGATCGATTCAAATTAAGTAATGGCAATTAATTTGACCATAAGAGTTCAGACAAGCCTTTATTAGTGATGTACCCAATCGATGCTTAGTGAGTCTGAATATTCTGTAAATATGGAGTTGAGGCTGTGTTTTATGGTCGCAAGTTAGTTGTGCAATTTTAGCAACTCAGCAGAATCAGTCATTGGCGATAAACAACTCATCATGCAACCGTTTAATTTCATTGCTTTTATCTATGAATTACAAAAATAAATTTTATTGCTGAATTTTTTCGTTGATAGGAAAACTGGATCCATTATGATGAATAGATAGGTTGATTCTATCAAATTTATATTTAGGGAAGGAATAGGCATGAATATTCGTGATTTGGAGTACCTTGTAGCATTAGCTGAGCATAAACATTTTCGGCGTGCTGCAGATGCCTGCCATGTTAGTCAACCGACCCTAAGTGGTCAAATTCGTAAATTGGAAGACGATTTAGGTGTTATGTTACTAGAGCGAACAAGCCGAAAGGTTTTGTTTACTCAGCAGGGATTATTATTAGTTGAACAAGCTAGAACAGTACTGCGAGAAGTTAAAATATTGCAGGAAATGGCTTCCTTACAAGGTGAAAGCATGTCAGGTCCGTTACACATAGGATTAATTCCTACCATTGGCCCTTATCTTTTGCCTCACATCATTCCAGAATTACACCGTTTATTTCCTAAACTGGAGATGTATTTACATGAAGCACAGACACACCATCTGTTAGCGCAATTAAATAATGGTAAACTGGATTGTGCAATATTAGCGCAAGTGAAAGAGACTGAAGCTTTTATTGAAATTCCTCTCTATGAGGAACCTATGCGATTAGCCATTTATGAAGGGCATCCGTGGTTCAATCGTAAGGAAATTGAGATGCAAGAGCTTGTTGGGCAGAAATTACTCATGTTGGAGGATGGTCACTGTTTACGTGATCAAGCGATGGGATATTGTTTTCAGGTTGGAGCCAAAGATGATACCCACTTTCGAGCCACCAGTTTGGAAACATTACGTAACATGGTGGCAGCCGGCAGTGGTATAACACTTTTGCCAGATTTATCGGTGCCGAAAGAGATAAAACGTGATGGCGTCTATTATCTTGATTGTATTAACCCTGTTCCTTCACGTTCGATTGTTTTAGTTTATCGCCCTGGTTCACCGCTTAGAAGTTGTCATGAACAATTTGCTGAGGCAATACGTAAACAAATGCAGCGATACTATAGTAAAAATTAATTGTTTACTTACTTCTAATATTGGGTTCTATTTGGTTAAAACAGACGGTTCAATCCATTTAGCGCAGCAACCCGAAATGCTTCTGCCATAGTTGGATAATTGAAGGTAGTATTAACGAAATATTCAATAGTATTACCTTCACCTTTTTGCTCCATAATTGCCTGTCCAATATGAATAATTTCTGCTGCACGCTCCCCGAAGCAGTGAATACCTAAAATCTTTAATGTTTCGCGATGAAATAGAATTTTTAAACTGCCTACATTCATCCCTGCTATCTGTGCTCTGGCTAAGTGTTTAAATTGGGCGCGCCCGACTTCATAAGGAATTTTCATGGCAGTCAATTGTTGTTCGGTTTTACCGACAGAACTGATTTCAGGAATGGTGTAGATCCCGGTTGGAATATCCTCAATTAAATGGGTATCACCGTGACCTGTTGTTATTGCACGGGCTGCGAGACGACCTTGATCATAAGCTGCTGAAGCTAAACTGGGATAACCAATAACATCGCCGACAGCATAGATATTTTCATTATGAGTACGATAGGTAGCGTCAACTTTAATCAGACCTCGATTATCAATAGGAATAGCGATATTTTCTAAATTTAGATTATCGGTATTTCCTGTACGGCCATTAGCATATAATAGACAATCGGCTTTGACTTTTTTACCTGATTTCAGATGAATAATTACGCCATCATCTGTTCCTTCGATTTTTTCATATTCTTCATTATGGCGAATAACAACACCATTATTCCAAAAATGGTATGATAAAGCATCTGACATTTCTTGGTCTAGAAACGAGAGAAGGTGATCACGAGTATTAATAAGATCAACTTTTACCCCTAACCCTCTAAAAATTGAAGCATATTCACAGCCAATTACCCCTGCACCATAAATAATAACATGACGGGGTTCATGATTGAGTGTTAAAATCGAATCGCTATTGTAAATGCGTGAATGCTGAAAATCGACATCGGGTGGACAATAAGGACGAGAGCCGGTTGCGATAATAATTTTTTCAGCATATAGCGTATCGTCAGTACCATCATTATAAAGAACTTTTACGGTATGTTCGTCAATGAAAGAGGCTTCACCAGCAAACATATTACAACCATTCCGTTCGTAAAATCCTTGTCGCATATGTGTTTGTTGATTGATTACGGTTTCGGCTTGTTTAAGAATGTCGGAGAAAGAAGAGCGTAAAAGTCGGGACTTATCGCTATATAATGGATTTTGATTAAATTCGATAATTCGGCTGACTGCATGCCGAAGTGCTTTAGAGGGAATGGTTCCCCAGTGGGTACAACCACCACCAATTTTATTATAACGTTCAATGACGGCAACTTTTTTCCCTTGTTTTACCAACCCCATTGCTGCGCCTTCTCCCCCGGGGCCGGAACCAATAACGATAGTATCAAATTGAATCTGTGGCATTCGGTATAACCTATATTATGTAAATACGAATAGACAACTCACATTAACATTATCTTCTTTAATCATGCTTAAATATAAGATTCAGGCTTTACATTTTAATAAATAAACAGAAATTCCTTATATACTAGTTAAACTTAAGAACACTGCAAATCTGTTAAAATTTGGTATAGTGGTCTAGTTGCATTATTATCGAAGAGGTATATTAATTACTGTGAGTAATATTACAGGCATTAGAGCAAAGCAGAAAGAAAAAACGCGTCGTTCTCTGATAGAAGCGGCTTTTAGTCAATTGAGTGCTGAGCGTAGCTTTACTAGTCTCAGCTTACGTGAAGTTGCGCGAGAAGCAGGTATTGCACCCACTTCTTTTTATCGACATTTTCGTGATGTTGATGAATTAGGATTGACCATGGTTGATGAAAGCGGGCTCATGCTCCGTCAATTAATGCGTCAAGCTCGACAGCGAATTGCAAAAGGTGGTAGTGTCATTCGAACATCTGTTGCTACTTTTATGGAATTTATTGGTAATAATCCGAATGCCTTTCGGTTATTGCTGCGTGAACGTTCAGGCACATCGGCTGAGTTTCGTGCTGCAGTTGCCAGAGAAATTCAGCATTTTATTGCTGAATTGGCCGATTACTTGCAACAGGAAAGTAGTATGCCTCGATATTTTACTGAAATACAAGCAGAAGCCATGGTTACTATTGTATTTAGTGCGGGGGCTGAAGCATTAGATATTGAGCAGGAAAAAAGGCAACTTTTGGAAGAGCGGTTAGTTTTACAACTTAGAATGATCGCTAGAGGCGCCTATTATTGGTATCGTCGCGAACAGGAAAAACATAATATCAAATTATAAATAATTTTTTGCAGTAAACTCCAAATTGCAATTATTTATTATTATTTTCTATATTAGCTTTTTAAATGGTTTTTAATATTATAAGTATTAGAGAGATATTATTTATATTAATATTATTTAATATTTATTTTAACAGTAAAATTATATTCGCCATCGCTAGATAGATTCTTTGCTATTATGACTTATAAAACGCCATATTTTTAATGGCGTTTCTCTCTCATTTAAATATCTTTATTCTCAAGTAAAACTCCACACTCAATATGGTGGGTATAAGGAAATTGATCGAATAATGATAATCGATGAATTTTATGGGTTTTATTAAGTATATTTAGATTGTGACAAAGTGTATTGGGATTACAGGATATATAAAGAATACGTGGATATTTTTGTACTAATTCAAGTGTTTTTTCATCTAAACCACAACGAGGAGGATCAATCAAAATTGTCTTACATTTATAACTCATTAAATCAACATCCTCGAGGCGTCTAAACTGACGTTCACCTTGTATTGCTTGGGTGAAATCTTCTGCTGACATGCGAATAATTTTTACATTATTAATTTTATTAGCTTCAATATTATATTGAGCAGCAGTTACTGATGGTTTGGCAATCTCAGTTGCCAGTACGCGATTAAAATTTTGCGCTAGTGCGATAGAAAAATTACCATTTCCACAATAAAGCTCAAGTAAATCTCCTTTTGCGTTTTTAGTACAATCAATTGCCCATTCTAACATTTTGATATTTATTCCGGCATTGGGTTGGGTAAAACTATTTTCAATTTGGCGATAAATAATTGACTTACCAGCAATAGGTAATACCTCATCAATATGATCCTGTTCTAATATAATTTTTGTTTTTGCCGCGCGTCCGATGAGCTGTATATCAAAACCTTGATTAATTAAAGCGATACGTAATTGTTTAGCTTGTTCAATCCATTCCTCATCCAAATTTTTGTGGTAAATTAACGAAACAATAATCTTATTACTTAATGTTGATAAATAATCTACTTGGAAAAGTTTATAACGTAAAACAGATTTACTTTTAATTAAGGGAATTAAGGCAACCATCATTTGATTAATTAATTTACAAGCAACAGGAAATTGATCAATTCTTATACGTTGTTTAGTTGTTTGATCAAACATTATATGAAATAAATCTTGTCCTTCATGCCAGAGGCGAAATTCAGCGCGCATTCTATAGTGGGAAAAATCAGAACGAAAAATTTCTGGCTTAGGTGCATTATAAGGCAGCATAATACTGTTTAAATATTTAATTTTTTCTGTTAACTGCGAGTTGTATTGGGTAATTGATAAATTATTTAGCATGTATTCAGATTCATATTATAAAAAATTTTCTATCGTGAGATTGTAGGGAAAGAGAAAGAGATGTCTAGCTTTGATGCACGATTTATGGATCCTAGTTAAAATAGTTTTCCTAAGCTTATTTTTCCAATATTGATAGTAAGAGTCGTAAAATTTTAGGCCATCGATATTGGAAGGTAATGCAAAAATAAAAATAAGTTATAATATTGTCTTAAAACAAGTGGGCAGTTATACAACTGCACATGGATTTATTCAATCTAATATTACTGTATAATTACTCATGACTATTTTTACTAACAATTCTCTTATCAGCATATTGTTCATTATTGTGATGAAATGAATGAAAAATGAAATAAAAAAAGTAACCTCTGCTCAGTTGAAAACGGCTCGGCCAACTATTCTAATTTTTGATTCTGGTGTTGGTGGGTTATCTGTTTACCGTGAAGTCAGACAATTATTGCCAGATCTACACTATATTTATGCTTTTGATAATGATGCTTTTCCTTATGGAGAGAAGAGTGCCGAATTTATTATTGAACGTATTATTCGCTTCATCGATCAAATTCAACAAAAACACGCATTGGCAATAGCAATTATTGCTTGTAATACGGCAAGTACGGTCAGTCTACCTATTTTAAGAGCACATTTTCAATTTCCAATTATAGGCGTTGTTCCCGCAATAAAACCAGCAACTAAATTAACACGTAATGGTATTATTGGATTATTAGCAACCAAGGCGACTGTTAGTGGAAACTATACTAGAGAGCTTATCGACCGATTTGCTGTTGATTGTAAAGTTGAGATGATTGCCTCATCAGAATTAGTCGAATTAGCAGAAAAAAAACTTCATGGTCAAATAATCTCAAAAGAAACATTAGTGCGCATTGTAAAACCGTGGTTAAAAATGAAAGAACCTCCTGACACCATTGTGCTCGGTTGTACACATTTCCCGTTATTATCGGCAGAACTAAAAGAAGTGTTGTTTGACGGAACCAGACTCATTGATTCTGGCGCAGCAATTGCTAGACGAGCGGTTTGGTTAATCAATAATCATCCAAATCTGATTTTAACAAAAAATAGAAATATCGCTTATTGCACTAGAATGGATGTTGAAGCTGAAAAGCTTATCCCTGTATTGATGAATGAAGGTTTTAATCAGTTAGAAAAAATTTCTATTTAAGCCGATTTGTCGAAATATAAACCAATTAGACAATTTTTTTTAAATAACGGTTGCCAGCGGCGTAAAACCGCCTATAATGCGCTCCCACTGGTTGAGAATAAACAATTACATTTTTAATCAGTGATAAAAAAGAAAAGTAGAAATAACTACTTGACTTTACAGGTGAAAAGCGTAATATACGCCACCTCGCGACTCCGGTCGCACGCTCTTTAACAATTAATCAGACAATCTGTGTGGGCACTCGCAAGACATCATCAAAAACTATTTGAAGATTAAGTCTTGAAGAGTGACAAAACAGTTAATTCATATATGAACTAATAAGCAGTAACGTTATTTTGGGCAACGGCGAAGGCGGTAAAAGGCCGACAAAGTGGCAAAAAAAAAGCGTTACGGCCAGTAAAACATTCTTTGAGCATCAAACTTTTAATTGAAGAGTTTGATCATGGCTCAGATTGAACGCTGGCGGCAGGCCTAACACATGCAAGTCGAGCGGCAGCGGGAGAAAGCTTGCTTTCTTGCCGGCGAGCGGCGGACGGGTGAGTAAGGTATGGGGATCTGGCCGAAGGCGGGGGATAACCACTGGAAACGGTGGCTAATACCGCATAATCTCTAAGGAGCAAAGTGGGGGACCTTCTGGCCTCACACCTTCGGATGAACCCATATGAGATTAGCTAGTAGGTGGGGTAAAGGCTCACCTAGGCGACGATCTCTAGCTGGTCTGAGAGGATGATCAGCCACACTGGGACTGAGACACGGCCCAGACTCCTACGGGAGGCAGCAGTGGGGAATATTGCACAATGGGCGCAAGCCTGATGCAGCCATGCCGCGTGTATGAAGAAGGCCTTCGGGTTGTAAAGTACTTTCAGTCGTGAGGAAGGTGTTAAGGTTAATAGTCTTAGCAATTGACGTTAGCGACAGAAGAAGCACCGGCTAACTCCGTGCCAGCAGCCGCGGTAATACGGAGGGTGCGAGCGTTAATCGGAATTACTGGGCGTAAAGGGCACGCAGGCGGTTAATTAAGTTGGATGTGAAATCCCCGGGCTTAACCTGGGAATGGCATTCAAGACTGGTTAGCTAGAGTCTTGTAGAGGGGGGTAGAATTCCATGTGTAGCGGTGAAATGCGTAGAGATGTGGAGGAATACCGGTGGCGAAGGCGGCCCCCTGGACAAAGACTGACGCTCATGTGCGAAAGCGTGGGGAGCAAACAGGATTAGATACCCTGGTAGTCCACGCTGTAAACGATGTCGATTTGGAGGTTGTGGTCATGAACTGTGGCCTCCGGAGCTAACGCGTTAAATCGACCGCCTGGGGAGTACGGCCGCAAGGTTAAAACTCAAATGAATTGACGGGGGCCCGCACAAGCGGTGGAGCATGTGGTTTAATTCGATGCAACGCGAAGAACCTTACCTACTCTTGACATCCAGCGAAGCCTTTAGAGATAGAGGCGTGCCTTCGGGAGCGCTGAGACAGGTGCTGCATGGCTGTCGTCAGCTCGTGTTGTGAAATGTTGGGTTAAGTCCCGCAACGAGCGCAACCCTTATCCTTTGTTGCCATCGAGTTATGTCGGGAACTCAAAGGAGACTGCCGGTGATAAACCGGAGGAAGGTGGGGATGACGTCAAGTCATCATGGCCCTTACGAGTAGGGCTACACACGTGCTACAATGGCGTATACAGAGAGGCGAGCCTGCGAGGGGAAGCGGAACTCAGAAAGTACGTCGAAGTCCGGATTGGAGTCTGCAACTCGACTCCATGAAGTCGGAATCGCTAGTAATCGCGGATCAGCATGTCGCGGTGAATACGTTCCCGGGCCTTGTACACACCGCCCGTCACACCATGGGAGTGGGTTGCAAAAGAAGTAGGTAGCTTAACCTTCGGGATGGCGCTTACCACTTTGTGATTCATGACTGGGGTGAAGTCGTAACAAGGTAACCGTAGGGGAACCTGCGGTTGGATCACCTCCTTACCGAGATAGATGGAATGTGAGTGTTCACACAGATTGTCTGATGAAGATTGAGCAGAAGGTATCATTAGGCTTGTAGCTCAGGTGGTTAGAGCGCACCCCTGATAAGGGTGAGGTCGGTGGTTCAAGTCCACTCAGGCCTACCAAGATTGCTGGCAGATATTGCCTAAAGGCGAAGTTAGCGGGAAGGAGTAATGATACAAGAATCTTAATGGGGCTATAGCTCAGCTGGGAGAGCGCCTGCTTTGCACGCAGGAGGTCAGCGGTTCGATCCCGCTTAGCTCCACCATATTGCAAGATAAAACTAGATAAAAAGTTATTCAGAGCAGGCTGGCAACAGTATGCTGCGAATAATAATGCTCTTTAACAATCTGGAACAAGCTGAAAATTGAAACACACATTATTGAGAAAAATAATGTGGAGAACTCTCAAACTCCAACGTGAAGTGTATTCGCTGTCAGGAAGGCAGGCATTATGAGCGAGCAGTCAGGAATTCGAGGCGGCCAGCGCGCAGCAAGCGCAGCGTACAAAAGTACGTGAGCATTGCGAGCACTGCCCAACAAAGAATTGCTGCACGCGCAGCCATAACCTATCAGAATGATAGTGAAATAAAAGACATCTTCGGGTTGTGAGGTTAAGCGAATGAAGCGTACACGGTGGATGCCTAGGCAGTCAGAGGCGATGAAGGACGTGCTAATCTGCGAAAAGCGTCGGTAAGCTGATATGAAGCGTAATAGCCGGCGATGTCCGAATGGGGAAACCCAGTGCATTAATGCACTATCGTTTGATGAATTCATAGTCAAACGAGGCGAACCGGGGAACTGAAACATCTCAGTACCCCGAGGAAAAGAAATCAACCGAGATTCCCCTAGTAGCGGCGAGCGAACGGGAGCAGCCCAGAGTCAGCATCGATATTAGTATCAGGAGAAGGGTCTGGAAAGGCCCAGCAATAAAGGGTGATAGCCCCGTATCCGAAGATGTTAGTGTTGTGAGCTCGAAGAGTAGGGCGGGACACGTGTTATCCTGTCTGAATATGGGGGGACCATCCTCCAAGGCTAAATACTCCTGACTGACCGATAGTGAACCAGTACCGTGAGGGAAAGGCGAAAAGAACCCCGGCGAGGGGAGTGAAAAAGAACCTGAAACCGTGTACGTACAAGCAGTGGGAGCCCCATCACTCAAGTGCCTCGGCAGTTGGGTGATGGCATACCATCACAATAACAGCGCAGGCTTTGCCAACAAGGTTGTTCGGTTTTTTCAAGCCGCAGCGCAGTGTACCTAAAAGTACACGAGCAGCGGAAGTTAAAAAAGCGGACAAGATTGGCCGCAAAGACAAGCGGGACATTTGAGGATGGGGTGACTGCGTACCTTTTGTATAATGGGTCAGCGACTTATATTCTGTAGCAAGGTTAACCGCATAGGGGAGCCGTAGGGAAACCGAGTCTTAACTGGGCGTTAAGTTGCAGGGTATAGACCCGAAACCCGGTGATCTAGCCATGGGCAGGTTGAAGGTTGGGTAACACTAACTGGAGGACCGAACCGACTAATGTTGAAAAATTAGCGGATGACTTGTGGCTGGGGGTGAAAGGCCAATCAAACCGGGAGATAGCTGGTTCTCCCCGAAAGCTATTTAGGTAGCGCCTCGTGAATTCATCTTCGGGGGTAGAGCACTGTTTCGGCTAGGGGGTCATCCCGACTTACCAACCCGATGCAAACTACGAATACCGAAGAATGTTATCACGGGAGACACACGGCGGGTGCTAACGTCCGTCGTGAAGAGGGAAACAACCCAGACCGCCAGCTAAGGTCCCAAAGTCATGGTTAAGTGGGAAACGAAGTGGGAAGGCTTAGACAGCCAGGATGTTGGCTTAGAAGCAGCCATCATTTAAAGAAAGCGTAATAGCTCACTGGTCGAGTCGGCCTGCGCGGAAGATGTAACGGGGCTAAACCATGCACCGAAGCTGCGGCAGCAACAGCAATGTTGTTGGGTAGGGGAGCGTTCTGTAAGCCGTCGAAGGTGGACTGAGAGGTCTGCTGGAGGTATCAGAAGTGCGAATGCTGACATAAGTAACGATAAAGCGGGTGAAAAACCCGCTCGCCGAAAGACCAAGGGTTCCTGTCCAACGTTAATCGGGGCAGGGTAAGTCGACCCCTAAGGCGAGGCTGAAAAGCGTAGTCGATGGGAAACGGGTTAATATTCCCGTACTAAGGGTTACTGCGAAGGGGGGACGGAGAAGGCTAGGCTATCCGGGCGACGGTTGTCCCGGTTTAAGCGTGTAGGTGGGTCGTGCAGGCAAATCCGCATGGCTATAACACTGAGGCGTGATGACGAGCCACCAAGGTGGTGAAGTAGTTGATGCCAAGCTTCCAGGAAAAGCCTCTAAGCGATAGGTAACCGTTAATCGTACCCCAAACCGACACAGGTGGTTAGGTAGAGAATACTCAGGCGCTTGAGAGAACTCGGGTGAAGGAACTAGGCAAAATGGTGCCGTAACTTCGGGAGAAGGCACGCTGGCGTTAGGTGAAGTGGTTCGCCCATGGAGCTGAAGCCAGTCGCAGATACCAGCTGGCTGCAACTGTTTATTAAAAACACAGCACTGTGCAAACACGAAAGTGGACGTATACGGTGTGACGCCTGCCCGGTGCTGGAAGGTTAATTGATGGGGTAAGCCGTAAGGCGAAGCTCTTGATCGAAGCCCCAGTAAACGGCGGCCGTAACTATAACGGTCCTAAGGTAGCGAAATTCCTTGTCGGGTAAGTTCCGACCTGCACGAATGGCGTAATGATGGCCAGGCTGTCTCCACCCGAGACTCAGTGAAATTGAACTCGCTGTGAAGATGCAGTGTACCCGCGGCAAGACGGAAAGACCCCGTGAACCTTTACTATAGCTTGACACTGAACATTGAGCCTTGATGTGTAGGATAGGTGGGAGGCTTTGAAGTGTGGACGCCAGTTCGCATGGAGCCAACGTTGAAATACCACCCTTTAATGTTTGATGTTCTAACTTAGGCCCGTAATCCGGGCTGAGGACAGTGTCTGGTGGGTAGTTTGACTGGGGCGGTCTCCTCCCAAAGCGTAACGGAGGAGCACGAAGGTTGGCTAATCACGGTCGGACATCGTGAGGTTAGTGCAAAGGCATAAGCCAGCTTGACTGCGAGCGTGACGGCGCGAGCAGGTACGAAAGTAGGTCTTAGTGATCCGGTGGTTCTGAATGGAAGGGCCATCGCTCAACGGATAAAAGGTACTCCGGGGATAACAGGCTGATACCGCCCAAGAGTTCATATCGACGGCGGTGTTTGGCACCTCGATGTCGGCTCATCACATCCTGGGGCTGAAGTAGGTCCCAAGGGTATGGCTGTTCGCCATTTAAAGTGGTACGCGAGCTGGGTTTAGAACGTCGTGAGACAGTTCGGTCCCTATCTGTCGTGGGCGAAGGAAGATTGAGGGGGGCTGCTCCTAGTACGAGAGGACCGGAGTGGACGCACCACTGGTGTACAGGTTGTCATGCCAATGGCATAGCCTGGTAGCTAAGTGCGGAAGAGATAACCGCTGAAAGCATCTAAGCGGGAAACTTGCCTCAAGATGAGTCTTCCCTGACAGCAATGTCCTATAAGGGGTGTTCGAGACGAGGACGTAGATAGGCTGGGTGTGTAAGCGTAGCGATACGTTGAGCTAACCAGTACTAATGACCCGAGAGGCTTAACCTGACAACACCGAAGGTGTTTTGAGAAGAGAGAAGAAATTTTAGCTTGTTCGGAGATTGACTCCTGTAGGAATTTACGTGAATGGCAGTGAGCTGGCGCTAGGTGCATACTGAGGTATGTGAATGAGGCGAAAGGCTGGCCGAGATAGCAGCGTAATGAAACAGGATAGCGAAAAAAGAATTTGTCTGGCGGCAATAGCGCGGTGGTCCCACCTGACCCCATGCCGAACTCAGAAGTGAAATGCCGTAGCGCCGATGGTAGTGTGGGGTCTCCCCATGTGAGAGTAGGGAGCTGCCAGACTTTAATTTAATGCTAATAGCTAAGGCTGTTAGTGAGATAAATCGGGTGGTGCGGTAGTTCAGTTGGTTAGAATACCGGCCTGTCACGCCGGGGGTCGCGGGTTCGAGTCCCGTCCGCACCGCCACCTATTTAGGGGCGTAGTTCAATTGGTAGAGCACCGGTCTCCAAAACCGGGTGTTGGGAGTTCGAGTCTCTCCGCCCCTGCCATTTATAGCTTTATAGATAGTGTTATTAAATATCAAAAAACCCAGTTTAACTGACTGGGTTTTTGTCTATGAGCCGTCCAAAACTATATTCTTATCTTAATATTCTAATTTTTATTTATTAAAATTGATAGATTTTGTCCTATCATTTTATTTTTGCTAGATATTATAGACAAAAAACGATCGTAGTTTTTTTGTACTTTTTTGCCTTAATAAATATTTTTTGTTAATGATTAGTTATGAAACTAGAAGTTTATATTTTTACTTATTCATAATTAGTTATTCCTCAATAGGTATTTTTACTAATTTATTAATAAACGTTTCTTGTTCATTATTTTGTAACCAAATAGCATAAATTGGTTTGCTGTAGATAACTTTCGATAGTGTTTCTAATTCATGATGTTGATTAAGCCAATGAATGGGTAAAACAGCGGCAGATTTGGTTGGATATAATAGTTCCCGTGCAAGATTAGCTGATGTTGTTAGCAGTGTAGGCGAATTTTCAAGTAAAGATGATTTTTCAGTGGTATTGAAATCAGCACTCCAGTCAAGTTTGATAAGATTGAATTTCGATAAAGTTAAATTTTTTTTATTTGTCATCAGTTGTAATTTTATTTCACCAATGATAGCGCTTTCAAACTCATCCATTTTTGGTGGTTCGATCGCAATAAGTAAATCAAGTTCGCGTGAATGCAGTTGTTTTACTAAAGATTGTCGTGTTGATATTCTACATTCTAGATGAAACTCTTTATGTTTTTGATAAATAAGTTGAATCCAATTTGTTAAGCATCCTTCCCATAGTGATATTGTCGAGCCTATTGAAAATTCTGTTTGTAATGATTGATGAGAAATTTCTTTTTTAGCTTGTAGCCAGGTATTTATTAACGATTTAGCGTAGGGGATCAAGCGTTCGCCTGCCGCAGTTAAACGAATATTATTGCGATGACGAGCAAATAAAACGGTCCCTAATTGAGTTTCTAATTGGCGTATTCGAAAACTTACCGCTGATTGTGTTAGGTATAACGATTCGGCTGCTCGACCAAAATGTCGGGTTTTACTAACTTCTAAAAAAGTTTTTAATAATTCAGTATCCACAGCAATCTCCAAAATTTTTAATCTTAACGATTTAAATGTTTTGTTTTACAGAATGCAATTGCTAACTAATACTCCGCGCCATAATGAGTTGACATTAGAGAGGTAGGAGTGTGTTAGATGGCAGAAAGCTTTATCACGACTAATCGTTTTTTTGATAATAAAAATTATCCTCGAGGTTTTTCTCGTCATGGTGATTTCACCATTAAAGAAGCTCAGTTGTTAGAACGTTGCGGTCAAGCTTTCAATGAACTTGATTTAGGTAAGCGCCAACCTCAGACAGAAGAAGAAAAACTTTTTGTTGCTATGTGTCGCGGTGAACGCGAACCTGTGACACCAGAAGAAAAAGTATGGTCTAAATATATGTCTCGTATTAGCCGACCTAAGCGTTTTCATACCTTATCAGGAGGTAAACCACAACTGGATCCTTCAGAAGACTATACCGATACTGATGATTAATATCATCATAGATCTAAAAAAAGGGGTTTTAATACCCCTTTGTTATGCAATTTGTTTTTGTAACTGAATAAGTAGCTTATCCATACTGCGATAGCTAATTGCTTCAATAATATCAATTTTTTCAATTTGTTGTTGCTGTTTTAAATCAGCAATAGTTCGTGAAACTTTCAATATACGACCCCAAGCTCTGATTGAGAGGCCAAGTTTATTTAATGTTGTTTCTAAAAAAAGAGCGTCATTCGGTTTTAGTTTACAAAAAAGTGTGGCTTCTTTGCTATTTAGTTTTGCATTAATTTTACCCGAACGTTCAATTTGCTGTTTTCTTGCTTGTATAACACGTTGTTTTATATCGAAACTGGTTTCATTCGTTGGTGTAGAATGGCTTAATGTACCTAGTGGTAAAAGTGGTACCTCTATAGAGAGATCAAAACGGTCTAAGAATGGCCCAGATATCTTTGCTAGATAACGGAGGATCTGTTTTGGGTTGGCTCGGTTATATATACCTTTATAGTGACCCATAGCGCTGGGATTTAAAGCGGCAATAAGTTGAATATTAGCTGGAAAATTAACTTTAGCTTTTGCACGTGAAATTGCTATTTCACCAGATTCTAGTGGTTCCCTAAGTGCATCGAGCACTTTTCGTTCAAATTCGGCCAGTTCATCAAGAAATAAAATACCATTATGAGCTAAAGATATTTCCCCAGGTTTGGGTAAACTGCCGCCACCGATCAATGCTGCCATAGAAGCACTGTGATGAGGAGCTCTAAATGGCCGTGTAAGCCATTTTTCGTTATCAAATGAAATATCACACAAACTTTTTATTGAAGCTACCTCTAGCGCTTCTTGATTGGTGAGATCAGGTAAGAGAGTAATTAGGCGGTTGGCAAGCATGGTCTTACCTGTGCCTGGTGGCCCAATCAATAAAAGATTATGTCCTCCTGCGGCTGTGATCTCTAATGCGCGCTTGGCGTGCTGTTGACCAATAACATCATTGATATCTGTTATGTTAGTGTGCTTATGGTTGGTAATAGGCATTTCTTGATTGTGAGGTAAAGTATTTTGATCATGTAAGAAATGACAAACAGCGAGTAAATGTTCACAAAAATAGACACTTTCTGTTGGTAACAAATTTAATTCATTTGCGTTTTCTATCGAAGTAATCAATTTACGTTGATTTTTTAATGCAGCTTGTGCTGCGGTGATTACCCCTGTTATTCGACGAATTTGGCCAGAAAGTGCTAATTCGCCAAGGAATTCGAATTGATTTAATTTTATCGATGTAATTTGTTCCGATGCCGCTAAAATGGCAAGTGCGATAGCTAGATCGTAACGCCCGCCTTCTTTTGGCAGATCTGCAGGCGCTAAATTGATGGTTATTCTTTTAGATGGATACTGAAAACCACTATTTATTAAAGCACTTCTAACACGATCACGGGCTTCTCTTACAGCTGTTTCAGGCAACCCTACCAGAGTAAGTCCAGGTAGTCCATTACTAATATGTGCCTCAACTGTTACTCGCGGTGCATGCATACCAATTGAAGCTCTGGTGTAAATAACAGCTAGTGCCATATTGCCTCCCTAAAATGTCATATTACTATTTTCTTTGTTAGTAAATTAAGCACAACTAGGTTTTAGTGAATATGAGAAGGTTGTTAGAGAAGTGC
The DNA here is from genome assembly GCF_029873475.1 of Arsenophonus sp. aPb. Lineage (NCBI taxonomy): Bacteria > Pseudomonadati > Pseudomonadota > Gammaproteobacteria > Enterobacterales > Morganellaceae > Arsenophonus > Arsenophonus sp. aPb. The sequence continues at coordinate 201,421 of NZ_CP123499.1, forward strand.
CCGAAACTTTTACTTTTGTTGTAATTTTTTAGGACGGTGCTGTCATTATTTATAATAAAAAACGGCTATTAATTAATTTAAAATGATCTGGATTATTAATCTATGCATAACTAATAAAATGAAACTAATCGTTTTATACAAAACCAAATAATATTTGTATTTTAGTGTAACTGTCTTTATTATTTGAATTTTATAGTTTTTTATTTCAATTATTTTTTAAAGCTGTTAAATAATTTCATTATGAAAGAAATTTATTGATTCTAATCGTCATTTTTTATTTTTCGATAAAAAAATAAAATAACTATTGTCAAATCAGTGTCAACGTGTTAACACTAAATAAGTAAATAAATTATCGAGATCAAAGAACGAATATTATGACGAATGTGTTTGCCCTAATAATTAACCTAATTATTGTGAGCGTGGTGGTGATTATTCCACCGTGCGGGGCAGCACTTGGAAGAAGAAAGGCAGAATAACTAGCCAGATTTCACAAGAACCCCGCACCGAAAGGCGCGGGGTTTTTTTTTAGCTTTAAATTTGTGTTAGTTACCGGTGAGAGTTCAGAAAAATAAACAAATACATTAGGTTGCTGGAGTAAAACAATGAATGGAGCGCAATGGTTAGTTCAGGCATTAATTAGCGAAGGGGTTGAACAGATTTTTGGTTATCCTGGGGGAGCCATTATGCCTGTTTATGATGCTTTGTATGATAGTGATTTGCAGCATTTGTTATGTCGTCATGAGCAAGGTGCTGTTATGGCTGCAATTGGTTATGCAAGAGCAACGAATAAACCAGGAGTCTGTATCGCAACATCAGGGCCAGGAGCAACAAATTTGATCACAGGCTTAGCTGATGCATTATTAGATTCAGTGCCTATCGTTGCCATAACAGGACAGGTTGCTTTGGAGTTTATTGGCACAGATGCCTTTCAGGAAGTTGACGTTTTAAGTCTCTCGTTAGCTTGTACTAAACACAGTTTCTTAGTGGATTCTGTTGAGATGTTGCCACAGGTTATTACTGAGGCTTTCAATATTGCGACAACGGGGCGCCCAGGACCCATCTTAATTGATATACCCAAAGATATACAGTTACAAACAACCCATTTGCTGCCCTATTTTATGCCAGCTGAAGAAAAATCATTTTATTCTGCCAATCAATTAGCAACCGCATGTGAAATTATGCAGCAAGCGAAGCAGCCTATTTTGTATGTGGGTGGTGGGATTGGTATGTCAGGAGCGGTCGCTGAGTTGAGAGATTTTATTGCTATCACCGGATTACCCACTGTTGCTACGTTAAAGGGACTTGGTGCTGTCACACCAGATGAGCCTCATTATTTGGGGATGTTAGGTATGCATGGTAGCAAAGCGGCAAATTTTGCTGTACAGGAATGTGATCTATTGTTGGCGGTAGGCGCAAGATTTGATGATCGTGTGACCGGCAAATTGAATACATTTGCGCCTAATGCCAAAGTCATCCATTTAGATATAGATCATGCTGAATTGAATAAATTGCGTCAGGCGCATGTTTGTTTACCCGGTGATGCAAAACTATTGTTACCACAATTAGCTCGTCCATTAAATATTGCATCATGGCAAGCCAAAGTAAGCGCATTGAAAAGCGAATATGAATGGAATTATAACCATACTGGGGAAGCTATCGATGTCCCTGCTTTGTTAAAACAAATCTCAGAACGTATGCATGTAGATACGATAGTTACAACAGATGTAGGACAACATCAGATGTGGACAGCACAGCATATGACATTTCGAGCACCGGAAAATTTTATTACCTCAAGTGGATTAGGTTCAATGGGATTTGGCATTCCTGCCGCAATCGGCGCTCAGTTAGCTCGCCCTAATGCAGCGGTTATCTGTATTTCAGGTGATGGTTCTTTTATGATGAACATTCAGGAATTAGCTACCATAAAGCGCCAACGATTAGCGATCAAAATTGTGCTTATCGATAACCAACGTCTGGGTATGGTACGTCAATGGCAAGAATTATTTTTTCAACAACGCTACAGTGAAACCCAGTTAACGGATAATCCAGATTTTATTGCATTAGCAGCATCATTCGATATTGCCGGTCAGCGTATTACGCAAACATCAGAAATTAACGACGCACTGGATAGATTATTTAGTCATGCTGGCCCTTATTTGCTACAGGTATCTATTGATGAGTTAGAAAATGTTTGGCCGTTGGTTCCTCCTGGCGCCAGCAATGAAAAAATGATGGAGAAACCCTTATGAGACACTATCGATTAAATATTGAAGCGCGCTTTCGACCAGAGATTTTAGAGCGCATTTTGCGGGTAACTCGTCATCGTGGATTTCAGGTTAATACAATAAGTATGAATCAAGTATTGGATAGAAATAACGTTAGCATTGAAATAACGGTTAATAGTCAGCGTCCACTGAATCTACTTTGTTCGCAGTTAATTAAATTGGTAGATGTTTTTGATATTGAAATCAAGCAACAAGCTGTCAAACAATCAATCGTAATGTAAGGTAAAAAAATGACAAAAAAGGCAGATTATATTTGGTTCAACGGAGAAATGGTGCACTGGGCGGAAGCAAAGATACATGTTATGTCTCACTCTTTGCATTATGGTACTTCGGTTTTTGAAGGTATTCGCTGTTATCACTCTCATCAAGGCCCAGTAATTTTTCGCCATCGTGAGCATATGCAGCGTTTACACGATTCAGCAAAAATTTATCGCATGCCTTTAAACCAAAGCGTTGATGAATTAATGGTAGCCTGTCGCGAAACCATTCGTAAAAATAAGTTAGTTAGTGGCTATATTAGACCACTCGTTTTTATTGGTGATGTTGGTATGGGAGTTAATCCACCACCAGGTTATAAAACGGATGTCATTATTGCGGCTTTTCCATGGGGAACGTATCTAGGTGAAAAAGCACTAGAACAAGGTATTGATGCGATGGTTTCGTCTTGGCATCGCGCCGCACCCAATACCATCCCGACAGCGGCTAAAGCCGGTGGTAATTATCTATCGTCTTTACTGGTAGGTAGTGAAGCGCGTCGTCATGGCTATCAGGAAGGCATAGCGTTAGATGTTAATGGTTATATTTCCGAAGGTGCGGGTGAGAACCTATTTGAAGTTAAGGATAAGGTACTTTTTACACCGCCATTTACCTCGTCAGCACTACCAGGCATCACACGTGATGCAATTATCAAATTAGCCACTGAATTGGGATTTGAAGTTCGTGAACAAATGTTATCACGTGAATCGTTGTATCTGGCGGATGAAATTTTTATGACCGGTACTGCAGCTGAGATTACGCCAGTTCGTAGTGTTGATGGTATTCAAGTCGGGGTTGGTCATTGTGGCCCAGTAACTAAACGTATCCAGCAGGCTTTTTTTGGTTTATTTGACGGTTCGACAAAAGATAAATGGGATTGGTTAGATCCTGTCAATAGTTAGTTCAAATTGATAGATGTTTATTGGCGACTCGTTCTCGTCAATTTTTATACCAAGGGAGCAAAAATGCCGAAATATCGTTCTACTACAACGGTCAATGGCCGTAATATGGCTGGTGCAAGAGCACTTTGGCGGGCAACCGGAATGACCGATGCTGATTTTGGCAAGCCAATTATTGCGGTTGTCAATTCATTTACGCAATTCGTCCCTGGACATGTGCATCTACGTGATCTTGGTCAGTTAGTGGCTAAACAAATAGAAACTGTTGGCGGCGTGGCAAAAGAGTTTAATACTATTGCGGTTGATGATGGTATTGCAATGGGGCATGCCGGTATGTTGTATTCGCTGCCGTCTCGCGAGCTTATTGCTGATTCCGTTGAATATATGGTTAATGCTCATTGTGCCGATGCGATGGTCTGTATTTCTAATTGTGACAAAATTACACCAGGCATGCTGATGGCAGCATTGCGCTTAAATATTCCGGCTGTTTTTGTATCGGGCGGCCCGATGGAGGCAGGTAAAACCAAACTTTCTGATCAGATTATTAAACTTGATTTGGTCGATGCCATGATCAAAAGTGCGGATCCGACTGTGAGTGATCAAGAAAGTGAACAAATCGAACGTTCAGCTTGCCCAACATGCGGCTCATGCTCAGGCATGTTTACTGCTAATTCAATGAACTGTTTGACCGAGGTATTAGGATTATCTTTGCCTGGTAACGGTTCTTTATTGGCGACGCATACCGATCGTAAACAGCTGTTTTTGGCTGCCGGTAAACGTATTGTTGAGATCACGAAAAAATATTATGAGCAGGATGATGACAGTGTTTTGCCACGTAATATTGCCACTAAAGCGGCATTTGAAAATGCGATGACACTCGATATTGCAATGGGAGGATCGACGAATACGGTATTACATTTATTAGCGGCAGCTCAGGAAGCTGAGGTTGATTTTACTTTGGCAGATATTGATCATTTATCACGTAAAGTACCACATTTGTGTAAAGTAGCACCCAGTACGACCAAATATCATATGGAAGATGTCCATCGGGCCGGTGGGGTGGTCGCTATTTTAGGTGAGTTAGATCGCGCGCAATTACTTAATCGTCAGGTAAAAAATATTCTTGGTTTAAATGTCGAGCAAATGTTAACGCAGTATGATGTCATATTGACGCAGGATGATGCGGTGAAACAGATGTACGCTGCAGGGCCGGCCGGTATTCGTACTACCCAAGCATTTTCACAAACCTGCCGTTGGCCATCCTTAGATCTCGATCGTCAAACAGGATGTATTCGCAATTTAGCGCATGCTTATAGCCAGGATGGCGGATTGGCTGTTTTATTTGGTAACCTGGCAGTCGATGGCTGTATTGTCAAAACCGCAGGAGTTGATGAAAATTGCCTGACATTTCGTGGTTCAGCCAAGGTGTTTGATAGTCAAGAGGAGGCGGTAGCAGCAATATTGAACGGCAAAATTGTTGCTGGAGATGTAGTGGTAATTCGCTATGAAGGACCGAGAGGAGGGCCAGGTATGCAGGAAATGCTTTATCCTACGTCTTATCTCAAATCAATGGGATTAGCCAGTAGTTGTGCATTAATTACTGATGGCCGTTTTTCTGGTGGTAGTTCAGGATTATCCATTGGCCATATTTCGCCAGAAGCGGCAAGTGGTGGTTTGATTGCCTTAATTGAAGATGGCGATATTATTGATATTGATATTCCCGCTCGCAGGATTGCCTTAAATATTGATAACACATTATTAGATCAACGTAGACAATCTGAATTGCAACGTGGCGACAAAGCATGGATGCCACGCAAGCGTAAACGTAAAGTTTCATTTGCCCTACGCGCTTATGCTGCATTGGCAACAAGCGCAGATAAGGGAGCGGTGCGTGATAGAGCTAAGCTAGGAGGATAAAATGGTGATGTCTTGTTTGCAGAGTTCACCTTCAGCTGCGGATTATTTAAGCGCAGCATTAAAGGCACCCGTTTATCAAATTGCACAAGTCACCCCATTACAGGAGATGAAAAAAATCTCTGAGCGGTTTGATAATACAATTTTGGTTAAGCGTGAAGATCTGCAATTAATGCATAGTTTTAAGCTACGTGGCGCTTATAACATGATTGCTAGTTTGTCAGCCGAGCAGCGAGCGAGTGGTGTTATTACCGCTTCGGCTGGTAATCATGCACAAGGTGTTGCGTTATCTGCCAGTCGGATGGGGATCCCGGCACTAATTGTGATGCCATTAGCTACATCAGATATCAAAGTTGATGCTGTTCGATGTTTACAGGCTGAGGTGTTTTTATATGGGGCGAATTTTGATGAGGCAAAAGCAAAAGCGATTGAAATTGCGCATCAGAAAGGATACACCTATGTGCCACCGTTTGATCATCCGGCAGTGATTGCAGGTCAAGCAACAATAGCGATGGAATTATTACAACAAGCTCCTCACCTTGATCGTATTTTTGTGCCCGTTGGCGGCGGAGGATTGATTGCTGGTATCGCGACCCTGCTCAAACAACTAATGCCTGATATTAAAATTATTGCTGTTGAGCCCGAAGATGCGGCTTGCCTCAAAGCCGCTTTAGCAGCGGGTCATCCGGTAGATTTACCTACTGTGGGTTTATTTGCTGAAGGGGTAGCCGTTAAGCGTATTGGCGATGAAACTTTTCGTCTATGTCAAAAATATCTCGATGATATTATTACGGTTAATAGTGATAATATCTGTGCTGCCATTAAAGATTTATTTGAAGAGGTACGCGCTGTAGCAGAGCCAGCAGGTGCATTGGCGTTGGCCGGTTTGAAAAAATATGTTCAGCAGCATGGTATAAAAGGTGAACGTTTAGCCCATATTTTATCGGGCGCCAATATCAATTTTCATGGCTTGCGTTATGTTTCAGAACGTTGTGAATTAGGCGAACAACGAGAAGCATTGTTAGCTGTTACCATTCCCGAGCAAAAAGGCAGTTTTTTGCGCTTCTGCCAAATTTTGGGTGAGCGTAGTGTGACAGAATTTAATTATCGTTATAACGACATAAATTCAACGCAAGCGTCTATTTTTGTTGGAGTTCGATTAAGCTATGGGGTTGATGAATGTGCTGATATTGTTGCAGATTTACGGCGAGCCGGTTATGGCGTAGCTGATCTTTCCCTTGATGAAATGGCCAGGCTTCATGTACGTTACATGGTGGGCGGACGTCCGTCAAAGCCACTCAATGAGCGGCTATTAAGCTTTGTCTTTCCAGAATCTCCCGGCGCGCTACTGAAGTTTTTATTAACGTTAGGTACCTATTGGAATATTACACTTTTTCATTATCGTAGTCATGGGACAGACTATGGACGTGTTTTGGCGGCCTTTGAGGTGTCTGGTCCAGAAGCCCTTTTTGAGCGTCATCTAGCTGCATTGGGTTATGAATATCGTGATGAAAGCAATAATGCCTCATACCAATTCTTTTTAGCGCCGCCAAGCCAATTATTGACTGCGCAAAGTGGCATCAGGCAGCAATTGCCAGAATACCCGTATTAATGGTTCATTAAGGCGTTTTTTTAAAACACAAATACCAATATCAAACGGTTCAACCAGTGAAATAGGGTCAAGTTGCCAAATACGATTGCGGACAGATTCTGGGCAATTATCAACGACCACTTTGGGTATTAATGCAATACCGCAACCGAGTGCTACCATCGATACAATAGCTTCATGGCCGGACACGGTAGCATAAATTACTGGATTATTAATAGTATGGCGTTGAAACCAAAGCTCTATTCTTTTGCGGGTAGGTCCATGTTCAGGCAGAATAAAAGGGATCTGTTGCCAGTTCGGTTGCGGTTGTGAAACTTGTTGCCGAATTGTGCCAGCAAGTGATGGAGCTATCAAGACGAGAGGAATTTCGCCTAATTTGTTAAATAACATATTATCAGGTAATTTTTCAGGTCTAGCGGCAATCGCCAAATCGGCAGCTTGTCTAGCAACGTTATTGACGGCATCCGCTGCGTCGCCAGTGGTTAATTTAATTTCGATTAAAGGATTTTCTAACCTAAAGTTATCCAGGATCTTAGGTAAATGACTATAGGCGGCAGTGACTGAGCAAAAAAGGCGTAATTCGCCGGTCAATAAGGCGCTCTGTTGGTTAAGTGAGTGGCGAAGTTGCTGATATTGAAGCAGTGTTTGTTGGGCAAATTGTTTAAATTGTTTTCCTGCCTCGGTGAGGCCTACTCTTCTATTATCACGCATAAATAAAATATGACCAAAACTTTCTTCCAGTCGTTGTATTTGGCGAGATAATGTTGATGGACTGATATGCATTGCATTAGCCGTGCGTCCGAAGTGACAGCTATCAGCTAGATGTAAAAATAGCTTTAGATCGCGAATATCCATCATGCCTCCTGTGATAAAAAGTGATAAATTAATATTGCAATTCTTGCAACATGTTATTTTAAATATATCAATTTACGCAATATGTTTGATCACATATAGTCATCATAGCGATACTTTTTTGTTAAGTAATCTGACAATAAAATAATTGAAAATATACCATAACATACTGAAGTTATAAGGGAAATTAATCAATGGCTAATTATTTTAATACCTTAAATCTGCGCCAACAATTATTACAATTAAGTCAATGCCGTTTTATGGCTCGTGATGAATTTGTTGATGGGTGCGGTTATTTAAAAGACAAAAAAGTTGTAATTGTTGGCTGTGGGGCGCAAGGTCTTAATCAGGGATTAAATATGCGCGATTCCGGTCTGGATATTGCCTATGCATTGCGTAAAGAAGCTATTGATGAAAAGCGCCCTTCATGGTGTAAGGCGATAGAAAATGGTTTTACCGTGGGTAGTTATGAAACATTAATTCCGCAAGCGGATTTAGTTATCAATTTAACACCGGATAAACAACACTCTGCCGTCGTGCAGGCCATTCAACCATTAATGAAGCAGGGTGCTGCACTAGGTTATTCTCATGGTTTCAATATTGTTGAAATGGGTGAGCATATCCGCCATGACATTACCGTTGTTATGGTTGCGCCAAAATGTCCAGGAACTGAAGTTCGTGAAGAGTATCTGCGAGGTTTTGGCGTTCCAACGTTGATTGCCGTTCATCCAGAAAATGATCCGCAAGGCGAAGGGATAAGTATTGCTAAAGCATGGGCAGCTGCCACAGGCGGTCATCGCGCTGGTGTGCTTGAGTCCTCTTTTGTGGCTGAAGTAAAATCAGATCTGATGGGTGAACAGACTATTTTATGTGGCATGCTACAAGCCGGCTCATTGCTTTGTTACGACAAAATGGTTGCCGAAGGTATCGAGCCGGGTTATGCGGGAAAATTATTACAATATGGCTGGGAAACGATCACCGAAGCATTAAAACAAGGTGGCATTACGCTCATGATGGATCGTTTATCTAATCCGGCTAAATTGCGGGCATTTGCATTATCTGAACAACTAAAAACAATTATGGCGCCATTATTTCAGCAACATATGGATGACATTATGTCCGGCAAATTTTCAGCGACAATGATGGCAGATTGGCAAAATAATGATAAAGATTTACTCACTTGGCGGGCAGAAACAAGGCAAACGGCGTTTGAAAATTATCCAGCCTATGAGGAAGAAATTTTAGAGCAAGATTATTTTGACCATGGTCTTTTGTTAGTCGCGATGACCAAAGCTGGCGTTGAATTAGCCTATGAGACTATGTTGCAAGCAGGTATTGTCTCAGAGTCTGCTTATTATGAATCGTTACATGAATTACCATTGATAGCGAATACCATTGCGCGTAAGCGTTTATATGAGATGAATGTCGTTATTTCCGATACCGCAGAATATGGTAATTATCTATTCTCTTTTGCAGCAATTCCTTTGCTGAAGGATTTTATGGCGGCTTTACAGCCAGGCGACTTAGCAAAAAATATGCCTGTTATCCACATTGACAATAGACAACTACGGGAAGTCAATGAAGCGATCCGTAATCATCCTATTGAAACCATAGGTAAAAAGCTGCGTAATTATATGACTGATATGAAACGCATTGAAGCTGTTACATTAAGATAGCATTCCACGGTGATTTTATTGTCTCTGCTATTGATAGGATAATGGTACAGTTACGTAACTTTTAAGTTTGTCCATTATTCGATTGAAGTTAGAGAGCAGATGCGAAGTCAGAGTGTGATGCAAACGGGCAAAGATTTTCCATTTGCTACAACAATACAAACCTTTATCGGGTATTGCTATATACCCGATAAAGGGAGTTCTAAGCTAAAATACCTGTCGATATAGTCAGAGCTTTACGAGTAGAAAGGACATTTTAAGCGATATGACAGAACATTCACTGATCGTGATTGACGCATCTTATTAACACAATGAGCAGCAAAAAACGACACTAGAGTGATGGATGGAATAATAAGAAAATAAAAAATGTAACCAGATAGACAATCTTTTATCTAGTACCGTAAATGATTTACATAAGCAATTTGATGTTAGTTATATCATTCATTTCACCGAGATGTTAATTTGAAATTCGCCTACTCCATCACCATCGTGATCCAATATTAATTTTGTTAGATTTTCTTCTTTACTGTAACTAAGTAATATTTCATTTTTTACTGCTAGTAAAAAGAGCGACTAATTGAATAGCAACAAATTTATCATTAGAGTCTATGTTAAATGTGGAAATATCAATTTTATCTTTACCCATCTCAAAATCGGTAATGGTATCTGGCGATTGAGACAAAGAGTCATCTATTGATAAGTAGCTAAAGGTATCATTACCCTCACCACCGGTTAATCTATCAGCGCCGCTATCGCCAAATTATCATTACCACTACCGCCGAATAATATATCGTTCCCCTTACCACCAGATAATTTATCATCGCCGTTATTACCAAATAATGTATCATTATCATTACCACCCGGTAGATTATCGTTTTTATCAGTACCTTGGAGTATTAAATTATTTAGCATTTAAGTATTCCCTTTATTGAGTTGTAACTTAATAAATTAGAAATTAGGTTAAAAATATTCATAATTTTTGCCGCATTTGATCGGATTTTTCAAATTTTGATCTTTTTAAAAAGAGGGAGCTAACGGGTAATTGTGACAAGCACCCGCTTTTAAGTAATAACTACAATGCTAGTTTTGCAGCCATAGTTAATTCAAATTTACTCTAAGTTTTAGCTAGCGATAAATCAACAGTAATAATTCGTTAACTAATTGTTTTTAAGCTTTTTTACTAGCCGTATGAAATAGCGGTGGAAAAATGTACCCTGATTTTTCATCATACAATGGGTTTGAAACTTTATGCCGAATTTGAGTTTTCAACAATGATATTTTAATAACTAAATAGCGGGTTTTTTATGCCATTTTTTACTTATCTGCTTTCTGATACAATTTTATCTTATGACAAATAATGGAAAATGCTCATTTAACACCCTATGCGATTAAATTACAATCAACAACAAGCAGTCGAATATGTTGACGGCCCCTGTTTAGTCTTGGCTGGAGCGGGGTCAGGTAAAACCCGGGTTATTACCAATAAAATTGCCTACCTAATTCGTCAGCGTGGCTATTTACCGCGTCAGGTGGTGGCGGTCACTTTCACCAATAAAGCGGCTAGAGAAATGAAGGAGCGTGTTGGGCAAACCTTAGGGAAAAAAGAGACTAGAGGATTAATGGTTTCCACTTTTCATACCTTAGGATTGGAAATTATTAAACGCGAGCATGGTGCATTAGGCATAAAGGCCAATTTTTCATTATTTGATGAACACGACCAAATGGCTCTACTGAAAGAGCTGACCTTTGATTTACTGGAAGAAGATAAAGATCTATTACGGCAATTGGCGTCAACAATCTCTAACTGGAAGTGTGATCTATTAACTGCCAGCCAAGTGGTGGCACAGGTAAAATCGGAACAAGAACATCGGTTCGCTGAATGTTATCGGCGTTATGAATTACATTTATCAAGTTGCAATGTGGTTGATTTTGATGATTTAATTACTAAACCGACTCGTTTACTGGCTGAGAATGAAGAGGTACGTTCGCGTTGGCAGCAAAAGATCCGTTATCTGCTAGTGGATGAATATCAAGATACTAATACCAGCCAGTATCAACTGGTTAAATTGTTGGTAGGTAAACGAGGACGTTTTACTGTTGTTGGTGATGATGATCAATCAATTTATTCCTGGCGTGGTGCCCAACCGCAAAACTTAGCGTTACTTAAAACTGACTTCCCTCAGCTTAATGTGATCAAACTGGAGCAAAATTATCGCTCTTCTGGCCGTATTCTGAAAGCAGCTAATATATTGATTGCTAATAATCCACATGTTTTTGATAAAAAGTTATTTTCTGAATTGGGTTATGGTGAAGCATTAAAAGTTATCACCGCTAACAATGAAGATCATGAGGCAGAGCGTGTGATCGGCGAATTAGTTGCCCACCATTTTGTCAATAAAACTCAGTATAAAAATTATGCTATTTTATACCGCGGTAACCATCAATCCCGGTTATTTGAAAAATTATTATTACAAAACCGTATTCCTTACCGTATTTCCGGTGGAACTTCGTTTTTTTCACGTGCAGAAATTAAAGATATTTTAGCTTATTTGCGAATACTGACTAATCCTGAAGATGATAGCGCCTTTCTCCGTATAGTTAATACACCTAAACGTGAAATAGGACCGAAAACAATCCAGAAATTAGGTGAATGGGCGATTTTGCGCCAAAAAAGCCTGTTTGCAGCCAGTTTTGATGTCGGCCTTGAACAAACACTAACGGGTCGTGGCTTGACGGCATTACAACATTTCACTCATTGGTTAGCTGAGATTGCCCAACGAGCAGAACGCGAGCCACTGCTTGCGGTTAGAGATCTCCTACATGACATTGATTATGAAAGTTGGTTATATGAAACATCAAATAGTAGTAAAGCGGCTGAAATGCGGATGAAAAATGTTAATCAACTATTTGGCTGGATGGATGAAATGATCAATGGCAATGATATTGATGAGGCGATGACGTTATCTCAGGTTGTATCACGTTTTACCTTGCGGGATATGATGGAGCGTGGAGAAACAGCCGAAGATTTAGATCAGGTGCAATTAATGACTTTGCATGCTTCTAAGGGACTTGAATTTCCTTACGTTTTTTTAGTCGGTATGGAAGAAGGATTATTACCCCATCAAACTAGTATTGATGAAGATAATATCGATGAGGAACGCCGGCTTGCATATGTCGGCATAACCCGTGCTCAGCGAGAGTTATTTTTTAGCCATTGCCGAGAGCGACGGCAATATGGTGAGCTTATTCGACCGGAGATTAGTCGCTTTTTACATGAATTACCGCAAGATGATTTGATTTGGGAGCAAAATAAAAAAATAGTAACCGCCGAGCAGCGAATGGAAAAAGGGCAGTCTGCGATTGCTGATATCAGAGCCAGATTGGGGTTAAATAAAAAATAAATTTTGCTAACTAAAATAGATTGAGCTTATTGTGTTAATTCAGTTTGTTCTTCTAGTAGCAAAGGCCAATTGATATTACTTTGCCATTGGATTTCTTGCTGTAAATTTTCATAACAGAGCGGATGTTCCAATAACCATTGATGGGGTAATGTAAGGATTAAGGTTTCTTTACTTGCTCTAAGACGTAATAACGGCATGGTATTGTCACGACGTGGAAGAGTAAAAATAATCGCCAGTCTTAAAAGCCGACAAAGAAGAATAGCATGTTGGACAGGGATCGCATTTTGTTGGGTTAGTTCTGTTAACTCAATCGGGCCAGTTTGGTTTTTAAGTAAGGTCGCTAATAAGCGTTTTTGCGTAAGTGTATAACCTGGCATATCAAGATGACTGATGAGATAATGGGCATGGTTAGTAACATGACGAGCATCAATACTTAAGCCAATTTCATGCAGCGCGCTGGCACCTTTTAATAGCTCATCAACTTGGTGATTATCACGATAAAAGCTTTTCTTTAATTGTGAATAAAAATATTCTGTTAGCCTCTTTACCCGGTTAGCCTGCTCAATATCAACTTGAAAACGATGTTGAATATTGGCAAGTGTAACTGCGCGTATATTCTGTTTTGCAGGCAAATCAAGCATGTTATAGATTAACCCTTCACGCAATGCCCCGCCTGCTAATATCATATAATCGATTTTCAATTCTGCAAATATGGCAATTAGAATAGCTAAACCACTGGGAAAAACCAGTGCTCGTTCTAGCGTTAATCCTTTGATTTCCAATTCTTCTAATTTTCCAGAGGTGATCGCCGCTTTTTTTAACAATTGTAATTTATCTAGCGTAATACGCTCATCCATGCCAGCAGCCAGCATAATTTCTTGAATAGCCTGTATTGTACCTGAAGCCCCGACACAAATTTGCCAACCTTGCTTAATAAGTCGGCTCGCGCTAGGTTTAATAATCTTATGGGCGGCAGTTTCAGCTTGTGTGAAATTTTCTTCGGTCAAATTGCGATCATTAAAATAGTGTTCAAGCCAAGTAACACAACCCATATTAAGGCTAACAAGTTGACTATGTTTAACATGGGTACCGGTAATGATTTCAGTACTGCCACCGCCGATATCTATCACTAGTCGTTTATCTGAACCGCCAGTGGTATATGCTACCCCTTGATAAATGAGTTGAGCCTCTTCTTCACCAGTAATAATTCTGATGGGATGCCTTAGAATACTTTCTCCTTGCTTAATAAAAAGGTCAGCATTCTTAGCGAGACGAAGGGTTGCTGTAGCAACAATTTGCACTTGTTCAGTCGGAATATCTTGTAAATACTCGGAAAAAAGATGCAAACATTGCCAGCCACGATCCATTGCTTGTTGAGATAAATAGTTACTTTCATCAAGACCAGCGGCCAGTCTGACTTTACGCTTTATGCGGGCAAGGGTTTGTACATAACCAGAAATTTCTCTTACTACTAACATATGAAAGCTGTTAGAACCAAGATCGATTGCTGCGTAAAGCGATGATTTTAACATATGTTTATTAACTCGGACGTTTGCGATTGTTGCGTGAATTGTTCTGTCGGTTTTGGCTACTATTGTTACGACGTGTTCCGCTAGCGCGTGGACGACGACGTGGTTTTGGCGTCGGTAAATCTTGTAATAATGCCTCACTGTTGTATTTGCTGACCGGGATTTGATGCTGAATATACTCTTCAATAGCCGGTAGATTTAAAGAATACTCTTCACAAGCCAAACTAATCGAATGACCACTTTCACCCGCGCGCCCAGTACGACCAATACGATGGACATAATCTTCACAATCATCAGGTAAATCGTAATTAAATACATGCGTGACAGATGGAATATGTAAACCTCTAGCGGCAACATCTGTGGCAACTAAAATATCTAAATGGCCTTGAGTGAACTGTTCAAGAATACGTAACCGTTTTTTTTGTGCCACATCGCCGGTCAGTAAGCCAACACGGTGACCATCAGCAGCAAGATGTGCCCAAATATCTTCACAGCGATGTTTGGTATTAGCAAAAATTATACATCTTTCGGGCCACTCTTCCTCGATTAATGTTTGTAACAGACGCATTTTTTCTTCATTAGAAGGATAGAAAAGCTCTTCTTTAATGCGATGACCTGTTTTTTGTTGAGGTTCTACCTCAATATATTCGGGTTGATTCATTTGTTCAAATGCCAGTTCTTGAACACGATAAGAAAGTGTTGCGGAAAAGAGTAAATTCAAGCGTTGGGTGGCGGGTGGCATTCGACGAAATAGCCAACGAATATCTTTAATAAAACCAAGATCATACATGCGGTCAGCCTCATCAAGTACAACCACCTGAATGAGTCCTAAATGAATATGGCCTTGTTTAGTATAATCGATTAAGCGCCCAGTCGTACCGATGAGAATATCTACTCCCGATTGGAGTACATGCAGTTGTTCGTCGTAGCCATCACCACCATAAGCTAAACCCATTTTTAAGCCTGTTATAGCGGCTAATTCTTTTGCATCAGTATATATCTGAACCGCTAATTCCCGTGTAGGAGCCATAATTAGCGCTCTAGGTTGATTAACTTGACGTTCTGTATTTGTTGGATGTGTTAGTAAATAATGAAATGTTGAGGTAAGAAAAGCCAATGTCTTACCCGTTCCTGTTTGTGCTTGCCCCGCAACATCACGGCCTTCGACAGTAAAAGGCAATGTTGACGCTTGTATCGGCGTACAATTATGAAAGCCATTTTTATTAAGGGCTTCAATAACTTTAGGGTGTAGGGCGAAGTCTATAAACTTCTTTTCTGTCAAATGTGTTTTACTCATAGTGTGTTAGAATATCAGTTAACGGTTGCTTTATGAAAGAAGATTGTTTGAAATAAAGCAAACATGGTTAAATTAATGTTAGACTGAAACGACATAAAAACTTGATCCTTGGAGTATCGCAATGAGCGGCAAAGTTATTCATCTATCTGGTGTTGATTTTGAAAAAACAATCAAAGATGCAAAAAAACCAATATTAGTTGATTTTTGGGCTGAATGGTGTGGCCCTTGTAAAATGATCGCCCCTATTTTAGACGAAATTGCTGATGAATATACAGCTAAATTGGTTATTGCCAAATTGAATGTTGATGAAAGTAGTGATATAGCTACTAAATATGGTATTCGTAGCATTCCTACTTTAATGCTTTTTAAAAATGGCGAGAAGATTGGCCAGCAAGTTGGTCTGCTGTCTAAAACTCAATTAAAAGAATTTTTAGACAAAAACATCTAACTTTGCCATATAATACTAACAGCAGGCGTTTAGTAGGCCAATATTTTTCTCAATTTCTTGTTAGACGTCTGCTTTTTATGCAATTCATAGCTAGACGTCTGCTTTGAAGCATGGTAACTTAGCGCCATTACTTAATATGATACGCTTTTTTATCTTAATGTGTACATATTGAATATGCTATTGTATAGACATATTTGTTATCTCTGGATAATCTATATCCTACAATGGTTTGAATTCCATTGACTCCCATAGAGATAGTTCTTTTAGACAGACATGTTCCATTTGTTATTTGCTTGGTGCTGTTGTGTAGGGCCTAAGAAGTATAAAGTGAGATTTTCTCATCAACTTTGAGATGAATTCTTATAGTCTTATTCTGTCTTTGCTGTATAAAGAGTGTTATCTAAGGTAGTAAATTAACAAATTACTGCTACTACATGAATTTATATCCTAATGAAATTGATATATTCATCAAGAATCGTTAAGGTTTTTGTATTTTTATTTAAACAGGCATTTAGAGATTGCTATACTATTTATTGTTCATAGTTCAAAAAATATACCCCGAGTTTAAGAACCCACCATTATGAATCTTACCGAATTAAAAAATACGCCGGTATCTGAATTGATTACTCTTGGCGAAAGTATGGGGCTAGAGAACCTAGCCCGCATGAGGAAACAGGATATTATTTTCTCGATTTTGAAGCAGCATGCGAAAAGTGGAGAAGATATTTTTGGTGATGGCGTGCTAGAAATTTTGCAGGATGGATTTGGATTCCTTCGTTCTGCTGACAGCTCTTATCTAGCCGGTCCTGACGATATTTATGTTTCTCCCAGTCAGATTCGTCGCTTTAATCTACGAACGGGAGATACCATATCAGGAAAAATTCGTCCTCCTAAGGAAGGAGAACGCTATTTTGCCCTACTAAAAGTTAATGAAGTTAATTTTGATAAACCTGAAAACGCCCGTAGTAAAATCCTGTTTGAAAATCTGACACCGCTACATGCTAATAACCGTCTACGTATGGAGCGTGGCAATGGGTCAACAGAGGATTTGACAGCTCGTGTTTTGGATTTGGCCGCACCGATTGGGCGTGGGCAGCGTGGTTTGATTGTTGCTCCACCAAAAGCAGGTAAGACCATGTTATTGCAGAATATTGCAGCTAATATTGCCAATAACTATCCAGACTGTGTTTTGATGGTGTTGTTAATTGATGAGCGACCCGAAGAAGTGACCGAAATGCAACGTCTAGTTAAAGGTGAGGTCATTGCATCAACCTTTGATGAACCTGCATCCCGTCATGTTCAGGTTGCTGAAATGGTAATAGAAAAAGCTAAACGTTTAGTTGAACACAAAAAAGATGTCATCATTCTTTTAGATTCGATTACGCGTCTTGCTCGTGCTTACAATACAGTAGTTCCTTCCTCTGGGAAAGTATTAACTGGTGGGGTGGATGCAAATGCATTGCATCGTCCAAAACGTTTTTTTGGTGCTGCACGTAATGTAGAAGAAGGTGGAAGCCTAACTATAATTGCTACAGCACTAGTTGATACTGGCTCTAAAATGGATGAAGTGATCTACGAAGAGTTTAAAGGCACCGGAAATATGGAGTTACATTTGTCGCGGAAAATAGCGGAAAAACGTGTTTTCCCTGCGATTGATTATAATCGTTCCGGTACGCGTAAGGAAGAATTATTAACCTTACCCGATGAGTTACAGAAAATGTGGATATTGCGTAAAATTATTCATCCTATGGGTGAAATTGATGCAATGGAATTTTTAATTAATAAATTAGCAATGACGAAGACTAATGATGAATTTTTCGATTTCATGAAACGTTCTTAAGTTGCTATTGTTTAATGATTTATTGAAAAACGCCACTTTTACGTGGCGTTTTATTTTGTTTGTTTTTATTATCCAGTAGTCTCTATTTTGGTATAGATTTTGCTTATTAATAAGCGGTACAAGATGATAGAAATGTTTCGTTATTGTTACATATACGCTAACTTAAAGTACACTTATAGTCTATACATGGAAATGGATGCAGTGGATGATGTCTAAAAAAATTATAAGAGAGTAAATATTGTGCACACACTAGATTTACTAATCGATGTTTTTTGGGTTTTCTTGTTTTCGTTGATCTTTATATTTATTGCGAGAAAAGTGGCAAAAAGATTTGGTCTGGTAGATGAACCTAATCATCGAAAAACACACCAGGGAGAAATTCCTTTGGTTGGTGGCATTGCGGTTTTTTTTGGTATTAGTTTAGCATTCATGATTACAAACGAATATATTCCACATAAATGGTTGTATTTGATTTGTGCTGGGATTTTAGTATTTGTTGGTGTATTAGATGATCGTTTTGATATTAGTGTTAAAATTCGAGCAACTATTCAAGCGATTGTTGCGCTTGTCATGATTTATTTTGCAGGTCTAACGTTAGATAACTTAGGCTATGTCCTTGGTCCATGGCAAATAAAATTGGGGCCTTTAAGCTATTTGACGACGTTATTTGCTGTTTGGGCAGCTGTTAATGCTTTTAACATGGTTGATGGTATTGATGGTCTGCTTGGTGGGCTTTCTTGTATTTCCTTTGCTGCGTTAGGTATTTTGCTTTATCAAAATGGCAATATGGCATTAGCTTTTTGGTGCTTTGCTGTTATTGCTGCCATTCTTCCTTATATATTCCTGAATTTAGGTTTATTAGGAAAGCGCTATAAAGTGTTTATGGGAGATGCAGGTAGTACATTAATTGGTTTCACCATTATTTGGTTGCTTTTGATGTCGACACAAGGTGAGCATCGTTCAATTAAACCAGTGACTGCCCTTTGGATTATTGCTATTCCTTTGATGGACATGATTGCCATTATGTATCGGCGTCTTCGTAAAGGAATGAGTCCTTTTTCACCCGACAGACAACATATTCATCATTTGATTATGCGTTCAGGTTTTACTTCAAGCCAGGCTTTTATCTTAATTACTTTAGCGGCAACTATTTTAGCAGCGATAGGCATGATCGGTGAACGTTCAAGTTTTATTCCTGAATGGGTGATGTTGGCATTTTTTTTGCTTATATTTGCTATCTATGGCTATTGTATTAAACGTGCTTGGAAAGTGGCACGTTTTGTGAAACGAGTTAAACGTCGGATGCAACGTACAGCAAAGTAAATAAACAAATGTTTAAAGGAGTGTCATACCAGTGACAAAATCAGAAACACAACCCAAACCTAATTCTCACTTACAGTCTGTTGAATATGAGTTAGATATCAGAAGGTTATTTTGTTCGCTATGGCAGGGAAAAATATGGATTATCTCCTTAGCATTTATTTTTGCGACTGTTGCATTGATCGTTTCTTACATGATGCAACAAAAATGGAGTGCTAATGCTGTCACTGATTTACCTACAGTTAATAATTTAGGAGTATATTATTCCCAACAGCAATTTTTGCGAAATTTGGATTCGCATATTAATGAAGCGCAAGATAATCAGTTGCCAACCATTGCGAATCAGGTTTATCAGGAATTTACTGCTCAAGTTGGTTCTTATGATACCCGCCGAGAATTTTGGTTAAATAGTGATTACTATAAAACACGCATGGAAGGAAATGCTAAGGCTGATGCTGTATTACTTGATGAATTAATTGATAATATTCAATTTACCCCGCAAGATAACAACAAGATACTTCATGATAATATAAAATTAGTGGCTGAAACGGCTTCTGATGCGAATCAATTACTACGTGAATATATTTCTTTTGCCAATAAGCGAGCTACTTTTAATCTTAATGAGCAAATTAAAGGCGCCTGGGCAGCAAAGGAGCAATCTTTTAAAACATTAGTTAAACGTCAGGAAATGGTCGCAAAGGCCAGTTATGAACGGCGTTTAAATAACCTACAGCAATCGTTAAAAGTTGCTCAAAAGCAAGGCATTTCACGTAATAAAGTCGATGTCCCGATTGATCAACTACCTGATTCAGAAATGTTTCTATTAGGTACTTCCTTATTACAAGCACAAATTGAGACATTACAGGCAACTGGGCCTAATTATGATGAAAGCTATGATCAAAATATAGCGATGTTAGCGACATTAAATGTAGAACCCGTTCTCGAGAACAATTTTCAAACTTACCGCTATTTAAGAACGCCAGAAGATCCTGTTAAACGTGATAGTCCCCGTCGAGTGTTAATGATGGTCATTTGGGGAATGATTGGTAGCTTAAGTGGGGTCGGTGTTGCATTGTTAAGACGCAAAACCTAATTACTAGCTATACATACAACAATAGGGGACTTCAACAAACTATTAATATGTTGAAGGTAAAATCATTATTGAAGATACATCTCATTAGTAGATGAAGTTAAAATAAAAAAGAGAGTCACTGTGAAAGTGTTGACTGTGTTTGGTACTCGTCCTGAAGCCATAAAAATGGCTCCACTTGTACATGCTTTGACAAACGATAAGGCTTTTGAGTCGAAAGTTTGCGTAACTGCTCAACATAGAGAAATGTTGGATCAGGTATTGCACCTTTTTGAGATCGTACCTGATTATGATTTAGATATTATGACTCCAGGCCAAGATTTAACTGATATTACTTGTCGTATTCTTGAAGGGATGAAACCCATATTGCTATCTTTTAAACCTGATGTGGTATTGGTTCATGGTGATACGGCAACCACGATGGCGACCAGCCTCGCTGCCTTTTATCAGCGTATTCTGGTTGGTCATGTTGAAGCTGGATTACGTACTGGTAACTTATATTCTCCTTGGCCAGAAGAAGCCAATCGTAAAATTGCCAGTCATCTGGCTATCTATCACTTCGCACCTACCGAGTACTCACGAAGAAATTTACGAGGCGAGTCGATCCCTGATCATCGCATTTTTGTTACTGGTAACACGGTAATAGATGCATTGTTCTGGGTACGTAATAAAGTGATGAATGATGCCACAATACAGGCAAGCCTTGCCGCGCAATACCCTTTTCTTGACCAAAATAAAAAGATGCTGTTAGTTACAGGACATCGGCGGGAAAGTTTTGGTAGCGGATTTGAACGTATTTGCCATGCATTAGCTGAAATTGCTAGAAATCATGCGGATGTTCAAGTTGTCTATCCGGTTCATTTCAATCCAAATGTCAGTGAACCAGTACAACGAATTTTGCAGGGTATTAATAATATAATCTTAATTGATCCACAGGATTATTTACCTTTTATTTATTTAATGAATAACGCTTATTTGATCCTGACAGATTCAGGGGGTATTCAAGAAGAAGCGCCAGCTTTAGGTAAGCCTGTATTGGTGATGCGTGATACTACTGAGCGTGCAGAAGCGGTTAAAGCTGGTACGGTACGTTTAGTCGGTACACAAACAGAAAAAATTGTTCAAGCCGTAACGCAATTATTAACGGATGAAAATACTTACCAGAAAATGAGCCGTGCACATAATCCTTATGGTGACGGTAAAGCTTGCCTGCGAATTCTTGAAGCGTTGAAAACAAATCAGGTGACATTATGAGTTTTGAAACTATTTCTGTTATAGGTTTAGGTTATATCGGTTTACCTACCGCCGCCGCTTTTGCTGCTCGACAGAAAAAAGTGCTTGGGGTTGATGTTAATCAACATGCGGTTGATACGATAAATCAAGGCAAAATTCATATTGTTGAGCCAGATTTAGATAAGACGGTAAAAACAGCAGTAGAAGCTGGTTATTTGAAAGCGTTTAACACACCTCAGAAGGCGGATGCGTTTTTAATTGCGGTTCCTACACCGTTTAAAGATGATCATAAACCTGATCTCTCTTATGTTATGGCAGCAGCAAAATCAATTGCTCCGTTTTTAAAAAAAGGCGATTTAATTATTCTAGAGTCTACCTCACCGACCGGAGCGACGGAGCAAATGGCAGAGCAACTGGCTGCTATACGTACTGATCTGACATTTCCACAGCAACAAGGTGAAAATTCAGATATTGATATTGCTTATTGCCCTGAGCGTGTTTTACCAGGTAAGGTCATGGTTGAGCTGATCGAAAATGATCGCGTTATTGGTGGTATGACAATGAAGTCATCCCAACGAGCCAGTGAATTGTATAAAATTTTCCTGGCAGGTGAATGTGTGCTCACCAATGCGAAAACGGCAGAAATGTGTAAATTGATAGAAAATAGTTTTCGTGATGTGAATATTGCTTTTGCCAATGAACTGTCTTTTATTTGTGCCGAGCAAGGGATCAATGTTTGGGAACTAATTAGTTTGGCCAATCGTCATCCACGGGTCAATATTTTACAACCGGGCCCTGGTGTTGGAGGCCATTGTATTGCTGTTGATCCCTGGTTCATTGTTGCTCAGAATCCAAAGCAAGCCCGTTTGATACATACTGCGCGTTTAGTGAATGATAGTAAGCCAGTTTGGGTTGTTGAGCAGATCAAGACAGCATTAGCGGATTGTGTTACTGAGACAGGTAAACTGGCAAATGAAATTAAAATTGCCTGTTTTGGTCTCGCTTTTAAAGCGGATATCGATGATTTACGAGAAAGTCCCGCTATGCAAATTACTAAAATGATTGTCGATTGGCATAGGGGCTCCACTTATGTAGTAGAACCCAATATTGATGAGTTACCAAAAGTATTGAATGGCCATTGTCAATTGGTTTCTACTGAAGTTGCCATTGCTAATGTAGACATTATTTTGTTGCTGGTTGACCATCAACAATTTAAGGCAATTAATGGTGAACAAATCCCGCAAAAATGGGTGATTGATACAAAAGGAGTTTGGCGTTGAAACGTATTTTAGTGACAGGAGGGGCTGGATTTATTGGTTCAGCAGTCGTGCGTCATATCATTGAGCATACAGACGATAGTGTGCTAGTTGTTGATAGTTTGACTTATGCCGGTAATCTGGAATCGTTAGCGTCAGTGATAGAAAGCCCTCGTTATGCTTTTGCCCAGATAAATATTGGAGATAGACCGGCAATTGATAAAATTTTTGAACAATATCAACCTGATGCTATTATGCATCTAGCGGCAGAAAGTCATGTTGATCGCTCGATTGATGGTCCAGCTGCCTTTATCGAAACCAATATTGTCGGCACTTATCTTTTATTAGAGGCTGCTCGCAACTATTGGAATCATTTAGACCAGCAGAAAAAACAGTTATTTCGCTTCCATCATATTTCTACCGATGAAGTTTATGGCGATCTGCATACAACTGAGGGGCTATTTACCGAAACAACCTCTTATGCACCGAGTAGCCCTTATTCTGCTTCAAAGGCTTCCAGTGACCATTTAGTTAGAGCTTGGCAGCGTACTTATGGCTTACCAACATTGGTGACCAATTGTTCTAATAATTATGGCCCCTATCACTTTCCTGAAAAATTAATTCCATTGATGATATTGAACGCGATAGCCGGTAAATCATTGCCTGTTTATGGTCAAGGAGAACAGATCCGTGATTGGCTGTATGTTGAAGATCATGCCCGTGCATTGTACTTAGTCATCAGTCAAGCAGATGCAGGTAAAACTTATAATATCGGCGGGCATAATGAGCGTAAAAATATTGATGTGGTAAAAACAATTTGCGATCTGCTAGAAGAATTACGTCCGGTTAAACCGAATGGAGTGATTCATTATCGTGATTTAATTACCTATGTCACTGATCGTCCAGGTCATGATATACGTTATGCAATTGATGCTAGCAAGATAGAGCAAGAGTTGGGATGGAAGCCACAAGAGACCTTTGAATCGGGTATGCGTAAAACCGTTGAATGGTATTTAAGTAATGAAACTTGGTGGCGTCATGTGCAAGATGGTTCATATGCCGGTCAACGTTTAGGTATTGCCAAATAATTGAAAACGAGGAAAAGTGATGAAAGGCATTGTTTTGGCTGGTGGTTCTGGAACTCGTTTGTATCCCATTACACGCGGTGTCTCAAAACAACTATTACCTATTTATGATAAGCCGATGATTTACTATCCGCTTTCGGTACTTATGTTGGCTGGCATCCGAGAAATATTGATTATTTCGACACCTGAAGATCTGCCTGATTATCAGCGTTTGCTTGGCGATGGTGATGCTTTCGGTGTTCATTTCAATTATGCCATACAAGCTTCGCCTGACGGCTTAGCGCAGGCATTTTTGATCGGTGAAAGGTTTATTGGAGGGGATGCTTGCTGTTTGATATTAGGTGACAATATCTATTTTGGGCAGGCTTTTAGCGGTAAATTAAAAGCTGTAACGGCTCGTATGTCAGGGGCAACGATTTTCGCTTATCAGGTGATGGATCCTGAACGTTTTGGGGTGGTTGAATTTGATGAGCAATCTAAAGTGCTCTCTATTGAAGAGAAACCACTGCGACCTAAATCTAACTGGGCGGTTACTGGGCTCTATTTTTATGATAATCAAGTCGTTGACTTTGCAAAACAAATTAAACCTTCGCCACGTGGAGAGCTTGAGATCACTTGTCTGAATCAAATGTATCTTGAGCGTGGTCAACTAAATGTTGAGCTATTAGGCCGCGGATTTGCCTGGCTAGATACCGGCACTCATGACAGCTTGATTGAAGCGAGTATGTTTGTACAAACCGTTGAGAAAAGGCAAGGATTCAAGATCGCTTGCCTAGAAGAAATCGCATGGCGTAACGGCTGGTTGACTGATGAACAGGTTAGAAAATCAGCGGAAAAACTGGCGAAAACCGGTTATGGTCAATATTTACAGGATTTGCTGCATGTCTATCCACGCTAATATTGAAATACTCAGCTGGGAAAGTGATTTTTTTAAACGTAAAACGGCAAAATTGCATTTTACACCTGATGCACCGGTTGTTTCATTAGATCAATTAGCCGACTACGATATTGTGCAAGCCAAAATTGCGACCGCTGATACTGAACTGATTGACGCAGTGTTAGCGATGGGTTTTTGGTTGGTAGAAGGGGAAGTCGATTTTTGTCTAAATATTGCTAGCCGCGTAAAAAATCACAGTTTAGGTATAGCTGTGGCGGTTGTAAAGGATATTGAATTATTGAAAAGTATTGCTGCTACAGCTTTTTCACATAGCCGTTTTCGCACACCCTGGTATCGATTGGCAGATAATGCCCGTTTTTATTCTATTTGGCTTGAAAAAGCCGTTAAAGGCACTTTTGATGACGTCTGCTTGTTAGTCAAGAATGTGCAAGGAGAGATTCAGGGCTTTGTTACAGTAAGAAAAATAGCCGTGGAAAAAGAGGCGCGGATTGGTTTATTAGCCACTGCTCCAGCTCATCAGGGTAAAGGGGTTGGTAAACAATTACTAACAGCAGCATGCCAATGGTGTGAGCAGCAAGGGATAGAGCAACTAAGGATAGCGACGCAAATCAGTAATATTGTCGCTATGCGTCTTTATACACAAATGGGTGCACGAATTGAAAGCACCGCTTATTGGTTATATCGAGGACGACATGATCCCATTTAATAAACCACCGATTATTGGTACTGAATTAGGTTACATGCAAGAAGCTATGCAGAGTGGCAAGTTATGTGGTGATGGGCACTTTACTCAGCGTTGCGAAAAGTGGCTGGAAAGCCATTTTCAATGTCCGAAGGCGCTGCTAACCCCTTCTTGTACAGCAGCTTTGGAAATGGCGGCGATTTTGCTGGATATTAAACCTGGTGATGAAGTTATTATGCCAAGTTTTACCTTTGTTTCTACCGCTAATGCATTTGTGCTAAGGGGAGCGACGATTGTATTTATCGATATCCGGCCCGATACCATGAATATGGATGAAAATAAAATTGAAGCGGCGATCACCGCCAAAACTCGCGCCATTGTCCCTGTTCACTATGCTGGTGTGGCTTGTGAGATGGATACCATTATGGCATTGGCAGAAAAACACCATCTTTATGTGGTTGAAGATGCCGCTCAAGGTGTTATGTCGACTTATAAAGGGAAAGCGCTTGGCACGCTAGGTCATATTGGTTGTTATAGTTTTCATGAAACGAAAAATTACTCTTCCGGTGGTGAGGGTGGTGCTGTATTGATTAATAATCCTTCGCTTATTGAGCGAGCAGAGGTTGTGCGGGAAAAAGGCACGGATCGCAGTCAGTTTTTCCGCGGGCAAGTTGATAAATATACCTGGCGAGATATTGGTTCCAGTTATTTAATGTCAGATCTACAAGCGGCTTATTTATGGGCGCAATTGGAGCAGGCGGAAAAGGTTAATCAGCGTAGGTTAGATTTATGGAAAAACTATTATCAAGCACTTAAACCTTTAGCTGAAATTGGTAAGCTAGATTTACCTGTTATACCCCCAGATTTGCAACAAAATGCCCATATGTTCTATATCAAACTGAAAGATATTAAACAAAGAACAGCATTTAATAAGCATATGCAAGCAGTGAATATTTTAACGGTATTTCACTATGTTGCTTTACACTCCAGCCCAGCAGGCCATAAATTTGGTCGTTTTCATGGTGATGATTGTTTTACGACGAAAGAAAGTGAACGTTTAGTTCGTTTACCAATGTTCTATAATCTTACCGATGAAGAACAGCACCAGGTAATCAAGCAAATCCGATGTTTTTTTGCGTGATATGTCATTAGCTAAAGCGTCTGTATGGACAGCGATTTCAACCTTGATAAAAATTGGGGCAGGGTTAGTCGTTATCAAATTGTTGGCTGTTTCTTTTGGTCCGAGTGGTGTTGGTCAAGCAGGAAATTTCCGTCAACTGATTACTGTACTTGGTGTTTTATCGGGTGCAGGGATCTTCAATGGTGTGACCAAATATGTTGCCGAATACCATCAGACACCCACAAAATTAACTGCTGTAATAGGCACTTCATCATCCATTATTTTGGGTTTTTCAACTCTATTAGCGCTTATTTTTTTACTATTTAGCTCATTTATTAGTCTGGCTCTATTTGGTCATACACATTATCAAACGGTTATTTGTGCCTTAGCATTGATACAAATGGGGATTGCGTATGCGAATTATTTTCTGGCTATATTAAAAGGTTTCCGTGATGCCAAAGGTAATGCGCTATCGATTATTATTGGTAGTTTAGCAGGAGTGATTGCTTACTATTTTTGTTTTAGATTAAGTGGTTATCAAGGAGCGCTAATAGGATTAGCTTTAGTTCCTGCATTGATTGTTGTGCCAGCAGCGATCATGATTTTACACCATAAACAACTCAATTGGTCGTTTTTAAAACCAAATTGGAATAAGGCTATTGCTCATCACTTAGCTAAATTTACCTTAATGGCGTTAATAACTTCAGTAACGTTACCGGTTGCCTATATTATGATGAGAAATTTATTGGCTGAGAGATATAGTTGGGATGAGGTGGGTATTTGGCAGGCAGTGACTAGTATTTCAGATGCTTATTTACAGTTTATTACTGCATCTTTTACCGTCTATTTATTGCCAACTTTAGCTAAATTGCAGCATAGAGATGAGATTAGTGCAGAAATTTTTAAAGCGCTAAAGTTTGTTTTACCGGCGGTAGCGTTAGCTAGTTTTACCGTATGGCTATTGCGAGATGTGGCAATTTGGTTGCTTTTTTCCGATAAATTTCTCGCCATGCGCGATCTTTTTGCTTGGCAGTTGATTGGTGACGTATTGAAAGTCGGCGCTTATGTGTTCGGTTATTTAGTTATTGCTAAGGCAGCATTACGATTTTACATTTTAACGGAAGTGACTCAATTTGCGTTGTTAACTGGGTTTGCTTATTGGTTAATACCTGCTTACGGCGCTTTAGGTGCTGCCCAGGCCTATATGGCAACTTATATCGTTTATTTTATGCTTTGTAGTGGCATATTCTATCTTTACCGCAGGCGGACATGAAAACCTTAATCCATGTATTAGGCTCTGACATCCCACATCATAATCAGACAGTGTTAGCATTTTTTAATGATGTTTTATCTTTGTCAATGCCATCACGAGAAAAGAGACAGTTTATGGTTGTTAGTCGTGATCTCACGCTAGCATCACACTATCCACGTCTTCACATTCAGCAATTTGATAATAAAAAAGCAATCGCTAAAATTATCGCTAAGCAAGCAAAAGCAAGTAGAAATTGCCAATTCTTTTTTCATGGTCAATTTAATGTATCTATCTGGTTAGCATTATTGTTTGGCAAGATCCGTCGACAACAATTTTTATGGCATATTTGGGGCGCTGATCTCTATGAGGACTCAGCTGCATTGAAATTTAGATTATTTTATTATTTACGGCGTCTGGCATTTAAACGGGTAGGGCATGTTTTTGCTACCCGAGGAGATTTAAATTATTTTTCTCATTCAAATCCAGCGATAGCAACATCTTTGCTCTATTTTCCAACCAAAATGGATCCGGCCTTAACCGTTTATGAAAAATCGATTAACCAAACCGATAAAGTAACAATTTTGGTTGGTAACTCAGGTGATCAGTCCAATCGACATATTGAAGCATTACAGGCGATCAAAAAGCAATTCGCTGATCAGCCAGTTGAAATTTTTGTTCCTATGGGATATCCCGATAATAATCAGATGTATATTGCAGAAGTCGCTCAGGCAGCGGAAAATTATTTCCCTAATGGCGAAGTGATAATTATTAAGGAAAAAATCGCTTTTAATGATTATCTCACTTTACTGCGTTGTTGTGATCTAGGTTACTTTATTTTCAAAAGACAGCAGGGTATCGGCACATTGTGCTTATTAATTCAGTTTGGAATTCCTTTTATTATTAGCCGTCAAAATTACTTTTGGCAGGATCTTATCGAGCAAAATGTCCCTTTTCTATTTTATGATGATCAATTAGATGAACGACAACTAGCTGCTATTCGACAAAAAATGATCTTAATTGATAGAAGCCAGGTAGCCTTTTTTAATCCTAATTTTATTAAAGGGTGGCAAGCTGCATTGACATCGATAGGAGAGCAGTAATGACTTTAGCGGAATTTGGTGGCTTATCGATAGTCTATTTTATCTCTCTAATATTAATTTTGGCGCTAACTTATCGAGAATTTCGGCGCGTACGTTTCAATTTTAATATCTTTTTTTCTTTACTTTATTTATTAACATTCTATTTTGGTTTCCCATTAACGGGATTACTTGTTTTTCAATTTGATGTTAATGTGGTACCAACCAATGCATTATTGAATGCACTGCTCTCATCTATCAGTTTTTATATTGTTTATTATATTGCTTACAAAACCCGCTTGCGAAGTGGTGTTCAGCAATCTAAACAGCCATTATTCACTATGAATGGGGTAGAAACACGGTTAACGTGTTTCTTGTTGATGTTTATTGCTATTATGACCGTGGCAATATTTTTCATACAAAATGGCTTTTTACTGTTTCGTTTACAATCCTATAGTCAGATTTTTTCTCGTGAAGTTTCTGGTGTGGCATTAAAACGTTTTTTTTATTTCTTCATCCCGGCAATGTTGATTGTCTATTTTTTAAAGCCGACTCAGTATCGCTGGTTATTTTTTCTACTTAGCACGGTTCTTTTTGGGATACTCACTTATCTGGTTGTGGGTGGAACACGGGCTAATATTATTATTGCCTTTGCACTTTTCCTATTTATCGGCATCATCCGTGGCTGGATTAATTTATGGATGCTAACTATTGCCGGTGTTATCGGCATTGTTGGCATGTTTTGGTTAGCATTAGAGCGTTATGGGTTGAATGTTCGTGGCGCGGAGGCTTTTTATACTTTTCTTTATTTAACCCGTGATACCTTTTCCCCTTGGGAAAATTTGGCACTATTGCTAGATAACTATGGCAAAATTGAATTCCAAGGATTAGCTCCTATTGTACGTGATTTTTATGTTTTTATTCCCAGTTGGTTATGGCCTGAACGACCTAATATGGTATTGAATTCAGCTAATTATTTTACCTGGCAAGTGCTTAATAATCACTCTGGTTTAGCCATATCGCCAACATTAATTGGTTCTTTAGTCGTGATGGGCGGTGTTGTTTTTATTCCTATAGGCGCGATTGGCGTTGGTATGATTATTAAATGGTTTGATTGGCTTTTTGAAAAAAGTAAGCTTGAAACCAATCGTTATAAAGCCGTTATTCTGCAAGCTTTCTGTTTTGGCGCTATTTTTAATATTATTGTCCTTGTCCGTGAGGGTGTGGACTCTTTCGTGTCACGAGTTGTGTTTTTTGGTCTGGTATTTGGACTTTGTTTGTTTATGGCGAAACTTATTTATTGGTTATTTGCCAAAGCTGGTTTAATTCGCATATATATCACCAATGATTGTAAAAAATAAACTAAATAATAGCTACTGGAGTAAAGTATGAAGCAAAAAGTGATCCCGAAATATGATATTCGAGGTCATCTTATTTGGGGTTTCCATAATATAACTCATTTCCTCAATTATCTGTTTTCTGATCAACAGGTTAAGCGTGGAACATTAGTGGCTATTAATGCGGAAAAAATCCTAACAGCAGAGCAAGATCGTGACTTAAATACACTTTTAGCTGAAGCGGAATATCTGTATGCCGATGGGATTAGCATTGTCAGAGCGATTCGTCGTAAATATCCACAAGCAAAGGTTTCACGTATTGCGGGTGCTGATTTGTGGGAAGCCTTGATGGAAATCGCAGGTCAAAAGTCTGTACCCGTATTTTTGGTAGGTGGAAAAGCGAAAGTTCTTAAACAGACCGAAAATAAACTTCGCACTCAGTGGCAAGTGAATATTGTTGGTAGTCAAGATGGTTACTTTAAGCCTGACCAACGTAAAATATTATTTAATCGCATAAAGGCCAGTGGTGCGAAAATTGTTACAGTAGCGATGGGTTCACCAAGGCAAGAAATTTTTATCCGAGAATGTCGGCAAGTTTATCCTGATGCACTTTACATGGGAATAGGTGGTACTTATGATGTTTTTACTGGACATATAAAACGCGCACCTAAATTATGGCAACGATTAGGATTGGAATGGTTATATCGATTGCTTGCTCAGCCAAGGCGTATCAAAAGACAGATAAAATTATTGCGCTTTTTAGCTTACTATTATGGTGGCAAACTTTAGACATTTATTTGTATATTATTTCTATTGCAATAGCTCGCTTTGACAGCTAATGAATGGCAATTCCATCTGCTAGATCTTCTTTAAAATAGGTTTTTTAGCTTACAATTGTTTTTTCATTGTTGAGCAATTACCACTATTTTGATTACATTTATAAATTTTTATTTCGTTATTATTAAAAACATGTTTTCATTACGGAACTATTATCTGTCATTTTGACCATGAAGGTCATATGGTATTAAGTGATTATTGAAAGGGCAGGAAATTGCTATGGGGAAACCGGAACAAGGCCTCAGTCGTGGCCTTGAAGCGAGGCATATTGAACTTATTGCATTAGGTGGAACAATTGGTGTTGGTTTATTTATGGGATCCGCCAGTACGTTAAAATGGGCAGGACCTTCTGTATTACTGGCTTATATTGTTGCTGGATTATTTGTTTTTTTTATTATGCGCTCAATGGGAGAAATGTTGTTTCTTGAACCCGTTACTGGCGCCTTTGCCTCGTTTGGATATAAATATTTGAGCCCATATTGGGGATGTTTAACGGCATGGGGTTATTGGTTCATGTGGGTCGCTGTTGGGATATCAGAGATCACAGCGATTGGTGTCTATGCGGAATTTTGGTTTCCTGAGGTGCCACAATGGGTTTTTGCGTTGATTGCGGTTGTACTTGTTGCACTAGCTAATCTGGCCGCAGTGCGTTTGTATGGTGAATTGGAATTCTGGTTTGCTATGATCAAGGTTACCACGATTGTTGTGATGATCTTGATTGGATTAGGACTGATTTTTGTTGGTATTGGCAATAATTTTGAACCAATAGGTTTAGCCAATTTGACTGAGCATGGTGGCTTTTTTGCTGGTGGTTGGCAAGGCTTTTTATTTGCGCTTTGTATTGTAGTGGCCTCTTATCAAGGTGTTGAATTAGTTGGTATTACTGCGGGCGAAGCGAAAAATCCGCAAGTCACATTAAAAAAAGCGATTAATAATATTTTATGGCGAATCTTAATTTTTTATGTTGGTGCTATTTTTATTGTTGTGACGTTATTTCCTTGGACAGAGATTGGTCAAAATGGTAGTCCATTTGTGCTAATGTTTGCCAAAGTAGGCATTGTTTCGGCAGCTGCAGTGATTAATTTTGTAGTACTTACAGCGGCATTATCAGGCTGTAATAGTGGCATGTATAGTGGCGGGCGTATGATTTATGCTTTAGCGCAAAATGGTCAACTGCCAAAATCTTTATTGAAAGTGACAGCAAATGGTGTGCCAGCACGGTGCATAATGCTAACAATTTTGTGTCTTATTGTTGGCTCAGGTCTCAACTATATTATCCCTGATCCACAAGCAGTTTTTGTTTATGTTTATAGTGCGAGCGTATTGCCTGGAATGATACCTTGGTTTGTTATTTTATTGAGTCAATTGCGTTTTCGGCAAGTGCATCAACAGCAATTAGCCCAACATACTTTTAAATCGGTATTGTTTCCTTACGTGAATTATTTGACCTTGCTTTTTTTGGTGTGTGTACTTGTTGGCATGGCGATTAATCCCGATACGCGTTTGTCATTAATTGTGGGTGGCGTGTTTTTATTGATTGTTTCTGTGATCTATTTTTTGAATCATATTTTTTGCCGTAAAACGATGAAAAAATGATTAGCAATAGCCTGTTTAACTGGCTAAAAAATGATGATAAGGTTAATTTTTTGATTGAAATGTATAAAGCATAAGCAAATAACCTTTTTATTTAAAAAATCACTGGACAGCATGCTATTAAATCCGTACTATCCTCACCCGCAACGGCGTTAAGCGCCCGTAGCTCAGCTGGATAGAGCGCTGCCCTCCGGAGGCAGAGGTCTCAGGTTCGAATCCTGTCGGGCGCGCCATTTACTGCGTGCTCTGCTACGGTGTAGTGGATTAGTGTTGTATTCAATAAATTGAATTTTTAAAGATTCTATGGTGGCTATAGCTCAGTTGGTAGAGCCCCGGATTGTGATTCCGGTTGTCGTGGGTTCGAATCCCATTAGTCACCCCATATTTGTTTTATGCAGTTTGCGAGGGTGGCGGAATTGGTAGACGCGCTAGCTTCAGGTGTTAGTATCCTTACGGATGTGGGGGTTCAAGTCCCCCCTTTCGCACCATAATATAAATAAGTTTTAAAAGTTATATAAAAAACATTATTAAAACAGAACTTGTTTTTTTCGGCGAGTAGCGCAGCCTGGTAGCGCAACTGGTTTGGGACCAGTGGGTCGGAGGTTCGAATCCTCTCTCGCCGACCAAATTTAAAAAAACCCTGCACACTATTGCAGGGTTTTTTCTTTTGTAGCCCCAGCGTGTCACAATGGCAATCCCACAATATTTAATCCGTGTCAGTTTTATTTTTTGTGCCCAGCATCGCGCATTCCTGCGGATGAAAGTCTCGTCATAAGCTGATCACGGCAAATCAAGTAGAGCACAACTGTTTGCGGGCGACCAAATGTCGAAATGACGTTCTCACATAATCTCAATTTTTTGAACCGCTCGGTGCGGCCCACATTCTGGTTGGTCTAGAAGCGGATTGGCTAGATATCTAGTTGTCCCTATGCCGTTGATACCCTTATATTCAGCTAAACAAATGAGTGTGGATAAATCAGTTTATATTCATTATCTGACAATGCCGATTGCCACATTTTTATAGCGAAAAATGGCATAATTGTATTTAAAATGTTGTTTTTTTTGTATTTATAAAGGTTTGTCGTGTTTTAACAACAAAATTAACTTTTAATGTCTCCATAAAGAGACATCTTATTACATGAAAAATAAAGAAAAAATATAAATATTTCTATAACGTCTCTAAAGAGAGACAGTTTAGCAATGCGTATTGTGGGTTGTGACAATCAAAGTAAGTAAAATCATTTTGTTAAAAGGCAATCAATGATTGATTGATGAATATCTGTTCATCAATAGGGATAAAAAGAGTGTCTTTGAATATAAAAATGATATCTGGCATGAATTATGCTTTAGATAGAGTGTAGATGCTCATCCAGCTTCTTGTGATTGCGTTTCGCATCATAAACTATAGGATGACGCAGAGCCAATTTAATGTGCCTATTGTCCACGTTATCGATGCAATAATATCCATCACCAACCGGACGCAACGTTGAGTGAGGCACAAGCCGTCTGTAGACCTGATTGTATTTTGACACCTATCTTTTGATGGGTGTTTTTTTATTATTTAACAAAGCTAAAATTCTATCCAATGGGAATCATTGAATGGGATCATTGAATGGGATCATTGATGCCATTTAATTTAGATAGCTTTATGTCAAAAATGTCAAATTAATCGATGAAAGTAAAAAGCCCCTGAAAGTTAGAGGCGAGGTCAAAACAATACAGAAGAGATAGCTATCAATTTACATGCTTTAATGAAAAAAGTAAGCCATGTTGGCGAATTTGTGCAGCTTCTTCAGCTTTATGTTGTTTATCTAAAGCATCAGCAAGCCAAGCAAAGTCGTGAGCATCAGGGCGTTGTGCTAAAGCAGACTTAAGGTATTTTTCCGCTTCTTGCCATTCAGCATGCTGTAATGCAAGTTGACCTAACGTACTATTTAGTAAGGGAGTGGCACCATTTGACTGTTTTATTAGATTGTGCAGGATTTTATTCATTGCTTTGCTATCGCTGATTTGTAAACGAGGGACCAGCAATAAAAGATGTTCATCATATTGCTGTTTTAGTCCATCAGTAATAATTTTTTCAGCTGCTTCACTATCGTCACATTCAATAAGGCGAGCAGCCACGATCGATTGTAGTACCGGATCATGACGTATTTTACGTCCTTGAGACCGCCACCAATCTTTTAGATTTTCGCTGCCACCTTCAGCCGTATATTGATTAATCAAACCTTTATAGGCATCTTTGCGTAATTTATCGATCTCTTCTGCACTATATAACTTTTCTTTTTGCATAATAGGCAAAAGTTCAATAAGCGCTTGATAAGCCCCGGACCGCTGATAGGCTTGTTCTGCCATTCTTAAGACTTCAGGGTGGCGCGGTGCCTGATCCAGTAATTTGTCGACACCGTGACGTGCTGCGTAAATTTTATCTTCGGCAAGTTGTATACGGACGCGCGTAATATCAACAGGAAGTTGATGATTGCCCGCGACTTCAGCTGCGCGCTCAAGGTACTGATTGGTACGATATTCATCGCCGCGTTGTTGAGCAGCTTCGGCTGCCAGTAGATAGTTTACAACGGGTTGTTCTGCATAGTCAGCATGACGTGTCAGTAGTTTTTCAACTTGTGAAAAATCACCTTCCACTAATTTTAGTAATGCTTTTTGCGTTTGATTATGTGCTTTATGATATTTACGGCCTTTTAGCCAATTATGGGTAAATGATGTCGTGCCACGAATACGACGATAGCACCAGCCAAGAAAACAGAAGATAAATTGTAAAATAATAAAACAAATGATTAAACCGGTTACACTGGTTTCAATATCGTAGTTGTTGGTTTGAATTAGTACATAACCTTGGTGCCCTGCGACAATGGGACCAATAATAATGCCAGCAATCAGTACAATAAAAAGGATCAGTACTTTTATCATGCAGTTCTCTCCTGCGCGGTTTTATTGCATGGCTTCACCGCCTCTTCTGTTGGTGTAGGGGGCACTATTTTTATGTCTTGATTTTTTTTCTTTTCATTGGTTGGTTGAGTTTTATGCGGTATCGGTGTTGCAGAAGAAGGGATTTGTCCTTGAATACGTTTTTGTAACGCTTTATCGAGCAGTAATAAACTTTTTAATTCGCCAGGAATATCCATCGTAATAGGTTGTTCAATTAGCTTATCAACTTCGGTAAGGAAGGCTTTTGTTGCTGCGTCGTTGGTATTGAAGTAGATCCGGATCCAAGTTGAAACTTGCTCTAAAGATTGTTTGTAAATTTGCTCTTGATAACGAGGTACGGCTTGGGCGGCAATCAGTAGTTGTGCTCGAATATTAGCGCGTAGGTAAATATCCTGATTAGGGGCAAGTAAAGGAGTCTCATGAGAATCTCTACGACGAATGGTAATAAAATTTTTACTAAAACTTTTCCAACTTTGGCTAAGATTTTGTTTCCAATCAGTAATATTGTCGGAAAGTTCGGTACTATCTTCATCCATGGGTTTACCATCCGGGGCACTATCATTTATGCGTAAATTATCGATATCACTGCTCAACTGATTAAGTCTTAAAATTATTCCGTCATAATCAATTTGGGTAATGGCTGATAGCGCACTGATATCACTGTTAATCGTTTTTCGGATCTCAATTAAATTAGGATCATTCATTTCTGCTAGGCTTGAATCAGCACTTTTTAATAAGGCAATTGCCGTAACGGGATCATAGTCATTCCAAAGTTTTCGGCCAGCCATTTTGGCCAAGAAATCAGCTTGGGCAAGTAACCAGCGTTTTACATCTGTACTTGAAAGCGTTGTGATTTGTGCTTGTAATTCTTCAACCCGCTGTTCAAGTTGTTGCTCATATTCTTTCTTATCTAACTGGGTAATACGCTGAGATTCAGCTAATTGGTTAATTTGCTGTTTTTCTGTTTCTTGTTGACGTAGTAGTTCACTTATTTGTTGTTGTAGTTCGCTGCTTTCATTGACTATTTGTTGATGCTTTAGATTAAGATAATAATAGAAACAACCACCCAGTATGATAATAAGTACGATAGTAATTATACTAGCAAACAGACCAGAACGCTTTTGCCTATAAGAGGTACCATTTTTGGCTGTAGATTGCGTTGCTGTTGTTGAGGCATTTGATGTGTTTTCATTTGCCGCATTTGGTTTATTCTGTTCCGTCATAATTAATATCTCAATATCGGTTTATATTAATGCCTGAATTAAAGCATCATTATTAGCACTTTTGGCTACTTTTACTGATTGCCATCCTAATTGGTAAGCAGTACTAGCCAAACGTTCACTGACAACAATTAAATGGCGAGAAAGAAACCAAGGTTTAACATCATCTGTAATTAAGTTAAATAATAAATGCAACATTTCGCCACTGGTAACAATAATTGTTCTAATATTTGCCTGTTGCCATTGCAACTGTAAAATTTGTCGATCATATTTTATTGGTTGACGTTGATAACACTCACAATAATCAATATGGCTTCCGCGCGATTTTAATGTGGTGGCGAGTAGTTCACGTCCACCGTTACCCCGCAATAACAAAGATTTTTTGCCTAATAGTGATTGTAAACCAGGTAATTCAAGTAATGTTTCACTCGTTTCACCTTCTTGAGATAGTTGAATAGGCAAATTAGTTAATTGGTGAAAAGCGGATGCTGTTGAGTGCCCTATACCATAATAGGATAGCGTATCAGGCCATTTTCGTCCTGTTAAATGAAGAGCTGAATTAGCATGCCAAACTGCGTTTGGCGATAAGAAAAAAACCCGATCACCGTTAGTTAGCTTGGCTAATTTAGTCGGTAGAAGGGCCAGTTCATTACCGGGTATAATTTTAATCAGTGGGGCATGAAAGGCCTTTTTTCCTAATGACCTAATACGTTGAACAAGTTTTTCACCGCTGGGGTTTGGTCTGGTGACCAATATACTCATCGAGAAAATGCTCCTGGGAAAATTTTGTTAAGAATTTGTTTGGCGCCATTATTGAGTAACTCTTCAGCAAGTTCAATACTCATTTGTTGAGTATCTTCAGGCCTAAAAGATCTTTCTGCACGAATAATTTGACTACCATCGGGCGTACCAACCAGTGCTCTAAGCCAAATTTGTTTATTTTGCCAAATAGCATAGCAACCTATTGGGACTTGGCAGCCACCTTGCAATCGATTATTGACGGTTCGTTCTGCTTGAATACAGATAGCCGTATCATGATGATGTAACGGCGCTAAAAAATGTTGTGTATGGTGGTCATCAAGACGGCATTCAATACCAATTGCGCCTTGGCCAACAGCAGGTAATGAGTGCTCTGGTGGCAGAGGCATACGTATCCGTGTTTCTAAATTAAGACGTTTTAGACCAGCCACAGCGAGAATAATACCATCATATTCCCCATTGTCTAATTTACTCAGCCGTGTTCCCACATTACCACGCAGATCTTGAATAACTAAGTGGGGATAAGTATGACGTAGCTGGCATTGGCGACGTAGGCTTGATGTTCCAATAATACTCCCAGCTGGAAGCGTAGCAAGGGAATCATACTGATTGGATACAAAAGCATCACGAGGATCCCCTCGCTGGCAAATAGCCATTAATCCTAAGTTATTAGGAAAGGTAGCGGGAATATCTTTTATGGAATGAACAGCAATATCCGCTCGATTTTCTAGTAGTGCATTTTCTAATTCTTTGACAAAAAGCCCTTTGCCACCAATTTTAGCCAGGGGAGTATCAAGTAGGATATCACCCTGAGTACTCATGGGAATAAGTTCGATCGTTAGTGTTGGATGATGTTTTTCTAGTTGTGTTTTTACGAAAATCGCTTGCCACATTGCTAATGGACTTTTCCTTGTTGCGATACGCAGTGTTTGTATTGACATGTTTTTATTTTTCTTAGGTAGTTAGATTATGAGTGAATTATAAAGGAAAGGTAGCCAGTTTTAACATTTTGGTAAGTTTTTTTCCAGTTATAGCTGAGCACTTAATAAATATAGCTAATGTATAGTACAGCTTGTAGACAGTAAAAAGGAGGGTTACAATGGCGGCAAAATGATTTTTTGTTATTGAATGTAAGCAAATAAAAACATATTTAATTAAATTTTTTATATTTATCTGAATATTTATCATGGGAAATAGTTATAAAAAATTTAATAAGAAAATTTAACTAATTGTTTTCTTTTTTTATATGGATCATCTATTTGAAATTCTTAGAAACGAAAAAAATTTTTTATGTAAAAGAATGGAAAGCATTTAGTGTGAAAAATAAACAGTTGACGTAGAGGTAATGTACTTTACGCTTTGGGTACAAAATGTTAAATTGATCACGTTTCTAGCAACCTATTCCAAAAGCTTATCGCTGTTATCGTTCCCTAATAATAAAGGAACCAATGACTGAGTTAAGGTTATTCATTTTTTAAAATTAATTCAGGCAAAACTTTTGTATCTTTATATTGAGACACTGAAGCAAAGATTGGATGCGATCAATCAATTACGACTGGAACGAGCATCATCTTCTATGAATGAAGCGTTCAAGCATGTATATGGATTGCTACCAGTTTTATTAAATTATCATCATCCTATGTTACCTGGTTATATTGAAGGTAATGTACCTACTGGTGTCTGTTTTTTTGCGCCTGATACTCAACA
Source organism: Arsenophonus sp. aPb (assembly GCF_029873475.1). Lineage (NCBI taxonomy): Bacteria > Pseudomonadati > Pseudomonadota > Gammaproteobacteria > Enterobacterales > Morganellaceae > Arsenophonus > Arsenophonus sp. aPb. Next base: position 240,834 of record NZ_CP123499.1, read on the forward strand.
AATTAATTGGTTAAAGCAGTTTGAGGCATATCTCTTTTGTGAACTACCTTCACAACAAACTAATGGTGAATTACCTATTACAGGTATTTATTCCATGGGAAGTACATCATCAATCGGGCAAAGTGATGTTTCTGATTTGGATATTTGGGTATGTCATCAATCGTGGTTAGATCAAGAAGAAAGACTACTTTTACAAAAAAAATGCACATTAATTGAGCAATGGGCATCCTCGCTTGGTATAGATGTTACTTTCTTTTTAATTGATGAAAATCGTTTTCGCCACCATACGAGTGGTAGCCTAAGTGGCGAAGATTGCGGAACGACACAACATATATTACTGTTGGATGAATTTTATCGTACAGCGGTTCGTATGGCTGGGAAACGTTTACTATGGATGATGGTACCGGCAGAAGAAGAAACCAATTACGATGAATATGTTTTATTGTTGTATGCACGAGGAGTCTTAACCCCAAATGAATGGTTAGATTTAGGTGGCTTAGGCGAATTATCAGCTGAAGAGTATTTTGGTGCAAGTTTATGGCAACTGTATAAAAGTGTTGATTCTCCTTATAAAGCTGTGCTGAAAAGTATTTTACTTGAAGCTTATTCCTGGGATTATCCGTGTGGTATGTTGCTTGCAATGGAATTTAAGAAACACTTGCATGCAGGAGAAATTGTTTCTTATGGCCTAGATGCCTATTGTTTAATGTTAGAACGTGTTACGCGTTATTTGATAGAAATCGGTGATTTTAAGCGTCTTGATTTGATTCGTCGCTGTTTTTACCTCAAAGTTTGTGAAAAATTGTCGGGTGAAAACAATAACTCTGCGAGTGATGGTTGGCGAAGGCATGTATTATCACAGCTTGTTACTTCATGGGATTGGAGTACAGAGCGATTAAATATCCTCGACAAGCGAAATTATTGGAAAATAGAGCAGGTTCGAGATGCGCATAATGAATTACTTGATACCATGATGCAAAGTTATCGTAACCTTATTCGCTTTGCACGTCGTAATAATTTACGAGTGAGTGCAAGTCCACAAGATATTGGCGTGTTGACGCGGAAGTTGTATGCAGCCTTTGAAGTATTACCAGGCAAAGTCACTTTGGTTAATCCGCAAATTTCGCCAGATTTATCTGAGAGTCATCTCACTTTTATTTATGTTCCTGCCGGGCGCGCGAATCGCAGTGGTTGGTACTTATATAATAAGGCGCCGACGATAGATTCTATCATTGGACATCAACCGTTAGAATATAACCGTTATCTTAGTAAATTAGTGGCCTGGACTTACTTTAATGGTTTATTGACAGAACAATCTCATATTTATATTCATAACGGTGGATCACAATGTGATGAAAATAAATTACATCAATTTGTTAATGATATAACCACAAATTTCCCTACTCGCTTACAGGCTCCCACACCAAAAGCTTTATATAGCCCCTGTGAAATTCGCCACTTAGCCATTATTGTTAATTTAGAGAAAGATCCGACAGCGGTGTTTTCTGATCAAATAATCCATTTTGATTTACGTAAATTAGACATATTAAGTTTTGGTGATCCACCACAATGCTTAGTCAGCAGTATTGATCTACTGTATCGCAACTCTTGGAATGAGGTGAGAACACTACATTTCTCCGGTGAGCAATCTATGTTGGAAGCATTAAAAACTATTTTGGGCAAAATGCATCAAGATGCTGAGCTACCAGATGTGGTTGAAGTTTTTTGTTATAGCCAACATATGCGAGGGTTGATTGGTACACGTGTTCAACAGCTGGTTTCAGAATGTATTGAACTCCGTCTCTCAAGCAGTTGCAATGACTCGGGGCGTTTCAAGGCATTACGTATTGCAGGTCAAACCTGGGGATTATTTTTTGAGCGGTTGAATGTTTCAGTGCAGAAATTGGAAAATGCGGTCGAATTTTATGGTGCAATTTCTAATAATAAATTACATGGTTTACCGATAAAATTGAATGTCAAAGAAACTTATCATCTACCTTTAGTTGTTGATGGTTATGCCAGTGAAGGGATTGTACAATTCTTTTTTGAGGATACAGAAGATAATCATGGTTTTAATATCTATATTTTAGATGAAAAAAATCGGGTAGAAATTTATTCACATTGTGAAGGAAATAAAGAAGAACTTGTTAGGGATGTAAGCCGTTTTTACTCATCATCACATTATCGTTCTACCTACCGTACAAATTTAGTCAATTTTAATTTACCGCAATTTTACCAGATAATAAAAGTAGAAGATAAAAATCAAGTCATTCCTTATTTGTCTGGCTCATTTTCTAATTCACAGTTCAATGAAAATGTCTGTCGTGAAGAATCAGGCGTTAGTTTTTATATACATTAATAATAAAGAATGATATTTGTTTTTTTTAGTTGTTAGAGATCAAATGAAAATGGTTCACCACTTTGTTCACTAATCGCATAGGCTAATATTTGGATAAAATTTTTATTGCTGCGAGCACAATACCAATTGTCTGTCTTATAATTAAAGTGGTAACCCCCTGAGCGCGTAGCTAGCCATATTTGATGGAGTGGTTCTTGGCGGTTGATAATAATTTTACTGTCATTTTCGAAGCTTAGCGTCATAATACCGCTATGGGTTTCGCAATCGATATCATTATTACCATCATATTGATCAAGTTGTTCTTCTATTCTATCCATCAATTTATCAACCAATTGATGAAATTCTGTGTCTGTCATCTTCAATTTCCTATTTGCTTTTTTGTGCCTAACTGCGATTATAGATTATAAAGGATAATGATTTAAGAATGCAGACTTTAACATAATGAAAAAATTAATTTGGCTATTTATGATATCGATATTATTAACCCTACTTTCTGCCTGTGGTTTGAAAGGGCCACTCTATTTTCCAGCAAAAACAACAGCTGAACAAAAGGCTGAAAGTACGATATCGTCTAAAGAGACAGAACATCAATCGATACAGACAGACACACTTCACCAATAGATTAATGAAAAAATAGTCAATTGATTATGATGGAGTAGAAAATGCAATTCTCCAAAATGCATGGTTTGGGTAACGATTTTATGGTGGTAGATGCTGTTACTCAAAATGTTTATTTTTCTCCTGAGCTTATTTGTCGTTTATCAGATCGACACAGGGGGATTGGATTTGATCAGCTTTTAGTTGTTGAAGCACCTTATGATCCTGATCTTGATTTTCATTATCGTATTTTTAATGCCGATGGTAGTGAAGTGGCTCAATGTGGTAATGGTGCTCGTTGTTTTGCGCGTTTTGTTCGGCTTAAAAAACTGACAAACAAACGCGATATTAAGGTAAGTACTCAATCCGGTAGATTGACATTATCGGTAGCAGAAAATGAAGATGTTTGTGTCAATATGGGAGTTCCTGAGTTTGAGCCAAATAAAGTACCTTTTAAAGCGCAAAAAGCCGAGAAAACTTATATAATTAGAACTCAACAACAAACAATATTATGTGGAGTCGTTTCTATCGGCAACCCTCATTGTGTATTACAGGTTGAAGATATTGACACGGCTGAAGTGGCTTTATTGGGACCGATGCTTGAAAAACATGAACGTTTTCCTGAGCGGGCTAATATAGGCTTTATGCAGGTTATTGATCATGAACACATTCGATTACGTGTACATGAACGTGGTGTAGGAGAGACACAGGCTTGTGGAAGTGGTGCCTGTGCTGCTGTTGCTATCGGTATTCAGCAAGGTTTATTAAGAAAAAGTGTCCGTGTTGATTTACCTGGTGGCATGCTAAAAATTCGTTGGAATGGATTGGGTCATCCTCTGTTTATGACAGGCCCAGCGACACATGTTTATGATGGTGTTATTCATTTCTAGGTTTTGTTTGGTTAAAAGGTCTTTTATTATGGATAAAAAAGAAGCAGCATTTGATCCTCAACCTCTGTTAGATGATCAGACTGTCGTGGAATATCTGAAAAGCAATCCTCATTTTTTTATTCGCAATGCCGCTACTGTTGAACAGATGCGGGTTCCTCATCCTGTTCATCACGCGGTTTCATTAGTTGAATGGTCTATGAAGCGTCAACGAGTTTGTATCCAAAATCTAGAGCAGGATATGCAACTCTTGGTTGAGCAGGCTCGCAATAATGAAATACTCTTTAATCGACTGTTAAAATTGGTTATTCAGCTATCAACGGCAGATGACTTTGCCGATTTTCAGCAACGTTTATATGCCTGGTCAAGAAGTTTTGGTTTGAGTGGTGCTTATATTCGTTTGTTTAGTGATTGTTGGCAGCTAGGTGTACCGATGGATGCACAAAAAGTTATGATTTCACGTCAAGCTTTTGAGCCTGTCCGTATTCAGCGATTTGGTGAAAAAAATCACTATCTTGGTACGTTAAATAATCCCGAAATAATGTTATTAATGCCAGACGCAAATCATGTTGGTTCGGTGGCTGTTTCTTTATTAGGACTTTATGGTAATTTAGGGATGGTGATCTTTACTAGTCGTGATATCCAACATTATCAAAAAGGTATGGGAACGACCATGCTTGACCATTTAGCCAAATTATTACCCGATCTGCTTTTGCGCTGGGTAACACGGGCATGAATGCAACACGGCAAAGCTTGCAGCAACAAATTGACGATTTTTTACGTTACTTACGTGTAGAACGGCAGCTAAGCCCAGTGACGATTATTAATTATCAACGTCAGTTAGCCGTATTAGTGGATATGGCTATAGATATGAACATCAATGTTTGGACACAATTAGAGACATCACATGTTCGTATGATGGTTGCAAAGTGTCGCCGGCAAGGATTGCAGGCCGCGAGTCTTGCTTTACGTCTTTCGTCATTAAGAAGTTTTTTAGATTGGTTAGTTGGGCAGGGCATAATAACCGCTAATCCAGCTAAGACAGTCAGAACACCAAAAAATAAACGTCATTTACCTAAAAATATCGATGTAGATGAAGTCAATCAGTTGCTAAATATTGATTTAGCAGATCCTTTATCTGTACGTGATCGAACCATGTTGGAAGTAATGTATGGTGCAGGATTACGTTTATCTGAGCTGATTAATTTAAATTGCCAACATTTGGATTTACAAAGTGGTGAAGTTCGCGTTATGGGAAAGGGTAGTAAAGAGCGGAAAGTACCATTAGGACGTATAGCTGTAGAATGGTTAATTCGCTGGCTTGAGATGCGTCAGCAATATGCTAGGCAAGACGAGGCGGTTTTTATCTCAATACAAAGAGGCAAACGCATTTCTGCTCGTAATGTACAAAAGCGTTTTGCGTTATGGGGAATTCGTCAGGGGGTTAGAAGTCATATTCATCCTCACAAACTTCGTCACTCTTTTGCCACTCACATCTTGGAATCAAGCGGAGATTTGAGGGCAGTTCAAGAGTTACTTGGACACGCTAATCTTTCTACCACCCAAGTTTATACTCATCTAGATTTTCAGCATTTAGCCAAGGTTTATGATGTGGCTCATCCAAGGGCAAAAAGGGAGAAACCTTGAATGCGCATTTATCGGCAATTAGCGCCTATTGCAGCGATTACTTTTGATTTGGATGATACACTGTATGATAATCGTCCTGTTATAGATAAAACGGAACAGGAGCTGTTAAATTTTATTCGTTGCTATGACTATCGCTTTAATAAGCTTCAATTTGCTGATTTAAAGAACTATCAAACGTTAATTGTTAATCAGTATCCTGAAATTTATCATGATGTCACACAGTGGCGTTGGTTAGCAGTGAAAGCGTTGCTCTGTCATTATGGTTACGATCGAGAAGGATCTGCTAGTGGTGCTGACGATATAATGGCACACTTTTCTTATTGGCGTAGTCAAATCGTCATCCCAGAATTAACCCACAAAACTTTATCTACCTTAGCCGAAAAAGTCCCACTAGCGGCCATTACTAATGGCAATGCAGATCCTTATGCTTGCGGATTAGGCGATTATTTTCAATTTATTTTAAAAGCGGGGCCAGATGGACGCGCTAAGCCGTTTAGTGATATGTATTATCTTGCCGCGCAGAAATTTAATATTGTATTGGATAAAATTTTGCATGTAGGTGATGATTTAACAACGGATATTCAAGGGGCTTTACACAGTGGCATGCAAGCTTGTTGGATCAATACTAATAATAGCAACTTACTAACCGCCAATAAGAATGACATATTGCCTCATGTTGAGATAACCGGTTTGGCTTCACTCATTACGCTGGTATAATCTTCTTATCTGGTTAAAAACACAGTAGTGATTCATTGACTGCACTCTTAATTTAATGGTAACCATGAACGCCTCATATTTACTTGAAAACTTAAATGATAAGCAACGCGAAGCCGTTGCGGCACCTAGAACGAATATGCTAATACTTGCCGGCGCTGGTAGTGGTAAAACACGGGTACTTGTTCATCGAATAGCTTGGTTACTGGCGGTTGATAAGGTTTCGCCTTTCTCTATTATGGCAGTGACGTTTACCAATAAAGCGGCGGCTGAGATGCGTCATCGTATCAATGCGTTATTAGGTGGCGATCAAGGCGGTATGTGGGTAGGAACTTTCCATGGCCTGGCCCATCGCCTGTTGCGCGCTCACTACTTGGATGCCAATTTACCGCAAGATTTCCAAATCTTAGATAGTGATGATCAATATCGCTTATTACGTAGAATTATCAAAGCCCTCAATTTAGATGAGAGTAAGTGGCCACCACGTCAGGCTATGTGGTACATCAACGCAAAGAAGGATGAAGGATTAAGGCCCCAGTATATTGAGAGTTATGGTAATCCAACTGAAGCAACTTGGTTGCGAGTTTATCAGGCTTATCAGGAGGCGTGTGATCGGGCCGGATTAGTTGACTTTGCTGAACTTTTATTGCGTGCCCATGAGTTGTGGCTGAATAAACCACATATACTACAACATTATCGTGATCGCTTTACCAATATTCTGGTTGATGAATTTCAAGATACTAATAGTATCCAGTATGCCTGGATACGTGTTTTGGCCGGTGATACCGGTAAGGTGATGATTGTTGGCGATGATGATCAGTCAATTTATGGTTGGCGTGGCGCGCAAGTAGAAAATATTCAACGTTTCTTGCAAGATTTTCCGGCAGCGGAAACTATTCGGCTGGAACAAAATTATCGTTCGACTAATAATATCTTGAAGTCGGCTAACGCATTGATTGCAAATAATAATAATCGATTAGGGAAAAATCTCTGGACAGAAGGGGCTGATGGTGAACCTATCTCGCTTTATTGTGGCTTTAATGAGTTAGATGAAGCGCGTTATGTAGTTAGTCGCATTAAGCAATGGCATGAGAAAGGTGGCCATTTAAAACAGTGTGCGATTCTTTATCGTAGCAATGCCCAATCACGTGTACTTGAAGAGGCCTTGTTGCAGTCTTCAATGCCTTATCGAATTTATGGCGGCCAACGCTTTTTTGAGCGGCAAGAAATTAAAGACGCGCTCTCTTATTTACGTTTGGTTGCCAATCGCAATGATGATGCATCATTTGAACGAGTGGTTAATACGCCCACTCGCGGCATAGGAGAACGAACATTAGACACTGTTCGTCAGGCGGCACGCGAGAAACAACTCACGCTTTGGGAAAGTTGTGAATATTTATTAAGAGAGAAAGTCCTTGCCGGCCGGGCGGCGGGGGCAATTGAACGGTTTCTTGAGTTAATTGATGCATTGGCTAAAGAAACGATGGATATGCCGTTACATGTTCAAACTGACCGAGTGATCCGCGACTCAGGTCTGCGGGCAATGTATGAGCAGGAAAAAGGTGAAAAAGCGCAAGCGCGTATTGAAAACCTTGAGGAGTTAGTCACTGCTACTCGTCAATTTAGCTATCAAGAAGAAGATCAAGATCTCATGCCACTACAAGCATTTTTGTCTCATGCTGCGTTGGAGTCGGGTGAAGGGCAGGCGGAGCTACATCAGGATGCCGTTCAGTTAATGACGCTACATTCGGCAAAAGGTCTAGAGTTCCCATTGGTCTTTATTGTGGGTATGGAAGAAGGTATGTTTCCAAGTCAAATGAGTGCGGAAGAGAGCGGACGGCTGGCAGAAGAACGACGGTTAGCTTATGTTGGATTGACTCGAGCAATGGAGAAATTGACGCTGACTTATGCGGAAAGCCGTCGATTATATGGTAAAGAAGTTTACCATCGTCCTTCGCGTTTTATTGCTGAATTACCCACAGAATGTATCGAAGAAGTTCGTTTACGTGCAACGGTTTCACGTCCAATTAGCCATCAACGACTTGGTACCCCAATTAATCAGAATGATAGTGGATATGCATTAGGTCAACGGGTGCGTCATCCTAAGTTTGGTGAAGGAACTATTATTAATTTGGAAGGAGATGGTGAGCGTTGTCGCTTGCAGATAGCATTTCAGGGCGAAGGGATTAAATGGCTGGTTGCCGCTTACGCCAAATTAGAGTTGCAATAACTGAACACATTATTGCTTGCAGGATCTAGTATTTTTGTGACTAATTAATCCTCTATTTATTTTACTATTTGGGGTTCTAAAGGAGGCGCCATAATATGCTGCTGGCATTTAAATTAGACAACCATCGTTTGTCTCGTCTGGAACTTGATGAAGGTGAAAAACTGATAGATGCTGTATGGATTGATTTAATGGAGCCTGATGAGAAAGAGCGGCAAACAGTACAAACTGAATTGAAACAATTATTAGTAACCCCATCTGAATTAACCGATATTGAAGCTTCGGCTCGTTTTTTTGAGGATGAAGATGGTTTACATATTCATTCATTTTTTTATTATCAAGATAGCGATGAACATGTTGGTAATTCGACAGTTGCTTTCACTTTTCGTGATGGTCGCTTATATACGTTACGGGAGCGTGATCTGCCGGCTTTTCGTTTGTATCGTATGCGTTCAAGAAGTCAAAAACTGATCGATGCTAATGCTTATGAGTTATTTTTAGATTTATTTGAAACTAAAATTGAACAACTTGCTGATGTAATAGAAAATATTTATAGCGTTTTGGAATCGTTAAGCCGAATTATTCTGGAAGGTAAACAAGGTGATGAACTTGATAGTGCGCTTTCTAATTTAGCGGAACAAGAAGATATTGGCTGGAAAGTGCGATTATGTTTGATGGATAGTCAACGAGCATTAAATTTTTTGATCCGCCGGGCAAGATTGCCGGCAGGTCAGTTAGAGCAAGCAAGAGATATTTTACGTGATATTGAATCACTGTTACCCCATAATGAATCGCTATTTCAAAAAGTAAACTTTCTTATGCAAGCAGCGATGGGTTTTATTAATATTGAACAGAGTCGTATTATTAAAATTTTCTCCGTTGTTTCTGTGGTTTTTTTACCGCCAACGCTGGTGGCGTCCAGTTACGGTATGAATTTTGAATTTATGCCTGAATTAGGATGGCGTTTTGGCTATCCGGCAGCAATTATATTGATGATTATCGCCGGGCTGGCACCCTATCTTTATTTTAAACGTAAAAATTGGCTCTGAATTTATCAGACGATGAAAGAAAACTTGAATACAGCGAAAGGCCAACTTGATAACTTAAGCTTCATATAGCGTTTATTTAATATAGATTTTATGGTTTGCTAGCTTGGTTATTTTAACCCACTAAGTAAGTGGCTATGCCGGTTGCGATATGTTTATTTTCTTCATTATGCAATTCGGCTCGGGCAACGGAGATCTTATTACCCGTGCGAATGATTTTTCCACTAGCAATAAATTTTTTACCACGACCAGGATGCAAATAATTAATATTTAAATCGATGGTGCCAATCGTTGATAAGCGTTTTCTGAGCGCTTCTTTTGAAAATGATGTCATTCGGTTTAATACATTACCAATGCAAACTAAGCCGCTGGCAACATCTAATACTGAAGCAATGACACCACCATGTAAGATCTGCTGTTCAAAGTTTCCTATCAATTCTGGTTTATTGTTAAAAACTAACTTGATCTGTGTTTTATCAAAGCATAACACCTCAAGACCTAATAATTGGTTGAACGGCATCTCATGAATAAATTTTGCAATGATAAGTTTCTGTGCATCGTCAAATGTAAAGGTAGGCGTATTCATAAATATTCTCTTATTATTAGATATTATGTTAATTAATGGTTGATACTATGCAAAGATTAACGGTTTTTCTATGATTTGATGCATAAACTGGCAAAAATAAATAGTTATTTAGTACGGAGTGATCTTTTTTCTTTTAACGTTTTATTTTTTAGCGGAAACTAATGAGATGCTGTAATTCTTATCAGAGTCAGGTAGCATATATTTATTTACCGCTTTTTATCAAAATTGATTAGTCACGTTTATTAAGGATACCAGTGTCTACTGCGGAAATTATCAATATTACATCCCCGGCTCGGCAAGTGTTGCAGCAGATTTTTGGTTATCAGCAATTTCGGCCAGGCCAAGAACAAATTATTAATACTATACTTACAAATCAAGATTGTTTGGTCGTCATGCCAACTGGGGGAGGAAAATCTCTCTGTTATCAAATACCTGCTTTAATTTTACCCGGCTTAACAATAGTGGTTTCCCCCCTAATTTCATTAATGAAAGATCAAGTTGATCAGCTTTCTCAGTATGGTATTGAAGCTAGTTATCTTAATTCAAGCCAAACTGGGCAACAGCAAAAGCAGGTTATTGAGTATTGTCGACAAGGCAAAATAAAATTACTTTATATTGCTCCAGAACGGTTGGTTATGGATAATTTTCTTGATCAATTGCCAAAATTAAATCCGGTTTTATTGGCTGTCGATGAAGCCCATTGTATTTCACAGTGGGGACATGATTTTCGTCCTGAATATCAAGCATTAGGGTTATTGCGGCGTCGCTTTCCACAGTTACCGGTTATTGCCTTAACCGCCACTGCGGATCAAACAACGCGTAATGATATTATTCACGGGCTTGAGCTGTGTGAACCACTTGTCCATATTAGCAGCTTCGATCGACCTAATATTCGTTATACTTTAGTAGAAAAATATAAGCCTCTTGATCAACTTTGGTTTTTTATTAAAGGACAAAAAGGTAACAGTGGTATTGTTTATTGCAATAGTCGCAGTAAAGCGGAAGAGACAGCTGAGCGATTGCATAAACGCGGTTTAAGTGCGGCGGCTTATCATGCTGGTCTTGATAATACGCAACGCGCCAAAGTACAGGATGCTTTTCAAAAAGATAACTTGCAAGTGGTGGTAGCAACGGTGGCATTTGGTATGGGAATTAATAAGTCCAATGTCCGTTTTGTCGTCCATTTTGATATTGCCCGTAATATAGAATCTTATTATCAAGAAACGGGAAGAGCTGGGCGTGATGGCTTAGCTGCAGAGGCAATCTTATTTTATGATCCTGCTGATTTATCTTGGTTGCGTCGTTGTTTAGCTGAAAAGCCGGCCGGACAATTGCAAGAGATTGAACGTCATAAATTGAATGCTATGAGCGCTTTTGCCGAGGCGCAAACCTGTCGCCGACTAGTATTGTTAAATTATTTTGGTGAAAATCGGCAGCAACCTTGTGGTAACTGCGATATTTGTTTAGATCCACCGAAACGGTATGATGGCCTAATTGATGCTCAGAAAGTACTTTCTTGTATTTATCGAACAGGGCAGCGTTTTGGTATCGGCTATATTGTTGACATTTTGCGCGGTGCGAATCATCAACGTATTCGTGAATTTGGCCATGATAAGTTGCCAGTTTATAGCTTAGGTAAAGAACAGAGTCATGAGCATTGGGTGAGTGTGTGTCGGCAACTTATACATATGGGGTTAGTGAGCCAAAATATTGCCCATTTTTCAGCATTACAATTAACAGAAGCTGCTCGACCTGTATTGCGTGGCCAGGTGCCATTACAGCTGGCTGTTGCTAGAGTCTTATCGAAAAAAAGCCGTAATCAGCAAAATAAAAACTACCAAAGCCATTACGATAAAAAATTATTTGCTAAATTACGTCAATTGCGAAAAGTCATTGCGAATGAAGAAAATATTCCACCTTTTGTTGTTTTTAACGATGCCACTTTAATAGAGATGGCGGAGCGATATCCTGTCCAGCCGAATGAATTACTATTGATTAATGGTGTAGGCCAAAGAAAATTAGCGCGCTTTGGAGAAGCATTCATGACATTGATTCGTGATCATCTGGCTGGTTTTGAATGAATTTAGGAGCAATTATGACGCCTGACATGCTAAAAGCGAGTTGGCTGACGCGTGAATCTCAGTTTTTAGCTTTTGCTAATGGCCCGCTTTTAGATTTTTGGAAAATGCGTGATGAAGCAGAATTTATTGGCGTCGATAATATCCCTATTCGTTATGTAAAACTTTGTTCGGCTCAGCATGATAAAGCGATTGTTATTTTGCCCGGACGTAGTGAAAGTTATGTAAAATATCCTGAAGTTGCTTATGATTTTTATCATCTTGGTTATGATATTTTTATCATAGATCATCGTGGACAAGGTCGATCGGGAAGAATGTTGGCCGATCCTCAAAAGGGACATGTCGAAAAATTTACTGATTATATTGATGATTTTGAATCTTTTATCACCCTTGAGATTAAGCCACGATACTATTCACGTCGTTATGCACTCTCCCATTCAATGGGAGGGGCTATTCTCGGTGGCTATCTGTTAAGAGATAGTCTGACTTTTAATGCCGCGGTTTTATGTGCTCCGATGATGGGCATTAATTTACCGGTCTCACGTTGGTTGGCAAATTTTATCATTCAATGTGCAGAGGCGAGCGATAATACCCGTGATGATTATGCAGTATCAACCGGTAAATGGCAGCCATTACCCTATATTATTAACATATTGACCCATAGCTATGAACGTTATCGGCGTTATTTACGTTATTATGCCGATTATCCTGAATTACGTATTGGTGGTCCAACTTATCATTGGATCGGAGAAAGTCTACAGTTTTGCACTAGTTTAATTGAAAAAGCGGGAGAAATTGAGGTTCCGCTTATGCTATTACAAGCGAGTGAAGATAAGGTTGTTAGTAATCGGGATATTCAGAAATTTTGTATCGCTCGACAAAAAATGCAGATGGGAAGAGAGGAAAAGCTACCTTTAATTATAGAAGGGGCAGACCACGAAATATTATTTGAAAACGATGTGTTACGTGCTATGGCACTTAATGCAATTTGTGATTTTTTTGATCAACATTGATTAACCAAGGAAAAACAATGACGTATTCTGTTGTTGCTTCAGATTTAGATGGTACTTTACTATCTCCTGACCACACTTTACCGCTTTATACAAAAGAAACGTTAAAATTATTAGCAGAAAAAAATATTCATTTCATTTTCGCTACGGGTCGCCACTATATTGATGTTGATCAGATCCGTAATGGGTTAGGTATTAATGCTTATATGATCACATCTAATGGTGCTAGGGTACATAATACTAATGGCGAGCTTATCTTAAAGCATAATCTTGATCCTAATATTGTTCATGAGCTCTGTCTAATGGAGTTTGATAATCCAAATATTCTGACAAACTATTATTCTAGCAATAATTGGTTAATTAATCGGGAGAGCCCAGAACAAAAAGCATTTTTTCAAGAGTCTATTTTTCACTATCAACTTTTTGAGCGCGATAATTTTTCTACGACCGATGTGAGCAAAGTCTATTTTACTTGTGAAGATCATCAGCAATTATTGCGATTACAGGAACAAATAAGAAATCGTTGGGGCGACAGTGTCAACGTTAGTTTTTCGTTACCAAGTTGTTTAGAGGTTATGAATGGTAGTGTTTCCAAAGGAAATGCACTAAAGCAGGTCGCGGATTTATTAGGCTATACTTTGCAGGATTGTATCGCTTTTGGTGATGGAATGAATGATTATGAAATGTTAACGATGGCGGGAAAAGGCTGCATTATGAAAAACTCACATCAATTATTGCGAGATAATTTACCCGATATGGAAATAATTGGTTCTAATGAAGAAGAAGCCGTTTCTTATTACTTGCGTCGACTTTATAGTGGTATTTAAATATTTGCTGCAGATAAAAACCATCTAAATTGAGGTTACGAAAATTCACTTTAGAAAAAAACAAAATAATTTATTATTAATTTGCTAAAGTGATTTTGTTTTTTAATTATATCAACAAGTCAATTAATAATGAATTTTTAAAATTTATTATGACTTATATTTATATTATGGAAAATAAATTGCTTAAATCTATTTTTGCTTTTTATAGTGCGAAATAAAGGGATACTAAGATTAACTATTATCTTAGTATAATTTTTGAAGCGTTAGTTATAAAAAGGAGCTGGCGATATGAGAAAATTAATTCTGGTATTTACGCTAGGAATATTGAGTTATGGTTCTTTAGTCTCTGCTGATATAACAAATACAAAATCTAATGTAATAACGCAATTACAGCAATTAGCTGAACAAGGTAATGATAAAGCACAGTATGAATTGGGGGAAAAATATTTTCGTGGACAAGGAATTTCTCAAGATTTCAAACAGTCTGTTGTTTGGTATTTGAAATCTGCTGAATTAGGTAATGCAGATGCTCAGTTTAGGCTCGCGACCATGTATGTTAATGGTTTTGGTGTCAGGCGTAATTATGATCAGGCAATAGAATGGTACCAAAGGGCAGCAATCCAACAGCATGTTCGTGCGCAAAGCAATATGGCTACTATGTATGCTCATGGATTAGGTGTGAAACGAAATTTACCAGAAGCGGCATATTGGTTTGAGCAAGCATCAAAAGGGGGTTATGCATTGGCACAATTTAATTTGGGATTAATGTATAGTATTGGCAACGGTGTGATAAAAGATTACAAAAAAGCCGTCTATTGGTTCAAGCACGCCGCAAAACAGGGGTATGCTAAAGCTCAGGATCGTTTAGGTGTCATGTATGCAGAGGGATACGGTGTTAATAAAGATAATAAAAAGGCCTATGCATGGTTAGCTACTGCCGCTTGTAATGGTAATAAAGAAAGTCAAAAATTTCATGATAAGATCGGAAAATTATTTTCTGTTAAAGAAATGAAGGCAGCAGAGGCATTAGCTGAACGTTATATTAAAAAGTACCCCACCCCAATTGATTAAAAATAAATTAATTACTAGATTAAATTCGTTATATATTAAAATTATATTATATTTATTTTAAAAATAAACATGATATATTTGGTTTAAATTTTATGCGATTTATTCCTATTATTTAATGGCGAAAGTTCATTGCAATTTATAATTCTCCTGCTTTTCTTGCCGGATTGCGCCTGGCTCTATTTTTTGTTGTACTTTTTAATAGGTTATTACTGGCTATATCAATTCGGGCTTGAAAGGGAGGAAACGGTAGCGTGATCCCATGCTGTGCAAAACCGATTAATATATTTTGATGAACTTCATGGCGGGCTGGCATCCTATGCCCCATTTCTGCCGCATAGATACGTAATTCAAAGATTTGAATGCCTTGTTGTAAATCAACTAGATATACCTCAGGTGCCGGGTTAGTTAAAATCATCGGCGTTTTCTCAGCAGCATTCAGTAAGATCTGACTGATCTCGGCACTATCTATATCTGCGGGTGCTGGAATGGTTAAAACAATACGCGTGATGGTATCGGATAACGACCAGTTAATAAATTGCTCGGTAATAAATGCTTTATTAGGAACAATAATTTCTTTGCGATCCCAATCTGTCAAAGTTGTCGCCCTAGTATTGATTTTGGTAATGCTACCTGTTAAGTCACGGATAGTGACAGTATCGCCAATACGAATTGGTTTCTCAAATAAGATCATTAAACCTGAAATGATATTGGTAAAGATTTCTTGTAGACCAAAACCTAGTCCAACACCCATGGCAGCAATTAACCATTGTAGTTTTGACCACTCAATCCCAAGCATCGAAAATGCAACTAAGCTACCTATAAGAGCAATAGTATATTTAGTTAAAGTGGTGATTGCATAACCTGTCCCCGGAGTTAAATCAAGGTGTTGTAACAGGGCGAGTTCCAATAATGCCGGTAAATTTCTAATTAGTTGTGCAGTAATTATAATAATAAGAATAGTAATAAAGAGAGAACTGAGGGTAATAGGTTGAATGGTATCTACACCATTTATCGTGGTAGTTACATTCCAAAGCCGGACATTTTCTAGAAAAGAGAACGCTGAATGTAGCTCAGACCAAATTAAAATCAGTGAGACTAACGCTATCATAGTGAGAATAGAACGCACTAGCCCTAAAGATTGGGCACTGATTGTATCTAAGTCAATTGTACTTTCTTCGATATCAACTAAGGCTTCACCACTACTATTAATATTACTATTATTGTCACCTTCATTTTTTGCTCGTTGAGCGAGAATGTCAGCGCGCCGCTGTTTTGCTCTTTCGAAAGCAATTTTACGCCGTTGGATAGACATCCAGCGGCGGATAATGTGATAAATAATCAGTAAAAAAAACCAGATTGCAACAGAGGTTTCTAGCCTAGCTAAAAGTTCTTCGGATGTTGAAAGATAACCCAAGAGTGCCGCAACCGCAGAAAAAATTGGTGCTATGATCAGTAATAACCACAATAAATTGCTAATTGCATTCTCGCCTGAGCCGTGGCGATCTAAATAAAGTGGTACGCCAACCCGTTTGAGGTTATGGGTAATTAGACTTAGCGCAATACACAGTAATAAGAAGCAAAGTCTACCTAAGCTTGGGGCAAATTCACGGTCATTGTAATATTCAAACGTAATCAAGGCCATCATCAACGGCACTATGACAAAAACTGATAGTTGATAATAACGCATTGCTCTTTTTACGTTTTCTTCTGACCAACCAAAATGAGAAACAAACAATCCATTTGGCAGTGCAAAAGTGGCACTAATCATAAAAACCCATAAAACCGGTGTTGTCGCTCTCACCCCTGAGCCAATAGCTGTGGCCATTGGCAATTGCCAGGCGCTTTGTAGGCCGTAACCAATCGCTGACCATAAAATAGGTAAAGGAAGTGCAATGAGAATAGACCAAAATACGGTTCGTAAGGTTAGCGCAAAGCGATCCTGGGTTACTTTACCGATACGTGTGCTCGCGCGAAGAAGAAAATTATTGTAATGCTGATGGGTACTAATGCTAAAGATGACGATAGCAACAGCAGCGAGCAGGTATAATAAGCTATCCTGGCTGGCGAAGATAACGCTAATTGCTCCACTCAGTTGAGATAGCGTATCTAACGATAGTAAGCGAGTCAGATCTTTTACTATCGTAATTGGATAGTTGAGATTTATAGGATCGGTATCTGCGATCCAAAACATATAACGATGGGTCGCATCTTTGATATCTGTTAATGCATCTGTTAACTGGGTTGCTGCAACGTTGAGCTTGGTTAATTCCAATATTTCACTGTCATAACCAGAAATTATTGAGCTTAATAATTCTTTCCGAGTTTGGACGAGTGACTCATAAATTTGCGTCTGTTCTGCTGTGAAATTTTTTGTTTCGGCTTGCTTTTCCTCGTTCTCTTTATTGTTGGGGTTGAGATTTTCCAACATATCTTGGTACTTAAGGCGATCAATACGCTTGTTGACGATTTCTCTGTCAATTTGCTGATTTTTTGGAATTTCTGGCAAATGGTATAACTGCGCGCGTAATGCTTCACCCAAAGTAGTTGAACCACTTAACCATTGGGCTTGCTCGCGAATTGTGCCAAGAGCTTGACGAACGGTTAGTATATCACTGGAAGTCTGGCGTTGCCTTTGTTCAATATCATTTATTCTGTATGCTTGTTCATTAAGCCGTTGTGATAATTTACGGTTTAGTTGCAATTGTTCTGTTAAAAATTTAGGAAGTTCCCCGCCTTGAGCAGCAAGCATTTCAGTGTGTTTAAGTGCCAATTGTGCTTTCTGTTGGCGCTGAAAGTTTAGATGATTTCGCAGTTGTTGAAGCTCTTGATCAATTTGCTGATAACGTTTTTTAAAAAGCTCAATGCGTAAGCGTGCAATTTCTTGGCGATTATTGGCTGAAAGCTGTGCTATTTCTAGTTCATTGGTTTTTGACTTTCTTGCCGTGACTTCTGTTTGCGCTAAATTATATTGTGCTTCGGCTAAAGGAGAAACCGGAACAGGCAGGGATTCCAGTCTTACTATAGAGTCAGAAAGCAGGCGGCGAGCCTCTAATAATTGTTGAGGTAATGTTACAAGAGAGTCGCTGATTTCACGATTTCTATCCTGTTCTTGCTGAATTTGTCTGCCTTGCTCAAGTAATTGACTACTAGCCTGAACAATACGTTGCTCTAGTTCCAGAATAGTTATATTGGTTGGTATAGTAACTGTTTTATTACTCTCAATAAGAAATTGTTGTTGTAATTCTTTTATGATTTTGGGGAAATCATCAATGGCTTCTTGATAAGCGCGGGTTTTTTTTTCTGATTCTTGCGCCTCTGATAACCAATTAAGCGCAACTTGTAATGCCTGAATAATCTCTGCATTTTTGGCATTTTTATTTGCTTCAAGTTGTTTAATCTCTTTTTTAATCTGTATTTCATCAAGATTAATCGCTGCAAATACAGGTAATGTGGTGAATAAGAGACTAAATAGCATGCAGACTATCAGGCGCACAATATGATTCCTCAGATAAAATTATTCAGATCCATCTATTAAATTATGTGGACTAGTATGTTCCCCAGTATTTGCATAAATTGATTCTGCTAATAATTCACCTACTCGAGTGACGGTTCCTGGCTCTAATACAGAATTAAGTTTAATGTGGTTAGATTCAAACAAATTGATAACGGTTGAACCCAGTTTGAATTTTCCCATTTCTTCGCCTTTTTTCAGATAAACGGCTCCTGTCTTATCTTTTTCTGGGTAAGTCCAGCGTTTGATAATCCCTTCGCGTTCACTATTGACGCAGCCACACCAGATAGTATCTATGCTTCCGACAATTGTTGCACCTATTAGAATTTGTGCCATTTTCCCAACCGGCGTGTCAAAAATACAGATTAGACGTTCATTACGAGCAAAAAGATTGGGAACATTTGTTGCAGTCAGTTGGTTAACGGAAAAGAGATCACCAGGAACATAAATCATTTCAGTTAGTAAACCGTCACAAGGCATATGGACCCGATGATAGTCACGTGGAGATAAGTAAGTAGTTACAAATGCCCCATTACGAAATTTATCGGCCAGTATATAATTACCGGCTAATAATGCCACTAAACTATAAGAATGGCCTTTAGCTTGTAAGATCTGATCATCTACAATTAATCCTAATTGGCTTATTACACCATCGGCAGGTAGGGCAAGTTGGTTGCTGCCTACAACAATAGGACGAATATTTTCTTTTAATGGGCGAGTAAAAAATTCATTAAAGGTAGAATAAGCTGAAAATTCGCTTTCTTTTGCTTCCGTCATATCAACTTTATAAAATTTGGCAAAAAGCTTAATCATTAACTGAGTGAATCCAGCCGCTTTTTGATCTGCCAGCCAACCAGCTAAATGTGTTAGCCCTTGTTTTGGTAATAGATATTGTAGTTTGATCTTTATTTTTTCCAGCACATTAACCTCTAGCCTGATTCTAATGTTATTGGGTTGTAATCAAAAAAGATAGTTATTGTACCTATGCTTTTTATGAATTCCAGAGTTATATTTATAACTATTTATTATCTATAAAAGATCTACGGGGTTTTATTTGTTCCATGCTTGCTAAAATACGATGATAATTTTCAAAACGTGATTTTGCTATTTTTTCAGCGGTTACTGCTTGTAGTAAAGCGCATCCAGGATCATCTAAATGCTTACAATCACGAAATTTACAGTATCCCAAGTATTGCCTAAATTCGACAAACCCTTTAGTTATTTGTTCCTTTGTCAGATGCCATAAGCCAAACTCACGGATACCTGGTGAATCGATAAGATCGCCTCCTTTGGCAAAATGATAAAGGCGCGCAGTTGTGGTTGTATGTTGACCTAATCCTGAATTATCAGATACTTGGTTGGTTAAAATTTTTTCTTCATTATTAGGTAGTAAGTTGTTTATCAAACTAGACTTACCAACACCTGATTGTCCAACAAAAATAGATATTTTTCCTATAAGGATCTCAATAAGCGTATCAATTCCTTCATTAGTATGGCTAGAGACCTCTAAAACTTCATAACCAATATTATGATAAAGTTTTATTACTTTACTTATCTCTTTTCTGTTCTCTATATTGAGCAGGTCAATTTTATTTAAAATAATAATTGGTGCAATATTAAGTGTTTCGCAGGCAACTAAATAACGATCAATAATATTTAATGATAATTGAGGTAAGATTGCTGAAACAATGATCGCTTGGTCGATATTAGCCGCGATCGGCTTGAGTCCGTCATAGTAATCGGGGCGAGTCAAGAGAGATGTTCGTTCATAGACTGCTTCAATGACACCGTTAACTTTTATATTAGATTGCTGATATAGCGCGGGGCGCCAAATAACACGATCACCTGTGACTAATGAATGAATTGTTCTACGAATATTGCAGCGTTGAATGTCACCTTCATTTGTCTCGATATCTGCATGCTGACCAAAACGGCTAATAACCAATCCGTCTTGGGGAATGCCAAGCTGATTATCATCAATATCTTGCTGAGATTGTTTTTTTAGCTTAGTTTGATGGTTTGCATCTATTCGGCGTTGTTGGCCTTTGGTAAATTTCTTTTTAGCCACCTGACCTCACTAGTTTTATTGGTTTGTTAATTGAGTTCATTATCAAGAGTTATCGTAGTTGTGCTTTTAAGAAGCTATCATACACTAAGTATTGCATGCTATCAGTTTAGAATGGAACCCAGGATATAACATGGTAAATCGTGAGAACAATTTAATTTGGATAGATTTGGAAATGACAGGATTAGATCCAGAACAGGATCGTATTATTGAGATCGCAACAATCGTCACTGATTCCAATCTGACAATTTTATCCGAAGGACCAGTAATTGCCATTCATCAATCGGCGCAACAGTTATCTCTTATGGATGAGTGGAATATTAAAACGCATACTGAAAGTGGGCTGATTGATAGAGTTAAATCTAGTCAATATGATGAAAAAAAAGCAGAGTTAGCCACAATAACTTTTTTAGAAAAATGGTTACCTAGGGGCGTTTCACCTATTTGTGGTAATAGTGTTGCTCAAGACCGACGTTTTTTATTCAAATATATGCCTGAGTTGGAAAAATATTTCCACTATCGTTATTTAGATGTTAGTACCCTAAAAGAGCTGGCTCGCCGTTGGAAGCCTGATATATTGCCCGGTTTTACAAAAAGGAATACCCATCTGGCTTTAGAAGATATACGGGAATCTATTGCAGAATTAGTTTATTATCGCCAACACTTTATCAATCTTTAAGTCGAGTTATTATCATGCTGATTATGAGCGATTTGCTGTTTTAATCAGCATTTAGATTAAAAATAGATTTTTTATGGCTAAAAGTACTTGTCTGTTCGGCAATTTTTCGTATAATTCGCAACTCATAGTGATTGGTAATATTGTTGTTATAAATATGCGGGAATAGCTCAGTTGGTAGAGCACGACCTTGCCAAGGTCGGGGTCGCGAGTTCGAGTCTCGTTTCCCGCTCCAATATTGTATTTATTTTTATCTCTTATCAGCATTTTCTTATGCGGGAATAGCTCAGTTGGTAGAGCACGACCTTGCCAAGGTCGGGGTCGCGAGTTCGAGTCTCGTTTCCCGCTCCAAATTCTCCTTTATCGTAATTAACTTAAAGATCTGTGATATAATTTATTGTTTTTTTACATATTTTTCATTCTGTCCGCTTCTTCGTCACTCAAAGTTTAGTGGCCATTTATACCTATTTTGTTGGTGAATTTTATTTTTCTGTTTGGATTTTATTTAATTATAAGAATAAAATTTTATGTTGCACTCTGATAAAAACCGTCTATTTTTAAATAGGAGATTAGCTACTGAAAGAAGTCACAGTCTTGCTTCATAGTCAACAATTATATAGCTAGTCCAGATAAAATTTATTTGAAAATCGGGCACATAGGACTTGCAAATCGTATCTGCTAGGCATAGAATTCCACTCCCCCAATTTTGAAGTAGGTGTTACGGCATATACTTTATCAGTGAAGTGAACCATGTGGTGTCATTCTTGGCAGGGAAATTGTTTTCGTATTTAAAATGTATTTTAGGTGAATTGATGTTGTTAGCTACATTAATCTTAGAAATTTTATGGCTAAAGCTGCTACATTTTCTTAGTTAAAATGTTTTAATAACTTATTCATTTACAATTGAATTTTGGTTATGGCACACCGTGTCTCTTTTGCTTTGTTGCACAGAGTTATCCACAGGCAAATACATTTTTTTATCGCTATCACTATTGATACTTTTCTTCATAAATATCATTTAACCTATTGAAAACATTTTAAAAAATATTTATATTTTTTGATGATTGATTATATAATTATTTTTTTATGATCAATGCATTTTTATTTTATACACAAGTAAAATTGAAGTATCTAACTCTTGAAAATATTGATGTTAGTCACTAGATATTGCACGCAAGACGCTATTATTATTTGGATAAGGTTTTATTTATAATAGAAGTATCATTTTATTGATATATTTCAAGGTGTAACTAGGTAGAGCAATATAATATTTTTTAATTAGCGGATATTTATCTATGTTTTGATATAATATAGTGCTTTCTTGGTCATGTAAAAAAGCTTCTCTCAACTAAATAATTTTAATTGTTTAAGACAAAAATATTTCATGGTTTTATTTGACGAAGTCTGTTTTATAATTATTTGCAATAATTTTAGATGATAAACGCTAATTATTTGATATTAATGAAAAATTTTGTATGTTTATTTTTATATAAATTTGTTCAGATCAAACGATAGAATATTGATAAAAGTAACCAACTAAAAGAGATTAATTAGTTAAATCATAAGCATATGATGTAAGTTTTATTGGCAAAAATAACATTAAATATCGCTATAATATTCGGTAAGTAACAGTATTTTGTGATATATTTTATGAGTTAAACTATTAAATAAAAAATTACAAAAAATGGCAATATTTTTATGAAAGAACTTATATTATTGCTTGCTAATGAAAAAGCAACAATAGCTTTAGGGCATCGTTTAGCTCATCTTTGTAACCAACGTTTTATTCTTTATTTATATGGCGATTTGGGTGCAGGGAAAACGACTTTTAGTCGCGGTTTTTTGCAAGGTTTAGGTTACCAAGGGCATGTAAAAAGTCCAACTTACACGTTAGTTGAATCGTATTTATTGGCTCCTAATCCCGTTTACCATTTTGATTTATATCGTTTAACTGATCCTGAAGAGCTTGAGTTTATGGGTATCCGTGATTATTTTGATTGGCAGGCAATATGTTTAGTGGAATGGCCAAAGAAAGGTGAAGGGATATTACCATGCGCTGATCTTGAACTCTATCTATCATATGACAATAATGGAAGACAAGCACGCTTTGTCGCGTTATCAACATATGGGGAAATGTTATTAGAAAAATTGTCGTAATAGGAATACTAATCATGATGACGACTTCGATGATTAATATAATAAAAAGATGGCAAACTCATGTATTTCTTTTATTAATGACAATGATATTACTTAACAACTTGTTGTCTAGTGCACAGGCTGCAACTTTATCCAATATTCACGTCAATGATAATTTATCCGAAGCAAAAGTCACTTTACACTTTGCTGGAGGTAATCCAGAGTACCGCTTTTTTCCACTCCATGAACCTGAGCGTTTAGTTATCGATTTTCGTCAATCTGATCAGGTAGCTGGATTGCCAATGAAGTTTATAAATAATAATTTGGTTAAAGGGGTTCGTACTAGTCAGCCACCAAATAGTCAGTATCAACGTATTGTTATCGAACTGACAAATGCTGTGACAGCAAGTGCGGTGGTTGAACAAATAAATCATCATTATCAAATAGTTTTTACGTTAAAGAATAGTCGTGATGGCGCGTCACAGTCTCAGATATCTCAGCCAGCAACTGAAGTAACCAATAAATCGCTAGCAATTAATTCACAAACTGAGAAAAAATTAGTCAATTACTCTCCGGCCTCCTCAATATATAAAAATTTACCTAAAGGAACCCGGCAAGTTGTCGTGGCAATTGATGCTGGGCATGGTGGTAAAGATCCAGGCGCAATTGGGCAAAATGGTCATCGAGAAAAAAATATAACAATGAGTATCGCGCGTAAATTAGAGAACTATTTAAAGACGGATCCGATGTTTAAGCCAGTGATGACTCGCAATGGCGATTATTTTATTTCTGTAGCGGGTCGTTCAGAAGTGGCGCGACAAAAAGCAGCTGATATGCTTGTTTCAATTCATGCTGATGCAGCACCTAATAATCGTGCTCGCGGTGCTTCTGTTTGGGTGCTTTCTAATCGAAGAGCGAATAGTGAATTGGGTAATTGGCTTGAACAACATGAGAAGCAATCTGAATTATTAGGTGGTGCAGGTGATGCGTTAGCTAATGGTGCAGATCCATATCTTAGCCAAGCTGTTTTAGATTTGCAATTTGGCAATTCCCAGCGTGTAGGTTATTCTGTCGCGGTAAAAGTACTGAGAGAATTAAATAAAATTGGTAATATCCATAAATATGATCCGGAACATGCTAGTCTTGGTGTACTCCGTTCTCCTGACATTCCCTCTATTCTTGTGGAAACAGGTTTTATTAGTAATATTTCTGAAGAACGTCTTTTAGTTTCCGATGATTATCAGGAACGTTTGGCAATAGCTATTCATCAAGGATTACGCAATTATTTTACCCAGCACCCCTTACAAGCAGCGCCAAAATGATGGAATACGGCAGAGGTTATTATGTCAACAATACAAATTCTTTCTCCTCAGTTAGCTAATCAAATTGCTGCAGGTGAAGTTGTTGAACGTCCATCATCGGTTGTGAAAGAGTTAGTCGAAAATAGTCTTGATGCTGGCGCTAGTCGTATTGATATTGAAATTGAGCGTGGTGGTGCAAAGCTTATCCGTATCCATGATAATGGTAGTGGTATTGCCAAAGAAGATTTAACCTTAGCGTTAGAGCGACACGCTACTAGCAAAATAGCTACGCTAGAAGATCTCGCCGCTATTATGAGTATGGGATTTAGAGGAGAAGCGCTAGCTAGTATTAGTTCAGTTTCTCGTTTAATACTAACTTCACGCGTCGAGACACAAACAGAAGCCTGGCAAGCTTATGCTGAAGGGCGTGAGATGAATGTTACGCTAAAACCTGCTGCTCACCCAATAGGAACAACAGTTGAAGTTCTTGATCTGTTTTATAATACACCAGCTCGACGTAAATTTTTACGTACAGAGAAAACCGAATTTAGCCATATTGATGAGGTGGTACGTAGAATCGCTTTAGCGCGTTTCGATGTTGCAATCAACTTGCATCATAATGGTAAATTAGTTCGCCAATATCGTGCGACAAAGAGTGAAGAGCAATATGAACGACGTCTGGCGGCTATTTGTGGCAGCAGTTTTATGCAACATGCGTTGAAATTATGTTGGCAACATGGTGATTTAGCAATAAAAGGCTGGATAACTAATCCCTATTTAGGCAAGACTGCTGAAATTCAATATTGTTATGTTAATGGCCGCATGATGCGTGATCGATTAATCAATCATGCCATTCGCCAGGCCTATGCTGATCGTCTGCCAGATGAGCAGCAAGCTGCTTATGTTCTTTATTTAACGATTGATCCTCATCAGGTAGATGTTAATGTTCATCCAGCCAAACAGGAAGTCCGTTTTCACCAAGCAAGATTGGTGCATGATTTTATCTATCAGGGTGTGAACACGGTACTAAGCCAACAACAAAACCAAAAACAATTTAATCAAGTAACTGTTAGTTTAAAACAGGAAAGTCATCCTGTTTTAGGATTGCAAAATCGGTTAGCTGCGGGTGAAAATTTTTTTTCCTCAGATAATTCAAAACAGGGTTTAGTTGTTGAAGAGCAAAAAGCGCAAGTAATAACAGAATTAAGGGCGAGTAACCAAATTTCGCCATCTGAAACGACATCATTTTCTTGCTACAATAATGGAAAAATAACCAAAAAAACCTATAACAAAAAACAGGGTGAGCTTTATCAGCAATTGATGCAAAATGAGGCATGTAAACAAGAAAAAATCCCACTTTTTCCAGAGCGAAAACCCATAAAAACTGAAAAATTGGCAGTAAAATCGGTTTTTGTTGAAAAAAATGATAAAAATTATACATTTGGTAAAATACTAACAATTTATTCTAAAAATTTCGCATTTATTGAATCATCATTTGGAATAGGTTTGTTATCATTAGCGGAAGCTGAGCGATATTTGAAACGAAGTCAATTAATTCCTACTGATAAAGGATTAAAATCTCAGCCGTTACTTATACCAATAAAGCTCGCATTAACAGAAAAGGAAATTGAAACTTTTTATCGAGTAAAGGTATTATTAAGTACATTAGGTTTTGACATCAATATTTCTCATAATAAAGCCACAATTAGTGCTGTATCTTGTCCCTTGAGATCGCAAAATTTGGCTGAATTATTTCCAAAACTGTTGAAATATCTTGCTCAAAATACTTCTTGTCAGGTGAAGGAATTAGTTGTTTGGTTAGCAGATCATTTAGTAAATGAAAAACAAGTATGGACGGTTGCACAAGGGGTACAGTTACTAGCGGATCTTGAGCGGGCTCACCCTGAATTAGTTAAAGAACCACCGAAAACATTACTACAACTAATTGATTTTGAATCGGTGATAATGGCTTTAACTCATGAGTAAACAAATTTTTCAACCTAAACCGCAAGCGATTTTTATAATGGGGCCTACGGCGTCGGGAAAGACAGCATTGGCAATGGCATTGTGTCAAAAATTACCCGTTGAAATAATTAGTGTAGATTCTGCATTGATTTATCGAGGTATGGATATAGGAACAGCAAAACCAACACTGGAAGAGCAACAAATTGCGCCACACCGATTGATTGACATTTTGGATCCGTCACAGTCGTATTCTGCGGCAGACTTTCGTCGTGATGCTTTAGCTGAAATGGAAAAAATTGTCGCTTCAGGTCGTATTCCCTTACTCGTTGGAGGGACTATGCTATATTTTAAAGCGTTACTAGATGGGTTGTCACCCTTACCTTCAGCCGATGTTACAATTCGGGCAGAAATTGAATTGCAAGCGAAGCAATCTAGTTGGGGGGCAATTCATAAACGTTTGCAAGAGGTTGATCCTATATCGGCAGCTAGAATCCATCCTAATGATCCGCAACGATTGTCTCGTGCCTTGGAGGTTTTTTTAGTTTCTGGAAAGAGCCTGACAGAATTGACTGAAATTGTAGAAGCAGAATTACCTTATAATGTGTTACAGTTTGCGATTTCACCGCAAGATCGTAAAATTCTTCATCAACGTATCGAGATGCGTTTTCTACAAATGTTGAATGCGGGTTTTGAGGATGAAGTTAGCGCTCTTTATGCTAGGGGAGATCTCCATCAGGATCTACCTGCTATTCGTTCTGTTGGTTATCGTCAGATGTGGTCCTATTTGTCTGGTGAAATCAACTATGATGAAATGGTTTATCGTGGTATATGTGCAACACGTCAATTGGCTAAACGTCAAATTACATGGTTAAAAGGATGGAAAAACGTGCATAGACTCGATAGCGATGATATTAAGGGAGCACTTAACACAATATTGCATCTTATTAGTGCATAGGTTTGCTATTTATGTACAATTGGTAGTAAAGGCACAATTTTTTGAGTAGTTAATTTTTTCGAACCATAAAAGGTTCTTAGTTAAAAACAACAAAATAAGGAAAATAGAGAATGGCTAAGGGGCAATCTTTGCAAGATCCGTTCCTAAACGCGTTACGTCGTGAAAGGGTTCCGGTTTCCATTTATTTGGTCAATGGCATCAAATTACAAGGTCAAATCGAATCATTTGATCAATTTGTTATTTTACTGAAAAACACAGTAAGCCAAATGGTATATAAGCATGCTATTTCTACTGTAGTACCTTCTCGTCCTGTATCTCACCATAGTAATCAAGGGGGTAATACAGGCCTAGGTAATTACAATACAGGTAATGTGGCAGTTCCACAGGATAGTGATGCGACTGAATAATACAGTTAATTATCTGAACAAAAAAATACAGATAAAGGGAACTTTATCTGTATTTTGCCTGTTTGGTATTTTTTAAGTCTAAGGAGTTGTACTTTTGTTTGATAGACATGAAGGTGGGGAATTAGCTGTTCTTGTGCATGTTTTTTTCGCTAATGAAAAAGATACTGAAAACCTCATTGAATTTGAATCATTAGTCATCTCTGCGGGCATTAAGCCAGTACAGATAATCACAGGTAATCGCAAATCACCCCAGGCTAAATATTTTGTTGGCGAGGGTAAAGCGGAAGAAATCGCGGCAGCAGTTAAAGTCAGTAATGCCGATGTGGTTCTTTTTGATCATACTTTAAGCCCTGCCCAGGAAAGAAATCTTGAGCGATTATGTCAGTGTCGAGTTATTGATCGTACGGGTTTAATTTTAGATATATTTGCACAGCGCGCCCGAACCCATGAAGGTAAACTACAAGTTGAATTAGCTCAGTTAAGGCATATTTCTACCCGTTTGGTACGTGGTTGGACTCATCTTGAACGACAAAAAGGGGGGATCGGCCTACGTGGACCTGGTGAAACTCAACTTGAAACGGATCGTCGATTGATCCGAGGTAAAATTCGGCAAATCCTTTCTCGGTTGGCAAAGGTTGAAAAGCAGAGAGAGCAGGGTAGACAAGCAAGAAGTAAAGCGGGTATTCCCACCATATCATTGGTAGGTTACACTAATGCAGGCAAGTCTAGTCTGTTTAATCAAATGACAAAGTCTGAAGTGTATGCTGCAGATCAATTATTTGCGACGTTAGATCCTACATTACGGCGTATTGATATAGATGATGTTGGAGCGATAGTGTTGGCTGATACTGTCGGTTTTATTCGTCATCTTCCTCACGATCTTGTTGCTGCATTTAAAGCAACATTGCAGGAAACACGTGAAGCCAGTTTATTATTACACGTTGTTGATGCTGCGGATAACCGTATGGAAGAAAATATCCAAGCAGTTGAAAGTGTATTAGAAGAAATTGAGGCTAATAAAATTCCAGCACTGTTAGTCATGAATAAAATTGACATGTTGAATGGATTTATCCCCCGTATTGATCGCGATGAGAATAATGTCCCTATTCGGGTCTGGCTCTCAGCCCAAACCGGTGAAGGAATTCCATTATTATTACAGGCGCTGACAGAACGTCTTTCTGGTGAAATTGCACACTATGAATTGCGATTACCGCCAGAAGCGGGTCGTTTACGCAGTCGGTTTTATCAACTTCAGGCAATCGAGTATGAAGAAATGGATATAGATGGCAGTATCATGCTTGAAGTGAAGCTGCCTATTGTTGACTGGCAAAGACTTTGTAAGCAAGAACAACCTTTACTTGAGTACATTGTTAAGTCAACATATTGAATGTGGTCAATAAATTGAACAAATTAAGAGTAAATATTTTACTCTTAGCCCTGAAAAACCAATCATAACGAATGGAGCTATAACATGGCGTGGAATCAGCCCGGTAATAACGGACAGGACCGCGACCCGTGGGGAAGCAGCAATAGCGGCAACTCCAGTGGTAAGAAAGGTAATCGGAAAAAAGGGACAACTGATCTTGATGATCTGTTCCGCAAGTTAAGTCGCAAACTTGGTGGTTTAGGTGGGAATAATAAAGACAGGAATGGTTCGAGTAATCCAAATGGCATCAATATAAACGGCCGTTTTATCGCAATTATTATTGCAGCAATTGTGATTATTTGGGCTGCAAGTGGTTTTTATACGATAAAAGAGAGTGATCGTGGCGTTGTATTTCGTTTTGGTAAATATAGCCATACTGTTGAACCGGGTTTAAATTGGAAGCCAAATTTTATTGAAAAAGTCATTCCGGTTAATGTTGAAACCATACGTGAACAAGCGACTAGTGGTATGATGTTAACTTCGGATGAAAATGTTATTCAAGTAGAAATGAACGTCCAGTATCGAGTAACGGATCCTGCTCAATATTTATTTAATGTTACTAACCCCGATAATAGTTTACGTCAGGCAATAGATAGCGCAGTACGTGGAATTATTGGTCAATCAGCAATGGAACAGGTGCTGACGACGAAACGTGCTTTTATCCGTGATGAAACACAAAAAGAGTTAGAAAATACGATAAGACCTTATAATATGGGTATAACGATATTAGATGTTAACTTCCAAGCTGCTCGTCCACCGGAAGCGGTTAAAGCGGCATTTGATGATGTTATTGCAGCAAGAGAAGAAGAGCAGAAGACCATTCGTGAAGCGCAAGCTTATCGTAATGAAGTCCTACCATTAGCGAAAGGTAATGCGCAGAAATTGATTGAAGAAGCGACTGCTTATAAGTCAAGTGTGGTTTTCAAGGCTGAAGGTGAAGTAGCCAGTTTTGCCAAAATGTTGCCGGAATATCGAGCGGCTCCTCAAATTACTCGTGAGCGTTTATATATTGAGACAATGGAGCGGGTACTAGGTAATACGCGTAAGGTCATTGTTAACGACAAGAGCAATAGTATGTTAGTGTTGCCGTTAGAGCAAATTCTACGCAATGGAAGCAAAAATAATGCAGCAGATGTACAAAAAATAACGCCACCAAAAGTTATTCAGCAATCAGATATTTCTACTGAATCGCCTTATTCGTATAGCTATGGAACGCGGGATAATGCTCGAGGCAGTAATTCAGCTCGTGTAGGGAGACAATAATCATGCGTAAATCAGTGATTGTTATTATTGTTGCTGCATTAGTTGTGTTGTATATGTCAATTTTCACAGTTCAACAGACAGAGAGAGGCATCATTCTACGCTTTGGTAAGGTGGTACGTGATGGTGACAATAAACCTATTATTTATGAGCCAGGTTTGCATCTCAAAATACCATTTATTGAAACGGTAAAAATGTTGGATGCTCGTATTCAGACATTGGATGTTCAGGCAGATCGCTATCTGACTAGAGAAAATAAAGATTTAATGGTTGATTCTTATTTAAAATGGCGAATTACTGATTTTAGTCGTTACTATGTTGCGACCGGTGGCGGCAATCCTTATCAAGCTGAAACCTTACTGAAACGTAAATTTAGTGATCGGCTGCGTTCAGAATTTGGCCGTTTAAATGTGAAAGATATTATTACTGATTCTCGCGGACGCTTAACCGTCGATGTACGTGATGCACTTAATAAAGGTTCAGATACTGAAGCGACAAAAGAGGCTGATCAGGCTATTGCCTCGGCAGCAGCCCGTTTTGATAAAGAGATCAAAGGTAATTCGCCAGTTGTGAATCCAAACAGCATGGCGGCATTAGGGATTGAAGTTGTCGATGTTCGTATCAAACGTATTGAATTGCCAAGTGAAGTTTCGGAAGCGATATATCAGCGTATGCGTGCTGAACGAGAGGCTGTAGCGCGTCAGCATCGTTCACAGGGTCAAGAAGAAGCAGTGAAGATCCGTGCTGCAGCAGATAAAACCGTGACCGAAACATTGGCTGAAGCGGAGCGCACTGCGTTGAGATTACGCGGTGAAGGTGATGCGATGGCGACTAAACTATTTGCTGATGCATTTAATCAAGATCCTGATTTCTATGCTTTCATTCGTAGCTTACGGGCATACGAGAAGAGTTTTAGTAAAAATGGTGATGATGTGATGGTATTAAGTCCAGATACAGATTTTTTCCGCTACATGCGAGCACCAACTAAACAAAGAGCGGTACAGTGATCATTTAAAAAATAAGCAAAATGATTGCCAAATGACTCTGGATAAGCCCGCATTAGGCGGGCTTTAATGTGTTAAGATTGTGATGAAAAGAGGTATTGGTATTATAAAAATTGCTGGCAGCTAATGATTGAAATGGTAGAATTCTTTTTTAAGCAATCGAGTGAATTTTGAAATGGGTAAAAACGTTGTCGTATTAGGTACTCAGTGGGGTGACGAAGGTAAAGGCAAAATAGTCGATTTACTAACTGAACGCGCTAAGTATGTTGTTCGTTATCAAGGTGGCCATAATGCTGGTCATACTCTTGTGGTAAATGGTGAAAAAACTGTACTCCATCTTATCCCATCAGGTATTCTGCGTGAAAATGTCATAAGCGTCATTGGCAATGGTGTCGTGTTAGCACCTGATGCATTAATGGATGAAATGAAAAAATTAGAAGCGCGTGGCGTGCCAGTGCGTGAACGACTCAAAATTTCAGCAGCTTGTCCATTAATCTTGCCCTACCACGTTGCTTTAGATAACGCGCGTGAAAAAGCGCGCGGCGCGAAAGCGATAGGCACGACCGGCCGGGGCATTGGACCGGCTTATGAAGATAAAGTTGCCCGCCGTGCAATACGTGTTGGTGATCTGTTTAATAAAAAAACGTTTCCAGTCAAACTTAAAGAAATTGTTGATTACCATAATTTTCAATTAGTGAATTATTATAAAGCGCCTGCAATCGATTACCAAAAAACATTAGATGATATTATGGTTATTGCCGATATTTTGACGGCGATGACCGTTGATGTTGCTGATTTGTTATATAAAGCGCATCAAAAAGGCGAATTAGTGATGTATGAAGGGGCACAGGGAACATTGCTGGATATTGATCATGGTACCTATCCCTATGTGACTTCATCAAACACAACGGCGGGTGGTGTTGCTACAGGCTCTGGCTTAGGTCCGCGCTATATTGATTATGTTTTAGGCATATTGAAAGCTTATTCTACCCGTGTTGGTGGAGGTCCTTTCCCAACCGAGTTATCCGATGAAACGGGCGAATACCTGCGTGAAAAAGGGCAGGAATTTGGTGCAACAACCGGTCGTTGCCGCCGTACCGGCTGGTTAGATATTGTTGCTATTAACCGAGCTGTTCAAATCAATTCACTTTCTGGTTTCTGTTTAACTAAATTAGATGTATTAGATGGTTTGGATGAAGTGAAACTTTGTATTGCTTATCGCAAACCAGATGGGACTGAATTGACAATAACACCATTAGCGGCAGAGGAATGGGAAGGTTTAGAGCCGATATATGAAACGTTACCAGGCTGGAGTGAAAGTACTTTTAGGGTAAAAGAATATAATCAATTACCTAAAGCAGCAATTGATTATATTAAACGGATTGAGGAATTAACCGGCATCCCGATAGATATTATTTCGACCGGGCCTGATCGTGCTGAAACAATGATATTACAAGATCCTTTTGATGTATAATTTTACCTCTAAATAATATCGCTCAATGAGTGACGCCTGAACATTCAGGCGTTATTTTTATATCGATTAATTCATGTTACCGAATTTACTGAGCAATTTTGCTTAATAGGATGAAAATTTACATAATAGATATAACCAAATGAATTAATGTCAAAAAAGTGTCCTTCCATTTTTGTTTTATAACCAGAGGTTGATGTGCAGTTAACAAGTTTTACAGATTATGGCTTAAGAGCATTGATTTATATGGCGTCATTACCTAAGGATAAAATGACTAATATTACTGAAGTCACTAATGTTTACGGTGTCTCACGTAACCATATGGTAAAAATTATTAATCAATTAAGCCGAGTTGGACTTATTGCTGCGGTGAGAGGCAAAAATGGGGGTATTTATTTAGGCAAGCCAGCTGATCAAATTCGGATCGGTGAGGTTGTTCGTCTGTTAGAGCCCCTGGCATTAGTCAATTGCTGTAGCGATTATTGCCATATTACCTCTGCTTGTCGATTAAAACAGATATTAAATCAAGCGATTGATCATTTTTTAAATGAATTAGATAAATATACACTGGCTGATCTAATAAAAAATAACGAGCCACTGTATAAGTTACTGTTAAAATAAACAATAGACCTAGTGTATTTGTAG
This sequence comes from Arsenophonus sp. aPb, assembly GCF_029873475.1. Classification (NCBI taxonomy): domain Bacteria; kingdom Pseudomonadati; phylum Pseudomonadota; class Gammaproteobacteria; order Enterobacterales; family Morganellaceae; genus Arsenophonus; species Arsenophonus sp. aPb. The sequence continues at coordinate 274,705 of NZ_CP123499.1, forward strand.
GTATATTAATCGATATAGTAGCGGAGGTGGGTGATGGCAAAAGATCCATATAAAGACCGAGAGGCTGAGAAATATCATTCACCAATTGCAAGTCGTGAATATATCTTAGAGGTATTAGCAAAATTTACTACACCTGTGAGTCGACAGGAAATCGCTCGAATATTAAAGTTAACCAAAGAAGAAGAATTAGAGGCCTTGCGTCGCCGTTTACGTGCTATGGAACGTGATGGACAATTAGTATTTACTCGTCGTCAATGTTATGCCTTACCTGAACGCCTTGATTTACTCAAGGGTTCTGTTATTGGTCATCGTGATGGTTTTGGTTTTTTACGCGTAGAAGGGCAGAAAGAAGATTTTTACCTCTCTTTGGAAGAAATGAGAAAAGCGCTGCATGGTGATGTTGTGCTAGCTCAGCCATTGGGCAAAGATCGGCGTGGACGTACAGAAGTTCGCATTGTTCGAGTGCTTGTTCCACGCAATAATCATATTGTAGGACGTTATTTTTTAGAATCTGGCATGGGATATGTAGTTCCTGATGATAGTCGCCTATCTTTTGACATTTTGATCCCTAAAGAACAGGTTAACGGTGCCAGGATGGGAAATGTGGTTGTCGTTGAGATGACAACCAGGCCAGCACGCCATACTCAGGCAGTAGGCAATATTGTTGAAGTATTAGGCGAAAGCATGGGTACTAACATGGCGGTAGAGATTGCATTAAGAACCTATGAAATCCCTTATCGTTGGCCGCCACAAGTTGAGAAACAAGTTGCTGATTTATCCGAACAGATCCCTGCTTCAGCAAAGAAAGGGCGAGTAGATTTATGTCATCTACCTTTAGTCACGATTGATGGTGAAGATGCCCGGGATTTTGATGATGCAGTTTATTGTATGCCAAAAGAAGACGGTGGTTGGTGCTTGTGGGTCGCAATTGCAGATGTTAGTTATTATGTACGACCACAAACGGCTTTGGATAATGAAGCGGTTAGTCGGGGAAATTCAGTCTATTTTCCATCACGGGTGATCCCCATGTTGCCTGAAATTCTTTCTAATGGATTATGTTCATTAAACCCTGAAGTCGAAAGACTTTGCATGGTATGTGAAATGCAGTTATCGGCGGAGGGGCAAATTACTTCATCTAAATTCTATGAAGCGGTGATGCGTTCTCATGCCAGATTGACTTATACCAAAGTTTGGAAAATTTTACAGGGTGATGAACAATTACGTCAACATTATCAAGATCTAGTGCCACATCTAGAACAACTTCATCGATTATATCAAGCGTTAGATAGCGCGCGCGTGAAACGAGGCGCTATCTCTTTTGAATCTGAAGAAGCAAAATTTATTTTTAATGCAGAAAAACGCATTGAACGGATAGAGCCGGTTGAACGGAATGATGCGCATAAATTAATTGAAGAATGTATGATTTTAGCCAATATCGCTGCCGCACGTTTTGTTGAGCGGAATAAAGAACCTAGCTTGTACCGTGTCCATGATAGGCCCAAACAAGAGAGTATTGTAAACTTACGGACGGTATTTAGTGAATTGGGTTTGACATTGCCGGGTGGTATGAAACCTCAGTCGGCTGATTATGCCAAAATCATGGACGAAGTCGCCGAACGTCCGGATCATGAATTGCTGCAAACAATGATTTTGCGTTCAATGAAACAGGCTATTTATGATCCTGAAAATAGAGGACATTTTGGCTTAGCATTAAAATCTTATGCTCATTTCACTTCACCGATTCGTCGTTATCCTGATTTAGCCCTACATCGTTCGATTAAATATCTTTTATCTGCACTACATGGAAACAATCAACATCGCTCGACGCCAACCGGTGGTTGGCATGCTGATACTAATGAAATGTTGCAATTAGGTGAACGTTGTTCAATGACAGAACGGCGGGCTGATGAAGCGACAAGAGATGTTGCTGATTGGTTGAAATGTGATTTTATGCAAGATCAAGTTGGCAATGTATTTACTGGCATTATTACCAGTGTCACTGGTTTTGGTTTTTTTGTCCGTTTAAAAGATCTTTTTATTGATGGTTTGGTGCATGTCTCTTCACTGAATAATGATTACTATCGCTACGATAATGTAGGACAACGACTTATTGGTGAGTCTTCGGGTATGGTTTATCGCCTTGGTGATGAAGTTGAAATTAGCGTTGAAGCGGTACATATGGATGAGCGCAAGATCGATTTCGCGTTGATATCAACTTTACGCAAGGCAAAAAATCCAGGTAAGACAGCAAAAGAAAAAGCCAAAAAGCAATTTAAAAAAGCAATTTCAACTAATGGCCAGCTAGATCACAGCCAAGACAAAAATTTTGAATCTAATAGTGCATTTGTTAAACCTAATAAGAAAGGCAGCAAGAACGCTAAAAAAGCAGATAAGAAAGGGAAAAAGGTTTCTGATAAGAGCACAAAAATTACTGCAAAATTGAAAGCAAAAAAGGTGCGCAAAAAAGCACAAAAAAAATCTTAGTTATTTTTATTAATGTTTTTTCATTGGCAGTGGTTGACTATCTTTAAGAGTTATTTAAGTAATTGATAAATTTATGAGTGAAATTATTTATGGTATTCATGCAGTGCTTGCACTGCTGGAACGCGATCCTTCGCGTTTAAAACAAGTTTATATACTCAAAGGGCGTGAAGATAAACGTTTATTGCCGATTATTCATCAGCTTGAAAAATTGGGGATTATCATCCAGTTAGCTAATCGTCAATGGATGGATAGGCAGACAGAAAACGCTGTTCATCAAGGTATTATTGCCCAGGTAAAACCTGGGCGGCAATATCAAGAGAGTGATTTAGATATTATTATTTCTCAGGTGCAATCACCCTTTTTGCTTATATTAGATGGTATTACCGATCCACATAACTTAGGTGCTTGTTTACGTAGTGCAGAAGCCGCCGGTATTGATGCGGTTATTGTACCAAAAGATAAATCTGCTCAGCTCAATGCCACCGCTAAGAAAGTTGCCTGTGGCGCAGCAGAGAGTATGCCATTAATTCGGGTTACCAATCTTGCACGGACGTTACGTCACTTGCAGCAGCAGCATATCTGGATTGTTGGTACCGCAGGTGAAGCCAATCATACTTTATATGAGAGTAAATTAACCGGGGCTATTGCATTGGTGATGGGCGCAGAAGGTGAAGGTATGCGTCGATTAACAAGGGAACATTGTGATGAACTGATTAGTATTCCAATGGCAGGTGTGGTTTCGTCTCTAAATGTTTCTGTTGCGACGGGTGTTTGTTTGTTTGAAGCAGTACGTCAACGGCGTAGTCAGTGAGAAAAACGCCAGATCATTGATAATCTTGGCAGATTACCGGCTTCAATTCAATATGCGATAAGTGATGATTTAATCTAATACTTGAGTTTTAACTAAAGGATAGGTATAGTTACGCGTCAATTTTTCAGCCGCAATTAAATAAGTTCCTTGCCTCCATGGGATGCGGTTGACCCTGACAGGAGGCTGATTAATCCGTAAGGAGCAAAACTCATGCGTCATTACGAAATCGTTTTTATGGTTCACCCGGACCAGAGCGAGCAAGTTGCAGGTATGATTGAGCGTTATAGTGGTTCTATTACCGAAGCGCAAGGTCAAATCCATCGCTTGGAAGACTGGGGTCGCCGTCAATTGGCTTATCCAATCAATAAATTGCACAAAGCACACTATGTTCTGATGAATGTTGAAGCGCCGCAAGAAGTGATTGATGAGTTAGAAACAAACTTCCGCTTCAATGATGCCGTTGTCCGCAGCATGATTATGCGTGTTAAGCATGCGGTTACTGAAGCTTCTCCAATGGTTAAAGCCAAAGACGATCGTCGCAGTCGTGATTTGGTTGATGAAGACCTGGAAGGAATTGAGGGAGCTGAGGATTCTGAAGAGTAATTTTGGTTGTGAATACTAATCGATTGGTGCTGTCAGGCAAAATTTGTAATGCACCGATAAGAAAAGTCAGTCCAGCTGGAGTTCCACACTGTCAGTTTGTGCTAGAACATCGTTCACAGCAGCAGGAGGCCGGTTTTGATCGGCAAGTATGGTGTAGAATAACCATTATCGCCAGCGGACAAAAATTACAACAGTTTACTCACAGTATAACGGTCGGTAGTCGGATCACTGTTATAGGTTTCATTAGCAGCCATCAGGGCGCTAATGGCTTGAATAAATTAGTGCTTCATGCCGAGCAGATTGAATTGATAGATTCTGGAGACTAGCCAAATGGCACGTTATTTCCGTCGTCGTAAGTTCTGCCGTTTCACAGCGGAAGGCGTTCAAGAGATTGATTATAAAGATATCGCAACGCTAAAAAACTATATCACTGAAAGTGGTAAAATTGTACCAAGTCGTATTACTGGTACTCGTGCAAAATACCAGCGTCAGCTCGCTCGTGCGATCAAGCGCGCGCGTTACCTGTCTCTGTTGCCATATACTGATCGTCATCAGTAATTGGTATAGTCCATTAACGACTTAGAGAGGATAAGGTAATGGAAATTATTCTACTGGATAAAGTAGCAAACCTGGGTAGCCTGGGTGATCAAGTTGATGTTAAAGCGGGTTATGCGCGTAACTTTTTAGTTCCACAGGGAAAAGCTGTTCCTGCAACTAAAAAGAATGTTGAATTTTTTGAAGCACGTCGTGCTGAATTAGAAGCTAAATTAGCCGACGTTCTGGACGCTGCAAAAGCGCGCGCTGAGAAAATTAATTCATTAGCAACAGTAACCATCGCTTCTAAAGCTGGTGATGAAGGTAAACTGTTTGGTTCTATCGGGACTCGTGATATTGCTCAGGCAGTCACAGCTGCCGGTGTCGAGGTTGCGAAAAGCGAAGTTCGCTTACCAAATGGTGTATTGCGTACTGTTGGTGAACACGAAGTTCATTTCCAAGTGCATAGTGATGTATTTGCAAAACTGAATGTGAATATTATTGCTGAATAATTGCTTTCTGAATTATCAGGCACAAATAAAAACACCAGCCAATGCTGGTGTTTTTATTTCTATTTTTGTGGGCTAAATCATCATTGCAATCAATTAATAGTATAAAGTTAATAACTTTACATTAGTATATCTGCTACAGTTAAGGGAATTTCTGGTTGGTAGTAGATAATTTTAATTCATGAAATTGCCACTGTTCATCAATTATTATTTATAAATATTATTTTTGGAATAAAGTCTATTTTTCAAATTAAAGTCCGATCTGTCGGTTTTTAGTATTAAAAAATTAATGAATTGATATAAAATTATAATATTATTTTTGACTAAAATTATTTTATACGGTTATTTACCGGTTTATTTGTGACTGTTATTCTTTATTATTATTTAATAAATAGGTGCTGTTATGACAGATCAGGCATTTGATTCAATTGAAACTCAGGCAAGTTATGGCATTGGTCTTCAAGTTGGTCAACAGCTTTTAGAATCAGGTCTGGAAGGCATTCAGCCAGAAGCTTTACTTGCGGGCTTATGTGATGCATTAGATAGTAAAACGCCAGTTGTTCCTATTCAAGCCTTGCATAGAGCATTACGTGAAATCCATGAACGTGCGGATGCGCAGCGGCGTAAATTCCAGCAAGCGTCGGCAGTTGAAGGACAACAGTTTCTGCATAACAACCAGCAACGTGAAGAAGTCAAGACGACAGAATCAGGATTACAATTTAGTATATTAAAACAAGGTGAAGGACCGATCCCGGCTAAAGCAGATCGGGTTCGTGTGCATTATACTGGTCGATTAATCGATGGTACGATTTTTGATTGTTCAAGGGAACGAGAACAACCAGCAGAATTTCCTGTTAACGGTGTTATTCCTGGCTGGATTGAAGCGTTGACATTGATGCCTACTGGCTCAAAGTGGGAACTTTATATTCCACATAATTTGGCTTATGGTGAACGTGGTGCTGGCGCCGCTATTCCGCCTTTTAGCACGCTAATTTTCGAAGTTGAATTACTCGAGATTATATAATTAAGTTTTACTTTTCATCGAATTAGTTGGTTTATAAATAAGCTAATCCAATAAATAATTTATGCCGTTTTCCGAGATATATTATGCTTGAGCAAATATGTGATTTGGCAAAAGAAGCGGGTAGAGCAATTATGACTATCTACGAAAGTGGACAACAGCTTTCTGTTAAGCACAAAAAAGATAGCTCACCGGTGACTGAAGCCGATCTCATTGCTCACCAAATTATTAAAACTGGATTGGCAAGTATAACACCGCACATTCCACTACTCTCTGAAGAAGCTCCACCGGCTTGGCAAGAGCGTTGTCATTGGGAGTGTTATTGGTTAGTCGATCCACTTGACGGAACTAAAGAGTTTATTCAAAGGAATGGTGAATTTACCGTTAACATTGCTTTGATCAAATCGGGTTCTCCTGTTATGGGAATTATTTATGCGCCAGCAAAAAATGCGCTTTTTGCTAGTGAGCATGGCAAGGCATGGAAAATAGTGGATGGTGTAAAACAATCACTTCATGTTGCTAATGGGTATCCCCCGCTGATTATCATTAGCCGCTCTTATCAGGATAAAGAATTGGCCGATTATTTAGCGCAATTGGGGCAGCATGAAGTTATGGTGATGGGCTCTTCATTAAAATTCTGCCTCATCGCTGAAGGTAAAGCACAGCTTTATCCGCGATTTGGACCCACTCATATTTGGGATACTGCCGCAGGACATGCGATCGCCCAGGCGGCAGGTGCTAAAGTGACAGATTGGTATGGTAGAACATTAGACTATTCCCCTAGAGAATCATTTATTAATCCGGGATTTAGAGTGTCAATATTCTGATGGTTTAATTAATTATTTTTTAATTGTGTTTCAATCAGTTTGATAACTTTGTTTGTCTCTTCAGATGTTAGTGCGCCATCTTTAGCAAATAATACATTACCATTTTTATTTAATACGATGATGGTAGAACTCTTGGGTTTTAGCCGCCAGGTTTTTTTAACTACACCATTATTATCAACAATGATTTGAGAAAACGGGAATTCTCGTTTGCTGTCTTCAATACTACTGCGGACAAAAAAACCGGTTCCAAGGATTGTATCATCAGTATTTATTATTGTCGTTGTCTGATATTTTTTCTGATCAAATTTCTGTTGTTTAATTGCCTCTATTAATGGTTCATTGAGCTCTTTAGCGGAAAGACGCCCGGCAATATGTAGAATTGTTCTTACTTTGCCAGCAAGTCCTTTGCTGCTCCAATCTTGATAAATCAGCTTACCATTTTCGTTCAACAGCAGTTCACCTCGATCGGTAACAGTTACAGTAGGCACTGGCTTATTGATTTCGAATGTAGCAGTTAAGGCAGAGATAGGGAGAGTTAATAAAATTACTATTGCTATGATCTTTTTTAACATAGTGCTCCTCGTTAATTTTTTCTAAACTGGTTATTGATGATTGTCATCGTTTATTAGCATAGTCAATCTTAAATATAATGTCTTTACTACAGAGAGCGGCTCTAGCACATACAGCAAAAGTTGTTAAGACATCAAATGAAAAATATTGTAATAATTATTCAAAACTATTTAACCAGTTATCATGTTATGTAAAATCGTTAAATCTTATTGGAAAAGGAGAACTAAAGCTTGTAACGAGAGTCTATGACTATAAAATGTGTCATGAATCACATTTTTGTGACTTCAAGATCAACAAAGGGGAGGAAAAAGTTGAATGAAGATTTTTCACCGTTATAACCCACTGAAGATTGCGCGTTACGTTAAAATATTATTTCGTGGTCGATTGTATATCAAAGATATGGGAGTATTTGAATTTGACAAAGGAAAGATATTACCCCCTAGAATTAAAGATAAGCGGCATTTCAACATAATGAATGAAATTAATAAAGAAGTCCTTATCCTCCAGACAGAAATAGGTTAACTCGTCTGATAAGTGGTGCGCCACATCCTCAGTGGCGCAAATAAAATATTAATTAATCATGACATAACGGTTTTAATACATAAGTTTTGCTTCAGAACAGATTAGCAAAAAGTATTTTACCATTCCTCATTCTACTCGCTTCATGTTAGATTGGATGTTTAGCAACCGCATTTTATTTTGTGGCTGGCATTTGATAATTTGGTTTTGGCTATGCAAACAGCGATGTTTTGATTGCGATAAAGATTATAATTTTGAAGAAAATTAAATTTATATGTACATTTTTGTTAAAAGATTGAAGTAGTATAGATAACTTATCAGCTTATCAACACTAGTTGATGGAACATATCAATCTCAAAGAAGAGAAAGGTTTTCTCCTATGCAAAAAACTGTGTTAGCACTACTTATTAGTCTGTCTGCTCTGACAACTTCCTCCTTTGCTGTTGCCCAAGGCGTTACTTACGGCGAACAAAAAATCACACTGACTGATTCCATTTCTCCAGGTAATGATTTTTATCAGTATGTTAATCAGGATTGGATAACCCATGCAAAAATCCCAGCTGGAATGTCACGCATTAATTCCTTTGTTGAGTTATATCTCAAAACAGAAAAACAGCTGCAAGCACTGATAAATAAACTTGAAGTTCAACCGGAAAATGAGCTTAATCATAATCAACGCAATATTCGTAATCTTTATCGCAGCTATTTGAATGAAACGGCGGTTGAAAAAGCAGGTTTAATGCCGGTACAAAATGCGCTTAATAATATCAAGCAGGCAAGAACTCATGCTGATATTACTAATCTAATGGCAAAACCGGGTTATATGCCATTTATTTCCTATTGGGTTGGGTTGGATGCAAAAGTACCTGATACTTATGTTCTTTATCTAGGACAAGGGGGTTTAGGCTTACCTAATAGAAATTACTATCTGGATAAGACTAAACAGATGGAGACTATCCGTCAGGATTATGTCGCTTATATTGCCACTATTTTACAATTAGCTGGAGAAAAAGAAACGCAATTAAAGGCTAAACAAATTTTTGCGTTAGAAAAATCGTTGGCAAAAGTCCATTGGACACCAGAAGCTGCACGTGAAACGTTGAAAAATTATCATCCAATGTCGCTTAGCCAACTGAACAAGTTTACGCCAGATTATCAATGGCAAGGTTTTATTCAACAATGGAAACTTTCAGAAGAACAACTGGCCAAAGTTATCGTAGAAAATGACAGTGCAGTTCAGCAACTGGCTAAAATATTGTCTAATACCCCGGTATCTACCTTACAAAACTATTTACTTTTCCATTATCTGAGTAGTAAAGCCAATTACCTGAATGAAGCTTTTTCTGATGCTCGATTTAATTTTTATTCAAGCCAATTAAATGGTATTAAACAACAGCGTTCTCGTAAAGAACGAGCATTAGAAATTGTTAATAAACTACAAGGGGAACCATTGGGGCAGCTTTATGTTGCAACTTATTTTGATCCTGAGGCTAAAAATAAGATCCAAAATTTGGTGAGCTATGTCAAAGGGACTTTTAAAACCCGTTTGCAAAATAATGACTGGATGGATAAACAAACCCGCCAGGAAGCACTAAAAAAGCTTAACCAATTTACCGTTAAAATTGGTTACCCTGAAAAATGGCATGATTTTAGTACGCTGCACTTGCAACCAGACACATTATTCGACAATTATCTGCAAGTACAAAACTGGCTCTATCAAGATAATATGAGCAGGATCGGTGAAAAAGTCAGGAAGTGGGAATGGGGGATGACGCCACAAACAATTAATGCTTACTATAATCCCGTTCAAAATGAAATTGTTTTCCCGGCAGCTATTTTGCAAGCGCCATTTTTTGATCAAAAAGTTGATCCTGCTTATAACTATGGTGCCATTGGTGCTGTGATCGGGCATGAAATGGGACATGGCTTTGACGATCAAGGCCGTCTTTATGACGGAACTGGGCAATTAAGAAACTGGTGGTCAGCGGCTTCACAGCAGCATTTTAAAGAAAAAACCGCCAAACTTATTAAGCAGTATAATGGGTTTAAAATTGATGGTTTAACGGTTAACGGTGAACTCACTCTAGGTGAAAATATTGGTGATCTCGGTGGGTTAAATATTGCCCTCAATGCTTATAAGCAATTTTCTAAAGAACATTATCCGAATGGTGAACCGCCGATTATCGATGGAATGACGGGGTTACAACGCTTCTTTATCGCTTGGGCGAGAACTTGGCGGGAGTTAGCGAATAAAGAGTCCGAGCGTAATAAGATTATGACTGATCCCCATAGTCCGAATCCCTATCGTGCCAATGGCGTGGTACGTAATATGGATGATTGGTATGCAGCCTTTAAGGTAGAAAAAGAGCATAAGCTTTATTTGGCACCTAAAGAGAGGATCCATATCTGGTAGACTTCAATATCAGGCTCTAAAGCATAGAGCCTGATAAACTTGCTGCTTTTGGGTAATAACATTAGTAAGCACTTCATTTGTATAATCGCAAACATAAATGATATGCGACATTCAACTATGAGGTGAATTAATAATGGATAAATCAATCACCGTTGCCTGTGTACAGGCAGCTCCGGTATTTATGGATTTGGCAGGAACTATCGATAAAACTATCGATTTAATAAGAGAAGCGGCACGTAAGGGGGCAGAACTGATCGCTTTTCCGGAAAATTGGCTACCTGGTTATCCCTGGTTTCTTTGGTTGGACTCACCTGCCGCATTAACCCCACTGGTTTATCAATATTATCAAAATTCTTTAGTATTAGGCAGTGAACAAGCAAAGCGTATCGCTTCGGTTGCTAGAGAGAATAATATTTGGCTGCTATTGGGTTTGAGTGAAAGAGATCATGGTACGCTTTATATGGCTCAATGGCTTCTCAGTAATACTGGAGAAACGATCGGTGTGCGGCGAAAACTTAAACCGACCCATGTGGAGCGCACTCTATTTGGTGAAAGTGATGGTTCATCGCTAAAAACATTTACCACTCAGTTAGGCGTGATTGGGGCATTGTGTTGTTGGGAACACATTCAACCATTAACGCGATATGTTATGTATGCTCAGCATGAGCAAATTCATATTGCGGCTTGGCCTAGTTTTAGCCTTTATCGCGATGCAACAGCGGCTTTGAGTCCGGAAGTTAATGTCGCGCTTTCACGATCCTATGCAGTTGAAGGGCAATGTTTTGTTATTGCGCCGTGTGCTATTGTGTCAGAGCAGATGATTGAACAGTTATGTACAGATGAGACTAAGCGGAACTTGTTAAAAGTAGGTGGTGGTTATGCGCGTATATTTGGTCCTGATGGCAGTGAGCTAACAACACCTCTGGCAGAAAATGAGGAAGGACTACTGTTGGCTACGCTCGAACCAGCCGCAATTACTTATGCCAAAGCAATCGCTGATCCGGTCGGCCATTATTCACGCCCAGACGTGACTTGCTTACTATTTAACCCTGCGGCTAACCTTCCGTTAGCAACTAAAACGGCTTCCTTTATTGCCTTAACAGATACAAAACAGATTGTATTGCCCGGGAATGAAGAAGTTCAGACTAATTAGAATATTCAGACTATTATTTGAATAGATGTAATGATGAATTCTAATATATCCACTTGACCGCATTTAGCTGTTTTAGCAATGATATAATTACCAAATTTTGTGGTTACTTGGTAATTATTTTTCAGTCTACCCCCTATTTATATCCCTTTCTAAAATTTTTATGAAAAGAAATTTTTTGCATTTCGTTTTTTCGAAAGAAAGTTGCTATTTTTAATAAGGTATTTGGTACAAAAATTTTGGCTTAACGGTATAAAAATAAATAACCAATAGTGTTATTAGTTAAAAATGTTTTAGCATGCTATTCAACTACTGTTATTGCGCCTAAATCGAGAGTTAAAGATTGCATTATTTATTATTAATATCTTGTATATCTTGTTTAATTTAACCAAAATGAGTGAGTTTTTATCGTTATTTTCCATTAGGAGTTGGCGTGCCAAGATATTCTTTGCTTTGTTTTCTTTGTATGTCGATGGTAGTGCCTATTGCCAATGGTGCCAATCTTCGTTTAAAAGTTGAGGGTTTGACAGGAGAACTTGAAAAAAACGTTCGTATTCAGCTCTCGAGTATCACTCAGGATGAAATTGCCACTGATGGTCGTTTTCGCGTGAGAGTTGATAAAGCAATTCGTTTAGGGTTAAGGCCGTTAGGTTATTATGAACCCACTATTGAATTTTCTTATCAGGAATTTCAACCACCTTCTCGACCCGTTTTAACCGCGAAAGTTGATCCTGGAAAACCGGTTCATGTGGCAGATGTAAAGATAACACTAAAGGGAGCGGCCAAATATGATAAAGACTATGCGGAAATGATAGCCCGTAATACGCCCCCAAAAGGAATTATTCTTAATCATGGCGATTATGAAGATTTGAAACAGGGCTTTAGTCGCCTGGCAGTCCGTAAAGGTTATTTTGATGCAGAAATGGAAAAAAGCCAGTTAGGTGTCTCATTAGCTCATCGAGCTTCTTACTGGATATTTGATTTCAATAGTGCTGAGCGTTATCGTTTCGGCGCTATCAAATATGAAGGCGCACAAATTCGCGAAGATTATTTAAATAATATTGTTCCTTTTAAGCAAGGAGACTATTACGCTTCTGAGCAATTGGCTGAATTCAATCAACGGTTAGTCAGTACGGGTTGGTTCAATTCCGCCATTGTTACACCTGATATTAATAAAGCACGTGAGAAAGGCACGCATATTCTGCCAATGGATGCAGTACTAACGCCTCGTGCGCGTAATCATGTTGAATTAGGTGGTGGTTATTCCACCGATGTAGGACCTCGAGTCAAAGCTACTTGGAATAAACCTTGGATTAATTCTAGAGGACAGAGCTTTACTTCCAGCCTTAGTCTTTCTCAACCTGAACAAATTATTGATGCAAGTTATAAAATTCCACTCAAAAAGAGTCCCTTAGAACAATATTATGCCGTTCAGGCCGGTTTCAAACGTACTGACTTAAATGATACCCAGTCTGATACGACAACCCTCAATTTATTAAGGAATTGGGATTATTATCAAGGTTGGCAATATGGTGTTAATTTGCGCTGGAGTCTAAGCCATTTTACCCAGGCAAATGTAACCAATACTACTATGTTGTTGTATCCTGGCGTCAGTCTTAGCCGCATGCGACAACGAGGTGGCGCTATGCCCTATTGGGGGGATAGCCAGCGATATACTATTGATATTTCTAATACTACCTGGGGTTCAGATATCGATTTTATTGTATTACAAGCGCAAAATGTTTGGATAAGAACACCCTGGAAAGGGCATCGTTTTGTTGTAAGAGGCCATCTGGGTTGGATAGAAGCTAATCGATTTGACAAAGTCCCTCCCGATTTACGTTTTTTTGCTGGTGGTGATCGCAGTATTAGAGGTTATGGTTATCAAAAAATTTCCCCTACTAATGACCAAGGAAAATTGACCGGTGCTTCCAAATTAGCCGTCGGCTCACTGGAATATCAATATAATGTGACGGGCAACTGGTGGGGTGCCATATTTGTTGATGGTGGTGAGGCAGTCAATGATTTTAATAAGGATGATTTTAAAGTCGGCGCTGGCGTTGGTATTCGCTGGGTTTCACCAGTTGGGCCAATTAAACTGGATATTGCTGCACCGGTTGGTGATCCTGATCATAGCAAAGTACAATTTTATATTGGATTAGGTGCTGAGCTATGAAATGGATAAAAGGTATTAGTCTGGCTCTATTGTTTTTGTTATTAATATTATTAACGATGATTGGTTGGATAGTTACCACACAATCAGGCTTACATTTTGCCCTTAATACAGCCGTGCGTTGGTTGCCAGGATTAGAAATTGCGACCATTTCCGGCGGCTGGAGTGATTTGAATTTGCAAGGAGTTCGTTATCGAACCAAGGGTATTAATGTTGATGTTGATAAATTTAATCTTTCACTCCAAGTTAACTGTTTAAAACGTTTTCAATTGTGCGTTAATAATATTTCAACTGAAGGCGTCAATGTTAAGATTGATAGCAAAGCCTTTCCATCAGCCAAAGAGCAAGCCAGCTCAAAACCCTTAACTAAATCGTCGACGCCTTATCCTATTTTATTAAATCAGTTAATCTTAAAAAATATCAGTATCCAGCTTGATAACACCCAGGTTTCACTGGCTGAATTAACCATGGCAGCTGATTGGCAAGCTAATCTATTGACAATTAAACCAACGACAATTAATGGATTAGTGATTAATTTGCCAAAAACCTCAGTGGCAGCAAATAAAGCGACAGAAAAAACAGTGACAAAAACCCCTAATGAGGTAGCAGATAAAACACCTGCTGAAACATTAAAAGCCCTGTTTGCTGAGCCCTTATTGGCTAAATTACCTGAAGTCGTGTTGCCTATTGATATTAATATTGAGCAGATCCGAGGGATAAACTGGCATTTAGCTGGTGATACTAAAGTAGTGATTGAGAATTTGACATTAATAGCTAGCGTACAAAATCAGCAGATAGCTATTAAGCAATTTGATGTTGTGGCGCCTGAAGGCAAGATTACTCTCACCGGTGATGCTAATTTGGTTCAGCAGTGGCCGGTCAATATAACCGCTCAAGCCGTATCCTATCTGGATAATCTTAAAGGCCAACAAGTTAATTTGAAACTAGAAGGGGCTTTATTACAACAGCTTAAATTAATGTTAAGTTTAACAGGTCCCATCAAGGCTAATTTGGTCACAGAAGTAGCCTTATCACAGGCAGGATTGCCAATTCAATTAACCCTAGAAAGTCAGCAACTAAATTGGCCACTGCAAGGCGAGCCCAAATATAGTTTAAAGGATCTGCGTTTACGTATGAATGGTAAGATGATGGGTTATGATCTCTCATTGCGAACCAATATTGATGGACGGGATGTGCCACCGACCTTATTAACGCTTGATGCTAAAGGGAATGAACAACAGTTTCGTTTAACGAGTTTGCGATTGAATGCATTGCAGGGAAAAACAGAATTAAGCGGTATTATTGATTGGAGTAAAGCAATAAGTTGGAATGGGTTATTAACTTTATCCAATATTAATACCGCAAAACAGTGGCCACAATGGCCAGCTAAATTGCAGGGCAAAATCGTCATGACAGGTAGTGTACATGGGGGTAGCTGGCAATTAAAAGTCCCTGAAATTACCTTGGATGGTAATGTAAAAGGTAATTTATTACGCACCCGCGGACAGATAAGCGGCAATGCCGCAGGTCAATGGAACATTCCCGTGTTCAATATTTTACTCGGCCGCAACAAATTAGCTATTAATGGACATGTGAATAACAAATGGCAACTGGATGGAATAGTTGATGCACCTGGTCTCGATGGTGTATTACCTGGTTTAGCGGGTGTCATAAAGGGACAATTAAAATTACGAGGTGATTTAAAGTCACCACAATTAATGGTTGATCTCGCAGCTCGTAAGGTTAAATGGCAAAATAACTTAGCTATTGATAAAGCAATTATTCAAGGTGATATCCGTTCTGATAAACAGATCCATGGTCAGTTAACCGTTGCTATTCATCAGTTGAAACAGGCAGATTTAGTTGTGCACAATTTCAACCTAGATGCTAAAGGTGATGAACAACAGCATAGCGTTAAAATGATTATCGATGGGAAACCCATTTCGGGTCATTTAACCCTAAAAGGCCGTTTTGATCGACAGAAAGCGTTATGGCAAGGCATGTTAGATAATACATTATTTAATACACCGATTGGTGAATGGCAATTAAGTCGGCCAGTAGCGATTGAGTATGCTAATCAACAACAGGAAGTCACGCTGTCCCCTCATTGCTGGTTAAATACTAAAGGGCGTTTTTGTCTGTCTAAAACGGCTAAAATTGGTAAATCAGGTAATGTAGATATTCTACTACAGCAGTTTGATTTAGCGCTGCTCAAACCCTTTTTGCCCGCTGAAACTCAACTCACTGGCAGTTTTGATGGTGATGCAAAAGTGAGTTGGTATGCGGATGGTCGTTCGCCTCAGGCAAAAGTAAATTTGCTTGGCAATGGTGTGAAAATCAAGCAATTGATTGAAGGATCATGGTTACCCGTTGAATTTCAAACGCTAACATTAAATGCAGACATGAGTAATGGTAAGGCGGTATTACAGTGGTTAATACAAATTAACAATAATGGTAAATTTTCAGGCAATATACGGATTGACGATCCGGAACAAAGTCGTAAATTATCAGGTAGTGTTAATATTGAAAATATTACATTAGCATTAATTCGTCCAGTTCTAAGTAAAGGTGAAGGGTTAGATGGCAATCTGAATGCCGATTTAAGGTTAGCTGGCAATATGAAGCAGCCGCTATTAAATGGTAATTTGGCACTTTCTAATGTGACAGCAAAAGGACACTGGTTTCCATTTGATATCAATCAGGCTTTCCTCAAACTGAATTTTATGGGAACTCATTCTCAATTAACAGGACGTATTAATACACCAGAAGGTTATTTAAAGTTAACCGGAGAGGCGGATTGGCGTAATATTAAAGCTTGGCAAGCGAGAGTTTCCGCCACAGGTAATAAATTGCGGATAACATTACCGCCAATGGTTCGTATTGATGTGGAACCGGATATTGTTCTTGAAGCTACACCTAATTTATTAAGTCTCAATGGTAATGTAAATATTCCTTGGGCACGGATTACGGTACAAGAATTGCCGGAATCAGCAGTAGGCGTTTCATCAGATGAAGTGATGTTAGACGCAAATTTGCAGCCAATAGAGAAAAAAGGTATATCAATACCAATCTTAACTAATCTACAGATTAAAATTGGCAATGATGTTCGTCTGGATGCATTTGGTTTAAAAGCTCGATTAACAGGAATGTTAAAAGTTATCCAAGATAAACAAGGATTGGGTTTAAATGGCCAGATTAATATTCCTGAAGGACGATTTCATGCATATGGGCAAGATCTTATTGTACGGAAAGGACAAATTTTATTTTCTGGTCCCATTGATCAGCCATTCTTAAATGTAGAAGCGATCCGCAATCCAGAGAGTACCAATGATAATGTGATTGCGGGTGTAAGGGTTACAGGTTTGGCTGATAAGCCAAAAGCAACGATTTTCTCTGAGCCAGTTAAATCGCAGGAAGAAGCGCTATCTTATTTGCTTAGAGGTGAAGGGTTAGATAGTAGTGGTGCAGATAGTACCCATATGGCTGCTTTGCTGATTAGTATGGGAGTTTCCAAAAGTGGAAAATTATTGGGAAGTATTGGTGAAACATTTGGCGTTTCCGACTTAGCATTAGATACTCAGGGGGTTGGTGACAAATCTCAAGTTGTAGTGAGCGGTAAGATAACTAATGATTTGCAAGTTAAATATGGTGTAGGGATATTTAATTCTCTTGCTACATTAACGCTACGCTATCGTTTGATGCCAAAATTGTATCTAGAAGCTGTGTCTGGCGTTGATCAGGCACTCGATCTGCTTTATCAGTTTGAGTTTTAATTATGCGTATAATTGTTTATGGTAGTTTAAGACGTAAACAGGGAAATCATCATTGGATGACCTATGCTCAGCTGTTAGGAGAGTATAGGTTGGAAGGTTATGAGATTTATGACTTAGGTTATTACCCTGCAGTAATACGTGGTGAAGGGACGATAGAATGTGAAGTTTATCGTATTACACCGTCGATTTTGACTGAGCTTGATGAATTAAAAAGGAATTCCCAAGATTATGAGAGAGAGTTGATATCTACACCTTATGGTAATGCATGGATCTATCTTTATAAACTTCCGGTAGATGGTTTACGGCGAATTGAAAGTGGTGATTGGCTAAAACGTGATGGAAAAAGCAAATAAATTTTTCTAACTAGATCCCATTTATTAATAAAGGGGATCTGTTAAATCTATATGATGTTTATTTTTTAGCTGCGCGTTCAAAAGAAGAAAGAATTTCAGCTTTTGCCGCATCAACATTTTCCCAACCTTCCACTTTTACCCATTTGCCTTGTTCTAAATCTTTATAGTGTTCAAAGAAATGTTTAATTTGAGCGCGTAATAATTCAGGCAAATCGTTAATATCTTTAATGTGATCATATTCTTTAGTTAATTTAGAATGAGGCACAGCAACTAATTTTGCATCTTCACCGGATTCATCGGTCATTTTTAATACACCGATTGGGCGACAACGGATTACTGCTCCTGGTTGTAGCGGATATGGTGTCGGAACCAAAACATCAACAGGATCGCCATCTAGTGAGAGAGTATGATTGATATAACCATAATTACAGGGATAAAACATAGCAGTCGACATAAAACGATCGACAAAGATGGCGCCGGATTTTTTATCTACTTCATATTTTATCGGATCAGCATTGGCTGGAATTTCTATAATGACATAGATATCTTCAGGCAGTTCTTTCCCTGCCGGTACGTTATTTAGGCTCATAAAAAATGTCCTTTATTTAAAGCTAAAAATTGACTAGCGGCTATTATAGCCGTAAACGAAAGAAAAACTCACTATCAGATAGGATCTTATTATAAAAATAATCTTAACAATAAAGGCCGGATCGATTGCCTTTATTGTGTTGATAGGGCGTTATTCATTAACTGAAAACTCAAGCATAAAGCTTTCTGCTTTCTCTACCATAGATTTTGTTCCAACGAAGAAAGGTACACGTTGATGTAGCTGTTCTGGAACAATATCTAAAATCCGATTAGTACCATCACTTGCTTTACCTCCCGCCTGTTCGGCTAAAAAGGCGATTGGATTACATTCATATAGCAAGCGTAATTTACCTTTAGGATGACTTGCTGTACTTGGATAAATATAAATACCACCTTTTAGTAAATTTCGATGAAAATCTGCCACTAGAGAGCCAATATAACGGGTGGTATAAGGGCGAAATGTAGCGGGATCTTGTTCCTGGCAATATTTTATATATTTTTTTACCCCTAATGGAAATTTACTATAATTTCCTTCATTGATTGAATACATATTACCTTGTGTCGGAAACATTACTTTTTCGTGAGATAGACAGAAGACGCCCAGAGAAGGATCATAGGTAAAGGCATGCACGCCATAACCGGTTGTATAGACCAGCATGGTTGAAGAGCCATACACAACGTAGCCGGCTGCGACTTGTTGATGGCCCGGTTGTAAAAAATCTGCTTTAGTAACCGGTTGCCCAATCGGTGTAATGCGGCGATAAATAGAGAAAATAGTTCCTACAGAAACATTTACATCAATATTTGATGAACCATCTAATGGATCCATTAATACAACATATTTGGCATTTTCTGCCCGATCACCATCAAAAATAACGATTTCGTCTTCTTCTTCAGAGGCAATGCCAGCAACCTCTCCTCGCGCTTTCAAAGCAGCTTTTAATTTTTCATTCGCGTATAGATCAAGTTTCATTTGAACTTCACCTTGAACATTAGAGGCACCACTTACGCCTAAAATATCCACCAAGCCGGCTTTGTTAATATCGCGGTGAATGATTTTTGCACCTAATTTAATTGCTGACAATAATGCAGTAAGTTCACCAGTAGCATGAGGAAAATCATGTTGTTTTTCAACGATAAATTCGTCTAATGTTTTCATGACCAAGATCCTGAGTCAAATTTTATAGAAGTTTTTTAAGGAATTGTGTTCCTTGTGTGCGTGCAGTTTAGCCAAATTAGGCCAAGATTAATAGTTGGATTATTTTTGTTAGTTAAGATAGCAATTCATTTCATATTATCGCGCTAATCAGCGCGATAACTTTGACTTTTACAACTCTTGTTCAAATAAATTTAAGATGGCTTCATAAAGTCGTTTGGTGGTAAATCCCAGAGTTGGGGTAGAAAAAATAGTATCATCGCCAGCGATGCTACCTAAAATTCCTTCTGAAGTTCCTAAAGAATCCAATAAACGAGCAATGAGTTGTGCAGCGCCAGGACTAGTACGAATAACTACAATTGATTCATTGTAATTAACATCTAATACCAAATTTTTTAGCGGGCTAGTTGTTGTAGGAACTACCAGTTCAGCGGGTAGGCAATAAACCATTTCCATTTTAGCATTACGGTTACGCACCGCGCCAAACTTAGTCAGCATTCTAGAAATTTTTGATTGGTTTATATTTTCAAAGCCTTGCTCTTGAAGTGCTATAACAATCTCACTTTGTGAACTAAATTTCTCTTCCTTGAGCAGAGCTTTAAAAGCTTTCACGAGATCTTCTTGTTTAGAAGAAGCATACATAAATCACCTTTTTCAAGACGTTAAGTAGGGCGATATTATGTATAAAGGTGAATTTTTATGCAACAAGGAGTCTAGCTATAGTGCTATGAAAATAATAAAAATAGCAATAATAAAAATTATTTGTTAGTTATTTGTCTACTTTGTGGAAATTGAAGATAATTTTTTGTTTAAAAATGATGTTAATTGTAAAAATCACCCTTGTGTCTATACCTTATGCTGCTACCTAAGCAATATTAAAAAAGTGTCCCTTATCGCATTAGTCGGTAAGGATTTTATTTAAAATGAAAGAAAAAATTTACAAGTCTTATCTATTAACAACTATTAATCGTAATTAATAGACTGTCGTATAAATAACGTATGTAATAGATTGAAAGTTTTAAGCCATTTCGAAGTGTCATCATATAAAGGAGTATCAGCATGAAATTAGCTATTCTTGGGGCGGCAGGTGGTATCGGTCAAGCACTTGCTCTTCTTCTTAAAAACCAGCTTCCATCAGGCTCAGAGCTTTGTCTTTATGATATTGCTCCTGTGACCCCTGGTGTTGCTAAAGATTTAAGCCATATTCCAACAGATGTAAAGGTAATTGGTTTTGCTGGTGAAGATCCGACACCTGCACTTGACGGTGCTGATGTAGTATTAATTTCAGCAGGTGTTGCCAGGAAACCGGGAATGGATCGCTCAGATTTGTTTAATATCAATGCCGGTATCGTGCGTAATCTGATTGAAAAAGTTGCTCATAGCTGTCCTAAGGCGTTAATTGGTATTATTACTAATCCGGTTAATACCACCGTTCCGATAGCAGCAGAAGTATTAAAAAAAGCTGGTGTGTATGATAGAAATCGACTATTTGGGGTAACAACCTTAGATATTATTCGTTCTAACACTTTTGTTGCTGAATTAAAAGGTAAAAAACCGCAAGAAATTGAAGTGACGGTTATTGGAGGCCATTCTGGCGTAACGATTCTACCGTTACTCTCTCAAATTCCAACGGTTAACTTTACTGAACAGGAAGCCGAGGAGCTAACTAAGCGTATTCAAAATGCGGGTACTGAAGTGGTTGAAGCAAAAGCGGGTGGCGGATCAGCGACACTTTCTATGGGACAAGCTGCCGCACGGTTTGGTTTATCATTAATTCACGCTTTAAATGGTAAAGAAAATATAATTGAGTGCGCTTATGTAGAAAGTGATGGTGAATATGCGCGATTTTTTGCTCAGCCAATACGTTTAGGTAAAAATGGTATTGAAGAAAGATTACCTATTAATATTATGAATACACATGAAAAAAATAAATTGGAAAATATGTTAGTGACACTCAATAAAGATATTAAATTAGGCGAAGATTTTATTAATAAATAATATTATTAACTTCATTAAATAATAAACCGCAGATATGAGTCTGCGGTTTTTTTTATAATTTATTCGTTATTTTTATTAGTAGGCTGACGAATATTTCGTTCTAATAATTCTCCTGTATTGAAATCGTAATAACGGCTGGGCCATATTTCAGAAGGATGAAGGTTTAAAAAGTTTGCAATTATCCATTCTCCTTTTGGCCAGGGCCGAGATAAAGCATTGGCTAGGGTTGAAGAGCTTAAACCTGCTTGTCTTGATATAGCTGCTAACGTTGTTCCGCGTTTTCTTAGCGCTGCAATAATATCCGCAGGATGCCAATCAGATTTCTGTGAAATCATTTTTAATCCTTTTTCTATTAAATATATTGCTGTATTAGTGGTATAAATAACAGATAGTTCTCACATGTATTTCGAACTAGAACTTGTTATTAGAAATAAAATAACATTTTTTTTCTTTAATAGTTTCTTATTTTTTTCTTAAAAATCTCTTTTTTGAACTTGATTACAAAAAATAGAGAAATTTTACAGATATTTTAGGAAATATAGTGAGGTTCTCTTCAATTTATTAGGAGTGTAAATAATTAATTCTAGTTATATTAATTCAGTATAATAGAATGGCAAAAATAAAAATCTTTAATTCATATTAATTCCTTAGAATTAATAGTTATAAAATAATTTGTCCGATATTAATAGAAAAAAAATTAGTTAATAATGATAGTAAAAAGGAGAACAATATTTGCAAGACATAAAAAAAGAAATAACCCTGCGATTTTATTCAATGATTTTTCTATGTTTAAGAAATTTGGAGGATTTTAAAAGAAAAACATAATCAAGAAAGCCACCATTTTTAACAATTAGATTTGCAGAATTAGGTTATGTATTAATACCAAAAGTGATGCGAGAAAATTATGAAAAAAGAATGGTATACCGCGAAAGAACTCGCTGGATTGGTTGGTTTGCCTTCATCACCACAAGGTATCAACCTAATGGCTCGCAGGGAAGGTTGGGAGCAACGTCGAAAACGTGGAGTCCAAGGCAAAGCTGTTGAATATCATGTCAGTAGTCTGCCTGAAGATGTATTTAATGTATTATCGCTAAATGATAACTCTATTGATTATCGTGGCAAAGGAAAACGACAAGATGCTTTTTTAATTTGGGTCGAAGCTTATAAACAATTAACAAAAAAAGAGCGTGAAAAGATTATTAAATTTATTTTACGGGAAGGATTGGAAAAGTTAATTGGTTATATCAATTGTTGTGAAGTGATATTAGTGGAAGAAGATCACTCTGGAACAGGATGAGCTGTTCCAGAGAAGTTTTATTACGAGGGGCGTTGAACGGAAATGCAAGCCAAGCTGATCAGAGCATCTTTATAAGATGTATCAGGTAAGATATCGAGAGCTTTAATCGCTTTATCGGCTTCCTCACTAGCTCGGTCGCGGGTATATTCAAGAGAGCCACAGCGTTTCATGGTAATTAATATAGCACTAAGTAAATGGCGCCCATTACCTTTTTCTATTGAGTTACGAATAAGTGCGGATTCTTCTGCGGTGCCTTTTTTCATTGCATGAAGTAGAGGTAGTGTTAACTTTCCCTCATCTAAATCATCGCCGATATTTTTGCCAATAGTAGTACTATCCGCGTCATAATCCAAAAGATCATCAATCAGCTGGAAGGCAGTACCAAGATAACGACCATAATCACGTAAGGCTTGCTGTTGGGTTTCATTGGCCCCTGATACTATTGCTGAAGCATGTGTCGCTGCTTCAAATAGGCGTGCAGTTTTACTATATATTATTTGCATATAGGTACTTTCGGTGATGTCTGGATTATTACAATTAATTAATTGTGAAACTTCACCTTCTGCGATGACATTTGTTGCATCAGACATCAGTTTTAAAACAGGCATAGAATCAAGCTCTGTCATCATTTGAAATGAACGGGTGTAAATGAAGTCTCCTACTAATACACTGGCAGCATTACCGAAAACAGCATTTGCTGTTTTTTTACCGCGCCGCAGGGTCGACTCATCAACAACATCATCATGTAGTAATGTTGCGGTATGAATAAATTCAACCAATGCTGCTACATTAATATGCTTTTTTCCTTCATAACCTAGGGCTTTTCCAACCAGAATAGCAATCATGGGCCGAATTTTTTTTCCGCCACCACTAATAATATAGTGACCTAGTTGATTAATGAGGTGGACATCTGAATTTAATTGATTCAAGATTGCTTTATTAACCGCTTCCATGTCTTTTGCGGTTAGATTGATAATTGATTCTAAATTCATTTTATAAATTCTTTTATCAATTTGGTTTTACCTAAACATAATATTTAGTCATGTGTTCTTGTGTTGTTAATCTGTCACCGATTGTACTGTAAAATTAATTACAAATGAACGGCTAAGGAATAAATACACTTTATAAAGTAGATTTTTTATTATTAGATTGAATTCTAGGCTTGTCTTCTGATGCTTTTTTGCGTAGAATTCGCGCCCTATTGTGAATATTTATAAAATGCACTCTGAAATCAAATATGCTAAGGGAGTGTGTTAAGCGGAGTTTATATGTACGCGGTTTTCCAAAGTGGTGGTAAACAACACCGAGTCAGCGAAGGCCAAACAGTTCGCCTGGAAAAGCTAGACATTGCGACAGGTGAAACTGTTGAGTTCGATCAAGTATTGATGATCGCCGACGGTGATGATATTAAAATCGGTGCTCCTGTCGTTGAAGGCATCAAAGTTAAAGCTGAAGTTATTGCGCATGGTCGCGGTGAGAAAATTAAAATTGTTAAATTTCGTCGCCGTAAACATAGCCGTAAACAACAGGGCCACCGTCAGTGGTTTACTGATGTTAAGATCACTGGTATTGCTTAAGAATTAGGAGAGCAGATTAATGGCACATAAAAAGGCTGGCGGCTCAACGCGTAATGGTCGCGATTCCGAAGCAAAACGCCTAGGTGTAAAACGTTTTGGTGGTGAGTCTGTGTTGGCAGGTAGCATTATTGTTCGTCAGCGTGGTACTAAATTCCATGCTGGTAGTAATGTTGGTTGTGGTCGCGATCATACCCTATTTGCATTGGCTGACGGAAAAGTTAAATTTGAAATTAAAGGACCAAAAAATCGTAAATATGTCAGTATCGAAGCTGAATAAGTTTTTTTGATCTTTAAATAGAGTTTAAAAAAGCCCTGCAAATTTGCAGGGCTTTTTATATTACCTTATGTGATACCATCTCTGGGTAAAACTACCATCTAGCGTATAATGTCTAGTATGCGGAGAAAAGATAATGAAATTTGTTGATGAAGCCAAAATATTAGTTATAGCTGGCGATGGTGGCAATGGCTGCGTTAGCTTCCGCCGTGAAAAATATATCCCTAAGGGCGGGCCTGATGGTGGAGATGGTGGAGATGGTGGAGATGTTTACCTGTTGGCTGATGAAAATCTTAATACGTTAATTGATTATCGATTTGAGACCATCTTCCGAGCTGAACGGGGACAGAATGGCCAAAGTCGTGATTGTACAGGCAAACGTGGTCAAGATAACACCATTAAAGTCCCGGTTGGCACGCGGATACGTGACTTTTCAACCAGTGAAATTGTTGGTGATATGACCCGTCACGGGCAGCGTTTAATGGTTGCGAAAGGGGGATTTCATGGTTTAGGTAATACTCGATTTAAATCATCAGTCAACCGTGCTCCCCGTCAAAAAACCATGGGAACGAAAGGAGAAACAAGAGAATTGCTACTTGAATTGATGTTACTTGCTGATGTAGGCATGCTAGGTATGCCAAATGCGGGTAAATCGACTTTCATTCGCTCAGTCTCAGCAGCAAAACCCAAAGTTGCTGATTATCCATTTACTACTTTGGTACCGAGTTTGGGTGTAGTACGTATGGATAGTGAGCAAAGCTTTGTTATTGCAGATATTCCCGGTTTAATTGCGGGAGCAGCAGAAGGTGCTGGTCTTGGAATTCGTTTCTTAAAGCATTTGGAACGCTGCACGATACTTCTGCATCTTATTGATATTTGCCCTATTGATGGTTCTGATCCGGTAGAGAATGCCAAAATAATTGATGCAGAACTGGAAAAATATAGTGAAAAATTAGCACAAAAACCGCGGTGGTTAGTTTTTAACAAAGTTGATCTTTTGACCACTGAAGAGGCAAATGACCGCGCAAAAACCATTATTGAAGCATTAAAATGGCAAGATAAGTATTATCAAATTTCTGCAGTAAATCAGCTAGGTATTAAAGCGCTTTGTTGGGATATTATGACGTTTATGCAAGCCCATCCTAAAAATATATCGGTAGATAATACCGGAACAGATAAAGCTGAATTTATGTGGGATGATTATCACAAAGAACAACTATTGGATAATAAAACGGATCTGGATGATGACGATTGGGATGAAGACGATGAAGAGGGAATCGACTTCATTTATAAGCGTTAATTAATGCGAATTATTTTTTAGCGGGTATCGAGTAGATACCCTTTTGTTTCTTTTAGTAATTGCGATAAAGATCTTTATAGAGATGGCCTTCAAACCGGACAAGCGGAATACGGCGACTATTATATTGTGCTGGTGGTAAGCTATAAGCTGAAATAAACTGTACAAAAGCGATACGCTGACCACTTTGTGCGGTAATGAAGCCGACGAGATTATATACTCCTTGCAATGCACCGGTTTTAGCAGAGACCTTACCATTTACGCCGGCATTGTCTAAGCCCCCACGATAACGTAGCGTGCCATCATGACCAGCTAATGGTAACATAGCAATAAAGTTTAGTTGACTATCATGTTTAGCAATATATTGCAAAATAGACATCATAGCTGTTGGTGTAATTAAATTGTGGCGAGACAGCCCTGAGCCATCTACCATAGTCGTATTAGCTAAGTTAATATTGGCTTTTTGTTTTAAAATCTGGCGGACAGCATCGGAGCCAGAAGACCAAGTACCTGGGACACCATAATATTCACGGCCTATGGTTCTAAAGATCGCATCAGCTATCATATTATCAGATTTTTTTAACATTATTGTTAACAAATGATGTAGTGGTTTAGATTTTGTTGTGGCCAAGATATTTCCTGCTATGGTAGGCAAGTGGCGCCGTTTAATATGCCCGGTGATCGTTATCTTGGCATCAGTCAGGCTATTTTTTATAATGGCTCCTGCATAGCTTGCGCCATTTTGAATGGCAAATGCTAATGGTAACGGTTCAGCGCGTTGAATTAAGCAACCAGTTAGTATATAACGGTTTAGTTCTCCTGGTATAACGTCTAATGCACAATAACGTGCATCAGTAGAACCTTTTGCTAGCGTAATAACTTGGCTGAACATATTAATAGGGTAAAAAGGGGCAGTATGAACATAAGCAATATCGCCAGGTTTCTGACCACTATGTAAAGTGACTGAGAAACAGTTTTTATCGATAATAGCGGCGCTTGGTGGAGCACTAAAACATTGTGTCATATCATTCCATACCCACCCAGGAGCCTTATCTTGGCCAGCGAAGGCTGATATATCAATAATTAAATCGCCATCAATTTGTTCAATGCCTAGCTGCTTTAATTCAGCTACCATATTGCGAATTTGTTGGCGTGTTAAGGTTGGATCGCCTGTGAAGCGTACAACTAAATCACCATTTAAACGATGGCCGATAATTTTTCCTTCAGTTTCAAAATGGGTGACAAATCGATAATCGCTACCTAATTGAAGCAATGCAGCTAATGCGGTAATAATTTTTTGAGTACTTGCAGGCAAAGCCATTTGTTGGCTATGGTAATCAATCAACGGAGTATCACTCCCCACTTTTTGTGCGATAAAAGCGAGATTTGTGCCTGCAGGCAGATAATTAATATAGGTTTCAATTGGCGCTGATAGCGCCTGATTGAATATGAAAAGTAGGTTAAATAACCAATATGATCTTCCCATTTTTTTTAAAAAAGCCATAAGTGCAGTATATAAAAGTAGACATAATACACATACTAAAGTGTAATGCAGAAAAAAGTAAACGGTGACCTAGCATTAAGTGTGAGTTAGAATGGTTAATTAAATGATAGAATAATAAAGTTGCAAATTAATAGTTAACAAGGTTTACCCCTTTTTTGTTTGCCTAGAATGTTGTTTTGTCAGAAGTGCTAATTTGCTTTAATGACAGAAAAATCAGGAAGATATTTAATTTTTTATTTAGGAAAGAATCAGAGGCATTTATTAATGAAACAGATTCCAATGACGGTACGTGGCGCAGAAAAGTTGCGTAAAGAGTTAGAATTTTTAAAGAATATCCGCCGTCCTGAAATTATTGCTGCTATTGCAGAAGCTCGTGAACATGGTGATTTGAAAGAAAATGCAGAATATCATGCAGCGCGTGAGCAGCAAGGGTTTTGCGAAGGGCGTATCCAAGAAATTGAGGCTAAATTGTCTCATGCGCAAGTTATTGATGTAACAAAAATGAAAAATGAGGGTCGTGTAATATTTGGCGCGACAGTCACGGTATTTAATGTAACGACAAATGAAGATCAGATTTATCGTATTGTGGGTGATGATGAAGCTGATATCAAAGAAAATCTCATTTCTGTTAATTCACCAATAGCTCGAGGCTTGATCGGTAAGACTATGGATGATGTTGCAGTCATCACTACCCCTGGCGGTGAAGTTGAATATGAAATTTTGAAAGTGGAATATATTTGATTTTCCTTTTATCTTAAAGCGTTATATTCTTGAGTTAATTTTAAAATAAAAGTAAAAGAGGCCAATATGGCCTTTTTTACCCTGAAATGAGATGGCATTTTTGTATAAATGTAGAAGACTTATTTAGGTAAAATGATCTTGTGTGTTTCAGAAGGACGATAGAGTATCAAGATTTTACCAATAATTTGTACATTGATAGCATCGGTTTCTCTAACAATAGCGTTTGCTATCAAATTTTTGGTATCTCGATCTTCACTCGCTATTTTGATTTTGATAAGTTCATGATATGACAAGGATTGTTCGATTTCAGCTAAAACACCTTCAGTTAAACCATTGTTACCTATCATTACAACAGGGTTTAGATGATGAGCAAGGCTTTTTAGATATTGTATTTGCTTTTTATTAAGAGTCATTGTTTTTTGCTTTAGTGGGATTGAAAACGGTACATTCTACCGCCATCTTTTAGTTATCACCATAAATTCTATAATTTTGGTATAGCGAAAATGGCAAAGATAGATGTTATTTTATAAGTATAGTTGGAAAAACAATGGCTAATAAAAAGCGTTCAGCAAGCTCTAGTCGTTGGCTACAGGAACATTTTAGCGATAAATACGTTCTTCAAGCACAAAAAAAAGGGTTTCGCTCACGTGCATGGTTTAAATTGGATGAGATCCAGCAGAGTGATAAAATATTTAAACCTGGTATGACCGTTGTTGATTTGGGTGCAGCGCCTGGAGGTTGGTCTCAATATGCAGTAAGTAAAGTTGGCCTGACGGGGCGGGTTATTGCATGTGATTTATTACTAATGGATCCCATCGTTGGTGTTGATTTCTTGCAAGGAGATTTTCGAGATGAGCAGATATTAAAGGCATTGCTTGAACGCGTTGGTGATAAAAAAGTCCAGGTTGTTATGTCGGATATGGCTCCCAATATGAGTGGGACACCTGCAGTCGATATTCCTCGCTCCATGTATCTGGTTGAGCTAGCGTTGGATATGTGTCGTGATGTACTGGCTACCGGCGGAAGTTTTATTGTTAAAGTATTTCAGGGAGAAGGCTTTGATGAATATCTGAGGGAAATTCGCTCTCTATTTTTAAAAGTTAAAATTCGTAAACCAGATGCTTCGCGGTCACGTTCACGTGAAGTGTACATTGTAGCGACAGGACGCAAATTATAGTACCCTGTACGTTATTTATTTAACATAGTTGTAATGAAGAGGTTCATCCCTTGAGTGACATGGCGAAAAACCTGATTCTCTGGGTAGTCATTGCGGTAGTCCTGATGTCTCTATTCCAGAGTTTTGGTCCTAGCGATTCAAATAGTCGCAGGGTGGATTATTCTACCTTTATGAATGAGTTAACTCAGGATCAGATACGTGAAGTGCGCATTTCTGATCGTGAAATTAGTGTTAAGAAAACGGATAACAGTCGTTATACGACTTATATTCCAGTAAGAGAGGATCCAAGATTGTTGGATACCTTGCTTGAAAGGCATGTCACTGTCATTGGTGAACCACCTCAAGAGCAAAGTTTCTTAGCAACTATTTTCATTTCCTGGTTCCCAATGTTATTACTGATTGGGGTTTGGATCTTTTTTATGCGTCAGATGCAGGGAGGAGGTGGCAAAGGTGCTATGTCCTTTGGTAAGAGTAAGGCGCGCATGCTGACAGAAGATCAAATTAAAACAACTTTTGCTGATGTTGCCGGTTGTGATGAAGCGAAAGAAGAAGTGGGTGAATTAGTTGAATATCTGCGTGAGCCTGGACGTTTTCAAAAATTAGGTGGTAAAATTCCTAAGGGAATTTTGATGGTAGGACCACCGGGAACGGGTAAAACTTTATTGGCAAAAGCGATTGCTGGTGAAGCAAAGGTTCCTTTTTTTACTATCTCCGGCTCAGATTTCGTCGAAATGTTTGTTGGTGTTGGTGCTTCTCGCGTTCGCGATATGTTTGAGCAAGCCAAGAAAGCAGCGCCTTGTATCATCTTTATTGACGAAATAGATGCTGTTGGTCGTCAACGTGGTGCAGGTTTGGGAGGAGGACACGATGAACGTGAACAGACTCTTAACCAAATGTTGGTAGAGATGGATGGATTTGAAGGTAATGAAGGTATTATCGTTATTGCTGCTACCAACCGCCCCGATGTGCTAGATCCGGCATTATTGCGTCCTGGACGTTTTGATCGGCAAGTTGTTGTGGGTCTACCTGATGTACGTGGTCGTGAACAGATTTTGAAAGTTCATATGCGCCGTGTACCTTTAGATCCTAGTGTTGATGCTTCGGTATTGGCACGAGGCACACCCGGTTTTTCTGGTGCAGATTTAGCTAATTTAGTTAATGAAGCCGCCATTTTTGCGGCGCGCGGAAATAAGCGTGTTGTCACTATGGTGGAATTCGAAAAGGCAAAAGACAAGATCATGATGGGTGCTGAACGTCGCTCTATGGTCATGACAGAAGAACAAAAAGAATCTACTGCTTATCATGAGGCTGGTCATGCAATTATAGGACGTATTGTTCCAGAGCATGATCCTGTTCACAAAGTGACAATTATCCCGCGTGGTCGTGCGTTAGGTGTCACATTCTTCTTGCCAGAAGGTGATCAAATTAGTGCGAGCCGGCAAAAGCTAGAAAGTCAAATTTCTACCCTTTATGGTGGCAGGTTAGCGGAAGAAATTATTTACGGTTCAGAAAAGGTATCTACTGGTGCCTCAAACGATATTAAAGTAGCAACTAATCTTGCCCGTAACATGGTGACGCAATGGGGTTTTTCTGAGAAACTAGGACCATTGCTCTATGCTGAGGAAGAAGGTGAGGTTTTCCTAGGCCGTTCGGTTGCTAAAGCTAATCATATGTCAGACGAAACTGCGCGAGCAATTGATGAAGAGATCAAGGCAATTATTGATCGTAATTATAAACGGGCTCGTCAGATTTTGAATGATCATATGGATATTCTGCATGCGATGAAGGATGCATTAATGAAATATGAAACCATTGATGCACCTCAAATTGATGATTTAATGAACCGCCGTCCAGTCAGGAAACCAGCTGGCTGGGATGATAATGATAGTAGTAATCCTACTGCAACATCCTCATCACAAGGAGAGTCAGAAAAGAATATTTCTGCCGCCCAGGGTGAAGATAGTGTGCATGGAAATGATAATGGTAGTAACACAGAGAATCGTTAATGCTCATCGTTTCTCTATGTGAAATGAATAAATAATTGAAACCCCAGGATAGCCTGGGGTTTTGTTTGGTTGAGTAAGGTAATTATGAAAATTACTGCCCGAAAAATAGAGCTTGATCTTAATCATCCTATTGTCATGGGAATATTAAATGTTACTCCAGACTCTTTTTCTGATGGTGGTATATACAATCGTTACGACTATGCGCTCAAGCATGCAGCTAGTATGGTTGACCATGGTGCGGCAATTATCGATATTGGTGGTGAATCGACTCGTCCAGGTGCTAGTGAAGTTAGTTTACAGCAAGAACTTGACCGGGTTATCCCAATAATTGAAGCCGTAACTGACCGTTTTGATGTTTGGGTTTCTGTTGATACATCGAAAGCTGTTGTCATGGCAGAGGCAGCCAGAGCAGGTGCGCATATTATTAATGATGTTCGGTCGTTACATGAGCCGGGTGCATTAGAAGCCGCAGCTGCAACAGGGTTACCTATCTGTATTATGCATATGTTAGGTCAACCTAAGACAATGCAACAAACACCTGATTATAAAAATGTGGTTGCAGAAGTAAAACAGTATTTATCAGATGAAATTGACCGCTGTAAAGCGGCTGGCATTGCGAAAAGTCGTTTGATTATTGATCCAGGTTTCGGTTTTGGTAAAAATTTGGCGCATAATTATCAATTATTAGCAAAATTGAATGAATTTCATGCTCTAGGAGTGCCGCTACTAGTTGGTATGTCGCGTAAATCTATGATCGGTGAATTATTAGATGTACCACTAGAGGAACGGCTTATTGGCGGTATCGCATGCGCTGTTATCGCAGCTATGCAGGGAGCACAGATTATTCGTGCGCATGATGTGAAAGAAACTGTACAGGCTATGAAGATTGTTCAAGCAACCCTTTTAATAAAGGAAACAGATGATTATGAGTAAGCGCAAATATTTTGGCACCGATGGTATTCGTGGCAAAGTAGGAGAAAACCCCATTACCCCTGATTTTGTTTTGAAATTGGGTTGGGCAGCGGGTAAAGTTTTAGCGCGGCATGGTTCTCGTAAAATAATCATAGGTAAAGATACACGCATTTCAGGTTATATGTTGGAGTCATCTTTAGAAGCGGGTCTTGCAGCAGCTGGATTATCTGCTGCATTTACAGGTCCTATGCCAACACCAGCAATTGCTTATTTAACACGTACATACCGTGCTGAGGCGGGTATAGTCATTTCTGCTTCTCATAACCCCTATTATGATAATGGTATTAAATTCTTTTCGATTGATGGAACTAAGTTACCTGATGACGTAGAAGAAGCAATAGAAGCTGAGATGGAGAAACCTCTTACTTGTGTAGAATCTGCCGAATTAGGACGAGCGAGTCGTATTGTTGATGCTGCTGGGCGTTATATAGAGTATTGCAAAGGGACGTTTCCCAGTGACCAAAGTCTAAGTGGATTAAAAATAGTTTTAGACTGTGCTAATGGCGCAACATATCACATTGCACCGAATGTTTTAACTGAGCTTGGTGCTGAAGTCATCGCAATTGGCTGCGAACCAAACGGACTGAATATTAATCAGGGCTGTGGGGCGACTGACGTTGCGCTGCTGCAAAAACGTGTTGTAGCAGAAAAAGCGGATATTGGCCTTGCGTTTGATGGTGATGGTGATCGGCTAATAATGGTTGATCATCGGGGCAATAGGATAGATGGCGATCAAATTCTTTATATTATTGCTCGCGATGCACTTCGACAAGGTCAATTGCATGGTGGTGTTGTTGGCACTTTAATGAGTAATATGGGGTTAGAATTAGCCTTGCAACAGTTGGATATACCTTTTATCCGGGCAAAAGTCGGCGATCGTTATGTTCTCGAAAAATTACAAGAACAAGGATGGCGGCTTGGTGCTGAAAATTCAGGTCACATTATTTTGTTAGATAAAACAACAACAGGTGATGGTATTATCGCTGGTTTACAAGTTCTAAGTGCCATGATCCGTAATAATACGAGCCTTTATGATCTTTGCCGAGAGGTGAAGTTGATGCCTCAGGTATTGGTAAATGTGCGTTTTTCTGGTAGCCATAATCCATTGGTTACAGAAGATGTTTTAAATGTGGTAAATCAAGTGGAAAATGACCTAGCAGGTAGAGGGCGGGTTTTATTGCGTAAATCAGGTACCGAGCCTTTAATTCGCATCATGGTGGAAGGTGAGAATGAAAAACAGGTTACTGCAATGGCTAATCGTATTGCTGAAGTGGTCAAGCAAGTAAAATAGATCATAATATTTTTAGAAAAAATCATATGGTTGTATAAGTATTGTGTTATTTTTCACAGTTGTCTTCAGGTAACGATTTTTGTTGTTTTTTTCTACAAATAGTACAATGAGATAAAAATAATCTTGCTTGTCAGCTAAGCTTTGGTTAGTATTCAAAGCCGCTCCTTAAAGTAACGACGTAAGGAGCAAGCTGCAGTAGATAGGTTTTCCCAAACTTTATTGTCAAATAGGTAGTTAGCTATGTACATAACCCTTTTGGTTATCTTTTTATTAGTCTCAATTGCGCTGATTGGTATGGTCATGTTGCAACAAGGGAAAGGTGCTGATATGGGAGCTTCATTCGGTGCAGGCGCTTCTGCAACATTATTTGGTTCATCAGGATCAGGTAATTTTATGACGCGGATGACGGCTATCTTTGCAACATTATTCTTTGTTATCAGTTTAATTTTAGGGAATTTAACCTCCAATAAAAGTGTGACTGGCAGCAAATGGGAAAACATTGGTGAACCGGTTAAAGTTGAGAAACCAGCTGGAGTACCTACAGCGCCTGTAGCACCAACAAGTGATATCCCTCATTAATTAAACAACAGTTTGTGTAGTGAGGCGGTTTTGTCAAAAAAATTGTCTTACTGGTGTGCCGAGGTGGTGAAATTGGTATACACGCTACCTTGAGGTGGTAGTGCCTATAAAACGGGCGTACGGGTTCAAGTCCCGTCCTCGGCACCATTTTAAAAGATAACTTGCGTTTCGCATATTATCAGCGTAAAA
Source organism: Arsenophonus sp. aPb (assembly GCF_029873475.1). Lineage (NCBI taxonomy): Bacteria > Pseudomonadati > Pseudomonadota > Gammaproteobacteria > Enterobacterales > Morganellaceae > Arsenophonus > Arsenophonus sp. aPb. Next base: position 309,091 of record NZ_CP123499.1, read on the forward strand.
TTTGCGAAGTTTTTCGAACGCGGGATGGAGCAGCTTGGTAGCTCGTCGGGCTCATAACCCGAAGGTCGTCGGTTCAAATCCGGCTCCCGCAACCACTTCTTAGCATGTGATCTATCTCAGGCGTTTTATTGGATTATTTTCGTTTGGAAGAGTGCTGAGTCAGGGGTTAAACCTACTGGCAGTGTATAGGGTCCAGTTGCATAAAGCCCCGGTTTTCGGGGTTTTTTGTTATTTAAAACAGAATTACTGGGCTTTTAGCCCTTTTTTTATGTCTGGGGGTGGGGTTTGTCCACATTAGAGCAAAAATTAACATCGATGATTTCAGTGCCGGTAGAAGCATTAGGTTTTGAATTTGTTGGGCTGGAATTTATTCGAGCACGTGTTTCGACATTACGCGTTTATATTGATAATGAAAATGGTGTTACTGTTGATGATTGTGCCGATGTTAGCCACCAGGTCAGCGCAGTACTGGATGTTGAAGATCCGATCTCAGTGCTCTATAACCTGGAGATATCTTCACCAGGACTTGAGCGCCCACTTTTTACTGTTGCACACTATCAGCGTTTTATTGGTAAAGAAGTGAATTTAATATTAAGAATAGCAATGCAGAACCGTCGTAAATGGCAAGGTATAATTAAGGCTGTTAATGACGAAATGATTACGGTTACTGTGGATGGCAAGGACGAAGTGTTTGCACTAAAAAACATCCAGAAAGCTAACCTGGTACCCCACTTTTAATAAAGTTCAATGAGGCAACTAGGATGAATAAAGAAATTCTGGCTGTTGTGGAAGCGGTTTCTAATGAAAAATCTCTTCCTCGCGAAAAAATCTTTGAGGCGCTTGAAACCGCATTAGCAACAGCTACTAAGAAAAAATATGAACAAGAGATTGATGTTCGCGTTAATATTGATCGAAAAACGGGAGATTTTGATACATTTCGGCGTTGGTTGGTAGTTGAAGAAGTGACGCAGCCAACACGCGAAATTACATTAGATGCGGCAAAATTTGAAGACTCAGAGATTAAATTAGGCGATTATGTAGAGGATCAAATAGAGTCTGTTACGTTTGACCGCATTACCACTCAAACTGCAAAACAGGTTATTGTTCAAAAGGTACGTGAAGCTGAGAGAGCAATGGTTGTTGAACAATTTCGTGAGCATCAAGGTGAAATCATTACCGGAGTGGTAAAAAAAGTAAATCGTGAAAATATTACGTTAGATTTAGGAAATAATGCCGAAGCGGTAATTTTGCGGGAAGATATGTTACCACGTGAAAACTTTCGCCCAGGTGACCGTGTGCGTGGTGTATTGTATGATGTACGTCCAGAAGCACGTGGGGCGCAGCTATTTGTTAGCCGTTCTCGTCCTGAAATGTTAGTGGAATTATTTCGCATAGAAGTACCTGAAATTGGTGAAGAAATTATAGAAATTAAAGCTGCTGCGCGTGACCCAGGATCGCGGGCAAAAATTGCCGTAAAAACGAATGATAAACGCATTGATCCAGTAGGCGCTTGTGTTGGAATGCGTGGCGCAAGGGTGCAAGCAGTATCAAGCGAACTTGGTGGTGAGCGTATTGATATTGTTTTGTGGGATGATAATCCTGCACAATTTGTGATCAATGCGATGGCGCCAGCTGATGTTGCTTCTATTGTCGTTGATGAAGATAAATGTACGATGGATGTTGCCGTTGAAAGTAGTAATTTGGCTCAGGCAATTGGTCGTAATGGACAAAATGTTCGCTTAGCTTCTCAGTTACTAAAAAAGCATCGTGGAGATGACAGATGGGAATTGAATGTCATGACTGCGGAAGAACTTGAAGCTAAACATCAAGCAGAGGCACATGCATCTATTAATTCTTTTGTGAAGCATCTTGATATTGATGAAGAATTCGCTACTGCTCTCGTTGAAGAAGGTTTTTCTACATTAGAAGAATTAGCTTATGTACCAATCAACGAACTATTAGAAATTGAAGGACTTGATGAGACAACGATTGAAGTTTTGCGTGAAAGAGCGAAAGCAGCGCTGACGACATTAGAATTGGCTCAAAAAGAGAGTATGGGGGATAATCAGCCAACTGAGGATCTGTTAAATCTACCAGGTATGAATCATGTTTTAGCAATGAACCTAGCTGCTCATGGTATTTGTACATTGGAAGATCTTGCCGAGCAGGGGATCGACGATCTGAGAGATATTGAAGAAGGGCTGAATGATGAACAGGCTGGTGAAATTATTATGGCTGCGCGCAATATTTGCTGGTTTGGCAACGATCCAAAATAATTTGTAGCAGGAAGGAACAGAATGGCAGATGAAACTGTAAAATCATTGGCAGCAGAGATTCAAACTTCAGTTGAACGCCTGGTACAGCAGTTTGCTGATGCCGGAATAAAGAAAACTGAAAATGATGCTGTTACTCAAAATGAGAAAGAAACTTTACTTGCATACTTAAATCGTGAAGATGGGACTACAGGTAACCAGACTGGCAAATTAACACTCCAGCGAAAAACTCGCAGCACACTAAGTGTTCCTAGTACAGGCGGAAAAAGTAAATCAGTCAATATTGAAGTCCGTAAAAAGCGCACATATGTTGACCGCGATGCATTGGAAAAAGCAAAAGCTGAAGAGCAAGTGAAGCAAGAAGCGGAAGAGCAAGCAAAGCGCGAAGCAGAAAAAAAAGCAAAACGTGAAGCCGAAGAGAAAAAAGCGAAACGTGAAGCAGCTGAAAAAGCCAAGCGCGAAGCAGCGGAAAAAGAGAAAGTGAAACAAAGTAAAAATAATCAAAAAACAGCTAAATCGAATCAAGATTCGGCTGCTTATACTGAAAAACAGCGTCGCGAAGCTGAGGCAGCAGAGCTTAAGCGTAAAGCTGAAGAAGAGATGCGACGTAAGGTTGAAGCTGAAGCTAAACGAGTTGCTGAAGAAGCGCGCCGGATGGCAGAGGAAAACTCCAATCGTTGGAGTAGTAATGATGAAGTGGAAGATAATGTAGATTATCATACCACGACTTCTCGTCATGCTCGTGAAGCAGAAGACGAAAATGATGCCCAAGAAGAAGGCCGTCGCGCCCGAAATCGAGGCGGGAAGGCTACTCGGCAGAAAAAAAATAATAAACATTCTGAGAAAGCTGATCGCGAAGAAGAGCGAGCGGTTGGTCGTACGAATAAAACCAAAGGTAAACAGAAAAAAACCAGTTCATTACAGCAAAGTTTTACAAAACCGGTCGCGGTGATTAATCGTGATGTTGTTATTGGTGAAACCATCTCGGTTGCTGAATTAGCGAATAAGATGGCAGTCAAAGGCTCTCAAGTTGTCAAGACTATGATGAAAATGGGCGCGATGGTGACCATTAATCAGGTTGTTGATCAAGAAACAGCGCAACTTGTGGCAGAAGAGATGGGGCATAAAGTCATTTTGCGTCGTGAAAATGAGCTGGAAGAAGCGATTTTAAGCGATCGTGATACCGGTGAAGCAATCGCAGAACCACGAGCGCCAGTTGTAACGATCATGGGACATGTTGACCATGGTAAAACTTCATTACTTGACTATATTCGTTCGACTAAAGTGGCATCGGGTGAAGCCGGCGGGATCACACAGCACATAGGTGCTTATCATGTTGAAACAGATAAAGGCATGATTACCTTTTTAGATACACCAGGACATGCTGCATTTACTTCAATGCGTGCTCGTGGTGCTAAAGCAACCGATATTGTTGTTTTGGTTGTTGCGGCGGATGATGGTGTTATGCCTCAGACGATAGAAGCTATTCAGCATGCCAAGGCCGCTAATGTGCCTGTTGTCGTTGCAGTTAATAAAATTGATAAACACGAAGCTGATCCTGATCGCGTTAAGAATGAACTATCGCAATATGGTATTGTGGCTGAAGAGTGGGGTGGTGAAAACCAATTTATCAATGTATCTGCCAAAAAAGGGACAGGTATTGATGAATTATTAGAAGCTATCTTATTGCAAGCTGAAGTATTAGAACTGAAAGCGGTTCGTACTGGTATGGCAAGTGGTGTTGTCATCGAGTCGTATTTGGATAAGGGTCGTGGTTCGGTTGCGACTATTTTAGTTCAGGAAGGCACCCTTAATAAAGGTGACATTGTACTATGTGGTTTTGAGTATGGCCGTATTCGTGCAATGCGTAATGAATTAGGCGAAGATATTCAGTCTGCTGGGCCATCAATTCCAGTTGAAATTCTCGGGTTATCAAATGTACCTTCAGCAGGTGATGAAGCAACGGTTGTCCGTGATGAAAAGAAAGCACGTGAGGTTGCACTTTATCGTCAAGGTAAATTCCGGGAAGTGAAATTGGCGCGCCAGCAGAAGTCAAAACTTGAAAACATGTTTGCAGACATGGAAGATGGTAAGATTTCTGAGTTAAATATTGTATTAAAAACCGATGTACAAGGTAGCTGTGAAGCCATTATTGATTCATTGCAAAAACTGTCAACTGATGAAGTGAAAGTAAAAATTATTGGTTCAGGTGTTGGTGGTATTACAGAAACGGATGTTACATTGGCTGCTGCTTCTAATGCGATCATCATTGGCTTTAATGTTCGCGCCGATGCTGCGGCAAGACGTATTGTCGAGAGTGAAAATTTGGATCTGCGCTACTACTCCGTTATTTATAGTCTTATCGATGAGATCAAACAGGCGATGAGTGGTATGTTGGCGCCTGAATATAAACAGCAAATTATCGGATTAGCGGAAGTGCGTGATGTCTTTAAATCACCTAAATTTGGTGCAATTGCTGGTTGTATGGTTGTTGAAGGCATAATTAAGCGTAATAATCCTATCCGTGTATTACGGGATAATGTGGTTATTTATGAAGGTGAATTGGAATCATTACGTCGCTTTAAAGATGATGTTAACGAAGTACGCAATGGTATGGAATGTGGTATAGGTGTGAAGAATTACAATGATGTTCGTGTTGGTGATATGATAGAAGTATTTGAAGTCATTGAAGTGAAACGTTCTATTGATAATTAATACCCCCTTTACTGTTGCTTATTAAAAGGCCATAACATCAGTTATGGCCTTTTAACTAAAGAGTTATAGATAACCATTTAGATCTTACATATTGGTTATCGATTGTGACGATGGCATTAATTCTATGATGAGAAATAATATTTAACAGTTATTATGTATTTTATATAAAAATCAAAAAGATATAACTATTGAATTTTATTTTTCTAATATATATGTCATAATAATGAATGGTTATTATATTTTAGATTTACCCCTGTGAGGAGATATCATAATGGCAAGAGAGTTTGGTCGTGCTCAGCGTGTTGCTCAGGAAATACAAAAAGAGATCGCCATTATTCTGCATCGAGAAATTAAAGATCCACGTGTTAAAATGGCTACTGTTTCAGGAGTGGAAGTTTCTCGTGATCTGGCTTATGCCAAAGTGTTCGTGACTTTTTTAAATATATCAGCTCAAGAACATGAAACAGAAATGGTTAAAAATGGTATCAAAGTATTGAATGGTGATATGGCGAAACATATTCGTTCTTTGCTGGGTAAAGCAATGCGTTTACGTATCGTTCCTGAATTAACTTTTTTTTATGATAACTCTTTGGTTGAAGGTATGCGTATGTCTAATTTAGTTAGCAACGTGATCCGTGATGATGAAAAACGCCGTCATACTGCCAAAGATAAAGAGAGGAAGTAATGAGGCGTCGTCGCGGTCGTGAAGTTCACGGGGTATTGTTATTAGATAAACCGGCAGAACTTTCATCTAATGATGCTTTGCAAAAAGTACGTCGGTTATTTAATGCTAAAAAAGCAGGTCATACCGGCGCACTCGATCCTTTGGCAACCGGCATGTTACCGATTTGTCTGGGTGAGGCAACAAAATTTTCTCAATTTTTACTTGATTCGGATAAACGCTATCGTGTTGTTGCTCGTTTAGGACAGCGTACTGATACTTCAGATGCGCATGGCAAAATAATTTGTCAACGTCCGATCGAAATAACCCAGCGGCAACTTGATAAGGCATTAGATAAATTTCGTGGTAATTTAATCCAAGTACCGTCTATGTATTCTGCGCTTAAATATAAGGGTAAACCACTTTACGAATATGCCCGTCAAGGTATTACTATTGAACGTGAAGGCCGCCCAATTACTGTTTATGATTTACAATTTGAGCGTTGGCAAGAGAATGAATTGGAATTAACAATTCATTGTTCAAAAGGGACTTATATACGGACTATTATTGATGATTTAGGTGAATTGTTGGGTTGTGGTGCTCATGTGATTTATCTAAGGCGCTTACAGGTAGCTACTTATCCTAGTGAACGTATGGTAACGCTAGAGCAACTATATACTCTTAAGCAGCAAGTGGAATTAGGAACAACGTCCCTAGAGGAACAATTAGATCCTTTATTATTACCTATCGATACCGCGGTTAGCCATTTTCCGGTAGTCAATATTTCATCGATTGTTGCAACCTATTTTAAACAAGGGCAAGCAGTTGTTGCTAATCATCGATTTTCCGAAGGTAATAAAGTTCGCGTAACAGAAGGTGATATTGATAAATTTATTGGTATTGCTGAGATAGATGAACAAAATAGGATAGCCCCTCGTCGTTTAGTCGTGGAAAGTGTCTGATAGGATTTAGATGTTATCTTGCGTTATGATTGATTGAAGCGTAAAATAGGTGAGCATTTGTTCGGGAAGGCTGAATTAGAGATCGGCTTTCCTTATGTTTAATGGAAAATTTGGAGTTATTTTATGTCTCTAAGTACTGAAGCAAAAGCGCAAATTATTGCAGACTATGGTCGTGATAAAAATGATACGGGTTCTAGTGAAGTTCAAGTTGCTCTATTGACTGCGCAAATCAATCATTTACAAGATCACTTTGCAGAGCATAAGAAAGATCACCATAGTCGCCGGGGCTTGTTGCGTATGGTTGCTCAGCGCCGTAAACAATTGAACTATCTGAAGCGTAAAGATGTTGCTCGTTATACCGGACTTATTGAGCGCTTAGGATTACGTCGCTGATTAGTTGGTTTCAAAAGAAAAGGGGCCTGAGGCCCCTTTTCTGCTAGAAAGCGTAAAAAATTTTTAGAATTGGTTTACACTTACAAAATAATTTTAGGAAATAGATTTTTGCCAATTTATTTCTAAAGAAAGTGAGCTTCTATAGCTACAGCCGGTTCGCGCGGCTAATGAGAATGCTGATATTCACAAGATGAATAAAAATATTCAGTATTGTCATTAGTCGTGAGGATGTAGCAAGAAGGGAAATATTGGTGTTGTTATATAAATAATCAGCTATTAAAAGGGTATTATTTTGCTTAATCCTATTGTTCGTAAATTTCAATATGGCCAACATACCGTCACTATCGAAACGGGTATGATGGCGCGTCAAGCGACTGCTGCGGTTATGGTTAATATGGATGATACAGCCGTATTTGTCACTGTTGTTGGGCAGAAAAAAGTGAAAGAAGGGCAGGATTTCTTTCCTCTGACCGTTAACTATCAAGAGCGATCTTATGCTGCCGGTCGAATTCCCGGTAGTTTTTTTCGTCGCGAAGGTCGTCCTGGTGAAGGTGAAACACTGATTGCTCGGCTAATTGATCGTCCACTCCGTCCCTTGTTTCCAGAGGGATTTTTCAATGAAATACAAATTATTGCTACGGTTGTCTCTATTAATCCCCAAGTGAATCCAGATATTGTTGCTATGATTGGTGCATCTGCTGCATTATCTATATCAGGTATTCCCTTTAATGGTCCAATTGGTGCAGCGCGTGTTGGTTATATTGATGACCAGTATGTTTTAAATCCCACCGTTGATGAATTGAAAAGCAGTCGCTTAGATTTAGTTGTCGCAGGCACGTCGAGTGCGGTACTAATGGTAGAGTCTGAGGCTGATCTATTGACGGAAGAGCAGATGCTTGGTGCGGTTGTTTTTGGTCACGAACAGCAACAAATCGTGATTGAGAATATTAATGCCTTGGCAGCGGAAACGATTAAAGAAAAATGGGATTGGCAGCCAGAAGCGATTAATGAAGAATTACATAGTCGTATCGCTGAATTAGCTGAACAGCGTTTGGGTGATGCTTACCGTATAACTGAAAAACAAGAACGTTATACTAACGTTGATGCAATTAAAGAAGATGTCACTAATACACTTTTGGCAGAAAATGAATCTTTAGATGTTGCAGAAATAAACGATATTCTTTCCGGTTTAGAAAAAAAAGTCGTCCGTACTCGGGTGTTAAAAGGTGAACCGCGAATTGATGGTCGAGAAAAAGACATGGTACGTGCCCTTGATGTACGTACTGGCGTATTACCTCGTACCCATGGTTCAGCTTTATTTACGCGCGGAGAAACTCAGGCGTTGGTCACGGCCACGCTCGGTACTGAACGTGATGCGCAAGTTATTGATGAACTTATGGGTGAGTATACCGATCGTTTCCTATTCCATTATAATTTCCCACCTTATTCAGTGGGTGAGACAGGCATGGTCGGTTCGCCAAAACGTCGTGAAATTGGCCATGGACGTTTGGCTAAGCGTGGAGTATTGGCGGTTATGCCGAACCAATCAGAATTTCCTTATACTGTACGTGTAGTGTCTGAAATTACCGAATCTAATGGCTCTTCTTCAATGGCTTCCGTTTGTGGGGCATCACTAGCATTAATGGATGCTGGTGTTCCAATTAAAGCAGCGGTCGCTGGTATTGCAATGGGGTTAGTGAAAGAAAACGATGATTATGTTGTGCTTTCCGATATCTTGGGTGATGAAGATCATTTAGGCGATATGGATTTTAAAGTTGCAGGTAGTCGTGAAGGTATTAGTGCTCTGCAAATGGATATCAAAATTGAGGGCATTACACGTGAAATTATGCAAGTTGCATTAAATCAGGCAAAAGGGGCTCGTTTACACATTTTAACAATTATGGAAGAAGCGATTAATCGCCCCCGTGAAGAGATTTCTGAATTTGCACCACGAATTCATACTATCCACATTAATCCTGACAAGATCAAAGATGTGATAGGAAAAGGTGGTTCTGTCATTAGAGCATTAACGGAAGAGACCGGTACTACGATTGAAATTGATGATGATGGCACCGTAAAAATTGCTGCAACCGATAGTTCTAAAGCAGAAGCGGCTATTCGTCGTATTGAAGATATTACCGCAGAAGTTGAAGTGGGTCGTGTCTATCAGGGCAAGGTCACACGTATTGTTGATTTTGGTGCTTTTGTTGCCATTGGTGGTGGCAAAGAAGGGTTGGTGCATATCTCTCAGATAGCAGAAAAGCGTGTTGAAAAAGTTACTGATTACTTACAGTTAGGTCAGGAAGTACCGGTTAAAGTACTGGAAATTGATCGGCAGGGTCGTATTCGCCTTAGTATTAAAGAGGCGGTTTCTACAGAAAAACCGGCTGAAACGGAAACACAGATTTCTGCAGAATAATTTGACGTAAGGCTCGATGTCCTGTAAAAAGAGCACCTACTCAGTTTTTTAATAGCTGAGTCTCCGGTAATTGTGGGGATTGACGGGATATATTGATTAGTTTCTGTCTTTGGGAGAAGGAAATGAATTCTTTTCTGCGCTGGCTTTATACTGCTGCTATTGTTTTTGTTGTCGGTTGCAGCAGTGGAAACTGGCGTAAAAGTGAAGTTTTTGCTATCCCATTGCAACCCACATTGCAACAAGAAGTAATATTGGCTCGTATGGAACAGATCCTTGCGAGCCGGTCATTGTCCGATGATGAATATGCACAGCTTTTATATGAACGCGGTGTATTGTATGATAGTCTCGGATTAAGGGCGCTAGCGCGTAATGATTTTACTATGGCGCTAGCTATACGTCCTGATATTCCGGAAGTTTTTAATTTCCTAGGAATATATTTTACACAGGCAGGCAATTTTGATGCTGCCTATGAAGCGTTTGATTCTGTTTTAGAGCTTGATCCAACTTACAATTTCGCGCGCATGAATCGGGGTATTGCACTGTATTATGGTGGGAGATATCGATTGGCGCAGGGTGATCTGCTGGCGTATTATCGACAAGATCCAAATGATCCTTTCCGCAGCTTATGGCTTTATTTAGTGGAGAAAGAGATAGAACCAAAAATGGCACTAGCCAATTTGTTATCTCGTTATAACCAAGCGGAAAAAGGGCAATGGGGCTGGAATGTAGTTGAATTCTATTTAGGTAAAATCAGTGAAAAAACATTGATGGTTCGTCTGAAAGAGAATTCAACAGATAACACTTCGCTCGCTGAGCATCTTAGTGAAACTAACTTCTATTTAGGTAAACATTACCTAAGTCTGGGGGATAATGATAGCGCTATAGCGTTATTCAAGCTTACGGTAGCTAGCAATGCACATAGCTTTGTTGAGCACCGCTATGCTCTGTTGGAACTGGCTTTGTTAGGTCAGGCACAAGACGACCTTTCAGAATCAGGCTAACAGTAGCGACGAACATATCATCACTGCTTTTTTTAAGTCTTCATCGATTGTGATGAGGGCTTGTTGTTCGTTTAATAACATAATTTGAGCCAGTTCACATTTTAAATGAAAATGACCGAAATTTTTTTCGCAGAGTTATGTAAACTGGCCGCCATAATGAATGAGGCACTTTTACATGACTAATGAGACTGAAATCTCTTTTGCTGATTTAGGTTTATCAACACCAATTCTTTCTGCACTAAATGACCTTGGTTATGAAAAACCATCGCCAATCCAGCAGCAATGTATCCCCTATTTATTAGACGGGTGTGACGTATTAGGTATGGCACAAACTGGTAGTGGTAAAACAGCAGCTTTTAGTTTACCGCTATTACATAATATAGATATCACATTGAAAGCCCCGCAAATCTTAGTGTTGGCACCAACACGTGAGTTAGCCGTACAAGTTGCGGAAGCCATGAGTGAATTCTCCAAACACATGCGTTCAGTCAATGTGGTAGCACTCTATGGTGGGCAGCGTTACGATTCGCAGTTACGCGCACTAAGACAAGGTCCGCAAATTGTAGTGGGAACACCAGGTCGCTTATTAGATCACTTGAAACGTGGGACATTAAATTTATCCCATTTACGTGGCTTGGTTCTTGATGAAGCGGATGAAATGTTACGCATGGGGTTCATTGAAGACGTTGAAAATATTATGAGTCAGATCCCAAGCGAGCATCAAACGGCACTGTTTTCTGCCACCATGCCGGAAGCGATCCGTCGTATTACTCGTCGCTTTATGAAATCACCAAAAGAGATCAGCATTCAATCCAGTGTGACGACGCGCCCAGACATTACCCAAAGTTACTGGTCTGTCTATGGTATGCGTAAAAATGAAGCATTGGTTCGTTTTTTGGAGGCGGAGGATTTTGATGCGGCAATTATTTTTGTGCGCACTAAAAATGCTACATTAGAGGTTGCTGAAGCGCTTGAACGTAGTGGCTATAATAGTTCGGCATTAAATGGCGATATGAATCAAGCTTTACGTGAGCAAACATTAGAGCGTTTGAAAGATGGCCGTCTTGATATATTAATTGCCACTGATGTGGCAGCACGTGGTCTAGATGTTGAACGTATTAGTTTAGTTGTCAATTATGACATACCGATGGATGCCGAGTCTTATGTGCATCGAATTGGTCGTACCGGTCGAGCAGGCCGAGCTGGGCGCGCTATTTTGTTTGTGGATAATCGTGAACGTCGACTATTACGCAATATCGAACGTACCATGAAGCAGCCAATTACCGAAGTTGAATTACCAAGTGCGGCGGTTTTAAGTGAGCGTCGCCAAGCTAAATTTGCTGAAAATATTCAAAAGCAATTAGAAAGTGGTGACTTAGAGAAATATCGTGCATTACTGACTAAATTAGTTGCTAATGATGAACTGGATATGGAAACTTTAGCTTCTGCGCTATTAAAAATGGCGCAAGGTGATCGGCCGTTAATATTGCCACCTGATCCTGTTCGTCGTGCAAAACGTGAATTTAATTCGCGTGATGAGCGTCGTCGCAGTAATAGTAATGGTGCTTCGGAGCGTAGTCCGCGTCGCGAGCGTCGTGATGTTGGTGATATGGAATTGTACCGTATTGAAGTTGGTCGTGATGATGGCGTAGAAGTTCGCCACATTGTCGGTGCAATTGCTAACGAAGCGGATATTAGTAGTCGTTATATTGGTAATATTAAGTTGTTTGCCTCGCACTCAACGATAGAGTTACCAAAAGGAATGCCAAATGAATTACTTAATCATTTGACACGTACACGTATTTTGAATAAACCAATGCAAATGCAATTGTTAGGTGAAGCACAACCGTTTGAACGTCGCGGCAATGGACAACGTAATGGTGGTGAATTACGTGAGCGAGGACGTCGCTTTGGTAACGAACGTCGTAGTGAGCGTGAACAGTTCCGTGGACGTAATGAAGGACATAATAACGCTGGATTACGTCGTCGTAGTAATCAAAATATCTAATGTAATAAGATTAATATCTTATTTGACGCCAAAAGCTGAATTCAATTGAATTCAGCTTTTTGTTTATTAAAACGACATCAACCAAATCAACATAATCCTAACACCTCTTTGAATACTTTTAGATAGCGACCGCTGATCGGAATTGGTTGACCATTACTTAATACTAATTTTGCCTAACTATTTTCAGCAAAAGTGTCGTGGTCCAAAAAACAGCAGCTGCGGCTGCCCAACTTTTTCATGTACCTCCCTCGACGATTGCAAGGTAATTGGCAAAGCAGCCACTTACCATGCAAAGGCCTTAGCATGTTTTAAATTCCGTTTTCTGAACAAATGCTTATCAGGGCGTCGTTAACGCAAAGCGTTACAATGGTAAAGGGTATTAAGAGACTTATGCTAAAAGATGTCAATTTTATCTTTATAGATGAAATTAAATATCATCTATTGATAAATATTATTTCGTTATATTATTCTTATCAACTTAACAGGATGTTAAAAATAACGTTACAATTGAATAAAGCGAATATAGGAAGCTATGAAACGGAATTTATTGAAATATCGCCTTTTTTCTCTCGTTGTTTTACCCCCTTTCGCCGCGTCAGCTTCACACCTAAAGCCTGAGAATGCAGATAGATTGTTGCAACAGCAGGCGCAGCAGCAACAAGCTCAACAACAGCAATTGGCAGCCAGGGCACCGGATCTACATTTGTCTGTGCCGATGGTTAAAACCACATTACTGTTTCCAGATGAAAAACCGTGCTTCAGGCTTGAACAAGTCAGCGTGACAGGGCAAGCGGCGTTACCGCATTGGGTTCCCGTGCAACGTTTAGCGGATCAAGCTATCGGCCATTGTCTCGGCGTGAAGGGTATTAATTTACTTGTCACTAATATCCAAAATCGCTTAATCAGCCATGGTTGGATAACCACTCGGGTACTGGTGACAGAGCAAGATTTATCCTCTGGTGTATTGAAATTGGTGGTGATGCCGGGGAAAGTTCAAAAAGTTCTATTGACAGAAGACTCATCAAAATACACCACCTTATATACGGCGATGCCTGCCCGTCGAGGTAATTTATTGGATTTACGTGACATGGAGCAAGGTTTAGAAAACTTGCAACGTCTATCGACCGTACAAGCTACACTGGAAATGGTGCCGGGCGATGGGCCTGGAGAAACTCAAATTGTCATCAGGCGTCAGCAATCACGTTTCTGGCATGCCAGTGCATGGATGGATAACACGGGGGCAAAAAGCACAGGCAAACACCAGGCTGGTGTGATGTTGGCGCTCAATAATCCAACATCGCTAAGTGATCTTTTCTATATTGCGGCAACGCGTGATTTAAGCTTTTCGAGCAGTAAAGACAGCACTAACTACAGCGCTCATTACTCGCTACCATTTGGTTATTGGCAGTTTGCCACCAACGTCAGTGACTATAAATATACCCAAACAATTGCCGGATTCAGTGATGATATTCAATATCGGGGTAAAAGCAAAAGTCTCAGCCTGCAATTAAGCAATGTGCTCTATCGCGATGCCACTGCCAAAATGACAGTGACGTATGATGTGAATTTACGCGAAACGCGTAACTTGATTTATGATACCGAAATTGAAAATCAAAAACGCCGGACGACTTGGTGGAAATTGGCACTTAATCATCAGCAATATGTCGGACGAGCGACACTAACGGCGCGTGTGAGCTATCAACATGGTACGCGCTGGTTTGGTGCCATGCCGGCGTTTGAAGAGTCTCGTGACCGTGATTCAATGGATTATGCAACGGCACTGGCTAAAGTCATCCAATTTTCAGCGTCAGCCAGTGTCCCCTTTATGCTTGCCAACCACGTATTGCGCTTTGACAGCCAATATTTACGCCAAATTAGTCACACCCCACTCACCCCACAAGACCAGTTTAACATCGGTAACCGCTGGACAGTTCGCGGTTTTGATGGTGAGCGCACGCTGAGTGCGGATAGGGGGTGGACAGTACGTAACAGCTTGTCTTGGGTAATACCAGTACCGGATCAGGAGCTCTATCTAGGAGCTGATTATGGTGAAATTGGAGGAAGAGGGGCTGATTTCAACCTCGGTACACACCTTGCAGGAGGCGTTATCGGTTTGCGTGGCGCGATAAGCCCTGCCAATTTGAGTTATGACTTCTCTGTTGGTATGCCATTTTCTAAACCGGATGGATTTAAAACCGATCCGGCGACATTGGCTTTTTCTGTAAACTGGAATTACTAAGGCTAATCAGGATGAATAAATTATTTTATCGTTTAATTTTTAATGTCGCGCGCCAAATGGTGATGGTCGTTGCTGACATTATCACTGGTCACCGTACCGGCCCGGTAGGCCAAACAGAAAATTCCATGGAAAAAGCCACAGATAGCCGCCTGCGTTGGGTCATTAAATCCATCACCACCTCATTATGGTTAACCTTCGGCATGGTGAGTTTTAATGTGCAATCCTCTACTATCCAAGCAGATAGCAATGCACCGGCTAACCAGCAGCCAACGATTGTCAACAGCCAAAATGGCTTACCGCAAATCAACATCCAGACACCCAACCGTGATGGCGTTTCACGCAACCAATACCGTCAATTTGATGTTGACCATAAAGGTGCGATCCTCAATAACAGCAGTACCAATGTGAATACTCAGCTTGGTGGCATTATTCAAGGTAATGATTGGTTGGCAAAAGGGCAAGCTAAAATCATCTTGAATGAAGTCAATAGCCGTGACCCAAGCCAGCTCAATGGTTTTATTGAAGTTGCGGGTAAAAAAGCGGATGTCATTATTGCTAACCCAGCAGGGATTACCTGTAATGGCTGTGGTTTTATCAACGCCGACCAAGCCTTACTATCAGCGGGTAAGACTCTGATAGAAAATGGCAAAATTAAAGGTTTCGCAGTTGATAAAGGCAATATAAATATTGCTGGAAAAGGTTATAACGGCAATGATATTAACTACACTGCCTTAATTGCTCGCTCAGTAAAAATTAATGCCAAATTACACGCTAAAGATCTGGTGATCACCACGGGTAAAAATCAGCTCGCAGCTGATGGCAAAACGATCCTTAAAACCGATCATTCAGCGCAGGATGAACCCCCTGAATTTGCTCTCGATGTCTACGCACTCGGGGGTATGTATGCTAATCGGATAACCATGCGCGGCACAGAGCATGGCGTTGGAGTGCGTAATGCCGGCCATATTGCTGCTCAAGCGGGCGATATTTCCTTATCTGCTGATGGTAAAATTACTAATGTGGGGGCTATCATCGGCAACCAACATTTAGCGATTAAAAGCCAGCAAATGGTTGCTAACGGTGGCACACTAATGGCTGAGCAACATATTAATTTAACCGCTAAAAATGCGATTAACAACACAGAGAAAGGCCAAATCGTCGCGGGTGAAAATATTGTTGCCCATGCTGAGTGGATTAACAGCGATTATGGCACACTGGTTGCTGCCGGTGTGGATAGCAAAGGGAAATTAACCAGCACGGGCTCACTGATGGTTAGGGGCCAAAAAACGGTTGCACTACAAGGTAATATTGTTGCTAAACAAAATATAGTGCTGACTGGCAGTGCAATTGATTTATCTGGCTCCGCTATCAAAGCGAAAGCAATGATATTGACCGCTACCGAAGCAAATATTGACACAAAACAAGCCAATATTTTGGTTGATAATAAAGCGCTATTGACGGCGAAAAAAGGGCTTGATAATCAAAAAGGTCAGCTTGTTGCCAATCAAATAGTGCTAATTAGCCCTGAGTTTATCAACAACCGACAAGGTAAATTAATTCAACAAAGCAGATTTGATAATCGATGGCACACCCGTACCTTGCACAATCAGCAGGGAGAAATCAGCCTGGCAGGCGACACCAATATAGTAGTTAATGAACTGGATAATCAATCGGGTCGTCTGTTGATCCGTGCTAGTAAGTTGGATATTGATAGCCAAATACTGAATAACCAGCATGGTCATCTAACCACTACTGGCAAGGATGCTACTCACATTAAAGCCAACCTGCTTACCGGCCAACAGGGTGAGATCCTAACGAATGGCGCACTAAAATTAAAGAGCCAATCAATTAACCTCGATCAAGCAACCACGCAAGCTAAAAATATTACTATTCAAGGGCAAAACCTGTCACATCAAGCTGGGCAGATGCGGCAAACAGGTGCAGAAACAGGCCAGATCACACTGAGCGAAACCTTAAATAATCAATCAGGCAATATCAGCAGCCAAGGTGATCTAACGCTTAATATTAATAAACTTGAAAACCAGCAAGGGACAATAATTACCGAAAAAACGGCTTCATTAAGCGTGGTTGCCCGACAAAGTATTGATAATAGCCAAGGCAGCCTGATTGGTGAAAAAAATGTTTTTTTAAATACCCTGGCGCTGACGCACGATGATGGAAAATTAATCAGCAACCAAGCAGATATGCTAATTCAGACTCAGATGCTGCAAGGACGGCGTAGTAACATTTCATCCAACGGGCAGCTGCGGTTAACTGCTACAGAGGTTGATCTGACGGAAGCGAATACTCAGGCTGATAATATCCAATTTATAGTCAATAGCCTGAACCATAACCGAGCGAGCTTAACCCAACTGGGCGAACAGCAAGGTTCAATTCAGGTTGCTCAGCAGTTGACCAATCGTGCTGGGGATATCAGTGCTAATGGTTCATTTGTGATTAAAGCCAAACAGCTGGATAACCTGCAAGGTAAATTGATCACTAAGCGGGGAGATTTGGAGCTTATCATTAATGAGGATATCAATAACCAGGCGGGTTTGATTACCGCTGAACAGTTATTGATGATGAGTAATCAAGCACTGTTCAACCACCAGGGTCATCTACAAGCAACCAACATTGATATTAATACTCATCAACAACAGTTTGATAATAGTGAAGGCAGATTGCATGCTCTGAAAAAACTCACCTTACACTCGGGTAAGCTTGCAAATCAGCGAGGTGTTATTCAGTCAGGCAGTAACATGCTGATTGATACCCACGGTCAGCAACTGAGTAATAGCCAAACAGGTGATCAGCAAGGTATTGATGCCCAAGGCAGCTTATCTATTTATAGTGGCGTGTTAAAAAACCAACAGGGTCGCATTTTTGCCAGGCAACAACTGAATATAGACAGTCAAGGGTTAGATAACCGCCAAGGACTGGTGACTAGTCAGTCAGACATCAAGCTGAACACCACCCAGTTTGACAACAGTCAAGGGACTATTAAAGGGCAATTAATCACCCTTGATACCCATGGGCATTCCTTAACCAACCTGGCGAAAACAGATGAGCAAGGTATCTTTGCCAGCCAACGACTAGCCTTAAAGATCGGCGAATTAATCAATTATCAAGGACATATTCAAGCCAATGATATCGCGTTAGATACGCAGCAAAAGCGGGTTGATAATCGCCAGGGAGAAATTATCGCCGACAATACCTTGGATGCCAAAATCGGTGAGCTTCAAAATGTACAAGGGCGAATACAAGCGGCTAAAAAATTGCAGCTTAATAGTCACGGACAACTAATTAATAATAACCATAGCCAGGCAACCGGCGGGATCTTAAGTGGTGGTAGTTTATCGCTCGAAAGTGGCAAATTGAGCAACCAGCATGGACAGATCCAAGGCGCACAGACCACGAAGTTAATGACCTTACTGCTTGATAACCAACAGGGGCAAATCTTTTCTGCTAATGCATTTTCAATCGATACGCAACAACAACCGCTATTGAACCAAAAAGGCATTCTGGAGGGGAAAGGACAGGTTGAATTGCAATTGGGTGATTTTATCAATTCACAGGCAATTATTCAGGGCAAGGAAGGACTGAAGATTGATGCACTGCGTATTGATAACCAAAATGGTACCCTGTTGAGCCAATCAATAATGAATATAAACGGGTTAGCGCTAAATAATAGCCAAGGGCTGCTCAAGTCACAGCAAAATACAGCGCTATCCATCAAGCAGAATATCGACAACCAGCAAGGCCAAATCTTATCTGCCGCAGATTTAACTATTCATGGGCAAGCGATAAACAACATTAAAGGCGTGATCCAGGGGCTTAATTATGTGGCGTTATGGGCACAAACGCAGATTGATAATAGCCAGGGTTGGCTCAAAGCGAATAAAAAATTGCTTATCAGCAGTCAAAAAATAACTAATCTAGCGACAGCCCAGGCGGGCAAAGGGATCGAAGGCCAGCAAATATCACTCGATAGCGATAGTTTGCATAACCAAGGCGGTGTAGTGCGTGCTGCTCAAACGCTGGATGCTATTATCCGCCAACAACTGGACAATAGCCAAGGCATGCTATCGGTCGGTAGCCAACTGAATATCAGTGATGATGGCAACGGTCAAAAATTGCGCTTAGCCAATCAGCAAGGCGTCATGGTGAGTGATGGCTCGGCAACCATCATCGCTAACCAATTAGCCGGCGCGGGTAAGCTTAGCGCGCAAAAAGAGTTATCCCTTTCCCTAAGTCAATGGTTTGAAAATCAAGGCTATATTCAAGCCGGTGAGCGCCTGGTGGCCAACTTTAAACAAGGTTTTAGCAACCATGGCTTATTATCCAGCTTAGGTGATTTACTGCTTACCAGCCCAATGGTGATTAATAACCTGTCAGGCGAAATTAATGGGCAAAAGAGCCATATTAGCGTGAGTGGCAATATGCGTAATAGCGGCTTAATTGATGGTGGATTAACCCATATCAGCGCCCAATCCCTCGATAACATCGGCAGCGGTAGAATTTACGGTGATTTGCTCGCGCTTGCTGTTTGGCGCTTGATTAATGATAAACAGGCAGACAAATCTGCTGTTATTGCCGGCCGCAATGCAGTCAATATTGCTGTTGGCGACTTATTAAATCGCGACCATGCGCTGATTTATAGCGAGGGTAACCTGGTGATTGGCCAGGCATTAGATCACCAACTGCAGGCTACCGGCCGCGCGCAGAGTGTCAAAAACCACAGTGCTAATATTGAAGCCGCCGGTGATCTGATACTAGCCACTGAGCGGCTGGAAAATAAAGATATCCATTTACAACTCTCGGATCAGCCGCTTGAAGTGAGTCGTGAACATTTTAATTGGTTTGATTTTGGTAATGGCCGACGTTACAAAATTGCGCCACGTAATGGTAATCAAACTCGTCATGCTATTAATGATGATGGCACATTAAACCTAGACGTGGGGATTGATTATGAAAGTTCTAACCGCTGGCGCATGTTTGAAAATGGCAACTGGACCAAGTATTTCTATGAATATGACTATCAGCGTATCACTTATAAAACGCAGCTCATTAACCGTGATCCTGCGTTGATCACAAGTGGCAAGCATCTCACCCTGGATGGCCAGCAACTTAATAATGAAAATTCACAGGTAGTGGCTGGGCAAAATTTGATTTTAACCGGTGAAGAACTCAATAACCAAGAAACGCAGGGTGTGCTTCGCATCACTGAAAAGGGTGATACTATCTATCGTTATAAAGGTGGCGGTAAATGGAAAACGCGCAGTAACCACTCTCAATATCAAGGTGTCAATAGCGAACAAAGTTTATCATTCAATCTAATCGAAGTGACGGAACAGGCCGGAGAGATTAACAAGCCCCAGCTAGATGCCGCTAAGGTAAATAAACTGACTGAACAAACAGATGCGACTGCTGATGCCGATCTGGCGCCGCATTTTGTTGCTAATATTGCTCAGCAAGCCTTAAAAGATCAGCCGAACAGACCGTTGGATCTGCCGGCTCAGCAGACAGCCGTCATTCAGTTGCCAGCAATCAGCGGCAAAGTTGATTTTACTACTGATAAATCCGTTGACTCATCACCAACCATTTTGGCTAGTGTGATCAAAACCATAGAGCCAAATATTAAACTGCCAGATAACAGTCTGTTTAAGTTGACACCGGATAGCGACAGCCAATATCTGATTGAAACCGATCCCCGTTTTACCCACCATAAAAAATGGTTATCGAGTATCGAGGTTGTTACTCACGCGCAGCTGCATAAGCGGTTAGCTGATGGTTATTATGAACAGCGTTTAGTGCGCGAGCAACTGATGGAACTCACCGGTCAACGGCGACTGGCTAACTATCAAAGTGATGAACAGCAATACCGAGCGCTCCTGACCAGCGGGGTAGCTTATGGTGAGCGGTATAATTTGACACCGGGTATTGCCTTATCGCCAGCGCAAATGGCTAATCTCACCAGCGACATGGTGTGGATGGTGAATAGAGAGGTGTTGTTGCCAGATGGTCGTATTGAGAAGGTCAGTGTTCCACAGCTGTATGTGCGCGCTCGCCAGGGGGATTTAAATGGCAATGGAGCACTGCTGGCAGGAGGCAATGTTTCTGCCGATATCACTGCTAAGCTGTTAAATAGTGGTGAAATCGCGAGTCGTCAATTGACTGATCTGCAAAGTGAAACTATTCATCACAGTGGGCGTATGCAGGCTAAAACAGTTCAGCTTAAGGCATTAAAAGATATCCAAAATCTGGGCGGCGAAATTGGCGGCGCAGACCGCGTTTCATTAGCCGCCGGCGGTGATATTCGTAGTGAAACGGCGCAACTTGGCGATGGCCAATCGTCATTGCTAGATCGCCCAGCCAGTATTTATATAACGGGTGATAATGGTCAGCTGACGTTAAAAGCCCGCCAGGACATCAAGCTGATTGCCAGCCAAATTGCTAATTTGGGCGCGGGTGGCAAAACGGATATTCAGGCCGGGCAAAATATTCAGTTAGCCACCCGTAATGTGCGTTCAGCTTTCGATTATACGCGCAATTCCAACAACTATTATCGGGGTGAAAACGCCACGGAAATTGGCACCCATATCCAAACGCAAGGTGATTTAGCCTTATCGGCAGGGCAGGATTTATCAGCACGTGCTGCCAATCTATCAAGCGGTGGAGCGCTCTCTTTCAATATCGGGCGCGATATCCATATCACCTCAGGTGTTGCAAGCAGCGACTATGCTAAGCACAGTAAACATACCGATAAAGGATTTTTATCGAGCACCACCACCGAAAGGCACCATCAACTGACTGAACGCAGCGCCATTAGTAGTCGCTTTAGTGGTCATTCTATCAATGCGACGGCGGGCAATGAGATAGATATTCATGCTAGTAATCTATTTGGCACCAACAGCGTCACGCTAAAGGCGGGTGCTCAACTCAATGTGAGCACGTCAGATGAAACGTTGCATGAAACCCATATATCGAAAACCCACAACTCAGGTTTAATGAGCACGGATGGGCTGGGTTTCAGCTTAGGCGCAAACCGGCAAAAAATCACTCATGATACGGATAACACGCAGAAAAAAGGCAGCGTGATAGGCAGTATGGCCGGTAATGTAACCTTAACTGCGGGCGCGCAAGGGACGATTGCAGGCAGTGAACTGATTGCAGCAAAAGATATCACTATCACCGGCAGCGATGTGACTATCACTGCGGCAGAAAATAGCCGCACCGATATCAGCCGGCTAACCACTCAAGCCAGTGGTTTAACGCTTTCATTGGGGGGAACAACCGGCAGTGCCCTTGATAGCATGGTGCGCACGGCAAAATCGGCTAAACAAGAAGAGGATAGCCAACTGGCTGCCCTTAAAGGGATGAAAGCGGGATTACAGGGGGTGCAGGCGGGGCAAGCGGCTCGCTTGGCGGCAGCGCAAGGTAAAATGCCTTCTGTGGCTATCAATCTGTCTTATGGTCGCCGCTCGTCACAATCCACCATCAAAACAGAGCAAAACACGGCGTCGGGTAGCCGTTTAAGTGCGGGTGACAATCTTACGCTGACGGCAACGGGCAGGAAAGAAAGCAGCCAAGGACAGTTAACGGTTGAAGGCAGTCAGTTGGCTGCGGATAAAAACATTAGCCTGCTGGCCAAAAATAATATCGACCTGATAAGTGCCAGCAATCGGCAAAAAGTAAATAGTAAAAACGCCAGTCAAGGTCTGTCAATGGGTATTGGCTATGGTACAGACGGTTGGAGTGCTAACGTTGGGGCTAATAAAAGCCAAGGGTTTGAAAAAGGAAATAGCCAGTTTTTCACTGATAGTCAACTCAATGCTGGCCAGCAGCTAACAATGGAAAGTGGTCAGGACACGCGCTTAACCGGCGCGCAAGTGAGCGGTGAAACGGTTAAAGTGGATGTTGGTGGTGACCTGAGGTTAACTAGCCAACAACTTATCGATAAATATGCTGCCAAACAGACCAGTTCAAGCCTGGGCGCGAGTATTAGCCAGGGCGGCGGCTCACTGAATGTGTATGCCAACAAAAGCGAGCTGCACAGTGACTATCAATCGGTCGATAAACAAACCGCTATCAATGCCGGTCAAGGCGGTTTTGCTATTAGGGTGGGCAAGCACACGCAATTGGATGGAGCCGTGATTGGCAGCACGGCCGGGGCGGATAAAAATAGACTCGACACGGCCACATTAGGTTTTAGGGATAGCACCAACCGCGCTGAATATAAGGTGGATAGCCAAAGTGGCGGCTTTAGTTCAGGCGGCGCCACGGTGGGTGAGCAGTTTGTTACCAATGCAGCGGGTTCGTTGCTGACCAATATGAATAACCAAGGCAAAGCGAGCAATACCACCCACTCAGCGGTGTCGGAAGGTCAACTCATTATTCGCCACCAGGACAAGCAGCAACAGGCTGTGGCAGAGCTGAGC
This sequence comes from Arsenophonus sp. aPb, assembly GCF_029873475.1. Lineage (NCBI taxonomy): Bacteria > Pseudomonadati > Pseudomonadota > Gammaproteobacteria > Enterobacterales > Morganellaceae > Arsenophonus > Arsenophonus sp. aPb. Next base: position 332,200 of record NZ_CP123499.1, read on the forward strand.
CGTGATGTGGACAAGGCGCATGTAAAACTGAAACCGATTTTTGACAAACAGCAAGCGCAAAAACGGATCGAACGAAATCAGCTGCTAGGAGAGTTAGGTCAGCAGCTTACCGATATTGCGGTGACGGAAGCCACGATTAGGGCGACGCAAGAAGTCAACAAAAACCCGATGCCCCCGAGTGATAAGGAACGCAAGGTTGCGAGGAAAGCGCTAAAAGAACAAGGAGTTGAAACCAATGACCCAACTGTTATTGATAACTACATCTATAAGCAAGCTATCCAGGCAACAATCAATGGTTCAGGCTGGGGTGTCGGCGGCAGCAACCGCCGCATCGTCGAGGCGGGCACCGCCTTAATTCAAGGCCTGGCCAATGGTGATGTGAACCAAGCGGTAGCGAATGCCAGTGCGCCCTATATTGCCAATCAAATCGGCCAGCATATTGGCGAAGATAACAAAGCCGGTCGCTTGGCCGCCCATGGAATTGCTAACGTTGCATTAGCGTTGGCAAAAAATGAAAATGCAGGCGCGCAGTCGCTGGGCGCAATGACAGCGGAGGCGGTTGGTATGTTGTCGGTCGCCCTGTATAAGAAAGAAGTTAGCCAACTGACAGAAGACGAAAAATCGACCGTCAGCGCATTTGCCAGCTTATCGGCAGCTATTGCCGGCGGGTTGATTGGAGGAGATAGCCAAAGTGCAGTAAACTCAGCTCAGGCGGGGAAGGCGTCGGTTGAGAATAACTTTTTGAGCACCAATCAATTAGAAAACTTTGCTCATAAAGCAAGGACTTGTGTTGGTGATGAATGTCAGAAAGTTATTCGAGACATGGTGGATACCAATGTTCGTCAACAGGAAGAAATCAAGGCTGTTTGTTCGACATCACCTGAACAGTGCCAGCAAAAATATGGTTACCTAGTTGAGCAATGGGAAGCGTTTGATACAACGATTAAGAACCTTGCGAAAGATAAATCGTTGGCTGATGAGTTTCGTAATTATATGCCTGCAGCCTATATGTTGGGCATGGAAGCGGAAGGTATCACTGTTGAACATGGCTGGACAAAGCGTTTTGAAGCAATGGGGTTCGATGCTGAAACGGCACAAATGATAGCAACAACACTTCCGGCTATGATAAATGGAGCAAGTGGAAAAGGTGGTAAGGGAACAACCGGTAAACAAACAAATACTTCTAAAGTGGAAGCAGAGAAAAAAGCTTTAGAAAAAATAGGTAGAATCTCTAAAAACGCAAAAGGTCTCAGTCAAAAGGAAGCTAATTCTGTTTATAATAAACAGTTGATTAAGAATGCAGAGAAAATCTCAACGGCTAAACCCGGTCAGCAAACAGCAGTACCGAGGGATCTAAATGAACAAACATTTTGGAAGGAAGTACAAGCTAATCCAACGCTGGGGAGTAAATTGTTGGGTATGAATAAAGACCCTCGTTTTCCAGCATCTGCAGGCTTTCAAAAAATGGAGGCAAAACATAGGCTTCCTGATGGTCAAACAATAACCATACACTATCAGTACAATTCAACTACTGGTAAAGCATATGATATGAAAATTATTACATCTCAAAGGGTTCAACAAGATCCGAAACAAGTTATAGATACAATAAAGGATAAAATTAAATGAGAATACTAGAATCGGATGGCTCAATTGTTGATATTTTTGCTATATATTGGTTTGGTGATGAAACCTATTTTTACGGAATGCCTAAGAATTATGGTGGGTTACAGGCATATAAAGCTGATGAAGTGACGGTTATTGATAATAAAATCGATTTTAAAACAGTTTTCTTTTCAAATGATGACGCTAAAAGTGTTCATCACTGGGCTTTAATCGAAGAGTCATTATTAGATGATTTACTTGAGCTAGATGAAACTGCCTATAAAAGATTTTTAGATATATTAAAATCTGAAGGGCAATTAGATGATAACTTTTATTAATGGTAGGAGACCCAACCGCACACTGGGCTCTCCCTTAACCGCCCTCACTCCCCCTCAGCCAGCCGGATAATAAGTTGTCCGGCCTGGCGGGTGAGGGTGTAGTGGTTACCGACAGTAAACCCTAATTTATTCAGCCAGTTACCGCTAATTACCATCTGTGGACTGGGGTTGGGTTTACCGCGGTTAGGTGAATAACCCACTGTATAGTGTCTGGATTTTGCCGCTTTATCTTTAGCTGACTCGGTTTTTACCCTACAATCGCCTCTAGCCATCGTGACTACCTCCATTAGTTGCGTGGTTAGCGGTGGTTCCGTGCTTCAACACGGGATCGCCGCATCTGTTTTACATCTTACTTCTTGGTGCTCGCTCTATTGTTGTTACGGGCAAAACGGTTAGCATCGTGTTTTAAAATCAATGACTCCAGTAACACTCTTGCTACTTCTTTCTCTTCCGGTGTGAATTGGCTGATGGCTTCAAATTGCAAACGTAGTTCTTCATCGGGATTACGTTCATTCTCGTCAAAAACTAGCGTATCTGCGCTTACAGAAAGTGCACGAGAGAGCTTGCGGATAATCTCCAGTGTGGGTTGTACTTCGTCAGCTTCATAACGCCGAATCATTGTTACGTGACAACCGGCTTTCTCCGCTAGTGCAGCCTGAGTAAGCTTACGATCTTTACGTAGGGTTGCCAGACGTTTACCAAAGTCCATAGAAATTACTCGTCAAGGAAACAGAGCTAGCATTTTAACCCCCCTTATTTAAAATGACGCTTAAATATACCATATGTGCATTTAAAAAGAAACCATAAAAGGTTGCCGGAAAGATTTTAAAATGAACTTTTTATTCTTCTCATCCCTGAATTTGATAGCGATGAATTGAAACGCACGGTATCTTTATTTAAATGCGACGCTTAAAATACACCATATATGCATTTATAAAGAGTCCATTAAAGCGTATTGACAAGGTTTTAAAAGGAACTTTTATGCCCCGCATCGCAAAATCTGAACTCGATGAACTCAAATGTACGGTATCTTTGTTGTTATTGGTGAAATTGCAGGGGCATACAGTGAAAAAAGCAGGGCAAGTACAGTGTGCTGCGTTGTCCGTTCCAAGACGAAAACACGCCCTCGATGGTGATTAATCCGACTAAAAATCTGTATCACTGTTTGGTTGTGGGCGACGGTTTTGGTGATTGACTGGTAGATATAACCGGCAGTGCCCTTGATAGCATGGTGCTCACTGCAAAATAACCAAGGTAAAGCGAGCAATACCACCCACTCAGCGGTGTCGGAAGGTCAACTCATTATTCGCCACCAGGACAAGCAGCAACAGGCTGTGGCAGAGCTGAGCCGTGATGTGGACAAGGCGCATGTAAAACTGAAACCGATTTTTGACAAACAGAAAGCGCAAAAACGGATCGAACAAAATCAGCTGCGAGGATGTCAATCAGGCAGCAACATATAGCTATCTTCATCTATTGGAGTCGGTTCCGGTAGGGGGCGAAATGATACACTAAGCATGAGTGCGTTCCCGGCGAACAATTTCAGTGACCGTATTTTTACTTATTCCCAGCTCTTTCGCTATCCAACGATAACTTTTTCCCAATGTGACTAACTCCATCACTTTTGGTGATAATCGGCCTGACTTGGGGCACTCTCCTTTTTCGCGGCTGTAGTGGCCAAATTCAGTATGCCACTACAGTAAATCAATTTTGCATAGCGTAGACGTTTATGTTGTGCGCAAGAAAAACCGGACACTTTTTTGAAAGAGTTTTACTAACCATCCAAGCGATATTAAATAAAACACATATTTGTTGGAGTAATAATAGTAATAAATCAAAGACATACCTAGTTAATCCAGTAAAAAACACATTTCATGGTATCGCATAACTGGATGAGCGAGACTAAAATTGAATGGTTACCAGCCAAATATGCCTAGGATAAAGATTAGATTGTGCTTGTAGTAAAGGTATATCGTCTGCTTTATGCGATTTAGCGCACGAATTTATTAACAACTTACATTTTAAAAGCGCATACTGAATTGTTTGTTAATTGCAAACAGTATAGTTGCACATAAAATAGTTAAGGTATATTAAAGTTAATATGAAAAGAAGAATATCATTTTTAGTGCTAATCATGCTGATCGTTGTTGCGATTGCAGTGTTACTTTATACACAAAATAAGCACCTTTTATTACAAGGGGAAGTGGATGCGCCTGAAGTCATCGTGACCTCTAAAGCGAGGGGACGCGTAATTGAGCGTCATATTGAACGCGGTGATATGGTAAAAAAAGGCCAATTATTGATCACCTTGGAAAGTCCAGAATTGCAAGCGCAACTAGCGGCATTGAGCGCAGTACGTGATCAAGCTAAAGCGCAACTTGATTTATCCTTAAACGGTACTCGCGAAGAGACCATACGCAATGTTCAAGCGGTATTAAAACAGGCCCAATCTCAGTATACCAATGCAAATAACGAATATATTAGATTGAATAATTTATCGGGTAAAGGCTATGTTTCGGCTAATGAATTAGATAAAGCACGGCGGGCCAAAGATGTCGCTTTTCATCAGGTAAATAGTGCTCAGGCGCAATTAGATGAAGCTAAAAATGGTGATCGCATTGAATTGCGGAATAAATATGCCGCTGCATTACGACAAACCGAGCAACAAATGATTGAGTTACAGGTGCAAGTTGATGATTTACTTGTTAAAGCGCCGGTTGATGGTGAAGTTGGCCCTATACCGGCTGAAGTTGGTGAATTATTTAATGCCAATAGCCCATTGCTAACACTTGTTCGTTTACCGCAGGCCTACTTTATCTATAATTTACGCGAAGATATTATGGCTTATGTTCGTAAAGGCGATAAGGTATCGATACGTGTTCCTGCTTTGCAAGACAAAATTATTACAGCGGAGGTACGCTATATTGCCCCGATGGGAGACTATGCAACTAAACGTGCAACACGAGCAACAGGAGATTTTGATTTAAGAACATTTGAAGTACGCCTTTATCCACTAGAGCCTATTGATGGACTGCGTCCTGGTATGAGTGCACTGTGGGCTTGGGATAAATAGGTGTTTTTATGACCATAAAAGCGATATGGCCTAATTTTAGGTTTGCTTTTAATCAAGAAATCCAGATTGCTATTCGTAGCCCGATCCTACATTGGCTAAGTTGGATATTCCCATTACTGCTATTTATATTAGTAAGCGCTAACTTTTCTGAAGGAACCTTGTTAAATCTTCCTGTTTCAGTCGTTGATCATGATCATAGTCTACTGTCAAAAAAGTTAATTCGTAATTTAAATGCAGCGCCACATGCTGATATTAAAGCGATTGATGGCACACTTAATACTTCGTTATTAGGTTTAGGCAGCGCTAAAGATTATGCTTTGCTCTATATTCCTTATCATTTTGAAAAGGATGTTCTTACGGGTCGGCAACCGACAGTCAGAATGTATTACAATGCCTTATTTTATGCCTCTGGTAGTTATGCTATTCAAGATTTTAGCGGGGTAATTGCAGAATTGAATGCACAATACCGTCCGATATTAGCTTCATCGATGGGGCGCAACATACCTCCCTTGGCTAGAGTTAGCCTGTCTTATGATAGTTTGTTTAACCCTAGTGGAAACTATATCTATTATCAGCAATTTGCCGCTACCATTCATATGTTACAACTGTTTGTTATCACTTGTACTATCTATGTTATGTCGCGTGGAACAGCATTATTAACCAACAAAACATTTATCAGTGCATTATTAGGCAAACTGGCGCCTTATACGCTGTTTTTTACCACATTATTATTAATTGAAATTGCTGCACTCTCTTTTTTCTTTGACGCGAGGGTTGCAGGTAACCCATTTTACCTTTTTTTGGTGGGCTTTTTTTATGTAACGGCTGCTCAAAGTATTGGTATGCTGCTGTTTGTTTTTACCAAGAGTATTTTTACAGCTTATAGTTTGATCGGAATGTTAGTCAGTATTGCACTGGCTTTTTCCGGTTTTGCGATGCCAATAATGGCAATGGCTTGGCCGGCACAGATCGTGGCAAATATTCAACCGCTTACCCATGCATTAAATGTGATGTTTGATATTTTTCTGCGAGAAGTTTCTTTGCTACGTGTCATACAAGTCTGTTTAATATTGTTACTTTATCCTGCTATTTGTGCCCTTTTGATCCGTAATCGCCTGTTAACAAGGTTAAGAATGCAGGAGGCATTTTGATAAAACAATATTTGATAACTTTTTATCGGGTATTACTTGGCATGTTGGCAAAGCCTATGTGGTTATTGTTGTTGGTTTCATTATCAATAATGAGTTTGGTTTACATTCGGCCAGTATTGTGGGGTTTGCCGGTAGCGATTATTAATCAAGATCATAGTTCTGCTAGCCGTTTACTCATGGATCGATTGGATACGATACCGAAAATAAAATTACACAGTTATGATAATTTGGCCAGCGCAAGGGCTGATATGCGTGAACGAAAATTGTTTGCCATTATTCTTATCCCTATCGATTTTGAAAAAAGTTTACTAAATGGTAAAAATATTACCGTACCGGTTTATGGTGATGGTACTAACCGACTTGCCAGTGGGCAAATACAGCAAGAAATTTCCTCCGCTTATCTTCAGTTATTAAACGAATATAATACTCAACGGCTTAGAAATGCAGGATTTACTGATCAACAGGCTAGTACATTATTAACACCTATTAAAGGAATAACAGACCCTTTATTCAATCCAGGCCCGAGTTTCGCTGCGATTGTTTTTCCAGGTTTATTGGTCATGTTATTACAACACTCACTATTAGTCGCTTGTGTGAAAGCCTATATTGACGTTCACAAAATGGCAAACGGCAAAGTCTCTACTGCTGTTTATCTAGGTGCATGGTCAGCGTTGCTGCCTATTTGGTTATTCTTGTCGGCTATTTTTTTTGCGCTCTGGCCTTGGGTATTAGGTTACCGACAAGAAGCGCCACTTTATCAGCTTTTGATCGTCACTTTACCGTTCTTATTGGCTGTTTTGGCATTAGGTAAGTTTGTTACCGAATTTTTACGTAGTGTTGAAATGATTTATCTGACACTGGCTTTTCTAACCACGCCGGTATTTTATATTTCAGGCGCCATTTGGCCATTACAAGCAATGCCCGATTGGGTAAGAATGGTGGCTTATTCTTTACCATCAACCTGGGCAATAAAAGCGATAGCGGGTATTAATCAACTTGATTTAAGTTTATCTGACGTGGGTATTGATATCGTGATGATGCTAATGTTAGGCACAATTTATGCATTGCTGGGCATATTGATCAATATGCTACGTAGTGGTGAACTGCGCCAGTTCAGCCACCATGTGCGTTATCTATTGAAAAGAAAAAAACGTTCTTAATTTTTTATGGTATAAGCGATAAACCGGCTGCACGTCGCCAATAACCGTTGCAATTTAAATCATTAGTTAATGTTAGTGGATACTCACCTTGTTGATTGGCTCTAAATTGTTCCAAAATGGTGAGTGAATCTAGATTTTCGGCAGAGATGCGGACAATATCGACTAATCCGGCCATTGAAGTTTGTTCATTGCCTAGATTATAACAGTAGCCACTTTGCGTCTGAATGCCATTAAGGGTAAAGAGTAACTGATTTTCCTGTGAAAAGACTTTTCTGCCCTGGGGATATTTTTCGCAACAAGTCTCACAGTTATCTTTATGGCGATTTTCTGAGCGGGCAGTAAAGCAGCGAGCTGATAGTGCCAGTGGTAAATGCCCATAGCCAAATACTTCGACTTCAAACTTGTGGCGAAATCCTAGCTGTTCACATTGATAAAGCAGATCTTGTAACCAATCACGAGAAAGTTCAAGCGGTAAACACCAGCGTATCATGCCTTGGCGATAGAGTAGTCGTAATGCATAAGCATTGTAGCAATTGAGTCCATATCCTGCCATAAAGGGTATTTTTTGCTCAATAAGCTGATTAACCACACCGAAATCGTGCGCTTCCACTAAAAATTCACCATTGTCGACCAATTTAGCGATTTGTCTAAGTTCGGCCGCGCTTTGCAATAAAGACAAGCTAGAGATTACCACTTGTTTACCATGTAAAGTTATTTCTTTTGCCAGTTCAAGCCAGTCAGCTACTTGCATTTCCCGACGTTTACTACACACCGTTTCACCGAGATAAATAATATCTGCGCTACTATTAATCGCATGTTGATAAAACTGAATTAATGTTTCTTTTGACCAATAATAAAGTACCGAACCTAAGGAATATTTCATTTTTTTGCCTTATCTTACTGCCATTTACGATGATAAGCTCCTAAGGTGGTCTGTTGACCTTCGGAGAGATTTTCCAATACATTCATCCAGTTTTGATTGGTGATGAATTTTTTAGGATCATTTTTGCAATGATCAATAGCTTGTCGCCAGATATGGGTCACATCGCCAACATAAGTTGGGCTTCGTTGGCGGCCTTCAATTTTGACAGCGGCAATATCTGCCAGCATTAATTCTGGTAACAATTCCAGCGTATTTAGGCTGGTAGGCTCTTCTAAAACATGAAATTTTTTTCGATTGATACAGTATCTTCCTTTACAAAGAGTCGGGTAACTTGCATTTTCATTATTTGAATAGCAATCGATTAAAATATTATTTAAGCGTGACTCCATACCTTGGTCGGTTTGTTGCCAGCGTACAAATCGGGCTGGTGAACAAGCGCCTACGGTATTTGGTGATTCTCCTGTCAGGTAAGAAGAAAGATAACAGCGTCCTTCTGCCATGATACAAAGGCTGCCGAAAGCAAAAACTTCCAATGCGACAGGGCTAATTTTGGCTAATTGTTTGACTTGATGTAAAGACAGAACACGAGGAAGAACGATTCGTTGGACAGCGAAATTACGGTGATAAAATTGAATCGCCGCAATATTTGTCACTGAAGCTTGAACCGAAACATGACGTTCAATATGGGGATATTTATTAGCAGCATATTCTAAGATAGCCAGATCAGCCTGGATTAAGGCATCAACACCGATTTCCGCTGCCATATCAACGGCGGATAGCCAGCGATTAAAACCATTCGGGTGAGCAAAAGTATTGATAGCAACATGTAATTTGCAAGCATGATCATGAGCATATTTGACTGCTTCAACTAATTTTTTTTCGCTAAAATTTAAACCAGCAAAATGACGTGCATTAGTATCGTCTTTAAAACCAATATAGACCGCATCAGCGCCATTATCGACAGCTATTTTTAAGGCAGGTAGATTGCCTGCAGGACATAATAATTCCATAGGTGATCCTAGCGTATAGTTAGATGTCTATCGATTGTAGTCAAGGTGTAATATTGCTGTTTTGACTTAAACCAGATTACTTTCTTTTGTGAATTGATTTTGCTAGATGGAGCATAAAATTGAATGGGATTAATTGATTGTTGGTTAAATTTTGATGTGGATTCAAAGATATTAATTAATAATTTGGCAGAATGGATTATTATCATTAATGCTTAAAAATATATCATAAAAGTGTAAGAGGAATTTGGATCGTGTTAAAGAAAATTCGTCAGCAGATTATCCAACAAGGACCTAAATTGATGCGTTTACCATTAAAAGTTACGCCTTTTATCATAGAGCGTCAAATTCTGGAGCAATTACTCAGCTGGCAATTTCAGCAGGCATTAAACGATGGTGAACTGGATTTTTTGCACAATAAATGGCTAAAAGTTGAAGTACTTGATGTGCAACTTGTTTGGTACATTAGCTTGCAGGCAGGTAAAATCATTGTTAGTAAAAATCAACAAGCAGATGTTAGTTTTTGCAGTGGGGCGAATGATTTAGTTTTAATTGCAGCGCGGAAAGAAGATCCTGATACCTTATTTTTCCAACGTCGCTTACACATAGAAGGCGATACAGAGCTTGGTCTGTATGTAAAGAATCTGTTAGATGCCTTTGAATTAGAGACAATGCCTGCAATTTTACGCTTTGGTTTATTGCAATTAGCTGATTTGATTAAACTAGTACAAAATGAAAGTATTGATTATAAAGAGCGTGCATTATCATGCTAATTCGCGTTGAAATTCCGGTTGATGCGCCAGGCATTGATCAATTATTACGCCAATCATTTCCCACCGGGGCTGAGGCTGATTTGGTGCAAAAATTGCGTCAGGACGGTTTATTTGTATTGGAAATGGTGGCTACTGATGATAAAGGACAAATTATTGGTTATATCGGCTTTACCTTAGTTGATGTCAATGGTGATAAGGAGTGTCAATGGGTGGGATTAGCGCCATTAGCTGTTAATAGCGCTTATCAGCGACAAGGTATCGGAGCAAAATTGGTTTATGACGGATTAGATAGTCTAAACGAATTTGGTTATAAAGCGGTAGTGGTGGTTGGTGATCCGAACTATTACCGTCGTTTTGGTTTTACACTGGCTAAGGAGCATGGACTTACATGTAAATGGTCTGGAATGGAAGCCTATTTTCAAGTTTATGCGTTAGAGAATGGTAATTTAGCCGATTATGCAGGGCTAGTTAATTTTTCATCTTATTTTGATGATTGCTAATTTAGCAAGATAGCCAACCAGATCTAAAGGTTGGTCTGCGACAAGTTGCTCTTTTTGTACTTTGGACAATTGTTTTATTTGATATTCTAAGGACAATGCGTCTGAATGGCTGGCTAACTGGCATTGGTATACTAACAAAAGAGGCGCTTTACCTCTTAACGCTTTAGCCCCTTTGCCTAAATGATGTTGTTGCAAGCGGCGCGCGATATCGGTGCTGATGCCAGTATAAAGCGCATTTTGTCCATTTCTGATCAGATAAACTGACCAAGGCTTTTTCGTCATATCGGATTGATTCAATTAGATTTTTAGTTAAGTTAATAGAAAGATTCTCTACCTATTTTGTCGTGATAATGTACCCTAATAAGGCGTGTAAACGCTATTTTAACCAAGTTAAAACAATTATTTTTATATGTTATTCATTTTTTTTGAAAGACAGCAACAAAAAAAACTAATCCAAAATTTTAACTAGTGCCTATACTATGATCTATATCACAGGAATAACCAATAATATTTCTGAATGATAATAATCAATTAAGGAGTTTATGATGAAAAAATTACCAGCTGCTTTAATTTTGGTTTTAGGTGCGTTGTCATTTGGTGCAATGGCTGATCAGGCAAAAGAAGTAGTAGAATTCCCTGCTCAACAGCCAATGGGAACTGTATCTGTTGTTACCGGAGAAACACCTACTAGTGCCGTTGAACAGTTAGCTGAAGAAGCTACCAAAAGAGGGGCAAATAGTTATCATGTTACCTTTGTAGCTTATACACAAAATAAAGTACAAGCTAATGCTAGAATCTATGGTAACAGTCAAGTTACTGCGCCAGTTTATAGATAATTGGTAGTATAAGTTATCGGATGATGATGGCAGCTTTGATTTTTTGATAAAAACACGCTGAAGAATTATTTTTCAGCGTGTTTTTACTTAAGGAGATATATTATCCACTATGTTTGCTGATCAACCATCATTGACTATTATGCAACAATACCTTTCACGTCAGCATGTTTTTTCGCTATTCACCTCTTTTCAATCAGATAGTTGGCCTGCTATCTGTTTTTATATCTTCAAAGCCCAAACGATGTCGTTATATTTTCTGACCGAAACGACTACTCGTCATGGTGAGTTAATGCTTAAAAACCCAATTGTAGCCGGAACTATTTGTTGTCAAAGCAAAACCGTAGCCAACATTCAAGGGATACAATTTATTGGTAAAGTCCATTCCCTAACTGGCAAACAAGAACAGCAAGCCAGGCAAGATTATAATCGGCGATTTCCGGTCGCTATGGCGGCCAGTATCCCTATCTGGCAATTATCTTTACAACAGATCAAAATGGTCAATAATAAGTTAGGTTTTGGCACTAAACTGATTTGGCATCGTGATAGTTAACCTAATTTATGGATCACTTGATTATGACTACCTCGCCATAATAGATTGGGTTCATGAAGCGCTTGAATGAATTTACCATCGACTAATACATCAAGATAGTTAACGACGGCGCGTTGATTAGCGGTTAATTGGTCAAGGGTATAACCGGTCCACAGCCAAATATCTTTATCTGGGCATTCAAGTTTGATGCGTTTAACCAGCTGTAAAACTGCTGCTATATTTTGTGGATGCAGTGGGTCGCCGCCAGAGAGGGAAAACCCCTGACGAACGATCCTCTGGTCTTGCAGATCAGTAATAATTTGATCTTCTACTGCTTGGGTAAACGGTTTACCAGAGTCAATTTTCCAGGTGCTTTTATTGTAACAACCTTTACATTGATGGAGACAACCCGCGACAAATAACGTACAACGTGTTCCTGGGCCATTAACCACATCAACCGGGTAATATCGATGATAGTTCATAATGTTATCCAAGTTGACCATTTTTTAAGTGTTTAACGCGTCGTTTAACTTCTTCTTGTTTACCGCTATTGAATGGTCTGGCATCGGGGCTACCAAGATAACCACAAACACGGCGAATAACCGAAACGCGGGTTGGATCATGATTATCGCAAGATGGGCAGACAAACCCTTTACTAGTACAGGCAAATTCACCCGTAAATCCACATTCATAGCACTCGTCAATCGGGGTATTGGTACCATAATAGGGAATATGATGATAGCTGTAATCCCAGACATCTTCTAATGCTTTTAAGTTATGTTGTAAGTTTGGATATTCACCGTAGCAGATAAAACCACCATTAGCTAACGCTGGGTAAGGTGCTTCAAAGTCAATTTTATCGTAAGGATTGACCTGTTTTTCAACATCCAGATGAAAACTATTGGTATAGTATCCTTTATCAGTAACACCCTCGATTAAACCAAATTCAGCCACATCTAAGCGACAAAATCGGTCACATAAATTCTCACTGGGTGTACTATATAAGCTAAATCCATAGCCAGTCTCAGCTTTCCAACGATCTGTTGCTGCACGCAGCTGTTTAATGATCTGATAGGCTTTTTGCCGCAGAGCTTCATCATCAAAAACATGTTTTTGTGTGCCATAAAGTGCATTGATTGTTTCATGCAGACCGATATAACCTAAAGAAATCGATGCACGACCACGTTTAAATATTTCAGCAATATTGTCTTCCGCTTGTAAACGAACGCCACAGGCACCCTCCATATAGAGAATAGGGGCGACACGCGCTTTGACATTCTCTAGTCTGGCGATACGCGTCATCAGCGCTTTTTTGCTAATTGCCAATCTGCTATCTAGGATTTGATAAAATTGTTGTTCGTTACCTTTAGCCTCAATGGCTATCCGAGGCAAGTTAATACTGATCACACCGAGATTATTACGTCCTTCATGGATAGCTTGGCCTTGCTCTTCATAAACGCCTAAAAAACTGCGACAACCCATCGGAGTTTTGAAGGAGCCTGTGACATTGACCACCTGATCATAGTTAAGAATATCTGGGTACATCCGTTTGCTGGCACATTCTAGTGCTAGTTGTTTAATATCGTAATTTGGATCGCCATATTGGTGATTGATCCCCTTACGGATAGCAAAAACTAATTTTGGAAATACCGCGGTTTTACGATTTTTACCTAGTCCAGCTAAACGATTTTCTAAGATCGATTTTTGGATTAATCGCGACTCTTTTGAGGTTCCTAAGCCAAATCCAAAGGTAACAAAAGGTGTTTGACCATTTGCGGTGTGCAGTGTGTTGACTTCATATTCTAGTGATTGAAAAGCGTCATAACACTCTTTTTCTGTTCTGCTGTCAGCGTAGCCCAATTGATCGGCAATTTGCCATTCTTTGGCAATTTTTAAGTGTTTTTTATAGCTCGCCTGGACAAATGGCGCTAGTACTTCATCGATACGATTAATTGTTGTACCACCATAAATATGGCTGGCCACTTGGGCAATAATTTGTGCCGTCACGGCGGTGGCGGTTGAAATCGATTTAGGTGGCTCAATTTCAGCATTACCCATTTTAAAACCTTTGGTTAACATCCCTTGCAAATCGATTAGCATACAGTTAAACATTGGGAAAAAGGGTGAGTAATCAAGATCATGATAGTGAATTTCACCACGTTCGTGTGCCATAACGACATCACGCGGTAAAATATGTTGTTTAGCGTAGTGCTTAGCAACAATGCCGGCTAATAAATCGCGTTGAGTTGGAATAACCTTACTGTCTTTATTTGCATTCTCATTGAGTAACGAAACATTACTTTGCTCAATCAAGCCGCGAATTTCGTGATTAAGGCGACTACGTTGTTCTCTGGCAATATCCCGTTCATGGCGATATGCAATGTAATTTCTGGCCAGATCTTTATAACGACCGGCCATCAGTTGATTTTCAACCGCATCTTGGATTTCATGAATATCAACGGTTTGGCGGTTGCCTAATTGTTGTTCGACGACTGAGGCGACAACTGCACAATATTGTTCATCGCAAATCCCAGTGGCAGTGGCTGCACGCATGACGGCTTCTTTGATCCGATTTTTGTCAAAAACGACCTGACAACCATCGCGTTTAATAACTACTGTTTTCACAATAGGCTCCTCCAATAGTTATCCACAATTTAATCACAGTTAATGATGCAGCATTAATTTGTGGATAAACCTGTCTATAAATTCTATATATAGTGCTTTACTATATATTAAAGCACAATATATAGTATCTAACGTTTATTTAGCAGGACTTTTCTTGATCTAAAACAAGGAAATTGGATGTTGTTTGTTTTTTAGCTAAATGTTAATAACAACAGCGAGGTTTAAGTAGCTAATTATTTAAAAATCTTTATAGAAAAAGTTTCTATAAAGATTTCGTTAAGTAAATGGTTAACTCCCTGGTGCTGACTAGGTTTCATTAGCCATAACCAAAGTGAGTGAAATTTATTAGCGAATAGCTATCGCTTCAATTTCTATGCGAACATCTTTTGGTAAGCGAGCAACTTCGACGCAAGAACGAGCAGGATAAGGCGCATTATGTTTGTTAAAAAAAGCTTCATAAGTAGCATTTACACTCGCAAAATCATTCAGATCTTTAACAAAAACGGTAGTTTTAACAATATTAGCTACATTGAGACCTGCTTTCTCTATAATAGCTTGAATGTTTTCCAGTGACTGTGTTGTTTGAGCAGTAATGTCGTCAGCTATTTCACCGGTTTTTGGATCAACAGGAATTTGGCCGGATGTAATAATCATGTTGCCAAGATCAACACCTTGTACATAAGGGCCGATAGCTGCTGGCGCGTTTTCAGTTTTAATTTCGTAGGACATAAGTTGTTCTTTACCTTGTAGTCTAAAAGTTAATCATCAATTTACTAGCACTACTAACTTAGTGGTCGACATAAATGAGTGTTATATAATACCGCATTACATATTATTAATTACCGCATGTCGATCAAAGGTTTTTTCACAATATTTGCATGTTAGAATGACTTCATTATGCCGCTGTTTAACGTTAAAACTGCTACTGACGGGCTCATTATGGCTAATGCAATTACTGTTAGGGCAGATCAAAACCGCATCAATTTGTTCAGGTAAGCTAATTAATAGCTTTTTTTCCACTTTATAGTCTTTAATACAGTTAACGGTGGCATGGGGGGCATACATAGCCAGTTCGTTTGCTTGTTCAGGTGTGAGAAAGGTATTTTCAATTTTAATTAAATCTTTTTTACCTAAGTGATTAGAAGGTAGATTTAAACCTATAGTAATACGTTGATCCGTTTGCGTTAATTTAAATAGCGAAAGTAATTTAAAACCCATTTGGGCAGGGATATGGTCGATAACAGTGCCACAGCTAATTGCTTCCACTTGTAATTTATGGTTATTTGCCATAATAGAATGCCTCAGAAATTAATAGTTTTGTTTAGTATCAACGCTAAAAGTGCTTGTCGTGCATAGATACCATTACCAGCTTGCTGAAAATAGTAAGCATGAGATGTTTTATCAACATCAGTAGTAATTTCATCAATACGTGGTAGAGGATGTAAAACTTTCATGCCAGGTTTAGCGGTGGTTAATTCATGGCTGGTTAAAATAAATTGGGCTTTAACATTGGCATATTCTGAAGGATCTAAACGCTCTTTTTGCACTCGTGTTATATACAGAATGTCCAGTTTTGGTAATACCGCTTCTATGCTGTCATGTAAGCTATAAGTTATCCCTTTTTCTTCTAACAGATGTAGGATATGGGCTGGCATGGCTAAAGCTTCAGGCGCAATAAAATAGAAATGATTATTGTCAAATTTCGATAATGCTTGGGTTAATGAATGAACGGTTCGGCCATATTTCAGATCGCCAACCATCGCAATATGTAAATTATTTAAACTGCCTTGGCTCTCTTGAATGGTGAACAGATCGAGTAGCGTCTGTGTAGGATGTTGATTGGCGCCATCACCGGCGTTGATGACCGGTATTTTACCTGCAAACTGAGCTGCTAAACGTGATGCGCCTTCTTGTGGATGGCGGATAACAATGGCATCAACATATTGGCTAATAACCGATATTGTATCTGCCAGGGTTTCGCCTTTTTTTCCTAACGAAGTATTATTGCTATCGGAAAACCCCACCACAGAAGCCCCTAAGCGGTGAATAGCGGTTTCGAAAGAAAGGCGTGTACGGGTGGAGGCTTCAAAGAAACAACTGGCAATCACTTTATGTTTTAGCAGCTCCGGTTGGGGATGTTGCTTTAGTGATGTAGCAACTTCAAGTACAGCGAGTAGATCTTCACGTTTTAAATCATTTATCGAGATTATGTCTCGAAGATACAACGGATTAACCATCGTGTTGTTCCTCCTTTCTTTATGCCATATCTAATTGTTATGCCAAAAAAAAGCCCCTCATTGAGGGGCTTGAATAAATAGGGTTGGTCGAGGAGGAAATGCAATAACTAAATAGCCCATTGGCAGCAATGCATATATTGATTCTTTTAAGCATTGGTTATGCATTTTTTCTCCCACAAAAATTGTGGCGCATTATACGCCGCTCTGTCAGTATAGCAAGTGATGGCGGAAAAAAATTGATAAAATTTTTTAAAAATACAATGCATTGAATTCAGATGAAATTTTTTGCAGCCTAACAAAATAATTTTTGCTAGTCGTATTGAGGCATTTTTTGGCAAAATTAGCCAATAATGCTTAGCTGTAAATAATTTGGGTGATGGTTTTTTTTGGTGATTTACCAATCAGAAATAATTTTATTAATCAACCTTTTTTTGTAGATATTCACGCAAATAATTATAAACAGGTTGCTATTGATTAAACATAACTCTGTAATTTTCCTCATTTTTTTAGATTTAAGTCATATTCAAAGCATGATCATAAAAAATCCAAATCAATCCGGATATAAATTTCTTTGTTGTAATAGTAGCTCTCCTTCGTTGGCTATGGGAGAATGCAAAAGTTACTGTCATATTAATACAGAGGGAGCGCGACATGGTTAATAAAAAAGTACTAGGAGAGCAGCAGGAAGATACCCGTTTGGATGTTGAAAATGTAGCGACGGATAGCAGTGATCCTAATGTGTTTTATGAAATAGAGCATTACCTTTCAGCTGAAGAGTTGATGTCGTTTAAAAAAGCCTTAACAGAACAGCAAATTTCCACAGAAAATTTGTTACTAGAAAAAAAAGCAGTCGCAGAGCAGCGAGCAGAAACGCATTCAATCATTGAAGAATTATTGGAAGATGGTAGTGATCCGAATGCTCTGTATGAAATAGAACATCACTTTTCGGCCAAAGATTTTAAATTACTGGAAAAAGCGGCAATAGTGGCATTTAAATTAGGTTATGAAGTGCACGATGCTGAAGAGCTAGAAATTGAAGATGGTACGGTATTGATGTGTTGTGATGTTTATCGGGATAGTCCGCTTGATGCAGAATTAATTAATAAGCAAGTTGTGCAATTGATGATGTTAACGGAAAAAATTGGCATTAACTACGATGGTTGGGGGACTTTCTTTGAAGACCCTAATTATGATGATGCAGAAGAAAAGCCCGTTGAACCTAAGGCATTACATTAGAATCAAATTGTTAGAATGGAAAGGACAGGGATTATCAATCAGTTGATAAAGCGGATTAAGCTGAGTAAGTACTGGTTAGAGTAAGTTTGTGAGTCAACAGCACTGATACACAAGATAGCAGTGCTGTTGCTTATTCAAAGTGAGCTAATAGTTACTTTTTGATTAGTCAGTTTTTGTTTTGCTGCTAAATGGACTGCTAGGCGTTCACGCTCTTTTTCAACAACAGCAGCTGGTGCTCGGCCGACAAAGCTATCATTAGCTAATTTTTTTTCAATTGCTGCTATCTCTTTGGTCAATTTATCCAGCTCTTTATCTAGCCGCGTTAATTCGGCATCTTTATCGACGAAATCTGCCATTGGGATCAACACTTCAGCGCCATCTATCAGTTTAGTCACAGCAAGGGGTGTTGGTTGCATTTCATCCAAAACAGTAATAGCGCTAAGACGAGCCATTGCTTGAATAAAATTCAGATTTTCTGTCACACGTCGTTTTGTTGCATGGTTAGCGCCGCGTAATAGCAGATCTAATGATTTAGCGGGTGAAATATTCATTTCTGCCCGAATATTACGTACAGCGATAATGAGTTCTTTTATCCATTCCAAATCATGGCGTGCTGCTTCATCAACCTTGTCGGCTGCAAAGATTGGAAAAGGCTGTAACATGATAGTGTCTTCTTGAATGCCCTTAACCACTTTCACCCGTTGCCAAATAGTCTCGGTAATAAATGGAATAATAGGATGTGCCAGCCGTAATAAGCTTTCTAGTATTTCAATCAAGGTATAACGTGTCGCACGAATTTCTGCTTCATTTCCCTTATGAATTGCGGGCTTAGACAGTTCTAAATACCAATCGCAAAATTGGTTCCAGGTAAATTCATACAAAATATTGGCCGCGATATCAAAGCGATAAGAATCCAGTGCTTCACGGTACAGTTTTACCGTTTGGTTAAATTCTGCCATGATCCAGCGATCAGCCAGCGAAAAAATCATTTCTCCACCATGCTGACCACAATCTTGTCCTTCAGTATTCATCAAGACATAACGACTCGCATTCCAAAGTTTATTACAGAAATTGCGATAACCAGTAAGGCGTTTCATATCCCAATTGATGTCTCGCCCGGTCGATGCTAATGCTGCCAGCGTAAAGCGTAGAGCGTCGGTACCATGCGCTTCAATGCCTTGTGGATATTCTTTGCGCGTACGTTTAGCAATTTTTTCGGCTAATTGGGGCTGCATCATATTGCCAGTCCGTTTCGTCAGTAGATCTTCCAAGGAAATACCATCGATCATATCAAGCGGATCGATGACATTGCCTTTGGATTTTGACATTTTTTGCCCTTCTTCATCGCGGATCAATCCTGTCATATAGACTTTTTTAAAAGGAATTTGCCCTTGGCCATTTTCATCTTTGATGAAATACATTGTCAGCATGATCATGCGGGCTATCCAGAAAAAGATAATATCAAAGCCACTGACCAACACATCCGTTGGATGGAAAGTTTTTAACGCCTCGCTATTTTCTGGCCAACCTAATGTTGAGAAGGTCCAAAGACCGGAAGAGAACCAAGTATCTAATACATCTTCATCCTGATGTAAACTAATCTCAGCACTGAGATTGTTCTCTCGACGCACTTCATCTTCGTCATGACCGACATAGACATTACCGGATTCATCATACCAAGCGGGAATTCGATGCCCCCACCATAATTGGCGTGAAATACACCAATCTTGGATATCCTGCATCCAGGAAAAATACATATTCTCATACTGTTTAGGAACAAACTGAATACGGCCATCTTTTACCGCCGCAATGGCTTGTTCTGCTAATGGTAGAGTACGAACGTACCATTGATCAGTCAGCATAGGTTCAATAACAACGCCACCACGATCGCCATAAGGAATAGTAAGTTGATGTGGCTTTATGGCAACTAATAAACCTAGTTTTTCTAATTCGCTTACCATTGCCTTACGAGCAGCAAAGCGCTCTATTCCTTGGTAGGATGCAGGGATTGTCGTTGAATAAATTGTGCTAAGGTTGCCAGCGCTGTCAAATACTTCAGCTTGTTGGCGGATATGTCCATTGAAATCGAAAATATTGATCATTGGCAACTGGTGACGTTTACCCACTTCATAGTCGTTAAAATCATGCGCTGGGGTGATCTTCACACAGCCGGTGCCTTTTTCCATATCGGCGTGTTCATCACCGACGATAGGAATACGACGATTAACCAAAGGTAGTAAAATTTGTTTGCCAATTAAATTCTTGTAGCGTGGATCGGCGGGATTAACTGCCACGCCCGTATCACCAAGCATGGTTTCTGGTCGAGTAGTCGCAACAACTAAGTAATCTTGGCCATCTGCGGTTTTTACACCATCAGCCAGGGGATAACGTAAATGCCACATAAAACCGTTAACTTCTCGATTTTCAACTTCTAAATCAGAAATAGCGGTATGCAGTTTAGGATCCCAGTTGACTAATCGTTTGCCTCGATAAATAAGATCATCTTGATAGAGCCGAATAAATGCTTCTTTTACTGCTTTGGAGAGGCCTTCATCCATGGTAAAGCGTTCACGTTGCCAATCAACAGAATCACCCAGCCGTCGCATTTGCTGAGAAATATTACCGCCTGACTCTGCTTTCCATTGCCATATTTTTTCAATAAACGCTTCTCTGCCATAGTCATGGCGAGTTTTATTCTCTTCAGCGCCAATTTTGCGCTCAACCACCATCTGCGTGGCGATCCCCGCGTGATCTGTGCCACTTTGCCAAAGTGTGTTTTTCCCTTGCATGCGCTGGTAGCGAATTAAGGTATCCATGATTGTTTGCTGAAAAGCATGCCCCATATGCAGGTTACCGGTCACATTTGGCGGAGGTATCACGATACAAAAACTCTGTTTGCTGTTATCACCGTGCGGTGCAAAATAGCCATTCTTTTCC
Source organism: Arsenophonus sp. aPb (assembly GCF_029873475.1). Classification (NCBI taxonomy): domain Bacteria; kingdom Pseudomonadati; phylum Pseudomonadota; class Gammaproteobacteria; order Enterobacterales; family Morganellaceae; genus Arsenophonus; species Arsenophonus sp. aPb. The sequence goes on from NZ_CP123499.1 coordinate 353,087, forward strand.
CAGTGTGCATATAAAGGTTGTTCAATTGCAGCTGGCTGATAAGTTTTGTCGAGCGATGGCTCAGACTGAGTTTGATTTGCGGGTTTCTTTTCCATCTTGCTTCGTTATTTATTAAGTTGTTGGTGGTGCTGCCATGATCAAATTAAACCCCATAGTGCGATAAGTTTTGTATCGTTCACGCGCCAACTGTTTCAAATGTTCATCAGTAGGTACAAAGTCTATCACTTCATGGAATGTTGTGGCAAAGTCTGCAAATGTTGATTGTAGATTTATCAATATATCTCTTGCTGAGCTACCCCTTTTTGTTGGCCAACAAAGCTCAACAGGTGCGCCATAGCGAGGGCCTTCACCGGCTAAATTATGTGGGACAAATTGATAAGGTTCTCTTTGCCAAAGTATTTCATCCAATTTTTCGGCTTGTATTTGCTCCTCACAAGCAATTAAAACACGTTTACCTATCCGCCAGTTTTCTGCTGCTAGCTGACAGGCTAACCATTCATGACTTTCAAGTTCTGCTTGTGAAGATAGCTGCTCTATTAAATAGAAAGTTGCTTTTTTCATCGCATTACGGTTATGGGAAAAGGGTATTGCTTACAATACCCTATTATTAAATTCACTGGTGCGATTTTTCGTCACAGTTTATATAAGCACGATTTAACAGAAATTGAGCAAGTAATGCTACAGGACGGCCTGTTGCTCCTTTGGTTTTTCCAGATTGCCAAGCTGTTCCTGCAATATCTAAATGTGCCCAGTGATATTTAGTGGCAAAACGCTCTAGGAAACAGCCAGCGGTAATTGCACCACCCGAACGGCCTCCTATATTAGCAAGATCAGCAAAGTTTGATTCTAACTGCTCATAGAATTCTTCTGCCAGAGGTAGTTGCCATGCTTTATCGCCTGTTTGCTTAGCGGCACTAAGCAATTCATGGGCTAAAGGATTATGATTTGACATTAATCCACTATAGTGATTACCAAGTGCAATAATACAGGCTCCGGTTAAAGTTGCAACATCAATTACCACATCAGGATCAAAACGTTCTATATAAGTTAGTGTGTCGCAAAGAACTAATCTTCCTTCTGCATCGGTATTGAGGACTTCTACTGTTTGTCCTGACATGGTAGTTAAAATATCACCAGGTCGATAAGCTTTACCGCTTGGCATATTTTCACAACCAGCTAATACGGCAATAACGTTAATCGGCAGTTTTAGTTCAGCAACAAAGCGCATAACGCCATAAACAGTTGCGGCTCCGCACATATCATATTTCATTTCGTCCATGCCATCGGATGGCTTAATAGAAATCCCGCCAGAGTCAAAAGTTAATCCTTTACCGACCAACACAATCGGTTTAGCCGCTGGTTCGTTACTTCCTTTGTATTCCATAATCGACATTAGCGATTCATTTTGTGAGCCTTGGCCAACGGCTAAATAAGCATTCATCGCTAGCTCTTTCATCTGTTCTTCGCCAATTACTTTGGTGGTAAGATTTTGATAATTGTCGGCTAACTGACGTGCTTGTGAAGCTAAATAGGCAGCATTGCAAATATTGGGCGGCATATTAGCCAGATCTTTTGCTGACTTAATACCTATCGCTACCGCAAGGCCGTGTGAAATAGCGCGCTCGCCATTGGCTAAATCGCGGCGTGTCGGGACATTAAAGACGATTTTACGTAATGGTCGTCGCGGCTCGCTCTTATTGCTTTTAAGTTGATTAAATACATATAACGTTTCTTTGGCGGTTTCTACTGCTTGGCGAACTTTCCAATAATTATTGCGGCTTTTTACATGCAATTCTGTTAGAAAGCAGACGGCTTCCATTGAGCCGGTTTCATTTAAGGTATTAATTGTTTTTTGGATAATCTGTTTATATTGACGCTCATCGAGTTCACGTTCTTTACCGCATCCAACTAACAGAATACGTTCAGATAATATATTAGGAACATGGTGAAGTAATAGCGTTTGGCCAACTTTACCTTCCAGTTCTCCGCGGCGTAGTAAGGCACTGATATAGCCGTCACTGATAGTATCCAGTTGTTCGGCTATAGGGGATAAGCGGCGAGGTTCAAATACCCCAACAATAATACAGGCGCTACGCTGTTTCTCTGGGCTACCGCTTTTTACACTAAACTCCATGCATTCTCCTGAATTTTAAAGACAAAGATTGATACTATCGCTAAAATTAACGAACAGTATAAATTTACCTTATGAAATAGCTGCTTTATGTTAAACTAACCCAATGGTTTACGGATAGTAATAGGTAACGATTTAGCATATTCTGTTTGGTGTTCCAATAGTTAATGCTACATTTATCATCATGATACATTGTAACGATTAAGAAAACCAAAATATTGTACGTAACTGTAACTATACGATGAAGTTAGCTATTTTGCTGCAAAAAACAAGTTTTTCACAGGTGTAATTAGTGTGATTATAATTCGATATTTAGTTAAGGAAACGCTGAAAAGTCAAGTTGCAATACTTTTTATCCTGATTTTAATTTTTTTTAGTCAGAAAACAATCAATATATTAAGTTCAGCGGTTCAGGGAAATATTCCTTCCGATTTAGTTTTTCCTCTGCTGGGGCTTGGTATCCCTGAAATGGCACAATTGATTTTGCCCTTAAGTCTATTTCTTGGACTGTTAATGACCTACAGTAAACTCTATATCGATAGTGAAATTACTGTCATGCATGCCTGTGGCTTAGGTAAAAAGGTCTTAGTCATAGCAGCTTTAATTCTGGCATTATTTACCGGCCTGATTGCGGCCGTCAATGTAGCCTGGATGTTACCTTGGTCGGCAAAATATCAAGAGCAGGCATTAGCTGATGCGCAAGCCAATCCTGGTTTAGCTCATATGGTTGAAGGGCGATTTAAAACAACCAAGGATCAAAATATTGTTCTGTATATTAGTAATGTAAAAGGCAAGAATTTTACTGATGTCTTTATGGCACAATTACGGCCGGCTAATAACCAGCGCCCTTCCGTGGTAATTGCAGAAAGTGGACGTATCCGAGAGGATCAAAACGGTAATCAAATCGTGGTATTAGATAAAGGAACTCGCTATGAAGGTACTGCGTTATTACGCGATTTTCGCATAACGGATTTTAAAGATTATCAAGCGGTGATCGATCATAAAGAAACGGCAGTGTCAGGTGATAAAATCGAGCAAAAGGATATGTTGCAATTGTGGCATGCCACAGATGCTGAATCAAAAGCGGAATTTCATTGGCGTTTAACATTGGTGGTAGCGGTACTAATTATGGCCTTGATGGTTGTGCCATTAAGTGAAGTTAACCCCAGACAGGGCCGAGTCTTAAGTATGTTACCCGCCATGTTGCTTTATTTAATTTTCTTTCTATTACAAAGTACTTTGCACTCTAATGCAGAAAAAGGTGAAATTGATCCCAGGATAACCATGTGGCTAGTTAATGCGGCTTTTCTACTATTAGCGATCATATTGAATATTTGGGATACCGTTTTTATGCGTCGACTACGTGCTAAGTTCTATAAAGGAGCCGCCTGATGTTTGGTGTATTAGATAAATATATTGGGCGTACAATTCTCTCCTCGATCCTAATGACCCTTTTTATGTTGGTGTCATTATCAGGCATTATTAAATTTGTTGAGCAATTAAGAAAAGTTGGTGATGGTGACTTTACCACCTGGAGCGCAGGGGTTTTTACTTTATTAACTGTTCCCAGAGATATTGAAGTATTTTTTCCGATGGCGGCACTGTTAGGCGCATTACTTGGCTTGGGAACCCTGGCAACTCGTAGTGAATTAGTGGTAATGCAGGCGGCTGGTTTTTCTCGCTTACAGGTTGCGATGTCAGTGATGAAGACCGCGATACCTTTAGTGATCCTAACGATGGTTATTGGGGAATGGGTTGCCCCTGCAGCGGAGCAGTGGGCGCGTAACTATCGGGCGGAAAAAATTGTTGGCCGCTCATTAATGGTGACAGATCGTGGTTTATGGGCTAAAGATGGTAATAATTTTATTCATATTCAGCGTGTTATCGATCAAAATGAAATAAAAGAAGTTTCCATCTACCAATTTGATGCGCAGAAGAAACTGCAAGCGGTCATTTTTGCTGCTTCAGGTCGTTATAATTCTGATACTCACCAATGGCAATTGTCACAAGTAGATAAATCATTGATTAACAATGAAAAGGATATTACTGGCTCACAGAGTTTATTGATGGATTGGAAAACCAATCTAAACCCAGAAAAATTAGGGGTGGTTTCTCTGGAGCCGGATTCTTTAGCAATAAGAGGCCTATATAAATACGTTAAATATCTTAAGGAGAGCGGGCAAGAAGCGTCAGTCTATCAATTAAGTATGTGGAAGAAAATCCTATCACCGCTTTCGGTCGCTGTTATGATGTTAATGGCGCTGTCATTTATTTTTGGGCCGCTGCGAAGTGTTACAATGGGGGTAAGAGTATTGATCGGTATTTCTGGCGGATTTATTTTTTATTTGCTCAATGAGGGTTTTGGTAATCTAAGTTTAGTCTATGGTGTTCCGCCACTCATAGCAGCAATGTTACCTAGTGTACTATTCCTTGGATTTAGCATTTTATTATTAATGCGGCGGCAATAATGCGCTTTTACAACATGGCTAGGTATAATCCGTTACCATGCTGAAAAAAATTTATTGCCTATTGTTTGGTTTAACCATGATCAGGACTTTCTAGCAGTTTTTTAACCAGATTTACCGCAAAATCTTGTTTAGTTGGCTGGAAAAGATCGTTATTGTGATTGATGGTGAGAGCCGCGGTTAAATCATTGACACCTTTGGTTAACCGACTAAATTTACTCCCTTTTTTGCGCGAAATCACCGCAAATATACCAATGCGTTGTTGTGGGATCATGGTCATATAGGTATTAAAACCCCCACCGCCACCGGTTTTTTGATAAATGCCGGGAATGCCATCTCGTGGATTCATATAAACCCATCCAAGGCCAATACCATCGGCATGCCCAGCAACGTCCATCCCTTTTATGTCGGTAAGCATATCGCGAGCAAAATAGATCGCTTGTTCACGTTGAGCGGTTTGTTTACTAACTTGGGGATGGGTTGACAGAAATTGTTGCATCCATCTTTGCATATCAGCTGGTGTTGAATAAACACCTCCACTGCCGGCGGCAGCTAAAGTACTAATACATGGACTGGATTTATAACCGACCATTAGGCGAGAACATTGATAGGTAGTTGGTGTAAAAGTTGTATCATACATTTCGGTTGGTAGGGTTATTTTTTCGGCAAAAAGTTGTTTATAAGATTTTCCTGCTGCTTTTGCCAAAGCATCTGCTAGTAGATCATAAGCCAGATTAGAATAGGCGGCTTTCGTTCCTGGTAAACACTTAATTTTTGCCTTTTTCAACCATGCCCAACGATTTGTCTGGGTTGGCCAAACAAATACCGGCCGGCCGATTTTACCGCCAGGTTGTTCCCTGGGTAAACCGCTGGTATGACTAGCCAGGTGATATAATCGAATTGGTTCTTTGCCATTATAAATTGGGATATGAGTACCGAAATAGCTGTAGTTTTGTAGTGGATCAGTAATTCGTAATTTTTTATCCGCTTCTAATTTGATCATCACTGCACTGGTCATCAATTTTGTTAATGAAGCAATGCGGATCAATGAATTAGGGCCAGGGGTTTTTCGGCTACCTGGAGCAGTTTCACCATAATAACGGGTGACTATCTGATCATTGTCGATAACAACGATTGCCATCCCTTGTGGATTTGTTTCAGTAAAAATTTGGCTAGCAAAACGATCTACTAAATCAGTCGTTTTTTCAGTAGTGGGTTGATGACGATTAAGAATTTCCAGTGCTGTTGGCGAAGATGATGCAGTTTTGGCTGATGGAAATTTTGTTACTGTTGTCGATGACGAGCAACCAGTGAGTGATATAAATAGAGTAAAGGCTGAAAAGAATTTTAGGCAAAATGGTTGCATTCTTAATAAACCAATATGAATAAATTTTTTAAACAATCGCCTGATAAATGTTCAATTTTCATTAAAGCCTTTGCCAGGCACCTAAATAAAAATCAATTATGTTATCGATGCTATACGTTCTATATACTATAACACTCTAATTATAGAGAAATTATGAATATAAGCTACAAAACTATTCTCTGATGTTCTATTGTTAGCATAATAATCTGAAAAATAGATCAATAAAAGAGTAGTCATAAAATACTACTCTTGATTATTCAAACGAAGATAAAGCTGGGATTAACGTAAAAAGCTTTTGGCGCTATCTTGCATCGCATTGATGGTACTGCTTAGAATTTTAACGAAGTTATCATAGTTAGCATTGGCCGTATTGTAACGTTGTGACAACTCATCTAGCATGGCTTGATAATCTTTTTTAGTCGTATCAATTGCAGTGTTGATTAGATTGAAACGTGCCTGGGAGATCTCTAGTCTGTCTGTGGTTTTTTTTTGCAGATTTTTCACTACTTGAATAACACGCGTTAATGGTTGGGGATCAATTTTTATTTTAATTGTAATACCTGTTGTTAAACTTTTTGCATTGATTTCTGCTAAATCAGGCGCTTCAATCAAGGTGCCAGTAACTTTTTGTTCAAAGGATTGGCGATAGCTTTTCATTAGTGCTAAAGCTTGTGCTTCGGTGTAACGCACACCGCTATTATCGCCGACTTTTTGATAATCATCTTTTGCCAGTTTAGTAAATTTAATTTCTTGTTGATAAATAATCGCATCAGGTTCTTCTTGCAATAATTTAGTGCGTAATTGCTTTAAATCCTCCAGCATTTTCTTCTGCTTAAAAGTAATAAAGTTATCTTTTGAGCTTTCGCTGACGTAATTACTGACATCAGAAAGTGAGCCGCTAATCTGCTGAAATTTTTCCATACTGTTTTTAAATATATCGCGGTAACAGTGCAGATAACTCTTCTTGGCATCGCTAATGGTCTGTTTAATATCATTAAACAGCACCATTAATGAATTATAATTATTTTCTGTTAATGTTTGTTGCTGTTGTGTAAGTTGTTGTGCTGTAGGTAATAACGCATTACGTGACTGATAATAACTTTTGCTAACAGGAGGGGGATTTTTATCAGATAATAGTCGAGCAAGGTTAGTTTGGCCGCGATCTGTTAGCGTCTTACCTTTTTCTACTAATGCTTCGCCTTTTTTTATTAGCGCCTGATCTTTAATTATTCTTCCATATATTATATTTTGCGTTCCATTTTCTATCTCTTTATTGCCATTTTTTATATCGTTGAGCGCACTTTGTGTGGCAAAAAGATACGCTTTTTGTTTGTTTTGTAATGCATCATTTTGGTTATTATCGCTAAGATCATATTCGATTGTCTCAGACAGTAAAATAGTTAATTCTGATGGTAAGATAGGTGAAATATTATTATTCAATGCATTATTATTTAATGAAATATTAGCATCGATAACTGCATGACTAGAGTCATTATGTTTTATCTCAGTAGAAAATGCAGCCGAGTGTGGTGTTGAATTTGTTAAAATTACCATAAAAATTTCGTCTAGTTATTGTTCATTGAATACGTGCTAACGTTAAGCTCTAATATTACCTGAGATGGTGGATACGGTTTGTTGGCTATATTCGATCATCTTATTGAGAATTTGCATCATTTTATTCTTTACCTCTTCATTGATATTTTCTTCCCGTTGATGGGTTTCGCCGGTAGCATTATTAATTTGTTGCTCAGTTTCTAAAATACGCTGGTTACCCTGTTCTTTAATTTGCCCAGAAGCTAAGGGCTGCTGAGTCATTTGGCTGATTGGGTTTGATAAGTTGCTGACGGCATTTCCGGCTATCAGTGAGCTATTTTGAGGACTGCCAATAGTGTTGCTGGTAGTTTGCGACAGCCCTTTAAGACTGATCCCTGCACCGGCGATTGTCATTCCCAGATTTAAAGAGCTACCGGCGATAGCACTTGTCAATAGTGAGCCGGCTTCTGTGTATTTACTGTCTTTAACTTTTTCGCTGGATTGTAATGTGGTAATTTTAAGTTTATCGCCACTTTGACGGCTTTTGGCGTTAAGTTCTCTTAATGTTGCTGATATTTTATTAAGTAGCGCTAGTAATTGCACATCACTAGTACCTAATAAATTCATTACTATAGGCGGTGATTTTTCTAAACGATCGATTAACGCCTCGGCATCTTTTTCCACTGTTGGTGGTGTGAGAAGTGGTAAATTGGTTTGATTGATTTGTTCTTTGGTTGTTTGTTCAATCTGCTGTTGTGCTGTTTTGCTAGCCAAGATCTGAGAGGCTATTTTGTCAGACGTTGAGTTAGGTTCTGTAATGTTTTTAACATCCAATGGAGTTATTGGCGCAACAGAATGTTTAGTGATTGCAGGAGTAATAGTTGTCATGATTAAGTCCTTTTTATACCATGGTGTTTAAGTTATGAGTAATATATTTACCGGTATGTAGGCTTTGGCTGCCCATTTCGCCAATTTTGCGCATTAACTCAGCCAAAGTTTCCATCTCCTTGGCAAAGTTATCCATCACTTGGTTGAGCAGTTTATCCAGTTGAGCCATTATTTGGTTAATGACCGTTAAATCGCCTAACCGTTTGATAACATCAGCTTCTAAATTTGCAGCGTGGAGATTTAAGCCGGCACTAGTATTAGCATTAACAACAGAAAGACCGATTAAGCTTTTTTGTACCATTGAGGTATTGATATATTGAGCCAATTTATTTTTCATGTTACTGATTAATGTATTATTGATAGTTTTATCCAGTAAGTTATTGCATGCTTGTTTGATAGCAATAGCAATCATTTTGCTGGTATCGTTACCGACGATGCGTGCTAAGTTACTCAATAGATTGTTGATCATTTTATCCAATAATTGATTTAGGGCGCGTTTAAGCTTATCAGCGATAATTTTACCAATCATTTTACCCGCCACACTGGCTAATTTAGCTGAGCCAATGGCAGCAGCAATCATTGTCACTGCAACAATAATCGTGGCGACAATGTCGGTTATCTCTTTGGCCTGTTTTTTCAGTTCGGCGATTTCACTTTCTGATGCTCCATTTAATTTAGCTTCACTAACCGCGATTTGGCATAGAAAGTCAGAGATCGATTCTGCTATTTTCATCATTGCTTCACCGACTGGCGCTAATGCTTTATTCATAAAAGAGCCCCCACCGGCTGCCTGACAGATGGTATCCGCGGCCAATAAGGCGATCCCGATCGCGGCTAAAGCCAGGCTGGCACCACCAGTAAAAGCAGCGGCCACAACACCAACCGCTGCAATTAACCAGGAAAAAATTTGGCTACCAATCGCCATCCATTTACGCGCTTCTTCTGCTTTACGGATTTTTTCATCAATATCCTGTGCGCGTTTTTCTGCCTGGATTTCAGTCATGCGTTGCATTTCTTGCAAAATTTCTCGTTGGCTATTCATGCTCTCCAGTGTAAGTGAGCCAAGCAACTCACGCATTTTTGCCATCAGATAAGTGAGTTTGGCGCTGCCTTGCAGATGCTGTGATTCCAGTTCGATTAATGTTTTAAAGGTGGCTAGTTTTAAACTGAAAATACTTTTTTCAGCTTCATTCAGTTGCTCGGCGATGTCAGTGTCATTTTTAAGATTAGCCAGTCGATCACGCTGATCTTCTGTATCACGCACCAGGCTTTTATAAGCGCCTTGGGCGTAAGAGATAGAGCGTAATGTCCGCTCATCATAATCCATCGAATAACGCATAGCGTTATACCATTCTGTACCGATAATACCGTTGTCACGCCATTTCTTATTGGTTTGACTAATGCTATCACTAAAAATAGGTTTCAGACGATTATGTTCAATACCTTGGCAGAATTGTTTAATGGCGAGTTTTTTTGGTTAAGTTCATCAACAGATAATTTGGCATTAGTTAAATCTAACTTCAACCATGGAAACTCTTCTTCTAACAGTTTGCTCATCTTTTGTCGATCGGTGAGCCGATTTTTTCCGGCGATAGCTTGTCTAAACCGCTCACTGAGCCCATGATTTTCAAAGAGATTGTCCAGTGCATTAGCATCAGCTTTAGTTTGTTCATGTAACCCACTTGCGACACGTAGCCAACTGTCAATAAAATCATCTCGATGCTGATTGAGGTTTTTTTCAACTTGTAGGTAGATGTGTTCAACTTTTTTAGCTTGTTGAATCTGATGATTCAACTGGGCTTGAATTTTCCATTGGGTAAGATTTTCGCGTAGATTTTTGATCTCATTTTTACCGATCAATTGTTGATATTGTTTCATTAATAACAGTAATTGAGCATTATTATCTGCGGTAGATAAAGAATTATCTGTGGGTGGAGTAAGGATCGGTATATTTTTATCAGATTGATTTTGACTGGCAGTTTTTTTTTGTTCGTTTTCAATTACACTATTGACTTGTTGAATGATATTTTTTTGTAGCGTGGTTAATTGGTTGACCAGATTATTATCCGCGCTTATATCTTGCTTTACAGCAGTAAAAGGATGTGCTTTGTTAGCTGTTAATCGGTTAATTTCTACCATCTTTAGGTCATCCTTGATTATCGTCATTTGATGGAGAGGTTGTTAAGAGTTCAAGATAGGCTTGCGCTCTATTCTTTAACTCTTGATCGCTGCTATGTTGATAAACTTTCTGAAAGCAGTATTTAGCTTTTTCTTTTTCACCGATAATAAGATTACATTGTCCACCGTAGAACATTGGGCGGTAGTCATTATCCCCATGTACATAAGCCAGCGCGTAGAGATCAAGCGCTGTTTCATACTGTTTTTGTAGCTGTTTAACCGCTCCTAATCCCATAATGTAATCGCTATTATTGAAATCATATAAGCAGAGAAAACGAAAAAAGGTTTCAGCTTCTTCTAATTTACCTTGTTGATAAAAATCATATGCAAAGCGGTAAACACCATCCATCAGTTCAGCGGGTATGCCTTCTAAATCCTTCAAGCTGGCACCTTGCTGTAGGGCTTCTGTTACCAGTTCAGTATACTCATCCAATTGAACATCGGTGTTATTATCATTTCGGTTGGTCGTATTTTGCTGTTCCATAGCATCTTCTCGCTTTATTTATAACAGAGTAAAGGAATTTAAGCGGTTTAACTTGCAAAAATCCGCCAAGTTAACAAAAGCATTAAGGTTTTTGCTCACTGTTTTCTGTCTCTATTGGTGAATTTTCCAGTATGGCGGCCATTTCAACCTGCTTTAACCAGATAAAAATATCAATCACATCAAGTAAATCCTGTTTTACTACGGTTTCGTATAATCTGTAGCGGTGATAAATTTGGCGTGCCAGTTTGACGTTACGCACAATTGGGATACCTATCTCTTTGGCATAGGCTTGTACCGCCAGTGCATATTGGTTCGCCATGCGAACCGCGACTAGCGGTAATATGCTGTTATCAGGATCAAAATAGATACCAATGGCAATATGAGTCGGATTGGCTAATATCATTGATGATTGTGCTATTGCTTGTTTAGTTTCAGCGTTGAGTAGTTCTTGATGAGCACCGCGACGGGCCGATTTTATTTCTGGATTACCTTCGTTTTCTTTGTATTCCCGTTTTACTTCATGCTTTTCCATTTTCATCTCGCTGTGATGGAGAAAATATTCACACAGGGCATCTAGAAACAAGATAGGGAGTGAAAATAGCAGAAAAAATGAGACAAATTTCAGCGTTAAAATACGCCAATCATAAATAATATGCCAAATCGTTTTTCGTTGGGTGAATAATAGTGTCGATTGGTATGATTGAATAAAAAAATAACAGCTACTAATAAAAATAGCTAAAAATAGTAATGCCTTGAATAGGTTTTTGAGAGCCCGTTTATCCACGAGACGTTTTATTCCTTGCACGATATCCAGTTTTTTAAAATCTAACTTAATAGCCTCAGTTGCCAGAATAAATTTTGACTGAATCAGTGATGGAATAATGGCCGCTAATGCACTGATAAATATCACCGGTAGCACAATCGATAAAAATAACGAAATTAATGCATTGATAAAACTTTGCGGGTTAATATTGTGAGGATTTAATAAAATATGCTGATAAAAATAAATAAATTGATCAAATTCGAGATAAAACCCTAATACACAGGTGCCAGCAAAGTAGGCACAACCGGAGACTAAATCTTTGCTTTTAAAGGATTGACCTTTTTTAGCTGAATCACGTAATTTTTTGGCCGTTGGTTTTTCTGTTTTTTCTGCCATCAGTTGCCCACTATAATTATTGCTGAAATTGAAGGTGGGAGCGCTGAAATAAGTGCTTGAGGTAGTGTCGTATTAAACAGAATAAATAGTAGGCCAAAAGCAACGATACTTTTAAGAGTCAATGATAAAGAGAAAGCATTTAATTGCGGGCAAAATAGTGAATAAACGCCCAATCCGATTTCTAGCATAAACAATGCGATTAATATCGGAGCTGACAGGGTTATTGCTAACAAAATGAAACGAGTTAACCATTTCCCTAAGGCGAATAAATCAACATGATTAATTGGGCGACCGATAGGCAGTTGTTGATAACTTTCGATTATTGTTGCGACAAATTCAATCATGCCGCCTTGATTGAGAAACCATGCAACACAGAACATATTGATTAATGATGCGAGTGAAGAAGATTCAGATCCAGTCGTTGGATCAAGCATATCACCAATACTGGCTCCCCTTTGGTTATCAATAAATTCACCTATCGCTGAGGCTAGCCAAAAAGGTGTCGCCATTAAGATGCCCATAGTTAAACCGATGAAGAGTTCAACAACAAATAACGCAATAAATTGGCTGGTTGATTGCCATGTTGGGATGACTATCAATGGTGATAAACAAAGGGTAAGTAATAAAATGATAATCCCTTTTAAGGATAAATTGGTTAGTATGCGATCACTTAAAAAAGGCAACATAAAAAATAGTGGCGCCAGACGGGCAAAAATTAGTAAATAATTGAGTAATAAATTTTGTAGCGCTAAATAAAGTTTCATCATCGCACTCAGATCCCTGCGCTGAAACCAAGATTAAACATTTCAGTGGCATAAGCGATAACTTTTTCCGTTAACCAACTGGCTTGCATTAATAAGCAGATAAAAACGGCCACTAGTTTTAAACCGAAAGGTAATGTTTGCTCCTGGATCTGGGTAACGGTTTGTAATAACCCAATAATCAAACCAATAGCGGTAGCGACCAGCACAGGTAATAATGACAGGATCAGGATCAAATAAAGCCCTTTACTCATTGCATAACTCATATCCATATTATTTGACTGCCATTAAGTCTAAGTATTGCGAAATTAGCCCTTTTGATAATAAAGACCAACCATCCATGGCAACAAATAACACCAGTTTAATGGGTACCGATAGGGTAATAGGGCTCATCATCATCATGCCTAAAGCGAGTAGAATGCTTGATACAACTAAATCAATGACCACAAAAGGTAAGTAAAGATAAAAGCCGATAATAAATGCGCTTTTAATTTCACTCAGGGCATAGGCGGCTAGTAAAGGAATAAGAGAGCCATTTTCCATCGAGTTATCGATTTGATTTTCTGGTTGGGGAACACGTTCTTGCGCGGCGACAAAAAATTTAATCAGTTCTGGATCGGCATATTTATGTAGATATTGACGATAATCCTGTAAACTTTCATCTAAAAACTGATCAAGTAGCACTGGATCAGTAAAAGCATGGGGATTTTCTGTTTGATAATTAACACTATAGTGATAAAAATTTTTGGCCAATGGTGCCATGATAAACAGTGACAAAATTAAAGCAATTGCATTTAACACCATATTGGATGGTACTTGCTGTACCCCTATGGCATTCCTTACCATGACAAACACAATAGAAAACTTTAAATAACAGGTTCCTGCTGCAATCAAAAAGGGAAGTAGTGTGGCAATTGACAGTAGGATGATGATAGAAACAGGATTATCTGTCATGGTGGCTAACCTTCTTGCTTGCTAGATAACAGTGTGTGTAATTCAACAGCAAGTTGTTCACCGACCTGAATCAATTCGCCTTTGGCAAAAATTTGGCCGTTAATTTCTAAAGCGATTGCACAATGTGCATCACTATTAAGTACAAGTTGTGTGCCACTTTGCCAGGATTTTATGGTATTCAAACTAAAGGTCTGCCGCTGTAAAATAAAATTTACTTTCAGCGATAACTGGTTTAAATCAAAAATAGCCGGAGAGGATTCGGAGCTGGCATTATGATCATCCTGATCAGTAACAATGGGTTGAGCTAACATAATATTTCCTTGAGGTTGCCAGGTGTAGTGAAATAACGGTATTGTTTCCACGCTAAGATAGGTTTGGGATTGTTGCAGTAATAAAATATCTCCCGTTTGTAAAGTGTGAAAAAGTGGCTGTTTTAGTCGACTATAACCAATAGAAAATCTAACCTGTAAGGGTAAGTTGGCATAGCCGTTCTCCTTTAGAGGTGCAGTACCATTGGCATCAACAATCAATATCTGGCCTAATGAGCTCGTTATTCTAATCGCATCAATCGGTTGTTGCAGGTAGTCAAACTGGGTGACTTGAATTTCAAATTCACCTAATTGCGGAATTAAGATAGTGGTAAGTTGTTCTTGTAACAATTCAATTAGATAGCTGGCCGGAATAGAAAGCCAGGGCAGTGGCGCTAACATCGTTAAGTACTGGCTGAGTGCAATCTCAATCGGTAAATAAACGGTTAACTGTAATTTCGGTTGTTGTAACAGTAAGATGAAGCAGTAGCTATCAGTAATAATCTCTTCACCGGGATAATGCGCTGAAAGTGCGATAAATGCTGGTTTTTTATCTGCATACCTGCTGGTTCTAAGTGATAATTTGCCCTTCATGATGATTCATCACCTGATTCATCACTGTTATTGAGTGTGATATTGAACGTGTCAAATAAGGATACTGCCGATGGAGATGCCTTTCGTTTAAATGGCGTTGAAGTATCGACATAACATGGCTATTTGATGCCATAAGTTGAAGATGGTGATTAGCAATCCGATAAATATCAACGTGATGAGTACCTTGCCATTGAGTGAATGTGTAACGTAATTCTGCTTCAGGCAATGAATGGTTAAATGACATAGCAGTTGTTGCTGTTTTGGCGGGAAGCTCTGCCGTTATGTCACTTTGATAACTGGCTGCCGTTGGCGGGGTTGGCCAGCTAGCAAAAGGAGATGAACTGTCGCTATTAGCTAAGTTATTACTATTATCGGTAAGTGATTGGCAATTTTCTTGCTCTGCTAGTTCTATGTTATTTAACTCATTTGTAATCGTTGGCGGTAAGTCGTCTTCTTTTACCGTTTTATGACTAGCACTTTTCAAATCAGTATCACCCGCGGTTAAAAATAATTTAGCAACGGTCTCTTCCTCGATTGGTACAAGTCTATCGTTATCATGATGTTTGGCGGCCGTGGTCAGTTTGATTTTTACATTAATTTGTTGGGTTTCCTCGGGATCACTGATTAGAGTCTGTTTTTCTATCGTTCGCTGATTAATCGGATAGCTTTTTTGATCGGTATCGACGGTTACCGAATGAGGCTGGCAGCTTGAGCGAAAGAAATTTGTTGTTTCAGTATTGGTGAAAGGTAGGTTAATAGGAATCACTAACTCAGTGGCAAGCAACTCTTGTTGTTCTTGTTGTTGATCATAAATCGTTATTTCAGTTGGTAGCGCGCTAATAAGAATGGATTGTAATAAGGTTAATTTTTCATCAATTGCTTTTGATAAATAGGTATTATTTATCTGTGCATTATGGCAATCCGATGAAGAAAAGGTAGTGCACGGATTATCTGGTAAATAAGATGAACTACTAATAATCTGTTGGGGTTGATGAGTATCAATATTAACCATAAATTGCTAATTCCTGTAATTGTATCTCTTCTCGCGAAGCGGTTTTTAAGCGATGGCATTTTTTTGCCTGCTGATAGCAATGCTTTAATTTTTTCTCTTTTTTTATCAAGTTGTATTGCTGCTGTTGAAGCAAATTTTTTTGTTGATCCAGTTGGGTTATCTTCTGTTCAATTAATGCTATTTCTGCCTGCACTTGATTCGTTTGTGCTTTGACTATCGCTTGCTTCCTTTTACTGTCAAACAAGGCGTTATAGGCTAATTGCCCGATAGGCTCTAATGTTTTGGCTTGTTCGATTAGTTGAGTAAATAAAAAACAAGCTTGTTGATGCCGTTGTTGTTCATTGGTTATTTCTCTATTAATTTGGACGATGGCTAACGCTAATCTAGTTTGTTTTTGTTGTAGTAATTTGAGCGGAGTTTCAAATTTACGCCACGATGCCATAAAGCTCCTTAAGCGATTGAGAAAACGAACAAGATTGATGCCATGATTGCTGTAGAAATTGCTCGATGGCACTTTTCTTCTTGATAACTTGGTCATGATCATGATTTTCTCCAGCGCGATACTCCCCCAATTCTTGTAAGAGTTTTAGTGATGCTAATTGGGTAAGATAATGACGAAAATCTCGTGCAGCGGTTTGCTGCTGTTGCTCAGTGATTTGTTGAAACAGACGGCTGGTACTGCGTAAAATGTCGATGGCCGGGTAATGTCCTTGTGCTGCTAATTGTTGAGAAAGGTAAATATGGCCATCGAGAATAGAACGTATTTCATCGCCAATCGCATCGGGTTCTTCTTCATTTTCCAATAAAATGGTATAAAAAGCGGTTAATGTGCCTTTATTATTTTAATAATCTATTGATTTTTAAAATATAATTAATTTTAATTGCCACAATTTGACCACAGCTTTAGTGGGCTTTATCCTATTATGAGCTCACTTATAGACATTAAATGTAAAGTGAAGATTCATATCAAAAATAAATTATTTATATCGTCGTGATTTATATTTGGTATTATTTGCTTATCTCTTAATCGAGAGGATCAAACATTTATGAATCAAAATACTCCACAAGTTATTCCCAAGGGTTATTGGTGTGATGCAAAAGGTAGGCTGATCCCTGAATCTATTATTAAAGACATTGACAAGGAAAGAGACACATTAGTTTCTGATTTAGTTAAACAGGCTAAATCTGTTAGTCATGATTTAAGCAAGTTTAAATTTCGTGCTTTTTCGGATATTCAGGCACTCATTGACTTGTCTGGTGAGAAATATGGTGCCGCTATGGGTGGCAAGAAGGGTAATATCACGCTGTATTCCTTTGATGGTCGCTATAAAGTGCAAAGAGCGATGCAAGACCGGATCGCCTTTGATGAACGCTTACAGGCGGCCAAACAGCTTATTGATGAATGTCTAGCGGATTGGACAGAGGGTGCCCGCCCTGAAATCCATGCTATTATCAGTCAAGCATTTGCTACCGATAAAGAGGGTGAAATCAATACAGCGCGCGTCTTAGCATTGAGACGACTGGAAATAGAGGATGAACGCTGGAAAAACGCCATGAACGCAATCAGTGAAGCATTGCAGGTAGTGGGTAGTAAATCTTACATTCGTATTTATGAACGGATTGGCAATACAAATCAGTATCGGCAAATTGCTTTAGATATTGCAGCTGTTTAATCCCAATAAATATTTTTTGATAAGTTATAGCTGATGTTTATCTTTTAATAATCATAAATTATAATAGTTACTAATTTTTATTTAAAGATTAGTAACTATATTTATAAATTTAATAAATAGTGATTACAAAATATTGGTTCTTTATTCAAAAAAACACAGTGTTTAAATTGTCTTAAATTAGCATATGAAGTATTTATTTCTTCTAATTCACCTAATTTTAAGTTATTACTATTAAATATTTTTACATCAATTGAACGAATATATTGATTATATTTTTCAGAAAAATTATGAAAATTATTTCCTATATAATATATTATTAATATGGTTTGCCTCACTCCCGATGGATTATAATCTATTATTAATTTTTTATAATGAGAATTTATATAATTTACATTTAAAGACTTTAATTTCATTGCTTCAATGATACAGTATAATTTAGCCCTATTTAAAATTATTAAATCTAATTCACCACTATTGTTACCTGTCTGTGATTTACCTTCACGAGTTTGATCTCTTATAACATATTTTTTTAATTCAAGTTTTTCTTTGACAAAGTCATTCAGTTCATCTTCTTTTTTAGCACGATAACTTTTCCTTGATAGTATATTTAAAATAAATTGAATATCGTTGTTTAGTTGTGTATAAGATAAAAAGCTACCAGATAGATATTCAGGTAGACCATACCATAATTGTTGTATATGACAAAAGTTAAAAAGATGAATTTCTTTATTCTTTAATTTCTCTAAATAATCAGTAAAATCATTATTATCATAAGCTAGATAACTTTTATTAAAAGTTGTTGTGGCGTTTTTAGTTATTTGAAACATTAATTCATTAATTTTATTATCTTCATTATTATTCAATTCACACTCTAATAACTTACCCTTATTTGCTCTTAAAAGAGTGAATATAGCTTTAATTATTTCGAAATTTTCAGGACTATTTTCTTTAATTCTATAATAGTATTCACATTCTAATATACCAAAGTTATCAATTAAAATAATTGCTCCTGAACTTACTAAGTAACTACTAAAAAATGGATTAGATATGTAATTTTCCATAAATTTAGGACAAATACAATGTGAATGATTCATTTTATTAAATCTCTTTACACTTTTTCATTTTTTCTAATTTCATAGATTGAATAGCTAACGTATCATTTATTTCTACATCCATAAAATCTTTAGGATAAGAAATATCACCATTTGAATTAATAGATATTTTTTTTAATTCACTAGATGTATTTTGACCATTTCTTTCAACATGATAAATTGCAGTGTCATCTAAAGTTAATCTATTTTCTTTATCAACAATTCTTAATCTTATTCTTCTGATAATGGTTTCGCTATGTGTTTCTATCAAAAATCTTTTTTTATCATCTAATGCTATATTTATTAGTGCATCAATAAGCCATGCTTGCATTCTTGGATGTAAATGGATTTCTGGCTGTTCAATTATAGTTAACGAATTTTTTGGAGAAAGAAAACATTGTACTAATATTGGCAGTGCCTGTGAAATTCCAAAACCAACATCGGTCAATTCTAAATCTATAGATGAGTTTTGATTGACTACAATTTTATGTATAATATCATTTACTTTTATAATTCTAATCTCTATATTAAATTCTAAAAAAAGATCATTTATTTTATCAAGGATAGTAGGATTATTTTTTAGTACTTCAGCAAGTTCTGTACCATTAGAAGAGTCAAGTTGTTCATGATGAATAGATTTATCCAATAAATAGTATCTTTGAGGAAATGCTCTTAACGGAGTAACATGGTTTACTGCATTATCAACAAAACTGGATATTAAATTATCTATTGAATATTTAATAATCATAGTTAAATAAAGAGATATGTAATTATTTGTTTTTTTTATAAAAGTTGATGGGTGAAATATATTCGTATCTATGTCTTTTACTATATGAAAATTATTTAGATTAATTTGATTATAAAATTCTTTTTTTGAGCTATGCAATACTTTGTTTTCAATCAATTCTGAAAATAAAGTTGTTTTGTTTTTTTTATTATCAATGCATATTATTAGTTCATTTTTTGAGTTGAATAATTCTATTTTTTTTATTTCTAGTTTCTTTTTCGAGTTTTTATATTCATATTGATAAGATATTTTTTTTGCAGAAAGATTTTTGGATGATATATTTATTATTTTTGTTAAGAAATAATTTATTTTAGATGTAGACATGTCATTTAAATGACTTAATATTTCATTATAAATTACTTTATCTTTGTTTTTGAATTTATCTATATTATTATGGCAAATATTAATTGCTAGCTTTAAAAAATTATTTAACTTTACTAAATTTTCTTCTTTGAGTATAGAGTCTCTAAAATAAAAAATTTGCATTTTACGAATGAAGTTTTTATGTTTTTTAAAATTTTCTTTTGATATTTTATCTAGTTTTACATTATTTTCATATATTCGAGATACAATTCTAGCTATTTCATAGTGTGACATAATCAATTCTTTTTTTAACTCATCAATTAACACTTCTATGTTTTTAGTGTTATTTACTTCAATAGAAAAAGACATTTTATTATTTTTGTCTTTATTTTTTAGTATATTTAATGCCTCTCCCATTACGATTCTTTTACCATTCAATCTTAATACAGAATCAAATGTATGAGTAGATTCACATGTTTGAGATAACAATAAGATTGAATTTATTATAGCGCTTTTGCCACAACTATTTGCACCTAGTAGTATGGAGATGGGTTTTAGTTCCAAATCGAAATAATCAAATGCTTTATAATTTTTGCTACAAAATTTGTCTATCATAAAGATCCTCCAAGATATTAACTATAAAACAATAGATAAATGACGCAATAATATTTATTATTTTTTGTGATTTAATTCCCATCTATATTAGCTATACTATATTTTTTAAAGTTTTTTATTAAAAAATATACTATTTAATGTTTTCATTGATGGAAATATTTTAATTAATTAGATAATGCTTTAAAATATAAACATAATATTTAATATTTCATAACAAATAGCTATTTATTTTTATATATAAAAATTTCATTTACTAATAAATAAGTGATTATCTCTCTAAATGATGATCAATGATTTTAAAATGATCACCATACTTATTCAGACAGTGGATAGTCGGCTGATGAGGTAGGGAATTGGATTCTTCCTCTTTTTCGATGTTCTGTTCGCCCTTTTTCTCAATTTCATCCGGTGCCAGTGGTCGTCGGATAATAGCGTAAAGACTCTCCAGTGTTTTAAAGGTACAGGAGCACTCAATATTTCTGCACTGATGATAGCTCTCTTTAGTTGTTTTAGACGCATAATAACTGGAACGCACATGCGCCGTTTCACCGCAAACAGGACATCGCATCGCCATAGATAAGCTCGCTCTTAGTTAATTAAATCACTTAAGTGATTCTATTGTTAATAATAACAGCATTTAGGCTTTTTTAGAAAGATGTGCCTTTTTAGTTTCCCAGGGTGTTGGCTGATATTGCCGGTCAAGATAGACGTTATCGTCCAGTTGAAAATTGATTTCCAAAGGCAGCGCTTTTATGTCATCACCGCTTAAATCCGTCTGCCAGTGGGTCATCAGCTTGTGAGTAAAATTATTAAACATGACCTGTTTATCATTGACGCCCTCATAAACACAGGATAGCCCCGCTTTACGGGTTTCATTCACATTAAGGGCATAGTAATAAAAACGCATCACACTATTTAAAGTCTGACCATGTTCACGCATAAAGTGTTGAAACAGATAGTCGGCATAATGGGTAAGCAGTTCACTGCGTGCATCGATTAACTGACCGGCCGCAATGCCAAGTTGATGCTGGTAGGGAGTGATGTCTTTTTCTGTGGCCGCAATCAGTTTGTCGAACTCTTCTAGCGTCTCTTTAGCTAACACGCATTCTGTGCGTAACGCTTTCATTGGTTTGGTCATTTCACCCTTATTTTGGTGAAAGAGCTGGCGCCATTGTGCATTGTTCGCTTTGAGTGTTTTTTCTGTTTCGGCTTTTCTGTTTTTAATCTGTTTAATTGTATTTTCTTTTTCAGCTAAAACCTGTCCGGCCTGTTTATAAGCCTGTTCTTTTTTCCTAAAGTCCGCCACATAAGGTTGAAGGGTGGCAGGTAATTCGCTATGGCTGGTCATGATGAAATCTCGAAGGGATATTTTTTCGCATTGTGCGGCTAACAATACAAAAAAGGTATCAACCGGATTTGTATGATGAATATTACAATAGGGGAACTTTCGTTAACGGAGTAGTGATAATGATAGAGATAAATATTGATGGCAAAAGTGTGACATTGAGTGAACAGGAGGCTTTTTCCCTGTGTCAAAAAATTCAACAGGAATTAACCGAGCCACTTAAAAATGGACGCGTGCATACCTTTGGCCATAGCACAATTCACATCAGCCAGAAAAGTAACCCTTCCGATAGCGTTCTGACCGACTGTTAATCACGGACAAAAGACTGTCTGAACAGTAAATAGCGACCTGACAAGGTGGCTATTTTTTATGGTTTTCTCCTCTCTGATAGCCTTTGTATTACTTCCTGTCATATCACATCGATAATGTTGTTTTTCTGTTAATGCTAAAAATCACAAAATCTCAGGGGGATGGGGGGTACGTCGGAAAACCCTTACAATCCTTACAACCGGTAAAACAGGGTCTAACTTATTGAAAAATAACAAACTGAATGTAAGGATAAAACCCTTACAAACGCTTACTAAATCCTTACAGTCAATAAAATCAATGAGTTAGTTATTTTAGTTGTAAGCGTTTTTAATCCTTACACGTAAGGGTTTTGTAAGCCTTTTGTAAGGGTTTGCGTGATGAGAATAATTATTTAAAAACAGTAAGTTATTGGTTATTTTTTCAGTTGTAAGGATTGTAAGGGTTTTCCGACATATACCCTAAAATTTTGAAGTCTATTAATAATGATTAAAAAATAAACTTAAATGATTTATTTTTGTTATTTATTTATTATTTTTTTGTTTTTGACAGTAATTTGACCATGATGGCCTAAAAACCACTTATTAAGGTTAAAACATGAACAAAAATGTCTAGGCTCAGGGGCACAAATATTGGCGTGTATAAAAGTGCAAGTTTTTGCGTAATTTTGCGTAATTTTTTTGCACTTGTTAACCGCAAGGTAGGCCAGATATAGTCTTGGTTTACGACGGTTATGCAGGTGCATAGAAAACGCTACATTTAGTGGGCAGGCGTGGCGGGGCTATGACTGCGATTTTCTACGTTTTTTTATCATTCGCTGCGCAAAATTTCGATATCAAAAGAAAATGTTGTTTACTAAAAACGATGAATGGTTATTTGTGAATATTAAATCTATTAGGGTGACTTGATGAAAAACAAAAAAATAATTCAATTTTATTGTGCAATTAAAACGGCCATAAAATAAAAAACGATTAACATTTAATATCATAATTTTATTTTACTTTAATAAATATAAATTTATATTATTTTTAACATAAGTACAATGATTTTTTAAATATAACAATTTGTTACTTAAGTGAAATTTATTTATCATGGTTTTTATTTTTAATTAAATGGGAAAGTATAAAATATTATGTGAACATAAAAATGAAGAATTTAAAAAGTTCTTTAATTAAATTTCTTGAAAACAAGTTTTCTTTATTTTTTATTTCTGGAGGTTGTTATGAGTTCATCTAATATTTGGGATGATTTTTATCGCCTAACTCATTTAAGTATTGATTTTCCAAATTCAGTTAATAATAAAGCTGCAATTTATGGTAATGGTAGGAATCAAGTAGAGGTTATGGTTACTCTACGCATAGTAGATAAAAA
The DNA here is from genome assembly GCF_029873475.1 of Arsenophonus sp. aPb. NCBI lineage: Bacteria > Pseudomonadati > Pseudomonadota > Gammaproteobacteria > Enterobacterales > Morganellaceae > Arsenophonus > Arsenophonus sp. aPb. The sequence goes on from NZ_CP123499.1 coordinate 376,411, forward strand.
TCTTTCACCTATTTTATTAAAAGAAAATGATGTAAAAGAACATATTTTTCTTTGTGACTTTTTTTCGGGTAATGACCTGAAATCGGGCTGGAAAATATCCGACAAAGATAATGGATATAATAAAGTGATTGAATATATCCAACGTGCTGATAGTCAAAATGAAAAAATTGAAGTAATGGATGATGGTTTTATTAGTATCCATAAGTTTGTTTCCTGTGACAGACAGGATAATGGAGTTGTTATTGCCGGTGGTGTTGACATTCCCGGTGTAGGTAAATTTAATACTTCTCAATTTGGTACATCGACCAAAAATGGGCCAAATGGCAAAGAAGGCAATGAATTTAAAAACCCGAAAAACATTACCATTACTGCTAGAGAACCCATTCGTTACAGTGATAAAGATAATATTACGATACAAACAGGTATATTATCTGAAATTGCTGATTTAAATTATCAAACTTTTTATTCTAGTAACTCTCCTTCTTCCTATAAGGGAAAAATGATGAGTTCGATTATTAAAATTCTTCCAAGTAAAGAAACTGGCGTAAATAATTTTTTTAAAGAACATGTTATTTCTTATTATCCAATAAAAAATAAGGATATAAGTCAGGAAATGCATGTTGTAAGAAGTCCACAGGTTTTTAAATGTTTTTCTATCTTTAAAGAGCCTCATTATCCTTGTGCGGTTATTGGAAAATATCAGGAAAATAGTTATCAGGTGAATTTATGGTATTCAATGAACGATATTATCGATATTGATGGCTTTTATATACTTGATGATAAGAATAGTAATTATCCTACTAAATATCTATGTAATCCAAAAGTAAAAAAAGAATATATCGATGATAAAAACGGTGCTGTTAACTTAATTTTATATAAGAATACCATTCCGGTTACCAGTAATTTATATCAACAAGGTTGGAAAGATTTAGTTAATAACCCTGTCATTAAGGTTGTTGATAGTTTTGGTAATGAAGGAAATATCGAATTAACATTCGATAACAAAGATCACTTTGATGTACCGGCTATTGTTTAGTTTAAATTGAGTTTTTAAACACAATAAAAAAGCCCTGTCTATCAGGGCTTCGTTAAACAGGGTAGCATCATTCAGGCTGTCCGCTTTTCAAAAATCCAGCATTCAACCACCTCGGGTTTTTTTAGTGTGCTGCCAATGGGTAACGAGGTATTATAATTAGCATTGACTCTACTTCGCATACTTTTGGTGCGTATAAATTTCCGCACCTTGCCCATTTTAAGCCGTTTTTTCATGGCCACAATATCCAGGAAAGGCTGCCGCTTTTCACTGGCAACCTGTGCCAGTTGATTGAAGTTAACGGCATAAATACCTGCTTTGCTGGCATGATTGACGCCGAAAACACCTTCACTGTCCAGATAATCAAACATTGCCCAAAACTCATTAATATCGTCCGGGTCTTCCTGCACGGCTTTAACCCGTTCTCTGGCCAACTGAACGATAAACGCACGGGTCGCTTCAATCCGTTGTGGGGTGATTGGGATAACCTGAGGCAGCATTTCCAAGAAGGCAATAATTTGCGCATGATTACGGGCAATACGGGTATGATTGATTGCTGGGTCAGCATATAGCTGTTGGTCAATAACTTCATAACGCTGACAGGCTTGATTAAAAATGGTCTCGGCTTTTATCAATGCTTTAGGGACAAAGCCCGACAGGGACTCAATAGCATAACGCTCCAGACGAATAGCGGCCGCTTTGGTGATGGCGGTATGATGGTTTTTATCGGTAGACAGATGAATCAAGCGCTCAGGGATGGCGGTGTCTTCGGTTAAAATTGGGGCATTCTGCGCAATCACAATCGCCCCTCTAAAAATCAGCTCTTCGGTGTCATTACTGCCCCCTTTGCGCCCGACACTGCGTAATAGTCCACTGTCATAAATGTTTTTCAGTTCATTCCAGTCAAATGCCCGTAGTTTGGCATTACCCTGATTACGGTCACTCTCAATTAAGCACACCGGCAGGTTACTGACCTGTGCAAAACTGCGGGCACGTCCGGCTGCGGTAGCCTTCGATGGGTCAAAGCCTTCATAGTTCTCACGGCCAAATAAGCGCCACATAAATTCAAGTAAGGTACTTTTTCCGGTACCCGGTTCACCAAAGATTTCTAAAAAGGGATAGGTCTGTAAATGTTCCCGGATTTGTTCAGCAAATAGTGACCCTAACCAGAAGGCCAGCACCACGTAGCCTTTCACCCCAAATGCCAGCCATAAATCATCAATCCATTGGGTGGTAAACTGCTCGAAATTGAGATTGAGCCGTAAAGCCGGTTGAGAGGCCAGTGTTTTAATGTCTAACTTATCGAGGGAAAAATAATCTTCCTGATTAAGCGAATAGGCTCGGCCATTTTGGATGGCCACCTGATTAAAAATATAGGCATTAACTACCCGGTTATAACCGATATAGTTTTGGGTTTTCACTTCCTTGATAAGCGGTAAGGACCGTTTCAGTATTTTATCCAGTTGTTGGGTGTTACCGGTATAGACGGCTCCTTTAGCAATATGCAGTAACCGTTTTTTAAATTCAGAGGCGCTGGTTAGTTGTGCTGCGGTAAAAGTAGATTTCACCGGTGGCAGACTGCGGGGAAAATCAATATTCAGGTAGTACCAGGATTCGTCGGTCTCTTCGGATTTTTGAAAATAAAGCGGGGTTGGGTAACAGTTGGCAATTTCGGTCACCGCGCCGGATTCCTGCAAGGCTTTTTTCCGGGCAGCGGCTTCGGATAAATGCGGGTCTGAACTCTGGATACGCTCTACGGCTTTCATATGACGTTCAACATCCAGTTTAAACCAGTACAGGCGGTTATCATGTTCAAAGTCGAACTCATGGCGCTCGGTGTGCTGAAACAGCAACAGCGCTTTATCAGAGGCGCTTTTGGCCAGCAATAAATCCCCATAGTAACGGTAACGAATTAAATCTCTACGCGTTAACTGGCCTTTGAGGTGTAAATCATTCCAGTCATACTGCTCACCCCTTTCAGCCGGTCGGGCAGCAGTAGCCGCCCAGCCCGCCTGCTGGCTGCGTGCCACGTATTTTAGTATGGCGTTTTCGCCGGCCTTACCATTATCCAGTGCCCAGACCAGTAAGGGCGGTTTTTTATCGCCCAGTGCGGCTCTGAGCGCCTGTAACGACTGTTCCGGGTAATTGTGGCAACTCATCAGTGACACCGCTACACAGCCATTTTGGGCAAGACTTATTGCATCAAAAATACTTTCCGTTAGCCAGATTTCACTGGCCGTCACCAAGTCCTGTTGGGGTAGCTGCCACCAGACCCCTTTATAGCGGCCAAAAAAGTTAGCTTTGCGGTCAAAGCGGTCAGGCTGGTCAATAATCCGCTCCCAGTAAGCGCCATTGGGTAAGGCAAATTTTACCGTTGCAGCCCCCAGCCCTTTAGCGTGATAACTGGATTCGGTATACAACCCTTTAAGTGGTACAATGTCTAACCCACGTGCTTGTTGTAAATAAGCATCCGCCGCTGCATGCGGGGCGTATTCTGTTTTCGGGTAATGGGCTGACCAGTTATCAAAAATCTCAGGGTAAAGGGATTTAACCATAAATTCCGCCCCACATTTATTTTCACGGCCACAGCGTAATACAAAGGGTTTCTCTGCTGAGGTAAATAATTCCCGCTTTTTGCAATTCGGACAGACCCCTTGGCGTAAATAACCATTTTGTTGTTTAAACTGGAAATCGTGCAGTAATTTTGGTATAATTAAATCTGCAAAAATATGACAGTTCATACGTAAAACTCCTCTAAGCGCCTTATTGTCCAAGGCGCTTTTCTTTTAGATTTTTATTAATTTATTCAGGAAGCGAAAAATTTATTTTTATTTATTAACCGTCACATTAACGTTATTTTCCTGTCGCTCAATATCCAGGCCATGCCGGGATAAATGAATAGTTGAGGTGATGGTTTCGGTTTCCTGATAAATGAGGTGGAATAAATACCCGATAGCGGTATTTTGATAACAGGTAATCGATTCAGACTGACAATCAAATAATGACGACAACATATTGGTCAGTTTTTTTATCTCATTAATTTTATATACGGATTCTTCTTCAATAATATGATGTGCGGTAAAATGCCTGCGTAACGGGGGTTGCGTTGCCATGACTGACCTCATCTTAATACGTTACAGGTAATGCCCGTATTTTTCATCCCGCGCCGATGATGGGAGCGGACAGGCATAACGAAACAAAATGTTAATGTCATCAAACTGGATAGTTTCAGCGGTTTTTTTATAAATTACCTGAAACCATGCCAGTGGAATTTCAGAATATAACTGTGTCTGGCTGTCGACCAAGCACACTTCATAGTGAGAAACGGCTTTTTTATCCGTGAGGTGTTTATATCCCAGCGTGTACACTTTCCGGCCGGTTTTATGACTCTGATAGACTTCACCGTATTTAGGTAACATAAAAAGACTCAATGTAGTGTCCGGTTAGCATAAAGGGGATATTTTTTCACCGAATCTGGGCTGACGATTTCACTGCTGATAATGTGAATCTGTTTACAGCCGGACAGATAGAGAAACATGATTGCCCGAAGGCCGGCCTGCGTTTCAAAACACGCCTCAACCAAAAAGTGCCATGTTTTATTTTTGCCGCCGGGTAAACAAGCAGTAATTTCAAAATGAAATAACGACGTCATCTCACCTCTCCTTACACCGGGACTTTGCCGGCAAAGACGCTAAACATGTGCATGGCCATAAATCTTTTAGCCGTTGGATAATCAGGGGCAATGACGGTCTGCTTTTCGGGGCGCTCTGCTTTATTATTCTGCTGTACAAAGAAAGACCATTTGAAGAGACCTGAATAGTCAGCCGGTAAAAAATGCCAGGTAAAATGCTGGGTAATTATCATATGAGTTTCCTTTAATTAGTGTTCATGCTGGCGAATAAACTCTTCTGCTTTATATTTGGCGCGTAAATAAAGGGCATACAGATTTACTTCACGCTTTGCCCCGCGTTTACGCTGAATAATGGGAAGCGTACCGTTATCACATTGTGTCCTAACGGTTCCTTGTTTTACGCCAATTCGCTGAGCGTAAGCTGAGATAGGTTCAGAAACTTTATCACCATAGGGATAATCGGAGGGGAAGATCACAGGAGCACGAATCCGATCAGGTTTTATGTGTTTCCTTTTCTTCATTTCAGTCATCATGTACTATTTCCTAATGAACGCAGTTTTACGCAATTTCAAATAATTTCAGGGTTGTAATAACTACCCCTGATATGATTTTAGGGTTGGGATTACTACCATGTCAACTAATATTGGTAAAAAAATTAGAATAATTAGAGAAAGTGAAAGATTAACTAGAGATCAATTTGCTGATTTAACAGGCATTCCTGCTAGTGCTCAGAAATTTTATGAAACAGGCAGAGTTGAGAGTATTGGTAGCGAAACATTAATTAAGATAACGACACACCCACAATTTACAAAGTATACACTTTGGCTCATGACTGGAAAAACAAATGAAACAGCGGGGCAGATAGCTCCATCTCTCTCCCCTGATGGGCAAAAGAGAATCAAGAACTTATTAAAGGCGTCAAATGTTGGAAAATGATTAAAAAAATCATGATACAGCATCAAATAAAAATAGCTTGGGGGAATGGTGGTATTTGTGGAGGTAAGGAGTTTAATTTGTGAGCATTAAATCTACTGGAAGCGGTTATCTTGTCGATATTCGTCCAAATGGACGCAATGGAAAACGATTCAGGAAAAAATTCGCGACTAAATATGAGGCAATGCAGTTTGAAAAATGGATACTGGCAACACACCATAGTAAAGAGTGGTTAAGTAAACCCACAGATAGGCGAGATTTATCCAGTCTTATTGATTTATGGTGGAAGTTTCACGGTCAACTGATGAAATCCGGCCATTCTAATTTATTAAAACTCCAGCGTATCAACAGAGGAATGGGGTTTCCTTCTGTTAACCATATTAATGCGAAAACGGTTTCAGAGTATCGTATTAATCGAATAGGCCAGGGTGTAAAGCCGAATACGATGAATCGGGAACTTGAGGCATTAAGTGGTATGTTTGCGGCATTGATTGATGCGGGTCACTTTAAAGAAAAAAATCCCATCAGAGAAATTTCCCGATTAAAAACATATGAACATGAAATGGGTTATCTAACAAAAGAACAGTGTAAACAGTTGATAAGTAAATTAAGCGATAACGAACAGTTAGCAGTGAGATTATTTCTTTCTACGGGAGCAAGATGGAGCGAGGTGATCAAATTATCAAAGCATCATATTAAGTGCGATCGGGTTACTTTTATTAATGCAAAAAATGGAAAAAACAGAACTGTTCCGATATCAGAATATTTGTTTAATATATTGCATCAATCAACTAAAGAATTTTTATTTTCAGATATTAACTATTTTCTTATTCGGGATGCGATACATTCAGTTGCACCAGAGCTGCCGAAAGGTCAAGCTGTTCATGCCCTTAGGCATACTTTTGCAAGCCATTTTATGATGAATGGCGGAAATATTCTCACTCTCCAAAAAATTCTTGGTCATTCCAATATTCAACAGACGATGAAATATGCGCATCTTTCGCCTGATTATCTTTTTGAGGCGGTAAAATTTAGTCCTCTTGCGGATGAAGAAAAGAATCAGGAACAGTAATTAATTTTGATCCACATTTTGTCCACTTTAGTCACGCTATACTAAGTAATTCAATGCAATATAAAGCATTTAATTTATTGATTTTAAAGTAACTATTTGATTTTCTATTTTTTATAATGGCAGTTAATGCGCCTTTTTGTGTATTGCCAGGCCGCTCAAGTAAGGAGGGGAGTTGTTCAACAACCGAAGCGGGGAAACCTTTGCGAGCAGGCAGCTCACCCGAAGCTAAGGCAACATCACGTAAGGCACGGCAATAGCGGGTAATTGAATCGATAAAAAGAATGACATGTTTATTTTGATCACGAAAATATTCTGCTACGGTGGTAGCCACTAAAGCGGCATTACAGCGATCAACGGCTGGCTGATCGGAGGTTGAACTAATAAGAATCGTTCGACTGCCACGAGGTGAGCGTTTTAATTCATCAACAAACTCAGTAACTTCTCGGCCTCTTTCACCAATCAATGCGATAACGAAGATATCAGCTTGCGCATAGTTAATTAGCATATTCATTAATATGGTTTTGCCACAACCCGCGGCGGCAAAGATGCCTAATCTTTGTCCTACACCGCACGTTAATAACCCATCAATCGCGCGAATACCGGTGGCAAAATAGTTAGTGATAGGTTTTCTGCTTAAGAAATCTGGCGCGTTGGTATTAACTGAGCGTCGACAGCTAGTAGCATTCGATGCTATTGGCGGCGCAAAGCGTAAGATGGGGTGCCCTGCAACATCTAACATGGTTCCTAATAACGTTTCATTTAGTTGAATAGAGAGTGTATGGCCTGTTGGCTCAATGGCTGTTGTTAAAGAAAGTCCATGGGAAGAACCCATTAAGCTAAGTAATGTTTGTTGGTGGTGAAAACCGATCACTTGAGCTTGCCCGATAGTTTGCGGGCTGCCAGGATAGGGTTTTAATAAGCAAATTTCGCCAATAAACACTTTTTTTAATGGCGCCTCAATCATGTTTCCCTGAATGCGTACCGGATAGGCAGCAGGATAAAAGGGTATAAAGTTGATGTTCATTGCCAGTTAACCAATCAATAATTTGTTGATATTGAGCATATATTGAAAAAAATTGTCGATGGCTTCGGCAAATTGCGTCGCATTTTCTATTGCTGTGGTTGAGAAGTTTGCTCGTAACTCAAGTATATTTTCATCATTGAGAAAATAAGCGGGTTGCCCTGGATAAAAAAAAGACAAATGGTTACTTATTATGCATGCCAATAAAGGTTCACTTAGTTGTCGAATAACATTGGGCTCTACATATCCCAGGTTAGCCCATATGATGGGTAAATCATTTACCATAGCGATATGAATATCAGGTAACTCTTCTAATTCAAGCGTGATAGTAGAATGATTATTGAGTTGATGTCCTTGAGGAAATAAATCCGGTTTTCCCATTGTTTTGATTGCATCTGTGACAAGTGAAGCAAGATCCATTTGCATAATTCAGTCCTTGAATTGATTAAATTGTTTTTATGATATTGACCTCAGTTCCTTCCGTGATCTCGGCAAAAGAGAGCACATTGATACCAGGATAATGTGTTGCTAAAATTTTTGTTATAAAACGACGTACATCGACTGAGCAGAGTAAAACTATCTTAGGGGTAATATAATTCTCTTTAATTGCGACTAATAACCTATCTTGTACCAGATCCAATTGAGCAGGTTCGAGATTTAAAAAAGAGCCAGCCGAAGTTTGTCGTATTCCTTGCCGAATAATTTCTTCCAGCTCTGCTGAAACGATTAGTACATGTAATTTTTGTTGAAAGATAAAACTAGCTGTAATGTAACGTGCTAAAAGTGTTCGAATTTGTTCAACTAACATAATCGGATCTTTTTCTTTAGGGCCCCATTGCACCAGCCCGCCTAAAATTATCTTAATATTACGAATCGATATCTGTTCTTGTAGTAGCCGTTGTAATACTTCGGTAATACGTTGGATCGATACATGGCGATAACACTCTTTCAATAATTCAGGATATTTCCTTTCTAATTGATCTAATAAATCTTTCGTTTCTTGAATACCAAAAAACTCGCTGATATTACGAGTTATCACCTGACTGAAGTAACAGTAAAACTCGCTAATATCACTTGCAAACAGATAGCCTAGCGGTTCTAATTTATTTTTCTCTTCTTGCTGTACCCAGTAGTAGATTTCACCTTGTTTCTGGGTTATTTGGTTTTTAAGACCCAACTGACTAAACTCACTGGTTTTATTAAGCACCCGATAACTTTCAAAGATAATATGAAACTCTTCGCTTTTAACTTCATTGACTAAAATAATGACCTTATAGGGCTCTAATTTGGCAGAATAATTAATAATAAATTCAGGTAATAACAAACCATATTGGATTAAAATCTGATTTTTTAACCACTGGGTTAATCGATTATTTTCAATATAATCTTTATGTTGCTCAGAGATTGAAATAATCAATGGCACCGCTTCATGATAAGAGATATCCTCATTAGATTCAGATTGAACATTATTTTCTCTATTATTAATACTACTATGTTGACTACTAATTTTTTTCTGATTTTTAGCTATTTTTTTATTAGCTAAGGTTTTTCTTAAATAGGAGGCGCTGATTAATATTGATAGCAAAATAAATATCAGGGTTGGAAAGCCAGGTAAAAAACCCATAATAAACGTTAAAACTGCGGTAATAATTAGAGAAAAATCATGGGAAAACAGCTCTTTGATAATATTTTGACCCAAATTTTTCTGCGTACCTCCCACTCTGGTGACAATAAAACCGGCACTAATTGAGATCAGTAAAGCCGGGATTTGGGCGACTAATCCATCACCGATGGTTAGCATGGTATAAGTTGTCAATGCTTCGTTAAAACTAAAGCCCATCTGTATCATACCAACAGAAATGCCGCCTAAAAAGTTGACAAAAATAATCACAATGCCAGCAATAGCATCTCCCTTAATAAATTTCATGGCACCATCAAATGCACCGTATAATTGACTCTCTTGTTCAAGCTCAATGCGGCGGTGCTTGACACCCTCATTGTCAATAATGCCAGATTTTAAATCAGCGTCGATGCTCATCTGTTTACCCGGCATGGCATCAAGCGAAAAACGGGCAGCAACTTCGGCCACTCGTTCAGAGCCTTTGGTGATTACAATAAATTGCACTACGGTTACGATAGCAAAGATCACCAATCCCACGACTAAGTTGTCACCAATCACAAATTGACCAAAGGAAGTAATAATGTCGCCGGCATCGGCATCGAGTAAAATCAGGCGGCTAGTGCTAATAGATAATGCCAGTCGAAATAAGGTAGTAATCAACAACAGAGCGGGGAAACTGGTGAAATGAATGATCTTGGTAATATAGAAAGAGCTCATTAATACTAATAGTGAAATGACAATGTTTAAGCCGATCAGCAGATCAACAATATAAGTCGGCAGTGGCAGTATTAGCATGGCAATCACTAAGATCATGATGCCAAGTACGATAAGTTCCGGCTTGTTTCTAATTTGCAACAAAACTGATTGCAACATATTGCGTTCCCTGCTTTGAAAATTAAAGACGACTTAAGCTTTTTTCTTTTTGATAAAGTAAATCAAGTAATGAAAGTAATTGTGACAAGGTTTTTTCCCTGATCTCAGGGCTTAAGTAGATTTCTATGGTTATCGCTTTAAATGCTGCTATCAGTTGTTGAAGCAATAAAATGTGTTGAGTGATAACAATAGTTAGCTGTTTATTAGCAATAATATCTTGAATGATCATCATCATCGCTTCAGGATCACTTAATCCCTTAATAAAAATGGGTAACCAACACCCTTGAGCATCTGGCTGTATTAAAAAGGGTAGATTAGAGCAGTAAGCGTAAAAGATTTTGTCAGCAGAAGAGAGTTGTTTGATTCTTCCTAGAGATGATAAATAGTCAGCAAACTCGGGCATAAAAAAGCAACTGGGCGACAATGCTTGCATATCACAGAGTAATGACTGCAAAACAAAATCAATAATTAAAAAACGTTTATCATAGCCATATTGATTAACCCATTCCTCATAAAACCATAGCGGCTCAATATCTTGGCTAATGAAATCGCGGTATAACTGGCGGAGTTCCATGGCGCTTAAGGCCGTTTGATAACTAAATTGTTTAGCTTTTAGCGCAATATTGATACCTGCACGGGTTGTTTTTGCTCGTTGATGACTACCCTGGCAAAGTGAATTGATCTCGGCTTCAATTTCAAGGGCCAATGAGGCAGAAAAATAACGCCGGCGTAAAAGCTCCTTTAGCACTGAGACAAAGTCACTATCATCAGGGAAAAATTGGCGCAGTAAGGCTAAAATATCGGCTAACTTATTTTTTTGATTGTTTAATAATTTTATTGCTATGGCCAGTTTTTTATCTGCATTATCTTCCAAAATACGGCTATTTATGTCACTGCTATCGTGCTGTTTCTTTTGTAGATCTTGTCGGCGATTAAATTGACTCATTGCCATTGACATATCATCCATAATATCTAACAGCTGGTGGTGGTGATTTACTACTGTTGCTGTAGGTTTGGTTGTTTCAATGTCAGATGAGTGTTGCGTCTTTGGCTGCTGGCGTAACAAAACTGATGAGTTAATTTTATTGATGTCTACCATTTTTATTACCTATTCTCTTCATTGATATAAGTATAAAGTAGGTCAATAGCCGCCTGGGTTTGAGCATCAACCGGTTTAAATGGATTTTTGCCTAACGAATCATTCAACAGATTTTTTCCCTTAACCAATCTGGGCTGCAGCATAAAAATACGCACCATTTTTTTATTGGTTGTACTGCTAAAACGAAATAAACCACCTATCCATGGGATATCGCCAAGTAATGGGATCTTACTCTCACTGGAATCAATATCTTCTCTAGTATAACCACCAATCAGCAGGCTATCGCCTTGGGCAACACGAGCCACTGTACTGATATTGGTGCGATTAATGACAGGCAACGCATCGATTTTTTCTGTTTCACCGCTGTTGGTTTTTTTTTCAGCGCCATCTTCCAAATTGATAACCATCTCAATTTCATCACCGGTAGGCGAAAGGCGAGGGACGACACTTATCATTGTGCCAAATGTGGCTGACTCTAACGTGGCAATACGTTCTCCACGTATTTGAGCATAGAAGGTGGTGCTATTATCAAAGATCGCAGGTGTATTTTCTTGCGTTAGGATTATAGGACGGGAAACCATATGGGCACTTCCTTCCATACTCATTGCCCGTATTTTGGCTAAAAAATGTATCCCGGCTGCTGCACTAATATCGCTGGTATTAAGTAAAAAGTTACCATCTTTAGAGTGATAACTGCTTTGCCAATCAATGCCTAGCCGATCCGCTTCGTGTTTAGCAATATCGATGATCCACAATGACAGCTCAACTTGCCGTTTCGGTTGATCAAGACGTTGGATCATTTCATTGATCAATTGAATACCTTGAATACTGCCCTTGGCTAATAGACTGTTAGAACCGGGTAATGGTACTAATTCGATCGATTCTTTGCCAACACGAGTAACAAAGGAGGGTTCTGGTTCATATTGTTCGTCAATGTTTGTGATTTTTTTGTCCGTTTGGCTTGCTGTTTGCGTGTTGGATTGAAAAAGTTGTTGTAGAACGCTACTGATGCCAGGTAAGACTAATTTTTCCCCCCGGATAGAGTAGCTTCTATCGTTGACAAAGGTATTTTTTAAAGCAAAGATGTGAACATAATCATTACCAAAGCGCTTTTCTTCAATAATATCCTGTTTTAATTGTAGTGCTTCTTGATCTAGATATTCTGCCGCAGCTTGAACCAGTTTCACATAAATTGGCGGCCCAGAGACATAAAAGGTTTTATTATTGCTACCTCCGCGTAAAGGATAACGTGGATCGTAAAGCCCAATGGCATGTAAATATTCTTTTACGCGCTTAAAATCGATCTTTTTCAGATTAAGCATCTGTTGTTTCATTTCACTGCCATCGTAAATATAAATGACATTACCATCATTAAAATAGATAAATGCCATGCGACGGACGAAGGTATCAAAAGCGGTTCTCGGTGACGAAACATCAAATCGACCTGAAATTCGTTTCTTTTTTACTGCTGAACTGAGAATAAAAGGTTTATTCAATTTATCGGATAATACGTCAAAAAATTGTTCAACCCGACTATCAACCGCAATAAATAGATCATTGTCCGGTTCGATTTTATCTTTAAGTAAAACATCGTCTTTTAAATTTGAAAATGTCGTTGCTTGATTAGGAAAAACAATCAATAAAAAACAACATGAAACGATGGCCTGCAATAACGGGCTAATCTTCATAGAATGACTTCCTTATCAATCTAAATGACTTAGGTGTGGCACCAAAAATAACTTTTATCTCTTTTGATAGATGTGAAGCGGAACTAAAACCGTAATCCAGAGCGATATTGGTTAGGGGTTTATTTTTTAGAATTATTGATAAGATTGCTGAAGTAGCGCGCCATGAACGTAACTGTTTTTTACCACAGAGACCTAAATATTGATGACAAAGGCGCCGAAAATGGGTCTCTGAAACGCCATACTTCAGGCGAATTTCCGTTATATTATTAACATTTTGTTTCATTTGATTAAGTAGGTGACGGGTTATCCAGTAGCATTCATGATTTCTCATCGCTTCAATTAATGGCTGCAATTGAGTTTTATAAGGGGTTAGCAGTGAATTGATGAGTAAAGTTTGAATATCCTTTCCCGCGCAAGCATCGAGAATATACATGTGATTTTTAGTAATTACTGATTGATTAGAATAATTGGGAAGATTGTGGTTAGCTAAAGCATAATCGATGTAAGCAACCAGTTTTATACAAGAAAAAATATCTGCTTTTTCTATTGTCCAGTGGTTATGGCTAGGTTCTATTGCTGAAACTTGTTCCAGGGATAAAAATATTTGTTTATCAGTTAAATGATAATATTGATTCTGTTTGTCTTTTACAATCCCAAATGAATTATTAGGAATATATAAAAATAAAAAATATTTAATGTTTATATTATTAATATCTATTTTATTTTTAGGTATAAAATAATTCATATATTCTTTCCCTGATAAATCTAATTTATAATATAAGTAAGTTTTATAATATGATGTTTAACTTGTTAGCTTTAAATTTTTTGTTAAAATGATACACTACTCTTCATAAGAAAAAAAATATAAATATATAAATAAAAAAATCAAATTTAGTCTTTGATGTATTTTTTTTATTTATAATTTTTCAAGATAAATAATGATAAAGGTATATTAAATATTTTAATAATTTCAATATAGATAAATTACATGAATATAAATGATAACTATGTGATTCGTTTTTTTACTGGGAAACTCAGTGGTATGTTTTTTTCGTTAATACCCGGTCACTATCAAATTATTGTTGGCAATGAACAAAGTATTCGACAATGGTCAGAACAACATAATAATAAAAACGATAACGATTTTATACAACTTTATGTCCCACAAATCAGCAAAATAAGTTGATTATAATTGATGTTATTTTGCCTAATCTAGATAACCAACGGGATAGTTTTTGCTATAGTATAAATGAACAAAATAAGCCGGCTAAGTCATTTGAAACTAAATTCAATTACCCAACTTTCTGGCAAAAAATACCACTATTTGCGATAAAAAAAGTTGATGAAAAATGGTGTGATGAGTGTGAGAATTTGTCGTGTTTAATTGAGAAATCCCATAAATCAAATAAAAATTACTTGCTAAAAATAGCAACCACTTTTTTATTGCTTGTCTTATTTTTATTCTGTTATTATGTATTCTCTTATGAAGTCAATATTAATAAAAAATCTTTATTTTCTAGAGGAGTAATTAATCACTCACAATCATTTAATTGTGAGCAATTTTTGAATAAAACAAATAATATAAAAAAAATTGTTGATGAAATTAATAATTTAATTCTTAATAAAGAATATTTTTATTTCCATATAGTAAATTATAATAGTGTTTCCTTTATTTATCAGAATAAAAAAACTAAAGAAATGATTAAACAATTATTGAATAAATATCAGCCATGTCAATTTAATGTGAATGCTATTTTATTATCTGATTTAATTAATTATGTGGATAATGAAATTTTAAATAGAGTAAAAAGTTATAAATTATGGTTATCTGAGAAAGGATTAATTATTCAATTGGGTGAAGTGCTTACGGAAGACGCAATTTATCAGTTGAAATTGCAATTAAAACCTTACCAGACTCAACTAGGAAAAAATTTTTTCCAATTTCTATTACCTGAAGAGCAGGAAACTGAAGCAGAAAAAACGCAACTTAAAAGTACCAAGGGATATATTTTTGTTCAGCCGGAACACCGATACTTTCCCGCTGGTTAGATATTAACATTATTGGAAAGGAGCGCCTTTTATGGCAATCGAAAAAAGTACGATTGGAAATATACTTGAAAAGACTAAAACGAAATCTAATGAGTATCAAGCAGATATTAATAATGCTGTTGCAAAATTGAAGCAAGATCCATCTAATTCAGCAGATTTGGCTGCATTTCAGGCAGCGATGGCAGGATACAGTGTTTTACTGAACTACATGTCAACGACCATTAAGACACACAAAGAGAATGCACAGACTATATTGGGTAATATGCGTTAAGGATAGATGATGAATATTAATAGCATAAGTAATATTTCTGCCATGACTGAATCTGTTGAAGGGGAATCGATGACGTTACAACAAGTCATTAGTCAGGCATATCAACAACATTATCAAGTTGAACAGCAAGTTATTGATACATTGCAAACAGACGATCTCTTTTCACTGCTTGCTATACAGCAAACTACACATGATTATCAGCTGGAAATGTCATTGTTGAGTACCTTAGCACGTAAGGCATTAACAACCGTTGAAACAGTTATAAAGGCGCAATAACCGTGACAACACTCTTTCGCCATATGCACGCTTTTATCACGCTATCTCTTCTCATTTTGCTTTTATCTGGTTGTCATGATGAAGCATTACTTAATTCGCTGAATCAACGACAGGCAAATGAAGTACTGGCAGTTTTGCAAAAACATCACATAACGGTCAGCAAAAGTGCACAAGGAAAAGGGCTCTATAAAATTAATGTGGCGAAAGAGGATTTGCCTGCTGCGGTACAGCTATTACAAGAATATCAATTACCTTCGCCAGAACGGCTTGAGATTTCCCAATTATTCCCAGCTGATGCCTTAGTTAACTCACCACAAATTGAGAAAGCCAGGTTAATTTCAGGTATTGAACAGCGGCTTGAACAATCTTTGATGGCACTGGACAAAATAGCTGATGCGTGTGTCCATCTTAGTTACCCTATTGCAACTAATAGCCGTAGTCAGGCACCGATGAAAGCCTCAGTGATCGTATTTTATCATGATGAAAACCAAGATATTGATGAATTAAAATTGGGTATAAAAGCATTTATTAAAAATGCGATCAGTGAATTGGAGCCGCAATATATTACGGTGTTCTTAATTCATAAAATATCACCAACAATTCCTTCTTATGCTGAAAAAAACGTATCTGGCGGAGCATATTACTTATATATTCTATTACTCTTTATCATAATAATAGTGGGTGGCCTGATCTATTGGGGCATTAAACGTCGATCAGCAACCTCAGCTCAACAACAATGAAACAACAAACTTTTAATTTGATAAAAACAATAATGTATCAACCAGCCAGTTATATTCATCACTCATTTGGTTACCCTCCCTATGATAAGTTAACGATGGCGGAAAAACGGATCTATGATCAACAGGTAATAGTGCGCTTTCAATTGCCAACTGCGCTCGATTTTGAACTTAATGATAACTTACCCGTACAGTTATATATTAATTATTGGTCGAGGCTACCCATAGCCGCTTTGTATTTAGGTGGTTTATATCAATCGCCGCAGTTGATGATCGCCAATCAACTCAAACAATTGCCAGAGCCATTCAGACAATTTTTATCCTGGGCCCGATTGCTGTTACCGCCGCAAAAACAACAAATTGTCCCGCTAATCGCCTCATCCTATTCACCAGATGAACTAACCAAATGTGGTATGTCGGCAATGATACCATTAATTGAAAAATGTTCTTTGACATTAGCTGCCCGCTTTAGTCTACTGTTTAATAAAAATTACCCACAGCGGCAAGCCAGTACTGTTTTACCAGTTAATTACTCATTATTAAAAGCAACGCTTAATTATGTTACCTACACGACCTGAAAAATTATTGACTCAAGCGATTGATAATGTCTTGATCCGCGCTAAGTTCAAACAGAGCCATGATTATCATGAGCGACTGATCAGCCAGGCTAAAAAACAGGCGAAGAAAATAATTATTGCCGCGCAGACAGAAAAAGAAAAAATATTTAACCAGGCCAAAATTCACGGTTATTGCCAAGGTATCAACCAGACATCTACTGCGTTAGCCATATTTATTCAGGCATATCAAACCCTAAATCACACCCTTTACAACGATATAATTAAACAGATAGAGCAAACATTAATTCAATTTCTATTAACCGAACCGGTGATTGAACAACTGCTACTTAATCTAATGGCTAAAATTGACCTACAACAGCAAAGCAAAATTTATCTACCAGAAAAACTGGCAACCGCATTCTCTGAACGCTGGTCAGACAAATTTAGCAATATAAAACTCACTAGCCACAAAGAAAACGGCATAATGCTAGAAATGGGTAATGAAATTCTCTACTTCTCGCCGGAAAAAAGTGTTACCGAAATGATGAAAAACATCATCGCCGATAAACAGATCGCCGCCAGCAACCAGCAGCAAATAGAGTGCATCACTGAATTGAAAGAAAACTTAGCCAAAACGCTACAACAACAGTTTGAGCACTATCTGACAGCCAGCGAGCAAAGCTTGCCCAAAACAGATAGATGATTGCTTTTTAAGCACTTAACCCAACCGGCCAACAATAACAGTTGCGCCTGACGAGATGACAAGTATAATAGCGCCGTTTTCCACAATTCTCCCTCAATGCCGAAGTGGCGAAATTGGTAGACGCAGTTGATTCAAAATCAACCGCCTTCGGGTGTGCCGGTTCGAGTCCGGCCTTCGGCACCATAAGCATGTTTTTTACCATCTATTACTGTCTACAAATACCCATAAAACCATTATAAATAAACAATTCTTAGTATTTTTACGTCTACATTAATCTATTGCAATCCATCTGCAAATGGGGGCATAATTGGGGGCACCATGAATGCGATTTCAAATGTGCCCCTAAAATGAAGCTTAAATCAAGACAAATAGAGACCGCAAAACCTAAAGAGAAAACGTATAAATTAGCCGATGGTGGAGGATTATATTTAGAGATTACTCCCCGTGGCTCAAAATACTGGCGTATGAAGTATCGTCGTCCTATAGATAAGAAAGAGGACAGGTTAGCTTTTGGCGTATATCCGACAATATCTTTAGCTGATGCTAGAACTAAGCGGGATGAAGCCAAGAAATTACTCTCAAAAGGAGTTGACCCTAAATTAGAACAAAAAGGGGCACAATATGAATCAATGGGTGCATTCACTTTTGAACATATAGCTCGTGAATGGCATAGAAACAATAAAAGATGGGGTGAGATACATAAAAATAGAATCATGCGTAGCCTTGAGCAATATATTTTTCCGCATATTGGTAATCATGATGTTCGTTTCTTAAAAACAAGTGATTTATTAACCCCGATTAAAGCAGTTGATTTTGATGGAAAACATGATGTTGCACAGCGATTACAACAGCGAGTGACGGCTATTATGCGCTATGCTGTCCAAAATGATATTATTGAACAAAGCCCTGCTAATGATATGTCAGGCGCTCTTGCTACAGTCAAGTCGCATCATCATCCAGCACTACCTAATAACCGTTTAAGTGAATTCCTAGATAGACTATTTTCTTATCATGGTCGTTTGATTACCCGTCTAGCAGTTGAGCTTACCTTGTTAACATTTGTCCGTTCCAGTGAGATACGGTTTGCACGTTGGGAAGAAATAGATCTAAACAAAGGTATATGGAATATTCCGGCAGTAAGAAAACCGATTGAAGGTGTTAAATATTCTCAACGTGGAATGAAAATGAAAACAGATCATCTTGTACCATTAAGTCATCAGGCCATATTAATAATTAAGAAATTACATGATTTTAGTGGCAATGGTGAGGTGATGTTTCCCAGCGAACGTGACCCTAAAAAAGTCATGAGTGAAAACACCGTAAATAATGCTCTTCGGGCAATGGGCTATGACACAAGAACAGAAGTGTGCGGTCATGGATTTAGAACTATGGCTCGAGGGGCTATGGGTGAATCTGGCTTATGGAGTGATGATGCAATTGAACGACAATTAAGCCATATTGAAAGAAACAATGTTAGAGCTGCTTATATACACACATCTAAGCATTTGGAAGAACGCAGGAAAATGATGCAATGGTGGGCTGATTACTTGGATGCAAACAGGGATATGTATATAACCCCTTATGACTTTGCTAAAAAACACCCAAAATAATTTATCAGCTAACAACCAGAGCCCGCCAAGAAAAGGCTAGTTTTTTATACCTAAAATACTGTATTCAACATTTTTAAAACAGTAATAAAAAATATATAAGCAAAGCTTAGTAAGATAAATCTTAATATTAGCTATGACTTTACCGGAGTAGACCACGATAGACTATGTGGATAATTGATGCTCACATTTTGTTTTTTACAATCGTGAATTTTTATTTTATAGTGTATAATATAGCTATCTGTACAGCAGTAGATGTGTGCGGACTTTGTTATTTAATTCAATGCACTGTAAAAGTGTGCTATAGCTCTTTATAATCTGGTATTCCGCCCTTGTGGAATAATATTAGTATCTAGTTCTTTAATAATTTCTGCTCCTTGAAAACGGGAGCAATAATATGTCCTTACATTAGGGCATTTATTTATGTTTTGCGGCACGGTATGTGCTTTCCTGTTGAGGAGCGATGCAGTCAGATCATCAGTTGAAGCAGGAACACTTGAAATGATTCAGACTATGGTCTGAACGTAGTAGGAATCCTCGTTCTTTAGGACGGGGAGAATGTCAAAACAACTATATTCATATCTTAATGAAAATTAATATTTTCATCTAGTTAGTCATTTATATCGTAAAATGTGTTTATTAATGGTAAACACCACAAAATATCTCTAATTAAATAAAATTTATGTAATTAACCCTATGCATTTATGCATTAGGGTTTTTTGCGTATCGATTTCATATCACATGAAGGATAATCCTATGAATAAGCTTATTCGACTTTCTGAGGTTTTACATCGAACTGGCTATAGTAAGGCTTGGATTTATAAGTTAATTAAAGAAAATGAATTCCCACAACAAGTAAAAATTGGGGCTCGTTCTATTGCTTTCATTGAGTCAGAAGTAGATGAGTGGATTGCTAATAAAATTGCCGCTTCTCGTACTGGTGAGTTAACTAATAATTAACGCTGTTTCCTCATGTAATTAAAGAAATTACACAAATCAATTAAGGTATATTTTTCTGTTAATAGAACATCAGTCAACGCCTGACAAACTCATGGCGTGGCGATTAATGCGTTATAGTATGATTGCCATGCAAAAACACCTAGAGGCCGGACATAGGGAATTTCCTATCGTTTTTCCTGTCCTATTCTATTATGGGAGAGAAAAGCCCACATTCATACAGTACGGATTGGTTTGATTGTTTTCGTGGGTGAGATATCGCAGAAAAGATATA
Source organism: Arsenophonus sp. aPb (assembly GCF_029873475.1). NCBI lineage: Bacteria > Pseudomonadati > Pseudomonadota > Gammaproteobacteria > Enterobacterales > Morganellaceae > Arsenophonus > Arsenophonus sp. aPb. The sequence goes on from NZ_CP123499.1 coordinate 396,813, forward strand.
TACAAAACTATTTAAGCTAGTTGATGTGACAACGCTTGATGACGGTGAAATTATGCAGCACAAGCGGATCGCGCTATTAGGTTTGCTACAAAAACATATCTGATGGCGAGACATGACTGAATTCGTGAATGAAATTGTAAAACTGTTATTGTATAATTATTATACCGATAATCAAGTTATTACCATGTTTAACTATCTCATTCAAGAAGGAAACGCTCAAAAACCAATGGAATTTATTACTGAGATAGCTAAACAGTCAGAAAAATATGAAGGAGCACTTATGACCATTGCTCAACAAATTGAAGAAATTGGAATACAAAAATAACATTTTCTTAATGTATATATAATTAAGAAGGGCACAAGAAACACAAGCCCTAAGAAAACTTATTAACAACAAAATAAACCCGCTTAAAAAATTCATATACCAAATCATCTTGATAAACATTCTTTTCATCAAAAAACTACTTAAATAGCTTAAATATTAAGCGTTTTTGATATTGATTATTAATTCATAAAACATAAATCAAGGAGGAATTATGTTAAACATTAAGAATTTTTTTAAATCTATAAAATTTAGTTGTAACCCTAATTTTAACTCTAATAATACGATCATTAACGACAATTCAACTAATTACATAACAAACAATTATTATACTGGAAAAGAAACAGAGATAAAAACGAAACCCGAAAACTGCGTAGTGCGTACAAAACAAAATACACCTACGCAATAAAAAGATTAAAGTTTACGTTGTCGATCAATTGGTTTGCCTTTGCTATCAAAATAGCGACTTGGCCAGATTTCAGAAGGATGAATACCTAAACGATTGGCAATGATAAACTCAGCTTCTGCCCAGGGTGTCAAAAAAACATTTTCTAATTCAAGAAGTTTACAGATAGTTTTATTGGCAAGCGCATCTAACGTGGTTCCACTTTTAAGTAATGCAGAAATAATCTCTTTTCTCGTCCAGTCTTTCTTAACTTCAACCATGCCTGTCACTCTTCTCTCTATGTGGTGGCGATCCAGACAGGGTTAGCAGACTGGGACTTATTCCAGCGAGCCTTCCGGCTCCCCTGCCTGAACCGCCATATCAATGATAGAAGGCGATAGCAAGTTGAACACTGGTAAACATGCTTACCAGTGTATAAGTCCTCAAGGCTGCTAAACCTTGATCACTGGAGTTCTTCCAGTGACTTTATTACATTAATAGATTTATGGATATTACTCAACAATCAATTATAAATCTGTTACGCTGATAAGTAACGCTAAGACGGAAAACACCTAATGAGCAAAAAATTTACGCCTACACCTCATGATACAATTTTTAAGCAATTTCTTAGTGAAAAAGAGACGGCCAAAGAGTTTTTTGAAATCTGGTTACCAGACGAGATAAAGTCAGTCTGTAATCTAGAGACAATCCGTGCCGAATCAAGTTCATTTATCGATGAAGAAATGAAAAATTACCAGAGTGATATTCTCTACTCTGTCAATACCAAAAGGGGAAAAGGCTATTTATATCTTTTGATTGAGCACCAATCTACGCCTGATAAGCTCATCGCATGGCGATTGATGCGGTATAGTATGGCCGCCATGCAAAAACACTTGGAAGCGGGTCATAAAAAATTACCATTGGTGTACCCGATATTATTTTATGCTGGCGAGAAAAGCCCACATCCACATAGTACCTACTGGCTGGATTGCTTTAACGATAGTGAACTTGCTGAGAAGATATATACAAAACCATTTAAATTGGTTGATGTAACGACGCTTGATGACGGTGAAATTATGAAACACCGTCGGATAGCGTTACTGGAACTCGTACAAAAACACATTCGACAACGTGATATGTCAGAATTATTGCACGAAATTGCCAAATTATTGTCGTATGATTATTATACAGAAAAACAAGCTGTGACAATGATGAATTACTTGATTCAAGAGGGTAACGCCAAGAATCCAATAGAATTTGTCACAGATATTGCTAAAAATTCAGTGAAACACAAAGAGGCGCTTATGACGATTGCACAAGCACTTAGGCAAGAAGGACGCAAAGAAGGAATTCAAGAAGGGATGGAAAAAGGAAAACTTGAAGAAAAAACGGCTATTGCATATCAACTTATTAAAAACGGCGTAAATTCTGAAATCATTAAGTTGTCAACAGGACTTACCGATGCAGAATTGAATAAGTTAGAGAAAAAACGTTAATTTTCATTAGCTAATCAGTTGACAAAAAAAGATTTAAACTGTTATATTTGGATTGTCACCCCTCATGGGTGATCAGGTTTGATAGCCTGAGTACTAGAGCGGGTATGCCGCTTAAAATAGCGGTTTTTTTATGTCCGTAATAACCACAGCTACACACCTAATAATCAATGGTGGGGCGTAGCGGGGGAGCTGAAAAGCTCGCCGGCTTCTCTAGTTCCGGTCTATCAATCCTGTTACGTCTCGCCACCCCGTTTGATAGCGGGAGCGAGGTTCTTATGAACTTACTAGAGAGGCCGTAACTATGGTTACTACCTGTATTGAAAATTACCCTAAATTTATCGATACCTACTGGATTATTCCAAACCACTCAAGCAAACCCGCAACAAAAGCATCACTAACGCAAGACACGTTAAATTTACTTAAAACCTACTCAAATGCCCGTCTAATCTGGTCAGGTCGTTTACCTGTTCGGATGGTGGCAGCATGAAAACGATTGATATAAGACAACTTAAGAACCTCAATGATTATTTTCCAGAATTAACGCCTGATCAGCTTGAAACGGGTATGCTGTTTTCGATGGGAATATCGAAAAAAGAAATTGCTTTTCATCGTTCAGTGACCTATTCCACAGTTAATAAAATGCTTGACACAATTAAACAAAAATTTGAGGTAGGTTCGCTCACTCAATTGTTGTCTGTTTTTCAGTCAAGATTATACTTTATTATCTTAATTAAAATTACACAACAAGTTGAAAATTAAACAATATTAATAAACCAGGGCTCAATAAAAAGTTGAGCCTTATTTGTTTTCACTTATCACAAATTCAATATGACTATGAGATTAACTGGCTTTACTGCCAGCGGTATTGCTTTACCTGAAATTTACGCCGGTGACAAATGGCAGGATAAAAAAGGTGATTTGTTGCCGTGTATTTATCCTTATTCACGTTTTATTAACGCGTTTCAGGCAGTGGAGAACACGCACCAATGAAAAAAGCACCTAATGTTAAAAAACTGCCAAAAGACCCGCTGTCTGAGGCAATTATTTTTGCCGGTGATGAAGCATGGACACACGCGAAAAACTGGCAGAAGGATAATCCGGCAAACGATGAGATACCGCCCGTAGTGCTGGCTGAAAAGCAACTGGCGGAACTGGATGACCTGATAATTGTGAATCAGGGACAACGGTATGCCAGTGTATATCGTGCCGGAACACTAACGCAGGAGCAGACAACGGCGATTGCAACAAAGCTGGCATTAGCTGGCGTCAAGAAAGCGCTATTTTACGCTGAGGACTATGCGTTACTGGAGGACTGGACTTCACAATTACCCCGTCTAAAAAGCGATGCTGAAAGGGGTAATAGCCTTGTTGTTAAAGCGCCATATGAAGAAATTAACCTGTTACAGATGGCAGACAATGAAAAAGCCTTATTACTGGCGGCACGTTATGAAGGGCTTGCCATACATCCTGACAGCGAAGCCTTTTATCGCTACGTCTCAGGCGTATGGGAAAAAATTTCACCGCTTGAACTGAGTCGTGAAATGGGAAACATCTATCGTCAATATAATACCAACTTTAGCAAACGAGCGGTGAATAATGTTGTGGAGGCATTGAAGATAATTGTCCCTGTATTGGGTGAACCCTGTAAAAATGTGATCCCTTTTGTTAATGGTGTTTTTAATATTGAGACAAAAGAGTTTTCACCACACCAGCCGGATAACGGGTTATTAAATCATAATAGGATTGAATACAGATCCGCCACGTCGAATGAGAATTTGCTCGATCATGCACCAAACTTTCACAAATGGTTAAGTGACACCGCGGGCAGAGACGCACTTAAGATGCAGCGTATTTTGGCTGCGTTATTTATGGTACTGGCTAACCGCTATGAGTGGCAGTTATTTCTTGAGATAACAGGGGAAGGGGGCAGCGGGAAAAGTGTATTTACACAGATAGCAACCTTGTTAGCGGGTCAGCACAATACCGCCAGTGGTAATATGGCGGCGCTCGATAGTGCGAGAGGTCGTGCGCAGTTTGTCAATAAGAGCATGATTACTTTACCCGATCAGCCCAAATACACAGGGGAAGGAACGGGGATAAAAGCCATAACGGGGGGTGATGCTGTTGAAATTGACCCGAAACATGAGCACCAATATACCGCGATATTAAGAGCGGTTGTCATCGCAACAAATAATACCCCGATGATATTTACTGAACGGGCAGGCGGTATAGCGCGTCGTCGGGTGATTTTCCAGTTTAACCACCGCGTCAAAGAAGAAGATAAAGATCCTGAACTGTCTGAAAAAATATCGGCTGAAATTCCGGTGATCGTTCGTCAGTTATTAGTGAATTTTGCTGATCCAGAAAAGGCCAGACGGTTATTACTGGCGCAGCGGGACAGTGAAGAAGCACTTGAAATAAAGCAGAATAATGATCCCCTTTACGCTTTCTGCGCTCACTTGAAAAAACTAGCGGAGTGTACCGGTATGCTGGTGGGTAATCGTAATATGCCTTTCTACCCAAGAATTTACGTTTATCACGCTTATTTATCATTTCTTGAGGCGAATGGGTTTGATAAACCGATGACGCTAAATAAATTCTCAGAAGGGATGAAAATTGCGATGCGCGAATTTAACCACGATTACCGGCGGGAGAAAACAAGGAAAGGATTTATTACTAATGTTGATCTTTCAGAAAGTGCAGAGGAATGGTTACCACAGACATCTTCTAAAACTTTTAAATAGTTTTTTATAAAAAAGGGCTTAAGGTATTCACGGTATTCACGGTTGTAAAAAATATTTTATTAAACAATGAGATATACTGTGAACACCTTTGTTTTAAAGTGTTCACAAGTATTCACGGTGTTCACACTATTGGTGTTTGTTTATTGTTATTATTTTAATTTTTTTTAACATAAAAGGTGAACACTGTGCACACCCTGTGATGACGGGTATTCACACTATAACTAATTGTGATTTAATGATTTTATTGTAACCGTGAACACGGTGAATACCTTGAGAGCCATTTCCTAAAAACGCAACGTAAAAACCCCATTTTTGATTAGAATGAATGGATTATAACGGAATAAAGAAAGAGTTAGTAAAATATCTACTAAATTTTTAGCAAGTGTTAAGATTTAAAAAAACTCAAGCATATTGAAGGTTTTTCCGTCATCACTACGCGAGGGAAAATTATGAGTTCAAAAGAAAAAACCAAGAAAAAAAGAGGTGCGCCTACCCTATACAAAGAAGAATATGCAGAGCAGTCTAGAAAAATATGCTTATTGGGCGCTACAGATAAGCAGATAGCTGATTTTTTCGAAGTCTCAGAACGGACACTTAACTATTGGAAAAAAGTGCATCCTGAATTTTTGCAGTCCTTAAAAAAAGGGAAAATTTTAGCAGATGCGGAAGTGGCCGAATCTTTGTACAAAAAAGCAATTGGATTTCAATATACAGAGAAAAAAATAAGAATCGACAGCGAAGGAAAGAAAATAGTTGCAATATACGAGCGTCAATCATTACCTGATACAATAGCTATGTTTTTTTGGCTAAAAAACAGACATTCTAAATATTGGCGAGAGAAGAAAGATATTCCAACAGAAAAAGATAACTTTGTTTATATTCACAACTCTTTACCCAATACCAAATGAATAGGATTAAAATCGATCAAAATTAGGTAACAAAAATTCATTTGGGGGCATAAAAAGGGGCATAATTAAATGACGTTATAAAAATAAGTTTATATTTCATGATAATAAACTATTATTCGAGTCCGGCCTTCGCACCATAAGTGTGTAAATGTAAGTTAGGTGGTTTTTTGTGTTTGGGATCCAGTAGTTACAAGTTTCTTCTCGCTTTTTCATCTAATACCTATCAATCTGGTTCAACCTATATCAACCCCCTGTGGCTGTATTTCTCTTCGATAACATTTGTATATTAATTTTGAGGTGACGGTGTTAAAGAATATGGCATATATCGATATGCAACTTTATGCAATTAAACTAGAAAACAAAACTGACTAGATTGCAAATAATGATGCTTTATTCTTTTATATTGTCGGCTTTTTACCCTAGTGGAATAGATCAAAAGTGAGAGTCGAAATCGCGCTGGTTTTTGTGGGTTTGGGGTTGGGGCGATGGGTTATTAGGGGATGTGAGTTCAATATGCGTAGTCTATATTCAGGCACCATATTTTTCAATGGCGTTATTAGGATCAGTTGCATAGTTTACCCGAAATATAGGATTGGATTTGCTTATGCAAAAAAGTGCAGTTGCGCTAATGCTAATGATTAAAGTGTTAATTAAATCAATAGGCATAGTTATTTTCCTGGGGCAAAGTTTCAAGGTTGTGTAATCGATACATCATAACGCAGGAAAAGTATTTCAGTCATCAGAAGAAACCCACATTAATAAATTATTGCCAACAGAAATTAGTTTACTTATCAACAATATCAAAAATAAACTTACATTTTTCCTTTATATATAGTTTCATATTTTCTATTTCTTTTTTACTATTTATTAATTTATTGTCTAGCTTAGTTACAGAACTCTCATGTAAAGAAATTATTTCATAAAGGCATGATATATTATCCAGCAATACCTTTTCTTTATTTCTAATATCAAGAAGATATACTTCATTCTCTGTTGCATAAGATATCTTAACTTTAAAATAACTTTCTTTTTTTATTCGTATAGCAATCCTCCGTTCATCTGGAAATATTCTTAGAATAGCAAGATGGATTTCTTTTAATGACAAATATTTTCTATATTCTTGACGTCTACGCTCATAGTAAGAGTCATTTCCATAGTATAAATAGCTAATATAAACATCATTATTATCACTTTCTGATATATGTGGCTGATAAGGATTTTCTGCACGAAGCTTAAATGAGTCCACAGTGATTTCATAGCCATCGTCGACTTTGTCGATTAAAGAACTTTCATCAAAATCGGCTTCTGTTTTATCTAAAATATATGTACCCACTTACTCCTCCTCCCTGTGCTTAATTTAATACGCGTTATGAATCAATCATTCAAACGAATTATAATTCATTGAATGTTAAAAGATCACCAACCAACGTATCGAAGAACTTAACTATTTCCGTCATTTTATCTTCTTGTTTTTTTACAAGAGATGCATGGAAATCAATCAATCTGGTGTAAGCAAGTTGTTTTTCCAACGGAGGTACAGGAATCCTGAGTGTAGATAAGGTACTTTGGCTGATATTCTGAATATTCGCTCCCTTGCCCCCACTCAACATCTGCTGTTTCATTGAAGGTGTACGGAAAAGAAAATTAAGATATTCTGGGATAATTTCAGGTTTCTCTATTCTGAAACGGATACAAAACCCACTAAATGTTACTTTTGCTTTGTTTGGATAAACAGTAAGACATCTCCCAACCAAGGCTTTATTACCATTAGAACGGACAAAAACGATATCACCATTTTTCAAAAGATAATCATCAGCAGGAAGATTGTTTAATTTAATTTCACCGATATTGTACATAGAGTTAATTGTTGCCAGTGATTTAAAATCACCTACTCCAAGACATTTAAGAGTCGTTCCTGATTCACCTTTCGAGAAATTCATTCCATTTTTAAAAGAACCATATTCTAATAAAAGAGAAGTATCCCATCCCTTCGGATTCGTTACCGGATCACCAAACATCTCCAAAAACGTTGCCCGTAAAAAATCATCAGCTAATTTTATGGCTTGCTTGCGTTTTTGGCGGATATTATCAGCTTTATCGAGAATATTGCTTATTTTTTTCTGTATATTTTTTTCGGGCAGAGGGATGGATAAGTTTAACAAAAAATTTTTACTAACATGAGGAATTGTTGCCCCTGTACAATGCTTTCTAATTTCTCGAAACTTAGATTTTAAAAAATATCCGACATAACGTGTTTCAATATCATATTTAGGATTTATTCTCAGTCTTGCCAAAGTGCTTCCAATTTTACCTATCAACCCATAGCCAACAGTCCCAGCATTAGCTCCATCCCATGCGATAATGAGATCATTAGCTGTAACTGTAATCCCATTTAGGTCATCGGTAAAAACTAAATTATTATTATTTCTCAAATCATCTATCTGGATATATCTATGGCTTGTAGATGAAGGAGACTGAGAAATAGTATATTTTTTCCCTTTTGAAACTGTAAGAAAACTTCCCAAGGGCATTATTTTTATTGAACTCACAGCATCCCCTCCAGCTCATTCAAATCCGCTAGGATCTCTTTTTCCAGCTCTTTTAACCGCTGTAGTATCACTTTTGGATCTTCATATTCCTCCACTTGATACACGATTTCTTTATAACGGTTAATTGATAGATCGTATTTCTGCGCGGCTAAATCTTCTTTTGGCACTATAAATGCTGCTTGTGTGCGATCTTTAAAATCAATATCAGTATCAATGCCTTCCGGGTATTGCTGTTTCAGTAATGAGGTAAATTTTTCGCCCATAAAGTTATCAACTGGCAGTCCGCGCAAAGTACGATAGTGTTTCCAACTGGCTAGCAGATGCGGCAGGTCGTTATCTTTTATCGGATTACGCTTGTCATCTAGGCTGTAACCGTCATTTTGCAGGTCGTAGAACCAGACTTCATCCGTTTGCCCACCTTTGGTGAAGATGAGGATTGCTGTCGCTACGCCAGCGTAAGGTTTAAAGACGCCTGAGGGCAGGTTGATGACGGCTTCTAGCTGGTTATCCTCTACCAGCGTTTTACGCAGTGACTGATGCGCCTTGCTAGAGCCAAATAGTACGCCCTGCGGCACAATGGTCGCGCTGCGTCCGCCCACTTTCAGCATTTGTAGGATCCGCGCCAGAAACAGCAGCTCGGTTTTTTTGGTTTTTACCATTGCCGATAGGGTAGGATCAATATCCTCTTCATCCAATGAGCCAGTAAATGGCGGGTTTGCTAGGATCAGATTAAAGGCGTTTTTACTGGATTGTGGGAAGTTGCTGCTGAAGCTCTGGCTCATGGTGTCCTGATAGTGGATGTCCGGCTCTTCCACACCATGCATAATCAGGTTCATGGCGGCGATGCGCAGCATGGTAGTATCAAAATCGTAGCCGTGGAACATGTTGTTATCCACATGGTTACGCCACTGCGTCAGTAAATCGCCGGTAAATATTTTTTGTTCTTCCAGTTCGCCACGTTCATTGATACCTTTTTCGGTATGGATCGATTCTAGTGAGCTGTATTTTTCCAGCAAATATTCATAGCTGGTTGCCAGAAAACCACCGGTGCCACAGGCTGGATCACAAATTGTCTCACCACGCGCTGGGTTAGGCTCCATCATTTCCACTATGGTGCGGATAATGTGGCGCGGCGTGCGGAACTGGCCATTGATCCCGGCAGTCGTGAGTTTGCTTAATAGGTATTCATAGAGATCGCCTTTGGTGTCGCCTCGATCCAACGGCAGGTTTTTGATCACTTCAACAGCTTTCGTTAATAGCGATGGTTTAATGATCTCCAGACGGGCATCTTTCATAAAGTTACCCAGCAGCGTTACCTTCATACCATCAGTTTGGCCAAGTTGGCGGAAATGCTGGAATACGCCGTCGCGTACCACTTCCATCATCTCATCCGAGCCAAGGTTACTGTAGTGGCTAAAACGAAATTCCTGTTGCAGAGGGGAAAAGCGTGGTTTGAAATCAACATTAGCAATTTTTTTGCGTTTTTCGTCTCTTTGCTCTTGCGTATCTAGCATGCGGGAATACATTAAATAGGTGATCTGTTCGATAACGGTCAGCGGGTTGGTGATACCACCGACCCAAAAATCTTCCCATAGCCCGTCAATTTTACTTTTTAAGTCACCAGTAATCATTTATTAGTATCAATCCTGTTATAAATACAAAAACCCCGTTGCCGGGGCTTGCCATGAACGCATTATAGCGTCGCTACGTCGGTCACAACAGCCAATTCTTCGATTATCTTTTGTAGTCGAGTGATCTGTGACGAGTCCGGAAACACGCCTGTAACGCCTTCGTTGTGAATGTGGGTAAAGGGTTGCTCAAAAAGCTGTCTCATCTCGATTGTACCGTAATCGCGAATATGATTTTTTAGCAGAGACAAGAAGCGTAGCTGTTGGCTGGTTAAATTGCTATCAGCAGCAAATTGCGCAAAACGGCTCTCTACCGCCTCATTGTCCATACCGATAATGGTTCGTAGTAGTTTATCCAGACTGGCGGTTGTCTGTGGGTAGAACGCTTTCAGTGCACGGATATCGATATTGGGGTTCTGAATTAGCACCAGTTTTGCTAGTTCATCCAGCTCGTTTGGCGTTACTGGTTCGCCGTTGCGAATTTTTTTCAACACTGGATTTTGCTGGAACAATGGCTCGAGCGCGCCCTGAACCTGCTGGCGATAAAGCTTAAAATCAATCGAGCGAATATTGGTTTTGCGGGTTTCGGTCTGTATCAGGTTGGCATCTTCCGTAATATCTACCTGTATTGAAGGGAATTTTGCTATCTCATCTCTCTCCATCAAATGCATAAGGCCGCGCAGATGAATGCGGATATCTTCTAGTTCCTCTAGGCTGGCTTTCTTCCACCAGCCCAAATTACGGAGTTGGTTAATGCGTTGTCCTTGCTGCTGTACTTGGGCCAGGTGTGGCGGTAACCGCTCCACTTTCTCCACGATTGCAGGCCAAAGCATATCTAACTCTTCCGGATTGGTATAACGGGCGGTTTGTGCCGCCAGAATGTCCATATCAAAATGCATAGCTTCGCTTTGACCGCGAACATCCACCCATTGCATCAAAGGTGCTAGAACAGAAAGCAGATCCTGCTGCGTTTTAGGCGAAAGCTGACGCAGGACTTTTTCATCGCTGTACTGCGCTTTCTGTTGCCATTTTTCATGGACTGCAATCGACTTTTCATCCAGAGAATTGATCTGCTGACGAAGTTGATGGGCAACCAGATCTACCGCCTGCTTGTCGAATTTACGCTGGGCTGCAGCGCCCAACATTACCCATGCCTCGAAGCGTTTTTGCGCTAAAGATTTTGTCGGTTTGACCTCGGCCTCTTCGCTGTGCAGTTCGTGGTAGTCGAAGTTGCCCCAGTGATCGAAGATGCGAAATTTTTGTTTATCCAGTGACTTGCCGTTGTCGTCATTGCCGTACAGTCCTGGACAAAGGCGCGTACCGCGACCAATCATCTGCCAGAACTTCACTTTTGATTTAACCGGTTTGGCAAAGACCAGATTTACAATTTCCGGGACATCAATACCGGTATCGAGCATGTCAACGGAAATGGCGATGGTGAGCTCTTTATTGGTACTTTCGTCGAGACCTTTAAAATCATCGATCAGTTGCTCGGCACGGGGATCGTAGTTATCAATCACCTGGCAGAAACGTCCGGCAAACTGTGGGTACATTTCATCGAATAATTCATTGAGTAGCAGAGCATGCTTATGGTTGCGTGCAAAAATAATGGTCTTACCGGGTAATTGGCTATCTAGATCTTTCAGTCCATTTTCCATCAGGTTGCGCAGAATATAGCGGTTGGTATCTTTGTTGTAGATTGCCTCATCTAGCGATTTTCCTTCAAACTCCAGCGTGTTGGGATCAATACCTTGTTCTTCCAGTTCACGGATTTGCTGATCGCTCAATTTTTCCCGTTTAATGCCTTCGCGCAGAAATTCTGTCGTGTGCGTGACAACCTCATAAGGCACCAAGTTGTTATCAGCAATGGCATCTTCTAGGCTATAGTTCGCAGTAGGAATACGTCCTTCACAGCCGAACAGGCCGAAAGTCGTTTTACTCACCATATCGATTGGCGTTGCCGTTAGCCCAATTTGGAGCGCATCGAAGTACTTGAACAGATCACCGTAGACGTTATAGATAGAACGGTGGGATTCATCGGCAATGATGAGGTCGAAATAGCCCACATCGAAATGGTCCATAATTTTCATCATGCCGGGATAGGTAGCGATGTAGATCCTAGCATTCTGCCGGTCTGCTTTCTTCGATTTACCAACTACATACAATGGCTCACTAGTAAACTGATTGAAGGCATTTGCCGCCTGTTTACGTAACTCTTTACGGTCGCAAAGAAATAGAACACGTTTTACCCAGCGAGCATCAATCATCTGCTTGCTGAGCGCAATTGCTACACGAGTTTTACCTGTGCCGGTGGCCTGAACGATTAACGACTGACGATATTTATTGGTGAAACGTTCACTGACGCGGGCGATGGTTTCCAACTGATACAAACGCCCTGCCACCGCGTTGCCTTCGTTATCTTTAACGTGTGACACACTATTTAACGGTAATCGTGTTTCGCGCTGCTGGATAAGATATTGCAGACTCTCCTTACTATAAAAGCCAAATACCCGGCGCGGTGGATAACCTTGGGTTTTATGATCGTCCCATAGCCATATGTCGTAACCATTGGTGTAGAAGATAACTGGGCGCTGGCCATATTCTTTCTCCAGCCAATCGGCGTATAGCCTAGCCTGAATTCGCCCCTGTTCGGCATTTACGTTAGTTTTTTTGGCTTCGACTACAGCCAATGGTTTATGTGCTTCATCCCACAATACATAATCTGCATAGCCATCACCGGTTGATGTCGGTTGCTCTTTGACAGGATGTTCTTGGGTCACCTGATCAGTATTTTTGAGTTCTTCCCCTACATCCCAATTGGCTGCCAGCAGGCGAGAATCTATCAGTCGGCGGCGAGTTTCTGCCTCATCTATAGAGAGAATATCGGCAACATGCTGGTTGCGATTTTTGGCTTCATTCAGACGTTGGGTGAGAAGCTCAGCCTTTTCCTGCTCTTGCTGTAGGGCGCGTTGCAATGCCAACTCACGCTCACGACTTTCATTCTGCGCTATGATAGCTTGTTCCAGTCGTTTTTCATCAGCACGCGTAAGTGATTGAGTTAACGGAGGAAGAGTAAATTTAGGGCTGTCATCAACATTGCCGTTTGCATAGCGGACATAGAGCCAAATGCCTAACAGATATGCTTCTTTGAGTAGCCAGTAGGTATCTTTGGCTTTAATGCGTCCGCCGTGTGCAGCACGGTTACCATGGATACGCAGAGCATCCATTTTTATGATGATGGCTTCTGGCATCATGCTGGTAAATATATTGGCGTTCATTAGGTCGTACAGATTTGCCTTAAAACCTTCAGGCAACCGCTCCTGACGATACAACCAACGCACCATCAATTCTGTGTAGTTACGTAGCTTCACAAGACAGCTTTCAGGATCGGAGTGAACATATCGTTCGGCGGTAAATCCGAGTTCAGCCAGTTCTGGCCACTGGCTACGCAACATTTCAAAATTGAGAGACTGCTCCATCAATTATTGCCTTATGTCGAGGATATAACAGGATTTCTGGAAAGAATATCACATTCAATCGGCTGGTTAGGGAAGTATATAACACATCTTCCTAATCATGGAAGAAGGTAGGGTACTTTTTATTATGACTGGTGGTTTCACTAAAGCTGAAATGGAAGAGGTTGGTCGTGACTAAGTCTCTCCGATTGATTTGATTAATGGTGACTAGCTAGTTGATCAATATAAAGCGCTATCTCTAGAGGGTAACACCGGTGCAAGTAGAGCGGTTACAGTATCAGCAGATTAGTTTATATATATATCGATATAACTGCATCATGCCGCCTTAGCAACCTAAAACTAAAACCCAACCCACATCCCCCTCCGCCCTGATCAAAAAGAGATCAAATCATTAAATTGGGTTGAGTATTGCCATTTTTTAGCCATCAAAAAGCTAACTTTTATTTAATTATGCGAGATAAAAAATAAAGGTATTGGAGCAGGTATTTTGTATCGAGTTATATAGTACTGTTAATTAACAAATCAATTTGTTAGATAAGCAGTGTTATATATATCGTAAAGATGAATATCCAGAAATTTCTTTTTGCCATGGTTATTATAAATATGATGTTATTAATAAATTTTTTTAAATTAAAGAAATAAATTATATTTAATTTGATTAGAGAAAATAAATAATAAATATAAGTTATAATAAAGATTAATTATTAATCTTTATTATTTTTATTTTTTGTGGTAACGAATTTAATAGCTAGGCTATTTTTTATAATATAAATAGAAAATTTAAATAGCCAAAAGCAATAATATGCATTTTAGCTATTAATTTATAAATAATTATATTAATTTTATTATGTTTTTATGCTCTACATACACTACAGTGTAAAAATATGAAAGCGATAAAAAGAGAACACTTTTAGATGATTATAAATAAGATGTATAGCTTGGTTTTTTATCCGTTAAATATTTTAATGTTTTTCTTATCTCTTTTTGCATAGTCAAATCTATTTCATAACACATTGTATCCTCTGCTTTTTCCGAGGCGCTAGCAATAACTCTTCCTCTTGGATCAATAATCCGACTACCACCAAACAGATTTATATTATTTTCATTTCCCCAGCGATTGACTGCCACTAAATGGGTTGTGTTTTCTAACGCACGACAAGCGGTGTTTATATACCAAATATCTTTGTCTTTTTCTGACCAAGCTGATGGCATGAATAAAATATCAGCCTTTTTAGTTGCCAGAGTTCTGGCAACTTCGGGAAATCCAGCATCGTAACAAATCATGATTCCTATACGGCAGATACCAATATCAAAAACCGGCAAGCTATCACCGGGCGTAAACCATAGTTTTTCATAATGGAATAGATGCATTTTTCGATATACAGCCAACCAGTTTTCTCTATTGGGTATCCAAATACCGGCAGAATTATAAATTTTACCGGTTGTATCATCGCGTTCTATAAAACCACAAATAATGACTAAATTAAGTTTGCTGGATAATTGGCTAAATAGCTTATCTGTCTGTTCATTTTTGGTTTCACTAAGTGAATAATATTGTTCTCCTAGTATTGATGGTGAATATCCAGTAGTCGCTAATTCAGGAAAACAAATAATTTGCGCATTGTTTTCCTTAGCCTTATAGCAATGATGCTCTAAACATTGTAAATTTTTATCTTTGTCACCTAAAATTGCGTCCGTCTGAGCTATTGTAGCTTTGATCATTTTTTATCTCTTTGGGTATTTTATTGAAAAAATTCTTTAAAATAGATAAGCAGAAATATATCACAGCAGAGATAAATATCGAGTTAACTGATGGGATACCCATAGTTATGGTCATCCCAGCGATAGAGCCTAGCGCCCAGGCAATAATGGAAGCGTAATTTATCAATGGTGTTGCAGCATTATTTGGTAGCTTGCCTTCTCTACGCGTTGAATCAAGCAAATCTCTATTAGTGCGCAGGATATAGTAGTCAGTAAGCATAATCCCAGCTATCGGTGGGAAAATAACGCCAGCTATTATCAAAAATTCAACAAAATTGTCTAAAATACCGATAACGGTAAAGAAAGTTCCTATAGCACCAGCGATTAGCGTCAATATAACATAATTGGTTTTCTTGCCAGTTAGACACTCAATAACATTGCTCATGCTAAGAGAGACACTATAAAGATTAATATCATTTATTTTAACCACTGCCAGAATGGTACAAATTACGCCGATCCAACCTGCATTTTGAATAAGGATGTTCACTACATCACTTGTACCCATCGCTTTAGCGATCAATATAGAAACACCATTGACGATAAATTCCCCAACAATGATGGAAATTGTTAACATCCAAAAAACATCTTTTGAATTCTGACAATATCGGCTGATGTCAGGGGTTACTAGTATTGCGACAATACATCCACCGGCGACCATGGTTGCCCCAGCGCTTAAGGTCATCGTGTCCTTTTCTGCTGGAATAATATTGATTAATTCTTTAATGTCGATTGTCGTTAACGTATTCAATGTCACCCAAATCATAACAACAAAAAATAAAGGTACCGCTATTTTGGCGGTTAGACTTAATCCTTTGAATCCGTAAGCAACTAGTACGGTAATAAATATGCCTGAAATTGTGGCACACCAGCCGAAATCAAGCTTGCCGTTTAATACATATTCTAAGGCTTTGGCACAAACACCATTTTGTACACCGAACCAGCCGAGCGAACTTATTGCGATAGCAAAGCCAATCATAGTAGAGCCTATTCGGCCAAAGCCGCACCATCTTGACAGCACACTGGTAGGTAATCCCTCCCGGCATCCTATAAGACCCAATCCTAGACCTATAAATTCCAGAATTAAGCTACCCAGTAGCGTTGCTAACATTGCCTGCCAAAATGTCATTGCGTGGCCTAATGTTGCACCCAGGATAAACTGCGATAATGAGGTATTGGCACCGATACGAATTAAAACAACAGAAAATAAATCAGAGCGTGCTGAAGGTGGAATCCTTTCAAGGGAGTGTTCTTTATCCATGTCTATATTTCTCTATATTATTTAGTCAAATAAATAGCTGCGCGGTCTGAGGAATCGCATCGGTACTTTATTATGAATATTTTTATTAATACAATATTCTATAAGTTGCTCCCGAAAGCTAATCCCCAATTTTTGGTAGATAGATTGTAATTTATTGCTAACGGTATGATGACTAACACAAAGCATTTTAGAAATTTCTTTTGGGTTAAATGAATGGGCAACCAGAAACATAATTTCTAATTCTTTTTTGGTAAATTTAGTTTCAATAAGAGTATCTGTTGTGCCATGAATTTTACCAAAATTTTTAAATTTCCTAAAAGGTAATAATTCCATCTTTCTTGAATGAAACATAACGCCAACACATTTTCCATCGATAATAAACGGAAATTTTTCACAAACGTAAGGTTGTAATAATGAATCTTCGCCATAAGGATAAATATCAATGGAAATGATATTTCTTTTCTGTTTTAGTGTTTCAAAATCATGGACTTGAAAGTATTCTGAGAATTCAGCAATGGGATGGGGTATTTCGCCATCACTTTTGCCGTATAAGTTAAAATTGGTAGGTAAATTAAATAATCTGTAGTTTTGAGGATTACTATAAAAATGAATAGATTTGTCGCCGTCAAAAATTTTTATTCCCCATGGATCGCTATTGTTTTCAAACATAGCAATCAGCTGAGGTGATATTTTCACATCCATTATTTCCTCCCGCCGATAGGACTCAATAATACTCATGAATTACCTATAAATAATCTATTTATTCCTTGTAGGATAGCGTCTTAATATAAATAAATTCTGGACATAATGGAAATTTTTCTAATAAATTATTTGTTTATTATTGCAGCAAATTAATGTAATTATTTGTTTTTATTAATTAATTTTTTTATTAAAACAGTTAATCGAGCATTAGTCATATTAATGAGTTTGTCTGAACAATCAAAATAATATATTGCACAAATTTTAGCCATATAAATACCTATCTAATAAGCAATATGAATAAAAAAATAATGCGCTCGCCGATTAAAAAATAGCAATAAAAAGTCACTATCTATTACCTTTAGCAAGAGCAGATTACGGCAAAATTTAGTTTTTTATTATCTGCAATACCGATGGAAATAAAATATTAACTAAAAACTTATAAACAAATATTAAAAAATCACTCATTGCAAGTGTGCAGTGAAATAGTATTGTGCCAATCTCTTCTTAATAAAATAATGGCTAATTGCGTAAATTTGAAATAACGTTATTTGTGAAGAATGGAGCAGTTGGTTATTTTGTTTATTAGCTAAAACTGAATAAAAACCAGACAAAATCAATATGAGGGAATTAATTTAGCGGTTGATACCAATAGGCAACAAAAAAATAGCTCAACGAAAAATAATTATATGATAGTTAGGTAAGCTCTGTTTGAGGTTGGTTTTTTGTGCTAATTCTGAGTTAGATTTGTTTCATGGCACAGTTGAATGTCAGAGGTGCAAAGGAATATTGCTTGTTTTTAATCTTAATTTTTTAGTTAAGTAAGAATGATATTAAATAACTGACTTATTCAAAATAATCCGTATCTATTTTCGGTAATTTTATTATTCTGGAACTTACGCCAATTTCATTATCCATCATTAAGTTTACTAAACGGTTACCATCAACAAGTACCATTCCTTCAACCGATTTTGCAAAGTTTAAAGCGTGTATCGTGAATGAGGATGTGGTAATAAATATTCCTCTTTTGGCTTTTTGCCCCGCAAGGGCACCATAGAAGGTTTGTAAATCAGGCCTACTAACAGTAGATTGCCAGCGTTTAGCTTGCACATAGATTTTTTCTAATCCAAGTTTATCTAATGAAATTATTCCATCAATGCCACCATCCCCGCTACTACCAACGCGCTGTAAATCCTCACGATTAGCGCCATAACCGAGTTGATGGAGAATGTCGAGAACAATGATCTCAAAGCGGTTAGGAGAGATTTGTAGTAGGTTATTAAGTAGTTCTTCAGCAACTGCATGACGAATTTCTTGATAGGCATCATCAAGTCGATCATCAGGGCTGCTGGTTTCATAAGCAGCAATTTTTGTTAAAGAAGGAATATCATTATTCAATGAAGCAATATCTGCATTTTTTTTAAGTGAAATATCGACAAAATCGAAAGTAATATGATCGACCAGTTTTTTATCTAAAGGAGTGGGGTGTTGCTCAGCCCATTGAAAACCTTTGTCGGTTAAACACCATTTTCCACGGGATAGGCTTTGAGAAAGTCCGGCTCTTTTCAGACGATCGTGTGCCCATCCAGCTCGGTTTTTATAAATGAGTTGACCACTGGCAATAAATTCAGAACGTTGTTCATCGTTTAGCCCTAGAAAATCAGCAGCGTATTCGTGTACCTCTTTTGCCGGCAGCCCGTGTGGATACTTTTGTAAAACTCTCAATACAGGCTCAATGAATTTGTCATAAGTAGGTACTGACATAGAATCCTCTTAACTAACATGTCCGATAGAAATAGCTGATAATCGATAGTTTGATGTCCAATTTCATTGGTTATAGCATATATAATTTTACTATTTGCACACTAAGGCCAACTATTATTGGCCGGTGATTGCTTCCAAGAACTAAAAGGTCATTATATAGTTAGCAATGCCAGCTAAAAAATCGATCTACTTTTTCATCTTATTTATAAGTCGCCGAGCCAGTTATTTTACTCTGGTAGAGGTAAGCTAACCAGTAAAATAGATCAATTTCTCTCATTATATTGCAGTAATAATAGCCGTAATGGCTGTTAATAATACGGCCAGCAAGTAAGGTATTATTTTTGCGAAGAGGGGAATCAACCACAGCAGCATCCAAAAAAACGGTGAGCCAGGCTCACCGTTTTACTATTATGCCAGCATAAAATCGCTTTCTTTGACAACGCCATAGATATCCAGCGCAAAGTCGGGAATGTCATCATTGTCAGCATTTAAGTACAAGTGACTTATCTTAAGCTGTGAATCATAAGTCAATTGCATTTCTCCTGTTTTTTGCGGAAGGTGGTCGATGAAATGGGGGGCAATACGGTAATGGTCAGAATTAAGCAATATAATGGCAGACAGATCAATTTTATCAATGCCGGTTTCAAAATCCATGATTATATCTGGATTGTCGAAAGGGGAATCTTCGATGCTGGCAAAAACAAAGGTATCTTTGCCGCTGCCATTGCCCATTTTTTGCGCTTTTTGTTCATTGTAATAATAAGAACTATTATTATCTCCGGTATTATTATCAATAATCTGGTTAGTACTTGTTGATTGCTTACAGTAACCGTAGTTGTTGTTATTGCAATAACCTTGTTGATAGGAGTAAGCGGCATTATAAAACATATTGTTGCCGTAATATTGCCAAGGCGAGTTATAGCTATAAGTAAAGCCATTGAACATTGGTGCTGAATAGTATGATGAAAGATAACCATTATTGTTGCACGATGGATTTGTCCAAGGACAGTTAGAATTTCCGTTGTATCCTCCCCATGGTGAGGTTGTCCAGCAAGGATTAGTGACCTCATTATCACAATAATCCTCTACTGGCTGTTCATCATCATCACCATTGTGCTGTGCATCATCATCACCATTGTGCTGTGTATCATCACCATTGTATAACACGGTCTCTTCTACCTCGATAGCTGGCAGGTCAACTGTTTTTGTATTTGGTACGACATCGTTACGATTGCCACCCCATAATATATCTCTACCTTTGCCGCCATAGATAATATCGTCACCTTTACCCCCTTCAAGGGTATTGTTAGCATCGTTGCCGACAATCACGTCATTACCCAAACCGCCTATCGCATTTTCAATCGTGGTGTGCTGCGCGATGGAAACATTGGCTTTTAAGCCTCCGACATCGGAAAAAGAACCTTCATTTAAGTTAATGCGTTGATTTTGGGAATATTTGGAAAAATCTAGGGTGTCGATACCGCCGCCGTCCCAGACACAAAAAACTGCTTTCTGGTTACTATCGGTGAGGGTATAAAAATCTCTATCGGTGTTAGAGTTGAACCCGTAAATGTCATGGCCAGTTCGGGTGGAGGTGTTGGCGCCATGAATTTTTTGGATGGCGGCAATATCATGCATCAGTGGCGCAGCAGAGTAATAGGTCTTGTTATAGATATATTGATTGTCAGTCTCTATATAATTGTAATTTGCGCCAGTTTTAGTTTCGTCCCAATAGCTCATCACGCTGTATTGGAGTGAGTCTTCTTGATACCGCGCATTGTATTCATAACCACCGTTCATGGAGTTATATGTTCCGGGATGACTCAGTCCTAATGCGTGTCCTAGTTCATGAATATAAGTATGACGTCCATGATTGCCTAGTGTCGGAAGTTTGTTGTCATTCAGATCGGTATTGAGCCAGATTTTGTTATTGATGTCCGAATTGAAAAAAGAGTTTCCGCTGAAATACATTGGACCATAAATTGTAACACCACTATTAGAAGCACCATGATAATTACCGAAAGTGATCATGGCCTTTTCCGCCGAATCGACTTTAACCAGTTTTATATTAGCCACATCTTCCCAGGCTTGTAAGGCAAGTTTGGCTTGCTGCTGTTGATAGGCATTTAGACCTTCCGGAGCAGGATAATGACTATAATAATATAGATTGGAGTAGTCTTTTTCCCTTAGTTCAGTCGAATCAGGAAAAGTGTAAGTAATAGTTAGCGGTTCACTGTTTGTATGTTTTTTTGTCCATTCTTGATTATAAGCGTCTCTTAATAATTGTTCTGCCGCTTTATCGATATCGTAAGATGGTTTGTTGTTGTTAATTAATTTAGCATTATTTTTTTGATAATTAAGTAAATTTTTAACGCTGTTCCACCCTTTATTTTTTCCATATAAGAAATTATCCATAATTCTAACTGTCTCCAATTTATAAATTAAAAACTATTAATTTTGATTGCTCCCTTTCGTGCTTATGAGGTTTCTTATTTTATGATTATTGCTATTGATAAGCAGTAATCTAGAACCTTTTTGCTTTCTGTTTATAGATTTGAATGTTTAAAAATCGTTATTAAAATGCGCTATTAATAGTTTAATTACGATCAACCTAGTGGCCGGTTAGTTATCGCATAAGCCACCGTTAGCGAATAAAAACTTATCATCAAATTCTTTCTGTTTTTAGATTAAAATAATATCTTTTTTATCCTATTGAATAACAAAATGACCACACTGGTCAGACCTTATTTTATTTTATTAATCAATGGGTTATAACTAAAAAAATCACCTATTTAGTGTATGGTTATTGTTGTCAGGCTTGGGGATTGGTTAAATTGAATAAAAATTGACATATAAAATGACTGCGGATTTAATTTTATTATGGATAATAATCTGTAACATTATTGCAATAAAAAAGTCGTTCAGCCGACGAGAAAATTTTTCCGAATCCTCTGGCAGATTCGGAAAAAAACTAAATCGCTAAGCCGCCATAGTAAAAAATGACCAATAGTAGGGTTAGGATCAGGGTACTGGTATTGAGCCGATGCCATTCTTTGGCAAAAATACGGCCGATAACCAGAGTCACAAAGCCAAACATAAGCCCCGTTGCTATATTGCAAGTGAAAACAATAAAAACCGCACACACTAGGCCAGACATGGTGTCAACAAAATCGTTGAAGTTGAGTTTTGATACATTCTGTAGCATCAGCAAGCCAATATACATTAGCGCTGGCGCCGTGGCGTAATGCGGAATTAACAGTGATAGCGGCGCTAAAAATATCATCAATAAAAAAAGCATACCAACCATCACGGCGGTTAAGCCGGTTTTGCCGCCAGCGGCTGTGCCTGCGGTTGATTCTAGATATACCGCAGCGGGGGATGTGCCCATTAAGCCAGCAAAAATCGCACTTAGCGAATCAACAGTAAATGCTCTTCCGCCATTGATAACTTTATCATTCTTATCGAGTAAGTTGGCTTGACTGGCTACTGCGCGTAGGGTGCCTGTCGCATCAAATATGGCGGTGATAATAAGGGCTAATGCATAGGGTAACATTTGCGGCTGTAAGGCAGCACCAATGTTCAGGCTAAAAGTTAGTGATTGTCCACTATTATCTGTCAGTTTGGGTAGGGCAAATAAGCCTTGAAATTGGATGTTGGGATCAAATATTAGTCCGACAATAGAGATGCCAACAATTACCAATAAAATGCTGCCTGGGATGCGGTGTTTTTCTAGACCAAAAATAATAGCCAGACCCACTAGTGACATAATGGCAGGGAATGAGGTAAAAGCGCCAAGGGCAACCGGTAATCCCGCTTGCAGATTTTTGCTAATTAATCCAACGCCATTAGCGGCAATAAGTAGAATAAACAACCCAATGCCGATACCGGTGCCATGAGCAATACCTTGCGGTAAATTGCGTAATATCCAGGTACGGATGCCGGCAATTGAGATAATGGCAAGAAAAACCCCCATAACGAAAACAATGCCAAGTACAATTGGAATGCTAATTTGTTGTCCTAGTACCAGACTAAAAGCGGTAAAGGCGCACATTGAAGTGGTGCAGCCGATAGCCATCGGTAAGTTTGCCCATAGCCCCATCAATAATGAACCGAGACCGGCAACTAAACAGACGACAGTGAAGGTGGTGTCAGGTGGAAAACCAGCCTGGCTCAACATGTTTGGAATAACGATCACCGAATAAACCATGGCTAGAAAAGTGGTGATGCCCGCTAAAATTTCCTGGCGAACATTGCTGTTACGTTCAGTAATTTGGAAAAATGTTGCCAGGGTTGTTGCCGTCTGGGTTTCGCTTGGTGCCTCCGGTAAATTGGCAGACATAGTAATGACCTCTTATAGTGATTAGCTGAAAGGCAATAAGTTTGCGAGTGAATGATTTAACGTGACGATTAGCTGTTTTAGGCCGGCTTTGATAATCCCGTTGGCTTGTTTGAGCCAATAGGCTTAGGATGGTAATTGTGATTAATCGGAGCGCATGAGTGATGATGGAGATTGAATCATCTAGGTTATTTTTATCCATCGTAGCAGACCTATTTTTTATTGTAACAATAAGCTTTAGCTGATTTTGTGGCGCCTTGGTGAGCAAACAATGACAATATTCGCCTGTTACTGCTATTTGTCAGCTAAGTAAAGCAAATTAAAATAGTTAATTTATTATTGTATGGTGAGTGAGAGGCTGTTTGAGCAGCCTCAATCAATTACAATTTCCCTAAAGCAGTTAATATTTTCTCTGGTGTAAAAGGCCAATCCCGCAACCAAATATTACAGGCATAATGGATCGCAGTGGCAATAGCCGGTGCGGCGCCATTAACACCAATTTCAGAGATAGATTTGGCGCCAAACGGGCCGACCGGGTCGTCACTGGGAACTAAAAAAGCACCAAAGTCAGCCGGTAGATCACCGATTTTGGGTGCACCGTAGCTACGGAGATCCCGTGTTAAGGGAATACCTTGACTATCATATTGGATCTCTTCGGTTAGGCTGTGGCCGATGGCGCGTAATGTTGCACCATAGATTTGACCAAGTGCTAAGTCTGGGTTAATCGGGGTGCCACAATCGAGTAGGGCATAGAATTTGTTAAGCCGAATTTGGCCAGTGCGTAGATTAACCGCGACTTCGGCAAAATTGGCACCAAATGGAAAGGCAAAATCATTGGTGACATAGCTGGCAGTTGCTACCAGTACACCAAATCCAGTGCCGGTTTCCGCTTGATGGGCGATTTGGCCATAACTGATTTGACCTTGTTTACCACGGATGATACCTGGATGTACCAAAGTAACATCTTCTTTGGGCTCGTTAAGGATTTGAGCGCCGTAAAAAAGTATTTTTTCGCGTAAGTTTTCCGCCGCTTTTTTGGCCGCATTACCTGAGAAACAGGTACCGGATGAGGCGTAAGCTCCTTTATCAAATAGAGCGTGATCGGTATCGCCAGAAATGACATGGATTTCGCTCAGCGGGCAGCATAATACTTCGGCACACAGTTTTGCCAGCACGGTATCTAAACCGGTACCAATATCGGCACCGCCAGAATGAACAATAAAGGTGCCGTCAGATTCTAGCTTGATCATGCAGTTTGCCTGATCAATTTCGGGAATACCCGATTTTTGCATAATGATGGCAACACCTTTACCAACCCGCCAATCGCCGGCAACGGGTTTTCGCCCGTGCCAGTCAATTAATTGGCGTCCTTTAGCCAAGATCGGTGCTAAGGCACAACTGGCAGCAGTTGGTGCATTGGTGGGTGTTTTTCCTTCGCCAATGGCACCGAGGATCTTCAACTCTTGACCTTCTTGGACCCGATTACGTTCAATCATATCCAACTGATCAATGCCTAATTTCTCCGCCAATTCAGCCATCGCCATCGTGAGCGCATAATTACCTTTTGGCGCACCATAGCCTTGATAGGCACCTGCCGGGCAGATATTACTGTAGTAAGTGGTGACTTGAAAATTAACATTATCACAGGGGTAGAGTGGCAGTGATAGCGCCGGGCCATTACTGGGTACGGTTAGCGCATGATTGCCATAGGGACCAGTATTGGCGCGGAAATTCATGTCAATCGCAGTAAGTTTTCCATCCTTGGTAGCACCCAGTTTAACGGTTACCTTTGCCACATGGCGTGAGGTATTAGCAATAAACTCTTCTTCACGGCTATAACGGAAGTAGACCGGCCTACCGGTGACATAGGTAGCCCAGGCACAAACTTCTTCTAACAGTATATCTTGTTTGGAACCAAAGCCGCCCCCGACTCGTTCTTTAATGACATGGACTTTATGCTGTTTTAGCCCAACGATACGTGCAACTTGGCGACGTAGGTGCCAGGGGACTTGAGTGGAGGCATGGATCACTAAGCGATCACCGTCCATATAGCTATAGCAAATGTGCGGCTCGGCAGGACATTGCTGTACCTGTTTAGATTGATAGGTACGTTCGATAATCACATCAGCTTTAGCAAATCCGTCAGCAATATCACCGATGCTACCATGAATACTGGCCGCAATATTGTTGACCGGGCGGGCACCGATCGGGAAGTTGATAAACATCTGCTCGCCACGTTTTATGGCGTGTTGATTTTGTTGTGCCAGATCAGCGGGAGCACCGTTGATATAGACAACCGGTTCATCGTGGACAATTGGGGCATCTTCCGCCATTGCTTCGTCAATTGAGATGACCGGTTTTAATACTTCATATTTGACGTCAATAAGTTTTAGCGCTGCTAGGGCAATCTCCTCATTTTCTGCGACGACGGCAGCTACCCGATCGCCAACATGGCGTAGTTTTTTGCCAAACATTCGGCGGTCAAGGGGCGAGGGTTCCGGCGCGCTTTGTCCGCCAGGGGTGTAGTAGATATCTGGACAGTTAAGGTAGGTAATGACATGGATCACACCAGGTAATGCTTCGGCTTTGCTGACATTAAGTTGACTGATGACCGCATGGGCATGAGGACTGCGTAGCATTTTTATTACACAGGCGTTGTGGGCAATGCGATCTTCGACATAGCAGGGTTTAGCTTGCACCATTTTCGCTGCGTCTGTTTTAGGATGGATTTTGCCGATTAAGGTCAAATCGTTGCGGAAAATAGGAGCAACGGTTATCTGGTGAGCAGGATCGAGCAGCCGTTTTTTGGCTAAATCAACAACCGTATAAAACTGTTGGTAACCGGCATCACGACTGAATAAGCCAGACAGTGCGTCATCGATCGCTTCACGATCAGGATCAGCAATGCGATTTAGTAGATCAGTGATGATTAAGGCTGCCGCAGGATCATTGTAACCAGATTGCACAATGCCGACATCGATCATGGCTTGCTGCACAATACTCAATTGATCCCAACTACCGAGTGATTCCGCCGTCATAATGGTGGCGTTATCCAGTTGAGCGGCGATCAGTAGTGAAGCATTATGAATGGTATGATTAAATAAGATAGCATCAGAGCCAGCAAAGCCAAATCCGTCATCACTATTACGGACTGAATGCATGCCAAGATTGAAAAGCAGTTGCTGAACATTGTCACCTGCTCTGCATTCCAATTCTTTGAGGCAGCCATTTAGCGTGAAACGAACCATCATTTGCTTCTCTCCTCTTTTTGCAGGCAATCGGTCAACAGATCAGTGATTAAAATACCGGCAATGTAACGTTGGTATGCTGCACTTCCTAACAAGTTATCTACTGGCCGAATGGCATTACTGATCGCCTTTTCCAGCTCTGCTCCTTGTAATGCTAATGATTCGATAGCAGGTAAGCGGCGCGCTTTTTCACCGACACCATCTAGGGCAATGCGGTATTGTTGCTTATCGGTGATAGCCACTGCTGCCGTAATCACTGTCCAACCGGCGGCTGAGTGACTGATTTTGCGGGTGGCACAATGGCGAAAAGGTTTTTTGATAATAATTTCACTTAATAGTCGATCATCGGGGGTGGCTAAATAATCTTCCAGGCTTAAAATTTGCCCATCGGCACAGACTACTTCTGTCTCTAACACTAGTAAAACCGGAAGTAGTACAGATTCTGTTTGTTGAGCGGCGATCTCGCCGCCGACAGTAGATTGGTTGCGTAGATGGCGAGAGTAGATAAACCCTAATGCATCATACAGTGCTTGAGGAATAGAGGGCATATCGCGTAATTGCTGTAACTTGGTTAATGCGCCAATACGTAATGTGCCATTATCCCAATCAACATTATTCATCGGCAAGTTTTGTAGCGAAATGGCTATTTTGTGTTCAGTTTTTGTCGGGGTGGCGTTTAATTTGCTGCCACCAGCAAACCAGACCGCTTGATGTTGAAAACGGCGTTTAAGATCCATTGCCTGTTCAATGGTGGTTGGTCGGAAAAATTGCTCAATCATAATCCACCTGTTAATCGCTTTTTTTGTTGTGTTAGGTTTTTTATTTCAGTGTGTCCATGCGCTGCCACAATTTAGCGGCAACTTTTTTGGCTTCAGCGTAAATAGGTTGATGATCGAAAGTAAATTGTCGATTTTCATAAACAATAACACCGTCTATCATTACGCTATCAACACTGGCCGAACTTAAGCCAAAGGCCAGATGTCCTGGGATATTTTCTGCTTGCAGTGGTGTGGGTGCTGCATAATCGCAAATGGTTAAGTCAGCTTTATAACCACTTTCTAGTCGGCCAAATTGGGCATTGAAGTTGCGTGCCAGTAAGGTATTACCACTCCATAGATAGCGAGTAAAACTATCTGGCCATAGCTTTCCACCGGCATCGCGATGTTTAAAAAAGGCAAATTTCAACTCTTCAAACATATCTGAACCGATGCCATCCGTGCCTAAAGCGACATTATGATAATTAGCTAATTGCGCGTTATAGCCGACATGATTATTCATATTAGAGCGGGCGTTATGCACCAGAAAAGCATCATTTTGGTTGAGGATCTGAATATCGTTGGGCGACAAATAGAGCCCGTGAGCAATTAAGGTTTTGTGATCGATAAGATCGTATTCGGCTAAACGGAGTAAGGGATCTTTACCATATTTATCATGGCTATGGGAGACATCATAGTGATCTTCTGCCACGTGAATGTGCAAACCGCGTTGGGTTTCTTTGATGGCGCTTTGTAATAGACCAAGCCCGTCATTAGATACGGTAAATGGAGCATGAGCACCAATGTGGGCTTCTACCAGATAACGTTCTTTGCCTTTCGTGCTATCAATATATTTGGCGAAGTTAATATTTTCTTCGACTCCAGCCTCAAGCTCGGCTAGCCCACCATTACGATCAGTAGTTTCAAAGCAGGTCATGCCGCGTAATCCGGCTTTTAAAAAAGCGTTGCGTAAAGTGTGTAGCGATCCATGAATAAAATTAGGTGAGGCGTGATGGTCGATAACGGCAGTACAGCCACTTTTAATCGCTTCCAGTGCGGAAATTAGGCCACTATAGTAAAGTGCTTCTTCATCCAACACTCTATCCAGTCGCCACCATAGATTTTTTAAAGTAGAGATAAAATCCGGGCAGGGGGGGATTTGCGCAAGGATGCCACGGGATAATCCAGAATAGAAATGATTATGAGCGCAGACAATACCAGGCATAACAATGCGGCCATTCATCGGTTTAGTTTTTGCTGCTGAAAAACGGGCAGTCAAATTGGGGCCGATAGCCAAAATTTCGCTATCCTTGATGGCGATATCAATATTTTCTCTTATCTGGGCAGGCTCAAATTCTATCGCGGTGGCATTTTTTAAAATTAACATGATCAGGCCTCCACATGAGTTAATAGATATTGATGGTGTTTGTGTACGTGGCTAATGATTTGACACATGTCGTGCAGTTCGGGCGGTATCTTTTGAAATTGGCTGTCATTATTGATGCGTAATAGCCAGGTTTGGCTGTTGAGTCGAACAGAGATGCGATCGCCTTCGGCCCAAAAACCAGGGTTAGTGCTATTAATAAAGTCCTCTTCCAGGCTAAAAATAGTCAGCTTATCTCGGTATGGTTTACCTTGCCAAGGACAGAATTGCGCACAATTACCACACTCATTGCACATGGCATCTAAATGCAACGTTTGGTAGCGATTTTGAAAGCCAGGTATCGCAATCGAAACATTGGCGCGATTTGGGCAGACATCAACACACTTACTGCAAATATAATTACATTCCAGACAGCGATTGGCTTCCTGTTCAACGAAAGCTTCACTGTGTTGTTGGTCAATTAGGGTGACGGAAATTTGACCTTTACGCTGATAAAGATGTTGCGGATCAACATTACTCCAGTACTTATTACCATGATGGCTATAAATATTTTCTCGCCGTAAAATGGTATCGACAGCACGACGGGCGGTACTGATCGCTGCAACAATGGAAGAAGGCCCTTGTTGCACATCGCCGATTAAAAATACGCCGGATTGCGTAGTTTCTCCGCTCACCAGATCAATAGCCGGCTTGCCATCTTGAGCGAGTGGAACGCCCATTGCGGCTAGCATTTGGCTATCTTGTTGCTCACCTATTGCGGTAATTATGCTATCAATTTTTAAGCTGGTGGTTTGTTCGGTTGCCACTGCCTGACGACGCCCGGAGCTATCAACTTTACCTAAAGTCATCAATCTGACCGTCAATTTACCATCAATAGCGAAATGTTCAGGATTGGCAAGGAACATAAATTTTACGCCATCAGCTAAAGCTTCTTCATATTCCTCTGGCCAGGCGGGCATTTCGGCTTTTGAACGGCGATAGATGATAGTGACTTGTTCTACATCCGGTATGCGCAGTGCTGCCCGGGCACAGTCCATGGCGGTATTACCGGCACCAATTACCGCCACATGTTTGCCCATCTTCGGGGTAAAACCACGATTATAGTCACGCAGGAAGGGTAGAGATGGGTAGATGTGATGATTTTCACCAGTCAGTTTGATACCACTGTTTTTGTCGGTGCCAACGCCAATCAACACATAATGAAAGCCAGCCGCTTTCAATTTCTCCACGGTTAGATCAGGCTGACAGCCAAATTCAAATTTGACACCGTGTTCAGCAATAAAGTTGATATCATGCTCGATAAGTTCTGCCGGGATGCGAAATTGCGGGATAATATTTTTTACTACGCCTCCGGCATTGGACTCTCGTTCATAAATGGTTACTGGATAGCCTGCTCGGGCTAAAAAATAGCCGGCACTGAGGCCAGCAGGGCCGGCACCGATTATGGCAACCGGATGACGACTACCCGTACCGGCCGGTTTATGCCAACGCTGTTTATACTCCTGCCAGCCTTTTTCTAACGCAATTTTTTTCAGTTGACGAATATTTAGCGCACTATCATAGTCCAAGCGAGTACAATTGTATTGGCATTGATGATCGCAAATATGACCGGTAATGGCCGGTAGCGCGTTGCGTTGGTAGATAAGTTCTAACGCATCGGTATAACGCTTTTCACCTAATAAACGGATATATTCAGGGATATCCTGTTTAATTGCACAGGCATTAACACAAGGCGCCACATAGCAATCTGTTAATGGCAAAGAGTTATCAATATTGATCTGTTGGTTGGCTTTCCACTCTTTTTGGCTATAAGCCATATTAATGGCTTGTTTTGCCAATTTGTCTAATCGTTCTACATCAATTTTTTCTGCCTGCCAGGCAGCGCTATCGGTTAATTGTCGTAGGCATTCCGTCATACGGAGATAGCCACCTGGTTTTAATAGATCGGTTGCCATGGTGATGGGGCGAATGCCGGTAGCAAAAATATCACGGATATTGATTTGGCTAGCACCACCTGAATAGGAGATAGGCAGCATGCCATCAAAGGCGCGGGAAAGAACCGCCGCGACATTGATTGATAGTGGAAACAGTGCGCGGCCGGACATATACATCTCTTCGCCGGCCAGTTTACCTTTATGATTGATAACGCCTAAGGTATTAGTCAGTTTGACGCCAAATCCTAACTGTTTTTCACTGGCCAATGCCATTAACCGCTGTAACATGGCCAGGGCTTGTTCCAGTTGTAGATCGTGCTGGAATGAAGCCTCTTTTAGGCCGATATAATCAAAACCGCAGCTATCGAGGATTTCTCTTACTCGTTGATAACCCAGTAGAGTGGGATTGAGTTTGACAAAAGTATTGAGCTTTTTATCTTGCAACATATAACGGCAGATAGCTTCGATTTCATCAGGTGGGCAGCCGTGCATGGTAGAGAGGGTGACACCACTTACCATTTGAGCGGGAATAGTGTCAGCTAATTTTGTCAGTGCAGTTTGGCGATGTTCGGTAGCCAATTGATGAATAAAATCGGCCTCTTCGATCCATGACTGTAATAACTGCCGGTAGCGGTTAAAGGTGGGATGACGAGATGCATCCATCATGCTATCGATAAATTGCTGCATAGCCGGTTGCTGAATACCGGCTAAATCGTAACCGACACTCATATTAAATATAAAGGATTTTGCTTCGCCGGTTTTACGGGGCTCAAAAATGGCTTCGAGTAGATGCAGAATAAACCAGGCTTTGAGATATTCATCCCAGGCTTTAATGAGCGTAAATTCAGTTGACCACTCAGTATTGAAACATTCATCTTCCGCATCGATACAGGGTTTATCTATTTCTAATTGATCGAGGATTTGCACGGTTTTCAGTTCGATAAAGCGGCCGCCAGTTAACCAAGAGACAATAATATTTTGGGCAAGCTGGGTATGTGGTCCGGCAGCCGGTCCAATTGGCGTGGTACAAGTTTCACCAAACACCTTAATTAATGGATATTGATTTTGCTGACGATAAAATTGTTGTTTGTGAATACCAAATATTGATTGGTTTTGTTGGTATTCATCAAAGATGCGCTTCAAAAGTTTATCGAATGGAATTGGGCGCATGATATCTCCCATGAGACTCTCCTTGCTGCGATTTAATTGGGAAAATAGACAGATAGTTGTCATAAACTTTGCAACAATCACGCCAGAAACCAATAACCGAGGAATGGTTAATAAGAAATGTGATTAATATCTAATCTTGTTTTTTATTTGTGAAATAACTCACGCTCAAACAAATAAGAATGATAATCAATAGAAAATAGCCAAGTTCGGCAGATAGTTATCTATTTCATAATTCTCAAAAAAATAATTTCACTATCACTTTGATAAACCTAACGGGCTACAGATGTATTATTGCCCTTAAACAGAGCCAGCCAGATTTTCTATTGTGCGTAACGCCAAATAAATCTCCGGAGTATCAATATCTGCGATTATTGCCGGTTGATTCAGATCTATATATTGCCACTGACCCTTGCGTACAGCTTGCTGCATAGAGCGACAATCGGTTTGTCTTACCGCCCTATTAAGACAATGACGGGATAATAAAACCGGATGACCCGGTGTTTTTTGATAGCGAGGGATCAGCGCATAAGCACCGCGTTGGCACCAAATTTGCTGAAATATAGTGTTAGTTAGACAAGGCATATCACCGTGGGTAATAAAGCAGTAGTCACTATTAACAGCCTGAGCGCCGGCTCTAATCGAGCTGAATAGCCCCTGCTGATAATCGGCATGATAAATTAAACTGATTGCTGGGTGTTGTTGATAGCGCGCCATCAATTCTTCAGCCCGATAGCCAATCACCAGAATAATGTGAGAACAGAATGCTAATGCATTTTTGATACTGGCATCAAGTATTGTTCCATGTTGCCAGGGTAACATCATTTTCCATTGTCCCATACGAGAAGAAAGACCGGCAGCCGGAATAATGCAATCAATAGTTTTGCTGATTTGTGCCGGTTTTTTGGTTAGTTGCGTAAGCGGGATAGCAGATCTATTCATTTTAATGGACTCCTAAGCAATGCCACAGGCCAATATACCCGAACCGCTCACGATGTTTTGTGATAGAACATTGAACTCATCCTCTGTGGTTATTAGTTTGATTGGTGCAGGGGGTAAAACCAGTACGCTATTTTGGCTGGCGCGGCAATTTTCTGTTTTAGGTAAAAAAGTGATTATCAGTACTACCACAAGGATGTATTTGCCTGATGAAAATATTCCCCTATTAATATGTCGCGATCCGGCTCAGTTGCCTGCGGCGGCTTTTGCCTCACCCATTTGTGCGTGTTATGCCGCTTGGCAAGCCAGTAGTGGCAAAGTGCGTGGTTTTTCCCCACAACAAATCGATGCTCTGGGTGAGCGATATTACGCGGATATCTTACTGATCGAAGCCGATGGTTCGCGCGGTCTGCCATTAAAAGCGCCTGCTTTGCACGAACCTTGCATACCGGTTAGTAGTCGCTGCGTAATTGCCGTAACAGGAGGACAGGTTTTAGCCAAACCATTAGGCCCTGACAATGTACAGCGCTGGCCTCTATTTGCTTCCATAACGCAAATTGAACCAGGAGATAAAGCAGATATTGCGGTATTTGAACATTTTATTCGGCATCCGGCAGGAATGTTTAAAAATGTTCCACTGCATGCCCAGCGTATTTGGTTAATTAACCGTTTTTCTCAATCTGAGAATTTTATCACTAACCAATTATCTGCATTGTTACTAACAACAGGACTAGATGCGATTTGGTTGGGAGCAGTCAGGGAGTCTCCTCCTATCAGGAATGTATTGCAGCGTCAGTGAAATTGAATGGATAACTCATTGAGGTAGGTATGAAAATTTTTGTCGAAGCAGCAAAACTGGAGCAGCAGAATCGCCCTTTTGCTATGGCACAAATTATTGAAAGTCGAGGTTCTACGCCGCGCCATTCTGGGCAAATGTTAGTACTCGATGATGGCAGTGTGATTGGAACGATTGGTGGTGGGATGGTAGAGCGTAAAGTGATTACTGAAGCCCTGTTAGCGTTGGCAGAGCGTAAGCCGCGTATTTTTCATGGTCGAATGACCCGTAATGGTCAGCATGCGGTTGGCAGTGATTGTGGTGGCTCAATGTCAGTTTATATTGATGTTCATGGTTTAGCTAGCCGTTTAATCTTGATTGGTGCTGGCCATGTTAATCGTGCTATCGCCCAAACGGCTGCTGCTTTAGATTTTGAAATCGTGGTGCTGGATGTTTATGCCGATAGCCTTAATGCTGCTTATTTTCCAACCGATAGCAAGTTATTGCAGGTAGCGTCTTTTAACCAAGGGATCGAGCAATTAGCTATTAAAGCGGATGATTATGTGGTGATTGCGACTAATAGCCAAGATTGGGAAGCGCTATCATTGTTGATCCACTTACCCGTCAAATATCTTGGGCTTTTAGCCAGCCGTAGAAAAATACATACCTTTACTCGACAATTATATGAACAAGGGCTGAAGGCAAGTCAATTGGCTCACCTTCATGCGCCTGTTGGTCTCAATATTGGCGCAGAAACGCCGGCAGAAATTGCTATTAGTATTGTCGCTGAAATGTTGCAAATTAAACATCAAGCCGCCGGTGGCTCAATGAAGTGCAGTACTTTTCCTTATCGTCAGCGGGTAGTTATTCGGGGTGCTGGCGATATTGCAACAGGCGTTGCGTTGCGTCTTTATCATGCTGGTTTTCACGTCATTATGTTAGAGGTTGCATACCCTACAGTTATCCGCTGTACGGTGGCTTTTGCTCAGGCTATCTATGCCGGAGAAATGACGATTGAAGGTGTGAAGGCTAAACATGTTACTAGACCGGAGGATGTCGATCCGCTTTTGCAGCAGGGAATTATTCCCATCTTGATTGATGCAGATGCTAGCCTATTACCCGCTTTGCAGCCCGATGGTGTAGTCGATGCCATTTTAGCTAAACAAAATCGAGGAACCCATCGAGCAATGGCGCCGGTGACGATTGCTTTGGGGCCCGGTTTTGAGGCGGGTAAAGATTGTGATGCGATTATAGAAACCAATCGCGGACACAATCTAGGGCGAGTGATTTACCAGGGATCAGCACAAGCTAATACCGGTGTGCCAGGCAATATTAATGGCCATACCACGCAACGTGTTGTGAGAGCGCCGGTCGCCGGTGTTATGCATCGTCGTGTTAATATTGGTGATATTGTTAATGTCGGTGAAGATATTGCTTATATTGATGATACCCCAATTAAAGCACCATTAAGTGGCCTGGTTCGTGGTTTATTAAATGATAATTTAGCGGTGACGGCAGGGTTTAAAATTGGCGATATTGATCCTCGTGGCGCCGCAGTCGATTTTACTGCCGTGTCGGATAAAGCGCGCGCCATCGCGGGCGGGGTGTTAGAAGCATTGATGGCCTTGATGGCAAAACCGGTTTAGTTGCTAACGGATTAAGATAGCCAACTATGATTAAGGGCGCATAGCGCCCTGTAAGAGGATAACCGGTTCGGTTATAGGCAAACAATTGTACCTGTTTTTCCTTCAATCCCTTGTTTGGCTTTATTTAGAACGGTAATTAACGTTTCACGTCCAGGCCGACTACAGGCGAAAGAGAGGGCAGCTTCAACTTTGGGTAGCATTGAACCTTTGGCAAAATGTCCCTCATTGATATAGCGTTGCGCTTGGTCTAGATTAAGTCGTTCCAGCCATTTTTCATTATGTTTGCCAAAATTAATTGCTACTTTTTCTACCGCCGTCAAAATAATTAACATATCCGCATCGATCATTTCGGCTAATTTAGCACTTGCCCAGTCTTTATCAATGACGGCACTTACACCGCGTAAATGATTGCCTTCACGCACCACTGGTATCCCACCACCACCAACGGTAATAACGACCTGTCCAGCATTGAGTAAGGCTTTGACGGTTTCTTTCTCAATGATAGCGATCGGTTTAGGTGAAGCAACCACCCGACGATAGCCTCGTCCAGCATCTTCTTTTAGATGATAGCCATTAGCTATCAATTTTTCAGCTTCTTGCTGAGTGAAAAAAGAGCCAATCGGTTTAGTGGGATCAAGGAAAGCCGGATCGTCGGCGGCAACTTCAACTTGGGTAATAATGGAAGCAACGGGAATGGCTAAACCACGATTGAGTAACTCTTCACTTAATGCATTTTGTAGATCGTAGCCAATATACCCTTGGCTCAATGCCACACATACCGACATAGGTAACATCGGCGTGTGAGCGGCTGTTTTAGCCGCTGCTTCAAATGCCCGGTTGATCATGCCGACCTGTGGCCCATTACCGTGAGTAATGACCACTTTATGTCCCTGCTCGATCAAATCGGCAATAGCCTGTGCGGTGGTTTTTACGGCGACCATTTGTTCGTCTAATCCATCACCTAATGCATTACCGCCCAGGGCAATGACGATTGTTTTTTTCATAATATTCATTATTCCTGTTATTTATGGTTATTTACTATCAGGGAGGTGTCGGTTATACAGCAAGGGTTAGCTTATCTGGAAGGGTTGGCGATGTAAGAATTGTCCCCAACCTGCACTGCCTATAAATTGTCCTTGACTGAAAACCGGTTTTCCTCGTGATAGGGTATGGAGGATTGCTCCTTGGCAAACCATTTGTTCATATGGGCTGTAATCAGCGTTATCATGTAACTCTTCATGACGAATAGTGGTGCGTTTATCGGCTGCAATGATAACTACATCAGCATCTGAACCGGGGGCAAGGCAACCTTTGCGTGGCCAGAGGCCGAATAATTGAGCGGGTTTGCTGCTGGTTAGTGCGACAAAGCGTTCTGGACTAATGCGTCCACTCATTACACCGGCAGAAAAGAGTAATAACAGCCGATTTTCTACCCCAGGTAGCCCGTTTGGGCAGCGGCTAAAATTGCCTTTAGCGAGCTCAAGTCGTTGCCAATAAGGAAAAGTACAGTGATCGGTTGCAACTACATCAATGGTGCCATCACTAATACCACACCATAATGCATCTTGTTCACGAACATTGCGTAGCGGTGGCGTGAGAATAAATTTCATCGCATCATCACGCAGATATTGGCGTTCATCTAGCAGCAGGTATTGAGGACAGGTTTCTATCCATACTGCCCGCTGGTGGGCTTTAGCCAGGCGTAAATAGTCGAGTCCAAGACCATTAGATAGATGCACAATATACAAGGGGGCATTGTCAGCCAGTTGTGCCAGGTTGATTATGCGGGCGATAGCCTCCGCTTCACATTCAGGTGGTCGACTAAGGGCGTGATAACGGGGTGCAGTCTGACCGGCAGCAAGAAATTGGTTGCGTAGATAGTGAATAACGGCATCATTTTCTGGATGAACGGTGGTTAATGCGCCAGCTGTTTTCAATTGTTTTAATGCTTGTAATGTATCACTATCATTCAACTTATATTGATAAGTCAGATAAAGTTTAAAGCTACTAATTCCATCTTCAACCATCGTAGGAATTTCATCGATAATCGCTTGATCAATATGTTGGATAACACCATGAAAACTATAATCGATAACCGCTTTGTTGGCCGCATATTGATGGTAGGTTTCCAGTTGATGATGCAAGCAACATCCTTTTGGGCCAAAACCCATATGATCGATGATGGTGGTGGTGCCACCGCAGGCAGCTGCACGAGTACCGGTAAAAAAATCGTCACAACTACGCGCGAGCCCAGTATCAATATTGAAATGAGTATGGGCATCAACGCCACCAGGCATCACATAACACGCTTTAGCTTGAATAACCTCGCAAGGTTCTGATGGGATAATATTGGGGCTAATTTGTTTGATAAGACCGTTTTCGATTAGAACATCACTTTGCTGTTGTCCATCAGCATTGACCACAATACCATCTTTGATCAGTAGGTTCATGCGCAAACTCCATAATCAGCCCTAATGCAGCGTCATTAGGGCTAAGCGAGTAAAAGGATTATTTTTTCAATTCAGATAGATAGGTTAGCGGAATTGAAGCATACATTGCGGCGCAAGTAACCAGATGTTCTTTCCAGGTTTTTTCGTTAGGCGCATGGGCCTCAGCCTCTTTACCTGGACCAAATCCGATCACTGGAATACCATGGCGCCCCATAATCGATACACCATTAGTTGAGAAAGTCCATTTATCTACCACCGGTTGGCTATGGAATAAGCCTTGCCAGGCCTTACTGAGGGTTTTTACTGTAATATGATCTTCTTCTACTTTCCAGGTAGGGAAATAGCAGTCAGTTGGATAAACTAAACCAGTCCAAGACGGGCGTTCATAGCGATACATGGAAACCGTCGCTTTGGTCTCCTTAACCGATGATAAGGCGCGGATCTCTTCTAATGCTCCTTGCCAAGTTTCACCCCAAGTTAATCGTCGATCAATTGAGATAGCACAGCTATCGGCGACCGCACAGCGACTCGGCGAGGTATAAAAAATTTCCGACACTGTAAGTGTTCCTTTACCCAAGAACTCATCATTACCTAGCTGTTGGGTGAGTTGTTGTAGTTCTATCAATATTGGGCCCATTTTGAAGATGGCATTATCACCACGTTCTGGAGCGGAGCCGTGGCAGCTGAGCCCTTGAACCTCAACGCGAATTTCCATCCGTCCACGCTGTCCACGATAAATTTGGCAATCTGTTGGTTCGGTACTAACGACAAACTCGGGTTTTATACCTGATTCTTCGATGATATATTGCCAGCAGAGACCGTCGCAATCCTCTTCTTGCACCGTACCCGTTACTAGCAGCGTGTATTGGTCATCCAGGCCAAGATCTTTAATAATTTTACCGGCATAAACCATCGCTGCCATGCCGCCTTCTTGATCCGATGCGCCACGGCCGCCAATAATATTTTCTGTCTCCATACCTTGATAGGGATCGAAAGACCAATTCTTAACATTACCTATCCCGACCGTATCAATATGTGCATCCATCGCAATCAAATGAGGTCCATGGCCAATATAACCAAGAATATTGCCCATTGGGTCGATATCAATTTTATCAAAACCCACTTTTTCCATTTCTTGTTTAATTCGGTGGATAACTTTTTTTTCATCACAACTTTCACTAGGAATAACGATCATGTCACGCAGAAAACGGCTCATGTCATCTTTATATTTTTTGGCGCTATCCAGAACTTTATCGAATGGAACTTGCTTAACCATGTTGTTTACTCCCGTTATAAATTCCTATTTTTCAGCAATCATAAGATGCGTTTTAAAGGTCGTGCCTTATGCTAATGATGGGTGTTTGCCTTGCCAGACGACTTCGCGGTAGTGTTTAACGTCTGTATCCCCTTCGGTATTGATTAGCAATACAACGGCATCTTTAGTTAGTGCTAATTTTTCTCTTAACGCATCGCGTTGTGGGTGGTAATGCACCGCTGCCAATACCCCTAAACCGACTGCACCCGATTCGCCGGATATAATGCGCGGATCTTTTTGGTATGGGTTACCCAATACACGCATGCCGAGGGCAGCGACGGCATCTTGGCAAGAGAGAAATTGGCGGGCGCAGTTACGTAGTACCGTCCAGCCGAGTGGATTGGGCTCACCACACGCTAACCCGGCCATAATTGTTGGCATATCGCCATCAACATTTACGATCTCGCCTTTTATACCGGAACGATATAGACAGTTAGCTAACTCAGGTTCAGTCACGACCGAATGCAATTGGTTAGCATCATAGACATCAGCCAAATAACCGAGTACGCCGCCGGCCATGGCACCAACGCCAGCTTGCAGAAAAACATGGCTCGGTCGAGAGATCCCCATTTGGTTCATTTGCTCGACCGCTTCATCGGCTAAAGTGGTATAGCCTTGCATGATCCAGGTAGGAATTTGGCTGTAACCTGGCCAGGCAGTGTCTTGAATAACTTGCCAGCCATGCCTTTTGGCGGTTTCCATTGTCATGCGGACGGTATCGTCATAATTCATATCGGTGACGATACACTCGGCACCAAGCGCCAGAATATGCTCAACCCTCTCCTGGGCTGAACCTTTGGGCATATAAATAACACTGTGCTGACCGAGTTGTTGGGCGGCCCAGGCAACACCACGCCCATGGTTACCGTCCGTTGTAGTAGTAAAGGTTATTTTTTCTGTCAGACTGTTTTTTAACTTTTCGAAAGAGAAATCATCGATATTAATATGGTATTTTTCACACAATAACTGGGCGATAGCATAGGTACTGCCCAACATTTTAAACGCATTCAGGCCAAAGCGTTGCGATTCATCTTTGACCAATATTTTGTCAACTTGAAACAGCTTTGCCAGTCCCTCTAGCGAATAGAGTGGTGTTGGTTGATAGTTGTCTATCTTTTGATGAAAATTCCGCGCCTTACGTGCTGCTTTACGCGAAAATAAGTCGGATTTTTCACCAGTAAAGAAGCGATTTTGCGCGATATCTAACTTTAATGCAGAAATTGACATAGCCAACCTTATTTATTCATGAAAATACTTTTATGCTGTTAGCAGCCAATAAATGGCCGGACAGCAGCATTATTTGACGCGTTTGTCAGCGTCTTTTATTAATTGCTCGAGGATCAAATCAGGTTGAGCGAATTTTCGTGCTAGGATCATGGCGGAGATGATATAGGGTTTCCAGCTAGCTTCTTTATAAGTCGCAATGCGATATTTTTCGAATACCCCTTCGGTGACTTCCCCTTCTCGGCAGGAAACACCAGAGATATCTGCCGGTAAGCAGTGCATATAGAGTGCTTTGCCGTTATGAGTAAGTGCCATCATTTCTTCTGTGCAGTGCCAGTTTTTATGATTCGCATTTTGCGCTAAGCAATGTTTTTCTAATGCTTTTAAGCCATCATGATCACTGTTTCGTAATAATGTTGTGCGTTGTTCCATCACTTTATAAGGTGCCCAAGATTTAGGGTAAACAATGTCCGCATCTTTGAAAGCTTGTTCCATACTATTAACCTGACGGAAAGTTCCGCCTGATGCTTGGGCATTGTTTTGCGCGACGGCGACAACTTCAGGAATAAGTTCATAACCTTCAGGATGGGCTAATGTTACATCCATACCAAAACGCGTCATTAATCCAATAATACCTTGGGGGACGGATAGTGGTTTGCCATAACTGGGTGAATAAGCCCAGGTCATGGCAATTTTTTTGCCCCTTAGGTTTTCCAGCGAGCCAAAGTGTTCACGTAACCAGGCTAAATCAGCCATTGATTGGGTTGGATGATCAATATCACATTGTAAATTAACTAACGCTGGACGTTGTGGTAGTACACCTTGTTGATAGCCTTCATCCAATGCGTCACCGACTTCACGCATATAAGCATTGCCGGCACCAAGATACATATCATCTCGAATCCCGATGGCATCGGCACAGAAGGAGATCATATTGGCAGTTTCACGAACTGTTTCACCATGGGCAATTTGCGATTTACCTTCGTCTAAATCTTGTTGGGTTAACCCTAACATATTCAATGCGGAAGCATAGGAGAAACGGGTTCGAGTGGAGTTGTCGCGAAAGATAGAAATACCTAAGCCATTGCGGAATACATTGGTTGCAATATTATCTGACCGCAGGGTTTTGAGTATGGCGGCAATATTTAGCACCTGAATTAACTCATCCTGACTTTGTTCCCAAGTCAACAAAAAATCTTTTTTGTGAAGGTTGGAGTGCAGTGCTTTGATATCCTTGAGCAATTTATTAATTGTTTTCATCATAAAATCCTAATTTAAAATAGCTAGTCAGATAGCGAATATGCTGTGCAGAACTAAGCCAAGGATCTGCATAAGCTATTGAAGTGATATCAATAAGCATGCCAATTTTTTAGCGTAAAATAAGAAAGGAGAGTTGATAGATAATAGCGTGATAATAATCACAGATAATGATTATTAAGGTAAGGGAATGAAAGCAAACAATAAATTTTTGCGTTATTGCTAGTATTTCCAGATTGATATTTCATGTACTGTATAGATGATAACTCTATCATTAAGAAATGATTCTATCCTTAATCAGGATCGGAGGCTAAAAATGACATCGTTGGCGATAAAATAAATAAAAAAATTAATTAAAAAATAACAGAGTTATCTTTATTAATATGTTCATTGAAATAATAAAAAACAATAAAATTACAATTTATAAATATAAATTTAATTTTTAATTATCGATATTTATTAATTCATAATGATAATTTTGATACAGAATTATCATTTTAATAATGAGCCTTGATATTTTACGATGGACGGTAATCGGGAAGAATCATTTTCTATCATTTAGGCTATAGGGAGCGATGTGATGTTATTGCACATGCCCTATAGTTTATTAATTACGATATTAGTTGTGTAATAATTTAGAACATAAGGAAAATGATCATGTTGGGTGTAAGTTCTCAATCTACTTTAATGCAGATCCAACCAACTATCCTGCGATTTACGAAAGTTCTTTCCCGTGTATTACAACTTGAAGTTGAAATTGTAGACGGTGCTTTAAGACGTGTGGCTGGATCAGG
Source organism: Arsenophonus sp. aPb (assembly GCF_029873475.1). Taxonomy (NCBI): domain Bacteria; kingdom Pseudomonadati; phylum Pseudomonadota; class Gammaproteobacteria; order Enterobacterales; family Morganellaceae; genus Arsenophonus; species Arsenophonus sp. aPb. Next base: position 439,027 of record NZ_CP123499.1, read on the forward strand.
GCCTTATGGAAAGTATTTAGGGCAGAAGCTGGAACGAAATTCGCGTTTGTTACGTTACGTCATGCAAACTGGAAAAGAAAAGGTTGTCATCCAATCTCGCTTGGATCCATTGTGTGACGATTGTGAAAATAAAGTAAATTGTAAGGAAAAAGCGTTTTTAGGCACACCAATATTTTTCCAGGATGTTTGTGTCGGGGTAATCAGTTTGGTGGCTTTTACTCATGAGCAGCAGGAAAGAATAAAACATAATTTACATGAATTTTCTGATTATGTGCAGCATATTTCGACAATTTTTATTTCAAAATTATTAGACGAACAAAGTGGTGTAAATCATACCAGTAAAGCATTAATGACCTTAATTGATAATATTGATCAGGGGGTTTTGATATTAAGTAGTCGGAATAAATTAAAATTCGCCAATGCTATTGCACTTAATATACTCAATCTCAATTATGAAAAGATGATCGGCAAGACATTTACCATTCGGCCGCTAATTTATCAGGAAAGTGTTAACGGTGGTCATATGCAATATGTGATCTCTTGCGGAGATATATCAGAAATATTAACAGGACAACTACATAATATACAAGATTATCAAATATTTTTAATGGCTTTTCATCAATTACCGCTTTATGCCAATTCTGCATTTGAATCTGATGAGCCCCACATTGAGCATCTGGTTGGTGAATCACCACCAATGCGTAAATTGAAAAAATTAATTAGCCGTATTGCGCCTAGCCCTTCTAGTGTTTTGATTACTGGTGAAAGTGGTACTGGTAAAGAGGTGGTTGCCAGAGCGATTCACAAATTAAGTCATCGTAGTAACAAAGCTTTTATTGCCATCAACTGTGCCGCTATTCCAGAACAGCTACTGGAAAGTGAGTTATTTGGCTATGTTAAAGGAGCCTTTACCGGTGCTTCAACTAATGGTAAACAAGGATTAATTCAGGCGGCTAACCAAGGAACACTGTTTTTGGACGAAGTCGGCGATATGCCACTGGTTATTCAGGCAAAGTTATTACGTGCAATCGAGGCGCGTGAAATTCAGCCAATTGGTGCCAGTAAAGCGATTGCGGTAGATATTCGAATTATTTCGGCCACCAATCAAAATCTAGAAAAATCTGTTCGTGAGGGCAAATTTCGCGAAGATCTCTATTATCGTTTGAATGTTATTCCTTTAGCTTTGCCACCATTACGAGAGCGTCAGGGAGACCTGCTATTACTTATTCACTATTTTCTTAATCTCCACACTAAGCGTCTTGGGCTCGTGTATCCAGGGGTTTCACAAGAGGTGTTAGAGTGTCTCAAAGTTTATCATTGGCCAGGAAATTTACGTGAACTGAGTAATTTGATGGAATATTTAATTAATGTTACTTCTTCGGGAGATGTTATTGATATTGCATTACTTCCTCCCAATTTGGTGAGTCATCGTAAAAATGATTTTAAGGTTGAGACAGTAGTTGTTGCCAATATAGAGGAAAAGGAACAAGCTATTGATGGTGCGATTGTACTTGAAGATATGGAAAAACAGCTGATCCGTGAAGCCTTAAGCCGTTATGGCAGTAAAAAACAAGCCGCAAAAATGCTTGGCATTGGTATTGCTACTTTATACCGTAAGATCAAGCGCTATGAGTTGACATCTGGCTAGCGAAAATGGGCTATGGTATGAATTTAAAAATACCATGCCCAGAGATAACTTATTCGCAGTGTTGAATAGCGTCCACGATCATTTGGTAACCGGTACAGCGACATAGATTACCGGCTAATCCATGTCGTATTTGCTTAATCGTTAATGGCTTGGTGCGCGGTTTGGCTAAAAAAGCAGTCGTTGCCATAATTAGGCCAGGCGTACAGAAGCCACATTGAACAGCACCCGTATTGGCATAGGCTTGTTGTATTTTTGATGCGACACCGTTAGCTAATTCGCCTTCTACGGTGCGAATGGTTTTATTTTGAGCCCAGATAGCTAAGTAGAGGCAGCTATCGATGGCGGTGTCATCGACGAGCACAGTGCAGGCACCACATTCACCGACCTGGCAGCCTAATTTAACGCTAAGTAAGCCTTCTGCCCGTAACACCTCTGCCAGTGACATTGCTGGTGATAGAGTCAGTTGACGATGAATGCCATTAATATGACAATCGATCGTGGTTAACGTTTTGGCATTCATATAATTTCCCCTCCTGCGCGCATAACAGCTACATTTATGACTCGCTCGGTTAAAGTGTGGATCAGATGTAAGCGAAATTCTTTTTCCGCCCGCCATGATGTTCTTGGCGAAACATCGTGGCTCACCGCTTTACCAATCGTAACCAGCGTTTGCCGGGTGAGTGGTTGGCCGCGAGCAGCTTCTTCAGCATGCTTACAGCGTATCGGCGTTGGTGCAGCGACAGCAAAAGCTAGTTTGAGTTGTTGAAATTTCCCCTGTTTAATGTCACAAAGGGCAGAACAACCAATAGTGGCGATATCCATCGCATCGCGCATAGCATATTTGAAGCTGGCGGCACCTTTGTCGCGATAATTTTCAGCTTTAAAATGAAAAGCGGTTAAAATCTCATTGGCAGCTAATGCGACTTTTCCAGGCCCAGTATGAAAGCCATTAATTGAGGTATAACGGCTCCCTTCTGGTGAAGCAATTTCCAGTGTTGCATCGTAGATAAGGGATGGACAAGCGGAATCGGCGCTGGGTGCGCCATTACAAATATTACCACCGAAGGTAGCGACATTGCGTATTTGCGGGCCAGCGATCATGCTAGCGGCTTCAACCAGCGCTGGAAGATGTTGCTGAGCAATTGGATGATTGATTAATTCATTGAAAGTCGTACCCGATGCAATACGAATATTACCCGCCTGATCACACTGTATACCGCGTAATTCTGGCAAATCATGAATATCAATAATATGCTCAAAGTGTGAATTAAGGTGATGTAATTGGATCAAAACATCTGTTCCACCGGCCAATAATCGAGCCGTAGGATTTTTTTCTAACAAGGCTACCGCGTGAGAGATATTGTCAGCACGGTGATAATTTTTAATGTCATACATAAATCTAACCTCTGATCAGCCCGGCTTGAACAAATTCGCGAAACAATCTTTTCGGTGTGATAGGGAGAGAGTTAATCGCAATACCTGTAGCCATTCGTAATGCATTACGGATGGCCGGCGCAGGCGAAATGATCGGCGGCTCGCCTAGTGATTTATGCCCGTATGCTGATTGTGGTTCATAGTTGTCGATAAAAACACATTCCAGTTCCGGTAGATCCAGCATGGTGGGCATTTTATAATCAAGTAAATTAGCATTGCGGACAATACCGCTTTTTTCATCTACGATCAGTTCTTCATATAGAGCCCAACCAATTCCCATTCCCATGCCACCATGGACTTGTCCTTCAGCCAGCTTAGGATTAAGAATGCGGCCAGAATCATGTAGGTTAAGAATACGATTGATAGTCACCTTACATAGTGGAATATCCACCGTTAAATCGACAAAAGTACAGCCAAACGCCGGCGGATTATTGGTTGTTTTACAGGAGGATTCAGCAGAAAGTTGTCCCCCTAATTCCGGATTGTAAAAAGTATCCATTGCGACATCGGCAACCGACATGAGAATTTTTTCAACTTGGTTGAGAGAGACAATATTGCCATTAATAATGGTGAGCTCGCTCTCTGATTGACTGAGAATTATGGCGGCATGTTGAACAATTTTTTGCCGTAATGTTTGGGCGGCTTCTTGTAGTGCCGGCGCGGTAACATAACTTTGTCGGGAACTAAATGCGCCAGGATCAAAGGGGGTTATATCGGTATCCTGAGTTGAAATAACATTGATCATATTAACAGGCATGCCCAATGTTTCTGCTACCATCTGAGCAAAAACGGTGTCTGAGCCTTGGCCTATTTCGGTGGCGCCTATTTGTACATTCACAATACCATCTTGATTTAATAGTAGGCGGGAACTAGCAATTTCAACCCCGGCAGGCCAGGTATTAGAGGTATAACTAAAACAGGCAACGCCAACACCACTACGAATATCACCGCTCATTTGCTCACAGGCCGTTTTACGCGCTTGCCAATTAAATAGTTCGCGTCCTTTGGTCAAACACTCAATTATGCCTGCACTTTGGATAATGGAGTGATTAATTGGGTGGCTGTCTCCGGTGCGAGCCGCGTTAATAAGTCGGATCTCTACTGGATCGATGCCTAACTTAGCAGCCGCATCATCAAGTAGTGATTCTAATGCAAAAGTGACTTGAGGAGCGCCATAACCACGCATAGCACCCGCTGAGGGTAGATTGGTATAGCAAGTAGTTGCCTGGTAGCCAAATGCACTGCGTGGGTATAAGTAAGCAACTTTATTCGCGGCGGCGCCAGCAATTGAGTGGCCATGTGAAGCATAAGCGCCGGTATTGGATAAGACATCCAATTGATATCCTTTCAGGACTCCGTCGCTGGTGATGCCTAATTCAGCATCGATCCGAAAGGCATGTCGGGTGCGTGAAGCATAAAAACACTCTTCGCGCGAAAGCATTACTTTTACTGGCGCACCACCTAGTTTTAGGGTTAAAAACGCGGCCATCGGTTCTTCTAATACGTCTTGTTTGTTACCAAAACCACCACCAACATGCGGCTTGATAACACGTATTTTAGACCATGACATATCCAGTGCTTGCGCAACGATACGACGCACAATGTGTGGGATCTGGGTACTGGAGACAATAATAATACGATCGGATTGTTCCATCCAAGCAAAGCTGGTTACACTCTCCATGTGACAATGTTGCACAATCGGGGTGGTAAAACGTCCGCTAAATTGATGTTGGGATTTTTCTATCGCTGGTACAGGTTCATTAGCAGTGATTTGACTCTGTTTAAGCAGGTTGCCATTACTATGAATATTTATTGCATCAGCGGCTTTAGCGGATTCCGGGCAGGTAATAACCGGCAATTCTTCATAGGTTATTTTTACCGCAGCAGCGGCTTTTTCTGCGGTGAGCTCATCCCGAGCGACAACAATAGCAATGCCATCACCAAAATGGCGTACATGGCGAGTTAACAATAAACGATCGGCTATATCGCGTTTTTTCTCATCAAGTGTCCAGGCATGTCCGGCAGTAGCGAAAGGGATCTGGGGAACATCATGCCAGGTAAAAATATTGACTACGCCAGGTAACGCTAATGCCTGACTATAGTCGATTTCAGTAACAAAGCCATGGGCGATGGTGCTGCGGACATATTTAGCATAGAGCATGCCAACCATCGATATATCATCGGCATATTTTGCTCGCCCTGTTACTTTTGTCAGAGCATCGATACGCAAATAAGATAAGCCGAGTTGCATCTCCTCGAACTTTTCCTTTTTTTTTAACATTAGCTATTTCTCCTGTTGAGAAAAATCAAACTGATCAATGTCAATACGCAATATGTATGCCATTATGTAAATTAAGCTTATTGCAGAGATAAGATTGAGATGCAGATAAAATTCTAGAGTAAATTTTGTTAGAGTAATAAGATAAAGCGGTAATAAAATAATGTCAGCATTTTCATATTGAGAAAGAAAGTATTATTTTGATAATCTTTTCATAGCCTATTATTTTATTTATCAATTAATAAATATTAAATCATTTGATTATATTTTAATAAATTTGTTCTAGATTATTATTTTGTAATTAATTTGTTATTATTACTTCAAGATTGCTTAAATTATCTTGTTTATTATTTGCTGTTCGTCGTTGAAAATATTTTTTATCAAAATTGATTAAATGATAATTTATGGTGAAATTTTCTTAGATAAAAGTCATTTTTTTAGAAATAGATCAAAGAATATAACAATAACAATTTTATTATATTAATTAAAATTAAAACGATAAGGATGAATGTTTTGATTAAAATTAATCAATTCAATAAGAAGATAGCAAATAAAATATTATTGAATGATATTAATCTAAATATCCCACAGGGTGAAATCCATGCCTTATTAGGTGCCAGTGGCGCAGGTAAATCGACTTTATTACATTGTATAAATGGTTTAGAGCTCACCGGATGTAATGGCAAACTTGAATGTAATCATATTAATGTTATGAATTTATCCGGTTTATCTTTACGTCGTTATAGAAAAAACATTGGCATGATTTTTCAAGATTTTGCCTTAATGCAAAGAAAAACGGTTATTGAAAATATTATGCTACCGATGCAATGTTGGAATATTGCTCCTACCATAAGAGATAGTCGAGCAAAAGAGTTACTGGCGTTAGTTGGCTTAGAAAATAGGTCGCAATATCGGCCAGCAGCATTATCTGGTGGTCAACAGCAGCGAGTAGCAATCGCGAGGGCACTCGCCTTACAGCCAAAGGTGTTATTATGCGATGAGGCAACATCAGCTTTAGATCCGATTACTAGCCATGCTTTACTTAAGCTTATTAAACGTATTAATCGTGTTTTAAATGTCACAATTATTATGGTGACTCATCAATTAGATATAGCGAAGCGTATTTGTAACAGTATGTCAATTATTGAAAATGGAAAAATAACGCTTTCAGGCACCACAAAAAATATTTTTGTCACCGAACCGCCTGCATTAAGACGACTTGTCGGGCTTGAAAATATTGACATAAAGCCAGGTGAAACCGGCTTTAAATTAATGATAACGGATCATAGTAATGACGGATCCATTATTATTGATTTATTCAATATTATTGGTAAAAACTTTAAGATGCTGTTTTTGCGCTCAGAATATTTATTAAATGAATTGATTCATTTTTATTATCTATCAATAAAAAATGAATTTTGTCATAAAGCTAAAGATTTTTTTACCATTAACGGAATATGTTTTAATACCATAGATTAACAATTTTATATTATTTGACTATTATGCAGGTCGAAAATATGTTTCTTAATATCACAACTACCCAAGTTTTCAATTATCTACCGTTAATTATTTTGCCTGCCATTTTAGCAACATTAAAAATGTTATTTTTATCGCTAATATTAGGTTTAATTATCGGTTTTTTTATTGGTGTTTTTCTGGTTTTATTTTCACCTGATGGGTTAATGCCAAAAAAAATTATCTATTATTCTCTTAATGGTTTGGTCAATTTTGTCCGCTCCTTTCCGGTTATTATTTTAATTGTTGTACTTATTCCATTTACCCGTTTTATTATTGGTACCTCTGTCGGTTGGCAAGCGGCAGTTGTACCTTTAACCATATCGGCATTTTGTGCGATTGCCAGATTAATTGAGAATTCATTACTTGAAGTCGATAAAAAAGTCATTCTGGCAGCAAAATCTTTTGGCGCCAGCAATCGGCAAATTATATTTAATGTCATGTTAATCGAAGCGTTACCTGCCATTTTTTCCAATCTGGTTTTTTCATCAATTCAAATATTGGCAAATACCACTTTAGCTGGTGCGGTTGGTGCAGGTGGTTTAGGGGCGATGGCCCTGACTTTTGGTTATCAACGTTTTGATGAGATTATGATGTATTCGATAGTGTTAGTTTTAACGATTTTGGTCTTCATTATACAAAGTGTCGGTAGTCATCTTTATAAAAAATTAAAATAATGTTTTTTATTAAAAATTATAGTTAAGGAAGGTTTTGTGAATACACAAAATATGTGGCTGGAAGCGATGCTTGATCTTTCACGTCAGCCAGTTGGTATTCGTTTTTTATACAATGATGAGCTTTATAACCGCTGTGAAACAGCAGAAGCCTCAGCGCCTTTACCCTACTGTTTGGCAGTAAGAAATGCGTCACTTGGTACAGCTTGTAAACTTAATATCAAAAAAATGGCTTGCCTATCAGGCGCGCGAGCGCTGGGTATTTTAAAATCGGATGAAGATATTATTAGCCTTAATGATATTAGTTCCGGCCATCGAAGTTACCAAATGGGACTCTATGCTAATTATGCGATTAGCCATCAAGTTGCTAAGGATATGGTATATTGTCAGCATCAGGTACCAGGCATTGAAATTAAACCACTCTCTTTATATACAGAATCTCATCCCGATGTGGTTATTATTGTCACTAATTCTTTAAATATGATGCGGATCGTGCAAGGCTATGCTTATCACTTTGGTCAATTAAAGAATACTAAAGTTACCGGTAATCAAGCAATATGCCAAGAATGTACCTCTTATCCCTTTGAACGGGATCAGGTTAATTTCTCCTTTCTATGTTCTGGCACGCGCCATGTCGCAAAGTGGCGCGAAGATGAGATTAGTATCGGTATTCCTTTTCATTATCTCGATAAGATTATTGATGGCATTTGTAAAACGGCCAATCCAATGGATAGCAATAAAGCAAAAAAAATGATATTGCAGAAAACCGCTAAGTATGGTTTGTCTGATCAAATAGATATAAAGCTAGGTAATAACTATTACACGGGTGGATATGGTACCTTGGAATATCATAGACGCAAAAATAATCAAATTATAAAATAGTCTTGCTAAGAGAATTTACAATGAAGAAATTCATTTATACGCTTGTTTCAATAGTTATTGTTCTGTTTATATCAGGTCGTTATCTTGGATCAATAGTGAAAGGTTCAGATACCAACAACCTATTACAAAAGCGAATCGCCTGTAGCGGAATTTTTTGTGATATTGTCGATTTTGGCGCAGGCGTGATGGCTGAACACGGTATTCGAACTGAACGTGTTTTTATGGATAATGCCGTAAATATTTTACATGCTGTTAATGATGGTAGCGTGGATGCTGCATTAGGGGTACACGAAAAGTTTTTAGCCTATTTTAACGAAAAAAATAATGCCAATTTGGTAATGGTTAAACCGTATCCATTCACAACTGGAATTGGGTTATATTCAGAAAAATACCACACGCTGGCGGATTTTCCTGTCGGCGCTAAAATTGCCATTATGAATGATGCCATGAATATGGATCGCGCGCTCACCATGCTACAACAGGCCGGTTTAATTATATTGGATGCTAATAAGAAAAGTAATTACAGCCTGTTGGATATCATAGCGAATCCGCGCAAAATTACCTTTATCGATGTGGATCAGACACAAACCGTTAGTGCGTTACCGGATCTAGATGGTGCAGTGGCTTTTTTCACTCACATCTATAATGCCGGCAAACAGGTTAATTCCTATATTATTCGTGATAAAGATGCTCAGCAATTCCCAATAGGATTTGTGGTTAATAGTCAGAATGCTAAGCAACAATGGGCAAAATTTCTGGCTGACAGTCTACGTACCAAGTCAGTGCAAGAAAGCGTACAAAATAATTTTAATGGTGTATTCGATTATTACTAATATTCAAAACGTCAGTTTGTCGTAGGGATATCTGTTATTGGTTTTAGCTAACAGTAGAAATAATAATATCACGCAACGACTGATTTATAGTTTCAATCATCGCCGATGGCCAATTTGAATTGGCCATGCTTTCTTTCTTTTGAACACCGCTCTATTAGGAAAACCAAGCTAGGTAAATCAGCTAGCGGTTAAAAGTAGGTGGTAATTTGGTTATCAACTGGCAGGTTGTTGGGAATTTTTTAGCCATATCTGCCTCGTTTAAACGCATTCTACTTTGGTAGTTAATAAATAAATTCATATGGTGTTGGTTAATAAAAATATCCTTACCACTAAAATTAGGCGATGCTAACATGTTTAATTGCGACCATTTCTTATTTTGACTTTCATTGCCCACTTTCCGCTCAGCAGAAAAATAGTCTCTTACGGTGTAAACATTTTTGCTCATAAGCTGATATTTGGGCAGATCAGCTAACATAATATCGTAATATTGTAACATTTCTTCATCAGTCAACGAGAGGGTATTGTTAAGTTTAACCCCCCAAGATGTTAATTGTTTTTCAACTAAACAACGAACAATTTTGCCAGGCTCGGTAAAATCTGTTGGCTGATTGTATATATTGTCACCGGTTTCTGACCCATTACCTACAACAGTCGCATGGCGACCAGGCATAGCATAAAAGGCAATTTTACCGCTAACATCTAAATTATTGGTCATGACCGGTGTAAAACCCAGTGAGGCTTCATGGCGAGCATAGACCACATAATAGTCATGGACATTGAATTTAATCTTGGTGCGATGTTCAGCAAACTGAAATAAACCTGGCACAGGATCGATGGCAAATATATTAACCTTGATATGAGATAATTTAGGATCTTCAGCCATCGCATTTGCCATCATATGGCAGGTTACCCCGCCACGACTCCAGCCGACTAAATTAACCACCTCGATGGGTTGACTATTTGTGGTGCGGATCTGGAACTGTTTTTTTTGCGCGATGTAGCCTGGTTGTTGAGCAAAGAACGAAGGATCCGCTTTCAGCACAGCCAGCGCATGTGCGACGTTATTTTCCCATCCCTTGCCAAGCAGTTGTCCCATAATATTATGATGGTTACCAGGTTTTACCCATTTTTCCTGTTCTTGTAAATTTCCACTACCCGGTCCATCGACAATAGTCCAACTATAAAACTCTTGTGCAACCATATTTTTTGCTAAAGTGGAAATTAATTCACCGGCATGAAAAATCCAAGCACCATTTTTATCTTTATCCTCGATGACAGCATTCGGTGTACTGTCGTTGCGATTTGAACCAGTACCACAAAAAAATAGGGTAAATATAGACATTTTTTTATCCTGTATCAGTCAGTATGAGATCATAATGATGGTTATCCATGGCAGATAAAGATGCCCATCAGCGCGATATAAACAAATGGTTAATTTGTGTGAGCAAGGTGTTGTCGTTAGCCATATTTTTGCAAAATGCATTTTGTCATCCTTAAGAATGCTAAGAATGGCTTTTACTGGGAGATTGTTTGTTTTATTTAATAACTATGCGAATACATTACAAATATATTGGCTCGAGGACATCATGGTTTAACAACGTTATTCTGCTATAAGTTTTAAGCTAAAATAAAAATTTTTTGCTAATTCTTTTTTAGCTGGAATACCTTTAATGCTATTTTGTAAATAGCAGGTATTAAGTCACTGGTTGGCAAATAAACGTTGAATTAGGTCGAAATGTAACGTTAAGGGTTAACATGTCAATTTGTTGCGGTTGACTAATGACATACCAACTTGAATGGCTGTAAAACATAAAATTAAAGGCATTTGGATGGTTGAGCGTACCATATTGGGCAAAACTGAAGGTATGAATAAGCTTGCTGTCACTGGTATTGGCACTAATAAAGGCGTTTATTTTTGTATTATTAGGATGTTGATTATGAAAAACACGAATAAAGTCTTTATCTTCACTGATTGGCGAATTTGCTATATCTAAAGAACAACCGTTCATTGCTGGGGTAAAAATAAAGTTGTGTATAGGATTAATACGCGGAACATCAACGAAGCCACAATATTCTGTTCCTTGATTAAATGGACACCAATAGGCATCAATAGCACTACCATTATTTAAGTGCGGATTGGATAATGCTAATTCAAAGGTATTTTGCTGCTTATTATGAATTTGTAAATCGAATGATGCTTTTTTATTCTTATCACACTCTTCAATCCATTTTTTTTGTTCCAATGTGCCGGCAGAAGAGAAAGCTCTTTGAAACCAAATAATGTTGTTTATTGTATTATTGGCGATAAACTGTAGGGGGTTAGATTTAAATTGGTCGTTATAGTTATGCATTGCCAGTTCCTATTTATCTTTTTTGGGTTTTGTACTTAAATAAAAAGATATTTCTGCTGTCCTGATGATTTAAAAACTCTACAACAGATAATGTGGATATAGTAAAATTATTAGTCTTAAATAGTTATAATCAACATCCTATTTACGGTTGTTTAGTTATATAAAGTTATTATTTGCTAATATTTGATTATGTTTCTGTATTATATTTATTTAGCTATTATTCTGGATAAATAATATTATTTTCCTCAGATAGTGGAAATATATTTTTATTATTTTTTTATTGTAATTTATTAACAATAATAATTTATAAAATTATTATTGGCATTTAACTATAAGGTTTAATTTAAAATAGTACTATCTTTTTATTGGCTAAGATAATTTTATTTAATTATTTTTGACTAGTCAGAAATGACTTTTTTTGCTCTTGTGACTAGTACGAAAATAGCAGCATAATTATTTTAAATTTTATTTAAAAAACAACTTGTTATTTGTTTTTTTGCTTTTTTGTGGTGATTAAAATTATTGTTTATAATTACAGAATATGCGATCTTCTGAACTAAAGAGTTAATTGATAAATAAAATTAAATGAGAAAGTGTTTGCTAAGAATAATATCAATGAAATAAGAAATAATTAATTTATCGCTTTTTGATTTTATCTGGTGGTGTATCCATATCCTATCCACCTCCCAATATTTATATTTATGGTAATAGCACAATGAATACACAACATAAACTTAATAGAGTAAGGCCTCCTCGCGTTCAGATTACTTATGATGTTGAACTGGGTGGTGATGTCGAAGAAAAAGAATTGCCTTTGGTTATTGGTGTGATTGGTCAATTTTCCGAACAATCATTACCAATGCGTGAACGTAGTTTTATGCATATCGATAAAGATAATTTTAATGCGGTGATGGAAGGCTTAACACCCTCACTTTCCCTGCAAGTGGAAAGTGTTTTACCGGAAACAGAAGGTTATCTGAATGTCGATTTGCAATTTAAATCGATAGCAGACTTTTCGCCAGAAAGTCTAGCGCAGCAAATAGAGCCCTTGCGCCAATTATTAGAAATACGCAGTAAATTAAGCGATCTAAAAGGGCGGGCACTGAGTAATGAAAAACTGCGCGATCGCTTAGCAGAAATTATGACTGAGCAGCAACAAAAGGCTTCTTCAACCGGTCAAGCTGAAGTCGAACCGAAGACAGATGATACAACGCCAAAGACAGATGCACCGCAAACTGATCAAGGGGAGAAATAAACGCAATGGAACAGCTTTCACAAGAACAAGGCACACCACCACAACCGGCAGTTACTGGTGATTTACTGGAACAAATTATTGATGCAACGCAAGCAGTAAGGCGAGATGTAGATCGTTCACGAGTAAAGGAGCAGTTAGGCCACTTTCTGTCTGAAGTCACTGCCGGTTCTTTAGTTGTTTCCGGTGATTTGATTGACAGTATTGAAGTTCGTATTGCCGCGATTGATGAAATTTTATCTGCCCAATTGAGTAAAGTTTTACATCATGCTGAATTTCAACGTTTAGAGTCTTCTTGGACTGGGCTAAAAGGGTTGCTGGATAAGAGTGAAACGGATAATACGCGTATTCTTATGCTTAATGCTACCAAGGCCGAGTTAGTCAAAGATTTTAAATCGGCCGCTGATTTTGATCAATCGATGTTGTTTAAGAGTGTGTATGAAAATGAATACGGTACTTTTGGTGGTGAGCCTTTCTCAGCCTTTGTCGGTGATTTTGAGTTTGATAATACGCCAGAAGATTTGTATCTATTAGAACAGATATCTCATGTTGCCGCCGCTGCTCATGCACCATTTCTCAGTGCGGCTAGTGCTGGCATGATTGGCTTAAATGATTTCAGTGAATTACCCCGTCCCCGCGATCTGTCAAAACTGCTGGAGACATCGGATTATCTGCGTTGGAAACGTTTTCGCGATTCTGATGATTCTCGCTATGTTGGATTAACCATACCGCATGTAATTGGTCGATTGCCTTATGGTGCAAAGACTGTTCCGGTTGAGCAATTCTGTTTTGAAGAACAAATTGAAGAAGATAATAACAATAGTTATTTATGGGTCAATGCTGCCTATTCGCTAGCTGGATGTATGGTAAAAGCATTTGAGCAATATGGTTGGTGTGCCGCTATTCGGGGTATTGAAGGCGGTGGATTAGTTGAGGCATTACCAACTCATCATTACGTTTCAGTGACTGGTGAAAAAAAATTACAGTGTCCGACCGAAGTTGCTATCTCCGATCGACGTGAAAAAGAGTTAGCCGAAATGGGTTTTATTCCTTTGGTTTATTACAAAGGAACGGATTATGCCGCTTTTTTCTCAGTTCAATCACCGAATAAACCAAGGAAGTATAAAACCGAATTAGCGAATGCCAATTCTAAGTTATCCACGCAATTGCAGTACATCATGACGACGTCGCGTTTTGCGCATTATTTGAAAGTCATTGTACGCGATAAAGTGGGCAGTTTTATGTCACGCACTGAGTGTCAGACTTATCTACAAAACTGGATCAACCAATATATTGTTGGCTCCGATACTGTTGGCGCCGAAATTAAAGCGAGTCATCCATTGCGTGAAGCCAGGATTGAAGTGCTTGAAGTACCTGGCTCACCAGGAACTTACCGCGCAGTGGCTTATTTACGTCCGCATTTCCAATTGGAAGGTTTAAGCATGTCATTGCGTTTGGTCGCTGATTTGCCGCCATCATCGGCTGCATAAGTATTTTTTAATAATAAAGTGAAGGGAGTTATTTGTTATGAGTACAGGTATTTTCTTAAATCTAGGTGACATTAAAGGCGAGAGTACAGATAAGAATCACAAAGATTGGCTTGAATTGCGCAGTGTTAATTTTGGTATTTCTAACAATGCGCAAATCGCTTCGAGTGGGGTAAGAAAACTGAATAAAGGAACGGCGAATTTCAGTTATATACATTGTACTAAAGTCATGGATGTCAGCTCAATAAAATTATTGTCTGCCGTTGCACAGGGTAATTTCTTAAAAAATGTCAAACTCAGTATTTGTACCATGTTTGAGAACGAGCTTCATCCCTATGCTGAATTGGAAATGGATGAATGCATGATCTCAAGTATTTCTGAGAATGCGGAAAAGGAAGGCGGCTATCCCTATGAAAGTTTCACGATTGTGTTCTCTAAAATCAAATGGACTTTCACACCACTCAATGCTGATGGTAAGAAAGGTAATAAAGTAGGGCCAGAAGGTTGGGATCTACTGCAAAATACTAAACAGTAATATTCACTGCCGCTTGAATTAAACAAGTTGCGGGCTCACAAGTCCGGCAACTTGTTATCTGACTAAAGGCTTATTTTTTCTCATCGGGAGGGGGACATAAATGCAAGCACAAGCCATACCATCGTTCTTATATCGTTTACATGATGATTTCCCGCATGAGGAAGAGTTTGAGATAAAAAATAATCAGCGACAAGCTGCGATCGATTCATTGGTCTCTGATTTAAATATGTTATTTTCATCACGCCCTCTGTCAGGCAGCTTAGATGTTTATGATGAACTTGAGCGTTCAATATTAAATTATGGCGTGATTGACGTGGTTGACGTCGATATTTTGCATGATGATCGCATTGAATTACTGAGAAAAAATATTTATCAATCTCTGGTGCTATTTGAACCGCGCTTACAAGACATAACCATAAAATTACAAAACAATTCGCCGGAAAATATTATTTTTTGGGTGCAAGGACTATTTTGGGGGCAGCGCATCGTTTTTTCTGTCAGCTGGAGTAGTGTCGCCTATAGCTACTCTGTTTTTTGGGGAGAATAACAATTTCATGTTACTACCACAAAAAACCTTAGACTATTACAACCGAGAATTAAGTTATCTAAGAAAATATGGGGTGGCTTTTGCGCGTCGTTTTCCTAAAATTGCGCGTCGATTAGGGTTAGCGGAAGGCATGTCTGAAGATCCACATGTTGAACGTTTGGTGGAATCTTTTGCTTTTTTAACAGCGCGTATTCATCAGAAAATTGATGAAGATATGCCTGAATTGAATAATGCCATGATGGAGATATTAGCGCCCCAATTTATGCGCCAAGTGCCATCCGTCTCTTTAGTACAATTTCAGCCTGAGCCAGCAACTTCTGGTATAACGGGCGTTTTATCTGTTCCTCGCCACAGTTTTTTAACTGCTAAGCCAGTCGGTGATGTGCTCTGTCGTTTCCGTACGGTTTATCCGGTAGAAATCTTACCTATCGATTTATGTGAAGCATCACTTAAACAAGATCCCTATGATCGAAATTTTATATTAACGTTACGTTTTATCACCTGGCCAGGTGCCAAGTTTCAAGCGCAATCTATTCGTTTATATTTACATGGCACACCAGTGATTACGCATAGTTTATATGAGCTTTTATTATCTCAGATCGATGAATGGCAATGTTATGTTGACCAACAACCGGTAACAACAACCGCCGATAAGATTCAAGCGATAGGCTTTGAAGAAGCAGACTGCCTCTGTGCAGATGATATGGCTATCAGCCCTGTTCATCATTTATTACGTGACTATTTTAGTTTGATAGAAAGATTTTTATTTGTTGAATTACCGTTACCGAAATGGGAGCTATTGTCTGGTGAGTTTCACTATCGCTTTCGGTTAAAAGATTGTCACACTTTACGCCGCCTTGAACGCAATTGTGACAAAGTTAATGTCGAAACATTTCGTATGAACTGTAGTCCGATAGTAAATTTATTTCCTCATCAGGCTGAGCCACTGACCTTATCGGATAGTGAAAGTGAATATCTTATTCAACCTGATGCGCGCCGTCCTTTAAGTATGGAAGTTTATAATATTCGATCGGTAGAAGTTTTTCAGCGCAGTAAAGAAAAAGAACATAACAGCAGCATAAAAGTAAAAGCGCTCTTTGGTATTGAACATCATGAAGAGCGAGGCATACCCTCTTTATATTGGCAGACAACTCAAAGAGCCTCAATGCTGCCAAATGATCAAGGTATTAATACCTTTATTGGCTTTGCAGATTTGCGTGGTAAGCGTCATATTCCGGCGGTAGATGTCGTGATGTTAAAAATTATGTGCACTAATCGCGACTTACCACAGAAATTAAGTAACGGCAATTCAGAGGGCGATTTTGATGCTGAGTTTGCGTTACCCGGTGTAAAAGTTATCGGATTAATCCGCCCACGACCGCCATTACGGCCACAATTAGATGCTGCGCAAAATTGGCGGATGGTGGCACAGCTCAATCTTAATCATATGTTACTTTCACAGGATGAAAGTGCGCAACGACTACGAGAAACGCTAGAGCTATATAATTTACAGAATGATATGGCGGTATCGCGTTTGATAGCATTACTGAGTTGTATCACGATTAATCCCATATCTGTCAGGTTAGATCCGGCTGATCCCTACTCTTTTGCCAAAGGGCTGGAGGTGACGCTGACATTCCAATCTCAAGCCGAAGAGTTTGTTGATTTTTATCTCTTTTGCTGTGTGTTAGAAAGATTTATTGCGCTGTACGCGCCAATCAATAGTTTTACCCAAGTCGTTACTTGCTTATCCGGTGTTACTCATAGTGTCAAGCGTTGGCCTAGGCGTTGCGGAAGAAGGGTATGGCTATGACTTTTTCCCTGCTCGGTGGTAGTTTTTACCAAAATGTGCGTCGTCTATTAAATAAGTGTCTTAGAAAAGGACGTCAGGTGAGCTTACCTGATGATGTGGTACGTTTTGAATCGGTATTGACCTTAGATGCACCAGAGCGGGAAGTTGAGAGTCTTACGGTTGATGAGCCAACGACAGAGGAGACAACTTATTGTATGGCCGTCAACCATTTTGGTTTATTGGGCACCCATGGTGCTTTGCCGTTACGTTATACCGAATGGTTGATTGATCGGCGTTATCGTTATGGTGATGATTCGGCTAAAGCGTTTCTTGATGTCTTCAATCATCGTCTGCTGAGTTTACGTTTTCAAGCCTGGCAGAAATATCGCTTATATGTCGATGCTGAATTAAATACTAAGCGACAGTTACCTGCTGTTATTGCTGCAGTGACCGGCTTATCTGCCGAACAAATGGCCTACTTACCGGCGGCAGATATGAGCGGCTTATTGTCGACATCTGTACGTTCTTTAGTCAATTTGGAACGGTTGCTGCAACGTGAATTTCAACTGGCTGTTAAAATCCAGCCATTTTATGGCTGTTGGCGGAAGGTGACAACTGAATATCAGGCTATTTTAGGTGGTTGTCGTTTAGGTGAAGCCCCGGTCATAGGACAATATTTTTGGGATATTCAGTCCCATTTTCTGATCCAATTTACCTACTCAAAATCTCAGCAATGGGAAAAATTTCTGTCCAATAGCGACGTTTATAGTCAGTTGAACCAGCGGATCGCTTTATTCACCGGCGGCATATTAAGCTTTTCTTTAGAACTGTTAGTGGCCTTTAAGGGGACGGGTATAACATTAGATGGTCAATTTAATTTAGGAAAACATGGTTATCTGGGAAATGAGGCTCGATCAGCAGCTACCAGACTTTATATAACACCGATTAATTAAAACAGAATATTATGTTATTAGCTCAAAATAATCGATATTTACAGTTGCTGGGCGCCATGGGTGATAGTGCCGCCTTAAGTAAAGTTGAAGGAGCGGAGTATTTATCTCATCCCTATTTGTTCACACTAGAGCTTTATTCAGACAAAAAATTTGCTGATTTGCAAAGTTATGTCGGTCATCCGCAGGGGTTAAGGATTGGTGACAAGCGGGATGCTCGTTATATCCATGGTGTGATCACCAAACTACAGCAAAGTGGTCATAGTGAAGCACTTTATCGTTATAAAGCGCAGTTAGAGCCTTGGTTAGTTTTGTTAATGAGTACGCTCAATTCACGCGTATATCAGGACATTAATGTGCCGGATATGGTGTGCGATATATTAAAAAAACGCGGTTTTAGCGATGTTCGGTTAAATTTGAGTTATTCATATCCAAAACGTGAATTTTGTATGCAATACCGTGAGTCAGATTTTGATTTTATTATGCGTCAATTAGCCTCGGCCGGTATTTTTTATTATTTCAGTCATGAAAAAGATAAGCATCTATTAGTGTTGGCTGATCATCCTAGTGCCTTTTCGCGCGCGCCCTTATCAACATTGCCTTATCAAACATTAAGTGGTCAGCCTCAATTTATGGGATTGCGAGCCTGGTGTGCTAGCCGCAAGGTGATCCCGGCTAGTGTAGAAATGAGCGGTTACAATATCAAAAACGCGGTACCGGTGTTTGCCAGTGCTAAAGCCCGTGGTGACTATGCCGTCAATGATAAGCTCTCTATCTATGATTTTGCCGGACTTGAACAACAACAACAATTAAATGCGCGCGCCGCTTTATATATGGAGCAGTGGGAATCGCAGGCGGGATATCTAGAAGCAGTAAATAGCTATCCGGCATTGCAAGTTGGCCAGAGATTTACCCTGCAAGGTGATCCTGCTGTTGATGGTAATTATGCTGTTAGCGGGCAACAGTTAGTGGCAGAAAGTAATCTGGATAGTCATGAACAACAATTTTCATCGCGAGTCACTTTATTGCCGGCAGATAAAGCTTGGCGTCCTTCATTGACAAAACAACGTCCAAGTATTGCGGGAGTGTTATCTGCTCAGGTGGTTGGCCCTGCCCAGGAGGAAATCCATGTTGATGAAATGGGCCGAATAAAGCTCCAGTTCCATTGGGACAAAGAACATAAGAAAGATGATAACAGTTCGTGTTGGATCCGCGTTAGTCAATTGGGTAATGGTGTTCGCTTTGGTACGCAATTCCTACCCCGTGTTGGTAGTGAAGTATTAGTCAGTTTTGTGGATGGTGATCCTGATTATCCGATTGTGGTAGGTACGGTGATGAATGGTGCCAAAATGCCCCCTTTTTCATTACCTGAGCAAAAAACCCAAAGTGGCCTTACAACAAGAAGTAGTCGAAAAGGCAATGTTGAGCAGGGGCATCAATTATGTTTTGAGGATAAAAAAGGCGAGGAATTTATTTTAATTCACTCGCAAAAAGATTTGCAATGGCAGGCAAATAACGATTTATCCGCCGTTATTGAGCGAGATGTGCGATGGGAGATCAAAGGAAAACAGGATGTTTTAATTGATAAAGGCAACGATAGTTTAACGTTAAGCAAAGGTAATAAAAATCATACGCTCAATAAAGGAAACTTTGTCACATTACTCAATAGTGGCAATTACAGTTTGAATGCTAAAGGTGGCAAAGTCGACATCTCGGCAGGACAAGCTTGCACTATTACTGCCAAACAGAAAATTGAGTTGCGTGTGGGAAACAGTTCATTGTCGATTACGCCTGCCGGTATCACTGTAAAGGGGCCGGTAATCAATATAAAAAGTGACGGGATGCTGAAAATGACGGCCGCTAGCACCACAGTGGAAGGAACCGGAATGTTAACGCTGAAAAGTAATGGTATGACAAAACTCAGCGGTCTGGTGGTACAGATTAGTGCTTCAACCATTGCGATGTTAAAAGGGTTATTGACCAAAATTGGTTAATAGCACGGTTGTTAATCTTAGGGAGCCATCATGGTAAAGCTAAAACACTGTCAATTATCGCCTGTAGCGGAGCAAATATTACAGCCATTTGCCTCTCATAATCAAAATTTACAGGCTTTACGTGAGGATGCCGCATGGACCGATATGGTGTTTTATACCGTGTTTATGCTGCCATATCGTCAGGCGCTTGATTTGGCTCTGGCATTTATTGGCCACGTTTATGAACGTGAATTGGTGCAAGAACAGAGAATATTATTACAACATGCCAGAGATTGGCGCTCACGTGGTGGCGATCAACTCCGTCATCAACTGTTTGAACAAGCAGAGGCGATAGGGTTTGATAATCCGATTGCCGGGTTGGTGCTATCCATTTTCCTGAGTGAAGGCAGTGTCACTGCGCCTGACTTGGATGCAGTTACTGCTTCTCCATGGCAGGCAACGCAAGCGTTAGCCAGTGTTTTGTGTCTAATCTTACATTTTTATAGCCATGATAACGTGTTGCAGGATAAATATGTCGAGCAATTTTTTATGCTAGCTCAACGATATTTGATCCAATTGACACCGGATACTGATCTCGGTCGGAAGAACTATTTTTATCAGGAAACGACTACATAAGGAGAATAATCGATGCCAATGATGCCTGCTGCACGAACGGGTGATTTACATGTTTGCCCAATGGTTTCACCCGCTATACCGCCGATCCCGCATGTTGGTGGCCCAATTATCCCCCCGGGCGTACCGACCGTCTTAATCGGTGGTTTACCTGCCGCCACCATAGGATCAATGTTGGTCTGTGTTGGGCCGCCAGATACTGTCGTGATGGGTAGTTTAACGGTGTTAATTGGTGGTCGCCCGGCCGCTCGATTAGGTGATCTGTGCGCTCATGGTGGCGTTATTACCACCGGTTATCCCTTGGTCATTATTGCTTGATGGAGAGAAACATGGAGCTGACAGTACTTGACTTTGATCGCTTGATGTTGAAGCACTCTGATGAGCTACCGGCAGGAGAAAACATTGAATACCAGCCGATATTTGAGCAGATAAATCAGGCACGAGAAAGTGATGATGATCTACAGCTAGAAGATATGTGGTCTTGTGAAGTTCGGCAAACCGATTGGCGTCAAGTTTCGCTGCTTTGTACTGAAGTGTTGGAAAAGCATAGCAAAGATTTACAGATAGCTTGCTGGTTAACCCAAGCACAAGCTAAATTGCATGGTTTGGCGGGAATGGCGGTTGGTGTCGCATTAATTAGCCGTTTATGTGAAACATTTTGGCCGATACTTTGGCCTAAATTGGATGAAGAAGAAGGTGGCTATGGGCCGGATATCCGACTAGCGCGATTAAATTGGTTAGATAATCGATTAAGTCACCTATTGCAGGATTGGCCACTGACTGATGACGGTAAGTTGAATGTTAGGCAGTGGGCTCGAGTACAACATTATGAACATAGTGTTGCTGTTAATACTGAAGTTAGAAAGCCGCTCCAGGATGATGGTTATTTCGGTATAGCTGATTGTGAAGAGAGTATTCGCCATACGTCGTCATCCCATGTCAATCATCTGCTCGAGCAAATTCAGACGTTACAAACCTCGCTGCTGACGCTACAGACAATATTGAAAAATTTTTGTGGTGAAAATGTCATTGTTATGAGTGATAGCTTACGCCAGGTAGAGGAAGTGCAAAGCTTATTGTCCCGCTTTTATCAAGATCGGTTGCCACAAGCGATAGTTGAAGAACAGCAGCATGAGCAAATCAAAACAGATAGTGATACACAATTGAATAATCCATCACTCAACCGCCCCTATTCGCACCTGGAAAATAGAAAACAGGCGATAGAGCAGATGTTAACCATTGCACAATATTTTCGTAGTAATGAACCGACCAGCCCAGTCCCTTATTTATTAGAACGGGCGGCCAGTTGGGCAAATATGGAAATAGCGCAATGGTTAGCGGAAATGTTAGTCGATAACGATTCGACACTAAGGGATATGATGAGAGTGATTAAAGGGTCAGAAAATTAATCTAAGTGGGATGAAGACATGAATCGAACCAAAATTTGCCTTCGTTTGCTAGTCATATTGGTTCTAATGGGAAATGTTACGGGTTGCAATTCACCTTATTCTACCGAACAACAACGTCAAACAGCGATCGAACAAGCGTTAGCCACCTTTGCTAGCGATGCAATTAATATTGATATGATAGCAGATCCGCAATTGAATGCGTTTAATCGAGTACCCAATAGTTGTACGGTACTGATTATTCAAGCCGAAAGGCGTGACCAGTTAGAAGGTTTATTAAATAATCCTTCGTTGTTACGCAATCTTTTTGCTCGCGCCGGCGGTAGTGAAAATATTCTTAAATTGGATAGCTATGTCATGATGCCGGGACAACGCGTGACATTACATCTTGATCGCGTAGAGCAAGCGCGTTATGTGGCATTGATAGCGGGTTATTATCCGCTGCCGAATGAGAGGCATGCGCGGATTTTTTCTATTCCTGTCGAATTAAGCTCACAGGGTTGGTGGAATAAGCGTTGGCAAGCCCATTTTATTCCCATCAATATTGAAATTACGCTAGGTGAGGCGACTATTGTTCGCAGTAATAAATCGATTAGACGACCGAGTGACGATGTCGTTTTTCCCTCCAAATCGGCAACGGGAAAAGCGAGTAAATCTATCATAAGATAACTAGTTAAAATTGCGCAACATAGCGTGCAGCGATGAGATATCCAGCGGTTGTCAGCGATATTTTAGGGAAAAATTATGCTTGATTATAAACCCATATATTGGTTTAGCGGATTGTATTTACAACCGCAGCATTTACAAACACAGCAACTACATGATGAATATTGGCGTGCTCGCTATCAATTATTGACCCAACCTTGGGCCTGGGGGGTAATAAATATCAGTTTTCATCAAGCTGCATTACATGATGAAGAATTACGTATTTATGAAGGGCAATTTATCTTGCCAAATGGTGTTTATGCTGATTGTAATGTCAATGCCATCGTTGCTCCTCGTTCATTACGAGATTGCTGGCAAGTAAGAGAAAAATCAGTACTGGTTTATATTGGCTTAAGACAGATTAGTCATAATCAAAATAATGTTACTTGTGTGGCAAAAGCCAGTGAGATCACTGAACAGACAACGCGCTGGGTCAGTTGGCCGACGGAGCAGCCCATCAGAGATCTGTATGGTAATGGTACTGAAGTTCAGCTACAGCAGATGTCATATAACTTACGCTTTTTTCTACACGACGAAATAGCGCAATTAACCGGTTATACGCTATTGCCGATAGGTCGATTACGTCAGGGATCTAAGGGTATTGAATGGGATAGTGATTACTTCCCGCCAAGCATGACGTTGAAAGCGGTGCCCTGGTTATGGCAGCGAATTGATAATTTATGTTTAGAACTAACTGGACGTCTTCATCAATTTGAAGAATTTAAACGACCACCGATGGTGGAGAGCGGTGAATTAAACCAGCGAAAAGATATTTTACTATTAGCAATGCGTACCTTGTCGCGTTATGTCATTCGATTGCAGCATTATAAGGAAGCGCAAGATATTCATCCATGGAAAATAGTCGGCCTATTAAAAGAGTTGATAGCTGAACTCACTTGTTTTACTGATCTTTGCTCATTTAACGGCGTATGCCAATGGGATAACACCGTTGCGCCTAGTTATGATCATCATGATATTGCGGCAAGCCTGAAGTTATGTGAACGTAAGATTATGAGATTACTAGATAATTTGATGATCAAGCAGGATAGCGTTATTTCATTCGCTAAACAGAGTGAAGGTTATTTTTCTGCCAATTGGCGATTGGCGCCGCAAGAAAACTATGTTGCTATTTATTTAGTCATGCGTTCAGAACAATTTGTTCAGCAGGAATATGAAGTGCCTGACGATAGGTTGATAAAAATGGCAGCCAAAAGTCAGATCGACACCATCATTACTCGCTCTTTAGCTGGGGTACGGCTTCATTATCAAATTATCCCACCGCAAGGGTTACCCCAAAAATTGAATAGCCGTTATTTCAAGGTAGAAGAGCATAGTCCTGCCTGGGAAGAAATTAAAAACAGCGGCAATATCATACTGCATTGGCCAGAAGCACCGGAAGATTTACAGATAGATTTGATATTGGCCAGGAGTTACTAGATGTACTTAGTCGATTTTTATAGGCCAGTTTTTCACCGAGTACTGTTGATTGTGCAACAAACTGAACAATATAGCGATACATTACGAGAAACGGTAAAAACGATGTTAGTTAAGGCACAGGAAAATGCACTGATGCAGGGTTATGACAAACAAGATATCGATGATGCACATTTTGCCGTGTTGGTTTGGGTTGATGAGATGATATTAAATGCTGGCGCTCAATGGCTCGAACAATGGCGCCTTTCATCGCTGCAACAGCTAAGTTATGACTCTACCTTGGGCGGATTAACCTTTTTTGAGCGATTAAAGTCGATGTCAATCGATCGTTTCCAAGCTAGGTTGGTTTATCTTTGTTGTTTGCTGTGTGGTTTTCGCGGCCGTTATGCTACCGATGGCGAAATAGCGTTACATCATCTTATTGATCAGGAGATTGATAATTTACCCAATCATCTTCGCCAGTTTATGACCAATAAAGATTTGAGTTTGATGCCAATATTATTTAATTATTCAGACAATCATGCTCAACCTATTATGAGCAAAGGATGGGAACGGTGTCTTGCTATCAGCATAATATTAGCCTTGTATTTGCTCGCTTCGGTCTGCCTTTTTAATCTTGCTACTTAAAAAATAAGAGAGTAGGAATGAAAAAGTTTTTTTGCATCGTCGGTATATTATTGCTGATGATAAGTCTCTTATGTTTGTGTTTTGCGATGGTTGCCTGGTGGTCATGGCCAACACTAATGGCACTATGGTTATTTTTAGGCTGTTTATGTGGTCTGCTAATAATATATGTCGGTGTATTAGTTATTCCTAAAATACAAAGATGGCTAAAACAGCAACTGGTAAAAAAACGCTATGGCAGTAACCGGCTGGAACGCCAGTTATGGCACCACTGGAAGCGTGGTGCAAGTATACAAAAACGCTGGTGGTTAACATGGCGAGAATATGCTCCACCATGGTATGTGGTATTAGGTATGCAAGGGGCTGGCCAACAAGGGTTATTAGCTGATAGCCAAATTCCTTCACTCGTGAGCTTGCAAAATCATTCGATAAATGAACGGCAATTTAGTTGTCGCTGGTGGTTTTTTCGGCGTGCTATGTATCTGGTTATGTCCAGTTATTTTTTAACGGATAGACCATTGTATCGCCAGGCTTGGCAACGCTTAATCTATTGGTTTTCCAAGGTTCGACCGCCTACCGGTATCGTCCTTTGTCTACCCATGGATTTATTGTTGCATGCTAATAATAAAATGCGTTTTCAGGCGGCGCGTTTGATGCGTGAACAATTAGCACTTTTACAGCAACGCTTGGGTTATCGTTTATCGATATGGGTGGTAGTTACTCATAGTGAGTGCTTACCTGGATTCCATCTATGGAGTCGTCAATTATCTGAGCAGCAGCGGCAGCAGGTGCTAGGTGGCATGATTGACCAAGGGTTAGATAGTAATTTTATTGGTGCGTTAGATAGCACGTTAGATTCAGTTGTTCAGGCGTTAAAGATCACCTGTTTGCGCCAATTGAATGATAATCGTATTACACCACCCGCTGAGTTACTGATATTGCCTGAACAGATTAGGCAGCTGCAGCCGGCGTTGGAAGAGTATTTTCAGGCCCTGTTTGCTCCTGATCATTACCAGCAACATAGTTTATTATGTGGTTTATTTTTTAGCGCAATAGAAAATAACGATAATGAGCCTGGAACGAAAAGTTTATTTAGTCAGCAATTACTAGAAAAAATATTGCCTGACCAAAAAAGCAAAAAACAGCTCCTGCTTAACGCTCGTTTTTGGCGGCGTCGCGCGTTGTATAGTTTATTAATTTTTAGCTTACTGTTTGGCGTGGCGCGATCATCATGGATCGCTTATGAAGATATGCTTAAGTTAGCTTGCGATCCTTTAAAGAGTGCCTTGGCATGTCGTTATGATCGTTATCAGCAAGCTGAGGCATGGCAGGAGCGTGGGATAGATCTATTTTCACCGCTGCGTTATCTGTTGCGTCAATATCTTGCGCAACAATATTTATATCTGCTAACAGATAAAAATTATCATCCTAACCAAGTTATTAATAATCTAGCTTCCCGTTTTGCTAACAGTAATCATCAACAAAAGCGTCATCTTATTCTAAATTTGGTCCGTTTTATTAATAGTGAGCAGGCAATGAGTCAAGGTGCCAGCTTAGTGCAATTGAGGCAGCTTCCTGCCTGGTCGGCAACTCAACTTCTGGGAGTGACGGCCGCTGTATCGCAAGATCAGTATATTGCCATACGTTTAGCGCAGTATCGTACCGGTCAAGCGCAGCAAGCAATATCTCAATGGCAGTCAGTGTTACAGCAACTATTAGAAAAAGATAACCATTGGTCATGGTTGTTGGATGATAATATTGTTGATAATGGTGACAAAGTTACCCTGGCAGATTTTTGGCCGCTAGATCGGAATAATGAACAAAAATTGTCAGCCGAGGTTAAGGCGATTTATAGCCAAAACGGAGAAAAAGCAATACAGCTATTATTGGATGAAATAGCCTTAGCCGTTAATGATACCGCCCTCTTTTCCCAGCGGCGAAGTCAGTTTATCAGCAACTATCATCAACAATATCAATCCGCTTGGTTAACCTTGGCACAGGCGATGCCACAAGCAGAAAGTTACATCCGCGGTAAAAGTAATTGGCAACAATTAATGTTTGATACGGCGCAAAATGCCAGTCCTTATTTGCGCTTTTTTAATCGCCTGGCAATAGAAAGTGCCTCTATTCCACAATCAGAGCAACAATCTTGGCTAAGGGATCAATTGTCTTTGTGGCAATTACATAACTACTTGCCAAAAGGCAATTTTTTGCAGCAGTTGTCAATGCAAGAAAGTGTTTGGCGTCGATTTATCCAAACTAAGTTTGGGCGTTTACCACCAATTTCTATTCGTGTTGATCAACACGCGCTATTTCGTTATCAAACCTGGCGTCAAATGCTGCAAAAAACCGTTCAATATGCCTTATTGGGGGATAATGAAGCAGAACAGCTAGTGAAAATTTCTCTTGGCGAAGAGCATGATCAGCAAAACGGCAATTTACGCCTACTCGCTAATCAATTTGATTTATGGTGGCAGCCACTGCAGGTTAAAAACATGGCGCAGCGTGAACCACTATTACGGCATTTATGGCAGGGTGATAAGCGTTTGTTAGTAAGATTTGCGTTTTTTAGTGCGGCTGAGAAATTACAACAGCAGTGGGATAGCCAGGTTATTTGGCCAATGAATAATGCCAATGATGATCAGCTATTAACGACAACAGAACAGATGGTGCGCTTGTCTGATTATAGTAAGCGTTTTATCAAAGAACATGCTAATTATGCATTGAATATCAATGGCCAAGGGATCTCACGCCGTTCTCTAGCCGGGATCAATTTTCCGGTTAATGAGGCATTTTTGCATTTTATTCGTCAGGTTGTGCGACCTAATGATTTAGCGCCAGCCAGTGCGGATATTCGTAGACGGTTACAGGAGCAACGTGAGTTATTGCAAACTCGGCAGAGTGGGGAAAGAGATGCTGAGCAGAGTCAATGGGCAATGTTAACCTTCACGAGTCAGCCGGCAAGTGCTAATCGGCAAGCACAAGTTTTACCCATCGGTAGTCGCATTAGCTTAGATTGTCAGCAACAAATTCAGCAAATTAATAGTATCAATTTTAATGATAGCGCAACCATGCGCTGGCATCCGCAATGGTGCCAACGCATAAAAATTGATATTGATTTTCCTGGCTTTCAGCTAACGCAAATTTATAGTGGGCCAGAGAATATGGTTCGATTTATTCGAGCACTATCTCAAGGAGAATTGATCTTTAATGCGAAAGATTTTACCCAACAATATACCGCATTAACATCATTAGGCATTAAGCGTATCACGGTACGTTATCTGTTAGATGGTGCGCCAGAGGCGCTGTCACTATACCAACACTGGTCACAGCAGCTAAAACAACAAAGGGATAAGCAACAACAACTGCAACAATTAGATCAACAATTGCTAAATTTAAATGCGCCAGCGGTACCCGTAAAGGGTTCGTTGTCATCGTTACCATTAGAAATTACTACTTTGTGGTATGAAATAAGGAATAATTCGTGAGCAGTAATTTAAAACAGATTATTAATAATCTTTCGCTGCCGGCACGTGAGTGTCTGGATAGTGCGGCCAGTTTAGCGGTTAGTCACACTCACCATGAGATAGAGAGTGAGCATTTACTACTAATTTTATTAGAAAAACAGACCCAATTAGTGGAACAGCTCTGTTATCACGCTAATGGGGATGCATTGAAGTTATTAGAAGCTTGTCAATCTTCTTTAGCTCAATTGCGTAGCGGATGTCATCGAGCGCCAGTATTTTCTATTATGCTGACGGATTGGTTAGAGAGTGCCTGGATGTATGCCACTATCCGCTGGCAGATGGATAAACTATCACCCTTATTATTATTGGCTACTTTGCTGGCAGAACGTAAATTGCATCAGGGATTACCACTATATCTACAACAAGCACTGCAAATTAATGGTGAGCTATTGGACAAAGCCGTTGAAATGATGATGCAGCAACCTATTACTCCCTCTGATGCTAAAGATCAAGCATCGGCCTTAATGAAATATGCTCACCATTTAACTCAGGCAGCGCGTGACAATAAATTGGATCCGGTACTCGGACGAGAAAAAGAGATCCGTCAACTGATTGATATCTTGTTGCGTCGTCGGCAAAACAATCCATTACTCACGGGAGAAGCAGGGGTTGGTAAAACTGCATTAGTTGAGGGATTGGCGCAACGTATTGTGGCCGGGAATATTCCGGCCGCGCTAGCGAATGTAGAACTATTTACGCTAGATTTTGGTTTATTACAGGCTGGTGCCAGTATCAAAGGCGAATTTGAAAATCGTTTGCAACAATTATTAGATGAAGTAAAAAATTATCCGTTACCAATTATTTTATTCATTGATGAAGCGCACACCTTAATTGGCGCAGGTGGCCAAGCAGGACAAAATGATGCGGCAAATTTATTAAAGCCGGCGTTAGCCAGAGGGGAACTGCGTACTATCGCCGCGACGACGCAAGCGGAATACAAAAAATATTTTGAAAAAGATGCGGCACTGGCGCGTCGTTTCCAACTGATCAAAGTGGATGAGCCTACACAGGAAGTTGCCATCGCCATGCTGCGTGCTATGGTGCCGATGATGGAACAACATCATGGTGTAAGAATTTTAGAGAGCGCAGTTACGGAAGCGGTCCAATTAGCAGCTCGTTATATTACTGGTCGCCAATTACCAGATAAGTCAGTTACCTTGCTGGATAGTGCTTGCGCAAGGGTCGCTATTTCTCAATGTGGTGAGCCCGGACCTATAGAAGATCTGCGGGCAATGTTGGCGCAGCGAAATGTTGAACGTCAATCACTTCTGCGCGAAGGTTCCCCTGAGCATGAAAATATCAGCCGTCATATCCAGCAGTTACAAACTTCGCTAAATGCGCTATTACCCGAATATTACCAGCAACAACGTCTGGTGCAGGCAATCAAAGCAGCGGGTGAAAATGAGATAGAAATTGCCCCATTACGGCGTGAATTACATGCAAGGCATCAACAACATGCCTATGTATTTGATTGTGTCGATGCAGCTTGTGTGGCGGACATTGTTTCTGGCTGGACAGGCATTCCATTGGGCCGAATGGTGGAAAATGAACGTGATGTACTCATTAATCTTGAGCAACGCTTAGCTAGCCGAATTATGGGGCAAGATCATGCTTTAGCGCAGATTGCCCGTCAAATACGCATTGCTAAAGCACAACTGGCAGATCCCCAGAAACCTTGCGGTGTTTTTATGTTAGTCGGCCCGTCAGGTGTCGGAAAGACAGAAACAGCAATCGCATTAGCCCATGAGATGTATGGTGGTGAGCGAAGTATGATCACCGTTAATATGTCAGAATATCAAGAAGCGCATTCGGTTGCTGGTTTAAAAGGGGCACCACCAGGTTATGTCGGCTATGGGCAGGGTGGAGTATTTACTGAATCTGTGCGAAGACGCCCTTATAGTGTGATTTTATTAGATGAAGTTGAGAAAGCGCACCCAGATGTGCTGGAGTTATTTTTTCAAGTTTTTGATAAAGGTATAATGGAGGATGCAGAAGGGCAACGTATCGATTTTCGCAATAGCTTGATTATTTTAACTTCAAATGTAGGTTCTGAATTAATCATGCGGGCGATGCGGCAAGGAGTGAAAGAAGGGGATACGGTTCGATCAGCAGAACTGGATGATATTCAGCAATTTTTACACCCTGAGTTGAAACGTTTTTTCCCTGCCGCGTTCCTAGGACGTTTACAAGTAATCCCTTACTTACCGGTAGAAGGTGAAGTTTTACAAAAAATTATCCGGCATAAATTGGCCAAAATTGTTGTAAGATTTGAGAAGGCAACTCAGTTGCTACTGAGTTACTCTGATAGCTTGGTAGAATATCTGGCAGGTCATTGCTTAATAGCAGAAAGTGGTGCTCGAGAAATTGATAATTTATTATTGCAGCAGGTATTGCCCTTATTATCAGATAGTCTTTTGTCTGGGGATATGGTCAATAGATCCCATATTTATCTGGATGTGCAAGATAATAGGGTATGCTTCAACGCTATATCGTCAGATAAATAAGCAGTAATAAATATAAATAACCAAAGATAAATAATTTATTGGTATTTTTTGTTGATTGGTATAATTTCTATCAAAATAATAGGCAATATAATTAGAATAATATAATGAAGACGTTGGAAATATCACTGTATTGGTTAATTTTTATTTTTGTTGAACTGGGATTAGCCTTATTAAGTCTGGAAACGCATAATATTGGCAGTCTTTATCCATTAATTTGGTTTCCTGCGGGTATTTTAGTCGGCGTTTTATGTATCTCGCCGCCTCGTTATTGGCTCTTATGGTTGGTAACAGAATTTCTGGTAGACCTTTGTGCTAGTCAATTATCAGGTCGGTCGGTAACGATTTCTTTAATATTTGCCACGACCGATAGCTTTTATTTGGCAGCAGCAGCATTTATTTGGCAGTATTTCTATGGTGTTGCTTATATGCCCCGTAATGCCTGGCAAATACTTAATTTTACTCTGATAAATGTTGTTGTTGGCGGCATAGGATGTTTTATTACCAACTTAATATTTTATTTATCTGATCTGTCCTTTGATTTATATGATCCTTTGGAAAGAATAGTCGTCTATATATTGAATTATTTACCGTTAAGTTTTCTGGTTATTTATAGTTTTTGTCGTACTCCTCAATTACCTTGTCGGACAACACATTGGCTAATAATATTACTTTGGATGGCCATAATAACCAGTTTGATATTTTATCCGGTACTTTCTATTATATCTCCACCCTATATTGCCTGGTTGTTGTTAGCCAGTGTCAGTATTACTATTCTGCTTTCGCTGAGTTGTAATTTATTGCTACTTAGTGCTTTTTTATCACTGTGTGCAGTCGGTTTTGTCTTATTACCGTTACTTAATATGCCAAGTTTTAATGAAGGCGATGAAATAAGACGTCAATCGATAATAGATTTAATGCAGTGGTGTAGCGTACTGTTAGCCTTTCCTGCCCTATTTTTAGCAGGTTTTTTGCGCAGTTTATATCATGTGTTATTTCGTTATAAAGCCCGATTCCTATTAGCTTATAGCATCTTAGAACTTGATGTAATGCATCGATTTTTATTAAGCCGAGAAGATGAGCATATTACCTGGTATAACCTCAAAACATGGCGTAAATATTATCCTATGCCAGTCTCATGGGCGTTATTCGTTGCCTGGATCCATTTGGATGACAGAAAAGCCGTTGAACAGCTTAAGTTGTCAGCGTGTAGCAAACCTAAAGTGTTAAAAATTCGGTTGTCGGATGGTAAAGGTGGATTTAATGAAGCCCACCTTGCTTTGATTTTGCGTCAAGGAGATAGAGGCAAAGAAATGGAAGGTTTGTTATATGAAATTTCACCTTAAAAATGATCTGAGGGACCTATGAGTAAAAAAGTTATTATTGCTGATGATCACCCGGTATTTTTACTAGGATTACGTATGATCCTTGCAAGTATGCCAGAAAATTATCAGATCGTTGGTGAGGCACATCATGTCAGTGGGTTGCTATCTTTGCTGCAAACTAAACCGGTAGATATGTTGATAACGGATTTTATTATGCCGGGTGACAAGAATATGGATGGTCTACGTATGATAAGTCATATTCGCCAAAATTGGCCAACTTTACCTATCGTGGTGATCACGATGGTTAATGAGCCAAATATTATCAGTATGCTTTCGCGTTATCATGTCAAAGCGATCCTGAATAAAAGCAGTTTAGCGAGTGAACTTGAGAAAGGACTTTATAATACAGCAGGTCAGGAACAGCCTTATATTAGTTCTGACTTTCTGAGCTCCCCTATTGATCAACTTGCTCGGATATTAACGCCTAAAGAGTTAGAAGTGATACGTTTATTGGCAAAAGGATTAACCGTTAATGATATTGCGACCAAAGTTTTTCGCACTAAGCAAACTATTAGTTCGCAAAAACAGAGTGTAATGAAGAAACTTAATATTCCAAACGATGCCGCATTATATAATTATTTGCAACAGGTGGGGCTCAGTGGGTGAGCAGAAGAAAAAAGATAGCCCTTTTATTTGGGGGATGGTATTGGTTTTTTGCTTTACCGGTATTTGGTCATTCACTGAGTAATGATTCATTTGGCGAGACAATTCCCGCTGAGGGTAAAGAGGTTGGTTTTTATTCTAACATAGCGCAACGATTATTTTTGCCTAAAGTTACTTTTGTCGATAATTTTAAGGATAAACCAGCCGCGCTTATTGTGGGTTTTGTCCGTTCTACTAGTGAACCTTTAGTCATTTATCGTTGGGATGGTAGAATCGAGGGCGTTTATGCAGATTATCTTAGCGTATTATCAAGATTATTAAAAATACCGATTCAACTTCGGGTCTTTGACAATTACCAGCAGGCAAAAAAAGCATTAGATGAAGGATATATTCAGTTATTAGCTCAAACCTCGGCTTCATTATCAGCAACAGTCCGTAAAGGAAATGAAAGTAAACCAATATTAATCCAACCACTGGTGATGCTGATAAAAAAAGAAAAAATCTATTATAAAGCGGATGAATTACGTGTATTGGTTGCCCATGAAGAACCGCGGGAAGTATTGGATAAAATTCGCCAATCCTATCGTGAAGTTACAATTGTCAAATCAACCCAAGAAGCATTACAGGAAATATTGGCTGATAAGGCAGATGCTTTGATTAGTGGACAAGCACAAATGGCTTATCAGTTTACCTTTCGTTCACTGCCTTCCTCTCTAGTTTGGCATCATGTCGATTATGCCAGTACATTGGAAAACAATTTTATTGTCCGTGCAAATGATCCATGGATGGAGGATGTTAATCGAGCATTAAACGAACTATCTAGAACCATTAAAAATGTTGTTTATGAACGCTGGATTGCTGGCATTGTTCCAGTATTAAATAGTGAAAATATTAATTTTTCACGCGAGGAAAAGAACTGGTTGTTACGCCATCCTGTTATTAATGTGGTGGTAAAACACAATTCACCGCCCTATTCCTATAAGAATGCCAATGGTCAAATTATCGGCATGAGTATCGATATTTTACGTCTGGTCGGTGAAAAAACCGGTGTACATTTTAATTTAATCACTGTCGATAACTCAGCCGACATTGTCGATAATCTACAGCAGGGTAATGCGGAGATGGCGCTGTCATTAGTGAGCAATGAACAACGCAAAAAGTGGTTACTATTTTCTCATCCCTATAGTTCTTTTGAATGGGTGATGATCACACGCAATTACCGCAATGCACCTAAAAGCCTGCAACAATTACGTCATCGAAAAATTGTAGTGGTACGTGGTCACATATTATTGACAGAATTTGACCACGAGCCTGATATTGAGTTGATTGAAGTTGAAAATATGGATAAGGCCATTGAAATGGTTTTGGCGGGCGCGGCTGATGCGGCGTTAGATAATTTTGTTAGTGCAAACTATCTTCAATCGAGTCGTTATGGTGATTCTATATTAATCAACTCCCTCAATAGAGACTTATTACATGCCAGGTATGCAGTGGTTGCTGATTATGCACCCTTAGTTAATATTTTGAATAAAGCGATTGATGCATTATCGCCAAAAGATCTGCGTTATTTACATCAGAAATGGTTATCTCCGGTCACTTTTTTCACTTCTTATAGCGTATTACGTCTCTCCTCTTGGATAATTCTTTGGGGTAGTTTATTATCCATGATCTCAATTACTTCAATATTTTGGGGTAGTTGGTTAACACGTCAGATCAGAAGGCGTAAAGCGGCAAAAACCGCGTTACAGAACTCATTAGCTTATTGGGAAACGTTGTTCAATACGATCCCTGCTCCGATGTTTGTCTGTGATCCTATCATGAATATTACGGCTGCCAATCCATGGTTTTTACATGAAATGGGGGATTTGCCACGTGAGAGGATCATTGGTCATTCGCTATTTTCACAAGGTTTTTTTCGACCCGATGACGAAGTAGAAATATTCACTCAATTTCTTAGTTGCTTATCCGGTGCACCCGCCTATTTTTCTGATTGTTCGATTTCTATTCAAGGTCAAACGCGAGAAGTCTATTTATGGTTAGAGCATTACCGTGATGCAGAAGGAATTGTGCAGGGTATAATTGGTGGCTGGTTTGATATTACCGAGCGAAAATTATTGGCGCGAGAATTACGCACAGAACGTGATAAGGCGAAACGAGCAAGTAATGAAAAATCGGCTTTTTTAGCGCATATTAGCCATGAGATCCGCACGGCATTATATATCATTATTGGTATATTGGAATTAGAAGTCAGACAATTACCGGAAAATGTGCCTTTGCATACCGCCAGTCGGGCTGCTAACTCTTTACTGGGTGTGATCGGTGATGTTTTGGATTTCACCCGTATTGAATCTGGCACCGTGACATTGAATTTACAGCCGGTTGCTTTGTATGCCTTGTTGGAACAGTGTGCAGAACCTTTTTGTGCCATTGCACAGGATAAAGGATTAGGTTTTACGCTTGAATTAACTATCCCCAAGCAAAATTATTATCTACTTGATGCGACCCGGATTACTCAAGTGATCAATAATTTGCTCAGTAATGCAGTTAAATTCACTGATGAAGGTTTTATCACGTTAAGGGCATGGATACAACGCACAACGGATAGTGCAACGGAAATGCTCTCCTTATATGTGCAAGATACCGGTTGTGGTATTCCAGAACATATGTATAGTGAAATTTTACAGCCTTATGTCCAAGTGGAAGCGGATTCAAGGGGGACAGGGTTAGGATTACCAATATCAATCCAATTAATGGCGCTAATGGATGGCACGCTCACGTTAGAAGCGGCTCCGGGTGGTGGCACATTGGCACATATGAATTTACCGTTAAAACAGAGTGAGCTGCAAGAAGAGGAAGCTTCTCCTACCAGTATTATCCAGCAGGAATCACTCAATATCTTATTAGTGGATGATCTACCAGCCAATCTGCAAGTGCTATCTCTACAATTGGCTTCTTCCCAACATCGGGTAACCCTTGCTGAAGGTGCTGAGCAAGCATTAACGCTGGTGGAAGAAAATTATTTTGATATGGTATTAACGGATTGTCAGATGCCAGTGATGAATGGTTATGAATTAACCAAAGTATTAAGAGCATCATCAGCGCAACGTAACTTGCCGGCCCAAGTTATTTTGGGGTGTACTGCAAATGCATTTAGTTCAGAGCTATCACTGTGCCTGGCTGCGGGTATGGATGGTGTACTGGTTAAACCTTTAACACAAGATCATTTATTATCGGAAATTGCTCGATATTATCAGCGAGTTAATTTACAAAATGAACTCAGTTTTGATGGTATCAGTGCCTTGGCTAGCGGTGATAAACAGAAAGAATATCAATTACTCCAAGCAATTTTGGAAGGAATAGAACAAGATCTGGCCACACTACATAATTTAAGATCAACGACGATTGATGAGGAAGCGCTGTCACTACATGTGCATCGGATGAAAGGGGTATTCGCTTTATTATGCTATCAGCCGGCTTTACGCGTTTGTTGGCGGATTGAAAAGGGAGGATTTTGTGGTGATAGCCAAACCTTAGAAACACTATTTTACTATACAGACACTTTTCGGGCGGCGGTTAATGGGCGTTTAAATGAGCATAATGATCTAGCCAAAACGAATACAACAGCGTTATCTGATAATAGTATGATATAGCGGAATAATAGCAGTAATTTGTTGATCACAGAGATAGTATTAATCTATTTCATAATATTATAGTGTCTGTAACTATTAAATTGATAAGAAAGGGGGGGGAATATTAAATTTCCCCCTGGTTATTATGTTCGTTAATCTCGATTAATTCGCATTTTTGTGTAGGCTGCAGCAGAGAGATTGGCGAGTAATCTAATCTGCTACAGGGTTTTATTTGCATGGCTTATTATTTTCGACGCGATATTTCATCTAGCATCGAGTTGGGATATCAGCCAATTTTAAAAATCGCCAATAAGTTTTTGAATTAACCTGCCAGGTTTATATCCTTACTTATTTAAACGTTCACTAGCAATAGCAAAAATTAAGAGATAATTCCCCATATTTTCAATTTTTGGCACCATAATCGATGTTCAGGTGAAAGCAATTTTAAAGGATCAAATGGATAAGGCTTTGGTGTTGCTTGCAGAAATAGTTGACGCACCATTACGTGTAACCAAGCGGCTGCGGCAACATCTTCGAAGCCTTTTATTTTTTGCAAACGTAAAACTAAATTATGTAATTTCCCAAGTTTTACTTCATAGCTCAATATCTCTTTTTGCTGCTGCTCATACCACTTGGGAAAAATGAATTTAGTTAATCGAGTAAATATATTTTTAGGTGGGCGGCTTGCTTCTATAATAGCATCTTTAATAATAGCAGTTGCATTTTTATTAGTTAATAATGGTAATGTTCTCTCTAATGGTGTCGGTAATAGTTCCAGATTATGAATAATTATTCCTTGTAATTTTCTATTATAGCTATGTAATTTTTTTAAATAGCTTTTTAGTTCATTAATATTTTGCTTTTCTATTATCGCTTCTAATTTAATGTCTTCTACTTTTTTTATCTCTATTACCTTTTGTAAATGTATCTGATGATAAATATTAGCCAGCTCTTCTGATAATGCAGCTAAGTTGGTCAAGCGTTGAAAATTAGCATACTGAAGCGTGATTTCAGCTTCCAGTTTTGCAGTTTCTTCGACTGGGTTATTATTTGAAACGTTTATTTGATTAGTTAGTGTGTCATTGATAATAAATGTTTCAGTTTGTTCAGATAATTTTAATTTATTT
Source organism: Arsenophonus sp. aPb (assembly GCF_029873475.1). Lineage (NCBI taxonomy): Bacteria > Pseudomonadati > Pseudomonadota > Gammaproteobacteria > Enterobacterales > Morganellaceae > Arsenophonus > Arsenophonus sp. aPb. The sequence goes on from NZ_CP123499.1 coordinate 476,752, forward strand.
TTCTTAAAAACAGATTGTTCTAATTTTGAAAATCCCTTAAATGCATTATTTGTATCAATCGTGATTACGTTAATGTTATTAGTATATTTATTGCATTTTTTATAAACATTAATTTTCCCTTTGTATTTTAATGACTTTTCTTTAGTTGCTTTAACTGCATTAAGTCTGGAGTCATTGATTGCTAAGGGATTATTTGGTGTTGAAAGAATAAATGACATTATAATTTCCCTAGGTATAATTTATTATTTCTTAATAAACAACTTTGCTCCATGATATAGCAAAGTGAAGTTAGCAGCTGAATTTATACAGTTATATCCAGTAAACTACTGAGATTTTATAAAATTTTATTATCAAAGATAAAAACAGAGAAAAATTTTGCCGAAATGGATTCATTAAATGTTTGCATCAAATATTGTTATTCTTTACTTCATTTTTATAATTATGAAGCCGTTTTTAGGAAAATAACTCTATTGTTATATAACCAATCTACATTATAGAATAGCGTTCTAATCAAGCAAATTAAAAGCTTGTGTTTAAATAATACCGGAGCAATAAAAATTGACTACAAGCTCATAAGAAAATTATTTTAAAATAAATTGCCAATTTTTTTATAGGAAATTAATTTTATATTTATGTTAAAAATATATTTAAAATATGTTTTTTTATTATTTAATAAAATATATTTGGACTTTGTTGGTCATAACCAGTATGTTGTTTAACAAGTTAATGAAAAATATATATCATTTTAAATAAATTATAGTAAATAATTATCATTTATTGAGACAAATAGTTTTCAAAATTTTTATAAAACAGTTATTTTTTCTTTAACTGTTCTCAGGTATTTACCGGATATTTTCGCTTCATCGTACCATGGATACTCTATTTCTATAGAGTGAGTGGAGGTATTATGTCGTTATTTAATAATCCGATGCAATTAATTGTAGTGCTTTTTTGTTTATCCATAATGCCTTTGTTTGCAGTAATGGGAACTTCGTTTTTAAAAATTTCGATTGTTTTATCAATGTTACGCAATGCTTTAGGCATACAGCAAATTCCGCCTAATATGGCTATTTATGGTTTGGCATTAATATTAACTTTATTTACTATGGCACCTGTTGGTTTTGCAATTCGTGATAATATTAAAGCCCAGCCGATTGATTGGAATTCGGTTAATTCAATGGAACAAATAGATTCCTCAGTTATTACGCCATATAGAGATTTTTTGAAAAAAAATACCAGCGAAGAACAAATTAAATTTTTTACCCAAATAGGCTATAAAATTTGGCCTAAACAATATCAAACTTCATTATCTCCTAACTCCTTATTAGTCATGGTTCCTGCATTTACCATGAGTCAACTTATTGCAGCATTTAAAATTGGTTTTTTAATTTATCTCCCGTTTGTTGCGATCGATCTTATCGTTTCTAATGTTTTATTAGCAATGGGGATGATGATGGTCTCCCCAATGACAATCGCGCTTCCCTTTAAATTATTAATTTTTATTTTGATGGGTGGCTGGGACAAACTTATCGGTCAATTGATGGTGTCTTTTTCATGAATGAGTCCACCATAATTCATTTTACTTCGGAGTTGTTATGGATTGTGCTGCTGCTTTCATTACCAATTGTGATAGTGGCATCCATTACTGGGTTATTGGTGAGTATATTGCAAGCCCTCACACAAATCCAAGACCAGACATTGCAATTTCTAATTAAATTAGTCGCTGTATGTATTACCTTGGCGGTAAGTTATCACTGGATGGGAAGTGCACTACTTAACTACGCTATTTTATCTTTTGATCAAATAGGTAAATAAGAGGATTAGATGAATAGCCTAATGCAAATGGTGCCTTGGTTGGCATTGAGCATGATGCGGCCCCTTGGAATGTTACTATTATTGCCGCTGTTTAAAGGGGGAGCAATGGGAAGTAGTTTGATTCGTAACAGCTTAGTATTAGTGTTTGCTCTGCCCATTGCTCCGATAATTAAGACCATGCCAATCGATTTCACTCATCAAACTGTAACAGAGTTAGTATTTCTATACAGTGAAGAGTTAATTATTGGATTAGTGCTTGGTTTTTGCGCAGCCATTCCCTTTTGGGCTATTGATATGGCAGGATTTATTATCGATACATTGCGCGGCGCCTCTATGTCGACCATCTTAAATCCTTTAATGGGATTACAATCTTCAATTTTTGGCATGTTATTTACCCAAATATTGAGTGTCCTATTTTTAGTTTCTGGTGGTTTCAATGCGTTACTTACTGCGCTTTATCATTCCTACAATGTGTTACCGCCAAATGCACCGTTATCCTTTAATGCTTCAATGTTGTTATTCATACAGCAACAGTGGCATATGATGTTAGAACTCTGTATGAGTTTTGCTATGCCTGCCATGGTGGTGATGATTTTAGTTGATGTTGCATTAGGATTGATTAATCGTTCGGTAGAGCAGCTTAATGTGTTTTTCCTCTCTATGCCAATTAAAAGCGTATTAGTTGTGTTTCTTCTTCTGGTTAGTATGTATTTTGCATTTAATCACTATTTTATGAAGATCCAACTATTTGAAAAACACGTTTCAACTTTATTCCAACTTTGGCGGGGATGATATTAATGGCTGAAAAAACGGAAAAGCCTACACAAAAGCGGATAAATGAGGCACGTAAAAAAGGACAAGTCATTAAAAGTAATGAAATAGTGACAGTATTAAAAATGGCAGTCATTCTCGGTTATTTAATTGTTGAAGGGCATGCTTTATTTAATGCGATAGGCGAATTGATTATTTTAACTGTACGCTCACTCTCTTTACCGATCGATGTCGCGGCTAAAACAATTATTGGTTCCTTTATAATGTTGTTGTTACGTTTTATGGTTGGCTTAGTGGTGGTATTAATTGTAACAATTTGTTTAAGTTGTATTGTTCAAACTGGGCCAATTTGGGCGCATAAAAGTTTGGCATTTAGTTTTAATAAAATGAATATTATCAAAAATGCTAAACAAATTTTTTCAATGAAAAATCTATTTGAGTTTGGAAAGAATATTTTAAAGGTTATTGTACTCACTTTGGTTTTTTATTATTTATTAGATTATTATGTTAACCTATTTCAATATTTGCCAACTTGTGGTATTGACTGTGGTGTAATGGTAACTTTTACACTAATTCAATGGTTATGGGGAGGATTCTTAGTTTGTTATATCGTGTTTGCCATAGCAGATTACGGATTTCAATATTATCATGTAATGAAAGAGTTAAAAATGTCGAAGGAGGATACAAAACGAGAGTTTAAAGATACAGAAGGTAATCCTCAAATTAAGCAAAAGCGTCGTGAAATACAACGAGAAATAACGAGTAATTCAGTGGTTGCGAATGTAAGAAAATCAACAGTGATTGTTCGTAATCCAACCCATATTGTCGTTTGTCTTTATTACCAACCAGGCATTACTCCATTACCTCAAGTTGTTGAAAAATTTCAAGACAATATGGCTTTGCATATTGTGAAACTTGCTGAAAAAGCAGGTATCCCAATGGTTGAGAATATCCTATTAGCACGTGCGCTGTTTCAACAAGTAGAGACGGGGCAAATGATCCCAGAGAGCTTGTTCGAACCGGTTGCTGAGTTATTGCGCTTAGTAATGGATCTTCGTTACGATAGTGATGATTGATTAATTGTTTATAAAAATTTGAAACTTATCACTCTTTTAGTTGTAGGAATGATAAGCATTATAATGAATAATAAGTTGCATTGTTTTTACTTATTAAAGTAGTTTCCTCCATCGCTTGAGGTTATGAATTTAGAGTATCAAGTGTGACAGAAACCAAGATGGGGAAGTTAAATGATTACTGGGGATTTGAAACGAATCAAGATCGTTGTGGTGGATGATCATGACTTGATCTTTGATGGCTTAAAAAGCTGTCTTGCCCCCTACTCCGATCTGGAATTAGTTGGATTTGTTACTGATGGTCTTGGTGTGTATGATGCATGTCTAAAATTACAGCCAGACTTAGTGATAATGGATCTTAGCTTACCTGGCATGAGTGGTGTTGAAGCTATTCGTCAATTAAGAAAACGTTGGCCAAAATTAATGGTAATTGTATTGACTGCTTCAGAAGAAGAACGAAAAGCTCGCGATGCCCTTGATGCAGGCGCTAATGGTTATGTATTAAAACATGGCTCTAAAAGTACACTGATAGCGGCAATTAAAAGTGTCGGTAGAGGTAAGTTTTTCATCGATCCTAATTTGGATGCAGCAAAAATTGTTGCGTTAAAAGGGGTTGAAAATGGGGATATTCCGGTATTAACCCATCGAGAAAAACAGGTACTTAAACTTATTTTCGAGGGCAAGCGTAATCGTGATATTGCTGAAGCATTAGTGATCGGCTTGAAAACAGTCGAAACTCATCGAATGAATATTATGAGGAAACTCGATGCGCATAATGTAGCAGATTTGATGAAATGGGCGCACAGAATGGGATTCTAACAGCTTGGCCCTGTTACGGGCCATGATGAATTAGAGATTGATTATATTCTAGTGCGATTAATAACACCTCAAGTTCATCGCTAGAAAACTGGCCTTGTGATTCGAGACGTTTTTCTAATTCTGCTGCGGTTTTTGCTATGTTCTCAAAACCAGTAAGGGCTGCGCTCCCTTTTATGTTATGTAAAATATTTCGTAGATCTTCCCAATTACGGGTTTGTAAGCAATCTTGAGTACGTTTAATCATATCAGAAAAGTGCTGAGCTAACCGATGGTTAAACTCGTCTTCAGAAAATTTCATAATAGGTTCTGCATTATCGCAGTTAACCTCAGGTTGCATATCGCGATCGATCTGAATTTCGGCTGCCATCTCAATGCATTGGGCTAATTGCTCGAGTGACACGGGTTTAGTCAAATAGCCGTTCATTAATGATATTGTTTTTTCATGTTCACTTGGATTAGCATTTGCGGTCAGTGCCACGATTGGGCATTCAGGATCCAGAATGACATTACTTTTACGCCATAATCGAGTTGTTTGATAACCATCAATGTCAGGTATCCGTATATCCATTAATACCAAATCGAAAATATGTTTTTTACCCAGTTTGAGTGCCGCTCTACCGCTGTCGGCAGTATAAACCATTTGACCAAGTTCAATTAGCATTTGGCTAATAATGTCGCGATTAGTAGCAACATCATCGACTAATAGTATTTTCAGTTTCCAAGGTATAATCGTTTTGAATAACATTGATGAAGAGGGCAATGAAATACCGTGTTGGATCTCATACAACTGCTTCCATAATCGCCATGGCAAGTAGGTTAGCTCTTCATTTTCCAGTAATGGATTTTTTCCTTCCTTAGCTTGGCCTCCCCACAAAGCAATTTGTGCATGTAGTTTATGCGGCGCAACGATAGGTTCTGGCTGTAAACTCATCGGTGAACTTGGTTCCAGTAAGGGCATACGAAATATGAATGTACAACCATAACCATAATCACTTTTTAGGGTAATATTTCCACCCATTATAACGGCAATTTTCTCAGAAATAGAAAGACCTAGCCCCGTTCCCACTTTATAGTGTGATGACTGGACAAAAGGTTGGAATATACATACCTGATCCTCTTCTTTTATTCCCGGACCAGTATCTTTTATATAAAAACAGAGTTGATTTTTTTCTACTTTAATCGTGAGTATGATATGCCCTTGTTCAGTAAATTTTGCTGCATTACCCAAAAGATTGACTAAAATCTGCTGCACTCTTAATGAATCTAAATTTGAAGATTCTGGCACGTCATTATTGACTATGCAGTGTAATTTAACCGGTTTATCTATTAAATGGGGCTGAATAGTCACCATCGCATCATCGACGATTTTTAGGATCGGATAACGACGAAGGTTTAATTCAACTTGATCGGCTTCAATACGAGAAAAATCTAAGATATTGTTAATAATACTGAGCAACGATTTAGCACAGGTATAGGCGGTATTACGTAAATTAGCTTGTTTTTCGGAAAGCGGCGTAGTTTGCAATAATTCTAACGATCCGGTGATGCCGTTAAGTGGCGTACGTAATTCATGGCTGATAGTGGTAAGATGTTCACTTTTACGTGCTGTAGCCCGCTCGGCCAATTGTTTGGCCTCAGTCAGTTCGATGGTACGTATTGCAACTTTGTTTTCTAGTTCATCATAACTATGTTTGATCGTATCAAGTAACGTGTTATAAGCGCGCGCAATATCGCCAAGTTCATCTTTACGTGATTCAGGTAAACGGCGACTAAAGGTCGGTTGCACATCTTGTTTAATAATATTAACAAAGTGACGAATCGGCTTTGCTAGGTATTGCCATAAAATCCACAACATCACAATGGTCATAATAGCAAATGACAATAATGACCATTTCAATTCATGGACAAAAGGGGTATAGGCAATTTGCTTAATACGCGCCTTAGGGATTAATGTAATTTGCTGCCAATTTGGGCCATCGATTTGTTCTGATATAGCATAATAATGGCCAATATCAATGCCATACAGCGATCCTAACAGATGAGTATAAGTTGGCATTAGCATTTTGATATCGGCCATCTCATTTTGAGAGATATTTAACTCGTTGTTAAAGGATAGAACGCCTTTGGGTGTAAGGAAAAAGTTGATATCACTGGCATGATAAATATTAGAGACATCTAACATATCATTGATATCAATAACGAAACCGACTTGTTGATGATTAGATTTTTGTGATGGCGGCGTATAACTCATCAGTACATAACTACGTTTGCTAACGGCGTCGTAAAATGGCTCACTCCAACGAAAACCATCGGTTGTTGGTTGCTTTGCTAATGCTGTAATTTCAGTTATTCGTTTGGTTAAATTATTTCGTTCAATCGTGGATAGTGCATAAATAGCGATACTCTTACCAGGTTCAATAATAAATGTATCAATATATCTTTGTTGACCTGAGGTGCCAAAAGTTTGTAGCGCCCATAGATTAGTCATATTTGTTACCATGGGATGATGGCCAATATTAATTTGGCGGGCAACCAATTCATGTTCATCTGGAAAATGTAGGCATTCAAACTGGGATTCACTGATACGATGTTCTAATTGTTGAATGTCAGTAATTGCCTGTTTAAATAGATTGCGATTCAAATGAGCCCGTATTTCACTTGTTTGGTGATAGGTCATAAGAATATGTTGTATGGCACCACTATAGATATTGTTATAAGAATTTACTTCGATAAGTATCCATAAACTAATTAGTACCGAAATAAAGGCAAAGGTGAGTTTAGTCACTAAGGACGAACACCAATGTGTATTCATAATTACTCTCTTATCCTAAAACGTATGCACAAAGACATACATACAATTTATTAACAATAACGCAAATTGCGGTTAAGAATCTACTCAAATTTCTCTATTTATTTTTAATCTGTTTAGGTAACGATGAGATTAAGGTATTTACCTGATACGACAAAGATATTGTATTACTCATACTTGTTAACAGATAAAAAAGGTGACAAGACGATGATAGAGAGATTTACCGCAACTGGATTGTTTGAAGTTGTTGAAAAAACAGAAAGCAATTGGAACGCAATTTGTGCGGGCAGAAATGCACATTGGTTATCATCTTCTTTTGGTGCCACTGTTGGCGTTCAGATAATGCCACCCAATAGTAAAATATGGTATCAACAAGCAAGCTTAGTGCTTGTTAGCTGTCCAGAAGGACGGAATATGGGACTAAATTATCGTGGTTCTTATTGGGTGCTCTGGCAAGCCTATGGTAAAGATATTGATGATAACCTACTTATTCAATCTATTTGTACTCACCTGGCATTGGCTAAATTTTTGGAAGAAGGTTTGTATCAACCTGTGACATCACCATCCTTGCGCTATCGGAGTATAAAAAGATGAAAAAGAAACTCTGTTGCTTATTTTTATTAACCACCACGGTTGCGCAGGCGGCATCAATTTCTTCCATACACTGGCAGGACAGTGACCCCTTTGTTTATGTCAGCCGTGGGACACCACTTGCATCGGTAATAAGAGATATTGGTAATTCCTATGGTATTCCTATGGCTATTAGTCCACAGATACAGGATACCTTCAGTGGCCGAATTGAGAACAAAACACCGAAAGAAATCCTGGCATTTTTAGCGCAACAGTATGGCTTAGTTTGGTATTACGATGGTGATGTATTGCATGCTTATAAAGCACAGGAAATGAACAACCAAGTGGTTTCTCTTAGTGCTTTATCAAATGAACGTGCGTTGAACTATATGGGAAGAGCCGGTTTTTTAGATAAAAATAGTTGTGAAGTTAAAGCGATTAATGGATTGAATGCGCTACAAGTTTATGGCGTCCCAGACTGTATCAATAAAGTTACTCGATTTATTAATCAGATTGATCAAGAAGCGAAACAAAATATTCAGACACAGCGTTTAATACGCATTTTCCCGCTTAAATATGCTTCAGCGACGGACACTGTTTATCAATATCGTAAACAAAATGTAAACGTGCCAGGTATTGTCAGTGTCCTAAAACAGATGAATCAAACTAATGCCAATGGCGTAAATGCACAACAAGATACAACGTCATTTGCCGCCGATCCAAGGCAGAATGCGGTGGTAGTTAGCAGTAATAAGCACGATATGGGGCTATATAGCACGTTGATTAAACAGCTTGATATCGCACCAACCATGATTGAAGTATCTGTATCGATTATTGATGTCGATGCGTCAGATTTTAATCAGTTAGGTATTGACTGGTCGGCCAGTGCCAAAATTGGAGGCGGAACGATCGCTTTTAACCAAGGTACATCAGGCAGTGATAATTTTTCAACAGTGATTGGCAACACCGGCAATTTTATGGTGCGTTTGAATGCATTAGAGAAAGTCTCTAAGGCGAAAATACTTTCTCGTCCATCGGTGGTAACACTGAATAATGTACAAGCCGTGTTGGATAAAAATATCACTTTTTATACTAAATTACAGGGCGATAAGGTAGCAAAACTAGAATCGGTAACCGCCGGCTCATTACTTCGTGTAACCCCCAGACTGATTGATAGCAATGGTCGCAAAAAAGTGATGTTATCACTTAATATCGAAGATGGTCAGCAAACGAAGGCGATTAATGATAGTGAGCCATTACCACAAGTCCAAAATTCAGAGATAGCAACACAAGCAACCCTGAATACGGGTGAAAGTTTATTACTCGGTGGGTTTGTACAAGATAAAGACCAAACGGTGCAAAATAAAATTCCATTATTAGGGGATTTGCCACTGATTGGCGGTTTGTTCCGTAGTGAAGATCGTAGTAAGCAGAGTGTGATACGTCTGTTTTTAATTAAAGCAGAGCCTATCAATCAAGGAGGCTAATCATGGCAAGCGATTATAAATTGCTATGGTTAAATGGTCCGATGCAAGGGCGAGAATTGTTTTTGCCTGAAGGTGATCTGACCATGGGTATCGAGGGTGACATTATTGCACCATTAACTGGGCATTCCTCTTTATCACTGACGGTACAGCCACAAGGTATTACGCTTAATCAGCCCATGACAGTATTAGTTGAAGGAGGGGAGCAGATTGGCCCCATGACATTTCCACTAAATCAAGTCATTGTGCTAGCCGGTATCGGTTTTATGGTTGGGCGAGCTGATGAATCATTACAATGGCGCCCATTACCTGAAGCTAAACTTGCCGGCAAAAGCAAATGGAGTTTATTACTGTGGAGCGGATTTTCACTCTTTATCTTGCTAGCAAGTTTATTTGTACTGTTATTACCCCCATCAACATCTACCCTGTTTGATCCGCATATTTGGTTAAAACAGCAGTTGTTGGCACCTGAATTAGGACAGATTCAATCACAATGGGATAGTAATGGTGGATTAACGTTGAGTGGTTATTGTAAAAATTTTATTGCTTTAACACGACTAGAAAGTGAATTGAAATTACGTGGTATTCGTTTTCGTGACAAAACCGTCTGTATTGATCAGCTGGTAGCAAGTGTGCAGTCAATTCTGGTCGCTAATGGTTATTTGCAAGCGAAAGTAACAACCGGTAAAGAAGCAGGCGATATTCTTATTTCAGGTGCGATCCAGTCGGGTAAGCAATGGGATAATGTTACCCAACAACTTGGACAATTAAATGGCTTACGTCATTGGCAGGTAATCAATGCAATTGGTGGTTTTAGTCAGCAATTAATCGATACATTACGCAGTAAAGGGTTATTAAGTGGGTTGATGGTTGAATCTCGCCAAGACAGCATCATCATCACCGGCTTGAGCGACCAGAATAAAGAACAGAAAATACAACAGCTAGTTGATTCACTTGCCGCTTCAACTGGGCAGCATAGGGATGTAAGAATTGAAAATATTCCTGTGCGCGAAAATTTAAGTGATTATCTTCCTGCCCAGGTTGTCAGTTATGGTGGTAATAGCAAAGCACCGTTTGTTGAGTTAAGTAATGGTATACGACTTAAATATAATAGCCAGTTGGACAATGGTTATGTTGTAAGTTACATCGATTTTACTGGATTAGATTTAAATCGAGATGGTAATTCTGTTCATATTCCATTTTCTTTTTAGGAGGTCATATGACATGTATCACAAAATTGGAAGAGAATTTAAAGCAACAACCAGAATATCAGGCAATTTATTTACAGCAATTAAATAACTGCCAAAAAAGCCTAGTACAAAATGATGCGAAATCTGCGATGGTATTATTGGAGGCTGTAGAAGCAGCAAAACAGGTTATTAATATTTTAGCGCAACGATATAAAAAGCAAAATTAAATAAATATATATTTATTACGTTTTTAAATTTTATTTTTACTTTTCTATTTTTTATAAATTTATTTTTATTATTAAATTTTTTTAACCAGAGGAAATAATTATGTTTAATGATATTCAAGCATTAATATCGGATTTAGATTCTCGTCGTTCATTATTATTCGAGCAAATGAAAGAGTTTGAATCTTTGCAACATGAAATAAAGCAATTGACAGAAGAATCTAGCCATAGTGCAACCGCACAAAATAAGTTAAAGAAATTAGAACAAGCATTTCCTGAAGGTATTGATAAATGCCAAAAGGATATTCTTGCTAAGATTAATTCCCTTGAAGAAAATTTTAAAGTTATAGAGAAAACATTTAAATCAATTAATCATGAACCTGATGATGGCAATAGTTCATTGTTAGGATCAGATACTGCAGTAAATACAAAAAAGAAAACTTTTAAATCTTATATTTAGTTATGAGGGCTAAATTATGACTACTCCAATCTTAAACGCACCAGGTAATTATTCTGTCAATGCTGGATCTGTTAATGGGGTTAAAGATACCTCTGCAATATATGGTGATTCAGTTTTATCCGGCGGTATTGCGGTACTCTATATATTTATGAGTTTGTTATCTGATGTTGCCAATCAAAAATATGCTCAAATGCAGCAAAAAGCGGATATATCACGTAGTGCCCAGGATATGGCTAATCGGGTTGATGAAATCATCGCTGAGGTCTCTAAAAAAGGTGACAAAGCGACCGGCGAACTACCTGATGATGTTGTCAACTATATGCGTGATAATGGTATTACCGTTGATGGCATGACAATCGATCAGTATTTGGCAAAAAACGGCAAAGATCTTGATCAAGGGAAATTGCAAGCGGTTAAAGCAGCGCTGGAAACAGTATCAAACCGCGCTTCCGATTTTGTTTCTCAATCTCAACTGCAATTGCAAAAAGTGATGCAAAGCTACAATGTGACGGTTAGTTTAATTAATAGTATGCAAACGATGTTGGCGGAAATGAATAAATCGATTGCACAAAATATCCGTTAATAGACAGATCTAACCGTTAATAAATAACGTTAAACAAATTAAATAGTTGGAGGTCGCTATGATCCATTTAACCAGCGGCATTAAAACGGCTTTGTCTCTTAATAAAGGGCAAGTGAATAACAATAATCCCAATAATGGCGATTATGTTATATCCGGCGGAATCGCAGTTCTCTATTTATTTATGAATTTACTTTCTGACATGGCGCAATTGAAATATAACCAGATGCAAATCAAGTCAGAAATGGCGCGTGATGCGCAAGATATGGCTAATCGGGTAGATGAAATCATCGCCAAAATTGCTAAAGAGGGCGATAAAGCGCTGGAAAAATTGCCGCCTGATGTTATCGACTATATGAGAAATCATGGTGTTACCGTTGATGGCATGACGATTGATGATTTCCTGCAACAAAATGATCCTACTGCGGCTTTATTAGCCAAATTACGTGAAAAAATCGCTGAATCAGGTGCCGATGGGATGCAATCAGCCAGTTGGCAAGATGTAGTTCGTTATATGGATGAACATGGTATTAAGGTTGATGGACAACGTTGTAGTGATTATATATGGGGATTACCGGAAGTGGGCTCTCGTTCCTATCAAAAGATCAGCCGGGAACACATGCAACATATTGCTGATGTATTGGCGGCGGCCGGTGGTTTAGATCAAGGGAAGCTAGGAGCGGTTAAAGCGGCGCTGGAAACAGTATCAAACCGCGCTTCCGATTTTGTTTCTCAATCTCAACTGCAATTGCAAAAAGTGATGCAAGGCTACAACGTGACAGTCAGTTTAATCAATAGTATGCAAACCATGTTAGCAGAAATGAATAAATCGATTGCCCAAAACATCCGCTAGGGAGGAAGCAATGGATAATAAAGATTTTGCCACTTTACTTGACTTTGTACAGCAAGGTGGGGCGGTGAGTGGTTTGGCAAATGTTGATCAAAAGGATCTTGATTTACTTTACCGCTACGCAATGCAACTGATGACTTATGGCGACTATCTGGGTGCCAAGCGAATTTTTTTCTTACTCATGCGACTCAATCAAGGCAATTTTGAATATGTTTATGCTTTGGCAACTTGCTGCCAACAACTGAATGAACATGAAGAGGCTATTTTTTGTTTTGGACGTGCGGGCATGAATCGTTTGCAAGATCCACGTAGTCCTTACTTTGCGGGTATTAGTTATCAGGCGCTTGGCAATCGGCAATATGCAGAAAAGTCTTTTCGTGCTGCGCTAAGGATATGCCGTTGCTTACCGGCTGAGCAATGGTCAGAAGTCCGAGAAAATGCCCAGCAAAAGTTAGCTTATTTAATGGGAGAAATGTGCCATGAATAATATCAGTATTACTTCACCCATGAATAGAGCGGATATACAAAATCCTAATGTTTATGATAGCAATCCGGTTGAAAAAGCCAGTCTACCAGAGTGGTCTATGCCAACCTATGTTTCGTTGAATGTGGATCGTGATGAAAAAAATGGCGTGGTTAGCCAGCAACAAGCACAACAGGCTTTTGCTCGCATATTGAGTGCCTTTCAAGCTGATGACGGTACTACCTTAAATCAACTAGAAAAGGCATCCATAAACGATATGATTTTACTGGCTGCCAACCTGAGTTTGAAGACATTTGGTGATACGGCCAATGCGGCAGCCAAAGCGAGCCAATTGATGACGGATACCCAAGCATTTTTACGTGATCAACGGGTAAAAGAGTTTCAAGAACAGCTGGCCAAACAAATTGAGCAATCGGAAAAAGCGCAAAGAGGCGGTATTTTTGCTGCTATTTTTGATTGGATTGTTGGCGCAGTAGAGGCTGTTTATGGTGCCCTCAAGCTGATTGAAGGGGCAGCTCGAATCGCAGTTGGTGATGTGGTTGGTGGTTCATTAGAAATTGCCAGTGGTGCCTCTTATTTGACTGCTGGCATTGCAGGAATGGTCAAAGCCGCAGCTGAAACGGCGATATTGTTAGGTGCCGATAAGGACAAATGCCAGGAAGTAGCGGATATTGCCGGTAAAGTTCAATTGGGTGCAGAAGTTGTCGCTATGGCGTTAGATATTTTCCAGGCCGGACGTGCGATATCGGCCACCAGAGCAATCGCCAAAACAGCGGGTGAAACCATGAAAGAAGCGGCGCCGAAATTAGCTGAAGCCGTAGTTAAAAATTCATCACAAGAAATATCCACTATTGCCGAGCAAGTGGGTAAGCAAGTCTCTGAACAGATCGCTGAACAAATTGGTAAACAATTAGTTAGTGGCGTAGAGAAAGGCTTAGAAAAAGTGGCTGAACGCGGCGGACAGATTGCCAAATCATTAAGTAAGGCTTTCAGTCAAGAAGCAATCCAAGCTCTGGTAACCCAATCTGTTGAGAAGATAGCTACCCAGGCAGTAGAAAAAGGGGTGCAAATCACAGCAGAAGAGCTCACTAAGCAAGTTACTAAGTTAATCCGTAATGAAGTGATCAAACAAGCTATCAAAGCCTGTACGTTTGTTTCTCTCGATTTGGTCTATATGGCGGCTAATACCGGTAAAACGGTGACTAGCGGTATTATTGGCCTAGAAAAAGCTAAGTTACAAAAACAGATTGAAGAATTAATCCTGCAACAAAATTTTATGGAATTCTGTTTTGATTGGTACGACAAAGCGAAAGAACAGCAAGGTAAAACGATTAAAGATCTATTAGATAAACAGAGTGATACCTTAGCGGGTGTAAGTAAGACGATTAGTGAAACGGGTATGCTGCAAGCGCGCATTGCTAGTGCAACAGTTTAGTGCTGGCAAACTTTTATGCTGTGGTTATTTCAATTAGCGATTACTAACGATAAGTTAGTAATTAAACAGCTGGATTTTGATAATTGGCATGACTTGAAAATGCTATTCTAATTCAGATTTAGCCATTATTAGCTTGAAATTGATGATGAAAAGACAAAATCCAGCGGCTAATTGAAGTTGATCATAAATTGATAATTGCAGATAGCGAAATTTAATGATCGATAAAACAACAACATAAAAGCATCCTAGTAAGCAGCGTGAGTAAGCACAATAGTGTAAAACGCGTGAAGAAATGGGTAATTACCCATTATGCAGATAATTTTAGTAGGAGGCAGTTATGAGTGATATTCAATTAATGTCCGCTAATTCAGCTTCAGTCAATAAGTATGATGATTTGGGCAATAGTGGGCTTTATGACGTTAGTAATATGGATGCTATTGCTCAGATCAATGAATTGATTATTAAGTTAGCTGAAGTATTAAAGAAACTGCGCAATATTTTGCAGGAGTTTAACCAAAAGCAACAAGAATTAGGTTGGAATATACAAACTGCTTCACTCGATAAAAAACGCCAAGGGATCGAAGATGCTTGTAGTGCGGCAATATCAACCGGTGCATTTCAAATTGCATCTGGTATGGTTGGCTTACTAAGTGCTCCTTTAGCTAAACAATTTGGTGAAATAGCCACTCATTTGGGGCAAGCTGCCGGTAAAAGTTTTGAAGGGATTGGCCAATTGAGCGCTGCTGAAAAGACAAAAAAAGCAGAATTGGAAAAAGTAGAAGGTGATTTCCAAGCGACGAATGCGCAGAGCTACGCAAAAAACATTAAAGACTCATGGGATAAGGCTTGTCAACTATCCGAACAAATGCGTTCCATCGTCAAAGATTTAGTTGACTTATACACGCGTATTAGCTCAGCAGTAGTAAATAAGTAAATTTTAACTAATAAATAGCATAGTTAATCGGTTAAGCAAAAACCACCGCTCAAAATAGGCTATTGAGCGGTTTTAATTAAGTGAGGCTTTGGCCCAAAATGATTATGACAAATATCAAGCAGGAGGTTTCGCTAGCGCAATTAATCGCCATTATTGAACAGGCATTGGCACAACCGCAAACAGAACAACAAACACAAACAAACATCTCAAACGAGATATTAAATGCGACTTATCAACAAGCGGTAGATGCCTATCAGCAACTGCAATTGTCGCCGGCATTAACTGCTTTTACTTATTTGGTAATGTATCAGCCTTGTGAACGAAAATATCTTATCGGATTGGCTTCTACATTACACGCACTAGAACAATATCGGTATGCATTAGTGTTTTATGGCTATGCCAGTTTACTGGATGCGAGAGATGCGGGAGTGACTTTTCGTATCGCTCAATGCTATTTGGCACTCGATCAAACTAGAGAGGCTATTGATGCATTACAGACATCAATAGAGCAGAGTTTTATTGCACCAATACAACCTGATATACGTAGACTTGCACAGACATTATTAGATGAAGTTCTATAGAAACTTTCATGAGGAATAGGAGGTATTTTATGCCATATGATAATACTATTGATGCTAGCGGAGCAGCATCAGCTTACCTAGATCTTGCTCAGTCGCCAAGCAAATCATCGGCTACCGCACGGCAGTTCAATATTAACCAGGTACCACTTGCAAATAATGTGACTGAGTGGTTAGATCTGGCGGTAAAAAAAGGAGAGGCTGAGGCAAGTAAACCACTGGATCTAACACCAGTCATTGAACAGCAAATTAACCAGTCTAAACAATACTATGATGAAGCTAAGCAGCAAGGTGTTGAAATCGCTAAGCGTTCATTTTTTAAAGAACTATTGAATGTGGGGATCGCAGGCGTTGGTTTAGGGCTTTCGATTGCAGCTACCCTATTTACTGCCGGAGCAACAATGCCATTACTGGTTGGTTCAAGTATTACATTTGGTTTGGCGGTCGCTGATGCTGGATGTGCTTATGCTAATTGGCATAGTGAAGCGAAGGGCGGTGAAGGATTGAAGTTAGGATCTGATGCCATAGCTAATGGTGTCTATCGGCTGCTTAATAGGGCAGGTATAACGAATGACAGAGCTGAAGACTGGGCTAAATATACCTCTGCTTTTTTACGCGCAGGCTTAGTTGTCGGCACCCTATATTCGGGCGGTGCGGTCACAACAGCAACCTTGGGTGCGTTGAGTAGTACTTTCTCAGCCACTAAATTGGTGAGTAACAGTGTCGATGCATTTACTTCAAGGACGGCGTCTGTGGCTCTGGGGAATGCGGTTGAGAAAAAAAATCTGCTACAGGAACAGTATGCGCATCAGCAGCAAAAGATAAGCAAATTGAAAGGCATGCACGATGGGCTTGAGTTGCAATACAGAGAACGCATAGAGCAACAAACTCAATCACTTTTGGCCCAAGAAAAGCAAAAAACGCGTCAATTGGAGTGTGAAGTTGAGTGGCTAAGGACAAAGTTTTTTCTCCAAAAAAAAGCGGATAAATGTTAGTTATCATTGTTTAGAGAATAAATAATCAAGAATCACGCTATTATTTTGTAATATTTAGATTACATATTGCTCATTAAACAGATAATCTATTAATCATAAAAATTAACCGGTTCCGTTGCAACCCGTTAATTTTTTCAAAAAATATCCTTGTTTTTTTAGTTTAATAAATATATTAATCTTTGTTGTCTATATTTAAATATCAATTTATTTTTTATTATCTAATGTTCAATCTAATTCGTTAGATCTAATTTAGCTATTATATTCAGTTTTGTTATATCTATTTATTAATATCCCCTCTATAGAATTTAATTCTAAATGATAATGCGTTTATTTTTTATTATTTCAGGTGAATACCGGATATAAAAAATGAATATTAACCACCAAACTATGTTATAGGAAAGAAAGCAATAATACAGAAATAAATCATTAAATAACAATAACACACTCGAAATATTAATCAGGGATAGGGATGTATAGGTCTTTTGGTTTTAACAAAAGTTTAAGTACTGATATATCGTTAAGTGTTTTGATCAAGTGAAATAGCATTGTTTATATCGTTGGTTAATAAGTATCTACTGCCATTTTATTGATATTTCAAAAATGAAATGGCTAAAGTCTGGCAAACAATGCTTAATTTGACGTTAGGGTAAAATTATGGATTTCAATGCTATCATCAACCAATTATCGCAATTATCTGCTAATGCTGCTGGTGATATTAAAAGTAAAATTGCCAACGCTGATCCGAGTAATCCTGATCAGATGCTACAGATGCAGTTTGCGGTACAGCAATATTCCAATTTTATCGGTTACGAAAGCGCTTTGATCAAAGTGGTTAAAGACATGATACAAGGGATTATTGCCAAAATATGAAAAAAGAAGATAAACAATTATTGGTAGAGATTGCGCTTGCTGCTGCCAACCATGGATTAATAAAACAGGCTTATGCTATGTTAGCCGCGTTTCCTGAATTGATTGCCGACGAAGATGCGCGTGCGCTATGTAGCAGTTTAGTCTACTTTGCTTTAGGTGAAAATAGTGCCGCGCTACGTTCATTAACAGGCATGAAAAGTAATCAAGCTGAAGGATTGCGTTGTTTATTTTCCTCGCCTGCCGAGATGGTCAATCAATCGCAAATTTTTACTTTATTAGCGGGAGATGAAAATGGACATTAAAGCAGTAGCCCCCATCAATTTGCTGAAGAGCCAGACGACAGAAGCGGTTAATCCGGATACCCAGTTAGTTGAAAAATTCAATCAATTAATGCAACACGGTCAAGGACAAACGGCGGCGTTAGGGACAGTTCTTCCATCAACTGTCGAGCCGACGGCGCAGGCGCTGTCACCTACCCAAGCCGTTCAAGGACAAGCAATGATAGTGAAAGCCGTTCTTGAAGTGGACATGGCAGCTAAAACGGCAGGAAGTCTTGCTCAATCAATCAATAAATTAGTGACAATGCAATGAAATACTTAAAGTATTTATGTTTAATATTGGTGTTGTTCCTGACCGGCTGTAAGGTCGAATTATACCGCAATTTGCCCCAAGATGAAGCTAATCAAATGGTTGCATTATTGATGTTAAATCACATTGATGTTAATTCTGAAATTGATAGCAAAACCGGCAAAGTGACATTGCAAATCGAAAAAGATAAGTTCATCGATGCGGTGGAAATACTTAGGCAAAATGGTTATCCAAAAACGCAATATGTCGGTATTGAGGATCTTTTTCCAGCAGGTCAATTAGTATCTTCCCCTGCTCAGGAAGAAGCAAAAATGCGTTATCTTAAAGAACAACAGCTAGAGCGTACGCTATCAAGTATGGATGGTGTCATTAGTGCACGAGTCTCAATTGCTCAGGCGGACAATAGTGAGAGTAATATTGATAATACTACGGCCGAAAAGTCGGTTGCGGTTTACATTAAATATTCACCAGAAGTCAATATGAATGGGGTTGAAGCACAAATTCGCAATTTAATTAAGAATGCGATATCTGGTTTGCAATCCGATAAAATTAGTTTGTTTTTGCAACCTGCTGAATTCCGTTATCAACCACAAAAAATTCAAACTAATCAGCAATGGCAATATCTACAAAATTACATTGTAGCCAATAAAACGTTAATCTTATTAACTTTTACCGGGATATTTATTGTCGTGTTTGCAGCAGTAATCTTTGGAAGACGTAAGGATAAATCTTAATGACTGAATTGGCAGTGAGATTTAATTATTTATTATCCCATCCAGGCGAGATCATGCATGCTAAATGGTGGCAATCGCTTGGACTTAATGAATGGCAGTCTCGCTACCCAATTAGTAATGAATTAAAACGACGCGTAGATAAGTTGATACTTAATCGATTAGGATTTCAGCCCACTTTATACCGTCAAATACCGGAAAATATGCAGACCTGGTTGTTGTTATTAACCAAAAAGCCATATTTATTCACCGTTGTTGGATTAATTTGTAATCCCTCTCCTGACTATTTGTGGGATAGTGCTTATAGGTCACGTTTAGCGACCTTATTAAGTCAGGAACAGATAAAGCAATTAATCGCTTTATGGCCAACAGAGAGCCACACGGTTGCAGTACCCTGGTTAGTTGATGAGTTCCTTGAGCAGGCGCACCTTTATGCCTTAAATGTCTTCTCTCATTATTGGCAAGGACATGATTTTGCGCTGCTTTTAGCCTGGTATTTTGCTCCATTAGAGGAGCAAATGTCCTGTTCGCAACAACAGATTGAACAGGCTGTTCGCTGGTTATTTCGTTTGGAGCGTTTCTTATGAATGGATTTTTAGTGTCAGTTAAAGAGTGTGAGCTCTTAAAGCAAACATTGGAAATCACGCCTGATGAAATTCAGCAAGGTTTAGCTGAGTGTAGACGGGAGCAGAAAGCCAAACAACGTATTAAGCAATATGCAGATAAAGTGCGGCAAGAGTGTGATGCACTTCGGCGGGAAGCACAACAGATTGTTGCTAAAGCAGAAATAACCGTTAAGGAGCAAGAAAAAGCCTGGCGAACACAATTACGGCAAGAAGTAGTGGCAGAAAGTATCAATTGGCTGGTTGAACAGGCAGAGTTAGAAAAACACTTAGTTATCGTCTTGCAGGAACGGATCTGTCAACAAGTAAAATCAGTTCTTAAAGCCTGGAGCCAAAAACAAAATATTAGTGAAAATCTTATTAACCAGCTTACTGAGCAGATAGGTGAAGCAACCAATAAACAAAGTTTGGTATTGAGTGTTTCATCGGAACAGGCTGATGCGTTGCGTAAAATATTTGCTGAGCAAATGCAAATTAGGATCCGTCCTGATTTTGCACCTTGGCAAGCAGAACTAAGTTCAAGTTGTATGACATTACGTTTTGATTTATATGAACACCTTGAAAGGTTGTTAGAAACCTGCGTTCCTACAATGAAAAAAACGCACTTGAGAGGAACTTGTGATGCGAATTGATCAAGCTGATTATCTCGATTTTCAATCTCTACAAGATAGCAAGCAGACAGCAAGTTTTATACCTGCGGAGAGTACGGCAACGCAAGCCAGTATTGCATTAGCGGAAGTCCGTGCTGAAGCGCTGGAAGAAACGTTAGAAGGTTTAAGCTTAGGGCTAAGCCAAGTAATGAAAAAAATAGCTGATGCCAATAAAAAGCAAAGTGCATTATTTAATGGCGTAGAAAAACTGTTACAGCAATTAGACGAAAAGCAACGAGGGGCTATAGAGCAGATTGCTAAACAACTTCTCTCCTTTAAAGATGGCGATAAAATTTTACAGCAAATTCCTCAGTTTGCCCTAGATAAAGGACAGCTTATTTTTTTGTTAGCAATATTACAGGGTATGACAAGTTTAGCCTTATCTGAACGTTCAAAAATCAAACAGTTTTTAATGTCATTGTTAGCGGAAGAAGATATTGAGCTAGCGTTAATTGCCGCTAGTCAAGGTATGACGATAGATACTTCACGGTTGCAAGCTTACCGTCAACTCTATCAGCATGCTGCCCGTGGAGAAAAAGGGTTAAGTCATTGGTTTAAATTATTACAAGAACATAAAGATCGACGACGGACTATTCAATTATTAATCCGTGCAATATCAGAGCCGCTAGTGAGTCATGAACAGTTAGATATGACTAAATTAGTAACTACGATTGACGATTTACGTCGCTTATGGCTGTTTTTAGCTTTTACTGAGCACTGTGCTTCCTTGTCGCGCACACTAAATTTAGCGAATGATACTGTTGCAGAAATTAGTATTGAATTATTAGAGCAAAGTTGGATTTATCCTGAGGCATTAGCACAATTGGTAATAAAACTGCCATTAACAACCTTGCAGCGTTTAATTTTTCTACGTAAATGGCGCGAAATTATGATGGTCATGAGTGAAGCTTGTTATCGCGATCCGGAACAAAAAGAGCATATTCTAGAAGTCATGTTACAACTGCTTGAACAGTGGAATGATAAGTATGCTGTTTAAAGGAGGGGAGAAATGCGTAAAGAAGATAGTGTACTTGCTCGTTTTGGTCAATTATTAGGCCTACCTTTGGTATGGGATGAGAGTGATCAGTGCACTTTATTACTTGATAATC
The DNA here is from genome assembly GCF_029873475.1 of Arsenophonus sp. aPb. Classification (NCBI taxonomy): domain Bacteria; kingdom Pseudomonadati; phylum Pseudomonadota; class Gammaproteobacteria; order Enterobacterales; family Morganellaceae; genus Arsenophonus; species Arsenophonus sp. aPb. The sequence continues at coordinate 498,394 of NZ_CP123499.1, forward strand.
AATTGATGATGTCAATCCATGCTAAAGGAACTTATTGGCAATTGTATGGTTTTTTGGGACAGATTGATGCACAAAAAGCACATTTACTATTCATTAATTGCATGCACCACAATATGCAACTGGTTGAAAATAATGATGGTGCGGTGGGTTATGATTCAGTGCAACAAACCTTATTATATGCGGTGAATTGGCCGGCTCCCGCCAGTGGTGAAGAACTATTAGTCTGGTTTGAACGTGCGACAATTTGCTATGAAGCGCTTTACCGTGAGTTTAGTCAGTGCCCGGAGCTAACAATATAGGTTGTTATATGACGATTGAATTGGATAGATTTTCAAAAAATTTGTGGACTAATCCTTGTTTGATATCGGGTCAACAGGATCAAGGTAGTTCAAGTTTGGTTCATGCTCAAATGAGTTTTAATGACCATGTGTTAAGTACATTAGCTAAACTACCTTTTCTGAAAAATGAAAATGCGATTCGGACCTATGTTGCCCGCCTTAATATAACAGTTCAACAGAAATTAACCGTGTTTTTACGCTCATTAGCGGAAAGATATGGTTTGGCTACCACTGAACAAACACTACCTAGACTAGATTTATCCCCCAAAACACCACTGGCTGCCCATAAAATAGAATTTATTCCACAATCTATGTTGTTAGCAATGAGTCAAGCGCATTCAATTTCTAGTCATCAAGCTGAAAATGTTAATAATAAAATTTTTTCCTTGATTCAGTTTAGTAATGCGATAAAAGAACTCGTCAATCAAGGTGGACCAGCTCAGTTACCTATTCCGACTAGCATACCTAGATTTGGTAATTGGTTTTATTGGGAAGATAAAAATATTCAAAAAGTGCAACAAGCTATTGCTGACTATCATAAACTAGTTGAAAAAAATGAATATCAAAGTGCCTCTGCACGTTTGTTGGCTTTAACTGATTTACGTCATCAGGGTGATGAATTTTCCGATCTTTATAGCAAATTAAAAAGATATCTTGATTTTTATCAGCAAGCACTGGATGACATTGAACAATGTTGTCTTACCGTTCCCTCCTCTCAACAAGTTCATCTGACTTCATTGTTGGAGCAAGTTTTAGTACAGAAAGAGCACATTGCGGCAGTGGCTGAACAGTTGGTAATGTTACCTGAATTTTGGCAGCAGACGGTTATAGAGCGACAGATCATTAATGCCCGTTTTGCTAGTTTGCCTGAAGAACTTAAAAATTTAGCCTCAGAATCGGTCTTATTACTCAGCCATCAGCTGATTGAAATGTTTGATAAGGTATCCTCAGTAAATGACTGGCAAGTACAATTAACTGAATTTTGGGCGAACGCTGAATTACCATTACCTTCACCATCTGAACTGACCACTTTAGTGGCTATTTTAGCTAGCGAACGGCCTGCATTAGCTGGCCAGGTTGCGATTCCTTTTAAAGAAGAAAAAGATAAAATTCAGTCTGGTATTTATCAACAATTAATTCAGGTACTAACAAGAAGTTTAACCCAGGTAAAAGAAAATAAATCGGTTCTTAAACAACGGTTGGGATTTGAGGACAAACAGAGTAAGGTTCGTAGCCAAGCCGCGCTTTTGAGCAGTTGGTTAAATAGAGCCGGAGAAGAGAGCTACTTACATGAACAGTATGTAGCAGCAATGCTAATTGCTATTAGTGGTGAGCGTTGTAGCATGCTAGATAGAACCGTCATTGCGGATGGAGCGGTCAATATCGATAATTTAGAGATAGAGCCGGGATGTGAAGCGGATATTCAGCAATTAGCAACCGAAGAAAAATGGGTTGTTTTGGCGAGAAAAGTACTCACTGCACAAGATAAGGTCTATCGCTTTGAAGAGTTGTATGATAGGCAAAGTGGCCATTCAGCCATCAATTTCCATTATGATGTGGAACAACGTGTGCTGACATCTCGGTTAATGGCATCGCCTGAGCGATATTTGCCTTTTTTAACTAAAAAGATCTCGGCACTAACAGCTTATCATAACGAATTACAATCTCTGACTGATAGCTTAAATATAGGCAAAGTACGCAGCCGTTTTGTAGAAGAGCTGAAACAAATTAGCGAGCAGAAGCAGCATTTAAGTTTATTGCAGGATGCGGTAAGGTTTTGGCAAAGTGTAAAACAGCAATATGAGCAACATGACCAATATGTTGATCAATTGCAAAAATTGCAAGATATTACTCTGCAGCAAGTAAGGGAGCTCAATAAACACGGTTATTTGGCTTTTTTACCTCAGTTACAGCAACTTGATTTAGCTATGTATGATCTTAGTAAGAAAAAAGAACGTCGAACTGAAGAACTATCAGAACAGGGATCCTCCTTAGATGACAGTCAATTACAAAAAATTGAACACGAGATGGTCAAGCTAGATGATGAGTATCAAGCTGCTTTGCTGTTACTAGTTCGTTTTGATCGACAGGCAAATAAAATGGAGGGCTATCCAGAGCAGGGCGATTACTACAATATCCAGGCATGGCAACATTGGGTGGTGCAAAATATTACTGGTGAATGGGGAGGATGGTTAGGTGAATTTAGACCGGATTTGAAAACCTTAATTTTACAGCACCAACTAGCTAAAAATGGCATGCAAACTTTAAGGGAAGCTTATCAAGCGCTATATCAAATAATCAGCCCATCCCTATTAATCAAATCGCTGGATACTGAGAAGAAACAGGAGATTTTGACGGCTTTTAGGGATTTGCATCATTGGGTAATGGCACATCCGATGGAGTCACAAGCGCTAGCCAAGAATATTACCCATGCATATCAAATTATTACTGGAAATAGTGGTTGGTTTGGTGCTGAACTTGCTACTGCGGTTAGTTCGATTTGGCAAACTGCGACAGTAGAAAATCAAGTTAAAGATATTTTGCTGGGTACCAGAGAGCTACTTCCCTTACAGCCATCATACTCAATGACACCGGAAATGATCGCACTATTGCATTTTACCCATTTACTACCTTATCTTGCCGCCGGTATAAAAGGCGGCGTTCATAGTGGTTTAATAAGCTCAGTGGCAGCACTTTTAGGTGCTGGTTGGTCAACCGGCATGATATGTGGTTTTGTCCAAACTTGGCTGGAACAGAAAATAGCCTCAACTGTATCCGACCATCGTAATACCGAAGTGATGGTTAACGCCCTGATGCTCGGTATTCGTGAACAGGGTAGTTTTCAGCAACGGGCGGCTTCGGTAGTAGGTTATGTGATGAAACGCCAGTTACTGCAAGATATTGGTACCTTAGGTCGCGATTGTTTTGAAACCAATAAAGTCGGAACTCTGCGCCGTTGGTGGCAAGATACCACTAATGTTTGGCAGAAAATGGATGTTAAAGCAAAATTATTTAGTGTCGCGGCAATTGCGGGTACAGCAGCTATTTCAGCCACCGTGGTGGCGGCTGCATTGATATTCACTGTAGGAACAGGTGGAGTAGGGTTAGCCGTATTAGGCATCGGTGCATTGTTAGCCGCGACTGTAGGTGGTTACTTTGGCTATAGTGGATTAAGTTTACTAAAAAATAGCGATTTCCTTGGTTTTCGTCAGGCATCTGAATATGCGCAAGATAAAATGACCGAACAGCGTATCCAAGACGCGTTACAGCAATTTATTAACAAACAATATCAGGGGAAAACCGTTGCTGAACATTTAGATATTCAGGTAGCCGATATTAAAAAACATATTTCCCTTAAGCAGGTGGCAAAGCAGGATCAGACACAATCTTTTATGCGACAACTAGAAGATTGGGGACGTATAGAACAGCAGAAAATAGACATCAAACAGCAAAAAGAGCGCGCTGAATTAGTGGATAAGGTGGCACAACAATTAAACGATTGGCAAGAGAACGATGGTCAGGAGTTAACAGAGTGTTTAGGTGATATTGATAAGGTACTTGTCCAAACTGAACATGCTGTCGCCTGATTTTGTCAACGCTATCTAAAAATGATCTCGCAGCCTGAAATCGTTATAGATTAGCATAATTTATTGATTTAATTAAACTAGTTTTGGCGGATTAATCGTTGTTTTGCGCCTAGAAATATTTTTCGCTAATTTTTAACCTGGTTGGCGCAAAATTCATTTTGCCTGCCATGAGGTCATTTCAGGTATTTACCGGATACGAAGCCAGAGCTTCCTCTAGCATGCTTAATAAATAGTAAAGAGGGAAGATGATGAAATTGCAACTGGCTCGTAATCTTGAACATTTTTTTTCTTTGTTCAATCACAGGATAGTCGAAATTTCAACGGCAATTGAGTGCCACTGGCCGCCTTTTGGTCTGCGTATTGAAATTATTGAAGAGCGTATTCTTATGACCAGCTGGTTGTTAAAAGAGGGGGATTTTGATCTCCTACAAGCATTAAAAATTAATCAACCAGAGGGGTTTTGGGGGATCCCGCAGCGAGTATTTATTATTCGCCATCGAGCTTATGTTAGTGCATGGTGCCCAAAAGAGAGTGATGGTCTTTTTTTATTTCGCTTGTGTCAAAGACAGCGTCAATTTCTTTCTCAGTTACCTAAAGGAGCTGCCTGATAATGTCAATAACTCGTTGGTTATCTCAAATTGCAGGACGTCAAGATATTATCCTTAGCGCCATGTTAATGTTGTCAGTATTCATGATGATTTTACCGCTGCCAACGACTTTAATTGATGTATTAATCGCGATCAACTTAGGTTTATCGATCATTTTATTTATGATGGCTATCTATATACGTGATCCGCTTGACTTCTCTGCCTTTCCGTCCATGTTGTTGATTACCACACTGTATCGTTTAGCATTAACTATCAGTACTAGCCGCCTAATCTTATTACAACATGATGCCGGTGAGATCGTGTACACCTTTGGTAATTTTGTCGTTGGCGGTAATCTTGGCGTTGGCATCATTATTTTTGCCATTATCACTATTGTACAGTTCATTGTTATTACTAAAGGCTCTGAACGCGTAGCCGAAGTGAGTGCCCGATTTTCTCTCGATGGCATGCCTGGTAGACAGATGAGTATTGATGGTGATATGCGGGCAGGTATTATTGATGCAACTGAAGCCAAACGACAAAGAGCATTGGTACAAAAGGAAAGCCAACTTTATGGTGCCATGGATGGTGCGATGAAATTTGTCAAAGGCGATGCCATTGCTAGCGTAATTGTTATTTTAGCCAATATTTGTGGTGGGATTGCCATTGGGGTGATCCAACATAATATGTCGGCGACAGAAGCACTGAATACTTATGCCATTTTGTCGGTCGGTGATGGTTTAATTGCGCAGATCCCGTCATTACTTATTTCAATAACCGCAGGATTAATTGTTACTCGGGTGCCCGGCGAGAAAAAAAATAATCTGGCTGGTGATTTAGTACAACAGATACTTAGTCAACCTATGTCATTGCAATTGACCGCTAGTATTTTGTTGGTTTTCGCTATCATTCCTGGTTTTCCTTGGTTTGTATTCGGTTCATTAGCTTTGATGCTATTTGGTTGTTCTTATTGGATGAAACGTAATGCAAAAGTGAAAAAAGGCACAGGTCAGATTTATCCCTCTGTAGAGAATGGAACAGAGCAGGCAACGCGAGAGATGACGCCAGGCACAATACCGCTGTTAGTTATTGTTGGCCAACAAATAATGACTGAGACGATAGCTGACAAATTGCAAAATTTACGTTGGCAATTATTTGAAAAATTAGGCTTGCCTTTACCTGAAATACAGTTACAGGTCGATACAAAAGGGACAAACACATTACAAATACTGTTATATCAAGAACCTGTCTTTGAGACAGAGATAGAGCCAGCGGCAATTTTATTAACCCAACCAATAGATTTACCTCAAGTACGTCAAGAGCAGTTGATTTTTAATCATCAACCCATTTATTGGTTGGTAGGCGATCATCCCTCATTGTCACCAACCACCGGTTATAAGGGGGAAGAGATTGTTACCTATTTGGTGGAAAAGGTAATTTATCACTTTGGTAAAGAGTTTTTAGGCGTACAGGAAACGCGTTATCTCATGGATGCGATGGAGATGCGTTATGCCGAATTAGTGAAAGAATTACAGCGCTTACTGCCAATTAGTAAAGTGACTGATATTTTGCAACGTTTAGTTGAAGAACAAATTTCTATTCGTGATTTAAGAACCATTTTTGAAACGCTGGTTGAATGGGGTTCAAAAGAAAAAGATACGGTAATGTTGACCGAGTATGTTCGCGTTTCACTTCGCCGTCATATTCGCCGGCGCTTTACTAGCGAAGAGGGCTGGATCCCCATGTTGTTAGTGGGTGATGGGATTGAAAATAGTATTCGCGAATCTATCCGTCAATCAGCGATAGGATCTTATTGTGCCCTTGAACCGGCCCAAGAGCAGCAGATTATTGCGGCCATAAAACAAAAATTACCCACTCAGGTCGCTTGTGTGGTACTAACTTCATTGGATGTACGTCGTTATCTACGCAAAATTATCGAGCCTGCATTGGCAACAACCGCCGTACTTTCATTCCAAGAAATTGGTGAAGATGCCAATATTAAAGTCTTGGCTCAAGTTGATATTATGGGGGAAAAACTGGATGCGCTCACTGGATAAAGCAAAAATCATTCAAGCGATGACTACTCCTCTATTTCAGCCGTTGACGGATATTCTTCCTTATCGATGTCTTGGTAAAGTACAGGAAGTATCCACTAATTTGGTTAAAGTGACACTGCCAGGCGCAAAACAAGGTGAATTATGCCTAATTGATAATCGGTTAGCAGCCGAGGTTGTTACCATCAAAGCACAAGAGGCTTGGTTGTCACCGTTTGACTCTACCATTGGATTAGTGTCTGGCGCATGTGTAGAACGTTTGGGTCATGGTCATCGAGTGCGGGTAGGCGAGCATTTATTAGGTGGTATTGTAGATGGTTTAGGACGACCGTTAGAAAAAATGCCGATCGCAGGTGAATGGCGTAGTAATCATAACGCGGCGCCAGACCCATTAACACGTCAGTTAATTAGCGAAGTTTTACCAACGGGTATCAAAGCGATAGATGGTATTTTGACGCTGGGTATTGGTCAAAGGATCGGTATTTTTGCCGCGGCTGGTGGTGGGAAAAGTACGCTACTTGGTATGTTAGCTCGGGGCTGTGAAGCCGATGTGGTAATATTGGCTTTGGTTGGCGAGCGTGGACGTGAAGTACGTGAATTTCTCGATAATCATTTACCTGCTGCCGCGCGAAAAAAAACCATATTAGTTGTCGCCACCTCCGATCGTCCGCCGTTAGAGCGAATGAAAGCTTCTTTGACAGCAACCACCATTGCTGAATATTTTCGTGATCAAGGTAAACGGGTATTGTTGCTGGTGGATTCATTGACCCGTTTTGCGCGTGCGGCACGGGAAATTGGTTTAGCCGCAGGGGAACCGCCGGTTGCCAATGGCTTTCCACCTAGTGTGTTTGTTCATATGGCCGCTTTATTAGAGCGAGCAGGCCCAGCTAAGGTAGGTAGTATTAGTGCTATTTATACCGTGTTAGTAGAAGGTGATAATATGAATGAACCTGTCGCTGATGAGGTTCGTTCTATTTTAGATGGGCACATTGTTTTATCTCGTCAATTAGCTGCCGCAGGACATTTTCCCGCCATTGATGTGAACGCCAGTGTGAGCCGAGTTATGGATAATATTGTGAGTAAAACCCATAGCTTACATGCACGTCGCTTACGTCAATTGCGAGCACTTTTTCAAGATGTTCAGCTATTAATTCGTGTTGGTGAATATCAATCAGGGCAAGATAAAGATACTGATGAAGCAATTGAAAAGAATCAACTAATTAATCAATTTCTTCGTCAGGATAGCGATGAATGGGTTTCATTTTGCCAGACGATAGAAAATCTTAACCAATTGGTTTAGGGTCTATGAAAGATCAATTCTCTGACATTGAGCGCGTTGTTATTAAAAGATTGTTGCGAATACGACAACAGCGAGAACTAAGCTTGCAATCTCAATGGCAACAAATTGAGCGTGAGCAGCAAGCGCTACAATCAACCCTTGCCGAGTTGGAACGGCAACGAATGAAACTTTGGCACGATTTAGCGACGCCTTCATTGCCAAATGAGACCATTTCCCGTGACCAACTGGCATTATTTAAGCAATCTATGCGGGAAGTGTATCTGGCCGAGCGAGCCCTAAAAGAGCGTATTGCCCAACTAAGTGAGACCATCATTGAACTAGAGTGCCAAAAGGAGCAACTGGCTAAACAACGTCTGCTAATGATTAAAAACCAAGAAAAACTGAAAGAGGTGATGAATGACTAATATGATCGAGCGTAATGTTGTCACCGCGAGTAGGGTGCCTAATATTCAACGCCGCCAGGAGGCTGATCCCGAACTAAAACGACGTTTTGAACGTTTTTTGTTGGCGCAACAGCCTGATAACGCCACATCAGTGTCGGATTGGTCTTCGGTCTCAGAGACACTGGCTTATCGTAATAGCTCAGCAACATTAAATAATGTATATCTGTTACGTGATGGTAATAGTTTAACTTATCGATTACTGAATGGACCGATGATGGGCATGGTGATCATTGCGCGCTGGCAAAAACAGGGGGCGGTACATTTACAGTTGAAACCGGCTAATTCTGTTCAATATCGCGTATTAGCTCGGGTAAAGCAAAAATTAACAGCAACATTAGCACAACGGGGTTTTTTACTCTCTTTGGAGATAGAAGATGGCGCATAATGAACGGCGAATGCTTTACCAGTGGTTAAGCACCGGTTTAGCAAAAGATAATTGTCGCATTCAGCTTGCTTATGTTGAAGGGGATGGCCAGTGGTGGTCGTGGCTGTCCGAAGATTCGGTCGGTATTTGGTGTGATAATCCTAATTGGCAGCAGGCGCTGCAAACCTACAGTGGTAGCGCTGATCCAACCCTTGTTACTGAAGATTTGTTTCCTTGTATTAGCGCCGCTTGGTTTGCATTACTTGGTGAAACAGTTAATGCAAGATTGAGCCAACAGCCGATTGATTACCGGTTGCCTAAGGGCATTTATCCCGTGGTTACAGTAGATGAATGTCAATTTGTTGTGGTCAATATTGGATTGGAAAAATGGCAGGCTGCTTTCGCCAATTGGACACCATTTGACGCTCCGTCTGTGCAAGTGACGGTTAAATTGTTAGCCGGCTTTATTGCTGATTGCGAAAATATTCGTCACAACTATGGTTATTGGTTAACGGGGGATGTGGATATTGAGCAAGACGAAGCATTGTTATGGTGGCATGAACCATTAGCTCTCGTTACATTAACCGATGTTAATCAACTATGGATAAAAGAGATTCGACCGGCGGTGACGTTTAACCAAATACCCTATTTAGCTCAGGTAGCCACCATTGATTTGCCACTAGCGCAACTTTATACCCTGATCGCCGCTGAAAATTTGACAGGTAAGGTGACATTAGAAACACGGGTTCGATTATTGCATGATGAACAACCCGTGGCTTGGGGAGAACTATTAACCGCTCGAACTGGGACGGCATTTCACTGCCTGGAACTTGAAAAATAGTTTTGCTGTTTTTTCTTGCCTCTTTTTCTAATGCAATAATATTGAAAATATTTAGCCTAGACAAAAGAGGTAGAAAAAACAGAGAGTCTCGACAAGCTATATATGCTCATGCTTATGATGACATGCAAGGGCAATGCATTTGATTTTATCAGACAAATACAGCAGGATTAATGATACGACTACCGCGCCAATAAGGTATAAATAACCAGTGGCTTTATCATGCCAGTCGAATAAAAACATGCAGTAGAATGAAATTGATGATATTAACAGGAAAGCGATTATCATCAATAAGTATGACACAATCAGCGATAGGCATTTTTTCATATAACCTCCTATTAGATTAGATGACAATATTATTTACATCTATCTTTCATTGATATGATCCTAACTATAGATGATTATTAACGGATCGTATAAAAAATTTAAATTTTTCATAATATTTAATCTTTTTTGTTACCGTTAGCAATGCTCTTTTTAGGCTATTATTATAGTTTTTTGTGATTTAGCGCCAAGCGGATGGTTGAATTTTTTTTAAAACATCATGGCAATGTTCCGCCGCATAATCAATCATCTGGTTATATAAGAGCGCGGTACAAGTAAAGGTATTTGTGCAGCCAAGTAATCGATCTTTCCAATCATTAAAGGTATTTTCTGTAATCAGCGTGGGATCAAGTTTGTGGGCTTTTTCCATTAAGGCGTAAGCATAATATCTGAGCATGAGGGGCGAATCCAATTCGGTACCAAAAACAGCACTAGATGAATAGCGGGTAAAAACGGCGGATAAAGAAAGTAGGTGTTCTGCTTTATTGCGCTCGCTACTGGCTGTCAAATCATATAGTTTTAGGATCTGGTTATAATTTTCATTTTTTAAGCTATAGCCGTGTTCAAGATCAAGCACATGAGCAAAAATCTCCTTTAATGTCTGTTGTGAAGTCTCATCAATTAATTTAGTGGCCAAAGTATAGGATTTTTGTGCCTGAACAAATAGTGCATTAAGTTGTTGGTCTAAATTTAATGTCTCAAGCAGCTTATTGAAGGTTGCTTGGTGTTGACTATAAGTAAAATGACTAGAAAACAGTGGGAAATCTTGGTTAAAACATTCATCAAGAGTGAATTGCTGAGAACTTAAATTTTCGCCATGCTGAAAAACAAAAATGTTATTCCACTTGGTTTCCAGATCAGGATCTAGCATTTTTGTCAGATTATTTTCAGCAACCACTAACGTTCTGCCCGCTTTGGTCGGAGAAAGTAACAGATAGTTTTGTGCGTTACTATCTGACCAATCTACCTTACCGGCAAAATCACCAAATATTCCCTCAATTTGTTCATATTCTAGCTGTTGCTTTATTTCTGGTAGTTGTAAATATTTTTCATAGAGCTTGTTAGCCATGGTGGTAGTGAGGCTATCAATACCGGTTTGAGTTCTGGCGGCCAAGATCGTTTGAATAAAACTACTATTAAATTTCGCTGATACCATTAAGTTCGGTTGATGGTTAAAATAATTGAGAAAAATATTGATGTTAGCAGGGCGTTTTTTCAGCGTATTAATTAATTGGGTTGAGGAGTTTGCCAGCAAGTTATCCATCAGTTTATTGACAAAAATACTAATTTCTTTATTAGACATAAAAGCAGGTTTTGCCAGAAAATCCAATAGCGGTAAAGTAACATGCTTAAGATTAATGTTAGGCTGGTCAAGAGAATGAATTAGCTGTAGAGCCAACTTATTTTTTAATTCTTGATATCTATCATCAATGCTATTAAGACTGGTTAGTAGACTGCTTCGGTTATTGAAATGATTAAGTACCACATCTAGCACATCCTCATCCCATTCATCAGGAAGGCGAAGAGTGAAACTATCATTTAAAGAAGCACCCGCAAAATTAGTGTTCATAATGCTTAACTCTTTCAGGATAGTGTTACTCAGATCGGCATTGCTAACATCAGTTTTAGCTAGGTTAGCCCCGGTTAGATCGGCTTGATCAAAAATAGCCTCATGCAGGGTAAGATCATTCAAATAGGCTTGTGTTAACTTGGCGTTAGTGAAATTTGCACCTTGCAGCTTAGTATGCGCTAAGGTTGCACCACTTAAGTTAACCATACTCAGATTGGTGTTAGTCAAGTCTGCACCTGATATCGTTGCTTTCGCTAAATTAGCACCCGCCAAATTACTATTAGTCAAATTACTATTATTTAAGTAAGCGTCTTCCAATATAGCGTCATTCATGGCAGAGTCGACTAAATTAGTGTAACATAAATCAGCCTTAGCTAAGTTAGCCCCGGTTAATTGCGCTTCATTTAAGTTAGCCGCGCGTAGATTAGCATTCACCAATTGAGTCTGGTTCATGATTGCTTTTGCTAGATTCGCCTCCACCATGGTGATACCTGTCAGGTTAGCTCTACTTAAATTGGTTCCTTGTAAATTAGCCTGAGCAAGGTTATGGTAGCCACCAAAAACTTGAGTAAGATTGAGGTAACGGAAGTCTTCACCTGATAAATTAAGGTTGACGTCAGGCCGCCGTTTGGCCAGTTGTCTGCTTAATGCTTGCAGCTTTTGTTGTTGTGATTGGTAGAAACTAGAAGCATTAGGTTCAGATAACCAGTTTTTAGCGGCTTCATTAGCCCTTTTACCACCCAGGCCTTGGGTTTTTAATTGATAAAGCCGCTCACGTATTGACACTGGTGCTAATTCCAGCTCACCCGCAGCATTGCGCAGATATTTGCGGCCATAAAGGGTATTTGTTTGCAGATTGATTTGCACCCAAATGTCTTTACCTCGTTGTTTACCAATATTTACTACCTGAACCTCTTTTCTCAAATCCAGACGATAAGCTGTCTCCACTTTGTACGGGCATGACAACTCAACCGGTAAGTCTTGTGCTTTTTTTTTCAGTGCATTGATTAATGGGGTTAATCCGTGAACTTTCTGTTGGAGCTGCTGTGCGGCATTTTTTAACGCATTAATACCTTTTATTCCCCCTGATGTTAATAATTCAAAACCGGGATCCGCACCACGTAAAAAAGATACGCCTAAGTCCCTATAAGTTTTAGCTGGTATGCGATTTGTGATCTGTGGAATACCAAATTTGACAAACTGTTTACTGCTTTCACGTAATGCTTGCTGAAAAGTCGCCTGTTTTAGTCCGGTTCTTACCCCATTAATGACAGCATCTCCCAGTGCGGTACTAAACCGACTACTTACTTGCACACCTTTGCCAAAAAACGGAAAAAAACTAAGTAGATCAAATGCACCCGCTTGCAGCGCCTTCTCTTTATTACCCTTTTGCGCTTCTGTGATCATGGAATAAAACGGAATAAGGCTTAAGAAAAAAGCGTCCACTTTTTGCCGGGTAGTTTCTTGATAACCTTCTTGTTGCAGTTTTTCGCATAGTTTTTCCGCACGTCGCTTAACAAGCTTGTCGATCAGCATGTCCGATTTATCAGTGGCGGTTTTTAAAGTCAAAATAGGAGAGGTTTTTAATTTATAGTCATCATCATAGCGAACGTGATTATCATGATAAAACAGATCAAGAATGGCATCTTTATTGTCGTCAACCCGATGTAATTTATAACTACCGATGCCATGGTCTGTAGTTAAGGCATACATTCGTTGTTTGCCGTTAAAGGTACACTTCAGCATGTCAATCGATTCCGGTACACGGGTCACTAAGCCATCTGAATCCCTTATTCCTAGCCTTGTGGCTGGCGATAGTGGGATACCTTGCAAACTAGCTATGGCATTAAATTCAACCTTCATCAATTGAATGTCAGCCTGTTGAATAAAAATTTGTTCTTCTTCGCTGAGTGAGTTAAAGGTCTGAGGTAGCAGGATCTTTTCTATCTGTTTGGTAAGCTCTGCAAATTGTTGATTTTGATATTTAAACACATTGTCAATATTGGGTAATAGTGGCGTATCACCGCGCCGATTGGGATATTTAACCTCTCGATTTTTATACAAATAGTCATTTAACCAACCTTCATCAATATCATGCTCTTTTAATTGTTGGCGGGCAAGATCTGGCCGTGATTGCCAACTTTCTCGCAGAGCAATCAATTTGATAAAAGGGTTATTTTGGCCAGATTGCTTTAAATAATCAAAATAACTGTCATAAATGGATGCCTTGGCTAATGGTGTTGCTAGCGCGCTATTTTCGCTGTTTAACTGGTCATGGAGTAGGGCTGGTAATTTGAAGTATCGATTATACTCAGCTGGGAGAAGTTGTTGCTGTAAAAGTGCGGCCACCAACATACCGTTATTGCTAATGTCTTCCAGACTCATGTTGTTAATATCAGCACCGATTTCATTGAGTATTGTTAGTCCAGCATGTAGATAGCCCCACTCTGATTGATTGATCATCATGTTAGACAAAGTTTTTTGTTGCTGCTCGTCGTCAGTTTGCAGCATAAAGGTTGGCATAATGCGATTGATAATCTGTTGTTGATAGTAAATACGGGCTTTCGGTGACAATTTGTTAGGCGTGTGATGATCATTCAGTTGCTTGAATAAACGACGTTGCAGATTAGCATGATGGAAGAGGGAATGTTCCCGTGATTGGATATCACTGACCTGTTTTAACACCCATGCTTCCGTGGACATACCGAATATGGCGTATTGTAACCAATTGGCAATGACGATTCGCTGCCGAGCAGAAGAGATTTTTTCTCCTTGATTAGCACCATATTCTCCTAATGGCTGTAATAGTAACCTGGCAAGGGCGGTTATCTTCTCTTTATTATCTTTATAGCGGGTCAGATAATCAATAACAGGGTTTACTAGTGAAAGGGTTTGTGTTGCGTTATTATGTTGGTCGAGTGGGTAGCCGTCTTCAATTAATAATGAACGTAAGCGTTGATTCTGTTCATTATAGACAAGTTTATTAAAATCATTAGCGTTGAGCGATAAAATAGGTTTAGGCTGATAAAGCGATTGATTCATAACTGCAACAATACCATTGTTATCTCTGGTGGCGTTATTTGACAATGGAGTTTGCGCTATTTCTTGGTTTTGTTGTATCAGATTTGTTAGCGTTTTTTCGCTGCTCGTCGCATGCTTTTCACTTGATCTATTTTCGTTCTCTATTATTTGGTGCCGAGTAGGATCGAATATAGACAAAAGCCCGTGAGATAGTGAAGGCGTTGAATCGATAGGCGGCATTTAACGATCCCTTATGTAATTAAAATGTAAAAATATAGTAAGTGACGATTAAATACTTTCATAAAAAAACTTTTGCTATTTATTTACAGGATCTAATAAATAACAGACGAAGTGATGAAGAGAGCAAGGTGAATGTTTGCTAAGGATGGTTATTGCTTTTATGTTGTCTTTTTTAGATGAGTTAATCGGCCCAGCTAGTGTAAGTGTGTTATTGGTAAAATATGATCCAGTTATTTTTTATATTGTCATTGATTGTTTTAATGCAGAATTGATCAGTTGAGTTTATCCCAACTGATCAACAAATTTATAATTTTTGATATTTAGTTAGCATTAATGCCATGCTAGTAACTAAAATTAAAATATAAACCATCCATAGATATAAATTCATTTCAATAAAGAAACTACCTATCCCTCCGATGATAGAGGGAATAACTAAGGAAGCTGAACCCATTAACGCTGATGTTGCTCCCAGGCTATTTTTTTGGCTACTCATTGTTAGATAGGTATATAGAGATTCGAATAACCCACCAGTAAACATAATGATGGCAAAGAATGCAAAGAAAGTGATGGTATTATTTTGGTAGATAAATATAGGAATAAATAAAATTATTAATATTTGCAGCGATCTTAGCCAAATAGATAAAATTTTTGTGGCACTAAATTTCCGTAGCAATTTGCTGGATAAAAATGCGCCTGCCAGTAAAAAAAGCCCGATAATAGCCGAGTAGATACCGAATATTGAGGCGCTAGCACCAAATTTGATCATAAAAATAAATGGCGCCGCGGTTACATAACAATAAATTAATGAAAAAGATAAACCGAGCGATAAACAAGGTAAATAGAATTTGGGTTGGCAGGCAATATATTGATATATATTACTGGTTTTGCGCCAAGAAAAAATTGTCCGTTTTTTTACTGTTAACGTTTCTGGAAAAGCAAAAAAGACATAGACAATGGTAATTAAGGCGTAGATAAAAATTAAGCCGAATATACTGCGCCATCCCCATAAATCATTGATAAAACCGCCAATTAATGGTGAAGCAATCGGGACAAAGCCTTCAATCGTAATGATGATGCTATATAGTAGAGCGGCAACAGTTCCTCGCGAAACATCACGTACTGCGCTGACGGAGGTGACTAAGGTGATTGAGATACTCAATCCTTGGATAACACGAATAACAAGAAAAGCAGGTAGACTTTCTGTCTGTGTTAACATGAATGTTGTTGCTGCATAGATAGTCGCACCGGTTAACATAATTCTGCGGCGACCAATGGCATCGGAAAGTGGACCAAAGATTAATTGTCCTAAGCCAATTGCCAAGGTATAGACCATGATTGAAAGCTGGGTTGATGAGAGACTTTTATTAAATTCTTTTGCGATATCAGGAATAGAGGGCAAATAAGTATCAACCCCTAAAATACCCATCATAGTGAGCAATGCTAAGCCAAAAGTAAAGAAAGCCAAATTTTGTCTGTTAATTTTTTTCATAAATATTTCCCTTAATAGAAAATTTTATTTCAAGCATGCAGGAAAATTTCAGGATCGATATTCAAACGGAGTTGCTGCTAACTAGCAAACTTTTCTATTTTTTGTTGAGCTTTAATTTAGTTTTATCCGATTTGCGCTGTTTTTTAATCCTATTTAATTAAAATCATACAAATTGAGTAAATTAAAATGCAAATTCGTTACAGTAGGCGAGTTGTTTATTAATAGAATATTGATGAAAAAATAGATGGCAATTTACCTTGATATAATTAAATGATCATACGGCAGTGATATCTTAGAAAACTATTACAATTTAGAATAAGTTAGGGGTTAACTGGATGTTATTGTTACGCTAATTTTAATCAGTAAATATTTAGATTTTAATGATAAAGGCTCGGTAACTGACCGAGCCTGTTGTTTATTATATATTGAGGATAACTTTGGCAATTTCGAAATAAATAATCAGGCCAGTACCATCAACCAGTGTGGTGATAAATGGTGCTGAAACTACCGCCGGATCAATACCACATCTTTTAAGTAGTAGAGGAATGACCGAAGAGACAATGGCTGACCATAGAGTAATACAGATCAGTGACAGACTGACAACGATACAAATATCCCAACCAATATTCATAAAGCTGGCACGCAGGATCCCTGCTGCTCCTAAAGTGATGGCGATTAATACCGCAGTCGACATTTCTTTACGTAAGATCTGCCATAAATGGTTGATGGAAAGCTCTCCGATCGCCATTGAACGCACAATCGTTGACGTAATCTGAGTACCACTGTTACCGCCTGTTCCCACTAACAGTGGAATAAAGAAGGCTAAAGCAATTACTGCCTCTAACTGCTCTTCAAATGATTTGATGACCGTGCTGGTATATGCTTCTGCAATAAATAGTAAAAGTAACCATACACTACGTTTTTTCCACAGGGCAAAAGGACTCGTTTGAAGATAAGGTTTATCTAACGGTAAACTACCACCTTGTAGTTGAGCATCTTCGGTTGCATCATCTTCCAATATGCGATCAATTTCTCGTTCGCTAAGGGCGCCAACTAATACGCCTTTATCTAATACTGGCACCAGATCGAAACCACAGTCATGCAATGATTTTGCTAATTCAGTGCGTTTAGCATCCGGGGCAACAAAGAAAAAGTTGGGTTTCATCAGTTGGTTGATGCTATCACTATCAGTAGGATGCTTTAATAGCGATTTCACTGATAAAATACCGATTAATATTTCATTAGTCGTAATGAAAATTTGATTGGTGATACTATTTTCTTCAAGTTTTTCCAGAAAAACTTTTTTTGCTTCAGCAACAGAAATATGTTCTGGTAAAGTCATATAATTCTGTGTCATATATGAAGCGGCAGTTGGGTTTGCCTGGTCAACATGATAGCGAGGTTTAAATGTATTTTGTTGGATAGGTAAAGCCATATAAAAGTCCCCTATAGGTGTTAAAATCTCTCACCGGGGCGAACTAACGTGGGAAATAGATCCCAACGTTTAGGTTTTAGCTTCTAACAACGTATTCCAAGCGGAAAGTTACTTTTGTAAGACCTTGATTCGATCATACCTGTTTTACCAATACAAGCCTGTCTCCATGCAAGTACGGCAGTAACTTTTGTTTGTTAGGTAGCCTCGCCATAACGAGATCGTTTATTGTATTTCACGTCAACAGTGTTGAACGCCTGCGATTATAAATTTACTTATCTTGATTACAATTCTTTCTTTAAGTTGTTTAGTTAAGATTTAAGAAAGTCAAATTTTAACAGTCAAAAATAAGAAAATGTTGTCTTTATTTTATTATAAAGTAAAAGAGATGCTTGTTTGAAATATGAATGGATAAAAATTAGATGGTTTTAATCGAAATATTATAAAGGTTTTTAACTTTTTGTTTTTACTATCTTAAATAACGCCATTTATATTACATAAATGTTTCTGGTGCGATAATTGTAAATGCGCCTTTAACAATTAAAATAAATACGGCTGCCCAAATAGCTGCTGATAATAAGCAGACACTATATACCTTAGTTCGATTCATTAATAACATGCCGGCTACTAATGGAATCATGTATCTTAATACCGCAATAAAACGAGATGTAAATAACACGGTTATCCCTTGGTTTTGTAATTTGTTATGGGCATTATCAATAGTTGATTGATAACGACTAAAAAAACGGCTAAATAATTTTCTGCGGGTTATTTGATTACCCAAATAGTAGGAAATTATTGAACCAATGGTTGCACCTAAAGTAATAGCCAACCAAACTAAACTAATATTTAGTTTTGGCAGACTAGCAGTAATACCGGTTAATAACATAACGGATGCAGGTGGTAGAAAAGAAGATAAAACAATCGTAGATTTGCTCATTGCAATGCTAAATAATATGGTAAATAACCATATTGGATGTAAATTAATCTCTGACCAAAATGCATTTAGATATGTCATAAATTCTTCTGTTTTCATTGTGTTATTTTCTCTTTAGTGAGTTATTTCTGACAAAATAAAAAATATTATAATAATATAATCTATCTATATTAGCGTAAATTAAAGTTATTTAATTGTTGGTATAATAGGATTAACTTTGCTAAGTTTAAATTCAGTGATTTATGAGTAAATAAAATTTTTGCTCAAGATATGCATATGTTAGTCAATGGTTGGCTAAATGGTCAATCGCTTTAGTTAACAATATATATTAAATAAATAATATCTTTATTTAGCTAGCAAACAGAACGGTTATTTTAAGCTAGTTTGAATTTTAATTAGCATTGAATCTTAGTGCATCAGATCGATTTTGCCATACCCGCTGTTTAGACTTGTAAATCTATTAATGATTATTTTTGTCATTAACAACACATTTTTTGTTAATGACAAAATAATTAGTTAAGTATTTTTTTATTTAATGGAGTTTCTACTTCGGATCTTTTTAAATAGGCATATAATATTGCACTAATTAAAGTCCCACACATAATCGCTAATAGATAAGCAATAATTGGTTGTACCGCCCCAGGGATCAACATAACAAATAGCCCACCATGAGGTGCCATTAGTGTGACATGAAAATACATTGATAATGCGCCGGTAATTGCTCCGCCAAGCATACAGATGGGTAATACCCGCATTGGGTCACGG
Source organism: Arsenophonus sp. aPb (assembly GCF_029873475.1). Classification (NCBI taxonomy): domain Bacteria; kingdom Pseudomonadati; phylum Pseudomonadota; class Gammaproteobacteria; order Enterobacterales; family Morganellaceae; genus Arsenophonus; species Arsenophonus sp. aPb. The sequence goes on from NZ_CP123499.1 coordinate 517,683, forward strand.
GCGGCAAAGGGAATGGCGCCTTCAGAAATAAAACATAGACCTAATATGAACGCTGCTTTGCCGCCTTCACGTTCATTAGTTGAAAACTTGTGACGAGCAAACAATGTCGCAAGTCCCATGGCTAAAGGGGGTACCATGCCCGCTGCCATAATGGCTGCCATAGGTCCATAAGTTTGGGCGCTTAATAAAGCGACACCAAATGCATAAGAGGCTTTATTAACCGGCCCTCCCATATCTGTACACATCATTGCACCTAAAATAATACCTAATATGACGGCATTGGTTGTGCCTATGTTGGTTAGCCATTCTGTAAGGGCGCTCATTATCCAGGAGACGGGATTACCGATAATATAGATCATAATTAAGCCAGTAATTAACGTGGCGAATAATGGCACGATTAAGATGGGTTTTAGGGACGCCATACTTTTTGGTAAAGGAAAGTGTTGATTGAGCAATTTGGCGACATAGCCAGCCATAAAACCAGCAATTATACCACCAAGAAAACCGGCATTGGTGCTAACTGCTAGCATGCCACCAACTAATCCAGGTGTTAAACCCGTTCTGTCAGCAATTGAGTAAGCTATATAACCAGATAAAATGGGTACCATAAGCGCCAAAGCAGAGTGTTTACCAATTTGCATTAATGCCGCAGCTAATGTACCTGGTTGCTCGGCTGCATCTAAACCAAACATAAAAGAGAGGGCGATACAAAGGCCGCCGGCTACTACCATCGGTAACATGTAAGAAACACCAGTAAGTAGATGACGATAGAGGTTTTGTGTTGTTGTTTTCTCGGTTAAGTTGTCTGAGCTATTTTTTATTTTGTTAGGTTGATAATATTCAGCTTTAGCTAATGCATTATCCATTTCTTGCGCGGTTCTTTTTAAGGCGGCACTTGTTGAGGTGTGATAAATACGTTTACCAGCAAATTTCGCTAAATCAACTTCAATATCAGTGGCAGCAATAATAAAATCGGCGTCATTAATCTCTTCTAAGGTAATTTCATTGCCTGTTCCAACCGAACCACGCGTTTCTACCTTAATTTGCCAGCCTCGCTTTTTAGCTTCAATTTCTAATGCTTCTGCTGCCATAAAAGTATGTGCCACACCCGTAGGACAAGCGGTCACGGCTAAAACACGCTGATTTTTTGCGGTTGCTGATTTAATAAGATTTGCTTTGTCCGCAATGATCGCTTTATTTTCGGCCATAGAGAGAGTCTTTTCTGGCGCAAGTATTATCTGTGTTTCGTTGGTAAAGAAAACTTTTTTACCGATTAATTGTTGTTCATCAGCTATATTTTCACCAATAGCAATAATCAATTCAGCATCCGCAGTATTACCCGTTAATTTTAAAGATTGTTGTTGTATCTGCTGACATAGTATTTGCTTAGCAAGATAGGTTCTTGCTGGCATTTGGGGTGAGTGGATAATAGCAATTGTTTTCATCAAGAAATTCCTTATATTTGAAATGGGATCAGAGCAACTTGGTTCATCATTTTTGTCAGTTGTTGCCGATCCATGCTCCTAACATTACCTTGGCTGACTGTTATGGCACTAATAGCTGTTGCTAAGCGCAAGGTATGTTCACTGGTTTGCCGCATCATTAAACCATAAATTAAACCTCCGACCATGGCATCTCCGGCACCAACAGTACTTACAACCTGACATTTTGGTGGAGTTGCTAACCAAGCACCGGATGCGTTGACCCACATGGCACCTTCTTCGCCTAAGGAAATGACAACGTGAGTAATGCCTTGAGAAAGTAATTGCTGGGCCGCTTTGGCGATTTCTTGATAGGTAGGTAAAGGGTGGCCAATCCAACTTTCTAATTCATGTCGATTTGGTTTCACCAACCAAGGATTGGCTTTTAAACCGGCAATCAATGCTTCTCGGCTACTATCAAATATGACGCACATACATTGATTACGTAGCCGTTTCATCCAGTCAGTAAAGTCATCTAAATCGATACCTTTGGGTAAGCTACCACTAACACATATCATATCAAATTGACTTAACCAGCTAAGGGAATCTTTGGCAAAATGCTGCCAATCCTGTTTATTTACTTCAAAGCCGGAAAAATTAAAATCACTAACCACACTATTTTTTTCAGTCAATTTGACGTTAATGCGAGTTCTACCTTCGATGGCATGAAAATGATTTGTGATCCCGCGCTCTTTGAAGTCGTGAAGAAAACCGTTTAGATTTTCTTTACCTAAAAAACCACCGACAGTGACATTAACATTTAGATTTTTTAATGTATTAGCAACATTTATGCCTTTACCTGCCGGATACAATCCATGGGTTTTAACTAAGTTGACAGCACCTTTTTCAATACTGTCTAACATGCCGACTAAATCATATGCCGGATTTAATGTAATGGTTGCAACTTTACCTTTCATGCAATTTTTTCATCCATATTAGCGTTAATCACTTGCTCAATGGCATGTAAGGTTGCTTGGGCGTCAGGGCCACTGATCTTAAATTGGATACGATCATTTTGACGAGCAACTAATCCAATGACACTCATTATATTATGGCCATTGGCAGGAATTCCGTTGCCATCCAAATTAGTAATAGTGACTTTGCTGTTAAATTTTTTTATTGTATTAACTAATTGTGAACTTGGGCGTGCATGTAAACCATGTTTATTATTTAAAGTAAACTCTGCTGATAACGTCCCTTTTTCTTCGTTTGTGTTAGTCGTTAGTAAAGTAAACATCCCTACGGCATCGGGTGCTTGTAGCAATTTTGCTGTTTTTTTATCGATTAATAAATTAGCTAAGTGATTTAAGGTGTTATTAGCCCGATTATCTTTGCATGATAGTGTGATAAGTAGGCAAAGTTGATGATCTTGATAAGATAAAGGCTGTTTAGGACGCGCAATTGCCATGGCTGTTTTTAGGTTACCTTTCTTACTATCACTAAGCCAGATTCCTTGACCTAAATAGAGCGGTGGATTTGTGATCACATCAACGATGAAATCATTATTAATGGCATTTGCATCCTGTAAGTGATTAATATTTAGTGCCTGGAGTGTCATAATATGGTTAGTATCTACATCTAACGTAATCATAGAAGCTTTGAAAATGAAGTCATCAAGCGACTCTTTAGCTAGCAATATATTATATATTGAATCTATTGATTTGGTGGTTGCCATTTCCTTGGCAATATTCTCATCGCTTAGAATATGTGTCAGTTGTCGTAATAAGCTTAAATGTTCCTCCGATTTAGCGGCAATGCCGATGACAATATAAGCTTTTTGGCCATTATCCCAATCTACACCTTGTGGAAACTGAAATATTTGAACGCCTGTCTGTAATACATTATGGCGCGTTTCTACCGTGCCATGAGGAATGGCAATGCCATTGCCTAAATAAGTTGAAGCTTGATTTTCCCTTTTTTGCATACCGGTAAGGTAATCTGACGTAACGTACCCAGCATTGATTAATGCTTGAGCAACTTGTGCGATGGCATGCTGTTTATGGTCGGCAAATTGTGCTAAATGAATATCTTTTTTAGACACATCAAACATGTTTTCTCCTATTCACATAAATGAGTGAAAGATTGCAGTTTTTATACAATAAAAAAACAAAGCTAATTTAGGTTTTATTTTACGCAAGCTGAATCGTTTCAATTTGCATGTAACTTTAGATAAAAACAGATATATTTATCTAATAGTAATTTGTATTTTTATGAGTTTGTTCACGAATAAAATGCTTTTTAATTTATTTAATGAAAAAATATAAGCCTAGGTTGGCAAAATAAAAAAATGAAAGTAAGTTAATTGATATAAAAATGTGATCTTAATAGTAGATTAAAATAAAAAAAATTAAATTTTAACGGTTAATGTCTCAATCTTGATGAATAGTATTAATTTTTGTTAATTAAAGTTAAATATTTATTGATATTTATTGATGTTTATTTTGGTTTACTAGAAATAGAGCAATATTTTTCTATGTGATATCAAGTTGCTTAGTCATTTAATTAATTTTTGTAAAGGTAAAATAGTAAAATAATTTACATTAATTTTAATTATTTATTAAAAATATGTAAAATCTAATGTGTTATTTGGGGTCTATAGATGAATGTTTTAATTAAATGTTAATGCTTAATGTTTTTAACATTTAAATAAAGGATAATGAGAAATATTTATTTTTAGTTAAATAAATAATTAACAACAGCAATGTCTATCTATGATTAGTAAAATCCTCTCTGTTGATTATTTAGCCCAGCTTGTGTGGGCTTTTTGTTTTTAAACAATGTCACTAGCGGAATAATGGGTTTTGCTGTTTGCATACAAACCGTCAGTAACAATCAATAAGCTAGCAAAATTTTATTTAATAATTGCCAATATATTAAGTTTTATAACCATATGATTTACCTAGTTTAAATGGAACACTTTATTGATTTTGTTTTTTAATTTGTTTGTTTTTGCTTCAAGCTTTTCTACTGCTACATTAATTTCTTGCAGAAATTCTTTTTTTGTATGATGTTTAGAGAACTTTACATCCTGTAGGTTCGCCTCAGTAAAATCTGTTCTTGTTAAATTTGCTTTACTGAACTTAGCTTTTTGGCAGTTAGCATTGGTTAAATTTGCATCAGTAAGATCGGCATTTTTTAAGCTAACGTTTATTAAAGTTGCATTAATGAATTTGGCTTTTTGACAGTTAGTGTTGGTTAAATCCGCATCAGTAATATCTGCCTTTTGTAAGCTGGTATTTATTAAAATTGCATCTATGAGATTTGTTTTTTGTAATGAGATCGCTTTTGCTAAATCGGTTTTAGTAATATTTGTTTGTTGTAATAAACTTACTGCTGAATTTATATCGCTAGGATTTGTTTTTTGTAATAAAGTAGTGGCTGCTGATTTTGCTTTTATGAGATTGGCATTAGTAAGCGTTATGTTTTTTAAATCAAGGGTATCTTTTTTGTGTAATAAGATAGCTGCGGCTAAATATCCTTCAATGGCATCTGTTTTTTGTGATAAGTTAGCTGTGATGTTCTCTTCAGTGATCTTGAGTTCGTTAATATTTATTTTTTGTAATGAAATAGCCGCTGCTAGCTTTGCTGCAGTTAATTTTTCTTTAGGAACAACTATTCCTTGTAAATACATGCCTGCTGTAAAATCTGCTTCTGTTAAATTAGCGTCAGTGATATTTGTTTCTTGTAAGATAGCTCCAGTTAAACATGTATTTTTTAATTGAGCATTTTTTAAGGTAGCTTGGTATAAATTAGTAAAACTTAAATTGGCATTGTCCAGTACTGCTTCGGATAGGTTTGCTTTTTCCAGAACTGCGCCTACTAGATCGGCATTATTAAGCTTTGCTTCAATTAGAATGGTTTTACTTAGATTTGCATTTTTTAAATTAGCATATTTCAAATTTGCCTGGTATAGGTTTGCATTTGTTAATTTTGCACCTTGCATATTTGTTGAAAATAATTCTGCTCCGCTTAGATCGGCATTCGTCATATCTGATAATATAAAATAGCAACCGGAGAAATTAGCATTGTTTAATTTTGTATTTTGCAATTTTGCATCAGATAAATCAGAGGTGATTATTTTTGTGTGACTTAAATCGGCTCCAGTAAATATCGATTTTTGAAAAAAAGTTCCTTTTATGTTTGTATTGCTAAATAAAGCGTTACTGAAATTAACATTGTCGCATTCAGATTTGAAAATCTCCGCTTGACGTAAATCGGCTTTAATAAGTGTTGCTCCTTGCATCTGAGTGGAGGATAGCGTCGCCTTATTTAACAATGCGGAATCTAAACGTGCAAAATTTAATGTCGTCACTTTAATTTCTTCGTTGGACATTTTTAATTTAGCTAATTTAGCTTCAGTTAAATTTGCCTTAACAAGTGTTGCATGATCCAAATTAGCACCAGCTATGGTGGCTCTTACTAACAATGCTGAATCTAATTTTGCATTATTAAATGTTGTGTTTTGAATTGTTGCATCGGTTAGATTAGCATTAGTAAGCGTTGCATGATCAAAATTAGCGCCAAATAGGGTAGCTCTTTCTAACAATGCTGAATTTAATGTTGCATAATTAAATGTATTCGTTTTAATTTCGCCGTCAGATAGCTTTAAGTTAATAATTTTTGTGTCAGTCAGCTTTGCGCAATTAAGTGTTGCGTGATCAAAATTAGCGCCAGCTATCGAGGCTCTTTCTAACGATACTGAATCTAATGTTGCATAATTGAATGTTGTTTTTTCAATTTTTGCACCGTTTAAATTTGCTTCTATTAATTTTGCATGATCAAATGTTGTATTTATAATATCTGTGTTTTGCAAATTTGCTGCGGATAAGTCTGTTCCATCGAAATTTACATTTAACAAATAGGCACCCGCTAAATTAATGCCGTCTAAAATTCTGGCGGATAGATCTGTATTTAATAAATGAATCCTTCCTTTCTTGATGTATATATTTGGATCAATCCGGTTATTTAATAACATGACAGTAGCAGTCATTTTAAATGCATGCTTATCGATTTCTGAAGTAAAATGTTCTCCTGTCTGTCCTTCAACGCAAACAGATAGCTTGTCTGAATGATATTGCGAAGGTTTAATGGTTACCGTGCAACCGTTAAAATTGAATTTGATTTCTTCAGGAATATGATAGCAATTTGAATTAGCAATTTTTTTTTCCAGTGCGCTGGTCATTGTTTGCATTAAATTATCATATTGCTTAGATAATTTTCTTTCCACGCCGCCTAAAGTAAAAAAATTTATGATATGTTCAAGTAATCCTTTTGGTGATGTCGCTGATACTTTTCCCTCTATGCTATTGCTATTTATTGCGTAATTAGCAAACATTGAACAACGATTGGTATCCATATTTATATATGCCATATTTTCTATTTCCCTAATAGTGTCGAATTTAAAATAAACGCGATTGGCGTATTTTGATTAACGGTGTAACCACAATAAATATATATTTATTGTTACTGAATATGTTATTAGTATTGATATATAATCAGATATATTGAATTTATACTATATAATTTTTCTAATGTTTTCTTTAAATTCAACATAATAATTTATATTAATTTAGTTAAATAAATTAATTTATGTTCTTTATTAAGATGGTTATTTGTTATAAAAGTAAGAAGCAGAAATTTTATATTATTCATGCTTGTTTTCTTGATATGATCTAACGTTAATTATAATAATCTATTATCCATAGTTAAATTTCATACGTAGGTTTTTGTAGATTTCCTAATATTCTAATGCGTTAGTTTATATTTCATTCATAACTTGCTGTTAACTTTTGAATATAAATTTATCAATAAGTTATTATTGTTCAGTTATTATCCCTCGATTTAAACTGAAATAATTAATTAACAAATTACTCACGGAAAACCATTAAATTGACTGATTTTGTTTATAAAACAAGCATATGATTTATAAAGACTAGACCGGCGCAAAAACAGCAAGTATAATGCATCCCACTTAGGCCCCTTGGCTCAGTGGTTAGAGCAGGCGACTCATAATCGCTTGGTCGCTGGTTCAAATCCAGCAGGGGCCACCAAATTTAAGCTGTTAAATCAGCGCACATTAAGCCACTTTTTAGTAAGTGGCTTTTTTGTATGTTGAATTTGGAGTGGTGATAAAATAGCGGTGGAAACGACAGCATGTGATTGGCTTGGCATTTTAACGAACGAAACTCTTATCCCTGTATCTGCTCTTGTTGCGATTTGTCTTTTCATCATAAGAGAGTTACTGGATTGTTTTCGTAAGTCAAAAGCCAGGAAGAACGAGATGCGAGCCCTGAAGAAGATTTTTGCTCGAGAATGCCAGTTAGCTTGGAATATAAGCGGACAAATTAAGGAACTATGCGAAAAGTTTGCACCCTATGAAAAAAGACCTATGCATGAATGCCCTCTAGATTTCAGTGTCTCAAAAACTGCGGCTGGTAAAATACGTTATACAGTTACAGAAAACGAAAAATCGATATCAGGAGTGCTAAGCGAGCCATTATTAGCAATCTTCACAAAGCATTTATACGATGTTTCTAAACTCGATTCTGCTTTTTATGAAAAGATGAATTTAGCTTATACCGCCGTGATTGAACTGAAACATTTCGATGACTCATTGCTGGATAATGCAGACACATCGCAGCTAAATGGGATTGATAATATTATGTACGGTTTTTCAGGATATGCCCTTGAAGAGATAGTGTGGATTGAACGAGAGCTGAAGGCTCTCTATCAGTACTGCACGGGTAAAGAGTTGACTGAAGGGCTTTTACGATAAAAATCGGCTTAAGCGGTGAATTGGCGCTAATAAGTCTAAAGTATATTTTGCTAGATTCTAGCGAGGTGTCTTAGTATTTAAGAAAGTGTGTGATCTCAAACTTCAACTAATATCATGTGAAATATATAGAATATGTCAGCCAAGGTCTACAAATTCACAAATTACAGTGGCTAAAACTTTTACTGATGATCTGTTTGCTTAATTATCGCTATCAATAAAAAAGCACCTATCGAGATAGGTGCTTTTTACTATTCTAAAGATAAATAATCGTTTTATTCATCCAAGAAACTACGCAGTACTTCTGAACGGCTTGGATGGCGTAGTTTACGTAACGCTTTTGCTTCAATTTGACGGATTCGCTCACGGGTAACATCAAACTGTTTCCCCACTTCCTCTAAGGTGTGATCCGTATTCATATCAATACCAAAGCGCATACGCAGAACTTTTGCTTCACGGGTGGTCAAGCCAGCCAGAACTTCGTGGGTGGCTGAACGCAGACTTTCCGAGGTAGCAGAGTCTAAGGGTAGCTCTAAGGTCGTGTCTTCAATGAAATCACCAAGATGTGAATCTTCATCATCGCCAATTGGTGTTTCCATTGAAATAGGTTCTTTAGCAATTTTTAGTACTTTACGGATTTTATCCTCAGGCATTAACATGCGTTCTGCTAATTCTTCAGGTGAGGGTTCACGTCCCATTTCCTGAAGCATTTGGCGAGAAATGCGGTTCAGTTTGTTGATCGTTTCAATCATGTGCACTGGAATACGGATAGTGCGCGCCTGATCAGCAATTGAACGGGTGATCGCCTGTCGGATCCACCAGGTTGCATAAGTTGAAAACTTGTATCCACGACGGTATTCAAATTTATCGACCGCTTTCATTAGACCAATGTTGCCTTCCTGAATCAGATCGAGAAATTGGAGGCCTCGATTGGTATATTTTTTAGCAATAGAGATAACTAAACGTAAGTTAGCTTCAACCATCTCCTTTTTCGCGCGACGCGCTTTTGCTTCACCAATAGACATACGGCGGTTAATATCTTTTACTTGTTCAATGGTTAAACCGGTCTCTTCTTCAATCTGTTGTAGTTTTTGTAAAGAGCGTTGTATCTCTTCTTCGACTTCAACTAATTTTTCAGACCAGGGTTTATTCATTGCTTTTGCCGCAGCTAACCAATTAACATTAGTTTCATTACCTGAGAATAAGGTAATAAAGTTTTTCTTCGGCATTTTGCATTGTTCAATACAGAGTTTCATGATGAGGCGCTCTTGAGAGCGAACACGCTCCATCATATCACGCATATTGTTTACTAAATAATCAAACTGTTTTGGTACTAAACGAAACTGTTTGAAAATCTCAGACAACTGCTCAATTTCTGCGATTGAATTAGCATGGTTACGGCCACTTTTTTGAATTTCAAGGGACGTGCGTTCATATTGTTCACGAAGCTCTGAAAATTTTTGCCGAGCGAGTTCTGGATCGACATTGTTTTCATCACTGTCGTCACTATCATCATCTTCGTCTTTATCTTCATCTTCGTCATCATTTAGGGCTTCTTCCGGTAAAACCGAACCGATATGGGTTGCTGTTGGTGCTAAATCTTCTTCAGCGTTAGGATCAACAAAGCCGGTAATAATATCAGATAGGCGGGTTTCATCTTTTTCAACACGTTGGTATTGGTCTAATAGATAAGCGATAGCTTCAGGATATTCAGCGACAGAACACTGAACCTGATTAATGCCATCTTCGATGCGTTTAGCGATATCAATTTCGCCTTCACGGGTCAGTAGTTCTACGGTACCCATTTCACGCATGTACATTCGCACAGGATCGGTTGTGCGGCCTATTTCACTTTCAACACTGGATAATACCTGGGCAGCAGCCTCAACAGCATCATCGTCAGTATCAGTGGCGGTTTCTGCAAGAATAAGATCGTCGGCATCAGGCGCTTCTTCCATCACTTGAATGCCCATATCATTAATCATTTGGATGATATCTTCGATCTGATCTGAATCGACGATATCTTCCGGCAGATGGTCGTTGACCTCAGCATAGGTCAGGTAGCCTTGCTCTTTACCTTTGGTAACTAGTAGCTTCAGCTGTGACTGCGGGTTATGCTCCATAAGACGGTATCCACACTTCATAATTTGGGTTGGTGTTGGTCGGCGAAAACAAGTCAGCCAACAATAAAATTAAAGGGAACTTAATTATTTTATGTGCCATGCCCTTTAAATCATGGCAACTTACAGGCGTTTGCCCTACTTTATGCGGCACTTAAGCCGGATGTTTTTTACTTTTCAAGATTACTATTTTATTTTTGCAACAGTAATTAAACGAACTTCTTCACGTTCTTCACTGGTTAAACCTTCTGTTCGCTCTTTTGCCATCAGAGATTCGAACCTTTCATCAAGTGCGGTAATCAATAAATGCTCCAAGGCATCCTTGAACATTTTTTCCGCTATCTCTTCTATCTCTATATCGTTCCAAGTTGCCAGTTTTTCAAGTTGTTTAACAAATTTATTATTACGATAGCATTCCAGTAATTGACCAGTAGTTATGCCAGGATGAGATTGACAAAGCTCAACTAACTCTAAAAACAGCATTAATCCTGGTAACTGTGAGTGCTTAATGCCATCAAGAGTAGGAATTAAGTTCACAAAATTTGGATTCTGGACCAATAATGCGATCAATATTCGCATGGTTGTTGGTTTAATTTTTGGTGCCTGATAATTTATTTTTTCAGCCGATCCTTTTTCAATCATGGCAAGAATACGCGAAGTATCAGGAATACCAATAAAACTACCCAATTCTTGTGCTAAATATAACTGTAAAGTGTCACCAGGCACTTTTTTAATTAAAGGCATAGCAAGACGATTGAATTTTGCTTTACCTTCATGACTAGCTAAATCAACTTGTGCAACCAATGTATCAAACAAAAATGTAGACAAAGAGTGTGACTTATCCATTCGTTGTTCAAAATTTGCTTTACCTTCTTTGCGTATTAGCGAATCAGGATCCTCACCATCAGGTAAAAACATAAATTGTAACTGGCGGCCATCACTCAAATAGGGAAGCGCTGTGTCAAGCGTTCGCCATGCGGCTTCGCGACCTGCTTTATCCCCATCATAACAACAAATAACCGTATCCGTTGTTCGGAAAAGTAACTGGATATGCTCTGCCGTTGTTGATGTACCTAATGATGCTACGGCATAATTAATACCGAATTGCGCCAGAGCAACAACATCCATATAACCTTCGACAACTAATAGTTTAGAAAGTGCCGGATTATTTTGGCTTGCTTCATATAGTCCATATAATTGGCGGCCTTTATGAAAAATCTCAGTTTCTGGTGAATTGAGATATTTTGGTAATGTATCATCTAAAACACGACCACCAAACGCCACAACACGTCCTCTACGATCTCGGATCGGAAACATTATGCGTTCCCGAAAGCGATCGTAGGTACGACCATTATTATTGGTAACTAACATACCGGCAGCATCTAGCTGTTTATGGCTCTCAACATGTTTAGCAAAATGCTTGAGTAGATTGTCCCAGCCGGCTGGTGCAAAACCGATAGAAAAACGATGAATTACTTCATCACTTAAGCCACGTTGTATTAAATATTGTTTTGCATTATGTGAGTCTAATTTATTCAATGAATGTTGATAAAATTGATTAATATCATTCATTAATTGATAAAGATTTTGCCGCTGATGCCGCTCTATTTGATTTGAACTGTTACCCGTTTCATATGGAATTTCCAGCCCATGCAGGGTAGCAAGTTCTTCAATTGTTTCGACAAAATCAAGCTTGTCATAATTCATCAGAAAATCAATGGCATTACCATGGGCACCACAGCCAAAACAGTGATAAAATTGTTTATCGCCATTAACAGTAAATGAAGGCGTTTTTTCATTATGAAATGGACAACACGCGTGATGGTTTTTGCCTTGCTTTTTTAGCGGCACTTTAGTATCAATAAGATCAACGATATCGGTTCTAGCCAATAAGTCATTGATAAATGTACGCGGAATTCGTCCAGCCATAAACTCTTCATTGATGAAAGATAACAAGCCGTGCTTCTTATTAGGAAGCACGGCCTTTTTGTAATCACTTAATCACTGCTGTCGAATTGTTACGGTTGCTGAACCGTAACAATTAGTACAAACGAGTACGACGTGCGTTCTCGCGAGCCAATTTTTTAGCGTGCCGCTTTACTGCTGATGCTTTTTCACGTTTACGTACAGTCGTTGGTTTCTCATAGAACTCACGACGGCGCACTTCAGCTAATATCCCTGCTTTTTCGCAAGAACGCTTAAAACGACGCAGTGCTACGTCAAATGGCTCGTTTTCACGTACTTTAATTACCGGCATGTGCCTTTCACCTCAAAAAAATCGGTTTTTGCTAGCAATATCATAGCCAGCTCTCTTCAAAATGGTGCGGAATTTTACTTCAATGTGTAGGGCTTTGTAAAGTGCTGTATAAAAACGAAACGCACAAAATCAGCCAATTAATTATTTTTAATGAAAAAATAGTTGGCATAGTTTAGCTGATAATGGATAAGCCATACAAATTATTTATGTTAATTATAACTGATTTAATCCAGATAGACAGTTATTTATTTGCTGAGAAGTTGCACCTTTTTTACATAAATAGTGATAAACTTGCGTTATTAGCGAAGGTGGTGAGTAATATATGCGTGTTTTAGGTATAGAGACATCTTGCGATGAAACTGGTATCGCGATTTATGATGATCAAATAGGTTTGTTAGCCAATCAATTATATAGCCAGGTAAAATTGCATGCCGATTATGGCGGCGTGGTGCCTGAATTAGCTTCTCGCGATCATATTCGTAAAACAATTCCTTTAATTAAAGTGGCACTACAACAAGCGGGTTTAACCGGCAGTGATATTGATGCCGTTGCTTATACCGCAGGTCCAGGTTTGATCGGCGCTTTATTGGTGGGAGCAACAATTGGGCGTTCATTAGCGTTTGCCTGGCGAGTGCCGGCTATCGCGATTCATCACATGGAGGGGCATTTACTGGCGCCCATGCTGGAAGAAAACCGCCCTGAATTCCCTTTTGTGGCATTATTGGTTTCCGGTGGGCATACCCAGTTAATTAATGTCATAGCAATTGGTCAATATCAGCTATTAGGCGAGTCAATTGATGATGCTGCGGGTGAAGCTTTTGATAAAACAGCAAAATTATTAGGTTTGGATTATCCAGGCGGGCCGGCATTGTCATTGATGGCCCAACGAGGACAGGTTGGTCGTTTTGTATTTCCTCGTCCGATGACAGATCGCCCTGGACTAGATTTTAGTTTTTCAGGTTTAAAAACGTTTGCTGCCAATACCATTCGTAATAATAATATGGATCAACAAACCGCTGCGGATATTGCTCGGGCATTTGAGGATGCTGTGGTGGATACATTAGTCATCAAATGTAAACGTGCTTTAGAGCAAACGGGGGCTAAGCGGTTGGTTATGGCCGGTGGTGTAAGTGCAAATCGCACCTTACGGGCGAAAATGGCAGAATCGATAACAAAAATTGGCGGACAGGTTTTTTATGCTCGACCAGAATTTTGTACCGATAATGGTGCAATGATAGCACTAGCTGGCATGATCCGTTTAAAAAGTGGCGTCAGTGACAGTCTGGATATCACTGTTAAAGCGCGTTGGCCATTGGCAGATTTGTCACCGTTAACATTTACATCGCTACATAAATCAACTTAAAGCATAAAAATTAATAGAATGCTCAATCATTTTTTTCTTGCTTTTTAGAGGCTTGAATAATTTCTTTATCAGTTTTTTCGCTTTTTTTCTTTATTTTTTGCCATATACGGCTCTCTTGCCCCCGCCATAGACGCTGAATGTTATCATGATGACGAAAGAGGATTAAACATGAAAGCATTGCCACCGGGAAGGTGAATTCCGGCTTGAACCACCAAACATAGAAGGGCGCTAATAGAGCAGTGACAATAGCGCCTAATGATGAATATCCGCTGAGTAGAACAGTAAGCAGCCAGGTACCCGCGATAACACCAGATAAACCCCAGCCAATGGCGACAATAGAACCAAAAGCAGTAGCAACCCCTTTTCCGCCTTTAAAATGAAAGAAAATAGGGTAAATATGGCCTAAACAAGCGGCAATGGCGATAATTCCAAGATAAAAGGGAGGGACATTTAAATAATAGGCTAACCATACTGGGATCATTCCTTTTAGAATGTCGCAAATGAGCACAGCTACAGCAGCTGCTTTACCACCGATTCGTAATACGTTTGTTGCTCCAGGATTCTCGGAACCATGGTGTCGAGGATCAGGAAGACCTATCAATCGGCAGATCAAGACCGCGCTCGAGATTGAACCACAGAGGTAGGCGAAGATAATCATGCCAAGTGCGATTGCACTCATATCACTACTCCAAATAATCAAGACCTTTTTTAACTTAAGGTATTAATAATACTTGTATTTTATCGAAATATTATTTGCATACCGAATTTTCAAGTTCATGGTAATATCAGAACATTAATAAAATATACAGTATAGTTGTTAGTAAAACTAACAAATATCTATCCTAGGTTTATTTTTTAAGTTGTGGTGAATTATTTATTCAACCTTTTGGTTTTTTGGCAATATTTAGCAGCATAATAATTTTTATTCTCCTATTATTAACGCAAATTTTACTAAAATGTGTGATCATAGAGTCATTTTCCCAATGATAAAAGATAAGTCTGTGGATAGTATCCATTGGGATAGATTAAAACATGAGAGAAGGGTAAATGGATATTATATTTATTGAGCAGTTATCAGTATTCACAACCATTGGTGCTTATGATTGGGAACAAACTATTCAACAAAAACTGTTACTCGATATCGAAATGGGATGGGATAATCAGCGGGCAGCTAAAAGTGATCAAGTCGAATATTGTTTAGATTATGCTCAGGTTAGCCAAGTGGTAATTAACCATATAGAGACACAAAAATTTGCCTTGATAGAACGGGTTGCGCAGGAGGTTGCTGATATTATTTTAAATCAATTCAATAGCTGTTGGGTACGCGTTAAAGTCTATAAACCTGGTGCGGTGGCGCGGGCTAAACAGGTTGGTGTGATTATAGAGCGAACAAAATCGGCTTAGGCTAACTTAAATAGGTAAAATGGTTTGTTGCAGCCGCCAATCAGTTAATGCCTGAATACGCTGCTGGGTGAGCGCATCCCTGATCGCGATACCTTTAATACCCTGTTCAATCAGATTTTTACTGGATACTTGTTGTACTGTTTTAAATGCTTCAATAACAAATTTAGCTTGTGGATAAGTAATATGCTCTTGTCCCATCCAGCCGCGGGCATCGGCTTCACAAGCAATAATCAGTTGATTGACGCGATCTGGTTTCCGCCAACTATCTAATTGATTGAAGAGGTTAATCATACTTTCAGGTGGTAACTGGTTAATTTGGTGGATTTGCTGATGAAAACGGGCAACTAATTTAGCTAACTCTTTCATTCTATTAGGAATACGTAACCGGTTACACATAGCCTCAATCAAGGGAATAGCCTTGATGGCATGATCCCCATGATCAGGCCATTGTTCGGGCGGGGTCAATGCCTTACCAAAGTCATGGCAGAGTACAGCGAAGCGAATTTCGATATTGTCAGTTAATGATGCTGCCATTTTTAAGGTTAACAGGGTATGTATTCCGGTATCCATTTCAGCATGTGATTCTGCTGCGCTGGATATGCCAAATAATTGATTAATTTCAGGAAAAAGAGTAGCTAGTGCACCACAATCACGTAAGACATGAAAATAAGTTTCTGGCGCAGATGATTGTAATGCTTTCTCTGTTTCGCTCCACACTCTTTCTGCACTAATTGTACTAATTTCATGATTAGAAACCATTTTTTTCATCAAAGACTGTGTTTCATTGGCAATAGTAAATTTTTGCTTAGCCAGTCGAGCAGCAAAACGCGCCACTCTAAGTATCCGTAAAGGATCTTCGGCAAAAGCTGCGGAAACATGGCGTAATAAACGGTTTTTTATGTCTTGTTCACCCTGGAAAGGATCAATCAGTTGGCCATCTTCAGTTTGGGCGATGGCGTTGATAGTCAGATCTCGACGTAACAAATCCTCTTCTATCGTGACATCAGGTGCGGCATAGCAAGAAAAGCCGGTATAGCCTACACCCGTTTTGCGTTCTGTACGGGCAAGGGCATATTCTTCACGTGTTTTGGGATGGAGAAAAACGGGAAAATCCTTACCAACTTGCTGGAAACCTAATTTGATTAAATCATCTGGGGTAGCGCCGACCACGACCCAGTCACGATCTGAGACTGGCAATCCTAATAGCTGATCTCTTACCGCGCCACCAACAAGATAAATCTGCATGCTATTTTCTTCAATTCATCCAGCGATCATTGCGTTTTTTACGTCGAGGAATAATATGAGGTAACAACAAACCAAAAATTAAACCAGCACCGGCAACCCCACCGCCATACATAAACCACTGCAAAATGAGTTCACGGCGATTATCATCAAGATTAATTTGCGCAATTTCTAATTTTTTTCCTGAGCGAATTAATTCATTTTTTAGTTTTTCGTTTTCTGCAGTTAGGTTAGCAATAATTTGATCACTGGCGGCAACTTTGCTTTGCATTTCACTGGTTTGATTATTCCAGTTACTATCAATGTTAGTTAATTTTTCACGTAATTCTTGATTTTCCTTTTCGAGCATGGGAATACGTGCTTTTACACTGGGTGTTTGGCTGAGTTGATTTTTTGGTAACCAGGCGACTCGTCCTTTATAATCGCGAATTTGAGCATAACCGGTTTCTTGATCAGTGCTTAATAATTGAACTTGATCACCGCTTTTTAGGCTACCAATAATACGATAATCGGTTCCAGGCCCTCGGTGGATAAAGGTGGGGAGTTCATCAGAAACATAAAGCGTTTCTTCTGCTTGCGTCGTCATTGAGAGGTTAAATCCTATCAATGCTAGGATAAATAAAAGAAATTTTCTCATTGTATTCAACTATCTTCAAACTGTGAAAAAAAGTACTATTAGCTGATACTAATGCGTTAAATGTATTGATGCAAATCTAAAAAAGTAAAATAATGATTCTTTTAATTGATTTGCCATTATTAATAATATTTCATTTTTTATTATTTTCAGCTAAGAATGCTGGTATAAAATCCTATTTTTGGTTGTTTTCCCTTAATTAAATCTTAATTTTTAAACTGCGAGCAGATAATATTAGTTATAATGTGATTTAAGTATAAGTCTGGAAAGTATAGATAAACTAGAATTTTTTATCCTTGGGAAGACACAGTATCCGACAATTTGGATTAAATTAAATAATATTGAGAGCATATTTCTTCTGTAGGATTGAAAAGTCAATGATATGTCAATTTAGCCGCTATTTTATTGTTGGACTTGTAAACACGTTGTTGCATTGGGGAGTATTCGTATCACTTGTCTATATAGTAAGCATTTCACAGGCCTCAGCTAATCTCGTTTCATTTATCATTGCTGTAACATTTTCATTTTTTGCTAATGCAAAATTTACTTTTAGGAAAAAGGCTACAGTCGTTAGATATTTTACATTTGTTATATTTATGGGGATGTTAAGCTATTATATTGGCTATATGGCAGATAAATTTAATGCACATCCTCTTGTAACACTTATCGTATTTTCAATAATTAGTCTTGTCGTTGGATTTCTGTACTCAAAATTATTTGTTTTTAAAGGCATCGAATAATGAAAATATCATTGATTGTTCCGGTTTTTAATGAAGAAAAAGCGATTCCTATTTTCTATAAAACCGTTAGGGAAAATAAAGATCTTAAAAAGTATCATATTGAAATTATTTTCATTAATGACGGCAGTAAAGATACAACCGAGAATATTATCAACGCTCTGGCAGTGACTGATAATCTCATTATTCCATTAAGTTTTACTCGAAATTTTGGTAAGGAAGCCGCTTTATTTGCTGGCTTAGAGCATGCTACAGGTGATGCTATTATTCCGATCGATGTTGATTTGCAAGATCCCATAGAAGTTGTGCCTAAATTAATTGAAAAATGGCAAGAAGGTTTCGATGTTGTATTAGCTAAAAGGGTTGATCGTAGTAGTGATTATATTTTAAAACGTAAATCAGCAGAGTGGTTTTATAAATTACATAACGTTATTAGTAAACCCAAAATTGAGCAAAACGTTGGTGATTTTCGATTAATGTCTCGAGAGATAGTGGAAAGTATCAAACTATTACCTGAACGAAATCTTTTCATGAAGGGTATCTTTTCTTGGGTGGGTGGTAAAACCGCAATTGTAGAATATAATCGTACAAACCGTTCAGCTGGCAGTACAAAATTTAATGGTTGGCAGTTATGGAACCTTGCTTTGGAAGGTATTACCAGCTTCTCTACCGCACCATTACGAATTTGGACATATGCTGGTTTTTTTATAGCTAGTATCGCTTTTTGTTATGGTATATATATGATGATCGATAAAATATTTTTTAATAATCCGGTTCCTGGCTATCCATCGTTACTCGTATCGATTCTATTTTTAGGTGGAGTTCAACTAATTGGTATTGGTGTGTTAGGTGAATATATAGGACGTATTTATATTGAAGTTAAACAAAGACCCAAATTTATTTTAAGACGTTCTAAATTTAAATAGAGTTAATAGTATGAAAAATAAAAAATATTTTTTTTTAAATGCATTTATTATTTATGTCATTATTTTGATCCCTTCATTACATACTCCTATGCAATCAGATGATTATTCATATTTTATAAAAGGAATATCATTTGACAAAACGCTTGCTCACTATATGAGTTGGAGTGGTAGATTAGTAACAGATTTTACATCATCTTTTTTATTAAATTATTTACCATATACATTATATGAAATGGTTAATGCATTTGTATTTTTACTAATGTGTATTGCGGTTTCGTTAATTCCTCTATTAATTGCAAACTCAAATAAAGGTGAGAAAAAATGTTACTATCCCTCATCTATTATTCTATGGTTAGTCTTTATGGCTTATTGGATTGCTAATCCACAACTGGGTCATACAAGCTTTTGGATAGTAGGTTCGGCAAATTATCTATGGACAAGTATGTGGGCCAGCCTATACATCTGTTATTTACTCTATTTAGCTAATGTAAAAAATGTAGTAAATAAATTTCACTATATTGGCCTGTTTATTTTAGGTTTTTTAGCCGGTTGCTCTAATGAAAATACAAGTGTCAGTGTGGTATTGTTTACTATATTTGTTTTCTTTATAGAAAAAACGCGGAGAAAAACGACTGTTACCGGATTAGTAGCATCAATAATTGGTTCGGTAATTATGCTTGGCGCACCAGGGAATTATGTTAGGTTAAGCAATCCATTAAATGCATATTGGACTGAAGTGTCAACAATAAAACAATTAATATGGCATGTTGTTGGCCGTATGCCTGAAGCTATAGCAGTTTATTTACATATTTATTTACTATTAATCGCGGTTAGTTTATTTTTACTATGGCAAGCTGATAAAGTAAAAATAAATAAAAAAGCTCTAGGTTACGCTTCATTATTTATCATTTTAAGCATCTTTGCTAATCTTGTTTTGACAAAATCGCCAGGTATAGGAGGAAGAGGTTTAAATACAGGGCTATTTTTTTTACTCCCTTCTGTAGCTATTCTTGTTTTTGAATTATATAAATTACCTGTTAAATCAAAAATATTTGCTAAATCAGCATTGTTATGCTACTGCGCACTTTTTTTTATCCCATCATATTTGCTATTTACCTTCATGATGATGCAAGCAAACATACAGCATGAAATACAGGAAGATATTATTTTAAAAGGTAAAAAACAACGAACTGAAAATATTAGCATACCTAACTACTTTATTACCCGTCTTCTGAAAAAGAGTGATGTATTTGATCTTTATAAATCTCATTATATGCCTTTATTTTATGGCGTCAAAAAAATCACCTGGGATCCTTCATATTTCAATTATGCAATTCTAAAAACAGTCACTCCTACTATCATAAATAAGAATTTAACAGGAGATTTGAATTTAATCGCTGTTTATAGTTATAAGAGTATCGAACAAAAAAATAGAATGACTTTTGAATTTAATAAATCTATAAGTTCTTATGCACAAAATGGAGATGATACCCTTTTTATCCGTTTGGTTGATAAAAATAATAATTTTATTAATCAAGAGATTCCACTATATAAGGAAAGTAGAATTGATGATAAATATTATTTTGATATTGATACAAAAGGATTGAACTTAAACAATATCAAATTAATTAGCTTTGGTTTTTATAATTCTAAAGCGAAACAACATTCGCAACGGTTTGAGCTAGCGTTACCTTAATAGGTACAAGCAAATCAAAGTTTTCTATAGTCGATGATTAAACTGTTTGAATTGGTTAGTTTTTAAGAAATTGGCAGTGTTTTTAGTGCTAGTATTGAGTAAGATGGATTGATGTGATAAAGCATAGGTTTTATCACGTTATCAAAATTTTTTGATACTAAATTTTTTCATTTGCCTGCCACATTCTGCCTGTTTTTTGAGCTGTGCATTGATCTTTCATTACTAAGGTTATGATGGGTGGCTTTTAATGCAGAAATCTTTTTTAACAACAATATATCTATCTTTTACCCAATGGCTTACAGCGTTAACACTACCCTAATGAAAGGCATTTTATGAAATTGCTGCCATTAATATTGGTTCAGCAGGCGCAATGGGTGGTAGATGATTTTCAGCGTCACGTGCCGGAGCTTTTACCGCTATCGCCCCAGGAAAAAACTTTTTTTGCTTTAAGCGATTTTGCCTATCAGCAGATCAAAAACCATCCTGCCTGGTGGGTGGCCATACGTCAACAGCCACCGCAAATAGGCGAATGGCAACATTATCATCAATGGTTAACCAAACAGCTGGCCAATATTGCTGGTGAGGAGGAGTTGCAGCGGATCCTAAGGCAGTTTCGTCATCAAATGCTAATTAGGATCGCCTGGTTACAACTATTCCATGATGATAGCAATAGTCAGTTGCAGATATTGCAGCATCTGAGTGAGCTAGCCGAAACGTTAATTATCGCTGCGAGAGATTGGCTGTATGAGGAGTGTTGTCAAAATTGGGGAACACCTTGTGATCCAGAGGGACAGCCACAACCACTGCTAATCCTTGCTATGGGCAAGTTAGGCGGTAGAGAGTTAAATTTTTCGTCCGATGTCGATTTGATTTTTGCCTTTCCTGAAAATGGGGTTACTCAAGGGGGACGCCGTCAGATGGAAAATAGCCAGTTTTTTACCCGACTAGGTCAAAAATTAATTAACTTATTGGCGCATAAAACGATAGATGGTTTTGTCTATCGGGTTGATATGCGCCTTCGTCCGTTTGGTGATAGTGGGCCATTAGTCTTTAGTTTTGCTGCTTTAGAAGATTATTATCAGGAACAGGGACGCGACTGGGAACGTTATGCGATGATCAAAATGCGCATTATCGGTGATGATAACTCAGTTTATCGCGATGGGTTAAAAAATATGTTGCGTCCCTTTGTTTTTCGACGCTATATCGATTTTGGTGTTATTCAATCGTTGCGTAATATGAAAAACATGATTGAGTGTGAAGTCCGTCGCCAGGGTTGGCAAGATAATATTAAATTAGGTGCCGGTGGTATCCGTGAAATAGAGTTTATTGGCCAAGTTTTCCAGTTAATTCGAGGTGGCCGTGAACCTAGCTTACGCTCGCCGGCTTTGTTACCCACATTAATCGCTATTGATGAGCTTTCATTGCTGACAACAGAACAGGTAACGCAATTAACGGATAATTATCTGTTTTTACGGCGAACAGAAAATATATTGCAATCTATTAATGATCAACAAACTCAGATGTTACCTGAGCAAGCTTTACAACAGGCGCGACTGGCATGGGCGATGGGGTTTGACGGTTGGCCGGCATTTTATCAGCAACTTATAGCTAGAATGCAAAGTGTCCACGCGATATTTGTGCAAATTATTGGTCGAAATGATGAGAAAAGCGATGATACTCTGTTAACATTTTTTGTTTATTTCTGGCAACAAATTAGTAGTGAAAGTGAACTGGAAACCCTATTATCTGAGTGTAAAGACGAGAAAAAACAAAATATTATTAAACAGTTATGGCCATTTCGCCAAGATTTAGCTAAGCGAACCATTGGTCCCCGTGGCCGCGAGGTACTTGATCAATTAATGCCAAAATTGATAGCTAAAACCTATCATAGAGATGATATTAATCGAATTTTGCAACGAATTATTCCCTTGCTTATCAGTATAGTTAGTAGGACAACTTATTTAGAATTAATTTTAGAATCTGAACAGGTATTAACGCATGTGATCCGTCTTTGTGCAGCATCACCAATGATTGCTGAGCAATTAGCTCGTCATCCATTATTACTAGATGAATTAATCGATCCCTTCTCACTTTACCAACCATTACCCGTTACCGCTTATCGCAATGAATTACGTCAATATTTATTGCGCATTGATGAAAATGATGATGAACAGCAGCTTGAAGCATTGCGGCAATTCAAACAAGCTCAGCTTTTACGCATTGCTGCTGAAGATATTGCTGGCGTGCTTCCGGTGATGAAAGTGAGTGATCATTTGACCTATTTGGCCGAAGCTATTATTGAAGTAGTGGTACAACTAGCGTGGAATAAATTAACTAAGCGTTATGGTAAACCTGCTCATCTATTTCAACAACCAATTAGTGTAACCGGTTTTGCTGTTGTAGGTTATGGTAAACTGGGTGGCTTTGAATTGGGTTATGGTTCTGATCTAGATTTAGTTTTTTTGTTTGATTGCCCATTAGGTGTTGTTACTGATGGGCAACGCCTCATTGAAGGCCACCAGTTTTATTTACGACTCGCTCAGCAAATTCTTCATCTTTTTAGTACGCGAACTTCTTCAGGTATCCTTTATCAGGTAGATGCTCGTTTGCGCCCATCGGGTGAATCTGGCATGTTGGTTAGTACGTTCCAATCATTCGAGGATTATCAGAAAACGCAAGCCTGGACTTGGGAACATCAAGCTTTGATCCGAGCACGAATAGTTTTTGCTGAACCGACATTAGAACAAGCATTTAACCGAATTCGACGAGAAGCTCTGCTGATACCAAGAGAAAAAACGATATTACGTCAGCAGATCGTTGAGATGCGACAAAAAATGTATCAGCATCAAGCTAACCGGCAGCAGGCATATTTTGATTTAAAAACTGATCCTGGCGGTATCATTGATATTGAATTTATTGCTCAATATCTAGTATTACGTTACTGCGCAGACAAGGTAGAATTACTGCGTTGGTCAGATAATGTGCGTATTTTTACCCTGTTAGCTGAATATGCTGTAATGTCTAGCGAGGAAGCTGAACAGCTAATTAAGATTTATACTGAAATGCGAGACACATTGCATCATTTGTCATTACAGGCGTTGCCCAGTAAAGTGTTAGTCTCTCAGTTTGAACAGCAACGTGAAAAAGTCCTGCTTAGTTGGCAAAAATGGTTTTATGCTAGTTAAGTTGAAATAGAATTGACTGGCCGTACTTTTTAGTATGATTGATAGAGCTGGGCTATGTTACTATTGGTAGCAATTTTGATTGCGGTAATTTATTTGTAATTGGAGTATGGATGAAAATCACTCTCCCTGATTTTAAACAGGCTAGTATTTTGGTGATCGGCGATGTTATGTTAGATCGCTATTGGTATGGATTAACTAACCGAATTTCGCCAGAAGCGCCCGTTCCGGTCGTTAAAGTGGAAATGAAAGAAGAACGACCTGGTGGTGCGGCTAACGTTGCTATGAATGTTGCTGCTTTAGGCGCTAATGTTCGTCTGGTAGGGCTGACAGGTATCGATGAAGCCGCTGAAGTATTAACCGAGAAACTCAATCAAGCTAATGTGTGTTGTGATTTTGTCACCTTATCAACGCATCCTACTATTACTAAGCTGAGAATTCTATCGCATAATCAACAACTTATTCGGCTTGATTTTGAAGAAGGCTTTGCTAGTGTCGATATAAATCCGCTATTAGATCGTATTCGGCAAGTTTTGCCACATGTTGGAGCACTGGTACTGTCTGATTATGGTAAAGGTGCGTTAGCGCAAATTTCGCAGATCATTGCATTAGCAAATGCTGCTCAAGTACCCGTACTTATTGATCCGAAAGGCAATGATTTTGAACGTTATCGCGGAGCGACTTTATTAACCCCCAATATGTCTGAATTTGAGGCGATTGTTGGTAAATGTGCTAGCAATGCTGAAATTGAGCAGAAAGGGATGAAGTTAATTAATTCCCTTGATCTTAAGGGATTACTGATCACTCGTTCTGAACGAGGGATGACATTGTTGCAACGTGAAAAACCGCCTTTACATTTACCGACTCAAGCGCAGGAAGTTTATGATGTTACCGGCGCCGGCGATACGGTTATTGGTGTTTTGGCTACGGCGTTGGCGGCACGACAGGATTTTCATCAAGCTTGTGTATTAGCTAATGCAGCGGCTGGAGTCGTGGTTGGAAAATTGGGTACTTCAACGGTGTCACCTATCGAGTTAGAAAATGCCATTCATGGTCGCGCTGATGATGGTTTTGGGGTGATGAATGAGCAGCAACTAAAGCGTGCGGTTGCTGCTGCTCGTAGCCGTGGCGAGAAGATCGTGATGACCAATGGTTGCTTTGATATTTTACATGCCGGGCATGTTATCTATTTGGCCAATGCGCGCAAGTTAGGCGATCGGTTGATTGTTGCTGTCAATAGTGATGCTTCAACTAAACGGCTAAAAGGTGATGAGCGTCCTATTAATCCATTAGCTCAACGTATGACTGTGTTAGGAGCGCTAGGTTCGGTAGATTGGGTGGTCCCATTTGAAGAGGATACGCCTCAACGCCTGATCAGTGAAATCTTACCTGATGTATTAGTTAAAGGTGGTGATTATAAGCCGGAAGATATTGCCGGTAGCCAAGAGGTCTGGGCGGCAGGTGGCGAAGTTAAAGTGCTTAATTTTGAACAAGGGCTGTCTACAACAAATATCATTAATACAATTATGAAAAATGATTAATATTTTGGCGTAAAAAATAGCAATGCCACGATAGTAGTATCGTGGCATTTTGTTATTCATTTTTGTTTTCGTTAGCTAACGGTTTTTTTTCTAATTGTTCGATGCGTTTTTCCATTTCGATCATTTTTTCACGGGTTCGCAGTAAAACTTGTGTTTGAATATCAAATTCTTCGCGTGAAACTAAATCGAGTTTTCCTAATTGGGACTGTAATGTTGCCCGTAGCTTTTTATCAAGATCTTCACCTAAGTCACGTATCCCTTGCGGTAAGGTATCTTTGATCTGGCGAACAACTTGTTCTATTTTTTTCGCGTCAAGCATTACTATATCCTTTCTGGTCACAAATTATAATTTATAGGTTATTTAATAGCAGATCTTAAAATAATCAGCTTACTTTGACAAAATTATTTTTAATAAATTTGGTACTAAAAATGGTGCTGAATTAGCGGAAATAACCACTTAATAGCAAGTTGGCTGATTATATAAATCAAAATGCTATCTGACTGATATATATTTTGTTATTGTTGATTGCTACAGAATTATATTCACGATATAGTTTAGCTGTTTATCTCAGGGCGGGGTGAAATTCCCCACCGGCGGTGATATTTATTCTGCTAATTGAATAATCAAGTCCGCGAGCGTTCCATTATAGCAATGTGCAATGGAAGTCAGCAGATCCAGTGAGATTCTGGAACCGACGGTTATAGTCCGGATGGGAGAGAATAACAATATCTGTAGTTTTGAGCTCTGCCAACTATGCGCAGCTTTTAAAGATACTAGTTTGATTTTTTTACTCCCAAGCTCGCCCTGGTTCTGGTAATTTAGTATTTATTGATGAGGTTTTACCATGAATCAGACGTCACTTTCCGCGTATGGCAATCCAATTGAACGTATAGAGCTTGCTCTTAAGGCATTACGTCAAGGTAAAGGTGTGATGGTACTTGACGACGAAGGCCGTGAAAACGAGGGTGATATTATTTTTGCCGCTGAAACGATGACAGTTGAACAGATGGCATTAACTATCCGCCATGGCAGTGGAATTGTTTGTCTTTGTATAACGGAAGAACGCCGTATGCAACTGGCATTACCAATGATGGTCGAAGAAAATTCTAGTCAGTTCCAAACCGCATTTACTATCACTATTGAGGCTGCCGAAGGGGTTACAACCGGTGTTTCGGCCAGTGATCGTTTAATGACTATTCGTAAAGCCATTGCCAATGATGCAAAACCGTCTGATCTTAATCGGCCAGGGCATGTTTTTCCGCTCAGAGCCCAAGAAGGAGGGGTATTGCAGCGTCGTGGTCATACTGAAGCGACCATTGATTTGGTGACTTTAGCAGGTTTTAAGCCAGCAGGCGTTTTATGTGAGTTGACAAATGACGATGGTACCATGGCTCGTATGCCAGAAGTGCTTATCTTTGCCAAGCAACATGATATGCCGGTAATAACGATTGAAGATCTGGTAACCTATCGTCAGCAATTTACTAAAAAGGCGGGTTAGTAGACTCAATCAGCCATTTTCCATAATTAAATTTTATTCTATATATTTTTTATAGTTAAACCAGTATTGTCATAGTGGAAAATGTCTATCGAATAACAATCACATTGCAAATGTATGGACATAGTGGAAATATAGGGCGATTGGTTAAACGAATAAATTGGCTTCCCCGAACTGAGGCGGCAGTGCTCAGATAAAAAATAGTTGCTAATTAATTTGTCCGTCTGACAATTTGATTTTTCAATCTGTCAGTTATAACAGTGATAACAGCAAGATAATGATTACCTTGTCATTATCTTGCACTTATGTTGCAACGATTAGTTTAGAATAATATGTGGGTAAAAACGGGATAGATCTTGGGTAATTAATTGCTTGTCTTCTCGAATACCAATTCCTGCTGGTTGATCATTTACCAGCCAACTACCGATTAATGTATAGTTATTTTCAAATTGTGGCAGGGGATAAAATTGTTGAATAATCATACCTTCTTCGCCATATGGGCCGTCTACTGAGGCAATTTCTCGTTCATTATCAATGATACGAATATTTGCCCCTTCGCGCGAAAAAATAGGTTTGATCACATAGCGATCTAGTTTTGGCGGATTAGCTGCTGCAAAATAGGCAGGTAAAAGATTGGGATGATTAGGAAACATTTCCCACAGCATAGGTAATAATGCCTTGTTAGAAATAATGCTTTTCCAGGCTGGTTCTAACCACCTTACTCCGGCATCGGCTAACTTAGTAGAAAAAATCTCTCTAAACATAAACTCCCAAGGATATAATTTAAACAGATTGCTAATAACTTGGTTATTAGGATCGGTAAATTGTCCTTTTTCACCTAAACCAATTTGATCAATATAGAGAAATTCGGTTGCAATATTGGCTTCGTGAGCACAGTCTTGAAGGTATTGGATGGTGCCGAGATCTTCGTCACTATCTTGGCAGCAGGCAAAATGTAACCAGTTAAAGCCAAATGATTGACGTAATTGCGCAAAGCGTTCAATAAGTTGTTCTTGTATGCTATTAAATTGATCAGCATTGGCCGGTAAATTGCCAGCATTGATCTGATCTTCTAACCAGATCCACTGAAAAAATGCGGTTTCATATAAAGATGTGGGTGTATCTGCATTATTTTCTAATAATTTTGCTGGTCTTTTACCGTCATAAGCTAAATCCAATCGGGAATAGAGTGAAGGTTGATTAGTTTTCCATGAGTGATTAACAAATTCCCAACAATGTTTAGGGATCTGAAATTTTAGCAATAATTCCTCGTTACTAACCACTTTTTCCACCACTTGCAGGCACATTTGATGTAATTCCGCAGTGGTTGCTTCAAGCTCTTCAACTTGTTGCATAGTAAATTGATAATAAGCATTTTCACACCAATAAGGTTCACCGTATAAGGTGTGAAAATGAAAACCAAATTCAGTTGCCTTTTCTTTCCAGTCAGGCCTTTCAGTGATGGGCATCCTTATCATCGCCATTAGCCTCCCATAGAACGCTGAGAAGACGAAGTGGTACTTTGACGCTGCATGTGAGCCTGTTGTTTAGCAACTGATTCGCCAAAACCACCGCGAGTGATAGTGGTCGTTGTTGCCGGTTTGGGGGCAAGAGCCGATGGTGGTACGGTCATTGTTCGACCTCCCGCTACCGCTGGCCCATAGTTTTTGCCGCTGGCATCAACGAATTTGCCATTGGCAGGACTAGCAGGATTGCTGGAGCTAAACAGAGGTTGCGCTGCAGGCGCTGGGGCAGTTGCACCACCGCCCATTAGACGTCCCATCATATAACCTGCCATTAATGGCATCCAGAAACTACCACTTTGTCCACTGGCTTGATTTTCTGTCAAACCAGCTTGAGCTGGAGTTTGTGTTGCAGTTTGAGTTTGCGATGCAGTTTGATTTTGTGTTGCAGTTTGCGTTGCGGTTTGGCTGGAAGCCTGAGTACATTTTTCTTCACCAAATTCAGCCACACAATCTTCACGTGTCGCATATTTAGGTGCAGTTTTCGCTGCTTCCTGCAATGCATTTTTATAAGCAAGCGAACATTGTTCACTTTGAGCGGGGTTTTTCTGGGCACAATCCTCCGCATTAGTATATAAAGAGACGCTTTCGTCGCTTTGTTCACAAGCGGACAACATAAATACCGTACTAATTGCTAAGGCAACAGGTGCTAAGCGGTAGGCGCGCCAGCTTTTACGAAAAGCATTTTGATTAATATTCTTCGTGCGCTTTATTTTCATCATCATTTACCTATCCTGAAGGTCGAAATAAAAATCGTGAAACAAGGATAGAATAGGGTAATTACGATGGAAATTAAAGCAAAAAGCTGGCACAAATATGGCTATCAATCGGATTATTTATTTTAAGTGGTAAAAATACAACTTTTCTAATTAATTTTCGCTACACTAAAAAACCCACAATATGTGGGCATTAATAAGTGAGTATTTATTTAATGTATTTGTGGAACATTCATCGGATTAATAATTGTATCCGGTGAGGTTGATAATGTTTTGCCTAAGCTATTATTTAAACGGATTAAATCGCTTTCATTTAACGTCCCGCGGGCATATTGGATTTTCAGATCATTAATCAGATAGTCATAACGTGCATTAGCTAGATTCTGCTTTGCCTGAAAAAGGGTTGTTGTTGCGTTCAACACGTCCACGATAGTTCGGGTGCCGACTTGATAGCCTGCTTCCATCGCATCTAACGAACTTTGTGCTGAAATGACTAATTGCTGGTATGCTTTGATGCTACTAATAGAAGAAATAACATTATTATAGGAAGAGCGTACTATCTGAATAACATTGCGATAAGTACTTTCAAGCTGTTCGCTGGCACTAATATAACCATACTGCGCTTGCTCAACACGTGAGTTAGTTCTGCCACCGGTATATAACGGCACGCTTAACGTTAGTCCAACGCTATTTTGGCCAGTATAGCTAGGGCCATTTCTGTTCAATATTTGCTGATTAGCACTACCGTGATAATGGGTGTTATTAACGCCCGTTGACGCTTCTAAACCAAGGGTAGGTAAATGTCCTGACTGTTCATAGCGAATATTTTCTCGCGACAGATCTTGTGATAAACGTGCGCTGAGTAAACTTAAGTTGCGCGTTTCAGCATCTTTTAATAGTTTTTCTACTCGAGCAGGTGTTTGCGTGCGGAAGTGATCAATATTTAAAGCGGCTAATTGGCTGTAATAGATGCCGCTAACTTGGCGTAACTTTTCCAGCGCATTTTCTAATTGATTACGGCTCGATACTTCCTGCGCCAATACGCTATCATAATTAGCACGGGCGTTTTGTACATCAGTAATAGCCACTAATCCTACGTTAAAACGTTGTGTTGTTTGATCTAACTGGCGATAAACGGCTTTTTTCTGAGCTTCAATATAGTCTAATAAGTCAATTGCGCGTAACACGTCAAAATAAGCTGTGGCAGTATCAAGAATTAATTTTTGTTGATTAGTTTGATAAGTAACATCAGCAATACCGGCGGTTTTTTCTTGTATGTCTAACTGTTGCCATTTTGACATATCAAAGATAGTTTGGGTGAGTTTAAGATTGGCACCAAGTTGGTTGTTTTCCGTGTCACGGTTATCACGATAACCGCTATTATAGGTGAAATTTGCACCTAAACCTAATTGCGGAAGTAAAGGACTTCGTGCTTCATTAATTTTTTCAAATGCTTGGTTACGTTCTGCTAACGATTTACGTAAATCTGGATTACTTTCTTTTGCTTTCTGATAGACTTGCAATAAATTTTCAGCTTGCCCAGAGGCGCTTAGTCCCATTAGGCTAATGGTGATAAAAAGAGAGATAAATTTTTTCATTCTTATTCCTTGATTATGCAATTTATTATGCAATTTTTTGCTTTAGTTATCTCAGAAAAACATGAATACCGCTAATTTTAGCAGAATATGTCATTATTCCATGGTAGCTGTTTGTGCCATCTATCATGTTAAATCTGGTCGATGTTACATTATTTATAAGTTAATTTCCTTAAAAAACGTTATATAAGTCTCACTTTTTTGTCAGTTAATGCATATAAATTCAGAGAGTTTCTATGAGTGATAAAAAAAATTTACCCTTCAAGTTTAGCCAAAATGATGTGGAAATTACGGCTAAGTTCGATCTTTATAATGGTTTTTTTCGTTTTGTAGAATACCGCTTTCGCCATAAGTTATTTAATGGGGGTTGGAGCAAGGAAATTCGGCGTGAAGTTTTGGAACGGGGCAATGCAGGCGTTATTTTACCCTATGATCCTTGTCTTGATAAAGTTGTGTTAGTCGAACAAGTACGGCTTCCAGCGATTGAAACTAGCAAAACACCGTGGTTGTTAGAAGCTATTGCTGGCATGGTAGAACAAAATGAAAGCTTAGAACAGCTAGTTCGTCGCGAAGCTAAAGAAGAAGCGGGTATTACCATTTTGCGTTGTCATTATGCACTAAGTTATCTTACCAGCCCAGGTGGCACTACTGAGCGTATTTATGTTCATATCGGTGAAATTAATGCAACAGTAATCAAACCGGGAAGTGTACATGGATTAAGCAGTGAAAATGAAGATATTCGTGTTCATGTTGTTAGTCGCGAACAAGCTTATCAATGGGTAGAATTAGGGGTAATTGATAATGCGGCTACTGTAATCGCAATACAGTGGTTACAATTAAATTATCTTAGGTTGAAAAATAATTGGTTGAATAACTTAAAATAACTACTTATTCATAATATAAAAAAGAAGTGTGTATCAGCCGACAGTTATTGATAAAGTATTAATGTTAAAATAACGTATAAAGTAGGTAGAAACTAAGGAAAATGCTTGGATAGTCTGTTCAAATTTACAACAAAGCAAAAAAGTCTGGTGAGGATCTTGCAAATTACCGATACTCACCTTTTTGCTAATGTTGATGATACTCTACTTGGTGTCAATACTTTTGCAAGTTTTCATGCAGTGATTGATGCAATTTTAGCCCGCGATGAAAATGTTGACCTGGTTGTCGCTACCGGTGATTTGGCCCAAGATCAATCCGCACAAGCCTATCAGCATTTTGCAGAAGGGATCAAGCGGTTGTCTGCTCCTTGTGTTTGGTTACCGGGCAATCATGATTATCAACCGGCAATGGTAGCTACTTTAGCGAAAGCAGGAATTTTACCCTCTAAACAAGTGCTAATTAATGATAATTGGCAAATCCTTATGTTGGACAGCCAAATACAAGGGGCTGTACATGGAAAATTATCCAAACAACAGTTGTTGTGGATGAAAAGCTGTTTTGATGCCTACACGGAGCGTAGTCATTTACTGATGTTACATCATCATCCTTTACCATCGGGTTGTACCTGGCTTGATCAACATTGCTTGCGTAATTCTCATATTTTGGCTGACTATTTAAAGCAATATCAACAAATTAAAGCGATCTTATGTGGCCATATTCATCAGGAAATAGATGAATATTGGCAAGGAGTTCGCATGATGGCAACACCATCAACCTGTATCCAATTTAAACCTCATTGTACTAATTTTACATTAGATAGCATGGCACCGGGCTGGCGTTATCTTAATCTCTCAAGCAATGATGCCGGTGAAAATGTGTTGAATAGCCAAGTTTTCAGATTGGATAGTGATAAATTTCGCCCAGATTTGGATTCAGGCGGTTATTAATGTCAAAATTAATTTATATTCATGGTTTTAATAGTTCCCCTTTATCACAGAAAGCAAATAACTTAAAAATTTGGTTACAGCGACAACACCCAGAAGTGCATATGCTGATACCCCAACTTCCTTGTTATCCGGCAGCAGCAATTGAGTTTTTACAGAATCTCGTAACAGCCCATGCGGGAGAGCCGATTGGGTTGTTAGGTTCTTCCTTGGGGGGGTATTTTGCTATTTGGTTATCGCAGAAATTTAATTTACCTGCTGTTATTGTCAATCCAGCTGTACGTCCCTTTGATTTGTTTCAACAGTATTTAGGTGAGCAAGTCAATCCTTACACAAACGAACGCTACATTTTGCAACCCCATCATTTAAATGAACTACAAAAGATACAAATTAAGGTATTAACAGCGCCTGATTTAATTTGGTTATTACAACAAACAGGTGATGAAATATTGGACTATCGTCAAGCTGTTACCTATCTTATGGAGTGTAAGCAAACAATAGAGTCAGGAGGTAACCATGCTTTTGTTGGATTTGACTACTATTTTCCACAAATTATGCGTTTTTTAGCTTTGGCAAAGACAAAATAAGTAAAAAATTATCCAAAATAGCTGAATGACTGTTATTATCATCAGTATCTCAGCATTTATTTGCCTAATTAATCGTCAATTACCGCAGAAAATAATATGACTCAATCTAATTATAATGCAGAGGCAATCGAGGTCCTCAGTGGTTTAGAACCTGTACGTCGTCGGCCAGGAATGTACACTGATACCTCTCGACCAAATCACCTGGCTCAGGAAGTCATTGATAATAGTGTCGATGAGGCGCTTGCCGGTTATGCTAAACGTATCGATGTCATCCTGTATGAAGATCAGTCGCTGGAAGTGATTGATGATGGCCGAGGTATGCCTGTTGATATTCATCCCGAAAAGAAAGTACCTGCTGTAGAGCTGATTTTGGGGCAGTTACATGCCGGGGGAAAATTTTCTAATAAAAATTATCAATTTTCTGGCGGACTACATGGTGTTGGTATTTCCGTAGTGAATGCGTTATCAAAACGTATTGAAGTAACCGTCAGTCGTGATAGCCAAATATACCGAATTGCTTTTGAAAATGGTGAAAAAGTCCAGGAACTTGAGGTAATTGGTAGTTGCGCTAAACGGACAACCGGTACTGGTGTGCGTTTTTGGCCAGATAGCCACTTTTTTGACAACCCACGTTTTTCTATTTCGCGTTTAGTGCATGTATTAAAAGCTAAAGCTGTGCTATGTCCTGGTGTTGAAATCATCTTTAAGGATAAAATAAATAATACTGAGCAGACATGGCGTTATAACGATGGCTTGACCGACTACCTAATGGAGGCAGTGAACGGTTTAGTTACTTTACCGGAAAAAGCGTTTGTTGGTAATTTTGCCGGCCAATTAGAAATGGTCGATTGGGCATTGCTTTGGTTACCAGAGGGTGGGGAACTATTAACCGAGAGTTATGTTAACCTTATTCCAACTGCACAGGGTGGTACCCATGTTAATGGATTACGTCAAGGTTTACTGGATGCGATGAGAGAGTTTTGTGAATACCGTAATTTACTTCCTCGCGGTGTGAAATTGACTGGTGATGATATTTGGGAACGCTGTGCTTATGTCCTATCAGTTAAAATGCAAGATCCACAATTTGCCGGCCAGACTAAAGAACGTCTTTCTTCTCGCCAGAGCGCTGCCTTTGTTTCCGGCGTAGTAAAAGATGCTTTTAGTTTGTGGTTAAACCAAAATGTTCAAGAAGCTGAGCAATTAGCGGAGCTCACCATCTCTAGTGCGCAAAGGCGTCTACGCGCAGCGAAGAAAGTTGTGCGTAAAAAACTGACCAGTGGGCCTGCGTTACCCGGTAAATTAGCAGATTGTACTTCTCAAGATCTTAATTTCACTGAGCTATTTTTAGTTGAGGGTGATTCAGCCGGGGGATCGGCTAAGCAAGCTCGTGATCGTGAATATCAGGCGATTATGCCGTTAAGAGGGAAAATACTGAATACTTGGGAAGTTTCTTCCGATGAGGTTTTAGCTTCACAGGAAGTCCATGATATCTCAGTGGCTATTGGTATTGATCCAGACAGCAATGATCTTAGCCAGCTCCGTTACGGTAAAATTTGTGTTCTTGCCGATGCAGATTCCGATGGGTTGCATATTGCAACATTACTCTGCGCACTTTTTGTTCGTCACTTTCCCGCTTTAGTCAAAGCAGGACATATTTATATTGCTATGCCACCTTTATACCGTATTGATTTAGGTAAAGAAGTCTATTATGCCCTTGATGAAGGCGAAAAAGCGGCTGTTCTCGATAGGCTCAGCTATAAGCGCGGCAAACCGAATGTCCAGCGGTTTAAAGGGTTAGGCGAAATGAATCCGACTCAATTACGTGAAACCACACTTGATCCTAATACACGCCGCTTAGTTCAACTCATTATTAATGATGATAATTATCAAGAAACACTCGCGATGATGGATATGTTATTGGCGAAAAAACGGGCAGAAGATCGTCGAAATTGGTTACAAAATAAAGGCGATGCGATAGAAATTGAAGTGTAATCGACACTGTTAACCAAAGACTAAGGAATCAAATGAATGAGTGAGATAACTCACGATGGTGTAGAACAGCAACCACTTTATACCTTTACCGAAAATGCCTATCTCAATTATTCCATGTACGTCATCATGGACAGAGCATTGCCATTTATTGGCGATGGGTTAAAACCTGTTCAACGCCGAATTGTTTATGCCATGTCTGAGCTTGGTTTGAACAATGCGGCTAAATACAAAAAATCAGCACGTACAGTCGGTGATGTATTGGGGAAATATCATCCACATGGTGATAGCGCTTGTTATGAAGCTATGGTGTTGATGGCACAACCGTTTTCCTATCGTTATCCATTAGTTGATGGACAGGGAAACTGGGGAGCACCGGATGATCCTAAATCCTTTGCTGCTATGCGTTACACTGAATCAAGATTGTCAAAATATGCTGAAACGCTACTCAGTGAATTAGGATTAGGAACGGTAGCCTGGACGCCTAACTTTGATGGAACATTAACTGAACCCAAAACACTACCGGCAAGATTACCCAATATTCTGTTAAATGGTACGACTGGGATTGCGGTTGGTATGGCAACCGATATTCCACCGCATAATGCGCATGAGGTAGCAAGCGCATTAGTTGCTTTACTGGAAAATCCAAAAGCCGATCTTAACATGTTGATGGACTTTATTCCTGCGCCTGATTATCCAACAGAAGCAGAAATTATTTCATCAAAAGAAGATATTCAAAAAATTTACCAAACAGGCCGTGGTTCTATTCGGTTACGCGCTGTTTGGGAAATAGATGATGGTCATGCTGTTATTACTGCCCTGCCTCATCAGGTTTCAGGTGCTAAAGTGTTAGAGCAGATTGCCTCACAAATGCGCGCCAAAAAATTACCGATGGTAGAAGATCTTCGTGATGAGTCAGATCATGAAAACCCGACACGTTTAGTGATTGTACCAAGAAGTAATCGGATTGATTTAGAACAAGTGATGACCCATCTATTTGCTACGACGGATCTAGAAAGAAGCTATCGGGTCAATTTGAATATGATTGGCTTGGATAATCGTCCAGCAGTTAAAGGACTGGTTGAAATTTTAAATGAATGGTTATTATTTCGACGGGAAACCGTACGTAACCGCTTAAATCATCGTTTAGAAAAAGTATTAAAACGCTTACATATCCTTGAGGGTTTATTAATAGCTTATCTGAATATAGATGAGGTTATTCATATTATCCGTAATGAAGATGAGCCTAAAGCCGTATTGGTGGCTCGTTTTGCTCTTTCAGAAACCCAGGCTGAATCTATCCTGGAATTGAAATTGCGTCATTTGGCTAAACTAGAGGAGTTTAAATTACGTGGCGAGCAGGATGAGTTAGCGAAAGAGCGTGATCAACTACAAGCTATTTTGGCTTCTGAGCGTCGTTTAAACACCTTAATCAAGAAAGAAATTGAAACGGATGCACAGACTTATGGTGATGATAGGCGCTCACCGCTTAAGGAGCGTATTGAAGCAAAAGCCATGAATGAGCATGATATTTTGCCTTCAGAGCCGGTTACTATTGTCCTTTCTGTTATGGGATGGGTGAGAAGCGCAAAAGGTCATGATATTGATCCGACTAATCTTAATTATAAAGCGGGAGATGGTTTCCGTAGTGCAGCAAGAGGTAAAACTAATCAACCGGTTGTCTTTCTTGATAGCACGGGGCGTAGTTATTCACTCGATCCGCTTGATCTTCCTTCTGCAAGAGGGCAGGGAGAACCCCTTACCGGCAAATTGGCGTTACCGCTTGGTGCAACGATTGAACATGTATTGACCGCCGCTGAAGAGCAAAAATATTTGTTGGCATCGGATGCGGGTTATGGATTTATCTGCACCTTTAGTGATTTAGTGGCAAAAAATAAAGCAGGTAAGGCATTAATTACCTTACCGAATAATGCTAAGGTACTGGCACCATTAGAAGTCAATAATGAACAGCAAGATTTATTATTGGCAATTACTAAAGCGGGCAGAATGCTGATATTTCCTGTTAGTGATCTCCCTCAGCTTTCTAAAGGAAAAGGTAATAAAATTATTAATATTTCAGCGGCTCAATCAGCCAGCGGAGATGATTTACTAGTTTGGTTAATGTTTTTGCAGCCTCAGTCTTCAATTACGCTCTATTTTGGCAAACGAAAACTGAAATTAAATCCAGAAGATTTGCAAAAATATCGTGCTGAACGAGGTCGTAAAGGTTCTGCATTACCTCGTGGATTACAGAGTATTGAGCGTATAGAAGTAACTCCTCCTAGTAATGGCTAATCTTCGATTGTTTTTATAGGTGTGTGAAGTAACTTATTACTTGAGGTAAATATGTTAGCTATTGTTCGTATCATTATTGTGATCCTTTTTACGATATTGGTTTGCGTGTTAGGTTGTTTTTATTGCTTATTAAATCCAAGAAATCCAAGCCATGTTATGCGCTTTGGCCGGCTGTTTGGTAAATTATCTTATGTTTTTGGTATTACTATTATTAGTCGAGTGCCTGCTGAAGCTAAAGATTACGGTCCCAGTATCTATATCGGCAATCATCAAAATAACTATGATATGGTGACGATGTCAAATGCAGTACAGCCAAATACCGTTACTGTTGGAAAAAAGAGTTTAGTATTTATCCCTTTTTTCGGTCCGCTATATTGGTTGGCTGGTAACATTCTCATTGATAGGGCTAACCGAACTAAAGCGCACAATACTATTTCACAGGTTGTTCAACAGATCAAAAAAAGAAAAATTTCGGTTTGGATGTTTCCTGAAGGAACTCGTAGTCGTGGTCGAGGGTTATTGCCATTTAAAACCGGTGCATTTTATGCCGCAATTGCAGCGGGTGTTCCGATAGTACCGGTCTGTTTATCGGCAACAGAAGGGCGTATTAAACTAAATCGTTGGAATAATGGAGTAGTGATTGTCGAAATGTTACCGCCTATTGACACAACAAAGTATAATCGGGAAAACGTGCGTGAATTGGCAGATTATTGCCATGATTTATTTAAAGCTAAAATTGCAGAATTAAATAAAGAAGTAGCAGAAATAGAGCAAAAAATGAAATAAAATTGAAGTTCATTTTTCAAGTAAATTAGTTTCTAAATTGTAATATTTAACAATATATTAATATTTGGCGTTGTAGCAATCTATCGTCTTAATTGAATAGAGTTATCAAATAATTGTGATAACACAATTACATACGGATAGTAAAATAAGGATCTTTCCTTGATGAACAATGAATGGCGCTAGCTTATTAATGATTTTGTGGAGAGGCTATGTCACTAAGTCGGCGTCAATTTCTTAAGCTATCAAGTATAGCGATGAGTGTTTCTATGCTTCCTGCTGCGGCTAGAGCAGAAAAAAATGCAGGATACCCATTATTACCAATCCCGCCTTTATTAGAATCTCATTTTGGTCAACCGCTGTTTCTAACGTTGAAAAAATCTTATTGGTCTTTTGATGGTAGCCATCGCACTATGACGATTGGTTGCAATGGTTATTATTTGGGGCCAACCATTCGAGTAGAAACGGGTAGCGATTTGAAATTGGTATATAGTAATCGACTTTCTGAAGAAGTTGCTATGACAGTAAGTGGGTTACAAGTTCCAGGTACTCAAATTGGTGGGGCAGCCCGATTAATGTCACCCAATGTTGATTGGTCGCCGGTATTGCCAATCCGTCAACCGGCAGCGACCTGTTGGTATCATGCTAATACACCTGGCAAAATGGCAAGACAAATTCATGATGGCTTGTTTGGCATGTGGATTGTGTCAGATAAAACCAGTAAGAATTTAAATATCCCTAATCATTACGGTGTTGATGATTTTCCTATTATTATACAAGATAAACGGTTAGATAGTTTTGGAAAGCCACACTATAAAGCGACAGCGGAAGGTTTTTTAGGTGATACCTTATTAGTTAATGGTGTACAAGAACCGTATATTAAAGTTGCTCGCGGCTGGATCCGCTTACGGTTACTTAATGCATCAAATTCAAGGCGCTATATATTGGAAATCAGTGATAAGAGGCCATTTTATCTGATAGGCAGCGATCAAGGGCTACTACCTGCTCCTATGAGTATCGAAAGATTACCCATGGCGCCTGGCGAGCGTAGAGAAGTGTTAATTGATATGTCCAAAACAGAGTTATTGACAATAACGGCCGGAAGAGCGGCAGGTATTATGGATCGTATTAAAGGACTATTTGAACCGTCAACTTTATTAAATTCGACCAAAGTTTTAACCATCTGTTCTTCAGGGTTATTATCATTAGTAACTGATCATTTACCAGAGACACTGGTTAATGATACTAGCCAAATCACGTCGACTATTCGTAATCGTGAAGTGACCCTTAGCAAACCTTTTGGCATTAATGGTATGATGCGGGATGTAAATCGTATTGACTTAATCACTCAGCAGGGAGCATGGGAACGCTGGATAGTAAAAGCACATGAGCCTCAAGCATTTCATATTGAAGGTGTTCGTTTCAAAGTTATTAATCATAATGGTGTTGTACCAGGCCCAGAGGATTATGGCTGGAAAGATACAGTTTGGATAAATGGATACAGTGAATTATTAGTTAATATGCTACAGCCGTCTTATGATCATTTTCCTTTTTTGTATTTTAGTCAAAATTTAGAGAAAGCGGATAAAGGCTCAGCTGCGCAGATGGTGATCAACCCATCAGCTTAATTTATTTCTATAATATAGAATATTTTTGTAGCTGATTAATAAAAAAGTAATTGTATTATTTTATGTTTTTATTATTTCGATTGTTATTTATTATTTAAAATTATCTATATAATAGTAATTAATCATTTGATAATTTTTATAAAAATGTAGATTTATCGAAGAGTGATTGGATTTATTAAATGTAAAATCCAATTTTCTATTATGCCAATATGGTGACCTAATGAATATTAGTTTAATCGCAGCAATGGCGGCGGATCAGGTGATTGGTTTGGAAAATAACATGCCATGGGTGTTATCCGGTGATTTAGCCTGGTTTAAGCGTAATACGTTAAATAAGCCAGTTATAATGGGACGTATAACTTACGAAGCGATAGGTAAACCTTTACCTCAACGTTTGAATATTATTCTTAGTCAAACACATTCGAGTAATGATAAAGGCGTTGTTTGGGTTAACTCAGTTGATGAGGCACTAGCCGCAGCTGGAGAAGCAGACGAAATAATGATTATAGGTGGGGGAAAAATTTATGAATTATTCTTACCTCAGGCAAATCGTCTTTATTTAACGCATGTAGATGCGGAAGTGATTGGTGATACCTATTTTCCTGTTTATGAGCCTGATGAGTGGGATTCAGTATTTACTGAATACCATGAAGCAGATGAAAAAAATTCTCATAATTATTGTTTTGAGATATTAGAACGTCGCTCATAAAGCTAAGTGAAACTACTAATGGTAATAAAAAAATCGAAGGCTAATACTTCGGTTTTTTATTATTAATTTGAATTAGGTGATGTTAAATATATAAATAAAAATTAAATTTGTATTATTAATTAAATAATTTAAGTCAAATAATTATAAATACTGATTTATTTAAATAGGCTTATAACCATTATTTTAGTAATATTAAAACAAAATTAATTAGTTTATTACTTAGTTATTCTATTATCTGCTGTTTGGCAGCAAGTATAGTGTTAGTTATTTTTTTGTAAATGCGGGCTGGTTAAAATACTTTTGGTCTTCCCAGCGTAGTAAAGTCAGTTTACCTCCCCAGCAACAACCGGTATCAAGAGCATAAATCCCTTTAGGCGTTCCTTTCCCTTCTAGGGAAGCCCAATGACCAAAAATAATGGCATATTCTGGCGGTATTTTTCGCGGCAGATCAAACCAAGGCTTTAAAGGTGGAGGGGTATTTTCAGGTTTATTTTTCCAGGACATATTTAACTGACCGTCAGGAAAACAATAGCGCATGCGGGTTAGGACATTGGTACTAAAACGTAAACGGGATAATCCTGTTAGGTTGGGTGACCAGTTGTTCGGCATATCGCCATACATAGAGTCGATAAATAAAGGATAGCTATCACTACTAAGAATAGCCTCTACTTCTCTAGCACACATCTGAGCTGTTGCTAAGTCCCATTGCGGTGTTATCCCAGCATGTACCATGATGATTTTTTTCTTATTATCTACTTGTAATAAAGGTTGACGTCGTAACCAATTAACTAATTCATTAGCATCAGGGGCTGTCAGTAATTTTTTCAGTTTATCTTTGGGTTTATTATGGCTAATGTTGGCATATACACCGATAAGATGCAGATCATGATTACCTAGAACCATTCTGACGGATGCGCCTAATGTTTTAATATAACGTAAAACTTTGAGAGAATCCGAACCGCGGGCGACTAGATCACCTGTGAGCCATAAAACATCTTTTTGTGGCTCAAATTTTACTTGTTTAAGAAGTGCTCTAAGTTCACGATAACAACCGTGAATATCTCCGATAAGATAAGTAGCCATAATTAATTTATAAGTGTTGGAATAGCAAGACGAAAGACTGGGATATCAACATAAAAGTTTTTACCATTATTATCTAACATTACATAATGGCCTTCCATCGTTCCCATTGGCGTTTCTATAATAGCGCCACTTGTATAACGATA
Source organism: Arsenophonus sp. aPb (assembly GCF_029873475.1). NCBI lineage: Bacteria > Pseudomonadati > Pseudomonadota > Gammaproteobacteria > Enterobacterales > Morganellaceae > Arsenophonus > Arsenophonus sp. aPb. Next base: position 559,411 of record NZ_CP123499.1, read on the forward strand.
TTCGGCGCTGGGTTGAATGATAGGTTGTTCTCCTACGACACCCTGGCCTTGTACTTCGGTACGTTTACCATCACTATTGGTAATTAACCAATAGCGACTTATTAGTTGTACCGGTGAACGGCCAAGATTGCGAATAGAAATTGTATAGGCAAAAACAAACCGGGCTTCTTCTGGTAAAGATTGATTTTCAATATAGACACTTTGAACTTGTATGCAGATGTTAGGTTCATTTAACATAGTGCCCCCAAAGTTTATCACTATTAGATCGTGGTTTTAGCCAATTTGCAGGCTAAATTACAATAATTTTCTACTGAGATATTTTCAGCGCGACAGTTTGGATCAATACCTAATTGTTCAAAATCCTGCACGCTAAATAAATCACTTAAACTATTACGAATAGTCTTACGTCGTTGATTAAATGCCTGGGTAGTAATACGGCTTAATAATTTGACATCACAAATAGGGTAAGGGTTTCGTTGATGAGGAATTAAACGCACAACAGCTGAATCCACTTTTGGCGCTGGTGTAAAAGCCGAAGGTGGTACGGCTAAGATAGGGATTATCTGACAATAATATTGCGCCATAACGCTAAGACGACCATATGTTTTAGTATTTGGTCCTGCGACTAAGCGATTGACAACCTCTTTTTGTAGCATAAAGTTCATGTCAGCGATAGCATTAGTATATGTAAAAAGATGGAACATTAAAGGGGTTGAAATATTGTAAGGAAGGTTACCGAACACTCTAAGGGGTTGACCTTTTTCTTTCGCTATTGCGCCAAAATCGATCGTCATTGCATCGTCTTGTATAATTGTTAGTTTAGCACTAAGTGCAGGATGTGCAGCTAAACGAGCAGCAAGATCACGATCTAACTCTACTACGGTCATATTCTCTATGTGCTCACTGACAGGTAATGTCAGAGCGCCTAAACCAGGACCAATTTCAACAATAGCTTGATCAGGTTTTGGGTTAAAAGCAGTAACCATATTGTCAATAATAAATGGGTCAGTTAAAAAATTTTGCCCAAAGCGCTTACGGGCAAAGTGCCCTTGATGGATTCGTTTATTCATTGTTATTTTGTATCATGCTAATAGCTAATTTTAAGGCAGTTATAAAACTGTTTGCATTTGCTTGCCCACTTCCTGCCAGCTCGATGGCTGTACCATGGTCAACCGATGTACGGATAAAGGGTAAGCCTAAAGTAATGTTCACCGCATGACCAAAACCCTGATATTTTAGCACAGGTAGACCTTGATCATGATACATCGCTAAGATTGCATCAGCTTGGTTCAGATATTTTGGTTGAAAAAGGGTATCTGCCGGGAAAGGGCCATAAAGTTGCAATCCTTCATGGCACAATTTCTTGATAACTGGGATAATAGTATCGATTTCTTCATGTCCCATATGCCCGCCTTCTCCGGCATGTGGATTTAATCCACAGATATAAATAGCGGGTGTTTTAATGCCAAATTTAGATTTTAACTCGTTATTTAAAATATAAATAACTTGTTCTAGGCTCTCGAAAGTAATGGCATCAGCAACCTGTTTGAGCGGTAAATGGGTTGTTGTAAGCGCAACACGTAATGTTTCTGTCGCTAACATCATGACCACTTTTGGCGTTTTACTTCTGTCCGCAAAAAATTCGGTATGACCGGTAAAAGGAATGCCTGCATCATTGATAATTCCTTTATGGACAGGGCCGGTAACTAATGCTGAAAATTCACCGGTCATACAGCCATCACATGCGCGGCTAAGTGTTTCTATTACATAAGTGCTATTTTGTTTATTTAGTTGGCCTGCTTTCACCGGTGTGGGTAATTTTATTGGTAAAACCGTCAATGTCTTGGCAGCTTGGCCGTTATTTGGTGATTCAGGTGAATAGATAGTTAATTCTAGTTCTAAACCCAGTTGATTAGCTCGAGTTATTAGCAGATCTGGATCAGCACAAGCAACTAATCTAACTGGCCAATTTTGTTGAGCGAGTTCGATCAAAAGATCAGGACCTACCCCGGCCGGTTCACCCGGGGTGAGAACGATAGTGTTAGTTATTTTTCCCATAAAAATTACTGTGCATCACTATCATTAAGAATTTTTACATAGGCAGATGCGCGTAGCTCTTGCATCCAAATTTGTGCTTCTTCATTAAATTTACGATTGAATAACAGACGGTAGGCATGATCTTTTTGTGCTACATCGGTTTTATCAACTTGGCGAGTATCTTCCAACTGAATAAGATGCCAACCAAAAGAAGAGTGGATTGGCTGACTTATTTCCCCTTTACTTAACCGCATTAAACCATCACGAAATGCTGGATCATAAACATTAGGCATATTCCAACCAAGTTCACCACCTCGTAACGCAGAACCAGGATCTTGTGAGTATTTTTTAGCTGCTTCGGCAAAAGTTATTTGACCCGTTTTAATTTGCTGCGCAATTTGTTGTATTTTTGCGTGCGCTTGTTCGCTATTCATAATAGGTGAGAGCTTAATAAGAATATGGCGAGCTTTTACTTCGGTGACTGAAATGGGCATATTGCCACGTTGTATATCATTAAGTTTTAAGATATGAAATCCGACACTAGAACGTATAGGTCCAATGATGTCACCTTTTTTCGCATGCTGAACTTGTTGAGCAAAAACGGTTGGCAATTCTTCAGCCTTACTCCAGCCCATTTGCCCACCTTTTAAGGCATTAGGGTCGGCAGAGTAAGTAATGGCCAGTTTACCAAAATCAGCACCTTGCTTTAATTGAGCAATAATTTTATTTACTGTATCCATTGCTGATTGACTTTGTGCATTAGTTGGATTTTCTGGTAATGGGATTAAAATATGGCTTAAGTTTACATTAGCATCCTGGCCAGCTTGCGAATTTAATTGGGCAGCCAATGAATCGACTTCTTGCGGCAAGATAGTGATCCGCCGACGAACCTCATTATTACGTACTTCTGCGATCATCATTTCTCTACGAACATCGCTACGGTAATTTTGTAAATTGATGCCATCCATCGACAATCGTTGCTGCAATTGGCCGATAGTCAACCCATTTTGTGCTGCAATATTGGCGATAGTAACATCTATGGCTTGATCAGGGATTTGAATCTGCATTTTTTCGGCTATTTGCATAATAATTTTGTCTATAATCAAGCGTTCTAATATTTGGTGACGTAATGCATTTTCATCGGGAATTTGTTGCCCTGCATTTCTGGCGTTTATTCTCACTATATCTAACATACCATCTACGTCACTTTGTAGCACAACCCCATCGTTAACGATAGCAGTCACTTTATCCAATTGTTGTGGCGCTGCTAGTGTGGCGGTACTGACTGAGAACAACAAGCCAATAATCAGTTTTCTCCAATAATTCATAAAATTCTCATTTTGTTCGATTATATTACGGTTTTATCCTATTTCAGGATTCTTCTATTTGCTAGATGAAAATATCAATTTTATTAGAAGGCTCGTTGATAAGGTAAAATACCACTAGCAAGCATATCCTGACTTCCCAAATTATGATTATTATTTAGGCCTTTTAGTTCCACATTGATTGACCATCGATTATCATAGTCACTACTGAAGTTTTGTTGTTGCCATCCCACAATTTTACGCTCATAGCCCATATTAATTGACCAGCAGCAAGTACTATATTGTAAACCGATTAATCGACTCGCGGGTTGGTTTTCTTTCAAATCATAATAGTATGAGCCGACAAAGCCCCACTGATCACCTAAAGGCCAACTCACTACTGCCCCTATTTGGGAAATTCCTTTTTGAAAGGCTGGCGCATTTTTGACAGTTGCTTGAATATAATCGCGATCGACGAAACGATAATTCAGCTGCACTAAGCGATCTGAATCTAGACGATATTCTGTTATCACATTACCCATAGTAATATCACCCAGACGTCTATCATACTGGAGTCCGCCACGTAATCCCCAGTTATCAGTTAGTCGTAAATAAGCATCGCCCGCCCATAATAGTGAGCCAGTATTACTTTTATCTTCAATAGGTAAATCAGAATCTTCAGTTCTTGGACGTTCAAAATAGTATATTTGCCCGACAGAAAAATTAAACCGTTCAGTTAATTCTTCATCATAAATACGCGTAGTAATACCAGTCGTCAATTGGTTAGCTGAAGCGATACGATCAAGTCCACTATAGATGCGGTTACGGAATAAACCGTTATAGTCAGCCTGTAATAAGGATGAATCATAGTTATTAATATCACTTTGATCGCGATAAGGCACGTAAAGATATTGAACCCGAGGTTCTAACGTTTGTACATAATTGCTATTTATCAATAGGTCGCGTTCAAAAACCAGTTTTGCATCCGAAGTTAGCGAGGGTAAAATACGAGTAACCTGTTTTTTCAGATTGCTATTAGCCAGGTTGGCAGGGATATCTTGATCATAATAGGTCGCCATCACTTTTACAGTATTGTTAATACTTGCCCAATCATTAGATAATGGCAGATTAAGTTCTGGTTCGATATGTAACCGGGTGGCATCCGGATTATTGGCTCCAACACTAGTAATACGCGCTGCTTGAGCATAAGTTTTTAGATCAAATGGCCCCAAATCATTTTTATAATAATTAAGGTCTAATTGAGGTTCCGTTTTATAGGCTTTACTATTAGGGGAATCAACAAAAACCTGAAATTGTTTATGGGTTAAGGTTGCATTCCAGTTTGGTTGTGCATAACCGACACTGAATTTTTGGGTGGCATAACCGTCAGTACTGTTACCATATTTAGAAGTAAAATCGGTGAAATATTTTGAATCACTAACTTTTGTATAATCAATATTAAAACGCCATACCTGATCAAGTACGCCAGAATGACCCCAATATAACAACCAGCGATCATCACTATCACGAGCGGGATATTTGCCACTATTTTTATCTTTAATATAGCTGCGATCGTGCTTTAGCCAATCAACGGCAAGTGTACCGGCTCCAGCAATAGTCAGATAACGAAATTCATTATTCAGTTTTACGCCACGAAAGGTCATAAATTGGGGTGTAATAGTGGCATCGTAATTAGGTGCAATATTCCAGTAAAAGGGCAGCGCGAAATCTAATCCTGAACCTTTAGAATAACTACCATTAGGTAATAAAAAACCGGAACGACGCTTGTTGCCAATAGGTAATTGTAAATAAGGGCTATAAAAAACCGGCACATTAGCAATACGAAAGCGTGCATTCCATATTTCGGCAACTTCTTCTTCGCGATCTAAAATAACTTCTGAGCCAACAACACTCCAGCTATCATTACCAGGGAGGCAAGCAGTAAACATACCTTTTTCTAAAATGGTATAGCGATTTTCACCGCGCAATTTCATTTTATTTGCATAACCCCGACCCTGTCGGCCTACCATTAAATAGTCACCCTTTTCAACATCGGTATCTTTATTATTTAGATTTGACCATGCTTTAGGCCCTTTTAGAATAATTTGTGGATCATCATAATGTACATTTCCGGTTGCCACTACCGTACGCACAGGGTTTTGGCTTGTTGTTGCTGTTTGGGTCAACTTAACTTCATCGGCGGTAAGGGTCTGGTTACCTTGTTGAATATCTACATTGCCTTTATACTCGATGAAATGAGGATATTCACCAGCCACATCTTTTGCGGTGATATGGACGGGTAGATCATTGGGATTACCTTTCACGATGGGTTTAGTATATACCGGTACCCCTAGCATGCATTGTTCTGTTAGATCAGCATGGGCCTGTTGGCTATGAATAGCTATCCAAATCATGGTAGCAAGTAGTGTCGGGTGACTTTTTTTCATCATTCTGTATGTAGTTCCTTCATCGATATTATCGTGTAGGCAAAAGTTCAACAATTAACGTACTTAACTGTTCTTGTCTGTATAAAACCATCAGCTATATATTTCAGGTTATTAGGCACAGAGTAGAATGAGTAGTATGATAATGCAAAATTATACTCAGGGCATTGGGGAATTGAGAAGTTTATGCGGTATTGGGGAAAAATTATTGGTGTAATGTTGGGGATCATGTCTGGCACTCATATTTGGGGTGTTATCATCGGTTTCATTATCGGTCATGCCTATGATAAAGCATCAGAACAGCAAAATTTAGAGAAAACAGGCGCTAAACAGAACCGTCAGGCACTTTTTTTCGTCAGCACATTTCAAATTTTAGGCCATTTGACTAAAGCAAAAGGCCGAGTCACTGAAGTTGATATTAAACTAGCAACAAACCTGATGGATAGAATGCAATTGCATGGTGATGCCAGAATTTCAGCGCAAAATTCTTTTAGAGAAGGCAAGGAGCAAAATTTTCCTCTAAGGGATACACTGAAGAAATTACGTCGAGCTTGTTTTGGTCGATTTGATCTTATTCAGATGTTTCTGGAAATTCAAATACAAGCTGCTTTTGCTGATGGCGCTTTACATCCTAATGAGCGAAAAGTGTTGTTTATTATTGCCGAAGAGCTAGGTATTTCACATAATCAGTTTGAACAATTCTTACATATGATGGAAGGCGGCCGAAGGTTTGAGCATAGTAGTAACTCTTCTTATGGTTCCAATCGTTACCGACATACTGCTCAAGGACCAACATTAGCGGATGCTTGTAAGTTATTAGGTGTGCAACCTAATGATGAACAAACCAAAATTAAACGTGCTTATCGCAAATTAATGGCTGAACATCATCCAGATAAATTAGTTGCGAAAGGATTACCACCAGAAATGATGGAAATTGCTAAGCAAAAAACACAATCAATTCAAGCTGCTTATGATTTGATCAAAAAAGAACGTCACTTCAAATAATTTATAGTGTTAAACGTTAGTTGAATAAGTGTTCCAGCTGTTAAAAATCTGCTTTACAAGTGAAGTGGATAGGTGATCTATAAATGGGGTGAGTAATGTAAAGCTCTTCTGCATGTAATTGTAGACGTGAAGAGAGTATTAGCGCCGCTTGATGGGCATAAAATCGATCACCAATAATAGGATGGCCGAGTGAAAGTAAATGAACACGTAATTGGTGGGAACGACCTGTAATCGGAATAAGTTTAACCAGCGTTGTTTGTTCTTCGTAAGCTAACACCTCGTATTTAGTTTGTGCTTGTTTGCCGCTTGTAAAACACACTTTTTGTTTAGGTCGATTTGGCCAATCGCAGATCAGTGGCAGATCGATAAGTCCTTTTTTATTGGTAATGTGACCCCAAACTCTTGCCTGATAGATTTTTTCTGGTTCTCTTTCGCGGAATTGACGTTTTAACTCTTTTTCTGCGGTTTTATTCAATGCCACGACCATAATTCCGCTGGTTGCCATATCAAGACGATGAACAGATTCAGCGGTTGGAAAATCCGCCTGAACCCGTGTCATAATACTATCTTTATGTTCGGCCGCTTTACCTGGTACTGATAGCAAACCACTAGGTTTGTTAACCACAATAATATGCTGATCTTGATAAAGAACATGCAGCCAGGGATCGGTAGGCGGATTGTAAAACATATCAGTTGCTCCAACGTGGCCAGAAACTTTATTGTTTCTGGCAATAAATAATTACTGATGGGTAACAATCACCAGGCGTATAGCATCTAATCGCCAATTAGCTTGCTCAATATTAAGCAATAGTTGTTGGCGTTCATGCTCAATAGCGCTTAATTCATCAGGGCGAATATTCGGATTGACAGATTTTAATGCCTCTAATCGCGAATACTCTAATGATAATGTTTTATCCGCTTGCGCTTTTGCTTCGGCAATCAATATACTTGCTTCTTTTTCTATCATGGTGTTAGAAAGTTGGAGTATATTATGCACCTCTTTTTGTACGGCATTTACTAACTTACTACCCGTATGTCGATTGACTGTATTTAGCTGACGGTTAAAACTTTCAAATTCAACTTGCTTAGCAAGATCATTGCCTTTTAAATCCATTAGGATACGGATCGGTGTTGGGGGTAAAAAGCGAGTAACTTGTAGATTTTTGGGTGCTTGTGCTTCAACAACATAAATCAATTCAGTAAGCAGTGTTCCGACCGGTAAGGTTTTATTTTTCAATAGTGACACCGCACAACTGCCAATTTCGCCTGAAAGGATCAAATCCATTCCATTACGAATAATGGGGTGTTCCCAGCTAATAAATTGGGTATCTTCTCTCGAAAGTGCTTGAGTACGATCGAAGGTAATAGTACAACCATCTTGAGGCAAGCCAGGAAAATCAGGTATCAACATATGTTCAGCAGGCGTAAGAACGATCAGATTATCGCTACGATCCTCTTGGTTAATACCAATGATATCAAACAAATTTAATGAAAAATTAATTAAATCGATACTATTATCTTGTTTTGCAATTTGATCAGCTAATATTTGTCCAGCTTTGCCGCCATTAGAATTCATTTCTAATAAACGATCACGTCCTTGCTCTAATTGGGTTTTCAGTTGGTTATGTTTTGCTCGGCAAGACTTAATAAAATCCTCAAAGTTATCAAGCAGGGTAGGATTAGCCAAATACTCAATCAGTTGCGGATAATATTTATCATAAATAGCGCGTCCAGTTGGACAAGTATACTCAAAGGCATCAAGCCCCTCATGATACCAACGTAGCAAAATAGCTTGGGCAGTATTTTCAAGGTAAGTTACACTAATTTGGATATCTCGGTTTTGGCCGATACGATCCAGGCGACCAATTCTTTGCTCAAGTAAATCAGGATTAAAAGGTAAGTCAAACATAACTAACTGGTTGGCGAATTGGAAATTACGTCCTTCAGAACCAATTTCAGAGCACAGTAATACCTGAGCGCCTTGTTCCTGGGAGGCAAAATAGGCTGCTGCCCGATCCCGTTCCAGTAATGTTAGATTTTCATGAAAAACGGCTGCTCTGATCGCTTCCTTTTCTCTTAGTACCTGCTCCAATTGTATGGCAGTCGTCGCTTGAGAGCAGATAACTAAAACTTTTTCTTGCCGATGAGTTGTTAAGAACTGCTTAAGCCATTCAACTCGGGGATCAAAATTCCACCAAGTTGCATTTTCACCTTCGAATGTCTGATAAATTTGCTCAGGGTAGAGCATCTCCTGAGCTCTGAAATCAATGGATTTCTTAGCATTCATTATGCCAGCAACTTTAATTGCTGTTTGGTACTGTGGGGGTAACGGTAATTTAATAGCATGTAATTCACGCCGAGGGAAGCCTTTAACACCATTACGGGTATTGCGAAATAGTAAACGACTCGTTCCATGACGATCCATCAACATGTTAATCAATTCCCAACGTGCTTTTTCACTTTCTTCATTATCACTGTTACTGGCTTTAAGCAGGGGCTCAATATCTTGCTCTTTAATTAATTCTGTCAGTAAATTTTGCTGCTTATTATTTAATTTTTCACCAGAAAGCAACAAACTAACGGCTTCGGCAACAGGACTATAATTTTGTTGTTCTTCAATAAAGTGTTGATAGCTATGAAAGCGATTAGGATCCAGTAAACGCAGACGAGCAAAATGGCTCTCTTGCCCCAGTTGTTCTGGAGTTGCGGTTAATAACAGCACAGAAGGAATTTGTTGAGCGAGTGTGTCGATAGCTTGGTACTCACGGCTAGGCGACTCTTCACTCCATACCAGGTGATGGGCTTCATCAACAACCATCATATCCCAACTGGCTTCAAGTAGATGATCAAAACGTTTTTTATTGCGGCGAACGAAATCAAGCGAACAAATAACCAACTGCTCTGTTTCAAAAGGATTCTCACTATCGTGTAAGGATTCGGTATAACGGCTGTCATCAAACAGTGAAAAATGCAAATTAAAACGGCGCAGCATTTCGACTAACCATTGGTGTTGCAAACTTTCAGGTACAATAATCAAGACCCGTTCAATACGCCCAGCAAGTAGTTGTTGATGGATGATCATTCCTGCTTCAATGGTTTTGCCTAACCCAACTTCATCTGCTAACAAAACGCGTGGATGATGACGTTTACCCACTTCATGAGCAATATAAAGTTGGTGGGGGATCAAATTGGCACGAATACCTCTTAGTCCACCGGTTTGGTGACCAAATTGTTGGTATTGGAAACGCAAGGCGCGAAAGCGTAATGCAAAACGATCCATTCGATCAAGTTGACCGGCAAACAAGCGATCTTGTGGTTTATTAAATGTTAATTTGCTATCAAGAAACACTTCGCGCAGACTGACATTTTTTTCATCGGAATCGATACGAGTTCCTGTATAGACAAGTACTCCCTCGTCTTGTTGTACATTGTCAATTTTCAGCTGCCAGCCTTCGTGGCTGGTGATCAGATCGCCTTCATTAAACATAACGCGTGTAATTGGTGCATCCTGTATGGAATAAAGGCGATTTTCTCCGCTTGCGGGGAAAAGTAATGTAACCATGCGGTTGTCAATAGCCACCACGGTACCTAATCCAAGTTCACTTTCTGTATCGCTTATCCAGCGTTGACCAAGAATAAATGGCATAAATTTTAACTCAGTTTATCCGTATGTTTGAGAAAATTATGGGTTGTTCGTTTTGCAGAAAGTAAATTATATTAATCATAAAATAATATCTTACTCTCTTTTTGAAAGGACTGTATATTAATAAATGCGGTGCCAATAGTCACCTATAAAAATGCTTTTTGATAAGATATTATCATTTATTTGTGCTGTATCAGAGAATGTTAACGTATTAAGCAGATGAAAAAAAGAACAAATCACCATTTTTTATTATTCTGCATCCTACTGTTTTTGCCCATTAATTTATAATTAACTGGTATATAAAGCAAATTATATAGATGTTATGGCTAATTAAATATTGATAAAATAAAGTATAAAAAATAAAAATGCTATATAATGTGAAAGTCTATGTTGTGGTAAAATATTTTTATAGTATTTATTAAAATTATTGACATAAACCTTAAAACCCAACTTAATCTAATAAATATTAGTATAAATAATACATCAATATTAGATTAAGATTGGGTAGTTAATTAGCTTTTTTCCATAATCCGTGGAAAAATATAATTAATCGTCATTCTTTAAAAGCAAATTAAAGCGGAAGCCATCGACTCTTTCAAATTCTAGTTCAAGAGGCAGAGTATCTGAATTGACTTCAATTTGATTTTCAGTAGCATTATACTCAAAGTATGTAGCAGTGTTAAATTTAACTAAATTATATCTATCATAAATGACAAGATGAGCAACATGTTGCATACCATCATCAAGAATTTTACCTACTGTTACAAAATCTTTGTCTGAATCGATATACGCTGCTTCATCAATCCCGTGCACACGGATAAACGCACGGTAAGGAAAACCATCACCAGTTTTGTTTAAAAAACGAATGGCTAATTGTTCTTGATTATTTGACATATATAACCTCATTTATTGTTTGGTATATTAAAATTTGACTAATAAAATGCGCATTTATATTTCATATAAAACATGAACTACATTGCTTTAAGTGATATATAAAATCAAATTCAAAATTTAGCATTTTCATTATTAAATTTTGTTATTGTTTTTTTATTTTTATAGAAAAAATGGATTCTTATATAAAGTTTAAAATTAAATTTTATTCATGTGAAAATAAAGATAGAGATATAAAAGCAGGATGAAAATAATCATAAAATTAATGAAGTTATTATAATATTTTAAATTTTTAATTATTATTTTTTTAAAAACATAAAAAATGTATAGATGTAATGAATAATCAATTTAACGAAGTATTCATCATCACTTATTAATAATATTTGAGTTGTTTAGTAAGCCAAAATCAGCTTGATTATTTTTGATTAATTACTTTCAAATATTAATTATTTGTATCTTTGTCGTCACTAAAAATGATTATTTAACCTATTGATTATTGTAATTAGAGAGTAACAATTTTATCTTTTAGCAAGGATGTGATATGTAATAAAATATCCAGTGGAATTTGGTCTTATATTTAATAAATTTCTACACTATTTTAAATACTCCATTTAACATAATGTTTATTTTTATCAACGCTATATAACATTTAGTTTAATTTTTTATTAAGTAGATAGCGCTTTAATCGCTTATTTCAATTTTATTTTTCCTGCAGGCGAGATGAGATAATGAATATTAAGATAAGAAAAAATGATGAGATAAATTACTATCAGTTTTATTTACAGAATTGTTGATTATTCTATATCATTAAAAAATAAATAATTATAAAAAATTGTTGAAATTTATGATGTATTTATGTTTTTTTAAATTTATAACAAAAAATTTTTTGTTACTTAATATTTTTATATTTAAAGCCCTTTTTTATTTAAATAAAAAAAACAAGCGGATACATACCTAACAAAATTGTGACAACATATATCTTTGTGTCATAGAAAATTTTATTACCTGTTATTAATATAACGGACAGCATTATAAAAGTAAAAAATATCATTCAATTATCTGACAAAGAGTGAATTAATAATTAATTAATTTTAGAAGTAATATTAGGAATGAGATATACCTAACAGTATACTTGCTGGAGTTAACCCATTAATTAAACAGTCAGGTTGACCATCATAGGCGATTTTCCCTTCTGCAATGACGATAGCGCGAGTTGCTATTTGACTAGTATCTTCCAAATTATGGGAAACCATTAACAAGGTCAATTGGCGTTCATCACACACCTGTTTAAGTAATGTTAACATTTCATTACGTAATGCCGGGTCAAGAGCAGAAAAAGGTTCATCTAACAATAAAATCGGTTTTTGGCGGATCAAACAACGCGCTAATGCAGTACGTTGGCGTTGCCCGCCTGATATTTGAGCGGGTAAACGAGTCATACAATTATTAAGCGAAACTTGTTCTATGATCTGCTTTACTGCGCGATGCTGAGCTTGATCCAAATGTAAATTTGCTGAAATACCTAACGCAATATTTTGCCAAACAGTTAAATGAGAAAACAGATTATTTTCCTGGAAAAGGATGGAAACTGGCCGCTTGGCGGGTGGGGTAGCCGTATGATTTTGTTTATTTAGCCAAATTTCACCCTGCTTTGGATATTGAAATCCGGCAATCAAATCTAGTAGCGTACTTTTTCCTGCGCCACTAGGGCCCAATATTGCCACCCGTTCAGCTTTATTTACTTTAAAATCAAACTGCATAGTTAGATTTTCATAACAATAAACAAGATGATCTAATTTAATCATGCTCTTTTCCTGATAAATATTCTAATAAACTGAATAAGCTGAAACAAAGTAATAGCATTAACAATGCAGTAACAGCCGCATCATTATTACGGTAAGAGCCTAGTTGTTGATAGAGATAATAAGGTAGGGTACGAAAGTTTTCATTACCAAACAGTGCAATAATACCGAAATCACCTATTGAGAGTATACAGGCAAAAGCGAAGGCTTGTCCTATTGTACGTTTTAAGGCTTTTAATTCAATTAAAACTAGTCGATTTATGCCTTTGATCTGTAATGAAAGGCATAATAAATTATAGCGCTCAGCTAAGTCATACATCGGATTCTCTAATATTTTTAAGGCATAGGGAATAGCCATTAATGCATTCGTTAAGATGATTAAACTATAAGGTGAATAAGTTAAACCAAGGGTATTATTTAGTAATAAAAAGAAGCCGGTTGCTAAAACGATGCCTGGCATAGCAAGTATTAATAATCCACTTAATTCGAGGGTTCGATAGGATAGTATTGAGCGGCGCCGACGTAATTCCCGACTACTCCAAAGCAGCATCAAAGTAAAAATAATACAAAGTAGGCCAGCACTAATCGCGATAAAAACCGAATTAATAAATGCTTGCCATAAGCCTGGTTGTTGTAACATGTGTAATAGTGTTAAATTTAAACCATCATTGATAATTGCCAATAAAGGTGGAAGTAGGAAAAATATTGCAATACTAATCAGTAGCGTGTCCCACCATTTTTGCCATCGATTATCAGCTGGGTTTTTCCACTGAAATTGTCGACTAACGCCGACGGAAAAGATAACATTTAATTTTTGGCTTAATAATACTAAACCTAAACAGCAAAAAAGTTGGATCAGAGCCAGCAAAGCAGCTTTATGTAGATCAAAATCATAACTTAATGATTGATAGAGAGCCAATTCAATAGTGGTTGCAGCAGGCCCCCCGCCAAGCGTCAGTACAGTAGCAAAACTAGCGAAGCACAGCATAAAAATTAGGGTGGATGTTGGTAAAATTTGTCGTCTAAAATAAGGCCATTCAACAATACGAAAATACTGCCACTGGTTCATGCCTAGTTGCGCGGCAAGCTGGCGTTGCTCAACAGCAATACTTTTTAGTGCGAGCAATAACATTCGGCTAGCTAATGGTAAATTAAAAAAGATATGTGCTAATAAAATACCTTTTAGGCCATAAGGCGTAAATTGGTAATTAATACCTAACCATTGACAAAATTGAGCGATCCATCCCACTCGACCATAGACAGTTAATAAACCAAAAATAGCCACCAGAACAGGCAATACCAGTGTCATCGAGCATAAGCGTAAAAATAGTGTACGACCTGGAAAATGGCGCCGAAAAAGGGCTTTGGCTAAAAATATCGCTGGGATAACCGATAATAAGGTTGATAGTAATGCTTGCCAAAAAGTAAAACCAATAACATGCCATAAATAGCTATCATCAATAAATTCTCGCCAACTTATTTGAGGGGCATGAAACCATAAAGTGCTGAACGTGACTACAGCAATAGTGATTAATAGGCCGGACACGACTATGCCAGGCCAAAGTGAACTGCCTATTGGTGGCTGACGGCATTTTGCCATAAATAGATCCAATCATTGCGATGTTGAGTAATATCTTCTGCATTAAATTGTAATGATTTTTTCGGCACAGGTATTTGTTGATAAACGTTAGGTAAGGGAATATCAATAACCGGATACATCCAATTGGTTGTCGGTAACGTTTTTTGAAAGGTTGGCGATAGCATAAATTGCATGAATTGTTGTGCTAGTTTAGGTTGTTTGCTCGTTGCTAATTGGGCAGCCACTTCAATTTGCAGATAGTGCCCCTCACTAAATATTGCTGCGGCATAATTATTTTTTTTATCATTTAACAGATGAAAACCGGGTGAAGAGCTATAACTAAGGACAAAGTCACTTTCACCTTTTAAGAACAGTCCATATGATTCGCTCCAACCTTTGGTGACTGTTACGGTTTTTGCGGCTATTTTTTGCCAAGCTTGGACACTATTTTCTGCATAAATTTTTTGTATCCAAAGTAACAACCCTAAGCCTGGTGTACTGGTACGTGGATCTTGATAAATAATTTTCCATGGTTGGGGACTATTAATCAGTTCATCGAGACTTTTTGGTACTTCAGAGACCCGCGTTTTATCATAAATAAAAGCAAAATAACCATAATCGTAAGGGATAAAAATATTGTTATCCCATTTTATGGGTAATTTTAATTGACTAGTGTCTATTCGACTCTCAGTAAATAAGCCAGTTTTTTTTGCCAGATCAATTAAGTTATTATCAAGTCCGAGGACAATATCGGCAGGACTATTTTTTCCTTCCATTCTAAGTCGATTTAATAACGCTACTCCATCATTTAGACCAATTAGTTTGAGCTTACAGTTACATATTTGTTCAAAGGCAGGCTTGATTGTAGGCCCTGGCCCCCAATCTGCAATAAAAGAATCATAAGTGTAAACGGTTAATATCGGTTTTGCTTGGAGCGCGAAAGCCGAACAACAAATTAAGCTAGCACTAACTATTTTTAGTAGTACATTCTTCAATACTCAGTTCTCCTATATAATTAAATAACAGTGATGCTATAGGATCTGAGGAATAGACAGTAATGAAGCTATTTATTGATGAATAAATCATTAGAGTGGCTCAAATCCCTACGCCGATGTTAATCGGATCAGGTTCGACGAGTTTTTCTCAGCCAGCTATTAACAATATTGAACATAGCTAGCACCCCGTTGAGATGACCTTATTGTAAGATGTTATCTTATAATTGCAAATACTATATTTGATAAAGGGTTACCATATAGAGTAGTATGAAACAATAAGCTATCTTTTAAATTTTTAACGAGGTAGTCAGATGGTTGACAATGATGGCTACCGCCCGAATGTAGGAATTGTAATTTGTAATCGACAAGGCCAGGTATTATGGGCTCGTCGCTATGGGCAACATTCATGGCAGTTCCCTCAAGGGGGCATTAATCCTGAAGAATCGCCAGAACAGGCAATGTATCGGGAATTATTCGAAGAGGTTGGGTTGGATCGTAAAGATGTTAAAATATTGGCATCTACCCGGAACTGGTTACGTTACAAATTACCTAAACGTTTGGTGCGTTGGGACACAAAGCCAGTTTGTATTGGGCAAAAGCAACGTTGGTTTTTGTTACAATTGGTTTGTAATGAACATAATATTAATGTGCAAACAAGTAAAACGCCTGAATTTGATAGTTGGCGTTGGGTAAGTTATTGGTATCCTGTTCGTCAGGTTGTTTCTTTTAAACGCGATGTTTATCGACGTGTTATGAAAGAATTTGCTCCGATCGTTATGTCACTGCAAAGTAGTGCAGTGACATCATATAAGAGTTATACCTATAGGCGTAAACGTGGCTAAATAAATTTAATAAAAGTAGATTAATATTTTAATAGCCGCTTTTTGTCGTTTATAAAGCAAAATGAGAGTAGTGAAAGCTACGCTGGTTTATTTTTTGGCAAAATTTGCTCGCCAAAATACGCAGTGAATAAATTGGTTAATGAATTTAATCAATAGAAAACCATTAGATTTTTTAAACAGCATGCATCATGCAATTCTATCAAACTCTATAAAACTAAAGAGTGGAGACGATGAATAATAGTTATATTGTGTTTCCTAATATTGATCCTGTTATATTCTCGATTGGTCCAGTAGCCCTTCATTGGTATGGTTTGATGTATTTGGTGGGATTTGTTTTTGCTCTATGGTTGGCAAAGAGAAGGGCCGGCAAAGCGAATAGCGGTTGGACGAAAAATGAAGTTGAAAATCTGCTCTATATTGGTTTTTTAGGTGTCTTTATTGGCGGGCGTCTTGGCTATGTTTTATTTTATAATTTGCCTGTCTTCCTGAGCAATCCTCTTTATCTATTTAAAGTCTGGGACGGAGGAATGTCTTTTCATGGTGGGTTAATTGGGGTGATATGCGCCATGTGGTGGTATGCTCGTAGGACTCGCCGCCATTTTTTTCAAGTTGCCGATTTTGTTGCGCCACTAATTCCCTTTGGATTAGGCATGGGACGTATTGGTAATTTTATTAATGGCGAGCTTTGGGGACGTGTAACATTAGACACGCCATGGGCAATGTTATTCCCAGGCTCACGGGGAGAAGACATTCAGATTGTCAGTCAGGACCCTTCTTTATTACCAATTTTAGAACAGTATGGTGTATTACCACGGCACCCTTCCCAACTTTATGAGATGTTTTTTGAAGGGATCGTTTTATTTATTATTTTAAATTTGTTTGTTCGTAAGCCCCGTCCAATGGGGAGTGTGTCAGGATTGTTTTTGATTGGTTATGGTGCTTTCCGTATTTTTATTGAATTTTTCCGACAGCCAGATGCGCAGTTGGGGCTATTTGGTGGTATAAGTATGGGACAAATTCTGTCTATTCCTATGATCATTATTGGTATTTTTATGATGATTTGGGCGTATAAGAAAGATAGCCATTGTACAAATTATTCCATTACTAGCAAGGTAGAAAAAAGTAAGTAGCAGAAGATGTTAATACGGTTTTTTTATTTATAGTATTAAATAATAAATTTTTAGCGAGTAATAATAATGAAACAATATCTGGATTTATGTCAGCGTATTATAGATGAAGGTCAGTGGATAGAAAATAAACGCACAGGTGTTCGGTGTTTAACAATTATTAATGCTGATCTTGAATACGATGTCGCAAATAACCAGTTTCCTTTAATTACAACTCGTAAAAGTTTTTATAAAGCGGCTATTGCTGAATTATTAGGTTACCTAAGGGGTTATTCAAGCGCTGCACAATTTCGAGATATTGGCTGTAATACATGGAATGCCAATGCGAATGAAAATCAGGCATGGCTCAATAATCCGAACCGTAAAGGTGAAGATGACATGGGGCGGGTTTATGGTGTTCAGGGGCGTTCATGGCAACGGCCTGATGGCACTTATTTAGATCAGCTACAAAAAGTCATTAGTAACCTTTCGGTTGGGATAGATGATCGTGCGGAAATAATCACTTTTTACAATCCGGGTGAATTTGAATTAGGTTGTTTACGCCCTTGTATGCATACTCACACTTTTTCTCTATTAGCTGACACACTTTATTTAACTTCATACCAACGTAGTTGTGATGTTCCTTTGGGACTGAACTTTAATCAAATCCAATGTTTTGTTTTACTGGCACTTGTTGCCCAGATCACGGGTCACAAACCAGGTAAGGTTTATCATAAGATAGTGAATGCTCACATTTATGAAAATCAACTTTCAATCATGCGTGATATCCAGTTGAAGCGTGCTCCTTATTCTTTGCCACAATTGCGGATTAATCCTGACATTAAGACATTAAAAGATATTGAAACCTGGGTAAGTAGTAATGATTTTGAGGTCATTGGTTATCAATTTCATGATGCAATTAAATATCCATTTACGGTATGACGACTTTTATCAGTTACTGTAATCATCCAATATGAAATCAGTAACGATCCTCTCATTACTATTTTTAATTAATATTATGGTTAAATTAGTAAATAAATAGCTTCTGAAAACATTCAAATTTGGGAGGCATTTCTATTTTTGTTTGCCAATTTTATGTAATACAAAATTTTTAATAGATCTGTTTCCCTTCTATCTCATTTGATGATTTATTTTTTTATCCTAAATGCATAACAATAGTCTGTGTTGATTGAGTTACATATGGCAAAAATAGATGCGTCAACAAGGGTTCACAGTGCTTGAAATTATCATTGCGATTGCAATAACCGCGTTGATTACTGTTGCTAGTATCAAGGGATGGCGGAATTATCAAAATAAAATACATTTAATTGTTGTCACGCAAAAAGTTGCTGCTTTTATTGCTCGTCACCAAATGCAGGCGGCTTATTTGAATCAGGAGAGGCAATTAATAATTAAAACGGATAAAACGTCAAATTGGATGTTGATAGTGACAATTAAGGGTAAAAAGGATAACCAGCAAAGTACAGAAATGAAGTGGATTAATAGGCATGATGAAATTCTGTTAAAAAGTTACAGCCGAATATCGACCTTGTTGCTAGGTAAAAGAGGAACAGCATTACCGACTACTTTACATTTTAGCAATCAATCAGAAGATATTTCGCTCATAATTTCTGGTTTGGGACGAGTGCGCTTGTGTAGTCATCAAAGGCTAGGGGGAATCGCCAGGTGTTAAATAGACGAATTTCTTATAGGCTCAAGCAACAAGGTTTTTCACTAATTGAAGTCCTAATCAGCTTAATAATAAGTAGTATTGTTTTTCTCGCTATTATAACGCTATACCCAATACTGACGCAGCAAATTCATCGATTATATCAAACTTATCATCTTGATATTGTGGCGAGACAATTTTTATTAATGTTGGAAAAAGATGCTCGACGTTCAGGTTATTGTTTTGGAGAGTGTGTCGGAGTGGCATTGAAAATTAGTGAAAAAAGTGGAGAGGCAGAGCATTCCTGTATTCGTCTTATTTACGATTACAATTTAGATGGCAAATGGGAAAAAGCAAAAGATGAGACTTCTGATTTCTTTATCTATCGTATGCATCGAGGTATGTTGGAAATACACCGTAGCGGAATAGATTGTGAAGGGCAAGGTTGGATAAACCTATTTGATCCTAAACAGATAGTGGTTTCACAATTTGCTTTAAAAGAAGTGACAATGGGTAATAAACGTTTTTTAACTGTGTATTTAAGTCTATTTCCACGCACATATCCAGATCTCTTAAGGGAATATAAACTGAAAATTTATTTAAGAAATCAATCGATATGAAACAAATAAATTGGATTTTTTCCCACAAAAACCAACAGCAAGGTAGCATTTTATTAATGGCAATAATAATGCTGATTACTATGAGTTTGTTAATGTTAAAAGCGTTGCATCATCATCAGGATAATATATTGCAGATGTTGGAAAATGAACAACGCTATTGGCTTTTTTTTGAGCAAGCAGAGTCTGCATTAGCATGGGGAAAATATCAACCTTGGGTTATTACTAAGCAAAAAAATTCCTCATGGTCTTGTCAGCAGCCGATAGGTGCTAATTTTAAAAGTTGTTTGCGCCACTATAAAAATGATTATTTTCTATTAGCCGGCCATGCTTATTTTGACGATAAAATTGTATTTTCACTTTATCTATGGTTGAAAGAAGATAAAAATGTAATGTCAGGTTTTATTCCTTTAAAGCAGGGATGGCTGGATTTTTGTCCAGTTAAAAGAACGGAATTTTGTCAATGAAACGTGCTAAACCCAATAGGCAATCTGGAATGGCAATAACCGAAGTTATGATTGCTATAGCGTTATTTGCTATTTCAGCTATAGCATTAATAAAATATGTTCATAATCTAAAGGCTGGCTTTTTTCTCGCTTGGCAAAAAACACAACAATTTAGATTAATGCACACTTTTTTTGAAAGCGAAGAAGCGATGCCAAGCCTTAATTCTACCATCGCTGATATAACGAATGATAGACTTAAAAATATTGATTTATCATATCGTTATGTGAATATTACAGATACTTGTAAGCAAATATTGATTACATTTAAGATGCCTAACAATCAATTGACAGCTGCATCAAGGTGGTACTGTTCGTCAGGGAGAGCATATGCTACAAATTTATCATTCTAATCAATTAGAAATTCATAAAGAGCTGATTTCTAGTTTGATCAAAAGTGATCCCTTGACCAATCCATTTGAACAAGAAATTATTTTGGTTCAAAGTCCAGGTATGTCGCAATGGCTGCAAATAGAGCTTGCACAAAGCTTAGGAATTGCCGCTAATATTTCTTTTCCTCTACCGGCAACTTTTATTTGGGACATGTTTACTCGGGTTTTACCTGATATTCCAAAAGAGAGTGCTTTTAGCAAAGGGGCAATGGCTTGGAAATTAATGACAATTTTACCTTCCTTGCTACACGAGCCGGAGTTTGAAGCACTTAGACAATATCTGAATGAGGATATGGGTAAACGCAAGTTGTATCAATTATCAGGCCGTATTGCAGATTTGTTTGATCAATATTTAGTCTACCGACCACAATGGTTAGAAAACTGGCATAAGAAACAACTAATTGAGGGATTAAGTGATAATCAGCAATGGCAGAAGCGCCTTTGGTTAGCATTAATTGAATATACTGAAAAGCTTAATCAACCTAAATGGCATCGGGCAAATCTCTATCAACAATTTATACAAAGTTTACAGGTTAATCAGTCTTCCCATATTAGGTTGCCAAAACGCGTATTTATCTGTGGTATTGCCGCATTACCTCCCGTTTATTTGCAGGCATTAAACGCCCTTGGCCAGCATATAGATATTCATTTAATGTTTACTAATCCATGTCGTTATTATTGGGGGGATATTCAGAGCTATGCTTTTTTGGCAAAGCTTGAGCGGCGAAAGTTAAGGGACTTTCGCGATCAACATGAAATTACACGTTTTAAGAGAGAAAGTTCACCTGATACTTTATTTAATCAGCTAGGTGAACAATTTCTGACTAATCCACTATTAGCGTCTTGGGGCAAGTTAGGGCGTGACAACCTCTATTTTCTTTCTCAGTTGGAACAATCTAATGAAATCGCTGCCTTTGTCGATTTACCATGTGATTGTTTATTGCACCAGGTTCAGAGAGATATTTTGGATTTAGAGGATCATGCTCAACTTGGTTTAACTGAAGCAAGATACAATAATAGTTTTTTAAAAAGACAATTAAGCAAACAGGATAAATCACTAACATTTCATTCATGCCATAGCCCACAACGTGAGGTTGAAGTACTGCAAGATTATTTATTACGTCTATTTGAGGAAGATCCAACCCTAACCCCAAAAGATATAATTGTGATGGTGGCTGATATCGACAGTTATGCACCTTATATACAGGCGGTGTTTAGTCATGTATCAGCTAAACGTCAGTTACCTTTCTCTATTTCAGATCGAAAAGCTAGGCAGGTGCATCCTATTTTACAAGCTTTTATTTCATTACTTGATTTACCCCAAAGTCGTTTTACGACAGAACAAGTATTAGCGTTATTAGAAGTGCCTGCACTGGCTCGCCGATTTTCTATCTACGATGATGAATTACTTTTATTGCGTCGATGGATCAACGAATCAGGTATACGTTGGGGACTTAATGATGAAAATATTGCAATGTTGGAGCTGCCGGTAACAGGGCAGAATACTTGGGCCTTTGGTTTAAATAGAATGCTGCTTGGCTATGCAATGGATAGCCATATAGGGACTTGGAATAAAATTTTGCCTTATGATGAATGTACAGGCTTATCCGCTCAGTTAGCCGGACAGCTTGCCACATTGATTGATTCATTAACCAGTTGGAGAAGTATACTTAATCAGGAAAGGAAACTGGCAGAATGGTTGCCATTATGTCAATGTTTGTTAGATGCTTTTTTTGAGACTGATGAGCAAATTGAATCGATATTCATTTTTATACTCCAGCAATGGCAGAAAACTATTGAGACTGGAATAGTGGCTAAATATGAAGATAGCGTTCCTCTATCACTTATTCGTGATGAGCTAGTAACATGTTTTGATGATGAAAAGATTAGTCAACGTTTTCTTGCTGGTGCAATTAATTTTTGTACTCTAATGCCTATGCGTTCTATTCCCTTTAAAGTTGTATGTTTATTAGGTATGAACGATCGGATATATCCACGTTCAATACCGCCATTGGGATTTGATTTAATGGCTGAACAGCCACAACGTGGTGACAGAAAGCGTCGAGATGATGATCGTTATCTATTTTTGGAGGCTTTAAATTCCGCTTCTCAGCTATTTTATCTTAGCTATATTGGCCATGCGATGCGTGACAATCAACCACATAATCCCTCGGTGCTAGTAAATGAATTACTTGATTATATTAGCCAAAGTTTTTGTTTAGAGGGAGATGAGCATTTAAATGTTGATAATAGCGCTGATAGAGTAAAAGAACATTTAGTTACTAAACACACTCGAGTACCTTTTGCGACAGAGAATTATTTGCCTAATAGTATTCATCAGAGTTATGCCACTGAATGGTTATCAGCAGCCAAAAAACAGGGGATTCCACCGCCTGAATTCTGTACACCGTTGACGCCAATAATTGAAAATGACAATGAAATATTATTAGAGCAGTTACTCTCTTTTTATCGACACCCGATACGGGCATTTTTTCAACAAAGGTTAAAAGTTAATTTTTTTAATGAAGAAGTGCAGTTACCGGAAAATGAGCCCTTTATTGTAAATAATTTGCAACGTTATAAATTTAATGAACGCTTACTTAAGGCTATGATTTATGAAGAATCTCTGGAGGAGCTGTTAACGACTTTACGGGCAACAGGTGGATTACCGGCAGCACATTTTGGTCAAATTTATTGGGAAAAACAGATCCAAGATATGCAGCCGTTAGCTAATAAAGTAAAGATAAATTGTCATGAATGTTTTAATAAACTATTTGTTGAACCCTTTGAGAATGCTCGTTTGGTCGGACAATTACGAAATATTCAGCAAAACGGCATTATTCGTTATCGTCCTGCAAATTTAACGATTAATGATGGCTTATCACTATGGATAGAGCATTTAATCTTTTGTTTAACAGTTAGATCTGGTGAAAGTTACTATTGGGGGAGAGATGATAGTGAATGGTGTTTTGAGCCAGTGGATAAATATCAGGCGAAAGTATATTTACAACAGCTTATTAATGGTTATCAAGAGGGAATGAACTCGCCATTACCACTTTTTAATAAAAGTGGCTGGAATTGGTTAATGTCATGCTACAACAAAAAAAGTGATCAATTTGATTTTGAATCTGAGGCTGTTTCGCAAAAAGCAAAAAAGCAACTTATCCAATCTTTACAAGGTACATATAATCAACCAGGTGAGATGGCAGATAGTTATATTGGACGAGCTTTCAGTAAAATAGATAGCAATTTGCTTGAAACAATACAAATAAAGGTACGTACTTACTTATTGCCAATGGCGATCTTTAGAAAAAATAACAAGAGGATGTAATAAGATGCTTAAAATGACATGGGTTGTTATGAAAAACATGATAGTCGTGCTCTTATTACTATTTGGTACAGTAAGCTTTGCTAAGCAGAATTGGCAAGTTTTGCCTGATAAGATAAATAAAAATGAAAAAGATACTCGAGGGTATCAGGCGATAAAACTTGCTAATGATATGATTGTATTGCTGGTATCTGATTCGAAGGCCAATAAATCATTAGCTGCAGTTACTTTACCAGTAGGCACAATGAACAGTCCGGATCAACAACTTGGTTTGGCGCATTACCTTGAACATATGGTATTGATGGGGTCTAAACGCTATCCTGAACCAGGTGCAATATCAGAATTTTTGCAAAAACATGGTGGCAATCATAATGCTAGTACGGCTCCAAATCTTACTGTTTACTACTTAGAGGTTGAAAATGATGCTTTAAGTGCAGCTACAGATCGTTTGGCAAGCGCACTAGCAGAACCATTGCTTGATCCTAAAAATGCAGATCGAGAACGTAATGCTGTCAATGCAGAATTAACAATGGCACGTGCTCGCGATGAAATGCGATTATGGCAAGTTCGTTCTGAAACACTTAATCCAGCTCATCCTAATTCACGTTTTTCTGGTGGAAATTTAGAAACGTTGAGTGATAAACCAGGTAGTCATTTACAAACTGAGCTCAAGAATTTTTATTACCGCTATTACTCGGCTAATTTGATGAAAGGTGTCTTGTATGGCAATCAATCACTAAGTCAATTAGCTAAAATTGCAGCTGAAACTCTCGGTCGTATCCCGAATCGAAAGGTTGTTGTTCCGGAGATAACTGTACCCGCTATAACCGATAAAGAAAAAGGGATAATCATTCATTATGTGCCAGCACAACCTAAGAAAGCTTTACAACTTGAATTTAGTATTGCAAATAATTTAACTGAATTTCGTAGTAAGACTGATGGGTATATTGGGTATTTAATAGGAAACCGAAGTCATAATACCCTTGCTGATTGGTTGCTAAAAGACGGACTTGCTGAAGAGATTAATGTCGACGTGGCACCCGATGTTGATAGCAATAATGGTATTTTTTCGATCAATGTTTTATTAACAGACAAAGGATTGGAGAATAGAGATAAGATTATTGCAGCAATATTTTCTTATATTGATTTATTAAAAGAGAAAGGTATTAAGAACGATTATTTTAACGAGATCGCTAATGTTCTAAAACTTTCATTTCAACATAATTCTATTGTGCGTGATATGAATTATATTCAACAGCTGTCTAATCAAATGTTGAATGTGCCAATAGCCCATGTGCTTGATGCTAATTACATTGCTGATCATTTTGATCCTAAAGCAATAAGTAGCCGTTTAGCAGAATTAACTGCCAATAATGCTAGAATTTGGTTTATTGCACCAAATGAACCACATAATAAAGAAGCCTATTTTCTCAATGCACCTTATCAAGTTGATAAAATTAACAGCCAGCAATATCAGCGCTGGGCTGAATTAAAAAAAACAATCCATTTTTCGTTACCTGAATTGAACCCTTATATTGCTAATGATTTTTCTTTAATTAAACATTCCCGTCATTATCAGCATCCTGAATTAGTATATGAGAAAGGAAATGTGCGCATAGTTTATATGCCAAGCCAATATTTTGCTGATGAGCCTAAAGGGGGGATTGCTTTAGATTTACGTAATGAGCAGAGCAATAAAACGGCAAAATCTCAAGTTAGTGCAGCGTTATTAGAATACTTAGCCACTTTGAAATTGTCTCAATTAAGTTACCAAGCTTCTGTCGCCGGAATGGAGCTTGTTGTTTCTTCAAATTTAGGGTTGCAATTGAAAACCAGTGGTTATACACAACATCTAGCTGAATTGACAACAAAAATGGTTAAGGAATTTCTTACCTTTACAATTTCTGCCGATGAAGTCGCGCAAGCAAAATCATGGTATAGAGAACAGCTTGAGGTTACTAATAACCTTAAAGCCTTTGAGTTGGCAATGCAGCCAAAACAACGTTTAGAAAATGTACCTTATTTTGAGCAAGGACAGCGCTTAAAAGCTCTAGAAACGATCACAGCAAATGACATCCTAAATTACCGTCAAGAGACTATTGAAAATGCAGCCTTACAAGCGATTGTTTTTGGCAATCTCACTCAAAAGCAAGGGATTGATATTATTAAGTCCATTTACCATTTATTGAATAATAAAGGTAAAAATTGGTGGAGAGGAGACATTATTGTTGTTAATAAACAGCATAAAGTAAATTTTCAACATCAAGCAAATAGTACGGATAATGCGTTAGCAGAAATATTTATTCCGACAGGATATGACCGTTATAGAGGATTTGTATTATCAAATATTTTGGCCAATATTTTACACCCTTGGTTTTTTGAGCAACTGAGGACGCAAGAACAATTGGGCTATGCAGTTTTTGCCTTTAATACTAATTTTGGTGAGCAATGGGGATTAGGTTTTTTATTACAAAGCAATAATAAAACCCCTGCCTATTTGAATGCACGTTATCAAAATTTTTATCAATTGGCCTTTAAAAAATTAAATGCGATGCAAAAAAAAGATTTTGAGCAATACAAAAAGGCACTTTTGACGGAAATGGAACAGCCTCCGCAAACTTTTTATGAAGAAATAGATCGTTTTTTATCAGATTTTGCGAGGAATAATTTTGCTTTTGATAGTAGAGCAAAAATAATAAAAATATTAAAAACGGTTACCCAGCAAGATTTATTAACTTTTTATAACAATGCGGTTTTGCAACCAAAAGGTTTAGCTTTTGTTTCACAAATTATTGCCAAAGGTGTTAGTAAAGAGGGTTATGCTCAATTGAAAGATTGGATAACTTACCCCACTGCGTCTGAATTACAAAAGATTTTGCCAATTGAGGTAGATGCTAAGTGAGGAAGAGGAGAATACAAGCTTATCAACTGGATCCTTATCGTTTACCTCTCTATGGTCAACGGCTGATAGAAGCTTCAGCAGGAACAGGAAAAACCTATACGATTGCTTTACTCTATTTGCGATTGTTATTAGGTGTTGGGCAAAAAAATGCATTTTCTCGCCCATTAAGTGTTGAAGAGATTTTAGTGGTCACTTTTACAGAAGCAGCAACTGATGAGTTGCGATCACGTATTCGCCATAATATTCATCAGATGAGAATAGCTTGTATTAGAAATGGTATTGGATTTGATGAAACTTCAATATACCGAATCTTACTATCTTCTATTGCAGATAAAAACGAAGCCGCACAATGGTTACTTGCTGCTGAACGACAAATGGATGAAGCGGCGATTTATACCATCCACGGTTTTTGTCAACGCATGTTGGTGCATAATGCTTTTGAGTCAGGCATGCTATTTGAGCAATCGATAATAAAAGACGAACATACCTTACAGCAACAGGCTTGTGCTGATTTTTGGCGCTGTAATTGCTATCCACTGGATTATTCTATAGCAAAAGTTATTGTTGACGAATGGAGTGATCCAGAGGAACTGCTAGCGGAAATAAAGCCTTATTTACAAGGAGATATTCCAACCTTTATCAACCAACCCATTGAAACTCAATCAATAAAACAGCGCCATAAAACACTAATTGATACCATAAAAGTAGTAAAAGAGCTGTGGCTTTTAAATTCGGCGAGTTTCTTGGATTTAATTAGTGATTCTGCTGTTAATAAACGTAGCTACAGTCGCCGTAATTTACCGGTTTGGTTAGCTGAGGTCACTAGCTGGGCAAAGTCAGCAACCGTAGATTACAAAACACCGAAAGGACTTGCTCGCTTTTCCCAATCTGAACTGCGAGAGAAGACCCTAACGGGTAATGTACCAGAACATGAAGTTTTTCTTGCTATTGATAATTTGTTGCAACAATCACTTACATTACGTGATCTTATTATTTCAAATGCAATTATCAATATTCGTCAAACGATTGTTAAAGAGAAAAAACGGCGTGGAGAGATTGGATTTGATGATTTATTAAGTCATTTAGATCAAGCATTACAGGCAGAAGGAGGAGAGCGATTAGCTAATGCGATACGTAATCGTTACCCCGTTGTTATGATCGATGAGTTTCAAGATACCGATCCGCAACAATATCGAATTTTTCAACTTATTTATCAGGGACATGATTATTGTGGCTTATTATTTATTGGTGATCCTAAGCAAGCTATTTATGCTTTTCGCGGCGCGGATATTTTTACTTATCTTAAAGCTAAAGATCAGATTGAATCACACTACACCCTTGATACCAATTGGCGTTCATCACCAAATATGGTTGCGGCAGTTAATCAATTATTTAGTCGGGTGGCAAAGCCGTTTGTATTTGAGCAAATACCGTTTAATACTGTTAATCCAGCCTCTACGAATCAGCATTTAGCATTTATTCATAACACAGAAAAATTATCAGCATTAAATTTTTGTTATTTAGACAAAGAAACTGTTTCAACCATGGATTATCAGCAAACAATGGCTTATCAGTGTGCTCGTCAGATATGTGATTGGCTTAAAGGGGGTGAGAAAGGGACAACCTGGCTATATCGAGATAATGTAAAACAGCCGGTAACGGCTGCCGATATAATGGTGTTAGTCAGAAGTCGTCGTGAAGCAGTAATGATACGAGAAACCTTAAGTAAATTTAATATTTCGTCAGTTTTTCTTTCTAATCAAGAAAGCGTTTTTGCTACTGATGAAGCGCGCGATCTATTATGGTTATTACAAGCTGTGCTCTCACCCGAAAAAGAGCGTACGTTGCGTTGTGCATTGGCTACCCGTTTAATCGGGCTAAGTGCACAAGATATTGAACAATTAAATCAGGATGAAAATCAGTGGGAAAAACGGGTTGAAGAGTTTGCCAACTATTTATTGATTTGGCAGCGGCATGGTATTTTGCCTACATTACGGGCTATTATGGTTAACCATCGAATTGCTGAAAACCTACTAATGGATAATATAGAAGGTGAAAGGCGTTTGATGGATGTGATGCATCTGAGTGAATTATTGCAAGAAGCGGAATTACAACTTGATAGTGAGCATGCTTTAGTCCGCTGGTTAGCACGGCAGATAAACCAACCTGATCCTTTATTAGAAAATCAGCAAATACGTCTAGAGAGTGATAAGCACTTGGTTAGTATTAGCACGATCCATAAATCTAAAGGTTTAGAGTTTCCGATTGTTTGGTTACCATTTGCCTGTCAATTCTCTCAGCAAAAATTGGCCACTTTTCATGATCGTGATAATTTTCAAACATGCCTTGATCTGACACAGCAAGCAGAGAGCATCAGACTGGCTAATGAAGAACGTTTAGCCGAAGATTTGCGGTTGTTATATGTTGCACTAACGCGTTCAAAATATCATTGTAGTGTTGGTATTGCCCCGGTAATAAAAGGGCGCCCTAGTGGGGAAAGTGGTGACACAGATTTACATCAAAGCGCATTAGGTTACTTATTACAAAACGGCCAACAAGGCAATGCCGCTTTATTACGCGAAGCTTTAGGCGCATTAGTTAGTGAAAATATTAGTATCACAGCCATTAGTGATATTAACTTATCACCTTGGTATCCTAAAGAAAATAAACCTGTGACCTTATTGGCTCGAAATTTTACAGGTCAGATCCAAAATAGCTGGCGGGTTACTAGCTATTCAGGATTAACTTATCAAGATATATATTCTTCATCTGATAAGTTTACTGCTAGTGATGTAAATATCGAGATGGCTATCCAAGCTTTAGTACCTAAAATGGACGCAGATGCGCAAGGTGACAGCTTGCTGGTGCAAGATGCAATAGCAGATAGGAGTGTTCATACTTTTCCTAAAGGTGCCACCGCAGGAACTTTTTTACATTCCTTGTTGGAATTATTGCCATTTAATCAACATCCAGAAGAGTCTTGGTTAGTTGAAAAATTAGAACAAGCCGGTTTTTCTGCTGATTGGGCTCCTACATTAAAAATGTGGTTAATAAATATTTTTGACACCCCTTTGCTTAAAAATAATTTCTGCTTGTCAAAGATCACACCTGAGTATCAATTAAATGAAATGCAATTTCATTTACCAATAGAAAAATTATTATCGTCATCTGCCTTAGACAGATTAGTCCATCAATATGATGCTTTATCGCAACGTTGCCCACCACATAGTTTTGAACCAGTGACAGGTGTTTTGAAAGGATATATTGATTTAGTCTTTTTCTGGCAAGACAAATTTTATCTGCTTGATTATAAATCGAATTGGTTAGGAGAAAATGGTCTGGCATATAGTCAGCAGGCTATACAGAGCTCGATGATTGATCATAGATATGATTTACAGTATCAGCTTTATACATTAGCTTTGCATCGTTATTTACGAAATCGTTTACCTGATTATGATTATGAAAAACATTTTGGTGGCGTCATCTACCTTTTTTTGCGAGGGGTTGATGTTAACAACCCTGGTTACGGTATTTATCATACCATTCCTGCTTATGAGTTAATTAATAATCTTGATAAGCTATTTAAGCCAATTAATCGAGGTGAGGAATGATGATAACTTTACTAAAGCGAGCTGCTGAGCTTAATTTGTTTAATTCTTTAGACCTACAGCTTGCTATTCGGTTAGTGGAAGATGAAAACCCGTTATTATTATTAATATTTGCATTATTGAGTGCTGAAACTCGCGCAGGGCATGTTTGCTTGTTTATTGATAAGCTTCAACCACTCTATTTATTTGAAGGTAGGCAAGTTGAAATGGCTTTCGCCCTCTGGGAAATGGCGGGATCACCTGATAGTTGCAGTATCTATGCTGAGCTTAAACAATGTCATGCTGTTTGTGATGCTCAACAATTAGCCGCCAAGCCATTAGTGTTATCAGGTAACAAACTCTATTTTCAACGGATGTGGGCTGATGAAGGATTAGTGGCTGACTTTTTTTCTCGTCATTTGTTAGAAACCGTTGATGAACAGCGGCTAGCGACTATTTTAACACATCTTTTTACGCCCTTGAACACACCAGATTGGCAAAAAATAGCCGTTGCAGTTGCAGTAACCAGTCGGATTGCTGTTATTTCTGGTGGGCCAGGTACTGGTAAGACGACAACAGTAGCACGTCTATTAGCCACTTTAGTCAAATTAAGTCATGAAAAGTTGATTATTCAATTAGCCGCACCGACAGGAAAAGCGGCTGCAAGATTAACAGAATCGTTAAGTAATGCATTATTAAAACTGAATTTATCTGCAACCGAGCAAGCGGTTATGCCAGAACAAGCGCAGACTATTCATCGGTTATTAGGTGCTCAACCAGATAGCCAGTTATTACGTTATCATAAAGACAACCCACTGTTGTTAGACGTATTAATTGTTGATGAAGCATCAATGATTGATTTGCCTATGATGGCCAGATTGATTGAAGCCCTACCTGGCCACGCACGGGTTATTTTGTTAGGTGACAGAGATCAATTAGCTTCTGTTGAAGCAGGTGCTGTCCTCGGTGATCTTTGTCGTTTTTCCGAATGCGGATATAGTCGTGCAAGAGCAGCACAGCTGACTAAAATCACCGACTGTGACTTATCTGATTTTATATCGAACGAAGGACCCGAAGTTAAAGATCGGATTTGCTTATTACGAAAGAGTTATCGTTTTGAAGCGCAATCAGGAATTGGTCGACTCGCGACGGCAATTAACCAAGGTAATATCAAACATGTTGAGCAACTATTAACACAGCAAAGTGCAGATATTGCTTTTCATTCCGTTAATTCATCTGAACAATATGGCAAATTACTTTCTGATGCTGCTGCATGCTACCTGTGTTATTTGGATATGATTAAAGCGGGTCGCGATCCTGAAGAGATCCTGACTACTTTTAATCGTTATCGCTTATTAGCTGCTCTAAGGGATGGGCCATTCGGGGTTATAGGATTAAACGATAAATTAGAACAGCTTTTGCATCGTCAGGCAAGTATTCGACGACCAGCCTATAGCTGGAATAAAAACTATGAAGGCCGCCCAATCATGATCACTAAAAATGATCGTCCTCTAGGTTTATTTAATGGGGATATTGGCATCATGTTACGCGATGGTCAACAGGGTTTAAAAGCTTATTTTCAGTTACCAAATGGGGTGGTTAAAAGAATACAACCTAGTCGTTTACCTCAGCATGAAACCGCTTTTGTCATGACAGTACATAAATCTCAAGGGTCAGAATTTGAACATGCGGCGTTGGTTTTACCACCAATTTTTACGCCTATTATTAGTAAAGAGCTTATTTATACGGCAATTACGCGAGCTAAAAATCAGTTGACAATTTATGCTGATCGTCATGTATTTGCTAAAGCGTTAGTGACGCCGACAGAGCGGCGCAGTGGTCTGACTGAGCGATTAGTTTGATGAAAGTAGAACTATTTAACTTGCTAGCTTGTTTTATATTATTCATAGCCAATAGCCATAAAAAATAATAAATTATTAAACATAGGAACAGAATTGAAATATTGCGTTAAATAACTTTAGTTTCCGTTCTTATCAATTAATAAGTTACCTGTAGTAATTCTTATTTTCGTATTAATTGTTTTTTAGAAGTATAAATGGTCGATATTTGAGATGCTGTATAAAATATTTGAGCCTTATTATTATTCGATGGAAGGATGCAAATAAATGTTTAATTCAACCAATCAGACATCTCAGATTAGTAATTATTCATCTCAGGCAGTTAACCAACAAGCGGTTTCTGCCTTTACAGAGGCAAATACAGAAAATAAATTAGTTTCTCAATTTCTAACAGTAGGAAATTCTAATATTGATTTGCACGAGATAGAAAAAAAAGAAAATGATTTATTTGATGCAGTTAAAAAAACTCGAGCTCTTCTAACTGTCTCCAATACCCTTGAGCCCCCTGAGCAGACTAAAAGGTTTTATCAAGCTGGATTAGCCATTGGCATTGCGCATGATTTTCAACCGCTTGATCCAATTTCAGAAATAGCGGTAGCAAAAATGAAGGCTGAACACATTTATAATAATTTGCCGATAAAAAATCAGCTAGATGAGTCAGAATTGGTAATTGAAAATAGAGGAAAAGCTTTTGTAGCAAGTTTTTTATCGGCTAGTACTGTTTTGGATTCCACGGTCTATGCTCAGGCATTAAATATTGGTAGTGATGTTATAAATGAGAAGCCTACTGATAATCGAATGGTTAATCATTTTTTAACGATGTGGAATTTGCGTGATACTCTTGCAGTGCCAGCGCCTGACATGAAAACAACTAATTAACCGTTTCTTATTTTCGGATCTTCTCTTTATTAAATAGAGAAGATCCGCTATTTTTTTATTTTTTGCTTAAGATCAATAGAAAATTTTGTTTATTTAAATCATGTATTTTTTATTACAATAGAATTTATTAATTAATTTTTAATTAATTTTATAGTAATTTAATTAATATTAAGTATTAAAATTTTTGAGCATCGTTGATAATTATAAAGTGCTTGTTTTTTTATTGGCAACATATCAACTTTTGCCGGCAAAAATCCTCTTTCCTGAAACCAGTGAGTACTTTGGGTTGTTAATACAAAAAGTTTTTCTAATTTTAATTTTTTGGCTTGCAGAGTAATGTGTTCAAGTAGTTTTTCCCCTCGTGATAAATTTCGATAGTCAGGATGTACAGCCAGGCAAGCCATTTCTCCCGACTTTTCTTCTAAATAGGTATAAAGTGCTGCACAAGCGATGATCATATTTTCTCGCTCGATAATAGTATATTTGTCAATTTCCATTTCTAATTGTTCACGTGAACGGCAAATTAGTATTCCTTGCTGTTCCAATGGTTGAATTAATTCTAATATTCCAGTTATATCATTGATATTAGCTCGACGAATTTGTTCAGAATTTTCCCTTATAATTTGGCTACCAATACCCTTGTGAGAGAAAAGTTCTTGTAACAAAGCACCACTCTCTTGATAGCTTATTAAATGGCTACAACGAACACCCTGCCGGCATGCTTTAGTTGCACTACGTAAAAAAGGGAGTATATCAGAATGATTATTTTGTTGTTTTTCCAGTTCATTAATATGTATTTCAGCATCATTTGGCGAGAGTTGCGATAATATATTGCCATTTTTATCACTGATGCCTTGTGAAGAACAAAATCCAATTAATTTATCTGCTTTTAGCTTAATCGCTAATTGGGTTGCAATAGTTTCCGTGGCTAAATTAAAACTTTCTCCCGTTACTGAAACAGCAATTGGACCAATTAATACAATAGAACCACGCTCTAATTGATGATTGATGGCAATATCATCGATTCGTCGTATACGTCCGCTATGACAATAATCAATACCATTGTCGATCCCTAAAGGTTGAGCAATAATAAAATTACCACTAACGACATTAATATAGGCACCTTGTAATGGAGTATTATTGAGACTCATAGATAATAGAGCGGTAATATCCCATTGTAATGTACCTGATATTTGTTTAGTTAACTCGAGGGTATTGGCATCAGTGACGCGAATATTTTTATGATAGATTGCCGGATATTTATGGGTTATGAGTTTTTTATCTACCTGTGGGCGTATGCCATAAACAACAACCAGTCGAATCCCTAGACTGTGTAATAAACCTATATCGTTAATGATATTAGTAAAATTTTTATCTGCGATAGCGTTACCATTTAATGTAATAACAAATGTTTTATCGCGATGTATATTAATATAGGGAACAGAGTGGCGAAATCCATTAATTAAATCAGTACTACGTCCTTCCATATGTTTCTCATATAAATGGTTTGTTCCTAATGAGAGTCTTTTTATGATTTTTGACACAAAATAGCAAGAAAAAATGCATGAAAAATCATCATTATTGTTTCAGAATATATGAGTGACTAATTATTTTTAGAGAGTAATTTATTAATGACAGCTCATTAATGATTGGTTAAAGTTTTCTGTAGGTATTTTTTTGTTGTTGATAATATTGAGCGGTTTGTAATTATTTGATGCTTTAAGTGGGTTTTTCGATGGATCATTCAAAACACGGTTTTTCACGACGACGTCTTCTGCAAGGAGCAGCTGCTACTATGCTGTTAAGTATTAGTCCATTCGGACTAGCCTCATCTTCAAGTATAGTGGCTATTCGTATTTGGCCTGCTTCTAGTTATACCCGAGTAACTTTAGAATCGAATATTGCTTTAAAATATCGTCAATTTGCTTTGTCTGCTCCTGATCGTATTGTCGTGGATTTAGAAAATGTACAATTAAATAGTGTCTTACAAGGGATTGGCAAGCAAATCAGTTCACGCGATCCTTATCTGAAATTAGTGAGAGTAGGACAATTTGATCAAAAAACGGTTCGAATAGTTTTTGAAGTGAAAATTCATGTTGATCCACAAATGTTTACTATTGCCCCTGTTGCTGGTTTCAAACATCGCTTAGTTGTTGATTTTTATCCTGCTCCAGGTATTTACACCGATGACGATCCGTTATTAGCTCTATTAGAAGATTATAATAAAGGCAAGTTGGATGATGCGTTGCCGGTTAAAGCGAAAAAACCAGGTAAAGCAGGTAGAGATAGGCCGATTATCATTATGATCGATCCTGGTCATGGTGGGGAAGATCCTGGTGCGATAGGAAAATATAAAACGCGGGAAAAAGATATCGTATTGCAAATTGCCCGGCGATTAAAAATATTAATTAATCGTGAACCTAAAATGAAAGTTTATATGACTCGTAACGAAGATGTATTTATTCCTTTAAAAGTACGAGTTGCAAAAGCACGAAAAATGCAGGCAGATTTATTTGTTTCCATTCACGCTGATGCCTTTACTAATCGTAAAGCAAGTGGTTCTTCAGTATTTGCATTATCAACCAGAGGAGCAACCAGTAATACCGCCCGTTATTTAGCGCAAACACAGAATGAGGCAGATCTGATTGGTGGTGTTAGTAAAAGTGGTGATAAATATCTTGATCACACCATGTTTGATCTAGTTCAGACAGCGACTATTAATGATAGCTTGAAATTTGGTAGAGAAGTGCTTCAACGGATGGGTAACGTTAACAAGTTGCATAAAAACATTGTTGATCAAGCGGGTTTTGCGGTATTAAAGGCACCCGACATCCCGTCTATTCTGGTTGAAACTGCTTTTATTAGTAATATTGAAGAAGAACGAAAATTAAAAACAGCAAAATTCCAACAGCAGATGGCGGAATCTATTTTCCGGGGCATTAAAGCGTATTTTGACAATGGCGGAAAGCTGGCTTTGCGTTAAGCGGGTTAATTAGATAAATAATAGCTTTGTTGGGAAACTATTCTGATATTGAATGGAAGTTGGTTGCGGGGGCCGGATTTGAACCGACGACCTTCGGGTTATGAGCCCGACGAGCTACCAAACTGCTCCACCCCGCGTCTGAAAGGGTTAATGTTTTTTAATATTGGTTGCGGGAGCCGGATTTGAACCGACGACCTTCGGGTTATGAGCCCGACGAGCTACCAGGCTGCTCCATCCCGCGCCCGATAGCGGCTCACTATACTCAGGATCAGATCCGATGCAAGTTTTTTTCTTAAATATTGCGATATTTTATTATATCTTGTACATAAAAGAGGCGTGATGATTGATTTTTGTTCTTTTATGCACATTAGGCATCATGCATATTGATAGACTATGTCAGCAAAAATCGATAGCTAAATAAGCCATCAACAAAATAAATACATTATTTTTTTAATGGTAATGTAAAAGTAGTTATTTAATTATTATCTTAAATCAGTAAAATATTTTATTAAAAATTACCTTGTCGATTGGGTAAGGGGGTAATTTATTGCTAATTTAAATATCCAGAATGAGATTCAATTAAACTGATAAGTATGAGACAGATAGTATGAGTTA
The DNA here is from genome assembly GCF_029873475.1 of Arsenophonus sp. aPb. Classification (NCBI taxonomy): domain Bacteria; kingdom Pseudomonadati; phylum Pseudomonadota; class Gammaproteobacteria; order Enterobacterales; family Morganellaceae; genus Arsenophonus; species Arsenophonus sp. aPb. Next base: position 596,393 of record NZ_CP123499.1, read on the forward strand.
ATCGTTATTACTCAATCGGTTATTATGCCATGCCGATAAATAGATAACGAGTCGATTTTATTATCATAATAGATATAATCAGGATTTGAATTAATAAATTAATTTTTTATTATTGGTGAACACGCTATTTTTGTTAACTAAGGTTAAACATGCAATTACTCCTTTCAGAAGCTTGGCTGCGGCGCTTCGCTGGTATCGGCCGCCTCTATGGTCAAAAAGCCTTAATGCTTTTTGCTCGCTCTCACATCTGTGTTGTTGGTATTGGTGGCGTAGGTTCATGGGCTGCGGAAGCATTAGCAAGAACAGGGATCGGTACGATTACGCTGATTGATATGGATGATGTTTGTGTGACAAATACTAATCGACAATTGCATGCATTAAGCGAAAATATTGGTCAACCAAAAGTTGAAGTCATGAAATCACGTATCTTGCAAATTAACCCTGAATGTCAAGTTAATATAGTTGATGATTTTGTCTCGGCCACGAATCTTACTGAGCTGATATCTATGCAATTTGATTATGTGATTGATGCTATCGATAGCATACGGCCTAAAGCTGCTTTATTGGCTTATTGTCGTCGTTATAAAATACCCATTGTCACCACTGGAGGAGCTGGTGGGCAAATTGATCCTACACAGATCCAAGTTAAAGATTTAGCGAAAACGATCCATGATCCCTTAGCTGCCAAATTACGTGAAAGATTAAAAAGTGATTTTAAAATAGTCAAAAATAGCAAAGGTAAATTAGGTATTGATTGTGTCTTTTCGACCGAACAGTTAGTTTACCCACAAAGTGATGGAACAGTTTGTACGACTAAAAGTAATGTGGAAGGGACAATGCGTATGGATTGCGCCGCTGGTTTTGGCGCAGCAACAATGGTAACAGCGAGTTTTGGTTTTGTTGCTGTTTCGCATGTCTTAAAAAAATTACAGCGTAAAATGATAGCTAGTGAAAGAGGATGAAATAATTTGTTAATTCAGTATAATCCGTTAAGGTAATAGCGTAATTTTCAGCCTGTTGCCAATTAATGGCTTTCATCCAGTCTATAACCGCGTTAAACGCCAACACTCTGGCAATATTTGGCTTGCCTGCTTCAAATCCATAAAGAATGGCTTCTGCGGTAAAATGGGAAAAATTAGCTTTGGTTAATATTTTCCCCCCCTTGCAAGGAGCTATCTCTGCTAACAGTGCGATTTTTCCATCACAGATACCTAATCCTGTTGGGCCATACAGTTTATGGGCTGAGAATACATAGAAATCAATGTCTAAAGCTTGCACCTCAAGACCACGATGCACAATGCCTTGTGCACTATCAGCCACGACTAAAATATTATGTTGATGCACTAATTTAGTGATAGCCTGAATATCGGGTTGTTCACCGTTAACATTCGACATTTGGCTAATCACAATGATCCGTGCTCTTGTATTAATAAGCGCTGTTGGGTGTTTAATCGAAAGTTGTTTTGTCTCTTCTAAGGGCCATTTAACTATTTTAGTATCAGCCTGTTCAGCCACGATCAACCATGGGATCAAATTGGCATGATGTCCAATTTCGCTAACTGTTATTTTGTCATAGGGTTGGAGGCGAGAGCGAAAATAGCCTTGAATAATAAAATTAATTAATTTAGTACTATCTTTTGTCCAAATAATTTCCTAGGTTTGATTAGCATTAATCAGTTTCGCTACTTTCTTGCGAGTTTGTTCATAAATATACGTTGCTGTTTATGCGGTAGGATATTGGTCGCGATGAACATAGGTATTAATATGTTGATAGTAATCAACGGTCGCCGCGAACAACTTATTGAGTTTGAAGGCAGTCGCCGCACTGTCTAGAAAAATAGTTTTGTCTTGGATTGCAGGAAAATATTGGCGAAATTGTGCTATAGAAAATGTTGTTGTCATGAAAAGCACGGTAATCAGAATATTTAGGATCTCTATGTCTAATTATTGCAATTTAACCATGCCAGAAATGATCTTTCTCACAAGGTCTGTTATATTTGCTTAAATTAGAAAAATAGTACTAGTCTTGATTAATAATATCTATTCTATCTGTATTATAAGTATATCATCCGATTATATTCGGCGATGAGAAAGATATTTATTTAAAGTATATAAAAAAACGCCGCGATAAGTGCGGCGCGATAAAATTACTATGGACAGACAAGGTAAATGTATAGGAGTGAAAATAGTAGTATTAACTACCCAACCTGGAAAAACCAGATAATTTGCAAACACAACATCACATCCATAAAGCCAAGAATTTTAAATAAATTAACTACTTAGCGATTCATTCAGGCCTAGGAAGCAGTCTTACTATAGACATATACTGGTTTATCTACAATGGACAATTTATAATGCTTCAGATTATAAAAACTAATGGATATATAAGGATGAGTAAGACGCGATCATGTCAAAATGTATGCCTCCTCTTAATGCATTAAGGGTATTTGATGCTGCAGCACGTCATTTAAGTTTTACTAAAGCAGCAGAGGAACTTTATGTTACCCAGGCTGCAATAAGTCATCAAATAAAAGGTTTAGAAAATTTCTTAGGTTTGAAATTATTTCGTCGGCGTAATCGTTCATTATTATTGACTGAAGAAGGACAAAATTATTATTTAGATATTAAAGAAATTTTTTCTTCATTACGTGAAGCTACTCGGAAACTACAGGCACTCAGGGCAAAGGGAGCATTAACCGTCAGTTTATTACCGAGTTTTGCTATTCAATGGTTAGTGCCGCGTTTATCGAGTTTTAATCATGCTTATCCTGATATTGATGTGCGTATTCAGGCTGTTGATCATGAAGGAGATAAAATGGCCGATGATGTTGATGTGGCTATCTTTTATGGTTATGGTAATTGGCCAGGCTTAAAAACAGATCGTTTGTATGCGGAATACTTAATACCAGTTTGTGCGCCAGCCTTATTAGCGGGGCGTTATCCATTGAAAAAACCGCAAGATTTGATTCATCATACATTGCTACATGATTCTTCTCGGCGTGATTGGCAAGCTTATGCACGTCAATTATTATTACAAGACATTATTAATGTAGAACAAGGACCCATTTTCAGTCATAGTGCTATGGTTATTCAAGCCGCCATTCATGGTCAAGGTATTGCATTGATTAATAATGTTATGACAAAAAATGAACTTGACTCAGGTCGTTTGGTATGTCCGTTTAATGATGTTTTAGTCAGTAAAAAAGCTTTCTACTTAGTTTGTCATGATAATCAAGCGGAGTTAGGTAAGATTGCTGCATTTCGTCAATGGATCCTTGCAAAAGCAGCTAGCGAGCAACAAAAATGGGGATTTGTTACCGGTGAGTCGTAAACTATATGACAAGTAAAATAATTAATTTAAAAGGGAAAGGATATTAACGTGAATGCTCGTTTAATGTTGATATTTGCAGGAATTAGTGGATTTTTTTGCGTTGCATTTGGCGCAATAGGTTCACATTTATTATCACCTCTACTAAACCATGATCAAAGAGAATGGATTTGTATTGGTTTACGCTATCAATCAATGCATACTTTAGTACTTATGATATTAGGTGCTATCTTATTACGTAAAGTCATATTATGGTTTTACTGGGGAGGTATTTTCTTCAGTATAGGCATTTTATTGTTTAGTGGTAGTTTTTACTGTATGGCACTATTACAAGTAAAATATTTTGCTCATTTGACACCAGTAGGCGGTTTTTGTTTTTTGATTGGCTGGATATTGATTGTTATTGGTGCAACTCGGCTTAGGAATCCAATAATACGTCATGAATAATAATGTTATTTTATATTGTCGTTCAGGATTTGAAAAAGAGTGTGCGGCAGAAATTACCGATAAGGCGACGCAGATCGGTGTTTATGGTTATGCAAAAGTAAAAGATAATAGTGGTTATGTTCTATTTGAATGCTATCAGGCTACTGATGCAGACCGTTTGGCTAAAGAGATACCTTTTGCTACATTAATATTTGCTCGTCAACTGGTGGTTGTTAGCAATTTATTGAAAGATTTGCCATCCAACGATCGCGTATCGCCGATTGTTACGTTATTGCAAGGTGTCATTGAACGAGCAGGTGAATTGCGAGTTGAAGTGCCTGATACCAATGAGAGTAAAGAACTACTGAAATTTTGCCGTAAATTTACTGTACCTTTACGTCATGCGCTTCGCCAACAAAAAATATTGTTATTGAAAGAAAACCATCAGCGTCCGGTTATCCATATATTTTTTATTGCGGCCGGCTGTTGTTATGTCGGCTATTCTTATGCGAAAAACAATTCACCTTTCTTTATGGGGATCCCACGGCTAAAACTGCCAGCTAATGCTCCAAGTCGTTCAACATTAAAACTGGAAGAGGCATTTCATCTATTTATTCCTTATGATGAATGGGAAGAGCGTATAGCATCGGGAATGAAGGCGGTTGATCTAGGTGCTTGTCCAGGTGGATGGACATATCAATTAGTGAAGCGCAGTATGATGGTTGATGCGGTTGATAATGGCCCAATGGCGGAGAGTTTAATGCAAACAGGTCAGGTACGTCATCATCGTATTGATGGTTTTAAATTTACTCCACACACTAAGAATATTACTTGGTTGGTTTGTGATATGGTTGAAAAACCGGCAAAAGTTGCTGCTTTGATAACAGATTGGTTGTTAAAAGGATGGTGTCGAGAAGCAATATTTAATTTAAAGCTACCAATGAAAAAACGTTATCAAGAAGTTTCACATATTTTGAACAAAATATCACTGACCCTAATCGAAAATGGTATTAATGCTCAAATTCAAGCAAAACAACTCTACCATGATCGTGAAGAGATCACGGTACATGTAAGACGAATTTGGTCAGCCTCTATACCAGAACGGGATTAAAAGAGAAGTAATTAACAATAAAATTTATATTTTTTATTGAGTTATGGCATAAATCTTAGTTGTTGTAAATTTCCATTTAACTGTAGATCCGTTTTGAGAGAAGCTACCTGTCGGCTAATAAAAGCTATTTTTTGCCCCGCTTCAATTCGTTTGCGCCATTTCTCAGGTAACGAATTGATATTAGCAAAAATAGCTTCTAAGGTAGGATATTGCTGAAGTAAGGTTGCTGCAGTTTTAGGGCCAATACCCGTTATACCGGGGATTTTACTGCTATTTATGCCAGTTAGTCCCCAATAATCTTGCAGCTGTTCAGGTTTAACACCAAATTCTTTGTTAACAAAGGATAAATCAAGCCAGCGTTTTTGAAAATAATCACGAATATAAATTGATGATGAGAGTAGCTGACAATAACCTTTATCTGTTGAAATGATGGTGACACGATATCCAGCGGTAGCCACTTTAATTGCTAATGTTGCCGCCAGATCGTCTGCTTCATTTTCAATGGAATGCCAACAAGCTAATCCTTGCGCCTTAAATGCAATTTCAAGATTGTTTATTTCTTGATAAAGATCATCAGGCATTGCTTGTCTGCCAGCTTTGTATTGAGGTAAAAGTTGTTGCCGCCAGTTATTTTTCTGTTGTTCTTTGCTATCGAATATTGCTACTGCATGGGTTGGCAAAGTATGGTTAATCAGCTGGCGAAGGGTTAAAACACAAGCTTGTTCGCAAGGGCTTCCCTGAACGGCATGAATACGTCTGATTAAATTTAAAGCATCAACAATAAGTAAGTGGATCATAATGTTTTGTGCATAGTTTGTTTTGTCAGTTATTTGATTATTTCATAGCAGGGTATATAGGCTGAACTGCTAGGTAGTTTCATTCGATGTTGACTAACAAATCCGCGTAATAATTTATCCATATGCGCCATAATTTTGGCATCACCATGGAGTTTATAGGGGCCATGCTTTTCAATTTCTCTCATACCAACTTCTTTCACATTACCGGCAACAATGCCAGAAAAGGCTCGTCGTAAGTTAGCGGCCAATTTTTCCGGTTGCTGCGGATCACAAAATAGATTAAGTTTTGCCATATTGTCATGGGTTGGCGTAAAAGGTTTTTGCAGTTCTGAATTAACTTTTACTGACCAATTAAAGCTATAGGCATCACCGCTATTGAGACGACTTTCTTTGACTTGTGGCATCAGTTTTTTCATTTCACGGGCCACAGCTTCTGGATTATCGATAATAATTTGATAATAATTACCAGCCTGTTCACCAAGGGTGTGCTTAATAAAATCATTAAGGGTGTCAAAATAAGCTTGGCTTTCTTTGGGGCCAGTGAGTATTAATGGTAATGCCTGATTACTATTGGCAGGATCCATTAAAATGCCTAATAAATAAAGTAGTTCCTCTGTAGTGCCTGCACCGCCTGGGAAAATAATGATACCATGAGCTATTCGCACAAATGCTTCAAGGCGTTTTTCAATATCTGGCATAATAACAAGTTCATTAACCAGAGGGTTAGGCGGCTCAGCAGCAATAATGGAAGGTTCAGTTAAACCAAGAAAACGACCATTTTTGTAACGTTGCTGAGCATGGCCTACCGCGGCGCCCTTCATTGGCGCCTCCATTGCGCCTGGGCCACAGCCAGTGCAGATATTTAATTCACGTAATCCTAATTCATTTCCGACTTTGCGGGCATAAAGATATTCAATTTCATTTATTGAATGGCCTCCCCAGCAAACAATGGTATTTGGATCTTCATCAAGATGCAGTACTCGGGCATTACGCAGAATGGTAAAAATAATGTTAGTGATATTGATACTATTATGCAGGCTTAATGCCAGCAGTTTTTCTGCTGATATAATCTGGGCATGAACAAAAAGAATATCTCTTAACACAGAAAATAAATTTGCTTGTAGTGAACGGATAATTCTGCCATCAACAAAAGCTTTTTCCGGCGGATTAATTAATTCCAGTTTGACACCGCGCTCACGCTGGAGAACATTGATATCAAAATTGGGATATTTAGCGATTAATTCTTTACTATTATCTGTCTTACTACCTGAATTAAGCACAGCTAAGGAGCAGTTTCTAAATAGTTGATAAAGATCGCTACTGGCAGTACGTTTAAGGATGCTAACTTCAATTTGAGATAGTAGATCCATTGAGCCTAGCGGGCTAACATGTGTTATCAATTTAAACTCCTTACTGCCGTGCTAATCGCATCATTGTTGGCTGGAAATTCTCATTGCTACGCCAAGGGTTGATGTCCAGCCCGCCACGGCGTGTATAACGGGCATAAACGCTTAACTTATTTGGTTGACATAAATGAAGAATATCATTGAAAATGCGCTCGACACATTGCTCATGAAATTCATTATGGTGTCTGAAAGAGACTAAATAGCGGAGTAGTTTTTCTCTATCAATTTTAGGGCCAAAATAATGAATTTGTATGGAGCCCCAGTCAGGTTGGTTGGTAATTAAGCAATTAGATTTTAGCAGATGACTAACTAATGTTTCTTCTACCTGTATACTCTCAGTGGCATTTTTAAGATAATCACGATTAAATTCATAATCAGTAATTTCTATCTCTTGCTCATCAATACATTCACCAGGCAGATTATAAATAGTTTGATTGGTAAAAATGGTGAGTGGCTGTAATTTTACTGTCACTTCTCCTGCCGCGCATGCAGTCAGATCTTGGGTTAGTTGTTTTTCAACTTCTTGCCAGCTGATAAATTTTGTCTGATTGAAACTATTTAGATAGAGCTTAAAACTTTTAGATTCAATCAAATTTACGCTACTAGCATTAATGGTAACATGGCCGATAGCAACTTGCGGAACGCCTCGACTGTTTAGCCACGAAAGCTCATAGAGCGTCCAAATATCTGCGCCATGAAAAGGCAATTTATCTGATGATAATCCTAAGGGTTGTCGATTTAAGCGACGTGGAACAGCCTGCAGTAGATGGGGTGCATAGTTATCTTGATATTCGGTTTTTTTTCCGAGCGTTAGGTGTTGTAGCTCGCCATTATCTTGATAAATTGGCATAGAGTTCCTTCCTAAAAGAGAAAATCAGTAAGATAGTTGCTAGCTTAATCGATATATTAGAGTAAGCTTGTTGTTTAATGTATAGCTTAACAACAAATTGCACAGATAGATAATAATACCTAATGATACTTTTATATATTAGAATGATTTATCTCTCTAATTCATCACTAATGAGAATAATCGACCATGGAAGCAACGATTTCTCAGGCATTAAATGAACTTACCCAGCGTTATATTGCTTACTGGCAACAACAAACAGGTGGTTTACCGGCTAGTAATAGTTTTTACAGCATCCCTTCACCTTGTATAGAATATAGTAAAGATGAAGTCATCTATTGGTTACCTAAACCTTTTCCAATGCTAAATGAAAAGTTACATTCTGTTGAAAAAGCGTTGGATATCCATTTTTACCCTAATATTCATCAATTTTATACTACGCAATTAGCGGCTGATATGCGAGTAAGGTTTCAAGGTAGGCAACTTGATTTAATTCAGGTATGGAATATGACAGACTATACTCGTTTACAAGAGAACTTAATTGGACATTTAATTACGCAAAAAAGACGTAGACTAACCCCAACTCTCTTTATTGGCAGTTTAGATTCTGAATTTGAAATTATTTCTGTAGATAATATCACTGGCCAAGTTATATTAGAAACATTGGGTCAAACAATACGTAGCGTCTTAGCTGGTAACCTGATTGAATTTTTAAAACAACTTACTCCTGTAATTGAAGTGTAATGTAATTAAGATATTTACTTTTTTTTTGTGAGATATGGCTTACAAATTATGTAAGTTATATCTGCGTTTATTGCTTTTTAAACCATGAGGCAAGATGAAATATTTTTTTATTTCAGTAGGATAAAAAAATATTCTGTAATTATCGAGAAAAAATGATTAAAAACTATTTTTTCTATTCTTGTGTTCCTCAGATAAATCCGACATTCTTATGCCCGCCGATAAGTTAGCATTTATCAAATGAACCATAAATCGTAACGAGAAGTAGAAATAATCTAACAGCAGTTTATTGCACGCACTAGATTCAGTGATTGTTACTAATAATAAGTGGTGAATGAAAGTTTATTTTCTAACTTTGAAATTATTAGATGTTTAATAATATAGAGAAATAAGAAGGGTAGTGTTAGGGATAACGAATGATAAGTATGATTGCTTACAGATAACTACCTCGTAAATAGTAGGAAGATCTATTCAGCAGGATGCTGATGATGCAGGATGCATAATATTCTATTTAATAACGTTACATATTATATAACCAGTCGATTTTATAGGCTGGTTTTTTTATGGTTAAGATAGTTTTACAAAAGATTATTTTAATGTCTCAGTCGCTAATAAAAATATAACATTATAAGTCAGTAATGTTATTCATAATTAATAAGTGTATTTTGATTGATTAAAATTTTATAGATTGGCCGTTTTATTAAGATTTATTTATGCGTAATAAAATTAATATCGCAGGCTGCTTTTTTGTTTGATAGCTAATAATGTTATGATTCATTTATTTTTACTTATGATAATAGTGTAGGAAATGAATATTAATTTGTTAGTTATAGAAAAACTTCGTCTCATTGAAGCTGAAATGAAAAATCTTAATCTTTGGAGTAATACACCGCCGCCAGCGGAAGCTTTTGCTAGTCATTTGCCTTTTGCCATTGACACCATGGAGGCACATGAATGGTTGCAATGGGTACTATTACCTAAACTCTATAAGATTATTGAACAAGATATTGCTTTACCAAACGTATTCGCTATCACTCCCTATTTTGAAGAAATCTATAAAAGAGAACAAGATGGGCGCTATTGCCAATTATTGGCATATTTACATGCGTTAGATAAAATTTTTGCACAAGGTAACATAACGGATGCTTGAAGTGCTTTTTCAGGATCAGCATTTGATAGCAATACACAAACCCGCTGGATGGCTTGTACATCGGAGTTGGCTTGATCGTCATGAAACTCGTTTTGTCATGCAAACAGTGCGTGATCAAATTGGTCAGTATGTTTTTCCTGTTCACCGTTTAGATAAACCAACTTCAGGGGTGTTATTGATGGCGCTTTCTAGTGAAGTTGCCTGCCTTTTAGCGCAGCAATTTGAGCACCATGCAGTAGAAAAAAAGTATCACGCGATCGTACGGGGCTATATTAATGGAGCTGGTATTATTGACTATCCACTGAAGGAGGAAAAAGATAAAATTGCTGACAAATATGCTAGCAGAATACGCCAACCTCAATCGTGTATTACTCATTATTTGCCATTGGCTAGAGTTGAATGTCCGATAGAGATAGGTCGTTATCCTACTTCACGTTTCTCTCTGTTAGCGCTGAAGCCGAAGACGGGTCGCAAGCATCAATTAAGACGTCATATGGCACATATACGTCACCCTATAATTGGTGATACTACCCATGGCGATCTGCGTCAAAATCGGGGTGTTGCACACCATTTTGCTACCAGCCGTTTAATGTTACATGCGAGTTATTTATCTTTTAAGCATCCAATGACAGGTGATAAATTGCAGCTGATAGCAAAGTGGGATGATGCTTGGATGCATTTGTTATCACAGTTTGGTTGGTTAGGTATTGTGCCTGAACTCGAGAGTCAACATTCATCGAAGGTATAAATTTTAATACTAATAGTTATGCTAGTTTGTTTAAGTGAAATGTAATTTGGCTTAACAGCCAGTTAGTATTAGCATAAATAAGCTAGCTGTGGATTTTTCAGGAGAGCTTTTTTAAATCTGATTTAATTTCAGCAATTTTGCTTATTACTACAGATTCTAAATGACATAAATCATTTAATATCTTACTTTTTAAATCATGTTTGGTTTGGTCATGTTGACAAATTTGATTTAATTCTTCGATCACATCCTGTAGGTGGAGATTAATTTCATTGATTTCTTTGAGATTATTGTCAAGATTAATCAGCTTTCGTTGCAGTGGATATTTGAATTTTACGCTTTTAGCATAATGTTCATCTTTATCTTTGCGAAAATAGATCTTTAGAATGTCATGGTTAGCTTCTTGGCGAAGGGTGTAGTGATCGATATCTTTAGGTTGAGTAATACCTAAACTTTTTAGATTATCATACATATTATTATTGCTGGAATAAGGTTATTTAACAATTATTATAGGTTAGCATAATAATAAGAATAAGCGGATAGATAACTAATAATCCGCTATGATATTTTTTAGTCTATTGTTCTTAGTAATTCATTAATGCCAACTTTCTTCCTGGTTTTCTCATCGACTTTTTTGACAATAATCGCGCAATATAGGCTATAGTTGCCATTTTGGGCCGGTAAGTTACCTGCGACGACGACAGAGCCGGCCGGAATTCGGCCATAGAGAATTTCACCAGTTTCCCTATCATAAATTTTGGTACTCTGGCCAATATAGACCCCCATTGAAATAACCGAGCCTTCTTCAACAATCACACCCTCAACAATTTCAGAGCGAGCACCAATAAAACAGTTATCTTCGATAATGGTTGGATTAGCTTGTAAGGGTTCTAGCACACCACCAATACCTACACCACCGGATAAGTGAACATTTTTACCGATTTGCGCACATGAGCCAACCGTGGCCCAGGTATCTATCATGGATCCTTCGTCAATATAGGCACCAATATTAACATAGGAGGGCATTAAAACGGTATTTCGAGCGATATACGCGCCTTTTCGTGCCGTTGCAGGTGGAACAACTCTAAATCCTTCTTGTTGAAAACGGGCATGATCATAGTCAGCAAATTTCATGGCTACTTTGTCAAAATAGCGGCTTTCTGCGCCTTCGATTAATCGATTATTATTGATACGAAAAGAGAGTAGCACGGCTTTTTTTAGCCATTGATGAGTTATCCATTGTCCATCGATCTTATCAGCGACTCTTAACTGACCTTTATCAAGTTGGTTTATAACCTGATTGATTGCATCACTTAATTGAACATCGGTCGTCGCCGGTGTGATTTCTGCCCGATGTTCAAAAGCATTTTCAATAATGGTTTTAAGTTGCTCCATAAAATTACTCATCCTCTGGGTTGTTATTATTTAACATGTTTACTTTTTTCTTTGTTTATTGAAGTCAGGGTTTGTGCTAATTTTTCTGCCAGCTTTTGTTGTCTATTTTGATCAAGTGCTTGGTTGTTTTGATCAGTAAGTACAAACAAATCCTCAACTCTTTCACCAATCGTTGTGATTCTGGCTCCGTGTAAAAGTACGGCCATTTCAGTAAATATATTACCGATCTGTGCCAATAATCCGGGTTGATCGAGGGCAATAAGTTCCATATAAGTTCGTCTAGCATTTTGATTGGGCAGAAAATGAACTTTAGTAGGTACATTAAAATGGCGAAATCTATGATGGACGTTACGCCTTTTCAATGTATTGCTATCTGAAGTTTTAATAACTTTTAATAAAGCTTGGCGAATATTTTCATAGCGATCTTTAGCCAGAGGTTGTCCTTTAGGATCTAAGACCACAAAAGTATCCATCGTCATATTATCTTTGTTAGTAAAGATTTGAGCGCTGTGAATATTAAGATTTCGTCTATCAAGTTCTCCAGCAACGGCGGCAAATAGTGAAGGCCGATCTGGACACCAGATAAAAATTTCAGTACCACCATGAATAGATATTGTACTGATCAATATTAGCGGTTCATTTAAATTATGTTTTAATAGAGCGCTGGCGTGCCAGGCAAGTTGCTGTGGATTATGACGTAAAAAATAATCAGCATGGCAGCGTGACCATAATTTTTTCAGTTCACCTTCATCAATATTTTTTTCACGTAGTTGGGTTAACGCTTGCAGGCGATGGAGTTGGATACGTTGACGTAAAGTAGGTATTGCTTGTGTACCTTGATTTAATTGATTTTTAGTTAACAGATACAGCTCTTTTAAAAGACTCTGTTTCCAGCTATTCCATAAGGTATTATTGGTTGCGCATATATCGGCAACAGTCAGGCACAGAAGATAATCTAGACGGTTTATTGATTTTATTTCACTGGCAAATTGTTTAATAACCACAGGATCTTGAATATCACGCCGTTGGGCGGTCACTGACATCAAAAGATGTTGACGTACAAGCCAGGCAATTAAGGATGAATCATGCTCAGAGAGGCCGTGGGCTAGGGCAAATTGCTTTGCATCTTTTGCGCCCAGTTCAGAGTGATCTTCTTTTCTACCTTTAGCGATATCATGGAACATAGCCGCCAGACGTAAAATTTCAGGCTGAGCAAGCTTAGCATAAATGGCAACGCATAAAGGGTGTTGGCTATTATTTTTTTCATCAGCAAATTGATCAAGTTTTTGTAATACGCGAATAGTATGTTCATCGACGGTGTAAGCATGAAAAAGATCAAATTGCATTTGTCCAACTATATTTTGCCAAACCGGCATGTAAGCGCTGAGTACATCATGTAAGTGCATGGGAACAATGGCACCTTTTACCGCTCTAGGATGGCGCAGAATAGTAATAAAAATTTCACGAGCAAGCGGGATTTCACACAGAGGTTTAGCCAGTTTTTGACAAGCAAGCCGTAATTGACGTAACGTAGCCGAGTATATTCCTTGAATATTTATATGTTCGGCCATTTGATAAAATAGCCGTAATATGGCAGCGGGCTCACGCTGGAAAAGTGTACTGTCAATCAGATCGATCAGATCTCCTCTAAGTTGAAAGTCATGATCAAGTTTATGTGGTGCAGTTAGGTTTTTTTCGCTAAGAATAGCTTCATCAAACAGTTGTAGCAGCATGCTATTGAGTTCTCGGACACGTCGTGTGGCACGATAGTAATCTTTCATCATTTGCTCAACGGATTGATTGCCTTCACCTTGATAACCGAGTAAGTGGGCAACATTTAATTGATGTTCAAATAATAGGCGATTATCATAACGTTTGATTATTAAATGCAGCGCAAATCGGATACGAAGTAAAAAATTTAGACATATTTTTAACTCGCGATATTCTGCTGGGTTTAGAAAGCCGAAATGAACTGTCTGCTCAATTGTAGTTGTGCCAAAATGTCTGCGAGCGATCCATAACAATATATGAATGTCACGTAAGCCGCCGGGGCTACTTTTGATATCTGGCTCAAGATTGTAACTAGTACTGTGATAACGTTGGTGGCGTAGGTGTTGTTCATTACGTTTGGCGGCAAAAAACTTATCAGATGGCCAAAAATCATCGCTAAATATGGCTTGCTGTAACGCTCGAAACAGAGATTGATCGCCACAAATTAACCTTGATTCAAATAAATTAGTTGCAATCGACAGATCTGCCTGTCCTGCTTGTAAACACTCTTCTAATGTACGTACACTATGACCAATTTGGAAACCTAAATCCCATAATAGTGTAATAAATTGACCTATCTTAGCTGTGATAGTGGTAGCTAAAGGATGCTGACTTAAAATTAATAAGTCTATATCTGACAGCGGATGTAATTCTTGTCGACCATAACCGCCTACTGCAATTAAAGATAATTGAGGAATTGCTGCAAAACCATGAATCTGCCAAAGACGCTGTAACAATTTATCAAGATAATGGCTACGCATGGCAATAAGTTCAGCGGCCGCAACACCCTGTTTAAAAGATTGTTCTAACCATTTTTGCAAGCGCTCTACCTGTTGTTTTAATAAAGGTAAAGTAAACTCTTCTTGAGATAATTTATCAAGAGAAAGGATGAGCGGGACAGGTTGATTACTTTTCATCATGGTTGCGTAACCGAAATTGCTGCAGGAGATCTGATTATGAGATCGCTAATAAATGGTATTAATAAACAATAAAAAATAGTAAAACAATATCATTCACATAAAAGCCTCCAAAATTATGGAGGCCAAGCAGAAAATTATTTATTCACTAATATAGCCGAAATAAATGGTTCTTCTTCTTTTCGCAAGGTTAAAATTTCACACCCATCGTCGGTGACAGCTAATGTATGTTCATATTGTGCTGACCAACCTCGATCTTTTGTTTTTACTGTCCAGCCATCTTTCATCGTTCTAATACGATGATCGCCGGTATTTACCATCGGTTCGATAGTAAACGTCATGCCTTTTTGCAGTATTACACCGCCGTCATCAGCATCGTAATGTAATACTTGAGGTTCTTCATGAAAAACTTGACCAATACCATGGCCACAATATTCACGCACAACCGAAAAATGATGTTGTTCAACAAAATTCTGAATTGCCTGACCTATCGTCCGTAAACGAATACCCGGTTTGACCATTTTTAAGGCAAGATAAAGGCTTTCCTGTGTTACCTTACATAACCGTTCGCCTTGGATAGTTGGTTTACCGACAATGAACATCTTGGACGTGTCGCCATGGAAGCCATTTTTAATCACGGTAACATCAATATTAATGATATCACCTTCTTTTAAGATTTTTTCATCACTCGGAATACCATGGCAAATAACATCGTTAACAGAGGTACAAATAGACTTAGGGAAGCCATGGTAATTTAAACAGGCTGGAATAGCTTGCTGTTTTTCGACAATATGGGAGTGACAGATACGATCAAGTTCTCCGGTGGAAACGCCCGGTCTTATGTAAGGTTCAATAATTTCTAACACTTCTGCTGCCAAATGTCCGGCGATACGCATTTTCTGAATATCTTCTTCCGTTTTAATTGAGATAGCCATGAATTCTGCCTATTTATGCTGTTCTAAGTGAGTAATAAAACACTTATCAGCCAATTATGTTGATTAAATATAAATAATGTATGTTGACGGTTATGTTAGCAGCGAAGCGCGGTTATGCCAACTAACGACTTAACATATCAATTTTTTTTAAAATATGAAAATAGCCAAAAAGTAATGTTCGGTTATTTTAAATTGAATTATTGTTAGTGAGCGGCGAAAAAAATTATAAAAATTATGGCATTAACAACAACACACAATAAAATATTGTCATAGTGAATTTTATTCAGCTAAATGACTTAAGTGCAGAAAAATATAACTATGGGTGGTGTTTTATCTTATTTTATGGTATAAAGCGCGCCGGCATTCTGCGTATTTTCACTGTAGAAAAGGCAGATTGGCACTAACATAAACTTAACTGTGTTATAACACACACAGATCGGCACATTTTCCGGGGTGCTCTTATGTAGGAAGCCCTACAGCTAATGAGTCGGGGAATGGGATCTGTGGAGGCATAACCCCAATTTACTAAATTATAGAGGTTTAAATGGCAACTGTTTCCATGCGCGATATGCTTCAGGCAGGCGTTCACTTTGGTCACCAAACTCGTTACTGGAATCCAAAGATGAAAACTTACATCTTTGGTGCGCGCAACAAAGTGCATATCATTAATTTGGAAAAAACTGTTCCAATGTTCAATGAAGCATTAGCTGAATTGACTAAAATTGCATCACGAAAAGGCAAAATTCTGTTTGTTGGCACTAAGCGCGCAGCAAGCGAAGCTATAAAAGAAGCGGCTAATGGTTGTGATCAGTATTTCGTTAATCATCGTTGGTTAGGTGGTATGCTGACTAACTGGAAAACGGTACGTCAGTCTATTAAGCGCCTAAAAGATTTAGAAGCACAATCTCAGGATGGTACTTTTGATAAATTGACCAAAAAAGAAGCGTTGATGCGTACCCGCGAGCTTAGCAAGCTAGAAAATAGTTTGGGTGGTATTAAAGAGATGGGCGGTTTGCCTGACGCTTTATTTGTTGTTGATGCGGAACATGAGCATATTGCAATTAAAGAAGCAAACAACTTAGGTATCCCTGTATTTGCGATTGTTGATACTAATTCTGATCCAGATGGTGTTGATTATATCATTCCTGGTAATGATGATGCGATCCGGGCAGTTAAGCTGTATCTGGATGCTGTTGCTAAAGCTGTTCATGAAGGTCGTTCTCAGGATCAGGCGATTAAACCAGAAGAAAACATGATAGAGACTGAATAATAAGGCCAGCTCTTCGTTAAGCACAGAAGAGCCCTTATAAACCAGGTATTACAATATATTGGTTATAGGGGCCTAATTGGCTCCTTTTTACTTATCAGAATGAGAATTGTCTGCATGGGATGATTTCCCATCAGATAGATTGAGGAATAAATCACATGTCTGGAATTACCGCTGCTTTGGTAAAAGAACTGCGCGAACGTACTGGCGCAGGTATGATGGAATGCAAAAAAGCATTGGTTGAAGCTAATGGGGATATTGAATTAGCTATCGATAATATGCGTAAATCAGGTCAAGCAAAAGCGGCTAAGAAAGCCGGTCGTGTGGCTGCCGAAGGTGTGATCATGGCGGAAGTTTCTGCCGATGGTAAATTTGGTGCGTTGCTTGAGTTGAATTGTGAAACGGATTTTGTGGCTAAGGATGCGAGTTTTATCTCATTCGGTAATGAAGTATTGCAAGCCGTTGTTGCAAATAAATTGTCAAATATTGATGAATTGAAGGCAAAATTTGAAGAGCAACGTACAGCAATCGTTGCCAAGATTGGTGAAAATATTAATATCCGCCGAGTTGAGATCCTAGAAGGTGAAAAAATCGGCTGTTATTTACATGGTGTTCGCATTGGGGTTCTTGTTTCTGCTGAAGGTGCGGATAATGAGCTTGTCAAACATATTGCTATGCATATCGCGGCGAGTAAACCTGAATATGTTACACCAGCAGATGTGCCAGCCGATGTTGTTGCCCATGAACATCAAATTCAATTAGATATCGCAATGCAATCTGGTAAGCCGCGTGAAATTGCGGAAAAAATGGTCACTGGCCGCATGAATAAATTTACTGGTGAGATCTCTTTAACTGGTCAACAATTTGTTATGGATCCAAGCAAAACAGTTGGTGCGTTATTAAAAGAGAAAAATGCAAAAGTGACTAACTTTATCCGTTTTGAAGTTGGTGAAGGTATCGAAAAAGTGGAAACTGATTTCGCTGCTGAAGTAGCGGCAATGAGTAAATAATGATACCAATTGATAAATAGAGCCGCCAATGGGCGGTTCTGTTTTATCTAATATTGATAATTTATTTTTTATCTGTCTGATAATACATTATCAATGATAATTTATGTGTAAATATGCCACTAAATTATTTGATTCAGCATATGCTTAATTCAACGAATTAGGGTTATTATTTAAACTAAATTATCTTTTTACTAAAGAAATGAAGAAAAGTAACTAATCAACTATTTTACATTCAGACTTTGAACAAAGAATTTTAAACCTTCAATAATTTATCTGCTCAGGACGAAACACCATGGCAACTAATGCAAAACCCGTATATCAACGTATCTTGCTTAAGCTTAGTGGCGAAGCTCTACAAGGTTCAGAAGGTTTTGGTATTGATGCGAGCATTTTAGATCGTATGGCGCAAGAAATTAAGGAGCTGGTAGAGTTAGCGATACAGGTTGGTGTCGTTATTGGTGGTGGCAACCTATTTCGTGGTGCAGGACTAGCCGAGGCTGGGATGAATCGTGTCGTTGGCGATCATATGGGAATGCTAGCGACAGTAATGAATGGATTAGCCATGCGTGATGCTTTACATCGTGCATATGTTAACGCCAGGCTTATGTCTGCAATACCATTAAATGGTGTATGCGACAATTATAGTTGGGCTGAAGCTATTAGTTTGCTTCGTAATGGCAGAGTTGTTATTTTCTCGGCAGGCACTGGAAATCCTTTTTTTACAACAGACTCAGCGGCTTGTTTACGAGGTATAGAAATTGAGGCAGATGTTGTTTTAAAAGCCACCAAAGTTGATGGTGTCTATTCTGCCGACCCATCAAAGAGTTCCGATGCGGTTTTTTACGATAAGTTAACTTATCAGGACGTATTAGAACGTGAATTAAAAGTGATGGATTTGGCGGCATTTACTCTGGCTCGTGATCATAATTTACCTATTCGCGTTTTCAACATGAATAAACCCGGTGCGTTACGTCGGATTGTGATGGGTGAAAATGAAGGCACGTTAATCTCACGTGATTAATCTCTTGAGAGACACGAATGATTTTTAGCGGTATGATATTCTCAGCATCGTTAAAATAATTGAATTGGGTTATCGGTTATAGCCTAAATATTTATAACCAGTTGCTAAGGGTTTAAATGTGATTAATGAAATCAAAAAAGATGCTCAAGAACGTATGGAAAAAAGCGTTGAAGCATTGAAAAGTCAAATCAGTAAAGTTCGTACTGGCCGTGCATCGCCAAGTTTATTGGATGGTATAGTGGTTGAATATTATGGTGCTGCAACGCCATTGCGTCAGTTAGCAAATATTACAGCTGAGGATTCACGTACTCTCGCCATTACTGTGTTTGATCGTACGTTAGCACCGGCAGTGGAAAAAGCCATTATGGCATCAGATCTGGGTCTTAATCCTTCTTCAGCAGGAACCATAATACGGGTGCCTTTACCGCCGTTGACGGAAGAACGACGTAAGGATTTGATTAAAGTTGTGCGTAATGATGCTGAACAAGGGCGTGTTTCTGTTCGTAATGCACGACGAGATGCAAATGATAAAATCAAGGCCTTACTAAAAGATAAAGAAATTAGTGAAGATGATGAACGTCGTGCACAAGATGAAATCCAGAAGTTGACCGATAATTTTATTAAAAAAGTTGATGAAGCTCTGGAGCAAAAAGAAAAAGAATTGATGGAATTTTAAACATTTTTATAATAAAGCCATACGCTTTATATAAAAAGTAAGTATGGCTTTATTATATCGCTAAATTTATTGCTCCATTTTTATGTTATGCTATATCGCTGAGTTAGGTATAATCCTTTTTAATTAAATAGTAGAGCATACATATCACAATGATACGTCTGACAATTTTAGGCTCGACGGGTTCAATTGGTAAAACGACACTATCAGTAGTCAAAGAAAATCCAGCAAAATTTGAAATTATCGCATTAGTTGCACATAAAAATGTGGCTACTATGGTTCAGCAATGCTTAGAATTCCAGCCACAATATGCTGCTATGTCAGACGAAAAATCAGCCAATGTTCTAAGAAGCATGCTAATTAAACAAGGATGTAAAACTGAAGTTTTATCAGGCCAAAAGGGAGTTTGTGAACTAGCTGCACTGGATAATGCGGATCAAGTTATGTCAGCGATTACTGGAATTGCTGGTTTAATACCAACATTAGCTGCGATCCGTCAAGGTAAACGTATTTTATTAGCCAATAAAGAATCATTGATTACGAGTGGGCAACTGTTTTTCGACGCCATCAAAAAATATGGGGCTCAGGTACTGCCGATTGATAGTGAACATAATGCGATATTTCAAAGTTTACCGACTGAAATTCAGCGTAATTTAGGTTTTGCTAATCTTGAGCAACATGGGATAACGCGCATAGTATTAACTGGATCAGGTGGCCCTTTCCGTGAAATTGCCCTTGCTTCTCTTAAGAATATGACGCCTAATGAGGCTTGTAATCATCCTAATTGGTCTATGGGGCGTAAGATTTCGGTTGATTCGGCAACCATGATGAATAAAGGGCTTGAATATATTGAAGCACGGTATTTCTTTAATGCCTCAGCCGAGCAAATTGAAGTTATCATTCATCCACAATCTGTTATTCATTCGATGGTACGCTATCAAGATGGGAGTGTGATCGCTCAATTAGGTACGCCTGATATGAGAACACCGATTTCTTATAGTATGGCTTATCCAGATCGTATTCCTTCAGGTGCGGCTGCACTTGATTTTAACCAATTATCTTCATTAACCTTTATTGCTCCAGATTACCAGCGTTACCCTTGTTTGAAATTAGCCATTGATGCTTGTCATCATGGGCAAGCAGCAACCACAATTTTAAATGCTGCGAATGAAGTTTCCGTAGCTGCGTTTTTGGCAGGAAAGCTTCGATTTACAGATATTGCGCAAGTTAATTTGGATATAGTAGAAAGGTTAAGTTTAGCCGAACCTGATAGCATTGATGCAGTTTTAGCGATTGATAGTGAAGCACGTCAAATGGCAATTAATTATATTGAAACATTAGCAATATCCTATTAATAAATAATTTTAGATGCTTAAATGTTTCTATATTTATCTCAGCTTAATTTTTATAAAATTATAATGAGTTAAGGGTATTAAAAATGAATAAAGAGCTAACTATTAACTTTTTAGTAAATATGAAAATTGTTTGCCTCATCTTAAGTAATTATATTTTTATTATCCAAAATAATTAAGTGCAATAGTTATGTTAGCTTATAGTAAAGGAACTCTTTTGGCATGAAACTTATGTATGATAATGATAGCTCACAGCAACGAATTCCGAGGCATGTTGCTATTATTATGGATGGTAATGGACGTTGGGCGAAACTACATGGAAAGTTAAGAATCAAAGGGCATCGAGCAGGAACAGAAGCGGTGCAAAAAGCGGTTAAATTTGCAATCGAAAATGAGATTCAGTCTTTAACACTCTATGCCTTTAGTAGTGAAAATTGGAGTCGACCAGAAACTGAGGTTAGTGCTCTGATGGAACTTTTTACTTGGTTTCTAGATGATGAAGTTAAAAACTTAAATATTCATAATGTTAAATTAACTATTATTGGTGATATCAGTCGATTTAAACCTAAATTACAAAACCGTATTAAACACGCGGTTGAATTAACCGCAAATAATTCTGGACTACAGCTCAATATTGCCGCTAACTATGGTGGTCGTTGGGACATTACCAATGCAATAAGACTTATTGCTGAAAAAGTTAAAGCAGGTTCATTATTACCAGAAAATATTAACGAAGATAGGGTAAATGAATTTATTAGTCTACATGATCAACCAACCGTTGATTTAGTGATTAGAACTGGGAGAGAATATCGTATCAGTAATTTTCTTTTATGGCAGATTGCTTATGCTGAATTTTATTTTACCGATGTGCTCTGGCCGGATTTTGATGAAGAAGCTTTCAAGAGTGCAATTGTGGCTTTTAATCAGCGTGAACGACGTTTTGGTAACACTGAGCCTGATGATATCAATGAAGAATAGGGGACTCTTTTGCTAAACTTAAATTCTCGTATCATTACAGCTATCATACTTGTTCCATTAGTTATTGCTGCACTTTTTTTCTTACCGCCTAATTTGTTTGGTTATGTTATCATTGTTATTTGCTCGTTAGCTGCTTGGGAATGGAGCCAATTCATTGGCTGGACAGCGCCGATTAAACGAATGATATGTGCTGTTTTATTTGGTATTTGTTTATTGGGTTTACAATTATCATTGCAAGATCTCAGTCAATTAACAACAGAGCCTTTGATTATTTATATTTTATCGGCTGGATTAGTTTGGTGGTTAGTTGCGATAATCTTGGTTGTCACTTTTCCTACTTCTGCTCGATTCTGGTCCCAGTCAGTAATATTAAAAATTTTGTTTGGTATTTTAACCATTTTACCTTTTTACTGTGGCATGTTGGTGTTAAAAAGTGTCGATTATCATATTAACAATTTTATCGGTGCTTGGTGGATACTTTATGTCATGCTATTAGTTTGGAGTGCAGATACTGGCGCTTATTTTTTCGGTCATTTATTTGGTAAACACAAACTGGCAGCAAAGGTTTCTCCTGGTAAAACCTTGGAAGGTATGCTCGGGGGGATGTTGACAGCGGGTATTATTGCCTGGTTATTTAGTTTATCTGTTCCTGTTTTGCTGATATCCAAGAATTTACTATTTTGTTCTGTTATTGTTGTGATTATCTCTGTGTTTGGTGATTTAACGGAAAGTATGTTTAAACGTCAGTCTGGGATTAAAGATAGTAGTCATTTAATTCCAGGACATGGTGGTGTATTAGATCGAATCGATAGTTTGACAGCCGCTATACCTGTCTTTGCAGGATTGACATTGTTATTTTTTGGTTCTTAAGGTATATCATGGGATTTCTTTGGAGTTTAGCTGCATTTATTATTGCATTAGGTGTGCTAATTATCGTACATGAATTTGGCCATTTCTGGGTAGCTAGGCGCTGTGGTATTTATGTTGAACGTTTCTCCATTGGTTTTGGAAAAGCCTTATGGCGTAAAGTAGATCGCCATGGGACAGAATTTGTTATCGCTCTGATCCCCTTAGGTGGTTATGTTAAAATGCTAGATGAGCGAGTTGCTCCTGTAGCGCCAGAGTGTCGCCACTTTGCTTTTAATAATAAAACAGTAGGTCAGCGTGCCGCAGTGGTTAGTGCTGGGCCAATCGCCAATTTTTTATTAGCAATATTTGCTTATTGGTTAGTTTTCATTATTGGTATACCTTCCGTGCGCCCGGTTATTGAAGATATTCAATCAAAGTCGATTGCTGAGCAAGCTAATATTTCACCAGGTATGGAACTAAAATCAATAGATGGAATCGAAACCCCTGACTGGAACGCAGTTCGTCTCGCCTTAATTAGTAAAATTGGTGATGAGGAATTAAGTTTGAAGGTTTTACCTATTGGAAATTCAACGCCGATAAGCAAAGTGATTGATTTGAGGGAATGGCACTTTGATCCAGAAACCCAAGATCCAGTTTTATCTTTGGGGATTATGCCTGTTAGTGCCAGACAAGATCCGGTTGTACGTAATATTCAACCTGGCTCAGCGGCGGCATTATCAGGTTTACAAATAGGAGACAGGATTGTAAAAGTAGGTGAACAAATAATAGATATTTGGCATCCATTCACCTATTTTGTTCGACAAAGTCCTAACGTTCCATTGTTATTGACTATTGAAAGACAAGGTGAACAACAGCAATTAACGTTAACACCGGAAGTAAAAACGATAGCTAAAGGCCAGCAAATTGGTTTTGTTGGGCTTGAATTATCAGTAATACCACTGGCAGATGAGTATAAAATCACTCAGCAATATGGTCCGTTTTATGCGCTGTATCAGGCAACGGATAAAACGTGGCAATTAATGAAATTGACAGTAAGCATGATAGGTAAATTGGTTACCGGTGATATTAAACTTAATAATCTTAGCGGACCTGTTTCTATTGCAAAAGGGGCCGGCATTTCCGCTGAGTCCGGGTTAGTGTATTATCTGATGTTTATTGCATTAATTAGTGTCAATTTAGGGATCATTAACCTGTTTCCTTTGCCTGTATTAGATGGTGGGCACTTACTTTTCTTGTTAATCGAAAAGATTAAAGGAGAGCCAGTGTCTGAGCGTGTACAAGACTTCAGCTATCGTATTGGTGCTATTGCATTGATATTATTAATGGGGCTTGCACTTTTCAATGATTTCTCTCGTCTTTAAGAGAGAGACTAGTTAGGAATACTCATAACAACAATGGCGATGAAAAAGTTGCTCATAGCATCGCTGCTATTTGGCAGCGCCACTGCATACGGTTCAGACGGGTTTGTAGTACAAGATATTCATTTTGAAGGACTTCAGCGTGTCGCCGTTGGTGCAGCACTATTGAATATGCCGGTTCGGGTAGGAGATACGATTAATAATGACGATATAGGTCGTACTATTCGAGCGCTATTTTCAACTGGTAATTTCGAAGATGTTAGAGTTTTGCGTGATGGAAATACGCTAATTGTTCAAGTAAAAGAGCGGCCAACCATTGCAAGCATCACATTCTCTGGTAATAAGTCAGTTAAAGACGATTTATTAAAGCAAAATCTGGAAGCTTCAAATATTCGCGTTGGTGAAGCCCTTGATCGCACTAAGCTTGCGAATATCGAAAAGGGTCTTGAAGATTTTTATTACAGTGTTGGTAAGTATAACGCGACGGTTAAAGCTGTAGTCACACCGCTACCGCGTAATCGTGCTGACTTAAAATTAATCTTTTCTGAAGGCGTTTCAGCTAAGATCCAACAAATTAATATCGTCGGTAATAAAGCATTTACCACTGCTGAATTGGTAAATCGTTTTCAATTACGTGATGATGTGCCTTGGTGGAATTTTATTGCTGATCAAAAATATCAAAAACAAAAACTAGCTGGCGATTTAGAAACACTACGCAGTTTTTATCTCGACCGAGGTTATGCCAAATTTAATATCGACTCAACCAATGTCAGTCTCACACCAGATAAGAAAGGTATTTATGTCACCATCAATGTGACAGAGGGCGATAGATATACCATATCAGGCGTTGAATTGAATGGCGAAACCGCTGGTCATTATGATGAAATCAATCAATTAATCACCATCAAACCTGCTTCGCTTTATAATGGTACTGAAGTCACTAATATGGAGAACAAAATTAAGGATCTCCTTGGCCGTTATGGTTATGCCTATCCCCGTGTTATTACCCAACCTGAAATCAACGATGAAGATAAAACGGTAAAACTGCATGTGAATGTTGATGCGGGTAGCCGTTTCTATGTTCGCCAAATCCGTTTTGTCGGCAATGATGTTAGTAAAGATTCTGTTTTACGTCGTGAGATGCGTCAAATGGAAGGCGCTTGGTTAGGCAATGATTTGGTTAACTTGGGTAAAGAACGATTAAATCGAACTGGTTTTTTTGAGACTGTTGATGTTGAAACGCAACGAGTACCCGGTACACCGGATCAAGTTGATGTTGTCTATAAAGTTAAAGAACGTAATACCGGCTCGATGAACTTTGGTATTGGTTTTGGTACTGAGAGTGGTATCAGTTTCCAAGTCGGCGTTCAACAAGAAAACTGGCTTGGTACAGGTAATGCCGTTGGTATTAGTGCCAGCAAAAATGATTATTCGACTTATGCGGAATTATCATTAACTGACCCTTACTTTACGGTTAATGGGGTTAGCTTAGGTGGGCGATTATTCTATAATGATTTTAGTGCCAAGGATGCCGATCTTTCACGCTATAATAATAAAACCTATGGTGTTGATAGTACCTTAAGTTTTCCTTTTAATGAAAATAATGCATTTCGAATCGGAGCAGGTTTTGTTCATAACTCCCTATCTGATATGAAAGCTCAAGTTGGCATGTGGCGTTATTTACAAAGTATGGGTGAAAATCTCAATTTTGATGATAAAGCGCGCTATAATGCTAATGATTTTACCCTTAATTTAGGCTGGACTTATAATAACTTGGATCGTGGTTTCTTCCCGACAGCGGGGAATAAAACCTCATTAAATAGTAAGATCACTATTCCAGGTTCTAACAATCAGTACTATAAGATTCGGTTTGATACATCGCAATATTATCCGATTGATGAAGATAAAAAATGGGTGGTATTAGGTCGAGCACAACTGGGTTATGGTAATGGTTTTGGCGGTAAAGAATTACCGTTTTATGAAAACTTTTATGCTGGTGGTGCCGGAACGGTACGTGGTTTCCGTTCCAATAATATCGGACCTAAAGCGATTTATCTTGAACAAGATAAAAAAACAGGGCAAATCAATCCAAAATCGGGTAGTCCATCAACGGATGCTGTTGGTGGTAATGCAATGGCAACAGCGTCATTAGAATTAATTACGCCAACCCCGTTTATTGATGAAAAGTATGCTAATTCAATCAGAACCTCTTTCTTTATTGATGCGGGTACTGTTTGGGATTCGAATTGGAGTAACACCCCGGCAAGCTGGAGAGCAGGAATGCCTGACTATGGTAAGGCATCCAATATTCGAGTTTCGACAGGGATTGCATTACAATGGATGTCACCGCTTGGCCCACTGGTCTTTTCTTATGCCAAGCCAATAAAAGATTATGAAGGTGACAAATCTGAAGAGTTTCAGTTTAATATCGGTAGGACGTGGTAAAACGTCAATTCATCAATTCGCTTGTGGTCAGTTCATAAGAGATAAGGAGTTTAGTGTGAAAAAATTGTGGTGTGCAGCAGGTTTAGGTTTAATTTTATCCGTATCTGCCAGTGCTTATGCAGAGAAAGTTGCCGTTATTAACGTAGGTGAAGTTTTTCAGAACATAGCGACCAATAAAGCAGTATCTAAGCAACTGGAAAAAGAGTTCAAAGGACGAGCGAATGAGTTGCAAAATATGGAAAAAGACTTACAGGCTCGGGCGGAAAAATTGCAAAAAAGTGCAGCTAAGCCTAATGAGAAAGATCTGCAAGCGTTTGAGGCTAAACGGACAGATTTTCTTAAAAAAGCACAGCAATTTGAACAAGATAACCAGCGTCGTCAGCAAGAAGAGCGCAATAAAATTTTGCAAACTATCAAGACGGCCACCAAAGCTGTTGCTGAGAAAGAGCGTTATGACGTTGTGGTTGACGCGAGTACGGTTCTCTACCCAGAAAACAGTTCCAACCTGAAAAATATTACCGATCTGGTTATTAAGAAGGTTAAATAATAAATGGTTTCTATTCGATTAGCTGATTTAGCCCAAAAATTGGACGCGCAGTTACATGGTGATGGTAATATTATCATCACCAGTATTGCGCCTATGCATTTAGCGAAGGAAGGGCAAATTACTTTTTTATCGGATAGCCGTTACCTAACGCAATTAGCAAAATGTAAAGCTGCTGCTGTGGTATTAAAGCAGAAGGATCTACCAGATAGTACAATAGCAGCATTAGTGGTTAAAGATCCTTATCTTGCCTATGCGCGATTAGCTCAAATTTTGGATACAACGCCTAAGCCTGCACAAAATATCCATCCTTCTGCAGTTATTGCCGAAGATGTTCAGCTCGGTGAAGATGTTGCCGTTGGCGCTAATGCCGTTATCGAGTCAGGGGTGACATTAGGTAATCAGGTTATTATCGGCGCAGGTTGCTTTATCGGTAAAAATGTCAAGATCGGTCAGTCTACGCGTTTATGGGCAAATGTTTCGATTTATCATAATGTTGAGATAGGCGAACAGTGTCTAATCCAATCTGGAACAGTCATTGGTTCAGATGGGTTTGGCTATGCAAATGAAAAAGGCCAATGGGTAAAAATACCGCAATTAGGTACAGTTATCATTGGTAATAATGTCGAAATCGGTGCTTGTACTACCATTGATCGCGGCGCACTGGACAATACAATTATTGGTAATGGGGTCATCATTGATAACCAATGTCAGATTGCTCACAATGTGATTATCGGTGATCATACTGCTATTGCTGGTGGGGTTGTTATGGCCGGTAGTCTGAAAATAGGCCAATATTGTATGATTGGTGGAGCTAGCGTGATTAATGGACATATGGAAATTTGTGATAAAGTTACTATAACCGGAATGGGAATGGTAATGCGTCCAATTAGTGAGCCTGGAATATACTCTTCAGGCATTCCATTACAGCCAAATAAGGTTTGGCGAAAAACAGCCGCTTTAGTCTTGAATATTAACGAAATGGCTAAGCGCCTGAAGGTACTAGAACGTAAGGTATTTAGTAAAAATAACTAAATACCATTGTGTAGATTTGTTAATTGCGGCCTGCGGAGTAACCTTATTTAGGGTTAAAGCAGGCCGCATTATTCATATATGATTTTTTAAATTTAAACAAGAAGAGTCTTTTCTATGAGTGATAAACATACTCTGGATATAGAAGAAATTTTAGGGTTGTTACCCCATCGCTATCCTTTTTTGTTAGTTGATCGTGTGTTGGATTTTGAAGAAGGTAAATTTTTACGCGCTGTAAAAAATGTCTCTTTTAATGAACCTTTCTTTCAAGGTCATTTTCCTGGTAAACCCATATTTCCGGGTGTATTAATTCTTGAAGCCATGGCTCAGGCTGCTGGTATTTTAGCCTTCAAGAGTGTCGGAAAATTGGAGCCTGGTGAACTTTATTATTTCGCTGGCATTGACGAAGCAAGATTTAAGCATCCGGTACAACCTGGCGACCAGATGATTTTTGAGGTAACGTTTGTTAAAACGAAGCGTGGTTTGACACGTTTTGAGGGTATAGCAAAAGTGGGTGATAAAGTTGTATGCGAAGCGACAATGATGTGTGCTCGCAGTCAAGAAGCGTAAAAATGAGGGCTGAAATGATTAATAAAACAGCGATTATTCATCCTTCTTCTATTATTGAAGAGGGCGCGATTATCGGTGCGAATGTCCGTATAGGCCCGTTTTGCTATATTGGTTCTCAGGTTGAAATTGGGGCAGATACCACCCTGAAATCTCATGTGGTTGTCAATGGCAATACTAAAATTGGTTGTAATAACCAGATATTTCAGTTTGTTACGATAGGTGAAATTAATCAGGATTTAAAATACCAAGGAGAGCCAACTCGTGTTGAGATTGGTGATCGTAATCGCATTAGAGAGAGTTGCACTATTCACCGTGGTACCCTACAAGGCGGAGGTTTAACCAAAATAGGTAATGATAATCTATTGATGGTAAACACCCATATCGCCCATGATTGTTTGCTAGGCAATTATTGTATAATTGCTAATAACGGTACGCTTGGTGGACATGTTAAACTGGATGATTATGCCATTATTGGTGGTATGAGTGCGGTGCATCAATTTTGCCAAATTGGTGCTCATGTTATGGTTGGAGGCTGTTCCGGTGTTGCCCAAGATGTTCCGCCTTATGTCATTGCGCAAGGCAATCATGCGACTCCTTATGGAGTGAATATTGAAGGTTTAAAACGTCGTGGTTTTGATAAAGAATCACTACATGCGATTAGGAACGCGTATAAAATCCTTTACCGGTGTGGTAAAACGCTAGACGAGGCCAGACAAGAATTGGTTGAACTAGGCAAAAATAATCAACAGGTAAAAATACTGAGTGATTTTTTAGAAGATTCAGCGCAATCTAACCGCGGGATTATTCGTTAACAAGCAACCTGAATAGGAGAAATCTTTGGCGAATAGTCAGCAAGTTGCAATTCAACAACGACCTTTGACTATTGGTCTCGTTGCGGGAGAAACATCAGGCGACATACTTGGTGCGGGTCTTATTCGTGCGTTAAAACAGCAAGTTCCTAATGCGCGTTTTGTCGGTGTTGCCGGCCCATTAATGCAAGCAGAGGGCTGTGAAGCCTGGTATGAGATGGAAGAGCTTGCTGTTATGGGGATAGTTGAAGTTTTGGGGCGACTTCCGCGATTATTAAAAATTCGTGTTGACCTAACTAGACGTTTTGCTAACTTGCAGCCTGATATATTTGTTGGCATAGATGCGCCTGACTTTAATATTACGCTTGAGAGGAAATTAAAGCAAACAGGGATAAAAACCATTCATTACGTCAGTCCTTCTGTTTGGGCGTGGAGACAAGATCGTGTTTTCAAGATAGGGGAGGCGACAGATCTGGTGCTTGCTTTGTTACCCTTTGAAAAAAGGTTTTATGATCGCTACGACATTCCCTGTCGTTTTATCGGCCATACCATGGCTGATATCATACCGTTACAGCCTGATAAACAGGCAGCCAGAGCACAACTCAGTATAACCCATGATGCTAAATGTTTGGCTATTTTACCGGGTAGCCGTCGTGCTGAAATTGAAATGTTGAGTGCAGATTTTTTGCACGCTGCTCAGATTTTGACAAAAGACTTTCCTCAATTGCAAATCTTAGTTCCTATCGTTAATCAACAGCGTCGGCAGCAATTTGAAGCAATTTATCGAGAGGTTTCACCAACCTTACCACTGAAAATTTTAGATGGCCAAGCGCGCATAGCGATGATCGCAGCTGATGTCACTTTATTAGCTTCTGGGACAGCATCATTAGAATGTATGTTAGCAAAATGTCCGATGGTAATTGGATATCGAATGAAGGCAATAACCTATTGGTTAGCTAAGCGCCTGGTTAAAACGCCTTTTATTTCGTTGCCTAATTTATTGGCAGGCGAAGCATTGGTTAAAGAATTTATTCAGCAAGATTGTCAACCTGAACAATTAGCAGTCTCACTTAAGTCATTACTGAACGACGAAAAAAAGGTTGAGCAGCTAAAACAGACCTTCTTGCAACTGCATAAAAGTATCCGTTGTCATGCCGATCAACAAGCAGCTGAAGCCATCTTGGAGCTAAGTAAAAAATGAATAATTTTATTTATCCTAAAGCTAAGTTTATTGCTGGTGTCGATGAGGTTGGTCGAGGGCCTTTAGTCGGGGCAGTGGTGACAGCGGCTGTGATTTTAGATCCCAAGCAGCCAATAATAGGACTGGCGGATTCAAAAAAATTAACTGAGAAGCGGCGTAATGCACTCTATATTGAGATTCAAGACAAGGCATTATGTTGGAGTATTGGACGCGCAGAGCCCGAAGAGATAGATAAAATCAATATATTACAGGCAACTTTTTTAGCCATGCGCAGAGCAGTGGCAGGACTTACTACTCGGCCTGATATTGTGTTGGTGGACGGCAATAAGAGCCCTGGCTTTCCTGTACCCTCTCAAGCAATTATTAAAGGTGATAGTTTAGTGCAGGAAATTAGCGCCGCGTCAATATTAGCGAAAGTGACCCGTGATAGGGAAATGCGAGAGTTAGATATCCTTTTTCCAGAGTATGGTTTTGCTCAACATAAAGGTTACCCAACAGCATTTCATTTAGAAAAACTGGCTCAGCATGGTGCAACACAGTTTCATCGCAAAAGTTTTGCTCCTGTTCGCCGAGTACTAAATTCTAGAGAGTATAGCTAAGAAAATGGCCGAACCACGTTTTATACACCTGCGCGTACATAGTGACTATTCCATTATGGATGGGTTAGCAAAAATTAACCCACTCGTTAATCGAGTGGCAGAATTAGGCATGCCGGCACTGGCGATAACTGATTTTACCAATCTTTATGGTTTAATAAAATTTTATGGTGCTGCTCATGCAGAGGGTATTAAGCCGATAATTGGTGCAGATTTTTATCTAGAAAGTGAGTTACTCGGTGATGAAGTTGCTCATTTAACCATACTGGCTAGAGATAATAAAGGTTACCATAATCTGACCTTGCTTATTTCAGCCGCCTATCAAAAAGGTTATGGCGCGATAGGACCAACAATCAAACGAGAATGGTTGGTAACCCATAAAGAGGGGCTATTATTACTCTCAGGTGGTTGCCAGGGAGATGTGGGTAAATTTCTATTACGCGGAAATCAGCAACTGGTTGAGCAATGTTTGGATTTTTATCAAACTCATTTCCCTAATAACTATTATCTGGAACTTGTCAGGACAGGACGGCCTGATGAAGAAAGCTATTTACATGCAGCAGTTCAATTGGCAGCTGAAAAAGGCGTGCCAGTCGTTGCCACCAACAATGTCCGCTTTATTAATAGCGATGATTTCGCCGCACATGAAATACGGGTGGCTATCCATGATGGTTTTACACTCGCTGATCCGAAAAGACCTAAAAATTATAGCCCTCAGCAATATCTACGCAGTGAACAGGAAATGGTTGAATTATTTGCTGACATTCCTGAAGCACTTGAAAATAGTGTCGAAATTGCTAAGCGCTGTAATGTGATGATGCGTTTAGGTGAATATTTTCTGCCGCAATTTCCCACTGGCGATATGGCAACGGAAGATTTTCTTATCAAATGTGCAAAAGCTGGTCTGGAAGAACGTTTACAATTCCTTTATCCCGATGAGAAAGAGAGAGCTGAACGACGAGTAGAATATGATGAACGTTTAGATACCGAGTTACGCGTAATTAACCAAATGGGTTTCCCGGGTTATTTTCTGATCGTAATGGAATTTATTCAATGGTCAAAAGATAACGCTATCCCGGTTGGCCCGGGACGAGGTTCAGGTGCTGGCTCATTAGTGGCTTATGCATTAAAAATTACCGATTTGGATCCGCTTGAATTTGATCTGCTATTTGAACGTTTTCTTAATCCTGAACGTGTATCCATGCCTGACTTTGATGTCGATTTTTGTATGGAAAAACGCGATCAAGTCATTGAACATGTTGCGCAAATGTATGGTCGTGAAGCTGTCTCACAAATTATTACCTTTGGTACCATGGCAGCAAAAGCGGTTATTCGAGATGTTGGCCGGGTATTGGGGCATCCGTATGGATTTGTTGATCGTATCGCCAAATTAGTTCCACCTGATCCTGGTATGACCCTTGAAAAAGCATTTGTTGTAGAGCCACAACTGCAAGAAATTTATGATGCTGATGAGGAAGTTAAGGCATTGATAGATATGGCGCGTAAACTGGAAGGTGTGACGCGCAATGCAGGTAAACATGCTGGCGGGGTGGTGATTGCACCGACCAAAATAACCGATTTTGCACCACTTTATTGTGATCCTGAAGGGCAAAATCCGCTTACCCAATTTGATAAAAATGATGTTGAATACGCCGGTCTAGTAAAATTTGATTTTCTGGGTCTGCGGACTTTGACAATCATTAGTTGGGCGTTAGATATGATTAATCAACGTCGAGCAAAACAAAATTTAGCGCCTATTGATATAGCGACGATCCCGCTCACTGACCAAAAATGTTTTGACCTGCTCCAACGGGCAGAGACGACAGCGGTATTCCAACTTGAATCGCGTGGTATGAAAGACCTGATTAAGCGATTACGTCCTGATTGCTTTGAAGATATGATAGCTTTGGTTGCACTTTTCCGTCCCGGCCCACTACAGTCAGGGATGGTGGATAATTTTATTGATCGTAAGCATGGACGAGAAGCTATCTCCTATCCTGATGTTGAATGGCAGCATGAATCATTACAACCGGTTTTAGAACCTACCTACGGTATCATTCTTTATCAAGAACAAGTTATGCAGATTGCGCAGGTGCTTGCTGGCTATACGCTAGGTGGAGCAGATATGCTCCGGCGGGCAATGGGTAAGAAAAAGCCTGAAGAAATGGCACAACAGCGCTCAATTTTTGAAGCGGGAGCGGTAAAAAATGGTATAGACGGTGAGTTAGGCATGAAAATCTTTGATCTGGTGGAAAAATTTGCCGGTTACGGATTTAATAAATCACATTCTGCTGCTTATGCGTTAGTTTCTTACCAGACCCTGTGGTTAAAAACCCATTATCCGGCTGAATTTATGGCCGCTGTAATGACAGCGGATATGGATAATACCGAGAAAGTGGTTGGTTTAGTTGATGAGTGTTGGCGTATGGGCTTGAAAGTACTGCCACCCGATATCAACAGTGGATTATACCATTTTCATGTCAATGACAGAGGTGAAATTGTTTATGGTATTGGTGCAATTAAAGGTGTTGGTGAAGGCCCAATAGAAGCCATTATTGAATCTCGACAAAAAGGTGGTTATTTTAAAGAAATTTTTGATCTTTGTGCGCGGGTCGATACTAAAAAACTTAATCGTCGAGTGATGGAAAAATTGATTATGTCCGGTGCTTTTGATCATTTAGGTCCGCATCGAGCCGCATTAATGTCTTCATTAGAAGATGCCTTAAAAGCGGCAGATCAACATGCTAAAGCAGAAGCTATTGGACAAACTGATATGTTTGGCGTATTAGCTGAAGCGCCTGAGCAGGTTGAACAATCTTATGCTAGTGTAGCTAAATGGCCTGAACATTTAATATTAGAAGGTGAACGTGAAACGCTAGGTCTTTATTTAACTGGCCATCCGATTACCGCCTATTTGTCAGAGATTGAACGTTATACTAGTGGATTGAGACTTAAGGATGTGAATCCAACGCCGCGGGGACAAATGTCTACGGTGGTTGGTTTAGCGCTAACAGCTAAAGTGGTAACAACTAAACGTGGCAACAGAATAGGCATATGTACTTTAGATGATCGCTCTGGACGCTTGGATATCATGTTATTTTCTGATGCATTAGAAAAGTATCAGCATTTACTAGAAAAAGATAAAATATTAATTGCCACAGGTCAGGTCAGCTTTGATGATTTCAATGGTGGTAATAAAATGTCTGTTCGTGAATTGATGGATCTTAGTGAAGCTCGTGCAAAATATGCCAGGAGTATTGCTATTTCATTAACAGATAGACAAATTGATGACCAATTATTAAACCGTCTTCGTAGCACATTGGAACCTTATCGTTCAGGAACAATACCGGTTCATCTTTATTATCAGAAGAAAGACGCGCGCGCTAAATTAAAATTAGGTGTCACTTGGCGGGTTACTCCGACAGATAATCTTCTAACTGAGCTGCGAACTCTGCTAGGAAATCAGCAGGTAGAATTAGAATTTGACTAAATAGGAATATTATGAGCCTTAATTTTCTGGATTTTGAACAGCCGATTGCGGAGTTAGAAGCAAAAATAGACTCGTTAACGGCAGTAAATCGTCAGGATACCAAGCTAGATATTGACCTAGATGAAGAGGTTGCTAGACTTCGCGAAAAGAGTTTAGAGTTAACACGCAAAATTTTTTCTGACTTAGGTGCTTGGCAAATAGCACAACTTGCTCGCCACCCGATGCGACCTTATACCTTGGATTATGCTCAGCGTATATTCACTCATTTCCAAGAGCTAGCGGGTGATCGTGCTTATGCTGATGATAAAGCCATTGTTGGTGGATTGGCTCGATTGGATGGGCGTCCGGTAATGGTTATTGGGCATCAAAAAGGACGTGAAACAAAAGAAAAAATTCGGCGCAATTTTGGCATGCCAGCACCGGAAGGATATCGTAAAGCTCTACGATTGATGGAAATCGCAGAGCGTTTTAAATTACCGATTATTACCTTTATTGATACACCGGGAGCCTATCCTGGTGTTGGAGCGGAGGAACGCGGTCAGTCTGAAGCAATTGCCCGTAATTTACGTGAAATGTCACGGCTCTCTGTACCTATTATCTGTACCGTAATTGGTGAGGGAGGCTCTGGTGGCGCATTAGCTATTGGTGTGGGTGATAAAGTGAATATGTTACAGTACAGCACTTATTCTGTTATCTCACCTGAGGGCTGTGCTTCTATTCTTTGGAAAAGTGCCGATAAAGCACCATTAGCCGCTGAAGCGATGGGGATCACCGCTTCGCGTTTAAAATCACTTAATCTGATTGATAACATTGTTGAAGAGCCGTTGGGTGGCGCGCATCGTAATTATGAGCAAATTGCGCATAATCTTAAACAGCGGATTTTAAATGATTTGAGTGATATCGATTCATTTAGTCCGGAAGAGCTGATAAACAGACGCTATCAACGTTTAATGGAATGTGGTTATTGCTAATATCGCGGTAGCAAATGAATAAAATGGAAATAACTATTAATGGTTATTTCCATTTTTTAATGGGTAAAATGTTTCATTGTTGATTTATTATCAGAAATGATCCTTAAAAAAATTTATTTCTCCTTTTATTTTCTAAGTAAATTTTATTTAATACAATACATTATATGAATACTGTTAGTATGATGAGTGGAAAATAGAGCAAATAATTAATGCCGAACAGAGGTAGTAAGAATAATTATGAATGTTGATGAGGCTGCATTACTGAACCAAATTATAAAAGCTATCGGCTCAACACGCCGAATATTGCTAGGCTTCAGTGGTGGACTGGATTCAACGGTTTTATTACATGCCTTAGTGACATTACGTCAAACCGCAGTGCCAAATCTTAACATCCGTGCGGTCTATATTCATCATGGGCTTAATGATAAAGCTGATGATTGGGCTATCCATTGCCAGCAAGTTTGTTGCGACTTGCAGGTAGCGTTTTATTCACAGCAGGTTTATATCGATCCGACTAAAAAAGGGATAGAAGCAGCGGCGCGTGATGCACGATATCGAGCGTTTCGCGAAATATTATTACCTGAAGAAATTATTGTTACTGCCCAACATTTAGATGATCAAGCAGAAACTTTTTTATTAGCATTAAAACGCGGGAGTGGGCCAGCAGGCTTATCTGCCATGCCAATTTCTATTCCGTTTGCTGATAGCTATTTAATCAGACCTCTATTATCTTTTAGCCGTCAGCAATTAGTTGTTTATGCGCAAAAAAGAGCACTTTCTTGGATAGAGGACGATAGTAACCAAGATCAGCGCTATGATCGTAACTTTTTACGTTTGGCGATAATGCCACATTTTAACCGGCGCTGGCCACATTTTTCGCAAGCGGTTGCCAGAAGTGCCAGTTTATGTGCAGAACAAGAAACCTTACTAAATGAGTTACTACAAGATTATTTATCTCAGCTAGTAACGGCAGAAGGAGCCTTGCAGCTTGATGCTTTAGCAAGTTATTCTGAAATAAAACGTAACGCAATATTACGCCGGTGGTTGAGTTTTCATCGAATTTTGATGCCTTCTCGTGTTCAATTAAAACAGATTTGGCAAGACGTGATCTGTGCGCGGCCAGATGCCGAACCGCAATTTAAGTTAGCTAACAACAATGTTATTCGGCGTTTTAAACAACAACTTTGGTTGCTACCTCAATTTAACGATCTGACTAAAATTTGTTTAGTGTGGCAGTTGCCTGCAGCCATTAAATTGCCCGATAACTTAGGGACGCTAAGGGTGGTAGATAAAGGTATTAGTTTGCGTGCTCCATTACAAAATGAAAAGGTTACTATTCGATTTGGATTAAAAGGCAATATTAAAATTATTGGCCGTCAACACGCGAGGCGGAGTAAAAAACTTTGGCAAGAATTAGGGGTTGCTCCATGGTTAAGAGAAAGAATACCTTTGATTTATTATAACGATGAACTTATTGCGGCTGTTGGCGTATTTATTACCGAATCAGGGCGATGTATTCAAGGGATGTCTGAATTGAAAGTAAAATGGATAACAGATAAAAAACCCTTACTTTACTAGTAAGGGTTGTTATTGCGCTTGTTTAATATGGCTTCTTTTATGATCCAGAATGATCAATAACGATGTCTCCAATTTCAGGATGACTAAAACTAACAATATGATCTAATCGCAGTTGCTTTTTTTCATTAGCGGCATCAACAACCAGATATTCAACCTGTTTTTTTAACAGCAGATCGATTGCTTTGCCTTCAATAATCTCCCCATTATTTAGTTTTATGGTTAATAGAAGA
The DNA here is from genome assembly GCF_029873475.1 of Arsenophonus sp. aPb. NCBI lineage: Bacteria > Pseudomonadati > Pseudomonadota > Gammaproteobacteria > Enterobacterales > Morganellaceae > Arsenophonus > Arsenophonus sp. aPb. The sequence continues at coordinate 633,956 of NZ_CP123499.1, forward strand.
CTATGTTGGCAAGCGAGTTCTAAATAATCATAGTCATCACAGTTAATTGGTTTGTATTCAGTATCTTTAGACATAATCCCTCACCACTATTGTTAAGTGGCGGTTATTTGCCGCCTTCGGATATTTGTAATTATAAGCATCTACTACTTAAAGCGCATAATAGCAGCAGACTTTTTTTTGTAACGAAGCACGAAAACGTCAGTATGATTTTGGCTAATATTAATGGTACACAATGAAATTGAATAAATGGTTTTAAATATTGTTTAACCAGGTAAAATGATTTGCTGAAAATAAGCGATTGTTATTGTAATAGATCTATGTTATTGATGGATTTTGGAGCGAATGATGAATCAAAAAGTATTAAAAATATTGCTCATAATTGGTGCGGTAAGCCTAGCTGGCTGCCAGCATAAATTACCACAATCTCAGAACCAGCCGGTGGATAAAGTGTATACTGGCGTACTCCCTTGCGCAGATTGTTCAGGTATTGAAACAACGGTTCTTTTTAATCCGAATGGTACATATATTGAACAATTAACTTATTTGGGTAAGGAAGAACAAAAAAATACTTTTTTTTCTAGCGGAAATTGGGCTAAAAAAGGTACTAAATTATTTTTGATCGATTCTGCAGAGCAAAAAACCTATTTTCAACCTAGCACTGATGATAAAACAATAGAATATCTCGATCAGGAAGGAAATAAAATAGAAAGCAATTTAAATTATACATTAGAGCAAGTAAAGCCTGACAAAAAGAGCGGAGAATATAGCTATATCGCCGACGCGGCTTTATTTAAAGAATGTAAAACTGGACGTACTTATAGCGTGAGTGGTATCGATTTAGAAAACCAATATCGCGCAACTGGTATTGAAGCGGGTAAACCGGTTTATGTTGAAGTTGAGGGCTATTATACTATCCGTCCTTCGATGGAAGATGGGTTGTTTGATGCAACATTGATCCAGACAGGTGCGATTAAATTTGATAAATTGCGTACTTGTCAGTCTCGCTAATTATCAGTTATATGAAATGCCCAGCTAAAAGAGCTGGGCATTTTGCCTTAATGAGGCTGATTAGTTAAGTTTTATATGCAGAAAATCAACTATCCCAGCAATATTAATATATTCTTTCTCATTATTTCGCCGTTGTTTATATTCAACCTCGTTGTTATCTAAATTACGATCACCGATCACTATCGTATGAGGTATGCCAATAAGCTCCATATCGGCGAACATCACACCAGGCCGCTCTTTGCGATCATCAAAAAGGACATCAATTCCTTTGGCTTGCAAATCACGGTAAAGTTTTTCAGCAACCTCTTTAACACGATAGGATTTATGCATATTCATCGGTAAAATAGCAACCTGAAAAGGCGCAATAGCATCAGGCCAAATAATTCCTTTATCATCGTGGCTTTGTTCAATTGCTGCTGCGACAATCCGCGTGACACCAATACCATAACATCCCATCGTTACCGTTTGATTATGGCCATCTTCATTTTGCACACTGGCCTTCATTGCTTCAGAATATTTAGTTCCAAGTTGAAAAATGTGACCAACTTCTATCCCACGTTTAATTTGTAGAGAACCTTTACCGTCTGGACTCGGATCGCCTTCGACGACATTACGTAGATCGTAAACTTCAGGTAAAGAGAGATCCCGTTGCCAATTGATACCAAAATAGTGTTTATGATCGATATTAGCACCAGCACTAAAATCACTCATCACAGCAACGCTGCGGTCGATAATCGCCGGTATTGGCAAGTTAACAGGGCCTAATGAACCTGGGCCAGCTTTCAGGGTGGCACGTATTTCTTCTTCTGTTGCGAATCTCAGTGGACTTGCGACCAAAGGATGTTTTTCTGCTTTGATCTCATTGAGTTCATGATCACCGCGGATCAATAAAGCAATAAGCTGGTGACCACTCTCTTTTACGGCACTAACAATTAAAGTTTTAACTGTTTTCTCAATAGGTAAATTATGTTGCTCTACAAGTTCGGCAATGGTTTTGGCGTTAGGCGTATCGACAAGACGCATATCTTCAATTGGTGCAGCACGTTCTTCCGAAAGACAAATGGCTTCGGCCAGTTCAATATTAGCGGCATAATCAGAAGCAGTAGAAAAAACAATATTATCTTCACCACTATCAGCTAATACTTGAAATTCATGCGAGGCATTACCACCAATAGAACCAGTATCTGCTTGGACTGCCCTAAAATTGAAGCCAATACGCGTAAAGATTGCACTATATGCCGCATACATAGCATCGTAAGTTTGTTGCAGCGAGTCTTGGTCGGTATGAAAAGAATAAGCGTCTTTCATAATAAATTCACGGGAGCGCATCACACCAAAACGTGGCCTTACTTCGTCACGAAATTTTGTTTGGATTTGATAAAGGTTCAATGGAAGCTGCTTATAAGAAGTCACTTCATTACGAATAAGATCGGTAATTACCTCTTCATGAGTTGGGCCCAACACAAAAGGTCGCTCGCTACGATCAACAAAACGAAGTAATTCTGGACCATATTGCTCCCAACGCCCACTTTCTTGCCATAGATCTGCTGGCTGAACTATTGGCATGGAGATCTCAATTGCACCAGCGCGATTCATTTCTTCACGAATAATGTTCTCAACTTTGCGCAGCACACGGACACCGGTTGGTAGCCAGTCATATAGCCCTGAAGCAAGTTTACGGATCATACCTGCGCGAAGCATCAGCTTATGACTGATAACTTCAGCATCGGCGGGAGTCTCTTTTAAAGTAGAGAGAAGATATTGGCTTGTACGCATTATTAGCTTCCATCAACGACGAATTACTTCCAGTTGGCATTAACCAACCATTAAAACAAAATTATTCCTAGTCTACCAGCGACTTGCTAATGTCAAAAGCGATAACTTAATTTTTTAGCGTATCTAAGGAGAAAACGACCACTATATTCGCTGAAATTCGCCATCTAACGTTAAAATCAAGTAGATGAACAGCATATGTTTTTTCATCAGCAACATTTTTTTTATATGCTGGACGCGGATCTTGGGCTAAAACTTGACGAATAAAACGCTCAAGGAAAGGGTAGCGGGTTTGTTGCTCAATTAGCTGTTTTTGGGCAGTAGCAGCAAAAACAACAGACATTTCACTGACCGGCGCAGCTTGCGCAAATCCAGCAACCGCATTTGGTAAAGATTCGGCAAAGGGAAGATAGGGTTTTATATCAACAACAGGAGTTCCATCAACTAAATCAATACTTCCTAGAGTCAAGCCTACCTCTTTATCACGGATAATTAGATTTTTTAATTCAATTAATGACATACCTATAGAATTAGGACGAAATGGAGAACGAGTGGCGAAAACACCCATTTTAGTATTGCCGCCTAAACGGGGAGGCCTTACCAGTGGGCGCCAACTTTGTTGTATGGCTTGATGAAAAATGAAAATAACCCAAATATGACTAAATTGTTCCAATCCGCGAACTGCATCAGGATGATTATAAGGCGGCAATAGACGCAAATAACCCTGTCCGTCATCAATTAAGCCCGGTTGTCTTGGGATAGCAAATTTTTCTTTATAAGGTGATTCTATCACCCCAATTACGTTAAATTGAAAATTATTCATTGATAATATTCAGTGCAAAACCTTCACAAATAGCAGTTTGATAACAATCTGATGTACTAATTATTTCACAACGGTGCAATAACACGATATTGGCTCCCAGAGAAGAGGCCTTTTTCAACATGTTTTTTTTCGCCAATGGAATACTTACGCTTGGATCTTGTCGATTAGGTTGACATGAAATACCTGAAACAATACCCAGATCCTTATATGGTTTACCTAGCAACGCTTCTTTTTTATCAATAACCTTTACCACAGAACCTTTTTGTGGTGATATTTTGTTGATAACATTTTTTTGTTTTTTTAGCGAGTTATCTTGTTTATTATATTCAGTTGGAGAAAGTAAATTACAGCCTGAGATACAGAGTGTAAGACAACAGAGTAATAGGCGCATATCCATTCCTTTTTAAAGAAAGTAAATAGAACTAAAAATCAGTTTTAGCTATCATAATAGAAATAATTGGCTGAATGAATTTGATAATAAAATAAGCGGATTATATCCGCTTATTTTATTAAAATGTTACTCTTTTTGATAAAGCGATTACCAACCAGGGATAGCACCCCCGTCAAAAATTTTATTCGCTGCTTCAGCGACTTCGGTAGATTGATAGGCTTTAACAAATTTTTTCACATTTTCATTATCTTTATTATCTATACGACTCACGATGAGATTTACATAAGGTGAATTTTTGTCTTCAACGAACAATCCATCTTTTGCTGGTGTTAATTTAGGTTCGGCGCTACTAGCCCAAGTTGTATTAATAATCGCGAGAACAATCTTGGGATCATCTAGACTACGAGGCAATTGCGGTGCTTCAAGTTCAATAAAGTTCAGCTTTTTAGGATTTTCAGTGATATCCAATACGGTAGGTTGTAAACCGGCACTATCACTTACTTTGATTAGCCCTTGTTTTTGTAACAACAATAGTGAACGTCCTAAGTTAGTAGGATCATTGGGAATAGCGATTTGGGCACCATCGGCTAATTGTTCAACGGACTTAATTTTTTTAGAATAAGCCGCAATAGGATAAATAAATGTTTTGCCAACAGCGACTAATTTATAATTGCGATCTTTAATTTGTTGCTCTAAATAAGGTTTGTGTTGAAATGCATTAACATCAATATCGCCTTTGTCCAGAGATTCATTTGGCAGTACAAAATCATTAAAGGTCACTAATTCAACATCAAGCTGATACTTTTCTTTGGCGACTTTTTGTGCAACTTCAGCCACTGCTAACTCTTTGCCCATAATGACCCCCACTCTGATGTGATTAGGTTTTTCTGTTTTTTCACCGCAGCCACTAAAAAATAATATACTTAATAGTGCTGCCACAGCGGCGCTAGTTTTTATTTTGATAGACATAATTACCTCTTTAAGACCCACTAAGACTCAGTTTAACCTTTTTAAGCAGTGATTCTATTTACGTGTTTTTTTCATTAGGTGATTGCCAACAAATTGAATAGCGAAAACTAAAATAATCAGTAAAGCAAGTACCGTATTCATCACAGTTGGGTTATAGGTATAATAACCGTATTGCATCGCAATCTGACCTAATCCGCCAGAACCCACTGCCCCGCCCATCGCAGAGTAACCGACTAACATAATTAACGTAATGGTAGCTGCGTTGACTAAACCGGGTAAAGATTCAGGTAACAAAATTTTAGCAATGATTTGTAGCGGCGTTGCGCCCATTGAACGAGCCGCTTCAATTAAGCCATTGGGGATCTCTAACAGCGTATTTTCAACCATACGGGCAATGAAAGGTGCAGCACCGATAGTCAGTGGAACGATAGCAGCCTGAATACCGATAGATGTGCCGACGATGAATTTAGTTAGTGGAATAATCCAAACCAATAAAATAATAAATGGAATAGAACGAAACACATTAACTAATGCGGACACTGTTCGGTAAAGGGGCAGGTTTTCCATAACTTGGCCGGGGCGAGTCACATAAAGTAATATCCCGATGGGAAGTCCTAATAAAAATCCCAAAAATCCTGACACAAAAGTCATAATAAGTGTATCTAGCATACCATTTAGTAGCAGGATGATCATTTTTTCAGACATAACCTAAGATCTCCACTTTTACATGGTGCTCTTCTAAAAAGGTAATTGATTTTTCAATATCTTCGTCAAGACCATGAAGTTCAGCCAGCATAAAACCAAATTTAACCCCACCGGCGTAATCAATTTGTGAACTTAATATATTAATGTCGATATTAAATTTTCTAGCTACCATTGAAATCAATGGTGCATCGACCGACTTGCCGGTAAATTCCATTTTCAATAATGGCGATAAATCGGCTGCCGGCGCCATCTGTAAACGCCTTTGATAATCTTCAGGAATATCTAATACCAGGGTTGATTTAATAAAATTTTGCGCAATCGGTGTCTTTGGATGAGAAAATACTTCACTCACGCTATCTTGTTCTATTAAGCGCCCTTCACTGATAATCGCGACTTGATCGCATATACGTTTTACAACATCCATCTCGTGAGTAATAAGTAAGATGGTTAAACCTAAACGTCGATTAATATCTTTCAATAACTCAAGAATAGAACGGGTTGTTGCCGGATCCAATGCGCTTGTTGCTTCATCGCATAATAGTACTTTAGGCGAATTGGCTAAAGCGCGAGCTATAGCAACTCGTTGCTTTTGTCCACCAGATAGACTAGCTGGATAGGCATCTTTTTTATTTACTAAACCGACTAGTTTTAATAACTCTGTTACGCGTTGATGGATCTTGGCTTTTGGTATGTTATCTAGCTCCAGAGGCAAGGCAATATTATCGAAAACGTTTCGTGAAGACAGTAGATTGAAATGCTGGAAGATCATTCCGATAGTACGACGTGTGAAAATTAACTCTTTTTCAGAAAGATTGGTCAATGTCTGCCCATCAATGAATACTTCTCCTGATGTTGGGCGCTCAAGCATATTAACACAACGAATTAGCGTACTTTTCCCGGCACCGGAAGCACCGATAACCCCGTAAATTTGGCCTTGAGGAACATGCAAATTAATATTGGCTAATGCGTGAATTGCATGTGTTCCTTGGTGAAAAATTTTATTAATGTTAGAAAGTCTTATCATTGTGATCTACTAAATAATGGAAACAGTGGTGGAGAAAATTCGATCCTATTTAGTATGGATGTTAAGGTGTCTAGACGGCTAAGTCAACAAAAATGTAAATATTGCTCCTGTTCTTATTTAACCGCTTTTCATATAATGAACAAAGTTAAATTTAATGGAGTAATATGGTGAGTCAAAGTATTCCGGCGATTTTCCTTGATCGTGATGGTACTATTAACCACGATCATGGCTATGTTTATGAAATAGATAATTTTCAGTTTATTGAAGGTGCCATTGAGGCGATGCTTGAATTAAAAAAAATGGGTTATGCTTTGATACTTGTTACCAATCAATCAGGCATTGCCAGAGGATTGTTCACAGAAGCGCAATTTCTTGCCTTGACGGAATGGATGGATTGGTCTCTTATTGATCGTGGCATTGAGCTTGATGGTATCTATTATTGTCCTCATCATCCGGCAGCAATTGAACAAAAATATAGACAAATATGCCATTGCCGTAAGCCCAAGGCCGGTATGTTATTGTCCGCGCAAAAACAACTTAATATTGATATGAAAGCTTCTTATATGGTTGGTGATAAGCTTTCTGATATGCAAGCTGGTAAAGAGGCGCATGTTGGGACTAATGTATTGGTTACTACAGCAAAGACTGTCTCTGAAGATGATAAAAAATATGCTGATTGGATTATAAATAGCCTGGCAGATTTACCTAATAAGATAAAAACATTGTCAAAAAAATGAGCTTATTGTTCATAAATAAAGCAAAATTATTTTTTTTAAAAAAGTACTTGTGCAAAGATAAAATAAATCTATAATGCCCTTCCGTTATCGCGACTTATTCATCAACGAGTGAATAAAAGTGTAACGTTAATTTAAGGTGAAAAGCGTAATATACGCCACCTCGCGACTCCGGTCGCACGCTCTTTAACAATTAATCAGACAATCTGTGTGGGCACTCGCAAGACATCATCAAAAACTATTTGAAGATTAAGTCTTGAAGAGTGACAAAACAGTTAATTCATATATGAACTAATAAGCAGTAACGTTATTTTGGGCAACGGTGAAGGCAGTAAAATGTCGACAAAGTAGCAAAAAAAAGCGTTACGGCCAGTAAAACATTCTTTGAGCATCAAACTTTTAATTGAAGAGTTTGATCATGGCTCAGATTGAACGCTGGCGGCAGGCCTAACACATGCAAGTCGAGCGGCAGCGGGAGAAAGCTTGCTTTCTTGCCGGCGAGCGGCGGACGGGTGAGTAAGGTATGGGGATCTGGCCGAAGGCGGGGGATAACCACTGGAAACGGTGGCTAATACCGCATAATCTCTAAGGAGCAAAGTGGGGGACCTTCTGGCCTCACACCTTCGGATGAACCCATATGAGATTAGCTAGTAGGTGGGGTAAAGGCTCACCTAGGCGACGATCTCTAGCTGGTCTGAGAGGATGATCAGCCACACTGGGACTGAGACACGGCCCAGACTCCTACGGGAGGCAGCAGTGGGGAATATTGCACAATGGGCGCAAGCCTGATGCAGCCATGCCGCGTGTATGAAGAAGGCCTTCGGGTTGTAAAGTACTTTCAGTCGTGAGGAAGGTGTTAAGGTTAATAGTCTTAGCAATTGACGTTAGCGACAGAAGAAGCACCGGCTAACTCCGTGCCAGCAGCCGCGGTAATACGGAGGGTGCGAGCGTTAATCGGAATTACTGGGCGTAAAGGGCACGCAGGCGGTTAATTAAGTTGGATGTGAAATCCCCGGGCTTAACCTGGGAATGGCATTCAAGACTGGTTAGCTAGAGTCTTGTAGAGGGGGGTAGAATTCCATGTGTAGCGGTGAAATGCGTAGAGATGTGGAGGAATACCGGTGGCGAAGGCGGCCCCCTGGACAAAGACTGACGCTCATGTGCGAAAGCGTGGGGAGCAAACAGGATTAGATACCCTGGTAGTCCACGCTGTAAACGATGTCGATTTGGAGGTTGTGGTCATGAACTGTGGCCTCCGGAGCTAACGCGTTAAATCGACCGCCTGGGGAGTACGGCCGCAAGGTTAAAACTCAAATGAATTGACGGGGGCCCGCACAAGCGGTGGAGCATGTGGTTTAATTCGATGCAACGCGAAGAACCTTACCTACTCTTGACATCCAGCGAAGCCTTTAGAGATAGAGGCGTGCCTTCGGGAGCGCTGAGACAGGTGCTGCATGGCTGTCGTCAGCTCGTGTTGTGAAATGTTGGGTTAAGTCCCGCAACGAGCGCAACCCTTATCCTTTGTTGCCATCGAGTTATGTCGGGAACTCAAAGGAGACTGCCGGTGATAAACCGGAGGAAGGTGGGGATGACGTCAAGTCATCATGGCCCTTACGAGTAGGGCTACACGTGCTACAATGGCGTATACAGAGAGAGGCGAGCCTGCGAGGGGAAGCGGAACTCAGAAAGTACGTCGAAGTCCGGATTGGAGTCTGCAACTCGACTCCATGAAGTCGGAATCGCTAGTAATCGCGGATCAGCATGTCGCGGTGAATACGTTCCCGGGCCTTGTACACACCGCCCGTCACACCATGGGAGTGGGTTGCAAAAGAAGTAGGTAGCTTAACCTTCGGGATGGCGCTTACCACTTTGTGATTCATGACTGGGGTGAAGTCGTAACAAGGTAACCGTAGGGGAACCTGCGGTTGGATCACCTCCTTACCGAGATAGATGGAATGTGAGTGTTCACACAGATTGTCTGATGAAATCGAGAGTAAAGCCAATCTAAGATTGACTGAAGACCTTGAAGTCCCCTTCGTCTAGAGGCCTAGGACATCGCTCTTTCACGGCGGTAACAGGGGTTCGAATCCCCTAGGGGACGCCACTTCGGTGATTAGAAAGGCCGCACATCAATATTTTGGTGTGTTGTGAAGCTCATGCTGGCTTGCTATGGACTTTACTCAATAATGATTAAGCCAATTCAACGAGTTGGTTTAACAATTATGCTCTTTAACAATCTGGAACAAGCTGAAAATTGAAACACACATTATTGAGAAAAATAATGTGGAGAACTCTCAAACTCCAACGTGAAGTGTATTCGCTGTCAGGAAGGCAGGCATTATGAGCGAGCAGTCAGGAATCGAGGCGGCCAGCGCGCAGCAAGCGCAGCGTACAAAAGTACGTGAGCATTGCGAGCACTGCCCAACAAAGAATTGCTGCACGCGCAGCCATAACCTATCAGAATGATAGTGAAATAAAGACATCTTCGGGTTGTGAGGTTAAGCGAACGAAGCGTACACGGTGGATGCCTAGGCAGTCAGAGGCGATGAAGGACGTGCTAATCTGCGAAAAGCGTCGGTAAGCTGATATGAAGCGTAATAGCCGGCGATGTCCGAATGGGGAAACCCAGTGCATTAATGCACTATCGTTTGATGAATTCATAGTCAAACGAGGCGAACCGGGGAACTGAAACATCTCAGTACCCCGAGGAAAAGAAATCAACCGAGATTCCCCTAGTAGCGGCGAGCGAACGGGGAGCAGCCCAGAGTCAGCATCGATATTAGTATCAGGAGAAGGGTCTGAAAGGCCAGCAATAAAGGGTGATAGCCCCGTATCCGAAGATGTTAGTATTGTGAGCTCGAAGAGTAGGGCGGGACACGTGTTATCCTGTCTGAATATGGGGGACCATCCTCCAAGGCTAAATACTCCTGACTGACCGATAGTGAACCAGTACCGTGAGGGAAAGGCGAAAAGAACCCCGGCGAGGGGAGTGAAAAAGAACCTGAAACCGTGTACGTACAAGCAGGGAGCCCCACCACCAAAGTATTTCTGCACGCTGTTTGGCGGTTTGGCGGAGCGTAGCGACGCCCAACCAATCCAATCAAGCAGTGTAAGTCCCAACGAATCAAGGCGCGTGATTTAGATTGAATCAGGTAAAATCTGATTTAAGACGCATCAGGCCAATTGACTGGGATGGGGTGGGTTGCCGAAGGCAACCGCCGCAAAGTACGGAGTACTTTGGGGTGGGGTGACTGCGTACCTTTTGTATAATGGGTCAGCGACTTATATTCTGTAGCAAGGTTAACCGCATAGGGGAGCCGTAGGGAAACCGAGTCTTAACTGGGCGTTAAGTTGCAGGGTATAGACCCGAAACCCGGTGATCTAGCCATGGGCAGGTTGAAGGTTGGGTAACACTAACTGGAGGACCGAACCGACTAATGTTGAAAAATTAGCGGATGACTTGTGGCTGGGGGTGAAAGGCCAATCAAACCGGGAGATAGCTGGTTCTCCCCGAAAGCTATTTAGGTAGCGCCTCGTGAATTCATCTTCGGGGGTAGAGCACTGTTTCGGCTAGGGGGTCATCCCGACTTACCAACCCGATGCAAACTACGAATACCGAAGAATGTTATCACGGGAGACACACGGCGGGTGCTAACGTCCGTCGTGAAGAGGGAAACAACCCAGACCGCCAGCTAAGGTCCCAAAGTCATGGTTAAGTGGGAAACGAAGTGGGAAGGCTTAGACAGCCAGGATGTTGGCTTAGAAGCAGCCATCATTTAAAGAAAGCGTAATAGCTCACTGGTCGAGTCGGCCTGCGCGGAAGATGTAACGGGGCTAAACCATGCACCGAAGCTGCGGCAGCAACAGCAATGTTGTTGGGTAGGGGAGCGTTCTGTAAGCCGTCGAAGGTGGACTGAGAGGTCTGCTGGAGGTATCAGAAGTGCGAATGCTGACATAAGTAACGATAAAGCGGGTGAAAAACCCGCTCGCCGAAAGACCAAGGGTTCCTGTCCAACGTTAATCGGGGCAGGGTAAGTCGACCCCTAAGGCGAGGCTGAAAAGCGTAGTCGATGGGAAACGGGTTAATATTCCCGTACTAAGGGTTACTGCGAAGGGGGGACGGAGAAGGCTAGGCTATCCGGGCGACGGTTGTCCCGGTTTAAGCGTGTAGGTGGGTCGTGCAGGCAAATCCGCATGGCTATAACACTGAGGCGTGATGACGAGCCACCAAGGTGGTGAAGTAGTTGATGCCAAGCTTCCAGGAAAAGCCTCTAAGCGATAGGTAACCGTTAATCGTACCCCAAACCGACACAGGTGGTTAGGTAGAGAATACTCAGGCGCTTGAGAGAACTCGGGTGAAGGAACTAGGCAAAATGGTGCCGTAACTTCGGGAGAAGGCACGCTGGCGTTAGGTGAAGTGGTTCGCCCATGGAGCTGAAGCCAGTCGCAGATACCAGCTGGCTGCAACTGTTTATTAAAAACACAGCACTGTGCAAACACGAAAGTGGACGTATACGGTGTGACGCCTGCCCGGTGCTGGAAGGTTAATTGATGGGGTAAGCCGTAAGGCGAAGCTCTTGATCGAAGCCCCAGTAAACGGCGGCCGTAACTATAACGGTCCTAAGGTAGCGAAATTCCTTGTCGGGTAAGTTCCGACCTGCACGAATGGCGTAATGATGGCCAGGCTGTCTCCACCCGAGACTCAGTGAAATTGAACTCGCTGTGAAGATGCAGTGTACCCGCGGCAAGACGGAAAGACCCCGTGAACCTTTACTATAGCTTGACACTGAACATTGAGCCTTGATGTGTAGGATAGGTGGGAGGCTTTGAAGTGTGGACGCCAGTTCGCATGGAGCCAACGTTGAAATACCACCCTTTAATGTTTGATGTTCTAACTTAGGCCCGTAATCCGGGCTGAGGACAGTGTCTGGTGGGTAGTTTGACTGGGGCGGTCTCCTCCCAAAGCGTAACGGAGGAGCACGAAGGTTGGCTAATCACGGTCGGACATCGTGAGGTTAGTGCAAAGGCATAAGCCAGCTTGACTGCGAGCGTGACGGCGCGAGCAGGTACGAAAGTAGGTCTTAGTGATCCGGTGGTTCTGAATGGAAGGGCCATCGCTCAACGGATAAAAGGTACTCCGGGGATAACAGGCTGATACCGCCCAAGAGTTCATATCGACGGCGGTGTTTGGCACCTCGATGTCGGCTCATCACATCCTGGGGCTGAAGTAGGTCCCAAGGGTATGGCTGTTCGCCATTTAAAGTGGTACGCGAGCTGGGTTTAGAACGTCGTGAGACAGTTCGGTCCCTATCTGTCGTGGGCGAAGGAAGATTGAGGGGGGCTGCTCCTAGTACGAGAGGACCGGAGTGGACGCACCACTGGTGTACAGGTTGTCATGCCAATGGCATAGCCTGGTAGCTAAGTGCGGAAGAGATAACCGCTGAAAGCATCTAAGCGGGAAACTTGCCTCAAGATGAGTCTTCCCTGACAGCAATGTCCTATAAGGGGTGTTCGAGACGAGGACGTAGATAGGCTGGGTGTGTAAGCGTAGCGATACGTTGAGCTAACCAGTACTAATGACCCGAGAGGCTTAACCTGACAACACCGAAGGTGTTTTGAGAAGAGAGAAGAAATTTTAGCTTGTTCGGAGATTGACTCCTGTAGGAATTTACGTGAATGGCAGTGAGCTGGCGCTAGGTGCATACTGAGGTATGTGAATGAGGCGAAAGGCTGGCCGAGATAGCAGCGTAATGAAACAGGATAGCGAAAAAAGAATTTGTCTGGCGGCAATAGCGCGGTGGTCCCACCTGACCCCATGCCGAACTCAGAAGTGAAATGCCGTAGCGCCGATGGTAGTGTGGGGTCTCCCCATGTGAGAGTAGGGAGCTGCCAGACTTTAATTTAATGCTAATAGCTAAGGCTGTTAGTGAGATAAATCGGGTGGTGCGGTAGTTCAGTTGGTTAGAATACCGGCCTGTCACGCCGGGGGTCGCGGGTTCGAGTCCCGTCCGCACCGCCAATAATATCGGAAGTAAGCCCTGTGAAAATATCACAGGGCTTTTTGTTATTTTTTAAAAATAACTTATTAATTATACAAATATTTTTTATAAAGTATTTTGTTTTTATTTTTCTTGAACTTTAATACGCAAATATGCTTCTAAATAATGAGTTTTATCTATTATCTATATAGTAAGATAGGTTAATAAATATTCGATTTTTAAGGGTTATTTGAGGTGGCAAAAAAAATTTATTCTGTGCGTTATATTGCTGGCCAGCCGGCAAAGCGTATTTTACCTGTATCTGAATATACGCTTGATGATGATTTACCGATAGGGATGCCACTATTCTCAGAAAGTGATGAGTTAAGCATTGTTTCATGGAATATTTATAAACAGCAACGTCCAAACTGGCATTCAGTTTTAAATAAATTAGTCATAGATAAACATTTGATTTTATTACAAGAAGCGCAAACCTCACCTCAACTTATTGATTTTGTTGTCTCTCAACATTTAGTTGCTGATCAAGTGCCGGCAATTGTTTTCCCTCAACACGCCTCTGGGGTAATGACGCTAGCAAGATCGCATCCAATTTATTGTTGTCCATTGCGCGAAAAAGAGCCGTTACTTCGTTTACCGAAATCAGCGTTAATTACCGTTTATCCGCTACATAATGGCCGTAATTTGATGATTATTAATATTCATGCAGTTAACTTTAGTTTTGGTGTGGATATTTATAGTCGGCAGTTACACAATATAGGGGAGCATATTAAAAGACATCAAGGGCCAGTGGTTTTTGCAGGAGATTTTAATACTTGGAGTCGCCAACGTATTAATGCACTTAAACGTTTCACGCGCAGTTTACGAATGAAAGAAGTCAATTTTGATCCCGATGTGCGCACTATAATTTTTGGTTACCCATTAGATTATGTTTTTTATCGTAGTCTGACTCTTCTCGATGCAGAAGTGATTAAAACAGAATCTTCTGATCATAATCCCATTTGTGTCAAATTTAGTATCAAATAGTTTTAATAAGAGAATAGAAAATAGAAATACTGATTCAGCACTTCTATTTTCAACATTATGTTCGCGATCCGATTATGATAGAAGCTATCAATGTTATTTTGTTGATATATTCTCTTTTTTAACAAATAAGTAGTAAGTCATTGACAAGCATACGATCCAAATCATTCCTACGATCAGCGCAATGCGTGTATCTTTAAAAAAGCCTAACAGCACGATAACAAACATCATAAATAAGATAGTGATGAGTGGACCAATCGGCCAAAATGGAACTTTAAATTTCAGTTTGCTTGCTGTTTCAGCGCTCATTTTACGGCGCATAGCAACTTGAGAAAGTAATATCATTAACCAAACCCAAACGGTAGCGAATGTCGCTAAAGAGGCAATTATTACAAAAATATCTTTTGGAATAATATAATTGAGATAAACGCCAATTAGCATGATCACCGACATAACAACCACGGTCATCCAGGGGACACCAGTGCGGCTAACTTTCATAAATGAGCGAGGAGCTTGTCCTTCCTGAGCCATACCATACATCATCCGTCCCGCTCCAAAGATATCACTATTAATAGCAGATATGGCAGCCGTAATGACAACAATATTTAACATATTAGCAGCAGAAGAGATATTTAAATTGGCAAAAATTTGCACAAATGGGCTACCATTCTGCCCAATTTGGTTCCAAGGAAAAATGCACATTAAGACAAATAGCGTTAAACCATAAAACAGTAATATACGCAATGGTACAGCATTAATAGCCTTAGGGATCGTTTTTTCTGGTTCCTTAGCTTCGCTGGCCGTAATGCCGATCACTTCAATACCACCAAAGGCGAACATAACGATTGCTAGCGAGGCAATAATTCCTTCTACGCCATTTGGCATAAAACCACCATGTTGCCAAAGGTTAAATAAACCTGTTGCATGATGTTCGGTACCTTGACCGAAACCGAATAACATAATTGCACCGCCGCCAATGATCATCGCAATAATAGCAATTACCTTAATAATTGATAACCAGAATTCCATTTCGCCAAAAATTTTCACATGACACAAATTCAATGCGCCAATAAAAAGGACAATACTTAATACCCATATCCATTGATCAACATGCGGAAACCAAAAACGCATATAAGTTCCAAAAGCGGTTACGTCGGCTAGACAGACAATTAACATCTCAAAAATATAATTCCATCCAGTTAGAAAACCGGCTAATGGTCCCATATAGTGGCTAGCATATTGAGAAAAAGAACCTGGTACTGGATGATGAACCGCCATTTCACCAAGAGCTCGCATGACCATGAAAACTGCGGCTCCACCGATCATATAGGCAAGCAGTACTGCAGGTCCAGCAGCCTGGATCGCCGAGGCTGAACCATAAAAAAGCCCTGTGCCAATTGCGGAGCCTAACGCCATAAAGCGAATGTGCCTGCCAGTTAATCCCCGTTTAAGTTGATTTGTATTGTTCATGTGTCGTCTTTCCATCTTACTTTTAATGTGCTGGATATGCTCCCAGTTCACAACCTAAAGGGTTTTGATAACTACAAAGCACAAGTTGTTTACCATAACATAAAGAAAGGTGTTCTAGGGATAGATATCTGCAATAATAGGCAAATTATTAAGTTATTTTAGAGAACGTTATGGATTATCCAATTAATCAGATTTTTCAAACAATACAGGGAGAGGGCTATTTTACTGGAGTAGCAGCAATTTTTATTCGTTTACAAGGTTGTCCAGTCGGATGTAGTTGGTGTGATACTAAACATACTTGGGCTAAAAATAAGCAACAGCAACGGCCATTATCGATAATTTTAGCTAAAAAGAGCGACAATGAGGAGTGGGCAACGTGTAGCTCAGAACAAATTATTGATTTATTTGAACAGAGTCATTACACCGCACGTCATGTCGTAATTACGGGTGGAGAGCCTTGTTTATATGATCTCACTGAATTAACTACTAACTTAGAAAAAAAAGGTTATCAGTGTCAAATTGAAACAAGTGGAACACATAATATTTATTGTTCTGAAAAAACGTGGGTAACCGTATCGCCAAAAGTGGCGATGCGTGGAGGTTTTAAGATATTACCGGCAGCGTTAAATCGGGCCAATGAAATTAAACATCCTGTCGGTCGTCAAAAAGATATTGATGCATTAGAATATTTGATTAACCAGCTTGCACCCAATCACCCTGTACCGCATATTTGTTTGCAACCGATTAGTCAAAACGCAAATGCAACTAACCTTTGTATTGAAACCTGTATTAAGCGTAATTGGCGGTTGTCAGTTCAAATGCATAAATATTTAGATATCGCTTAATATATTCAGCACCAAATGGTGCTGAGAATAAAGAGTTGGGTTTATTTACCGCGATAAATACAACCTGCATTGCATGTTTCTTTAATCATTATCGAACTTAATTGTGGCAAAATGGGTTTCATTTTATACCAAATCCAACGTGCAATAACTTCACTGGTAGGATTCTCTAATCCTTCTATGTCATTAAGATAATGATGATCTAATTGTTGCCATAAAGGTTTAAAAGCTTTAGAAATATCGCTAAAGTCAACGACCCAGCCTGTTTGTGGATCAATTTCACCTGTTAATTCTAATCTGACCATAAATGAGTGCCCATGTAAACGTCCACATTTATGTCCTGCGGGAACATGGGGTAGTCGATGGGCAGCCTCAAATTGAAAATCTTTAAAAATTGTTGCGCTCATGTGGCACCTATCAATCGTATTAATGCAAACATTTTATCTGGATGAATGCATTTTTTATATTAGAAACTTTTGATTAATTAGTCTCATTATGTGAATTAAAGATAATTTAATCATTTTAAAAATGAGATAGGGTTATATTATCTTATTATCTTGGTGTTGTGTTATAACTTAATCAATATAAAATAAAATGAAAAGATTTTTCAGCACAATTTTTACTCCAAATTAGAAAAACATTTTGCTAATAAAATATTTTAAATTAATTAACTTATTAGTCAGTAAAAACAAACTTTTTTTTGACATATAGCTAAGCTATACTTTGTCAATGAAAATACCCGTTTGACTCTATTTCATATTTATTTGTCAATTTTTATTAATAACTTATCTGTGATTGGTAGCGTCATGGGGTAAGTTGTGGGATGATGAGTGAGTCTTGCAGGGGGCTTCGATGCGGAAATTAGCGTTGATATTGTTGGCGGTACTTTGCTGGTTACAGTATTCACTGTGGTTTGGTAAGAATGGTGTCCATGACTATTTGCGTGTGAAAAATGAAGTTGCAGCGCTAGAGACGTTGAACATGACATTTAAAGTACGCAATGAACGTTTATTTGCTGAAATAGATGATTTGAATGAGGGACGTGAAGCGATTGAGGAGCGAGCTCGAACTGAACTTGGTATGATTAGACCTGGAGAGTCTTTCTACCGTATAGTGAATGAGAATTCTTTTCCCAAACATAAATAAAATTTTTAATTAATAATATCTTGTCGGGCCTCAAAAATATTTAAAAATATTATGACGAAAAAGTAGTGATTCATAAAAAAACAGTCTAGAACAATGAATAAATTCATATCAAATCATAAAATGCAGATTGCTGCTTTAATACCTGCCGCTGGTATTGGCAGTCGCATGAAAGCTGATTGTGCCAAGCAATATTTGAAAGTAGCGGGGAAAACAATTATTGAGCATAGTATATCTGCCTTACTTAAGCAGACAAGAATTTCCCAAATTATTGTTTCGTTGAATAAAGATGATATTTTTTTTCATCAATTAGCTATTGCAAAAAATCCAAAAATTAAAACTGTTACTGGGGGTTGTCAAAGGGCTGATTCAGTTTTGGCTGGGCTGAATTATTTATCAGACAATTTACAGCTAGATCCTTGTTGGGTTTTAGTTCATGATGCAGCTCGACCTTGCTTACATCAAGCTGATTTAGATAGTATTATTCATTTTATTGATAGTCAGCAATCTTCTTATGGTGGTATTTTAGCTGCGCCAGTAAGAGATACAATGAAACGTTCAATTCAAGGAAAAATAGATATTAGTCATACTGTTGAACGAAGTGAACTTTGGCATGCGCTGACGCCACAATTTTTTCCTTTAGCGTTAATAAAAAACTGTTTGACTCAAGCATTAGCGCAAAAAGCAGTAATTACCGATGAGGCTTCTGCGCTTGAATATTGCGGTTACCATCCTCAATTGCTGGAAGGTAGAGTTGATAATTTGAAGGTTACTCAACCAGAAGATTTGATGTTAGCAGAGTTTTACCTTTCTCGCGTTTTATAAGACTATTGTTAGGAGTATCGTTCATGCGGATTGGACATGGATTTGATGTGCATAAATTTGGTGGAGATGGCCCAATTACAATTTGTGGAGTGAAAATTCCCTATGAACAAGGATTAATCGCGCATTCCGATGGCGATGTCGTCTTACATGCATTAACAGATGCTATTCTTGGAGCAGCAGCATTAGGCGATATCGGTAAACACTTTCCTGATACCAGTCCCGCTTTTAAAGATGCAGATAGCCGCAGTTTGTTACGCGAGGCGTATTCGCAGGTGTTAAAAAAAGGATATTGTATAAGTAATCTAGATATCACAATTATTGCTCAAGCACCTAAAATGCTGCCATATATTGCTGATATGCGCAAAAATATAGCAGATGATCTTGGTTGCCATATTGATGATGTCAATGTTAAAGCCACCACGACGGAAAAACTTGGATTTATTGGTAGAAAAGAAGGCATTGCTTGTGAAGCGGTGGCTTTATTAGTAAAGGATAATAGTCATGACGGTGACAGCACTTCAGTGGCTGCATGGTAAACCAGTAGCAAGCGGAGCAATAAAATTAACCGCTGAAGATTTTATTGTGCGTGAAAATCTCGGATTTTTGCCTGAAGGTGAGGGTGAGCACCTCATGGTTTATGTTAGAAAGAAGGGTTGTAATACCCAATTTGTAGCCGAACAGCTGGCGCGTTTTGTTGGTATTTCTCCACGTAGTGTCAGTTATGCTGGATTAAAAGATCGGCAAGCAGTGACTGAACAGTGGTTTTGTCTTCATTTGCCAGGTAAGGAAGATCCCGATATTAATCAGTTTTCACTAGCAGGATGTGAAATTTTGCTAGCGAAACGACAAAAACGTAAATTACGTATCGGTTCATTAAAAGGCAATGATTTTGAGCTAACCATTCGACAAATTAGTGATCAGCAAGCGGTGGAAACACGTTTGCAACAAATCAGAACATTGGGCGTAGCTAACTATTTTGGTGAACAGCGTTTTGGTCGATCGGGTAATAATCTCGTGCAAGCTGAGCGTTGGGCAAAAGGTGAAATTGAAGTTAAGCAGCGAAACAAGCGTAGTTTTTATCTCTCTGCTGTTCGGAGTGTTATATTTAATTTTATCGTCAGCGAACGTATACTCAATAATAAAATACGTCAGATAATGGACGGTGATGTTATGCAATTAACCGGTAGTGGCAGTTGGTTTGTTGCTAAGAGTGAAGAATTACCTCAATTACAAGAGAGATTGCAGGCTGGTGCAATCCAAATCACTGCTCCGCTTTATGGTGAAAAAGAATTAGGAACTCAATCAGTAGCAAAACTGTTTGAACAACGATGTTTAACCCATTTTTCTGTTTTATTGCCATTACTGCAAGCTGAACGAACAAATTTGATCCGGCGAGCGATCGTCGTTGTTCCACAAAATATGTATTGGGAATGGTTAGAAAAGCAATCCCTAAAACTGTCTTTTTCATTACCTAAGGGTAGTTTTGCCACCAGTGTAATAAGAGAATTAATCAATCAATCGACTAAAAATATTATTGATATTGACGAATAGTATTCGATTAAAAATTAATTTTGTCGATGATAATTCTTATTATATTTATATAATAAAATTTGTAATTTAATAATTATATTAACAGTTTGTTTTTTAAAGATATTACATTTTTTGCAATAAGCAGCATTAAGGTAAAAATTTTATTTTGACATTATCAGTTAGATGTTACCACTTGTTTACAACGCTTAATTAGTCAATGTTGTAATTAACTGAAGCTAAAACAAAATTGACTATAAATAGGTGATTAAATTTAAACAATAGGCATTAAAAGCAAGTGAAAATATTAAAATTTAATCAACAATAAGTTTAATAAAAAAATTAGCGGTTAATAGCTAGGACAGTGGTATTCCTGTTTTTATAAAAGTTAATTTACTTATTTTGTCCATTATCGACTGGTCTTGTTGATAGTATTTAATCAACCATCCTTTATACTTTTTTAATATTTATTATAAATTTTTATTGATTGCTGTATTGCTAGTTAGATATTTGGTTAGGATAGGATATTGACTGGATATTATTTTGGCTTCTCTTGTTGATGTTATTTAAAAACAAAAATTGTAATTAGATATTTTATTATTTTTCAGTCATTTGTTAAAAGAAACAAAATTATATTGTTATTTTATTACACTCACTTACGCTCATATTAGACCTTCATTTTCTATCATAATTTGATGTGTTTTTATTGTTACTTAATGATATTCTTGCTGTAATCTATTATTGACGCTATTTTCAACCCATAATCTTTTTTTCTCATAGATGATAATAGTTGGATAAAATAGCCTGGTTCTTAATATATCGTTCAATATAAATCAACGGGATACAATAATGCTAAGGATATTGCTAAGTAATGATGATGGTGTAACAGCAACTGGCATCCAAACGCTGGCAACTGCGTTACGTAAATATTATTTCGTTCAGGTTGTTGCACCTGATAGAAATCGAAGTGGAGCATCAAATGCATTAACACTTCATAAACCATTACGAATAGCCAAGTTAGCCAATGGAGATATCTCAGTACAAGGAACACCAACGGATTGTGTTTATTTAGGCGTTAATCAGCTTATTCGCCCCTCTCCTGAAATCGTCGTTTCGGGTATTAATCATGGACCTAACTTGGGTGATGATGTTATTTATTCTGGTACCGTTGCAGCAGCGACAGAAGGTCGTCATCTTGGATTACCGGCACTTGCGGTCTCATTAAATGGCGATACACATTTCCAAACAGCGGCAGAGGTAACTTGTCATTTATTAAAATTATTACAAAAAACGCCATTAAAAGCTGGTAATATTCTTAATATTAATGTTCCTGATATTCCTATGGCGGAAATTAAAGGTTACAAAGTGACACGGTGTGGTAGTCGTCATGCTGCTCAGAAAGTTTACTCATCTGAAGATCCAAGGGGAGATATGGTGTATTGGTTAGGGCCTGTTGGAGAAATATGTGATGCGGGCCCAGATACTGATTTTGCTGCAGTAGCAGCGGGATATGTTTCTATCACACCGTTACAAGTGGACTTAACCGCTTATAAGGATCAGCAAGTTGTTAAAGATTGGTTACTAAAAGCAGAGGCAAGTGAGGAATGCTAAAACGGTCAATGAGAGATTTATTGACACAACTACGCCATCAAGGGATTCAAGATGAAGCGCTATTGGCAGCTATTGCAAAAGTTCCTCGTGAGCGTTTTGTCGATGAAGCACTTTCACATAAAGCTTATGAAAATATTCCTTTACCTATAGGTTTTTCTCAGACCATTTCGCAACCTTATATTGTTGCTCGTATGACGGAATTACTTGCGCTTTCTTCCACCGACCATGTATTAGAAATTGGTACCGGTTCGGGTTATCAAACCGCCATTTTAGCGCATCTTGTCGCGCGGGTTTTTTCGGTAGAACGTATCAAGGGATTACAATGGAATGCTAAACGTAGATTAAAACAACTTGATCTACATAATATTTCAACACGTCATGGCGATGGTTGGCTGGGATGGGCTTCTAAGGGGCCTTTTGATGGGATCATTGTCACAGCGGCGCCAGCAGAACTCCCTCTCGTGTTGCTTGAACAGTTGAAAGACGGTGGCCGAATGGTATTACCTGTCGGTGAGAAAAAACAGATGTTAAAAGTAATTAAACGCCAGGGTAATGATTTTCACGCTACAACGGTAGAACCCGTGCGATTTGTTCCTTTAATCCCTGGAAGTTTGGCATGAAATAGGTAATATTTTAGCGATAGATAATTTAAGGTTTTACTAATCTCTGCTTTAATAAACATAATAATTTATTATTTAGCTAGCGCAATAAATTGTCGATTATGACTTACATCATCGATTTTTATTCAAGATTTGTCTTCATGGGAGAAGAAGTATGAATTTTAACAGCCCAAAATTTGCGATTCGCTGGGCAACTATCAGTATAATAACAGGCACAATGTTAATAGGGTGCTCGACACCATATCATCCAGCAGCACCAATTAGTAGTGTCCATGATAGTAGCCGCCCGACTAATACTTATCCTGCTGTCAATACTTCATCCAAAAGTACGCCAATACCCTCTTCTCCTAAAAATATTTCTGTTACCAATCAAAATAGTAGTATAAATCAGCCGATATATCAGCCAGTGATGCCAGCACCTAAGACTAATACCGATGGTCGAATAATTTATAACCGAAATTATGATAATATCCAAAAAGGAAGCTATAGTGGTAACACTTACACTGTTAAAAGAGGTGATACCCTGTTTTATATTGCTTGGATAACAGGCAATGATTATCGTGATCTAGCGCAACGTAATAAAATTACAGAACCTTATAGTTTAAATGTTGGACAAGTACTTAATATTGATAATAGTTCTACCGATTCAGAAATAGTGGTTGCTAATCGTACTCCGAATACAAATGTTGATTCTCAGCCAACTAATGCGTATGCTTCATCTGTCAGTGAGCAAAATTCAGGTAAGATGTTACCGAGAGCAACCAAGCCATTAACACCTTCTACGCCGCCTGCGACAACAGCATCTTCGGGCTTAAATAGTAATAGCGTAGTGAATACAGTAGGTAAGTGGCGCTGGCCGGCCGAAGGGAAAGTGATTGAAGTTTTCTCTGATGTACAAGGCGGAAATAAAGGCGTTGATATTGCTGGATCGCGTGGTCAGCCTGTTTTTGCAACTACAGCAGGAAAAGTGGTTTATTCTGGAAATGCATTACGTGGATATGGAAATCTTATAATAATAAAACATAACGATGACTATCTGAGTGCCTATGCTCACAATGATACTATATTAGTTCGTGATCAACAGGAGGTTCAGGCAGGGCAAAAGATTGCCACTATGGGTAGCAGCGGTACAAGTTCGGTAAGATTACATTTTGAAATTCGTTACAAGGGAAAATCAGTAAACCCGTTGCGTTATCTTTCGCAGCGATAACTTGGACAGATTGCTTGTCAATGCTGTCTGCATTATCAAGGGTAGGAGTGACTGATGAGCCAAAATTCGCTAAAAGTTAACGAGTTATATGACGATTTAGACGAAACTAGCATGGATGCGGAAGCTTTCGATGAAAGCTTGCTAAAAGAAGAGGACTTAAATCTAGAGCAAGATGATGATTTAGATTTATTTCAAAATATTAATCAACGTGTTCTAGATGCAACTCAGCTTTATCTTGGTGAGATTGGATATTCACCTCTTCTGACAGCGGAAGAAGAAGTATTTTATGCAAGGCGCGCTTTACGTGGAGATGCAGCATCACGTCAGCGTATGATTGAGAGTAATTTACGTTTGGTTGTAAAAATTTCTCGTCGCTATAGTAATCGTGGTCTTGCCCTACTGGATTTAATTGAAGAAGGCAATCTTGGATTAATTCGGGCGGTTGAAAAATTTGATCCGGAAAAAGGATTTCGTTTTTCAACTTATGCAACATGGTGGATCCGCCAAACTATTGAACGAGCAATTATGAATCAGACGCGAACTATCCGCTTACCGATTCATATCGTTAAAGAGTTAAATGTTTATTTGCGTATTGCAAGAGAATTGGCTCAGAAACTTGATCATGAGCCAAGTGCCGAAGAAATTGCAGAACGCTTAGACAAACCGGTAGATGATGTTAGTCGGATGTTACGACTAAATGAGCGGATTTCTTCTGTTGATACGCCAATTGGCGGTGATTCAGATAAAGCGTTACTTGATGTGTTATCTGATGATAACGATTCAGGGCCAGAAGGAACTATCCAGGCTAACAATATGAAAGAGAGTATTGTTAAATGGTTGTTTGAACTTAATGCAAAACAGCGTGAAGTATTAGCGCGACGCTTTGGTTTATTAGGCTATGAATCGGAAACGTTAGAAGAAGTGGGGCGAGAGATTGGCCTTACTAGAGAGCGTGTTCGTCAGATACAGGTTGAAGGTTTGCGCCGATTGAAAGATATTTTGCATAATCAAGGCCTTAGTATGGAATCTTTATTTAAGACCTAATATCTTTTCAATATCGCTAATATTATTAAGGTGGGAGGAAAACCCACCTTTTTGTTTGTCATCAGGCGGGCACGCCGCTATAAAATTTAAAATCGCTATCCGGCGTTTGGATTAATTCAGCCTCGATGTTAGCAAAATATTGGATCCTTTGCTGAATGTTTTCACTAGAAATAGCTTGCGCTAAAACTAAATAATCTTGATAGTGGCGAAATTCTGATCTGAGTAGTGAAATATAGAATTTAGCTAAGGGTGTTTCGAGATGGGGGCAAGTTTAGCAAAACGCTCGCAAGAGCGCGCTTCGATATAAGAGCTAATGATTAGTTTATCAATTAATGTATTAGGTTTATGATGACAAATATAGCACTGTTGCAAACATGGATAGGGACAGCGCTTCTGTGTAATAACAGAGAATTACATTTAAAAAAGTCTGTTCACCAGATGTACCTCATTTAAGGGATGGCCATAGTAAAAGGGTGCTGCTTGACCTCTATGCGGCGCCCTGATCGCTTTAATTCCTTATATCATCGTGTCAGCAGTCTGCATCGATTTGAAGCCTAAAGTGGCATTGTTATATTTCAGCTTGACATGATCGCATTCGATCACCTTGTTTCTGTGCTTTATCTGTCAGTACTCAACATCTGGCGGGAATTTTCCCACCTGCTTCAGGAATGCCAGAGCACAACCATTTGCAGGCGCTTTGTCCATATTGATAAATTGGGAAAGCTGCTACTTTTTCACTTTATTAAGCATTTTATCTAGAAACCAATATGCCGCTTTGGTATTAGGGTGTGATGAAAGAGTAAAATCAATGGTGTGAACCCTGTTATTGACAGCCCGGAACAGACAGGGTCAGTGACCATTAATCCTCACCTAGGCTTCATCGATATACCATGGAGTGAAACGGGAGGAATTATGTCAGTACCAATGCAGTGGTTTTTCTATCTCAGGGCGTAGTGTTAAACCCAACGATAAAGGGTAGTGGGATCGACACTTAAAGTTGGCGATAACTGATGCCATATTTGCAGTATCAGTGTACCGCCCAAAGGATGATGTCATGGATAAAGTGTCAGTCTTTAAAAACATTCATATTGGGGAGCATTGATTAAGTCGTTAGGAAAGATTATCAGCGCTCTGATCATTGCAACAGTATCGATTTCTCCTTTTAGCGTATCAATATTGCCAATTTTCTTATCAGCAGAATCTTCGAAAGGTTGTAACCATTCTAATAATGTATCACTGCTCTGTTCATCAACGGCATATTTTCGCAACAGCAGCATAGCACTTTGTGCAGCTTTTAGTTCACATAACAGCTGCTCGCATAAAATAATGGCTAAGTTTTCAGGCTGACTTGCTTTGCCTATCCATGCTGTGACGTTTCACAGGCTAAAAAATGGTTAATTGGGTCAAGTAATTTTGCATCATATAACATAACTATTTCACCATCTCTTTTAACCGATAAATCAATTCTAGCGCCTGACGAGGTGTCAATGCGTCAGGATTTAACTCTTCCAATGTCTTAATGGCTGGTGAAATGGTTTTTTCCACTACTTTTGCTAGTTGTGAATTATCAATAGATTTATTCGCTGGCAGTGTTGAGAGCATTTCTAGCTCGATTAATTTCTGTTTTGCTCGTTGAATAACCTTAGCGGGAACACCAGCCAATGAAGCCACGGCTAAACCATAGCTTTTACTGGCAGCACCTTCTTGCACGTTATGCATAAAAGCGATAGTGTCGTCATGCTCTATCGCATCCAGATGGATATTAACCGCCCCTTCCTGTTTGTCTGCCAAATTGGTTAATTCAAAATAATGTGTAGCAAATAGCGTCATAGCTTTAATTTGACTAACCAGATTTTCCGCACAGGCCCAGGCAAGTGAAAGACCATCATAGGTTGAAGTACCGCGACCAATTTCATCCATCAATACTAGACTTTGTTCAGTCGCATTATGCAGGATATTAGCGGTTTCTATCATTTCCACCATAAAAGTTGACCGACCGGCAGCAAGATCATCAGACGCACCAACCCGCGTAAAGATCCGATCAATCGGGCCAATAATCGCTTTTTCGGCTGGCACAAAGCTACCTATATAAGCGAGCAAGGTAATTAATGCTGCTTGACGCATATAAGTACTTTTACCGCCCATATTAGGGCCGGTAATAATCAACAACCGACGTTGTGGCGACAGATCCAATGGATTAGAAATAAATGGCTCACTCAGAACCTGTTCAACAACTGGATGGCGTCCAGCAACAATTTCTATACCAGGTTTCTCAGTCAATATTGGGCAACGATAGTCTAAAGTCTCGGCGCGTTCTGCCAAATTATTGAGTACATCTAATTCAGCTAAAGCTTCGGCGCTAGTTTGTAACGCTGACAGATGGGGTAGTAACAGATCAAATAGTTCTTCATAAAGTTTTTTCTCAATCGCTAATGCTTTACTTTTAGATGTTAACACCTTGTCTTCATATTCTTTCAGCTCAGGGATAATATAGCGTTCGGCATTTTTTAGAGTTTGGCGACGAACATAATGGATAGGTACCCGATGACTCTGTCCGCGACTGACTTGCAGATAATAGCCATGTACCGCATTAAAACCGACTTTTAGACTATCGATGCCTAATTTCTCTTTTTCCCGCAATTCGAGTTTTTCTAAATAATCACTGGCACCATCGGCCAGAGCACGCCATTCATCCAGTTCGCTATGATATCCGGCAGCAATCACGCCCCCATCTCGCACTAACACAGGGGGTGTTTCAACAATGGCTTCTTCTAACAGGGTTTGCAGCGATGCAAAGGAACTAACACGTAACTGCAAGTTTTTTAGATAGGTAAATTCTATCTTATCTAATATCGCGTGAATATCGGCAAATTGTTGGAAAGCGTGACGCATACGAACTAGATCTCGAGGTCGCGCTGAACGGAGTGCTAAACGGGCAAGTATCCGTTCTAAGTCACCGATTTGGCGTAGAAAAGGTTGTAATTCAAAATGATATGCTTGCAATCCTGCTATTGCCTGTTGGCGATTTAATAAGCTATCTAGATTGCGCAATGGAGTGTGTAGCCAACGTTTTAGCATACGGCTACCCATAGGTGTAACACACTGATCCAGTATGGCCGCCACCGTATTCTCATTACCACCCGATAAATTTTGCGTTAATTCAAGATTACGACGCGTCGCTGCATCAAGAATAATGGTCTCTTTTTGCTGCTCCATAGTGATGCTACGAATATGGGGTAACGCCGTACGCTGAGTATCTTTGACATATTGCAGCAAACAACCGGCTGCTCGCAATGCTAATGTTGCTTTTTCAACGCCAAAACCCATTAGATCTTGTGTACCAAATTGCAGATTCAATTGTTGTTTGGCGGTATCTAATTCGAACTCCCACAACGGACGACGACGTAATCCTTTATTATTTTCAAATAGCTCAACATTTGCAAAATTCTCTGGATAGAGTAGTTCTGCCGGGCGGGTTCGTTGTAATTCAGCGCTAATAGTATTGATATCAGCCATTTCACTAATAATAAAACGGCCAGAAGTAATATCTAAAGTGGCATAGCCATAACGATGATCTTGTTGCCAAATCGCGGCTAATAGATTGTCTTGACGCTCTTGTAGTAATGCTTCATCAGTAACGGTTCCTGGCGTTACGATGCGAACAACTTTACGTTCGACCGGGCCTTTGCTGGTAGCGGGATCACCGATTTGTTCACAGATAGCCACCGACTCGCCTAACTGAACTAATTTGGCTAAATAGCTCTCTACGGCATGATGAGGTACACCAGCCATCGGAATCGGTTGCCCGGCCGATTGTCCACGCTTAGTTAATGAAATATCGAGTAATTGTGCAGCTTTCTTGGCATCATCAAAGAATAACTCATAAAAATCACCCATCCGATAAAATAACAAAATATCAGCATGTTGTGCCTTAAGCCGCAAATACTGCTGCATCATTGGGGTATGGGAAGCGAAGTTTTGGCGATTAGTCATAGTTTTTATTTTTAACTCTTTGAGTTGTATTGTTGCCGGTAAGATTTGCTTGCTTAATGCTATTTTAATTAAATTCTAAACAATTTTCTGTATAAGGAATGAATTTTAAAAATGCATTGGCAGCTTGCTAGCTAAATCTACCTACTGATGAAAAATTTGCTTTACTATACTATGGATAAGCAATAACCAGAAGTCACAGGGTTGAAAAATAGTGCTGGAAAAATTAGCTCCAATATAGGATCTATAGCAGATTTATTGACTAAATTGCGAGTGGAGAGGAAAAAACAGCGGTAACGATTTATTAAGTTACATGTCTCACTGGATGAGTACTCAATCATGAGATAACACAGCCCCAAAATTATTCTCTAGGCTGACGGAAAAAAATGACGCCAATAAATGAAATTATTAATGGTCAGAATCTACTCTTTGCTCAAGCTGTTGTTAAGATAGCGAAAGTAAAAACAATTTGTTATGCAATTGGCTTAAGGGCAGTGGCAGCGAGTTAAATTAAGTTCTGCTTATGTTAGCACACTAGATAATAGTTCAAGTTGCGCTCAAACAACCTTCTCGATGGCAGTTTTCTGATTGTTATGACGGATGAATTAGGCAAAGGCCGCCTGACAGAATGTTATAGCAATTAGATTAGATAAGTTTTTTGCGAAAACAGATAACGCGTTCTATTTCATCAAAGCCCCAATTTTGATGCGCTTCATAGGATAGTGTATTGCCAATTTCGGCATCGGAACAGAGTTCATCAAAGCCCTCTGCAATTAGATCGGCGGTTATTTGACTGATCAACGCCTGAGCAATACCTTGTTGACGATATTCAGGCTTCACCCAGATACCCTCCAAAAATGGAACCGGTTGTTTGCTACAACCATTGGCATATTCACGTAGGGATATTTCGGCAAAACCGACCGCCTGATGATTAGCCAACAGAGCAATATATGCTGCATTCTGCTTGTTACTCAATATGTTATCTATGTCATTAAGATGGCTAGCGCGGGCATGTTTGTCCCACAGCTGCACCCGCATAGCTACCCAAACCATGCGATCGGTTTTCTCCATCTTACGGATCATTATTGACATAGCATTTCCTATTTTCTCAGCAGCGGCACCATTATCTTTTTAGCTATATAAGAAATAACATTAAATAATTGGTTACGACAAATTTTAAACGGCTATATTTGCTCTTTATTCGATAACAATATCATTTAATCGTGCCATTTTACTCAATAAATCGGTTTTATTCGATTTATAAAAAGAATAACCGCATATTTATTTTACATCTTGTTTTAGTTAAAATTATTTAACATTAATTATGACAGGGATGATAATGAAAAAGTTAGTTTTAGCTTTAATTACAATGGGAATGATGAGTGGTTGTGCAACGATAGTGGGTGATAAAACTCAGCGCATACAGATTGATAGCAATCCGTCTGGTGCTGAATTTTCTGTCAAAGATGAAAAGGGCACAATCATTGCTCAAGGAAGAACGCCTCAGGGAATTACATTAGAAAAATCTGAGGGTAGTTATTTTGGTAAAAAGAGTTATGAAATTACTTTGACCAAGGAAGGATTAAAACCGGTTACCTTACCGTTAAAAGCGAGTGCTAATGGGTGGTATGTTGCTGGTAATCTATTCTTTGGTGGATTAATAGGTTGGTTAATTGTCGATCCATTTAATGGTGGTATGTATACACTTCATCCGAAAACCATTAATGCTACTTTATCGGACATATAATTACAGCTATTAGCTATAAAATGATAATTTAAGCCCGCTAGTGGGCTTATTTTATTTTGGTAGAACTGTTTTTAATTAATAGTATTAACCGTTATTTGCTATAAATACTATTTCGCTATTATTAAAATTTATTGGTTTGTCGCATTAATCATTATTACATTTTTATCTTTAACTACCAGAGCAGCTTATTTTGTTATTGAGCAAATTTAATTGCTATTAATGCGACAAAACCGGTTAATTTTAGGATGTTTTTTTGAATTTCTCTTCAAAGAAAGCGCGGGCATCTACAGCATTTGCCTGCGATAAATTGTTATGAATAATTTTGTCGGCATAATAAGCGCTAAAGCGTCCGCAATCATTACCATTTAACAAAGATTGATCGCCATGATATTCGGTAGTGATAACAAAATCTTCAGCTAAATCTAGTCCTTCAGCTGCTTGTAACTGTTCAGTTAAATGCGCCGCGCCACTGTAAAAAGTATCAAGTAAACCGCCTTTAGAATCATGGATTTTGGCTGATTGGATTTTACCGGCATTCATATCCACTTCGAGTAACACAAAATGACCGCGAGTACTCAAGCCAAATTGATTGCTTTGCGCAATTGGAATTAAGGCTTTTACTTGCTGGTGGGGATAAGCATTTTTGATTTCATGCAGCGTCTGGGCAGCAGAACGGCCACCGGATAGTTGACTTTTTGTTTCGCTTGCATTGGTTAAATCATGGCAGGCAGAAGAGACAATATAAGTCGTGTTGTCTATTTGCTTGCTGCGATAACCCGTTTGCGCTACACCGCCATTATAAAAAGGTGCTTCATGTTGCCATTGATTGCTTTTGCTAAAGATATCATCCAAAGCAGAATTTAATTTTGAGGGTGTTAGTTTCTCACCGAAAGTTCCGGTTAAATAATTGAAAAAATTACGCATCCAGGAACAAAAACCGGACTTTTCTGGTGAAGGTGGGTGTCTAAACTCAGTTGGCATGCTGGGTTCAGCAACAGAAATATTATCCCAATCACTAGATAGATTGGGATGAGTGTTTGAGATTATGGTCATAATTTTAACTCCTTAATAAGTAATAGGATAAGTATTTCATCTTAACGCTATTTCAAAGCATCAGTAATTTATCTCATAGCCGCGATAAGTTTGCGCTTCTACAATAATTTTCCCAATAAAACTTATTTATGACTATCAGGATTAAACCTTATTATTATGAAAATCTTTTATTGTTTGCCGTTATCGACAATGCGGCTTTTATACTATTTAATACTAAAAATAATTAGCGATTAATATATAACAGTTAATTAATCTAATTTTGTTATAAAAATATCAATTAAATAAGATAAAAAATAAAAACCGCATTAAATAGTATTTTTTATTCCGTTATTGACCAAAATTAAAAAAAATAAATATTTTTTTTAAAAAACATTACGACAAGATATGTAATGCTATTGGTTATTAAATAAATATTAACCGATGATAAATTCTGCTAAAGCATAACTTAACGAGACTGTTAATGCTTTTTACTCAACGGCAAATAAGTTAGTTATCGATGGTGAAGAAGTAAAGGAACAATTTTATGGCCAGCTATGGAGTTTTAGAAACGGTCGGTGGCGTATCAATCAATGATTTTACTGTAATTAATCAGGCGGCTCAACTAACGGATAGATCAGTAGATGAACTTGATAAAATAATTGAAAGATTTAATAAATATAATCAATCAATACTAGTTGTATCCCTTGCCGGAAAGATCAGCAATATAGCCGATTTTCAATTTGACAAAATTGAAAGCGATTGCCGGTTAAGGAAGGCTGGTTTCCAAGGCAAACAGGCAAGTGGGGCAGTAAATTTTTCTGGTGCAGTCTTATTTAGTCGCTGTAAAGACAAAATGTTTGCTACTGAATATTCAAATATCAATAATCCTAACATAAAAAACTATCTATCAGATTTAAAGACTGAGCTACAAAACTGCGAAGATTGTGATCGAATGGTTGAATTAGAACAAGAGATAGAGGATACGAATCAGTACATTAACTCAAGAAAAGTGGATTTTTCTTTCGGTTTTATTATTGATCCAAACTCAATCACTATACAGAATGCCTTTCCAAGTCAACATAACACAATTAATCGTTTGCATGATAAAATTGAAATCATTGAAGGTAAAGCCTATAGCAGCGGTATTACAGAATCAGATATGTTTAGAGATAAGCATTACCAAGTTAATGAAAAAGGAGTGTTGATCCCGAGAAGTAAACCGCAAGAGGATATTGAAGCTGTCAAGAAACATATTGAAAAAGGAAGATTGGCCGATGCAAATCATTTGAATAACCCCCAGGTTCATTATGATAAGAAATTAAGTGAAATCTTGTTCTTACCTAACGCGGATTATCGCCAATCAATCACTGCTGGATATATTGATCTCGCCAGTGGATTCGAAAACTGTTCAAAAGTTGATATCAATAACTATCTATTTGAAAATTCAGAACAAATAATTTTCTTTAAAAATAAAATGGCAGAAAAACCGCTATGTTTAATTTTCAATAACGAAAGTGGTGGCAGAGAAATAGCAAAAATTAATTTCGCGGATGGTATTCTATCTGTGGTTTGGTAGAGTCGTAAGAGCAGATCTGAATAAAGTTGTGTTATTAAAGTTTATTTTACTTAGCTAATAAGTTAAATAATTCCATGCTGGCTATAGATATGAATTTTGTTCAAAAAAGAGTGAGATGAAATTGAAATAGCTGGGTTTGCTAAACATTACCTTGGTGAATGCGCATTTTCATTGAGGATAACTAAGGTGTTTTTTGGGTGTAATAAAAAGAGGATTAAACTTAGACAAGTATTTTTTTGATCCATAAATAGATGATTGCTAACAATGTTGTTAGTAGAGAAACGCTTAATACAATAATAAAGCCTATCACTTCGCCTTCAAAAGGCACTTTAACATTCATTCCCCAAAAACTAGCAAAGATCATCGGTATAGTTAATAGTATGGTAATGGTTGCCAGAAACTTAAGAAATTTATTTTGATTATTGGCTACCATTGAAGCAACCGTATTCATCATATCGGTAATTATTTTTGAGTAGGTTACGACCACTTCAATTGACTGCTTATTTTCAGTGTATACATCATCTAATAACTCCTCATCGATTTCAGCAAAATAAGAAATTTTATCATAAGCACTGTCTTTTATTTTAATAATTCGCATAACAGCCAGATCATTGGAATGTAATGACATGGAAAAAAAGACCAAACTTCGTTGTAAATCCATTATGCTGATAACATCTTCATTTTTCGTGCTAGTTAATAATTCAATTTCTAACCTTTCAAATTTACTGATAATTAATTTTGTGATGATATTAAATTCACTCGCAATGCCATACATTAAAGCCAGCAATATATTTATGCCAGACATATTTTCACAGTCAATAGTCTCGATAAATTTCAAGGCATTCACTTTATCATATGAAATAATAGTCATATTTTTTTTAGTTAAAAAAATACAAATTGGGCTAATTGAGAATGCGTTATCACCGATTTTTA
Organism: Arsenophonus sp. aPb; assembly: GCF_029873475.1. Classification (NCBI taxonomy): domain Bacteria; kingdom Pseudomonadati; phylum Pseudomonadota; class Gammaproteobacteria; order Enterobacterales; family Morganellaceae; genus Arsenophonus; species Arsenophonus sp. aPb. The sequence continues at coordinate 667,972 of NZ_CP123499.1, forward strand.
TTGGCGAATTTATAACAGCAAAAATAAAATTACCCCTTAAATCAATTCTCGCTCTCTCTTTATTAGCTAATGCTTTGTTTATAGTTTGTGTCGAGATAGCGGTTTTTTTTGCTAGCGATGCAATATCTTGTTCGGTTGGATTTGCAATATGAATATAGCCATCATTATAATATAATGTCTTCGCCGTATCAGGGTTTTTATTATCCAAATGATAATTAGCCATAAACAATTAATCACTTTCATATCTTAATATTTTATTATGTAATTATTACTCACAATATTGAGTTTATCCATGTGTGTTTTGCAGGTGAGTCTGCTCAATATTATTTCCCAGTACTCACTGGCTAAGCGTTGCCAATTATCTTTGCAAAAGATCTAATGGCTGAAAAGCTATTCCCAAGGTGTTATAAAAAAATAATAGTAATATCACAAATTAGTTATAATCTTAGTACTAGTAGGTAGATTTAATGAATTAACTTATCGATTGTTGGCGAGAAAATCTCTCTAGCAAAAATAGCTAATAATATAGACACTTATAATGCAAGACGATAAATAAAATCGAGTTAATGGGGTTGATATGAAAGAGTTAACAGCAGGCTTTTCTAGAGCTAACCATGTTGGCATTACTGTCAGTAATTTGGCTAAATCTATTGCTTTCTATGAAACTTTAACCGGTACTAAAGCGGTAAACGTTGATGAGATAAGTGGCAAGAGAATGGCGCAGACGCAAGGTTTAGATAATATCCGAATTAAGTTTGCTAATTTTCAACTTGATAATTTGAATATCGATATTCTGGAATATGTGGTACCTGAACCGACCCAAGCTTCTTATTCCAATAACCAAATTAGCGCCATGCATCTTTGTTTCGAAGTTGATGACCTAGATGCTGCGATTAAGCGAATGAAATCGATAGGTATTGAGCCTGATGGAGAGCCCATATTTTTTATGCCAGAAGATGGATTAAAATCAGGCTTTGGTACAGGCGTTGCCTACTTCCGTGATCCTGACGGTACTAATTTAGAAATTATTGCGCCTAAAGGGCCATTTGTGCGTAAAACATAATATTAAGCGAGACATTGTGGCGGTTAGTCGTTTCATTCCATGCTTTCGCTCCACGATCGTTCATTCATTAGCCTTTGAACCGATTGGTTATTTCAGCACGGGTAACTGGGTAAATTTAATCACTGATTGTCTGTTTATACCACTTTCAAGCATCTAGCGGGCTAACGACACTGATTTCAAGGGTTGCAGAATTTGCACGTAATTTGCTCAATCAACAAGTAAAATCAGTGCTTGCCGTAGCTAAAGATTTGGCATCTGATTGAAATATATGCATAGCAGATAATATTGTCCGTTTCTCAAACGGAGCTCACCAATTACTCATAAACACATTCACTTCCCATAAGCCTATGCTAAGCCTTTAATGGTTACAACAAAATAATTTAAATAAATTGCTAATTATTTTCATGATAAGGATAGAAAGATAAAATGAAATTTATACTATCAGTACTGGCTGTTTCCATCTTGTTTTCTGCCAGTTCTTTTGCTGCAAAAGAGATCACAGCTGAAGAGTTTTCTAGCTATACAAAGATCGGTGAGCTATCCGTTAAGCAATCAGGTTTACCTATTGGGAATCATGCAGAATTATTGCACGCAGTTGATAAAAAATGCCAGGATCTCGGCGGGGTAAAAACAGATAATTGTTATTACCTAATTATTGATAAGACAGGTAATGAAACAAACTATCAAAATATTGATGTTGAAATTTTCAAAAAATAACCTTTAGATTTTCTCCGCCCTAAATTAGCCAAATCTAATTATAGAGCGGATAACATATAAGTTATCTGCTGCTGCTTTTTTTAATGAGAAGCTAATCATGATAAAAAAATCGCATTGTTGCTTATTTTATTTTGCTATTATTTTCTACTCAAACATCAGCAGAAGTGATTGTTGCGGTGGGCGCTGAACCCATCTACCCATACGGTTATTATAATTATCCAGCTTATTAATGTGCACACTATGGCTATGATGATGCCGAATGGTTTGTCGAACTGTCAGTATACGTAATATCGGTTACCTAGTTGTATGTAAAAATAAACAAGTAACATATCACTTAGTAAGAGTCTTCTCTATGACCCTAGATGCTTACATCTGCAAAAGACTTTTACTGGATAATATGCGTTAAATTATCGATTATATATCTTCATTTTTTACTTATTAACTTAATTCTGGCTGTTATTATTTTTGTATAAAAAATAGTTGAGTGATTATTAAATCACCGCATCAATATTTATGGATTCAGTCGGTTTTTATTAATGGTTTTTATCATAAAATTGAGTAGTGTGTTAATATAATTCTCTTTTGAAATAATACAATTTGTGATGATTTAAATGTTAAATTTTTTTAATGCAAAATATATTCAGTTATCTGAAAAAAATAAAAATGATCTATTTTTTTTAAGAAAAAGATCATTTAAAGATAGGCTTAACTGGTCAGTTATATGTAAAAATAACAAAGAATTTGATGAATATGACAATAAAAATGTTGATTATCTTTTAGGCTCATATCAAGACCGGATTGTTTGTGGTGTAAGATTTATTGATATAAAAAATAATAATATGATAACCGGAACATTTTATAAATATTTTAAACAAATAAATTTACCTAAAGGTAATTATTTTGAGGCTAGTCGATTATTTGTAGATAAAGAAAGAGTTGTACAATTTGAGTTAAATAAATATTCTATCAGTTTAATGCTTTTTTTATCAATGATTTATTATGTCAGGAATCATAACTATGATGGCCTATGTGCAATAATTAGTTATCAGATGCTGATTATTTTCAGACGTGCAGGGTGGAATGTTGATATTATTAATAAAGGTATTTCGGAAAAAAATGAAGTTATCTATTTAATTACTATGCCTATAGATGGTAAAAATACTTATTTATTAGAAAAGAAAGTTAAATCTAAATATAAAGTTAATGATCGCTGGCCTTTAAATTTTCTATCAAGATGGTAATTGAATCATTTTTAACTCAGTGGCTAATTTTATAGCATGCTTGGTGCTGGATACCCCAAGTTTTTTGACAATATTACCCATGTGAAATTTTATGGTGCCTTGTTTAATCCCTAGCATTTTTGCAATGTCTTGATACGTTCTGCCTATACTGACCCAGTACAAAATTTCATTTTCTCTAGGAGAAAGCCCTGAAGGTTTGTACTGATTACTGTCTTTATCTATTTCATCATAAAGAGATAAAAGTTTCTGATGTGTTTTGATCAATAATTGTTGAAATTTTTCTTTATTGCTATTGCTATTGCTATTGCTATTGCTATTGATAATATATTTATTATTATCATCTAATCCTGTTTCAAAAATAGATAATACAGCTAGGTTAGTTAGATAATCATGCAGAACGAAAGTATGACCTTTATTTATATTATATTTTTTTGATTGTTTGAATATTTTAGGTAGTTTCATCTCTGAATAAATCATTATTTTTTCATCCCAGTGAAAATCGTCCACCCTTTCCATGGCATTTACAATTACAGGGTCAATAAGTTGATAGTTTCCTTTAATATATAGATCAAACCATTCAGTATGATTATTTATTATTATCACATCCATGGGATTAATTTTATTCATCACCAGGTAGGCATATTTTATATCACCATACTTTATAATTTGTTCATCTAAAAAATTTTTTATCTTTCCGTTTATTAAACTATTTTTAAAGAAACCTTTAGCCATTTTTTTGCTCTGAATTAAATTGTTATTAAACATATCATATAATAACTCTAATACATTTTTAATCCCTTATACTCTTTTTCTTTCTTGGGGCGTATGATGCAAAATATTCATTTTATCATGGCCTAATTATTTAGTCTCCTTATTAATATCGGTCTTATTCTTTGATAAATTATTTTTATCTGAAAGGAATTATTCCTTACGCTCTGCTTGCAGCTCCTCTAGGTTATTTTATTAAATATTTTTCCTGCACCGTTGTTATCTGAATTACTAAGAATTTCAATCACAGTGGTTTGCTCTGGCTTTGTTTGTAGTAATACACATTGTCGTTGGTCGGTTGGATAGATTTTTGGTTCGCGATTTCCATCACCTTTCTACTGGATGATATATTTGCCCTGATTAACGGTATCAAGGTTAAGTTCCATTACTTATAGATAACGTATCTGATAATTTTGGCGGTATTTCCGCGGTTTGCTAGCCAAAATTTTGTTATTTGCAGCTCGGTACTTAGATCGTCAATAATAGGATTGAATTTCTAAGCTGCCTATGTGACAGAGAACAACATGATTTATCGGCTGTGTTTGCGCTAATTCTTCTAAGCTGTCTATGGGGCAGTGGAATAGCTATGCGATCTTTTGCCCTTATTTAGTAGCAAAAGAAAAATTAGAATATAAAAAAATGCTGAACGAAATAAGAGAAACAACAAAAGAAGAAATTAAAATATTTTTTTAGATCATTAATGTTAATTATGTAAATTATACGCCGTCATTTTGACGGTATTTTAAATTATTTATAAAAATAAATATCATCCAATGAAATATAATCTATGCCAAAAATAACTTAATAGAAAAATGCTTTTTTGACATCTAAATCATTTATGTGAATATTTGTTGTTGGCTTAAGTTAAATATATTTAATCCAATTTCAATATCGTAACAAATTAAGTTACATGTTGATGTTTCTATTCCTTTAATATAACTTTCTGCTTTTTTAATATTATTATTATTTAAATAATAATAAGCTAAAACTGCTTTTTTATTATATTTAATGATGAGGAACAACAATGAAATGTAGACACGCAAAAAATGCTGATTTGGAAAACGTAAGTAATATTCTAGCATCAGCATTTTCTGAAGAACCGGTACACAAGCTGATATTTCCAGGTCGTGACCGTGATAGTCTTATTGATGTATTACGAAATTTTTTTCGTATTTACGTTAACCTTGCAAGCAAATATGGCGGTATACCGCTTACAGAAAATGATGCTGGGGCTTTGGTCTATTTCCGATCTGAATCGATGGCAATGCCCAAAGAAGAACTGACTAAAATTGATAGTTAGCTACGCAAAGTATGTGGATCAGACTATGCAAAAGCCATAGCGTTTATAAACGGACTTGAGCAACATCATCCACAAACTTTTCATCATTACTATATATCGCTTCTTGCAGTAAAACGTTCTTGCCGAGGTAGAGGTTTAGTCGATGATCTGTTTAGCGAGTTTAATACAATCCTTGATAAAGCCAACTTACCCTGTTACGCTGAATGCACCAGGTTTAGCACACGAACCCTAATAAGACGATGGGGGTGGTTTTGCCATAAGTATTGATGGCTGCCCTAAATTATATCCGGTTGTGCGCTATCCTCAGAACAAAGCTTATTTTTTACCTGTCGGGGGAGAAATAAGATTAAGTTTTACACTTAAGCTGATGGCATGTTTTGCGTTAATAACGCCAAGCTTTTTTACAACATTTCCAATATGGAATTTTACAGTATAAGTACTTATATTAAGTATGGTGCCTATTTCTGAATAGGTTTTTCCAATACTGCACCAGTAAAGTACTTCTGATTCACGGGGTGAAAATATAATCTTCTCGGTTTTATTTTCATTCTGATAGAGTGAAAGCAACATTTCATGAGTATGAATTAACAGTCCCTGAAGCGCATCTTTATTATTATTAATAAAAAAATTAATATCTTTTATTAAAAATTTATCTATATATAGCGATAACAGGGCTAAGTTATTAAGGTGATCATGTAAAACAAAAGCATAACCGCTAATATTAAGCGTTTTTATTAGTTCAAAGATTCTTTTAACTGGCCAAATGGAGTTAATTTTACTATTTTCATACCATGAAAAAGGCGCAAGCTGATTTAATGCCTTGATAACGACAGGATCAATGTTTTGTGTTTTTTGGTTAAGATAATTATTAACAAGCTCATCAGATAAATCACTAATAATTATCATGTCATCGGTGTTTTTCTTATTCATCACAGCGTAGACATAGTTTACCTTGTTATATTTAGCGAATTGTTTATCCAGATGCTGCTTGATATAATTATTTTTTTCTGTATTTGAAAAAAAATTTTTAGGCATTAAATTTTTTCCTATTGCAAGTGATGGTGATATGTTTTTGCTAAACTGCCTTAATGATTTTAGATATCGTTGACTTCGACTGATAGAGTATTTGATTGCTAATCACACAGGATTTTTTCTGCAATAATGTCACCTAGTATATTCCGTTCTATTTGTTGCAGTTGTTTAGCTAAGTGATTGTCATTGGCTACTTTTTGGCTATGTCATCGATATTCTGTTTTTGTTAATAATCTTGCAACTTGTAAGCTGGCTATGGGGCAGTAAACCCGTTAATTTATATCTTGATGTTATCGCAAAACTTCTAAACTGCCTATGTGGCTGTGAACTATTTCAGTCAGATTATGATACAAATTTATATCTTCTAAGCTACTTGTGAGGCAGTGAACGAGACAATAGAACTGTCGGACTTTGCACACACTTTCTAAGCTGCCTAGGTGTAGTAAAGCGAAAGTTGACACAAATGTATCGTCTTTAACTTTTTTAAGCTACCTATTTGGCAGTGAGCCGCCAACGATGAAATAATTGACCTGACCAGATTTTCTAAGCTGCCTATGCGGCAGTGAACTGCGTGTGCTCAATATTGGAATGTCTCTCGACAGCTGTTTCTTTATGAGTATTAATGTGGATATTGCTAGAGAAAATATAATTGGCAGAATCAAAACTGAATGGCTCACTGATTTTTTCAGTGCTGATGTTCCGCTGTAAACAATCACCGTTAAGGCATCAACACCTATGTGTCCATTAAAACAGGCTGATATTTCCGTCTGATCAAGCTTAAATTTATCAAAATAGGGATGCTTTACCCATAGTGATGTAATCAGCTGAGACACCTAACTTATGCGGCCTTATTTCATAGATGGTGTAAGTTTTGCCGTCACGCAGTACAGGTATGTTCTATGTTATTACAGGTAAAGACAAAAAAGCAGTTAGGGCGGGGGATGCACAATTTTGCAGAGTAAACACCGAAATTCCCGAACCGCCATACTGTAATATGCTATGCAGCGTTTGGCTGTTTACATCCATGGTCACGTCAATTGTTTATTTCAGCTAAAGACTATTGCTCCTAATTGTCATCATACAGTTCTACTGAATGATATGGGTTTATAGAGTCATCAGAGGCCCTAAGGTTCTGCTCTAGTGTGGTTAGTCTACGAATACCCACAGATCAATGCTGCGTAACATTGGTCGCCGCTTTTGCTTTTGGCACATAGTAAACAGTCAATCTCGGGAACTTTGAAGCGGTATTTACATTCAGGATTGGTAAAATAACCTACTGTCGTGATTTGCCTTTTTTACCTAGTGTGACCAAAAAACTCGCGCACTTAAGGCGGAGCAATTATGTTAAATAGGCGCTGATTTTAAGAAATAATCTTTTTATGTCCTTTAAAGTGTCATTTCACCACCAACCACCTACTTGCCATTAAATTTTTTTTGCAAAATATCCTTATTTTGTTGTACTGAGCAAACTTTTAACGGTTTGTTTAGCAATATATTTTAATGATAATTAAAACATTTTAATTTTAAACTCATTCCTCATTAGCTTAAGTTGATTTGTAAACTTAAACTAATAAAAGAGATATCACCATGGCAATAATTGATAAACCAAGAAATAAAACCTATTTAATTGGCAACTGGATGCCATCAGATCAGACTACATTAGCAAATTGGATGCGTAAGATTATAGATAAAGCAGAAATTAGTCATGCTCCACTGTTACCGTCTATTCAGAATTTAAAAGATTTCATTGAATCAAATCCAAAAGCCTATATGTTTTTTAATCAAATGTTTGATAATGCAGATAAAAAAGATCCACCTGCTGGATTACCTCAAGTTCGTGACTATCAACATATGTTAGAATTATTCAACGTGATAATGACGCATGCACCAGATTTTGATGAAACAGGACTAGTCGGTTTCCCTTTTAATGCTATTTTAGATTGGTCAATGGCGACAAATTCAGGATGGAGTGCATTTTTAGATGATGAAGTTAATGTTCATTTAAAAGCGATGCTGAATGAATGGGCTATGTTTTTAAAATCACCTGAAAGCACCTATGTATTGAATGAGGATCCTAAACATGGGTGGTTCGGTGAAGATGCTAAAAAAGCAATGCCGACTTTTGTTAGTGATTTTAAATGTGATCCCACAGCTATTCACTATGGTTTTAAATCATGGGATGATTTTTTTACTAGAGAGTTTCGCCAAGGCGTTCGCCCAGTCGCTGAGCCTGATAATAGCCGTGTGATAATCAATGCTTGTGAATCATCCCCTTACCGATTAGCTCGTGATGTAAAATTAAGAGATAATTTTTGGATTAAAGCCCAAAATTATGCACTGCAATATATGTTGGATAACGATCCATTAGTAGATAAATTTGTTGGCGGAACTATTTATCAAGCATTTCTTAGTGCTCTTAGTTATCATCGATGGCATGCACCCGTTTCAGGCACAGTGGTAAAAACTAAGTTAATTAATGGTAGCTATTATTCTCAAGCTCTTAGTATGGGATTCGATCCAGAAGCGCCTAATAAATCGCAAGGATATATCAATGAAGTTGCTACCAGAGCGCTGATATTTATTGAAGCTGATGAACCAACAATTGGTCTTATGTGTTTTATGGCGGTAGGTATGGCTGAAGTATCAACCTGCGAAATTATAGTTTATGAAGGTCAACATATAACAAAAGGTCAAGAAATTGGGATGTTCCATTTTGGTGGTTCTACTCATTGCTTAATCTTTCGTCCAGAAGTTTCATTAGAATTTGATTTACATGGTCAAACACCTGGTTTAGATAGCCATAACATTCCTATCAATTCCCGTATTGCCACTGTTAAATAAAAAACTTAACTTAATGAGTCAATTATATGTTGGCTTATTAGGAGTTGCCTCAGAAAGCTGAAAAACTTATTGGTTTATGCTAAAAGCGCAAGAGAAAGTGAGCCTCAAAAAAAATCACTTCCTCTTGAAATTTATTTAATTACACTTGAGCCTACTTTTATAAGTTACACAATCTGCCATGCCTGCCAGATAAAATAGCGAAACAATGCCCTCGAATGTGATCATGGTATGTTAAAACGGATAATCAATGCTACTTTAGGGGGGCAAATCGATGAAAAACGCTTACGCTATGATAAAGAGATTGAAGTGATGCGGGCGCTATGTAAAGGTCAGACAGAGCTACTATGGCCATCCCCTGGATGAGGTAAGGTTGGTGAACACCGTTTTTGAAATCTTATCCTCTGTTATTGTGCAAAAGCTCCGCCATACTCATGTTTGTAACAGTGCCAAAATAACAGCCATTCTACCATTGTTAGATTTTTGCAACAGTGCCAAAATAACAGACAGTCTACTATTGTTAGATTTTTGCAACAGTGCCGTAGGTTCTCGGAATACCATCAATATTAATATTAGTATTTTTGTGTATTGCTTTCTCGATAAATTTTTACCATGTTAAATAAAGGAAGATACCTGCCTAGCGTTGAACAAAGACAGATAAAACGTCGTAACAATATTATCAAATGTGATTATAGCCAACTGGAGTAGATATCAGTATTGCACTCAGGATCCTATTTGCAATATGCCTTTTAAACTATCAACTAGTGGAGTGGATATAAAATGAAAAAAATCTACAGCTTAGGAAGTTATAGTTTTTCTCTTTTATTTTTCGCATTTATCAAGTTAACTAACGCATCTGAATCTCTAGGCGAGTACTCTATAGTATTTGATGCGGGAAGTAGTAAAACCCGCGCCTATTTATATCAGTCATCAGTAGATAAAGTTACGCAAATTGCTGTATCTAAAGATAGCAAGGCGCTATCAAGTTTTATTTCCAATGTCGATAGTACCGGTAATGAAGTGATCCTACCGTTAATTAAAGAGCTGAGAAGTAAAATTTCTAACGAGGATAATAATATAGAAGTCAATGTATTGGGTACCGCTGGAATGCGAAAACTTACCGATGAGCAACAAAGTGCAATTTATAACAATGTGCGGCAGAGTATTATTCAGGCAGGCTATAAGCCGGGGCAAATTCGTACGATTACTGGCTGGGAAGAGGGGGTCTTCGCTTGGGTGCATATTAATCAGCTTGCGGAGAAACTGGGAACGGATAACACACTAGGTATTATTGAAATGGGAGGTGCATCTACTCAAATTACTTTTGACACTAAAGACTCGAGACTAGCTGGCACACATCCTATTAAACTTAAAGGTAAAATTTACTATTTATGGAGTGAGAGTCTGCTAGGTTTTGGCGCTAATTCAGTACGTTCAGCAATGAATAAAATTAATCTACAGCAAACCTGTTACCCCTTGGGTTATGAAAAATCTTTAGGCTTTAATTTTAATTCATGTGATCAAGCTTATGACAAAGTGATCCACAATGATAATATTGCCTATAGCAAACTGAAACAAACGGCTGAAATTTCTGCATTGAAAAAGACCAACTTTATTGGACTAAGTGCACTTAATTACACGTTAGACTTTTTCGATAATCAAAAACCGGGAAAAGAAAAATTGAAAAAAAGCTTGATTGATAATTGCAAAAGTTATGATGACATTAAAATTTTGCTAGAGCGAGATTCCAGAAAAGACTATCATGAGCCGCAATTTAAATGCTCTAATGGAACATTTGTATATAACCTACTTTACGACTATTTAAAACTGGATAATGGTACATTACAAGGAGTAAAAAAATACAATAATACTGATGTTCGCTGGACAGCAGGTTATACACTTCTATCGACCCAAACGGCAAAAAAATAAATTTAAAATATATTTTTAAGATGAAAATCTATATCTTAGTTGATAAATAGCCTGTTTATCATTGATAAAAACTGAATGATCGGCAACAAAACCTACGCCATCCTATTAAATAATATTACCGGACAAGGCGGACGTATTGTTCTTTCCGGTGACTGACAACAACTTAAATCTTTTGAAAGTGACGTGCCATTTAAATTAACCCTCAAACGCAGTGCCTCTGATACTGTTGTCATACGTGAGATTGTTAGACAAACCCCAGCATTATAAGCGACGATTGAAGCTATGATTGCCGGCAATATCAAACAATCCCTTACAATGATCGCAAGCATTCCAACCACTACCCTTAGTCGAAATAGAAATAGTGATTCACCAACTAACTCAGTTATCGATCTGAAAGAAAAAGAGCTGGATGAAAAATCACTACAATCGTAAATTTTTAAGCTGCCTGCGTGGCAGTAAACTGTTTAAATCACAGAGTGCTTTAATCTCTTCATTTCTAAGCTGCCTACGTGGCAGTGAACCTCTCCATGCCATGATCGGTGTTTTATTGACATTTCTAAGCTGCCTATGTGGCAGTGAACTCAATACAGGAGCGTTCTCAATCGCAACTAATTTTTCTAAGCTGCCTATGTGGCAGTGAACTTGAAATTGCTAGTTATTTTAATGCGTTTACTTTTCTAAGCTGCCTATGTGGCAGTGAACATTTTACATCTTGTTTACCCTGGCCTCAGAAATTTCTAAGCTGCCTATGTGGCAGTGAACACGAGAGGATTCAACCAGAACGTTTTCGTTATTTTCTAAGCTGCCTATGTGGCAGTGAACTGCAGAGGTATGTTGGGCATTGTATTGTTTTTTTTCTAAGCTGCCTATGTGGCAGTGAACATATTAAAAAAACGTAATCAATAAGTTCAAAATTTCTAAGCTGCCTATGTGGCAGTGAACATTTTTCGCGGGCAAAGTTTTGGGATAAGTATTTTCTAAGCTGCCTATGTGGCAGTGAACCTAGCGATAAATCAATTCATGTCAGATGCAACTTTCTAAGCTGCCTATGTGGCAGTGAACAATCCCCCGAAAAATGGGGCACGCGACTTTATTTTCTAAGCTGCCTATGTGGCAGTGAACCGTGTATAGCAGTCTTTTTACTGCCTGTGCTATTTCTAAGCTGCCTATGTGGCAGTGAACGTAAGTCCAAAGAGACTCAAGAGTTTTAGAACTTTCTAAGCTGCCTATGTGGCAGTGAACAGGAGAAAGTGGACGAGTTAAAATAAGCAATTTTTCTAAGCTGCCTATGTGGCAGTGAACTGTCAGATGCAACAGAGTTAAATTCATCCAAGTTTCTAAGCTGCCTATGTGGCAGTGAACTTCCGCAATACGATTTCGGCCAGGGCGTTGTCTTTCTAAGCTGCCTATGTGGCAGTGAACGTTACTCTCGTGCGAGGTTTTGGGATAAATATTTTCTAAGCTGCCTATGTGGCAGTGAACAGCGCTGCCAATTGTCCCAAAGCAGCCTCGCTTTTCTAAGCTGCCTATGTGGCAGTGAACGAAATGTATCGGTTGTAAATTAGAATATGCTATTTCTAAGCTGCCTATGTGGCAGTGAACAGATCCAGAAAATAAAGCCATTGCCGCCGAATTTTCTAAGCTGCCTATGTGGCAGTGAACTTCCGCAATACGATTTCGGCCAGGGCGTTGTTTTTCTAAGCTGCCTATGTGGCAGTGAACCTGTTCATGTTGTTGAGCGCGAAATGAAGTTTTTTCTAAGCTGCCTATGTGGCAGTGAACATATGCGTATGAGTACGCAGGCTGGCGGTATTTTTCTAAGCTGCCTATGTGGCAGTGAACGTTCTGTTATTAGTGGGGTGATGCAGAAGTTATTTCTAAGCTGCCTATGTGGCAGTGAACATTGAGGAACTAAAAAGTCCGTAGAATCTCCATTTCTAAGCTGCCTATGTGGCAGTGAACCTAAAGCTGATATTTATAATGCGGTTCAGCAATTTCTAAGCTGCCTATGTGGCAGTGAACTTTTCGCGTGCGGCGAATATGGCGAGAAGTTATTTCTAAGCTGCCTATGTGGCAGTGAACATGAAATTCGGTTTTTTGCGTGTGGGGAGTATTTTCTAAGCTGCCTATGTGGCAGTGAACAACAAGACCAAAAGCAGCTAAGTTACCCTGCGTTTCTAAGCTGCCTATGTGGCAGTGAACTGGATTTTTATTGGTCAGCTTTTAGTCATTTATTTCTAAGCTGCCTATGTGGCAGTGAACATGTCGGTTCTGCGCACGGTGAGATGAAATTTTTTCTAAGCTGCCTATGTGGCAGTGAACACTCATTCCAGATCATTCTGTACGCACGGAAATTTCTAAGCTGCCTATGTGGCAGTGAACGAAATACTATAAGAATCGGGACCATCTCCGGTCTTTCTAAGCTGCCTATGTGGCAGTGAACTAATACGAGTATGAGAACCACCAAGATACTCTTTTCTAAGCTGCCTATGTGGCAGTGAACTTATGTCTTGGATCCCTGCTGCTATCAATGCTTTTCTAAGCTGCCTATGTGGCAGTGAACTTGTGAACGCTGAATATCAGCGGAAGGAACTTTTTCTAAGCTGCCTATGTGGCAGTGAACTAAAAGCAACTTCGTCGTTTAGACAAAAAAACTTTCTAAGCTGCCTATGTGGCAGTGAACTTATGATTCCCAGGGACACGAACTAGCCCACTTTTCTAAGCTGCCTATGTGGCAGTGAACAGATCCAAAAAATAAAGCATTAGCAGCGGATTTTTCTAAGCTGCCTATGTGGCAGTGAACGAATTCTCATTCGTCAACTTCTTTGGATGTTTTTTCTAAGCTGCCTATGTGGCAGTGAACCTCCACACATAATATAACGCAACTTCCGACGATTTCTAAGCTGCCTATGTGGCAGTGAACGTAGCGAATAATTTTAAACTTGGACTTTGGCCTTTCTAAGCTGCCTATGTGGCAGTGAACCTAGCACACGCCTACTTGATATAAGTGTGCTATTTCTAAGCTGCCTATGTGGCAGTGAACAACCTCGCAAAAAGTGCGGTCTTAAGTTTAAATTTCTAAGCTGCCTATGTGGCAGTGAACAATGATCAACGAGACCTGGAACGGAATTAACGTTTCTAAGCTGCCTATGTGGCAGTGAACGAATATCGACAGCGGGTCCCTTCTGTGGCCAATTTCTAAGCTGCCTATGTGGCAGTGAACTTACAGCTCGATGTTATGGTGCATCAGCCATATTTCTAAGCTGCCTATGTGGCAGTGAACTTGTATCCCATACGAAATCTGAAGCATCAACGTTTCTAAGCTGCCTATGTGGCAGTGAACTTTTTAGACTATTTATTACGTCATCTTCTTTTTTTCTAAGCTGCCTATGTGGCAGTGAACCTCTCGAAAATATGTGATGCGTGGTGGATTTATTTCTAAGCTGCCTATGTGGCAGTGAACTTGATTTTTACTGGCCTGCGTTGTCTCACCTTTTTCTAAGCTGCCTATGTGGCAGTGAACAACTCTTACAAACAGAAAAACTCTCAAAACACTTTCTAAGCTGCCTATGTGGCAGTGAACTATCGGTTGTAAGTTAGAATATGCTCGTCAGTTTTCTAAGCTGCCTATGTGGCAGTGAACGGCTGTTCGGGTACAAATAAGCCCAACTTAACTTTCTAAGCTGCCTATGTGGCAGTGAACATTTTAAACTTGGACTTTGGCCTGATCACAATTTTCTAAGCTGCCTATGTGGCAGTGAACGCGAGACTTGCGACGCCAATTGTTCCTTTTATTTTCTAAGCTGCCTATGTGGCAGTGAACATCAGACTAATGCTAATATTGGACTGATCACTTTTCTAAGCTGCCTATGTGGCAGTGAACATTAAACATTATTTTAACTTTACCAGACGGATTTTCTAAGCTGCCTATGTGGCAGTGAACACACCAAGCGCCAACTCTAAATAACTCAAAATTTTCTAAGCTGCCTATGTGGCAGTGAACATCAACGTGAAGTTGCTGATTTGCGTGCTGCCTTTCTAAGCTGCCTATGTGGCAGTGAACTTGATTTCTATTGGCCTGCGCTGAGTCATCTTTTTCTAAGCTGCCTATGTGGCAGTGAACAAGGTTTAACAACATCACCGGAAAATTGACTATTTCTAAGCTGCCTATGTGGCAGTGAACGTCAGGGTAATGCCGATGATGATAAAGTTTTTTTTCTAAGCTGCCTATGTGGCAGTGAACAATGATCGACAAGACCAGGCACAGAATTCACATTTCTAAGCTGCCTATGTGGCAGTGAACATTTATTGCCAAGGCAATGAAGATGATGATAATTTCTAAGCTGCCTATGTGGCAGTGAACGTGGACTCGTCAAACGAGATTTGATTTCTATTTTTCTAAGCTGCCTATGTGGCAGTGAACGATCATTCGCAAAACGTCTACGAAGGGAAGAATTTCTAAGCTGCCTATGTGGCAGTGAACGTTTTTCTCGTGCCAAATTTTGGGATAAATATTTTCTAAGCTGCCTATGTGGCAGTGAACCGTAAAATCTCTGTATAACGTGTACCGCCGCGTTTCTAAGCTGCCTATGTGGCAGTGAACAATAGCATAAATCAAAATAAATAAGTTGCAACAAGAAGTTAGATAAAAAACAGCATTTTACCCTTCTATTTTTATATTTGCTACAACTTATTGTTTTATAACTATATTTTTAAAGAGCGAAAATTAAAGGTCAAAAATGGGGTACAGTAGCAATTGATTCCTGGTTGGACATAGACTGACTTAATCCATAGCAGGTAAATGTGCCATTTTGCGCCTCTGATCTTTCTATCCGTTTAATAAATAATGGAAATTGACTATGCTTTCCTGTTTGTTGCTTGGTTTGTTGGCTGTCTAACCAAATAAAAGGTAAGTCACTTTGCTTTTGTGGTCGGGTTTTCTCCAGTTGTTTTAAACACTCTATTAATGGTTTGCCGGTTTTGGCCGACCAGCGTTGTGCTTTACTGAGCATCGCCTGTTTAATGCGATTTTCACCTTTAATATGTTGACGGATATAGCTGACAGGTTTTACTTGCAATGGCACCGCTTGAATCGATTTAATATGGACATAGTCGGAAAATCGGGCTAGCCATTGCTCAATATGCAGTTGGTTTAGCTGCTCTCTTTCTGCCGCCAATAAACGTAATTTTTTGCCTAATTGGAAAGTGGAACAAGCGTACTCAGGAAAGGCAACCGCGATTGCGCTTTGAGTCTGATTAACTTTATTGTCCACTAAGGCAATATGCAGTTGTTGATAAATTTTCTGCCACAAGAAACCAAGGCTAATATCGGGATCGGGCAATAAAGTGATTTCCTGATAGTAGTTCATAGCCCACCTTATTTTTCACTTTCACCAAAAACACCGCCGCGGATTAATACGGCCATGACATAATGCTCATCTTCAGTATTGTCTAATTTGCTGCCGCGGGCCCATTTATCAAAATGGCTGTAAAAGTCCTGCTTCTCTTTCGGCGTTCTGTAAGCAATACCTAAATTGGTAACTGCACCATAGGGCTCGATAGCAATTGCGCCGGCGCTACGTTCAGGATCTTGGTAGGCGGGATACCAGGTGTCGATTGAGCGCAATGCGTTACCGATTTTTTGTGAGTGCATAGCCGCGTGCCTAATAACATTGGGTTCAACTTCCGGGCTTGCGCTAGCGCCTTCGTGCCTAGCCGCAGGCCTATTGACATGATAAAGGACTTTACTTTTTTTACTTTTTCCTTTGTCGAGTATTAGTTCTTCACTAGGATAGACTTCTTGTGCTCTGCCTAATAATGCATAAGTGGTGATGTTTAATAGCAGTGCGTCATTTTTACTGGACAGGGTGGCAGCGATTTTATTACCTAACTCATTGATGGCTGTATCTTGTTGTTCAAAATCACGGATACTGTATTGAGTGGCATCAAATGTCCACTGCTGTTCCTGTCCTTGGCTTAATACACTAACCTGGACTTCTATTTTTTCAGCGCCCACTCGATTACGCCATAGAAAACGGGCATTGGCGATATTATGTGCATAGCGGCGGCCAAGTTCTTGGCATCCTTCCCGCTCAATATAGTCGGTTGCCGCTTGTTCATAGCTTTGTTTAAAATTGGCATTATTACAGGCTGAAGGATATTGTACACCGCCTAGTATTTTGAGAGTAAATTGATGTTTTAAGGTGTCCTGATCGGTACCGAGTGCACAAGCATCAACGGTTTGTAGATTGGCTTTTTCAACTTCAGCATTAAGCTTCATCGGGTCATTTTGTACCGCACCTTTTAAACGATTTGAAATTGTGCCACGTACCGATTTTTCCTGTAATGTTAAAGGGAAAGCCTCTTTTTTATTGTCCCAGCATGTGCCATAGAAATAACCGTCAGAGGGCACTAATTTTTTTTCAAATGCTAATACGGAAGTCAAGTCATTATTTTTCGCCATTTTATGTTTCTCCATTAATTAAATTAGTTTTGCTTGTCTTGCTGACATAAATAGAGGTTATTTTCTGTATCAGTGGCGTAATACCAAAAGCTGTCAGCTAGCTGTTCCAAACGATGTACC
Organism: Arsenophonus sp. aPb; assembly: GCF_029873475.1. Lineage (NCBI taxonomy): Bacteria > Pseudomonadati > Pseudomonadota > Gammaproteobacteria > Enterobacterales > Morganellaceae > Arsenophonus > Arsenophonus sp. aPb. The sequence continues at coordinate 685,443 of NZ_CP123499.1, forward strand.
ATTTTGAATTCCCCCAATGTGACAATGCTTTCGGCAAATCGGTGTGGCGTATCAGGGTCACGTTGATTTTGTGCTTTTGCTAAGCTGGATATACCATGGAAACCTGTCGCAATCGGTACAATCCATCCTGCTGTTTTACGTTTGCTGTACCATTCAATTTGGCCATTTTGCTGTTTTTCACACTGGTGATGTACGGTCAGATAATCGAGTAGGGCATCAATAGCATCTTTCCCGGCCTCCATAGCCTCTTTCATCAATTCACGGCGTTCAATCAAGACGTAGCCGGGCATCAAACTACTTTTTAATTGACGTTTTTCTTTATCATTGTCATCGTCGTCGTCAACAGTCCATATTTGCGGATTTGCAAAGGCTAAAATATCGCCACCGGCAATTTTCATGGTGAGTAGTAATTGGCTGATTTTATCTAGCTGTTGTTGGTTTAATGGCTGTTGTTCCCCTTGTTCCATATTTTCATATTCAATTAATAAAGAGACGTCCAGATGGCAGCGTGCTTCTTCAATAAATGAAGCGCGTGAGCCGTCTTTTTCCAGGGGATTGGCGGTACCGATAATCGATTGAACGAAATCACCAGCGCCTTTATAGGTTTGCAGATCACATGCATGGCTAATAACCGCAGTTGACCAAAATTTCAGTGTCGGATAGCCATGCTGATTGAGTTTGCGTTGTAAAGCGTGGCTGAAACCCAGCCAGGCGGTCATAGCCGGGAAACCGATAGTAAATGGGCTGGATAGCGCATTAGCATTATGGATCCGAAGATGGGGTAGATGTAACAGGCTAATTGTGCTCACCTTAGTGACTCCTTATTATTTTCAACGACCAATTGGATTATTTTTTTTAATTCAGCATCACCTAACTGAATGTATTTTTTTTCAATGATTTTTTGGTAGCTAGAAATAAATTGGCGAGCGAGTACTTCAATTAGGTAAGTTAACCAATCATTAGTTTGATTGCGTTCATCTTGCCGATTAGGAAAAAGCCAGATTTTTTGATAATCGGGTAGGTTTTCCGGTAATTTAATATTATTTTCGCTAAATTTCTGACGAATGTGATACATGATTAAAATAATATGCTCGATATACTCTTGTATATAACTATCTCGCTGGTTGCGTAAATTTATATTGTTTTTATCTATATGTAGGAAACAATGAAATGCCTGAAAGGTTTCTTTTATATGAAAAGGATTGAAGGTATCAGTAAAAAAATTGTGTTGTGGCAAGCGTAGTGTGCGAGTTTGCAGGGTAGGTGGCAGAGATAACAGCAAGTGGGCTTTACCGCCGTTTTGGCTGCTTAGCATTGAGGCATTTTGTGGTTTGGTACCACCAAAACTCATGGTAGTAATACCATAGATTTCGCTAAAGCCATGCTCACTATATTCGTTTTTGCTTTTTAACTGTCGTGCTGCTTTGTTTTCTTCCGCAAAGCGCAGCTGGTCGATACGCTGACGTAATTCAAATAAGTAACACGATGGTGTTAATAGCGATAATAGGTGATATCCATCGTCAATTGGGAAGTAGATCTGTTTTATTTTGGAACTGGTTGATGGCTTTGGGTGCTGAGCTTTAATGGCTAATAGGTCAGTTCTAAGGGTATTATAATCATGGCCATCGATTGATAACAGTGATTTGGCTAAATCCGTTTCATTTTCAATATGCTCAAGTAATGATGCTCCATCAGCTAATTTAAGCCGAAGAAAATTCTCAATACCCATTTCTGCGGCATTACCAACTGAATCAATAGTTTTATATACCACATTACCTGAGCGTAAAAAACCGTCATTTTGCCTTTTTCCCGAGTAGATAATTGGTGTGACAAAAGTTTGGTTTTTTAGATTTTTTTTACCTATGCCGGTAGCGGTATGAGTAAATGTACTGGGGTGGGTGGTTAATGCTCGACTATTTATTTTAGCAGCTCGTTCAGGTAGCCAGTTTGCTAAACTAAAAACTCTTTCACATTCTTGCCTTTTTGTATTGATTTGTTCTTCATTGTCGGAGGATTTAAGATTTTTTTTAAGCCATTCTGCTTTGCGTACAGTAAAAAAGGCTTCTATTGCTGGATCTAACATATCGCTACTTGTCCTTTTGTTTTTCGATATTTTATTAATTTAACCTAATAAAAAATCAATATCAACCCATTATATTTTTAATATTAAAAATTTTGTGAATGCAAATATCAGAGAATAAGATCAAAGTGACTGCAATCCTGTAGAATGTTAAAATGTAGTTTCTGCCATATAGGTAGCTTAGAAAATTATTTTTTTCATATTAAATTTTACTGCCACACAGGCAGCCGACTGACTGGCTTATGCCAGTCAGTCAACCACTTTCTCCAATCCCCATTGATCGTTGTAATGATAAGTACAGTGCTCATTATCCCAATGAGTAAAAGTAATTTCGCCAAAAATGTATGAGTTGCCGGGAATTTGTTCGTTTTCCTGTTGTCGTTGATTGATTAACTCGACGTAATCTCGCACCAGCCATAATTTTTGTAGCAAATGTTCTGCTAAAGGTTTTGGTTTGATGCCAAATAGATGTTCAACTGGTACCCAACCACTCTGTTTATCATACAGTTGAAAAACCGGTCGTTGATTTTCTTTAATCTCCATCAGGTATAGTTGGGTTGAAGGCGCGCTACTACGAAATCGGTTCCAGTATTGTGGTAGTCCGGTCATCCACCAACAACCACTGGTGTAACCCCATAGCTGATCAGACGTTTTTCCTGTTGTTGGCTGATTTATTAATCTACCTCTGAGCATAACCGGTACCACATTTTTTTTCGCTGGAAAGATATATTGGCAGCCAAGTGTTTGAGAAATAACATGGTGCTCCAAATCAGCCAGCCTATTTTTAGGCTGTAACTCGGTTGGCTTTTGGATGCGCAGTGTGGCATCGACTGTGGCGCGTAATTGGTTTTCGTCGACTAATTGCGTTAGATCATGAGTTGCTAAAGTATATTTTGCGGCGGTTTCATAACCCGGCTGCGAAAATACTTGCTGATTTTTACCCTGATAGCCTTTCCAGTTGTATTGTAGTAGGGTTATATTGGGTTGTTTAACCGCGGTTTCACGATGGCGGCGCACCCGTCCGGCTAATTGGATCAGCGAACGGTAGGAGGAAGGTTCAATCACTGCCCAATCAAAATCATGATCGCGGCCGACTTCTTCTACTGGTGTGGCGACTAGAATAAAGATCAACTGTTTTGCTTTGGTCTGATTAAGGTGGTTACGGATCACTGGGTCATTCAGTGCGGCGGGTGCTTCTCCCGGCTCTTCCTTGCGTTTAAGTACCGCATCAAGATGTTTTTCCTGTGCATGGCGCAATAACAGTACTTGTTGGCTGTGATAGGCCATGGCCCGAATATCGACCTCTTGCGGCCAAATGGCTTCCAATAAGAAACGGGTTAACTGAATACATGGCTGAATATTTGCCATCCGTACAACACCAAAAGAGACATTAATACCGGTGAGCTTGTCAGGGAAACTGTGCTGTTGGTGTTGAGCAATAATTGCTTGCTGAATAGCCTGAAAGTAGCTTTTTTGCTGATCAGTATCATTTTTATCACGTGGCAATGGCAAAATTGTTGCTTTGCGTCTTGCTGGTTTTTCCGCCAGCCGCTCAGTTCGTTTTTGGATAAATGTCTGATGTTCAGCTTGATAGTATTGCGCAGTTTGTTCACTGTTATTGAGGGTGGCAAGGTGGGCGGTAAATTCATCGACCCAGACGCAACCAACCTGATGATTAAGATGTCGGCTAGTGGCATGCAGATACCAGCCTTGCTGATAGGCATGGAAAAAACTTAATGCCAGATCTGGTGGTATAGTGGCTGATGAGATCATCACTTTGCGCCCCAACATACCGGCCAGATGAATTAATCGGCCAATAGCGACCAGATCTTCGCCCATAAAATCATCAACTTCATCGATTACTAAATCGGAGGACATTAATCTTAGACAGGGCAGAATATAGCGTCCACCACGTGTGGTCTCGGTTGCGGCCATGATATGGTCGATGGTACAAGCTAACACTGGCGCATAGAGTAGAGCGCGATCTTTTGCGCGTCTTAACACAGTGGTCAGCTCTTCTTCTGGCAGAATTCCTTGCCAGGCGTCATCTTGCCAGCGTAATTCGTCGTCACCATCGAATAAATTTTCCACAGATGCTGAGCCCGTTGCCTCATAATCCGTTTCTTGCTCTTCATTTTTCGGCGCTAGTTCATCTTGATGCAACTGTTGGATCGCTTGCGAGCCGATTAAGACCGCTAATTGGCTATTATCGAGCCCGATCCGATCACGGTATTCATCCCCAGTTTGCAATGTCAGTGTACGCAATCCCAATGCGAGTATGAAACGTAGACTCTGTTTATCATCCGATAAAGCTTGCATAATTTTGGCGTTGGCCAGCGTTTTACCACAACCGGTACTGGCCATATTGACGATAAAAAAACCGCTAATATTGTCGTTATTTTCATCGCGATAATGGCTAATTGCCGTTACTGCCTTGTCTTGCCATTGAAAACCTTGTTTGGGATTTTTCTGTGGTTTTAATTCCTTGATATCACAGGCGACTGGCGGTTCACTTTCAAAAAAAGGCAAATATTCCACTACATTTCTCGCCGCTTCTGTAACATTGAGTAGATGTTCATCCAATTTTTGCTTTAATTTTTTACCGCCGTTATTTGGTTCACGTGCAGTGTTGGCATATAAATTAATATTGGTTTGCCAGTTAGGATCGTTATTTTGTGATGAGTAATGATGATCGCCCAACATTAAACATAAGCGAGCATGATGAGCAATTAGGCGCCAACTGCCATTTTGCATTGCTTCCAGGAACAGGGGTAACTGTTGTTTTAAATGGTTGGCCGCTGAACTTAGCGCTGTAAGCCAAGCCGGCGATTGACTGAGTAATCCCTGGGGAAATTCGAAGCACTGACTCACTCGTTGTTGATATTCTTTTTCATCTTGCCGATTTTCGTATCCCCAGTTTTGTTTCAGCCGCTGCAATAATTGGGCTATCGTGTCACTAGTTTGATCTTTTAAATTGTTAATTTCCTTATCAACTCGTAGGGAAGGTAACCGGTGATGGGAAACGATTAACCAACTTAATAGTGATGCGGCATCAGGTAGGTGGGTTAACGGTTTTATCTCCTGTAGATGACTGTGATGTTCTGTTAGCCAATTCTGTAGCTTTGCTTCATCAATGCGCTGAGTAATCAAGGTGTCAAGCCAGCTTGAATCATGCTGAGGTTGGTCACTGGTTTTCACTAACGCACTAAACAGTAATACCGAGATCCATTCATGCCTAATTGGATCACCTTTAGCTGAAATTTTATATTGTGGATCTAATTTAGTTTGAAATAAGCGAGTGGCTTTTCCCCAATCGTGTAATAAGCCTGCCAGACGAGTGAAAGCATCAATTAACGGCAGGTACTTCCAGTTATTTTCATACTGGCTGCCAAGTAGTGATTTTTCCGTGCGGTTAACAGGAACATGGCCTTCGTTATTAAATTTATTTTTGTTACCAACCACCCATAATAATTGAAAACGGGAACGAGATCGTATCCAGTGGCAACTGATAGCACTATTTCTGCTAGCGCTTTGGCGTAACATTTTATGTACGGTTTTTAATCCATTTTTAGTGATCAAGGTTTGCCAGGTGTTATCGCCAATCCGATTGGCAAAGGCATCTAATATTCGGCGTGTTCTTTTCAAAGCATTTTTCTCACACTGAGAAACAAACGTTACCATCATAGATTTTGTTCCTTAATCTGTTGTTCAGAATGGTTTTGCAATGCGATTGCTTTTACGGTGTTAAACATAAAATCCAGTGCTTGATGCTCAACAAATTGTTGTAATACTTGTTGGCGAAACTCCTGTTCGCTGGCATTGTCCTTGGCGCAGATAAAGGCCCATGGCAGAACTATCGCATCTTTAATTAAGTCAGCCACATCAAATACCAGTGCTCCGCGGCGAGTTTTGCCATGCATAACAGCAAAACTATGCGGGATACCTAATACCCATAGGCAACTGGCGGCTAAACCGTATGCTAAGTAATTACCGTGATTAAGGAACTCATTAGTTTTAGTGAGTGATTTATGTTGTCGGATGAAATTTTTCTGGTTGGTATTATTTGCTGCATATTTATATAAAGTTTTCGTCAATTGTGCTTCTGTTGCTAAGAGTTCTGTGGGATCCTTAGCCACTTTGGTGCGCGCATGAAATGTTTCTAAAGCCTTTTGGATTATTTTATTTTGGTAAACAAATTCTTCATTTTTCAATTCACGATCTTTTTCCCAAACTTGTTGTAAATAGTTGATCCGCGCCTGCTGAAACTGCTTTGCGGCGGCTAAACGCTTATCTTGATCAAACCAGAACTGCATCCAGCCTTGCAAATATTCTGTTGGTCGATACTCATTTTGTGGTGTTAGCCACTCGATTTCGGCACCCATAAATAAAGGAGTACCACCGCCGCCACAAAAACCGACCAGTACGCCGGCGGTGGCTAGCATTCGCATAGCGGCTTGAGTGATAGAGGTTCCTGTGCCTAATAGAATTACGGTCGTATTTGCAATGGGAATATTGTAATAGCAGTTTTCATTTTTAGCTTCCGTTAGATATAAAACTCGGCCATCTTTTTGCATAACGCGACAATGTTCTAGATAGTAGAGATTAGCTCTTTTGGAATGTAATATTGTTTTTAAGTCTGAAGGAGGCAGTTGTTCCATTTTTATTTTAAAACTCCATTTTAATGATTTTTTGACGCTAAATGGCGCTAGCAAATTAATTGATTGTTAATTGGTGTTTTGTTGGTTGCTATTTAGGGTCATATATTAATGAAAATTTTTTTTATATTTCATGACATAGCACATAAAAATCAGATAAATTTAGGTTAAGTAAGGTTTTGTTCTATGGTATAGCTTATTGAGATTAATTTTAATTTTCCCTAATTAGACGTAAAAATTTATTGCTTAGTTGCTAGCAACTTTTTTATTGACTAATAAGTTATGTAAATATAGTTAATATAAACTATAGAAATATAGTATTTATTTAAAAATCTATACATTAATTAAATGCTGCTAATGTTTAATTATTTTTATTTATTAAAAAAATAAAAATTCTCCATGATAATTGAAGAGTTAAATAAATAAAGTTTAAACATAAAATAAATTGAATTTGATTTTGCATTGCTATTTAGTTGAAATACTAAGGTATCTCCGATGGCGATACATAACGTTTTTTTACAAAAAATGAAATTTATATATATTAAATATACTATTAAAAATTTAGTTGCAGAAAAATATTTGTTAATGTCGGATTATCATAATATTTTATTATAAATTGTTAGAAATTGATTTCAGGTAATAATAATTCAATAAAACAGACAGCGGAGCAGTAATGAAAAAATTTTTACCACAATTAGAAAATAAAATGCTGATGGCGTTTGTCGCTGCTGCTGAGTCAGGTAATTTTTTACAGGCAGGGATATTATTAAATAAGTCTAAAACGACAATTAGTCGTTGGATAAATGAACTTGAGATTATATTAGGCTACACGTTATTTGATAAACGCTCGAATGGTTCTGTTTTGGATATAAATAGTAATGGTAAACTTTTATTGCCAAAGGTGAAAATGTTTTTATTATCTTTACAAAAATTAGAAAAGTTTTCTTTCGCGTTAAATAATAATAAAGAGCCTGCGGCCATTAGATTAGCATTTAATCAATTGATTCCTGAAGAGGCGATTGCTGATGTAATATTGAAATTAAAGAAAGAATTTCCCGCTGTTGAAATACATATTGTTCATGCGGATTTATTTGATGTTGAATTTACCCTTAATAGTAATAAAGCAGATTTTGTTTTAGGCTTACAATGTGTTGAGATATATAACAATATTAATGCGCAAGTTGTCGGTGATATTCAAATGATGTTAGTGGCAGATCCTGCCCACCCTTTGGCGAAAGAACAACAGGTGAATAGTTTATCTTTATCTTCTGAAACAGTCATTTATCCTTCATTACAAGGTAAGGTCGATGATGAGCGATATCATTTTCTGCCTTATTCAGAAATGATGTTAACCACTGATTACTATTCGTGTGTGAAATTGGCTGAAAAAGGATTAGGTATTACTTATATTCCTGACCATATGGCTATTAATTCTATTTTGACAAAAAAATTAAAAGAGGTAAAAGTAGACAAAAATGAAGTCAATAATATCCATTCATTAATGCTATATTACCGTGCAGATTATCGTTATTTTGCCATATCTGCCATTTTAAGCTCAGGATTAAAAGAGTGGTTTGGTTATCATTAAGTGATGAGCACCGTTTGTTATTCAATTAATTTAACGACTCGTTGCTTGGTTTTGTCGTAAAATGGCTAACATAATTAAATAAAACATAAACAAACTACCAATGGGATATTTTTTCCCCATTCTTTAAGCATATAATACGCGCTCATTCGAAAGTGTTATATCTCGTTAGGCGAGGCTCCTATACAAACACAAGTTGCTGATCTCACGACGTCGAGAGACGCCCAAGGTTAGGACAAGGCAGATCGGATTAAGGTTTGCCTCAAAGTAACTTCCTATCATAGGATACGTTGTATAGTGCTAAAACTAAGACGATTGGGATAGTGTTCTATGCTCTTTCATCTGGTCGCCCCTATATATGAGATTTATTATAGGGTATCTATATGTTTCTATTTTTGACATTCAGCGAGCAAAGTATTTTCTTAGCTAGGTTTAGCTATATCTCTCTTCTTTCTCCTATACCGATAAATTAATTGTTTATTTTATTGTGTTAAAACAGCATAAAGTGATTATAAATAATCACTCATCGGCTGTCTGTATTTAAAATATTTGTATGATGACCAGTTCATCAATTTTTATATGTCTTGAGATAAGTATTATGTTTTCTTTTATTAAAAATAAATCGACCGGTTTAATTTTTTTCTGTTTTTATATTCCCGGGGCTATGGCAGTAGACGTTTATGATAAGCAAGGTAGTCGAATAGCGGTTAATGGTGAGATTGAATCTAAACTAATGAGTTCAAAAGATAAGAATCAAGATGGTAATGAAATAAAAGTAAAACTGGGTTTAGAGTTAGATAGTCAGTTTACCGATTCTGTTAGTGGTTTTGCCAAATTTGAACATGAAACAGAACTACATGGCGGAGAAGGGGATAAAAGTAATGAATCAAAGAATAATTTGGCTTTTGCCGGATTAAAATATAAAACTCACCATATCGATTATGGTCGTAATTATGGTGTTATTTATGATGTTGCTGCTTATACCGATGGATTATCGCTTTTTGACGGTGATTTCTTTTCTGATAGTGATATTTCAACCACCAAAGAGGCGAGTAATTTGCTGACTTATCGCCAAACTGATTTTTTTAATTTAGTAAAGGGACTCAATTTTGCTTTGCAGTATCAAGGCAAAAATAGTCATAATGATGAGGTTCAGCATCAAAATGGTGAGGGGTGGGGAGCCAGTGTTAGTTATCACTTTACCGATGATTTGCAAGCAACCGTGGCCTATTTTTATTCCAACAGAACTCAGCAGCAACAGCAGATCCGGGCGGGTAAATCGGCGGAAATATGGGCGGTAGGTTTCAATTATGACGCTGAACCTGTCAAATTTGCCGGTTTATATTCCGAAAGCCGCAATATTCATTTTCACGAAGTCGATGATAATGTAGTGATCTTTGGTAAAGTTAGTACCCTTGAGTTGCTTTCTTCCTATACATTTGCATCAGGCTTAGAGCCGGGAATAGCTTATTTTTATTCGCGGGCTAATAAGCAAGTGGATGTGGTTAATTATCTTAATATTTATACTAACTATAATTTTAACGATAATTTTAAAGCTTACGCTGCTTATAAAGTTAATCTATTGAGAAATAGCCAACGGGCTAACGAATTAGAGATAGCGCGCGATAATGTTATTGGGATAGGGATGACTTATAGTTTCTAAACTTTATCACTATTGTGAGCGAATTTTCTGTTATCTTTTATTGTAATTGCTAGTTATGTGTGTCGTTAGCTATTTAATGACATACATAACTAAATTTATTTTTATCTGATGCGCCGTAAAACCCCGTCCTTCAGGGCGGAGATATAAGGCGCGGTTTTCAAACTAACCAGGTGTTTGCTGTTGCTCAATGTACTGTCGGATAATAGATATCGGTGCGCCGCCACAACTTCCTGCAAAATAACTTGGTGTCCATAGAACTCCTTTGTAGTAATAACGTTGTGCTATATCAGCGCGATCCCGTCGAAGTAATCGACTCGACACCCCTTGGAGACTGTTAACCAGATTAGATATCGCCAATTTTGGGGGGTAATTAATCAGTAAGTGAACGTGATATGGGGCGCGTAACATTTTAGCGGCAGGACATGCCGTGCTTGCCTGTGGAGGGAGGGTGCAGTCAGACCGCCCGTTGAAGCAGGAACCCACCGAGGCGAATCAGACTTCAGGCTGAACGCGGTAGGAATCCACGTCTTTTAGGGCATGGAGGATGTCAATAACCAATGGTTATTAATTACCGATTTCAGTGCTTGTTCTTAATTTGGTTAATTCTAACGCTTTATTTTTAGTTAACTCAATTTTGTTGGCCATCGCGGCGATCCCCCAATAGGTTCCTTGCTGAGTATCATAAAAGCGGTTAATCGCTTCTAAGTTGAGATCGCGATATTTTATCCATGCCAATTGTGATTTTTTCAATGCAGTTTTGAATTTTGAGCTTAACTTTTTATCGGCGATTAATAATTGGTATTGCTCGTTCAATTCGTTATCCCATAACTTTAACGCATTTTGGTAACAATCAACGCTATCGAGGGTTGATACCGTTGTTGGTTTCGCTAAACATTGTTCTAACGTTTGATCGATATTAATGCTATCGGCTAGCACCAATTTACTGATAAATAACATGATAACTAGGGTTAATTTTTTCATGGCATCAACTCGAATGGTTTATCGGTATTAATAATATATAAGTATACAGGACAAGGTTGATGGTTGAGATATAAATGTCGATTGATTATCAATATTACGATTTAGTCTGAATAAAAGAATGGTTATTTGTTCAATGCTGAAATGATTGTCATTATGTAGATCGCTAATTTAGGCTGGCTAAATTACTCCTCATCGCATGGTGATGAGGAGAAAGCGAGTCAATGATATTGAGTTAGTATTAGCTATGTATATTTTGATTATTTTCCATTTCGAAGCGTGGTGAAACGAAGCCATAGAGCGTCCAGCCTAAGAATGTCGCTAGCGCGCCCCACATAATGGCATCTTCTCCAGAAGAATATAAGGCATAAAAACTATAGGTGGCCCCAATAAAAGCAATAATATTAGCCATTTTTGCTTTCTGTGGCTCAACATTAGCCACTTTTTGTAAGATGATCATGGTGGCCATAGAAAGAATATAAGGAATAATATTTGTCACAACTGCGAGGTTAACTAATACATTAAATTGTTTGTTTAATGATGGACTAATGGTCATTAGCGCTAAGCCAGATTGGATAATGACAATAGTCAGCATACCTTTAATCGGTGCTTCTGCTTTATTGACAGCGGAGAAAAGTTTTGGAAAGTAGCCAGCATCCGATGATGATTTAAATACTTGCGCAATGGTAAACTGCCAACCCAGTAGGGAACCACAACATGACATGATCATTAGCGCCATGATGACTTTACCGATCGTGGGATTAAATATTTGTGCGAAAGCTAAACCAAAGGGGGCCGTGGAGTTAGCTAAGTCTATATTAGGTACAATACCGGCTATGACATTGGTGGATACAATATAGATGGCTGCTGCGCCTAGTGTGCCGCCTAATACGGCAATAGGAACATTTTTCTCTGGGTTATCAACGGCTTCACTATTTGCACAAGCCGATTCCATGCCGAGAAATGCCCATAGTGTCATGGCAATTGAGGAGCCAACTGCCTGAAAGAATGGAAAATTATGTGGGTTCCAGGAGTTGATATATAGGTCGGATTTGAACCAGTACCAGCCAATAATGGAGATCCCCATAACTGGAATAATAACCCCCCAAACGGTGATACTACTTATCTGACCCGTGATGTGAGCACCACCAAAGTTAGCAACAGTACAGATCCATAATACGGCGATGGTAGCGATACAAATAAGTAATGGGCTTAAGCTTACCCCGAATAGTTCTGCTCCATACCCAACTGCAGAGATAGCAATCGCCACGTTAGCAATTAATAGTGAGATCCCATAAGTGTAGTTAGCCATAAAGTTGCCGGATTTACCGAAGGTATATTCAGCGTAACCACCCATTCCGCCACTGCGACGGCTGTACATGCCACACTTTGAGAAAGCGTAAGCCAGGGCCATTGAGCCGACAGCGGTAACGATCCATGAGAGGATTGATATGGTACCAACTTCTGCTAACTTGGTCGGCAGCATAATAATACCTGAGCCCATCATATTCACCGTAGTCAATATGGTTAGCTGTAGCACACTCATTTTATTTTTAGATACCTGCATTTTTTTCTCTCTTAACTCTTGAGAAATCTTAGTTATTTAATTGGTAAAGATTTACTGTTTGTGAAGTTATGCATGACTATTTAATGGCATAACCATAAGCACGGATGCGGCCATCAGCATCAGTTTGCAGATATACGCCTTGTAGTTCCGGTGAAAAACCTGGGAACTGATTGATCCCTTCTTCTAACGCCAGAAAATAGTTTTGCACCGCCCCGCCCCAGACTTCTCCTGGCACAACACATAGGACGCCCGGTGGGTACGGTAGCGCGCCTTCGGCCGCAATTCGACCGGCAATGTTTTCAATAGCAATCAATTCGACCTGGCCGCGTACAAACTGGATGTTGGCTGCTTGCGGTAACATTTTGACGGCTGGAAAATGCGCTTGCCGAAACATCTCTTTTTGTAGTTGCTTTACGTTCAATTTGGCATATAAGTCATGCATCTCTTGGCATAGCTGACGCAAGGTATAGTGCTGATAGCGTTGTTGGTTGCTGCGGTAGAGTGTTGGTAAAACGTCAGCTAATGGGGCGTCGATTTGCAGTAAATGTTCAAAACGGGCAATTTGGGCCACCAGATGTTGCATTTTTGCTATCGATTCTGCCGGTGTGAGTAAAAATAGAATTGAGTTTAGATCGCATTTTTCCGGGATAATGCCCTGTTCACGTAGGTAATTTGCCAAAATAGTGGCTGGTACACCAAAGCTTTCATAATTGCCGGTTTGGCTATTGATGCCGGGTGTCGTTAACATCAGTTTACATGGATCAACAAAGTACTGATTTTCCGCGTAACCATCAAATGAGTGCCAGCGTTCACCGGGGGTAAATTTAAAAAAGCGTAAATCATTAGCGATTTCATCGGTGTCGTAGTCACTCCAGGGGCGGTTATCGATCATTTCAGGAATAAATGGGCGAATGAATTTACAGCAACTTAGTAATAATTTGCGTGTTTCAATACCGGTTTTTACGCAGTCCATCCATAGCCGTTTGCCACTTTCGCCGGCATGCATTTTGGCATTAACATCTAAAGCGGCAAATAGCGGGTAGAACGGGCTGGTGGAAGCGTGCATCATAAAGGCGTTATTCAAGCGTTTGTGATTGACATAACGTGGTTGCCCTTTGATATGACGGTCTTTTTTGTGGATTTGAGAAGTCTGTGAGAAACCAGCTTGTTGTTTGTGAACCGATTGGGTGACTAAAATACCGGGATCATTTTCATTGAGTTCCAACAGTAATGGCGAACAGTCTTTCATCATTGGAATGAACTGTTCGTAACCTACCCAGGCGGAATCAAATAAAATATAGTCACAAAGATGGCCGATTTTATCGACAATTTGACGTGCATTGTAAATTGTTCCGTCATAGGTACCAAGCTGGATCACAGCCAAGCGAAAAGGACGTTTTTGCTCTGCGTGCTTAGGCGAAGTTTTTTTGACCAGATCAAGCAGATAATCTTCATTAAAGCAGTGCGCGTCGATGCCACCAATAAAGCCAAATGGATTGCGAGCTGTTTCTAAATAGATTGGTGTAGCACCTGCTTGGATCAGCGCACCATGATGATTAGATTTATGATTATTGCGATCAAACAACACTAAATCCCCCGGTGCCAGTAAGGCGTTTAATACCACTTTGTTGGCAGAAGAGGTGCCGTTTAAAACAAAGTAGGTTTTATCGGCATTAAACACTTTTGCGGCGTATTGTTGTGCCGTACAAGGTACACCTTCATGGATCAATAGATCGCCCATTGAAACGTCAGCATTACACAGATCTGAACGGAATAGGTTTTCACCAAAATAGTTGACGAATAAGTTACCTAGTGGATGACGCCGAAAGAATGCTCCCCCTTGATGGCCCGGACAATCGAAAGCGCTGTAGCCTTGTTCGACATATTTTTTTAGCTTGCCAAAGAAAGGTGAGAGTAAACTTTGCTCATATTTTTGTGCCGCAATTTCTAATTGCTTTGCATACAATTGGCTATTGTCTTTGTTGAGATCGATAACACCGGTCAGGCAAGCTAGTGTATCAGCGGGAATAACTTGATTGTGATGAATTAGCGCAAAAATCGGCTGACCAAAACTTTGTTGTTTAATGGTATCAAGTCCACCTTGCTGAATATCTTCTAGCGAGATGATAATCGCAGCAACATCAGTGAAGTCAGTAGCAAAGATATTAACCAAGCTACGTGAACTATCAATATGGTCACTGATATCAAAACTGGTAGCGAGTTTATATTGTTCCATTTTATTTCCTGTAAATTAAGACAATAGAATTGCAGCCAAAATGGATGGACATTTATTTTGGCGTATTTTTTATTGAAAATTGAATTAAGCTAAATTTGATTTAGCTTAAAGCAATAAATCATTTTGTTAGATTAATTAATCTAAACGCGCTGATTAATAAGTATGAATAGTTAATACAATAGACATGATTTATTTAAATCAATGGCATGACTATTTGGGAATGACGATCCATACAGCAAAAACAGCAGCATGAATGTCGAAAAGGATCACCTGTGGGTGCAGAAACGTTCAAAACTAAAACATGAGCGATGGCAGAACATCATTAAATGGGTTGTTCGTCTTATATGAGGCCAAAGTCGGTTATTATTTTCCATTTTTGCACTTCTAAAAAAGCAGTTTGTTATATCGGGTATTTTTATCAATATAAATTAATAAAAAAAATAAATAATGATGTTAATCAAAATTAGTATAAGAAGTTTTTTTAATTATTGGCTGTCACGCTTTTTATCTGAATTTATCCCTCATTTCAGATAGAATTTTATTATTAATAAACAATATTGCAATTCTTGATACGCATTTATTTGGATCGCAAACCCAATTGTACAATTTCGTTTTTTCAATGTTAAAATAACTTTTTTATCCAATTAATATTATAACATAGATCCTACCTTTATGAGCAATAAACAACGTGTCCCTACAATAGGATTTTTATCATTAGGCTGCCCGAAAAATTTAGTTGATTCTGAAAGAATTTTGACTGAATTACGCACGGATGGTTATCAAATTGTGGCCAGTTATCATGATGCTGATCTGGTTATTGTTAATACCTGCGGTTTTATCGATAGCGCAGTACAAGAATCATTGGAAGCCATTGGTGAAGCATTAAATGAAAATGGTAAAGTGATAGTAACCGGTTGTCTGGGAGCGAAAGAAGATCAGATCCGTGAAGTACATCCGAAAGTATTAGCCATCACTGGTCCGCATAGTTATGAACAGGTGTTAGCCCATGTTCATCATTATGTTCCTAAACCGCAACATAATCCTTTTTTTAGTTTAGTGCCGCAGCAAGGGATCAAATTAACACCTAAGCATTATGCTTATTTGAAAATTTCTGAAGGCTGCAATCACCGCTGTACATTTTGTATTATTCCATCGATGCGCGGTGATTTAGATAGTCGGCCTATTGGTGAGGTATTAAGTGAAGCCAAACGTTTAGTTGCCGCAGGCGTGAAAGAGTTGCTTATTATTTCACAAGACACTTCAGCCTATGGCGTAGATACTAAGCATCGGGTAGGTTTTTGGGATGGTCAGCCAGTAAAAACCAATATGGTCAGCTTGTGTCAACAGCTTGCCGCTTTAGGCATTTGGATCCGCTTGCATTACGTTTATCCTTATCCTCATGTAGATGACGTGATCCCACTAATGGCACAGGGTAAAATTTTACCTTACTTAGATATTCCCCTGCAACACGCGAGTCCAACGGTGTTAAAACGGATGAAACGGCCGGGGGCAGTAGAGAAAACCTTAGAGCGTATTCGCCGTTGGCGTGAAATTTGTCCTACATTAACTTTGCGCTCAACCTTTATTGTTGGTTTTCCAGGGGAGACCGAAGCGGATTTCCAGCTATTACTTGATTTTCTCCAACAGTCGCAGTTAGATCGAGTTGGTTGTTTTAAATATAGCCCCGTTGATGGCGCACAAGCCAATGCGTTACCCGATCAAGTTCCAGAAGAGATAAAAGAGGCGCGTTATCACCGTTTTATGCAGGTTCAGCAGCAAATTTCGCAGCAGCGCTTGCAGCAGAAAGTTGGTTCTAAGATCTGGATAATCATCGATGAGCTGGATGATCAAGGAGCAGTAGGGCGTAGTATGGCTGATGCACCTGAAATTGATGGTGTTGTTTACCTTAATGGCGAATTTAATGTTAAACCGGGTGATATCGTTCAGGTATACGTTGAACATGCTGACGAATATGATCTATGGGCAACGAGACATATCCATTAATGTGAATCAAATCTATAAGGTATGATAGGGTTTTTATTTTTGCCTACTAATATGCCTTATTAACAAAATTACTGCTTTTTTTTGAATTTTGTCCTATTTTAAATTCTTGTGTTAAAATTAATCTGTTCATTGTTTAGTTAATTATACTAAACAGTGAACATTTTTATTTTTGAGCCTGCATCTTGTATCGAAGATTATCTTATTGTATTTCTAAGGACAATAAATCATGATTATTCGTTTATCTAAAGCGTTGGCTGTATGTGCGGTGGCGTTATATACATCGTTAGTGGTTATCGGTAATATTACCGATTATGACACCAATTTTGCCTTAATCCGTCATGTTCTTTTGATGGATACTATCTTTCCTGAGGCCACCATTAAGTACCGTGCGATTGAGTCTTCAACTGCCCATCATGTAAGTTATATCATTCTCATTATTCTGCAAACATTAACAGCAATACTTTGCTGGATTGGTGGCATTAGGTTATTAGCTAATTTGAAAAATACCGCGGCTAATTTTAATAGAAAGAAAAAAATTGCCATTGCTGGCTTAACCTTAGGTTTTTTGACCTGGCAAATTGTGTATATGTCATTGGGCCGAGAGTGGTTTGGTATGTGGATGTCTGAATGGAATAGTGGGGCAGAAGCGTTTCAAGTTTATACCACTATTTTGCTGGTGCTTATTTATCTTGTTCATCGCGATAGAGACCGTAATCGTGAGCGTGAGCATAATGAGATGAAGTAACCTTTTTTGTATGCCGTGAGTTGCAGCTCATCTTATTGGCAAAGTTCATTAGCATTTATAAACTTATAAATGCTAATGAACCGCTAAGTTATTGTTAGTTAAAAAATGCGTTATTCTATTTCTGAACTAAATAATGCCGGATTTTACGACGATTGCATACTAATGTTTAATTAAATGTTTTTAAAATAATTTATTAAATATATCGATGTTATCAACCTATCAGATATATAATAAAATATAGTTAATTTTAAAATTATTTTTTGCCGATATTAAGAGTATCTGGTTAAGGGAATGGTTATTTATTGCCTAGCAATAGGCGTAATCAAAATTTTAGTAGTACACTCTTTTTAATAAAAAAATTAACATCGTTGGGAATTAATGTTCATAAATGGTATCCATTTTAGAATAATTAAATATTGAATTAAATAAGTAGACTGAAATTATAATTGAATTTTTGCGGCAAAATTTATTGTAACTTGTGAGATATGCAAAATATTAATAAGTGGATGCTGATTTTTGTTTATACAATTAACTTTTATTAAAATGACAATAGGCATATTCTTAAAGTCATGCTTTTATAGTCTCTGAATTATCTCAAATAATATATTTACGTATAAATGTTAAAATATATGTCAGATTATGTATTTTTTTGATTGCAATTTGATTATTTTTAGGTAGTATATTGCTTATTGCAATAATTATTAATTAACATGATAGGGCTCTGTTTTTAAAATGAAATAATTATTTGGCGGTGAATTTATTAGTGATAATTTTATTACTCAAGATTGAGCATTTTCGCTTTACCTATATTTATACCGGCCTAGCTAGGTATTATTTTTTGCATACCATAAATTACAACTCCAGTTTTTAATTTTTATTATAAATTAATGTATCTAAGTTTACTGCTGCGTCGTTTAAATATTTCATTATGAGTTTGAAATATATCATTTGTTTTATTAGGAATATATACATGAAAAATAATCTTACCTGCTATTTTATTGGCATATTGCTAATTTTATTCAGTAATTTAGTTTTCTCTGCACCAAGCGGAACTATCAGTTTTGAAGGAAAAATTATAGAGAGCCCGTGTGTGCTGTCTTTAACCCAATCTTCTGCAAATACTTTAACTGTCCAGATGGGTGTTTTTATGAAGGATAAAGTACCTACTGTGCGTGGCGAAAAAATTCCTGGCAGTGAAAAACCGATAGAAATCAAGCTAGACAGATGCCCTAATGGAAGTGGTTATTCGATTTATCCTAAAATAAAAATGACTGCACCTAATGATAAATTTCATGACAAATTAATAAAGTTAGATGAATCAGGGGCAGAAGGCATCGCTATCGGTCTTTATGATTCAAATGGTAAGTTATTAGATATAACAAAGCAATATGAGCATCATGCTCCTTTCGATAATAGCAATCCATTTATTATCGAGTTAAAGGCAGCTTATATTGCTAATGGGCAAAAAGTTAAAGCCGGTCAAGCAAATGCTACGATGAATTTTGAGATTCTTTATAAATAAAAATTGATAATTGAATTTCTAGATATTTTTCCTAGTCATAGAAAGGATTCTTTATATTTATGACTAATGTTCGAGTACGAATAATGAGAAACAAAATAATAAATTTTTCAACACTTTGTATACTATTGTTTTTTATATTTGAAGCTTATGCAAATGTGACAATTAGTGGAACCCGCGTTATTTATGAAGGCAATAAAAGAGAAGCTTCAATTCTAGTAACAAATCAGGATGAGAATAGGCCTTATTTAATTCAATCCTTTATCAGTGTCGATGAAAATGGTAAAAAAGCACCCTTTATTGTTACTCCACCTTTATTTCGTTTAGATGGTGGCAAAGAAAATATTTTACGAATTATGCGAACAGGCGGTGATTTGCCTTTGGATAAAGAGTCTGTTTTTTATCTCAATGTGAAAGCGATTCCTTCAGCCCAGGATAATATGCAGAATATTTTATTTATTACGGTAAAAACCCGCATAAAATTATTTTATCGGCCCGAAAAAATTCAAGGTGATGCAGAAGAGAGTTATAAATTATTAACCTTTCGCCGGCTTGGTAAACAATTAGAAGTTAAAAATCCAAGTAATTATTATGTGACTATTAATCAACTTAAAATTGGCAATCAAATCGTTAATTTAAATGATACAGATATGATTGCCCCGCAAGAAATAGCTTATTTTAATATATCTGCTAACTCATCTAATTTAATTAGTTGGAATAGTATAAATAGTTATGGTGGTATTAGTGCAGAGATGAAAAAAAATCTACCTTAGATGAGATGGAAGGCCTTTAATGTGATTTTTTTTAATAACCAATTAGAAAAAAAACAACTATGCTCATTTGTATTTTTTCTAGTCACTTTAAGTTCATTGATATTTTTACCCGAAATTATTGCTCAAGATTATTTTCCATTATCTGCGTTAGAAATAAGTAACGCTGAGCAGGCGGTTATTGACTTGAGTTCGTTTTCTTCCCCTGGCGGCCAGTTGCCAGGAACTTACAGAGTCACTGTTTTACTTAATGGAACAGAAAAGGAGAACAAGGATATTAACTTTGTTCAGAAGAATGGAAAATTATTTGCGGCGTTAACTGTTGATGATTTAAAGCAATTAGGGGTTAAAATCACAGCTTTTCCTGCATTGATGAAGTTACCTGCCAACCAAATTTTATATAATATTGAGGATTATATTCCCTACTCCACAATATTATTCGATTTTCATCAACAACGCCTGGAAATTAATATTCCGCAAGCCGTGATGGATAATCTGGCCAGAGATACTGTTCCAACCGATTTATGGCAACAAGGGGAGTCGGCTTTTTTAATCAGTTATGATTTTAGTGGTTCGCATAATCATAATCACAATACAACAGGTCAAAATTATTATTTAAATTTACACAATGGAATTAATATTGGCGCTTGGCGCTTTCGAAATCAATTAGTTTATAACTATGATTCGCAAGCAGGTAAGAATAATTTATCCTCTGTTAATAGTTATATTCAACGAGATATTTATAAATTAAAAAGCCAAATTATTTTGGGTGAAACATTTACTACTAATGAGGTTTTTGAAAGTATAAAATTTATTGGTGCATCAATTATCTCAGATGACTTAATGTTACCAAGTAGTCAACGGGATTTTGCGCCAGTTATTAGAGGAATAGCGCAAACACACGCGCGAGTTACGGTGCGGCAAAATAATTATGTTATTTATGAAAATTATGTTCCGCCTGGTCCTTTTGAGATTTCCGATCTTTATGCAATATACGGTTCTGGAAATTTGCATGTTACCATTACTGAAGATAATGGCAAACAAACAAAATTTATCCAGCCATTTTCTTCAGTACCAATTATGCAACGAGAAGGTAAATTAAAATATCAATTTACTTTGGGGCGTTTTGCTAGTTCGAAAAAAAATTCTTATAAACCCTATTTTAGCGAATTAGTTTCAATATATGGGGTTTCTAATCGATTAAGTTTATCATCGGGTATTCAAGCTGCGGAAAATTATTTATCGCTTTCTCTGGGGTTGGGGTTAGGTTTAGATAATTTTGGTGCTATTTTTTTTAATGCGATATTTGCGGATGCGAAGCTGCCGAATAATAGACGTAAAAAAGGGCAGTCTTATAAAATTCAATATGAAAAAAGTATTGATGAAATAGGAACATCCTTTAATTTTTCCGGAAATTTTTATACTAGCCCTGAATATTATTCTTTTCCAGAAGTAAATAGACCTTTAAGAAAACAAGATACTACAAATGGACAAAATAAACTTAGCCAATTTCAGTTTACGCTCAATCAAAATATGGAAGACTTTGGTAATTTTTATTTTTCTGCTTATTGGCAGAATTATCGCCGAACAAAAGGTACTACTCAATCATTATCTGCCGGCTATAATATTAATATTGCTGATATTACTTTTGGCATAAATTTATTTTTTAATAATAATGATGAATCTACTGAAAATAAAGATAAACAAATAGCATTTAATGTTTCTGTACCCTTCAGTAAATGGTTACCTAGCGGTTGGATCACTTATAATATTAATAATAATACAATAAATGGTCAGCAATTAGCCGTTAATGGCAATTTATTAGATAATGATGAATTATTATATAATGTTCGGCTAGATAATAATTATACTAGTTTAAAAGAATTGGGTGGTGGTATTTCTTTGAATTATACTAATAGCCTGGCTCGGATGAATGTAGGGTATAATTATAACAATAACGAGCGTTCTTTTAATTATGGGCTTTCAGGTGGCGTGATTGTTCATCGAAATGGGATTGTTTTTTCTCAACCATTAGGCGAAACGGTCATATTAGTTAAAGCTGATGGTGCGATGGAAACCAAAATATTAAATCATCGGGGTATTAAAACTGATGCACGCGGTTATGCAGTGATCCCCTATAGCGAACCGTATAATTATAACTATATTACCATTGATACTGAATCATTAGCCAATGGGGTAGATATTGATAATCCGGTGCAAAAAGTGGTACCAACCAGAGGGGCGATAGCAACCGTTAATTTTCATGTGCGTCGTGGTAATCGTATATTAGTCAAATTATCGCAAAATAATAAGCCAGTCCCTTTTGGCGCTATTGCCACATTAATTGATGGTGATAGCCATGGCATTGTTGGTGATGATGGAGAATTATATTTAAATGCAGTACCTGATTTAGCCAACATAAAAGTTCAATGGGGAAAAAATGAACAGCAACAGTGTTACGTCAAATTAGATCTTTCTAAACTAGCAAAAGAATTAGATATATTAGAAATAGATGCTGATTGTTATATAGATAAACATTTTGCCGTATAAAATATAATAGGAATTATATGTCATTTAAATTTAAGATATATTTATTGATAATTTTTATTTTAATTCAAAGTTATATATCATTTGCTATTGCGGGAAAATGTTCAGCTGATATCACAGAACAAAATATCGTATTTGATGAGTTATCAGTTCATTATGATAATACCCATCTCCCCTATAAAGTAAGAAAAATTGGCAGTGAAATTAAGATTAATTGCCAGAAGAAAGGTGATAACTATGTCTATGTTAAATCTATTGAAGGAATAAAATCAGTCAATGGGTATTATTTCAATACAAATCTTAACGGTGTGAAATTGCGCTGGAAGCTTGAACGAAAAGGATTTGGAGCAAAAAAAATGGGTTTAAATGGATATAGAAGAATTGATGAAGGTAATAAAAAAATATTTATTGGTCGTTTTACTATAATTATTTATCCTGATTTTCAAGCTGGAGAAGTGAATCCTATAAAAATAACGCTTGCTCACCGCGATGGAAACCGAGATACAGGAGAAACATTATTTACTTATCATATTCCTAAATTTAAAATTAAGGAACAGTCATGCAAAATAAAAACACCAAAATTAAATGTTAAGCTGGGAAACGTATTTAAGCATGATTTTAAAGGTAAAGGGAGTACTACCGGAGAGCGGACTTTTAATATTGAAGTAAACTGTAAAGGTGTTAACCAAGCCTATATTACCTGGCAAGGAGGTGACTCAAATGGTGTTATACCAGCGGATAAAAATTCGTCAGCGACCGGGGTTGGAATTCAGATTTTTGCGAAGAATACACCTATAATATTTAATAAAAAACTCGATATAGATTTTTTTAAACAATTGACTTATAGCGCAAAATTTTATCAAACTGGGAGTAGTGTCACTGCCGGAACGGTTAATGCAACAGCAACATTTACTATTGATTACAAGTAAAATAAATTTCTTATCACGGATATTAATATATCAATAAGATATACTGTTTATTTAATTTGTTTGCGTTTTCTCAATTAGTTTATTCGTTTAACTAGAATACTAACTTCACTTTAATTTGATTAAACAGTAACATTTTTATTTTTACTCATATTAATAATATTTATCATTTTACAATAATAACATTTTTAACTTGTCATTAACTCGCAACCTATTAATAGTTTAATAATTGTATTGTTAACGCTGTCACAAAAAAATATTTCTTTTTTATTTTTAACCCCGCATTTGATTTATTTAACCGTTTACTTAGAAAAAATCAACCACTACATCTTCCGCTCTATTATAATCATCATGGCAAAGGATGTTTTTAAACTGCCATGAATTAAAAAATAGATGCTGAAAATAGTAAATAAAAGTTATTCCCATTTGACATATTTATTTCACCTAGGAAGAGTTTCTTAAATGAATAAGAATAATATATTAAGGCATATCCCTTGGTTAATATTAGGGATCATTGGTGCTATTTGTTTAGGTGTGGTTGCCCTTAGACGTGGAGAGCACATTAGTGCTTTATGGATCATAGTTGCTTCCATTGCCGTATATTTAATTTCGTACCGATATTACAGTTTATATATTGCTAAAAAAGTATTACAGCTTGACCCAACCCGCTCAACACCCGCCGTCCTTAATAATGATGGATTAAATTATGTACCAACTAATCGCAATGTGTTATTTGGCCATCATTTTGCCGCCATCGCCGGCGCAGGCCCATTAGTCGGGCCGGTATTGGCGGCACAAGTTGGTTATTTGCCAGGCACACTATGGCTGTTGGCAGGTGTTGTGCTTGCCGGTGCGGTGCAGGATTTTATGGTGTTATTTATTTCATCGCGCCGCAATGCGATTTCTTTAGGTGAAATCGTAAAAAAAGAGATGGGGGTCGTGCCCGGTTTAATTGCGTTATTCGGCTGCTTTTTGATTATGATTATCATATTAGCCGTATTAGCGTTAATTGTTGTAAAAGCATTGGCCGAAAGTCCATGGGGTGTTTTTACCGTTTGTTCAACCGTACCGATTGCGCTATTTATGGGTATTTACATGCGCTATATTCGGCCAGGATGTGTCGCTGAAGTTTCGATTATCGGTGTTATTCTGTTGATTGCGGCTATTTGGTTTGGTGGTGTTATTGCTCATGATCCTTATTGGGGACCCGCGTTAACCTTTAAAGATACGACCATTACTTATGTCTTAATTGGCTACGCTTTTGTTTCCGCACTATTGCCAGTGTGGTTGATTTTAGCACCAAGAGATTATTTGGCGACCTTTTTGAAAATAGGTGTCATCGTTGGTTTAGCAATTGGCATTATCATTCTTAACCCGGATTTAAAAATGCCGGCTGTAACCCAATTTGTTGATGGGACCGGGCCGGTTTGGAAAGGATCATTATTTCCATTTCTGTTTATTACTATTGCTTGTGGCGCCGTGTCTGGTTTTCATGCGTTAATTGCGTCGGGAACAACGCCTAAATTATTGGCAAATGAAACCGATGCTCGCTAC
The DNA here is from genome assembly GCF_029873475.1 of Arsenophonus sp. aPb. NCBI lineage: Bacteria > Pseudomonadati > Pseudomonadota > Gammaproteobacteria > Enterobacterales > Morganellaceae > Arsenophonus > Arsenophonus sp. aPb. The sequence continues at coordinate 710,272 of NZ_CP123499.1, forward strand.
ATCGGTTATGGCGCTATGTTGATGGAGTCATTTGTGGCTATCATGGCGCTATTTGCTGCTTCTATCATTGAACCTGGTCTCTATTTTGCAATGAATACCCCTCCGGCAGCATTAGGATTTACCATGCCTAATTTGCATCAATTAGGCGGCTCCGATTCAGTTACGATTATGGCGCAATTGAAAGCAGTTACCGTCCATGCTGCGGCAACAGTTAGTTCTTGGGGATTTATTATTTCGCCAGAGCAAATCTTGCAAACGGCTAAAGATATCGGTGAACCTTCTATTTTGAATCGTGCCGGTGGCGCGCCTACCCTTGCGGTAGGTATTGCTTATGTATTCCAGCAAATTATCCCTGCTGCTGATCTGGGATTTTGGTATCACTTTGGAATTCTTTTCGAAGCTTTATTTATTTTGACCGCTTTGGATGCCGGCACTCGTTCTGGTCGATTTATGTTACAAGATCTCTTGGCTAATTTTATCCCAGTGCTGAAAAAAACAGATTCATTAGTAGCTGGCGTTATTGCTACTGCTGGTTGTGTTGGTATATGGGGTTACCTGCTTTATCAAGGGGTTGTTGATCCTTTAGGTGGTGTTAAAAGTTTATGGCCATTATTTGGTATCTCCAATCAGATGTTGGCAGCGGTTGCGTTAGTTTTAAGCAGTATTATTTTGATTAAAATGAAGCGTACTAAGTTTATTTGGGTAACACTTGTTCCAGCAATATGGTTATTAATATTTACTACATGGGCGTTAGGTTTGAAGTTATTTAGCGCTAATCCTCAGTTGGAAGGTTTTATCTATTTGGCTCATTCATACCAAGCAAAAATAGCAACAGCAACCACTACTACAACGGCACAAAAACTGTCTGATATGCATCATATTGTGATCAATAATTATACTAATGCAGGATTAAGTATTTTATTCTTGCTCGTGGTGTATAGCATTATTTTTTATGGACTTAAAATAGCAATAAAAGCATGGAGAACACCTAGACGTTCAGATATTGAAACACCTTATGTTTCTGTTGCTGAAAGTGATATTAAAGTTTCCTCCTCACATTAATTAACATTAAATCTATTGTTCCCCACAAAATAGGTTATAACCATGGGTGGGGATTTTTGAAGGTAATAATTATGTTTAATAATCTCGCACGAGCAGGCAAATATTTGGGACAGGCGGCACTTATGCTAATTGGTATTCCTGACTATGATAATTATGTTCAGCATATGCAGAATAATCATCCTGAGCAGCCTATTATGAGCTATGAAGAATTTTTTCGGCAACGTCAGGCAGCGCGTTATGCTAGTAGTGAAAAAGGAGGTTTTCGCTGTTGCTAGTGATTGTTCAATGGATGGGATAACTGAGGCTTAGCATGACACCAATATCAGTAACAATATTGACAGGGTTTTTAGGGGCAGGCAAAACGACATTGCTTCGTCATATTCTCAATATAGCGCATGGCTATAAAATTGCAGTTATTGAAAATGAATTTGGGGCAGAGTCGATTGATAGTGAGCTCATCGGTGATAATGCCACTCAGATAACAACCTTAAGTAATGGTTGTATTTGTTGTAATCGCTCAAATGAATTGGAAAATACGCTATTAGATTTACTGGATGGTAGAGATAAAAAACAATTAGTTTTTGATCGCCTGATTATTGAATGTACTGGAATGGCTGATCCAGGCCCTATTACGCAAACTTTCTTCTCACATAAAGTTTTTTGTCAACGTTTTCTTTTAGATGGTATTATCTGATGCGCCGTAAAACCCCGTCCTTCAGGTCGGGGATATAAGGCGCGGTTTTCAAACTAACCAGGTGTTTGCTGTTGCTCAATGTACTGTCGGATAATAGATATCGGTGCGCCGCCACAACTCCCTGCAAAATAACTTGGTGTCCATAGAACTCCTTTGTAGTAATAACGTTGTGCTATATCAGAGCGATCCCGTCGAAGTAATCGACTCGACACCCCTTTGAGACTGTTAACCAGATTAGATATCGCCAATTTTGGGGGGTAATTAATCAGTAAGTGAACGTGATCATTCTCGCCATCCATCTCAACCAGTTCAACATCAAAATCGACGCATACACTGGCGAAATATCCTCTCAGTTTTTCTATAGCATCCTGATCAAATATTTTTCGCCTGTATTTTGTGACAAAGACCAAATGGACGTGCATCAGGAATACACAATGTCTGCCACGGCGAATATCGGTTTCTTTTTTCATAGACCAAAGTATAATAGATAAAATGAAACGCCTACAAGCCTTTAAATTCCAGTTAAGACCAAATGGTCAGCAGGAGCGTGAGATGAGACGCTTCGCTGGGGCTTATCGTTTTGTTTTCAATCGGGCGTTAAAGCTTCAAAACGAGAATCACGAAGCAGGAAACAAATACATTCCTTACACAAAGATGGCTTCCTGGCTCATTGAGTGGAAATCTGACATAGAGACACAATGGCTGAAAGAAGCGCCATCACAGCCGTTACAACAATCACTTAAAGATTTGGAACGGGCTTACAAGAATTTCTTCCAGAAGCGAGCCGCTTTTCCCCGTTTCAAAAAACGCGGTCAAAATGACGCTTTTCGCTACCCGCAGGGTGTGAAGCTCGAACAGAAGAACAGCCGTGTTTTTCTCCCTAAACTCGGTTGGATATGCTATCGCCATAGTCGTGAGGTTGTAGGAACGGTGAAGAATGTCACTATCAGCCAGTCATGTGGTAAATGGTACGCCAGTATCCAGACGGAATACGAAGTGGCTGCTCCTGTTCACAATGCAGAGTCGATGGTAGGACTGGATGCCGGAGTAACGAAACTCGCCACACTTTCAGATGGCACGGTATATCAGCCCGTCAATAGTTTTAAAGCAAGCCAGCGCAAGCTAGCAATGCTCCAACGACAATTAAGCCGCAAAGAAAAGTTCAGTGCAAACTGGCAGAAACAGAAACGAAAAATCCAGCGTCTTCACTCGCACATTGCTAATATCCGGCGCGATTACCTTCACAAAGTCACCAGTGAAATCAGCAAAAACCACGCGATGATCGTCATTGAGGAATTGAAGGTCTGTAATATGTCAAAATCGGCAAAAGGTACCGCAGAGCAGCAAGGGCGAAACGTCAAAGCTAAATCTGGCTTGAACCGTTCGATACTGGATCAGGGCTGGTACGAAATGCGCCGTCAGCTTGAATACAAGCAGCTTTGGCGCGGCGGTCAGGTGCTGGCAATACCGCCTACCTATACCAGTCAGCGGTGTGCGTGCTGTGGTCATACAGCAAAAGAAAATCGCCAGTCACAAAGTAAATTTGAATGCCTCGAATGCGGATATACCGAAAACGCGGATATCAATGGGGCGCGTAACATTTTAGCGGCAGGACATGCCGTGCTTGCCTGTGGAGGGAGGGTGCAGTCAAACCGCCCGTTGAAGCAGGAACCCACCGAGGCGAATCAGACTTCAGGCTGAACGCGGGAGGAATCCACGTCCTTTAGGGCGTCGAGGATGTCAATGGTTTAAATTTACCGGAAGAGGAAATTCGACAACAATTTGCTTTATTAACTGAAAGCGTTAATTGATCGGTTATTTTTGGCTACCTTGGTTGCTTAAAGACAACTAAGGTAGCAGTAATTAGATATCAAGCCGCTTAGTTTGCCAACGCTTAGAACGCCAACGCCAGGCATTGGTTAAACCTCGTAGCCATTCATCACATAGGAACCCAAGCCAGATCCCTAATAACCCCATTCCCATTTTTAAACCTAAAAAATAGCTAATTGGCAGCGCAATACCCCACATAGAAATAAGTGCGGTGCAGAAGGGGAAACGGGCATCACCAGCAGCACGCAAGGCATTCACCATGACAATATTCAGTGTTCTGCCAGGCTCTAGGAAAACAGAGAGTAAAAACAGCGGAAGTAATAATTTTATAATGTTTTGATCTTCAGTGATTGCATCCAATAGTGGTATACGAAATAACCAGAAACAAAATACAATACCAATGGTAATAAAAAATCCCCATTGCAAGCTTTTCAATCCTCTCTGGTAGGCATCCTCAAAGCGCTTGGCGCCGACTAAATGACCCACCATGATCTCATTACCAATACTAAGGGAAATACCAAACAACATAATAAATAGTGAAAGTTGGAAATAGAGGGTTTGAGCAGCAAGAGAGGTTTCTCCCATTAAACCGATGAAAGCAGAAGCGACCATATAGTGTAAAATCCAAACTAAATTTTCGCCTGCTGATGGTAGTCCAATATGTAATATTTTATTCAACATACTTTTTGACCAGCGGAACAGTAAAGTGGGAACAAATTTGATCCTCAGGCCACTAAACAGTAAGAAAAAAAGTAATACAATAGCGATTATACGTCCGATACCCGTAGACCAGGCAACGCCGGTTAAACCATATTGTGGTAAGCCAAAAAAACCATATAAAACAATCATATTACCGAAGATGGTGATTAGATTAGCAATAAATGTTACCCACATTGCCGGTTGTGATCTGCCATAAACACGCAAGCAAGCCGCTAATATAATAGAAATTGCTTCTGGTATTAAACATAAGCCAAGAATATGTAAGTAAGCATAACCATAATCAAGTAAATGTGCTGGTGTATTCATGATCCCAAGTATCTTATAGCCAAACAGTAGAATAATGGCAGCACTCAGAAAACCTAATAGGAAGTTAAAAGCAATCGAGATATGAATGGCTTGACTGGCCTTTTCTTTTTTACCTGCACCTAAATATTGGGCGATAACAACGCTGCATCCTACACTGATAAAGTTAAATATGGTGATAAAAAGATCAAAAACTTGGTTGCCTACTCCCATTGCGGCTAAATAAGCGGTAGAGACGTGGCTAACCATATAAGTGTTAATAAGTAATGTCGCAAAATGGAGCAGAACATCAATAAAGATGGGCCAACTTAACGAGTAGAGCGAACGCTCTGTAACATCAGATGAATGCATTATGCACCTTTTTAAGTAAACAAAAAGCTTTTTGGTAAAACAAACAAAAAACGACAAATATTTTACACATTTTATATATGTATGATAGATCATTAACTATTTATTATTTATTGATGTTTTTTTATTTAAATTTTATTAGGTAAATTAATAGAATAGTTAAGCGTTTTTTCTATTTTGATAATCTCTAATTCTATATTAATTAAATTAGATGATAAGCTTCTATTGGTAAGGTTATTTTAATGCATTGTTAATTATTATTAATTTATTGCAACATTTTTTATTGGTTAGTTATTGTTTAAATAAAATAAGCCTGTGGCAAATACCACAGGCTCCTGGTGCTAGCGATCAATAGTTTGGTTGATTTAACAACCTAAAATGGATTAAAGATTATTTTCGTTTTATCGTTTTAAATATTTTCGTCGTTTCAGTTATGGCAGTTTCGGCCGGTAAACGTTCCATAGAACTTGCCCCATAAAAACCGTGGCAATCAGGACAATTTTGTAAAATATATTTGGCATCTTCAGGTGTTGCAATCGGACCGCCATGGCAAAGTACAATAATATCTTTACGAACAGATTTTGCCGTTGCCGCCCAATCGTTAATAAGCTTTACGCAATCCTCTAATGCGTGAGTTGTTTTTGCGCCAATATCACCACCCGTTGTTAATCCCATATGCGTGACGATAATATCAGCGCCAGCTTCTGTCATGTTTTTAGCATCAATGGCACTAAAAACGTAAGGGGTTGTTAATAAATCTTTTTCATGAGCTTGTCGGATCAAATCAACTTCTAACGCATATCCCATGCCTGTTTCTTCAAGGTTAGCTCGGAAATTACCATCGATCAAACCAACCGTAGGAAAATTTTGTATACCAGCAAATCCCATTATTTTTAGGGAATCAAGGTATTGATCGAATTGGCAAAATGGGTCAGTACCATTAACACCAGCTAATACAGGAGTATTTTTAACCACAGGTAAAACTTCTTTTGCCATCTCTATAACAATATCGTTGGCATTGCCATAAGCGAGTAAACCTGCCAATGAACCTCTGCCAGCCATGCGATAGCGACCGGAGTTATAAATTACAATAAGATCAATTCCTCCTCTTTCTTCACATCTTGCTGATAAACCTGTGCCGGCACCGCCCCCGATAATGGGTTGACCCTGCGAGATCATCATTTGAAATTTTTCTAATAATGATGCGCGTGTTTGTTTCATATCAGTAACTCCAAATTAATTCATTAATTCTTGCTGCAATTGTATCACTTGCTGACAAAATTCTGCTGAGTTGATATGGTGAGGGCTGATTATTAATTTTCTGTTAGTTGTGATTTGGTAGTTTGATTTAAACGCATCAATAAAAGCTTGGTTAGCTTGTGGTGACCAAAAAACACAACCCTCAATATCTAATGCGGAAAATCCCCCTGTTGGAATAATAAAAGTAACAGCGCCTTGACATTGATTAAGTTTCTGTGCGATCCACACTCCCATCTGATAATTTTCCTCGGCAGTGGTACGCATTAAGGTAACTTGACTGTTATGATGATAAAAATGGCGATCTTTATATCTGTCAGGGATTGTTGTCGGGCGACCAAAGTTAACCATATCTAATGCACCACAAGAGATGATACACGGTGTTTGGGTACGCATGATTGCACCGAAGCGATCCTCATCACAGGCAAGTATGCCGTCAAAAAGGTAATCACAAACTTCAGTAGTTGTGATATCAAGCACGCAATCTACTAATTGGCTATCAACCAGTTTTTCCATTGCTTTGCCACCACTTCCTGTGGCATGAAAGACTAAACAATCATAATGATCAGCTAATTTTTTGGTTAATTGTTGGACACAGGGTGTGGTTACGCCAAACATGGTTAGTGCTAATATTGGTTTATTATTGTCTTCAGTTTCATCAGCAGAATTAAAAAGTACCGCCCCTGCGATTTGAGCAGCGGCATTTTTTAGAATTTTACGGGAGATGACATTAAGACCAGAAATATCTGTGACTGAGTACATCATGGAAATATCACTGGCACCGATATAGCCTGAAACATCACCGGATGCCATCGTTGAGAGCATTAATTTAGGCATACCGACGGCAAGAGATTGCATTGCAGGTGTAATAAGCGCTGTTCCGCCTGAGCCACCTAATCCAAGAATAGCTAAAACATCTTTTTGTTGTAAGAGATATTTTTCAAATGCGATTGCCATCGCTGCGATAGCTTTCCCTCTATCTTGGCCAAAGATAGCTTCTCTTCCGCTAGGATGATAGCTAGCAACAGTTTCAGCAGTAATATCAGCTTTATCATCCAAATTGTCAGCTTTCGTACTTAAATCAACAATACGTACCGCTAAGCCAGTTTGTTTTATAAGTTGGCTAACATAAAAAGTTTCGATGCCTTTGGTATCTAGCGTTGCTGCAATATAGATATATCCATGCTGTTCCTTCATCATAAATCCTTGATTGTTTGCTGACTTGGATGGGAGTATTATAGGCACAATAAAAGTAAGCTATCATTTGTGCTTTTATAAATTGAGATATTAGTCTCAATTTATTTTAATTCTTTAGCGTTATATTGTTTCTTAATGCAGTACATTCTAATTATAAAAGTTATCGTAAAGGTGACGTTTGAATCCATTTTGGTTAAAAATAAAGGATAAATTTTATGACGTCAATTGATCTTATTTCACAATACACAGGTACTAGAAAACGGACTTTTAACCGATTAATTTCTACTGCATTGAGCTTGTTTGAAGACGGGAAATTGCCTTCTGTTTCTGAAGTTGCATCTCATGCTCATGTTTCGAGAGCAACAGCTTATCGTTATTTTCCAACTCATAGTGATCTGGTTTCTGCCATTGTGAGTGAAAGCTTAGGGCCTATTTTAACCTGGTTGCCTGATAGCCAAAAAACGGAAGAACGGATCCAAGAATTATTGTTATTTGCCTATCCACGTATGTTTCAATATGAAGGAGCGCTTAGAGCAGCATTGCAAGTTTCTTTGCAGCAATGGGCGGCAGCTCGTTCATCGACAATCAAGGCAGAAAAACGGTTAGTTCGTGGACATCGGAAAGATACTTTGGCGATGATAGTGGAACCGATGAAGGATGACTTTTCGCCAGAAATTATTGAGAGAGTAAAAAGAGCATTTTCGCTTATTTATGGTTCTGAGGTCTTTTTGGTAATGAAAGATATTTGGCATATGGACAATGCAGAGGTGATAGAAATTAACCAATGGATAGCAAAAGCCATTTATAATCAAGCCATAAAAGATAATCAAAAAAGCCAATAGGCCTGTTTGTTATCCAATAATATATTTAGTATGTAGTGGCTTTATAGTAAAAAAATGAATATCAATAATAAAATGGAGTCATGTGATTAGTGGATAAGATATCTATTCTCGATCCACTAATCGATATAAATTACAGTTCTGGCAAATTACGGCCGTAATAAATTTCTTGCATCTCTTTTTTTAACAGATAAGTAATCCGTTTTTTTTCCCCAGGGGCAAGTTGTTCTGCGGTCGTATTAAATAAATAGTTATTCAAATTTAGCTCAAAGTCTTTTAGCATCATTTTAGTATGGAAAAGATTTTCCTGATAGAGGTTAACATCTATCATATGATACTGAGACTGGAATTCTTCCGGCATATAATTTTGAATGGAATTGATTTCGTGATCAATATAGTGTTTGATGCCGTTAACATCGCGGGTAAAACCACGAACCCGATAATCAATAGTAACAATATCTGATTCAAGTTGATGAATAAGATAGTTAAGCGTTTTTAATGGCGAAATCACGCCACAAGTGGAGACTTCGATATCTGCTCTAAAAGTGCATATACCATCATCTGGATGACTTTCTGGGTAGGTGTGAACACAAATATGACTTTTATCGAGATGAGCAACAATAGAATCAGGTAAGGGCCCTGGATTTTCCGTGTTGTCTACATTTTTGGGATTTATTGAGTTTTCGCTAATCAAAATAGTAACACTGGCACCTTGAGGGTCATAATCTTGTCGAGCAATATTCAAGATATTGGCATCAATAATAGAGCAGGTTTCAGTTAGAATTTCAGTCAAGCGTGTTGCATTATATTGCTCATCAATATAAGCCAGATAACTATGACGATCTGCTGCTGTTTTGGCATAACAGATATCATATATACAGAAACTTAAACTTTTAGTTAAATTATTAAAGCCATGTAATTTCAATTTTTGCAATTTATTTCACCTCCTATTGAGTAAAACTAAGCTTTTTTAGCTAGTAAATCCAGTAAATACTGTGGTAATGCGAAGCTGGCTAGATGTAATTCGGGTGTATAATAGCGACAAATAATATCTGCTTTTTTAAAACGAGTTTCCAATATTTGCAAGGATATTTGACGTAATTTTGTTGTCTGGCTTGCCCAGGCAAAGGTCATCATTCCGCCATAGTAAGACGGTATAGCGGCTTGATAAAAGCTACAATCTTTAAAGTAATTAGATAGTTTTTGGTGACTATTAATTACCTCATCTTGTTGCAGGAAACAAACACCATTTTGGGCCACTAAAATGCCATTTTCATTCAGACAGTTGACACAACCTTGGTAAAAATCTGAGGTAAATAGCCCTTCTCCTGGTCCGATAGGATCGGTGCAATCAGAAATAATTAGGTCAAATTTTTGCTCGGTGGTCTTAACAAAATTGACACCATCATCAATGACCAATTTAAAACGGGGATCGTTATAAGCGCCTGCATTATGATTGGGTAGATATTGGCGGCAAAATTCGACTACACTGGCATCAATTTCAACCATAGTGATGTTTTCTAAATATTGATGGCGACATACTTCACGTAACATTCCGCCATCACCACCACCAATGATTAGTACTTTTTTAGCGTGGCCATGGGCAAATAAAGGGACATGAGTCATCATTTCGTGATAAATAAATTCATCCCGTTCAGTTGTTTGTACTACGCCATCAAGGGCCATAATGCGCCCCATTTCAGCATTCTCAAAAATGATCAGATCTTGATGAGCGGTTTTATTATGGTACAGTATATTATCGACAGTAAAATATTGACCGACATTGTGGTGGAGTGTTTCGAGCCAAATCTCTTTTTTTGACATACTTATCTTTTCCTTTCTAACAGAGTTAAAAAAGCGCAGCTAATAATTTTTTTCGTTTCAATGATAAGTTAGAAATTTCTTATCAGAGTGCATGAAAGAAAGTATTTATTTTACATAAGCAAATAATGCTAAAGCATCATCGGCAAGCACCCGGCATTTCTTTTTACGGGGGATAGGAATTTTTTTTAAGTCATCATAACGCTCTTCATTTAATTTTGCCATGGTAGGTTTGTCATAATTACTTAGATCCCAATGATTACTCTGGGCAAAATAGAGGATTGCTCTTTCAATTTCACGATCAGGAATTTGTGAGTAACCACAATCATGCTTTAAAAATATATAAACTGCTGTTAAATCAGCAAGATTTTCTGTTTCATTGCTTGATAGAGCAGATGCTTTGGTTGAAAAAATAAACCAAAAAAGCAGGGCTATATGTGAAATAAAAATAATTTTACGCATTTAGTTAGTTGTATAATTTAAATGTCAATTTATTCTATTAATACTAATAGAACGATGAAGTATACCTATTTTTCAGAAAAGCAGATAAATATATCGTCATATTACATAAAAAAATATTGGCTTGACCTTCCAGTAAGTGGAACCTCTATATTTTAGTGAAATTATCTATTTTCTACCATTTTACATTTATACCTTACCTTATCTTATTAGGGTTTAATTATAAAGGAGCAAGCTATGTTGCGTCGGGATTTTATGAAATTGGCAGCGGCAATGGGATCGGTAAGCTTATTACCAACTTGGAGTCGCGCTGCATTATCTGCAACGCAATATCCTTGTTTACCTATTCCAGCATTATTATGGCCGGATAAGCATGGCAAAATTACCATCCGGGTTACTCAAGGTAAAACGCAATTTTTACCCGCAAAATCAGCTGTAACATGGGGTTACAACGGATCCTTGTTAGGTCCAGCAATCAAGCTTAAATCAGGCCAACGTGTCTCTATTGATATTCACAATCAGTTATCCGAGGCTACCGCATTGCATTGGCACGGGCTAAAAATCCCCGGTGAAGCTGATGGTGGTCCTCATGCGGTAATTAAACCTAATGTGGTAAGAAGGGTTAATTTTGCCGTTAACCAACCCGAGGCAACTTGTTGGTTTCATCCGCACCCTCATGGTAAAACGGGTTATCAAGTTGCCATGGGGTTGGCGGGTTTAGTATTAATTGAGGATGAACATAGCCAATTACAAAAATTGCCAAATCAATGGGGTATCGATGATATTCCCGTTATTTTGCAGGATAAACGTTTAAATCGTGCAGGGCAGATAGATTATCAACTTAATGTAATGAGTGCTGCTGTTGGTTGGTTTGGTAACACTATGTTAACTAATGGCGTGGTATTACCTAAACATATAGCACCTAAGGGTTGGTTACGTTTACGTTTTCTTAATGGCTGTAATGCCAGAAGTCTAAACCTGGCAACCAGTGATGGGCGAAAAATGTATGTTATTGCTAGTGATGGTGGGCTATTAAATGAACCTGTTGCCGTCGATCAATTACCGATGATAAGTGCTGAACGTTTTGAGGTACTAGTTGATGCCTCGAATGGTAAAGCGTTTGATATTGTTACCTTGCCAGTCAAACAAATGGGAATGACAATAGCGCCTTTTGATCAACCCGTAGCTGTATTGCACATTGAGCCAGGATTAAACGCAAGAGAGACTTTTTTACCTGACAGTTTAGCTTCTATTGCCTCATTGCCTGATTTGACTGGCATTAAACAGCGTCAATTGCATTTAATGATGGATGCACGTTTAGATATGCAAGGTATGATGGCGCTTAGAAAACAGTATGGTGAACAGGCTTTGGCCGGGATGAATATGCATGGTCATAGCAATATGATGAAGGAAAATGGGGCGCATGCGATGCATAATCATCAGCAAGCGCCGATGATGAATCAATCATTCAATCTTCTCCATGCTAATAGTATTAATGGCCGACCTTTTTCCATGACGGAGGTGGCATTTAATGTTGCAAAAGGCCAGTATGAACGCTGGATCATATCCGGTCGAGGTGACATGATGTTACATCCTTTCCATATACATGGAACTCAATTTAGGATCTTGACAGAGAATGGACAACCAGTGGCTTCCCACAGACAAGGTTGGAAAGATACTGTGCGGGTTGATGGTGATATCAGTGAGGTATTGGTAAAGTTTGATCATATCGCAACCCAGGTACATCCCTATATGGCGCATTGTCATTTATTAGAGCATGAAGATACGGGCATGATGGCCAGTTTCTCTGTTAGCTAAAATATTAACTTCTTTATTTATGTTGTTAATCAATATTGGATGAGGGCATTTTATCGCGTCTTTATTGCCCTTATGTTAGAATCTAAGGTTTTTACTTCCATGAATATGAATACCTAAAGTTATGAAACAAATTGTAGAAGTCATGATCTCAGAAGCGGATGTTAAACAACGTATTGATGAGATGGCAAAAGAGATTGTTGAACATTATAAATCATTGCAAGATGAGTTGGTGTTGGTTGGTCTTTTGAAAGGCTCTTTTATTTTTATGGCTGATTTATGTCGTAAAATTGATATCCCTCATGAAGTCGATTTTATGACGGTATCAAGTTATGGCAATGGCATGACTTCAAGCCGCGATGTAAAAATTATTAAGGATCTAGATGAAGATATTCGCGGCAAGCATATTCTGATTGTTGAAGATATTATTGATTCAGGTAATACGCTAAAAAAAGTCCGTCAAATCCTAAAATTACGTGGCCCTAAGTCTGTCGCAATTTGTACGTTATTAGATAAACCCTCTCGACGTGAAGTAGAGGTTCCTGTTGAATGGACAGGTTTTGCTATTCAAGATGAATTTGTTGTGGGTTTTGGTATCGACTATGCACAGCAATATCGACATTTACCCTATATTGGGCATGTTATTTTACTAGATGATTAAGTGGTAGTGTTATTTATTGAATGAAAAAATCGAACGTTAGTTCGATTTTTTGCGGTGCTTATTTTTGCTGGCTTAATTTAGCAATAGCTTGCCGATAGGTGATTTCAAGCTGTTCACGGCTATTAGCCGTAACATCAAGATCATTGAGTCTGCCATTCTGTATACCATAGACCCAGCCATGAATAATGACGTTTTGGCTGCGCCGCCAGGCAGATTGTATTATTGTCGAATGGCCAAGATTATAAACTTGCTCAATAACATTGAGTTCACATAAGCGATTTGCCCGTTCTTGCGGTGCAAGCTCACCTAAGATTGCACTATGTTTAAACAAAATATCACGGACATGTAGTAGCCAGTTATTAATCAGCCCTCGTTCTGTGTTATCAATAGCGGCTTCAATACCACCACAACCATAGTGACCACAGATGATAATGTGTTCGACTTTTAGTACGTCAACAGCATATTGTATGACTGACAGGCAATTTAAATCAGTATGGATCACCAAATTAGCGACATTTCGGTGGACAAATAGATCACCAGGCGCTGCTTTAGTTAATTTTTCAGCAGGTACGCGGCTGTCAGAGCAGCCTATCCACAGAAAATGTGGATTTTGAAATTTTGCTAATTCTTTAAAAAAAGAAGGATTTTCTTTGGTTACTGATTCTGACCACTGTAGATTGTTTTCAAACAGCTGTTTAATTTTTTTCATCATAATTCACGTGGATTAGTTATGGTTAACTGCAATAATAATCATATACAACATCAATTTATTTTTTAATATTTACTCGCTGTTAGTTATAGTTTAATTGAAAAAAGATTACTAATGGTGTGATTTATTATCATATGTGGAATAAAAATAGATAAGAAAGGTTTTTTATGACTTATGCTTTAGAGCTGCTCCAGCTTACAAAAACCTATCCCGGTGGTGTGAAAGCATTAACCGGAATTGATTTACAGGTTGAGGTGGGAGATTTCTATGCCTTATTAGGACCTAATGGTGCAGGTAAATCAACGACAATTGGTATTATCAGTTCATTAGTCAATAAAACGGGCGGTAAAGTGAGAGTATTTGGCTACGATCTTGATAAAGACGTGGTGAATGTAAAACGCCAGTTGGGTTTAGTGCCTCAAGAATTCAATTTTAATCCATTTGAAACAGTAATACAGATAGTGCTGAATCAAGCGGGTTATTATGGCGTTCCGCGTTCGTTAGCCTTATCTAGAGCAGAAATGTATCTTTCTCAACTGGCTTTGTGGAATAAACGCGACGAGCCTGCACGAGACCTCTCCGGAGGCATGAAACGGCGATTGATGATTGCTCGTGCATTAATGCATCAACCCAAACTGTTAATTTTGGACGAACCCACTGCAGGAGTCGATATTGAACTGCGTCGTTCAATGTGGAGTTTTTTGAAGACCTTAAACGCGCAAGGTACCACCATTATTTTAACGACCCATTATTTGGAAGAAGCGGAAATGTTGTGTCGAAATATTGGTATTATTCAATATGGAGAATTGATTGAGAATACCAGTATGAAAAAACTACTCAATCAGTTGGAGTCAGAGACATTTATTTTTGATCTGGCACCAAAGAGTGCTATCCCTACATTAGAGGGTTATAAATTCAGGCTAGTGGATACTTCAACCTTAGAAGTTGATGTACTTCGCGATCAAGGTCTAAATGGTTTATTTAGCCAATTTGCTGAGCAAGGGATACAGATAACAAGCATGCGTAATAAAGTAAATCGTTTGGAGGAGTTATTTGTTGGTTTAATGAATAAACAGCATCCACTATCGATAAAGCAAGGAGAAAATAGATGATTCAGCTCTACTGGGTGGCGATGAAAACCATCTGGATCAAAGAAATAACACGTTTTGCGCGTATTTGGGTACAAACTTTACTACCGCCGGTGATCACCATGTCACTCTATTTTATTATCTTTGGTCATTTAATTGGTGCAAGAATTGGCAATATGGATGGCGTGAATTACATGCAGTTCATTGTTCCTGGTTTGATTATGATGTCGGTGATCACAAACGCTTATGCCAATGTTTGTTCCTCTTTTTTTGGGGCAAAATTCCAAAAAAGTATTGAAGAATTGTTGGTTGCACCCGTTCCTACCCATATTGTCATAATGGGTTTTGTTGGCGGTGGGGTTGCGCGAGGAGTATTGGTTGGTCTGTTGGTTACCCTGGTTTCGCTATTTTTTGTTCCATTACATATTTATTCATGGTGGATGGTAATTATTACCGTATTAATGACGGCAATTTTGTTTTCATTAGCTGGGTTAGTGAATGCGATATTTGCTAAAACATTTGATGATATTAGTATTATTCCTACCTTTGTTTTAACACCATTAACTTATTTAGGCGGTGTTTTTTATTCTTTGTCTCTTTTGCCAGAGTTTTGGCAAATGGTATCTAAACTTAATCCGATCGTCTATATGATCAGCGGATTACGTTATGGATTTCTTGGCATCAGTGATGTTGCAATATCGATTACCTTATCAGTATTAGTGATTTTTATTGTTATTTTATATGCCATAACGTGGCACTTAATTGAAAAAGGACAAGGATTAAGAACATAATTATTCACGTATAGTGTGATAAATATATAGGATCGGATTGGCGCTATTTTTTAGCGCTTCTGCTGTATTATCGCTATGTTAGCCGTTATAAATTTTTTGTTTTTTCTAATAGTAGTTGTTGGTTTTGGCGAATGCTAAGAGTTTGCAATGGCTGCGGTCATGTGGTCAACCCCCATTTTTTCCTGTATTATCGCCGCTAAGTTATTTAGATTTTAAAGCATCAGCCAAATACCCGCGTTAACATATTCATATTGCCAATAGAATTATTAGCTAAGTTACCATAAAGTTAGCCCATTTTGAGCAACTAGCAGCAATCTATCACTAAGCAATTCACCATCTGGAAAGCGTAGCTCTGGGGCAATTTCTGCTAACGGATAAAGCATAAATTCCCGTTCTTTAAGGCCATAATGGGGGATAGTTAAATGTGCTGTCTGAATAATTTGTTGGCCGTATAATATAATATCCAAATCGAGAGTTCTTGGCCCCCAACGATCGGCTTTACGAGTTCTACCATGCATTAATTCAATCGATTGGGTATGTTCAAGTAGGGTTGCGGGCAATAACTCAGTATCTAACGCGATAACGGCATTGAGATAGTCAGGTTGGCCTTGCGGCCCCATAGGTTTAGAGCGATAGAAAGAAGAAATAATAACCGGCTTGGTATTGGGTAATTGATGCAATTCTCTAATGGCACTTTGTGCTTGTTGTAAAGGGTCATTTAGATTGCTGCCAATGGCGATATAAACACGCTCCATCTTTAATTAACTCGGTTGTTTTTTATCGGTTTACGGTTAGTATGATTTCGGCGATGCGACCAATTACGACGATGAGTCGGTATATTACCTAACTCCGAGACCATTTCTTGTTGTAGTCTATTATTTGCTTGTTGAAACTCAGCCCACCAATGAGCCAGCTCTTCTAATTCCCGCCGCTGCTCTACGTTGGCGCGTAGTTCTAGCAAATCAAACGCAGCGCGAAATTTTGGATGTTCTAATAGTTTATCGGCTTTTTTCCCTTGGCGCCTTGGTAGTCGCAATTGTAGCTGCCAGATATCGCGCATTATTGAAGTAAGCCGTTTAGGGATAGCGATAGAGCGGCATTGCTCATCAAGGATATCATTCATTGCAATAGCAAAGGCTTCGTAATAGGGTAAGCCACTTTCCTGAGAAAGCCTTTCTGCATGTTCTACCAGTGGGTACCATAACATAGTGGCAAATAAGAATGCCGGATTAACACGTTTATTATTCTTTATTCGATAATCAGTATTTTGCAGCACCTGATTAATGATAAGCTCCATCGGTGAATCATCATTGGCGGTGAAGTGTCGTTCAACTAGCGGAAATAATGATTGAAAGAGATTATAACGTTTTAATTGTTGATAGGTTTGATAACCTTGACCAGTCTGAAGTAATTTGAGCGACTCTTCAAATAGACGTGCCGATGGAATGTCTTTTAACAAATATGCCAGTTGTGGAATAGGCTTGGCAGTTTCGGCATCGATTTGCATATTTAGTTTACAAGCAAATCGAATAGCGCGTAGCATCCTAACGGGATCTTCTCGATAACGAATTTTGGCATCACCAATTAAGCGAATCATACCGTTTTTTAAATCTTCAAATCCACCCACATAATCACGTAGGGTAAAATCGTTAATTCTGTAATATAGGCTATTGATGGTAAAGTCGCGTCGAATGGCATCGTCTTCAATGTTACCGAAAATATTATCTCTCAGTAACATACCACTTTGTGCTTGGTGAGCCATATCCTTATTATTAGTATCAGTTTGTTCATGAGAACCACGGAAAGTAGCGACTTCGATGATTTCATAACCAAACATAATATGTGCTAAACGGAAACGGCGTCCGACTAAACGACAGTTACGAAATAATTTGCGAATTTGTTCCGGTGTCGCGTTTGTCGTAACGTCGAAGTCTTTAGGTTTTTTACCTAATAGTAAATCTCTGACGCTACCACCGACCAAATAGGCTTCATAGCCAGCATTATTGAGACGATAAAGAACTTTCAGTGCATTGTCACTGATGTCTCTTCGCGAGATAGGATGCTTATCTCGTGGAATTATGGCTATTGAAGTATTTATAGCAGATGCAGGTGTAGATTTATCTGCTAATTGAGTACTTTTAATGCTTTTCGTACTCCGATATCTTTTTGTTAGTAAAGCTTTTACCTTAGTCTTGGACTTAGTGTCGGTCGCAGAACTATCATAAGATTTTTGTTTACTTCGATTATTTTTTTCTTCTCGTATCAATAAATTACGACAGAAATTGGCTACCCGGGTAAAAATAATACACCTCGATATCTAATGCGATTCTAGTTAAAAAAATAAATACTAATAATTAATCATATCTTATAGGATTTTTTTTGAGAATGCCTAAGTAGGATAAAAATTGCTGATTAATCATAATTTGTAACAATTCTGCCGTTTGGTTGAATGCTATCTAGTTGCCAATTTTGTACAGCTTGGCTCAGTAATTGTTCAGTACTAAGGTCTTGCCAATTAATAATAGTTGTTTGTGATAAAAAATTTAGTGCATCAATTAAAATAGGTCTCGGATCGTTCATCGGCAGCGGCGGGGTATGATTTTGTTTAGAAAGTTTATTATGAGAACGATTTAATACTAAAGGTAAATGCACATAATCGGGTACTGGAAAAGCGAGATGGTGATAGAGAGAAATTTGTCTAACGGTTGGTGCAATGAGATCAGCGCCACGAAAAACTTCGGTAATAGCTTGGTCATGATCGTCAATAACGACAACAAGATTATAAGCAAATAGATTATCTTTTCGCACAATAATAAAGTCTTCTTCAGCCAAAGCGCGAGGCGCTACATAATCACCTTGTAATTGATCATAAAAACTGTAAACCGGTTTTGACTGGATTATTCTCAAAGCTGCTGCTGCAGAAGATAAACCAAGATTGCGACAATGTGCGTCGTAATAACCACCGATAGCATTAATACGTTGGCGTGTACAACGGCAATAGTAGCAGTCATAGCACTGTTTTAGCTGTGCTAAAGTGTCATGGTAAAGATCATGCCGTTGTGACTGATAGATGATTTTACCATCCCAATGTAAGCCATAATGCGCTAAAGTTTTTAAAATGCGCGAAGCCGCCCCTGGCACTTCTCTAGCGCTATCGATGTCATCAATCCTGACATACCATTTTCCTTGTTTTTTTTTGGCTTGTAGGTAGCTACCAAGCGCTGTAACTAACGAGCCAAAATGCAGATCACCTGTTGGGGATGGTGCAAAGCGTCCAATATAGGGTGGAACGTTAGTAATTATTGAATTACTCATTGATTATCAAAAGGATAAGGTACACTTCTGTGTACCTTATTTTATTGGTGTAAGATTATTGGCTAACCCGCCATCTGTTTTTCACGTAATTCAGCTAATGTTTTGCAATCAATACATAAATCAGCTGTTGGACGAGCTTCTAAGCGGCGGATACCAATTTCAACCCCACAGCTTTCACAATAACCAAAATCTTCATCATCAATTTTTTTTATTGTCTTCTCGATTTTTTTAATCAACTTACGTTCGCGATCGCGATTACGTAACTCAAGGCTAAACTCCTCTTCCTGTGCCGCTCTGTCAACAGGGTCAGGAAAATTGGCTGCTTCATCTTGCATATGAGTTACAGTGCGGTCGACTTCATCTCTGAGTTGATTGCGCCATGCTTCGAGAATAACCCTAAAATGACCCAATTGGGTATCGTTCATGTACTCTTCGCCTGGCTTTTCTTGGTAGGGCTCTACCCCAGCGATGGCGAGAATGCTTAAGGACGAGGTTTTAGGTTTTTGCCCTTCTTGCATAATGCTTCTCCTACACACGCAATATTCATAAAGAACCCCTCAAGGGGGAAAAACTAAGGTCGCTATAAATAACAGAACACTCCATACTTAGCAATGGTTCTTACAATTCGTTTTACTGTATCAGGGTGATGCGCGTGTTATCTGCCTTTTTTGTAAGTAAAACGAATTTCACCTAAAAGAATATAATAGCTTGGTTTATTGGATAAAGGGTATTTTTTTATCCATTGATAGCCATTTTTCTGATATTTTAATCTGATAGC
The DNA here is from genome assembly GCF_029873475.1 of Arsenophonus sp. aPb. Lineage (NCBI taxonomy): Bacteria > Pseudomonadati > Pseudomonadota > Gammaproteobacteria > Enterobacterales > Morganellaceae > Arsenophonus > Arsenophonus sp. aPb. The sequence continues at coordinate 729,959 of NZ_CP123499.1, forward strand.
AAAGTATTTCAATACCAAAATTCGTTGCTTGCTTTAAGAGCGCAGCATAATGAGAATCAATATGGCTTGCAACGGACATTTTCTTTATACCAGTATGAAGTACGGCAAAGAATAAAACTGCTCTTTCGCCTCGTTCAGCTATCAAGGATAGTTCACGTAAATGTTTTTGCCCTCTGATTGTAACAGCGTCAGGAAAATAACCGATATTGTTTTCTAGCAAGGTGACTGATTTTACTTCAATATAGCAATTAACATGCTGTTTTTTGGTTAGTAGAAGGTCTATACGACTATTTTCGTCGCCATATTTCACCTCTCGGCTAATATTATCATATTCGGATAATTCCGGAATTTTATTTTCTACTACAAATTGACTAATAAGATCATTTGCTCGATGTGTATTAACACAAATCCAATCGCCAGTTTGCGTTTGCGTCAGTTCCCAGCTATGGGGATACTTTCGCTTAAAATTATTTGATGTTGAGTACCAAACCGTATCTCCAGGTGTTGCACAGCCGGTCATGGCGCCTGTATTGGCACAATGAATGGTTAGTAATTTACCTGATGGTGTAATAACATCAGCGAGAAAACGTTTATAACGCTTTACTAATTGGGCTGATTTTAGTGGTGGAAACCGATACATTGGTAGCTACTCCGGTCGTAATAATAGATGCGGTTAAAGACAACAGCAATGCTACAATGTTTGGCGCAAAAAGTTAATAATTGTTGCTTTTACATGTAATGTAAATTGGTGGATAGATAGTGTTCACTAAATTGGAGAGTGATAATAACGGTCATCATCAGGGTATAAAACTACTATGTAGAGGATGTTGATTATTTAATTATGATAAAAATACTATTTTAATGAGATATATGAAAAAAATATCTATAAGTTATGATTAAAATCTTGGGCTAATAATAAACTAATAGTAAATAAAGATTAATTTTATACCATGTTTGACAAAGATAATTATGAACCTATTGGGCGCAGATCTAAGAAAAAGCCCACTGGTAAAAAATCAAAATCTCAGCAAAATAATCGCTTAGGCAACTATGAGTATGAAGATATTGATGACAACGAGGAAGAAGAACTAATGGCAAATAAAGACAATAAGTCTCGGCCAGCTAAAAATAATAGATGGCGTTGGTTTTGGTTGTTTGTCAAAATTGCTATCGTCTTGGCACTATTAATTGGTGTCTATGGTATCTATTTATATCAGAAAATCAGTGAACGTCTTGATGGAAAAGTTTGGGATCTACCGGCAGCTGTTTATGGTCGAATGGTTAATCTTGAACCAGGGATGAATTACAGTAAAGAAGAGATGATCCGATTATTAGATGGCATGCAATATCGTCAGGTAAATAAAATTACTTTACCTGGTGAGTATATTGTTAAAAATAATACGATTGAGATGTTACGCCGGCCATTTTCCTTTCCTGATCAAAGAGAAGAACAAATTTTAGCTAAATTAAGTTTTGAACAAGCTCGCCTCACCAATATTACTAATATGGAAAATGGTCGTTCATTTGGTTTTTTTCGGCTTGATCCAAAACTTATCACGATGATGCAATCGGCTAACAATGAGCAACGCTTAGTCTTGCCGAGAGAAGATTTTCCTGATTCTTTAGTCAAAATATTGCTTGAAACTGAAGACCGGCATTTTTATGAGCATGATGGCGTCAGTATTTATTCTATTGGACGTGCGGTTATTGCTAATTTAATGGCCGGTAAGACCGTTCAGGGTGGTAGTACGTTAACCCAGCAATTAGTTAAAAACTTATTTTTGAGTAATGAAAGAACGTTAATACGTAAAGCCAATGAAGCATATATGGCGATTTTGATGGACTCTCGCTATAGCAAAGAACGTATTCTTGAACTTTATCTAAATGAAGTATATTTAGGCCAAAGTGGCGATGAGCAAATTCGGGGCTTTCCTCTTGCCAGCCTCTATTATTTTGGTCGTCCAATCGATGAGTTGAGTATTGATCAACAAGCATTATTAGTCGGTATGGTGAAGGGCGCGTCACTATATAACCCATGGCGTAACCCTAAACTGGCCCTTGAGCGTCGTAATTTAGTGTTAAAGCTGTTGGAAACACGCCAAATTATCGATCATGAAATGTATAATATATTGAGTGCTCGTCCTTTGGGCGTTAAATCCAGAAGTGGTGTTTTAACACCTCAACCCGCTTTTATGCAGCTCGTCAGGCAAGAATTAGCTGAAAAATTGGGAGATAAAGTAAATAACCTTTCCGGTGCTAAGATCTTTACTACCTTAGATCCGGTCTCGCAGCAAGCGGCTGAAAATGCCGTAGAACAGGGGATAGCCGATTTACGTAAAACACGTAAGTTGCCTGATCTTGAAGGTGCGATGGTAGTCGTTGACCGTATTAACGGTGAAGTTCGCGCTATGGTCGGCGGCTCGCAACCACAATATTCTGGTTTTAATCGAGCGTTAAATGCTCGCCGCTCAATTGGTTCATTGGCTAAACCCTCGACTTATCTCACCGCATTAAGTGAACCGGATCGTTTTCGTTTAAATACCTGGGTACCTGACGAACCAATTAGTGTCAAATTTGATAACCAAATATGGGAGCCGAAAAATTATGATCGCCGCTTTCGGGGGCAGGTCATGTTAATTGATGCCTTGGCCAGTTCGTTGAATATCCCGACGGTAAATATTGGCTTAAGCGTTGGCTTGGATCAGGTTAGTAAAGTATTGGTACGTCTTGGCGTGCCAAGTGATGCGATAGAAAAAGTGCCCGCTATGTTATTAGGGGCATTGAACTTAACGCCAGTGGAAACGGCGCAAATGTTTCAAACCATCAGTGGTGGTGGCAATCGAGCGTCCTTATCGGCATTGCGCTCTGTGATTGATGGTGATGGCAATGAGCTTTATCAAAGTTATCCATCTGCCGAGCGGGCGGTCTCTCCGCAAGCAGCTTATCTAACACTTTATGGTATGCAACAAGTGGTTGAGCGAGGAACATCTCGTTCATTAATGAATAAATTTGCTCAATATCATTTAGCTGGTAAAACGGGCACAACCAATGATCTACGCGATAGTTGGTTTGCCGGTATCGATGGTAAGGAAGTGGCAATCGCATGGGCCGGTCGTGATAATAATGGACCGACAAATCTTACTGGTGCAAGTGGTGCATTGCAACTATATCGTCGTTATTTAGAAAACCAAACTCCATTAGCATTGGATAATCGCCCACCAGAAGGAATTACGCAGATGCGCGTCAATAGCGATGGCAGTTTTAACTGCGTAGGTGGTGGATATCGCATTTTGCCAGTATGGACCGAGGATCCCCAAGCATTATGTCAGCTAGGGATACAATCGTTGAAGCCAAACTTGAATTTAAATGAACAGCAGACAAATAGTAATGATGCGCCCGCTTGGGTAAAAGAGATGTTTGGACAGTAATAAAAAGCAAGTAAACCGGCGCTGAATTAAAAAATTGGCGCCGGTTTTTATGGTTTAAAAATAATTATTGCATCTTGTTAAACGCATTTTCTGCCGCTTTAATTGTGCGATCAATATCTTCATGACTGTGCGCAATGGACATGAAACCCGCCTCAAATGCAGAAGGGGCTAAATAAACGCCTTCGTCTAACATTAAATGAAAGAATTGCTTAAATTTCTCAATATCACATCGCATGACATCTTGATAGCTGTTAACTTGTGGTGCTTGGGTAAAAAATAGACCAAACATGCCGCCAACATGATTAACAATGAACGGAATACCCGCTTGTTGCGCTTTTTCTTGCAAACCGTTAGCAAGTTGTGTCGTCAATTCTGTTAAGCGTTTATGAGTATTGGGTTTAGCGACTTCAGTTAGGCAAGCTAGGCCTGCAGCCATCGCTAATGGGTTGCCTGATAATGTGCCAGCTTGATAAATTGGCCCTATTGGCGCGAGTTTTTCCATCAGTTCGCGGCGGCCGCCGAATGCGCCAACAGGCATCCCACCGCCGATTATTTTGCCTAAACAGGTCAAATCAGGTTTGACTTGATAATGTGCTTGCGCACCACCTAAGGCAACTCGAAAGCCGGTCATGACTTCGTCAATAATCAGTAGTGCGCCAAATTGATCACATAATGTGCGTAGCCCGGGCAAGAACTCAGCCTCCGGTAGAATACAATTCATATTGCCTGCTACTGGCTCAACAATGATACAAGCGATTTCTTGCGGATATTGTGCAAAAGTTTGCCGTACAGAATCTAAATCATTAAATGTACAGGTAAGCGTATGTTTGGCAACATCTACAGGGACGCCAGGAGAATTAGGCTGGCCGATGGTTAAAGCACCTGAGCCCGCTTTAACTAAAAGGCAGTCGGCATGTCCATGATAACAGCCTTCAAATTTGATAATCTTGTCCCGCCCTGTATAGCCGCGAGCGAGCCTTATGGCACTCATTGTGGCTTCTGTGCCTGAATTTACCATACGAACCATTTCGATGGATGGAATAAGTTGACTAATAATTTCTGCCATTTTTACTTCAATAGCGGTCGGGGCACCAAAACTCAGGCCATTTTCTGCCGCTTGAATGACTGCTTGCTGAATTATAGGGTGGTTATGACCTAAAATCATTGGCCCCCAAGAACCGACGTAATCGATATAAGCTTTGCCATCAACATCATAAATATAAGCGCCGTTAGCTCGCTGAATAAATAGTGGATAGCCGCCAACACCATTAAACGCCCGCACGGGTGAATTGACACCGCCAGGAATAAATTTTTTAGCTTTTAAGTAAAGTGCTTCAGATTGACTCATTAAATAACTCCAAGCATTTGTCCAGCAGAAATTTTTTGCATATCTTAAAGTAGTATTGCTAGTAAACCAAACAGCAAATTTAGGGGAATTTTTTTAAATCAGTTAATTTAGGCTGGATCTTGAATCAATTGGCCGGCTGTTAGATAATTGCCCCTTGTCCAGTGAAGTATTGTTGCTTCCTGTGTCTATTGATTGGCATGTCGGCCTGGAGTTAGAAATGAGTAATGATACTGCATTGCCTATACAGTTTACTGATGCTGCAGCAAATAAAGTTAAAGCGTTGATTGCGGATGAAGAAAATCCCAATTTGCGTTTGCGCGTCTATATTACTGGCGGAGGCTGTAGTGGTTTTCAATATGGTTTCACCTTTGATGATAAAATTAATGAAGGTGATTTAACGATTGAAAAGCAAGGCGTGGAATTAATCGTTGATCCTATGAGTTTACAGTATCTGGTTGGTGGTTGTGTTGATTATATTGAAGGATTAGAAGGGTCACGGTTTGTGGTAACCAATCCGAATGCGAAAACAACGTGTGGTTGTGGTTCTTCATTTAGTATTTAATCGTTTAACCTTACTAAGGGTAATTAGTAACCCTTAGTATGAGGCTCTATTTTGGCTTGCCGAAATGGCTGTTAATAGCTCATTCACTACTTTGGCTTGAGTTAGCTAAATTTGCCAACATTGTTTGCACCATTAAGCTTGATTGACGAGCCGCGACAGGCAAAAATTCTTCAAAAGAGAGATGAGACTCTTTATCAGCGACATCAGAAATTGCACGCACAACAACGAATGGGATACCAAATTGATGACATACATGACCAATTGCAGCACCTTCCATTTCAACCGCGATAGCAGCAGGGAAAGTCTGGCGAATATAGGTTAACTCTTTAGCGCCATTAATAAAGCTATCACCACTACAAATCAAACCGCGGATCGCATGTAAATCCAATTTTTCAATACATTTTTCGGCCAGTTCTATCAATTTTTTATTCGCATTGAATGTAGCCGGACATTGTGCCATTTGGCCTGGTTGGTAACCAAAAGCAGTGACATTGACATCATGATAGCAAACTTGGCTGGAAACCACGATATCGCCAACCTGCAAAGTAGGCACTAATCCGCCGGCGGAGCCAGTGTTAATAATAATTTCAGGCGCAAAATGTTCTATTAGTAAGGTTGTTCCTATAGCCGCCGAAACTTTACCAATGCCTGATTTTAATAATGCGATATCAAGATCATTAAATTTTCCGCAATAGATTTCGCAGCCACCTCGTGACAATGCAGACTGAGCATCAATTTGCTCACGCAATAATGCCACTTCTTGCTCCATTGCACCTATTATCGCAACTTTCATTGTGTCATACTCACTGTTGATTAATTAGACATGTTGTCAGATCCGTGCCATTGTAACATTGAAAACAAAAAAAAGTTAACTGTGCCCATTAGCTGGGGATATTTCATCATCAGGAGGGGAAATGTCCAAGATTGATTTTAGGCAAAAGCTCAATTTTCTGCGTAAATATAGTGATTACAATGTTGATACAAAGAATGAAGAACAAGTTAATCGTCAATTTGAAAGCGATCGAGGACGCATTATTAATTCTGCAGCCATACGTCGATTACAACAGAAGACTCAAGTCTTTCCTTTAGAACAAAATGCTGCGGTTCGCAGTCGTCTAACTCATTCATTAGAAGTGCAGCAAATTGGTCGTTTTATTTCAAAGACCGTAATCAGTCAATTGAAAAAAAAGAAATTACTGGCAACTTATGGTCTCTCTGAGCGCCTTGATGCGTTTGAAAGTTTGATAGAAATGGCGTGTTTGATGCATGATATAGGTAACCCACCTTTTGGTCATTTTGGTGAAGCTGCCATTAAGAGCTGGTTTTCAACATTACTTGACGCTGAATTTATTTCTAATAAATCAAAGGCTAGCGATCAATGCCAGATTAATTTTCTCCAGTTAAAAAATGAACCTAACAAAGATTTGCTGCGTTGCCAATTGCGTAAAGATCTTTGTCAATTTGAGGGTAATGCCCAGGGACTTAGGATGATCCATCAATTATTAAAATTGAACCTGACTTATGCTCAAATTGGCTCAATCTTAAAATATACTAAAGGTGCTTATCAACTGGATGAAATTCCTAAAGATTTTGATTATCTGACCAAAAAACCGGGTTATTTTTGGTCAGAAGATAGTTTTATTAAAGAGTTATATATCCAATTGGATATGGAACCATATTGCCGTTTCCCCCTTTGCTATATTATGGAAGCCGCAGATGATATCTCTTATTGTATTGCTGATTTAGATGATGCGGTCGAAAAAGGTATTTTTAGTGTTGATCAGTTGTTGGAATATTTACGACAAGGTTGGTTGGAAACAGGTAAAAAAGCCAAAGGTGACTTATTTGAACAGACGGTAGAAAAAGCTTATAAAAGTATTAATCACAATGAAACAAGGCGTAGTAAGCAAGATCAATTTTTTATGTATCTTAGAGTTAATATTATCAGTAAATTGGCTTCCTATAGTGCTCATCGCTTTATTAAACATTTAGCTGAAATTTATGCAGGAAGTTTTAATAGTGCCTTATTGGAAGATAAAAGTGATGAACATCATCTATTGGAGGTATTGAAAGGCGTTGCCTATAAACATGTATTTACCCATCCTGAAGTTGAACAATTAGAATTACAAGGTTATCGAATAATTAGTGGCTTACTAAACTTTTATCGCCCTTTATTATTAATGCCACGCGCTGATTTTATTCAGCTTTATCAAGATAAATATCACAAGAAATATTTTATTGAAACACGTCTATTGCATAAATTATCAACTAAACATTGTTTGGCTTATGGTGAAGCCATTGAAGGAATTTGTACTACTGATGAGACAGAAAAAGATATATTAGAATTTTATTATCGTGCTCGTCTTATACAAGACTATATTAGTGGTATGACAGATCATTATGCTTATCAAGAATATCGAAAATTTACGGTGAAAAATTAAAAAATGAAAATAAGCATTGTTTGAATATATATATTGGGAAATATTTTAAGCAATGCTTTAGACTATGCATATTAATTAAATACACAGCTAAAATCAGTTAAGTGAAAACATTTTGACTTTAAAGACAATCGTCATTTAAATTTTTCTATTTATATTATTAAAGTGATTTTGTTAATATTTATTATTAGAAATTAGTAACAAATTAGTTATAACATAATTTAGAAAGTGAGATCTTAATAGACTTTATTATGTTATAAATTTATAACATTATTTGACAATATTATATTGGTTTATTTTATTTTTGAGAATTTATTACATTGTTTTTTATTTTTATTTTTTTACAAAAATAAAAAGATCTCTTATTTTATTCCTTAAAATTACAAACAACGAACATTTAATGATAGATAATTTACATCAATTGCTTTGAGATGTGATACTATTCTTCATCTCTCATTGAGAAAATGAATAAAGCAAATTTAATTTTCCTCAATATATGAGATGGCAGTTTCTTTAATTAATAGACTAACAAAATTTTACACCTTAATGATATGGTACAATTTTATTCTTCCAGGCAGCGTAAAGTTAAGCCCGATAATTTGACAGTAATAGCTGAAAGTCTTGATGCTCATGGCCAAGGTGTCGCGCATTATCAAGGAAAAACAATCTTTATTACTAATTTACTTCCAGGTGAGCAAGCACAAATTCAACTTACGGAAGAGAAAAGACAATTTGCCAAAGCAAAAGTGAGCAAACGATTGACTGATAGCCTTGATCGGGTGGCACCTTTTTGTCGTCATTTTGGCATCTGTGGCGGTTGTCAACAACAACATGTGACGTCAACTCTTCAACGTGCGGCTAAAGTCAGTAGGTTAGAATATTTATTTCAACGTGAAACGGGAAGAGCAGTAAAATCATTGCCGGTTATCGCAGGTAGTGAGTATGGATATCGTCGTAGAGCGAGGTTTGGTCTCCACTATCAACAGTCAGAACGTCGCTTACGAATGGGATTTCGCCAAAGCCAATCAAATGTATTGGTAGAACTGAAAATGTGTCCTGTATTACAACCAGAACTAGAAAAATTATTACTGCCTGTTGCTGACTGCTTAAACAAATTGGCAGCAGTTAAACACTTAGGACATGTTGAGCTTGTTAATGCGGATAACGGTGTTAGTGTTATCTTACGTCATCTTAAACCGTTAGTTACTGATGATAAAATGTTATTAACTGCCTTTGCCAGAAGCTATAATCTCAATGTTTATTTGATCGACAATAGTGCCAATCGGCTTAAACTTATTAGTTCAGCAAGTAATGATAGTGATCCTTATTATTCTATTGAGAATGTGAAATTGACATTTGATCCGCAAAATTTTATTCAAGTAAATCCCGAAATCAATAAAAAAATGGTTGCTCAAGCGTTGGATTGGTTAGCGCTTGAGTCGAAAGATAGGGTTTTGGATCTATTTTGTGGCATGGGTAATTTTACCTTACCCATCGCACGTCATGTTCATTCGGTTGTTGGTGTTGAAGGCGTTGCTGAATTGGTAGCGCAAGGGCGTTATAACGCTAGTTTAAATCGATTAACTAATGTTGAGTTTTATCAAGCTGATCTTGAGCGTGACATAGGTTGCCACCCTTGGGCAAAAATGGGTTTTAACAAAATTTTATTAGATCCTGCACGCGCGGGTGCTATAGGCGTAATGTCACATATTATCAAGTTTAAGCCAGAACGGGTTGTTTATATCTCCTGCAACCCAACGACATTAGTAAAAGATAGTAAACAATTACTTACAGCCGGTTATCAACTTATAAGTGTCAGGATGTTAGATATGTTTCCGCATACTAGTCATCTTGAGTCTATGGCACTTTTTTGTCGCGATTCAAGCAAATAGGCAAGGAAAGATTATGGTTGCAATTAGAAGCGCTCATTTGACATCTGCAGGCGAATTTGCCATTGATAAATGGGTTGCTAGTCTCAAACTTACCACTAATGACTCAGAACAAAAATTAATTGAAGTTTGGCATTACTGCCATAGTAAAGTTCAGCACTATGAAAATGGTCAATTACTGCTTTGGCGTGGGATCGAGATGGGAGAAATCCTGTCAACATTAAGTATGGATCTCGATAGTTTGCGTGCAGCAATGCTATTTCCCCTAGTTGATGCCAAAATTGTCACTGAGGAAATTATTGATATTGAGTTTGGTAAATCTATTCACGCTTTGGTTAAAGGTGTGATGGAGATGGACGCCATTCGCCAATTGAATGCTAACCAATTAGGCGAAAAGAGTTCTAGCCAAGTAGATAATATTCGCCGGATGTTGCTCGCCATGGTAGAAGATTTTCGTTGCGTGGTGATTAAGATAGCGGAACGTATTGCCTATTTACGTGAGGTAAGGGAACGCTCCGAAGATGAAAGAGTCTTAGCAGCAAAAGAGTGCTTAAATATATATGCTCCTTTGGCCAACCGTTTAGGCATTGGGCAATTGAAATGGGAGCTAGAAGATTTCTGTTTCCATTATTTACACCCGGATGAATATAAAAAGATTGCTGAATTACTTCATGAACGACGTATTGATCGTGAACGATATATTGATGATTTTGTTTCGTCACTGCGACACTTTATGTTAGAGGAAAGTATTACAGCAGAAATTTATGGCCGTCCGAAGCATATATATAGCATTTGGCGAAAGATGCAAAAAAAATACCTGGCTTTTGATGAACTTTTTGATGTTCGCGCTGTGCGTATTATCGTTGAACGTTTACAAGACTGTTACGCTGCATTAGGTATTGTGCATACCCATTTTCGTCATTTACCTGATGAGTTTGATGATTATGTTGCTAACCCTAAACCGAATGGCTATCAATCTATTCATACTGTGGTATTAGGGCCAAATGGTAAAACGATTGAAATACAAATCCGGACTCGACAAATGCATGAAGATGCTGAATTAGGCATTGCAGCTCACTGGAAATATAAAGAAGGAGCAGTAATAACGGGCAAAGAGAGTAGCTATGAAAATCGTATTGTCTGGTTAAGAAAATTGATAGCCTGGCAGGAAGAGATGGCTGATTCAGGGGAAATGCTTGATGAAGTTCGTAGCCAGGTTTTCGATGATCGAGTCTATGTTTTTACCCCTAAAGGTGATGTTATTGATTTACCAGCTGGCTCAACCCCACTTGATTTTGCCTACCATATTCATAGTGATGTTGGCCATCGCTGTATTGGCGCTAAGATCAGCGGCCGAATTGTTCCTTTTAGTTATCATTTACAGATGGGAGATCAAGTTGAAATTATCACGCAAAAGTATCCAAACCCTAGCCGTGACTGGCTCAATCCAAATTTAGGCTACGTTACCACAAGCCGTGCTCGCGCTAAGATCCACAATTGGTTTCGTAAGCAGGATCGTGATAAGAATATCCAGGCAGGGCGACAAATATTAGATAATGAACTTAATCATCTGGCGGTAAGTTTAAAAGAGGCTGAAAAGTTGTTATTAACGCGCTACAACGTTAACTCGTTAGATGAAGTTCTTGCTGGTATTGGCGTAGGTGATATTCGTATTAATCAACTGGTAAATTTTTTACAGAATAAATTTAGTCAAACCACTGCTGAAGAAGCTGATCGCGCTGCTTTAAAGACGTTGGAAGATAAAATATCTGCTATCCGCTTGCCAGTGAAGGAGAGTGGAAGCATCGTTGTAGAAGGTGTTGGCAACTTAATGCACTACATTGCTCGTTGCTGTCAGCCAATTCCTGGTGATGATATTGTTGGTTTTATTACTAAAGGTCGAGGTATCTCGATCCATCGCATCGATTGTGAGCAACTGATTGAGCTACAATTGCATGCCCCAGAAAGAATAGTCGATGCTATTTGGGGGGAAAACTACTCTAGTGGTTACTCATTAGGCCTGCGAATTATTGCTAATGATCGGAGTGGATTATTGAGAGATATCACGACTATTCTTGCTAATGAAAAAGTAAATGTCTTAAGTGTTAGTAGTCGTAGTGATGTTAAACAACAGTTGGCGACTATTGATATGAATATTGAAATCTATAATTTACCCGTTTTAGGCCGTATTTTAGCGAAATTGAATCAACTTCCTGATGTATTCGAGGCTAAACGTTGTATTAAGTCGTAAGTATTACATTATGTTTTAGCAAGCGGTGCGTTAATTGGTTTTTGATCTTTATTAACTTCGGATGGAAATAACATGCAAACGGACTCAGGTACAATAGAACGATTGTTATTGATTATGACTCAGTTACGCGATCCTGAGCATGGTTGTGCATGGGATAAAGTGCAATCTTTTGCCACAATAGCGCCTTATACGCTGGAGGAAACTTATGAAGTTCTAGATGCAATTGAACGACAAGATTTTGCTGCTTTAAAAGAAGAATTGGGTGATTTACTGTTTCATATTGTCTTTTATGCCCAAATTGCAAAAGAACAAGCATTATTTGATTTTAATGAAATCTGCCAAATCGTGAGTCAAAAGTTAATATCACGTCATCCCCATATTTTTGCTGGGCAATTACTCGTAAAGAGCGATAAGTCAAACTATGATTGGGAAAAAAATAAAGTCAAAGAACGAGCAGCAAAAAACCAGCATTCTATTTTAGATGATATTCCACCAGTCCTGCCGGCATTAATGAAAGCCAATAAAATGCAAAAACGCTGTGCAACTGTTGGTTTTGATTGGGATAAATTTGCTCCAGTATTGGCCAAAGTACATGAAGAAATTGAAGAAGTTTTGGCAGAAATAAATAAGCCTGCACCGAGCTCGTCGCGTATTGAAGAAGAAATTGGTGATTTACTTTTTGCGGTGGTTAATTTATCGCGCCATCTTGGCCATGAGCCAGAATTAGCATTACAAAAAGCGTGTCGTAAATTTGAAGGCCGTTTTCGCCAAGTAGAAAAACTGATCTTAAACAAAGGCGATTCATTAGAAAATGCTACACTAGATGAAATGGAAAAACTTTGGCAACAAATTAAAAATGAGTGATTATTGTTTTTAGCTGAATGGATTAAATATTAGTTAGGATGTTATAATCGATCAGCTATTTTTTGCAAGGAATTGACGAAAGCTAATTCTTGATATTAAAAGATTATTGATGAAAATTAACCTTAATAGGCTAAGAACATTTGTAGCAGATTTAAGGTTAGGGTATACTGCTTTCCCGTCCTGTTATATTCATCGTCTTTTACACCTAAATTTTCAGGTTCAGCATGAAAACAAATTATATTTTTGTAACCGGCGGGGTAGTTTCCTCTCTGGGCAAAGGCATTGCCGCAGCCTCTCTGGCTGCTATACTTGAAGCCCGTGGACTGAATGTTACCATAATGAAACTGGATCCTTATATTAATGTTGATCCAGGCACGATGAGCCCAATCCAACATGGAGAAGTTTTTGTTACCGAAGATGGTGCAGAAACTGATCTTGATCTGGGGCATTATGAACGTTTTATTCGTACTAAAATGACACGCCGTAATAATTTCACAACGGGTCGCGTATACTCTGAAGTATTACGTAAAGAGCGTCGTGGTGATTATTTAGGCAAAACTATTCAAGTTATTCCTCATATTACCGATGAGATCAAAAATCGGATTATTCGTGGCGGAGAAGGTCACGATATCGTTTTGGTTGAAGTTGGTGGCACAGTGGGCGATATTGAATCTTTACCTTTTTTGGAAGCGATTCGCCAATTAGCTGTTGATGTTGGTCGTAAACACACTCTTTTCTTGCATCTTACTTTAGTACCTTATTTACCTGCTGCGGGTGAAGTTAAAACCAAACCGACTCAACATTCGGTAAAAGAACTTCTTTCTATTGGTATTCAGCCGGACGTGTTAATTTGCCGTTCTGATCGTGTTATTCCTGTTAATGAACGGGCAAAAATTGCGCTTTTCTGCAATGTACCGGAAAAAGCGGTTATTTCATTAGAGGATGTTGATTCAATTTATAAAATTCCTGCATTATTGAAATCTCAACAGTTAGATGATTATATTTGTGAAAAATTTGAACTTGCATGCCCAGCCGCTGATTTGTCTGAATGGGAACAGGTTGTTGATGCACAAGCTAATCCGGTAGGTAAGGTAACTATTGGCATGGTAGGTAAATATATAGAGTTACCTGATGCTTATAAATCGGTTATTGAAGCGTTAAAACATGGCGGTTTAAAAAATCGTTTAACAGTAAATATTAAACTGATTGATTCGGAAGATATTGAAGCACGTGGTAGTGAGCTACTAAAAGGACTTGATGCTATCCTAGTTCCAGGTGGTTTTGGTGAACGGGGTGTCGAAGGAAAAATTATGGCGGCACGTTACGCACGTGAAAATAATATTCCATATTTGGGTATTTGCCTGGGAATGCAGGTTGCCCTGATTGAATATGCTCGTCATGTTGCGGGCATGGAAGGGGCAAACTCGACAGAATTTGCGCCAGATTGTCCCTATCCGGTTGTTGCTTTAATTACAGAATGGTCTGATGACAGTGGTAATATTAAAGTTCGCAATGAGAAGAGTGATCTTGGTGGTACGATGCGAGTAGGTGGCCAATTATGCCATTTAGTGAAAGGCAGTAAAGTCCGTGAGTTATATAATAGCGACACAATTATGGAGCGGCATCGCCACCGTTATGAAGTCAATAATATGCTTTTAGCGCGGATTGAAGAAGCTGGTTTATGTATTGCAGGACGCTCGGCGGACAATAAGCTGGTGGAAATTATTGAGGATCCTAACCATCCTTGGTTTGTAGCTTGTCAGTTTCATCCTGAATTTACTTCGACACCTAGGGATGGTCATCCTTTATTTGCTGGTTTTATCAAAGCTGCGAAGGAATATCAGCAAGGCCAGCTGAAATGAGATATGGGTTAATGGTATTAATTTGTTACCATTAGCTGAAATTTAACTTGTACTGAGGAAAATTTAATGTCCAAAATCGTTAAAGTCATCGGGCGTGAAATCATCGACTCCCGTGGTAATCCGACTGTTGAAGCAGAGGTTCATTTAGAAGGGGGATTTGTTGGTTTAGCCGCGGCTCCCTCTGGTGCATCGACCGGTTCACGAGAAGCATTGGAATTACGTGATGGTGATAAAGCTCGCTTTTTAGGTAAAGGTGTCCTGAAAGCAGTTGCCGCAGTGAATGGCCCGATTGCTGATGCGTTGATCGGCCAAGATGCCAAAGATCAGGCTAATATCGATACAATCATGATCGAATTAGACGGTACAGAAAATAAATCTAAATTCGGTGCTAATGCGATTTTGGCTGTTTCACTGGCTAATGCTAAAGCAGCAGCGGCAGCGAAAGGCATGCCTTTATATGAGCATATTGCTGAATTGAATGGCACGCCGGGTAAATTCTCTATGCCCTTACCGATGATGAATATTATCAATGGTGGCGAACATGCGGATAACAATGTTGATATTCAAGAGTTTATGATCCAGCCAGTCGGCGCAAAAAGCTTGAAAGAAGCAGTCCGCATGGGTTCAGAAGTTTTTCATCACTTGGCAAAAGTGTTAAAAGCCAAAGGGATGAATACCGCGGTGGGAGATGAAGGTGGTTATGCGCCAAATTTAGAATCTAATGCTGCCGCTTTAGCCGCAATTAAAGAAGCCGTTGAAGCAGCAGGCTATGTGTTAGGTAAAGATATTACCTTAGCCATGGATTGTGCTGCTTCAGAATTCTACAACCAGGAAACCGGTAATTATGAACTGAAAGGGGAAGGTAAAATTTTTACTTCTCAAGAGTTTACCCATTATCTGGAAGAATTAACCAAACAATATCCTATCGTTTCTATTGAAGATGGGCTTAATGAGTCAGATTGGGATGGTTTTGCCTATCAGACTAAAGTGTTGGGTGACAAAATTCAGTTAGTGGGTGATGATTTATTTGTTACTAATACCAAGATCTTGCGAGAAGGTATCGAAAAAGGTATTGCTAATTCCATTTTGATTAAATTCAATCAGATTGGTACCTTAACCGAAACTTTAGCAGCAATTAAGATGGCGAAAGATGCGGGTTACACGGCGGTTATCTCACATCGCTCAGGTGAAACTGAAGACGCAACAATTGCAGATTTGGCAGTAGGAACAGCAGCGGGTCAGATCAAAACAGGTTCTATGAGCCGTTCTGATCGGGTAGCTAAATATAACCAATTAATTCGTATTGAAGAAGCATTAGGTGAAAAAGTTCCTTTTAATGGTCTAAAAGAAGTGAAAGGCCAGGCTTAAGTTTACCGTTGTTGATTCAACAGATACTAAAGGCGAGAGACTTATTGTTATCTCGCCTTTTTGTTAATTATCACTTGGATGTCGTTTACCCTTTGTCTATGGCTTAATAAGGGCTAAGGTTTATTGATGTTATCAATTTATTTATTATGGTTGCCGGCCAAAAATTAGTAATCCTGAGTTTTCAAATAGACTATCACCACGAAGAGAAAAATTTTGCGCGATGAGCGTACCGTTTAATTGAATATTATTATTTTTGCATGAATAACTATTACTACATTGATAAGGATGGCTTTCCAGAAAAATATTTTGCCCTTTGACAATAGCTTGTTGGTCAAGTTTAAGTTGACTATGGTGTAAATAAGTTAGATTAGTATCCGGTTTGATTAGGTGCTTAAGTTTAATATTAGCTTGCTGAAGGCTATAGGATATCGCGCCAGTTGCAGCAAGGTAATGTTGCTGTCCAGCGTTAAGCGTAATGTTATCATTTATGATAATTTTATCGGCGAAAAGATTAAGTTTAGCAACATTTATTTTAGCCTCAATATTCACCAGATTATTAATGGGCAAAGTATTTTCCCTATCGTCAGTTAAATTAATACTACTACCTATTGTGGTAATGAATTTTAGACTTTTCAGCTGTTGTAACGTTTTCTCCGCTGGGATTTCCAGTTTACCTGCGATAAGTGACAGATTTTTGACATTATCTGTTTTACCATTTTTCCAACTGATTCCATTAGGATTGGCAATAATCAGATCAGCAATAGTTCCTTTAATGCCGATTGTGCCTTGTAGGTTAGAGTGTTTATCACTAGTAATTTCTGCGATAATAATCTTAGCCGCTGTATTGTCTAGTTTTGGATTTGATATGATATCGTTATTAAAGCTAATGCTATTTTGACTGGAAGGAAGTTCAGAAAAAGTATTATATGAAATCCCATTTTCCAGTGGTTTTACAATTTCAATAGTAGAAGTATCAGCATAAATAAATTTATTAAAACTAATTAAAATAAATAATATAAAATTTAAACTTAATTTGGATAAAATTGAGTAATAGTCCATTATAACTCCTTTTAACATTAATATATTTATGATAAAAAATTTATGTCAGGTTTATTATATATGAAATGCTAGATTTTGATTTCACCAATAATCTTATTTAAAATTGCTTTAGATAATTAATGTCAAATTATTTTTAATTATAAATATGATTTTATGAACTAATATTTTATTTTTTAAGTTAATTAAATAGTTATTTATTTTTTTATTTATAATAAATATTAAATACAATAAAAAAGAAAATTTGCTTTGATATTAAAATCGTCTATATTTCACTTGCTTTTTACTTGTGATTTTAGGAGCTAATTATGGAAAATCAAATCCAGAAAAAAATGATGCCAGAAGAAGTTAAAGGGTGGAATTGGGGCGCTTTTATGTTCAGTATTTTTTGGGGGTTTGGTAATCGAACTTATTGGCCACTGCTTTGTATTATTCCACTATTTAATTTTATTTGGATGTTTGTATGTGGTTTTAAAGGGAATGAATGGGCATGGTGCAATGGTAACTATAGTGATGTAAGAACGTTTAAACGGGTACAAGATACTTGGAATAGAGCTGGATTGGCTGCATTTATTATTAGTCTGATTTTTATTATTCTCTATTTTTTATTTTTTTCAGTATTTGCTATTTTTTATTTTACTAGTCCAGATTACGGACATGTTCAGGCGGGATAGATTATTATCTCAATGCCTAATAATAAAAAGAAATAATTGTCAATTTTTATTAATGAGGAAAAATAACCTTTCAATAGAAGGGTTATTTTTCCATAATATTATTAGAGGTGAATAGTTAATGTTATCCCCGGTTTTAAATCTGCTATTTTAACGCCAGAATTCCAATTCATCAGATCCTTAAGATCGATACCATGACGTTTAGCAATACTATAGTAGGAATCGCCTTGACGGACTTTGTAGGTCTTGATATTAACTTTACCTTTTTTGCCTAATGAAGTGCTATTTTTAGCAATCATAGTTGTTGTACGGTAACTATGTTTGCCGCTAATTTTTAAAGTCTGCCCAATCCGCAAGTTGGCCGTTTTCATACCATTTAGTGACTTAAGTTTATCGGTTGTTATGTTAAAACGTTTGGCGATCATTGATAAAGAATCACCGCGTTTAACTTTATAACTATTAATAGCGCGTTGTTTAGCTAATAGCTGTTTATTATTTTTGGCAACAGCAAGGCGAATACTATTTAATACTGCTTGATCCGAAAGCGCGTCTTTAAGCAGCTCAGCTTTATCTGTTGGTAACATAATAGTATAGGGACCGGCTGGTGGTGTTATATTATGCTTTAAATTAGGATTATAGGCTTTAAGAGTAGTTAACGACAACCCAGAAAGTCTAGCTGCTTGGGGTAAAGTAATTTGTTCGCCGATATTCACCTGGGTAAGCGCATTATTTTTATTAGTAGTTGGTAATGGCAAAGCATATTGATCGCTGTTGCGTAATATATTACTGAGAGCCAAAATTTTTGGCACATAGTTCATTGTTTCTTTGGGTAGTGATAACGACCAATAATCAGTAGGTAATCCAAGGAGTTCATTTTTCTTGATGGCATTAAGTACACAGCCTTCACCACAATTATAAGCAGCTAATGTTAATGGCCAATCACCGTCAAATAGATTATTTAATCGTTCTAGTAAATTTAGCGCCGCAGTAGTAGAGGCAGCGACATCTCTACGTTCATCAACCCATTTATTTTGTTTTAATCCATAGGATTGACCGGTCAATGGAATAATTTGCCATAAACCTGTTGCTTGTGCCTGTGAGGTTGCATGGGGATTAAAAGCACTTTCAACAATAGGAACCAAGGCAAGCTCCATTGGCAAGTTGCGCTGATCAATTTTTTCAACAATCCAATACATGTAAGGCTCTGCGCGTAATGTCACATTCTGCAGATAGCTTTCTTTGGCTAAATAAGATTTGATTTGATTTGCGATCCTGGCATTATCAGGAATATCCATTTTCAGCTCACTACTAATATAACCCCACAAATCATTTTCTATTAAATAGGTTGATTCCCAAGCGGTGGTTTCAATATCTTGATTGGCTGAAGACGGATCTAGTGTTTGCTTATTGGGTGTCATTTGACAGCCAACAAGCAAAACAGAGGCGAATAATATCGCTTTTGTCTTCATTTATGTAACCTATCCTAGGCTGTTATTTATTCAATTGCTTAATAAAGAGGCCAATGATACTGATCTCGTTGGTTAATGACAACCATCAATTTAAAAGCGATCTTTTAGTTTGCGAATTTTGGCAAATACATCACAATTCGAAGCAGTAGCAGGTGAAAATCCCAACACTTTTTGTAAATATGGATCGTCAGATCTTAAAAAAATATTGATCTCTTTTTCAACTTTAAGTTGTGATGGTAGTGTGGGTTGTTTTTGGGCTCGTTTTTGATTGACGGCTAAAGTATAGGCTTTTATCGCCTCATCATGGGGTAACAAATAACTGGCAAATGCCATATTTGCAGCGGTGTACTCATGCGCGCAACAGACTAACGTCTCATCAGGTAAAGCTTTCAGTGTTTCAATCGACTCATACATTTGTTCAGCTGTTCCTTCAAAAATACGTCCACAACCTCCAGAAAACAGGGTATCACCGCAAAATAGATAGGGTTTTTGATAGTAAGCAACATGTCCTAGTGTATGTCCTGGCACAGCAAAAATTTGCCATGAAAACCCAGCAAAGTTTAGCTGTTCTCCGCCTTTTATGACACATGTTGTTCCCTTGCTACTGGTTTCCATTGGGCCATAAACGACTAATTCTGGATAATATCTTTTTAATTCTTTGACTCCATCGACGTGATCATGGTGGTGATGAGTGAGTAAAATAGCGATTGGGTTTATGGCATTTTGTTGTAAAAATTGCTGTACTGGCTTAGCGGTACCAGGATCAACAATAATACAATTACCTTGATGGATTAATAGCCATATATAATTATCAACGAGGGAAGGAATTCTGATAAGCTCCATAATATAATAATGCCTCATAGCTAATGGGTTAGAAGGATATTACAATGAAGTCAGCTCGTATTGCTCAACTATCTAAAATGCCTGACTCCTGGGAAGATATCCCATGGGGCAAGTATTATCGTATTGCATTAAACCAGCAGCTACAACCATGGTGGCCAAAAATATTTGGTTTCCATTTGTTAAAGATTGGTCAATTGAGTTTACAAATTGACACTCAATCATCGCTGATTACTCATCAATTTAGCATGAATATAGCTGGAAGTAACTTTCAATTATTAGGTGATCCTAATGAAATGCCTTTCGAGGACAAATCGATTGATGCCTGTCTCTTGATACAGCAATTATCTTACAGTACTAATCCACATTGGTTATTGCGTGAAGCCGATAGGATTTTGGTTGATGATGGTTGGCTAATTTTATCTAATTTTAATCCATTTAGTTGGTTAGGTATAGGGAAATGCATTCCTTTTTTACGTAAGCGGCAACCCTTTCCTAGTCATATGTTTTCAACCTGGCGTCAACTTGATTGGTTGAGCTTATTGAATTACGAAGTACTGCATCAGCAAAGTTTTCAAATTATACCTTGGATAAGTCCTGAGCATTTTATCAATAGAAATTTGCAATTTGCCGGTTGTCTCAATCTTATCATTGCCCGTAAAAGAACGTTACCGTTGACGCCAACACCAATAAAACTTATGCGAACCCGCATGAAAATAGGTAATACAGTCGGGGTTGCTAAGTGTTGGCGTAAACGTCATTAATTTTGTGCCGTCTGGTAGCCGCTATCCTCTTCTGTTGGTGAATTTGCCGCATTTTTTGCTAATTCATCGCATCGCTCATTTTCTGGATGTCCTGCATGGCCTTTGACCCAGTGCCATTCTACTTGGTGCCGCGAAATTGCTGCGTCTAATCGTTGCCATAGATCAACATTTAAGACAGGCGATTTATCTGCCCGTCGCCATTGGCGACTTTTCCAATTATGTATCCATTGGGTGATCCCTTGACGTACATATTGACTATCTGTGGTTAAAATAACCTGGCAGGGTTGTTTGAGCGTTTCCAAACCAATAATGGCAGCCATTAACTCCATACGATTATTGGTAGTACGAAAATAGCCTTTGCTTAATGTTTTTTCATGTTTATTATAACGGAGTAAAATACCATAACCGCCTGGGCCTGGATTACCTAAGCAAGAACCATCGGTGAAAATTTCTACCTGTTTCGTCATTTCTGATAAACTCATTTTATTCGTGATTTATAACCCTAAGTCTGACATAAAAAGGCACTATGAGCACAGTGATTACACGACAAATTGTTCTTGATACAGAAACTACTGGTATGAATAAGCTAGGGATCCATTATGAAGGACACAATATTATTGAAATAGGCGCGGTAGAAGTAATTAATCGCCGTCTTACTGGCCGTCATTTTCATGTTTATATAAAACCAGCACGCTTAGTTGATCCTGAAGCTTTCGAAGTTCATGGCATTAGTGATGAGTTTTTACAAGATAAACCAACTTTTGCCCAAATCGCGGATGAATTTTTAGACTTTATTCGCGGTGCTGAGTTAGTCATCCATAATGCCCCTTTTGATATTGGATTTATGGACTATGAATTTTCTAAACTAAATAGAGATATTCCTCCAACAGCCAACTTTTGTCAGATCACGGATAGTTTAGTGCTGGCCAGAAAGTTGTTTCCGGGAAAACGAAATAACCTTGATGCTTTATGTGATCGTTATCATATTGATAACTCAAAGCGCACATTACACGGTGCATTGCTCGATGCTGAGATCCTGGCTGAAGTTTATATGGCAATGACTGGAGGCCAAACCTCTTTAGCTTTTTCAGTTGATTCAGAGCCGGGTAGTGAGGTCTATATAGGTGACATTAAACGGATAGAGAGAGAGGCGACAGGATTAAGTGTAATTTATGCTAATCAGGAAGAAATTGCTGCCCATGAAGCAAGACTGGATTTGATTGAAAAGAAAAGTGGCAAGATTTCGCTTTGGCGGTTGAGTAATAGCGAAACAGATCAGGTTAAACATTAACCATTATTGCATTTTTAGCTGAAAAAATGTGCAAACAGTGATTTTTTTTCTAAAAGATATTGACGTATAGAGAGCCGATTCGTAATATCATGGCCGTTCTTAACTCGATTATACCGTGGTGCGGTAGTTCAGTTGGTTAGAATACCGGCCTGTCACGCCGGGGGTCGCGGGTTCGAGTCCCGTCCGCACCGCCAATATTATGAAACCCTGAGCAATAAGTCTCGGGGTTTTTTGTTTTTTTAAGATAATTGGCACCCTTTTTCCAGTAAAATCATATTCAATCTCACAGCCTTTTTGCTTAGAAAAAATTAGGATGTCAGTGTTTTGGTTTTCGATGTAGCACAAACTGTGTTGTTATTATTTTTTCATTGACTTATTTTTGATTCCTTTGTGATTAATGAATATTTTGTTACCGTTGGTTATTTAGGCTAGGTACCTAGATTAAATTTTAACTGTTAAAATGACAAAGTAGCATTGAAAAATCAGTGTGAAATTTGCTATTTATTCGAGATGGAGTAAACAATGATCACTCGTAAAATCCTTGCTAATGCTATTCGTTTCCTCAGTATGGATGCGGTACAGAAAGCAAAGTCAGGGCATCCAGGAGCGCCAATGGGAATGGCGGATATCGCTGAAGTACTCTGGCGTGACTATCTGGATCACAATCCTGCTGATCCTAGCTGGGTAGATCGTGACCGTTTTGTATTATCTAATGGCCATGGCTCTATGTTACTTTATAGTTTGCTACATCTTACTGGTTATGATTTACCAATCGAAGAGTTAAAAAATTTTCGCCAACTTCATTCCAAAACACCGGGACATCCAGAATATGGTTATACTCCAGGTGTTGAAACCACGACAGGCCCGCTCGGGCAAGGGATCGCAAATGCTGTTGGGTTTGCTATTGCCGAGCGAACGTTAGCCGCGCAATTTAATCGTCCAGACCATAATATTGTTGATCATTTTACTTATGTATTTATGGGAGATGGCTGCATGATGGAAGGAATATCACATGAAGCTTGCTCACTGGCCGGAACACTGAAATTAGGTAAACTGATTGCCTTTTATGATGATAACGGTATTTCAATCGATGGTGAGGTACAAGGTTGGTTTACGGATAATACTGCTGAACGTTTTGCCGCTTATCACTGGCATGTTATCAAGGGTATTGATGGACATGATCCAGAACAAATCAAGTCAGCGATAGAACAAGCCCGTAAAGTTACCGATAAACCCTCTCTATTAATCTGCAAAACAATAATTGGTTATGGCTCGCCACATAAGGCTGGTTCTGAAGAAGCGCACGGTTCGCCTTTGGGTGAAACGGAGATTGCTGAAACTCGAACGGCACTAAATTGGCCTTATCCAGCTTTTGAAATACCAGCAGATATTTATAAAGCCTGGGATGCTCGCGAAATAGGCCAGAAAAAAGAGACCGCTTGGCGTGAAAAATTTGCCGCTTATCAACAGGCTTTTCCGCAACTTGCCGATGAATTTATACGTCGTACCCAAGGTGAATTACCGGTTAATTGGCAAGCTATGGCAAATGATTTTGTCAGCGAATTGCAACGAAACCCTGCCAACATTGCCAGCCGTAAAGCTTCACAAAATACATTGGAAGTTTTCGGTAAGCAATTACCTGAACTTTTAGGCGGCTCTGCTGATTTAGCACCCAGTAATTTGACTATGTGGTCGGCTTCTAAATCAATAAAAGACTCTCCAGCAGGCAATTATATTCACTATGGTGTACGTGAATTTGGTATGTCGGCGATTATGAATGGCATCGCATTGCATGGTGGTTTTATACCCTATGGTGCAACCTTTTTAATGTTTGTTGAGTATGCCCGTAATGCAGTGCGTATGGCTGCGTTAATGAAAATTCGTAGTATTTTTGTTTATACTCATGATTCTATCGGTCTGGGTGAAGATGGCCCAACCCATCAACCTGTTGAGCAATTAGCCAGTTTGCGTATGACGCCTAATATGAGTACTTGGCGTCCTTGTGATCAGGTTGAATCGGCTATTGCTTGGCAGTATGCGATTGAGCGTAAACAGGGGCCAAGTGCGTTGATTTTTTCCCGGCAAAATCTTGAGCAACAGCCACGTGATGCTAAACAGTTAGCCAACATTATTAAAGGGGCTTATGTGCTGAAAGATAGTGAAACCACACCAGCGCTTATTTTGATTGCAACAGGCTCTGAAGTTGGATTAGCTGTTAAGGCTTACGAAAAGTTGACTGTGGAAGGTTATAAAGTACGGGTGGTTTCTATGCCATCAACGGATACTTTTGATAAGCAGGACGCCGCTTATCGTGAGTCTGTATTACCCTCTTCAGTGACTGCACGACTTGCAGTTGAGGCGGGCATTGCAGATTATTGGTACAAATATGTTGGCACAACCGGTGCGGTTGTTGGTATGCATACTTTTGGTGAATCAGCACCGGCAGAGATTTTATTTAAAGAATTTGGTTTTAGCGTGGAAAATGTGATTGCAAAGGCTAAATCTTTATTGACGTAAGTGACGAAAATAATGTGAGCGTATTGGTCAGATTTATATGATTAGGTACGCTCTTTTTATTTCAACTGATGATCCGAACCTATTGCGAACCTCTTTTTTATTGTCGTAACCTGTTTTTATTAAGCTGAAACGTTTCAGTTTTTTGAAGTTAATAGATTTATTGATCAAAAGCACACTTTTTATGATTAACAACAAAAATCCTCAGTACAAAAGCTGTAATTATCAGTATTCTTAGCCGTTAATACATTAGTTGTTAAATTGAAGGAATAGTATGGTAGTTAGAGTAGCAATTAATGGTTTTGGGCGAATAGGGCGTAGCGTATTGAGAGCGCTTTATGAATCAGATCACCGCGCTCAAATTGCTGTTATTGCGATTAATGAAATTGCTACTGCACAAGGGATAGCGCATTTATTGAAGTATGACTCTAGTCATGGTCGATTTGCCTGGGATGTGCGCCTGGATAATGATTTGTTAGTGGTAGGTAATGACAATATTCATCTCTTTCATCAACCGGAGATTGAAAAACTGCCATGGCGGGCATTGGATATTGATATAGTACTCGACTGCACCGGTGTTTATGGTTCAAAGGCCGATGGTAATGCGCACTTATTCAGTGGTGCAAAAAAGGTTCTATTTTCCCATCCGGGAAGTCCTGATCTGGATGCAACTATTGTCTACGGTGTTAATGAAACCAGTTTGAAAAATGGTGATCAATTGGTATCAAACGCATCATGTACCACAAATTGTATTATTCCTGTGATAAAAATATTAGATGATGCTTTGGATATTGAGTCTGGTACAGTGACAACGATTCACGCTGCAATGAATGATCAGCCGGTTATTGATGCTTATCACCCAGACTTACGTCGAACACGTGCGGCTAGCCAATCTATTATTCCTGTTGATACCAAATTGGCTGCGGGGATCACACGAGTATTTCCTAAATTCAAAGATCATTTTGAAGCAATATCGGTTCGCGTACCAACTATCAATGTAACGGCAATTGATCTGAGTGTGACGGTAAGATCTAAAGTAACGGTGACGAAAGTCAATCAGCTATTGCAACAGGCAGCAAAGGGCTCATTTCGTGGTATAGTTGATTATACAGAATTGCCGTTAGTATCAACCGATTTTAATCATGATCCACATAGTGCTATTGTAGATGGTACGCAAACACGTGTTAGTGGGCAACACCTGATTAAGATTTTAGTTTGGTGTGATAATGAGTGGGGTTTTGCCAATCGTATGCTTGATACGACATTAGCAATGGC
This sequence comes from Arsenophonus sp. aPb, assembly GCF_029873475.1. NCBI lineage: Bacteria > Pseudomonadati > Pseudomonadota > Gammaproteobacteria > Enterobacterales > Morganellaceae > Arsenophonus > Arsenophonus sp. aPb. The sequence goes on from NZ_CP123499.1 coordinate 755,849, forward strand.
TGCTACTGGTTTCAACAAATCTATCTGTTGACAGACAGTATGGGCATATTGTTCCCCATACACAGCAGAAGATTAATAATTTAGAGAATCAACGAGAGGATTCACCATGTCTGTAATTAAGATGACCGATTTAGATCTGGCGGGTAAAAAAATATTCATCCGGGCTGACCTAAACGTTCCTGTCAAAGATGGCAAAGTTACCTCTGATGCACGGATCCGTGCTTCTTTACCGACGATTGAAGCTGCTTTAAAACAAGGCGCAAAGGTAATGGTAACGTCTCATTTAGGTCGCCCCATTGAAGGTGAGTATAATGAGGAATTTTCATTGAAACCCGTTGTAGACTATTTAGCAGATAAGCTCGATTACCCTGTGCGTTTGGTAAAAGATTATTTAAATGGAGTTGAAGTTGCTAATGGCGAGCTAGTGGTGCTTGAGAATGTACGCTTTAATAGGGGTGAGAAAAAGGATGATGAAACTTTATCTAAGCAATATGCTGCACTTTGTGACATCTTTGTAATGGATGCATTTGGTACTGCCCATCGTGCTCAGGCATCAACCCATGGTGTGGCAAAATTTGCACCTATCGCATGTGCAGGGCCACTGTTATCTGCAGAGTTGGAGGCATTAGGTAAAGCATTAAAAGAGCCTGCTCGCCCAATGGTGGCAATTGTTGGAGGTTCAAAAGTTTCTACTAAATTAACTGTCTTGGATTCTTTAGCCAAAATTGCCGACCAAATTATTGTCGGAGGGGGTATTGCCAATACTTTTATTGCTGCTGAAGGACATAAAGTCGGCCGTTCTCTATATGAAGATGATTTGATCCCAGAAGCAGAAAAATTATTATCGACTTGCGATATTCCTGTTCCAACCGATGTTCGTGTGGCGACTGAATTTTCTGAAACGGCAGAAGCAGTGATGAAATCGGTCAATGATGTCAAAGATGATGAACAGATTTTGGACCTAGGTGATGAAACTGCTGAACGTTTGGCTGATATTCTTAAAAAGGCAAAAACGATTTTATGGAATGGCCCGGTTGGAGTTTTTGAATTCCCTAATTTTCGTCATGGCACTGCAGTGATTGCACAAGCGATTGCAGAGAGCAACGCTTTTTCTATTGCTGGTGGTGGTGATACGTTAGCCGCTATTGATCTGTTTGGTATTGCGGATAAAATCTCTTATATTTCTACTGGCGGTGGTGCTTTTCTTGAATTTGTGGAAGGTAAAAAATTACCTGCAGTCGTCGTGTTAGAAGAACGCGCAAAACAGTAATTATATCTGAAAAAAATGACAGGTAATATTGATCACCTGTCCAATAATAGGACTTTATCTCATGTCTAAGATTTTTGACTTTGTTAAACCAGGTGTTATTACCGGCGATGATGTGCAAAAAGTTTTTGCCATTGCGAAAGAGCATAAATTTGCGTTGCCAGCCGTTAATTGTGTAGGTACAGATTCGATTAATGCTGTTTTGGAAACTGCCGCTAAAGTTCGTTCTCCGGTCATTGTCCAATTTTCTAACGGTGGTGCCGCGTTTATCGCCGGTAAAGGTTTAAAAGCAGAAGGCCAGCAAGCTGCGATTTTAGGGGCAATTTCAGGTGCTCATCATGTACATCAAATGGCAAAACATTATGGTGTACCTGTGATCTTACACACTGATCATTGTGCACGTAAACTACTACCTTGGATTGACGGCTTACTCGATGCGGGTGAGGAATATTATAAAACCACCGGTAAACCTCTGTTTTCATCTCATATGATCGATTTGTCTGAAGAGTCATTGGCGGAAAATATTGCTATTTGCTCCCAATATTTGCAACGGATGAGCAAAATGGGCATGACGTTAGAAATTGAGTTAGGTTGTACCGGTGGTGAGGAAGATGGTGTCGATAACACCGGCTTAGATAGCTCATCACTTTATACCCAACCTGAAGATGTCGCCTATGCCTATGAGCAATTAAGTAAAATTAGTCATCGATTTACGATTGCGGCATCTTTCGGTAATGTACATGGTGTTTATAAGCCAGGTAATGTTCAATTAACACCAAAGATCCTTAAGAATTCACAAGAATACGTTGCGCAGAAATTTAATTTGCCAGCGGAAAATAATCTGAATTTTGTTTTCCATGGTGGTTCAGGCTCTACTGCTGAAGAGATTAAAGAAGCAGTCAGTTATGGTGTGGTAAAAATGAATATTGATACTGACACCCAGTGGGCCACTTGGGAAGGCATTTTGAATTATTATAAGAAAAATGAAGGTTATCTACAAAGCCAATTGGGTAATCCAGAAGGTGAAGATAAACCTAATAAAAAATATTATGACCCTCGTGTTTGGCTGCGTGCGGGTCAGACTTCTATGATTGCGCGTTTAGAACTTGCATATAAAGAGTTAAATTGTATCAATGTGCTGTAACTAATCGCTATTTTATTCCCTGGTTCTCAACCCTGTGGTTCATCATAGGGTTTTTTTTACCTAACGTAAGCTCATTTTTTATCTGCTGTTTATTTCGCTAGGAAAAAGCACTTTTGCAAATAGCAGATCGTTGATAATTGTCCCTAACGATTAACCAATGGTGCCCAGAATGGCCGTAGCTTAACCCTCTATAGAACGCTGGTAATGCAAAAATGGCATTCATTATCGCCATTGCAGATCGAATTTAGATGAGTGCCGAACTTACAACCCTTTATCGTTGATTTCAGCGTGGAAAAGCGGTAGTGGTAGTATTCTTGTTTAGTGAGACTACCTGATGTCTTATCAGTAAAAAGTCGATTTGTTCTTACAGCGGCTTCTTTAAGGGCATTAATTTGAATATCGAGCGATTGTTGACGGGGTAAACTCTGGCATAACCAAAAAGCCATATTAATTTTCTTCTTAATCGATTTAAACTCAGCGAATCTCTTTTATTTTTTATAGAATGATTTAATAAACATTTTAAAGCCAAAGTTTTTAACTATCTAAAAATCTATATCTTAATTTATATTATAGTATCCTTGCCGGAAAATTAAAAATAAGTGAAGTGTCTTTTAAAATTTGGTATGTTATGTAACTTATCAATGATAATTTTGTTATTTTATTTAAATTTTGAAAGTAAATGGAATTAACCTATTATGACAATAAACTTAAACGCTGTTAATGTTAATTATAAATCTAATCTTTATTATGAAAATGTAAATAACGTTAAAGATGTTAATATTTTGGAAGGGCAATCAACGAAAGAAAAACATTTAAATGAGGTTAATAACTATGAACAAAAAAATCTCCCAAGATATTTAACACATATGCCATCCAATATAGAGCTTACCTCTATGGAAAAGAGGTTAATGGAAGATCTTTATGATGAAAAAGAATTATTTTTAAAGACAAGTTACCCGCATAGCCAAAAAACATTAATTGCAGCAATTAATGTAATCGATAAGCTAATTGATAATCCAGGAAAAAATATAAAAAATCTTAGTTTGTTGTCAAAATATATTGAAAGTTTATATCATAGAATTAATACAGCAGATCCATCTTGGCGCGCAGAAAATAATATTGCCTCAAAATCATTACAAAAAATAGGAAACTATCTATCTCAAACTTATAAGACTTTGTCACTATTATCATCAGAACCAAATAAGGATTTATTAACATTAACAGAATGTTGGGTTGCAGCAACAACCGAGATGAGTCGAAAGAATGTAACAGGAAATAATTTAGTTATAAATTATTCTGATATTGATACGATATTACGGTATTATGTTTTAAATCAAGAAAAACTATTAAAAAATTACGCTTTTTCAGTAAATTTAGGTAGGATTCTAAATCTACTTTGTTACATAAGACCAGGAACACTAGATAGCCAACTATTATCTAAAAATAAGGAAATAATAGAATCCACTTTATTTAAAACAATTAGCCAATCTTTAGAAATTGTTGATGTAAAAAAAGATACTTTCCCCCTTTATCATTTACGTTGTAGTATGAATACATTAGCTCATATTATCAACGTTGAGAAAATTAATAATCCTAATACTTGGACTCTAACACGCGATAAGATTGATTCCAATCTGCAATCTATATTAAAAAACTATAAAGATCTGCCGGCTAAAAATGATTTACGTGAAGAAATTAGTGTAGTTCTTGCTAAATATTTAGAAGATACTGGAAGGAGTATTGAAAAAAATAACGGATCGAACTTTTATAACTTTCTTAAACCTATTAGAGAAGAAGAAATTATTCCTCATAGTTTTAAACTTAATAGTGAGCATAAAGTAATATCTTCTTATAATTTTAATAATGAAGAAAGAAATAAACTTAATATTATAGCTGATAAAGTTTTAAATAATTTTCATAATATTTTTGGGAAAAAACAAATAAAAGATGATTATTCCAAACCATTAGAAATTATAATCATGAAGAACAAAGAACTTTATAACCGTTATGGTAATTATCCTTTTCGTATAGATACTAACAATGGAGGTATTTATATTGAAGGAAATCCTAAAGATCCTAATAATCAGCCTCGCATCTTTATTTATATGAAAGGAAATGATGTCCATAACTTTGGGCACGAAATTGTCCATTATCTTGATGGTAAATATAATAAGTATGGTGATGCAGCAGAATTTTCCTCTGAAGAAATTTCATGGTGGAGTGAAGGACTTGCTGAATATATATCTCACGGTGAAAAAAATAAATATGCAACCCAAACTTTAATGTATTGTTCGGTTAATAGGCGACCTACTTTAGATCAAATTATAGATATTGATAGTTTTTCTGCTAATGGTCACAGTGAAAGATTATACGTTTGGCCATATTTTGTGCATAAATTTCTTGATAGTTCCCCACAACTTCGTTCTGTTCGTAGTGAATTAGTACGCGCACTTAGACAACCAATTCAATTAGAAAGTAATAACTTATCCTATTCAAAATTATTAAATAAGTTTGGACATCAGTATAAGGAAGAATTTAATCATTGGTTAGATCAACAAGTAAATTATTTAAGAAGTATAAATAGAAATTCTCATTTTAGAAGATATGGTTAAATTCACCATTAAATAATAAAAACTATCATTCGTGCTAATCTCGATCATGATGATATTGATTTTTTGATTGAAATTCATGGAATAGTTAATTAACAGACAGAAATTAAGATATAAACAATATCAGTTTTTGCTATTGCTGAAAATATGAGTATGGAGAGAGTTTCGGTGCAGTAACTGAGATTACATTTCCAAAACGCTGTTCATTAAGCTTATTTCATCCAGGGGATTGTCGTAGTAAAATGGTTCTGTCTGTAGCAGAGCCCGCATCACTTCAATCCCCTTTATAGTAGCTTACGCGGTCTTCATCGATTTGAAGCCCAGAGTGGTATTAATTATCCGTTTCAGCTTGCTATGATCGCATTTGATAACTTTGTTGCTATATTTTATCTGGCTGGTATTTTCCCACCCGATTCAGTAATGCCAGAGTATGACCATATTTAGGCGCATTGTCAGTATTAATAAAGCGTGGGATCTGCCGCTTTTTCATGTTATCGGGAATCTTACCGAGAAAACGATAAGTTGCTTTGTTATTGTGGTGTATGGAAGGATAAAATCTTGGGTATTGACGACCCGTTAAAGATATGCCAACCGGTTATTAATTTTCACATAGATTTCATCGCGCTACATAACGCTAAACTCAACGGAAAAGGGTAGTGTGATTGACTCTGATTCCAGGTTTGTCCTGCATGTTTGTAATTAGCGATAATTAATGCCATGTTTACAGAATTCGCGAACTGCCCACAAAATGATTATTTTCTTAAAAATACCTAACCTTGAATGGATTCACGCGTTATTCCTTTGGTAAAAAATAGCCAGCCCACCATTGTTAAATTTTTGTAATATTATTTTTAAATAAAATTGGCCAACATGATTGCCGCACACTATATTAAATTTTTCATTAGATAGGTGAATGTTGAAGTAAATAGCGGATCAAAATTAATAATCAAGTTAGGTACAAAAAAATGAAGGCAATGCTCAATAGTCAATATTATCATCTTAAGTTACAGAAAAAATTAACAAAATTTACCCGTGGTATCGAATGGGACCAGGTACCAATATTTGATAAAAATGATAACGATGTAATAACTGGTGGGGCAAACGACGATACCATAAATGGTGGTGAAGACGACAATACAATAAATGGCATGGAAGGCAACGATATAATATTTGGTAATGGTGGCAACGATATAATATATGGTGGAGCGGGCGACGATATAATATATGGTGGAGCAGGCGACGATATAATAAACAGTGAGGAAGATGACGATACAATAGATGGTGGGGATGGCAAAGATACAATAGTTGGTGGGGAAGGCAACGATACGATAAATGGTGGTGAAGACGACGATATAATAGATGGTGGAGCAGGCAATGATAAAATAGATGGCGGGGCAGGCAACGATAGCATAAATGGTGGTGAAGGCAACGATATAATAGATGGCGGGACAGGCAAAGATATAATAGATGGTGGGGAAGGAAACGATAGCATAAATGGTGGTGAAGACGACGATATAATAGATGGCGGGGCAGGCAACGATACCATCAACGGTGGTAAAGCTGATAATACAATAGATGGCGGAGCAGGCAAGGATATAATCGATGGCGGGGAAGGAAACGATACTATTAATGGTGGTAAAGACGACGATACAATAGATGGCGGAGCAGGCAAGGATATAATCGATGGCGGGGAAGGCAATGATAGCATATATGGTGGTGAAGACGATGATGTAATAAATGGCGGTGCAGGTAACGATACGATCAATGGTGGTAATGGTGACGATTTTATATTTGGCTATGGAGGCAACGATATAATAGATGGTGGGGCAGGCAACGATAAACTATATGGTAGGGACGGCAACGATATAATAAATGGTGGTAAAGACGACGATATAATAGATGGCGAGGATGGTAACGATAAACTAGATGGCGGGGATGGCAACGATATTATAGATGGCGGGTATGGCAACGATACGATAGTTGGCGGGACAGGTAACGATTTAATAGGAGGTGGGGCAGGCGACGATATAATAAACAGTGGGGAAGACGACGATACAATAGATGGTGGGGATGGCAACGATAAAATAGAGGGTGGGGATGGCAACGATAAAATAGAAGGTGGCAATGGCGACGATTTAATATTTGGCAAGGAAGGCAACGATATAATAGATGGCGGGACAGGAGACGATAAAATAAATGGTGGAAAAGGCAATGATACAATAAATGGCGGGGATGGTAACGATTTAATAACTGGAGGGAAAAGCGATGATATAATAATGGGCAGTAGAGGCAATGATATTTTAGATGGCGGCGATGGCAACGATACTATAGATGGAGGCGATGGCAACGATTTAATTATTGGCGGGGATGGCAACGATACAATTAATGGAGGGAAGGACAACGATACAATAGAGGGCGGGGCAGGTAGTGATAAACTCTATGGTGGTTCAGGAAAAGATATTTTTAACTACGAGACAATTAATGATTCATTATTCACATCAGCAGATACAATAAGGGATTTTGAATCTGGTATTGATAAAATAGATATTTCTTTATTGAGTAAAATTAGCGATAGTTTTTTTCATATTAACTATGTAAATAGTTTTTCTGATAAAAAAAATGAAATGCTTATCAATTATGATAAAACACAAAATTTAACAAAATTAATGCTGGATCATGATGGTGATGGGCAGGCAGAATTTCAAATTCAAATAATTGGTTCAATCAATCCTATCGAAGATGTTTTAATTTTTTAAATAAATGGGGTTCTGTAGCATTAAGGCAAGCGGATCAGCAAGTTATGTAATTGTTTTTAGCAGTGAACAAATAAAATTTTGGGCAGCCAGTGATAAGTCATCCCTTGCTGAATATTTGAAACTTTTCCTTTTTAATATAGTAAAAGGGCACCAATATCGCAGCATTAAGTACTCTAAACTCAGATAAAGGATCTTTTCCTCAATCACGAAAGCTACCCGAATAGAGGGGTTTTCGGGACAGGGTTTACTGTTAATCAGTCCTACTTCTCCCTGTGTTTTATATTCTTTTTTCCAGCGATAAAAAGTGTCACGAGAGATCCCCCAGTAACGGCATGTTTTGCTTACATTTTTGGTTTCATCTACATGAGCCAGTATCCTAAGTTTTCTTCTTACTTCCTGTTCATCATTCTTGTTCATATTTAAACCTCAACTCATATCCTGTTAATATATACAAAATATGTCAGCCAAGGTCTAAAAATTCACACGTAAATAATTCTCCATTCGGATAAAATAGAACATCGACACATCAAACGACGAGTACCCGCGATGCTAGTTTTCAAATCCTTCCGCGGGTGTCAAACCTTGTTTGCAGCTATCGAATTGATACACATATTAAGCGAAGAATAGCCTCACATCCGAAAAAGAACATCTTGTTACTGGCAAGCCAACTTTATTTGTTAGCTCGCTAGCAACAACAGCGTAATTTTTTACGGATTTGCTGGCTAGTCAGCTAAAAAACTTTCTCCCTTAAACGTGAGGATGCCATTTTCAAATATATAATTTTTTAACGTTTTCAAATTCACTCTATATTGTTTACTGAGCCCTCTCAGTCCACCGGACTTTGCGATCTCTTTTGCACCTAATGACACTATCTCTGTTAACAACTCAGAGGTTATTTTATTGGATTTGTCACCTAAAAAACGTTTTCCCCTAAATTTGAGCGTGCCATTTTTATCAAGGTAACTCTTTAACGTATTCAAATGCACGTTATATTTTTCACTAAGTCCTTGCAGTCCACCGGCCTTTTTAATCCCTTCAGCGCCTAATAACATAATGTTGGTTAATATCTCAGGGGTTAATTTATTGGGTTTAATACCTAAAAAACTTTTTCCATTAACCGTAAGCGTGCCATCTTTCTTAAGATAACTCTTTAACGAACTCAAATTCACCTTATATTCTTCACTGAGTCCTTTCCGCCCACCGGCCTTTTTAATCTCTTTTGCACCTAATGATATAATCTCTGTTAACATTTCAGGGGTGATTTTATTGCATTCAACGCCTAAAAAAGCTTTCCCCATAACGGAGAGCCTGCCATTTTTGTCAATGTAATAATTTAAGGTTGCCAAATGCACCTTATATTGTTTACTAAGCCCTTTTAGTCCACCGGCCTTAGCAATCCTTTCTGCACCTAATGACATAATTTCCGTTAACATCTCAGGGGTTTGTTTACTTTTTTATTAAGGTCATTCTTTAAGCCAGCTTCCCGACTAACCTTTTGTGTACCTTTTTTATTAAGGTCATTCTTTAACGTACCCAATCTCACATTATATTGTTCACTGACTCCTTTGAGTCCACCGGCTTTTGCGATCCTGTCTTCACCTGATGACATAATCTCTGTTAGCATCACAGGGCTTACTTTATTGGGTTTGCCGCCTAAAATAGCTTCCCGACTAACCTTTTGTGTACCTTTTTTATTAAGGTCATTCTTTAACGTACCCAATCTCACATTATATTGTTCACTGACTCCTTTGAGTCCACCGGCTTTTGCGATCCCGTCTTCACCTGATGACATAATCTCTGTTAGCATCACAGGGCTTACTTTATTGGGTTTGCCGCCTAAGATAGCTTCCCCTCTAACCGTTAGTCTGCCTTTTTTATTAAGGTAACTCTTTAACATACCCAATCTCACATTATATTGTTCACTGACTCCTTTGAGTCCACCGGCTTTTGCGATCCCGTCTTCACCTAATGACATAATTTCTGTTAGAATTTTAGGGGTTATTTTATTGGGTTTGCCGCCTAAGATAGCTTCCCCTCTAGCCGTTAGTGTGCCTTTTTTATTAAGGTAACTCTTTAACATACCCAATCTCACATTATATTGTTCACTGACTCCTTTGAGTCCACCGGCTTTTGCGATCCCGTCTTCACCTAATGACATAATTTCTGTTAGAATTTCAGGGGTTATTTTATTGGGTTTGCTGCCTAAGATAGCTTCCCCTCTAACCGTTAGTGTGCCTTTTTTATTAAGGTAATTCTTTAACGTACCCAATCTCACATTATATTGTTCACTGACTCCTTTGAATCCACCGGCTTTTGCGATCCCTTCTTCACCTAATGACATAATTTCTGTTAGAATTTCAGGGGTTATTTTATTGGGTTTGTCACCTAAAAAACTTTTACCCCCAACTGTGAGCGTGCCATTTTTATTAAGGTAATTGTTTAACGTACCTAATCTCACATTATATTGTTCACTGACTCCTTTGAGTCCACCGGCTTTTGCGATCCCGTCTTCACCTAATGACATAATTGCTTTTAACATCACAGGGGTTATTTCATTGGATTTGCCAGCTAAAAAAAATTTTCCCTTTAGCGAAGGAGTGCTATTTGTTTGGGGATAATCTTTTAGGGTAGTCAAATCGACGCTATATTTTTCACTAAGTCCTTTTAGTCCTCTGGCCTTTGTAAACTCTCCTGGGTTTAATAATACCCTCTCTGTTGACATTTTAGGGGTGACTAATTTTACTGTTTCTTTTTCTGCCAAAGTGTCAGTTTGACTAGTACTTTGAGTGAGTAAATGATGAGGAATATTATTGTACTCTACTTTCCTTTCTAAATTAGCATTATTCATCTGCTGTTGGGTAAGTTCATTAGCTATGGGATGAGAGGGTAAAGCTTCATCTTGAGGATAGATGCTGAACCAGATATCAAAGGTACTGTGGTGACAAGAGTTGATATATTGATTCACAACTTGCTCGTAAGTTTGTGAAAGTTTTTCAACTACCTCTGGTTGTAGTGTATTAAGATCACTATAGGCGGTATGCAATAGAACCACTCGCTCTGGATCAACCGGGCCTAAAATATGTGTTTCATCAAAGTTTGTTGCTCTTTCTAAACTGCCTGTTTTAGAAAATAGCAATGCTATCGCGCTAGTTTCAGGATCGTCAAAATTTTGTTTCAATGAGACGGCAGGTAAGCCAAATGCGGCAATAGCAAAAATCGCATAGGCTTTATTGTGAGAGACAAATCGCACTATTTCATCATAATTTCCAGCAACAATGGTTGTTTCTCCTTGCTTGCCAATCATAGGGTATAAGGTTTCAAAGTCATCTGACGGCAAAAAACCATTTATTTCGGGTTGTTCATTGATTGGATCAAGGACAATTTGAAATAACAATGGGAAATTATCACGAGCCGTTAATCCATTAGGCAGCAAGCGATTTTCTCCCTGAATATGGGTCGAAGATGAGATTAATCGCTGTAGTAACATGTTGGGTGGATCATATTCGTTGTGAAAAGCAGCAGGAACAACTGTTGATAAATTACTTATTGGAAACACATCTAGACCTCATAAAAAGAGAATATAAATAAAGAATCAAGCATAGAAGAAAAATAATTATTGTCGTAATTCTAGTATGATTAGATAGTTACTCACTTTATTAACGCAGGATCCCCAATTGCCATTGCCATTAGCAATTGGGCCTAAGTCGTTATCAGCCAGATGGGAAGAGCACATGCAAGTTTCATTAACGGTGCCTCTGGTACGTTTATTCAGTGTTTTTTATACAATCTATCGTTTCTAACCAAGCAAGATTTTTTTATTTAGGCTAGGCTAAATTATTAACTGACAGGTTTTATGCATCCAGATGAAGTCCTGACAACAAAACACTCCACCAAGATAGGGAAGACCTGACCCTACAGCAATAATCATAAAATAGACTTGAATCACACCATGATCATAAGGAAGATCCACTAAGTACGAGAAATAACTAACTAAGTAAAACTACCTGTCAATACCCACTTCTCAGTATTTTTGCCACTTTCTCTTCTTTGTTTGATCGCAAACAGCATTGCTAGTGTTTCTACCCTTGTATGATGGAGCGGCAATTTCATTGTTTAAGGAATAGTAAAATGAAAACGAAAATGAAAATGAGCTTTCTGGTACTAGCCTTCGGCGTTTCCTTCTCTTGTGCGGCGCTCGCACTACCTAATATTACTGTCCTGGCAACCGGCGGCACTATCGCAGGCAGCGGTGAGTCACCAGTTAAAGCCAGTTATACACCGGGGACAATCAAAGTCGATCAGCTAGTGTCGCTAGTGCCGCAAATAAAGCAGATCGCCAATGTTAAAGGTGAACAGGTGGTTACTGTTCGTTCGCAGGATATGGATACGACGGTATGGCTCAAGTTGGCGCAAAAAATAAACGCACAGTGTTCTGGCACCGACGGTTTTGTTATTACCCACGGTACCGATACTATTGAGGAAACTGCCTATTTTCTAAACCTGACAGTGAAATGTGAGAAACCTGTAGTGCTGGTGGGTGCGATGCGTCCGGTGACTGCACTTAGCTCTGACGCGCCGGCAAATTTGTACGATGCAATCGTGACGGCAGCTTCACCGGACAGCGCCGGGCGGGGGGTGATGCTAGTGATGAATGGCAAGGTACTTGATGCACGGGATGTGACGAAATTAAATACTGAGAATTTAGGGGCCTTCCAGTCAATCAATTATGGCGCTTTGGGGTCTGTCTCCGACAGCAAAGTCACCTATACCCGGACGCCTGTGCAAAAGCACACTAGACAAACACCGTTTGATGTCAGCAAGCTGACCCAACTGCCAGAGGTGGGTATTGTCTACAATTACGCTAATGCGTCTGATATTCCTGCCAAGGCTTTTATTGATAACGGCTATCAAGGTATTGTTAGCGCGGGTGTAGGTAATGGCAATATCTCCCATGCTATATTAAATACGTTATCCGATGCTGCTAAAAAAGGGCTGGTGGTGGTGCGTTCCTCACGGGTTTCTTCCGGGCCAACCACACGTAACGGTGAAATTGATGATGACAAACACGGTTTCATCGCGTCTGGAACGCTTAGCCCCTATAAATCCCGAGTACTACTTATGTTGGCACTGACCCAAACAAAAGATCCGAAGAAAATCCAGCAATATTTCACGCAGTATTAATGACCAACTGGGGCGCATAGCCCCATTTTAGTTGCTGTCGCTGTATTAGTTGTTTATTGTTAAACTGTTATTACAAAAAATTTCTTACTTTTCCTAAAAACTTATTCTTTTAAAACCTTACCTGTAGTTTTTTGGCTGAGTTAAAAAGTCGAGAATTTTCAATAGATAATAAATTAAATTTTTAATTTAATAATTTATAAAACGTGGGGTTATCAACGCATTGCGTTAGCCCACACTCCAATATGGTGGATATAAGGTTAGCGAATATTAAAAACATAAATAGATAAATTGCTATTTCTCTAGCAGGAGATTTTGCGACTTGTATTTCAGCGGCATTGAATAACATTAATACTGAAATGAACAGAATAATAGCTAAAGAGAAAAGTAACGACCAAGTATAAAGATGCAAACCGAAAACGGTGGAATAATATCCAGGATCACCTGGCAGAATATGAATTAACACTTGTCGGGTTGCCGTCATACATGTGGCGATTGAACTAAAAATAATTATACTATAATGGCGCTGATTAATGCCAAGGATAAGATTAAATAGAAAACCGATGCCTATCATTATAATGCCTACTCGTTGTAATAAGCATAGTGGACATGGTATTTCATGTAATATAATTTGATAATAGAACGCAACAATTAATATTGCACATATTCCTAATAATCCTAGGATATTTAGATTAGGAATGATTTTTGTTGAAGATAGTGTTTTCATCATAATTCTCTAACTAAAAAGATAAATTAATATTGTCGGTTGCATGATATTTAAATAATAAAATAGTTATAATAAACAGCATTAATAAAAGTAGATAACTTAGTTTTCTCTGTTTGAAAATAAGTGAAATAGTGACTAGAAAAGCGATGAGGAAAGGTAAAAACATTATAAGATCCTATTAATATAAAATTAACTATTCGATTTTATATACTCGATAATATTATCAAAACATATGATATATTTTATGATGTTATATCAGATATTATCTTTAATTATAAATTATAGATGTTAACTAAACGATGTCAAAAATGGTTAATAATCTTTATTTATTGGAAAAAATAAACTACTCAAAATTATTCTTTTATCAAACTAAAGTTTAATATAATGAATAATTATAAAGTTGTATGACTAGTGATATAAGAAGTAAATGGAACATTAACATTAAAGAGGGCAATGAAACGAATTTTATTAGTTAACATTACCCTCAAATTTTTATTCTTTATAAAAACTATTAATATTTTATTACGTTAAATTATACAGTCGCTTTAATATTACCAAAACAGAGATATTTTATTTCTAAAAATTCATCGATGCCATAGTGGGAACCTTCGCGCCCAAGTCCTGATTGTTTAATACCACCAAAAGGCGCCATTTCGTGAGAGATAAGTCCTTCATTGATACCAATCATACCTGTCTCCAATGCTTCAGCAACGCGATAGATGCGGCTAATATCGCGTGAATAAAAATAGGCAGCTAAGCCAAATTCGGTTTCATTGGCTAACTGAATGGCTTCTGATTCATCAGTAAATTTAAATAGTGGTGCTAATGGACCAAATGTCTCTTCTTTAGCGACTTTCATTTGGTTATTTACATTAATCAATACTGTTGGTTCAAAAAATAACTTTCCTTGTGAAGCAACATTGCCACCGGTTAATAGCTGTGCACCTTGCTCGATAGCATCTGTGATATGTTGTTTTACTTTATCGATTGCTTGCTGATTAATTAACGGGCCGAGTTGAGCATCTTTTTGACTTGCCGGCCCGATGCGCAGAGTTTTTACTGCTGCACTAAGCCGTTTTGCGAACTCATCATAAATACTAGCTTGAACCAGGATACGATTAGCGCAAACGCAAGTCTGTCCACTATTGCGAAATTTTGCTGCTAATACACCTTGAACCGCGGCTTCTAAATCCGCATCATCAAAAACAATAAAAGGTGCATTACCGCCTAACTCTAATGAGAGCTTTTTGACGGTAGTAGCACACTGCGCCATTAATAATTTACCCACTTGTGTTGAGCCAGTGAAAGTTAATTTGCGGACAATGGGGCTTTCTGTCATAACCGAACCAATCGTTTTTGCATCGGTACTGGGTATAATATTTAAAACACCGGCTGGAATACCTGCTTTTTCAGCAAGTACGGCTAATGCTAAAGCCGACAGCGGTGTTTCAGCGGCGGGTTTTAGAATAACGGTACAGCCGGCCGCAAGGGCAGGTGCAACTTTTCTGGTGATCATGGCATTGGGAAAATTCCACGGCGTAATGGCAGCTACAACTCCAACAGCTTGTTTGATGGTCATTATTCGGCAATCAGCGACAGGAGAAGGGATTGTTTCACCATAGGTTCGCTTTCCTTCTTCCGCAAACCATTGGATAAAACTAGCGCCATAAGTTATTTCACCTATTGCCTCGCTATGGCATTTACCTTGTTCCAGACTCAATATTTCTGCTAAGGCTGACTGATTCTCCATAATCAAATAAAACCATTTATTTAAAATTTGACTGCGTTGTTTTGCGCTCATCGCTCGCCAGGCGGGTAATGCCTTGTCAGCGGCAGCGATTGCTTTTTGTGTTTCGTTTTTGCCTAAATCACTAACTTTAGCAATTACATCACCATTAGCGGGATTAATAACATTAAATGTTAAATGCTTGTCAGCATCGACCCATTGACCGTTAATATAGGCTTGTTGACGGAAAAGGGGAGAATTAATGAGATTATTTTCCATTGATTTATCTCCAGAATTTAGGGGTGGTATACCATTAGATATTTTATCTTTAATTTTATTTTCAATTGTGGCTAAGAACTGCAAAATAGAACATGCAACAATTGCTAACTGATTTAAAACTAGGTTAATGATAGTATCATCATTGCTAGGTTAGGTTTTTATTCTAATTTAGAAAAATACAATAATAACCCAAGCACAAATAACACCAATTTTATTGCACTAACGATGATCACGGGTTAATAATTTTGCATTAGGCGACCATTTTGTCGTGTTAGTATCATAATGCTATGTGGGATACCTTGTTCATCATAAATATCACCAATTATATTATAGCGAAGGAAGTAATAAAATTTGCGGCACTACATTGGAGTGTTAAAATAATAGTTACTATCATTGCTGACGAACATACTTGTATTTTCAAAAAGGCAGGATTTGCTACTGGCAGCCCAATTTTATCTGTTAACTACCATAAAAAAACAGCAGGGTAACCTTTGCTGGTTTACTGATTTTAATGAAAAATAATAAATTTATCATTCTCTATTAAAACAATATAATAACGAAACTAAATTAAGTGGAATAAAAATAAACGCTACGATATCTTAATATTATTCATGTTTATTAAATAATATTTTCGCAGAAAATAAATTATGGTTGTTATTACTATCCTATTCAACATTATTATTGTGGTTATTCATAAAATGGTCCTTAATATTATTCATTTTTTATCGTTAATGAAGTAAATAATAATTCAATTCGAATAATTATTATTCATCCATGGCCATGGAATTAAAGGTATAATAAAAGTAGAACAAATTATTATTTTATCTATTAAGGTATTTTTTTGTTATTTTATATTGCTAAAAAATTCTTTTATGCTTTTGTTGTCTAAAAAATCATTCTATTCTAGCTAAATTAAATTTTTTATAATTAATGTGATAAAACCAAAAGTTACCAATAAAAAGCTACCACTAGGATAAAAAAAATTGATATGATAAATGATATTGGTAATCAGTATCATCTACATTGATGGGACATTAATATGCTTTCTACCTCTACTGTGTTTTTTGCAAATTCGATTAACCCTACTCATTCTTTGGAAAAGATTTCAGAAGCTAAATATAATATAGAACAATCAACTTTTTCTTCTATGATAAATAATGTTAGTAATTCTAATCAAAATATAGATAACGAATCTACACCTTCTATCTTAGTACAGCCAAATGCAGTCGATAAACAAAAAAATATATTAAATTGTGTAAAAACCTCTTGTAAAAAAATAGCAAGTTCAGCATATCATTATTTGCGTTCCATTGATGGTATTGATGAATTTACTGGGGCGACAGGACAAATTTTACCACAATTTCAACAAGCATTATTATCGTTAGGTATCTTACTACCCGCTATTCCTTTGGTTGGAATAGGTGCTAAAGGCGCTATCGATGAATCAATAGAAAATTTTCAGGATATTTATCCCTCATTTATAAAAGAAATTAAGCAAAAAAAACAGGAAATATTAAAAGCATTACAACAAAATAATGCTGCAAATGATGTCGACAAGAAACTTATTAAAAAAGATATTGAACAATACTTCGATGCTTGGATTGATTGGTTACAAGGTGAAAATCAACAAGAAAATAGCGAACATTTCCAGCAACTGTGTGCTGTCTGGAAAGACTTGCAAGAACAAGGTCATTGTTCAGCAAAGATTCCTTATATGGCTAAGGAATATCAACGTATTAAACAAGAATTTCCTGCTGTAAAAATTGAACGCAATTCTTCTCCATTACAAGCCGCAGCGATGAGTTTGATGACGGCAGGAATGGTTGGCTTGTCTGCAAAATCAATTGCAGATCTATTGTTATCGCAAGGGATCCAGGCAGCAGAAGTAGCTAGTAATTCGGCAGGGTTGGTAAGCAATATTCTACTTTTGCCAGCCCAAATAATGATGACATCCTATGGAATTGCTCAAACCATTGCTGGATATAAACGGGATAAGTTACTGCAAGAAAATCGTACTTTATTAAAAAATAACCAACAACAAGAGATTATTAAAGAAAATATTGCCCAATTAAAAGAGATAGCAGATCGCAAAATACATTATAATTCGAAGCAAAGATTGGAGTATGGGGTTGTAACTGCTTTAGGACAGTCAGCTATGGCATTAAGTTCTTTAAGTGCAATCACTGGCGTTGGCGCAGCAGTAGGTTTTGTACCTGCCTTAGTTGGGGCTCCAGCGACTATCTATGGAGCCTTTATTCGCATAAGAAGTAAGGTGCAAGAAGTAAAATTTTTAGGTGCTAAAGAAGCTAAAAATTTATCTGATAAATGTTTAAATTTTGATGAGCTAACGAAAAATATAGCTAAAAAAACCGCTCCAGTCATTGAGCAAGCATCACCATCAACGATAACAACGGCTGATACACATAATACTGTTATTAAAACAGCCACTAATACTATGCTACAACAACAAAAAATCTTAGCAGAAGCAAAATTACTCTCAATAATTCTAGGGATTCTTGATAAAGCATATCAGAATAAAATTCTACTAACGGCACAAACATTACATAAAATGGTTGTCGATAAAGTAAATCAATTATTTGATAGCGTAGATAAGAGTCAAAAACCATTTATGGAACAACCAAATAAACATTTTATCCGCCAACCTACTAGTTTATTATTAGATGATCTAAAAATAATAAAAGATATGCTTACCATTGGTGAATATAGGGTTAACTGTCTTGAAATTAAATTAATAAATCAACAAGGATACTATGATTTAATGTCTAGGTTAGAGCAGATACAAAAAGAGCATAAAATATTACTATCAACAACTAGCCAAGAAAAAATATTAAAATCTTGTGTGCACGATTTTTTACAGCTAACAACAGAAAACAAAACAATCAAAGAAGCTTTACAACATCAAGATGGTACTTCTGATAAATTATTTAGTTGGAATGACTTGCAACAATTAATCCAGCTTGATAAACAAGCAAAAGTTATTTATACCCAACATTATAACCATTATGTAATTAAGCAAATAAAAAATGAAGCTAAATTTCTAAGGGATAATGCTTATGAGCATATAATCAATGGATTAGCAACTGAATCAACGCTTGAACAAAATACGAATAAATCTGTATAATAAGACACAATGAGTTATATTTATTTTAGATATATATTTTTTGAATTTGAAAAATAATATCATATTTAATAGCAACAAATTAAATAATCAACTTAATGTTAATATAACACTATGCTATAAAAAATTAAGTTAATTTAAGTGATGTAATTTTTGCAAATTTTAACTAGCTGCTATTATAAGAATTAGTTAAATAATTGCGAATGAAAATGTGCATTACACTCCTATCTTATCATCAAATGGTGAATTTTACTTGATTGTCGTTATGGCTATAGATTGCACTTATTTTAAAAAGATCCTATTTAGGAAATTTAATAAAGGAAAAGAGTAAAATAGTGTTAGAAATCTTATTTAATCGTATCATCATACGCTATATTGTGTTAGTCAGTAACAAAAAATAAATGGCAAAAAATAGCGGCACTAAAGATAAATAATGTTTCGTCGAGTGCCGTAAATTATTTACTTTATTAAATACCAGGGATAACTTTTAGATAATCGGCATTGGTTTGAAAGTACTTGTCGTTAAAAAATGTTAAAAATGAAATTTATGAAAAATATTTTTTTATGTAACCATACAGGTTTAACAAAAAGTATCGTAAAGCTGTCTGATAAAAAATTATCAAAATATTTGGCAGAGATGGTATATAAACTCAATTATTTTTTAAACAAAAAAACATTTTGTTAATATGTTCGCGGTTGGAGGTGAGCTGCTCTCTTCTTAATTTACGCTAAAGGATGAATAGCTATTATTGATATTGTATATATAAAGGTTTTGGTTCTAAATTAAGAATTTCTTGCTTAGAAAGCAGTCTGTGAGGAGGAGAGATTAAATCATTTTTATAAAATATTTTTATCCCGGTATAAATAGCATTCGGTTCTGAAGATATTACTTGGCTATACTTGGTTTTTTTTACAACAGGAGCGCCAAAACCATCCATATTTAACACCACTTGCACATTTTTCGATTTTTTCACATTGTCAAAATCAATTACCATTCTCTTTGTGAATCGATGAATGATTAAAACTTTAGGTGGTAGATTAAACTCTTCAACCAAGTTTGATAAATAATCAATAATATAATTGATATCTACAGAAGATATAGAACCTATTACCTTCCCAGGTATATTACCATTGTGCATCATAAACTCAGGATCTATCCCTAAATGAACATTTGGCATTTTTAAATAAGAATGTAGTCTTGTCACCTCGTATCTTAAATCACTCAATCCAGGTTGAATGTCTAAAAATAAAATGGTGTCTTTTTCCATACCAGCGATTGATATTGCATTTTGTATTTGGTATTTGTTCATTCTATTAATGTATTGACCATCGTTACCTGGATAATTACTTGCAACGATGGCGACATAGTGCAAAGCCATTATCGCTGGGGTTGTTGGATCTGCTGCATTCCACTGTGCAGCCTCAGCTTTTAATTTATTCCACATCTGTAAGGGTGAATATTCGCCTAATACGCCCATTTTTCTTGAGTCAAAATTACCATAATAAGCAACGATTCTTCGCTCTGGAAGTATATATTTATCTGAGTCATTAACATTTTCATTTAATTTATTTTTAGGAAAAGGAACCTCATTTGTATTTTCTAAACAATAGCTTTTTGTGTTCGCTTCATAATAGAATAGAGCGACAAATACAATAATATTATACAAACATGTTCTAATCCCCATATTCTTTTTCTTCTCTTTGATAGTGCAAGTGTTCACTGTATTATTGCCAAATCGTTTACTCTCATTATTAATCTTATCCATTGACAGGTTATTTTCGAGTGATAAACGCTTTTCCTCTGTTGCAATAATTTTTTCATTAGTGGCTACATTAAGTGGTTACCTATATTCATCTTTGAGCACTGATTGGTGGATGTCAAGATTTAACGCTTTAATGATATTAATGGAAATGATTTTTTTATTGATAAGGTCAATTTATTGTGCTTTTTTGCTTAATGATTAATTTCATTCTCAAAAACCTAAGTAGATTGTTTTTGGTAGGGAATTTTGTAACTAATTAACCTGAAGGGTTTTTGCTCTTTTTGGTTTTTCTACATAATGCTCTATTTACCATCATTTACTTTTCGACATATCGCGTTGTTAAAATTGATAAAGGGTTGCTGAATTTTATAGCGCAGATACAAGATGATGGAAGCGCTATGGTTATATTTCTCAAGTTAATTAGCCAATGAATAGAACTTTATATAAAAATATTCTCTATATATTAAAAAATTTAAAAATAATAAGCTATTAATTCTTGATGAATAGGATTAACTGCTTAATGTAGCTGTTGATGAAAAATTATGCCAATACTTTAATTTTGCACAAGAAAATAAATATTTCATACAACAGCATTAAATTTGTTGCGCAGTTGTTAAAGTTTTCTATATTTAAAACTTTAAATACAAATTATTTTTTAGGAAATAGTGATGATAAATAAACCTGCTGATCTTTGTTACTCTTATAACAATCAGACCTACAAAGAAGAAAATAAACTACTGCAACAGGAAGATATTAAAATAAAAGATCAATTATTGACTTTAAATAATTTAATAGACATGAATGATGAAATTAAAAACAATAACCTCACAAAAAAGAGAAATATCAGAGATGTGACTTTAGCGAGAAATAAAGCAGATGTAACTGTTAATATGCTAATTGACCTTATGGACACTTCAATTAATAATATAAAACAATTCTATGATATCAAAAAAAGTATCCATTATATTGAATTAAAAGATAAAATAAATGAAATTAACTTTGATATAAAAAAGGATAAGGATTTATATTCAGCTTTATCTAAAATAAGTAACGAATTTGAATTTTTAAAAAAAGATATTCTTAACCAAGAAAAAGATATTGAGATTTATCGCAGCATATTACTGTTAGCTGAGAAGTGTACTAATATTTATCATATTTATATTACAGGTTTTAGTATAGAATCAAACACATTAGAAGAAGTCGTTGATAAAATTAATTCTTTTAAAAATAATATAAATAATTCAATGAGTGAAAAAGAAAAATTATTGTCTGAAATTAATGATTTTATTTCATTAATAGATAAGGAATTTAAAAAAGTTGAAGAACATTATTTGATTCTTGTGGAAAATTATATTGATAAAAAATTATCTAATATAAAAAATCCAAATTTACATTTTAAAAAAGAAGAAATTTATCAAGAGCTAATCGATTCTTTATTAAATCAGAATTTAAGCAATGAAAATGAAGGAAAGACATTGGAAGTTATTAATTTAATTAATAATATCACAAAGTTATTTTATCAAGAAAATAAATTAACTTATAATGGAGTAAATGATCTAATAAATATTTACGTAATATATAATATAATTAAATCTATAAATGATACCGATAAACATGCCTTTGGTGATTTATCAATAAATGATATTATTGATACCGAGTTGATTTATAGTTACATAGATGAAAATGATAAAATAAAATATGATACAACAACTATTTTTGATTGCTTAACAAGATATATTAAAGAAAGCCAATCACCTTTATCAATAAGAAATAAAGTTAATATAAAATACCCAAAAGAATATAAAGTTGAGTTAATTCGCTATTTAGATGAAGAAGCAAAACAATTAAAAAAAGATTTTGACTTAATAAAAACATTGATTTATTAAAAGAAAAAATAGATGCATTAAGAGATGAAATGCCAGACATAGAAAAATATTTAACAATATTTTTATTAAATTTAAGCGAAAAAAATAACATGGCTAATATTGATTTAAAGGATAAAGTAATCTTTATATACAACTCTGATTCTTTTGATCCTGAAGTTAATTCGGCTAGTAAACATTATTATCCTCCAATTGAGATGAAATATACAATAAGGGATATCTTATTAGGAAAAGAAAGAAAGTGGTTATCTGAAAACATACAATATAAGCGTGATGGTAATTATAAAAATGGAATTTTCCCTTTTCAATATACAGAAAAAATAAAAAGTGAAATAAATAATCCTGATATTCAAAATATCTACATCTCCAAAATAGAAAGTTTAAAAAATAATAATGAAATGAAAGAAAAATTTTATATTTTTTTAAAAGATTTATTAACAACTTATAACAAAGAAGAAAAATCTTATTACTTACTCGAAACTAGCCCATTGTTGCTTTTTTTTGCAGATAAAAATAGAGGACCTAGAACAGGAAATGATATTGTTAATGACAAAATTAATCCTAAGGATACACCGATTGACGTCGTTTCAATTTTAACGGGTGAGCGTCTTAAATTTGCTTCTTTTCGTGATATGAAAATGAAAATTGATAATAATACAATGTTAAAAGTATGGTTTAAAAATCATTTTAATAATTACAGCGATCCCAATTTTTCTACTATGAAATTAATTAAAAAAGAACGGGATTACTCTTATTTATATGAAAATATTCTTCAATTTAATATTGAAAAAGCAGATGTATTAGTACGCTCTCCTAATGAGGCATTATTATTTGAATTATTTGAATTATTTGAACGATTCAAAGATATTGCGGTTTATTTTTCTCCGCCAAACATTTTAATTGGGTCAATCACAGGGGTAGCATATCAAAGTATTTTGGCTGCATCGCCTTCTTTTTTTCAGGCAGCTATTAGTGATACATCAGACGAATATTATATTTATTTAAAAGAGGGGATCATTAATATTGTCGCAGAATTACTTGGTGAAGCTCTTTCTGAAGTTACAAGTAAAACATTAGCAAAATCAATAAAACTTTACCTAAAGAATAAATTTATAAAAAAAAGCCTGCATATTAGTGATTCAATAAAAAATTTTTCAAAAAATAATCAATTGCAGCAAAACAGCAAAATATTAAAACTTGAACCTAATGAACTTGAAAATCGTTTTGAGATACAAATGCTGTCTAGGATTAACTCCGATAATCTAACAAATGACATTCCATCATTGGAATATCTTACTCAACTAAAAACTGATGAGACGATTAATAAAAAAATCACAAGTCCGATCGGACAATGCGAATCATTAATGGAACCTGTAGCAAATTTTATGATTAATCACGATATGACAAACATTAAATACCGAGGGATTTATATTTGGGATGATGCAACTGATGAAATGCCGTTAAATCATTTTGTTGTTTTAGGCAAAAAAAACGATAAAAACTATGTATTTGATTTGACTGCCCATCAGTTTTCAAATGAGGGAATGCCTAGTCTAAATGCACCTCTTATTTTAGAGGAAACCGAATGGGAAAAAAGATACGTCTCTGCAGCAACCAATAGATTAATTAAATACAAAGATTTTAACAATGCAAGTAGAGCTTCAGATGTCTATAACGCCTATCCAGGGCATGCTCCTAATGAGATTATTGATGGTGAAAAAATACTAATCACCCCACCTTGGTATAGGATGATAGTAAAAAAAGATATTAATCAAAATGATTTAATAGAATTACCAGACAATGATTCAAATACTACCCCGACAATACGCGATCAAATATTTCAAATAGCAAC
Organism: Arsenophonus sp. aPb; assembly: GCF_029873475.1. Classification (NCBI taxonomy): domain Bacteria; kingdom Pseudomonadati; phylum Pseudomonadota; class Gammaproteobacteria; order Enterobacterales; family Morganellaceae; genus Arsenophonus; species Arsenophonus sp. aPb. The sequence goes on from NZ_CP123499.1 coordinate 780,172, forward strand.
AACAGATTTGCAAATTAAGGATAATTTTACTTTTACTGCTGAAATATTACAGCATAGCGGCCTAATTAATGAGGCGCAAAAAACAAAATTAATTGATAGATTAAAGAATATATCTCAACAAGCAGGATCAAGCAGATATGAACAACTCAATGAACTAATTGAACAAGCTCATCAAATTACAACAATCGATCAACTTTTACAGCTTAAAAAAGGAGAATTGGTTGTTTTTAGCGATAATGATCCTGAATTAGTCGTTAAAAATAAACCACTGGTGCATACAATGGTTAGCCTTGGTAATGGTCGTTTTGCCACTATGGCAAGTAATGAGTTAGATCCTAGTTTAGATGATGGAATGCAATTTCTTATGGCGGAGCAACTCATTCCTCTTATTACAGGAAAAACATTAAAATTATTAAATTCATTAACTATACCAAAATTTTTTGTCTACGCCGGTTATCCAAAAAATTCATCAGAACAATATCCCTCGTTATTAACGACTGTTTATAAATTTTTAGCAGAAGGGGAAAAAATAAAAAACTCATCTACCTTTATTTCGCTTATTTTACAAAAATCTGGCGAGTTATCCCCTGAACAAGCTGTAATTTTTAGTGACACAATCCAAACATTGCGCCACTCTGACAGTTCTAAAATAACATTGAATGATGTTATTACAAATGAAGAAAAAATTAGTGATGTTAATCAATTGACTGCATTATCATCAGGTACTTTGGTTATTTTTCACAAAACAGATTATCAAGTTAGCGATATAATGATGAGTATTGGAAAAAAAGGTTTCATTACGCTATTTTCTGAACGTTTGGAAAAAACGTCTAAATATAATAATGAACTGATTTCTCCCAGCCAATTTAATAATGTTTTTAATAACAAATCTGATGATCAGCAGGTAACTGTTGGACAAATCAATCTAAAATCGATGCGGCAAAGCGCTTTATTAGGTAAAGGTTCTGTGTTTACGGTAGATGGCAATAAATTACTTATTAAGGCGCAAGGTGCACCATCGATCGTTAATGATATAGATGCATTAGAGCTGGCCAATGTTATTAAAGGATTATCAATGCAGGAAACGAACCCGATTGATTTACAAAAAATAGATACGATAGAGTTACAATCTTGTTTTAGTGCCTTTGGTAGCCAGTCTTTAGGACAAAAATTAGCTAATATATTCGACAAAAAAGTAATCGCTTATCCTTTTTCAATGATCAAAACGTTTGAGGATCCTAAACAAGAATGGATGACAAAACCTAAAATATATGAACCGAATAAGTTAGTTTTAACTGATGAACAGCATATAAAAAATAATAAATTTTACAATGATTTAGCAGGATTATATCAAAACCAAAAAATCATTTCTATCAAAGCAGAAAGGCAACTAAATTTACCTAAACCTGAATATTTGTTAATACAATTGATCTATGACTCGGCGAGATTGATATTAAAGAAAATCAATGAAGAGGATTTTTTAGAATTACATCCAGAATATATTTCTCATGATGGAAGAATATATCCTCAAGCACTTATGGAGCTAAAATCTTTAATAAGGTCATTTACTTCCCAAGAGATGACTCAACAAAATTTTATTGAGTTAATAATAGAAATTCTTTCATTAAGTCATTCTTCGTTTGATTTATTAAATCAACTACTGTCAAAAGAGGAACATTAGTAAAAACAAGGATAATTTACTGATTGTATACATAGTTAAATGTGCTGGTAACAGGACTAATTAAAATGATAACTCAGACTTTATTTATTTCGTTATATCAAATAATAGTCTGAGTTTTTTATATTCGATAAGTAGAGGTGGCTTTTCAATAGCTATTCTTGCTAATTTTATTTTGTTGGTATTTTTTCAATAACTTAATAGTTTGATAATTGAATGCTGAAAACAATTTTGACGCTATTAAAAATATTTTAACCCCTAATATGAAAATTACTTAATTTTTCTATTTTTGGCGAATTGAGTGATATTTAAAAATAAGCATGAATGTGGTGGTGAATTTGTAAAAATAAAGTAATGTTATAAACTCTTATAGTTTGTTAAAGAAATTAACATATAAAATAGGAGGGGGTATGGGGGGAAGTTATACGCATATTAGGATAAATTACAATAATTCCAATCAATCGGTTACTCGGCATACATTACCTACTTCAGACCAAGTCTCTACCGTTAATTTTTCTGATAGGTCAACCCCATTACCCGCTACAGAGACTACAACAACATTGCCGACTTCGCATAACACAACCACATCGCTGACTTCGCATAGCACAACGACGTTACCAACTTCCCATGTAACGATTAAGAGGCCTGGCGTAGATTTAAATTATGAGGTAATACATACGACACCGACATCATCGCAGCCAGCTGTGACCTCAACGATGTCACCAACTACGCAGCCTGTAACGACGTCGCCAACTACGCAGCCTGCAATGACAACGCCAACTTCACATGTAAAAATTAAGATACCGGGTTCAAATGTCGATTTAGACTATACGTTAATAATAGATAGAACACCGACTTCATCGCAGCCAGTAGTAACGCCACACGAAGCATCATTTATACCTCGTTCACAAGCATCAAAGCAAATTGTCGAGCTAATGAATGATTATGCCAGAGGAGGTTATAGTTATGGGGTTAACAATAAACCTTCTTATGATATTACTAAAGCCGCAGAACAAATATCTCGAGCAAATTCAACCTGGAATGGTAAAAATATTCTTGGTCGACCTGCTGACATAACTTATACTTTTTATGATTGGTCGCAAGCGAATTCGCCTGGTTCCAATCAGATGGTTGGCCTTAGTGAACAACAACAGCAGCATATATTGCTGGCATTAGATTCTTGGGCTGATGTCGCTAATATCACTTTTAACCTTAAATCATCACTTAATGGCCGAGCAGATCTTGATTTTGGTAATTTTAACAGACCGAAAGGTCAAGCTTTTGCTTATTTACCCAATTCTGGCGCTCTGTCTGGTGAATGCTGGTTTAATGTTCAGAATCATTCAGAAAATTTATATCCAACGAATGGCAATTATGGCCGGCATACTTATGTTCATGAGATTGGTCATGCATTAGGTTTATCTCATCCTGGTGAATATAATGCACAGGAGGGTGTTAGATTAGATTATTTGTTTGATGCGCGTTATAAGGAAGATTCTCGCCAATTTAGTGTAATGAGTTATTGGCGTGAAGATGTTACCGGTGCCTATTTTCAAGGGTTTTATGCAGCGGCTCCATTGCTAGATGATATCAGTGCTATACAACGGTTGTATGGGCCGAATATGAATACTCGCACTGGAGATACAACTTATGGTTTTAATTCTAATACGGGCAAAGATTACTATTTAACCGATGATGCCCGTATTGAGCTGATATGCTGCATATGGGATGCGGGAGGTAATGATACTTTAGATCTTTCCGGCTATTTTCAAAGGCAACGAATAAATTTGAACGAGGGTGCATTTTCTGATGTTGGTGGTTTAAAGGCTAATGTTTCAATCGCTAAGGGAACCGTTATTGAAAATGTTATCGGCGGTTATGGCAATGATACTATTGTCGGTAATGATGCAGCTAATAATATTAAAGGCGGAGCGGGCAATGATACTATTTATGGGGGACTTGGTGCAGATAGACTTTGGGGTGATGGCGTAAATCCGCAATCGATTCGGTTTACTCAGGCCATGCAAAGTATTGGCGCAGAGAAGTTTGATTTTGATACTTTAAGTCCAGAACAGTGGCAATCTATTGAACAGGAGATAACTGCATTTGATTCAGCCACTGCCGATGGAATAATAGAATTAGAAGCTGACCAATCAGCCACTCAACAACAAGCAACTAGGCAGCAAATAACCGATTGGAAAACCGCTGTTGCCTATCATGAAATTATTGAAGAAGATCGCTTTATTTATTTTTCTGCTAAAGAATCAACACCTTCAGCTTGTGACATGATTATAGGATTTCAGGCTGGAATTGATAAAATAGATCTCTCTGCTATGAAAATTAGCAATAAGGCACAAAATACAAATAAAGACTATGTTGTTGAACAGTTCAGTCATAAGATTGGAAAAGTTGAGGTAAAGCATTATTCTGATAATGGACATCGTATTCTTATCAGAGGGGATAGTTATTCGGAAGGGGATTTTATGCTAGACATTTTTGGTTCTTTTAATCCAGATACCGATATTATTTTATGGTAGTTATATTAGCTGTCTATAATCTGGCAAGTTAAAAAAGATTTTTAAATTAATAATATTACTATTATTAACAAGATTAAATGATTAGTATGAATTTTATGTTTGTAAATCGGTGATATTGAATGCATCTATTTTGCTCATGAGATTAATTTATTTCTGCTTAAGAGGCATTAAGTTAGTAAAATCGAATAGATTTTTATTTGCTTTGTTATTACTTATATAAAAAAAGTAAAATAAATTTTCTAATAACTCTTTGTTTTAAAAAGTATAAATCTGAATTTTTATTTCTCTGTTAATTCAATATTTATCTAATAATTTATCATTATTGATGAGAATATTATAAATATAATGCTATTTATGTCGCGTCTAATCCCAACTTTGGCTCTTGGTAAAGATATTGTCGAATAGACTATTTTGTAAATTATTTTTGATGTAACAAATCTAGAACCTATTTTAATAATCATGTCACGGTATTAATTTCAAATTATGATAAATTTCAGGTGATCAATCTAACTAGGTTAAAAAAAGAGGCCAGATGTACTGGCCTTATCAGGTTAGAAGGAAGTGTAAAAACAATATTATTTTTATTTTTAATGGTTCTGGTTACAATTAATTTTTAACAATATTTCTTTTATTGCATCAAACTAATTAAATTTTATTGTTTTGGTGGTTGGGTATTTTGTTGCATGCTAGCTGCTTTTTCTTTCGCGCTTTCGCTTAGTGCGTTTGCTTTATTTGTTATATCCTCTTTAGCCGCTGCTGCTTTATTTGTTATATCCTCTTTCGCTGCTGCTGCTTTATCAGATAATGTCTGTACTTCAGAATTAAACCCTTCTTTAACTTGAGTTGCTTTCTCTTTTGCTTGATTTGTGACTTCAGTCGCTTTATCTGAAATATTTTGTTGTAACTCTGATGTTTTTTGTTGAGTTGTTTCTTTTAATTGATCCGCTTTTGTCGATAGTTTATCAGCTTCTTCAGCAGCTTTATTTTTTATATCGGTCGCAGCTTCTTTTGCATCATCAACCACTTGTTTCGCTTTTTCTGTACCAGCCTGTTTTATTTGTTCAGCGCTCTCCTTGGTTTGTTGGATGGCATCGTCAACTTTAGGCGATTCATCACAACCAGTAACAACAGTTATTATACCCGCCAAGATGAGCATACTTAGAATTTTTTTGTTCATTAATAGGTTCCTTTCTCTATATTCATGGAAGATCATAAATAAGTCTATAATCAATAAAAAACTTTAACATTATAGATACATCTATTGGATAAAGACATAAGACAGGGTATGAGATTTTAACAATATAACAACTTGATGGGTATAACTCTGTAGCTTATGTCCATTATTCATTAAGCATAGATGAGAATTAAAGGAATGAAAAAAAATTAGCATAAGTAATTGTGCTAAAAATGATAATGGATAACCCTTTCTCGAGTGGGATCATTTAATATTTAAAATCAATAAATTGGATTGTATCTTAAATCAATAAGGCGCGCCGATCGGCGCACCTTGGTTCTATTTAGTTGGAATATTATCTGCTATTAAGATTTCATACTGATTTTATCCGTAAAAAAATTGTCAGATTTTTCTTTTGGTGTGCCTCGGCAACCGTCACCATAGTGTTCACCTTCCCAACGACCAACAAGCGCTGCTCCCATGGCATTACTCATGACATTGGTTGCTGAACGTCCCATATCTAAGAAAGGATCAATACCCATTAATAAAATTAAGCCAGCTTCTGGAATATTAAATTGGGTTAGTGTCGCTGCAATAACGACCAACGATGCTCGTGGTATACCGGCCATACCTTTAGATGTCAGCATTAAAATCAACAACATTGTGATTTGTTCACCCATACTTAAATGAATATTACATGCTTGACCGATAAAGATAACTGCAAATGAGCAATAAGCCATTGAACCAACAAGGTTAAATGAATAACCAATGGGTAAAACAAAGCTAGCAATCTTATTAGAAATACCAAACTCTTCCAGTTTTTCTAAAGTGCCAGGGAAAGCGGCTTCAGAGCTTGAAGTAGTAAAAGCGAGTAAGGCGGGTTGCATGATGTTTTTGACTAAGCGTAAAATACATGGGCCAACGATTAACACTGATACCCCAATTAAGATCAACCAGAGTAACGCTAAAGTAAAGTAAAATTCTCCCATAAAAATGCTAGTACTGATCAGTACACCTAATCCGCGTTCAGCAATCATGGCTGAGATAGCGGCAAAAACGGTAATGGGGGCAAAAAGCATAACGTAGCTTGTTAGTTTTAACATTACGTAAACCAGTGAATCTAGAATTTTAATAATTGGTTCACCTTTTTTACCTATAGCAGATAAGCTACATCCCATAAAAATTGAGAAAATTACAATCTGTAAAATCTCATTACGCGACATTGCATCAATGATGCTGGTAGGTATAGCATGGGCAATAAAATTGTGGAAAGAAAAGCTCGTGGGTTCGATATTTGTCACCGCTGAACTAGTATTTGCCACGAAATTAATACCTACCCCTGGTGAGAGAATATTAACAATAACCAGACCAACGGTAATTGAAATGAAAGAGGCAACCATGAACAGTAACAACGTTTTTGAGAAAACACGCCCCAACGTTTTGGCATCACCCATTTTGGCGATCCCGACGATCAGTGTTGAAATAATCAAGGGTGCAATGATCATTTTTATCAAACGCAAAAAAATATCTGTAATGATTGAAATATTTTTAGCGTAGCTCGTTGTTACTTCTGTACTGGTAAGTGAATTTAATGCAAATCCAACTATTATCCCGGTGATCAGGCCTATAATAATCCAAGTAGTTAAACTTTTCGATTTCATAATGATTCCGTTTTGTCAGGCTGGTATTAGATCTCATATTATTTAACAAGCCCTGAATTAGTATTTCAGTGTAATTATCTAAGCCATCCTTTATTTTGTTAAATAAATGTATTTAAAATGAGAAATAATATCGATTTATTTTTATCGAAATTGATACAATATCCTGGTATAGATACATGGTCAGTATCAAGTTAAGTGAATGTTTATATTGATTATTTGTTATTTAATTAAGTGTTAAATTACATGTCCAAAAATAATTCATACCATTGAGCACTAAATACATTAGTATTTCATTTGGTATGCAATCCTACTGTGTAGAATGATAACCATAACAGCATTAAAGTGAACAAACCATATAATTTAATGAATAATTTTAAATTTTGTGACTTAACGAGCTGATATTATTAGTTTATTTAATTAATAAAATGTTCTAGTAATAGTAGATATTCGGCTATTTTTGCCATTATTAACTAATAATTTAGCATTTTAGTTATTAATTAATTGATATCTTAAATAAAAGTACGCCACTATAATATTGTTTGAAAATTAGACAGTTTAAATTTGTTTATGGGAGATGATTTTTGTTTTTAAATCTTAAGATTAGTGCTTTAATCCCCTGAGAATTAACCAGGGGAATAAATGAAAGGACTATTTTTTTAGTTGATCATAAGTTTTTAGTGGTTGTTGTTTATTATAAGGATTGCCAATGTAACGGAGAGTAGGCTGAAAATCTTTATTAATGACGCTTTTGCTGGCATCAAATCCATCATACTTAAGTCCGGCTAAATCTGACCAAGTGTGAATCAAATGCATAATACTATAGGGCCTATTTACCATGTTATCTAAATGGTGGTGGTGAGTATTAATCCATTGCGGTGATTGCCAGATAATAAAAGGGATCTCATACATAGGGCGCGTTGGAGCTGCTTCATTACGACCTAATATATCATGTGGCGGTGTGTCAAAAACTTCTTCTCCATGATCAGAAAAATAGACTAAAAAACCGTTTTCGTTAGATGCAGCAAAATCTTTAATTAGCGTTGCCACTACCTTATCGTTGAAGTGTTGTGCACTATCATAGTCGTTATAATCGGCTTGTTTACTTTTGCTAAGATTAGGCGGCATAGTATCTGTTTTATTATCAAATATCCCCTCATTTTTAGGATAGCGATAGGCATATTTCATATGAGTGCCAAGTAAATGGACAACAATAAATTTTTTCTCTGCGGGATCTTTTAATACCTCTTGGAATGGAGTTAGCACCGCTGTGTCATATTGCCGTGAACTTTGCGCCATATCGTTGTTCAGATAATATTGTTTATCGGTCTGGCGTGAAAACGCAGTTAACATCGTATTACGCTGAGTTATAGTCTGTTGATTGGTGATCCAGAAAGTTTTATAACCCGCTTGCTTCATCATATTCATTAACGAGGGATGCGTTTTATAAAGTTCGGGTTGTAATTGATCGGCGAAAGTTAATGCTTGTTGTAACACTTCGATAGTGTAAGGGCGTGAAGTAACCACGTCGGTGAATACTTTTAAATTATTAGGGTATTGTTCTGCTAACGCGTCTAGTTGTGGTGTTGTTTTACGGCCATAGCCATATAAACTCATGCGGCCTCGGCTGGTTGACTCACCAATGATCAACACTAATGTTCTTGGCGTAGAACCATTGTTATCAATCAAATTTTTTAATGGAGGAATTTTAGCATTGTTGGTTAAAATAGCCTCCATATTCGTAAGCTGATTCTGATAGAGAAAATAACCACTAATAAATTGCCAAGGAGCAGCATAAGCCATCCTTGCATTTAGATATGGCATTAGATCATCGAGATCACCGTTTGATTTAATAACTTTTTTGTAAAAAGGGGCGCCAAAAAGAATACCAATAATAATCGTTGACAATAAAAGTTTAGCAGAAACGGATATATGAACAGGTTTTATGCGTGTCCATAAAAAAATAGCGATTAGCGTATAAACCAATAGGGTTGCGATAACTTTAATACTTAAATATTGTGTTAAGAATTCACTAGCTTCATGTGTGTTTGTTTCAAACATGATAAACATGACACTTTGTGAAAATTGTTGGCCATAAACAATATAATAGGCCAAGGCGATCGCAGAGGATAGCCAGAGAATAATGCCTATAATAGCGGTAACCAATTTAATATGGCGAGAAAAAAACAGGGCTGGAATAAGCCAAACAGTACTGTATAAAAGAGAATCTCTTAGCCCAATAGTATTACTTTGACCGGTTGTTACTACAATGATCTGAATAACTGTAGAAAAATAGAGAAAAAAGACAAGTAACCAGATAAAGGCTACCAAGTTATTTTTTTTACTTGGTGAAGAATTAAACATATAATTTATGCTCATCAATTTTGTTTTTCAAACGTCAGGTGTTGTGTATTATTTTCATTATCAGATTTTCGGGTGACTGATAATTTTTGAACATTAAACGAAATACAGATAATTGCAACAAAAATATTATTGCCCTTAAGTGATTGTTGAAAATATGTTGCCAGATTTACACTAATAAAGAAGTCTTATTAAATGACATTTTATTTTGACTAACAAGATAGCCAATTATTTTGGGCTTGAATAATAAAGAAAAAGAGTACAGTAATAATAACAGTAGCCAGTGCTTTGATTCGAGAAAAATATATAAAGTAATCTGTAATAGCAGTGGAGTTATAGTGAAAACTCCACTAAAAATTATTTTATAAAAATAGTATTTTTTATACGTATAAAGTTTATTGATTATTTATGTATTATTTTTTATTAAATAGTTTTTATCATTATTTTATTTATTAATGAGTCGGCCAAATGTTGCTGTTATTGGTATTACTATTGTTGTTGTTATTGTTATTTGGATTATTATCTCTTTGTCCGCCATTGTTCGTGCCACCATTGTTGCTATTACCGCCTTGTCCGCCATTGTTCGAACCACTATTATTATCTTGCTCGACTTTCATTGTTAATCGGCCAACAAATTTTAAGGTAGTCATCAGACGGCTTGGCCCGCTATTAAGACAGCGTAAGTAAAATTTTGCCAGATTAATATTTGTAATGGTGGCATCCGGTTGAATATCACCGGTTTTATAAAAACTAACTCCTGCATAGGCACCCATTTGGCCAGCTACAAATTCAGTGTTATTTCTGACCATTCCCCACATAAACCAACGATCGCGATCAGCTGTATTTAGTTGATAATCGTTTATTGCATAACCAATTCCTGGCGTTCCAGTAGCATAAACTTTGTTACCATTATAAGTATCGACATAGCTATTATAATCACTTGTTCTTACTAATATACGAATATTGTTTCTTGGGCAGCTGCCATGAACTTTAGTGCTCATCTGTCCTTCAAGAGGACCGATAATTCTGGTACCGATAGGCATATTTGATTTTATCGTCGCTGCACCAGCGAAATGGACATAATTGTCTCCAATATGGTCGGGTATTATATCATTAGCCCATGCTATGTTTACCATAAGCAAAGGTATTAGTTTATATATTAATTTCATTGGTTTTATCCTCAAAAAAAGTTTTGGTGTATTAATTTTATATTTATGTTGTGTAGTAACTTATTAATAGTTTGCTGATATTCTGTTGTAAAAAGCTTGAATAGATTATTAATAGAGAAAAATTAATAGATAGAGTTTTTACCTAATTTGATTATTTATTTTAAAGTATTGCTATTTTTGCATTGTTTTAATTAAATGTTTTTTGTTATATCCGTTTCCACCTTATCATCATTTATCTGCTTTGACGAGGTCATTAAATACATGCTTTATTGAATTAATTTAGTGAACTAAATATATTAATAGCTTAAATTTAATATTGATAACTTTAATTGATTTTTTTAGAAAATTTATATTTAAATAGAGGAGGGTAATAAAAATCAAACAGAAAGAATAGAATATTATACATAATAATAGTTATTTGAATAAAATAGGATTATTAATAAAAAGGGCACTGTTGCAAACATGAATATAGCAAAGCTTCTGTGCAATAACAGAGGATTACATATTTAAAAATGCTGTTCATCAGACCTACTTTATTTAAGGAATGGTCATAGTAAATTCGTTCTGTAAAAGTTTTACGCAGCGCCTGCAACTTCGACAATTCGTGATAGAGGATGCTATATTGACAGTTCCAGCGTACCGCTCAAAGAATGATGTTGCCAGTAAAGTATCGATCTCTAAAACAAATATGCTCAGTACCATTGATTAAATCGTAAGGAAGATTATCTGCGACCTAATCTTGCAACAGTGCCAATAAAAGTAGTAGCTCCCAGCCACATCTGACATTTCTTAAGTTATGGGCTGGAGCATCTATCAACCACATGTTAATATTGCTATTGAGATCTTTTATTCTTAAGCACACAGTAATTGCTGCATATCCTGTTCCACATTAGTGATTTTTCTTAAACCAAATTTTTCCTGCAAGAGAGCGAGCAAATCTGGCGTCAAAAAAGCGGGTGTCGTTGGGCCAAGGACGATATTCGTTATACCAAGTGATAGCAAGGTGAGTAGAATAGCAATCGCTTTTTGTTCAAACCAGGAAAAAACTAGTGATAGCGGCAGTTCATTCACGCTACAGGCTAATTTTTCCGCCAGCTTAGTGGCTAGGACAATTGCGGAATAAGCATCATTACATTGACCTACATCTATTAAGCGTGGTAAGTCTGCTATTTTACCAAAATCCAATTTATTAAAACGATATTTACCACAAGCTAAAGTTAAAATTAGACAATCATTTGGGATATGAGTGGCAAAATTGGTGAAATAGCTACGTTCATTGCGTGCCCCATCACAACCACCTACTAGAAAGATATGGCGCAATTTTTTACTGTTGATGAGATCAATAAGTGTATCTGTTGCATCCAGCAGGGTGCGGCGACCAAAACCAACAGTAATCAAATGTTCAATTTCATTATATGGGAACCCTGCCATCTGCTGCGCTTTAGCAATCACCAGGCTAAAATCGTTACCTTCCAAATGGTTTACCCCTGTCCAGCCAACAATACTACGGGTCCAAATACGATCGGCATAGTTACCAACAAAAGGATCGATAATACAATTTGACGTCATGATAATTGGGCCGGGGAACTGAGCAAATTCAATTTGTTGATTCTGCCAGCCGCTACCATAGTTACCGACTAAATGTTTGAACTTACGTATTTCTGGGTAGCCGTGTGCCGGTAACATTTCACCATGGGTGAAAATATTAATACCTGTGCCTTCAGTCTGTTGCAATAAGTTGTGTAGATCTTTCAGATCATGGCCAGAAACAAGAATACATTTACCCGCAACGGGTTTTACGTTAACTTGAGTGGGCAATGGGTGGCCATAAGCACCAGTTTCACTAGCATCTAAAATACCCATTACATTAAAATTCATCTGACCTATTTCCATTGCGGATTGCAATAAAGCATCCATATCAGAGGGTTGACTACCTAACCATGCCATAATTTTATGATACTGATGATAGATATCGTTATTGTATTGACCGAGAACGCTGGTATGCTCCATATAAGCTGCGGCACCTTTCAAACCGTACAGACAAAGCAAACGTAAGCCAAGAATGTTTTCACCGATCACCGCTTTATCTTTATTTAGGGCAAATTCTGCTGCCTGATGCTGTAACTTGCTGAGATCATTACTGGATAACTGTAGCTCTGCCATTGGGTGATTTAACATAATCGTTGGATCTTTCGCTAAAGATTGGCTTTTCAGTGCCTCGCGTTTGGTTATTGCCTCACGTGCATAGGCGATGATCCGCGAAGAGTCAAAATTGACATTAGTTAATGTAGCGAAAAGGGTACGTGGTGAGAAGAGGTTAACTTGATGATCAATAATACCGTATTGGTAAGCTTTAATTGTCCATGCCGATAGTCCCTGTAGTGCAGCGATCAGTAGATCTTGTAAATCTGATGTTTCAGCTGTTTTACCACACACTCCGCGGGTATATGTACAACCATTGCCGGCTGGGTTACATATCGTTTGCTCACATTGTACACAAAACATGATAACTCCATTAAAATTGTATTTTATATGCATGTTTATGCTATACTTTAGCCTAACGGGTTGAAAATATATTTTTAATACAACTTAATAGGAAATTGATTTAGTACAATTTTGGCGTTCAAACGAAAGCATCTAGCCGTCATAATGGGAAAACAACCAAGTCTCTTTTCTCTTTTACTATCATTAAGCATCACCGATCTTCCATTAGTTAAGTTAGCCGCAGCCTTAATATCTAGTGTAGTGACGGGTACAGAATTTATGATTGCCTCACTATTAACTAAAAAACTCCTCAGTTTATCACTATACTGCCATCCTCCATCGATACCCATTAATTCAGCAGAAATGGTATGTTAACGCTTAAGTTAATGACTCCATTTTCAATCATTCGGTTTTATGCTTAAGCGCTAATTGACCACGGTTACTAAGTGGGTAGGGAAAAGTCATGGTGGCAAATAAAAACAATATTAAGGTAAACGCATTAAGTCACTCTAACTTATCATGATTAATGTGACCAAAGAGGTGAACTTTGGCAGTAGGGTAGGCATAATTTCCAGCTTGGGTATGATTACAAATTATTATTGTATTATTTAATATTAATTATTTCTTATATCAATGCGGTTGCTGCTGTAGCAAAAATAGCACAAAATATTGATGATGAAGTTTTCTGTTGGATGAAAATAATTTATGATTAAAATCTTTTTGGCGATCTCAATAGGCTCTGCCCTTGGTGGTATCTCACGCTGGCTTTTGTCAACGAAATTAAATCCATTAATTGCACTTTTACCATTAGGGACTTATCTCTCAAATGTGATTGCTAGTTTCATATTAGGTATTGCTTTTGCTTATTTTGCTAACCATTATACGCTATCTCCTGAATGGCGATTGATGGTAATGACTGGTTTTTGTGGCGGGTTGTCAACTTTTTCTACCTTTTCATTGGAGGTTATGCTCTCCTTTCAGCAACAGCGCTACTATCACGGATTTTTGGAAATCTTAATTCATGTGGTAAGTACACTACTCGTAACTTATTTTGGTATGTTGGTTTACCAATTGATCCAGAATCGCTAGCGTCTAACTTTTTTTGCCAACCTAGATTGCTTAAAGGTGTTTTTTTTCTGCTAACTCTAACGCAAAATAGCTCAAAATCAGATTAGCGCCGGCACGCTTGATGCCACCTAATGTTTCTAGCGCAACATCGATTTCATTAATCGCGCCCGCTTTAGCTGCAAATTTAATTTGAGCAAATTCGCCACTGACTTGATAAGCCGCTAGTGGTAATTCAGTTCGTTCACGAATATCGCGAATAATATCCAGATAAGCGCCAGCCGGTTTTATCATTAAAACATCAGCGCCTTCTTGTTCGTCTATCAATGATTCTCTAATCGCTTCATGACGGTTCATGGGATCCATTTGGTAACTTTTACGATCCCCAATTAAGCAAGAGCCTGCAGCTTCACGAAAAGGGCCATAAAGGGTGGAAGCAAATTTGGTTGAATAGGACATAATACCGGTGTCAGTAAAACCTGCTTTATCCAATGCATCACGAATGGCGATGACTTGCCCGTCCATCGCGGCAGAAGGTGCAATAAAATCAGCACCAGCATTGGCCGCAGTGACTGCTTGTCTGCCGAGATTTAGTAATGTTGCATCATTATCCACGCCATTTCTACCTAGAACTCCGCAATGGCCGTGAGAGGTATATTCACAGAAACAGGTATCTGACATAACTAGCATATCGGGTACAGTATTCTTACAGGCCTTTGACATACGAGCAACTAAACCTTTTTCTTGCCAGGTATCGCTACCTATTTCGTCAAGATGATGGGAAATACCAAATAACATTACTGACTTGAGCCCAGCTTTAGCAATCCGTTCGATTTCATAGGGTAACTTGTGTTCTGGGATACGAAAAATCCCAGGCATACTTGCAATCGGCTGATAATCGTTAATTTCTTCTTCAACAAAAATCGGCAAAATAAGATCATTTAGCGTTAAAGTGGTTTCTTTAAATAAAGTGCGAACTGTTTCTGTTTGACGTAATCGCCTTAACCGACGAATAGTTTGCTGATGTTGCACACATTCTCCTTGCTACTGCTACAGAAATTATAATTAATCGTATTATTTTAATATTTGCTGCGTATTATAAATGTTATTAATTCATCTTACATCTTTATTGAGAGCGCTTTTTTTCTACACATGCCATTTTATTTTATTGGCTGAATCCTAAATAAAGATAAATAATTAATACGATTATTGCGGTAACAATGGCATAAGGCATTTGCGTTCTGATGTGTTCAATATGATCACAATCG
Source organism: Arsenophonus sp. aPb (assembly GCF_029873475.1). Lineage (NCBI taxonomy): Bacteria > Pseudomonadati > Pseudomonadota > Gammaproteobacteria > Enterobacterales > Morganellaceae > Arsenophonus > Arsenophonus sp. aPb. The sequence goes on from NZ_CP123499.1 coordinate 795,566, forward strand.
GTTGCCATTGAAGCAACAATGGCGTCGCTAGAGATTGGTGAAGTCATATCACCAAAAATCGAACCGGTAATCGCTGCGCCGATCATTAATTCGGTAGGCATGTTGACGGAAAGCGCTAATTGCACCCCAATAGGGATCATGATAGCAAAAGTTCCCCATGAAGTGCCGGTTGCTAATGACATAATGGCACTGATTAAAAAAATAAAAGCTACCGAAAACCCTGCCGGCAATAAGCCACTGGAAATTTGTGCAATGTAAGCACCAGTATTTAGATCGGCAGAAACATTGCCCATTAAAAAAGCTAAAATCATGATTGAGCTAATTTTGATCATACTAGCGTAGCCGATATAAACTTCCTTAAAGAAACTTTCGATCGTTAAAATGCGGCGGGCTAAAAACCAGATAAAGGAGACTAAAGTACCAAACATCACTGCCCAGTAAACAGAGGTCGAACCACTGCCTTTAGTAAACTCGCCATGACCGGTAATATAAAGAGCGATAGGTACCATTAAAACCGTTGCCAGAATAGGAATAAAAAAGTTCAATACAGTGTTAGTTGCTGGATGATCAATGACGTCTTCATCAGAAATGGCAGATGGCTGATGCGTTCCATGTTGATTGGCAATAGCTTTTTGTTCAGCTATTTTCATCGGACCCCAGGAGTAATCGGTAAGGATATAAAATAGTACTGAGGCTAATGATAACCAAGCCATAATATTATATGGCATAGCGGTAGCCAGGATTTCAAATGGTTCGCCTGAAATAAAACCTTTAGAGATTTGTACGCCAATAACCCCCATCATAGCAGCTCCCCAACCATTGATCATAACAGAAGAACATACAGAGACACCTGACGTTTGAATAATATAGGCCATTTTCTCTGCGGAAACCCCATAATAGCGGGCAATATTTTTAGTAGAAGCGCCAGCGACTAATTGATTAATCGAACTTTCAATAAAAATGATTATTGAAATAAACATGGCTAGTAGTTGGATTGCTTTTTTATTTTTTATTAAACGCGTTTTATTGGTTAGCAAGTGCACTAAACTTCTCACCCCACCGGTCACGCTAATTAACCGCATAATTCCGCCAATCAATAAAATAAAAATAATCGTTTGTGTATTACCGGGGGAGGCAAAAGTAGCAATGATTCCGGTCAGTGTCGCTTGAATGCCTAACAAAATATTGTGATCGTTAATCACGGTATAACCAACTAAAATACCTATCAGTAACGATAAGATAACTTGGCGTGTCATTATCGCGAGTATAATAGTGATAAGTGGCGTAATTACTGTCCAGATCCCGTAGTCATTCATTGCGATACCTTGTCTCTAGCTGTGTATTAAAAATTAAGTGCTTGCTCTAAATCGTTAAGTAGATCATCAATATCTTCTATCCCTACAGATAAACGTAAGGTTGTATCGTAAATGCCCATTTTGACTCTTTCTTCTTCCGTCATAGCGGAGTGGGACATAGTTGCTGAATGATTTACCATGCTTTCTACCCCACCTAATGATTCGGCCAAAACAAAATATTGCAATTTATCGATAATATTTTTTACATTTTCTCGATTACCATTAATGTTAATTGTAACAACAGCGCCACCAGTTTTCATTTGTGTCTGACAAATAGGATACTGCGGATTATCTGGCAGCCCTGGATAGTATATATTTTTGATATTACGATGATTATTTAAAAATTCGGCTATTGCCAGTGCATTAGCGCATTGTCTTGTCATGCGAAGATCTAAAGTTTTTAATCCCCTTAATGCTAGATAAGCATCGAAAGGAGAAGCAATAGCACCGATGGTTGTTTTAAGAACATCAATTTTATTGGCGATGGTGGATTGATTAGTGATGACAGCACCACCGATTAAGTCTGAGTGTCCGCCTATGTATTTACTGGTAGACAACATGACGATATCAGCGCCTAATACAAGGGGTTTTTGATTCCAGGCGGTGGCAAAGGTATTATCGACACAAGTTAAGATGCTATTTTCTTTTGCCAACTGACAAATTTTACCGATATCAACAAGTTCTAATAGCGGATTAGTTGGGCTTTCTATCCAAATCATACGGGTATTATTGCGTAAATGGTTTTTAACTAGTTGGAGATTATTGAGATCAATATAATCGACTTTATGACCACTTGTTTCTTTTATTAGTTGTTCGAATATACGGTAAGTGCCACCATAAACCCCTCGCATGGCAATAATATGCGAGTTTTTTGGTAGTAAATTTAATACTAGTAATGTTGCCGCGACACCAGAAGCGGTTGCGGTGGCATAAATACCCTTTTCAATATCGGAAAGTAATGTTTCGTATGCATAACGCGTTGGATTTTTAATTCGTGAATAGCTATATTCACCATTTATATCAACATTTTGTTGAATAAAACTACTTACTGTGGTGATAGCGGGGAAAATAGCATTATTTGTTTTATCAAGCTGCTTCCTCCATGAATTAAAATAGTGGAAAATTTTGCCATTATAATCCTTATATTTTTTCTAATCAGTGTTAATTCATTATATGACAATAAGTATAGTTGTATAAATGGATAGAATAACAATAAATTCGTGACAAATGAAAGGAACTACTTGATATATTTATTTACAGTATATAACAATATACTAAATATAATGCTTGCATTTGATCAAAAACAAATGGTTTATAATTATTATTTTTTTGCTATTTTGTGACATTAAGTGACTGAAGATGTAATGTTTATAATAATATAGTTGAAAATAAGAAATATTATAGTTTAAAGATAAATAAAGTTTAGTAATATTTATGTTAATTATTTATGTTTTTAAAAATAATTTTTTCTTTTCTTTTGTTTTATTAAATTTTGCTATTAATTTTTATATAAAAAATAATTAAATATTTTTAACAAAAATAAAATATTGTTAGATTAATATTTATATGATATAGAATCATAATGTCAGTTTAGTTTTACAGTATAAAGTTTTTGTCGATAATATTAAATTATTTACCATTTATTGTATTAGATAAAATAGTCAAGTTTTAGCATTATTTTAGTATTAAAATCTATCAATTATAATTGGTAAAGATAAGTATCATAATTAATAAGTGCTTAAAGAAAATTAAAAAAATCTTCAAAAGTTAAATTATAAGTCTCACTAGTAGGAAAGTAGTTGTTTGTTAGATAGTCGAAAATAGTAAAGAGTGTCTGATCCATATATAGGGCTCGAAATATTAGTTATTAAAATTTAGTTTAGTTTTTTACTAAAGAAAAAATAATTGATAACGAGAATTAGCATATTAAAAGATATTGAATTAATTAGTCGCAAACAAAAATCTGCGGCATATATCAGATATAAAATTATTGCTATAATTTTGTATTGGAATGGATTAAAGCATCTTATATTCATTTTGTCTAAAAAATAAACATAAATAGATTGAAATATCATTAAAAATATTTAATAAATTACTGTATTAGTCATTAGATTAATGTTGAGTGTAAATAATAAATTTATAACAATAGATATAATTTGATAAAAATATTTAGAACAAAATAAATTTATTATCAAATTAAATATCAAAAAAGAATATTTTATTGTAAAGCTGCAAAAAAATTTATTATTAGATAATAAAATGTTTAGTTTTAGTTAAATCAAGGAATAAAATATTGATTTAAAATTAAATAAATATTATTTATGTTTATTTTTTGATAATTAAATGAGGTGTTAAATAATATTTTGCGTTATCAATTAGTTATCAATATGTTTGTTTTTTGATAGTTTTAGGCTATCAATAATGCGGAAACGGATCGATAAAAACAAATTGCATAATTGAGCTAATATGACTTTAATCTTTTCTTGTAATAGAGAACTATTATAATATATTATTATACTTCTTATATATTTTATTATTTAAAAATCATACTGATGCTTGTTTCATCAGCGGAGTTAAGTAATGGAATTAAAAAATTTAAATTTATTCATATTAGTGGTAAGAGTTGTTTAACCTTCAATCATTTTATTTAATGTAAATAATAAAAAATCTGTAGAATAATAGATAGTATAGTGCAATTTTATTATGGATACCATTTTCAAGGATGGCTATTAATTAGACTATTAAATAGAGTCGTAGAGAGGATGCTTATTATGATACATCGAGATTTAGTTTTTCAATTTTTAGATTATCGATTACATTGCAATGAAATGCTGATGAAAAATGGAGAGATTATTGCAATTCCACCCAAAGAATTAAGGGCATTGAGTTGTTTAGTAGCTAATAGTAAAAAGATTATAAAGAAAGATGATATCGTTGCTTATGTTTGGCAAGGTGGAGAAGTAAAAGATGAATCTGTTGTTCGTTGCATATATTCCTTACGAAAATTATTTAAACAGGAAAATTTGATTATAACTATTTATGGTAGAGGATATTGCTTTAATGGTGATGTAAAACTTATTGATTCAGGTGCAAGGAATGATTATCTGTACGAAATTCCTAACCACGATAAGCGGCAAAGTGGGCATTATATGCAAAGTATTGGCAGAATATTACCTGTATTTAAAGAGGGTATTTGTTCTTCAAATTCAATAAAGGATAGTTTTCAGCGCTTAACATTGAACATTAAATGTAAATAGTCATGATTTCGTCATAATTTGGTTGTGATCTTTGTCTTATTTTAAGGTTTAATGGGAACGTGTTTTTTGCTAGAAGCTGGTTTCATGTTAAGGAGCAAGTTTTGCGGCAGAGTGAATCTATGTGGTTAAAATATGACGAAATTTTATTAGAAAATCCAGTTCTTTATTATATTACTGCAGTAACTAAAACAGAACTTCGCATTAGTTCAAAAAAAAATCAAGAAATTTGCTGTTTTGATATTGGAGAGAGTGGGATCATGATGATTTTACCTTCAAAGATAGATGTTTTATCAGGTGAAATCAGGTTAAAAAAAGAAAATATCTTACATTTAGCTAAAATGCAGGCTTTTATTGATAAAGCAAATAATCAAATTCATAATTTTAAAAATAATTATCTTTCTGCTTTTATTAATTTTAATTTTGATACTTATAAAAAACAAAAAAATCTTGAATATTGGTTTTTGAGTCAACAAATTAATAAAGAGAAAAAGGCAGAAAGGTTTTCTTCTTTATTACGCCAAAATGAAGAATATCGTATAGTCCGTTTTCTGCTCGAAGAATCGATGTTGGAAGGAAACCAAAAATTACAGAAAATGAGTATAAAATATGGATTATCTGTATCTTATTTTAGGAAACTAGCAGGCAATGCATTAGGTAATTCTCCTAAAACTGAGTTAAAAAAATGGCGGTTGGTTAATGCGTTATTAGATTTGAATGATAAAAATCATAATATCACACAAATAGCTTTTAAATATGGTTATTCCAATTTGTCTCATTTTTCTGATGAAGTGAAGAGTTTTTTGGGGATAAGTCCAAGCCGGTTAAAAAGATACTATCAAAAGAAAGGGGCTAGTGTCATCAATGAAGAGATTACAGATAAAAAAAGATAGCAGTATATTAATTTTTTTTATGTTTTTAAATTTCATATTATTGTCAAGTTCTGAAGCTGTATCAGAGCAAAGTATTGAATCAGGTTATATTGCTAAAAATGAAACCATAAGTGGTGTTTTTGATGCTCTATCTTCGGTTATTAATAAACCAATCGTCGTTAGTCAGCTTGCAATAAAAAAGAAAATAACAGGCGATTTTGATCTTAAATATCCCCTTGATACTTTAAAAGATATTACTCAGCAACTTAACTTGATGTGGTATGATAATGGCCAAGTAATATATATTTGTGATGCGATTGAAATGCGTAATACGGTTATTACTTTACATAATACAACAATTCAAGAGTTAAAAAATTTTTTAAAAGATTCAGGTTTATATGATAAACGTTACCCATTACGTTCTGGGAGTAACAATCGTTTATTTTATATATCTGGACCACCAGTCTATATTGAAACAATAATTAATACTACACAGTTTTTGGATGAAACTACTACAGGATTTGATGGCCGAGAAAAAATAGCAATTGTGCCATTATATAATACATTTGTAGAAGATCGTCATTATCAATATAGGTTTAATGATATTATTATTCCAGGAATGGCATCAATAATAAATAAATTGATGGATGCATCAAGTAACAATATTTCAAAATTAAAAAATCATACGCAAAAAAAAAATCAAGATGAATTAGTTAATCAGAACAATAATTCATATCTAATAGATGATTTACCGTTAAATAAAGGCACAGTTTCTATTATATCTAATCCTGGAAATAATAGCTTATTAATAAAAGGTAATAAAGAGCAAGTAAATTATCTACGAAAAATTGTAGAACAGTTAGATATAATCAAGAGGCATATAGAACTATCGGTATGGATTATTGATATAGAAAAAAAAGCACTTGATCAGCTCGGTATAAAATGGAGTGGTGGCGCTAAAATTGGGCAAAAATTAGGTATATCACTAAATGCAGGAACAAGCACTATTGATGGAGCCAGTTTTATGGCAGCTATATTTGCATTAACAAGGAATGATAAAGCAAATATTGTTTCTAGACCAATGGTGCTAACACAAGAAAATATTCCAGCAATATTTGATAATAATCGAACTTTTTATACCAAATTGATTGGTGAAAGAGCGACAGATTTAAAAAATGTTACTTATGGTACCGCGATTAGTGTATTACCTAGGTTTACTATTAATAATCAAATAGAAATGATGATTACTGTTGAAGATGGTAGCCGCGGAGGGCAAATAACCGATCATTTACCAGAAATAGGTCGAACAAATATTAGTACTATAGCTAGAGTTCCTCAAAATAAAAGTCTGTTAATTGGTGGTTATACGCGTGACGAACATAGAAATATAGAAGAAAAAATACCATTACTTGGTGATATCCCTTATTTAGGTAGTCTATTTCGTTATAATATTGAAAAAAAAGATAGTTTAGTTAGAGTGTTTCTTATACAGCCTAGAGAGATTATTAATCCTTTAAGTACTAGTGCGGAAAATATTGCTAAAAAAGTCAAAGAAGATAAATTTGATAACAAATTAGAAGATTGGATGTCAAATTTTCTGAGTAATCATTGATGAGTAATCATTGATGAATAATAACATAAATAATTCTTATAATATGGTGCAGCATATGCAGCGCCATAGACAAAAATTAATTATGGAAAAAGTGAATGAGCAGGAAAAAGTGGATCGGCAGGAAGCATTCGATGCTGAAAGCGAGAGTGAAGTCGAAGAAAGATATCAATATAATCAAAAAAGAAAAAAATTAGGTAATGAACAAGGGAAAGTACTATTACTATCGCAAATTAGACAGCGAAGAGAATTAATTAGAAAAACTGAAACAGAAAATTATAATGAATTTGACAATGTTTTAGATGATGAAATCGATCAAAAAATAGATAAAGTAGTAAATATTTTATCTAGGGTCGATCTTATTACAAAACAATTAGTAGGACAGCTTAGAAAGTTAATAACTGATGATAGTGATTTAGTGATTGTATTACGGACGTTAATTAGGCGTAATCGGCTGCATGAAAAAAATAGAAAAAAAATTATAGATGTATTAAGTTATGTAGAACAAACCACCAATAAAAAACGATTAAAATCAGGAATTAATGCTGCACTTAAAGCACGTATATTTAGTTCTAAAATAGATGTTAAACCTTATTTATTGCGTGAAAGTTATAGACAATTTATTGAAACAGATTTGCCTGAGATACAAATTTATGGTAGCTGGATTTCAACTTATGGAACACAAAATCGAAAAATAATTTTACAGTTCATCGAAAATGCAACTATTACTGATATTAATTCCAATGATCCCAGTTGTAGTCGAATTGAATTTGGTAATCTATTGTCAAGATTAAATCAGATAAAGACAATAAAATCATGTGATGAATTCTTTGTTGAATCTTTAATTAACTACTATAAAAGTAAAGCAATTCTCTTTCAGGAGTTGAATATAGCATTATTTTTTATTGGCGCACTTGAGGAACCTAATGCAACAGGGGATTTACTAGATTTATTATTAAAAGTAGATAGTAGCAATGAAGATAAAGGAAAAATAACTCAATTAATATATAATTTAGTGAAAAAATTACCACTATATATTTTCATTAATGAAAATGATAAAGAAATAATAAAAGATCAGTTGATAGATAAATTAAATACTTTTTTTCATATAAGATAGTATAAATCACTATAATAATTGAGTAAATATGAATAATTTTCTAAATGAAATAAAAAGACATTCAGAACTGTTTGTATTAATTTTAGTTTTTATCATCATTTCAATGTTGGTAATTCCTTTACCTACCTATTTAGTTGATTTTTTAATCGCATTAAATATTATTTTATCTGCACTAGTATTTTTATCTTCCTTTTATGTAAATAGAATACTAAATTTTTCATCATTTCCTGCTATTTTATTGATAACAACGTTATTTAGATTATCGTTAACCGTCAGTACAAGCCGATTAATATTAAGTGAAGCTGATGCAGGGGAGATTGTCGCTGTATTTGGACAATTTGTTATTGCTGATAATTTAGTTGTAGGGTTTGTCATTTTTGCCATAGTGACTATTGTACAGTTTATGGTTATTACTAAGGGTTCAGAACGTGTTGCCGAAGTTGCTGCTCGATTTTCTCTTGATGGTATGCCAGGCAAACAAATGAGTATCGATGCTGATCTACGCTCTAGTATTATTGATGCGGAAGAAGCTAAACGTCGCCGTAGTGTGGTCGAACGGGAAAGTCAGCTTTATGGATCCTTTGATGGTGCAATGAAATTTATCAAAGGTGATGCAATTGCTAGTATTATTATTATCTTCATAAATTTTATCGGTGGTATTAGTGTTGGTATTAGTCAGCATCATATGGATTTTTCGCATGCTTTGGCTACATATACGATTTTGACGGTAGGTGATGGATTAGTTGCACAGATACCTGCTTTATTAATAGCGATTGCGGCAGGTTTTGTGGTTACCAGAGTTAATGGTGATAATGAGAACTTAGGCAGAACGATAATTAACCAATTATTGACTAATCCCTTAATTTTGATTATTTCAGCAATTATTGCACTGAGCATTGGTAGTTTACCTGGTTTTCCTTTTATTGTTTTTTTATTGATTTCGGCAATATTGGCTAGTATCTATTATCTTCAATTTAAAAAAAATAAACCAAAGAAAGAAGATACAACATTAATTGCAAAGAATGAAATAACGGATTTGGAAATAGATAATCAAGGGGTAATCAATAAAAAAACAAATGAAACAATCCCTTTAATTTTGGTTGTTAATAAAAGCGTCTTTGAAAAATTAAAGAAAGAAAATATTTCTGTCAAATTAAAGAATAATTTTTATTTAGAATATGGAATAAATTTACCTGATATAATAATAAGTGATTCTGATGATTTAGAAGAAAATACCATATTATTATTGATTAATGAAATAAAAGCAGATCAATTCTATGTTAGATGTGATGGATATCGTCTTATTAATAAAACAGATGAAATTGAACATCTTGGGATCGAAAAGATTACTATTAATAATGATTTTTGGATAAATGAAACGGATTATGAAAAAATAAAAGAAATAGGTTATTTATGCCGTCATTATATAGATGAAATTTATTTTAACATAGCCAATATACTGACTCGTTATGTACACGAATATTTTGGTATACAAGAAGCTAAGCAAGAAATTGATAATTTAGAAGAAAGATATCCAGATCTTATTAAAGAAGTCGTAAGACATGCAACTATTCAAAGAATAGCTGAGATATTACAACGGCTAATTAATGAAAAAATATCAATAAAAAATATGAAGTTAATTATGGAAACTATTGCACAATGGGCACCAAAAGAGAAAGATGTTATTTTACTTGTTGAACATATCCGTAGTGCATTGGGAAGATATATTTGTCATAAATTTTCGCGAGGAAATAATTTAAACGTTATTTTATTATCAAATGAAAATGAAGAGGTTATTCGAGGTAATATTAGGAATACCTCGGCCGGTGCATTTTTGAATTTAGAACCTAAAGAGTCTGAATATTTATTAGATAAAATCTCAATAGCATTAGATAGTCTGCCTTTATCTTATAATGATTTCGTAATTTTATGTTCAGTTGATATTAGAAGATTTTTAAAAAAATTTGTTGAAAACAAATTTAACAATGTAGATGTTATTTCTTTTGGTGAATTAACAGAAACGGTTTCCGTAAATGTATTAAGAACGATTTAAAGCTAAATGGAGAGAGTATGCATATTGATATTGCCTTATTAGTTCGTGATGCACTGGTACATAGTGGTTGTGATAAAAATTTAATTTCTGATTTTGATGGACATTCCACGATTACATTAGAATTTAGTAATTCATTAGATATCAATATAAGTATTGATGATAATTATGTATGGTTGTGGAGTCCTCTTTGCGAAGAGGAAAGTAATGTGATTTATCAATTAAGCGAAAAAATATTAAAAAAATTAATGGAAGAATGTCAATTTACCGTGACTAAACAGTTACAATTAATTTCTCGTAATAGATATATTAATTTGGCTGGCGTTGTATCACCAACATATTTAGCCGATGGAGCAGGCTTTTCTGCCGCATTGGAGGAATTTTTTCATTTAATAAATAATTATTCAGAGATGCTTCATTAATGAATCAAATCACTTTAAGCCATAGAATATATAAGATTCAGTCTCTATTAGGAACAATGATTGAGGCCAATATTGCTGATTGTGAAATTGGTGAAATTTGCCATATTCATAAAAATTGGCGCGATACAAAAATTATTGCTAAGGCACAAGTTCTTGGTTTTCGAAAAGAGACTGTAATACTAGGGCTAATAGGTGAATCGATAGGGATCTCAAAAGAGAGTGTCATTATTCCATCAAAAGAACATTTTAGCATAAAACTTTCATCAAATTTATTAGGTTGTGTCATTGATTCAATGGGACGCATTGTTGAACGTTTTAAAGAAAACAGTGACTTATTAACTAATGAAAAGCGTGGTATCAACCAAAGTCCACCAAATTATTTGCAAAGAAAACCAATACAACATCCCTTTGTAACGGGTATTAAAGCGATTGATGGGCTAATCACCTGTGGCATTGGTCAACGATTAGGTATTTTTGCTTCTGCTGGATGTGGAAAAACTTCACTGATACATATGATGATACAGCATGCTAGCGCAGATATTTTTATTATCGCATTAATAGGTGAGCGGGGTCGTGAGCTGACTGAATTTGTTGATACGTTGAAACAAACTGGTTATATCGATAAATGCGTCATTGTTTACGCGACTTCTGATTACTCTTCAATCGATCGGGTAAATGCTGCGCTGGTTGCCACAACAATTGCTGAATATTTTCGCGATGCTGGAAGTAACGTAGTACTATTTTTAGATTCAATAACCCGTTATTCAAGAGCATTACGCGACGTAGCATTAGCTGCGGGAGAACCACCCGCCAGACGAGGGTATCCTGCATCTGTATTTGAAGCCTTACCAAAATTATTGGAGCGGCCGGGGCTTACGCAAAAAGGGGGAATAACAGCGTTTTATACTATATTATTAGAAAATGATGACGAGCCAGATCCGATTGCAGAAGAGATCCGTTCTATTCTTGATGGACATATTTATCTAAATCGTAAGTTGGCAGAAAAGAGTCATTATCCTGCTATTAGTATTTTACAAAGTATAAGTCGTGTAGCTTCTCAAATATGTGATCAGCAACATTTGAGTCATGTCGCTCAAGTAAAAAAAATCTTAAGTAAAATTGAAGAATTGAAAATATTTATCGATTTAGGCGAATATAAAGAAGGTGAAAACCGTGAAAATGATGAAATGTTATATAAATATAACAAAATAAATAATTGGCTTATACAGTCTCCTGATGAAAAAAAATCTTTTGAATCAATAAAACAGGAGATGTATGAGATTTTATCGTAATGTAAAAAAAAGGCATACTCTAATATGTCAAAAAATAAATCAGAACGATATTTTACTGCAAAAATTAGATAATAAGATAATGATATTAGAAGATGAAATAAATGAAATTAATAAAGAAATCTTATTTATAAATAGCTTATTGACAGATATTAATAATTTAGGATTTTTATCAAAAGAGGAATTATTAGCAATAAAAAGAAAACAAGCTGTATTTAATCATCAATTAATCGATTTAAAACTGGAGAAAGCAAAAAAGGAAGCTACCCATCAGGCTATTATTTTAGAAAAAAAAGAAAAATTAAATATTAAAAAAAATTTACACATGAAAAATGAAAAGTATATTTTTTTGTTGAAAAAAGAAATGGTTAAAATTATTCAAAGGAAGTATCTTATTGAAGAAAATGAAATAGAGGAAGTTCTTTATGCCAAAAGTAAGCTCAATAAAAATTTATAATATGCAATCAAAGCAAAATAGAACATGCTCATTAGATGATATTATTAAAGAGAATATAAAAAATAATAAATCATTATCTCAAATTGATTTAACAAAAACTAATGATTTTGATTTATCAAATGATAATGCTATTTTTTATGATCATAAATATAAAGATGAAATTGATGAAGTTGATTATCCTAGAAATATTAATGAAATTAATTTGTTAATAAAAAATGAAGAAAAAGATAGTGTAATAGTAGATAATGAAAGTTATGATATGTCTTTAAAGTTATCTGAAGATAATATAAAAAACATTATAACAAGTAATCACTCAATATTTAACGATTTTGCAAATGGGGAGGAGATAAAGAATGATAAATTTAGCAATCATAAAAATTATATTTCCACTGATAAATTATCTAGCCAAATACACTTTATAAAATATGAACATAGCCTTATAAAAAAAGAAAATACTATTAATAAATTAAGTATCAGTAATCCTGTTGATGCTAGTTATATAACGACTTTAGTTGACACTATTGATTTAGGATCTCGTGGACAGAACAAAAAAAGTAGCGTAAATAATTTATTTCACAATCAAGAAATAAATTTAACAGCCAACTATGAAACAATACCCGTAAGTTATAAAAATAGTAATGATTACGATTATCATAATACATTTTTGTTATCTAAAAAAACATTTAATAAAAATATAGAGTTACCCTTATTTGAAAATTCACTAAAAAATAAAAATATAAAAAATAGCTTTATTAATAGTAATGAAAATAGAGAGTTAAAATATTATTTTAAAAAATGGGGAAAAACACATTATGTGGATATAAGTATAAGTAAGAATTTAGAGCATTATCCATTATTTAGCTTTTGTCCATCAGATTCATTAGTTGATAATAGAATTCATAACTATTTAAATAGTAATAATAGTTGTGAAAAAAATTTTTTCATTATAAAACAAGATAATAAAGATGAAGATAATGAAAAAAGTGATAAATATCGAATAGTTTCCGAGGATGAAGAATGATAAAAAATTATTTTCCTATAAAAAGCCACAAGGAAATTAATTTTAAACAATTGTTAATTTCATGGCAAAAAAAAGGAATTAGTCAAAAAAAATTTCCATTACCAAATGGAGAATTTTTATTATCTTTTTTTACTGATAAAAATTGGAAAGGGATCATAGACTTAAGCGAATGGTTAGAATTAATAAAACCAGATTTAAATGGTTTATCTAAGTATGCCTGGAAATTTGAAGAATTAGAGGCTCTTTTTTTAAATAGCTATACAATAAATGAACTTTTACCTTATGAATTAGAATTTAATGTCATATATAGTAATGGAAAAGTTAGTTGTAATGATAGCGATTATAAAAATATTATAGCTATGCTTAGGACAGATTATGGTAATATATGGATCCATGATATTGATAATAACTTGAATGATGTAAATAAATTAGAAAAATATAAATGTGATCATATCCCAGTGGAATTAATTTTCAGAATGGGTTTCAGTAATATAACTGCAATAACTTTAAATAAGATTAATGTGGGTGATATTTTATTTGTAAATCAGCAAACGTATGATGTGGTTATTCAGAACAAAGTTATTGGTCATTTTACTAACGATAATGGTGTTTATATGGTAAATACTAATTTTTATGATGAAAGTATTGATGATACAATCAATGAGGATAATATTCTAATTGAGTCTAGCAATAAAATAAGATCTAAAGATGATATTCCTATTACCCTTGAATATATTTTACAAAAAAGCAAAATTCCTTTATCCGAATTAGAAAATATTTTTCAAGGTAAAGTATTACCATGTGACTTAGCAGCAGAAAATAATGTTAAAGTTGTTGCTAATGGAGTTTTAATTGCAAAAGGAAATATAATATGGATTGAAGATAGATTAGGTGTAGAGATCACTCATTTATTTCATAACGAAAAATAAACAATTACTAATATTGAGAGTAAAAATAGAAATTATGAATAATGATATTTCTCTGATTACCCTATTGGCATTTTCTACCTTATTACCATTTATTATAGCGACGGGAACATGCTATATAAAATTTTCTATTGTTTTTATTATGGCAAGGAATGCTTTAGGTCTACAGCAAATTCCTTCTAACATGGTGTTAAATGGTATTGCATTAATATTATCATTTTTTGTCTTACTGCCAATAGTAAAAACCAGTTATCAAGAATTTAATAAGGTCAATATAGATTATAAAGATATTGATTCTATTATTAATTCAGTAAATTCTGGGCTAAGTGGATATAAAAATTATTTAATAAAATATTCAGATAAAGATTTAGTCTCATTTTTTGATAAGTTACATCAAAAGTCGGATGATGGAAATGATAATCAATATGAAAATGGTAATGATAGTTCTATTGTTTCATTACTTCCAGCATATGCTTTAAGTGAAATAAAAAACGCCTTTACTATCGGATTTTATTTATATTTGCCTTTTGTTGTTATCGATTTACTTATTTCAAGTATTTTATTATCGCTTGGAATGATGATGATGAGTCCGGTAACAATATCTGTTCCCATAAAGTTAATTTTATTTATATGTTTAGATGGATGGAGCTTGTTATCAAAAGGATTAATAACTCAGTATATTGAACTAGCAACAGGATAATGTATAAAAATTATGAGTAATATTATTTTTGCAAGTAATAAAGCATTATATTTAATATTAATATTTTCATTATTACCCGTCATAGTTGCAACAATAATTGGATTGTTTGTTGGACTTTTTCAGACGGTAACTCAACTACAAGAACAAACTTTGCCTTTTGGGTTAAAGTTAATTGGTGTAATGGGATGTTTATATTTACTATCAGGTTGGTATAGCGAAGTTCTTTTAAGTTATGCTCATGAAGTTATTAAATTAGCCCTATCGTGATGTAATATTATGCATATAGATACCAATCTTTATTTTAATATTTATAATTTTTTATCCCATTTAGTGGTCATAGCATCCCGTATTTTTCCAATATTTTCGATTATTCCATTTTTATCTAACAATATTCTATCTCCCACAATAAAATTTCCTCTTTCGTTATTTATTGCTATGGGTGTATGGCCATATGATGTATATGCATTACCTCAATTAGAATCGATGAGTTATTTAGTTATCTTGTTAAAAGAAATTATTATTGGATTAATGATTGCTATTTTTATTTCTTTACCTTTTTGTGTTTTACAAATAACCGGAAATATTATTGATAATCAAAGAGGAGCGACATTAAGTAGTAGTATTGACCCTATTAATGGTGTAGATACATCCGAACTGGCTAATTTTTTTAATTTATTTGTGGTGACACTATTTTTAGCTAATGGTGGAGTTATAACAATTTTGGAAATTTATCATCATAGTTATCGTTTGTGGCTACCTTTTTCAATGGAATTTCCATCAATTTCAAATATTTTAACTTTTATTTCTTATGCCATTTCAAAAGCAGTAATGTTAGCAAGTCCATTAATTATTATTTTTTTGGTCACTGAAATTATGCTTGGACTGCTTGGTCGATATGCTCCACAATTAAATCCCTTTTCTATTGCTTTAACTGTTAAAAGTCTAATTTGTTTTACTATATTGATGATTTATTTTTCTTCATCTTTTAGTGAAACGGTATTAATCATGCAGGAAATATCTTTTAAACTAATACAAAACAGTATCTAATGGAAAGCTATGTCAGCAAACAAAACAGAGAAACCAACACCTAAGAAGTTAAAAGATGCAGCCCAAAAAGGAAAAAGTTTTAAAAGCAAAGACTTAGTTATTAGTTGCCTTATTTTTTTAGGTTGTTTATATTTGACAAATTATATTAATTTTACAACTATAATAGATATTTGGGCAAATACATTAAAAAATAATCATAGTATCACACCACTAAATTATACTTTTGTTCTTTTTTTTACGGCATTAAAGATTTTTTTACCTTTTCTTTTTTTATGTATATTAATTATTATGCTGACAACGATGGCACAGACAGGATTTAAAATTGCAACTAAAATATTAAAGTTTGATTTTAATAATTTAAATCCTATTAATGGGATTAAAAAGATATTTAGTATTAGAACTATAAAAGATTTTATTAAAACATTTTTATTTATCATAATATTTTTTATTGTTACATATATTTATTGGAATAGTAATAAAAAAATTATTTTTGCTCAAATTTATTTAAATATTGAAAGTATTTTTATAATTTGGAAAGAATTAGTTAGTGATTTTATTATTATTTTATTATTATCATCTATTATTATTTTAATCTTAGATGCAGTTGCAGAATATTTTATTCACATTAAAGATTTAAAAATGGATAAAAATGAAGTTAAACGTGAATATAAAGAACAGGAAGGAAATCCTGAAATAAAATCAAAAAGAAAAGAATTGCATGTTGAGATTTTATCTGAACAAGTAAAAAGTGATATTAAGAGTTCCAAATTTATGATCGCTAATCCAACACATATAATTATCGGTATCTATTTAAATCCACAAATAGTTGCAATACCAATGGTTTCGGTATTAGAAACCAATCAACGTGCACTTGCTGCACGTGCTTATGCTGAAAAAGAGGGCGTACCCGTGGTAGAAAATATTGCATTAGCACGTCGAATATATAATACACACCAACTTTATGCTTTTATTAATTTAGAGGAAATTGGTGAAGTAATTAAAATTCTAAGTTGGTTGCAAAAAGTTGAAAATGAGTGGGATAACTAAATTACATAAAGAATTACTTTTTGTATGAGCGTTATTTATGTGTACATGATTTATTTATCTGTTTTAATTATGAAAATGAATGCTAATAGCAATTCAGGAGATTTACTATGCCCTGTAATAATGAAAATATATCTCTTACTCAGAATGAACAAGATAGTTTTGGTCTTGAAGAAACTATTCTGACAGTTATGAATACGGGTGCCACTTTAAAAGATATCTATGAAATAGATGAAAATGTTATAGAGAATATTTACGCGCATGCTTATGAATTTTATCAACAGGGTAGGCTTGATGAAGCCGAAAAGTTTTTTAAATTTCTATGTATGTACGATTTGAAAAATGCGGATTATTTCATTGGCTTAGGTGTTGTTTATCAGCTTAAAAAGGATTATACCAAAGCTTGTGATATTTATGCTTTATCTTATGTAATGGCAAAAGATAATCATTGCCCTGTCTTTTATTCAGGCCAATGCCATTTACAAATGGGCGATATTGCTAAAGCTCTTTATTGTTTTGATTTAGTTTGTAATGAAAGTACGGATGTTAAATTAGTAAAAAAAGCGGAAGTTTATCGAAAAGTTATTAAAGAAACGAGATTATCAGAATCAGAAGTGAAAACAGAAAGTTCAACTTCATAATAACATATATACAATTAGGGGTTATTTTATGGGAGAAATAGATACATTAAATATAAGGAGAAATTTTTCTAATAATTTTAATAATGAAAATGTCAATGATGATCATTTTAATGAAATTGCCAGCGTTATTAAAAATAAAATGACTATTTCTCCCGAAGAAAGAACACAATTAACTAATAAAGCTAAGTTAGAATTAATTCTAAAATCAGATTCTAATAATAAAGAGATTTCTAATAGTTTCATAGATATTCCCCAAATTAGAAAGCCTAATTCTTCACTATCAGGAAAAGGTAATTTATTATTTCTTTTGGCTGAAATGCAAAAAATTAGTGTTGATCTTCAAGGAGAAAATTTAAAACTAAGAATTCAAGTGTTTAACGTTAAATTAAAAGCTAAGACTGAAAATGCTAATCAACTATCAAGCGAAATTGATCAGTTGAATCGTGAATATCAACAGCAATTAGCGTGTTTAGATAGCATGACGATAAAACTACGAGAACTAAAATCTTATAAACAATCACTTGAGAATGAAGTTAGTGCTAAAAAAAATGAACTAGATAGCAAGCAGCTAGAATATAAAAATATAAAAGAAAATTTAACAGCAAATATAAAAGAAAATCTAACTGAAAATAGTTTGCTGTTAGAAAAAAAGTTAGCAGAGGAAATAAAGACGCTTACTAATTTTATTCAGCAAAAAGAAAGTGAGTTAATTGAAATAAATAACTTATTTGAGGTGAAATCAAATGAGTGTGAAACTGCTATTAATAATGTAGCTCAATGTGCTGATTTGCTTGATGATGCACTAAATAAATTGCGTGAATTTAAAGCAAACGATATAGAAAGCAATAAACCTATTGAACATCATATTGAAGAGGCTCTGTCAAACACAGCTAAGTTGTTAGAAATTTTAACAACATTAATTATTACTATTGGCAATAGTGCTGTTGATAAATTAAAGGATGATCTTGAGATCAATCGTAAACGGGCAACGGCTAATCAAAATGAGCTGAAACGCAAATCGGAAGAATATGAACAACAAGTACAAAAAGCTGAACAAACACAAAAAATAGCCAAATGTGTCGGACAAATTCTGGGTGGTTTGGTTATGGCTATTGGTGCAGTCGGTGCGCTATTTGGCGGCGCTGGCATTGCTTTAATGGCGGTTGGTATAGGGTTATTAGCAGTAGATTTTATTGCTGAAAAAGCGACAGGTCGATCATTAACCGATAGGATCATGAGTCCGTTAATGGAGCATGTTTTTATGCCATTAATGGAGATAATAGGTAAAGTTGTCGATGCGATATTAGAATATACGCCACTTGGTAGTTTATTAAAAGAGATCGATAAGGCTGCTGGCACTGATTTATTGTCAATAGCAAAAGGCATTGCAACTGCGGCGGTCGCGGTTGCTGCGATGATTGCTTTAGCTTATGTGGCGAAATCTTCAGCAAAATTTCTTTTTGAAAAAATGTCACAAACTTTTATCAACTCAATTATGCAAGTCGCTAAACAAGCAATTACTCAGGCAATAAAGAAAATTATTCCAAATGTAGTAAAGAATATGAGTAATCAAACATCTGTGGTAGTAAAAAAAATAATCGATGAAATTGCTAAAAAGTTAGAACAAGTTGCTAGTAAGATTTCAGCGATGATGGAAAAGGCGACGCAACACGTTAATAAGTCGGTATTTAAAGATATCAAGCTAAGAACGCCAGAAGAAATTCATCGTTTGATGAGAATTACCGCCAATAGATTAGCTATGGCTAATCAAGCTATTATGTTTAGCAATACCGCAACGCAAGGAGGATTAAGAATTAATGTTGCTAATGCTGAGTTACAGAAAGCCAATATCAATGCTGCAATGTTGTTTGATCGATATGAAATTGACCGTTTAATGGATGATTCACAGCATTTATTTACAACTTATAAACATCAGCAAGAGAGCGTGATGAAATTATTTTCTGATATAACAGAGATAATCACTGCTCAAAATGATACTGGTAAATATATCAGTAAGCCTTTGCGTGCTTAAATTAAAGAGGAACATATGACAGCAATAAGTAATTCTGATAATAAAGCTATCTCATACCCAACTCATCCTAATATTGATGATCCAGAGACTATTTCTAGTAAGGAAAAACCTTCTATAGCTGGATCTGTGCCAACAGCAGCCAATATAAAAAACATAATAAATAATATAAATACAACAAGCGATGAATTGGAAAAACCTTTATTACGAAAATCAGTCAAGCCTGACGGAAAAGATTCAGCTAGTGATGTAAAAGAAGCTGTTGAAAGCTTACTTGCTAATGTTGAAAATAGAGCAGAATTATTTAACTTTTTGCTAACAGTTAAAGGTAAAGAAGGGAGCATCGAGATTGATGAAAACCTAAATGTTAGCAATCGTTTTGAGATCACCCAATTGGCCAATGGTTATACCGGTAACCAGGATAAATTAATCCAGGCAATGTTGATGGCGGCTTTAAGCCAGTTAGAGACCCGTCGTCAATTAGCTAATATGGAGGTTAAGATCGCCTATGATTCAATCAAATCAAGTGCTAATAATATGGTCGAGGCGGCTCAGGAAGGGAAAAAACAAGCAATAACAACGGCCATGGTTTCTATTACTATGGCTGGTGCTGGAACCTTTGGGTCAATTAAGAGCTTAACTAAACAAAATTCGTCACTCAAACTTCACGATTCTCAAGCAGTTAAATTAAATGCAGATGCAATAGAGCAAAGAAATGCGGCCTACAATGCATCGCGTGCTGGTACGGATAATGAAGCCGCAGCAGCTTTTATGTCTAATTCACAGGAATATCAAACTAAAGCACAGTTGCTTCAGTTGACTGGACGAGAAACGCAAAATCAAGCGCAAAAAGGTTTAGTGGCGGCAAATGCACTAAATCAAAATTCGGCAGTGGTAGGCCAGATGGCTGGACAGCAGAATGCAACAGCGCAGGCAGAAAAATCGGCTCAATCGCAGGTTGATTCTGCGGTAGAACGTGCTTATAACGAAATAGCGCAAATATCTAAAAAGGCGCAAGATGAATTTATCACATTATTAAAACAGATTTTAGATATGTTCATGGAAGAATATCGACGTCGAGCTCAAACTAGCCGAGCAATTATTGGTTAATTTATTAACGATATTCGAGATAAAAAGTAAGCTGCTAGACTAATATTATTGAAATTTAAGGCTAATATTAAGCGCCCTTATTGGGGTTTTTAGACAAGATTCTTACAGGAATGGAGATGGAAATTTATAACCCCTTTATAAATCAGGCATCAATTTTTTATAAGAATGATGATAACGTTGATAATGCTGATAGTAATTCTTCCCAGGTAAGGAATAAAAAAACGGTTATTGCTAATCAGAATGTTGGATTAAATCAACTAAAATATTTGCGTAACCGTAATGAAGATTTAGTTAGGAAAAATAAAAAGTTAATTCAGATAATGGAAAATCCAGCGAGTAGTGAAAAATCAAATCAACAAGCGGAAAAGATAAATAATCATGAACGTTTGTTGTCATCTGCAGACGCTCTACGTGGTGGACAACAGATAGAAAATCAGGCAATAGCACAGTTTTTGGCTAGTCTGGATTATGAGGGGAAAGACAGCGAAGAGACTGCTAGAAAAATTAGAACAATGCGTAGTGTAATCGATCAATATAAAGAAGAAAATCTACCAGGCGCAAAAAATTCTTTATCTAGCAATGCTAATGTTTCTCAGGTTAAATCAAGTCGGGAAATAGCTATAAGCTTATATGAATGTATTACTAATATTAATAAAGATTATTTAAAAGTTTTTCAGGATAGCGCTAAATCTTATGCGGATGCGCTAAGAGAACTCAATGAAATACTTGCCTCCTTTAAAGATGCCATAAAAACCGATAAAGATACGATTGAATTTAAATTTGATGAAACAAAAAAGATAATTGATAAGCTCATAGCGCTGAAAAAGAAGTATCAAGATAGAAGGCTGGTACCCGCTGAAGGTTATCTAAAAAATCGAGCTGAGGCAGATGCATGGTTTAGACAGCTTGGTTTGAATGACGAAAAATGCATCTTTGGTGATAAAATAAATTTTTATCTTAAAATGGATATAAGCTTTATTGATGAAATAATCAATCATTTTCCAAAGCTTAGCGATAAAGAAGGTGACAAAAAATTTTTATCTGATGTTAAATATAATTCAGCACGTTGGGCGGCATGGCAATCTGGTTTCGACCAATTTAAAACAGAAGCGCAAACCATTTCACAAACAGTGACGCAGAAATATTCAAATGCGAACGCTATTTACGATAATGTCATTAAAATATTGACCAATACAATTAGGGAATTACAAGAATCGAATAAATCATTTCTTACTATTTAATAATTGGAGAGGAGTTATGCCTAATCCATCTTGTATTAATAAAGCTAGTTTAACAGCAAATTTTAGTCAGCCAATAGGTCAAACTAATTATCCTGAAGACACATCAAATGTATACGTAAGTAAAATCCAGAAAGTTGGTAATAGTAATAGAGATTCGATAGCTGGTATTTCGCATTCTAAACAATCTATTTCTGTTTTTAATGATAAAGGTAATAGCAGTATTAATAACAGTAATACTGTATTATTAAGTGAACGTATATATAAAGCTAAGATAAAAATGCCAGATCAAAAAACAGCAATATTGATGAGTTTTGATCGTCAATTAGATCGATTAGAAAAGAGCAGTCAGTTAATTTTAAATCAGTGTCTGGAGATCTTCAAAAAACATTCTTTTAGCCAACTAAACAAAAAACAAAAAGAATATCTCTATATTTTTATTGCGTTAAATAATTTTATATTAACATCAGATTTAGTTAAGAATAATAAAAAGAAAATATATGAAGAGTTTAATGATTTTTTTAAAAAAGTAGTAGATTATAAATGTGATATTACAATATTAAATGGGACTACCACTAGCTACGTAAAAGATGCGCTTAAATTCCAAAAAATAGCTAAATATTTATTAACTAGATATAGCGAAACTATAAATAAAAATGGATTGTCATTTTCTGATTATATCAAAGAACTTGCATTAACAGAGTTATATGCTCATTTTAAGCAGTATGGTATAGAGCAAAGTATAATTGATAGTGAAATAGAAAATGGACAGCTTTTTTCGGCAGGATTTAATATTTTTTATGATAAGAGAATGCTAACAATCAAAAATGAAGAAGATATTTTGATGCGCTTTAATAATATAGTTAATTGTGAATTTATTGCTTTTAATTCATTAAATTTTTCAAACAAATATGGTATAGAAGAAATCGCTGCTAGTGATATTACACAAAATCACAATAATGATAACTCTTGTGCCCAATCAATTGAAAATAATAAAGGTATTTTTCAACAATTATCAGATGAAGCGAGTGCTCCGCTTGAAACATTGGCGACTAATTTTCAAAATGTTAAATATATTATGGGATGGAAGCCAGAGTATCGATTAGAATTTCAACCAGAGTATAATCCAAAAAATACTTAATTTAGTAATTATTATTGCTAAATTATACAAAGAATAAATATTAATAAAATATAGTTATAATTTTATTATAAATAAAACAATTTTTTTCTTAATAATTATAATTTAAAGTGTCAAATTTAATAAAATGGCGCTCTGTTTTATAATTTAGTGCTATATTTTTATTTAATGAAATTTTTTTATTATCTATGCTGAGATAATATAATACATGGATCCTTTTAATTATAAAATGATAAATAATATTATTGCAAAAAGTCTCAATTTATCCCTTGAAGAAATTTCATCAGAAATGCATTTACTATATGATTGTATGGCTGATTCTTTAATGTTAATAGATTTATTTATTGAGTTAGAAAATTATTATCAAATAAATTTCACAAGTAAAGATATTGAAAGTATCGAAACTGTTGGTGATATATATAATTTTTTAGGTTTATCTGAATTAGTTTTAAATAAAACATATTAATTACGTTAGTGAATATTACATGGATTACTTTTCCATTTTTTAATTATCATTATAATTTGATGATTATTTGATTATGCTTTTTTTTGTAAAAAAATGTATTGTAGACAAAAGTAATAATTAGATAAGTATTAACTGTATGGAGATGAATAAAGATAAGCAACTTATTTTTAGGATCCTAAATGGAAAACTAGCTGGGTGTGAATTTTTGCTTGATAATCTTCATACTGTTTTTATGGTCACAAATGATAACACTATTGAGACGATACATAAAGGAAACTTATATCCAAATAATCTTATTTATATTCCTTGTATTGATCGTGAATATAGTTTTGAAATCATTGTTAAAAATAATACATTAAATGGTAATGGTAATATTATTGTTAGGGAAACCAGTAATGAAAATGTAGATAATGAAAAAAGTATTATCTTGAATGAAATATACCATGTTAACGATCTTTCGTTTGCGATTCGTAACATGGGTGATAGCTTTAGTGAAGAGGTTTTACATTACCGTTATCCGATTATTGATATAACGGCAGATAGATTTTCTCCAGCCAAGAAAAATTATTTAGTTATTACATTATTTTGTTTATTGATATCATTAGTTATAGGTATTTGCGCTTATTTTTATTTTACTAGTGAACAAAGAAAGATATCTAAGCTTTCTGTTTTATTACGTAATGATTTAGAACATTATCGAATAAGTTATGGGCAGGATAACATTATATATCTGTTAGCAAACAAAGAACGTTATGTATATCATGCTAGAAAGCTATTAAATAATAGCGATGATGCTAGTCAAGTGAAAGTATTATCGAAAAAAAAGCAAATAAAAGCTCTTGCTAGCTGGTTAAGAAAAAATTTTCCGCTAGTCTATTTTCATGCTATTGAGCTGGATAAAGCTGAGCAGCCAGTCCTATCACTTAGTAAAGAAAGGGCAAGCTTAACAGATAAAGAAAAATCTTATTTAATCAAAAAGTTAAAAAAAGATTTTTTATTTATAAGAAATGTGGTTTTTAAGTCGATTAGTGATAAGTATATTGAAAATATTTCAGAAAATGGAATTAAAAAACTAAAAATAAATTATAAAAAAATTGTCTCTAAAAATAGCATTACTTTTTTTATCTTAGATAATTTAAGTGATCAGGAAATGCAGTCAATAAAGCTATTTATTAATAATTTTTATAAAAATTGGGGAAAAAATTATATTGATTTTACTATTGAGTTAAATAGTGACTGGCTACAAGATAAATCTTTTAGGTACGGTAGTAAAAATTATATACGTACTTCTCCATTTCACTATTATTTTAATAAAAATTAACAGGAGGTTTTATATGGCGGAACCAATTGGCGGTAGCAACATTAATGGGGCGAATACTGGTCATAAACAAGAGAAATTTGATGCAACACAGTCTGTTGGTGGTTATCTGGTTAAAACAGCGGCCAGCTTTGATAATGGTGTGAAAGAAATGAATAGAGCTCTTGATGACACCTTAGCTGAATTAACTCAGGATCCATCAAATCCGATGTTGTTAGCTAAATATCAATCTCTACTTTCTGAATATACCTTATATCGTAATCTCCAATCTAACGTGATAAAAGCGCTTAAAGATGTGGATAACAATATTATTTCTAATTTCCGTTAAACTTTTTAGGAAAATATTTTTTATTAAGAGTGATTTATGATAACAAAAATTATTAATTCTTTTGTTAGTAATCATATTACTGATATTGTTAAGTTACATTCTAGCACGGTCGGCTTAGATAATTATTTAATAGCGCATTTTGCTAGGCTATCTTATACAACTAAAATGGAATACGAACAAATATTGAATGTAGCAAATAACCCTGCAAATTATTCGGATCCAAAGTGTTTAAGTTATCTTCAACAAAGGACGGCAGATTATAATTTACGTCTTTCACTGTTACAAACGCTCTCTCGCAAAGGAGTAACCGCGGTTGAAACATTATTGAAAACCTAGTATGAAAAAATTTTATCTCAACTTAATTTTGTTACTGCTGTTATTAACCGGTTGTAATGAACAAGAATTACTTAAAAATTTGGATCAAAATCAAGCTAATGAAGTGATAGCTTTATTACAACAAAATAATATTGATGCTTATAAAAAAGAGAGCGCAAAATCAGGTTATATTATTTATATTGAAAAAGAAGATTTTATTCCGGCGGTAGATTTGATTAATCGTTACGGTTTACCACGTAAACCCAGATTAGAAATTGCGCATATGTTTCCGTCTGATAGCTTAGTATCCTCACCGTTAGCTGAAAAAGCACGCCTCTATTCAGGAATTGAACAGAGGTTGGCGCAATCTTTACATTCTATTGAGGGCATCGTAACTGCTCATGTGCATATTAGCTATGAGTTAAATAGTGTTGAAAGCAAAAAAGAGCACAAATATCATGTCTCGGCATTAATTAAATATAATGATACGATTAAAGATGTAAACCTATTAATTAATGATATAAAAAGATTTTTAAAAAATAGTGTAAATGGTGTAAGTTACGATGATATATCTGTTGTTACCACAGAAATGGAACAGATAAATCGAATAAAACTAATATCCAATCATCAGGATGCAACATCCGGTTTAATATGGTTATTTTTTGCTAATATTTTTCTTGTTTTAATTATCTGTTTTATATTTTTCTTGATAAATAAAAATAGAAAAACACCAGCATTACTTACGATGAATAATAATTCTATGGCAAATTTCATTAAAGAAAAACTCTCTATAAAAGATAGAAGTAATAAATAAATGGTTATGATGTCTAGTAATACAATTAATTTTTTTTTATATGATCCGCTATCTTGGATGCATCGCGATCATTTTTCTCTTCCTTTATTTTTTAATAATAAAGTTTGTCGATCGATTTTTAATAGTGTAGTAATAGATTTTTATTCTCTTCCGATTAATAGTAATTTTAATCACAATTATATTGAAAGATATATTATAAAAAATTGGAAGATAGTATTGCAGGTTTCCTTTATGTTAGCTTGCTTACGCTATCGTTCACTATTATTCCGCAGTGGAAAAATAGTCAAATTAGATGAAAATATAAGAAGTTTTTGTAAGTTAAATATTATTGATGATTTTTCTCTTATCGCAAAAAACAATTTTTCTGATATTGATTTTTGGTTATTAGCCAGAAACGAAATATTTATATTCCAAGACTTTTTGTCAGAAACAGTAATGAAGAGATTGGCGATATTATTTCCTAGAATAAACAATAATGATTATAACTTTATTAAAATAAATCCGCAATTTAGCTTATTAAAATTGGCTGTTCAATATGCAAAAAGATATCAATAATCTCAGTATAATAGATAATGTTTTATTAAAAAAAGAGATATTAACTGAACATACTAAAGCATTTTCAATTATTGAAAAGTCAGAAAATTATGCCAATGTTGTAGTCAATCATGCAGTCAAAGAGTCGGATAGAATAACTAAAGAAGCATTTTTAATCGGCTACAAAGCTGGGCTAAAAAGTATTATTGACAATATTATCTGTTATTTTAAAAATTCTGATGATATTTATCATGCAATTCAGCAAAAAGTACTAAATCAAGTTAATCAATGTTTGATAAAAATTATTGATGATGAAAAATTAGTTGCTCATTTTATTAATAGCTATTTAGCTAGTTTTTCCACTAGTATAGAGGAAGATGAACTTATTATTATTCAGCCAAAATTATATAAAAAATTAGAGTATAAAATTATTAATAGTATTCAATTCAAACAACAAAATATTATTTTTGATTATCATTCTGAAAACTATTTTCTTATTAAATATAAAGATAATATGATAAGATTTGAACATAGCTTGATATTAGAACATATAAATTTATCTATACAAGAAAAATATTTTTATAAAGAAATGATCGAAAATATTGATCAACTTATTGATAATCTTTCACCTTTAGGAAAAAAATATGAAAATTCCGATGATGAATAATACTGTGTCATCTATTATAGAATCTCCTATTACAGAAACAACTAAATCATTAGATGATAGATTGAAAGAAAATGAAATAGCTGCAAATTATCATGATTCTGGCGCGGTAAATAAAAAAGCTGGTGTAGATCCTTTTTTATATACCCAACTACGTGAACTATATGAAAAGGCTGAAGAAAGCGAAAAGGAAGGATTATAAATGGTAGGTAAAACTATTTTTATTTATCTTATCATATTTTTTTCTGGCATTATCAGTGGTTGCCATACTTTTTTTGATCAGAGTAATTCACCGGTCAGCGGTTTAAATAACAATCTACAATGTGCAAAGGTAAAAGGTAATTTAAATAAATCTACACCGATTGTTTTGTATAAGGGAATGGTGGATTGTATAAAACTACATCAATATGAGAAAGGTGTTTTTCTTTATTCATTAGCTGGAAGTTATACTTACTACGATGCAAATCGTATAAATACTTTTTATGCTAGAAAAGCTCATCATGATTTATTGACTGAAAATTTAGCTTTTTTAACAAAAGCTGAATATAACTCTTTTTGGATTTTTTTAAATAATTTTATGCAGCAAGATAAGCAGAAAAAGATGATCTGTAGCAAAATTGAACAAGTTGGAGCACCCGATTATCAACCCATTTATATGTTGAAAAATAAAGTTAGTACAATCTCACGATATGATATTGATTACGCTTTATTTAAAAAAAGTTTAAATAACTACTTGAATTGTTGATGTAAATAGCTGTCAGCTCTTTTTTATAAAAAATAAATTGTTTATCATAAGTTAGTCTTTTATTTTATTTAAATATTATATTTTAGTATTTATTAATTTTCTCATCATGATTATGATTAATATTTTAGTTAATATACCTTCATGCTAAATGTCTCATTTGATGGTGAATATTATGGATTGTATAAATTATAATATTGGACAAATGATAAGAAAAAAAAGACAAAAATTGCAAATTTCAGCTGCAGATCTGTCAGCTTTATTAGGTATTAGCCAACAGCATCTTTCTCGCTATGAGAGAGGTGAAGTTAGGATTAATGTTGAATGGTTGATTAAAGTTTCAAGGGTACTAGATATCGCTATAGAAAGTTATTTTGTTAATTCGAGAATTAACTTTTGGGAGGATTATTATAGTATGGGAAATTGTTTAATGGTAACTAAAAATAAACGTTAGTAAGTGTTCAGCTTCTTTTTAACTGTCTATTAGAATTAAAAATCAAGCTAATATTGATATAATTTATAAATAGAATCTTCTTCGTCCCTATAGAAAAATAAACTGCCTCTTTATTTTTCTTTTTAATAACCAATACAGAGTTATTACCCCCATTTCTTTGATAGGAATTGGGGGTTTTTAATGGTTTTAGCTAAATTTATACTAGTATAATTATATTATGTTTGACTTAATTGTATTGAATAAATTATTCCTACTTACCAGATAACTATTTAACCGTATGAAAAAATAGATACTTTCATGCGGTTATTTTTTTATTACTAATTACTATTCTATAAGCATAATTGTATTTTAAAATAATTAATTGTTTAGACGAGAATATTTATGGAAATAACACCTAGTCGTATTAAAAATATAAATCCTGTCAAATTAGATACGGACAATGAGAGTAATAATAAGCTAAAGGAAGACAAATCAGCAAAACAAATATTAGATGAAAAAACGACAGTGCTGATATCGTCAGATGAAGGGGCTGTAATCACTGATCATTTTGAAATGATGAATGCAATGAGTGCTCAGCGCGCAGAAAATATACGCAATACTCAAGTAAAGAAAACAATTTCAAACGAAATTCTTGTTGATGTTCTCAATTTAATTAATGCTGCTGACAATAATATGAAATATCCAAATAACACAGCTGTGATGAATTATTATTTTATAGTAAAAGATAAAATTGCTATAAAGAAACTACAACTAGAAAATTATCAACAGCAATTAACGGTATTAAAAACAGATGAACAGAAATATAAAACAGTACAAAATGAAATAATTGGAATTGAAAATGATATTGAAGTTTGTCGTAACGTATTGTTGATAGCTGAAAAATCTACTCGTGTTCATCAGCTCAGTAAGCTAGGCTTTTCAATAAATACAATCCCTATTTTTAGATTTATTCAAGCATTAAGCAATATAATCGAGAATAATTTTTATTATTCCCTTTCAGCTGATAGTAGTAAATCGTTTGTTTATGGATTAGATAATATTATTAGTTTAATCGATCAAACTGATAAATATGTTTCTGATCACTACTTAAATATGCTTGAAGCATTATATGAAAATAAATTAAAAAGTATAGTAAAAACACCGATACATTTTAATAAAGAAGATATTATCCAGCATATAATTACCCTCAATGTAGAAGATTGGCAAAATAAAACTGCGGCAGAAAAAGCAGAAGTATATGAAATGATTAATGCAGCAAATAAAATAATAAAAAAACTTAATAGCGGCAAATCTACTATTAATCCAGAAATTGAAACATTAAATATTTATGCAATATCTGTTTTAGCATCTATTTATGAAACCGACGCACACGTGTTTGGTAAATTATCATTAGATGATATTACATCAACTGAGTATGTTTATAGTTATAAAGATCTAAATGGTAGAACTCAAGTTGATACAACCACAATTTATGAATATATGTTACGACATATAAAAGAAATTGATTCACCTTTATCAAAAAGAGATCATATTAAACTAAAATTTCCTGCTGAATTTCAACCTGGTTTAATTTATTATCTGGAAGAAGAGTGTGAAAATATCAAACAGCATTATTTTTTTATTAAAAATTTTCAAAAGCTAGAACAAGAAGTTAATGATATTAATAAGTTAATACCCAGCTCAGCGCAATATTTAACTGATTTTTTATCTCATCTAGAGGATAAATATCAAGTGGAAAACCTTTCTTTAACAGATGAAGTGAATTATGAAATAACTAGAGTTGTACCTACTGGTTTAGTTGATTTTGATTCAGTTAGTAAATATAAAAAATTTACAATATATGATATTCTTACTGGTAGAGATAGAAAATATATATCAAAAGAATTTGGGCTTATTAATTATTCACTATATAGAGACTTCTCATCTAAATATGATAAAAAAATCATCGAAGTAATAGATTCAGTCGATATTCAAACTGATTATACTAATAAGATAGAAGTATTAAAAAATAATGCTAATTCGAAAAATAAATTTTATCATTATATCGATACGTTACTTACTGTTTATAATAATAAAAACAAACCCTATTATCTTGTCGAAAATTGCCCATCGTTGTTAGTTTATGCACAGCATGAAATAATGGATCGCACCGGAAATGACCCAATTAATTATCAAAACCTGCATCCTGAGAATACCCCAATTAGTGTGATCTCAATTATTACCGGTCAACGTCTCCAATTTAGTTCATTACGTGATATGAAAAATAAAATAAAAAATAATAAAGAAATAAGCGATTGGTTTAATTATCACTTTCCGCTTGATTATAAAATAGCTGCTGCAGAATTAAGACTAATAAAGCAGGGTAAGGATTATTCTTATTTATATGACAATATATTAGAAAAGTATCTTACTGATATAGATGTATTAGTTTTTTCTCATAGTGAAAATAAAATATTTAATATATTCGAACATATTAAATTATTTATATTACCTGCTTTTTTTATGGAACCTGTAGCTGGAATTTTATATGGTAGTTTAATTACTATTTTACCTTTACTTGGCCAGGCTGCTAATAGTGATACTGTAGAAGAGCGTAATTATTATTTAAAACAAGCCGCTTTTGCGATGGCTCTCGAAGTCGCGGGTGGGATCTCTCTTGTGGTTTTAAAAAAGATAATTTCTATGGCAGCGACGCTCTATGCCAAGACTAAATTACCTAAACAAGTATTTGTTGCTCCAAATAATATTATGGATGATTTGTCCCATTATGGAATAAATCGAACTGGTACGTCTAGTTTAGCGTTAGGAACGACAAGGATGACGTTGTGGCCACAAAATATTAATATCCTTAATAGTACTAACACTATGAGTTATATAGGATTGGCGCCGAGAAATCGCATAAGAGAGGCTATTCGCTCAAATATGCTGGCAGGGACAAAGTATGAAACAGCTGAACTTTATATTGCCGATATATTAAAGCAAGCAAATATCATTACTGAGCTACAAGAACGCTCATTAATTGAAAATTTAAAGAAGGCAAAATATTATACTGATTTTTTGCGTAATAGTGATTTATTTAATGATATACAAAAAATAACCACCATAGATGATCTTTTGCGAATTAAACAAGGACAACTTGTTGTCTTTACCAAAACAGTGGCTAATACAGATTGGCCAGTGCATGCAATGGTTAGTGTAGGTAATGGCCGTTTTGCCGGCATAAAAAATAGCCTATTGGATGTTAATTTAGGTGATGGTAAGAAAATTATTACGGCAGAACAATTAGGCCAATTTGAAGGCGGTATTTTAAAACATTCCGGTTCATTAGAAGTCGGTGGATTCAATGTCTGGGCTGGTTATCCTAAAGGAGCAAAATATAGCTATGGTCAACCAATAGACCAAGTTGCTAAAGATTTAATCTCAGAGCCTATTATAGATTCAGCAAAATGTATTGCTGAGCTATTGGAGCGTTCAGGTGAATTATCTACTGAGCAAGCGTTGGTATTTTATGGTGTGGCGAAATCGCTATATTCCTCCAGTAATCATCAAAAAGCGCTACAACGGTTACTCACTAATCAAAAACAAATTAATCATTATTCGGAATTGGCGTCGTTGCCTAAAGGTAGCCTAGTTGCTTTTCATGAAAATGATTTTTCTGTTAAGAAATTAATGGTTAGCCTGGGTGATAGAAAATTTGCCATTAGGCATCCTGATCATTTGGAATTAGCTTTTGTTAGTAATTTTACCCAACTTGTTGATGGTAAATTTGGTCCCTATCAAGTAACGGCTGGTAAGGTTAACTTATCGTCGATGCGACAAGCGTCATTGTTAGGTAAAGATTCCAATTTTGGTTTACAAGGTAATAAATTACTGATTAGGGCACATGGGGCACCATCAATTATTAATTATATGGATTCAATAGAATTTGCCAATGTTGTTAAGGGTTTAATGTTAAGAGCAGAAGATACGATTGATTTACGAAGCGTCGGCGCTATCGAGTTACAATCATGCTTTGGTGCTTTCGGCAGGTATTCTTCTGGGCAGGTTTTAGCCAATGAATTAGGCAAAAAAGTCACAGCTTACCCGCTAGCATACAGTAAAAAGATTGCGCAAAATCCCGAATGGTGGCGGCCATACCCCAAAACGTTTATGCCAGCGAGTGATTTAAATTTCACCCAACAATGGCTAATTAATCAGCAACACATGCGCAATCATAATTTTTGGAATGAATTACTTGGTCTATACAAAAAAGTTACCATGACTAATAGTCGCCTTGCCCGAGCAGTAGAGCATAATAAAGCGGACAGCACTATTGAATCATTGACCCATGATATAGCAAAATTAGTATTAAAAAAAATAAGCGTTGATGATTTCTTACAATTGCATGCCGAATATTATAGTGATGGTCTAACAGAGGTTCCGCCAGCGGTGATAAAGTTAGCATTAGAAACTTTATTGGCGAAGGATATACCTAGTAATGAACAAAGTTTTGCCGAACAGATAATCGCTGTTTTCTCGTTAAATAGATATTCATTTCAGTTATTAGATAATTATCTCTCTAATATATAATGGTCTTAACGTATGACAATATTATTAGCCGCTGTAGCGGTAACTGATAATAAATCTGCTTATCGGTAAAATACAGGCTTGATGAATTCTGCTATCCATAACGATGATAGCAGAATAATTGTCACTATAAAGGTATTAAAGGTGTCTGTGTTAAAACACCTTTTCGCTTGTAGATCTTAGGGCTTTAATATGGAAATTTTTACCGTTTAATGCCGGATTTCGCACTTTTGTACTAAAAATCACCGTTGTGCTAGCAATAGGATAAATATCTTATAAATGACAGTGGCAAATTTTGATTTAATTTTTTTAAAATATACTTTTATTTTTTTAATTAAATTTTAAATTAAAAATAAACATTAAAATCAGCAAATAAACTTTGCCATATCTTTGTCTATTAATGAAATAGTATTAGCTTTAATGCCAAATTAAAAACTATCAAAATTATCTTTACTAATTATTTTAATAAGTAACAAAATAACGAAATGACTTTATTGAATTTTTTATTAATTGTGTTTTGTAAGATATTTATTTTGAGGATAATAAAATGACTAACATAGCATTTAAAACTAGTCGTTGGACTAGAGCTGATGCGCTTAAAGTTTGTATTGATGATCCAACAACAACCCAACCACTTATTGATTATAATTTTCCAGTTATGGATGAAACATTGTTTATCTGGGATACCATGCCGCTTAGAACGTTAGATGGAACGATTGTTTCGGTTAATGGATGGTCAATCATTTTTACGTTAACGGCTGAAAGACGCCCAGATTTATTTAAATACAAAGATGGTCGGTACGATATAACGAGTGATTGGCATGACCGTCACGGCCGTGCTCGTATCTGCTTTTGGTATTCAAGAGATGGCCAAAGTTGGGAATTCGGTGGTCGAGTGATGCAAGAAGGGGTTTCACCTACTAGTAGAGAATGGGCTGGAACACCGATTCTTATGAATGATAAAGGTGAAATAGAGTTATATTTTTCCTGTGTAACCCCAGGTGCGTGCATGGCTAAAGTTTGTGGTCGGGTTGTTACAACGAACAGGGATGTTAGAATGGTCGGTTTTGACGAAGTAATCCAGCTATTCTCGGCGGATGGTTTTTATTATCAGACCGAAGAACAAAATCAATACTGGAATTTTCGCGATCCATGGCCTTTTATCGATCCTATCGATGGTAAGCTCTATATGGTTTTTGAAGGCAATGTGGCTGGTGAACGTGGTACACATATTATTACCAGTGATGATATGGGGGACATTCCGCCTGGATATGAAGAAGTTGGAGGGGCGCGTTTTCAGTGTGGTTGTATTGGAATTGCGGTAGCAAAAGACAAATCTGGTGAGAACTGGCAGTTACTTCCTCCATTGCTCACTGCTGTAGGCGTGAATGATCAGACTGAACGGCCACATTATGTATTTAAAGACGGTAAATATTATTTATTTACCGTCAGTCATCAGTACACCTATGCCGACGGTTTAAATGGCCCTGATGGGGTATATGGTTTTGTCAGTAATAAACTGCTCGGACCTTATGAACCATTAAATGGCTCTGGTTTAGTTCTTGGAAATCCATCAGCTCGCCCTTATCAAACTTATTCACATTATGTTATGTCCAATGGCTTAGTCACATCATTCATTGATAATATTCCCAATCCTAATATCGATGATGGCAAAGGACAATATCGCATTGGTGGCACTGAGGCACCAACGATCCAAATCAAAATTGAAGGAAACCGTACATTTATGGTGAAAGAATTTGGCTACGGTTATATTCCACCGATGGAAAATGTAGTAGTTAGAAAGAGATGTAGTGGTTAACTAGTTTTAGTTGCTAAATCTATTTTAAATTTTGCCCAGATGAATAGTAATTTAAGAATCGTATTTGCTGGCTAATTTGATATTTTCTGTTCTTTAATCTATTAGTTTCAAATTATGGCTGGAAAATTAACCTATAACATTTAGTTGTTGCTTTTGTACGGCTATTAACTCATATCGATTAGTCAGTAAGAGAGATAAAATTAATTTGATAGATAATCCAGCATTGATATAAAAGATTTTCACCTAATATTCATTGAGAAATAAACGTTTATTTGATTTATAAGAAATGAATACATTATTTATTTTCAAGTAATTAATCTAATTGATTTTATGATGAATATTGAAAATGTTAATGAAAATTATTAAAGATTAATCATATTATTGATTGTTTAATTTAGATTTCTATTGGAATATTTAATTGTCAGATGTTAATTAATTTAAGCATTTTTTATTCGCTTTGATTTAGTATGATTAGCATTCTCCTCTGTTTAAAGGAGAATGCTAAATTTTAAAATTGTGATAATTTTAATTTTGTAATATTAAGTGAGTTTTATCAACCGCAGACAAAAAATTAAAGCGGTAGACATTAATGTCACGCAAACAAAAGCTGCTGGTAGGGTGAACATATGGGCAATACCGCCAATCAAAGCAGGTCCAAGTAAAATACCAGAATAACCTAGCGTTGACACTGCGGCTACGGCTAATGCTTCAGGCATTGCGGTTTGCTTTCCTGAGACAGTAAATAGCATAGGTGCAATATTTGATAATCCAAGACCTATTAGCATAAAGGCTATTGCTAATGTCCATAATGGACCATTGGCTACCAAAATAGCAAAACCAAATACTGCCATAAAGCTACCATTAATAAATACCCGTTGAGCCCCCCATTGGCTAATTGCTTTATCGCCAAAGATGCGGCCAAGCGTCATCATGATGGCAAATAATGTATAGCCTAGCCCGGCATGGTTAGGAGCAATATTCTGTTGACTGAGGAGTAAAATACCACTCCAGTCGAGCATTGAACCTTCCATGATATAAGCGATACAGCATAATAATCCCAAGATAATCACACTACCTTTTGGTAGGACAAAAAAAGGCGTGTCATTAGAGGTAGTATAATTTGTTAGGCCGTTCCAGGTTGATATCATTAATAAACATATAAATAATATAACTAATATAATTACTTGTAATGGTGTAGCGCCTAATGTTAATAACAAGCTAACAATGCCAGCGCCAGCAAATCCTCCTAAGCTAAATAGTGCATGAAAACCTGACATTATTGGTTTTTGTGCTTGTTTTTCGGTCATCACCGCATGAATATTAACGACAACATCCATTGCACCAATACCCGCACCAAACAAAAATAGTGTGATTGCTAATGGTAAAACCGTTTCTATTGAAACGAGTGCTGGTAATGTTACCAGCACTAATATTGTCGCTAGAGTAAATATTCGCCGGCATCCAAAACGAGCTGCTAGCATCCCAGATAATGGCATCATTAATAAAGAGCCCACACCAAAAGCCAGTAGTATCGCCCCCATGGTGCCATTTTCTACCTGTAGTCGTTGCTTAGCTAAAGGTATTAATGGTGCCCAGCTTGCCAAACTAAAGCCAGCAATAAAAAATGCTTTACGAGTTGCAATAATAGGCAAGTGCATAGCTCTCACGATATTTATTTCAGACACAACGAGTTCCTCGACAGCGAACAGATATCTTAAAAAGTGATTGAAAATTAGTTTTAATTTTTCAGCTTGGCAAAATCCACTATCTCATCGAGATGGTTAATGATTGCAGTGGCTTGATGATAACATTGCTGACTAGATAACTTATGCGGCCAGGCATATATCTTACGAAGACCGGCATCATAAGCTGAACTGATACCTAAATCTGTATCTTCAATAACGATGGTGTTATTGATGTTAGCTTTTAGTTGAGTCATCATCGTGAGATAGGGTTCTGGATGAGGTTTGGTACATTTAACATCATTACCCGCAATCAATTTAATAGGGGTCAATAGTTCAAGTAAATTTATGTTTGCTAAACATACATCGCGTGGTGCCGTAGAAACGAATCCAAATGGAATATGTCGTTGTTCCAGTAAATTAATTAAATCAGTGACCCCCGGTCGCAAATATTTTTTAGCTAATTTAGCTTTATAGGTTTCAATTATTTGAGCGGAAACCGATGGTTGCTGTTCTGGTGGGATACCAATATATGATAAGGTTTCCTCTATACTTAGCCCAATTAATTGTTGTGCTGCAATATACTGAGTTTGCTCAGTTACCACTGTGCGTAGAACATCAAAATGTAATTGTTCGCTATCAACAATAACACCGTCTATATCAAAAATAACCGTCAGTTTATCCATTTTACTATTCTGCTTATCAGCTAATTAATATTAGATAGTCGTAGTAGTACTTTGCAGTTGGGCGCTTCAAGTGGAGCCATCGTTTTGTTATTAATATCGCAGCCAACGGTACGAAAAGCGGATAGATAATCGGAAAAATTGAATGTATGGCTTATTAATTTTTCTGCCGGGATTTGTTTGTCGCGGATCATCGCATAAGCACGTTCGAAACTATTATTTAGCGAATCAATTGAACCTATGATTGATAAACTTTTATCAGCGATTTTTAGTACGTCTAGCGTTGCTTTTTTATCCTTCAAGGCAACATTCAGTAATTTACCACCTGGGGCCAGATGAGAAATGAGTAATTCGGTAATTTGGCCGGTGGTATCAATACATAAATCTATTTGACTATTACTTGTACCATACTCTTGTTCTATTGCTGACTGAAAATCATGATAAATTTTACTATTGGGTGGTAAATTTTTACTGGCAAACTGATAACGATGGGAATTTTTTTCAACAATAAATGCATTTACACCTCGTTGATGAAGTACCCACAAATAGAGCATTCCCATTGGGCCTGCACCGATTACCGCAGCACGAATATTAGTATGGGTAATGGCTAGTTTATCGACTCCGGTAATGGTACAACTCAAGGGTTCAGTGAGTGAGGCTGCCTCCATACTAACATGCTCGTCTAACTTAATTAAAAAAGCTTCTTTAGCTCGATATTGATTAGCAAAAGCGCCATCATAAGAAACACCGGCTTCAGTCCCCATTTTCATTTCACAATGATTAGGATTACCAGTTAAACACATCCGACATTTTTGGCAGGCATAAGTTGGATTGATAACAACCCGATCGCCAACTTTAAATTTAGTGACATTCTTACCAATTTCAGTTACTACGCCACTGGCCTCATGACCGAGTGTGGTTCCCGCTATCGCAACCGGATAGTTATCATTAATAATACCGATATCTGTCCCACAAACGCCACATACTGCGATATTAACAATCACATCATCAGCCTCTTGGCAGTGAAGAGCAGGAGTTTCATGGATATTGATTTGCCAAGCTTGTGAATATTTGAGTGCCTTCATGGTATCATTACCTCTGGTTTATTTGATTTTAACTGACTCATTTCATTAAACGTGATATCCAGTTTATTGATAATTTCATCGATATGCTGGCGGGTACAAATGAGTGGTGGACGTACTTTTAAGGTGCAACTTTTACCATAACGCGATCCTCGAATGATAAGATGATGCTTGTTAGCGAGGTCAATAATTTGGGCGGCGTATTCAGGTGATGGTGTGTCGAAACCAAACATATATCCAAGACCACGTACTTTAGTAATATCAGCGTGCTTATTTTGTAATGCAATTAAACTATCTCGTAAATAACCTTCATTTTGTTGTACATTAGCCAAAATATTTTCATCTTCGATGATATCAATAATTTCA
This sequence comes from Arsenophonus sp. aPb, assembly GCF_029873475.1. Classification (NCBI taxonomy): domain Bacteria; kingdom Pseudomonadati; phylum Pseudomonadota; class Gammaproteobacteria; order Enterobacterales; family Morganellaceae; genus Arsenophonus; species Arsenophonus sp. aPb. The sequence continues at coordinate 834,718 of NZ_CP123499.1, forward strand.
TTAAGTGCGGTTAATGCTAATGGATTGGCACCAGAAGTACTTGAGTGCTCATAGAATTCAAGCACATCTAATTCTTCTTTCATTAAAATGCCGCCTGTTGGAATACCAATTCCACCTGCACTTTTAGCAAAAACAATAATGTCAGGCTCAAGATCTTTGGCATAACCATTAGAAGCAAAGAATGTTCCTGTACGACCAAAGCCGGTTTGTACTTCATCAGCAATAATAATAATGCCGTATTTATGACAGACATCTTTTATATAGCGGTAGAAATCAGTGGGTATAACAATATTTCCACCATTACCCATAACAGGCTCAATAATAAGACAAGCAATATTGTCATTAGAACCGAGTTGGATAATTTGATCTAGATCGGGATAAGAAGCTAACGTATTTGTTTCTTCAGCACCGGCTAGTATGCTGGGTGGCATAGGAATTTTAAGCGACCCTTCAATATTAATGCGAAAATTTTTGATTCGAAAAGCATTCCCGGATATTTGTGCCGTTGCCAGCGATTGGCCATGATGAGCCAGGTATAGTGAAATGACGCCAGAACGGCCAGTCGCTTTTTGTGCCATTCTTATTGCACCTTCAACAGCACCCGATCCTGAAACATCTCTAAACCAAATACGATTAATTTTTTCAGGAAGATATTTGCTTAATTTTTGTAGAATGCAAATTGACATTTCACGGGTAAAGGCAGAGCTTAAATGGGTACAGCGATCTATTTGCTGCTTTAGTTTATCGGCTATTCTTTTATTAGTGTAGCCAAGTGGTAGATTGAATGTTCCTGAAGCCGCATCAATATATTTATTTCCGTCTATTATTAAGTAGGGGCCGTCACCTTGGTATTTAGCAATGAGAGTTTCAAATGTTGTCTGCATAATATTAAAGCCTCCAATTTAGTGAATATTTTATATTTTATGGTTTTATGATTATTATTTATTAATAAATATCAAAAAATAAATAAAAAAATGATAATTACATATAAATCAAAAAATATTAAAAAAATAAATTAGTATTAAATTAATGGCTATTAACTCTGGTTGCGTTATTTTTTTATTATAAATCAATTTGTTATGTATTTTTTTTGTAATTAATGAATTCATTCGTTCAATGAATTATTTTGAATTTTTATAATTGTAATATCAGTTATAATATCGACGCGATATTAAAAATAATAATTTAAAATTAAAGATTGTGTAGATTAATCTCCATTATGATGTCTTTAATTAAAAAATTAAACAGATAATATTTTTTTTTACAGAGGATGTTAATTTTCTTAAAATATTATTTGATTATAAATATCGATTGATATTTTAAATTAATATTTTACATGATTAGTAATAATTATTTAAAAAATAACTTTAATTAACTAATCAGAAAAATAGTTTAACAACCAGTTAGTGGTGCTTAAATCGATGTTAGATGCTCTCCTGTTAGGAAAAATATCGACCACAACACTTTTTCAATCTGTTTTGCCAGATAAAAATATTTTATTTTTTGTTATTTACTATATTACACTGTATTTTTATACAGTATTGTTGTGGTGATTAATATGGATAATTTGCCTTTATTTTTAGATAAGATCGCTTGTGGCTTTCCATCTCCTGCTCAAGATTATGTTGAAAAGCGGCTTTCTTTAGACAAACAATTAATTCGTTTTCCTGAAAGTACCTATTTTTTGCGGGCATCAGGTCATTCGATGAAAGATGCCGGGATCTTAGATGGTGATTTGCTGATTGTGGAGTGCCATAACACAGCAAAACAGGGTGAGATTGTGATTGCCGAGTTAAATGGAGAATTTACATGTAAATATTTACAATTATCTCCGTTTAAAGCACTTCTTTCAGCTAATTCTGTTTTTCCGCCGATTGTTATCAATGAAGATATGTCGGTACGTATTTTTGGTGTTGTCAGATATGCTATTCATTATTTTTGAGTGACAAAATGTTTGCGCTTATTGATGTTAATAGTTTTTATGTATCTTGCGAGCAAGTTTTTCAGCCTGATTTAAAAGGAAAACCAACGGTTGTTCTTTCTAATAATGATGGCTGTGTTATTTCACGTTCTGAGCAAGCCAAAGCTTTTATAAAAATGGGAGCACCCTGGTTTGAAATTGAGTCGATGGTTAAAGCTAACAATATAGCGGTATTTTCCTCCAATTATACCTACTATGCTGATATGAGTATGCGTGTCATGGAAGTGTTAGCCTCTTTGGTACCCAAATTAGAAGTTTATTCTATTGATGAGGCATTTTGTGATCTCACTGGTATTGACTCATTACACGATTTAACCCAATTCGGTTGTTATCTACAACAACAAATTATGCAACGCTGTCATTTGCCTGTTGGGGTAGGGATAGCCACGACAAAGACGTTAGCGAAATTAGCCAATTTTGCCGCCAAGCAATGGAAAGGTGCAAAAGGTGTTGTTGATCTTAGTCAACGCGATAGGCAACAAAAATTAATGTCTTTAATTGCTGTTGATGAAGTGTGGGGGATAGGTCGAAAATTAGCCAACAAGTTAAAATTAATGAATATTAAAACAGCATTAGATTTAAGCCAACTGCCACCAAGCGATGCGCGCAAATTTGGTTCTGTCGTATTAGAAAGGACAGTCCGCGAATTAAATGGCGTTTCGTGCTTAACATTAGAGCAGCAACAAAAAGCCAAAAAGCAGATAATTTGTTCTCGTTCTTTTGGCCGCAAGATCACCGAGTTTGAATTTGTTAGACAAAGTATTTGTGCGCATGCAGAGCGTGCAGCAGAAAAATTAAGGCAACAAAGACAATGCTGCCGTTTTGTTAGGGTTGCGATCCAAACTAGTCGTTTCTCATCAAGCGACCCGGCTATTTACCGCTATGCGAGCAAAATATTGTCTTATCCAACGCAAGATAGTCGAGATATTATTAAGGCGGCAACGGAGATTTTATTGCAGATATGGCAGCCGGGAGTTAGATATAGCAAAAGTAGTGTCATGCTGAGTGATTTTAGTGAGCCAGATTTGAGCCAACTTTCTCTTTTTGCAACAGAAAAGCCATTAGCTAACGCTTATTCCCTTATGCAAGTGATCGACACTATCAATCAAAATCAAATTGGCAAAATAGGCTTCGCCGGGCAAGGGCTGATTAATAAAAAATATCCTTGGGTAATGAAGCAAGAATATCTTTCTCCTCATTGGACGACGGATATTAATCAAATACCTATCGTAAAATGCTAATGTAAGAAACGGTTTGATAATATTTACACTGCTGTATTTGACTACTGTTTTTGATAAGAGTTGCTGATTTTAGGTTGCCTTGTAATGGTTATTATACGGAGTGTGTCAGATTTTTATTAAACAAATTCAATGCTATTTTTTAATCTATAGTTTGTAGCTGTTTCTTAATGCTCAATGGCTTATTTATCATATCTGTATAGTATATTCCGCTATTAACCAATTTTTAGCACAAAAATAATTGCTAAAAAAATTATTTATTTGTGCAGCAATTTAACAAATAAAAAACATTTGATTATATAGTTTAACATTCGTGAAAATTAAATAATGGAATGTATCATGACATTAGTAAACTCAAACGCCCCATCATCTGCCTGGTTAGCATCTACTTCAGATTTTTCACAACGTAACAAAAGAGCGGCTGAAAATAGAGCCAATGAAGAACAAGCAACAGATAATTTAATAAATTCAGAAAGTATAATACCGCAAAATGAAGAAACGTCATCAACATCACTGGCAAATAACGCTACTACCAAATATGAGTATGAAAGTGTTGCACTTATCAATCAATTGCATCATACATTATCAACTGCTATATCATTATCGACAGAAGATTTTTATTATTCTGTTAACGATGAACAGGTTAGACTCTTATGTGGCCTGCTAACCGAAGAAGGTTATATCACTTGTCAACCTTGCGATATTATTTTAGCCAGTGAGTTGGTAAATCATGTCACTGATTACCTGATCCGCTATAAAGATAATGAAGAGCAGATAGCCAAGCTCGTTAGGTTACTATTAAAACCTTTAGGTGAATATGGGGCTAATCCAGAGGAAAAAATTTCTTCTGCCCGCCAGCAAGCAGCTATTGCCAATTGGTTACAATATGCTGTATTAGGTATAACATTTGAGGCATGGATATTAAAACAAATCAGTGATATCAAATCACAGGGGGATCCCCTATTCCACCATTCCAGTCTGCAAGGTCGGTTATTCAATCAACTCAATAGTCAGAGTGAGTCTGGCAAATTGTCGCCTGACACCTGCGCTTATTTTCAACAGCACGTCATTAATCGTATCATGCCAGCCTTTATGCCACAGGTTGAGGCGCATAAGGATGGGGCAAAACTACCAGGGGTGATGATAAATCAACCAGAATGGGGCTATTTGCATGCCGGACTGACACTATTACAGGAGAGTGGTGCTGACATTAAGGGTATGAGCCTGGTAGAGATTAGTAATAATGGTATGCTGCTGGCCGCACTTTTGCAGGAAAAGCTTGTTACCGCTGAATATAAGCGATACTTCAAAATACCGGCTATGATCCATGAGCAATTAAATCGCGAACAGAGCTCCACCCCAACGTCGGAAATGACCGACGTTTATGACAATTATTTTGATTATTTAACCCAATCTGAACAAAACAATCCCTTTATTAAATTGATTAATTTATCACAAAATTGGAAGTCCCGACCCGAACTAGCTAGTCAAAAATTAACAGCGCATAATATCCCTAGCAGTTGGTTAAATGACTATTTGGATCAAAATAGAGAGGTTACTATTGAAAATGAACAGGGAGAAACGTTTTTATTACCTAATATAGATGAAGTTTTTGCCGAGCAGAACCAACAAATTGCTAAATTTACCGAACAGACAGACAGGATTATGCTACCCCTGGCTTTTAATTCAATCAAACAAGATGATCAAGTCTTTATTGAACGGGCTGACATTAAACTGGTGAAGGCCGAATTTAATGCTATTGGTAGTTATCGCAGTTACCCTATGCGAGGAGCAAGGCGAGGAATGGCTGCGGGTGGATTAATAACCCGGGTGCCTGAATCAATTGATTTGCTACAGTGTAAGTTTAATGGCGAACAACGTATGTACGCATTAACCCTGGAGCAGGATGTAGGGCGTTATAGATTATATCGTGTGGATGAAGATAAACAGTCAATTCTTGGCCTATTTGGTCATGATGGTCGAGCCTATAATGATGATTATAAATTAAAAACCCATCCTATCATGCCTTTAAAAACAGCAAATGATAAAGCCGATATTCTGTTTGAAAAGTTGGCTAAGCGGCATGGTGAAAAATTAGCTGCACAACTGCAAGAGGAAGGTTATCAGGAAACCACCCGGCAAAAAGTCGAGGCTTTTTTCTTAAGTCTTATTCCCTTCTATACCATGATTACTGAGGCACAAAAGGGGAACAAAGGGAAGGCGGTTCTGGCGGGCTCACTTGATCTGTTAAGTTTTTTACCATTTATCGGCAAAGGTGCTCAAGTTGGTAGCCGGTTCAGTATCGCGATGGGAGAAGCAGCAATTAGAGGCTTACGAACTGGATTAATGAAGACTACACTCAGACAAGCATTACGGAAAGGTGGAGAACAATTTGTTAAGTTTGGCATTCCTCATGTAATGAACAGGGTGCCACAGAAAACTTATATTAACTTAGGGATTACTTTTTTACATAGTACTGATCCGGGTTTTGGATTGTTAGTCTCAGGTGGCATAAAAGGAATTAATGCGTTAAAAAATGCGGCAAAGTATTTACAACATGAAATTAAAGGATTAACTCCCTTAATCAAGGCGTTGGAAAAAAAGACACAAGATTTGGCTGCTGAGTCAGTTAAAGCGTTCAAGATGGAGACCGCTTATCATCCTGAATTGGGAAAAGAAGTTCAGATCGTTAATATTGGCCAGCAGCAAGGTAAAGACATTTGGGTACAAGTCAATTTAGAAAACAATACCCTTTTTGGTCGAAAATATCTGCGTAATTCAGCGGGGGAGCTGGAATTAGCACCGATACCAATTCGTGAGCGATTGTATCAACTAACAACCCAGGGAATGGGTGGTAAAGGGGCAAGTAAAGCCGCTCAAAGATGGGCTGCCGAATCTAAGCGAGTAGCAGGATCGGCAGCAAATGCTGAGCGACTCTATAAGCTAAAAGAATTAATTGTTAATCGGGAGGCTAACACGGTTATCAATTTAGCCGATGCGGATTTGAGTAATATAAACTTTAGCAGTTATTTTAATATGTTTAATGTAAAAATAGATCTCTCATTCGCTGACCTATCCAATGCTAATTTAAGTAATAGTAAGCTATATCAAGTTAATCTGAAAAAAGCTAATTTCGATGTTGCTAACTTGGCTCAAAGCAGTCTCATGCATTCAAATTTAACCGAAGCCTCAATGGTGGCCGCTAACCTACGTGACGCTAAATTGAATCAGGCTATTCTGAGGAAGGTTGATCTAAGGGCTGCTGATCTGACAAAAGCGACCCTAAATGGTGTTGATTTGACAGAAGCTAAACTCATGAATAGCCAGCTGGTGGATGCGCAGATGATTTTCACTAAATTAAATAACGCTGATTTAAATAGCGCTGATTTAAATAATGCAATACTGATTAATGCTGATCTGACGCAAGCTGATTTAGTTGGTGCTAACTTGACAGATGCGGATATGACAGCTGCGACACTCACTAAAAGCAACTTAAATGATGCTGAATTAAAAAACGCAATTCTAAATGACGCTGATCTAACTAAAACTAAATTGCATGGAGCAAAATTAATTGGCGTTCAATTGGAAAATGCTAATCTGACAGAAGCTAGACTAGGCCAGACTAACTTATCTCGGGCTAACTTAGCCGGTGCGAAGTTGATAAAAGCTAACTTGGCTGAAAGTAGGATGGTTAATGCTACTTTGTCCAATGCCGATCTATCGAATGCTTATCTAGTTGATGCTGAGTTAATGAATGCTAAATTAATGAATGCTAATTTATATGAGGCTAATCTCACTAACGCGAAGTTGGTTGAGGCTGACTTAACTGGAGCTAAATTAATTAAAACTCGTTTAAATCATGCTATTTTGTTCAAAGCTAATCTAAACAATGCGGATCTAACGCATGCGAAAATGCAGCAGATTGATTTAGCGGCAGCTGATTTGAGTGATGCTGTTCTCAATGGTGCTGATATGAGAGAAGCTAAATTGGCGAACGCTAATTTAATTAAGGCGCAATTACAGGGCGCTGATCTTAGTGAGGCTAAACTAACAGAAGCTGTTCTAAAGGCCGCAGATCTGACGGGTGTTAAGTTGATAAACGCTAAATTAAATGGTGCTGATTTGACTCGTGCTACGCTAATTGGCGTGGATCTGCATGGCGCGCATCTGATTGAAGTTAAATTTAACGACGCTAACATGGCTAAAGCCGATTTGACAGACGCTGATCTGACTGACGCCAAATTGAATGGTGCTAATCTGATTGGTGCTGAGCTAACTAAGGCTAAATTAGGTGGTGCTAAGTTAATAAAAGCACAATTGGATGAAGCTAATCTATCTGATGCTCTATTGATTGAAACTGATTTAACGGAAGCTAGACTGGTAAAAGCAAATTTACATAGTACGGTTTTATTCAAGGCTAATTTGACTGGTGCTGATTTGAGCGAAGCTAAATTGATTGAGGCTGATCTATTAGAAGCTGATTTGAAAAATGCTAATTTAACTGCGGTTAAAATGCATCGAGCGAATTTATCCAAGGTTCAATTGACCAAAACTACCCTAACTGGGGCAGATTTGACTGAAATTAAGTTGAATGGTACTAGTCTAATTAATGCTAACTTAAATAGCGTTGATCTGACCAGGGCGGAACTTAAAGAGGTCGATCTCACCAAAGCAGATTTATCGGCGGCTAAGTTGACAGAAGCGAAATTAGAAGACACTAATCTGACTGAGGCTAATTTGACGCAGGCTAAGTTGAACAAAGCCAGTATGCAGCTAGTTAATTTGACCAAAGCGGAATTAAATGGTGCAAAATTGTATAATGCTGACCTAAGTAAAGCTAAACTCACTGGCGCTAAAATGGCTAACGCTAAATTGGATGAAGCAATATTGATTGCTGCCGAGTTGAATAATGTAGATTTGACTAAAGCGAGTATGCAATTGGTTGATCTAAAGGAGGCCAAATTAAGGGGCGCTAAATTGAATGATGCTGAACTAACTGGAGCTAAACTGAGGAACGCGAAGCTAGAGAACGCTGAATTAATCAATATAAATCTGTCAAAGGCTGATCTATTCCAGGCTGAATTAAGTCAAGCGAAATTAACTGAAGCCAATCTATATAAGGCAGATTTGACTAAAGCAACGTTGACTAAAGCTAAATTAAGAGGCGCTAAATTAAATAAGACTAACTTGACTGAGGTCACGATGGATCAGGCTGATTTATCTGAGGCTGATTTGAGTAGTGCTATGCTCTATAATGCCAGCCTGAGCGGAGTAAATTTCAGTAACGCTATATTAAATGATACAAAATTGAATGGCGCTCAGCTGGTTACTGCTATTTTAACCGAGGCTGATCTGACTAATGCTAATCTGACGGATGCTAAATTGATGTATGCAGATTTAACCGGTGCTAATTTAACCGGTACTAATTTGACTAATGCTATTCTGATTGACGCTAAAATAAATAAAACTAAATTGGCTAATACCAATCTAACCGGCGTTAAATTAATTGGCAATCATCTGGCAGAAGTTCAGTGGCAGGGAATTAGGCTAGCAAACGCTAATCTAAACAGAGTGAAAATGCGTCATGCCAATCTGAGCAAGGCTGATCTCACTAATACTAAATTAGTAGATGCTGAGCTAACAGGGACTGATCTAACAGAAATAAAATTAAATAAAGCCGATTTGTCTAACGCTAACCTAAAAGCGAGTAAACTGATTCGGGCTGATTTGCAGAGTGCTAAACTAAAAAACGCCGATTTAACTAACGCAATATTAACTGATGCTAATCTTGATAGTGCTGACTTAAGTGGCGCGACGTTAGTCGGTACTGATATTAGAAATCTTGATCTCAGTAAGACGACGCTATCACAATTACATATTAGGAATACAGATTTTACTGGCACGGTTCTCAACGATACCTTTACTCTTGGTCTTCCTACCGAATGGAATGACGACAAGCTAGAATTAATGCTTAACCATTTTAATAATTCTGGCAGTATTTTAACCAGCATCAATAGTATTGATAGTGCCTATGATAAGTTAAAAACGGAGCTGGTTATTCAATTAATTCACTCTCTAGATCAGCCAACGATTAATCTCAATCGCGTTACGCTACCGTTATTAGATATTGTCGCTAGATCGCCGTTTATAAAAAATCAGCAAATCAATCAGTTTGTTAATAAACTGCTAGATAATTACTTGAAGGATTACTCATCAGAATTGCTAAGTGCGCTAGAAGCGCATCCGACAATAATTAATAGCTTACTCAATTATTTCGAGCAAAAGCCGAGCTTGATGGTGTTGCCAGGATTCCATAGTAGTTTTATGCAAACTATTTTGGCGGCAAGGAATCAAGGTCTTGATGTTGCAAACACTGGACTGGCTAATAACTTATATGAAAAATATTTAAAACTACCTGAAATTCAGCAACAACTGCAATATGAACAAATTAAAGATATTTTTGGTGATTATGCAGGGAATGTAGATTGGTCAGATAACAGTGCGCAAAACTATCTGTTTTTATCGCCGACTAAGCCAGGCAGAGTATTAGTTGTTGCTGAAAATATCCTGTCACAAATGCTACATCCTAATTCAGAAACCAAATGGGATAATATTTTCCGCTTTCAGGATGGTGAGTATTTAAGCTTTAGCGAGTCTAACTTAGATAAATGCTACAACGAAGAGTTTCCTCTATTCTCTAAATATTATATCTATAATCATCATCAGGCTACATTTGGTAAGTTAATCGAGGCGCTGGATTTGGGTGACCAACTTAAACCTTTATTTCATGATGCCTTGAAAAACAATACATTTACGACAAAATTAGTCGATGATGCCTCGCAACAAGCATTAAGTGATGTTTTTTCTAAGGTACTTAATTTTACTAATAATAGTTTAAAAAGCGAAAATTATAGCCAGATCATGAAATTATATGATTTGACAGCCAGCTCAGAGAGAGAAAAAGCGGAACATTTATTCTCACTATCAGCCGTTTTTACCCGTTATTCCTCCAGCACTATATTTGGCACTGAACATCATTCGCCATTAATGCTAAGGTACTATGCCTATGCTTTAATGGAACAAGCCCACAAATGTGATCCAACCCTAATTGGTCAAAATTTATTTAATGATTGGAAGGCGCGATTATTAGGAACAGAGGATGCTTTCACTTGTACGGCGCTTTTATCTGATGTGATGATTGAGCGAGCAAGAGAACGTTGTAATGAAGTTTTAAAAAGGATCCAACCACCGGCCTGGCGGTAAGGATTCTTATATATTAATCAGTTACTAAATAAAATGGCACTGGTGTTATTTATCACAGTGCCACCATTGAAATACCACTATTTTTGCTTAGCCAGTTTTTCATTGATTACGGCTAACCGATTAGCATATTATTAGTTAATAATACTATTTATTGCCACTCTCTTTAATCTAACTGTAGTAAAATATTTTTATGATATTTTATTAGTAATAAATCTCTTTATATAAAATATTAATTAAATATTGAAAAACCTTCTATCAAAAGAAGAAAAGTATTGCTAATCAGTAAATTTAAATAACTTGTAATAAGATAATAGTGAAGTCATTAACAATAGAGGAAGTTATTATTCTATTATCAAAGTAATTTATTGAAAATTTATAACTCTATTTAATGTCAAATTTATATGCTCTTCTATAATTATTTTTCAATTTTTATTTTGTGACGACAAATAAATAGAGGATAAATTTAATGCAAGATAAATTAGGTAGCCATGACTCGACTAATAAGATAATTAATGGCACTGATGGTAATAATATATTACAAGGAACGACAAGAGATGATGAAATATACGGTCATGGAGGGAATGATAAAATATTTGGTTATGCGGGTAATGATAACTTAGCTGGAGGTGCTGGCAATGATATTATTTCAGCTGGGGACGGTGATGATCACTTGGAAGGTAATTCAGGCGATGATCTCCTACAAGGTGATGCTGGTAATGATAATATCGAAGGGGGAGAAGGAAATGATCATTTAACTGGAGGTAAAGGTGATGATCGAATATTTGGCAATCAGGGAAATGATAATATAGATGGTGATGAGGGAGATGACACCATAGAAGGCGGTGAGGGAAATGATAATATAAAAGGTGGTGAGGGAAATGATAATATAAAAGGCGGTGAGGGATATGACAAAATAGAAGGTGGTGAGGGAAATGATATTATCACAGGTGATGCAGGACGCGATTATATCGATGGGGGTTTAGGAAATGATAATTTAGCTGGTGGTGAGGATAATGACATATTAATCGGCGGTGATGGCAATGACACCATAACCGGCGATAATGGCAATGATGCTATTATAGGCGGCTTTGGCGCCGATCAATTAACCGGTGGTGCTGGCAGTGATATTTTTGTTTATATAACAGTAAATGACTCTTCAGTAGCAGCACCGGATAAAATAAATGATTTTGAAACGGGTATAGATAAAATAAATCTTAATTCACTTAAAAAATTTAATAATGAAGAAGTTGAAATTAAAAAAGTAGCTAGTTTTACTGGAAAAATAAATGAATTATTGCTTGATTATAATGAAAATACTAATGTGACCAATCTAATATTAGATCACGATGGTAATGGGCAAGCAGAATTTAACATTGAAATTGTAGGTAAAGTCGATTTTGAGCAGGATATTGTTACTTAAGAGTTGTAAAAAGTAAAATCGATTAATACGACATTATCATACAACGACTCGAAATAACCGGGTCGTTTGCCGATATAATCTAATAATAAAGCCAGCAAAGCTAAAAAGATGGCACTGAATATCGACAGTTAGCTTAACAACGCAACTTCTATTTTTGGGCAGTCTAGAAATGCGGGTAACGCACAGGAAGTTTCAATCACGTGGACGCGAGTGATGCCATGGCGGACTGACGTAGCGACCACTGTCAGCTTTACAGGTGACCCAATCGGTATTGTAATCATATCTTTTCAACAGTAATGTTATGAGCTACTCCTACGTCATAACTTTTATTGGCAATATCACTCAACCAAACGATCACCGGCATTTTCAGAGCGGAATTAAAAACGGCTAAAATTTTATCAATGTTAACTTCGGACTTTTTACCAAACCTTATCCTTAAGGGGTAGAACGTATAGAGTCTTCTTTAAATCGCCAGCATAAGTTAATAACCTTATTAAAATACAATATATTAAATAAAGTTAAACTAACACTTTAAACTAATAAAATAATTAATAAGAAAAATTTTCGCTAGAAAGGGCAAATTTTCATAATTTAAATATAATTGATTATTTAAATTGAATAACGGCTCGAGAATGACAACTATAAGCTCAATATTTTCATCTACAGCCAGCTTATCATCTAATTCAGATCTTTCACAGCATAATAAACGAGAAGCTGAAAATATATTAACTGAAGAACAGCGCTTAAATGACAAAGAAACGCTAAACAAGCAAATAAAAGAGAGTGAAAAGCTACCATTAAATGCCTTAGCGGAGGGAGAATTCACTAGTTCAACTGGAAACAGTGTCGAGGTAACCAGCAAGCAATTTGCTTATAATTTAGAATTACTATTACGCAATTCAAACCATCGAATAAATATTACTTTACCCGCTTCAGAGATTCCTTTTTTTAATTCAGTTGCCTATAAAGAGCAAAATCGTCTGTTATGTTCCCTGTTAACTCAAGAAGGTTATACAATAAATCAGCAAGATGATGGCATGTTATCATATCGTTTAGTCAACCATATTAGCGATTATCTTTCTCGTAATGAAAATGCGCAAGATGAAATAGCAACCGTCGCAAAGCTACTATTAAGGCCATTAGGTGAATATGGTGCCGGTGAGGGAGAAAAAATTTCATCATCTCGTCACCGGGCCATTATTGCTCAATGGCTGCAGCATGCGGTGTTAAATTTGCCATCCGACATATGGGTTTTATTGCAACTTGAGTCGGCTATCACAGGTAATAATACGGGTAAAATTGAAAATAATTTACTTTTTCGTCATCAATATCTAAAACACCGTTTTTTTAAACAATTTAATAGCACAAAGGAACTGGCCACATTATCTTCGCAGGCTCGCACTTATTATCAAGAAAATGTATTAAGCAGAGTCTTGCCTACATTTTGTCTGCAGTTTAAGGATCAGAATGAACAGCTAAGACTGGAAAATATGAGGCTAGAGCAACCGGAGTGGGGTTACTTGCATGCGGGTGCTATGATACTTAGAGAAAGTGGGGTTGAACTGAACCGAATGCGTTTGGATGATATTATTAGCACTGGAATTCTACTGGAAACACTTATTGCAGGTGAGAAAGTCACTGCTGAATATGCTCATTATTTCAAATTACCCGCTCTTATCCATTACCAATTAAAAACCGGGTATGAGACAGATAGCACAGAAATAAATGAGCAAGCTATGCCATCTATTTATCAGAATTATTTTAAAGAATTACATCAAGTCAGCCAAAATAATCCTCTGCTCCAATTTAGTAACTTATTACAAAATTGGAAAAGCCGACCAGAGCTAGCTAAGCAACAATTAAAAGCACATGATGTTGATGAGGGCTGGTTAAATCAATATTTATATCACAATCGAGAGGTTGTTTTTTACAATCGATTGGGAGAAACGCCGTTATTACCCAATATAGATAAAGTTTTTGCCGAGCAGAATCAACAAATTGCTAAATTTAGCGAACAAACAGAAAAGATCTTGCTACCCCTGACTTTTAATTCAATTAATCAAACCGAACAAAACTTTATTGGACAAGCTGACATTCAACTAATAAAGGCTGAATTTAACGCTATTGGTAGTTATCGCAGTTACCCTATGGGAAAAGCAAGGCGGGGAATGGCTGCGGGTGGATTAATAACCCGGTTACCTGACTCAATTGATCTGCTGAAGTGTACGGTTAACGGCGAAAAACGTATGTACGCGTTAACTCTGGAGGAAAGTTTAGGGTGCTATAAATTATATCGTGTTGATGAAGATAAAGCATCAATTCTTAGCCTATTTGGTCATGATGGTAGAGCCTATGATGATGATTATAAATTAAAAACGCATCCTATTTTGACCTTAAAAACAACAAATGATAAACCTAGCATACTGTTCGATAAATTGGCTAAGCGGCACGGTGAACGATTATATGAAAAACTGCAAAAAGAAGGTTATCAGCAAACAACCCGGCAAAAAGTAGACGCTTTTTTCTTAAGTCTTATTCCACTCTATACCTGTATTACTGAAGCACAAAAAGGCAATGCAGGCAAAGCAATTGAAGCCGGTTTATTAGATATCGTAGGCTTTTTTCCTTTTATCGGCAAGAGTGCTCAAGTTGGCAGCCGATTTAGTGTTGCGGCCGGGGAGGCGGCTATTAATGGACTACTAACTGCCTTAAGACAAGCGACGATTGCTCAGGCTTTAAAAGAAGGAGGAAAACAGCTTATCAAATTTGGGCTACCTCATATAATGAAAAGTGTACCGCCAAAAGCTTATGTTGGTCTGGGGGTAGAATTTATTCGTTCGGCTGATCCTGGATTTGAGTTACTGACATCAGGCGGAATAAAAGGTCTTAATAGTCTAAGAAATGCTGCTATAAAGGTAAGGAAGGAAATTAACGGCTTAACTCCGTTGCTAGAAGCTATTGAGAAGCAAATAAAAGGGTTATCAAATAGACCCGTTAGGAGGTTCAATACTGAACTCGCTTTTCGTCCTGATTTGGCTAAAGAAGTTCAGGTAGTTAACATTGGCCAGGAACGGGGAAAAGATATTTGGGTACAAGTACATCCTATAACCGATACTCTTTTTGGTCGAAAATATCTGAAAGATGCTGCCGGTAATCTGGAATTGGCGCCTGTTTTAATACGAGAACGTCTTTACCATTTAAAAACACAAGGTATGGGTGGAAAAGGTGCTAGTAAAGCCGCCAGAAATTTATCTTTTCAATCCGATACCTTTTCAACTCAATTAGAGAAAATACCGCTTAAGCAAGTGGAAAAATTATTAGTAAATCAACAAGCTAATACAATTATCGATTTATCCAGAAAAGATTTGAGTAACATGCAGCTTTCTCACTGTTTTAATCAAAACATAGACAGCGCTTTCGTCAATCTCAATGGTGCTAATCTCACTAAGTCTAAATTGATTAAAGCTAATCTAATTAACATTAAGCTAAATGACGCGAATTTGACAGAGGCCAATCTGACAAATGCTAACTTATTCGCCGCTGATCTGACAGCAGCGGACCTGACAATCGCTAACTTATTTGCCGCTGATCTGACAGAAGCTAATTTAAGTAATGCTAAGTTGTTCGCCGCTGATCTGACAGAAGCTAATCTGACAAATGCTAAGTTGTTTGCTGCTGATTTGACAGAAGCTAACCTGACAAAGGCTATGTTATGCGCAGCTGTCCTGACAGAAGCTAACCTGACAAAGGCTAAATTATTAACCGCTAATTTGATAGATGCCGATTTAACAAAGACTAACTTATTCGCCGCTAATCTAACCAGCAGCAACCTTACTAATGCGAACTTAACAGCAGCGGATCTGACAGAGGCTGAATTATCAAATGCTAGCTTCTTAGACGCTAATCTGACAGAAGTTAATCTAACAAAAGCTAACTGCTTAGAGGCAAATCTGACAGGTGCTAACCTGACAAAATCTAACTGCGTAGAAGCTAATCTGATAAAAGCCAATTTAACAAAGACTAATTTATTCGCCGCAAATCTTACCAAAAGCAGCCTTATTAATGCTGATTTATCAGCAGCTAATTTAAGTAATAGCAAATTGATTGATGTTAACTTAAGTGGGGCTAAGCTTTATGATGCCAAAATGCTTTATGCCAATATGCACGGAGCTAATCTGTCAAGTGCTGACCTGACAAAAGTGCATTTAACCCATGCCAATTTAGTCAATAGCAATTTCAGTAATGCTAACTTATCAGCAGCGGATCTGACAGAGGCTGAACTATCAAATGCTAACTTCTTAAAAGCTAATCTGACAGAAGTAAACCTGACAAAAGCTAACTGCTTAGACGCTAATCTGGTGGGTGCTAACTTGACAAACGTTAACGGCTTAGAGGCTGATCTGACAATGGCTGATTTAACAGGCGCTAATCTTACCAATAGCAACTTCACTAATACTAGTTTAGAGGACGCTAATCTAACCGATGCCAATCTGACAAAAATTAATTTAACTGAAGCTGAACTTATCGATACCAACTTGGCAAATGCTAATTTGCAATTAGCTAATCTAACAGATAGCTACTTGATAAATGTCAACCTGACCAATGCTAACTTAGCAGGAGTTGATTTTAGTGGTGCTTTTTTGCGTAGAATTAATTTTAGGGGGGCTAATCTAGGTGATGCTAATCTGGAAGGAGTAAATATTATATCTGTTGATTTTTCTGGTGCGCTCTTAAACAATACACTTTCACTGAATCCATCTGTTGAATGGAGTGACGCTAACTTGGATTTGATACTTAATCATTTTGCTCATGAAGAAGGTAGTTTTTTAACTAGTATTAAGAGCATAGATGATAGATATGGTGAATTAAAAACTAAATTGGCGCTGCAACTTATTCATTCCCTTAACCGTACTGACATTAATCTTGCCCAGGTCAGGCTACCACTGATAGAAGTGTTAGGGCAGCCCCCTTTTATAAAAAATCGAGAAATTAGCAATTTTATTAATAAACTGATAGAGAATTATTTAATAGACTCTTCCTTAGAACTACTCAATAACTTGGAGTCTCATCCTAAACTCATTAAGCCCTTTTTCAATTATTTCGACCAACATCCACATTTACTAGCCTCAGCACACGCTAATAGCGCTTTTATGCAAACCATATTAGCGGCCAGAATGCCAGGCATAAACGTGATAGAGATTTCGGCTGTGAATAAACTGTATGAAAAATATTTAAGACTACCTGAAATTCAGCAACAACTACAATACGGACAAATTAAAGACATTTTTGGTGATTATAAAGGCAATGCAGACTGGGCAGATAAATATGCAACAAATTATCTGTTATTATCGCCAACAAAACCAGGCAGAGTATTAGTAGTTTCTGAATATATTTTTACTCATATGCTGCACACTGATTTGGACACACCATGGGATAACATTGTTCTTTTTCAGGATGGCAACTGTTTGAGTCCGGCTGAATACAATCTGAGCCAATGTTATAAACAAGACTTTCCCCTTTTCGCCGCACCGTTTATTAATAGTGAAAATCAGATAACATTTAATCGATTAATTGATAGCTTCGATTTAAATCAAAAATATAAACACTATTTCCTTGAGGCGATAAAATCCAATTCCTATAGTACAAAACTCATAGCTGACACTCATCAACAGGCATTAATTAAAATTTTTTCTCGTCTACTTGATTTTCAACAGGGCTACAGTTTAAAAAAACAAAATTATGATCAGATTATCAACTTATACAATTTAACATCGAGTACGGATAGAGAAAAAGCAGAGCATCTATTTGCATTATCTACCGTTTTTACTCGTTATTCATCCAGTGCTATTTTTGGCACCGAGTCAGATTCCCCACAAATACTCAGATATTATGCTTGCGCCTTAATGGAAAAAGCCCACAATCTGGATCATACACTGATTGGTCAAGATAAATTCAATGATTGGAAAGATAGATTATTAGGAACAGGTAATGCTTTTACTTGTACGGCACTTTTGTCTGACATGATGATTGTGCATGCCAGAGAATACTGTAATGGGGTTTTCAAAAAAATCCAACCACCGGCATGGCGGTAAGGGTTCTGCTATATTAATTAAGTTGCTAAATACAATGGCACTATTGTAATTTATCACAGTGCTAATTAAACAGGCTGATATTTTTTCCTAATTGAAGTACTGATTACAGATACCTAATTGGAATCATCATTAGTTAATAATATTAGCCACTATATTTATTATTAAATATCTTTAATGTAGCCATAAGAAAATATACGCACTATCTTTATTTTATTCTATTAATAATGATTAATGTTTTTTATTAAGAATTAATTGAAAAATATAAATTAAATATACTATTAAAACAAAATGGCTATTGATAATAACTAAATATAACCATCTGATAATCCGACTTTTAATAAACGCATTAATAATAATGTAAGTTATAAGTTTGGGTTAAAATAATTAATTGAAGGTTTTATAATGTTATTTAAGGCTAAAATAATATGCTCTCCTATAATTACTTTTAATTTTTTATATTTTGTGGTGATAAATAGAGGAGAAATTTAATGCAAAATAAACCAGAGAGTCAAAATACTACTTATAATATCATTAATGGTACAGATGATAGTGATATATTAACAGGTACAGCAAAAAATGATCAAATATATGGTAATGCAGGAAGTGACCAAATATTAGGTTATGACGGTAATGATCGTATTTTTGGTGGTGCAGGGAATGATGTTATTTCAGGAGGTGAGGGGGATGATTATCTAGAGAGTAACTCAGGCGATGATGTGGTAGTTGGTGATGCTGGGGCTGATAAGATAATTGGTGGTCCAGGGGCTGATAATTTATCCGGTGATGACGGGAATGATGATTTATCCGGAGGAGATGGGAATGATAATATAGCAGGTGGTGCAGGAGATGATAATATCGACGGTGGTGACGGAAGTGATAACCTTGCCGGAGGAGATGGAAACGATAATATTGTCGGTGGTAATGGAAATGATAACCTTTCCGGTGGTGATGGAAATGATAACCTTGCCGGAGGTAACGGAAATGACACCATAAAAGGTGATAAAGGTGATGATAATTTATCTGGTGGATCTGGCAATGATATTCTATCTGGCGGCGAAGGCGATGATTTTATCATGGGGGGTTTCGGTGCTGATGAATTATCAGGTGGTAGTGGAGATGATATTTTTCTTTATCAATCAATCGTTGACTCTTTACCACAATCACCGGATAAAATAACTGATTTTGAGAGCGGTAGAGATAAAATAGATATTTCTATTTTTAGAAGAATTAGTAATCAAAATATTGAATTTAAAAAAGTAAATAGTTTTACGCATCATAAGAATGAGTTGTTATTTGCTTATAATCAAGAAGCTAATTTGACCAATCTAATGTTAGACAATGATGGTGATGGACAAGTGGATTTTAAAATTGAAATTATCGGTGAAGTCAAATTTGCCGAGGATATTTTAATTTAAATGCTATAAAAAAATAAAATCTATTAATATTAAATGATAATAGAAACGACTCGAAACAGCTGGGTCGTTTGCCGAATTAAGTTGATAATAAAGTCAGACTAGAGTAAATAATGTAATCGGGATTATGCACTACTCTACTTCTATTTATTATTTCGTTAAATTTGACCATAATAAGCATGCCCTCATTGCTCTTTAGACTGGTTATATTAATGTGATATAACTAAAGTAGATTATTTTCCAGCAGATAGATATTTTATAATAAAAAAATTGTCTCTTATCAGACGTTAATTTATTTTTTAGTATAGTTATTTTTGCAACTAATATAAATTATATAAATGTATTTTTAATGTATATAAAAATTGTGAAATAGATTCTCTCATTTAATGTTTATAAAATGTTGTTCATCAGTTAAAAATAATTTATTTGGTTCCAATATTTTAGCTTTTGCCATCTATTCTTCTTCATGATTCATAACTGTTTCGATAGTTGAAAAAAGATAAGCTATTACTTTTTTGTTTAGTACATAAGCTAATTTTTGTCCTAAAGAACTACTTCCTAACGTACTAAAACAAGACCGTAACGCTATACCAGGGTGTGGTATTGCTAAGTCCTGCGGTTTCTCTTAATAGGAATCTTGCATATATTACATAAAGACAAAATTTCTCTATAGCATAAAACTATCAAGCGAGTAGATTCATTTAGGGTTTAGTTGTCTGAAAATTTTTCATTTGGCAACTTGATGTGGCGAAACTAGCTATAATAATAATTCAATTGATATATATCAGTATTAAAATTAAAAATTAACACATAATAATATATTCAGTTTATCTATTTTTAATTTATTATTTAAACTGAAAAATTATTAAAACAAGCAATATACATTATCCTTTTTTATTTTAACAAAAAATAAATATGTTATTAAAAAATAAATTACTCCTCGGGGGAGGGTTAGCTGTCTCTGCTGGTTTTATGTGGGGAACGCTAGGTGTAATTACTGTTGAATTGATTAATTTAGGTTTAGACGCCTTTCAAATTAGTTTTATTAGAATGGGAGGCGCTTTTTTAATCTGTTTATTAGTTGGCTTGTACAGGCAGCAGTTTACATTAATTAATTTACGCCAGTTTTTTTTTCTTATATTGGTTGGATTGATTTGTCAGGCACTAAGTAGCTATGCATTTTCCGAATCAGCCAGCAAGATTGGTGGAAATATTACCATTGCATTGATGTGTACAGGGCCAATCTTTACATTATTTTTAAACCGTATTCTGTTTGCTGAAGTCCTACAAATAAAAAGTGTGTTATCAGTCTTAGTTGCAATTTTAGGTTTGCTTTTTTTAGTTATCAGCAACGATATTTCTATGAACCATAAAAATTTAGTCAACATTTGGATTGGCTTAATTTTTGGTATTATTTCTGGCTTTTGTTATGGTTTATTTCCTATCTTAGCTCGTTACTTAGAGAGTGTCTCCCCCTTTATTATTGTTAGTTATAGTTGTGGGTTTGCTGCACTTATATTACTTCCAGTTCAATCAAATTTAGTCATTAATCAACATCTCAGTTTAGACCTGATATTTTGGGGCGCGTTATTAATTTTTATACCGACGATAATTGCTGATCTATTTTATGTTAAAGCAATCCATCTCTCAGGAACATTAATCGCATCTTTATTTGCTTTAGTCGAAGTTCCTGCAGCAACTATTTTCGCTGTAATGATCCAATCAACCCACATCAACCTTATTCAAATATTAGGTATAGGTATTTTTTGCATAGGACTTTCTGGATTGATTATTAATAAAAATTTAACAAATTAAAAAGGTGTTTTTATGCCAAATTATTTTAACCAAGTAATATCCTTTTTTAATGAAATACATAATCAAATATTAAAAGATGCTGAACTAAAGCAACAAAAATTACCAGAAATAAAAAGTTTCAAAAATAATTTAGGCGCAAAATTTCCAGTTACACCGTTTAATTATATTAACGAACTAAAATCAATTCATGATAGCCCATGTTCAAAACAACAGTTAATAACTGAAGCCGCTAAATTTTTTGAAGGTTCAATCCAAGTTGGCTCAAAAAAATCTTTATTTAATATGATCCCTCAACCAAGCCCTGAAGCAACGGCAGCTGCTTGGGCGGCAACCTATTTTAATGTTAACAGTCTTATGGATGCATTTGGTGGAAAAAGTCTGTTAGTTGAGCAACAAGTAAGCCGTACTATTGGTCGTTGGGTAGGTTGGCATGATGCGATGGGAATTTCATGTAGTGGTGGAAAAATAACAATTTTGTATGCACTTAAATCCGCTATCTCCAGACTTTGTCCTACTTCAATTCGTGATGGCTTACCGAATAATTTAGTTATCCTATGTAGTGAAGGGGCACACTATTGTGTCGAACATGTTGCCAGTATGATAGGAATAGGAGCAACTAACTGTTGGCGACTGAAATCTGACGATGAGGGAAAAACCACCGCTGGATCGTTAAAATTAGCATTAGAAACTGCATTAAATAAAGGTAAAAAAAATAGCTGCAATCATCTGTTGTGGCGGTACCACAATCAACTTTAATTGTGAAGATACTGTGACAATTAATACTGTTATTGATCAATTTATTGTTGAGAATAAACTTAATTATCGTCCTTACCTGCATTTAGATAGTGTTATTGGTTGGTTGTTTTTTTCGCTGATGAATCAATATGAAAATCAACTAACGACTAAAATTAACAATGATACGATTGCTAAAAAATTTCAGATAGTATTAAAAAGATTTCAAGCGCTAGATAAATTTGATTCTTTCGGCGTTGATTTTCATAAAAATGGTTTATGTCCTTATTCCAGTAGTTTTTTCATCAGTAAAGATTGTAGATTTATGGATGAGCTAGGAGATGGAAGTTATCGCTATTCTAAGCAAGATTTTCAGTATGGGAATTTACGAGCCTATAGATATACGTTAGAAAATTCACGTTCTAGTCATGGGATACTCTCAAGTTGGGTAAATCTTAAATCCAAAGGACGACTAGGGATGGGAGAATACCTTATTTCACTCTATCAAAGTCGTTTTAATCTAGAAAAAAAAATGCAAACAATCAGCCGGCTATCAATTCTAAATGGCAAAACATTAGGATGGGAAATAGTCTTTGATATCAATTTTTCTACCCATATTGTTAATATATTTGGTGACCAGCATAAAACAAAAACAAATTTTATAATTTATTGTTGGGAAATAAGCAACTTAGGCTATGACATTCCTTTTTTCAGTATTGTGCCAAATTACCGGATTAATAACCAAAGAGATAGGGTTACTACAGGTTTTTTATTCTATCCGATGAAACTATTATCTGAAAAAGAATGGTTAGATATTCTTGGGCAACTAGAACTATTGATAAACAAATTTGAGCATAAATCACAAAAAGAGCAACAAAATATACCGCAAAAAACAACTAAGTTTGAGGCGCCAATTCGTTAATTACTATAATTGACTCAATTGAAAAAATAAAAAATGTTAAAAAATAGTTATTGTTAGCATAATTGATTTTTTAATCTTAATTTTATCTCTACATAGAAAACAAATTATGATAATCCAAGAACAAGAAGAAGATATTTTTGTCTGTATCGAACAATGGTGTCGTGAATATCAAAATAAAGTCATTAAAAATCCAAAACAACTGCCATTGATTGATTTATCTATAGGAAATCCTGATTTACCACCAAATGAAATATGGAAAAAAAAATTGTGTTCTGCCATTCAGCAGCAAAATATGCATGGTTATGCTGATTTCAGACCTGAAATTAATCAAAAATTAAGAGCTAGCTTTAGTGATTATTTTAATCGTCGTTTTATTTCTGATGATCGATATACGATTGAGGCAGAAAAACATGTAATTGACTTCGCTGGAAGCAAGGAAGGCATTTTTTTTAGTTTATTTTGCTTACTTTCGGCAGGTGATACGGTTTTGATGCCAGATCCTTCCTATTCAGTTTATCATAGCTGTATCCAAAAAATTGGTGCTAAGGTTGAATTCTTTTCGTGCGATATAAAAGGGCAGCCAGATCTTAGTTCAATTACTGCCGCACAACTATCAAAGGCACAATTGATGGTGTTATGTTCACCAAACAACCCAACGACAGATAGTATAGAAGAGAGCGTGCTAGATGAAATACTAGCATTTGCTGAACAACATAAACTGACAATTATACTGGATCGCGCTTATGCCGAAATACAGTTTATAAACCCACCGCTCGTTAAAAATTTACCAGGCTCTCTTTTATCTCGACCTAAAGCATTTGAGCGAGTGATTGAATTACATAGTTTAAGTAAATCTTGCAGTATCGCTGGATGGCGGGTTGGTTTCATCGTTGGGGCAGAATCAATTATTAATAAACTTAAATCCATGCGCTTTAATACTAATTTTGGATTATTTTTGCCAATCCAAGCTGTTGTGACAGATATGTTGGATTCTTTGGAACAAATCGCGCAACAAAATAGCATTATTTATGAACAACGTATAAATTACTTCATAAATCAATTATCAGAAGCTGGATGGAATATTACAAAACCCAAAGGGACTTTTTTTATTTGGACACCCTTACCGAAAACAATAAAAGCAATGTCTGATCGCATTTTTGTCAAAGAATTACTTAATGAAACGGGAGTGTTAATTTCGCCAGGCAGCGGTTTTGGTTCTGCAGGGTCAAATTATGTTAGAATTGCTTTAGTGCAAAATGAAGAAAAACTAAAAGAAGCGACAAGCCGAATAAAACGATGGCTTAATGAGATAGTGATATAACTGGAATTATAAGCGTTGTAAAAATTTGGCAAGCTAGATTTAACAAATTTATGTGATATCGTTTTTATTTAGTCCATCCTAATTACTATCGGTTTAATAAAATTTAAATTTACGGCAATTAATGCCGTAAATTTAATGCTTGATAATCATTATTAAAACTAAGATTAACGCGATTATCATTTTCACATACTCGTAACTAGATGGGGTCAAGAAACGGTACTTGTGTAATAGTTACTAATATTAATAAAAAATACCGTGGCAATTATTTTGCAAAAAATGAGAGCACCCCTGTATTAAATAAGGTTGAAATAAAGGTATTAATTCCAAACACCTATATCGCAACTATTCAGAACAACAGTATGTTAAATTTGACAATTGATGATTTGGGGAAAAACCTTACTGAAGCTAATTTCTGCTTTACATAAGATGGAGCAAAATGCCAAATGTTTTTCCCATTACCTGAGGGCGATAACAAAGAAGAAAGTATTACATTTTTACTAAGTCCGATAAAATTAAAATAGATAACCTCGTGCACCTTAGTTCTTAATGTGACAAAACCAAAGCAAATTATACTTTACAAAAAGATAGCTATTGATTTTTTAATAAAAATTTGCGTCATATTATGTGTTAATTCATTTTTGAATATTGTTATTTTAGCAAATTTAAACTTAATGCATATAAAAATTCATAAAATATAGTTTTAATAACGATAAAAAAAGTATCGATATTTTTTATTGCGGTTGTATTAATTTCTAATGGTATAATTTATTGCAATAATGTCATTATATAAATATATTTTTAATAAATAAAATATATTACAATATCTTTAATTATTTATTTTCTGTAAATTTTTTAGAATCTTATATACTAAGATATTATATTAATATTGATGGATTTTATGGAAAACAATGATGAAAATTTCAAATAATAATTTTAATGTAAATTATATGTCTTTGGATAATAAAAAAAACATTAATGATGAACAAATCACAGTAATTAACTCAGATGAAAATAAAATTAATACTGATAGTCTTTATTCCTTTAAAAATCAAGCTGTTTTTAAGGAAAGAGTAGTTAGGGATGTATTTCCTACTGAAGCTACTGAAGCTACTGAAGCGACAGAATCCAATGAACTAAATTTTCAATCAGATGCTTTACTTAATTTACTTAAACGTATAAAAGAGAATATTATTGAATTAATTAATATAAATGATACCGCTGAATACTTAAAATTAAAAAAAGAAATTTTTTCTCTCCAGTTAAAAATAACCAATGATAAAAAATTGAGTTCAGCAATAAAAAATGCAAGAGAAGTTTATCAATCCCTGAGAAAAGATATATATAGCCATGAGCTTACTAATTTGCTTTATCGTAAAATTTTATTTTTAGCCGAAAAATCTTCATTTATAAATTACATTTATGAATTAGGGTTTCAAATCAATAAATTACATATAGCTGATATAATAGAAAAAATAGAAAAAATGGAGGAAACTATTGCTGAACTCAGTGAGATAAATAAATATGCCTCTTTAGAAGAGTTTAACAAACATAAGGAAAGTTTAATTCATGATATAGGGGATATTCTTTTAGCAACAAATCTGACGCATGAATTTGTAAAAGATCATTTTTTTGATCTTGTAAAACAGACCATCGATCAAAAACTGTCTGATATAAATCCTATACCTATAGGCTTTCAATTGCATAATATTTTGCAAGAGGCACTCAATGATGAACTTAAAAATACCGATGCTAAAGATGAAAAAAAAGTATTAGAATTCATCTATAAATCAAATGCTATTAATAATTTATTTAGTATAAAATATAATTTTAATAATAAGTTGAATTCTTTGTATGATATTCTTAAAGTTTTTGCGTTATCAAAAATTAATGATGTTTATGAAACAGATAAACATGTTTTTGGGGATCTATCAATTGAAGATATCATCAATACAGAAATCATTTATAGTTATACTACGAATAACCAAACTCACTATTCAACTTTTACTATTTTTGATTATCTTGTTCGTCATGTGATAGGAAAAGATTCTCCTTTAATAACAAGAAGCAATATTAATATAACGTTCCCTAATAAATTTAGTTCCCAATTGATAAAGTATTTAGACGAAGAAGCGTTACAAATAAAAAAAGAGCTTGATTTGGTAAAAAATATTGATTTATTAAAAGAAAAAAAAGATAAATTACAAGAAAAAATGCCCAATCTGGAAACTTATTTAAAAACATATTTAGCAAAAATAAGTAGAGAGCATAATGTTAGCCATACTAGCTTAAATGACCTAGTTGAATGTCGCTATATAGCTACTTCATTTAATCCTGAATTGAATGCTGCTATCAATAATTATCACCCACCGGTTGAAAAATTATATACTGTACGTGATATTTTGCTAGGTAAAGAGCGAAAATGGTTATCTGAAAATACCAATTATAAATTAGATGAAGTATTAAGCGTTTTATATCCTACTCAATATACAACAGAACTTATTAGTAAAATAAATTCTGCTGATATTCAAAATAGTTATATTGCTGAAATGGAAGAAGTTAAAAAAAGTAAGGAGATAAAAGAGCTGTTTAATGACTTTAGAATCCAATTATTAACTACCTATGGTAAAAAGGACGTTTCATACTATTTAGTGGAAGATAGTCCGGGTTTGTTAATTTTTTCTGATAAAGATGGCGGACCTGTTACTGGCATTGATGAAAACGTTAACAGCATTGACCCGGACCACACACCTATTGCCGTGATATCGATTTTTACCGGTGAATGTCTTCATTATCCCTCATTCCGTGATTTTAAACGCGCGATTACTGCAAGTGAAAAATTAAAATTATGGATAACGGCACATTTCACTAATTACAGTGAAATTAATCCTTCTCAACTTAAATTAAAAAGAAAAAATAAGGATTATTCATTTCTATTTGAGGATATTATCAATTTTAATATAAAAAAAGCCGATGTATTAGTTAGATCCCATAAAGAAGCCTCGCTGTTTGAATTATTTGAGCGACTTAAGCATATAACATTTCCTTATACTTTTTTTACATTTTTAATGGGTAATATTCCTGGGATTGTCTATGGTAGTGTTTTATCAGCCACGCCTTCATTTTTACAAGCGTCGATTAGTGATACAGAAGCTGAATATAAAAATTATTTAAAAGAAGGAGTAATCAATATTATAGCGGAAACTCTTGGCGTAGTAGTTCCAGAGGCTATTATTCATGTAGCTAAAGGAACGTCAAAAGGAATTAATCTTTATGCAAAATACAAATTTAACCAAAAAATTCTTCAGATTGATAAAGATGCTATCCAACAGTTAGCTAATGATTTTCATCATAGTCAAAATAATTTAAGACTTGGCGTAAGGTCTATTAAAAATGAAAATCAATATTTACTGGAAATTAAACCTGCCTTCAAGCCAAATAATTTAACAAATGATATACCCGCGACTGAATATCTAACTGAACTTCAATTCAATTCTTCTACTGCTCAAATAATTAATAATCCTACTGCGGAGGATAATGTTTTAATGAGTGCGGTAGCCCTATTTATGCGTCAGCATGGTATGGTTGATATTAAATATCGAGGAATATATATTTGGCAGAATGTGAAAGATGAAACCCCAATAACGCATTTTGCTGTGGTTGGCAAAAAACAGGATAAAAATTATATTTTTGATTTAACAGCCGAACGTTTTAAAAATATTAGTAATTCAAATTTAGATGGCCCACTTATTTTAGAAGAATCCGTATGGAAAAATAGATATCGGCAAGCTTTTGCTGATAGTGTTGTTAGATATAATGATTTTGTCAACGAGGAAATAGCGGAAGGCTCATTCAAAAAATATTTAAATTTAGAGATTGCTGAAGCTATTAAAAATTCTACAGCATTAACAACGCCAGCCTGGTACACGGAACAACTTACAGGACAAAAGAATTTTATAGACAAATTTAATAGCTTAATTAACAACAATTCAATTCACAATATAATACATGAAATGTATTGGTATAATAATTTACCCAAAGATAATATCAACTATATAGCTGAGGTTTTATATCAGGCTAATATGTTATTAAATAAAGAAAATAAGAAAAAATTAGTAGAAGCATTATCAAAAATATTACAAAATGAAAATATTAAAAATAGCAAAAGCTTGTGGTTGCAAGCACTAGATAATTACCGTCAAATTAATAGTATGGATCAATTATTACTCGTTAAGCCAGGAGAAATTATATTTTTTAATAACCAAGAAGAAAAGCTTGTTTCGATGTTGGTTAGTTTGGGCAATGGCTTATTTTCTAGTCTAGAAAATAATAAATTATGCCCTTATGTTAAAAATAACAATGGTATTATTATGGCAGAACAAATTGGCCTATTTGTTCAAGGTCAGTTAGAGCAATATACTACGCCAGTAACAAAACTAAATGCCTATGTGGGTCAAGCGAAAGGCTCACAGATACAACACAACTCACTTAATGAAGTGGTTGAAAAATCTTTAAAAGAAGAATTCGTTGAATTACCAGAATATATGGCAGAAACTTTAAAGGAAGCTAACGTATTATCTGATGAACAGGCGTTAATTTTTTATGAAGATTTGAAGTTACTTCGCACTAATAACAACAAATCAAAAAGTGTGAGAAGCTTACTAGCAGATGTAAAACCAATAAACAGTGCTACGCAATTATCTTCTTTGCCAACGGGTCGTTTGGTGGTTTTCTATGACTTGGATTATGAATTAAAAAGTATGATGATAAGTTTAGGTGACGGCAAATTTGTTATTAGCAATGGAGCTAGTATAGGCATGCCCACAGAAAAGTATAATGATATTATTTCAGCTTCTCAATTTGATAAAATTGTTAATGGCAAACTTCATAACACAAATGTTATTTCAGGCTCAGTTAATGTACAGGGAAGCCGACAAGAAACTTTACTTGGGAAAGATGCCATTTTCAATATAGAAGGAAATCGATTATTTATTAAAACACAAGGAATACCGTCTAGTGTAAATTATATGGATGGCTCCGAGCTGAGTAATGTTATTGAAGGATTAGCAATACAGTCTCTTGGTTTTAATAATTGGCAAAAAGTAGAAGTCATTGAATTACAATCTTGTTTTGGTCCATTTGGTAGCATTCCTATTGGTCAAGTGATAGCACATAAATTAAATAAAAAAGTAATAATACATCCATTTTCAGCAGAAAAAGGTTTTGGAGTAACAAATCAACCATTAGCACCGATGTCTAAAATATATGAAGCCGGGGTTTATCTTAGTGAGGATGATTTAAAGCTTGCTAGTGAGCAGAGTTATCTGAATACCTTATTTTGGCAGCAATTATTGTTTTTATTTGAAAACACAAATAAATTGCTCGATATAGCAGAAAATATTGAACATGCGTTGGAAGATAAAGTAACCCTCTTAATACTGGACTTAGTCAAATTAATTTCCAAAAAAATAACTATCGATAAATTTTTACAGTTTCATCCAGAATATTATGCATATAATGGTGAATTAGGTAAATATTTATTCCCTAAAATCGATAGGCTATTAAAGATAAAAAAAGTTACTAATGCTGATGAATTTGCTGAACTTATGATTGAATTTCTTTCTTTAAGTAATAATTCTTATACTTTGTTGGATAAGTTTATGGGAATAAACATTGAAGCAGTAAAATTATTAAATCAACGTTCAATCGAGGGTGATTTCAAAAAATAATTGAAATACTCAGTTTCAATGACTGTACTAGGATGTGGTGCCCGGAGGCGGAATCGAACCACCGACACGAGGATTTTCAATCCTCTGCTCTACCGACTGAGCTATCCGGGCAACAGGGCGTATTAAACCTGATTATAATATTTTCGTCAATTAAAATTATTGCAATAAACTTTCTTATGCTTGTTTTTTCAACAATTTAAGTAGTGCTATATAAAAATTGTTCTAAGCTTTTTCGCCAAGTAGAAATGGTACCCTTTTTATCAGGGTACCAATTTAACTAAATAAAAAGGTAATTAACGGTAATTTTTCTGCGCATTATTTACTTTAATCAAATAATTACGTGATTGAGCTGCCGGATGTTTAGTCACTAATGTTTGGTAAACGTCACCCGGTGGCATTTGATTAATAATTTGGGCTGCCAGCTTTTTATCGTTATGGAACACTCTTAAAACACTGCCAGCTCCACCGTTATAGGCGGTGATGATCGCATAGCGACGCGAGGTAGCATTGGTAATTTCACCTAGATAAGTGTTTTGTAACAGTGATAAATAGGCGGTCCCTAGATCAATATTATTGGCCGGATCAAATAAATAACTGCGACTTGGTATGCCCGATTTTCCTTGGGCACGAAAAACGTCTCTACCTGCGGTGTTTGGCATAATCTGCATTAAACCTAAGGCATCAGAGCGACTCACTGCATAAGGATTAAAACTAGATTCTATTTGCATAATTGCCAGAATCAACGATTCATCAACGTCATATTTTGCCGCTGCCTGTCGGATATACGGTAAATACTTATGAGCACGTTTATCCAGGTGATTTGGCACTAATTGGATGGTAATTGACCAGATGACGTGCAGGCCTGACTGACGTCGCTGTAATTTATTTTCTAATAAATAGTCGGCGAATTTTGTTGCTCGCCATTCCCAACGGATCGGTTGATTTGTGTGATCAAGTACTTGTCCATACAAAAACGGCTCTTTACTGATAGCGATATTATTAATATCAGAGTAGAGATCAATGGAACCTGGATCATCTCCCATCAATAAGGTGGTCATGATTGCCTTTTTTAAGTATTCCTTCGGCTCTACGCCCGCAATCGTTTCAATTGTAATGCGGCCGCTATCAAAATTAATATGGCTACGGGTTTGGTATTGATCAGTATATTTGACGTAATCTTTTGGTCCCGCAATCAGGACTTCGTGAATGCCCCAAATATTCTCAATATTATGAGCAAATTGCTGAACTAAAATATCAAATCCATTGGTATCTTTGACGTATTCGGGATGAAATGAGATTTCTTTTTTACTGGAACAAGCCAGCAAAAGTTGGGCAATGAAGAGAGGGAGCAGCAGCTTTTTCATATCACATATCATTCACAGTTTGTCAGATAAAAAGCCATCAGAATGGTCAAGATTCTGATGGGTTAAGCATTATTTTTCGGGTGGAGTATAGCCTTCGATATGAATGTCTTGCCCCTCAAACAAAAATTTTACCATCTCTTGCTCTAGTAATTTTCTGTCTTCAGGATTCATCGTGCTAAGCTTTTTTTCATTGATCAGCATAGTTTGTTTACTCATCCATTGTCCCCAGGCTTCTTTAGATATTTGATTAAAAATCCGTTTACCTATTTCACCAGGATAAAGCTGAAAATCTAAACCTTCCGCTTCACGTTGTAAAAAAGTACAAAAAATAGTTCTACTCATTAAGTGATCCTCAGAATGGCAAAGTTAATTTTTAAATTGTTTCAGTAAGTTTTCAACCGGTGCTGCTAAGCCTATTTTTATATCTTGCTGTAAGTTATACCAAAGTCCTTTCGTTTCATCCATGCAAGCGGAAAATTGATTAATAGTGACATAAATAGGGATAACATCTAAATGAAAATGGCTAAAAGTATGACGAAATGTAATGAGTTGTTCTATTTTGTCATATACAACACCTGAATTATCAAGCCACTCATTTAGTGCATTAAGCGTATCAAATTGTGGAAAAATAAATAAGCCTCCCCAAATACCAGAAGGAGGGCGTTTTTCTAACCAAATTGAATTTTCATGTTGTAGAATCAAAAACCAGCCACTTTTGGCAGGAATTTGTTGTTTAGGTTTTTTTGTAGGAAAATTTTGCCAGCTATGGTTTATAAAAGCATGGCACCCTTTTTGTAACGGACAAAGCTCGCATTTAGGTTTACTACGACTACAGATCATAGCACCGAGATCCATCATCGCCTGATTAAAATATTGGGCATCATTAGCAGGAGTTAACCGGGCACTGATAGCCCACAGTTGGTTTTCAACTTCTTTTTTACCGGGCCAACCTCCAATTCCATAATAACGCGTAAGCACGCGTTTTACGTTACCATCCAGGATCGGGAAATGTTGATTTTGTGATAACGATAAAATAGCGCCAGCGGTAGAGCGTCCGATGCCCGGCAGTGAAATAACATGTTCGAATTTATTAGGAAAATGGCCATCATAGTTTGCCACAATTTGTTGAGCTGCTTTATGTAAATTGCGAGCTCTGGCATAGTAGCCGAGGCCAGTCCATAGATGCAATATTTCATCTTGCGAAGCATTTGCTAAAGAGGTGATGTCAGGGAAATGGTTAATAAATTTCTCAAAATAGGGGATCACGGTAGCAACTTGTGTTTGCTGCAACATGACTTCAGATAACCAGACGTGATAGGGTGATTTTTCTTGTTGCCAGGGAAGCGTTTTGCGCCCATAACGATGATACCAGTTAAGTACAGAATGAGAAAATTGCAGTGTATCCATATAAAAAGTCTTTACTCTAAACAGTTTTTATAAAAAGTAGGTTTTGATATGAGCAGTGGTATCATTGATAGCCGTTTTGTTGTTAGGAATATATATTTTTACTTTTTAATCAGATATTAGCTTTGATAAGGCTTTTTATTCCGTCAATAAAATAATGCTTTTTTATCAGCCATTTTCATATTCAACTACTCGTAATATAATTGTCACTATTATGAATAGTATTAATTGGTAAAAATAATCTCAATACTTATGATGAAAAATGTTATTACTCCAGAAGTTAATGAAGAAGGCAAAGTTATACGTCGCGTTCGTAGCTTTGTCCGCCGTCAGGGACGATTAACTCCTCGTCAGGAAAATGCGCTGCAAATGTTATGGCCTAAGATGGGAGTAGATTTTACCGGCCAACCGCTATCGTTTGATTCACTATTTGGTAATAATGCTCCGGTGATCCTGGAAATTGGTTTTGGTATGGGAGCATCATTAGTTACCATGGCAGAACAAAATCCGGCCAAAAATTTTTTGGGCATTGAAGTCCATGCTCCGGGAATTGGTGCCTGTTTGGCTGCAGCCGAACAGGCTAATCTGAGTAATTTACGCGTTATGTGTCATGACGCAATTGAAGTATTGGAGAAAATGTTGCCAGATGATTCGTTAAATATGGTGCAACTTTTTTTCCCGGATCCCTGGCATAAAGTAAGGCATAATAAGCGACGAATTGTGCAGCGACCTTTTGCTGAGCTTGTTTTACATAAATTGAAATTAGGTGGAATATTTCATATGGCGACCGACTGGCAGCCTTATGCCGAGCATATGTTAAATGTAATGCATGACATCAGTGATTATCGAAATTTGTCAGCAGCAGGCGATTATGTTGAGCGACCCACTTCGCGACCGATGACTAAATTTGAAAAGCGTGGCCAACAGTTAGGCCATGGGGTATTTGATCTTATGTTTGAGAGGATAAAATAATGTCTAAGCAGCGTAGCCGCCGTTTACGTAAAAAACTACATATAGACGAATTTCAGGAGGTTGGTTTCTCAGTAAATTGGTCTTTTGCCGCTAAAACACCAGTTGATAAGATTGATAATATGGTTGATACCTTTATTATAGAGCTTATTCAGCCTAATGGTTTAGCGATGGACGCCAGTGGTTATTTAGATTGGGAAGGATTAATCTGTATGGAAAAAACTGGCAAATGTACAGAAGAGCATCGTAAATTAGTTGAAGAATGGTTAAAAAACCAAGGTATGAAGAAGGTGGTTACTTCTGAATTATTTGATATTTGGTGGGATTAATCTGTTTTAAATATTATTAGACAGATTATTGTTACTAAGTATTTTTGGCATCTTTAATTTGTCTAACATAAGAATAAGGGATTCTTTAATCTACATATAACGATTGCTTTTTTGATGTAAATAAGTTTATTAATAAAATTTTGTACTATAAAAGTTTATTTTTAAAGATAATCGCTTATTATTTTTTAGTTGATATTAATTAAAGAAAAAATAAATAGAATATTTAACAAATTTAAAATTATTTTTTATATTTTTAAATTGCAAATAATTAATTAGAAAATTGATAAGTGTTACGCTATATTGTTTTTTGATTTCTCATAATAAATAATGATAAAATTAAATTTATATTAACTCATTGAATAAAAAACTATTCTAATATTTCTATTTTAAGTAATAAATATTGTCTTTATTACAAGAATATATTTTTAATAATTTTAAATCATCAAAATGGTTGTATGCCATTCTACCTACTATACATGTATAAAAATATTAATATTTTTTTCAAATAGTTAACTATAGCCTGCTTATAATATTAGCTAAAATAAGTATTAACTTAGCATTCAATTGATTATTTATTTTATGTGGTATTCATTAAATTGATTAATTAATTTTACTGATGCTTAATATTGGGTGGTTATATATTACATTATAAGTTAAAATTTTATTATGTTTTTTATATTATAGTTAATGTTGAATGTTTTTTTGTCATTAACTTAACTAAGTGATATTTTACAGTATAATAAACACTTGATAATTATGAGTTTTGAAATTAATTAAATTTTTTAATCATCAATTGGGTAAATTTTAAGCATAAAGAGAAAGTAGATAAAAATTAACCTAATAAATAGATTATATTTTTATCATGGTAATTTATAGGAAATAAAAATAATATCGGATAGTATTAAGACATGAAAACTTTAAACACAACGCTTTCTAATACATTACTCATAGATATTTTACAGCAAGTTCGTGCTCTGATTGGACAAGGAAAAGTAGCAAATTATATCCCAGCGTTAGCAGAAGTAGCGAATCACCATTTGGCTATGGCTGTTTGTACTATTGAAGGAGAAATATTCTCGGCCGGTGATGCATATGAGCGTTTTTCTATTCAGTCAATTTCAAAAGTCCTTGGCCTTACCTTAGCCATGACCCGTTACCGGGAAGATGAAATTTGGTGTCGTGTTGGCAAGGAACCGTCAGGATTACCTTTTAATTCATTGGTACAGTTAGAAATGGAAAAGGGCATACCGCGGAATCCTTTTATTAATGCAGGGGCTATTATTATCACAGATATGTTGCAGTTTCGATTTAGCACACCCAAGCAACGAATGCTGGAATTTGTCCGTTCACTTACCGGTCAATCGGATATTGGTTACGATAACCAAGTGGCGCGCTCGGAAATGGAGCATGCGAGCCGCAATGCAGCAATTGCCTATTTAATGAAATCTTTTGGTAATTTTAAGAGTGATGTTTTAGCAGTATTAGAAACTTATTTTCATTATTGTTCGTTAAGCATGAATTGTGTGGAATTGGCCCAATGTTTTAATTATTTAGCTAATAATGGAAGATTATTAAATAATGATCAGATCATCACACCAATCCAAGCCCGACAAATTAACGCCCTTATGATGACTTGTGGTATGTATGATGGTTCTGGTGAATTTGCTTTTCGTATTGGTATGCCGGGTAAATCAGGTGTTGGTGGTGGCATCATTTGTGTTGTGCCTAATGCTTTTACCGTAGCGGTATGGTCACCTGAATTGAATAAATCAGGGAACTCTTTGGCAGGTTGCGCTGCCTTAGAATTATTATCCCAACGGATAGGTCGCTCTGTTTTTTAGTATATGGCAATATAAAGCAGCGGGTTACAGGAGAAGATATGTTACGTATTTTACTAATTGTTTGTACATTACTGATGGCAACTTTTGCTGTGGCTGAAGGGCATCAATGTTCTACAAAGCTTAAAGATGACATTATTATTACCAAACAGCATATCCAGGTGAAAGGTGCCAGTGGTAATTTACAGATAACACCTGATGGTGGCGTTAGATTGAATGATAAAGTAATACCATTAACCGCAAAGCAGAGACTACAAGCTATTGATTATCAAACAGAGGTGCGTAAGGAGTTGCCGTGGATAAGACAGAATACAGAGCAGAAATTAGCTGAAGCTAAGCAAATACTCGATAAGCTGGTTGTTCGGGTGATGGGACAAGACAGTCAAGTGAGGAATCGCTTAAATGTGCTAAAACAGAATTTGAATAAGCAGATAGATAAGGTTATCGAACAACGTGCTGATAGTCTGATCTTTCATCATCAGAGGTTAAAAACGCTTGAAGCTGATAGCCGTATTTTACTCAATGAAAGTTTAGGTGGAATATTGCAAGATAGTATTAATGAAATGGGACGTAGACAATTATTAAC
This sequence comes from Arsenophonus sp. aPb, assembly GCF_029873475.1. Classification (NCBI taxonomy): domain Bacteria; kingdom Pseudomonadati; phylum Pseudomonadota; class Gammaproteobacteria; order Enterobacterales; family Morganellaceae; genus Arsenophonus; species Arsenophonus sp. aPb. The sequence continues at coordinate 871,130 of NZ_CP123499.1, forward strand.
CGGTAATGATGCAAATCAGTCGCTACAAAATTTGCTCGGTGGGTTAAGCGGATTACAGCAGGATTTAGAATTAGAATGGAAAAAACAGGAAGATAATTTTCGCCAGTTTGGTCAACAGGTTTGTCGAAAAATTGCCCATATGGAGCAGCTTCGTATTGATCTATTAAATAAGTTGAAATAGTTTTTTAAGCTCTCATCTATTTCAACCATACAATTTAACCCCGTCATGATTAAATTGAGGGCTTAATTTAATCGCAATTTATTTTAATCAATAAAATTTAATCTGATTATTACCTGTTATTGTTGCAGGTATTAGTCAGGTTAAATTTTCTGACATTTTTCTTGCTAGATTTCAGTGAAGTTTTTAATGAGAAAAAATTAAAAATCTACAAGCTTGTTCATTACTCCATGAAATATTAACTATTTGATAAAAATCAGGCTATACCCTGATATCTCTATTCTATTAAATGAAATAATTTATTAAATATAATAACACTTATCGTTAAATAGACTGTTTTTGTTAGTGGCTAATGTCAATAAAAAAGACAGTACTAAGTATGAAACTTAATTGATAAGCCTGTTATAGGAAATAAATGACTAAAAAAGTTTGGCTTTGATAGGAGCACAATTCATGTCTACCATATTAAACCTAGGTCATAATCACAATTATAACTTTAATGAAAGTCGCCTTAATCGTGTTATGAATGCAGAAACTTTGGCTGAAGCACAATATATGGGATTATGGGATCGGATTAAAGATTTTTTTCAAGGTGGTGTGAAGCGGCAAGCAATAGAGGCATTGTTTGATCAAATTAATCAACCAGCACGCCATGATGCATCACCGAATAAACAACTAGAGAAATTTGAACGATTGATTGATTTAGCCAAATCAGAACAACAAACAAAGTTTACTGTTGAGGTTAATCCACCTAATCAAGCTAGAGAATGGAGTTTTCAATTCAAGATTGGCCAACACAATATATATCAATCCAATATGATCCCTGATCAGGCAGAAACCTCCTATGATAGTTTTTGCTCAGTTAAAACAGAGATGGAACATCGTCAATTTATAAGACAAAATGCCGAGTTATTAGAACAGGTTAACGGTTTTTTTCAAGATGAAATGAAGCCACAGGTATTAGAGAAATTATTTCAAATTTATCATCCATCATCGGATGATATTGCACTAAATGACCGATTACAGAAATTTGAACAGTTGCGTCAGTTAGCCAAACCTGAACACCAAAAAGATTTTACCATTGACGCTGATCCACCTAATAAATATGGTAAATGGGATTATCGATTACAGATCGCAGCACATAATGTATATCAAGCCAATAAGATAGTTGATAGTGCAACCACCTCTTATGGTGCTTTTTGTGCAGCTATGACAGGTATGGCGTTTCGCCAATATATATCTGATAACCCTGATATTTTTGGTATTGGTAATGCGAATACTGATGATCATATTAGAGTAAGTATCCAATGTATGAGTGATGATGAAATAATACGCGAGCAGCTTGGAAAAAACTTAGACAACCCTAAGTATGGCCATGAAAATTTTTGTACAATCGAAGAAGGTGCTGATTCAGCAAAATTTATTGCTCACTTCAAAGAGGGGAGTTTAGAATTTTCTAATAGAGACAATTTACACGGTGAATTTAGGGGAGCTCTTTTAAAAAACGCATTGCAAAGTGGTAATTATCGCAATTTGAGAGAATTGTGTGTACAAGGTAATAATCGTACAGGACAAAATACCATGCTACTGTATGCGGTACCTCCTCATCTGGATATTTTTATTCAACTGCTGACTAAGGGTAATTCCATTGAGTGGCGGGATGGCATGTATGATCCCATTAAGTTTCTAATTGAAAATAAAAGTCCTCTAATTAGCAAGGAAACTGTACAAGCACTCCATAAACAGGTTATTGGTGATACGACATTAGGTAAATTATTTGGTATCACTCAACCTGATATTAATGATACTGATGGTAAGCGTAGGAATACTATAGTAGATAAGAGAGTATAATTGCTCAGATAAGTAGAATAATATGCCGTCGTTTACATCCCATTTTATATGGGATGTAAACGACTTTACAGAAATAGCGTTAACAAGGAGTTAAGAAATAATTTACCCTGCTCGGTGATCTGCCAGTGCGATTTTGTTTCTGTGATATAACCTTGCTTCAATGCGTTATCAAGTTGTTGGCGAATGACATTTTCGGCTAAACCTGTGTAATCAATAAAATCCTGTCTTGCTACCGCCTCAAGCAAGCGAAAGCGATTCATAAAGAATTCAAAAGGTCTCTCTGATTGGTTTATCTCTTGTTGTTGATAGAGATAGTGACCCGTCATATAGCCTCGGGGATGTTTTGTTTTCATCGTTCGCAAAATACGACCATCGGCAAAAGAAATTTTCCCATGTGCTCCACAGCCAATACCTAGATAATCGCCAAAGCGCCAATAATTTAAATTGTGCTGACACTGATAGCCAGGCTTAGCATAACCAGATATTTCATATTGTTGATATCCGGCTTTATTAAGTAGCTGATGTCCTTGAGAGAAAATCTCCCATAGTGCATCATCATTAGGCAGTATCGGTGGGCAAGAGCCAAAATGGGTATTAGGCTCAATCGTTAATTGATACCAAGAAATATGGGGCGGAGATAAGTCAATTGCTTGGCGTAGATCAGAAAGGGCTTGTTCAAGAGTCTGATCAGGTAAGCCATGCATTAGATCAAGATTAAAACTACGTAAATTTAATGCTGCTGCCAGAGAAGCGGCTTGGATGGCTTCTTCGGGACCATGTATTCTGCCTAGTTTAGTGAGTTTATCGGCAGCAAAACTTTGTACGCCAATCGAAATCCGATTAATGCCAGCTTGTTGATATTGGCTAAAACGATCCGCCTCAACGCTGCCAGGATTTGCCTCCATGGTGATTTCAGCATCTGAAGCTAACGATAATCTTTGCCGTATACCATCAAGTAAAGATTGCATCGCGTTAGCGTCGAGTAGACTTGGCGTACCTCCACCAATAAAGATACTATTAACTTGGCGACCATTTATTAATGCCAGGTCAGCCTGGAGATCGGTTAGAAGATGTGTGACATATTCTTGTTGGGGTAGCTCACCTTTTAGTGCATGTGAATTAAAATCACAATAAGGACATTTTTGCACACACCAAGGGATATGAACATACAGACTCAATGGCGGTAATTTAAGCATTAGTTAAAGATCCTAATAACATCCTTAATGCTTGCCCACGATGAGATAGTGCATTTTTTTGTGCTTTGGTTAATTGAGCTGCGGTAAGTTTTAATTTGGTGTCATAAAAAATCGGATCATAACCAAAACCGTTGCTACCTTTGGGTTCATGGGTTAGCACACCTTGCCATATACCGTGACATATAATCGGTGTTGGATCGGCAAAATGGCGGAGATAAACCAGTACACAATTGAATTGAGCTTGGCGTTGGTTATCCGGGATATCTTTCATGACGGATAATAGTTTATGCAAATTTTCTTCGTCCGAAGCATTTTCACCCGCAAAGCGAGCTGAATAGATACCAGGCGCCCCATTTAGCGCATTAACCGAAAGGCCTGAATCATCGGCAATGGCCGCTAAACCAGAGACTTTTGCCGCGTTACGTGCTTTTAATATCGCATTTTCAATAAAAGTTAACCCAGTTTCCTCAATCGCCCTGATAGCTAACTCAGTTTGAGCAATAATATTTAAGTTACACTCTTTTAATAGTTCAGAAAATTCACATACCTTGCCGGCATTACCCGTTGCTAATACCACTTTTTGCATGAAGTCTGTTCACCTTTTCATCAAATAGCCAACTGAAAAAGTATGCTGGTAATAGTCGGATCAATAAATAGCAGGATATCCAAACGTAGATAATTTAAAGCTATCAAGATCAGCATCACTATCATGGCAGAGAAATCCAATCCACCCATAGCAGGAATGATTCGACGAATAGGTGACATCAAAGGTTCGGTTAATTGCATAAGCATGTAATCAATAGGATTGCGGCCTTGGCTTATCCAACTAAGAATAGCTCGAATCAAGATTAGCCAAAAAACTAACTTGCCAGCATAGGTTAATAATTGGATAAAGCTAATAGGTAGTAGCGTTATACTGATTAAAGCGAGCGTATTAGTTGCCCACATGACAAAAAGAATATTGGCTACGGTAAGAATATAGGCGACTAATAAAGTTGCTGTATCAATCGCACCGACGGCAGGAATCAAGCGACGCAATGGTCCTACTATCGGTTGAGTAACTTTGACCACAAATTGGGAAAATGGATTGTAGAAATCTGCTCTGACCCACTGCATCCAAACGCGTAGCAATAAAATAATAATGTATAGTTGAATAATAGTTGGTACGATAAAAGTTAAAAATTGCATTTAATTATCCTGAAAGATCAAAATTGTTTTTCCATTTCTTCAGCGCGACGGATTGCCGCACGCATGGCGTTGGTAACAATTTGAGGTAAATTAGCTTGATAAAACTGTTCTAAGGCTTTAGCTGTAGTCCCGCCCTTAGAGGTTACTTGTTCTCTTAGTGCCGCGAAAGAAAGATCTGATTTGCTTGCCGCCAGGGCAGAAGAGCCTTGGGCGGTATATAAAACCAGCTCTCTTGCTGTTTTACTATCATAACCAAGTCGTTCAGCCTCCTGTTGCATTGACTCCATAAATAGAAAAAAGTAAGCGGGTGCACTACCAGTGACGGCAATAATATCATTAATTGTCGCTTCGTTAGTCAGCCAGAAAACTTTACCAACACTTGCCATTAGTTCTGTGGCAAAGGTTTTATCATCCTCTGATACACAATCCATGGCATACAATCCACTAACACCTTGGCCAACCAATGATGGTGTGTTTGGCATAACACGCACCAAATTTATGTTAGGCGCAAGATATTGTTGGTAACGTTTGACCGGAATTCCTGCGGCAATTGTTAAAACCAGTTTATTGGTAAAATTAACCTGTTCTTTTAGTGGTTGACAAACAGTTTCCATAATCTGAGGCTTAACAGCAAGAATAATAACATCTGCATGTTTGCTTGCATCACTGTTATCACTTTTTCCGTTTATACCATATTTTTTTACCAGTAGATCACGATTTGTAGCCGTGGGGGAACATGCTGTAATGTAATTTGCTGGATAGCCAGCTGAAATTAATCCTGTAATAATCGCATGAGCCATATTCCCAGCTCCGATAAAGGTAATTTTTCGCTGTTGCATTATATAGCTCCTTTTACTGATCGCCTCGATTTGCAAATTAATTCGTTATCGGGAACCAAAAATAGCTGTGCCAATTCTGACTAATGTTGAACCACAAGCAATTGCAATATCGAGATCAGCGCTCATACCCATGGAAAGTGTATCAATATCTGGATATTGTTTTTTTAACTGGTTGAATAAATTTTCCATACTGCGAAAAATTGACATCTGTTGGCTCAATTCATTATTTGGTGCTGGAATTGCCATTAAACCACGTAATTTTAAATTTGGTAGCAAGACAATTTCAGCCGCTAATTTATCTAATTCTTCTGGCGCAATACCTGATTTACTTATTTCATCACTGATATTAATTTGGATCAGTACGTTTAATGGTGTCTTATTTGCCGGACGCTGATTATTTAATCGTTGTGCTATTTTTAATCTATCAATGGTATGACACCAATCAAAATTCTCAGCTATCAATCGGCTTTTATTGGATTGTAGCGCGCCAATAAAGTGCCATATTAAATCCTGTTTATGACTAAAATAGGCGATTTTTTCTATCCCTTCTTGCAGATAATTTTCGCCAAACTGGTATTGCCCCGCATCGATAGCTTCTTGAATTGCATCACATGATTTAGTTTTACTGACGGCAAGCAGTGTAATATCTTCTGGCGATCGATGATATTTATTGGCCGCTTGTATAATGCGATTTTTGACATTAACCAGATTTTGTTGGATTTTTTTCATAAAATTCAGATGCTAAATAAAAAGTAAAAAAGGATAAAAGTATAATTTCATTGTCGCGGCCATAAGTAACAGTTTATTATAATTATGCTGACTAAGCATGTTGTTCAAACCAACTTTCTAAAATAATGACAGCAGAAATGGAATCAATTTTGCTTTTATTTAAAGCCCGATAACCACCCTGATTAAATAGTTGTGCTCGCGCTTCTATCGTTGTTAGACGTTCGTCGTGTAATGTAACTTGGATACCAAAGCGCCCATGAAGGCGATTAGCAAATTTACGAGCTTGATTGCTTATTGGTTGCTCTGTTCCGTCCATATTGAGAGGGAGTCCAACTATAGCCAGTTCAGGTTGCCATTCTTGTAATATTTTTTCAATTTCTAACCAATTGGGTTTACCATCTTTGGCTTTTAATGCTGTTAAAGGACGGGCAGTTGTTGTAATTTCCTGCCCGATGGCGATGCCAATACTCAGAGTACCGAAATCAAAGGCGATAATTGTTCTATTTGCCATTATGCATGACCTGCTTGATTTGAAATATTAAAAATATCAATTCCAATCAAAGCAGCGGCTTCACGCCAGCGTTCGGTAATAGGTGTGTGAAAAATGATATTGCTATCAGCTTTGGCGGTTAGCCAATTATTTTCCATCATCTCTTTTTCCAGTTGCCCTTGTTCCCAGCTTGAATATCCTAAGGCGATAAGTGTTTTTTCTGGTTGCTTGGTCGTGCCTAAAGTTTCGAGAATATCTTTTGACGTTGTGATCATAATTTCATCAGAAAGCTTTAAGGTAGAATGAAAGCCATTTTGTGGCGAATGTAGAATAAAACCATGCGCCTCTGCGATCGGGCCACCAGAAAAAACCGGTTGGCTTAATTCAGTTATATGATCGTATTCTGTTGTTTTGATGTTTAAATTTTTCAATATACTATTGATTGAAATTTGTTCAATTGGTCTATTGATAACTAAACCCATAGCACCTTTTTCATTATGTTCACAGATATAAACCACCGACTTTTGAAAAAACGGATCTAATAATGTTGGCATGGCGATGAGAAAGTGGTTTTGTAAATTCATATTATTAAACTTATTTTCCTGAATTATCAATAAAATATACCCGAATTAAGCGATAAAAAATAATTAATCAAACACACTAGGTTGTATAAATTCTATCGAGGGTTGACTGTACGATATTCGTATTTTATAACAGTAGAAAACATTTATAGTATCTTTTTTATTATTCAGTTAACCACAATGTTAAGTATTCGTTAATTTTTTGTTTTTGCAGTTAGCCGTTTTTCTATTGCATCAAATAACATACCAGTAATTGATATATCCGAAAATGCGGCTTCAATTTCACGTATACAGGTAGGGCTGGTGACATTAATTTCGGTTAAGCGATCACCAATAATATCTAAGCCAACAAAAATTAATCCTTTTTCTTTTAATATAGGTGCGACCGTTCTAGCAATTTTCCAATCACTTCCTGTCAATGGTCTTGCTTCACCATATCCTCCGGCAGCTAGATTTCCTCTCGTTTCGCCTTGAGCTGGAATACGGGCTAAGCAATAAGGAACCGGCTCACCATCGACAACCAACACCCGTTTATCACCTTCTTTGATAGCAGGTAAGTAATCTTGCGCCATACAGAAACGTTGGCCATGTTGGGTTAATGTTTCGATAATGACGCTGACATTAGGATCATCTTTTGTTAGCCGGAAAATAGACGCGCCACCCATTCCATCCAGCGGTTTAAAGATGACATCACCATATTTTTGATGAAATTCACGCAGTTTTTTATTATTTCGGGTTACTAATGTATCAGGCGTTAACTTAGCAAACCAGGCAGTAAATAGTTTTTCGTTACAATCCCGTAGGCTTTGAGGTTTATTGACAATTAAACTACCTGCTTGTTCTGCCCTCTCAAGAATATAAGTGGTGTAAATATATTCAGTATCAAAGGGAGGATCCTTTCGCATTAAAATCACATCAAAATTTTTCAGCGCAATATCTTGCCCCGCGCCAAATTCATACCATTGCGTCGTATCTTGTTGGATATTGATCAGTTGCTTAGTATGCCCGTATGCTTCGCCTTGTAATAAATAGAGATCGCCCATTTCCATATAGTGAATTTCATATCCACGGCATTGTGCTTCCAATAGCATAGCGAAACTACTATCTTTTTTAATTTTTATGGTTGAAATGGGATCCATCACAATACCTAATTTGATCATTTTGTCTCCTTAACCAAGATCGCCGAAACGAACTTGTAATGCTGTGATTGCAGTTAACGCAGTGGTTTCTGTTCTTAATATCCGAGGTCCAAGTAGGATATTAGTAAATTGGTAATTAGTTGTCATTATGATTTCATCCGGTGAAAGTCCACCTTCTGGGCCAATGAGTAAACGGATTTTATTAACAGATGCAGGCAGTGTATTAATACTTGATTGAGCTTTAGGATGAAGATTAATTTTTAATGCATCATCTTTTTCCATGCACCAAGCTTCAACAGGCATTACTGGACGAATTAAGGGGATTTTGTTACGTCCACATTGTTCGCAAGCAGAAATAGCAATACTCTGCCATTGTTGTTGCTTTTTACTAAGTCGCACAGGATCCAATTTAACATTACAGCGTTCAGAAAGAAGTGGAGTAATGATATTAACACCAAGTTCTACTGATTTTTGAATAGTGAATTCCATTTTTTCCCCGCGGGAAATGACTTGTCCTAGGTGGAGATCTAAAGGGGATTCTCTGTTTGCAATTGTCGCCAGCCCGAGCTGGACTTTAACTGACTTTTTATTAGCCTCAAGTATTTTCCCCACGAAAATAGAATTACTACCATCAAATAACTCAATATTTTGTCCTACACTCATGCGTAGAACTCGACTAATGTGGTTAGTAGCATTATCGCTTAATCGTATTATTGTGCCTGATTCTAATGGTTCAGGATGATAGATCCGAGGAATGCGCATAGCCATGCTTCCTTATAAACTCAATGCTAGCAAAATATTGTGCCTATAATAGAGATGGGAAAATAAACTAGCAAGTTGTCTGGCTAGCTATTGTTTTTCCCTTTTTATTTTGCGTACTAATTCGCAAAAATTCGCTCACAACCAGATTATTGTTAATATTTATTGTAGAACTGTTATATAGCATTGCTTTTTTATTTATAGATATTGGAAAAGGATGCTGAGTGACTAATGAGAATTTTTCAAAAAGGAATTTGAAGATGGCAACATGGCTCACTACTTTTTCGTATTGGTCGCTGATACAAGCGTTTATTATAACGATTATTTTATTACCATTAAGCCACTTATTAATTAATTTTTTACCCCTTTATCTATTTAATTATAGATTAAAGGACTCACTGAGTAGATATCTCCTTTTTATCACTCTTTTTATTCCTTTCAGTATCATTTTTTTGCTGATCTCAGACTTTAACCATATGGTGATTTTACTTTTTTTCGTCTGGTTCAGCGTATTACTTGCTTTTATTGATCATCACACAGGCTATTTGCCAGATTTATTAGTCTACCCATTACTTGTATTAGCGTTGCTTTTTCATGCTATGCAATCTAATGAGCAGTTGTTATTAGCTATTTATGGTGCCTTAATTGGTTATTTAATATTTTGGTTTATTTATGGTTTTTTTAAATTAGCTATCAAGCGTCGAGGATTAGCGCAAGGAGATATTAAACTGGTTGCGGCTTATGGCGCTTGGTTAGGCATATATATTTTACCTTATTTGATGTTATTATCTGCTTGCCTGGGCATACTTAATTATGTTTTTTTATGGATCAAAATACGATATAAACCAGATAAAATTGCTTTTGGACCAGCATTTACCAGCGCAGGTATTAGTCTAATGTTGATTAAATATTTTAAAGAAGATTGGATGATAAAAATTATTCTTTAACAGGTTAGCATGCCGCTATTTGGGGCTATAGGGTAATATCTGTTAAACTAGACTGGTATTTTTAATGAAAAAAGACTTCATTAATTTTATGTACTTTTAACTCACTAGATAAAATATGAGGAAAGTTCAAATGAAAAAAGCAAGTTTGCTGTTATCTTTTCTTTTCTGTTGTTCATTTTCAATTATGGCATCTGTGCCAAATGGTGTTACGGTATTTGCCTCTCAAAAAGAAGCCGGTAGTATTTCTACACCGAAGAAATCTTATTATACAAAAACATTTGATGTAATGGTTGCCAATTTATCTGAAAAGGAGCTTGATCTATCTAAATATTGTTTCAAGGCCTTTTTAGGTTCACGAGAATTTAAAGTGGATACCATTGATGAGAACTTACATAATAAAGTGCTAAAAAATAATGAAAATGCAAAAGGTATGATTGTATTTGCTTCTATTAATCGTGATATTACTAAAGCAGCAATGGTTAAATTAACTGATAAATGTAAATAATCTCTAAACGCAGCTTAATTTTATAATAAGAAGCTGCGTTAAATTATTAACGCCGGCATTTTATTAAGTTAAAATTTATTCGTACGCTAAGTAAATAACTGTTAATCCCTTTCCATCCATGGAAAGACATAAATAATTTTTATGATAAGGAAGCAGCCGATAAATTTTCCAGATATTTTTGCCATAGCTGTGGTTGAGAAAAATATTTATCTAAATTTATTACCATTAGGTTTTCATTATGTTGAGCAATTAAGGTCGGAAAACCGGAACGAGCAACTTGATGTAATAAGGTACGACTTGATTGGATATGTTTGTTTGTTGGTTCATCTTTATTAATAGCAAAAGTTTGTTGAAATAGCTGTTTATCTAGTCCAATCTGTTGTGCTAATTGCAACAAAGTCTTTTCGTCACTAACTCGACGACCATCAATATAATGTGCTGTTTGGATGGCCTTTAACATTGTTAAACCTTCATTTGCTAATTCATCAGCGGTAATAATTGCTGTTATCGGTGGTAATGAATCTAGTATTACATCATTTTGTTGTAACATTTGGTGATAACTATCACCAAATGTTTGTCCAGTAATACTGGCGATCTGCTTATCAGTATCTAACAAAAATTGACGCCATTGATCGTCTATCTTTACTCGGTTGTAACCTGTCAGCATACCACCACCATGTAGTTGTAGTTTAATATTTGGCTGACTAGCTGCAATTTCTATCAATGGAGACGCACCATAACACCAACCACAGAAAGGATCAAAAATATAGTGTAAGGTTATTGATGACATTTTTTCCTCGCGAAATTATTGCGGCCATTTCATTTCGCCCTTCAATACTTTGGCGCTCAATTCGAGACTAGTAGGCTCTTTTAAATTTGGATAAGCTTGCTGCATAATGTCAATGACTTCAGTTGAATTTTTACTTTTTGCTAAAACTTTTTCTAGTTTTTTCAAATAGTTTTCTGTAAAAGTAACGGTGGTAATATCTTTTGCCGATGGTTCAAGATAATGTCCGGGAATAACGACTTTTGGCTTAAGTTGTTTAATACTTTCCAGGGATTGTTGCCAGTGTTGGCGAGATGCTTTGCTTTGAGTATCAGCTGTCCAGACATGAATATTGTCAGAGACAAGAACGCCACCAACAACAGCTTTAAGTTTGGGGATCCAAACAAAAGTACGATCAGGCGCAGCGCTTTTTAATCCCTGAATTTTAATTTTTTCACCATCAACCACTAATGTATTACCTTGTAACACATCAGGAACAATAATTTTAGTTGGTGCTTGTTCTTTCAATATAGGCCCCCAATAGGCCTGTTTACCATCTTTGGTCGCCTTTATCGCTTTAACCGTCTCGGCTGTTGCTAATACTTTTGCATTAGGAAAAGCTTTAGTAATAACCTCTAGCCCAAAATAATAATCGGGATCAGAATGACTAATATAAATTGTTTTTAGTTTTTTATTTAGTTTTTTTATACGATTAACTAATTCTTCCGCATCATTTTTTTGAAATTGTGCATCAATGAGAATTATTTCATGCTCGCCACTAATAATTTCAGAAGAAACAGGAAAAATACTTTTTTCACCAGGGTTATAGACTGACATTTTTAAATTTGTCGCTTGAACTAATGTGCTGAAAGTAAAAAGCACAGCCATAGTGATGATGGAGCCAACTTTCATAATGTTTTCCTTAATACTGAATGAATGTTTAGTCACTCATAGCAAATGGTAAAAAACTGAAAAAAATAACACAATTGACAGTAAGTTGTTGCATAAAATGTCTATCCAAACAGGATAACAACACAATTTCACTCGTAAAGCGTATTTTAGTCGCTAGCTTGGCAAATTGCGCCCATTTACAAAATAGTATTACTGTGGATCGACAATTAAGCAATAAAACAGTTAACTGACGAGATGATCATATTGAATTAGCATGACATCTTATTAATAAATCAAAAAACAATCTAATTATTTTAATTATCAATATGTTATTTGCCAAAATAAGTCAGTAAGATTAAGAATTATTATTCAATTTTTAAACTTAAGTTGGGTGATGGCTCAGATTAAAAGTAATCAATAATGAAAGGCATTGAGTAACTGCGTTTCAAATTCTTTAATTGTGATTTTTAGGCATTGAATAAATCGTTCGGTAAGTTCAGAAGATGGCCGATGCATTGGCTTAATTAAATTGACAGTGAAAGGAATTGGTTTAATAAAAGGTCTAGTACAAAAGCTATCAGGTTCATGTTGTAAAAAATCAATAACGGTAAATGGGTTGACGATTGAAATACCTAATCCTTCCCTTACCATAGCACAAACAGAGGCAGCATTATGCACTTCCATTATCATTCGCCGGCTAATATGTTGTTCAGCAAAAAATGTATCAATTGCTTGTCGATAATTATCGGTAATTGAGAGACTAATAAAAGCAACATTATTAAAGTCTTTAGCAGTTAAATATTTTTTTTTACTTAGTGGGTGCATACGAGGCAAAATAACGACTTCATTTAGGCTAGTTAAAATATCGCCATAGGTGCCGGTGGGTATCTGTCGATTCTCTGTCAAACCGATATCATAGTGTTGCGCCGAAAGCCATTCCTCTAATATAGGTGACTCTTGAGAGGTAATAGTGAAGTTAACTTCAGGGTAATCAAGCAGAAACTGCTTACAGACTTTAGGTAATAGCGACTGACTAAATACCGGTAAGCAGGCAATTGAAAGCTGAGTATCTCTAAATTGTCTAATAATTTCCACCATATTATAGATCCTTTCTAATCCATAATAAGAACGTTCGACTTCTGCGAATAACCTTAATCCCTGAGCAGTTGGTAATAGCCGTCCTTTGATCCTATCGAATAACTTAAATCGTAACAGTTTTTCTAGACGACTGATTTCACGGCTGATTGTAGGCTGAGATGTTCTAAGTAATTGAGCTGCATCGGTTAAGTTTTTGGTGGTCATGACCGCGCGAAAAATTTCTATATGACGCCAGGAAAAAGTTTTCATTTACATAACTCGCTGCAATTAACTATATCCAATATGAATAAACTATAGCTAAATAGATATTTTTAATCCTTATTTTTTCTATTAATAATAATAAAAAAATGAAAAAATAAATTAAGGTTATTAATGACAACATTTGCAACCACGACAAGTCGATATTTGACAGCAGAACAATTAATTAAACTTCCCACTCAATTCGGAACCCCTATCTGGATCTATGATAGCGAAGTTATTACACAGGCTATTAAACAGTTGAGTGCATTTGATGTGATCCGTTTTGCGCAAAAAGCATGCTCCAATATTCATATTTTGCGTTTGATGCGTGAACAAGGTGTGAAAGTTGATGCTGTATCATTAGGCGAAATTGAAAGGGCATTAGTGGCAGGTTTTCGTCCGGGAAGCGAAAAAGCCGAAATTGTATTTACCGCAGATGTCATTGAAAAGCAAACTATTGAGCGGGTAATAGAGTTAGATATTCCGGTTAATGTCGGATCAATTGATATGCTCGTTCAATTGGGAAAAGCCAAACGACATCATCCTATTTGGTTACGTATCAATCCTGGGTTTGGCCATGGACACAGCCAAAAAACCAATACCGGTGGAGAAAATAGTAAGCACGGTATCTGGTTTAGTGATCTGCCGTTAGCAATTGAAAAAATTAATCAATATCAGTTAATGCTGGTCGGGATACATATGCATATTGGTTCTGGGGTTGATTATTGTCACCTAGCTAAAGTCTGTGACGCTATGGTAGAGCAGGTCATCTTAAGTGGTTGTGATATACAAGCTATTTCTGCTGGTGGAGGATTGTCGATCCCTTATCATTTAGCTGAGGAGCGAATTGATATTAACCACTATTTTGCTTTGTGGCATGACGCTCGTGAACGTATTTCAGCGCATTTGGGGCACCATATAACACTAGAAATTGAGCCTGGTCGTTATTTGGTTGCAGAATCAGGTGTACTTTTAGCTGAAGTTAGAGCGATAAAAAGAATGGGGAAAAATCATTATGTATTAGTTGATAGTGGTTTTAATGATCTCATGCGTCCTGCTATGTATGGTTGTTATCATCATATTTCTGTCTTGGCCGCGGATAATCGTGATCTTTCGAATGGAAATTTACGTGAAACATTAGTTGCTGGTCCTTTATGTGAATCTGGTGATGTTTTTACGCAGGCAAATAACGGCGCTGTTGTCTCTCGTTTATTACCTGAAATTTATGTGGGAGATTACTTAGTCTTTCATGATACTGGTGCTTATGGTGCGTCTATGTCTTCTAATTATAATAGTCGCCCGCTAATCGCTGAAGTGATGTATTTAAATGGTGAACCAAAATTAATTCGTCGGCGTCAAACATTAGCAGAGTTGCTGGCATTAGAAACATGTTTGATAACTAGTGATTAGGGAGCTTAATAGCTCCCTGTAAGATCCAGTATTAAGCTGCTTGCTCTTTATTTAATGACGAACTATTTTTCTGTTTATCAGATTTTTTACTAGCCACAGCCAGGGCATCATATTCAAATTCATCAACATTGATTGATCTCAAACGGCTGGCTTCTGCTTTACGTAAAATGTCAGCTTCTTGCTGGGTAATTTTACCGTCGGCAAGTGCTTGCTTGGCAAGTTTATCTAAATTGGTAAAGTGCGGTTTATGTGCATTTTGGCTAACCAAGCGTTCGAAGATTGGCTCGGCGGCAATAATATCTAATAATGCAGTATTAATTATGCCATGAGGGTTGTGCTCACTGGGTATCATATATTGACCGCGACCAATGCGATCACGTGTTTCTGATGGTGTCATCATAATTTTTGCTAGTTTATGATCAAGTTGATCACTAGGTGGTGCATAGCGATAACCCAAAGGAAAAATGATAATACGGGTTAACGCAGCTACTAGGCGATTTGGAAAGTTACGTAGCAGTGCTTGCATGGCTTTCTCTGATTGAAACAGACAATCTTTTATTACCCATTCAACAATAGGTAAATCCATTGTTGGGCGGTCATCATCTTCAAAACGTTTAAGTGTTGCTGATGCTAAATAGAGGTGACTTAAAATATCGCCTAAACGGGCAGAAATACGTTCGCGACGTTTTAACCCACCACCTAATACAGCCATAGAAATATCAGCCAGTAAGGCAAGGTTGGCACTTTGTCGATTTAATTGTTGATAAAAGCGGCGAGTGTTATCTTTTATTGGTGTTTTACTTGTTCTGCCGTTTGTTATACCCAAGTAAAAACTGCGGAATAGGTTACTTATTGTATGGCTCAAATGGCTAAATAGTAATTTATCAAAAGTGGCTATATCGTTATTTTGTGTTGCTGCTATTTCCTGCAAAATATAAGGATGACAGCGAATAGCTCCTTGGCCAAAAATCATCATACTTCGTGTTAAAATATTGGCGCCCTCAACAGTAATCGCGATAGGAGCCCCTTGATAAAACCGAGCGAGGAAATTTGCAGGGCCCATACAAATACCTTTACCGCCGGCAATATCCATTGCATCAATAATTGCTCTTTGGCCTCGATGAGTACAGTGGTACTTCACAATCGCAGAGAGGACGGCTGGTTTTTCGCCAGATATAATTGCTGTAGTAATTAACGTTGAAGCGGCATCCATTAAATAAGCATTACCAGCGATACGCGCTAAAGGCTCCTCAATACCCTCCATTTTTCCAATAGGTACTTTGAATTGACGACGAATATAGGCATATGCACCAATTGCCATTGCAATACTTTTTAAACCACCCGTTGCGTTAGAGGGAAGAGTAATGCCACGACCAATAGAAAGACACTCCATTAACATACGCCAGCCTTGGCCGGCCATTTTGGCACCACCGAGAATATAATCAATCGGCACAAAAATATTTTTACCGCGTGTAGGGCCATTTTGGAAAGGAATATTCAAAGGAAAATGGCGATGGCCAATTTCTATACCATCAATATTGGTAGGGATCAAAGCGCAGGTAATGCCTAGATCAGTTATATCGCCCAATAAATGATCAGGATCATAAAGTTTAAATGCTAGCCCTAATACTGTAGCTACCGGGGCTAAGGTAATATAACGTTTATTCCAATTTAAACGCATGCCTAATATTTGTTGGTTTTCCCATTCGCCCATACAGACAACACCGGTGTCAGGAATGGCTCCAGCATCAGAACCAGCTTCAGGACTTGTTAATGCAAAACAAGGGATCTCTTCACCGCGAGCTAGTCTAGGCAGATAGTGTTGTTTTTGTTCATCGGTGCCATAATGTTGTAAAAGCTCTCCTGGGCCTAATGAGTTAGGTACACCAACAGTAATGGCTAATATGCCGGAAACCCCAGCTAATTTTTGTAATACTAGTGCTTGAGCATAAGCAGAAAATTCGAGACCACCATACTCTTTTTTGATGATCATAGCGAAAAAACGGTGTTGTTTTAAATGTTGCCATAATTCAGTGGGTAGATCTGCTAGTTCATGGCTAATTTGAAAGTCATTAGCCATACGGCATGCTTCTTCAACTGGGCCATTTAGAAAAGCTTGTTCTTCAGTTGTTAATTGTGGTTTTGGATAATTATGTAATTTATCCCAGTTAGGCTTACCTTGAAATAAGTCGCCTTCCCACCAGGTTGTGCCCGCCTCGATGGCTTCTTTCTCGGTTTTTGACATCGAGGGAATGATTTTCTGAAAAATTTGTAAGACTTTGCTTGAAATGAATGAGCGGCGTATTGGCAGGTAGACAAGCGGAAATAGTATCGCTGCTGCGAGCAATAACGTCCAATAATACCATAAACCAGTACTAGCCATAATTAAACAATAAGCAAGTATAAGTAGGCTACTAAATAGTAGATTTGCTTTGTGATAACAAAGAATTCCGATTAAACCAATAAATAGAAAAATAGTGAGTAGAGCCATCATGGTACTCCTGATTATGATTAAACTAAGTCATCGGAGGTCATATCTGTGTTTTTTCTTATCTTTAATCCATGTGATTTTATTTATCAATATTTTTACATGTTAATTACAATGTAGTTCACAAATTATTTATTGAGCTTAACTTAGTTATGATAAGTATTTTTGATACTTCTTTCATAAAGTTTAATCCGTTACACTGGGATTGTTGAAAAAAATAATATTTTATTAGGAGTAAAAATGATGTACCACGAGCTTATTTGTGCTGAATTAGAAGAAGCGGCGGTGACATTGAAGAATTTTCTTCAAAATAGAGAAAATATTGAAGCGATTGAGCAAGCCGCGATTATGTTGGCAAATGCCTTTAAAGCGGGAGGAAAAGTAATATCTTGTGGCAATGGTGGCTCGCATTGTGATGCTATGCATTTTGCAGAAGAATTAACCGGACGTTATCGTGAAAATCGGCCGGGTTATCCAGCCATTGCGATTTCTGATGTTAGTCATCTCTCCTGCGTTGGTAATGATTTTGGCTATGACTATGTTTTTTCTCGTTATATAGAGGCAGTGGGTAAAGAAGGGGATGTATTATTTGCACTTTCAACTTCAGGTAATTCTGGCAATATCATCAAGGCAATTGAGGCGGCGCGAGCTAAAGGGATGCAAGTGATTATATTGACAGGTAAAGAGGGCGGGAAAATGGCAGGAACCGCTGATATTGAGATTCGTGTACCTCATTTTGGCTATGCCGATCGGATCCAAGAAATTCATATTAAAGTGATCCATATCTTAATTCAGTTAATAGAAAAAGAGATGGAGAAATAACATTGCTATGCAACATTGCCGGATAGGCGATGGGATTATTTTGCATGATTATGTTTAGATTTAGAAATTTTATTCTGGCATAAAGGAGACATTATGTGTGAATTACTCGGTATGAGTGCTAATGTCCCGACAGATATTAATTTTAGTTTAAGTGGTCTTATCCCTCGAGGAGGCCAGACAGGGCCACATAAAGATGGTTGGGGTATTACTTTTTATGAAGGTCGAGGGTGCCGAACATTTAAAGATCCCAAACCTTGCTATCAGTCGCCTATTGCGCGCTTTGTGCAAGAGTATCCGATTAAATCGGAGGCAGTTATTGCACATATTCGCCAGGCAAATCGGGGCGAGGTCTTATTAGAAAACACCCATCCTTTTACCAGAGAACTGTGGGGAAGAAATTGGACTTATGCACATAACGGCCAACTTAAAGGTTATAAAAAATTACCTGTAGGGCATTATCGACCAATTGGAGCGACAGATAGTGAGTGGGTGTTTTGTTGGATTTTAAATCAATTATCAGAAAGATATCCTAAAAAACCGACTAACTGGTTAACTCTATATCGGTTTATTGCCAAGCTTGCTGATCAATTAAAGCTGATGGGGGTATTTAATATGTTGATTTCCGATGGAAAATACATAATGGCGTATTGCTCGACTAATTTGCATTGGCTTACACGCAAAGCACCTTTTGGTAAGGCAAGATTGCTTGATAATGATATTGAAATTGATTTTCAGCAACATACTCAAACTACTGATATTGTATCAGTGATTGCAACCCAGCCTTTAACTGGCAATGAGAATTGGCACCGAATTCAGCCGGGCAGTTTTGTTTTATTCCATTTGGGTAAGCGCATATTGTAATCTTTCACCAGCTATAGCTGGTGATAATTGATGGTTAGGAAATTTGTTTACTAAATATTGTCCTTGTTGGATATTAATTACCGGCAATTGATTTGTTTTAGTAAAATATTCATATGCAGGTTGCAGTTGCTGCCAAAACGTATAGTAACGTGAATTCCGGTGGCGATTCATATTGGCAGATGTCATTTTAAATGGATAAATATTGACCTGTATTTCATATTGGCCATTCTGTAATGCATTTTCCACATAACGATAGATTTCATTTATATAGCGATCCGTCATAGCATAGCAGCCAATTGACCTACACCCACCATGTACCATCAAATAAGCGCCAGTATAGCCATGAGCTCGGTCATATTCATTAGGAAAACCTAAATTAAAAGCGCGATAATATTTACTATCGGGTTTTAATTGTGAGCGTGTAATGCGATAAAATCCTTCTGGACTTTTTAAGTCACCTTGTTTTGTTTTAGGCCCTAATCCACCAGAAAAATTACAGATTGGATAGCTTTTAAACAATGAAAATAAACCTTTTTCATTTTTAGTATAGAGTTCAAGTACTCTTTCTTCTTTAAAAATTTGAATAAATAGTGAATTATTTAACAATTTTTTGCCGTTATCACTGATATCTAATGGATAAAATGGTCTTGACGCTGAGTAGCTATTACTGATAAAAAATGAAAGGGAAAAGATCCCTATGCTAATAAAAAAAGAGCGTTTCATAAGCTTCCATACAAAAGTGAGTTATTGTACAAAAAAAGTACACAAATATTAATCATACATTTGTATTGTAGTTTTTTATATTAAAAATTAATAATTTTGTCTCCTGCCATTTTTGGCTTATTTTGCTAAAAATTCTAATATCCATCGAAAAAGATGATTCAAATGATCGTTATTTGCGAATTGTTCTCAAAATAATAAAAAATTTATTCTTATTTGCTTGAACTAAATCACTTGTTGTATCAGACAGCAAGCCAGGGAACTGATAAAATCATCTGCGTTAAAATAATAGGTAAATTGTAATAATTAGTGGAGATTCATTAGCTGGCTTGTTTCAATTATTCAACAGCCTTTTGATTATTGGTTGCTATCTGATTTCATTTGAAATCGTTAGCTTAGGGTTTAACTGATAAACTTGTGCAATTCTTATGATTAAAATTAAAAAAGGACTCAACCTCCCGATTGCAGGAGTGCCCGCTCAAGTGGTAGCGGATAGCCCTGTCATTCATCATGTTGCAGTATTGGGTGAAGAGTATATAGGGATGCGTCCTTCAATGTTGGTGAAGGAAGGTGAGCAAGTTAAAAAGGGGCAAATTCTTTTCGAAGATAAGAAAAATCCAGGCGTATTTTTCACCAGCCCGGCTTGTGGCACTATCATAAAAATCAATCGGGGTGAACGCCGAGTACTTCAATCTATTGTTATTGAAATTAATGGCGATGAGCAAATTGTATTTAACCGTTATGATAATAATCAACTTGATACATTAACACATCAACAAGTAGAAGCTAATTTACTTCAGTCAGGTTTGTGGACAGCGATGCGGACGCGTCCTTTTAGCCATACTCCAGTACCCGGTACTAGCCCAAAAGCAATTTTTGTTACGGCGATGGACACGCGTCCACTGGCGGCTGATCCCTTGTTGATTATTGCGGCGGAGGAAACGGCTTTCAATGATGGTTTGAAAGTATTAACTAAATTAACCGAAGGAAAAATGTATGTTTGCCATGGAGAAGGTAACTTAGTTAAGTTAACTGGCAATAAACAAATTATTTATAAGCAATTTATTGGACCCCATCCTGCGGGGTTAGTCGGTACCCATATCCATTTTCTAGAGCCGGTAAGTACAGAGAAAACTGTCTGGCATTTAAATTATCAAGATGTGATTGCGATCGGTAAACTTTTTACGACGGGTCATCTTTATTCGGATCGCATTATCTCACTTGCTGGACCTCAAGTTAAAAAGCCACGTTTAGTTCGGACTTGTTTAGGCGCTGATCTCTATGAATTAACGGATGGTGAATTAAAAATAGGAGAAAACAGAATTATCTCAGGGTCAATCTTATGGGGTAATAAATGTGATGATACACGAGGTTATTTGGGCAGATTCCATAATCAAGTTTCGGTATTGAGCGAAGGGCGTGAAAAAGAGTTATTTGGCTGGATTGTACCCGGAAGAGATAAGTTTACTATCACCCGCACGACACTTGGCCATTTCCTGAAAAATAAACAGTTTAATTTCACCACGACGACCAATGGTAGTGAACGTTCTATGGTTCCGATTGGTAATTATGAACGTATTATGCCGCTTGATATTATGATCACTCATTTATTACGCGATCTGCTAGTTGGTGATTTAGCCAGCTCTCAGCAACTTGGTTGTTTGGAACTGGATGAGGAAGATTTGGAGCTGTGCACCTATGTCTGCCCAGCCAAATATGAGTATGGTCCTGTACTTCGTGAGGTATTGGCCAGAATTGAGCAAGAAGGTTAACTACATGGGCTTAAAGAATTTATTTGAAAAGTATGAACGTCATTTTGAACCCGGTGGAAAACTAGAAAAATACTATGTGCTCTATGAAGCAGTGGCGACTATTTTTTATACCCCGGGCACAATCACACACGGGTGTTCACATGTTCGTGACAGTATTGATCTAAAGCGAATGATGATTCTAGTCTGGCTGTCCGTTTTTCCAGCCATGTTTTGGGGAATGTATAATGTCGGCGCACAAGCGATTCCAGCTCTTTATCAATTACATAGTGAAGCTGACTTGCAGAAGATCCTGGTTTCTGATTGGCATTATAGCGTCGCTCAGTTTTTGGGTGCTTCATTAACACCAGAAGCAGGCTGGGCAAGTAAAATGTTGCTTGGTGCAGTATATTTTTTACCTATCTATATGGTTGTTTTTTTAGTCGGTGGGTTTTGGGAAGTATTATTTTCGTTGATCCGTGGTCATGAAATCAACGAAGGTTTCTTTGTCTCTTCGATTCTGTTTGCCCTTATTGTACCGCCTACTATACCACTTTGGCAGGCGGCATTAGGTATTACGTTTGGTATTGTTGTGGCGAAAGAAATTTTTGGTGGTACTGGGCGTAATTTTTTAAATCCAGCATTAGCTGGTCGTGCATTTCTATTTTTTGCTTATCCAGCTCAAATTTCAGGTGATTTAGTTTGGACTGCGACAGATGGTTTCTCTGGTGCTACGCCATTATCACAATGGGCTAGGGGTGGAGATCATGCATTAATAAATAATTTGACACATCAGCCTGTTACTTGGATGGATGCTTTTTTTGGCAATATTCCAGGCTCAATTGGAGAAGTTTCAACATTAATGATCTTAATCGGTGGGGCGTTGATTTTATTTTGCCGAATAGCTTCATGGCGTATCGTTGCCGGTGTAATGATAGGCATGATGGCAATGTCTTATCTATTTAATGCTATTGGATCATCGACTAATCCATTATTTGCGATGCCTTGGTACTGGCATTTGGTGCTAGGCGGTTTTGCTTTTGGCATGATGTTTATGGCAACTGATCCTGTTTCGGCCTCTTTTACTAATGAAGGTAAATGGGCTTATGGCATGTTGATTGGTGTAATGTGTGTTCTCATCAGAGTCATTAATCCTGCTTATCCGGAAGGGATGATGTTGGCGATTTTGTTTGCCAACTTATTTGCGCCTCTGTTTGATTATCTGGTAGTTCAGGCAAATATTAAACGGAGAAAAGCCCGTGGCTAACGATAAAACAAAAAATCCAAAAGATAGCATCGGCAGAACATTTCTTGTGGTATTTATTCTGTGTTTAGTGTGTTCAGTAGTTGTATCTGGTGCAGCGGTAGGTTTGAAATCTAAACAGCAAGCACAAAAATTATTAGATAAACAACGTAATATTCTTGATGTTGCCGGTTTACTCAAGCCCAAAATGTCAGCTGAAGAGATACAATCTCTTTATAATAGTCGTATTAGCGCTAAAATTTTGAATTTCAAAACAACTGAAATATCAAATAGTAATGGCAACTTCGATCTTAATAATCAGCTACGTAATGATGAAACACGAATGGTATTATCACCAGAACAGGACGTTGCTAAGATTCGTTATAGAGCCAACTCGGCAGAAATTTATTTAGTCAATGATGATCATGGTAAAACCATGGCGCTTGTTTTGCCGGTTTATGGTTCTGGTTTATGGTCGGTAATGTATGCTTTTATTGCTGTTGATATAGATGGGATCACATCACGTGGTATAACTTATTATTCGCATGGTGAAACGCCAGGTCTAGGTGGAGAGGTGGATAATCCACAATGGCGTGCCCAATGGATTGGTAAAAAGCTTTACAATCAACAAGGGAAACCTGCGATAAAAATTGTCCGTGGTGGAGCAATAGGTGATCCCTCTAGCATCGATGGTCTATCAGGAGCAACATTGACATCAAACGGTATCCAGAAAATGTTTGATTTCTGGTTGGGTAATAATGGTTTTGGTCCGTTTCTGGATAAAGTACGCAAAGGAGAGTTAAATCATGGCTGATAGTAAAGAGATTAAACGCGTGCTAATTGGACCTTTATTGGATAATAATCCTATTGCTTTGCAAGTTTTAGGGGTTTGTTCGGCTTTAGCGGTAACGACAAAATTAGAAACTGCTCTTGTAATGGCTATTGCTGTAACTTTAGTGACCGGTTTTTCTAGCTTTTTTATCTCATTGATTCGTCATTATATTCCTAGCAGTGTGCGAATTATTGCTCAAATGACTATCATTGCTTCTTTGGTTATCGTGGTTGATCAAATCTTGCGCGCTTACGCTTATGAAGTCTCTAAGCAACTTTCAGTATTTGTCGGTTTAATTATTACTAATTGTATCGTCATGGGACGTGCTGAAGCTTATGCAATGAAATCGCCACCAATTGAAAGTTTTATGGATGGTATTGGTAATGGTTTGGGATATGGCGCTATTTTAATTTTAGTTGGTTTCCTAAGAGAACTATTTGGTTCAGGTAAACTGTTCGGTATTACTATTCTGCAGTCGGTTCAGAATGGTGGTTGGTATCAGCCAAATGGCTTGTTCCTGCTTGCACCAAGTGCGTTTTTCATCATTGGTATGTTGATTTGGGGACTGCGCACATTAAAACCTTCACAGGTTGAAAAGGAGTAACAGACGCAATGGAACATTATATCAGCTTGTTTGTTCGAGCTGTGTTTATTGAAAACATGGCTCTCGCCTTTTTTCTGGGTATGTGTACATTTTTGGCCGTTTCTAAAAATGTCAAAACCGCCTTCGGGTTAGGAATTGCAGTTACTGTTGTTCTGGGTATTTCCGTACCAGCGAATAATTTAGTTTATAATTTCATTTTACGTGATGGTGCCCTAATAGAGGGAGTTGATTTAAGTTTTTTAAACTTCATAACTTTTATCGGTGTCATTGCCGCATTAGTACAAATTCTTGAAATGATTTTGGATCGTTATTTTCCCGCCCTTTATAACGCATTAGGTATTTTTCTACCATTGATCACCGTTAATTGTGCGATTTTTGGTGGTGTCTCGTTTATGGCCCAGCGCGAATATAATTTTAGTGAATCTATTGTTTATGGATTTGGTTCAGGATTGGGATGGATGCTAGCCATTGTTTTATTGGCATCTATTCGTGAAAAAATGAAATATGCTGATATCCCATCGGGTTTAAAAGGTTTAGGCATCACCTTTGTCACTACTGGTTTGATGGCATTGGGCTTTATGTCTTTTTCCGGTGTACAGTTATAAGGGTGAAAATAATTCATGGATATTATTATTCTTGGTGTCGTAATGTTTACCCTAATTGTGTTGATTCTAACGGCAATGATTTTATTTGCCAAATCTAGGTTAGTAAACACAGGGGATGTAAAAATTGAAGTTAATGGTGACCCTAAAAAGAGTTTTGCTGCTCCAGCAGGCGATAAGCTATTAAATATGTTGTCCAATCAGGGTATTTTTGTTTCATCTGCTTGTGGCGGCGGTGGTTCTTGTGGCCAATGTCGGGTGACAATCAAGCAGGGTGGCGGTGATATCCTGCCTACTGAACTGGCCCATATTAATAAACGAGAAGCTAGAGCAGGATGTCGTTTGGCTTGTCAGGTTAATGTAAAACAGGATCTGAAAATTGAATTACCTGAAGAGATTTTTGGGGTAAAAAAATGGGAATGTGAAGTTATCTCGAATGAGAATAAAGCAACTTTCATTAAAGAACTGAAATTAAAAATTCCAGCCGGAGAAGTTGTCCCATTTCGGGCAGGTGGCTATATTCAGATCGAATGTCCGCCACATAAAGTTTCTTATGCTGATTTTGCTGTGCCTGATGAGTATCGTGAAGATTGGGATAAATTCAATCTATTTCGTTATGTTTCTGAAGTAAAACAGCAGACAGTAAGAGCATATTCAATGGCAAATTATCCAGATGAACATGGAATTATCATGTTAAACGTCAGGATAGCAACACCACCGCCAAAAGCCGCAGATTTACCTCCAGGAATTATGTCCTCTTACATTTGGTCATTAAAACCAGGTGACAAAGTCACTATTTCTGGTCCATTTGGTGAGTTTTTCGCTAAAGACACCAATGCGGAAATGATTTTTATTGGTGGGGGAGCTGGTATGGCGCCAATGCGCTCTCATATTTTTGATCAATTAAAGCGCTTAAATTCTAAACGAAAAATCAGCTTTTGGTATGGGGCTCGTTCAAAACGTGAAATGTTTTATGTTGAAGACTTTGATCAATTGGCTGCGGAAAATGAAAACTTTACCTGGCATGTTGCGCTATCAGATGCCATGCCAGAAGATAACTGGCAAGGCTATACAGGCTTTATTCATAACGTTTTATATGAAAACTATTTGAAAGATCATCCAGCGCCTGAGGATTGTGAGTTTTATATGTGTGGTCCTCCTGTGATGAATGCCGCAGTTATTAAGATGCTTAAAGATTTAGGTGTTGAAGATGAAAATATTTTATTAGATGATTTTGGTGGTTGATTCTTTCCTGTATTTTGACTCATTGTATAACCGTTGAGTTAATATGGACTTAATATTCTTAAAAAATTTTATGCTAAAAAATAAATTATTCAATTGGATTATTACCTTATCTACTATTTTCATGCTTTGTGGTTGTTTTGATACAGAGCAAAAGAGTATTCAAGGGCAAACGATGGGAACTTACTATGTCATTAAGTATGTCAGTGAATCATCTCATCCTTTTTGGGAAACATTGCGTGACGATATTAATAGTCGTTTGGAAGAAGTTAACAATCAAATGTCAACTTACCGCCCTAAATCTGAATTAAGCCAATTTAATCAATTTCAACATGTAAATACACCATTTCCTGTGTCGCTAGCCATGATGACAGTGATTAAAGAAGCGATTCATATTAATAAATTAACCAATGGTGCGCTCGATATTACTATCGGGCCATTAGTTAATTTATGGGGATTTGGCCCAGAAGGCAGAATAACCAAATCACCACCGGAAGAGACATTGGAGTTGCGTCGGCAATGGATTGGTATTGATAAACTTGCAATTGATGGTAATAGCCTGATAAAAAAAATACCTCAACTCTACGTAGATCTCTCATCTATCGCTAAAGGATACGGCGTTGATGTTATAGCGGAATATTTAGAGTCACAAAATATTCATAATTATATGGTCGATATTGGTGGTGAAGTCCGGACAAAAGGCCATAATGGCAAAGGGATAGCGTGGCGTATTGCAATTGAAAAACCTTCGGATAAAGGACTAGAACAGTCGGTACAAGAAATTATTGAGCCTGGGAATATGTCAGTTGCTACCTCTGGTGACTATCGTAATTATTTTGAACAAGATGGTGTTTATTATTCACATACTATTGATCCAAAGACCGGTAGACCGATTGTTCATAATTTAATATCTATTACTGTTATCGCCCCAACTTGCATGATGGCAGATGGTTTATCTACTGGCATAAATGTGTTGGGGGCTGAAAAAGGAATGGAATTAGCGGAACGTTTAAATTTACCGGTTTTCATGGTCGTTACGACTAATAAAGGTTTCGAAGAACGTTATAGTTCGGCATTTAAACCTTATTTAGTAAAAAAAATGTAGCGGAGGTTTTATGTTAACGATATTTATCGCTACTTTGTTTTTTTTTCTACTTGCTTTTATTGCTATGTCTCTTGGATATATTATTAAACGCAAGGAAATTCAAGGAAGTTGTGGTGGGTTAAGTAATATTGGCATTGAAAAAGTTTGTGATTGCCCGCAGCCATGTGATCTTCGCAAGAAGCGTATGGCTATGGAAAACCGTCAAAAGTAACAACAGATGAACGACCGTATTATTTGATAAAAAATCTCGTTATTAATAGTAATAACGAGATTATTAATATTTTGTTTTTTATTATTTTATATCTTTAAAATATTTAGGTGAATCGACCATAACTTCGTCTGCACCTAGCTCTTTAGCCAGTTGATAATCAGCTTCATCTTTTATGCCAAATAAAACGATATGTGCTCCACCGCTGGCACGAAAACATTTCATTGCTTCATGATCCCAAACTAAATCTGATGATGAACGAGCTTCACCAAGAGTATATTTTTCTACAACTTCTACTTTACGTCGCAGTTCCAGTCCATACCAGCGCTGAGTATTAATTTTTTTATCAATCAGACAATGATGATTCATGGTAATATTAGCCAGAATATCGCGGGTTTCATCACGACTTTCAAAACGCTGTACATGATCAGATAAAGCATTTAAGAAAGCTTCGTTGGTGGAATAAAAGCGAGTACGTCGAAAAGCTTTTTCTTCTTTTAATACTTTTTCAATCGCTTGTGCTTGTTCGTAAGGATCGGCATCGGGAGATTTCAGATCAATATAGAAATCGGTTGCCCGAAACTGTTGCAGTACTTGCTTCAATGTAGGAATGACTATACCTTTATTACAATAGAGATGGTTATGACGAGAACCGAAACGGTAACCAGCATCAGCTTTCATAAGTTGCTGTGCACGGTATGAGGAAACCGGCCCACTTCTATTGGTTAAGGTATTTAAATCAGATGGGCGATATAATATGGGAACTTTATCACTGGAAAGTTGCACAGTGATCCATATTTTGTCTGCACCATTTTTTAGTGCCTGGTCAATGGCATAAATGGTGTTTTCTGGTGCATCAGCAGTTCCTCCGCGATGGGCAACGATTTTTGGTGAATTTGCTAAGGCAGTGACTGAACAAAGCAAAAGTAGTACTGCGGTGATACTTTTATGCATTATCTTCTCCATAAGTTGTGTGTATGAAAAATTTTATGAATTAATTTTATTATTAAAAGCAGTAGATTAAATATAAATTAATATAGCAAATTTTTATTATTTTTTATCGTAAATATAAAAATATAACTTAGCATTATGTTAGTTATAAAATTATTTATTTTTTTAATTATAAAATCGAAAGTTATTTTCTGAATAAATAATTTTTTCTATTGTTAGGTAGAATATTATATATTATTTTAAAGTATTTTATCTTTTTAATGATAACTTGCTGTAATAGAGCTTATTATCTATTAGATAAAATTAGTTATAATAAAATAGAAAAATAAACTTATTTTATCTTTATCTCATATAAAAACATATTAATTTTTTATATGCTATATATTATATTATATTATATTATATTATATTATATTATATTATATTTATGGAAATTTTTTATTCTAGTTGTTTGTAAAAACAATTAAAGAATATAATTATAACTTATTCTTTAATAAAGCCTGAATAATGAATTAAAAAAATTTTTTCTTTTTATATTCTATCATTTTTTAATTTAAATTTATTTTATTTTATTAATAATTAAAATAACTATCGCTTAATATAAAATAGGATATTAAAATTATAATGTTTTAAATGAACTTATTGGTTTATAGATAATAGTAAAATAGCATTATTGAATTTTTTAAATTAAGAAATAATAGTAACCACTATTATTTAAATTATTTTTTTAATTAAAAAGGCTATTAATCATGAAAGTTTATACGTTTAATAACACGGTAAAAGATCCTTTTTGTCGAGGAAAACAGATTGGTGAATATTGGGCGCCGCAAATAAAACAGACGGTGATGCTTTATTTAGATTTTTTTTCTCGTATTGGTATAACTGGCGATCAGGCGAAAAAAATTGGAGAAAATAGTTTGGCTGCCCTGGAATATTGGTGTCCGGATTTGGCAAGTGAAATGGAAGCAACAGCTATGGGAGCTAATCTTCCGATTTGGTATCTAGCAAGTTTAAATGCACGAACTGAAATTTTATCAACAAAGTCAACATCCTATGCGAGTGAATGCTCTACCGCAATTTATGCAGCTCCTGATATTAATATGCCACAAACCATGCAAACCTGGGATTGGCATGATGTTTTAGCGCCTCATGGGTTGATGATTCAATTACAAAATAGAAAAGGGATGCAATTTAAGCTTTTTACTGAATTTGGTATGTTAGGTAAAATTGGTGTTAACAGTGCTGGATTAGGTTTACATTTTAATATCTTACATCATACAAGTGACAATGATTCTGGTGGTGTGCCTGTACATGCAGTAGCTCGCCGAATATTAGAAGAAGCAACAACCATAGAAGAGGCTATCGCTTTAGCATTTTCTGCGCAAGTCAGTGCATCGTCAGTATTAAGTGTCTTTTGCCATCATGCAGCACGATGCCGAGCAGTAAGTATTGAGTTAAGTCCATTTCGGTCAGCGATTGTTTACCCACAACAAAATAATTGGTTACTTCATACTAATCATTTTCTAGCGTCGGAATTGGTTTCGGGGGAAGGTACTACTGATGATACGACTTATAAACGTTATGAACATTTAAAAAGCGTATCTAGTGATATGAAAAATAAAAGCATTATGGCGCGCGCGGCTGCAATGTGTGGTCCTGAAGGTGAGCAATCACCAATTTGTTTTCTACCTGACAGTTCGCAACCGGATACAGAGCGTTGGCAAACTTTATTAACAATTAGTATTAATACTAAAAATGCTATATTAAAATATGCAGCAGGTAATCCTTATCAATTATCGCAAACCGGTTATCTTTCTTTCTGACAAGGAAACTTATTAAATCCAATAAAAGGTAATATGCAATTCTAATCAAGTATTTTATGGCCATAATCCTATAGTGGAGTTGTTATTTTAATTAAATTTTTTGTTTACCATTGGTAAAATTAGCATTACACTGTTTATTTAAACAGTGTTATTAGGAGAGGGTGTGCGCAAAATTATCCATATTGATATGGATTGCTTTTATGCAGCCATAGAGATGCGTGACAATCCTTCTTTACGCACTATTCCGCTAGCGATCGGAGGTAGAGCCGATCGGCGTGGAGTAGTTAGTACAGCCAATTATTTGGCTCGACGTTATGGCGTGCATAGTGCAATGTCTACAGCTTTGGCACTTAAACGTTGCCCTCAATTGAAAATCATTCCTGGCCGCATGTCCTTATATAAAGAAATATCATGGCAGATACGGCAAATTTTGCTCGAATTTACCCAATTAGTTGAGCCAATTTCTTTAGATGAAGCTTATCTTGATGTGACAAATAGTCCTCATTATCACGGTTCGGCAACCTTGATAGCAAATGAGATAAGACAGCGGATTTTTAATGAATTATCGCTTACGGCATCAGCGGGTATCGCACCGGTCAAATTTCTAGCTAAAATTGCTTCAGATATAAATAAACCCAATGGGCAATATGTTATTACCCCTGAGCAAGTGACCAATTTTATTTATCCATTGCCCTTAAGAAAAATTCCTGGAGTGGGTAAAGTTACGGCACAACGGTTGCAAAAAATGGGATTGGAAACCTGCGGCGATATACAACAATTTGATTTGCTTACATTAGTGAAAGAATTAGGTAAGTTTGGTCAAATTTTATGGGATCTTAGTCATGGCGTAGATCCGCGTAGGATCAATAGTGAGCGTTTACGCAAATCAGTTGGGGTCGAGCGTACTGTTGCTAAGGATATTTATCAATGGGATGAATGTATGAAAATTATTGAACGACTCTATCCAGAGCTTGAGAGCCGATTAGCAAAAATTAAACCAGAGCTTAGCATCGCCAGTCAAGGGGTGAAGATGAAATTTGCCGATTTTCAATTAACGACTCAAGAGCATAGTTATCCCATTTTAAGTAAAGGGGATCTTATCCAAATAGCGCAACAAATTTGGCAACAAAGACGAGCGGATCGTGGTGTTAGATTAGTTGGACTACATGTCACTTTACAAAATCCTCAGTTAGAAAAGCAGTTAATACTGAATTGGTGAAAAGCAGGCTAGATTAGCCTGCTAGGATTGTTAACTTTTCTCAGGTATTGATTTGAGTACTGATGTTAATAACTGCCAATACTTCGCTACACTTTTAATATTGGCGCGTTCATCAGGTGAATGAGCGCCATATATTGTTGGCCCAATGGAGACCATATCCATCTGCGGATAAGGTTTTTTAAATAGCCCACATTCTAAACCAGCATGGATCACCATGATCTTTGGAGCTTTACCAAATAGTTGCTGATAGGTATTGCTAACAAGTGCCATGACGGGAGATTTCGGATCAGGTTTCCAGCCAGGATAGCTGCCTTTATGTTCAAATTCTGCACCGGCAAGCATCGATAATGATGTCAACATATTAACGACATAATCTTTGCCTGTTTCGATTAATGAGCGAATTAAAAAAGTAATTTCGGCTTTTTTTTCGTCCATATCAACAACGCCGGTATTAAGGGAAGTTTCAACAACATCTTTTATTTCATCGCTCATCCTAATAACACCGTTAGGTGCAGCATTGAGAAAATTTAATAGACGAGATTGGCAATCCGCAGTTAGCGTTAATAATTCTGTGCTTGTCTCATCAAGGGTAATGACTAAATTTTTTTCGATCGCGGCAAATTCAGATTTTAGTAGTGTTAGATAGTGATTTTTGCTGGTCTCTAAATTAGCTGCTATTGATATAGGCACTGCAACAATTGCTTCACTCTCGCGTGGGATTGCATTACGTAAACTACCCCCTTGAATGTGAATGAGCCTTAATTGTAATTCACTCCCATGCCCTGCTAGAAAACGTGCCAATAGTTTATTAGCATTAGCCAATCCTAAATGAATATCACCACCCGAATGGCCACCGGTCAATCCTTTAAGTGTTATTTTATACACTTTATGATTAGCTGGAATTGCTTCTCTTGCCAATGTAAAGGTGGTGGTAAAATCAACGCCGCCTGCGCAACCCATGTAGATCTCGCCTTCTTGTTCCGAATCGGTATTGATCAGAATATCCGCTTGTAACCAATTTGGCTGTATGCCAAAAGCACCAACCATACCGGTTTCTTCTGTCATGGTGAGTAAAACTTCTATTGGTCCATGTTTAATATTTTCATCATCCAGTACAGCTAAAGCGGAAGCCATACCGATACCATTATCTGCACCTAATGTAGTACCTTGCGCTTTTACCCACTCATTATCAACGTAAGGACGGATAGGATCCTGAGTAAAATTGTGCTGAGTATCACCGTTTTTTTGTGGCACCATATCCAAATGGGCTTGAAGAACAACAGGTAGGAGATTTTCCATGCCGGCTGTTGCCGGTTTGCGAATAAGAATATTACCGACTTTATCGCGTTCAACATTAAGTTTTTTTCTCTCTGCCCATTGCATAATATAAGCAGCAAGTGCTTCTTCATGTCCAGATGGATGAGGAATTGCACAAATTTGTGCAAAAATATCCCAAAGTGGCTGTGGTGAAAGTTGTGAAAGCTCAGACACGTTTTCTCTCCTATTACTACCCTATTATTAAGATTGCTAATTAATTCTACAGTTTTGGAAAATATTATTTATCTTATTAATTCAGAATATCATCTTCTGGCGTCTATTCCTTTAGTTAATTGTGATAATATTAATTAATTTCTGGTTTTTGTTATTACAAATCACTATAATCTCGCGCAATATTTTTTCCACTAATGTACTTTGCTAAAATAGTCTCTAGTCGTTGGGATCAAAATTTTATGAGTGAAAAATACATCGTAACATGGGATATGTTGCAAATGCATGCCCGTACTTTGGCACAACGCTTATTACCTGCCAAGCAATGGAAAGGCATTATTGCTGTTAGCCGCGGTGGGCTTGTTCCAAGTGCTATTCTTGCTCGTGAATTAGGTTTACGCCATGTTGATACTGTCTGTATTTCAAGTTACGACCATAATAACCAAAGAGAACTCAAAGTGATTAAGCGAGTGGAAGGTGATGGTGAGGGGTATATTGTTGTTGACGATTTGGTCGATACTGGCGGAACAGCGCAAGCTATCAGGGATATGTATCCCAAAGGCTATTTTGTGACTATTTTTGCTAAACCTGCCGGACGCCCATTAGTTGATAATTATGTTATTGATATACCGCAAAATACCTGGATAGAACAGCCATGGGATATGGAAAAAGAGGTTTTTATTAAGCCACTTTGTGAACAATAATAATTGTTTTATTTATTTCGCTTTAATCACTAAATAAAGTATATGATATAGGGGATGCTAATCGCATCCCTTTTTTATTGCTGAATTTTTTAACAGAATAAGGTCGATATGAGTGAAAAAAATCTGTCAGAAAAGCTGTTTAAGCCTAAATCAAAACTGAAACAAACTGAGACTTCTGTTCTGGTGACTTATAGTGTGCCTAAAACCCACTTATTGAAGCATAGTTCAACATTCGAAGGGACGAGTTATGTTAGCTGGTATCGTATGATTAATCGGCTAATATGGATTTGGCGTGGCAACGATGGATTAGAGATTGAAGCGGTATTAAGTCGA
The DNA here is from genome assembly GCF_029873475.1 of Arsenophonus sp. aPb. Classification (NCBI taxonomy): domain Bacteria; kingdom Pseudomonadati; phylum Pseudomonadota; class Gammaproteobacteria; order Enterobacterales; family Morganellaceae; genus Arsenophonus; species Arsenophonus sp. aPb. Next base: position 904,930 of record NZ_CP123499.1, read on the forward strand.
ATTGCGGCAAATAATCGTGTTCGTAGCTGTGAAAATTTACTTGATACCGTAATTGGTTATCAGCCGGGAAATTGGGCTTATGAATGGTCACAGCAAGCAATGGCCTGGCAGAAAAAAGCGCTTGAGTTGCCTACAAAAATAGCAACTAGCCAGGCTTGGTTACGGGCCGCTAATTTATATAGTATCGCTGCCTATCCTCATCTTAAGGGTGATCATCTTGCTGAACAAGCGGTATTATTAGCGAATAAAGCTTATGAAAATGCTGAGCAATTGACCGATTTTCGACTGAAAAAAATTTCTTTCAAAATAGAGGATGGTAAAAAAGAGCTAATTGGTTTTTTACATTTGCCTAATACCAACCAAGGCCCATGTCCTACGATTTTAGTTTGCGGCACATTAGATAGTTTGCAGCTAGATTATTACCGCCTTTTTAGCCAATATTTAGCGCCGCAAGGTTTTGCTATGTTAACCCTGGATATGCCATCAATTGGCTATTCTATTAAATATAAACTTTCTCAGGATACTAGCGCGCTGCATCAACAGATACTTAATCAATTGGCTAATATTCCATGGATCGATCATACTCGAATAGGGGTAATTGGTTTGCGTTTTGGCGCTAATATTGCCCTTCGTTTAGCTTATTTAGAGCCCAAGCGCTTAAAAGGTGTTGCAGTTTTGGGGCCAATTGTTCATAGCTTATTTAATGAGCAAAAATATCAAGATCAAATACCGGTAATGAATATTGATATCTTTGCCAGTCGACTAGGTTTCTATCAGGTAGATGAAGCCGTTTTACGCTCAGAGCTTAGCTGTTACTCATTAAAAAAGCAGGGATTATTGGGGCGTCGTTGTCCTGTACCATTTATGGTTGTTAATTGGCAAAATGATGTTTTCAGCCCTAAGGAAGACGCATTGCTTATCGTGCGCTCCTCAATTGAAGGTAAGTTATTAACCTTACCCGCCAAGCCGTTATATCAAAATTTTCATCAGTCACTTTCTGCAGTAGTGAGTTGGCTGAAAAGCAAAATTGAATAATTATTGTGATTACTTGATTATTTTTCCTTATTTGCTAAAAAGGTAGCTTAACAACAAGGAGATCCTTATTATGGCTTTAACTTCAAATTATTCTAAAAGTAAATTATTGAAGCATTTTACCAGGTTAGGACCTTATCTCCGTGAATCTCAATGTCAGGATGATCTCTTTTTTTTCGACTGTCTTGCTATTTGTGTTAATGCAAAAACTGCTCCAGAAAAGCGTGAATTTTGGGGATGGTGGTTGGAATTAAGACGAGAACTTAACGGATTTGTATATCATTATAAATTAGGTATGTTTGATAAAGCCGGTAATTGGCAGCATATCGAAATTAATAAATCAAACATTATCAAGTCGCTTGAAGATACATTACAAGAATTCCATAAACGTTTAAGTGATTCACTTAATACATTAGAATTAACATTAACCCCTTGCCCAAAAATGGTTGCAATTAATTTATAGTTTGTATTGTTTGCAGCTATTGTAAAATCAACTTTTCATTAAAATTGCGTTATGTCGGTTGGCATGACGCTTCTTACTTGATAAAACTGATGACTAAATTTTTATCGTTATAGAGAGTTAATAACAGAAGCATGATGAACAACAGCCAAACTTTGGTGATAAAACTAGGAACAAGTGTATTAACAGGTGGCTCGCTTTGTCTAAATCAGGCGCGTATTGTTGAATTAGTGCGCCAATGTGCACAGCAGTATGAAAAAGGTCACCACATTGTCATTGTCACTTCGGGCGCAATTACTGCGGGCCGAGCCCATTTAGGTTATCCAACTTTACCTGAGACAATTGCCTCAAAACAATTGCTCGCGGCGGTTGGGCAAAGTCATCTGATCCAACTTTGGGAACGATTGTTTTCAATTTATGGTATTCATATTGGTCAGATGTTATTAACTCGGGCGGACATTGAAGATCGAGAACGTTTTTTAAATGCACGGGATACATTACAAGCGTTACTAGATAACCGTATTATTCCGGTTATCAATGAAAACGATGCCGTTGCGACGGCCGAAATTAAAGTTGGTGATAATGATAATTTATCGGCATTGGTTGCAATTTTAGCTGATGCGGATAAGTTACTATTATTAACGGATATTGACGGACTACATACAGCAGACCCTCGGCACAATCCAAATGCACAATTGATCACTGAAGTTCATGATATTAATGATGAACTAAGATGCATTGCAGGTGATAGTGTGAGCGGTTTAGGTACCGGTGGAATGGCAACAAAATTGCAAGCCGCAGGCATAGCTGGTCGAGCGGGAATAGAAGTCATTATTGCCGCCGGTGATAAGCATAATGTGATTGCAAATGTGCTCGAAGGTCAACCGGTAGGAACAAAATTTCATCGCTTAAAAACGCCAATGGAAAACCGAAAACGGTGGATTTTTGGTGCACCTTTGGCGGGTGAAATTGTTGTTGATGAGGGAGCTGCTTTGGCAATCCAACAAAAAGGCAGCTCATTATTACCAAAAGGTATAAAGAAAATTAGTGGTAATTTTTCGCGCGGCGATGTTGTGCGTATTCTTAATTTATTAGGTAACGACTTAGCTCATGGTGTGACTCATTATAATAGCGATGCTTTACGTTTAATCGCAGGGCATCATTCGCAAGAAATTAATCAAATTTTGGGTTATGAATATGGTGCTGTTGCCGTTCACCGGGACGATATGATAGTGAGTAAATGATGTTGGAAGAAATAGGCAAAGCGGCTAAAAAAGCTTCATGGTACCTGGCAGGGCTAAACACAAAACAGAAAAATAATATCTTAATGGGTATAGCAGATTGCCTGCAACAACAGAGTGATGCAATTTTAGCCGCTAATGCTCAAGATATGGTGTCAGCAAAAGTTAACCATATGGGTGCTGCTATGCAAGACAGATTATTGCTAACTGTCGAGCGATTAGCTGCCATTGCAAATGATGTAAGAAAGGTATGTCAATTAGCTGATCCAGTTGGACGTATCCTCGATGGCGGTTTATTAGAAAACGGCTTAAATATACAACGGCGATGTGTCCCACTGGGCGTGATTGGCGTTATTTATGAAGCGCGGCCGAATGTAACGATCGATGTTGCTTCGTTATGTTTGAAAACAGGTAATGCGGTAATTTTACGTGGTGGGAAAGAAACATCACAGACTAATCAAGCAATCGTTAAAGTTATTAAGCAAGCGTTGCAACAAAATGCTATTCCGCAGGCAGCAGTTCAGTCTATTGACGACCCAGATAGAAAATTAGTAACACAATTACTGAAAATGGATCGTTATGTAGATATGTTGATCCCGCGTGGTGGTGCAGGGTTACATAAGCTATGCCGTGAACAATCGACTATTCCAGTGATTACTGGCGGTATTGGTGTCTGTCATATTTATGTCGATCAACATATTGATTTTGACAAAGCACTTCCACTCATTGTGAATGCTAAGGTGCAGCGTCCAAGTGCCTGTAATTCATTAGAAACTTTATTAGTTCATAAAAGTATTGCGGCTACATTTCTACCGCTTCTGGCTGAGAAAATGGCTGAGCAAAATGTGACACTCCATGCCAGTCGGCATGCAATGTCCTATTTAAAATCGAGCCCAGCAAGCGTTGTTGAAGTAATGGAGGAGAATTACCGTGATGAATGGTTATCGCTTGATGTTAACGTCAAAATTGTCAATGATATTGATGCCGCGATTAACCACATCCGGGATTATGGAACGGCCCATTCTGATGCTATTTTGACCCAATCAATTCAACAAGCAGATTATTTTGTTCAGCGTGTCGATTCTGCGGCTGTTTATGTTAATGCAAGTACACGATTTACTGATGGTGGACAATTTGGATTGGGTGCGGAGGTTGCGGTAAGTACGCAAAAACTCCATGCACGAGGCCCAATGGGATTAGATGCATTAACAACCTATAAATGGATTGGTTATGGCGATAATTTAACGCGTTCTTGAGTTATTACTTCACGATTTTTTGAGCCACACTGTTGTTGTGTGGCTTTATTTTAATCGTGTTAATTTAGGATTTTTACTTTTGTAAATTTTAAATCGTGCTTGTAAGCTGACATATATATTCTGACTAATTAAATAAATTATCGATTAGGACAACTTGACATGCTTTATCTTATTGGACCAAGAGGTGCAGGGAAGACAACAGTAGGAAGAACGTTAGCTGAATCTAGGATGTGTCATTTTTTTGATACCGATTCGTTAGTTAAACAGAATGCTAAAATAAGTATTGCTGAGATAGTTGAACGAGATGGTTGGCCTCGCTTTCGTGACTTGGAATCCAGTGTTTTGCGATCAATACAACAACCAAATTCAGTGATATCAACGGGTGGCGGGATTATTTTACTAAAAGAAAATCGTGATTTTATGAAAAAAAATGGCTGTATTATTTATTTACAAGCGCCATCGGAAGTATTAATTAACCGTTTGTCTGTTGATCCTGAAACTTCGCAACGACCGACATTAACAGGTAAACCCTTAGCAGAAGAAATAGTTGAAGTCATGAAAGAAAGAGAAAGCTACTATTTAGATACCGCTGATTACATTATTGATGCCGCTTTACCTACGACAAAAATTGTTTACCAAATAGACCGCTTTTTGCAAAACGATAAAAAATACTTTGTATGATCTCAATTTTGCTATGTAACGCCTCTTTGGTGATAGATGTACTCTAAAATGATCAATAACATTAAGGAGTAAGGAAAGAGATATGCTGATAAAATTATTGCGCGCAATATTCCAGTTTTTTTTCCGTGTAACAGTGGTTGGTGAAATAAAACTTAAAAAATATGAGCGATGTTTAATAACACCTAATCATGTCTCTTTTCTAGATGGGATTCTGCTCGCTCTCTTCTTACCTATTCGCCCTCTTTTTGCTGTTTATTCATCTATCGGTACCCCACGCTTTATTAAATTATTAAAGCCCTATGCCGATGTTGTTCCGCTAGATCCTGCTAACCCGATGGCTATTCGAACTTTAGTTAGAGAAATAGAAAAAGGGCGCCCGATCGTCATTTTTCCTGAAGGAAGAATTAGCGTTCATGGCTCGTTGATGAAAATTTATGATGGTGCTGCGTTTGTGGCGGCAAAAACTGGCGCTAAAATTGTTCCTATTAGAATTGATGGGCCTGAATTAAGTTATTTCAGTCGATTAAAAGGGATTTTTAAGCTCAAATGTTTTCCTAAAATGACACTAACGATTTTACCAGCAACAAAAATCACCATGCCTGAGGCGAAACGAGCAGCAGAGCGTCGTCGGCTGGCGGGGGCACAACTTTATAAGATTATGAAAGAAGCTCGGTTGCATAATCGCCCCCAGCAAACATTGATGGAAGCTTATTTTGATGCGATGAAACGTTTTGGTCGTTTTACTGCTTGTATCGAAGATATTAGTTTTAAAGAAGACAGTTATCAAAGTTTTCTCAAGAAAATCTTAGCGGTTGGGCGTATTATTGAACGTTATACCAAACAGCATGAACATATCGGCTTACTTTTATCAAATGCAACAATGACGGCGGCGACAATTTTTGGATCAATATTGCGTGGTCGGATCCCTGCCATGATGAATTATACTGCTGGGAGCAATGGGTTAAAAAATGCCATCAAAGCGGCATCCATTAAAACCATTTTTAGTTCTCGTCAGTTTATTGAAAAAGGTAAGCTGTCGCATTTGCCTGAACAGGTTACTGAAGTTAATTGGATTTATTTAGAAGATCTGCAAGACTCCCTGACTTGGCAAGATAAAAAATGGATCCTCTATCACTTACTATTGCCCAAAAAAGCGCTTATACCAGCAAAACCGGATGATGCGGCATTGATCCTTTTTACCTCGGGCTCGGAAGGAACGCCTAAAGGGGTAGTACATAGCCATACCAGTTTATTGGCTAATGTAGAGCAAGTTAAAACAGTGGCTGATTTTACGCCTAAAGATCGCTTTATGTCCGCTTTACCTCTTTTCCATGCTTTTGGGCTGACGGTAGGTTTATTTATTCCTATTTTTTCCGGTAGTCGTGTATTGCTTTATCCTAGTCCACTGCATTATCGGGTGATCCCAGAGTTGGTCTATGAAAAAAATTGCACGGTACTTTTCGCTACTCCTACTTTTCTAGCACATTATGCTCGTTTTGCCCATCCTTACGATTTTGCGCGCGTGCGTTATGTTGTTGCCGGAGCTGAAAAACTTATTGAAAGCACAAAAAAAGTTTGGTTCGACAAATTTGGCATCCGAATACTTGAAGGTTATGGTGTAACTGAATGTGCTCCTATTGTATCCATTAACGTTCCGATGGCAGCTAAAGTTGATACTGTTGGTCAAATTTTACCTGGTATAGAAACCAGACTACTGCCGGTACCAGGTATTAAGCAAGCCGGCCGTTTACAGTTACGTGGCCCAAATGTCATGAAAGGCTATTTACGCGTTGAAGATCCTAATCGTTTAGAGTTGCCTCATGCAGAAAATAGTCAAGGAGAGAATGAGAAGGGATGGTATGATACCGGTGATATTGTTGAATTTGATAGTGACGATTATTGTGTCATTCGCGGTAGAGCTAAACGTTTTGCAAAACTAGCGGGCGAAATGGTTTCACTAGAAACCGTCGAGCATCTTGTTGGCAGTATATCACCTCATGCTCAGCATGGCGTCGTGATCAAAACTACCGATAATAAAGGTGAAAGTCTGATCTTATATACCAGCGATAATACATTAGATCGTCGTCGATTATTGGCGGCGGCGAAAGAAAAAGGATTACCTGAATTAGCGGTACCCAGAGATATTCGCTACCTAAAAACATTTCCTTTACTTGGCAGTGGAAAACCTGATTTTGTGGCGTTAAAAAAAATCGCGGAAGAGAAATCTTGATGAATGATTCGATAATATCACCGTCGCTATTAACTAGAGGGATGAAAGCGCTACTTTTATCTCAATTTTTTTCTGCTTTTGCTGATAATGCCCTATTATTTATTATTTTAGCGCAACTCAAAGCCGCGCTTTATCCCGATTGGAGTCAACCTATCTTACAAGTGGTGTTTGTTTTTACTTATATTATATTAGCGCCTTTTGTGGGGCAAATAGCCGATTGTTTTGCTAAAGGTCGAGTCATGCTATTGGCTAATATTAGTAAATTGATTGGGGCGGTCGGCATTCTGTTCGGATTAGATCCTTTTCTCTGCTATGGTTTAGTTGGCATTGGTGCTGCAGCTTACTCACCAGCAAAATATGGCATCTTAGGTGAGATCACAACGGGCAATAATTTAGTCAAGGCGAATGGTTATATTGAAGCTTCGACGATAGCGGCTATTTTATTTGGTTCTGTTGCGGGCGGTTTTTTTTCCGATATTAATCTGTTATTTGCTTTAGCAATGTGTGTACTGTTTTATGCAACTGCTGTGGTGATTAATTTATATATTCCTCAATTAATGCCGGCTAAAAGCAAGCAAAAGTGGATTTTTTGCCAGTTAATTTTGAATTTTATCTGTCTATTTAAAACACTTTGGCGTGATAATGAAGGACGATTTTCTTTAATTGGTACCAGTCTTTTTTGGGGCGCCGGTGTAACACTACGTTTTTTATTAGTGCTCTGGGTGCCAATAGCACTTAATATTACCGATAATACGACACCCACATTGCTTAATGGCGTGGTGGCAATTGGTATCATCATAGGCGCCGGATTGGCGGCACATGTTTTTACACTTAATAAAGTTAGTCGGTGTATGCCGGTAGGGATCTTTGTTGGTGTGATAATTATTATTTTGTCAATGCAACAACATCTTTTATCTACTTATTTGATCCTTATTATATTAGGTGTCCTAGGTGGTTTATATATAGTTCCGCTTAATGCTCTGCTACAAGAAAAAGGTAAACAGACGATTGGTGCGGGTAATGCTGTCGCTATCCAGAATTTAAGTGAAAATACCACCATGCTAATTATTTTAGGGTTTTATTCATTAGCGCTTAAAGCAGGTATTTCTATTATTACTGTAGGAATAGTGTTTGGTACAACCTTTGCGATAGCAATCGGAAGCCTGTGGATTTGGTATCTATATCGCAAGATGTATGAAAAAGGAAAATAGCTAAAATGAATAGTGAGCAGTTGCTCTATGAATTAAGTAATAATTTGGCTAATAGCTTAAAGAAACAGGGTAAAACAATAACCTGTGCAGAGTCATGTACAGGCGGATGGATTGCTAAAGTCATTACTGATATTTCAGGTAGTTCTGCCTATTTTCAGCGAGGTTTTGTTACATATAGCAATGAAGCTAAGCATGATATGCTAGGTGTGAGTAAAAACACCTTGCATAAATATGGTGCCGTTAGTGAACAAGTTGTCATAGAGATGGCAGAAAGAGCGTTAGCTCGAGCGAATGCTGATTTTGCGGTTTCAGTTAGCGGTATTGCCGGCCCTGATGGCGGTACTGAGGTAAAACCGGTTGGTACAGTTTGGTTTGGTTTTGCTAGCAAGACTCTTTCTATCGCTAGGGTGGTAACCCGTTGCTGCTTGTTTAAAGGCGATCGTATTCAGATCCGACGCCAAGCTGTGGTATTTTCGTTGACTACATTAATGAAAGAAATAATCAAAAATTAACTTGATACTGGATGGTTATACAGTATAATTATCAACAACCGATATCTAATCGTCTTATCTGCAGTGAAGTATTATCTTCACTTCATTGCTCGGGGGAGTTAAACAATGGCTATTGATGAAAACAAACAGAAAGCACTTGCTGCCGCATTGGGTCAAATTGAAAAGCAATTTGGTAAAGGATCAATTATGCGCTTAGGTGAAGATCGTTCTATGGATGTAGAAACTATCTCTACCGGTTCATTATCTCTTGATGTTGCCTTAGGTGCAGGAGGCTTGCCATTAGGTCGTATTGTTGAAATTTATGGCCCAGAATCTTCCGGTAAGACCACGTTAACATTACAGGTCATTGCTGCAGCTCAACGTGAAGGTAAGACTTGTGCTTTTATTGACGCAGAACACGCTTTAGATCCTATTTATGCCAAAAAACTTGGCGTTGATATTGATAATTTACTTTGCTCACAGCCGGATACGGGTGAACAAGCACTGGAGATTTGTGATGCTTTAACACGGTCTGGGGCGGTAGATGTTATTATTGTTGATTCTGTAGCGGCTTTAACACCAAAAGCTGAAATTGAAGGTGAAATTGGTGATTCACATATGGGATTAGCTGCTCGTATGATGAGTCAAGCGATGCGTAAGTTAGCCGGAAATTTAAAAAATTCTAATACGCTATTAATTTTTATTAATCAAATCCGAATGAAAATTGGCGTTATGTTTGGCAATCCTGAAACAACAACCGGTGGAAATGCGTTAAAATTTTATGCTTCAGTGCGCCTTGATATCCGACGTATTGGTTCCGTCAAAAATGGTGAAGAAGTTATTGGTAGCGAAACGCGCGTTAAAGTAGTAAAAAATAAGGTTGCGGCTCCTTTTAAACAAGCAGAGTTTCAAATCCTGTATGGAGAGGGGATTAACATCTATAGTGAACTTATCGATCTAGGTGTGAAATATAAATTGATTGAAAAAGCGGGGGCTTGGTATAGCTATAATGGTGAGAAGATAGGTCAAGGCAAAGCAAATGCGACAGTCTATTTGAAAGAACGCCCGAAAATTTATACTGAATTAGATAAAAAATTACGCGCTATGTTGCTTAATCATGCTGGTGAATTTAGTAGTGCTGCTTCTGATTTTGTAACAGAAGCGGTAGAGGAAACTTCATTACCAGAAGAATTTTAACTTAATAAATAAAATTGATTAAATCTATGGGCTATATTCGATTTGGATATAGCCTTTTGCTTATTATAAATTAGTTATTAATATAAGTTAGATTAAATTATGATTTGAAACGCACTTTAATAAAATAGCCTCAGGATTTACAATATTATTAGCAATTAATGGATATGATTGGTTCATTTTTTACAAAAAGTGCTTTGTTTTATTATATATAGTAAATTGTTATTATTGGCTTAATATATACAGGCGCAGTTTTTGATTAACTTGTGTTAGACTTATACTATCTTTTTTCTCAATCTTCTATTTAGCTAATAACTAATAGCTTATACGTAATTTAAACTAAGTGAAATTAGCCACTCGGGTTATCTATTGGAAGTTGTTTTACTAAAGGTAGATGGAGATAAAATTTAACAGCTTTGTTCCTATAATAGGAAAATAAATATAATGAAATAATGTTAATGTAGTGTTAGTTTCGCTGCATAATAATTAAATCTTTTTGTGTTAAACTAACCAGACTAGTCGTTGTTGTGTTAGTTAGAAAACGATATATTTAGGGAAAGGTGTACCTATAAAACCTGGACATTTGAGCGATGTATTAATACACATCAGTTAGTAGATCCTTGTCACCAATTTAGTCATAAAACAATTTAAGGATTTCTCAGGTTTGCCAGGTAAAAACGCCGCCGGTAACTTGATTGATGATAAAAAATGTTTATCACATCAAGTCATAAATCTGTTTTTCCAGCTTGATTTCAGGATAATTATGAGTAGTAAAAGCACCGCTGAGATCCGTCAAGCGTTTCTCGACTTTTTTCATACTAAAGGGCACGAAATTGTACCTAGTAGTTCATTAGTACCAAATAATGACCCGACATTATTGTTTACTAATGCAGGCATGAACCAATTTAAAGATGTATTTTTGGGATTGGATAAAAGAGCTTATTCACGAGCAACAACTGCGCAACGTTGTGTGCGTGCAGGAGGCAAACATAATGATTTAGAGAATGTTGGTTATACTGCCCGCCATCATACTTTTTTTGAAATGTTAGGTAACTTCAGCTTTGGTGACTATTTTAAACAGGATGCAATCAAATATGCCTGGGAACTACTGACAAGTGAGCAGTGGTTTAATTTACCAAAAGAGCGGCTTTGGGTTACCGTTTATCACACTGATGAGGAAGCTTATAATATTTGGCAGCAAGAAATTGGTATTCCGACCGAACGTATTATTCGAATAGGTGATAATAAAGGTACTCCTTATGCTTCTGACAACTTCTGGCAAATGGGGGATACCGGTCCTTGCGGTCCTTGTACAGAAATTTTTTATGATCATGGTGAACATATTTTAGGCGGACCGCCAGGTTCACCTGAAGAGGATGGTGATCGCTATATTGAAATCTGGAATATTGTTTTCATGCAATTTAACCGCCAGTCCGATGGCAGTTTAAAGGCACTTCCAACGCCTTCTGTTGATACCGGTATGGGACTTGAACGTATTGCCGCTGTATTACAACATGTTAACTCAAATTATGAGATTGATTTATTTCGTCAATTAATTGCTTCTATTGCTAAAGTGGTCGCTTTATCGGATCTGAATAATAAATCATTACGCGTCATCGCTGATCATATTCGATCAAGTGCTTTTCTTATTGGTGATGGTGTATTTCCTGCTAATGAAGGACGTGGTTATGTGTTGCGTCGGATTATTCGTCGAGCGGTCCGTCATGGATATATGCTAGGAGCGAAAGAGACCTTTTTCTATAAATTAGTTGCACCGTTGATTCAGGTAATGGGTAACGCAGCGGATGAGCTAAAATCTCACCAAGCAACGATTGAAAAAACATTGAAGAATGAAGAGGAACAGTTTGCTCGTACTTTAGCGCGTGGACTGCAACTATTAGATGAGGAATTAGCGCAATTACAAGGGGATACTTTAGCGGGTGAAATCGCATTTCGCCTCTATGATACTTATGGTTTCCCATTTGATTTAACCGCTGATGTTTGCCGTGAACGTAATATTAAGGTCGACGAGTCAGGTTTTAATGAGGCGATGGAGCAGCAAAGATATCGAGCTCGGGAGTCGAGTGGCTTTGCGACCGATTATAATGATGTCATTAAAGTAGATAGTCATAGTGATTTTTCAGGCTATGAAAATAACAACCAACAAGCTACAGTAACAGCTATTTTTCATCATGGTAAGCCTGTCAATGTATTAAACCAAGGTGAAGAAGGAATCATTATTCTGGATAAAACCTCTTTTTATGCTGAGTCAGGTGGTCAGGTTGGTGATAGCGGCATACTTAGCAATAGCCATGGACAATTTGCTGTTTCTGACACACAAAAATACGTCCAAGCAATTGGACATATTGGTAAGGTGATAACTGGCTCAATAACGGTAAATAATTCAATTGAAGCAAAAATTGACATTGAACGTCGTAATGCTATTCGTCTCAATCACTCTGCTACCCATTTGTTGCATGCGGCTTTGCGTGATGTATTGGGAGAGCATGTTAGCCAAAAAGGATCTTTAGTGAATGAGAAATATTTACGGTTTGATTTTTCTCATTTTGCCGCAATGACGCCTAAGCAAATACGCCAAATTGAAGATATCGTAAATTGTCAAATTCGTAAAAATGACCCTATTATAACGACATTAATGGATTTAGAGACGGCAAAAGAAAAAGGCGCGATGGCGCTTTTTGGTGAAAAATATGATTCCAAGGTACGTGTTCTTAGTATCGGGGATTTTTCTATTGAGTTGTGCGGCGGTACTCATGCCAATCGGACAGGCGATATAGGATTATTTCGCATTAGCAGCGAATCAGGTACGGCAGCTGGAATTCGTCGGATCGAAGCAATAACCGGTCAAGCTGCTATAGATGACCTTCACCAGCAATCCCAGGTATTGGCAGAGATTGGTCAATTAATGAAAGGTGATGCTAATAGTCTAATGGAAAAAATTAAAGCGACATTAGATAAAGTTAAGCTATTAGAAAGGTCGTTAAATCAACTGAAAGGGCAACAAGCAGCTCAAGAAAGCGTTTCTTTAAGTCAACAAGTTAAAAAAATTAACGGAGTAAATTTATTAGTTACTCAATTAAATAACACTGAGCCTAAACAGCTACGCATCATTGTTGATGACTTAAAAAATCAATTAAAATCAGCAATTATTGTGCTTTCTACTATAAGTAATGATAAAGTCAGTCTAATTGTTGGTGTAACCAATGATTTGACTGCTAAAATAAAGGCTGGTGATTTAATTTCATTTGTTGCGCAGCAAGTAGGCGGAAAAGGGGGTGGTCGCCCTGACATGGCTCAGGCCGGCGGCTCTAATATAACAGCACTTCCTGCTGCATTAGCATCAGTTGAAGAGTGGGTTAATTCACACTTGATATGAGTTAACCATGAAGGTTGCATAACTTAATTATGCAACCTTTAACGGATTGTTTTTAAATGACCTAAGTACAAAATTATATTTTTAGCTACAATATTAGTATGATGATTGCTTTAGGTTAAATACTTTAGGTGAATATCATTGCTTTACGTTTTCACGGTGTGTGATGGATAATAGCGGGGAAACCTAGAGACCCGACTCTTTTTAATTTTCAAGGAGCAAAGAATGCTTATTCTGACTCGTCGAGTTGGTGAAACGCTCATGATAGGCGATGAGGTAACAGTAACGGTGCTGGGTGTAAAAGGCAACCAGGTACGTATAGGGGTTAATGCACCCAAAGAGGTTTCTGTTCACCGTGAAGAAATTTATCAACGGATCCAAGCTGAAAAAAGCCAGCCCAATAATCAGTAATTTTTAGTAAAGCGTTCATTCTTAGGTATATGTTAATTATATTTATGGAATGAGCGCTGTTTCTTATTGCCGTCTATTTTATGACTGTATTTTTTCAAGCTTTGTATCCTATAAAATCAATTACATAGATTGTAAAAAATGTCTTTTTCTAGTATTTTTTTACATTTATTAATAAACACTGGATTTTAATTGTTAGATGCCAACACATTTTAAAATGCTTATAAATAAATGATTAAGTTATTAGCTAACATAAGTTTATAAAAAGGAAATGCTTAGGTTAACTATTCTACTCTGGAATAGTTTCTTTTATTGAAGGATAAGAACTTACTTTTTATCTGTTTTTTTCTGTTAATCTTCCAACTTCGACGTTTTTATTGGTGAACATAAAATGCCATATTGTTTTATTTCGTTGTTAAACTACTCATCTTGATTGTGAAATGTGCAAACGAACTAAAGAACGTAAAAAGATTGGAAAAATTGTTTGACTTCTAAGTCTGGGAAAGTAATATGAGCGCCACGCAACAGAGAGAGGGTTCAATATTGTCTCGTTGCTATTCGATGGTGAGGTGGCCGAGAGGCTGAAGGCGCTCCCCTGCTAAGGGAGTATGCGGTTAATAGCTGCATCGAGGGTTCGAATCCCTCCCTCACCGCCATTTTGATAGTGCATCCATAGCTCAGCTGGATAGAGTACTCGGCTACGAACCGAGCGGTCGGAGGTTCGAATCCTTCTGGATGCGCCATTAATTTTAGAATAAAGAATATTGTTTATTAAGGATAACTAGCGTATCTTTAATAATAGCAAAACAAAAATTGCATCCATAGCTCAGCTGGATAGAGTACTCGGCTACGAACCGAGCGGTCGGAGGTTCGAATCCTTCTGGATGCGCCATATAATAAAACCCTGTCAATCAACGACAGGGTTTTTTGTTTTATAATTAAAACGTGTTTATTAATAAAATATACCTATTACTTTAGTCATTTGGTCTAAATGATCTAGACGGCGACAATTCTAGTTATTTACGCTAAAGTAACTTTTCTAAAAGTAAAAATAACGAACGGATAACGGGAGGTCGATTTGATCCCGAATGTATCAAAAGCGCTATCATGGTTAGAGGCACGGCCTAATATTTTACAGGGTCTTCGTCGAGGTATTGAACGTGAAACATTGAGAATTACGCCAACAGGCGATTTGGCTAAGTCTCCACACCCTGATAGTTTAGGGAAAGCGTTAACTCATCCATGGATCACGACTGACTTCGCTGAAGCTTTGTTGGAATTCATCACCCCGGTTGATAATAATATTGGGCACGTTTTGGCATTTTTAAGAGATCTACATCGTTATACAGCACGTCATCTTGATCATGAATTGATGTGGCCATTGAGTATGCCTTGTTTTATAGAGCGCCAAGATAACATTAAACTTGCTCAATATGGTGTTTCTAATATTGGCCGTTTTAAAACTTTATATCGGGAAGGATTAAAGAATCGTTATGGTGCGTTAATGCAAACAATTGCAGGAATCCATTATAATTTTTCTTTACCGCTTGAATTTTGGCAAGCGTTGGTTGGAGTTAAAGATGCCGAAAGTGGTAAGGATAAAATTTCTGCTGGCTATTTTCGACTCATTCGTAATTATTACCGTTTTGGTTGGGTTATCCCCTATTTATTTGGTGCGTCGCCAGCAATTTGTGGTTCTTTTTTGCGCGGAAATGCCAGGAATCTTCCCTTTGAGAAGACAGCGAAAGGAACCTACTATCTACCTTATGCCACATCGCTACGAATGAGTGATTTGGGATATACCAACAAATCCCAAAGTGATCTGAAAATTACCTTTAATGATCTATCGACTTATGTTGCTGGCCTTAAACAAGCGATAAAACAGCCATCGCCCGAGTTTACAAAATTAGGGATATACAATAAAGATGGCAAACATTTGCAGCTGAATACCAATATTTTACAAATTGAAAATGAATTATATGCGCCTATTCGTCCCAAACGAGTACTTATTGGTGATGAGTCGCCATCCGATGCACTGTTAAAAAGAGGAATCGAATATATTGAAGTTAGAGCTTTGGATATTAACCCATTTACTGCCATTGGTATTGATGAAGCTCAGATCCATTTTCTTGATCTTTTTTTAATCTGGTGTGTGTTAGCAGATGCACCCATGATGGATGAAAAAGAGTTGAATTGTTGCCGAACGAATTGGAATAGAGTGATCCTTGAAGGTCGTAAACCTGGACAAATAATCGGTGTTGGTTGCGGTGAATCAATGAGGCCTTTAAAAGAGGTAGGGCAGATATTATTTGATGATTTAATTAGAGTTGCTGATGTGTTAGATGTTAGCGGTAATACCCGATATCGTGAAATTTGTTCTCAATTAATAGCAATGTTTGAAAATCCAGAGCTTACTTATTCTGGCCAAATATTATCCCCAATGATTGAACAAAGTATTAGTCAATATGGCTTACAGTTAGCCAAAAGCTATTATCAGCAATTAAGCAATGAATCTTATGAAGTGATAACGGCTACTGAATTTACTGATGTTCGTCACGCCTCAGTTCGCAAACAATCAGCACTTGAACAAGCAGATAAAATAAGTTTTGAGCGCTACTGGCAGAAACATGCAGGGTGAGAATAAAAGAAAATGGCCACTTTAAAGTGGCCAAAATAAAATCTCTTAGAGAATAGGATGATAACAATTTTCGCGTCTTGCCTAAGTAAGACTTGCAATATGATGGGAAGTTCCATTTATTTTGTAAAAAAATAATTTTTTGGAGGCTGCAGTAATGCCACTACTTGATAGTTTTATCTGATGCGCCGTAAAACCCCGTCCTTAGGGCGGGGATATAAGGCGCGGTTTTCAAACTAACCAGGTGTTTGCTGTTGCTCAATGTACTGTCGGATAATAGATATCGGTGCGCCGCCACAACTCCCTGCAAAATAACTTGGTGCCCATAGAACTCCTTTGTAGTAATAACGTTGTGCTATATCAGAGCGATCCCGTCGAAGTAATCGACTCGACACCCCTTTGAGACTGTTAACCAGATTAGATATCGCCAATTTTGGGGGGTAATTAATCAGTAAGTGAACGTGATCATTCTCGCCATCCATCTCAACCAGTTCAACATCAAAATCGACGCATACACTGGCGAAATATCCTCTCAGTTTTTCTATAGCATCCTGATCAAATATTTTTCGCCTGTATTTTGTGACAAAGACCAAATGGACGTGCATCAGGAATACACAATGTCTGCCACGGCGAATATCGGTTTCTTTTTTCATAGACCAAAGTATAATAGATAAAATGAAACGCCTACAAGCCTTTAAATTCCAGTTAAGACCAAATGGTCAGCAGGAGCGTGAGATGAGACGCTTCGCTGGGGCTTATCGTTTTGTTTTCAATCGGGCGTTAAAGCTTCAAAACGAGAATCACGAAGCAGGAAACAAATACATTCCTTACACAAAGATGGCTTCCTGGCTCATTGAGTGGAAATCTGACATAGAGACACAATGGCTGAAAGAAGCGCCATCACAGCCGTTACAACAATCACTTAAAGATTTGGAACGGGCTTACAAGAATTTCTTCCAGAAGCGAGCCGCTTTTCCCCGTTTCAAAAAACGCGGTCAAAATGACGCTTTTCGCTACCCGCAGGGTGTGAAGCTCGAACAGAAGAACAGCCGTGTTTTTCTCCCTAAACTCGGTTGGATATGCTATCGCCATAGTCGTGAGGTTGTAGGAACGGTGAAGAATGTCACTATCAGCCAGTCATGTGGTAAATGGTACGCCAGTATCCAGACGGAATACGAAGTGGCTGCTCCTGTTCACAATGCAGAGTCGATGGTAGGACTGGATGCCGGAGTAACGAAACTCGCCACACTTTCAGATGGCACGGTATATCAGCCCGTCAATAGTTTTAAAGCAAGCCAGCGCAAGCTAGCAATGCTCCAACGACAATTAAGCCGCAAAGAAAAGTTCAGTGCAAACTGGCAGAAACAGAAACGAAAAATCCAGCGTCTTCACTCGCACATTGCTAATATCCGGCGCGATTACCTTCACAAAGTCACCAGTGAAATCAGCAAAAACCACGCGATGATCGTCATTGAGGAATTGAAGGTCTGTAATATGTCAAAATCGGCAAAAGGTACCGCAGAGCAGCAAGGGCGAAACGTCAAAGCTAAATCTGGCTTGAACCGTTCGATACTGGATCAGGGCTGGTACGAAATGCGCCGTCAGCTTGAATACAAGCAGCTTTGGCGCGGCGGTCAGGTGCTGGCAATACCGCCTACCTATACCAGTCAGCGGTGTGCGTGCTGTGGTCATACAGCAAAAGAAAATCGCCAGTCACAAAGTAAATTTGAATGCCTCGAATGCGGATATACCGAAAACGCGGATATCAATGGGGCGCGTAACATTTTAGCGGCAGGACATGCCGTGCTTGCCTGTGGAGGGAGGGTGCAGTCAAACCGCCCGTTGAAGCAGGAACCCACCGAGGCGAATCAGACTTCACTCTGAACGCGGGAGGAATCCACGTCCTTTAGGGGGTGGAGGATGTCAAGCGTGATCACCTTAATAATAGCGATATAGAGATTATTGATATCTCACCGATGGGTTGTCGTACAGGATTTTATATGAGTTTAATCGGCCAGCCTAATGAGCAATGTGTTGCTGATGCTTGGAAAATGGCCATGCAAGATGTACTTAAGGTCGCGGCTCAAAATCAAATACCTGAGTTAAATAAATATCAGTGTGGTACTTATGAAATGCACTCTTTAGTTGAAGCACAGCAAATTGCTCGCAATGTGATTCAAAGTGGCATTGTTGTTAATAAAAATAGCGAACTGATGTTATCGAAAGAAAAATTAACTCAGTTATCATCATAAAATAGCCTAATAAAAAGTGGCTAAAGCGATATCTAAGATGATTTTTGTCCTGTCGTAAAGGGTAAGTCAATCGGCATTGCTCTAACTTGTTTGATCACGTTACCATTGATAGCTAATACTTCAAAACGGTACTTACCTATCAGGATTTCAGTATTTAGCATGGGAGTGTCACCCAGCTCTTCTAATAACAAACCATTGATAGTCCTAGCGCCGTCAACAGGTAAGTGCCAATTAAAAGCTTTATTGATTTCTCGTATATTAGCAGTACCATCAATTAATACAGACCCATCGGTTTGTGGTAAAACTTCCTCGGCTAAACTGGGCGACATTGAGGTAGTAAAATCACCAACTATCTCTTCAAGAATATCTTCTACCGTTACCAGTCCTTGAATATCGCCATATTCATCAACAATAATCCCTACTTTTTCATTATTACGTTGAAATTTTATTAGTTGTATATTTAATGGGGTACTCTCTGGAATAAAATAAATTTTATCAGCCGCTCTGATTAAGTTTTGCTTGTTAAATTCTTTCTTTTCGACCATCAGCCGATAAGCTTCACGCACTCGCAACATACCGATAATATCATCAAGGGTATCTCGGTAAAGGACAATTCGACCGTGTGGCGAGTGCGTTAATTGGCGGATAATCGATTTCCATTCGGTATTAACGTCAATCCCAACGATTTCATTGCGAGGAACCATAATGTCGCCTACGGTAACTTTTTCTAAATCTAAAATTGAGATCAACATATCCTGATTACGGCGAGAAAGTTTACTTTTGGATTCATTAACAATCGTACGCAATTCATCTTTGCTAATCGCATCGCTACTGATAATGGGTGATTTAATACCAAAGAAATGCATGAACATTAGGGTGATAGTGTTAAATAACCAAACTACGGGTAACATTAATTTCTGTAGCGGTTTAAGTAGAATACTACTAGGAAAAGCCACTTTTTCTGGATAGAGTGCCGCCATGGTTTTGGGTAACACTTCAGCAAAAACCAGGATCACAAAAGTTAAGATACCAGTAGCAATAGCAACCCCAACATCGCCGTAAAGTCTCATTCCAACGATGGTTGCTAGCGACGAGGCTAAAATATTAATCAGATTATTACCAATCAAAATAAGACTGATTAGGCGATCTGGCTGTTTTAATAATGATTCAACGCGACGAGCAGCTTGATGGCCATGTTTGGCTAAATGACGTAATCGATATCGATTAAGGGTCATCATTCCTGTTTCAGAGGCAGAAAAATAGGCTGATAAAATAATCATGACAATAAGTATGATGATTAAAGTACTGGTTGAGACTTGCTCCAAGGTAAAATTCCTATGTTGTTCATCAGTTAATTGTAAAATAATCTAAAAATTAAATGGTTACTATATGTAGTAGCAATCGATTACCAAAAAAAGCCAATGTTAAAATGAATGCGCCAATCAGATTAAAAACGATCACCCTTCTACCACGCCATCCGTGATGAAAGTGACCCCATAACAAAATAAGGTAAATTACCCAAGCACAAATGGATAAAATAGCTTTATGGATGTTTTCTTTATTAAAAACATTATCCATAAAAATCATTCCTGTCCCGAGGGTGAGGGTTAGTAAAATGACCCCAACTTGGATAATGTGAAACATTTTACGCTCAATAACCATTAATGGTGGTATATCCGGTGTAAATATTAATTTTTTATTTTTTAATTGATAATCTAATAAAGCTAATTGTAGTGCATATAACGCGGCAATAATCAGGGTTGCATAGCCTAATAATGCTAGCCCGATATGAATAAAAGTTGTCACACTTGCTTCTAGGTGGGTGATAAACTCACCAGGCATAATGGTTGCTAATAGTAAGTTGATAATAGACAAACTATAAACGATCGGTAATAGGAACCAGGCGCGGCCATTAAAGGCAACAATGGTCATAATAATACTGATTAACAAACTGACGGTAGAGCCTAAATTTAACAAGGTTAAGTTCTGACCTTCGCTAACAAAGATCAATGTTTTTAATGCGATACCATGACTTACCAGAGCAATAACCGCTAATACGAGTGTAAGCCTGGCGTAAATTTTTTGTTTACCAGCTAAACCTGGCATAATGAGTAGCACACTCAAAAAATAGGTACTAATGGCTATAATAGCGAATACTGACATAATGTTTTTATTTGTTAGCTAATTTATTAAATGTAAGTAAGTTAGTATAGCGTTTGCCAGCATTGCCTCCAACTGTTGATCACTATTCTTATGAAACTCGATGCAGAGATTGAATTATCATCGTGTTATAATAAAAAATTAACTGACAGCAGATCCCTTTAACAGAATTGAGTTAAGCACATGTTTGATAATTTAACTGACAGACTTTCGCGTACATTGCGCAATATTAGTGGCCGTGGAAGATTGACTGAAGACAATATTAAAGAAACATTACGTGAAGTTCGCATGGCTCTATTAGAAGCTGATGTTGCTTTGCCAGTTGTACGCGAATTCATTCAATCGGTAAAAGAAAGTGCAGTAGGTCAAGATGTCAATAAAAGTCTAACACCAGGCCAAGAATTCGTTAAAATTGTGCAAAATGAGCTCACTAAAGCGATGGGTGAGGAGAACAGCGCTTTAAATTTAGCCATACAACCGCCGGCCGTTATTCTTATGGCGGGCTTGCAAGGTGCGGGTAAAACCACCACTGTGGCTAAATTAGGAAAATTATTAAAAGAAAAACAGAAGAAAAAAGTTTTAGTCGTTTCTGCTGATATTTATCGTCCTGCTGCCATTAAGCAGTTAGAAACACTCACTCAAACGGTCGGAATTGATTTTTTTCCATCCACCTCAAGTGAGAAACCTGTTGAGATTGCGACTAATGCGCTACAACATGCAAAATTAAAATTTTATGATGTGCTAATCATCGATACTGCTGGGCGTCTACATGTTGATGAAGCCATGATGGAAGAAATTCAGGCGATCCATCGCGCCATTAATCCAATTGAAACCCTATTTATTGTTGATGCAATGACCGGGCAAGATGCGGCTAATACCGCTAAGTCTTTTAATGAAAGTTTGCCATTAACCGGTATCATATTAACGAAAATTGATGGTGATGCTCGTGGTGGTGCCGCATTATCAATCCGTCATATTACCGGTAAACCCATTAAATTTTTGGGAATAGGGGAGAAAATTGATGGCTTAGAACCTTTTTATCCTGACAGGATTGCCTCTCGTATCCTGGGTATGGGAGATGTTTTATCGCTGATTGAAGAGATAGAAAGTAAAGTTGACCGTGAAAAGGCGGAGAAGCTTGCTAATAAACTTAAAAAAGGGAATAGTTTTGATCTAAATGATTTTCTTGAGCAGCTTAAACAGATGCGCAATATGGGCGGTATGGCGAGTATGCTAAGTAAAATGCCAGGTATATCCCAAGTTCCTGATGCGGTTAAGTCACAAATGGATGATAATGTGTTGGTCAGAATGGAAGCGATTATTAGTTCGATGACCATTAAAGAACGACAAAAACCAGAAATTATTAAAGGATCACGCAAGAGACGCATTGCAGCCGGTTCTGGCACACAGGTACAGGATATTAACCGGCTACTGAAGCAGTTTGATGATATGCAACGCATGATGAAGAAAATGAAAAAAGGCGGATTAGCTAAGATGATGCGCGGGATGAAAGGTATGATGCCACCGGGTTTCCCTGGCGGTTAACAACTGAGCATTAAATAAACAATTCGTACTTTTGATTGCTTTTTATCTTAAAAAGAGTAGAATCTTGGGGCTTTTTATATGACAACCAGACTCTATTCCTCGATAGAGTCTGGTTGTTTTGTTAACTAATGAGGATGTTATGGTAACAATTCGTTTAGCTCGTGGTGGCGCAAAGAAGCGTCCATTTTATCAAATAGTTGTCACAGATAGCCGTAATGCACGTGATGGTCGCTTTATTGAGCGTATCGGTTTTTTTAACCCTATCGCATCAGGTAATGCGGAAGAATTGCGTTTAGATTTAGATCGTGTAGAGCATTGGGTTGGTTTAGGTGCAGCAGTTTCTGATCGTGTTTCGACACTGATCAAACAAGCAAAAAAAGCAGCTTAATTTACTACGGTGGTGGTGATGAGCAAAGAGGTTTGCCTTAAGATCCCTGTTAATCCTATTGTATTAGGAAAATTAGGCTCTGCCCATGGCATTCGTGGTTGGCTCAGAGTTTTTTCATCCACCGAATATACCGAAGATATTTTTGAGTATCAGCCTTGGTTTATTCAACGTTCTGGTCAGTGGCAACAACTGGAATTAGAAGGTTGGAAGCATCATAACCAAGATATTATCATCAAAATAAAGCATATTGATGATAGAAATGCTGCTAACTCAATGACTAATTGCGAAATTATCGTTGATTCAGCACAACTACCTGTACTTGAAGGTAATGAGTATTATTGGAAAGATCTGATTGGTTGCCAAGTCATAACTACTAAAGGTTATAGTTTGGGTTATGTTCAGGATTTAATGGAAACAGGCTCAAATGATGTGCTGGTAATTAAAGCAAATCTGAAAGATGCATTCGGTATTAAAGAACGGTTGATACCGTTTCTTGATGAGCAGGTGATCAAAAACGTTGATCTTACTACTAAGACAATTGAAGTAGATTGGGATCCTGGTTTTTAAACGCCAGTTGTAGGTTGAATGAGTGGAACGCAAGATGTGGATTGGGATTATTAGCCTGTTTCCAGAAATGTTTCGCGCAATAACCGAGTATGGGGTGATAGGTCGCGCAGTTAAAAATGGCCTATTGAATATACAGTGTTGGGATCCGCGAGATTATACTCACGACAGGCACCGCACTGTAGATGATCGCCCTTATGGCGGCGGTCCAGGTATGTTGATGATGGTGCAGCCTCTTAGAGATGCCATCCATGCAGCAAAATCTGAGATCGGTGAAGATGTTAAAGTAATTTATCTTTCACCACAGGGGCGCAAACTTAATCAGCAAGGTGTTTGCCAATTGACGGCAAATAAAAAGCTTATTTTAGTTTGTGGTCGATATGAAGGTATTGATGAACGGATCATTGAAACCGAAATTGATGAAGAATGGTCAATTGGTGATTATGTTCTTAGTGGAGGAGAATTACCAGCAATGGTAATGATCGATTCAATTTCCCGGTTTATTCCTGGTGTATTAGGTCATCATGCATCAGCGGAAGAGGACTCTTTCATGACTGGGTTACTTGATTGTCCTCACTATACCCGTCCTGAGGTGTTAGAAGGTATGGAAGTTCCGAGTGTCTTATTGTCGGGCAACCATGCTGAAATAGAGCGTTGGAGAAGAAAACAGTCACTAGGCCGAACTTGGCTTAGAAGACCTGAACTTCTAACAAGCCTAGCTCTGACTGACGAGCAGAGAATGTTGTTGGCAGAATTTCAACAGGAATATGAAGAACAGCAACGTATTAATTGAGACATTGTATCACACTGTCTTGTACATATCAGTTTACCTAGGGTAAGAGAGTAATTATGAGCAACATTATTAAACAGCTTGAACAAGAGCAAATGAAGCAAAATATTCCTTCATTTCGTCCAGGAGATACCGTAGAAGTTAAGGTATGGGTGGTTGAAGGTTCTAAAAGACGTTTGCAGGCATTCGAGGGCGTGGTTATCGCGATTCGTAACCGCGGTTTGCATTCAGCATTTACTGTTCGTAAAATTTCTAATGGTGAAGGTGTTGAGCGGGTATTCCAGACACATTCACCAGTTATAGATAGTATCACAGTTAAACGTTGTGGTGCTGTTCGCAGAGCTAAATTGTATTACCTGCGAGAGCGTTCTGGTAAAGCCGCTCGTATTAAAGAGCGCTTGAATACTAAATAATTCGCTTTTCGCTACATCCTAACAATCTTTAAAGCTCGCAAAACTGCGAGCTTTTTTTATTATCTTTTTTCAGCTTTTTGCATTATCAGTCATTATTTTATTAAATCTTTTGTGTAATTTTTTATAAACATAAAAATATTTTTCTTAATTATAGAATAGAATTTTTTTGTTTATTTTCATTTGATTATATATTTTTGTTCCATTTTTATTTTATTAGTAAAGCAAATGTTACTATGTGTTGTCGCCAATGGATTGTAATATTTACAGTTCATGTTATCGTATAGCTGAACCTCAAATCGGTGTAATGCAATGCAGGATAAAAAGTTAAACAGGTAAAGATAATGATCATGCAAAAAGATGAGCTTAATAATGTTAATATTTCTGATGAACAGATTTTAATTACACCGAAAGAGCTTAAAAAATATTATCCATTGGATCACAAGAATCAGCAAATAATTACCCATTCTCGCCGAATTATTGCTGATATTATTCAGCATCGTGACCCACGGTTATTAGTTATTTGTGGTCCCTGCTCTATCCATGATGTGGATGCAGCACTGGAATATGCCCATCGTTTAAAGCAGTTAGCAATAGAACTTGGTGATAGTTTATATATTGTTATGCGGGTTTATTTTGAAAAACCTCGTACCACCACTGGCTGGAAAGGTCTGATTAGTGATCCGATGATGGATGGTTCTTTTGATATGGAAAAAGGGCTGCATATTGCACGTAAGTTATTGTTATCGCTTGTGGATATGGGATTGCCATTAGCGACAGAAGCACTTGATCCAAATACTCCACAATATTTAGGCGATTTATTTAGTTGGTCCGCTATAGGTGCTAGAACGACTGAATCACAAACACATCGTGAAATGGCTTCTGGACTCTCTATGCCAGTGGGTTTTAAAAATGGTACTGATGGTAATTTAGTTACAGCAATTAATGCAATGAGAGCAGCAGCGATGCCACATCGCTTTATGGGTATTAATCAATCAGGTCAAGTTTGTTTATTACAAACGCAAGGTAACCCTGATGGTCATATCATTTTAAGGGGAGGGGAAAAGCCAAATTATAGTGCGCAAGATATTGCAAATTGTGAAATACAGATGCGCAATACTAATTTATTACCCTCTTTAATGATTGATTGTAGCCATGGTAATTCGAGAAAAGATTTTCGTCGTCAACCGTTAGTGGTGGAATCGATTGTAGAGCAAATAACTCATGGTAATCGGTCAATTACAGGTATGATGCTTGAAAGCCATATTAATGAAGGAAGTCAATCTTCAGAACAATTACGTTCTAAAATGAAATATGGCGTTTCTGTCACTGATGCTTGTATTAGTTGGGACACAACAGACGCAGTATTAAGAAAATTACATACTAAAATTCACTCGGTACTTAAAGAGCGTATTAAGACCCTAGAAAAAGCAAGCTAATACAAGGTAAATTGATGTCAGCAGAATTATTACAATTACGTCAACAGATTGACGAAATCGATAAATCATTACTCGCATTACTAGCAAAAAGAATGCAATTAGTGTCGGCAGTTGGTGAAGTAAAAAGCCAACAAGGGTTACCTATCTATGTCCCAGAGCGCGAGGCTTCAATGTTAGAAGCGCGTCGCAAAGAAGCGGAAAAAATAGGTATTGCTCCTGATCTGATTGAAGATATTTTACGCCGCATTATGCGTGAATCTTACCAGCATGAAAATAATCAAGGTTATAAAAAACTAAATGCTGATCTAGGACCTATTATCATTGTGGGTGGCGAAGGTCGGATGGGAAAATTATTTAGTCAATTATTTACCCTCTCAGGCTATGAAGTTTATAGTTTGAACGAAGAAGATTGGAATACAGCAGATAAATTATTGGCTAATGCTGCCGTAGTCATGATTAGTGTCCCTATCCATTCAACGGTAGAAGTTATCCATAGATTGCCAAAGTTGTCTGAAGATACATTATTGATGGATATCTCTTCTATTAAGCAGCAACCGCTTGAAGCTATGTTATCAGTACATAATGGGCCTGTTATTGGTTTACATCCCATGTTCGGCTCAGATATCAATAGCATTGCTAAACAGGTAATTATTTATTGTGAAGGAAGAAATCCACAAGCATACCAATGGCTATTAGAACAATTGACGGTTTGGGGAGCCAGATTACATAAAATTAATGCTACAGAGCATGATAAATGTATGGCATTTATTCAGGCGCTTCGCCATTTTACTACTTTTGCTTATGGACAATATTTATCTGAACAAAAAGTCGATCTCCAACAATTATTAACTCTTTCATCGCCTATATATCGATTAGAGTTAGCAATGGTTGGACGTCTGTTTGCTCAAGATCCACAACTTTATGCAGATATTATTATGGCATCCGATGAAAACATTGATTTGATTGTTAAATATTATCAAAGTTTTGGTCATTCGGTGGCATTGCTTAAAGATCAAGATAAGAACAAGTTTATTTCTCAATTTGAGAGAATTAGTCAATGGTTTGGTCAGGATGCTAAACGGTTAATGCAAGAAAGCAATGCATTATTACAACAAGCTAATGATATTAGTCGTTAATTTACTGTTACTAATACTTTTTGAAAAACCGGTTATACAACCGGTTTTTTAGTTAGCAACACCGCTAGGTACTAAATTATCAGCTGGGTAGCAGCCTAAAATTTTTATTGAGCGCGTCATTGCAGTTAATTTTTCTAATGCATGTTGCATATCTAATGAGCGTAAGTTTGCCTGTACATCAATATAAAACATCTCTTCCCATGGTTTATTTTTAATTGGACGGGATTCTAATTTACTCATAACAATATTATGCTCTTTAAGTACTAATAATGCATCGACTAAAGCACCAGCATGTTGACTGGTCGCGATTAACAATGTTGTTTTAGCCGGAATTTGCGCTGAAACTTGTACAGCATTACGGGCGATAACAATAAAACGTGTCATATTATCGGGTTGATTAGCAATATTTTGTTCAAGAATGGTCAAGCCATATAATGAGCCGCCCATTTCGCTACCCAATGCGGCTACTTTAGCTGAATTGATTTTAACCACTTTTTGCATGGCACTAGAGCTACTATCGCAATATTTAATTTTCCAATTGGGATATTGTTGTAGAAATTGATTGCATTGTTGAAATGGTTGTGGATGGCTATATACCGTTTCGATGTTTTTCAATGGCACCTGAGTTATCGCTAGTAGGCAGTGATTGATGGGTAATCGCATTTCACCCACGATCGCAAGTTGGGTGTTTTGTAGCAAATCGTAAACGTCATTAATTGCCCCTGAGCTGGAATTTTCTAAAGGTAAAATACCATAATCAGCTTGTTTTGTTTCAACTAAAGCAAAGATATCTTGGAATTTATTACAGCTACATTCGATAGAATGGCTAAAATTTCTCGCTGAATATTGGCGTGCTGCAAGATGAGAATAGGATCCATTGGGTCCTAAAAAAGCAATTCGGGCAGAACCATTTACTACTGGATTTAAATGTTGCTGAAAAACAGCTTGCTGAGTTAACACACAATCTTGGTTGATGATTTGAAAAAGGCGAGTAATATAAAAGCTATCTAAGCCTTGCTTCTTCCCTTCAGCTATTAATCTATTTAGTAATTGCTGTTCATGGTTTATATCATCAATAGGCTGCTGCAGTTTTAATTTAGTCTGAGCGATATGAGTCGCTAAATCATGTCGTTCAGCCAGTAAATTTAATAACAAATTATCAAGTTGATTTATTTTTTTCTGCATGTTTAATAGATTGGATATACTGTCCATAATTATTTTCTCTGCTGTTTTATTTTTTTATTATTGTGTAATGAATGAGAATAAAAACGCCTTTATCATAATTATCAAGAAGCTAACAAAAAACTCAGTAAGTTTAAGGATTAAGCTAGATTATTAATAATGTATTTAATCAACTTGAATTATGAAGCTTATTTTTATGTTAAGCAAAACAAATAAAATAATAAAAAGCGCACTTCTATAAGTACGCTTATAGAAAAGTAAAATGGCACATACTTATGGCTGAATGGCTAGATCTATCTCTTTTGCAGTTGGATGAGCACGTCTGGCCTCATTTTTATGTTGACGCTTATTAAGTTGTTTTTCTAGTTTATTTATTAATTCATTGGTTGCAATATAAAAATTACTATGTTTTGCACTAGCAAATAATTTTCCATTTGGTGTATGAATATTGGCATCAACAATAAACTCTTGAGGCTCTTTTGACAGCACAATGTGAGGATTAATTAAAGAAACTCGCCATTTGCTAAGTTTATTCAAACGTTCTTCAATATGGTGACGTATAGCAGGTGTAATTTCTATGCACTTACTTGTTATACTTACTATCATATCGCTACCTCACTTGTCATTGAGTTATAGATATTTTCAGGATAGCGATAATTAATAGAAAAAACGTGATCTTGATCGGTTTTATTTGCTCTCTTGCTAAAGTAATGATGGGAGTGTGGATGTATTATCAAAAAAAATGCTTGTTACTTGCATAAGAAACTCGTTTTTTGCATTATTGATGGATTGATCTATTTTTATCAGTTTAAAAAATTAGTATCTAGCTAAAATTATTTTTTAATGATTAATATTAAAAAACAGCAAAATAGCTTTGCTGTTTTTTAATCAATAAATTTTAGTGATTATTTAGCCGTTAGGCGGGGTTAGCTGCGATTAACGCTGCAACTTTATTTTTTTCCTGGATTAAGCCTAACTTATTATAGGCTATCTCCATATATTTTAGTGCATTGCGTGTTGACTGGGTATCTGGATAATTTTTTAGCATTTGTTCAGAGCGATTAATAACAGCAACATACGCACCACGTTTATTATAATATTTAATAATAGCCAGCTCATATTTTGCTAAACGTTCTTTTAGAAACGCTAAACGTTTGCTAGCATCTGTTGCATAAATACTATTTGGATAAAAACGAACCAGCTGGCTAAAGTCTCTAAAGGCTACGAGCGCATGTTGAGGATCGCGATCTGAACGATCAATACCAAAAAAATCTTGTAGTGCACTATCGTCTAACGCTTGTGCTGTAAGACCACGCATATACAAAACATAGTCAATATTAGGATGTGTTGGATTAAGGCGAATAAATCGGTCAATAGTTGCTATCGCTAATGGTAGCTCAGCTGATTTATAATAAGCATAAATCATATCCAATTGAGCTTGTTGGGCATAAGGGCCAAATGGATAACGATTATCGAGAATTTCTAATAACTTGATAGCCCCTTTATAATTACCGCTTTGTAGTTTCTCTTGACTGCTGGTATAGATATCAGTGGGAGAGCTTTCTGGTACAGCATCCTTATTGCTGGAGCATCCGGTAACAAGTAAACTCAGTGTGGCTGCTGCCAGCAGATATTTTATACGTATAATCACGTGGTTGTTTCCTCTGAATGTTTTTGGGCGATCTCCATAAAGCCCCCTAACGAAATATGAGTTACAATAGCACATATTTTAATTAAAACGGCACTGCCGTCAAAATGTAAACTTTACTGTAGATAATTTTATGGCTCAACAATTACAACTTCAGGCACAAATTCTAGAATCGCAACTTGGCCAACGTTTAGACCAAGCATTAGCTGAATTATTTCCTGATTATTCTCGCTCACGAATAAAAGAGTGGATTTTAGATAATAGAGTGCTGGTAAATGGCAAAATTATAAATAGACCGAAAGAAAAAGTATTTGGCAGTGAACAAATTGCTATTGATGTACTGATTGAAGAAGATATGCGTTGGCAGCCACAAAATATTCCACTAAATATTGTTTATGAAGATGACGAAATTCTTGTCATAAATAAACCTCGTGATTTAGTGGTCCATCCCGGTGCTGGCAATCCAGATGGAACGGTACTAAATGCACTGTTATATCGTTATCCTGAGATTATTAATGTTCCACGAGCAGGGATCGTTCATCGGCTTGATAAAGATACTACCGGGTTAATGGTTATTGCAAAAACGATACCTGCTCAGACTCATTTGGTAGAAGCTTTGCAGCGAAGAGAAATTACCCGTGAATATGAAGCGGTAGTAAATGGTCGTATGACGGCAGGAGGAACGGTAGATGAGCCGATTGCTCGTCACTCAACTAAGCGAACACATATGGCTATCCACCCGATGGGCAAACCCGCTATTACTCATTATCGGGTAATGGAGCATTTTCGCGCCCATACTAGGCTCAGATTGCGCTTAGAATCAGGTAGAACGCATCAAATCCGCGTTCACATGGCGCATATTAATCATCCTTTAGTTGGCGATCCGGTATATGGTGGTCGGCCACGCCCCTTAAAAGGTGTCTCAGAAGAGTTTCGTCAAATTATGAGCAATTTTAATCGTCAGGCGCTCCATGCCACAATGTTACGTTTATATCACCCTCTAACGGGTATTGAAATGGAGTGGCACGCAGATATTCCTGCAGATATGGTTATACTAATTAATATACTCAAAGCCGATGCAATGATGCACAGAGATGAGATGGATTGGTAATGGATAGCTTAATATATCCGAACTGGCCGCAACCTGAAACAGTCATGGCTTGTAGCACAACGCGTATTGGTGGCGACAGTTTGCCACCTTATGACAGTTTTAATCTAGGGTTACATGTCGGTGATCAAGCGCGATTAGTGAAACAAAATCGCAATAGCTTAATGAAAATTGCACAACTACCCACCCAGCCTAGCTGGCTTAATCAGGTACATGGCACGCGTATTATCGATTTGGCTAAGCAAAAAAAGGGTAATCTGCAAGCGGATGCCGCCTACAGTTGTGAACTAGGACAGGTGTGTGTCGTGATGACAGCAGACTGTTTGCCTGTTTTACTCTGTAACGAACAAGGCACAGAAATTGCTGCCGTACATGCTGGTTGGCGAGGTTTGTGTGATGGGATTTTGGAAAAAGCGATAAAACAATTTAAATCACCGGTTTACTCTATTATGGCCTGGCTAGGGCCGGCAATTGGCGCGGAAAAATTTGAAGTAGGTAGTGAAGTGAGAAGTGCTTTTATTGAACATAGTGCAGAATTAGCGCAAGGCTTTAAAGCTTTTGAACAGGGTAAGTATCTTGCTGATCTCTACTTGCTAGCGCGTTTAAAATTGAACGCAATGGGCGTCCAGCATATATATGGTGGAACCTATTGTACCATGAGTGAGCCAACGCGTTTTTTTTCTTATCGTCGTGATGGCGTAACGGGACGAATGGCATCATTAATCTGGTTAAAATAAATCTTTAACAATATTAGTTATTATTTTTATATCAATAGTTGATTTTTATCGTAAGTAACTTGAATAATGTGAAATAAAACCTCATTTAATCTGCATAAATGATTGCAATTGTATTTTGGAGGTATTATGCGTTTGGATCGTCTTACCAACAAATTCCAACAAGCACTAGCTGATGCTCAATCTTTAGCAATTGGACAAGATAATCAATTTATTGAACCAGTACATTTACTCGTTGCCTTGTTAGATCAAGAAGGCGGTACTTTACGTCCTTTATTGACATCGATAGGGGTTAATGTCAGTCAGCTAAGTAACAAATTAAACGATATTCTCAATACCTTACCGCAAGTGCATGGCACGGCTGGTGATATCCAACCCTCAAATGATCTTATTCGGCACTTAAATTTGTGTGATAAGTTGGCACAACAGCGCGGTGATACGTTTATTTCCTCAGAGTTATTTCTTCTGGCAATTTTTGATGCCAAAACCTCCCTGGCAGATACGCTTAAAACGATGGGAGCTAATAAAGCAAATATAGAAAAGGCGATAGAACAAATGCGTGGTGGTGAAAATGTTAATGATCAAAGTGCTGAAGAGCAGCGTCAAGCACTTAAAAAATACACAATTGATTTAACAGAAAGAGCCGAACAAGGCAAACTCGATCCTGTTATTGGACGCGATGAAGAGATCCGCCGCACAATACAAGTTCTCCAGCGCCGAACAAAAAATAATCCGGTTTTAATTGGTGAACCAGGAGTTGGTAAAACCGCGATTGTCGAAGGTCTCGCTCAACGAATTGTTAATGGTGAAGTCCCCGAAGGGCTGAAAAATAAACGTGTTCTCTCCTTAGATATGGGGGCTTTGCTGGCTGGCGCAAAATATCGCGGTGAATTTGAAGAGCGCTTAAAGGCAGTTTTAAATGATCTGGCCAAGCAAGAAGGAAATGTGATTCTGTTTATCGATGAATTGCATACTATGGTTGGTGCAGGTAAAGCTGAAGGTGCGATGGACGCCGGTAATATGTTAAAACCAGCACTAGCACGAGGAGAATTACATTGTGTCGGGGCAACTACACTTGATGAATATCGTCAGTATATTGAAAAGGATGCGGCATTAGAGCGTCGTTTCCAAAAAGTTTATGTTGCTGAACCTACTGTTGAGGACACCATAGCAATATTAAGGGGACTAAAAGAACGTTATGAACTGCATCATCATGTACAGATAACTGATCCTGCCATTGTTGCTGCTGCCAGTTTATCAAATCGTTATATTTCTGATCGTATGCTACCTGATAAAGCCATAGATTTAATTGATGAAGCAGGTGCCAGTTTACGCATGCAGATGGACTCTAAACCGGAAGCCCTTGATCGCTTAGAACGCCGGGTTATTCAATTAAAACTTGAACAACAAGCACTGAAAAAAGAATCTGATGAAGCCAGTAAAAAGCGGCTTAAAATGTTAGAAGAAGAGCTAACAGAAAAAGAACGGGAATATTCAGAGCTAGAAGAAGAATGGAAAGCAGAAAAAGCAGAGCTTACCGGGACACAGCATATAAAAGCAGAATTAGAAAATGCACGTATAAGTTTGGAACAGGCTCGGCGCAGTGGTGATTTAGCTAAAATGTCAGAATTGCAATATGGTAAAATTCCTGAATTAGAAAAACAACTTGCAGCTGCTACCAAAGCCGAAAGTAAAACCATGAAGTTGTTGCGTAATAAAGTGACTGATGCTGAAATTGCTGAAATATTAGCACGCTGGACAGGCATTCCTGTTTCCAGAATGTTAGAAAGTGAACGTGAAAAGTTACTTCATATGGAACAGGATCTGCATAAGCGTGTCATTGGCCAGAATGAAGCTGTTGACGCAGTATCTAATGCCATTCGCCGTAGCCGTGCTGGTTTATCAGATCCAAATCGACCTATTGGCTCATTCTTATTTTTAGGTCCTACCGGTGTGGGTAAAACTGAGCTATGTAAGGCACTGGCAAATTTTTTATTTGATAGTGATGATGCGATGGTGCGCATTGATATGTCTGAATTTATGGAAAAACATACTGTTTCCAGACTAGTTGGTGCACCTCCTGGTTATGTAGGATATGAAGAAGGTGGTTATTTAACCGAGGCAATCCGACGCCGCCCTTATTCAGTTATTTTGCTTGATGAAATTGAAAAAGCGCATCCCGATGTTTTCAATATTTTATTACAAGTTTTGGATGATGGGCGCTTGACTGATGGGCAGGGAAGAACTGTCGATTTTCGTAATACAGTTGTTATTATGACATCAAACTTAGGCTCGGATTTGATCCAAGAGCGTTTTGGTAGTCTGGGCTACAACGAAATGAAAGAGATTGTCATGGAAGTTGTTAGCCGTAGTTTCCGACCTGAATTTATTAACCGTATTGATGAAGTTGTGGTATTCCATCCACTTAATAAAGAGCAAATTACAGACATTGCGCAGATCCAACTATCTCGTTTATATAAGCGTATGGAAGAGCAAGGCTATAAAGTAAAAATAACGCCAGCAGCGTTAGAAAAATTGGGTGAAGCGGGCTTTGATCCGGTATTTGGTGCACGTCCTTTGAAACGTGCGATCCAACAAGAGATAGAAAATCCATTGGCTGAACAGATGCTATCAGGTAAGTTAGTGCCTGGCAAACAAGTAACTTTAGATATTAAAAAAGGTGTTATTGTTGCTAAGCAATAAATAAAATTAAATTGTTAATCCTATTTGAAGAGGCAATATTTGCCTCTTCAATGTATTATAGTAATTCAATAACTTTGATTAAAGATCGTTATTAGCTTAAGTGATTAACAACTAACATCGTTGCTATCAATTTACGGTTAGCACAATAAATGAGCACTTAAACAGAAAAAATGCAAATAATAGTTGTTAGTTTCAGAAAACCCCCTATAATGCCCTTCCTGTTATCGCGACTTATTCATCAACGGGTGAATAAAAGTGTAACGTTAATTTAAGGTGAAAAGCGTAATATATGCCACCTCGCGACTCCGGTCGCACGCTCTTTAACAATTAATCAGACAATCTGTGTGGGCACTCGCAAGACATCATCAAAACTATTTGAAGATTAAGTCTTGAAGAGTGACGAAACAGTTAATTCATAACGAATAGCAGTCAGAAATTCTTTGAGCATCAAACTTTTAATTGAAGAGTTTGATCATGGCTCAGATTGAACGCTGGCGGCAGGCCTAACACATGCAAGTCGAGCGGCAGCGGGAGAAAGCTTGCTTTCTTGCCGGCGAGCGGCGGACGGGTGAGTAAGGTATGGGGATCTGGCCGAAGGCGGGGGATAACCACTGGAAACGGTGGCTAATACCGCATAATCTCTAAGGAGCAAAGTGGGGGACCTTCTGGCCTCACACCTTCGGATGAACCCATATGAGATTAGCTAGTAGGTGGGGTAAAGGCTCACCTAGGCGACGATCTCTAGCTGGTCTGAGAGGATGATCAGCCACACTGGGACTGAGACACGGCCCAGACTCCTACGGGAGGCAGCAGTGGGGAATATTGCACAATGGGCGCAAGCCTGATGCAGCCATGCCGCGTGTATGAAGAAGGCCTTCGGGTTGTAAAGTACTTTCAGTCGTGAGGAAGGTGTTAAGATTAATATTCTTAGCAATTGACGTTAGCGACAGAAGAAGCACCGGCTAACTCCGTGCCAGCAGCCGCGGTAATACGGAGGGTGCGAGCGTTAATCGGAATTACTGGGCGTAAAGGGCACGCAGGCGGTTAATTAAGTTGGATGTGAAATCCCCGGGCTTAACCTGGGAATGGCATTCAAGACTGGTTAGCTAGAGTCTTGTAGAGGGGGGTAGAATTCCATGTGTAGCGGTGAAATGCGTAGAGATGTGGAGGAATACCGGTGGCGAAGGCGGCCCCCTGGACAAAGACTGACGCTCATGTGCGAAAGCGTGGGGAGCAAACAGGATTAGATACCCTGGTAGTCCACGCTGTAAACGATGTCGATTTGGAGGTTGTGGTCATGAACTGTGGCCT
This sequence comes from Arsenophonus sp. aPb, assembly GCF_029873475.1. NCBI lineage: Bacteria > Pseudomonadati > Pseudomonadota > Gammaproteobacteria > Enterobacterales > Morganellaceae > Arsenophonus > Arsenophonus sp. aPb. Next base: position 940,533 of record NZ_CP123499.1, read on the forward strand.
CCGGAGCTAACGCGTTAAATCGACCGCCTGGGGAGTACGGCCGCAAGGTTAAAACTCAAATGAATTGACGGGGGCCGCACAAGCGGTGGAGCATGTGGTTTAATTCGATGCAACGCGAAGAACCTTACCTACTCTTGACATCCAGCGAAGCCTTTAGAGATAGAGGCGTGCCTTCGGGAGCGCTGAGACAGGTGCTGCATGGCTGTCGTCAGCTCGTGTTGTGAAATGTTGGGTTAAGTCCCGCAACGAGCGCAACCCTTATCCTTTGTTGCCATCGAGTTATGTCGGGAACTCAAAGGAGACTGCCGGTGATAAACCGGAGGAAGGTGGGGATGACGTCAAGTCATCATGGCCCTTACGAGTAGGGCTACACACGTGCTACAATGGCGTATACAGAGAGAGGCGAGCCTGCGAGGGGAAGCGGAACTCAGAAAGTACGTCGAAGTCCGGATTGGAGTCTGCAACTCGACTCCATGAAGTCGGAATCGCTAGTAATCGCGGATCAGCATGTCGCGGTGAATACGTTCCCGGGCCTTGTACACACCGCCCGTCACACCATGGGAGTGGGTTGCAAAAGAAGTAGGTAGCTTAACCTTCGGGATGGCGCTTACCACTTTGTGATTCATGACTGGGGTGAAGTCGTAACAAGGTAACCGTAGGGGAACCTGCGGTTGGATCACCTCCTTACCGAGATAGATGGAATGTGAGTGTTCACACAGATTGTCTGATGAAGATTGAGCAGAAGGTATCATTAGGCTTGTAGCTCAGGTGGTTAGAGCGCACCCCTGATAAGGGTGAGGTCGGTGGTTCAAGTCCACTCAGGCCTACCAAGATTGCTGGCAGATATTGCCTAAAGGCGAAGTTAGCGGGAAGGAGTAATGATACAAGAATCTTAATGGGGCTATAGCTCAGCTGGGAGAGCGCCTGCTTTGCACGCAGGAGGTCAGCGGTTCGATCCCGCTTAGCTCCACCATATTGCAAGATAAAACTAGATAAAAAGTTATTCAGAGCAGGCTGGCAACAGTATGCTGCGAATAATAATGCTCTTTAACAATCTGGAACAAGCTGAAAATTGAAACACACATTATTGAGAAAAATAATGTGGAGAACTCTCAAACTCCAACGTGAAGTGTATTCGCTGTCAGGAAGGCAGGCATTATGAGCGAGCAGTCAGGAATTCGAGGCGGCCAGCGCGCAGCAAGCGCAGCGTACAAAGTACGTGAGCATTGCGAGCACTGCCCAACAAAGAATTGCTGCACGCGCAGCCATAACCTATCAGAATGATAGTGAAATAAAGACATCTTCGGGTTGTGAGGTTAAGCGAACGAAGCGTACACGGTGGATGCCTAGGCAGTCAGAGGCGATGAAGGACGTGCTAATCTGCGAAAAGCGTCGGTAAGCTGATATGAAGCGTAATAGCCGGCGATGTCCGAATGGGGAAACCCAGTGCATTAATGCACTATCGTTTGATGAATTCATAGTCAAACGAGGCGAACCGGGGGAACTGAAACATCTCAGTACCCCGAGGAAAAGAAATCAACCGAGATTCCCCTAGTAGCGGCGAGCGAACGGGGAGCAGCCCAGAGTCAGCATCGATATTAGTATCAGGAGAAGGGTCTGGAAAGGCCAGCAATAAAGGGTGATAGCCCCGTATCCGAAGATGTTAGTATTGTGAGCTCGAAGAGTAGGGCGGGACACGTGTTATCCTGTCTGAATATGGGGGACCATCCTCCAAGGCTAAATACTCCTGACTGACCGATAGTGAACCAGTACCGTGAGGGAAAGGCGAAAAGAACCCCGGCGAGGGAGTGAAAAAGAACCTGAAACCGTGTACGTACAAGCAGTGGAGCCCCACCACCAAAGTATTTCTGCACGCTGTTTGGCGGTTGGCGGAGCGTAGCGACGCCCAACCAATCCAATCAAGCAGTGTAAGTCCCAACGAATCAAGGCGCGTGATTTAGATTGAATCAGGTAAAATCTGATTTAAGACGCATCAGGCCAATTGACTGGGATGGGGTGGGTTGCCGAAGGCAACCGCCGCAAAGTACGGAGTACTTTGGGGTGGGGTGACTGCGTACCTTTTGTATAATGGGTCAGCGACTTATATTCTGTAGCAAGGTTAACCGCATAGGGGAGCCGTAGGGAAACCGAGTCTTAACTGGGCGTTAAGTTGCAGGGTATAGACCCGAAACCCGGTGATCTAGCCATGGGCAGGTTGAAGGTTGGGTAACACTAACTGGAGGACCGAACCGACTAATGTTGAAAAATTAGCGGATGACTTGTGGCTGGGGGTGAAAGGCCAATCAAACCGGGAGATAGCTGGTTCTCCCCGAAAGCTATTTAGGTAGCGCCTCGTGAATTCATCTTCGGGGGTAGAGCACTGTTTCGGCTAGGGGGTCATCCCGACTTACCAACCCGATGCAAACTACGAATACCGAAGAATGTTATCACGGGAGACACACGGCGGGTGCTAACGTCCGTCGTGAAGAGGGAAACAACCCAGACCGCCAGCTAAGGTCCCAAAGTCATGGTTAAGTGGGAAACGAAGTGGGAAGGCTTAGACAGCCAGGATGTTGGCTTAGAAGCAGCCATCATTTAAAGAAAGCGTAATAGCTCACTGGTCGAGTCGGCCTGCGCGGAAGATGTAACGGGGCTAAACCATGCACCGAAGCTGCGGCAGCAACAGCAATGTTGTTGGGTAGGGGAGCGTTCTGTAAGCCGTCGAAGGTGGACTGAGAGGTCTGCTGGAGGTATCAGAAGTGCGAATGCTGACATAAGTAACGATAAAGCGGGTGAAAAACCCGCTCGCCGAAAGACCAAGGGTTCCTGTCCAACGTTAATCGGGGCAGGGTAAGTCGACCCCTAAGGCGAGGCTGAAAAGCGTAGTCGATGGGAAACGGGTTAATATTCCCGTACTAAGGGTTACTGCGAAGGGGGGACGGAGAAGGCTAGGCTATCCGGGCGACGGTTGTCCCGGTTTAAGCGTGTAGGTGGGTCGTGCAGGCAAATCCGCATGGCTATAACACTGAGGCGTGATGACGAGCCACCAAGGTGGTGAAGTAGTTGATGCCAAGCTTCCAGGAAAAGCCTCTAAGCGATAGGTAACCGTTAATCGTACCCCAAACCGGACACAGGTGGTTAGGTAGAGAATACTCAGGCGCTTGAGAGAACTCGGGTGAAGGAACTAGGCAAAATGGTGCCGTAACTTCGGGAGAAGGCACGCTGGCGTTAGGTGAAGTGGTTCGCCCATGGAGCTGAAGCCAGTCGCAGATACCAGCTGGCTGCAACTGTTTATTAAAAACACAGCACTGTGCAAACACGAAAGTGGACGTATACGGTGTGACGCCTGCCCGGTGCTGGAAGGTTAATTGATGGGGTAAGCCGTAAGGCGAAGCTCTTGATCGAAGCCCCAGTAAACGGCGGCCGTAACTATAACGGTCCTAAGGTAGCGAAATTCCTTGTCGGGTAAGTTCCGACCTGCACGAATGGCGTAATGATGGCCAGGCTGTCTCCACCCGAGACTCAGTGAAATTGAACTCGCTGTGAAGATGCAGTGTACCCGCGGCAAGACGGAAAGACCCCGTGAACCTTTACTATAGCTTGACACTGAACATTGAGCCTTGATGTGTAGGATAGGTGGGAGGCTTTGAAGTGTGGACGCCAGTTCGCATGGAGCCAACGTTGAAATACCACCCTTTAATGTTTGATGTTCTAACTTAGGCCCGTAATCCGGGCTGAGGACAGTGTCTGGTGGGTAGTTTGACTGGGGCGGTCTCCTCCCAAAGCGTAACGGAGGAGCACGAAGGTTGGCTAATCACGGTCGGACATCGTGAGGTTAGTGCAAAGGCATAAGCCAGCTTGACTGCGAGCGTGACGGCGCGAGCAGGTACGAAAGTAGGTCTTAGTGATCCGGTGGTTCTGAATGGAAGGGCCATCGCTCAACGGATAAAAGGTACTCCGGGGATAACAGGCTGATACCGCCCAAGAGTTCATATCGACGGCGGTGTTTGGCACCTCGATGTCGGCTCATCACATCCTGGGGCTGAAGTAGGTCCCAAGGGTATGGCTGTTCGCCATTTAAAGTGGTACGCGAGCTGGGTTTAGAACGTCGTGAGACAGTTCGGTCCCTATCTGTCGTGGGCGAAGGAAGATTGAGGGGGGCTGCTCCTAGTACGAGAGGACCGGAGTGGACGCACCACTGGTGTACAGGTTGTCATGCCAATGGCATAGCCTGGTAGCTAAGTGCGGAAGAGATAACCGCTGAAAGCATCTAAGCGGGAAACTTGCCTCAAGATGAGTCTTCCCTGACAGCAATGTCCTATAAGGGGTGTTCGAGACGAGGACGTAGATAGGCTGGGTGTGTAAGCGTAGCGATACGTTGAGCTAACCAGTACTAATGACCCGAGAGGCTTAACCTGACAACACCGAAGGTGTTTTGAGAAGAGAGAAGAAATTTTAGCTTGTTCGGAGATTGACTCCTGTAGGAATTTACGTGAATGGCAGTGAGCTGGCGCTAGGTGCATACTGAGGTATGTGAATGAGGCGAAAGGCTGGCCGAGATAGCAGCGTAATGAAACAGGATAGCGAAAAAAGAATTTGTCTGGCGGCAATAGCGCGGTGGTCCCACCTGACCCCATGCCGAACTCAGAAGTGAAATGCCGTAGCGCCGATGGTAGTGTGGGGTCTCCCCATGTGAGAGTAGGGAGCTGCCAGACTTTAATTATGTTAAAAAAGCCACCTAAGGATGGCTTTTTGACGTTTTATCTACTGATAACTTTTTTGATTTTTGATATAAAAATCTAATTATTTTAGCAGTAGAAAATTGAGCTAGCCTATTAGAGAATGCGACGTATTAACCTATCCACGCGGATCCTGCGTAAACGTCGAATAAGTTTTTTAATTTTTACTGGATAACGTTGGATATTTTCAAGCTCTTGGTAATGCTTCACGATATGAGTATTTGTGGTTATACATTTTAATTCTTTGTTTTTTTGCTGTAGCAGAACTTTTTGCGGATCATGAATTAAAATTGCATTTTCCAAATCGAGCCCCCATGCCCGAGGATTGAGATTATTGCCAGTAAGTAATTGCCAATTATTATCTATCCAAATTCCTTTTAAGTGATAGCTATTGTCACCATCTTTCCATAATCTGATGGTTAATTGTTGGCTATCTACAAAGTGTTGTAATCGACAGATAAATCGACGTAGGTTAATTTCATATAAATAAGGTAATGCACTGATAATTTTGAAAGGTTTTTCTGGTGGAATATAAAAGTCATTAGCAGTTTTATCGCCAATAATAATTTCAATGTGTTTGCCGTCACGCAATAATTTACTAATTATACGCGTTAAAATAGTGGGCAAATTAAAATAGGGGGTACAGATAGTCATTTTCTTTTCTGTACTATTCATTAAATGCATAATAACTTTATTTAATTCATTTTTTTTGCCTAAACCAATTAATGGAGTTACTGCTAACTCTTCATTTGTGGCATTATTATGCAACTGGTAGTGACAACTTTTTAAACTATGACGAAATTGTTTAATCAAACTTTTAATTTGAGTATTTCGTGGGCGATGTGCTTGATCTAGACGCTGTATGGCGGGTGAAGATAGCAAGCTTTGGTCGATAAAACTTTTCATTGTCGCTGCTAATTGGGCATTATCTAATATATGATAACGATCGTAGCGATAACGTTGATGTTGTTGCAGATAGACATCATTAATACTGGCACCACTATAAATAATGGTATCATCGAAGATGAAGCCTTTTAGATGTAAAACGCCTAGTGCTTCCCGTGTATTAACAGGGATACCAAAAATAGCAATATTCAGTCCTGGGTGGGCCATCATCATTTGATAATACCAATCGGCATTAGTTGCGTTGGCATCTGCACCAATGCGACCACGTTGGGCGCGATGCCAGTCAACCATTATTTTGATATCTAATTCTGGTCGTGCCATTTTTGCTTGATAAAGCGCATTTAGTATGTCTTGTCCTGCATCATCATGTTCGAAATAAAGTGCAGTTATATAAATATACCGTTGAGCGCTGGCAATTTTGTCTAACAGCGCTTTACGGAAACTTTCTGTTTGGTAAAGGGTGACAACACCAGTTGCAGACTGAGGTAATTTTGCTAATTGCTCAAGATATAGTTGATGCTTTGCTTTTTTTAATTTGGACAACATCACAGTGTAAATTTTCTCTTTTTTATTAAGGGAGTAGATTATATACTTTGGTTTAGGTTAATTGAAAATTAGTAATCCATGATACCATTAGTTTAATTTTTTGTATCTATTAATCCCAGCTATGTTGACCGATTATTCAGTCATTATTTATTACATTATTAGATCTATTTAGTTATAAGATTATTTTCCTCAAAGTGCTAGATCTAGGTTGACAATGCTATCTTCAAATTGAGGATCGAGATTAAAACCTAATTTTTGTGCCAGTTGTAGCATTTTTTTATTTTCAGGCATGGTAATTGCAGTAAGTCGCTGAGTACCACGGCTACGGCTATATCTAATAATTTTATCCATTAACTGATAGCCAAGTGTATTACCTTTCATATCAGAACGTACTAAAACGGCAAATTCTGCTTGCTGATTGTCAGGATCCTCTACCACGCGAACTACTCCAATGATCTCGGAATTTTTTTTAATAGCAATAAAAGCCATTTCTCGGTCATAATCGATTTGTGTCATATTTGCTAAGTCATCATGGGTAAATTCGCTGATTTCACTAAAATAACGATAATAAAGATCTTCTTTTGTTACCTGAGTAATAAAATCTTTAAGTAAATGTTCGTCTTCGGGTAGGATAGGCCTAAGTAGACACTTTATTCCATTTTTAAGAGAAATAATTTCTTCTAATTCATTAGGATAAGGTCTAATAGCTAGTCTTGCTTTAGGATCACCAACAATAGGGCAGAGTTCCATTGTAACATCCAGTAAAGTGAATTCCTCCTCAAATGCTAAAAGTGGGTGAATATTTAGTCGGACAATTTGCGGGCAATCTATCAGTAAATTTGAAACGCGGACCAGTAATTGGCAAAGACCATCAATATTTAGTTGATGGGATGAATTTGTTGATTTTATCTTTTGATTTTTAATTGCTTGAATAACTAAATATCTGGCTAATGTCATGTTAAGAGGGGGGAGCGCCACCGCAGCATGGGTTTCTGGCTGCCATTCAATATCACCATCACCTAATAAGATCAAAGGACCAAAAATGGGATCTTGTTCAATTGCTATTTTTAACTCGAGAGAACCTGCTTTATTTGCCATACTTTGTACTAATAAACCTTGAATTATGGCGTTAGGAAAGTGTTGAGCGGCACGATCAAAAATTCCCTGGCTAGCATCTGCCACTTCTTTGGCATTGCGTAAATAAAGCATAACGCCTTGAATATCAGATTTGTGAGGAATATCTGCTGAGCGTAATTTTAAAGCAACCGGATAGCCAATTTTTTCAGCAATAGCGATTGCCTGATCACTATTATGAGCTATCCATGTGGGTAATATTTTTAAGCCATAGGCGCGTAAAATAGGTTCCACCTCGTGAGTATCAAGCTGGGTTACCCCTTTTTTTAATGCTTTTTCAATCAATGCATGGGCTTTTGTAGTGTTAGCGGTTAATCCAATAGGTAATGCCGGTGTCTCAGTCAATTGTTTTTGGTTACGGCGATATTCAACCATATGCATATAAGCAGTAATGGCGCCTTCCGGAGTTCGATATGTTGGAATACTCGTTTCACTAAAACGTTTACGTGCATCCTGGGATGAATATTCGCCACACCAGTTAGTTAATATAGTTAACCATTTACCGCGGGGATGTGATTGAATAGTTTGAATGATCCTCTCCGCGGTAAATAAACTGGGGGCTATAGTACTAGGCGAATGAATAAGTAATATAGCATCATGATCCTGGCTATCTAACATAATATTAAGGATTTTAATGTAACATTCGATGGTTGCATCATCACCGATATTAATTGGATTTTGATTTGAGTGAAGATTGGGAAAAATGGCTTGAATTTTTTGTTGAGTATTAGTATTAAGTTTTGCCAACTTTCCTTTGCGCCGAAAAAGCTCATCGAGGGCCATTGCGGCAGGCCCGTTACCATTACTAATAATAGAGAGTCTGTCCCCCTTTAAAGGGGACATGTGACTTAATGTTTCAACTGCGGAAAACATTTCATGGGTATCTTGCACTCGAAGTAATCCTGCTCGTTGAATAGCTGCGTCATAAGCAGCATCAAAGCTTTGTACTTCTCCTAGTAAATATTGTGCTTGTTGAGTACGTCCACTTTTAACAACTAGAATAGGTTTATTACGTGATGCACTGCGAGCAGCTGAAAGGAATCTCCGCGCCTGCTGAATATGTTCTATATAGAGTAATATGGCGCTGGTTTTATTATCTCTAGCAAGAAAATCAAGTAGATCATCGATATCAATATCCAAACTATTTCCCAATGCAATAAAGTAAGAAAAGCCAATTTTACGCTGTTGTGCCCAGTCCAGAATAATATTAGAAACTGCAGCAGATTGAGAAATAAAAGCTAGTTTGCCTTTTAAGATTGGAATTGGTGAAAAGCTAGCATTTAATTGTTGCCAGGGTGCTAGGATCCCCAAACTATTGGGCCCCAATAATCTTATATTGTATCGTTGTGTTAATGCTTTCAGTTTTACAAACTGAGAAGGAGGCGATGATAGGATAATGGCTGCTTTACAACCCATTTTGCCCAGTTGTTTTAGACAAGTTAAATTTCTATCTGCATTTGTGCAGATAACCGCTAAATCTGGTGAGAATGGTAATTTATCAATTGTAGGATAGGTGAGTATTCCCATTACCGCATTTTTATTTGGTGTAACCGGCAGGATCGGGCCTGTAAAACCACTAGAAAGTAGATTCTTTATAATCACGGATCCTGCTCGTTCTGGTTTTTCTGAGGCACCAATAACTGCAATGGATTTAGGTCGCAATAATGCGTCGAGTCCACGCTGGCTCATAGATATTTACCTTGTCATGGGTATTGTCTATCAATGTAGCTGATATTTTCGCATTTTTCTGTGATTTTTGCCGCCAGAGAACAAAGTTTGTTGGTTAGATACTATTTATAAAAAATAAATCATGAAGTGATAATTTTATAATTATTAGTTTCTTATGAATATTTTTTCATTCTTGAATGGTGTTATTTTAACATCACACACATTTACACGATAAAGATTAAGTGGTGTTAAAAAAATTAGTTTGTTATTGAGAGCGGAATTTAAAAGTAAAAAAAAGATAAAAGTTTACTATTCCAAATAGTAAAGAATATTATTTTGTTTTATATGAAATAAAAAATTATTTTAACATGTTACTGTCAAGAATTATTATTCTGAACAGAAATTAATAAAAAAGTATTTTGAGCGATATGATATTGGCAATAATGGAGAATTCAACATCATAGAGGTTAATATGTTTAATATCTTTAAAAACGAAAATATTTTATTTTCACCCATAGAGCCCGACCTTATTAGCGAAGAACAGGCCAAAGTAAAAAAGGACTTGGCAATTTTAACCAAAAAATTAACTTTAGATAGTGGTTTAGCTGATAGGCAAGATTTGCAAAATAAAAAACTAGCTATTTTACTGGAGAAATTACAAACAAGAGAAGCAGGTGATTGCGTTGAACTAAATGAAATTGACTTGACGGGCATGGAATTACCCGCAGCGATTGAACTTTATAACGTTAATTTAATGCACAGTAAATTAGTAGCGGTTAAGATGATGAATGCTAATTTACAACATAGTAATTTGTCTAGCACGGATTTGAGCAAAATAGATTTAAGTGATGCTAAATTAAATAATGCCACTTTGATCCAGTCGGTTCTGACAGATGCGAATATCGCTAATGCAGATTTGCAAAACGCAAATTTCAGGAGCGCTAATTTAAAATATTGCAATTTGGCAATGGCTAATTTGAGCAGAGCTCATCTACAAGACGCTGATTTAATGAGAGCGAAGTTGATGGGAGCAAATTTATCGCAGGCATTTTTATTGTGTAGCATTATGCAGCGAGCTGATTTAACCGCAGCAAATATGTTTAATGCCGAGATGTTGAGCATAGATTTAACAGACGCTAATTTGACTAACGCTAATTTAGAACAGGTGAGGGGTGAAAATTCAATATTAAATAACGCTAAATTAATAGGTGCAAATTTAACGCGAGCTTTTTTTCGTGGCGCTAATATGCAAAATGTAGATCTTACCAACGCAATTTTACTTAATACCCATTTGTTTGGTGCAGACTTGACTAATGCGAATCTCACGGATGCAAATTTAAAAAATGCTAATCTAACCAATGTTAACCTCACTAACAGCAATTTAAGTGGTGCGACAATATCTTTGCAATCGGTTATTAACTTAGATCTCCAGTCGATCATTTTGCATAAAGCAATTAATTTATCGATTGAGTTAAAGTGGGAACAAAATAGCCTTGATCAATATTTAAATCATTTAAATAATCGAGAGACAAATAGTGTATTAACCCAGATAGCTAGCATTGATAAAATGTACGATGCGGCAAAAATAGATATGATAAAACAAATTATCGCATCATTAAGTAATCAGCGAGTTAACATTTCCTCTGTCGCAGCATCATTGATCGATATTTTAGCTGAACCACCCTATTATGCGGATGCTGAAATTTCAAATTGGCTAAAAAGTGTTTGTGCTAACTATATTGAAAAATTTAATGATTGGCCGATGCCATTACAAAAAGAATCGGTTATTAATTTGATGATTGATACTTTCCAACATTATCCTGATTTACTTTTTAATTGTAATTCAGCCTTTATACAGATTATTTCCCAAGCAATATATAAAATTGATTCAGCGCAATTAAAGCAAAAAGCGATTTCTGTTTATGAGCATTACCTAAAAAGTAGCCAAATCCAACCTTATGTCCAGATGGATGATTTTGGCTGTTATGGTGAAAATAAAACCGATTGGTCAGACAAAAATGCGGCAAACTATATTCTATTTTCTTCTACCGAACAGGGTTATGCCATGATGTTGTCGCAAAATGTACTAGCTGGAATGTTAATGCCAAATCTAGCAGGCAAAGATCAAGTATTAAACCAATTTTTTCTTTACCAGCAACAAAATAATTTAAATCAAGCTGATTATCAATTAGAGGATATTTTAAAAAATAAATTTCCAATATTTTATAGCGGATATCAATCTCTGCTTAGAATAAATACTTTTAACCGTTTGCTTGATTTATTAGATTTAGATGAAAAATTGTATGACTTATTTATTGCAGTAACAAAAAAAGCTATTTCAACAGAAAAATTAGTTAATCCTGAAGAACAAATTCAACTAGAAAAGCTATTAACTAATAAAGCATATCAGTTTATCGCGCCAAGTGATTATCAATTAACAGAAAAATTTTATCAGAATATTCTCAATACCTATAAATTGAAAGAGGCAACTGATAAGGAAAAAGCAGAAAAAATATTTAGCTTATCAGCGGTATTTGTTAAATATACTTCTAGTGCTATTTTGGGTACTGAGACGGAATCACCTAATGCTTTAAGATATTTTTCCTGTGCGATGTTAAATAAAGCCTATGAACTTTGCCCGGCCATTTTTGATTCTGAGCAACAAATTACAGAGTGGAAAAATAGATTACTTGGCTTAGAAAAAACTTTTTCTTGTACTGCGGTATTGTCTAGCGCAATGATAGATCACGCAAGGAAACAATTTTCTAATCAATTAGCAACTGTATTGCCGCCTGATTGGTATTAAACGTTAATCTAAAATTTTACCGAGATGATTTTTTTAGCTTTACCGTTTAATTGGTTATAAATTGATTGTTTGTTGGTAAATAATAATAGCGAGTTCTCTGACGTAGGCTAACAGCGCTTTTTATATTGCTATTTACCCATCAACATTTGATTTGAATGGTTTACTATCAATGGTATGTTGTAGAGCTAAACCTTAGCATGATATTAATAACATACATGCCAAACTCTTGCTAATGATTAGAATCAATACTCAGAGAACTCACTGTGACATATATGAACACAACTTTATTTAATTTAAGCTAACTTTTCCATACGTAAAATATGTCCTGTACTGTAATTAGTGCCATCTATTGCTCCGGCTAATAGTGCACCGCCTAAATTCATTATTGTACCAACAGGATCACCAATCTTGGCCCAACCTACCGATGATCTGGCGAAGGCAGAGGTATTAGATCTAAAACCATTTTCAACATCAGTGCTATCCTGAGCATACTGCCTAGCCTTCCAGCTGGGTATATCTACCCCGTAAGTTCCCATACTACCGTTTATATTATATATTGCTTGACCAAATGGTTGATGGCAATTCTGAGTCTGCTCAGAAAGCAGCTGTCGAGTTTGGCTTAATTGCTGAGGAGTGACTTGGTTTGGAAATAGCGCTTGATTAACACCAACAACAAAATCATTAAACATCTTCATTTTTCCCCCTAGTTAAGTATTTAAACGTTGATCCTAAAATTAGTTATAAGTATTTAAATTATTCGCTAAAAACTTACTCACTATGCTTAAGTAATGGCAATAGGTTGCTATTTTTTGTAACAAATAAGTTCTTTGCAGCAAATTTCTTATGCTATAATTTCTAGCATTAATTCAGAAAATTGAACAAACTCATCGAACCTGCCGATTAAATTTTTTTCAGAAAAAACCATATCAGTAAATCCTTGCCAAATAACTAGCTGTTTATCATCACTGATTGCTAATACTGGTTGATGCATTTGATGATTTATTAAATTAAATTTCATTAACTCAAGAATTTTTTCTTGGCTAATAGTTTGTAATACAGTGCACAAAACCAATCTACCCACAGGGTACTCAATTAATCTAACGGAAAATTTTCCATCTACTCTGATGGAAAAATCAATTTGATTGAAATTTATTGGTAATTGCAGTCCAATATTTTCATACAGTAACGTTAATTGAGCCGCAAATTCATCTCTCATATGTTTATCCCTTTCGAATAATACAAATTAGATGGTCTAATTATTAAATGAATAAAATTCAATCATGATCAGGTATAGACCTGAAATATTTTATATTTTGTTAAAATACCCATTAGTAGCTAAAAATAAGCTAAATCTAAAGGTGAGCAAATAATTAAATAAGCCTGATTTAAAAAACAACACTATTATAAAAATAATATTATTGACTAAGGCCGATGTTTAATTAAAAACGCTATTACTATGTTTGCATTTAGAACTTAGCGAGCAATAGAACGCTTTGGAAAGAGTAGAGATACTACACATACAAGCTACACAACAGCTACTTATCAATAGGTAACTATAAATTAGGGAAATGTCTTTTATCCTTTAATTGGCTGAAAATTTTTCTATAGCAGCAAAATTTAATCTTTCTCTACTAATGCGCCAGCTTTCTATTTGTTCGGTTAATAATAAAGTATAAAAAGTCAGTAGCGTTAGATCCTAACATCATGTAATCTGCCTGGCATAACGTGGCTGGAGGCACTCATGAATGATTCATATAGCGGTAAAAACGGTAAAGTAAAAGTGATGTATGTTCGTAATAACGACAACAACACCACCAATGATCGACGAAAGAATAAACATCTTTCCGCTAAAAATAAGAAATCGTCATCACGCCGTAGTGATCGTAATCATGAACGTTTAACGGATGATCCTTGGAAAGCGATTTCTCAAAGGAGAGATCCTGTTACTAGCCATAGTGGTATTAGTGGTAAAAGTCTACTTGATCCAGAACAAATCCGTCGCCAGCGTTTAGAAGAGACACGTATCTATGGTGAGCATGCCTGTCAAGCGATGTTCAAACATCGTCCGGAGGCAATTGTTCGCGCCTGGTTTGTTCAGTCTATCACTCCCCATTTCCGCGATGCACTTAAGTGGATGGCAGCAAATCGCAAAGCTTATCATGTGGTTAACGAAGAAGAGCTGGTAAAAGCTTCTGGTACAGAGCATCACGGTGGAGTTTGTTTCTTGATTAAAAAGCGAGCTGGGTTTGATGCTGAAGCTTATTTAGCCCAATCGACTAAAATTGATTGTGTATTAGCTGTTGAAGATATTGGTAATCCACATAATTTAGGGGCGATTATGCGTAGTTGCGCTCATTTTGGTGTACAAGGCATTATTCTGCATGATGTTGCAGCAATGGAATCAGGCTCTGCGGTTAGAACCGCAGCAGGGGGCGCCGAGTATATTAAAGGCATTCAATCAGATAATTTTGCTACCACATTGAATAAATTTCGTCATGCAGGCTATACCATTGTTACAACGTCTAGTCACAAAGATAATATTGATATTGCTAAAGCTGAGTTACCGGGAAAAACAGTACTGCTATTGGAACAGGAAAGTGATGGATTGACGGCAAGCCTTTGTCAGAATGGCGATATGAGTTTGTCTATTGGAGGCACTGGTCAGGTTAAAAGTCTAAACGTTTCGGTCGCTGCCGGTATTATATTGGCTAAATGGTGGCAACAAAATAAAATTTAGTCATATTTTATTGAGATAGTTAGTCAAACTAAACTATCTCAATAACTATCATAATTATTGCCTAGCTTATTTTTTATCACACTTTCTATTAATGTGCGCCTCCGCTGTTTTGGCTATCGCCTGCAGTGAAAGGTGGTTTTGCCAACCAAAGTAAAACTAAAAGAGCAATAAAAACGCCTGCTGATAACCAAAAAATTTCATTAGCTGAGATAATTAATCCTTGATCAGTAATCATTTTGGCTAGATAAGCTGATGATTGTTGCTCATTTAATCCTAGTGCGGACAATTTTGCGTAGAATTGTTGCGACTCTGGATTATAGGGGGTAATAATCTCCGTAAAGTGGGCATGATGCATTGCTTCCCTTTGTGTCCATAAAGTGGTTGTTACAGACGTTCCTATCGCTCCGGCAAGTGTGCGGGCAAAATTGGATAAACTGGATGCTGAGGCGATCTTTTCAGCTGGCAAGCCAGATAGAGTAATGGTGGTAAGTGGCATAAAAAAGCAAGCAATAGCTAATCCTTGAACGAATTGCGGCCAAGCTGCGGCTGCAAAATCCATTGCCGGCTCAAATGTCCACGCGCGCCAATAATAGCATACGGCATAAACAATAAAGCTGAAGGTAACGATAACACGCATATCAATTTTATGGCTAAATCGCCCAATTAATGGTGTTATCAGTAGGGGTAAAATCCCGACCGGCGCTGAGGCTAAACCTGCCCAAGTTGCCGTATAACCAAACACTTCCTGTAATAACTGCGGTAGTAATACAATCGTACCAAAGTAGAGCATATAAGCCAGACTAAGCGATAAACAGCCAATAGTGAAGTTACGCTCTTTAAACAGTGAAAGATCAATAACCGGATTATTATCTGTGAGTTCCCAAATAATGAGGAAGCTCAATGCAATTACTGCGGTTATTGCTAGCACAATAATTTCTGTTGAATTAAACCAATCTAGCTCTTTACCTCGATCTAGCATAATTTGTAATGCACCGATACCAATGATCAGTAATGTTAATCCAATAGTATCAATCGGTTTTATCTCAGTTGCTGTTTCCCGATCACGCAATATTTGCATAATAATGAAAATAATAGCGATACCAAACGGGACATTAATAAAGAAAATCCAACCCCAGTGATAATTATCACTAATATACCCCCCCAAGATCGGACCACAAATCGGGGCAATGACAATGGTTATTGACCAAAGCGCAAGCGCCATATTACGTTTAAGCGGGGGATAATTATTAAGTAGCAAGCTTTGTGACAAAGGAATAAGAGGGCCTGCCACCATCCCTTGTAAGATGCGAAAGAAGATCAATGTTTCCAAACTGCCAGCAACACCACATAACCATGATGTTAGGGTGAATAGCCCAGTTGACCAAAGAAAAAGTTTAACTTCGCCAATACGTTTAGCCAACCAACCTGTTATGGGGATTGAAATGGCATTCGCTACCCCAAAGGAAGTAATCACCCAGGTACCTTGTGAATTAGAAGCACCTAAATTACCAGCGATTGTCGGGATAGCTACATTAGCGATGGTAGAATCCAAAACCTGCATAAAGGTCGCTAATGATAGTGCAAATGTCATCCATGCCAGTTTTGCGCCTTGTAATGGCTCTTTAGCCACGATTAGCTCCTTTTATTTGGTTCCTGAATTGTTATTAATAATATCGGTAACGAGTTGATCGACGGGAGCCATATCAATTTTAAACACATTCGTATGGTAAGCGGGATTAGCGCGAATTTTTCGTGAAAGTGTCAGGCCATTTTTGTTATTTGTATCGACGGTAACTTCACTTGAAAGTCCAATCCTTAAAGGGTATTTTTTTAACTGTTCTGCATCAATGGTTATACGGACGGGTAAGCGTTGAACAATTTTGATCCAGTTACCACTTGCATTTTGGGCAGGTAATAGTGAAAAAGCACTACCTGTTCCCATATCCATGCCTTCAACGCGTCCTTGGTAAACAATATTTTTACCATAAAAATCGGTAGTAATTTTTGCTGGTTGACCGATACGAATATCGGCAAGTTGGGTTTCTTTAAAATTTGCGTCAATCCACATATTGTCAGTGGGCACTACCGCCATAAGCGGTGTTGCTGGAGTAATACGAGCACCGACTTGAACACTTCGACGTGAAACATAGCCATCAACTGGGGTAACAATTTGAGTTCGTTCTAAAGTTAACCAAGCATTACGAAGCTCAGTGGCCGCTTGTAAAACCGCAGGTTGTTTATCTAGCGGAGTATCTAACACGATAGCTTGGTTAGCATTAAATTGCTCAACAGCAATATCGAGAGCGGCTTTAGCGCTGGTCACCGCTTCACGAGCGTGTTGTAATTCTTCTTTACCAATAACTTTTGATTGGCCAAGAATTTCACGACGTTGAAGATCTTGCTGTAATTTATTCAGTTCAGAGCGACGAAGAGAGATATTAGCTTGATATTGTCGACTATTAATCATATGTTGATGGGTTTGCCGGACGCTGTTAGCTAAGTTAGTTTTTGCTTTTTCCAATGCCAAAGTGGCATCTTTGGCATCAAGCTTAACCAATACTGTGCCACTTTTTACAAAATCCGTATTTTCAACGTTAACGGTAATAACGCTGCCGGGCACTTGAGACATTATCTGGATTTGATTGCCTGCAATGTAGGCATTATCGGTACTTTGATGGTGTCGAAGCACTAAAAACCAATAAATCCCACATATTAATGCAGTAATAATAAAAAAAATGCTAACTAGTACAATTATAGTTCGGCGTTTTTGTGTTTTAGTAGCTGTTATTTGTTGTTCATTAACGCCCATGTTGTATCAAACTCCATATTATTCATTTTACTAATGTTTAATCTACGCTTAATAAGCAAAAGTTTCCAGTAGCTTATTATTATACCACTGGAAACGGTATGGTTATTATTAATAATTTTTTATGATTGGGGATGGTTTTGTGGTAATCATCAACATACTGTTTGATTGTCAAGATCATCAAGTTTAACTAATAACTTTCTCATCAATTTTTCGATAGTATTTTTTTCTTCAGCGCTAAAAACAGACCAAATTTTTTCTAAATTTTCGTTTTGACGAGGAAGTATTTTTTTTAAAAAGTTTGATCCCTCTTCGGTTAAATGTAGATGTAAGCATCGACGATCATTGTGACTTTCCTTACGTTCAATCCATTTGCGATTTTCTAGTTCATCTGCAATACGCGTTGCATTTGTTCTCGAAGAACCTAAAGCATCGCTAAGTTCAGATGGTTGTATGCTATGAGTTTTTTGGGTGTCGAGAATTATTAACGCCATAAATAATGTTTCATTAATTCCTTGTTTTTTAAGCATATTATTTCTATTTTCTAACAATTTACCTTGAACATGCATACATAGGCGCGTAAGCAAAATTTGCTGATAGGGTAACGGAATTGTTGTTTTTTGTTGTTGTTGTTTGCGTTCATTAAGTAATTGCTCTATGGGAGAAAATGAAGTTTCTTTTTGTGTTTGTGTGCTTTCCATTATTTATATACCTTATTAGTTTCAGTTGGTAAGATAGCAACTGTCATAATCAATCTAAATGGTATATCAAAAGCTAAAATTATCAATTATAGTTATTTATTATCGCGAAATTTATTTTGTTATTGGTATTTAATTCATAAATATTTTGAATGTTAATATAAGAAAAATAAATTTTAAAATAGATTTAAATAGTCCATAACTTCTTATTTGCAAAATAATTTCATTATCCAATTAATAAAAAATAAATATCATTAGCAATAAATAATATACATTTAATATTAATTTATTGTTTTGTTATAACAATAATATTAAATTAAGTATATATAAATTAAAATAAACAATGGCTAATCTAAACTAGCTATCTATTTGATTGTAAGATGATAAGTAAAAATTATTTTACTTATTCCTTTAAATATTGGCGAATGTCTTTATTCCCATTAAGTTGCAATACAATATAAAAATAGGTTAAAAATAGAGCATTCAACCTATTTATATAAAATCACATAAAATGTGTAACGATAGGGTTTTTACAAGCTAGCTTTCTAAAGCCATCTTTATCCAGGTATTGAAAAGTTGTTGATGAGCTTTTATCCAGCCTCGAGCATGACGTTCAATGTCAGCTTGTGAAGCTTCACCATTATGCATACGAAGATTCTGGGCATTGATATCAGTAATTGGAATTTTCATAATGGCAAATAGTTTCGCAGCAGCAGGATTCTTTTCCGCCCAAGTTTTATTGGCGACGATATGCATCGAACTAGGTGGAAAACCATAATTTTTACCATTTGTTAAAGTGGTATCAGTTTTATCATTGTTTGGTAGTGAAGAAAAAGGAACTTGCAACCAGACAACGTCTTTACCCGGTTTAAGCACGGCGTTGACCCAATAAGGTGCCCAGGTATAGTAGAGGATGGGTTTGCCTTCTTTATAACGAGTGATGGTATCTGCAATCATCGCCGCATAGTTACCCTGATTGTGCTCAACGGTTGTATTTAAGTGATAAGCATTTAAATGGTTATTAATTGCGGCTTCACAACCCCAACCTGGGTTACAGCCAGTCAGGTCAGCTTTACCGTTGCCATTAGTATCGAATAATTTAGCAATATTCGCCTCTTTAAGTTGTGCTAAGTTGGTGATGTGGTATTTATCAGCCGTTTTTTTATCTATCAGGTAACCTTGAACTGCATTACTGATATAGATACCTTTGCGGTATAGGCGTTTATCGCCACCAACTGCTTCATATTGAGCATTGTGTAATGGCTGCCAATTGACAGCCATAAAAGTTGCATCACCGGCAGCAAGAGATGCGTAAGCAACGGTATAGTCGACCTCTTGAGTCGGTAATATTTGGTAACCTAATTTTTCCAATGCTTTATTCACGATCAAAGTTTGAAAAGTCTCTTCTGCAATGGTGCTTTGAATAGGTTGTACTTTTATACCTTTGCCAGGTAGTTCAGTAGCAGAAAGTTTAATACTAATTAATATTGTTAAAACCGCAGCCAGGAAAACAGAGTTGCGCATTGCTATTTCCTCTCTAGGGATCACAGACAGATGAGCGAGCTAAAAAATTTTTTATCTGATGAAAATAACGTCATGTCTATTGCCCGAAGCGACTTTTAGTTTTTTGCAATAAACAGATAATTAAGCCAATAGGTCCCGTGTGATACCACGCGATATTTTTTTTAATGCTGGCTTTTTCACCTAATGATTGTGTTAGTCGATCCAGAATAATAGCTAATATAACAATACCAGTACCGCCTACGGCCGCTAATCCCATATCTAATCGGCCTATTCCCCTTAGTACCATTTGCCCTAAACCGCCAACAGCAATCATAGAGGCAATAACAACCATTGAAAGTGATAACATCAATGTCTGATTAACACCCGCCATAATAGTTGGCGCAGCAAGAGGTAGCTGGACTTTAAATAAAAGTTGATTTCGACTGGCACCAAACGATTCTGCTGCTTCAATAAGATCATCAGGGACTTGCCTTATTCCCAAAATAGTTAATCGAATGATTGGTGGTAGAGCAAAAATAATTGTAACGACAATACCAGGGACGTTACCAATTCCAAATAACATGACAATAGGGACCAGATAAACAAACGCGGGTGTAGTTTGCATTGCATCTAATAGTGGCCGAATTATTTGGCTTGCTGGTTTGCTATTTGCTAACCATATTCCCAAGGGTAAACCAATTAACAGACAGAAAAATAAGGAAGTTAATACCAGAGATAAAGTGATCATTGCTTCTGACCAGGCGCCGATGGCTCCAATGAAAACCAATGAGATAAACGTAGCTACTGCTATTTTTTTATTTGCTAACTGCCAGGCTAACAGTGCGAAAGAAATAATAATTAAAGTAGCAGGTAATGTGGTTAGTATATGTTCAAAACGACTTAACATAAAATCAATCGGCAGACGGATCCCCTGAAACAATGGGCGAAAATGTAAAACTATCCAATCGATAGCCTGCGAAACCCATGAGTCCAGCGGTATTAGTGGCTGCTGGAAGGGATGCATGATATCAAAATGTTCCGTAGCTACATCTGCGGGGTTATCTAACCAATCTGTAGCGCTTTCTGTTGTTACCGTGTTCCAAGGGTCATTAATTATTTCTTGATTTATGGGAGTTTGTTTAGCCATTTATTGTCTCCTTGTCTAATGCTTGCAGTAAGATCCCTTTGGAAATAACGCCAATATAACGTTGATTATCACCAATGACAGGAACTGCACAGGGAGATTGAGCAATGGTTGAAATAAGTTCATTCAGTGGCGTGTTGGCATCAAGAGCACCAGGTGAGGCTAGGATTGCCTGTTCAATATTTTTTTTATCGTGTAATGCTTGTTCCAATGAGCTAATCGAAACGATACCGACAAATTTTTGTCCTCTTTCAATTAGATAGCCATAATCACGATCTTCATCATTCAGTATTTTTAGTGCTGAACGTGGTCCAAAACCAGGAGCAACATGTAATAGGGCGTCAGGGCGACGGCGGGCAATATCTTTGGCAGAGAAGACTTGGCTAATATCAACGCCACGAAAAAATGTTTTAACATAATTGTTTACGGGATTATTTAAGATTTCATCAGGGGTACCGATCTGGATGATAATGCCATCTTGCATAATAGCGATTCGATCACCGATCCGCATCGCTTCATCCAAATCGTGAGAGATAAAGATAATTGTGCGTTGTTTATCACCTTGCAATGACAGTAATTCATCTTGCATTTCTGTTCTAATTAGCGGATCTAGTGCAGAGAAAGCCTCATCCATCAGCAGAATGTCAGGATCATTAGCCAATGCCCGCGCAAGACCGATACGTTGACGCATCCCACCTGATAGTTCGTTTGGAAAAGATTGAGCCCATTGTTCAAGATTAACTTGTCGTAAAGCGGCTAATGCTTTTTCTATTCGTTCTGGTTTGGCAACACCGGCTAATTCCATACCAAATGCGACATTATCTAAGACATTGAGATGGGGCATTAAAGCAAAGGATTGAAATACCATACTAATTTTTTTACGGCGTACTTTACGTAATTTTTCCTGTGAAATGCTAGCAATATCTTCGCCGTCAATTAAGACTTGTCCTTTGGTCGGTTCGATTAGGTGATTGAGGAGGCGCACTAGGGTAGATTTTCCTGATCCCGATAGACCCATAATGACAAAAATTTCGCCTTCTTCAATGGCCAGATTGGCGTTTTTAACACCAACCGTTAAACCGGTTTTATTAAATATTTGTTCTTTACTTAAGCCTTTATCGATAAGTTTAAAAGCCTGCTTAGGGTGATCTCCGAATATTTTGTATAAATTTTTCACTTCAATTTTAAATGACATGCAATAATAATATCCTTTGACTAGTTAATTAATGGTTTATTAATTCTTCGTATCCTTATTTAAATTTATGCTTTATATAACCTAACATAATGAAATGTGCTGACAACCCTATATTTAATAAAATTAATCAAAAAGCAGGATGTTGTTTTTTGAAAAATGTGGATTGATGCTTTATTTTTGTCGTTGATTATTTGGAGGGTGATAAGCTTTTTGTTTTGTAACTTATTGATATTAATGTTAATATTTTTTATTTTTCTTTAAGGGTATTATTTTTTATATTATTAAGTGATTTTTAGTATAATTTTTTATTTACCAATTAAATTAATTTATAAAATTAATTAATTTTATTTTTTATAGTCAAATAACATGTCTAATTATCGCGAAAATAGGTTTATTTTCTGTTATCAAGGTGAAAAAAATTGATTTGATATCTGTTATTGATAATAAAAAGCAGGCTAAATAAAGTATGCATATTTAATATTATAAACGGCATTTATTTAGCTGCTTTATTGTCATTATTTAATAAAATATTAATAAATTAGAAGTTCCAATCCTCATCTTCTGTAGTGATCGTTTTACCAATAATGTAAGAAGAACCTGAACCAGAAAAGAAATCGTGATTTTCATTGGCATTTGGGGATAGTGCTGACAAGATTGCCGGGCTGACATCAGTCATCGTTTCTGGAAAAAGAGACTCATAGCCTAAATTCATTAAGGCTTTATTGGCATTATAGTGAAGAAATTTTTTTACATCTTCTGTCCAACCAACTTCATCATATAAAGATTCACTATATTTAATTTCATTCTCGTATAAGTTTAATAATAATAAGTAGGCAAAATCTTTTATTTCATCTTTTTCTTTATCACTATATTTGATTAAAGATTTTTGAAATTTATAGCCGATATAGTAGCCATGGATCGCTTCGTCGCGGATTATTAGCCGAATAAGATCGGCAGTATTGGTTAATTTGCCTCGGCTTGACCAGTACATTGGCAGGTAAAATCCGGAATAGAAGAGAAAGGATTCGAGAAAGACACTGGCAATTTTTTTCTTAAGTGGATGAGTATTACAATAGTGCTCCAATATTAAATGGGCTTTTTTTTGTAAAGCGCTATTTTCTTCACTCCATTGATAAGCATCATCAACATCAGTTGTTAGACAAAGGGTTGAAAAGATAGAGCTATATGAACGAGCATGGACTGCTTCCATAAAGCTGATATTTGACATGACGGCTTCTTCATGAGGTGTTAAGGCATCTGTCATTAATGCAGGCGCTCCTACATTGTTTTGGATAGTATCCAGGAGGGTTAAGCCAGTAAAAACGCGTATTGTTAATTTTTTTTCCTCTTTTGTTAATGTATTCCAAGTTGGAATATCATTTGAAAGCGGAATTTTTTCTGGCAACCAAAAATTGGTGGTTAATTTATTCCATACTTCTAGATCCTTATCATCTTCAATACGGTTCCAGTTGATTGCTCGTACTATCGAATTTGTTATCGCCATTTGTTAAACCTATAAATTATAGTGCACATGAAACGCAGCCTTTGACTTCTGTCCCTTCTAATGTTGATTGGCGGATACGTATGTAATAAAGGGTTTTTATACCTTTTTTCCAGGCATAAATCTGAGCACGATTAATATCTCGAGTGGTTGCGTCATCAGTAAAGAAAAGGGTTAATGACAATCCTTGATCCACATGTTGAGTAGCAGCTGCATAAGTATCAATGATTTTTTCAGCGCCTATCTGATAAGCATCTTGATAATATTCTAAATTTTCGTTCGTCAGGTAAGGCGCAGGATAATAGACGCGGCCAATTTTACCTTCTTTACGAATTTCAATACGTGCAACAATAGGATGAATGCTTGAAGTTGAATGATTAATATAAGAAATAGACCCAGTTGGCGGAATAGCTTGTAAATTCTGATTATAGATCCCGTGTTCCATAATAGATTGTTTGAGTTTTTGCCAATCTTCAGAAGTGGGAATATGAATGGCTGAGCGTTGAAATAGCTGTTTTACTTTTTCAGTTTTAGGTTGCCACTGCTGATTGATATATTTTTCAAAATATTCGCCAGAGGCGTATTTAGAGTGCTCAAAACCGCTAAAATAGCGTTGACGCTCAATAGCTAGCTTATTCGACGCCTGTAATGCATAGTAAGTTACGGTATAAAAATAGATATTGGTGAAATCAATTCCCTCTTCTGAACCATAGTGAATATGTTCACGAGCCAGGTAGCCATGTAAATTCATTTGTCCTAAGCCAATAGCGTGTGATTTATTATTACCTTCTTGAATTGAGGGCACTGATTGGATCTGGCTCATATCTGAAACAGCCGTTAATGCTCGAATGGCAATTTCAATTGAATGAGCAAAGTCAGGGGAATCCATCGTTTTAGCGATATTCATTGAGCCTAAATTACAGCTAATATCCTTACCGACATGACGATAATCTAAATTTTCGTCGTAAATACTGGCATCATTAACTTGTAAGATTTCGGAGCACAGATTGCTCATATTAATTCGGCCATAGATAGGATTTAGGCGATTGGCATTATCTTCAAATAAAATATAGGGATAACCTGATTCAAATTGAATTTCTGCTAAAGTGAGAAAAAACTCACGGGCGTTGATCTTCTGTTTGCGAATGTTTTTATTATTTACCATCTCTGAATATTTTTCAGTGACGTTAATTTCTGACATTGGGACACCATAACAGTGCTCAATATCGTAAGGTGAGAAAAGATACATATCTTGATTATTTTTAGCCAGATGAAAGGTAATATCAGGGATCACTACACCCAGTGATAAGGTTTTAATGCGGACTTTTTCATCGGCGTTTTCACGTTTAGTATCTAAAAAGCTTAAAATATCAGGATGATGGGCGTGGAGATAAACGGCTCCAGCGCCTTGTCTTGCGCCGAGTTGATTGGCATAAGAAAATGCATCTTCTAACATTTTCATCACAGGGACTACACCAGAAGATTGGTTCTCAATTAGCTTTATTGGTGCTCCAGCCTCACGTAAATTGGTCAGTAAAAAAGCCACGCCGCCGCCACGTTTTGACAATTGTAAGGCCGAATTAACAGAACGGCCTATCGATTCCATGTTATCTTCAATTCGTAGTAAGAAACAAGATACCAGTTCACCGCGCTGTTTTTTACCGCAATTTAAAAAAGTGGGAGTTGCTGGTTGGAAGCGGCCACTAATGATTTCATCTACCAGTTGGCTAGCTAACTCTTGATTTCCTTGTGCAAGTGTCAAAGCAACCATGCATACTCTATCTTCATAACGTTCTAAGTAACGTCTACCATCAAAAGTTTTTAAGGTATAACTAGTATAATATTTAAAGGCACCAAGAAATGTTTGAAAGCGAAACTTGTGGTTATAGGCTTGCTGGAAAAGTTTTTTTATAAAAGTAAATTCATATTGTGCCAGTATTGCCGATTCGTAATAATTTTCTGCTACCAAAAAATCCAGTTTCTCTTGTAAATTATGAAAAAAAACCGTGTTTTGATTGACATGGTGGCGGAAGTAATGATGGGCCGCTTGCTTATCTTTATCGAGTTGAATTTTATTATCGTTATCATACAGATTTAGCATAGCATTGAGCGCATGATAATCGAGTTGTTCTTGAGGCTGTACTGTCATAAAGGAAGCTCCGTATTACTTTACTGCATTTGTTGTTGCCAAAATTGTTGTAACCCTTGGCGTACTTGTTGAAGATCCCGTTCAGTACCGAGTAATTCAAAACGATAGAGCAATGGTACTTGGCATTTAGCGGAAATAATGTTGCCTGCTATAGCATAAGTTTCACCAAAATTACTATTTCCTGAAGCAATGACGCCCCGCAAAAATTTTCGATTTTGTTGTTGATTTAAAAAGTAAATAACAGGTTTAGGTACAGCTCCTGTTGTGCCACCTCCACCATAGGTAGGTAGCAGTAAAACGTAAGGTTGTGTCGCATTTGTTAGTATTTCATTTGCATCAATGGGAATGCGTGTAGCCGGGATGCCCAACCTTTGCACAAAACGATGGCAATTTTCCGATTTACTGGAATAGTAAATAAGTGACTGTGTTTTCATCATATTGTTTTAGTTACTGGCTAATTGACTAATCATATCTGGCCGAAAGCCTGACCAATGTTGCTTACCTGCGATAACAACGGGCACTTGTTGATAGCCCAATTTGGTAATAAAACGTAGTGCTTCATGATCTTGGGTTAAATCCACGACATCATAAGGTAAGTTTTTACGTTTTAGTGCTAGACAAGTTGCATTGCACTGTACACAATCTGGTTTACTATAGACGGTAATAATCATTGTTAGCTCCTTAATTCGTAATGACTAAGTTTACAATCGATCAATTATTATAAATACTATATCTTGATTTATTTTTATTCAACCATACTATATATAGTGTTATCTGATTTGTGGCAGGAATTTTATCTAACTTATTATTTCAACAAGAAATAAAAAATTTGTATTTTTATTATATTTTTTTAACAATATTCCAAATAGGCGGAAATATTTTTGCAAACAGAGGTAATTTTGCTTGAGGGATAAAATGAATTGTTAAAATAGTTCTCTATTTTAAGGAAGTTGTTATGTACCATCATTACTTTTCTACTCCCAAAGACTTTCCAAGACCCTACATTCACATTACCGCTGATAATAGCGGAATAATCGGTGTTAATTTTGTTGCACAAATGATTGAAAGAGAAAGTAAAAATGCTCATATCGAACAATGTATAAAAGAATTACACGAGTATTTTAATGGTGAAAGAAACAATTTTTCTGTCATATTGAATCCCAGCGGTAGCCATTTTCAAAAAAGAGTTTGGCAGCAACTTAGTGAAATTCCGTATGGCCAATGTTGGAGTTATAAGAAACTGGCAATTGCGCTAGGTTCTGCTAATTTTTGTAGAGCAGTTGGTATGGCGAATTCGCGAAATCCTATTGCGCTGATTATCCCTTGTCATCGTGTTATTGGTCATGATGGTAAATTGGTAGGTTACAGTGGCGGGCTAGATATAAAAAGCTGGCTGTTAGATTATGAAAAGAATGTAAATAATCGAAAAGTTGGCTAAAAATGTTATAATAAATATTAATAAACACGATTATTAGTTTTTTTTATTGTTTTTTTAGGTTGTTATCCTATATTATAATGATAATTTAGGTTTTTGATTAATTTCGTGATCTTAGTAGTAGACAATCAAGCATAATTTTTGCTGTACTATATACGGCACAAACTGTGTGTTTTTATTAAGTAAAGGTAATTTTGATGTCAAAAGTTAAAGGTAATGTTAAGTGGTTCAACGAAGCAAAAGGTTTTGGTTTTATCACTCCAGAAGATGGCAGTAAAGATGTATTCGTTCACTTCACCGCTATTAAATCCGAAGGTTTTAAAACTCTAGCCGAAGGACAGAAAGTTGAGTTTGATATAACTGAGGGGGAGAAAGGGCCATCTGCTATCAACGTTGTCGCCATTTGATTTACTATAAGAATTTATAACAGTCCGTCTCATCAATTGAGACGGGTTCTTATGTGGTATGAAATTAAATGATTTATCATTTAATTTCTATGCCTTTCGCTTGTAAATCTGCATGATAAGATGAGCGAACTAATGGGCCGCAGGCTGCATGCGTGAAACCCATTGCGATTGCCTCATTTTTCATTTCTTCAAATTCTTTCGGGCTGACGTAACGTTTTACTGATAAATGATGGCGGCTGGGTTGAAGATATTGGCCCAAAGTTAACATGGTAACGCCGTGGCGGCGTAAATCACGCATAACATCAACAATTTCTTCATTAGTTTCACCTAATCCAACCATTAATCCTGATTTTGTTGGTATTTTAGGATGCATTTGCTTGAATTTTGCAAGTAGTTGCAATGACCATTCGTAATTAGCGCCAGGACGTACTTGGCGATAGATACGAGGAACATTCTCAAGGTTATGGTTAAAAACATCGGGTGGCGCAGTGGCCAAAATTGTTAAGGCGCGATCCATACGACCCCGGAAATCAGGCACTAGTGTCTCTATTTTGATGTTTGGATTTTTCTCTCGAATAGCAGTAATGCAATCAGCAAAATGTTGAGCTCCGCCATCACGTAGATCATCACGATCAACTGACGTAATGACAACGTACTTTAATCCCATATCTTTAATAGTTTCTGCTAATTTTTCTGGTTCATTGGGATCAGGAGCATTAGGTCGTCCATGGGCAACATCGCAGAATGGACAGCGACGAGTGCAGATAGCGCCTAAAATCATGAAAGTGGCGGTACCATGATTAAAACATTCAGCGAGGTTAGGACAAGAGGCTTCTTCACAGACTGAATGTAACCCATTCTTACGCATTGCGTTTTTTATTTCTTTTATTCGGCTGGAATCAGCGGGAAGTTTTATTTTCATCCATTTAGGTTTAGGTAAAATTTCTGTATGATCCGTTGTTACTGTTTTGACAGGGATCAATGCCATTTTATCAGCGTCACGATATTTAACGCCACGCTCCATTTGAATTGGTCTACTCATAATTATGCCAGTTCCATTAGGTTCCTGCTGCGGATCAATAATAGATATATTTTATGCTATCACATGTGATCATTATTTATGTCATTTTCAATTTTTTTTTAATAATTATAAAAAAATTATAACAATTTATTCTGCAAGTTGAAATCCTAATAGGTTGCAGAAATGTTTTATTAGTAAAGGTTCGACATCTTTAACCTGGCAGCCAGGAACTAAATCATTAAGTTGAGTCATTTGCATACCGGCATAGCCACAAGGATTAATACGCTGAAAGGGGGCAAGATCCATATTAATATTTAATGCTAGGCCATGGAACGAACAACCTTTATGAATACGTAATCCAAGAGAGCATATTTTTTTTTGTTCAACATAAACACCAGGGGCTTCGCGCTGCGCATAAGCGGTAATACCAAATTCGGATAAAGTATCAATTACCGTATTTTCCATTGTAGTAACCAGATCTCTTACACTAATTTTATTACGCTTTAAATCTAATAAAATGTACATTATTTGCTGACCAGGGCCATGATAGGTGATTTGTCCGCCACGATCAGATTGGATAACAGGAATATTTCCGGCCGCGAGTAGGTGCTCTTTTTTACCCGCTTGGCCTTGGGTAAAAACAGGGTAATGCTCCACTAACCAAAGTTCATCTGGCGTATCAATCGTGCGTTTTTTAGTAAACTGATGCATTGCATCGGAAATGGGTTGGTAAGTATGAAGCCCAAGTTGACGTAATATAATGGTTTTTTTTAACAATCTTTCTCTGCCGCTGATAGATATATGCACTAATTATGCAGTATAACCTGCGCAAATTATTCTTGCTAGCATAGTTAGTGCTGCACTTGAAATTATAAAACCCGAAAATATCGGATTTTCGGGTTTTATAATTTCAAGCACAACAATAAATTGTGTTTACAGCACCATACGAACTAATTCTAGTTTTGCTAATTCTTCATACAGTTTTTCTATCTGGTCAATATTAGTTGCTGTGATGGTAATTGATACTGAGTGAAAGTTACCTTTACTACTAGGCTTAACTGATGGCACATAATCACCAGGAACATGTCGTTGAACCACCTCAATGATTTGATCAGTTAACTCAGGTTTAGCGACCCCCATCACTTTGTAGGTAAATGAGCAGGGAAACTCTAGTAGCTCATGTAGTCTGGTTTTCATAGGTTCTCCTAAAATACTACCACTAACCTTATTACAATATTAAAAATTATATGATTTAGGTGGTATACTTATTCATATTTCTTAATTAAAAATTAAGTTATAAATTGAACATATTTACCATAATGGAGGTAGCAATGTTATTTTTCAATATTTAGCCAAACCAGCGCTGAAAAAACAATTTAATATAATCTAATATTTTACTAAAAAATCCACCTTCATCGACTTCTTTTAATACTACCAGCGGACGTTGTTCAATAATCTTACCATCTAATTGTAAGTTAATCGTGCCAACAACTTGGTTTTTTGCTAAAGGTGCCTGTAGTTCAGTATTGTTTAATGTATAACTGGCTTTTAAATCTTTCATACGCCCACGGGGAATGGTCAGATAGAGATCCTTTTCAATACCCAGTTTTACCTGATCAGTATTAGCAAACCAAACGGGTTGAGAGGCAAACTCCATCCCACCTTGTAATGGTTTAACGGTTTCAAAAAAGCGAAAGCCCCAAGTGAGTAATTTTTTACTTTCTGCATCACGCCCTTTACTGCTATGCCCCCCTAACACAACAGATATCAGCCGCATATTTCCCTCGGTAGCAGAGGCAACGAGGTTATAACCGGCAGCATTAGTATGTCCTGTCTTAATACCATCAACATTCAGGCTTTTATCCCATAACAAACCATTCCTATTTAATTGACGGATCTTATTAAAGGTGAACTCTTTTTCTTTATAAATAGCATATTCTTCAGGGACATCGCGGATTAGCGCTTGACCGATTAACGCCATATCCCGAGCGGAACTATATTGCCCATCGGCATCTAAGCCATGGACAGTAAGAAAGTGGGTGTTTTTTAATCCAAGGCGTTGAACATTGTCGTTCATTAATTTGACAAAACTCGCTTCATCACCCGCTACATACTCGGCCATTGCAACACATGCATCATTACCAGACTGCAAATTGATACCACGTATCAGTTGAGATACTGATACGCGATCACCGGGTTTTAAGAACATCAGCGAAGAGCCTTTAAAAACCGGGTTACCGGTAGCCCAAGCATTTTCGTCGATAGTAACAATATCATCCATGCTAATTTTGCCGGCTTTAATGGTTTGACCAATGATATAACTGGTCATCATTTTAGTCAGACTGGCAGGATCTCGACGTTGGTCGGCATTTTTCTCTGCTAAAACTTTGCCTGAATAATAATCAATAAGAATATAAGCTTCAGCGTCAATATTTGGTGCCGAGGGGATCACATTGATTTGCATCGCATTATTGCTATTAGCGAATAGAGTGCTGGAAAATATAAGACTAGTAATTAATATTAGACTACCGATAGAACGGGAGAAAATTGCATATTTCATAATATTATACGGGATCCGAGGACAATATGTTAATAGAGTGGGCATCCTATTATCAGCATAAAAAAGTAATATTTTATTCTGAAATAGAGATGCCAGCTTAGTTGATTTTTATTTTACTCTAATTAGATTTTATTGATTAATCAATAAATTATTCGCTATTTATGATAATGCTCGATTGTTTTAATTCTGTTAATATTTTATTTTTTATCTGTTCTGCTGTTTGAGGATCTTGAAATGGGCCGAGTTGTACGCGATAGATATTGTTAAATGGTTGAATACGGCCAGTTGTGTTCAGTTGTTTGGAAACAGACTGTTGCCATGCTTCTGCTCTTGCTTGATTACTTAATGCACCTATTTGTACAAAGTAACGTTTAGTAGCACCACTAGTCGATTTCATTGACGACGGATTAGGATGGTTATTTTCAACAACCCTATTATTAGTTGCTACCGTATTGCCGATTGTCGTTGGTTGGATTGATTGAGATAAAGTGGGTGGGTGAGCATGATCCTCTATCGTTGATTGATTGTTGTTTGAAGAGAAGTTTGCAAAATGGGTCTCTAATTTCGGTGGCTTAGGCAAGGCATAATTCTGCTTAGCAATATTGACACCAATTGTACCAGGTCCAGTTAAATTGCCGGCAGGGGAAACTAAAATCGGATCAATTTTGATACGCGCAGTTAGCATTAAATTTAACCTATCGCCAGCTGCTTGAGAGAGGGCAATATTTTTACCTGATATATAGGGGCCTCGATCATTAATACGTACTATTATCATTCTGCCATTAATTAAATTAGTAATGCGGGCATAACTTGGAATAGGTAAAGTAGGGTGTGAAGCCGTGAATGCATAAGGACTGGCTTTTTCACCTGTCGCAGTTATTTTACCGATAACTTCAGGGCCAAAAATGCTGGCAAAACCTGTTTCACTGAAATGAGCAGGATCTTTTACTATTTGATAAGTTTGACCATTAAGTTGGTAGTCATCATTAGCGCCAGAATGATAAGGCTCGTAACGGGGCTCTGCTCCTAATATATCTTGTACCGGCATCATAGGCATATCGGTATTTTGTTGAGTTTGAGAAGCACAGCCAGCTAAAATTGCTATTGTAATGCTAAGTATAAGTCCATGATAGTGCATTACAGACCTCGTGGTTATAAACTTTTTGACAGAAATTTTCGGTGGGTATGGATTGACATAATAATACCGAATCCGGCCATTAAAACAATTAATGCAGAGCCGCCATAACTTACCAACGGTAAAGGAACACCCACTACAGGTAAGATACCGCTAACCATGCCAATATTGACGAATATGTAGACAAACAAAATTAACATTAGGCCACCAACCATCACTCTACCAAAGGTATTTTGTGCATTAGCTGCAATTATTAGCCCGCGCATAATTAGCAATAGATATAATGCGAGTAAAATAACGACACCAATTAGTCCAAGCTCTTCAGCTAATACGGCAAAAATAAAATCAGTGTGGCGTTCTGGTAGAAATTCTAATTGCGATTGTGTGCCATGTAACCAACCTTTACCAAATAATCCGCCTGAGCCAATGGCAATTTTAGATTGGATAATATGATAACCCGCTCCCAGTGGATCCGTTTCTGGATCGAGTAACATCATAACGCGATCTCGTTGATAATCATGCATCAGAAAGAACCAAAGAATAGGAATAAAACAAGCAATACCTGTGGCTGCAATGGCAATTAATTTCCAATTCATACCCGCTAAGAATAGGATAAACAAACCGGAGGCAGCAACTAGAATAGATGTGCCCAAATCAGGTTGAGCGGCAACAAGTAGAGTGGGCAGAAATATAAGTATTAATGCCAGTAGAGTATTTTTTAATGTGGGAGGACAGAGATCGCGATTAACAAAACGTGCAACCATTAATGGAACCGCAATTTTAGCAATTTCAGAGGGTTGAAAACGAACAAAGCCAAGATCTAACCATCTTTGTGCACCTTTACTGATTTGACCAAATGCATCGACAAAAACTAATAAAATTAGGCAGAAAACATAGAGGTAAGGCGCCCAATTTTCATATATACGCGGTGAAATTTGCGCCATAACGATCATGACCACAAATCCAATTGCGATTTGTATTAGTTTACGCTGCATCATATCCATGTCTTGACCACTTGCGCTCCACATGATCATGACACTGTATATTGTTAAGGCAAGAATAATCAGTAACATTGGAATATCAATATGTAAGCGTGTCCAAATAGGTAATTTATGTGAATTATCGGTCATATATTACTGATCTTCTTCTGGAGATACATTCGTATCGGGCGTTTGTGATGTCGTTTTTTTACCAAGCAATACATAATCAAAAATATTGCGAACAAGATCGCCAACAGCCGGCCCGGCACCACCATTTTCCAGAATAATAGCAACGGAAACGGTTGGATTTTGGTAAGGGGCGAATCCAATCATTAATTTATGATCACGCAGGTGCTCAGCCAATTTACTCGCATTGTAGGTTTCATAACTGAATACCTGTGCCGTACCTGATTTGACAGCGGCTTTATAGGGTGTATTAGCAAAACTTCTCCGTGCTGTACCGTTTGGTGCATTAGCAACACCATACATACCTTCTTTAGCTAATTCCCAAAAGCCTGAATGAATATCGCCGATTTGGATATAATCTTTCTGTTCATAGGGTAGCATAGCGTTACCTAATTTAGTGCCATAAAGCAGGTGGGGAATTTTAACTACGCCGTCATTAATTAATGTCATTAATACTTTTGCCATTTGGATTGGGGTTGTGGTCCAATAACCTTGGCCAATGCCTACTGGAATAGTGTCTCCTTGATACCAAGGTTTTTTGTAACGTTTTTGTTTCCATTCACGCGTTGGCATAATGCCAGAACGTTCTTCCGCAAGATCAATGCCGGTATAGTGACCATAGCCAAATTTCTGCATCCAATCGGAGATACGATCGATACCCATATCATAAGCAACCTGATAGAAAAAGGTGTCGGCTGATTCGATAATGGCTCTAACAACACTTAATCTACCATGTCCCCATCGTTTCCAATCCCGATAACGTTTTTCGGAATTTGGTAACTGCCACCATCCTGGATCAAAAATAGCGGAGTTAGGCGTGATAACATTTTCACTTAATGCGGCAACGGCAATAAACGGTTTAACGGTAGAGGCGGGTGGATATAATCCCTGGGTCGTTCTATTAATGAGTGGGCGATCGGGATTATTTAATAAAGCTTGGTAGTCCTTATTAGAGATACCATTAACAAATAGATTAGGGTCATAGCTGGGGGTAGAGACCAGAGCCAGTACTTCTCCGTTGCGGGGATCGGTGACAACAACGGCAGCTCGGCTGGTGGTTAGCAACTTTTCGATCTCAATTTGTAAATTGAGATCGATAGTGAGATAAATATCTTTGCCAGCTTGAGGTGGTTGTTCATGAAGTTGACGTATAACTTTTCCCCGACTATTTACTTCAACTTCTTCATAGCCGGTTTTGCCATGTAAATTATTTTCGTAATACCGTTCTATACCTAATTTACCAATATCATGGGTATCAGTGTAATTTTTTAGTAGACCGTCACTTTCTAGACGTTCTATATCCTTATCATTAATTTTGGCAACATAACCGATAACATGCGTTAGCGCGGAGCCATAAGGATAATAACGGCGTTGGTAACCTTTGACCTCAATCCCCGGGAACCGGTATTGATTAACAGCAAAACGTGCAACTTGTACTTCATCTAGTGAGGTTTTCAATGGGATAGAGGTAAAGCGACGTGAGCGTTTACGCTCTTTTTTGAAGTTTGCAATGTCGTCGTCAGTGAGATCAACTACATCACGCAATTGTGCTAACATCTCTGTTAAATTAGTTACTTTTTCAGGAATGACCTCTAATTGATAAAATGTTCTATTTAACGCGAGAGGAATACCATTTCTATCGTAAATAATACCTCTACTTGGTGGAACAGGCACCAGTTTTATCCGATTATCGTTGGAGCGAGTTTGGTAATCTTCATGGCGAACCACTTGTAGATGATAAAGATTGGCAATTAAAATACTGACTAATATTACAATGATAATAAAAGCTATTAACGCCCGACGAATGAATAGAGTAGATTCAGCGGTGTAATCGCGAAAAGGGGTGCGCTTCTTTTTTTTTGTTTCTTTCTTCGCATTCACACTCATAACCTACATAAATATGTTATTCCCGATGGTAAGGATGATTTGTTGTAATGCTCCAGGCCCGGTAAAGGCTTTCAACAACAAATATTCGAACTAAAGGATGAGGCATAGTTAAGGATGACAGTGACCAACTTTGCTCTGCTGCTGCTTTACAGGCAGGAGCAAGACCTTCTGGGCCACCAATTAGAAAGCTAATATTACGTCCATCTTGTTTCCATTGATTTAATTGTGCGGCAAGTTGTTGAGTTGTCCAGCTTGTGCCTGGTATATCCAGGGTAATTATGCGGTTACCTTTGCCTACAGCAGCCAGCATTTGTTCTCCTTCTTTCTCGATGATACGTTTGATATCGGCATTTTTCCCGCGTTTTCCCGCTGGGATCTCAATGAGTTCAAAAGCCATATCTTTTGGAAAACGATGAAGATAATCTTGAAAACCTGTTTGGATCCAGTCAACCATTTTGCTACCAACCGCAATCAGTTGTAATTTCAAATTCAACTCCAGAGTTTTTCAAGTTCATACATACGGCGACTATCTTCTTGCATGATATGAACAATTGCATCGCCTAAGTCAACAACGATCCAATCCGAAACACCTTGTCCTTCAACGCCAAGAGGAATTACTCCTGTCTTACGACATGCTTCAATTAATTTGTCGGAAACTGATGTCAGATGGCGATTAGATGTTCCAGTACAGATTATCATGCAATCAGTAATGCTAGATTTTCCACTTACATCAATAGTGACAATATCTTGCGCTTTGGTATCGACCAGTTGGTCGATAATAAATTGTTGGAGTTCAGTTCCTTGCAAAGGTTCACCTTTCATTTCAAGTTAAATAAAAAATATTAATGTTTTATTTTATTCAGTTATAAAATTTTGTTGAAAGAAACAAGCATAAGATAATCTATATTTTAATCTAATTTTTGGTAAAACCAGTTGAATATTTATAATTAGTTTTAGGATAAATTATCGGAAATTATGCCTTATTTTCAACAGTAGTATAAAAAGCGCCAAGATAGTACCAATCACCTTATATACTCACAATAGTTTAAGGTAATTTTTGTCAATTTTTTATATTTATTGATTAATTATGCGCAATTTTGATAAAGATGATGTTTATCAATATAGCGCAAAACTGCGGGTGGCAATATATCTTTACAACTTTTTCTATCACGTTTTCGTTCACGAATTTCAGTTGCGGAAATATTTAATAACGGAGTATCAGCCAGATATATGGCACCACAGGGTTTATGGCTGAGTATTTCCGGATCATTCACTTGATGGTGTGTTAGCCATTGTTGCATTGGTGAAGTTGGAAAATAAGTGGGATAGCCTGGACGGGCGCAAACTAATAAATGACAAAGATCTAGAATTTTTTGCCAATCAAACCAGGTATCGATCGACAGTAGTGAATCTTGTCCGATAATAAAAGCTAAAGGTTTTTGCCAACCAATTTGTTGCCGGAAAGAGAGTAATGTTTCAACGGTATAGGAGGGGGTTGTACGTTTAAGTTCACGGGTATCAATACTAAATAGTGGATTATTTTTGATCGCTAATTTTATCATCGTCAGTCTTTGTCGAACGGTTGCTTCAGGTTGTGGGCGATGAGGTGGCACATGATTAGGAAGTAAAACAACCTGTTGTAAACCAACTTGTTTAGCTAGTGCTTCAACAGGAAGTAAATGACCATAATGTATCGGATCAAAGGTACCACCAAATAGTGCTTGAATAGATGGAAAATTAGCTGTTTGTTTAGTTTGTTGAGTCATTAATAAAACTCTCGGGCAGTGATTTACCGCACAATAGCATAGATAAAGTTTCTAATTTTGGCCAAATTGAGTGACCATAATCTTGTTTTAAATGTAATTCAGCTTGGGTAATTAACTCTATTGCATGCTGTAGTTCGTGAAGTGGTAAGCGTTGTAGTGCAGCATTAATGAGAGGGCGGCGGGCTTGCCAAATTCTATGCTGATCAAATAATTTTTTTAAATCTTTATCGTTACTTTGTTGTTTTAATGTTAAAAGCAATATGAGCTCACGTTGAATTATACGTAATAGAATCACTGCTTCATAATCTTCGCGTTGTAATTGTTGCAAGATATGCCAACTGCGTTTAATTTTGCCGGCAAGTAGCGCATCAACCCAATGATAAGGTGTAAAATTAACGGCATTATTTACTGCTTCTTTGACACGAGGTAAGGTGAGATTACCGTCAGGATATAATAGTGATATACGTTCAAGCGCTTGATTAAGAGCCAGTAAGTTGCCTTCATAGCTGTAGCAAAGAAGCTGATTAGCTTGTTTATCTAAGGTAACAGACATCGCTTTTGCTCGTTGCGTTACCCATTGAGTCAGTCTGGACTGTTCAGGTGTTAGACAATTAATATAGACTCCATCTTGGCCTATTTTTTTGTACCAGGCACTATTCTCTTGTGCTTTAGTTAATTTGCCGCCGCGTAATATAAGTAATAAATCAGGATGTAATAATTCAGCCAACTTAAGCAGCTTTTCTGCTATGACGGCGGTGGGACCACTTTCAGGCAATATCAAGATAAGGATTTGTCGGCTAGCAAACAGGCTAAGCGATTGACTCAGACGATAAATAGTATCCCAGTCGGTGCTTGTATCTAACGAATAGCTATAGCGTTCAGTAAAACCTTGCTGCTTGGCAACTTGACAAATTTTGTCCACGCTTTCTTGTGCTAAAAAAGGGTCATTGCCAAAAATCAGGTAACAAGCTCGCAGCTTATCAGCAAGCTGCGAAGTGAGTTGTTCCGGATAAAGACGGATCATTCTGAATCTTCCGCTCGCGCTTTTTCAACAGCAACGGATTGTTCAGGTTCATTTTGAATAGAGCTATGAACGATCAGTAATTTACGAATTAACTGACGAGCAGCTTGTTCACGCATTTCTTGTTTAACAAGTTCGTTTTCGGCGTCTTTTGCCAGTGTTTCTAACGGATTATCAAAGAAAGCGCGCTCGACACGGGTTTTGATTGGGTAAACAGTGCCGTTGGGTAGGATAATTTGCGCGCTGACCCAAAAATTTAACTGTTTTTCTGCACTTTTACCATCTTGGTAGATGGAAACGGTTGTGGTGTTTTCAGATGAACCAACAATTTTTAAAATTGGCACATTCTGCAAATTTTCATCAATTAAGTTGACATTATTTAGGCGTAATTGCTGTCTAATTGCGCGCGCCAGCGGGCCGTATGGATCGCCGCTACTTAATCTTAATGTTTTTAGTTCTTCAGGTACTTGCGTCGTACCTTGTAAGCGAAATCCACAACCAGCCGTGATCAACACGGCTAAGCTTAGAAATAAGGTAATTAAATAACGCACATCTTCTCCTTATTAAATTAGCCAACAACAAGGTTTAACAGCTTGCCTGGCACATAAATTACCTTACGGATGTTCATACCTTCAAGATATTTTGCTACACCATATTCTTGCATTGCCAAAGCTAAAACAGAATCTTGTGATGCATTGATATCGACAGTAATACGTCCACGAACTTTACCATTGACTTGAATAATGATTAATTTAGTATCGTCTATTTTGGCTTGTTCGTCAGCAACCGGCCAAGGCGCATTATCGATATCTTCCTGGTGACCCAGTGCTTTCCACATCATAAAGCAGGCATGAGGAATAATAGGTGACAGCATCCGCACGATAGCCTCTAAAGATTCTTGGAGTAACGCACGATCCTGCTCACTGTCATGAGAGGCACGCGTCAGTTTATTCATGAATTCCATAATAGCGGCAATCGCAGTATTAAATGCATAACGGCGGCCGATATCATCAGTCACTTTAGCGATGGTTTTATGTAGCTCACGCCGAAGGTTTTTCTGCTCTGGCGTGAGGCTGCTGCTATCTAATGGCGCTGTTTTACCTTTTTGTGTATGTTCAAAAACGGTGCGCCAGAGACGACGAACAAAACGATTAGCACCTTCTACACTGGATTCTTGCCATTCTAAAGTTAGTTCCGGTGGAGCGGCAAACATCATAAATAGGCGGACCGTATCAGCTCCATATTTTTCTACCATTAATTGTGGATCGATGCCGTTATTTTTTGATTTGGACATTTTACTCATTCCGGTATAGAAGAGTTGATGTCCATGTTGATCGATTGCTTTGACAATCTTACCTTTTTCATCGCGTTCAACCGTTGTATCAACGGGTGACACCCAAACTCGTTGTCCATTTTCACCTAAGTAATAAAAAGCATCTGCTAATACCATTCCTTGACATAACAGGCGTTTAGCCGGCTCATCTGAATTTACTAAGCCAGCATCTCGCATTAATTTATGGAAAAAACGAAAGTACAATAGATGCATAATGGCATGCTCAATACCACCGATATATTGATCAACGGGCAACCAATAATTGGCCGCGGCCGGATCTAGCATTCCTTGGTCATAATTAGGACAGGTATAACGAGCATAATACCAGGATGACTCCATAAAGGTATCAAAGGTATCGGTTTCACGTAATGCCGCATGACCATTGATGTCGGTTTTGGCCCATTGTGGATCGGCTTTGATTGGACTTGTGATCCCATTCATCACGACATCTTCAGGTAAGATGACGGGTAGTTGTTCTTCTGGTACTGGCATAACAGAGCCGTCTTCCATGGTTACCATTGGGATGGGGGCTCCCCAATAACGTTGGCGAGAAACGCCCCAGTCACGCAGACGATAATTAACTTTGCGTTGAGCAGCACCTTGTGCAACCAGTTTATCCGCAATCGCATTGCCGCCTGTTTGGTTATCCATACCACTAAATTCACCTGAATTGATTAGTGCATTTTTTTCAGTCAGCGGACCCGTTTTTAGATCAGGGATCTGGCCTTCATTATCAGCAATAACTGCTTTAATCGGTAAATGATATTTGGTTGCAAATTCCCAGTCACGTTGATCATGTCCTGGAACCGCCATTACTGCCCCTGTACCATATTCCATTAACACAAAATTGGCTATCCAGATCGGAATTTTTTCATTAGTTAGTGGGTGAATTGCGAACAAATTGGTGGCGATACCTTTTTTCTCCATGGTTGCCATTTCTGCTTCAGCAACTTTGGTATTGCGACATTCATCAATAAAAGCGCTAAGTTTAGCATTTTCTTCTGCCGCGTCTTTTGCTAGCGGATGAGTAGCTGCAATAGCGAGATAAGTCACTCCCATAAAAGTATCAGGCCGAGTAGTATAAACAGTTAGTTTTTCATCCTTGTCTGCCAGAGCAAAGGTAATTTCAACCCCTTCTGAGCGGCCGATCCAGTTACGTTGCATGGTTTTAACTTGTTCTGGCCAGCCATCGAGTTTATCTAAATCATTGAGAAGCTCTTCAGCATATGCGGTAATTTTTATGAACCATTGAGGAATTTCTTTACGCTCGACAGGGGTATCGCAACGCCAGCAGCAACCATCAATAACTTGCTCGTTAGCTAAGACCGTTAAATCATTTGGACACCAGTTAACAGCGGAGGTTTTCTTATAAACCAAACCTTTCTCATAAAGCTTTGTAAAAAACCATTGCTCCCAACGATAATACTCCGGGGTACAAGTTGTGACTTCTCGACTCCAGTCATAACCAAATCCGAGCATTTTTAATTGATTTTTCATGTACTCAATATTGGCATAAGTCCATGGTGCTGGCGCAGTATTATTTTTTACCGCAGCTCCTTCTGCTGGTAAACCAAAAGCATCCCAGCCGATAGGTTGCAGAACATTTTTGCCTAGCATGCGTTGATAACGTGAGATAACATCACCAATAGTATAGTTGCGAACATGCCCCATATGTAGTTGACCAGATGGGTAAGGTAACATTGACAGGCAATAGTATTTTTCTTTGTTATTATCTTCTATTACTTTAAATGTTTGTTTTTCTTCCCAATGACGTTGTACGTATTGTTCTATCTCTTCTGGTCGATATTGTTCTTGCATGACACCGTTGTTCCTATGGCGAAAATGCGGCATTGGCCGCGAATAAAACTGTGAATTTTAGATCTGCATAGAATAGCGGATAATTGGCCCTAACAACAACTATTGATGAATATTTAATGGACAGGCAAAATTAAATTTATATATGCAAAAGTTGTTTAGTTTCAAAGAGTAGTATTTTAGATTATCCGTCTAGCCGGAATTAGACTCTATTTTAATATTATTATTTAGCTGATTGGGCGACGGTTTTGGTCACCCAATTACGGATAGTTGGATTAATGTATGATCTTAGCAAGAAATTCTTTAGCGCGTTCTGATTTCGGCGCAGTAAAGAAATCGTCTTTATTGCTATCCTCAATTATTTTTCCTTCGTTCATAAAAATCATTCGATGAGCAACTTTTTTAGCGAATCCCATTTCGTGAGTAACGACTATCATGGTCATTCCTTCTTTAGCAAGCTTTATCATCACATCAAGTACTTCGTTGATCATTTCGGGATCTAATGCGGAGGTTGGTTCGTCAAATAGCATCGCAATGGGATCCATACAGAGTGCTCTAGTAATGGCAACACGCTGCTGTTGCCCACCTGATAATTGGGCTGGAAATTTATTGGTGTGGTTAGCTAATCCAACTCGCTCTAATAATTTTAAGGCAGTGCTTTCAGCGGTTTTTTTATCTCTGTTTAAGACTTTTATTTGTGCTAGTGTTAAATTCTCAATAATTGATAGATGAGGAAAGAGTTCAAAATGTTGAAATACCATACCTACTTTTGACCGCAATTTAGCTAAATCGGTCTTTTTGTCATTAACATGAATATTATCAATATATATTTCACCACTTTGAATTGGCTCTAAACCATTAATGGTTTTTATTAATGTTGATTTACCTGAACCAGAGGGGCCACAGATAACGACAACTTCCCCCTTTTTGACATCCATCGAACAATCAGAAAGCACCTGAAACTGTCCATACCATTTAGAAACATTTTTTAAAGAAATCATTAATAGTCCTTTTTCAGATAACTGACCAGCATAAATCTAAATAAACCAATAAAAAATCAAATTTTTCAACAAATAATAAATTATTATAATAAAAGAGAACATTAATTTAATGATAAATATTAATAAGCAAGATAAAACCGTATCATCGGTGGTTTAATCCATGATGATAATTAATATATGCTAAATTAGTTAATCTTCTTTTCGCTTAATAAAGCATGCCCATATAAGAAATAGAGTCACCAAGGCCCACATAGGCCAGTTACTCCAACGTGCATAAGGTGTAAGACCCGATGTTGGTGTTACCTCGGTATTTAATACTGAGCGAGTAAATTGAGGAAGTTCTGCCTGAATATCTCCATCGGCTGTGATCACTGCCGTAACACCGTTATTAGTGGCTCGCAATAGTGGTCGGCCAAGCTCAAGCGCACGCATGCGCGCCATTTGAAAGTGTTGCCATGGGCCGATAGAATGGCCAAACCAGGCATCATTTGAAACTGTTAATAGAAAATCGGTATTTGATTTAAAGTTATCCCTAACTTGGCTACCTAAAATAATTTCATAGCAGATAGCGGCAGTTAAATGAATATTGCCAGCAGTTAATTGCTGTTGCTCATAATTACCACGACTAAAACCTGACATTGGTAAATTGAATAAAGGGGCAATGGGTCGAAGAATATTTTCTAATGGCACAAATTCACCAAAAGGCACTAGGTGGTGTTTTTGATAACGGTTACTGGTTGGATATTGATAAGGTTTATTTTCTCCCAGCACAATAATACTATTAAAAAAATCACTTACGCCTTGTTTGCTTGGTTTGGCATCAACAATGCCAGTAATTAAGCGAGTATTTTGTAAGCGTAGTAGTTTATCTAATGAGGTTAGCCAAATGTTATTATCTAATTCGATCGAGGGTATAGCCGATTCGGGCCAAATAATGATATTAGCGTTGCCAAAATAAGGTCTGGAGAGATCAAGGTAGGTGCTAATGGTTTGTTCGAGAAATCCTGGTTGCCATTTTAAGCTTTGCGGAATGTTACCTTGAACTAAAACAATTTGTGATTTTTTTTCTGCATCCGGTGTAAACCAGTGATAATTTTTAATTACTAACGGTAAAAATAATAAGATCACGGCCGTGATTAGCGGAATAACTCGGCGTTTTACGCAAGCAAAAACC
The DNA here is from genome assembly GCF_029873475.1 of Arsenophonus sp. aPb. Taxonomy (NCBI): domain Bacteria; kingdom Pseudomonadati; phylum Pseudomonadota; class Gammaproteobacteria; order Enterobacterales; family Morganellaceae; genus Arsenophonus; species Arsenophonus sp. aPb. The sequence goes on from NZ_CP123499.1 coordinate 983,786, forward strand.
AAACAACTACTAATAATCAGCATTAGCAAAGTTATCATCTCAACGCCAAATATCGGTGCAATGCCTTTGAGTGGCCCATCGATTTGACTATAACCAAATTGCAACCAAGGAAAACCAGTTAATATCCAGCCACGTAAATATTCAGTTATTTGCCATATTGCTGGCGCGGCAAAAATAAAGCGTGCAATATTAAGGTTTGGAAAGAATCGATTGAGTAGATAAGCAAATAGCGCGGGATAGAATGATAAATAAGCTGCCAGTAAGATGACTAAAAAGACATTAACCAGCAATGGCATACCGCCAAACTCGGCAATACTCACATAAACCCAGTTAATACCACTGCCAAATAAACCAATACCCCAACAAAATGCTATCAAACCAGCTTGTTTGCTTGAACGATTAACAATTAACAGTTGTAAGCCAAAAAGAGAAAAAAGAGCGGCTAACCAAAAATCAAAAGGTGAAAATGCCAGTGTTCCGCAGAGCCCGAAAATTAACGCGATTAAGGCTCGTAACCACTGACGCTGATAGAGTGGCATTTTTTTCATTAATGCTATTCTTCTACAAGATTTGGGATAGGTGCTTGATCAGGAATTTTTACCTGAACTTGAATGATTTTGCGGCTATCAGCCATGGTAATTTTAAAGATATAACCATCAATTGTGATGATTTCACCTCGGGCAGGCAAATGGCCGAATGCTTGCATCACCAAACCACCAATGGTATCAACTTCTTCATCGTTAAAACGCGTGCCAAATGCTTTGTTGAAATCATCAATTTGGGTTAACGCACGAACAGAGTAAGCATGTTTACTTAGTTGGCGAATATCAATGTCATCTTCATCATCATATTCGTCTTCAATCTCACCAACAATTAATTCAAGAATATCTTCGATGGTAACTAAGCCGGAAACGCCACCAAATTCATCGATGACAATTGCCATGTGATAACGTTGTGAACGGAACTCTTTTAATAATAGATCAACACGTTTACTTTCAGGTACAACAACAGCAGGACGTAATACTTTATCGATATTGAAAGGTTCAGCATCAGTACGCATAAATGGCAGTAAATCTTTCGCCATTAATAGACCTTCAATATGATCTTTATCTTCACTAATTACTGGAAAACGAGAATGTGCTGAGTCGATAATTACATCAAGGCATTCATCTAACGATTGATTTCGTTTTAAGGTTACTATCTGCGAGCGTGGGATCATGATATCCCGAACACGTTCGTCAGAAATATTCATGACACCTTCAAGCATTTCTCTGGTATCAGGATCAATAACATCTTTTTGCTCTGAATCACGAATTAGTTCAACTAAGTCATCACGATTTTTGGGTTCACCGTGAAATAATTGATTTAGGCGCCCGAAAAAACTCTTTTTCGAGTGATGATTGTCATTGTTTGTAGGATGGTCGTCGCTCATGGCGTTTTATTAATATTTCTCTAGGTAGTTAATCGTATCATACATTGTTTAGCATAAAAGTAGCATTATGATTAAGCTTTTTCATGCTGATAGGGATCAGGATAACCTAATTTTTGCATAATTTCAGTTTCTATTGTCTCCATTTCTTCTGCTTCAAAGTCATTTTGATGATCATAGCCTAGTAGATGAAGACAACCATGTATTACCATATGCGCCCAGTGAGCATCTAAGGTTTTGTGTTGTTCAATAGCTTCTTTTTCAACTATTTGACGACAAATAACCAGATCGCCGAGTAAGGGTAATGTAATATTGTCTAATGCCTCAAATGGAAAGGATAGCACATTTGTTGGCTTATCTTTGCCTCGATAAGTCAGATTTAAATATTGGCTTTCTGCGATATCGACAATACGAATTGTAACTTCACTTTCAGCTTGAAATTGTGGCAGAAAAGCCTCAAGCCAATGTTGGAATGTCGTTTCATCGGGTAAGCCATGATGATCGCTACAGGCCAGCTGGAGATCAAGAATAACTGATTGCAAGCTAATATCTCCCTTTTTATAGAGCGCCTGAAGGCTCTTTTTGTTGACGAAGTAACTGTTTGCGTTCTTGTTCTTTTGCTTCCCAATTTTCGTAGGCAATAACCACTTTTGCTACTATAGGATGACGTACTACATCATCACTATGAAAGAAATTAAAGCTAAGTTCTTTAACTTCAGAAAGTACTTCAATTGCATGGCGTAAACCTGATTTATGACCGCGTGGCAGATCAATTTGGGTTACATCTCCAGTGATTACGGTTTTAGAGTTAAACCCAATGCGGGTCAGAAACATTTTCATCTGTTCAATCGTGGTATTCTGGCTTTCATCCAAAATGATAAAAGCATCATTCAGAGTACGACCTCGCATATAGGCTAATGGTGCTACTTCAATCACATTGCGCTCAATCAATTTTTCTACTTTTTCAAAACCAAGCATTTCAAATAAGGCATCATAAAGAGGCCGTAAATAAGGATCAACTTTCTGACTGAGATCACCTGGTAGAAAACCAAGTTTTTCGCCGGCCTCAACAGCGGGGCGAGTAAGTAGAATACGACGTATTTCTTGACGTTCTAAAGCATCAACAGCAGCTGCAACGGCGAGATAGGTTTTACCTGTTCCGGCAGGACCAATGCCGAAAGTGATGTCATGGCTAAGCATATTAGCAATATATTGCGCCTGATTCGACGTGCGTGGTTTGATAATGCCTCGTTTGGTTTTAATGTTGATGAATTTGTTGTAACTACCAACATTTTCAACTGATTGTTCAACAAATTGACTTTCCATGATAGATAGGTGGATTTGTTCAGGGACAATATCAGGGATAATGCCACGTATAGGCGCTGTATCAACATATAGGCGGCGTAAAATATTGCTAGCTGCGTTGATATTAAGTGGTTTGCCAATCAATTTGAAACGGTTATTTCGACGATTGATTTCAATACCGAGTCTGCGCTCCAGCTGCTTTATATTATCATCGAACGGCCCACAGAGGCTGATTAACCGTTGATTATCAGCCGGCTCTAAAAATATTTCGCTAGTGGCAATTTGTGGATTATCTTTTGGGGTCACTGAGTCTCTCTATTTAATATTAAGGTTGGTAATTTGCTACACCAAGATCGTCTTCTTTACGTGTCCGAGCAATAACCGATTCGGGTGATTGTTGGCTCCTTAACGCCATGCTATCTTCAGTTTTCACTACTTTACCGCGCAAAGAATTGGCATAGACATCGACAATTTCGACATCGACAAACTTTCCGATCATATTTTGTGTCCCTTCGAAGTTTACCACCCGATTATTTTCGGCACGGCCAGAAAGTTCCATGATATTTTTACGCGAAGGGCCTTCAACCAGAATACGTTGAATGCTACCCAACATTGTTCGGCTATAATTCATTGCTTGTTGATTAATGCGTTGCTGAAGTAGATAGAGGCGTTGTTTTTTTTCATCTTCACTCACATCGTCAGGCAAATCAGCGGCAGGCGTACCAGGGCGTGGTGAGTAGATAAAACTAAAACTCATATCAAAATTAACATCAGCAATAAGTTGCATGGTTTTTTGAAAATCATCTTCGGTTTCACCAGGAAAACCAACAATGAAATCTGAACTGATGAGGATATCAGGTCGTGCTTTACGTAATTTACGGATAATACTTTTATACTCAAGGGCCGTATGTGATCTTTTCATCATTGTCAAAATACGATCTGAGCCACTTTGAACCGGCAGATGCAAGAAGCTAACAACTTCAGGGGTATCTTCATAGACAGCAATAATATCGTCGGTAAACTCAATCGGATGACTGGTGGTAAAACGGATGCGATCAACGCCATCAATGGCGGCAACCAGACGCAATAATTCTGCAAATGAACAAATGGCACCGTCAAAAGTTGCTCCACGATAGGCATTGACATTTTGACCCAATAAGTGAATTTCACGTACTCCTTGCGCGGCTAATTGTGCGATTTCAAATAACACATCATCACATGGTCGGCTTACCTCCTCACCCCGTGTGTAAGGCACGACACAAAATGAGCAGTATTTATTACAGCCTTCCATAATGGAAACATAAGCGGAAGGGCCTTCTGCTCGTGGTTCCGGTAATCGATCAAATTTTTCAATTTCTGGAAAACTGATGTCGACAATTGGACTACGCGTCCCCTTAACTTGATTGATCATCTCTGGTAGACGATGCAAAGTTTGTGGGCCGAAAATAATGTCAACACTAGGAGCACGTTGACGAATGAAATCCCCTTCCTGTGAAGCGACACAACCACCAACACCAATAATAATATCAGGATTAAGCTCTTTTAGATTTTTCCAGCGCCCTAATTGATGAAATACTTTTTCTTGCGCTTTTTCACGAATTGAGCAGGTATTTAGTAGTAGAATATCGGCTTCTTCGGCAATTTCTGTTAATTGATATCCATGGGTGCTGTTGAGCAGGTCAGCCATTTTCGATGAATCATATTCATTCATTTGGCAACCCCAGGTTTTAATGTATAGTTTTTTATTCGTCAACATTTTGTCTATCCGAAGTTTTCAGCAGCAAAATCTGTCATACTGAAAACATTATGTATTAAATTAGAAAATTTTGATATGTATTGTATTCGTTTGGGGCATCGCTGACCAGTATGTAGAATAGATTATTAGTAAATGACTTAAGAAAAACTAGCCCTACTATTAGATTGATGACTATAGATAGCTAAGTTGATATGAATAGAGTAGATGAAAATTATGACATTGTAGTCGTTGGTGCGGGTATGATAGGCGCAGCCATGGCAATTGGATTAGCCAAAGAAGGTTGGCGGATCCTGTTACTTGAACATACTAAACCGGCACCTTTCGATCCGTTAGAGCAGCCTGATTTACGTGTTTCAGCGCTGAGTTGTACTTCCGTGGATTTACTCAAGCAACTTGGTGTGTGGAATAGTGTTTTAAATATGCGCGTTGCCCCATATCGAAGATTAGAAACATGGGAAGGGGAAAATACACATGTAATGTTTGAAGCAAGCAGTCTGGGTTTACCTGAACTGGGTTATATGGTTGAAAACCGTATTTTGCAATTGGCATTATGGCAACAATTTTCTCAATATCCCAATCTTACCTTGCTATGTCCGGCTAAATTGGCCGCAATGCAGCGTCACCATCAACAGTGGAAAATTACCTTAAATAACAATCAGCAAGTGTTGGCAAATTTAATTATTGCTGCTGATGGTGCTCATTCACAGGTGCGTTCTTTGGCTGGAATTGGTAGTAATGGTTGGCAATATGGTCAATCATGTCTGCTTATTACGGTTAAGATGGAACAACCACAACAGGATATTACTTGGCAACAATTTTTTCCTTCTGGCCCGCGAGCATTTTTGCCTTTATTTGATCATTGGGCCTGTTTGGTTTGGTATGATAAACCTGCCCGAATTAGACAACTGCAAGCTATGTCTTTGGAGCAACTGAAGCAAGAAATTATTTCAGCTTTTCCAGCTCGCCTTGGCTCACTGCAAGTTGTTGCTAAAGGTAGTTTTCCACTGAACCGCCATCACGCTAATCGTTATGTTGACGAGGGGCTAGCGTTGATTGGCGATGCTGCCCATACCATCAACCCACTTGCCGGACAGGGAGTCAATCTCGGTTACCGTGATGTTGATAGTCTATTAAAGGTGTTGATTGATGCCAAGGCGCATTTATTACCTTACTATGATCGAAAAACTTTAGTGATATATCAACAGGATAGAATGCGAGATAATAAATTGATGCAGGCAGGTATGGATGCTATCTATACACTATTTAGTTCCCAGTTAGCGACGGTAAAAGCTGGCCGAAATTTAGCCTTAATGGTGGTACAACAGCTAAGTAGCGTTAAGAAAAAGGTACTTAAATATGCTTTAGGTTTATGAAATAAAGATGGTTGTTATGCTATTTTCTGACTGCTGTGTCGTGACACCTTGTTCTTTAGATAGAGAAGAATGTCAAAATTAATTAAATTGTGAGATGGATCCAAAAACCATCATTTTTGTTATTCTTTTATGAGTCACGTGTTATACTGCTATATAGTTATTTGTTTTTATTCATAAAGTTTATCGTCCTTACTGGTGTTGGCAGTCCAACTTGGCATATGTTTTTGTCTATTTCTATCATATTAAAGTGATCTTAATAGCTATATTTTGATATTTTTTATTTTATGCGTTTGAAGTAAATCGCCGCTGTTTTTCAGCGGCGTTGTTAATTTGGTATCTACCATCTACCATCTATCTGTTATTCTCATATTGTCTCAATATTATCTATCTTCTTTTCTCTAACTATTTATAACGCTACATACTAATTTTTTGCCAGCCTAAGGGACTATCACGATAAATAATAAAAGTAATAGATAGTCATTTTGCGATGATAGGTCACATTGTTTGAATAAATTAACAAGTAATTTTTAATCAAAACTTTTCAGGTGCTTCTATTTTGGAGATTTTTACCCTTAGCGACGTTTAACTAAGCCTTTAGAAGTTATGCTAGTAAAATTATTGTTAATAAAAAATTATTTTTTACATCTAGCTTATTCTTTTTGAATTCTGTTAGGTATTTTTGATTTGTATAATTGATTGAAAATAATGGCTGGGGTACCAGGATTCGAACCTGGGAGTGCCGGAATCAGAATCCGGTGCCTTACCGCTTGGCGATACCCCAATCGGGGATAATTGATATAATAGTTAAAATTTATAATATGGCTGGGGTACCAGGATTCGAACCTGGGAATGCCAGGATCAAAACCTGGTGCCTTACCGCTTGGCGATACCCCAACTGAATAAACGATAAACTAACTAACATCTATAAAGTGGCTGGGGTACCTGGATTCGAACCAGGGTGTGCCAGGATCAAAACCTGGTGCCTTACCGCTTGGCGATACCCCAACAAGATATAAACAATTTTTATAAAGAATGGTGCGGGAGGCGAGACTTGAACTCGCACACCTTGCGGCGCCAGAACCTAAATCTGGTGCGTCTACCAATTTCGCCACTCCCGCAAATTATGGTGGCTACGACGGGAATCGAACCTGTGACCCCAGCATTATGAGTGCTGTGCTCTAACCAGCTGAGCTACGTAGCCATCTTTTTGCACAACCTTTATCGGCGTTGCGGGGCGCATTATGCGTATATCGCCCCGAATCGTCAACAGATTTTTTTACGATTTCCGCAGAAAAATATCTGTTTGTTTGGGTTGTAATCACTTTGTCGATAAAATCGACAAAAAATAACGGTGTTATTGCCAAATAATAATAGCTTGATATGTCAAATATAAAAACTAATTGAGTTAGCTATTTTTGCTAATCAAATAAGCGATGCTTTTTACTTCAATGGTGGTGATAATTTTCATTAACAACCAAACGCATTTATTAATTTATTGAGATAAAATGTGATAGTCATTGAGCTATTTATTAGTGAGCGAAAATGAACAAATTAGCGCAAAATATTGTATCTATGCTGCTACTTTTTAGCGATTAATAATTGCTGTTGTATATTAAAAATTTTTTTAATTAAAAGAAAAATGTGTTATTTGCAGCATAATTTTTTATATTCCCGCTAATAAAAAGCATCGAACGATGTATTACAACGTTATTGCTATTCAAGCAAATGTTGCAAAAGTTCGCCATTTAACATAGCACGTTTAGTTAAGGCGAAAGCGCCAATCGCTGAATTATGTACCAGTTGTGAAGTAACAATCGGTAGATCATTACGAAAATCTTTTAGTGCTTGGGTTTTGATACAGTTTTGCATGGCGGGTAGGAGAACTTTTTCGGCTGCTGTTATTTCTCCTGCAATGACGACTTTTTGCGGATTAAATAGGTTAATAATAATGGCAATTGCTTTACCAAGATGATGACCTACGTGTTTAATTACTTCAATTGCTAACGGATCGTTTTTATTTGCTGCCTGGCAAATTGCTTTAATAGAACAATTATTTGGTTTTAATTGGCTTGGATAATTTTGTTCAAGTTGTTGCCTAATTCTATTTTCAATAGCGCTATTAGCTGCAATTGTTTCCAGACAACCAAAGTTACCGCAATGACACCGTTCTCCTAATGGATCTATTTGTATATGGCCGACTTCACCCAGGTTGTAACGGTTGTTTAATAAAATTTCACCTCCCATAATCACACCAGCTCCAGCGCCATGATGGATGCGTACAAAAATTGAATCGGCGCAATTTTGTGTTGCACCGAAATAATGTTCTGCCAGTGCAAAACTACGAATGTCGTGACCGATAAAACAGGTCATTTTGAAATGCTCTTTCAGATTACGCAGTAACTGCCAGTTATGTACTTTTATATGGGGCATATAATGGACAATTCCTGCTTGTGGATTGACTAAACCAGGTAAAATAACTGAAATAGCAATCAACTCGCGATTAGGGCGTTGATGTTGTTGAATGAAATTTTCAATAGCTGCAATTAAATGATTTTCTATTTCTTGTTGGCCGGTTTCGGGTAATGGTGAATGCGCTTCAGCGAGCATTTTGCCGTTTAAGGCGTAAAGTGCTAATGTACAATCACGACGACCCAATCTCACGCCAATGCTATGAAAAAGGTGATGTTCAGAAATAATTGAAATGGGTCGGCGACCACCAGTGGAGGCTTGTTGGGCGACTTCTTTAATTAAACCGCGCTCAAGTAATTGGCGCGTTATTTTGGTTACACTGGCAGGCGCCAATTGGCTCTGTTCTGAGATCTGAATTCGAGAAATAGGGCCATTTTGATCAATAATTCGATATACTACAGCACTATTTAATTGTTTAACTAAATCAATATTACCAATTTGTTTCAAAATGTAATTGTGACTCATCAGTATATATGCTCGTTACAGTTTGATTTCACGGCCATTAACAATGGTTTTATGGATAATGAAGTCGCGATTAAATACCATAAGATTGGCAACTTTATCTTTTTCTATGCTCCCAAGTTTTTTGTCGACACCAATAGCACGAGCGGGATAAAGTGTGGCCATTCGTAGCGCTTCATCTAATGCAATACCTACATGTTCAACACTATTTTTCACAGCATTTAACATCGTTAACGATGAACCGCTTAATGTACCATTTTTATCAACACATAATCCATCACGATAATATATGGTTTTACCTGCAAAGGTAAAATAATCCATTTCATTGCCATTAGGATCAAGTCCAGCAGGTGCGGTAGCATCTGTTACTAAAATTAATTTATCGCCTTTTAATTGTTTACTATCACGAATATTAGCCCAGTGAACATGTAATCCATCGGCAATAATTCCTGCATATACATTAGGCGTATTATAAATAGCGCCAACTAATCCAGGAGCTCGACCTGAAATAGCAGGCATAGCATTGAAAAGATGAGTTGAGAATTGAATACCGGCCTTGAAACCATTCTGTGCCTCTTCGTAAGTTGCATTGGAATGACCGGCTGAAACAACAATACCTGCTTCAACTAATTGGTGAATATATTTTTCGGCAACGATTTCTGGTGCTAAAGTAATTTTAGTGATCACATCAGCATTTTGACATAAATAGTTGATCATTTCGGCCGAAGGCTTACGAATATATTCGGCATTATGTGTACCTTTTTTGACTGGGTTAATGTAAGGTCCTTCAATATGTAGCCCTAATGCCTGGTTTTTATATTTGGCCAGATAGTCACGCATCGTTTCTATTGCTGTTTTAATCAACGAATCAGGGCTGGTGATCAATGTAGGTAGGAAGCTGGTACAACCATGTCGTTCATTGGCTTTTTGCATAATTTCCAGCGTCTTAATTGAGATATCTGCTAGATTATCATTGAACTGTACACCACCGCAGCCATTAACTTGTAGATCAATAAATCCTGGCGCTAGAATGGCATTTTGTAGATCATGAATTTCAATATCCTGAGGTAATTCTGCTATTGGACAAACGTGTTTTATTTGTTCTTTTTCAATAATAACTGCATGATTGTCCAGTTTTTCATAACCTGTGTAAATAATGCAGTTGGTTAATGCATACATGATGTTTTACTCTTTTGTTATGGACAAAAAATAGGATAATCTATCGAGTTATTAGCCTATTTTTAGTCGATAGTATTAAATTTTACTATCTTAATTTAACTAGCAAATTGATTTATAATGTCAGATTCTAATTGACGGAAATATTTTAAAGTTTTTACTTTTAGCTCAAGGGTTGCTGGTTCATCACAAACCAGCGCTGATTTTGCATGCATTTGTAGGCAGCTAATCGTCCACATATGGTTAATCGAGCCTTCTACCGCAGCTTCAACAGCTAATGCTTTATTGGCACCGGTTGCTAGGACTAAAATTTCTTCAGCATCAAGTAAAGTTCCTACACCAACCGTGACGGCATATTTAGGCACTAGATCAATATTGTTGTCAAAAAAACGGGAATTTGCCTGTCTGGTTTCTGGTGTTAGCGTTTTGATCCGGGTTCGAGAAGATAGCGATGAAGCGGGTTCGTTGAAGGCAATATGGCCATCACTACCAACACCCCCCATAAATAGATGTATTTTACCATAAGACTTGATTTTATCTTCGTAACGTTTACATTCAGCATCAATATCTTTTGCATTACCATCAAGTAAATTAATATTATTTTTCGTGATATCGATATGGTTAAAGAAATTTTCATACATGAAAGTATAATAGCTTTGGGGATGATCTTGCGGGATCCCGACATATTCATCCATATTAAAAGTAACCACATTTTTAAAACTAACTTTACCCGCCTTAAAAAGATTAATCAGCTCATGATAAGTAGCGAGTGGTGTTCCGCCTGTGGGCAGTCCTAATATAAATGGATGTGCAGCCGTTGGATTGAATTGATTAATTTTATTTGCAATATAATTAGCGGAAAAAATACCAACATCTTTTGCAGTTGTTAGAGGAATAAGCCTCATTATTTTTTTACCTCACTTAATTTTGCTGCATATCAGCTATATTTTAATGATTTTATATTATTCTTTGCTATTAATTCAGTTTTTATAACGCAAAGATTGTCTATTTGTTAACGTCTGAAATCTAGTAAAATAAGATATTTTTCACAAAAAAAAAAGATTTTTTGTTTAGCCACTATTTTAATCAAATAACAGAGTGACATTTAGACTTTTATCACAACTTTAGCTGATTTAATTTGTGATGCAAAATAATTAGGTCTAAGTGACTTAATGATAATATATGCAAAAAATTGAATATTTATAATATTTAGCCATAAGAACTCAGCAATGAGGTTATTCAAGGGGAAAACAGAGTGAATGTGTTAAGTTATTTGCAGCGAATAGGTCGTGCTCTTATGGTACCTGTTGCTGTGTTACCTGCCGCTGCGATTTTAATGGGGATTGGTTATTGGATTGATCCTAACGGCTTGGGGGCTAATAGTACCATTGCCGCTTTATTGTTCAAATCAGGTGCGGCAATTATAGATAATATGTCAACCCTGTTTGCAATTGGTGTTGCTTATGGTTTGTCGAAAGATAAAGATGGTTCTGCGGCATTAACCGGTTTTGTTGGTTTTTTAGTGGTAACCACCCTATGTTCTCCGACTGCTTTTTCGATGATCATGGGCGTTGCTAGTGAGCAGGTCCCAGCGGCATTTAGCAAAATTAATAATCAGTTTATCGGGATATTGGTCGGTGTATTGGCTGCGGAACTTTATAATCGCTATAGTGGTGTTGAGTTACCAAAAGCTTTGTCGTTCTTTAGTGGCCGCCGTTTAGTACCTATATTGACTTCTTTTTTGATGATCCTGGTGTCCTTCGTTCTGATGTATGTTTGGCCATTCATTTATAATGTATTAGTGGTGTTTGGTGAAAATATTAAAGATTTGGGTTCATTAGGCGCCGGTATTTATGCTTTTTTTAATCGTCTGTTGATCCCAGTTGGATTACATCATGCATTAAATTCAGTATTTTGGTTTGATGTGGCGGGTATTAATGATATTCCCAACTTTTTGGCGGGAGCTAAATCGTTGGCAGCAGGTATGGCCGAAAAAGGGATTACTGGGCGTTATCAAGCTGGATTTTTCCCCATTATGATGTTTGGTTTACCAGGTGCGGCATTGGCCATTTATCACTGTGCCCGCCCGGAAAATAAAGCAAAAGTAGCGGGTATCATGATGGCAGGTGCTTTCGCCGCCTTTTTTACTGGCATTACTGAGCCACTCGAATTCTCATTCATGTTTGTTGCGCCGATTCTTTATGTCATTCATGCGCTATTAACTGGATTTTCTGTTTATATTGCCGCAGCAATGCACTGGATCTCGGGTTTTGGCTTTAGTGCGGGTTTAGTTGATATGTTACTGCAGAGTCATAATCCATTAGCAGTGCATTGGTATATGTTGATTTTCCAAGGTTTAATTTTCTTTTGTTTGTATTATGTCATATTTCGTTTCGTGATTAATAAATTCAATTTAATGACTCTTGGTCGTGAAATGACAAACGGGGAGCAAGAAGTTGATGATTATGACAAAGATATCACGATCAGTGATAAAGATATTACCCATGAAGCATACCAATATCTTGCGGCGGCGGGTGGAACAGATAATTTAACAGTAATCGATGCTTGTATTACTCGTTTACGTCTAGGCGTTAAAACCGGTGATATTGTTAATGATGATTTGGTAAAAAAATTGGGTGCATCAGGCATTATTCGTTTAAATAAACACAATGTGCAAATTATTGTTGGAACGCGCGCAGAAATGATAGCAGAAGCAATGAAAAGGATTGCTGCAAGAGAGGTTGTTGCACCATCAAATTTTGTTGAGAAAGATAATCGACAATTAGCAGTAAAAGCAAAAAATAAACCTATAGGGCAAACGATTTTAACGCTGGTTGCGCCAGTTAGTGGTGAAATTTATTCCCTTGATGAAGTTCCTGATGAAGCTTTTGCTAGCCGTATTGTCGGTGATGGTTTAGCGATCAAGCCAACCAATGGTGAGGTGTTAGCGCCTGTAGCGGGCAAGATTGTAAAAATTTTTGCTACCAATCATGCCTTCTGTATTGAGACTAATGAAGGTGTTGAAGTGATCGTTCACATGGGTATTGATACTGTGGCATTAAAGGGGCAAGGATGCGAGCGTTTAGTTGTAGAAAATAGTGACGTAAAGGTAGGTCAGCCTATCCTGAAACTAGATCTACCTTACTTAGAGCAGCATGCTAAATCAATGATAAGTCCAATTATTATCAGTAATATTGATGATTATCAGGGATTGACAATAGTGGCAACGGGTGAAGTAATCGCGGGAATAACGCCAATTTATGATATATTGAAGTAATGTGTTTTATTATTATGATTTGATATAATAACCGTAGAATTAATAATGGATAAAAACGGGAAGGGTTATGAACCTCCCGTTTTTCCTTTATGCGCTTTTTATTAATTCAATAAAGCTTAATAATATGTGTTAATAAACGGTTGTTTCTAATTCGGATATCGTAGATGATAAAAGCGTTATTAACATGCTTTTGCATTGAGGAACTATGACAATGAATGAGGCAGATACTCGCCCAACAAATTTCATTCGCCAGATTATTGATGAAGATTTGGCTACAGGTAAACATACTCATGTATATACCCGTTTTCCACCTGAGCCAAATGGTTATTTACATATTGGTCATGCGAAATCAATCTGTCTGAATTTTGGTATTGCTAAGGATTATCAGGGTCAATGCAATTTGCGTTTTGATGATACTAATCCAGTTAAAGAAGATGTTGAATATGTTAACTCTATTCAAGAAGATGTGAAATGGCTAGGCTTTAATTGGAGTGGTAACGTTAAATATTCGTCAGATTATTTTGATGACCTTTATCAATATGCTATTGAGCTGATTAAAAAAGGCTTAGCGTATGTTGATGAATTAAGTCCTGATGCTATTCGAGAATATCGAGGAACTTTAAAGCAGCCGGGTAAAAATAGTCCATATCGTGATCGCAGTATTAAGCAAAATTTGCAGCTCTTTGACAAGATGCGAGCGGGCGGATTTGAAGAGGGTAAGGCCTGTCTGCGCGCTAAAATTGATATGTCATCTCCTTTTATCGTTATGCGTGATCCGGTGTTATATCGAATAAAATATGCCGAGCACCACCAATCAGGTAATAAATGGTGTATTTATCCAATGTATGATTTTACCCATTGTATTTCGGACGCATTAGAGGGGATTACTCACTCACTTTGTACCCTGGAATTTCAGGATAATCGCCGCTTATATGATTGGGTATTAGATAATATTACTATTGATTGTCATCCAAGACAGTATGAGTTTTCACGTCTAAATCTTGCCTATACGGTGATGTCAAAACGTAAACTAAATCAGTTAGTGGCAGAAAATAGGGTTGAAAGCTGGGATGATCCTAGAATGCCAACTATTTCAGGTTTACGTCGTCGTGGCTATACGGCTGCATCAATTCGTGAGTTTTGTCGGCGTATTGGCGTTACCAAGCAAGATAATACGGTTGAAATGGCAGCATTGGAGTCTTGCATTCGTGATGATCTAAATGAAAATGCACCACGAGCCATGGCGGTATTAGATCCGATAAAGTTAGTGATTGAAAATATGTCCGCTGATGAGCAAATGCTGACAATGTATAATCACCCGAATAAACCTGAGATGGGCACCCGTCAAGTACCATTTAGTCGAGAGCTTTATATCGATCGGGCTGATTTTCGTGAAGAAGCTAATCGACAATATAAGCGCTTAGTTTTAGGTAAAGAGGTGCGTTTACGTAATGCTTATATTATACAGGCTAATCGGGTTGATAAAGATGCAGCAGGTAATATTACCACGATTTATTGTACTTATGATGTTGATACATTAAATAAAGATCCTGCCGACGGGCGTAAAGTCAAAGGGGTTATCCATTGGGTAAGTGCATTACATGCGCTGCCAGCAGAAATCAGGTTGTATGATCGCTTATTTACGGTGCCTAATCCGGCCGCAGAAGAGGACTTTTTAGCCGCTATTAATCCAGATTCTTTAGTGATTCGGCATGGGTTTGTTGAGCCAAGTTTAATTACCGCGCAAGCTGGAAAAGCTTATCAGTTTGAACGCGAGGGCTATTTTTGTGCCGATAGCCATGATCATACTGCTGAACAGTTGGTATTTAATCGCACGGTAGGGTTAAGAGATAGTTGGGCAAAAATCGCCAGCTAAGAAATTATATCATTGATAATGACTATAAAAAGCGTGGTTGATAACCATGCTTTTTTTATTAAAAAGAAGAGAGAGTTTGTTTGGATAGTATATTTTTTTAAACAGAAAAATATGGCTTTTAGTCATAGATTTCTAGTTGGTTAAAACAAGATAACCACTCTTTGGCAAATATAATTATTAAACTGACCCATTGGCTATTAATAAGGATGTTATGCCATGCCAAACTTAATCAATTCAAACTATTTAGTAAAAAATGTGTTTTTGCCTAAGGAGTCGCAGCTAATATCCCCTAAGGACAATTTGCTCTCTCTATTAAAGACTATCCATAATAGTAATGTTGAGATATTACAACAAAAAACGTCGCTAAATGAGTTGCATACTTGCCAAAAATTAAGTCTCCTGTTAGATAAAGCCAGCATCAAGCAACATTATCATGATGCGTTATTAGCTGATTTTGTGTACAACCGTAACCTTGCCACATTAGAATCCACCCAATGGGGGATCGATCGTGAATTGGCCAGCTTCCTATCTAAAAAGACCAATATAAAACTGTATCCGCAGCATGGTTTATTAAACGATAGTAAAACCGGATTAGTTGCTTATATTTTTCACAATAAGATTAGGCAGGAAATTCGCTTGGTTTTTGGTGGTACCACCAGTGGTGAAGCGGTAAGTGGTGGAGCGCCGCGTTATATGAAGAATCCGAGAACTTTTATTAATCAATGCAATGCGAATATTAATAATGTGTTTGGTGACATTCCTGCTTGCTATAAGCAAGCTAGCCAGCTACTGCACAATTTGCAACTACTTATGCAACAGGAGAAATGGCAGAAATATAGTCTTTCAACCAGCGGTCATTCATTAGGCGGAGGCTTAGCGGCTTATTCTGCGCTAAAAGTATCTACTACAGAAAAGGCTATTCGAGCAGAATGTTTTAGCAGCGCTCAACTTGGCTTAGGTTTACAGAACGACTTGTTAGCGCAATATAGCAATTTAGCCAACTTAAAAAAAGTTAAGGGTAATATTAATCACTACTATGTTGATGGTGATATTGTGCCAAAGTTGGATAAATTTTTTGCCGTTGATCATATTGGTAGCGTTAATATTATTCCGCAGATAGCGGAGAAAAAAGATAGCGCCTTAGCCGCACATAGCAGATATGTAGCGCATATTCGTACTTTGTATCAGCAAGCAGTTTGACAACCTAGTTGCTACCACTTTTTGACCCTATTTTGATAAGTGTTAAAATATTTCTTTGATGTAATGAATACACTTTCAAGCCGTGCGCGCAGGATCGTAAAAGAGAAATAAACGTTATTAACGCTTCCATTGATAATCAAAATGGAAGCGACGATTAATATTAATCCTCGGGAATATTGCTAATTTGTTGTTCAGCAGATTTTTGTAGTTGCATTAAAGCAGGTAGCAAAATAGCAATAGCTGACAATCCATGACCTAATTGACATAGGCTTTCCAGAGAGAACTCTGATACTTTATTATCTGCCAAAGAAAGCAAGGTTTTCGCCAAAAAATGTAAATTATGGCATAATCCAGCGCAACACTCTTCGCTGCTGTTTGCTAACTGTAGGATATTATCGGTACTCAAATGTGAGATATCTAGCTTGCGAAGCACATTAGCTCATTCGGAAAAAAGAATATTGCTATCAGACAGCATTGTGCACCCCCAATGATTGACGACAGATAAGTAATAATGGAAACGTGGTCAATATCGCGTGGGCTTGCACTTTTTCTCTCGCCAATATGAAAATCAAACGTAATAACTGGCTTTTCGAGCCCATCTTATGGGTATGATAGTGAAGGAATGTATAGCGCTTTAGATATGTGTTTGTGATACTATTGGTACTAGCCATAGCATTAGCCCTGTTAATGTTGTGGTGAGAGGCTCGTAGGTGTTGGTAGCACCTGCGGGCTTCGTTGTTTTATGGTGACTGTATCATTACAATAATGGTTACCATCTAAACATCATAATATCTGGTAATTACCAATGTCAATACCAAAAGAAAAACGTTCGCCACAATATCAAATGCGTCTTACGGAGAAATTTCGTGAGCAGCTCGAAGAGCAGGCCAAAAAAGATGGTGATACTTCTTTAGCGATGTGGATCAAGCGTATCTTAAGGAAGGAGTTACGTAAGCGGGGAATTGAACCGCAAGGGTAAGCTGCATGTCAAGCAAGATGTTAGCGCTATAGCCTACAATAGGCCAAGCATATATTATTTGTTGTATCATACTTAAGGATATTATACATGAGCGATTATTTGTAGCTGAATAAGCTGTAACAGTGTTAGGCATAATACTTTTCAACTGATATCTCATTGTTTGCAAGGTAAAATGAAAAAATTGTTAAAATCTGGGCTAATTTTTAGGTTGAACAATAAAGTAAAATATTACGGTTAAATAAAAGGAGAAATACGCTTGCTATTCTCCTTTTATTTTCAATTGATTAATAACAAAAACAGTGATAGGCAGGGTTATTTTTCTTCTTTACTATTGCGGGCTGGGTGCCCCAAGTCGTTTTCATCACAATGGTCTTTTTTGGAGCAATGTCCATAGAGATAGAGACTGTGATTAGAGAGTTTAATACCATGACGTTCGGCGATGTTTTTTTGTCTTGTTTCAATCGATTCATCACTAAATTCAATAACTTTACCACAATCTAGGCAAATTAAGTGATCGTGGTGATGTTGTTGTGTCAGCTCAAAAACTGATTTACCGCCTTCAAAGTTATGGCGAGTAACAATACCCGCTTCATCAAATTGGTTTAGAACACGATAAACCGTTGCGAGGCCAATCTCTTCCCCCATATCAATGAGTTTTTTATAGAGATCTTCCGCACTGACGTGATGGCACTCTGGCTCTTGTAATACCTCTAAAATTTTCAAACGTGGAAGTGTTACTTTAAGCCCTGCATTCTTCAATGCTTTATTGTTGTCGGTCATGCGGATCCTACCTTGTTGCATTAGTAGTGAATTCAATAATATCAAAACATTGTTAACAGTAGCATACTGTTTCTTTCAAACTAATTTTACAATTATATATGTCTTAATATCATTACACAATTTGCAGGAATTATCATGTACAAAAAAAATTGGCATCTATCTATGGATGATGGCTGGCAATTCTAGCTCGTCGGATATTTGTTTTACCCAATTTTTCACCCGCTCATCGGTTAGTTCCGGTTGCCGGTCTTCATCAATGGCAAGACCAATAAAATGAGTGTCATCAGCGAGTCCTTTTGATGCTTCGAAGTGGTAACCTTCGGTTGGCCAGTGACCAATAATGCTAGCACCGTTAGGTTCAATAATCTCTTTCACAGTTCCCATTGCATCACAAAAATATTCCGCATAATCCTCTTGATCGCCACAACCAAAAATAGCGACCAGCTTACCTTCAAAATCAATTTCTTCCAATGTCGGAAAGAAATCGTCCCAATCACACTGTGCTTCACCATAATACCAGGTAGGAATACCGAATAGTAAAATATCAAATGCTTCAATATCCTCTTTACTGCTTTTAGCAATATCATGAATTTCAGCAATATCAGCGCCGCCAAGCTTTTCTTGGATCATTTTGGCAATATTTTCTGTATTGCCAGTATCACTGCCGAAGAAGATACCTATGATTGCCATAAAGTAAATAAACCTCTTAATTTTAATTTGCGTTGTTTAGTTATCTTATTGTTACTAATAGTAGTAATAGGAAAGATAATAACAGTTGATTAATAAATAATTAAATGACCATTATTTTGACGAAAATAACTGCATAATTCTGTCAATTTTGTGTGTTTTAGACAAAATAAACCAGTAAAACTGCAATTCATCGGTTTTTCTTTGCTAATTGTGTCAGTAATATTTGTTCTATTAGTTCACTACGGCTTATTTTTTGTTCTTGGGCTAGCATATTTAATGCCGCAACAGCCCGCTCATTGATTTTTAATTCGACACGACGTAAGCCTTTACTTTTATCACGTTTTAATTGATTACGTTTATTAATTTTTAATTGTTCATGTCGAGATAAGGGATTAGTTTTCGGACGCCCAGGCCTAAGTTCATCGGCGAATAGATCCCGGGTTGTGCGATCAGTCTGCTCTTTTGCCATAAATTTAAATGTTGATGGAAATTTGCTAGTTACTTAAAACAATCATACCCTAGCAAGATAACTATCGCTACTATCAGATAAAATATATCCTATTGATAAAGCAGCCTATTAGTGAGCAAGTGAAATTAGACATAGCCAGTAAAACAGATAAATGAGAGCTTACTGGCAACTTATGTCATGTTTAAGCGTTAATTTTTGCCTTTGATCCTATTTGCTGATACCAGAGTTGAGCATAAAACCCATTTAACCTGAGTAGATTATCATGGCTATCGCATTCAACGACTTGTCCTTCATTTATCACACAAATTTTATCAGCATGACGGATGGTATTAAGCCGGTGGGCAATACTAATTACTGTTCGACCAGCAGATAGATAATGCATATTTTTCATGATAGCGGCTTCTGAATCGTAATCTAGCGCAGAAGTGGCTTCATCAAGAATTAAAATGCGTGGTTGTGTTAACAGGGCACGGGCAAGCGCTATACGTTGCCGTTGGCCACCTGATAAATTCATCCCCCTCTCTGCTAACTGGGTATTGAAACCCTGCGGAAGTTGTTGAATAAAATCGAGTGCGCCTGCCATTTGCGCGGCCTGGGTCACGGCTTCGTCAGAAGTTGCCGGCTGGCTTAAGCGGATATTGTCTGCTATTGAGCCTGCAAACAGAATACTTTCTTGCAGTACTACACTCATATTAAGACGTAAAGCCATGGGATCAGTGACAGCCAGATCCATACCATCAATTGTAATTTGACCCTGCTGAGGAATATAAAGTCGTTGTAATAGTTTCGTTAAGGTACTTTTTCCGGATCCTGAAGGGCCTGTGATACCAATAAATTGTCCGGCTTTAATTGACAAGGATAGGTTTTGCAATACTTCTGGCATATCACTAGCATAACGAAATCTGATGTGATTAAATTCTATATTACCCTCAAGAGATGCTGTATTAGTTAACCCTGTTTGGCCAAATTCGGTAGGTTCATCAAGAATATCACCAACACGTTTTAGCGCGATAAGGGTATGTTGAAAATCTTGCCATACTTGTGCCAGCCGGAGAATCGGTTGGGTTACATGAGCACTAAGCATATTAAACGCAATTAATTCTCCAGGGCTAAGCTGGCCTTGCATGACGGCTTTAACACCAAACCATAATAAAATAGCGGTAGTTATTTTATTGACCAGTGTTATGATTTGACTGGCTATCACACTACTTTTTTGCACCTGAAAGCTTTTTTGTAATTGGTGACTTAAAATTTTCTGCCAGCGTTGTAAAAACCTATTCTCTGTGGCAGTTGTTTTAATGGTTTCAATACCAGTGATTGATTCAGTAAGAAAAGTGGTATTTTCGGCTTGAGCTTCATACTCTTTTTCTACCCGTTTACGGATAATGGGGCCAATTAATAACCAAAAGATAAAATAGATAACCAATGAACCAACGACGATACCAGCGAGCAGTGCACTGTAATTGAACAACACAGCAATAAATAAGGTGACAAAAACGAGATCGATAAACAACATTAAAGTTGAGCCAGTGAGGAATTGCCGAATTTGAGCCATTTCACGAACCCGGGCAATAATTTGTCCTGTTTGTCGTTGTTTAAAATAATCGAGTGGTAGCCCTAATAAATGACGATATAAGCGGCCAGATAATTCAGCATTAATTTGGCTAGAGGTATGGTTAAAAATTTTATTACGAATAAAGCTATAAATAGGTTCGGCTATTGCTAATGACACCATAGCAAATGCTAAAACATGTAAGCTATTTAGGCTACGACCCACCAAGACTTTATCAATGAGATGTTGAAAAAGGATTGGATGAATAAGGGCAAATATTTGCACTACACTGGCGAGTATAAAAATATCTCTTAGTTGTTTATTTTGTCTAAGAACCGAAGGGGAAAACCAATCTAATCCAAACTTGATTTTTTTGGCAGTTAATTTTTTTTCAGCCACCAGCAATATTTTAAATTTGATTGGGCTATTTGGG
Source organism: Arsenophonus sp. aPb (assembly GCF_029873475.1). NCBI lineage: Bacteria > Pseudomonadati > Pseudomonadota > Gammaproteobacteria > Enterobacterales > Morganellaceae > Arsenophonus > Arsenophonus sp. aPb. The sequence continues at coordinate 1,005,012 of NZ_CP123499.1, forward strand.
TTATTATGATGGGGAAAAGTTAATGTTTTCTCAGAACACGGATTTATTACTTCAATGATTTGTTGCGTTATATTGGTAAATACCCACCATATTCCTTCTATTTCAATTAATGCGGGTAACGGAATTTGCTCCAGTTCAGAGGGTGTAAGAAAGTTTACTTTGCTTCTTAATTGCATAAAATCCGCACACTCTCGTAACTGCCAGTCGGTTAGATGTTCAGATTCTAATCCTAAAGAGTGAGTTAATTGTTCAATTGTAATGGATTTACTCAGTTGTTTACCAAGCCAGATTATTGCATCTAAGGCTTGGTTAGTTGACATTATAATTAAGCGTTAATTATCAGTATAATAGAAATGCATTATCACTATAATTCACTATTCATTCACTATAAATTATAACTCAACCCAACCGTTATTTCTTTCATCTTGATATTTTTCTGTCATTTCAATTGACTTATGACCAAGTAGTTTTTTGGCAAAATCTGTTCCCATAGTCTCAGTATATAATCTAGCTGATAAACTCCTAATTTCATGAAAAGAGGGTGGATTTCCCTCCCATTTCAACTCAGATTTATCTCTAAACTTAGCAAATGTCTTAGATATTTTATCTGTTGACAATTTTTTATCTCCATTTGTAATAATATATTCTGATCTTTCGTTTTTTAGTTCTAATAACTTTGATAACTTAATATTTGCTATTTCAATATTTAAAGGAATTGCTATTTTGGATTCTGTTTTTTGTTGAATAATCCATAATTTATTATCATAAATATTTTCCCATTTTAATTTAGAAATATCAGATATTCTTTGTCCTGTTACTAGAGCTATTTTCATTGATTTTGTCAGCCAATGATTTTCATCATTAATTAAATTTAATATAGCTGTAAAATCATTAAAAGATAGTCTTGCTCTTTGTATTTTTATTTTCGGTATTTTTGTTGGGGTAACTGGATTTATTTTTAATATACCTAATGATATAGCCTCTTTAAAATAGTCATTTAAAAATACACGCATTAATTTTGCTGTTGTTATCTTTCCTTTATTAATAAAGGGATGAAGTAAATCAGCAATATTTTTAGTTGTTATACTTTCAATTGGTACATCAATCATTTCTTTTCTTATAACACTAATCCTATGTTTATAATCTTTCATTGTTTTTTCTTTCAAACCTCTGGAATATAGAATTTCCTCATACCTATCCAAAAACTCATAAAAAGAGACCGATCCGTGTCCCTCTATTCTTTCAGTTAAAGGCTTTGAGACTTCGTGATTAAGTAATAGTTGATTAGCGCTAACTGCTTCGTTGATTGCGTAGGCTTTCTTTCTGCCTAGGCTATATTCTTTTCTAGTGCGAGGGTCGCGATAGGAATAGTAACCGTTTCTGACATATAAATTAGGTGGTAAATCCCGATTTTTTTGACTTCTCACGCGCGGCATGTCCGATCCTCTGCAACAAATTAGGTGAACCTGTTTCATTAATGCTGTTAACTTTGACGGCAAATTCGTCTACTAGATACTCTCTGCCATCTTTAACGGGTGGGGGCTGGATTAGCCCATTTCTAACCCATCCCCTTACTGTGTCCATCCTTCTAGGCCTATCCCTCCTTGCATTCCATTCTGCTAATGTTATTTTCATTGGATGTCCTCTGATTTACACGCAAATCTCACGCAATTTTTGTTTGTTTGATGATTTTGTTTCCTATTGACATTAATTCGTCACGATCGACATAGTTTGTTATATTTCTAGGTTTAATGAAGGGTCTCCAGATAAACAAAACAGATCCTTTCGTATTGCCATCTTTCTTTTTGTTTTCGCCGGCAGGAATAAAGTTAATCCGGCCATTTTCAATAAATCTGACTTCATCAGCCGTTTTTCTTGCTGTACAAAACCATTTAACCGATATATCAGCAGGCAGAAGCATAACAACCGTCTGCATTTGTTTTCTGCACTCTTCATTTGCTTTTATTACCCATGGCAAAATTTTTGAGTAGGGCGGATTACAAAATATCGCTCCGTAGCTAATCCAGTCACAATTTAAAGCATCATTTTTTTCCGTCAGATAATGGCTGCATAGCGCATTGTTATGCGCTGCCGCAGCGTCTAAATAAAATCCGAATTCTGAATCAAGTGCTAAAAAGAGTGAAAGGGGAGTTTGCCATCTGTCACGTATTTCTTTTGGTGTGTGGCTGCCACCAAAGTCTGTTTTCATGTGTTCTTACACCTCGACCAACGTATTTTTACCGTCTTTATTATCTAAATCTACTATTGCAACTGGACAGGGTTGCCCTCTATTTGGCACCCACACCTTAGCCACACAATCGTATTTTGGCATCTGAAGATAGCCAAAAACACAACCATCATCGTCAGTAGCTAAAAAATTAATATCAGCATCAACCGTTAATTCAATGCCAAAATAATTGACGTCTTTAGTTTCTCTTTCACATTTTTCAATTAATTTCATTTTTTATTTTCTAAATGATTAATTAGTTCTGCGGTAAGTCTTTTTACTTTGTACACATCTAATTCAGTTGCTTTAGTTGATTTGATATCTACTAATTTTTCACCACAAGTTAATTCTTCCATTTGTTTTTCTCTAGTTAATTCAGCCATTATTTCTTTATCATGTAATATGTTTATAAGATTATATACTCTTACATCTAGCTTTTTCATTTCACTTTAAACCCCTGTTCTGTTAGTTTTTGTTTTACTTCTTTAACTTTATAAAACCCACCATCACGTAAACTGTAAATACCAGAGTATTCGCTAGGCAACTCTACTTCAAGATTTTCTCTGGATGCTTGCCAAGCCTCCCACATCCTTCTCACGTAAGGGCTATAGTACTTACCACTAATAGGGCATAAATTCTCTACGCTCGATCTAGTGTACCCTTTGCTAGTCACTAACCACCTCTCAAACTCTTCCCGCATTTTTTCGTTAGTCATTTTCTGCCTCAATATTTTCTATAGCCCCCATCACATCAGAGCCTCTAATTTTTTCAAAAGCTAAACAAACCATTTCAAAAATTAACTGTTCCTGAGGATGGCTGGATTCCCAATATTTGAAATTCTTTCTTGCTACATAACCATGTAAGCGATAAAAATCGTTAGCTAAAGCTATTGCGGCATTAACTAATTCCTCATCAGTCATTGTTTCCATTTCAAAACCTCAAAGCTGATTGCCCATACCCATGGATTAGTTTCCCAGCTACCTTTGCCATAAATTGAGTCCCATGTTTGAGCAAACCATGAGCGTGAGAAATCTGAAAACCAGGGTTCTTGTGATGAGGTATTTACAGCTGGGTGATCTGGAATAACTCCTTCTGCTATCGTATCTACCAGGCTGATATCATTCAATTTCTCTACACGAACACCAGTAATTTTTAATGTGATGCGAGAAGCCCAGCGTGGCATGTTAGGTGGGTTAGCTACTGGGTTTTCATTCCAGGTCTTAGCGTTCCGCACTGACCAGATGGTTGATTGCGATACCCCATACTTAACGGAGAGGGCTCTTTGGCTTAGTCTAGACTCCCGGATATCATTTACGATTTCTGTCGTGAGCTTGGAGTTGTGATGATCTTCACCAAGTGATATCCCATTAACGAGTCGGTCTGACCAGTTCTGCTCCTGGGTTCCATAATCCAAATTTTCAGGAGCATTGTTTCTCTGGAAGCCATCAAGATGTCGAATTTGCATCCCGTCCGGCCGCTCCCCAAGAAAAGCCTCCGAAACCAAATCATGAACCAGCCTAGTTTTGTACTTCCCATTACTCGCCGGAGTTACTGTTAAATACCCTTTGCCGTTGGCGGAGCCAGAAAGTCGCCTCCATTCACCACCTGAATTAGCTCGTGACCAAATATAACCAAACACATCTGCGCAATATCTTCTGTCGAGTGATGGAATGTACATTGCTGGGATTAGCCGATCGCCAACATTTCCGAACGGACAAGGTAAAGGCCTGCCATGCTCATCTTCATAACCTGCATGACCATTAAAAATGACATTGCTATATCTAACAATGTTTGGATTACTTTTTATTGGTCTCCTGGTCTGCGTTTTACGTCCGTCTAAAATAGCTCTTACCATTTCTCCGTTAAAAATTATTGGTCTTTCTTTAGTCATGATTGCTTCCTAATTTTTTCGCTGGAAAAGACGGCCAGAATTCCATTTCTACCTTAAAATCTCCTATTATTTCATTATTAGCAAAAATTCTGATAACTAGCGGCCAATCAGATTCCCAGCCATCATGATTATTGTGATAATCTTCCGCGCATTGTGTTGCTATAAGATCAGACCATTTTTCGTCATATGAATTAATTTCAAGTTCATATCTATCTTCTTCATCATTAATATCATGTATTGCATATTGAATTAACATAACTCACCTTTATTAAATACATGTAAATAATTACAGTATTTTGTTTAATTTATGTTATAATTGAGACTTAAAACTACAATATAATTCCCTGGTGTTGGCCAGCCTTGCGCTGGCTATTTTTTATTTATCATTCGTATATATGCGCTTATAAATTCTTTCGCGACCGGCGCGACAAGGGCATTACCGTAGGCGCGCAGGCGTCCCACTCTGTTGGTAACCCCATTAGCCAGCGGGAATGTGCCGGATTCAATCGGGCGCAACTTTCCATCTCTACACAAGATCCAGTCTGTATTTTCCCAGAATCCAGATACATAATTGCTTGCTCTTCCAGATTCCCCGGGCTTAATGATGACCTTCCCGTTATCAACCTTTTTCTCTGACGTTCTGCTAGCGCATCCGGTGATCGTGTTGAATTCACCGTTGTCGGCGTTAACCATCCTGTTATCATCATTCCTTGTTCTGTTGCATAATCCAGTCTGCTGAACATCCTGTTTTTTCCATCCTTCCGAATTATTGTTGGTCCACTTCCTTTGCAGTCGTTCGCCGTTGGTGTTGGCCACCCAGTAGAGTCTTTGCCTGATGTGCGGCGCACCGAAGCCCGCAGCGCATAAATCAAGCGCTGTTGTGGTGTAGTTCTCTGCTTCCAGGTCAGTTTGTACAATGTCGAGCCAAGTGAGTCCGTCTTTGCTTGCAACCTGTTCACCAAAGATAACGTCAGGGTTGCACTGGCAAATGAGGTGGAAAAACGCGGGCCATAAGTGCCGCTCATCAGCAAACCCATTTCTTTTGCCTGCCGCGCTGAAAGGCTGGCAGGGGCAACTTCCTGTCCATACTGGTTTATCATCTGGCCATCCTGCCTTGCGTAATGCGTATGACCAGACGCCGATTCCTGCGAAGAAATGACATTGTGTATATGCTTTAAGGTCATCGGGTTTAACATCCTCTATTGAGCGTTCATCGACATCGCCATCGGCAATATGTCCTGCTGAGATTAAATTACGCAACCATTGAGCTGCGTAAGGGTCAATTTCATTGTAATAAGCAGCCAAAAGGACTCCTTACCTTGCGGCATTGGTTATTTACATTGGGTAATTAGGGAAGGTTACTTCTTAACGCATATAGCCCTGGCGTTAACATCAAGCAGTTGTTTAAACTTTTCTTTGAACTTGTCTGCTGCGATTAAGCAAGTTGTTTCTGTACTAAACTCTTGTGTGTTGATAGTAGAAAACTTACCGTCTGAGTACTGATTTGCGTACATTGCTAAGATGAGTATCCACATGATAGTTACCTCGTTTTAATGATTAATAGCCTCTTCATTTTGCATAAACTTTGATTTTATTTTCAAAAATCCCTCTTTTAAGATACTGCTTTTCATGTTTTCAATGGCTGTCCAGCTCCTAGTTCCGAAAAACTCCTCCATGATATTCTGTCGCTGTTCTTTGGCCTGCTGGCCATTTCCGTCCATGCTGTATTTAACAAACAACCCTTTGATTTCTTCACACATAATCTCTCTTTGCTTTTTCTCATAAGAAAAGCCATTGTCTGTAATTTCATTTTCAAAGAGAGATGAGCTATCTTTTGTTTCCATTGAGCCAAAATGCTGGCCGCCAATATTTAAGAAATCAAAGTGGGGTGAAAATGTCTCAAAATTAGGAAAGTCGAATTCTTTACCGTTTAGTCTGTCAGTTCTATCTTTTTCAACCAACGCACGATTTATGATCCGTCCATCTTCTCTGTGCTTAATCATTTCGATAAGCAGTGATGGCTCATATCCCATTTCTTTTTCTGTGGCCATCTTAGTACCGCTGGTGATGAGTTCCATTTTTCCGGTTTCATCATTTTTTTGATATTCGTAAATAGAACCCGCTCTGCCGCAAACTATTGCATGTATTTTTGACGACAGGAATAAATCTGTGAACGATGACCATTGTGCTTTGATCGGCTTCCAATGATGAAATTCGAGTTGATACATCGGCCTTGCTCTTGGATTTGTTTCTCTTCTTTTTGCGTTAAGCGCTTTTAAATATGAGTCCTGACAGTCTTTCCAAATGTGCGTAATACTATCAACGATGATGACGGAACATGCTTTCTCTGCTTCATGCCAAAATGAAACTAAATCTTTCAACGCGCGGCTTTCGTCATAAACATAAAATTCAATACCGGCTTTCTCAAAAAAAGGTATGATATACGTAGCGGCCGGTTCAGTATCGAACATTGCAACGGGTTTTTTCAGGTCGTATTGTTTCCACAATCCAATTGCTATTTCAGTTGCAGTTCGTGTTTTACCTGAACCGGCATCACCGTAGATGCCGATTTTTGCATAAGCCTGTTTTCTTTCTGCCTTTTTTAGATAGCTTTTCACAATAAACCTCGCTTATCTTTTAAATAGATTTCAATTGTTGCTTTGAGACTGTTTTCAAAATTGTTTTGTGCTTTTAGACTTTCTCTTAATATGGGCTCTAGTATTTTTGCTGCCTCATCGCTTAATAAATTAACTGGCAGTTCGTTATAAATATCATTAGCATCATTAACCGCCATTTCATTTAGAAAATCTAATTCATCTGATTTATCCATACGTTCATTTTCTATTTTGTCTTTGAGATAATAAGCATTCATGTGACTTTTCTTGATATTAATAAAACGAGGGTGGCTAATAAGATGGTTACTATTGTTGGTATTAACTTTATTTTTCCGTGTTCTGGAGGATTTCTATTTTTAAAGCTATCGCTATTTAAACGATAGCGTAACTCCTGCTGTTTAAGCATATTCATAAGTTAGTCTCGATTATTATTAGAAGTGAAGAACTAGAAATGTTATTTATTAATATATTATTTTTGTATGACTAATTAATCCTTTCGCGATTAATTTAATACATAATTTAGCGTATTTTTCTGATACGTGATTTTTAATAAAATCATTTAATATTTCATTATGTATATTACGTTGATGTTCTATGTCTGCTTGTCGTTTTAATTCCTCTTGTTTTAAGCGTTCAATTTCTGCCAAGCGCATTCTTTCAGCTTGTTCTGCTTTTCTACGTTCGGCTTCAATTGCTTCCTGCTTTTCACGTTCAGCTCGCTCAATCGCTAACTGCTTTTCTCTCTCTGCACGTTCGGCTGCTAATTTAAGTTCAGCCTCACGTCTTGCTGCTGCTTCTATCTCTTCTCTGGCTTTATTCTCAGCTTCAATTCTTGCCTTTTCTGCTGCTTGACGCTTAAGCTCATTCTCATGCTCAATACGCTTACGTTCCGCTTCTGCTTTACGTAAATCAAAAACCTCATTCATCTGTATCGCTTCTGCATGATCAGACTCTATTTGCTTTTTAAGCTGTTCTGCTGCAATACGTTCTTTTTCTGCATTCTCCCACGCCGTCACTGGCTGTCTGATATCTTCACTTAGCTTATCGAGTTCATCTCTTATTTGCTTACGTGCAGCATCAACTTTCTTTGGCATCTCTTTTAATTTTGCAGCCAAGTCTTTGCCAAAAGTTTCAATGTAAGTTTTTGTTCTTGTGACATCAGAAGATAATGAAATAATTTTCTTTCTGTTTGTGCCAACCGATAAATCAAGTTTTCCGAGTTCATTTTGCTTTTCTGCTGCAATCTGTTTTACTTGATTAATTAATGACTCTACTTTGTCATTCTCAGTAAATAAAACAAGCGCACTAGATTGCTCAATTGAAATTAATTCATTTGACATGATATTTACTCTTTATTTGTTTATTTGAAACTGAATTGAAGATATTAAGCGATGAAAAGTTTTGATATTTTGTTTTTGAGATATGCTTTTTTATTTATTCTTTTTCTTATTATTTCAGAACGTTTAATTGTTGTTTTTAACAAATAATCAAGTGATTTATCTGACTCCGTTGTTTCATGAGTTAATTTATTATAAACAATATCGTTAAGTATTCTTGCTAATACTTTTTCTTCACCGTTATTGTCTACATATGTGATATAAGTAATAAAGTTATTCTTTGGTTTGTGCATTTTCATTTCTCACCTCTAGTATTGCGTCAGCCATCTCATAAGCCGCTTCTGCTAATGCTGTGTATTCCACTATTTTCCTGTAATCGTGCTGGTGTCCCATGGCATTTATAACAGCCATCGCAAACTCATCGCGGAGGGTTTTTTGTGCCACATCTTTATCATGATGTATAACCTCCAATAGATGGCAGCATTTGCGGATGAAGTATATATCACCTGCATCATTTATGATATACGCATCCAAATCGTCAGCTATGTACACATCATAAATCTTACCTAATGTTAAGAAATACCCTTCATTAATACATTTAACTTTCATTTTTATCATCCTCAACCACATATGGAATACCTATCGTCAGTTCACGATTATGTATTTTAATTAATGTATCAGGTGGATTAATACCATTTAAATCAACATCAACAAGATGGTATTTTTGATAATCACTACTATAATTGTTAAAATCCCACTCCCAATTTCCCGTATATTCATCGTAATGAAGTCCATTATTAGACGTAAACCCGATAATTCTCCCGTATCTATCTGTTGCCAGATACTCAATAAACTGTGGGATGGATAGCGTTAAACCTAAGTATTCTGTTTTATAAATATCCAGTGTATTATTTTGTTTTAAAATTAATTCTCGCATTTCAAACTCTTCCATATATTTAAATATTCTTTTTTTCAAAATGATTTACCATTGACGTTACAAAATATTCAGCTTCAACCAATTCATTTCTTAGTTGTGATATTTTTTCTTCGTGTTTATTTCCGCACATTATTTCGATATTCTTTGCTGATAACTCAAAAAACTCCCTCTCTTTTTTAATATGTTTTAAATCCCATTTAAATATTAGTAAACTTGCTTCGTTAGGGGTCATTATTATTCCAAATCATCTTGGCTATTTAATTTCGTAACTTGATCTTGCAAATAGACAACATGCTCCATTGTCTTTGTTATTTCTGTATTTAAATAGTTCTCTATCCAGTAATTTTTAGCGCTTTGATAATCATTAAATAAAATATACCAGCGACTTTGAATAGTTGTTGAATAACCATTTTTATATTTTTTTACTTTAACTTGTTTTGCGGTTGGATGAGATAGAGCTATAAACTTATTAAAAAGAGGGAATTCACCATCTATTTTTACTGCATAAAATACATCACCACATTTGATGTCTTTAATTTGTATTTTCATTATTTAACCACCATCAACTTCATAATTAAATTATCTATTCTTTTCTTTGATTCTTTGGTAATATTTTTTATTTCATTGCTATCAGTAGAAATAAAAATAAAACAACTTAGCGGTATATTTAAAGCATTACAAATATTTTCAATATTTTCTAAACTTGGTATTTTTCCATTTTTGATAATATGTGTTATATAAGAGTTAGATAAATTACATTTTTTTGCCAGCTCTATTTTTTTCATGTTGCGTTTTTTTCGTAAAATATCAATGGCTTCTCCTATGTTCATTATTTAACCTCACACTCTTCAATAGCTCTTAAAGTAGCTTTCCAATCCATTGCCTCTAAGTCAACAATAGCTAGTACGTGTGTTTCATTCCCATCCACATACGAATGCCAGTAATCTTTACTTAATTCATTTTCATTACCAAGCTCATCAGGAACGATATAGTGAGTATTATCTTCCTATTTAATAACATATAATTTGTCCTTTTTGTAAATGAGGTCTCTTTTGAAAATACAATCTTCCAAAAACTTAATTTGCTTTGTCATAATTTTTTACTCATTAACTTTAATTGATTTAAATTAAAAAACACTGTGTCTTTTAAATTATCAAATTCAATTTGAAGCTCTATCTCATTTTTATTCATGTTAACTTTTATACAATTAGCTTTGTAATATAAAGCTATAAATCTTAAATAAATAATAAATATTTCTTCTCCTTCCTCTGCTTTGTATTTAACTCCATAGACGTGTTCTTTATTTTTAAGTTTGTAGTGACTTATAATTTCCATTTTATATATGTCTTATGACTCCATCATTCTCGATAGATATTTCGGCATGAGATGGCATTTCTAGAATAGTTTTAACTGCACACTCAGCCTCTTGCTTATATAACCTGAATTTAGTTTCTAATTCTTTGTATTTTCTTTCCCAGACATCGTTATTTGTTTGTGCTATATCTGAAGGTGAGGGATAGCTATGTGCCAGACTGTAATTTTCAAATGTACCCTCAACACTTCCGGCCAGGCATTCAACCTGTTCTTTCGTTAGTTGTAATCCGCATTCTTCTGCGCCGATTACAATACTTTCTTTCCAACATTCAATGCACATTTTTTATCCTTAATTTAGGTAATAAAAAAGACCGGTTAGGTCTTGTTTTTTTATAATTTTAATCCTCTTGAAACATGGTTATTTTTATTGTGGCCTTTTTATCTTTACTAAATATTTCAGAAATAACATCAGATATAATTAATAAAGAAGATATTGTTTCTATTCTTTCAAACCCGTATTTACTAAGAACGCTTATCTTATAAGCTTCTCCCGTAATCCATAATTTATTGTGTTTAGCCTTGGATTTTTTTAGAATTTCTTTAGCCTCAGATTCTCTATTAAAGAATAGAGTCTCACTTTGTCCGTCATCATAAACTTTCGTTAAATAAATCATTTATTCATCCCAAAATTAATTTTATTAAAAAGGCCACTTATGCGATTTAAGCGGCCTTGGAACATTAAAAATTTACTACGTGATTGCCTGCTTTTAACCACGTCAGGCGAGGTGGTTTGTGTATTTACCACAACACACAAAAAACGCTACTATGTGCTTACCACAACACATAGAAATGAGATTTTAATTATGCCTGATTGGGTTATGTCTGTTATTTCCTTTTTAAAGGGAAAAATTTCGGTGAGTTTTAGTATGTTTTGGTTAATGTTTGGTTTGATATTGTGGATATTTTTACCTGAGAGTTTTTTCATTTATGTGGATTATAGGCCCATCTTGCCTAATGTTTCTAATTCACTTCTTCTAATTTTTTTCACAGGTTTCTTTGTTTCTAAGTTAGTGAAATTTAGTATAATATTTTTTTCTACATTAAGAAAAAAGATAAAATTAGCAAAAGAAAAAAAAGATAGTGAAAACCTGATAAACAATCTTTCCAGTAAAGAATTAAATATTTTGTATGATGCCATAATTGACGGTAAAAGGCTTTTTAAATTTCACAATAGAAGTCCATCTGCATTGAGATTGATTGAAAAAAACATATTAAAATATCATGGCACTATCAAAGATAAACCAATTATGGGATGGTTTGAAATAAATAAAAAATATTATCAGATAATATTAAAAAAGTATGCTGATAAGATAAATCATCGTTAACACTTTGCCGTCACCTCTCCAGACATCAGAATAGGGCGGCGGCGTTTTTGACAATTAACTTATTTCCGCATCCTGGACAGTAGTTCATATCGTTTTCTTTCGGACCACCATCCATGAATTGAAATGTAAACCCGCAAGATGCTTCCCAGAAATAATCTGAATCAATCCAAGACCACTCACATTTTTTGTGATCTTTTTCGTCATTATCAGGCATTAGCGCTAATTCCAAACTGTGTTTTAGGCTTGCTGTTAAAACGTTTGGTGCTGTACATAGCAGTAGTTGGCATACAACAGTTATCAAACGTATCTTTAACTTTTTTCTCAACATTTCCCTTAAACTGAACGATTAAATCAACGATAACATTTACCCATGTGTTAATTTTTTTACGTTTTGTGGTCAACTCTTTTTGAACACTGTTTTTTATGCCAAAGGCTTTATCGATAATGCTTTCAAGAAATTTTCTTTTAGAACGGCGGATATTTTCTTCAAGACGACGGATCATCATTAAACGACCGCGCTTTTCATAACGACGCATTTTTGAGTTAGTACGACCGGTTCTGGGTAAGTAAATGATTGTTGCCATAAATTCTCCGCTTGTAGATTAGATGCCGTCTTTCCGGCTGTCATCACTCCCACTGTTACACCGGTATTTCTCTCGTAATACTCAGCCGTTACTCGATTGCGATACCCTAACTATTAGGTCACCCGTTAAGGGAGGGAGTGAACCCACCCATCAGTTCGAAAATGGCACCTGCTTTTGTATACCGCTCAGGTGGCGCGGTTCCTTGCTTTCCACAGTCAAGGAAAATTGATATAGTTGTAATTCCACAGTCAAAATAAGGAAATAAAATGGCAGACTTTACTGTTCGTGTAGAATTACATGGTGCAAATGCTGATGATTACGTATTACTCCATGACAAGATGCAAGCAAAAGGATATTTCAAAGAAATCATCCATTCAGATGGAAAAAGATATAAATTGCCCATGGCTGAATATATAACTACTAAAAATAAAGCAGCATCTGATATATGCAGAGAAGTTGTAAATATAGCATCTGAGGTTAAAAAATATCCTGATGTGCTAGTTACAAAATCAGAAACCAGAGCTTGGTCTCTAAGTATCGCTTGAACCAAATTCAGGTAATTTTTCTTCGCTTTCTAGTTCCACAAATGCTTTTCTTATTTTGTGGGCTAGAAAGGTAACCACATCGTCATCGAGAACAAATACTTGTTGATACTTAATACGCAATAATTCAGCTAAAACTTCCCGTGCTTTTTCTTGCGATTGTTCGCTTAACTCTTCAAACTTCATAACCTCTCCTTGAATAAATAAGTTTTAGCGATGTGTGACAGGTAACCTCTCCTGCTCAGTGCCGCGGTGTTTTTAATCATAGCCGACCGTTCCATCAACGTATCTTTGGCCTTAGATAGCATATCCTTATGTTCGCTTAGGACGTTTAGGCTGCTTATCTTGTCCCGACCGTTTGACGATTGTCATTCGTCATTCACACATCCCAAAACTTACTTGCTTGGCGCTACACTCTCGTAGTAGCCAACGCTCATGCCCTTGAGTCTATGTCGCCTCAGCCGCTAATAACCGGTGAGAGTCTGGCTTTCTCTCTGCATGCTTTACCGGCGCACCTTCTTCTTTAATTAACCCTAACTAGCGTGCGTTGAAGTTTGCACCTTCATCTAGCTCTCAAGGAGACTCGGGGCTACTTCATGACAGTAGCTTGCAAGTTGCCCATCACTTAATTCACCATGATTAATATCTCCGTAGATGAAAACTTAACTACTAAATATTTTCAGGTAGTTCAAAACTAGGTGAAAATAAGAATTAACAGAGTATTAATCTATCAACTTGATATTGCCTCTCCACAAGAGCGGAGCATTCGTTTTTGTACTTCTGTGTTGATAGAGTTAATTATCACTGATGGAGGTTTTATTGTCAACACCGCCAGTGATTATTTTAATTAAAAAAACACAACACATTGATTCAAAAAGAATTATTTTTTGTAAATTTTTTTGGAAAGGTAAGAAATGGAGAGGAGGGCAATAAAAAACCCTCGGGGAAGCGATTAAAATTTGGGTATGATAGGTAGATTCTCTATATTGAATCCTGACATATTTAGCAGGTTTACAATATACGTTCTAATATAAGGATAAGCTAATCGATGAAAGTTAATCTCAGCCATAAAATCATTTAATTTACTACTTGAAATTTCTTTTTTAAATTTTAGGAAAAAGTTGTATTTGAAAGATAATTCTAATGTGTCAGCAATTAATAGTACTGTTTCCATGGTTGCTTTAATGTTTTTTTTATCTTTCTGATCAATAAAGTAAAACGATGTTATAATTATGTTGCTTTTAGTATGAGATGTATTTTCTTCAAGCTTAATCTCTGAAACGTTTGCTTTAGTTATTGTAAATTCCATTTAAACCTCAAAGAGACATTCTCATAGTGTTATGAGTAACAGATTGACATTCAATCCAATGGTGAACTTCTTGCTTAATTGAAGATGATTTAACGTTAATCGTAATAGAGGTATTGCTTTGATCTAATTGATTGCTATCAGCAATTCCTGCACTAACAAGTTCAGATAATAACTCATTTCTACTCATTGATTTCAGACGAGCAATAGATTCTTTTGCTAGTTGCATTTGGCTTTTCATATCACCCTCCCTCGTTGTACAACTGTCAATGAATTTTTGTCAATAGAACGTAATGGCTCCCTTATGCTTATAATTGTACAATTTTGAATCCTAGAGTTGTATATATTTTTTCTTGACCACAGATCAAGCTTGATATATTCACTCCTAATAATAGCATCACAACCTATTGCTTTTGCTATATAGTTGCATACCTCACAATCATTCTTGAGTGATTTTTCGAATGATTTAGTTGATGAGATGTTATTTTTCTTCATAATACCAATTAGTTCATCTCTATAGTAATTAAATACTTTTTTCCCTTCTATAGAATCCAGGTTTAGTGGGTTATTTATACTAATATTAGCTTTAATTACAGAAAATTGTGTATATTTATAACGTTTTCTAATTTTATCGTATGAATGTCTTTTAGCCCAACACGAAGCATTATGTTCTGGATCGCTAACTCCATCGATAAAAAAATAAGCCCCAGTTCCTAGCCATTCATCTTCCTTTGTACTGACGCGAAAATTACCACTCAGAATCATATCTTCATTTTCAGCATTTGTACCGTGATAACCTATTAATTCCATATTAAAACCAATAAATTTGCATCCATTATTGTAATTACTCTTTTTTACTGCTCTCTACCCACCTCACGATGCTCTTTTGGATTTTTTCTCTTTTTCTTTTAAAAACTCAGCTATCTCGTCTATGTGTTTCTTTTTGTTAATAATTGCTTTGATAATGTCTTCTTGATCCTTTTCAGTAATGTTATTGAAGAGATCTAAGAAAATTTTGTCTTTTCGTGAAATCTCAATAAAATCTTGTTTGTGATGATCTAGGTCGACAGCTTGATACATTTTGACTATTTCTTTGGCAATAGTAGGACTGAAATCATTTACAGATACTTTCAGAAGTTTTGCTAAAGCAACAGCATTTCGTAAATTTAATGCATTTATTCCATTGAAAAGAGAATTAACAGCACTTTGTACAATGCCTAAATGATCAGCAACTACTGCTTGAGATAAGCCCAATTCCTTTTTTTTGGCGTTATATATAGCCTTTAATCGCTTAGCGTCTGCGAGCTGTTCCGCATTTAATGGTTTCTTTTTCATAAAAAAAATTTTATCACCAAACGGGATAATTCCCAACCTCCTGCGGTGTTGACAATGAAATCTCTCAAGGTGATAATGAATAAGCACCAAAGGAGATTGAAATGAAACAATTAACACTAGCTGAATATGTAAATATTCACGGACAAGAAAAAACAGCTAAAACTTTTGGGATTTATCAAAGCGCTATTAATAAAGCCATTCATTCTAAAAGAAAAATTACAGTTTTTATTTATGAGGATGGAAAAGTAGAGGCCAAAGAATTAAAGCCATTTCCATCTCAGCGTCCTAACAAAAAATTAAATTAAATTTTTACTGTTCTTTAACAACTAACCAGTTCCGCCTATGTGGAACACTTTTTAACCGCTGCATTTTTTGCAGTAGTTACCTATTTAACATTCCCTCACAGGGAGGGGTAAGTATTACTTTACGGAAATTATTATCACAAATGGAAAGTACAGTTACACGTAAATCGAACGTAAAACAAATAGAAGCACGTATTAGGAATGCTATTCAAATGCACTCAGGAGTGAAGATAGCAGAAGTAGTGGGGTTAAGCTCAGCACAGATAACACGCTGGCAATATGAGAATGGCATCATAGAGAAGATGGCTAAGTTACTCGATTTCATCGGCTACGACTCACCCAATCAGGATTTAGTAATTACAAACATATCAGGTGATGAAATTCGAAAACTAATCGACATGTTAGAGCACTTAAGGTTGCCAAAAAAGAGAGCCTCGAAGGCGGCGACCAATGAGGCTAAATACAATTTTGGTTTTGAATAAAAAGTAAACTGTTAAAGCAAGGTAATTATACATGAAAACGAAATTTTATCATAGCGCTGTGCATAAAAATATCCAGCGCGAGCGAGTTTATCGCGCTTTCACCAAGTTGGGCGTTAAAAAATTAAAGGCTGCATTTGAAGATGCAAAATTAAGACTGAAACATCGTAGGGAATTAACAGGAGATAACCATCATGAGTAGATTGCTAATTAATGAGCCTCCTATCGTGTTTTCTCCTTCATTGGCTGCATTAATTGGGACTAATGAGGCGATAGCTCTTCAACAGATACATTATTATGTGGAAATATCTAACAATCTTCATGATGGATGTCGATGGGTATACAACAGTGTTACCAAGTGGAAAATTAATCATTTTCCTTTTTGGAGTGAATCAACAGTTAAAAGAACCTTATTAAATTTAGAAAAAAGTGGATTACTCATTACTGGAAATTACAACAAAGATAGTAGAGATAGAAGTAAGTGGTACACAATTGATTATGCCAAATTAAATGAACTCGAAAACAACGATAAAGATAAGGATGAGGAAAATGCATTAGGTCAAAATGACCTAATGGACGATGTCAAAATGACCCAACCATTACCAAAGACTACTACAAATATAAATAATAAAAACCAACAAAAAATATCGTCTGACGACTCGAAACCTGCAAAACAGGTTTCACGTAACCGGCAAAGTAAAATTCCCTATCAGGAGATTATTCAGGCGTTCAATGAGGCTGTCGGTGATACACTGCCTAATGCTGAAACCCTGAATGACAAACGAAAACGGGCAATATCCAAGTTCTGGAAAGAACTCAAAGAACCATCACTGGAAGCGGTCAAAAACTATTTTGGGTATTTCATGGAAACGGCAACGCCTTGGTATTTCGGTGAAAATGATCGGGGCTGGAGAGCTAATTTTGATTATCTGTTACGGCCTGACACGATAACAAAAACACGGGAGGGTTCACTTTGATACACCAGGTACCTCACAACTATCTGGCTGAGCAAAGTGTGATTGGTGGATTACTGATTGATCCTCAGGGTGAAAACTCCCAACAGGTGTTTTCCCTGATAAGCCCAGATGATTTTTACTCACACCACCACAGTGAAATTTATGCCCAGATGCGAGTAATGAACAGTCACAGAGAGCCGATAGATATTATTACTCTATCGGATAGAATAACCAAATGCGGGAAAAATGAATCAACAGGCGGTTTGGCTTATCTGGCTGAAATAGCCAAAAATGTTCCTAGTGCTGCAAATATTGTGAATTACGCAAAGAGTATCAAAGACTGTGCGCTCAGCCGATATGCGATTGAAAAAGCAAAAGAAATTCAGCGATTATTTACAGAAAATACGCTCATGCAATTTAGTGAAAAAATCAATATAGCCCAAAGGTTGATCGATGATGCAGCCAACTTTGGTAAAACTGGCCAAAAGACAGGTCTTCGTAGAATTGATGATGTGGTTGATGATGTATTTACTGAAATATGTGAGAGGCAGGATGATCCGGAAAAACATCGTGGTTTAAAAACGGGTTTTCAACATTTGGATGAATTATTTGCACCGAAACAGATCATGGCTGGTTCATTGTTTGTGATCGGAGCAAGACCAAAGATGGGGAAAACAACCGTACTGACGGAAATGGCAAAAAATGTTTCAAGGCAGGATAAGTCTGTTTTGTTATTCAGCATGGAAATGACCGAGAAACAAATTGTGGAAAGGTCGCTATCACAACAATCAAATATCAATTCAGACAGATTTTATGAGAAACTTGAGCAACAAGAATGGGATATGCTCTATAAAGCGATAGGAGAATTAAAAAACGAACCGAACATTTGGATCGATGAAACCCCTGCAATGACTTTGCAGCATATTCAATCTGAATGTCGGAAGATAAAACGTAAAATTGGCAGTATAGGATTTATCGGCGTTGATTATTTAACCCTGATGCAAACTGAAAAGGCTGACAGAAATGATTTAGCATATGGAAATATTACAAAGGGTTTGAAAATATTAGCAAAAGAATTGAATACAGTTGTTGTGTTATTGACTCAACTTAACCGTAAACTGGAAGACAGGGCAAATAAGCGTCCTATCCCCAGCGATAGTCGAGATACTGGACAGATCGAGCAGGATTGTGATTATTGGCTCGGTGTTCACAGAGAAGCATTCTATGATCCGAATGCAGATAAAACCTTGACAGAATTAATTGTACGATTAAACCGACATGGTAAAACAGGAACCATTTATGTAGACCAGAAAGGGCTCTGTATTTTTCCCCTTGATCAGCATCTCGCCGCAGCAAAAAGCCAACCAAAGAAAGAACCCAAGCGTTATTCAGACAAGAAGTTTTAATTGAAAGGATCATGATGACCTACCTAATCGAAGCAACCATTGTTAAAGATATAAACTAAATTGAAAAGTTGAATGTTTTTTCTGGAAAAAATATCATTTAATTCTTCATATGGGTTTATTTGATCACAAGTTATAATATCTTGTGTTTTTTTATCAAGACAAAGAGGTTTAGCAGTTATATTTGGATCTTTATTGTTAATACAAATAATTCCATTTATATTATGTTTTGTATATCCATTAGGACAACTAACAATATTATTTGAAAATACAAATATGAGAATTAATAAAATTGAATTTTTCATATTTTTATCTTCCTGTTGTTTTATTTAACTTTATAGAAATTATTTTTTAATGATGAAAAATTTATTCCTTAAAGTGAGTAGCGAGGATGGATTAAAATGATCAATCATGAAGTTTGTTATATTTTGTAATTAAAGCAGAATAAAAAATAAACAAGAAAAAGTAAAAAGAATTTTTGTCAATTAAATAATTGGATGAAGGAGTAAGAATGGAAGATAAAGTAATCCTTCACGACTCAACAAGACACAATGTCTGGCCAATACTTCAAGCAGTACTAGCAACAAAACAACCTCACTATCTCATCATCAAGCCCTATAAACAAACTAGAAGCCTATCGCAAAATGCCACAGCCCATTTGTGGTTTGGAGAGATAAGCAAGTATCTGTGTGCAAATGGCGCTAACTATACGCCTGAGCAAGTGAAAGAGATGCTTAAGCACACATTCTTAGGCTATGAAGTCGTAGAGCGTATTGATGTGACAACACAAGAACCTGAGCGTGTGAGAGCGCTCAGGAGAACTTCTAAGTTAGACACGGGTGAGATGTATATCTTTATGCAAAGAGTGGAAGCATGGGCGGCTAGCATACGTTGTTTCGTGACAATACCTTGTAACTCAGAGTATATCAAATTAAAAAATAGGCAGGAGGAATGATGACAGATTTTAAAATAGCAATTTGTTGTTTTTGTAATAAGATATTAGGTCTTTATGAGCATAAATATAATAACGCCTGGGATGTTGAATTAAATAAAATGATTGATAACTGTGAGGTTATTCAATGTAACGAATTCAGAATATCATTTAAAACAGGAGAAAAAATAACTGAGGTGTGGATAGGAAACCCATTTTATGCTTATGCTAATAAAATAAAAGATGGCCACCTTAGCTATTCTTATTTTGGAGGAAAACACAGGCCATCATATAAAACAATGAAGAAGTTATATCGATTAGTTGAATCGTTGGAAAATAAAAAATGGATAGCTTGATAATTTTTATTATCATCTTTGTCATCATTTTTTGGTTATTAATAGCACTCGGAAATTTGTAAAATATGAACTCAGCTAAAAAGCTGAGGCCAAAAGTCTGTAAAATCTGCAAGAATAAATTCACTCCTATTAAATCTCTTCAATTAGTTTGTAATCACCAATGCGCAATTCAATATGCACGTCAAAATCTAGATAAGTTAGCTAAAAAGCGAGTTATCGAAGAAAGACGTCTATTGAAACAAAGAAAGACAGCATTAAAACCGCTTTCGCATTGGCTACGCATGACACAAAGAGTATTTAACGATTATATTCGAGAGCGAGATAAAAACGATGGCTGTATTAGCTGTGGCAGTAAAACAGCTATTAGTTATCATGCAGGACATTACAGAACAACAGCCTCGGCATCACAACTTAGATTTAAAGAAAATAATTGTCATAAACAATGTTCTGCATGTAATACACATAAATCAGGATCAATAACTGAATATAGAATTGGGATAATAAATAAAATAGGAATTAATAAAGTAATCGAATTAGAAAATAACAATGAAATAATTAAATACACGCCTGAAGTTTTAAAAGAAATTCGCAATAAATATAGAAAGAAAATAAAAGAACTTTGATATAATATCAACGGAGAATATTGATGCGAGACATACAGCAAGTTTTAGAGCGTTGGGGCGCATGGGTCGCTGATAATCCAAATGATGTGGCGTGGTCTCATATTGCGGCTGGGTTTAAAAGCGTGATACCGAGAAAGGTAAAATCAAGGCCACAATGTTGTGAAGATGATGCAATGATAATCTCCAGCTGTGTAGCAAAACTAAATAAAAATAATCGCGATATTCATGACCTAATATTTGAGTATTACGTTTTCGGAAAAACTTTTATTCAATTAGCTAGACAATATAGTTGTTCAGATACACATATAGGAAAAAAATTACAAAAAGCGGAAGGGGTAATTGAAGGTATGTTGATGATGCTTAATATTAAATTAGAAATGGATAAATTTGTTCAAAAGAATTAAATAAATAACTTTACGATCGTAAAAATAATGATATTGTGATAGTGTCTGTGTTTATAAAGACAATTAGACACGAAATAAAATATTATCGATATTATCCAAAAGCCCACATTTAAAGTTCAATACCAATAGTTAACAGTATTCTAACTGCCGATGTGGCAAGTATTTATAACCTCGCTTATGCTGGGTTTTTATTGATTTTTAGTATATATATCGTTATTATTTACTTTCCATTCCATAGAATGGAATAGATTTACCCTTTATGTTTAATTATGATTATTATATCCATTATAAAGGTCGCTAAATGCGGCCTTTTTTCATTTTGACTAACGTACAGGGAAACACTCTATCGGAGTGGCATATGCGCATGCCTGAAAAAAATATCGGATTCTGGACTCAGGTATTCATCTGGTTACAGGTTAATGCTCCTTTTCTATTCGGAATTTTATTAGCTGCTGCAACGGCTTTTATCAGAGAACGTAAAAATGGAACTACTCGTAAACAGTCCATTTTTGAAGCGCTTTTATGTGCATTCATTAGTGTGGGTGTAATGAGAGCGCTGCAATGGTTATTTTTATATTACGGGATAGACAGCTCTTTTAACTTGCTCTCTGAATTCTGCGGAGTATTTATTGGCTTCATTGGAACGAAAAAAATCATGGGAATTATCGATTTTATTTTAGCTATTTTTCGCGATAAGTTCGGAATTAATTAACGCATATGATTTAAATGTAATTGTTAGATATTTTCTTTCAGTGATTAGCAGAGCTATTATTTTTATTACAAATAGAACCTTTATTCATTTGACAAATTTTAAAGGGGCAAAATTTTGATAAATCAATATCTTGTTCATTATCAGTTTCTGTAGTTTTCTTTTGTTCATTCATATTTGCAGTAGATGCAAAAGATAAAAAAATAAGAATGAAAATTAATAAAAATTTTTTCATAATATAATCCTCTTTAATTTTATTTACTATGTTATTAAGTTTAGTAAAAAAGAAAATTTAAAAATAATTATATATTTGTTCTGGTTTATTATTTGAATTATTTGATATGTTTACCTGTGTTCTATTGTAAGGGTGTTTCGAGATAAATTTCAAGGGAATTATTTATGCAATTAGGGAGAGGAATAAGAAACAATAACCCTGGAAATATTGATTATAACAACTCGAATAATTGGCGTGGTCAGCTTGAGCATGATCCGGCAATTGAAAGCCGGTTTTGTCGCTTTGCATCAGCAGAGTACGGTATTCGAGCAATCATGTGTCTACTAAGAACTTATCAGCGTAAATATCATTGCGATTCAGTGCTTGCATTGATTAATAGATATGCGCCCGATATTGAAAATGACACTAGTTCTTACGTTAAAAGTGTCTGCAATGCTTTAAGTGTTAACAGTAATGAGAAAATATCAACTGATGATAAAAAAACACTTATCGCATTGACTAAAGCTATTATTCAACATGAGAACGGCCAGCAACCCTATTCTAACGACGTATTCGAAAAAGCTTATTCATTAATCTAATGAAATTTAAAATTATTTTATCTTTAATCTCAGGGATTGCTTTACTCACAATTATCATTATTTACGACAGATATTCACATCTTAAATATAAATATCAGGTCTTAGAAACTGAGTTAAGCAAACAAAAATCACAAGCACAGCAATATCTCACTCAAGTAAAACAACTTCAAGCAATCGACGAAAAACAAACTGAGAATCTCAATAATGCAAAAGCTCAAATACTTAAGCTTAGTGATGATCTGCACAGCAACAATAAGCGGCTGCTCGTCAAAGCCGTGTGTGCAAAGTCCGACAATATTACCGCCACCGCCTCCAGCGTGGATGATGCAAGACCCACCGAACTGGCGCCTGACGCTGAGCGAAATTATCTCCGTCTCAGACGTCAGCTCGAAACCTTAGAGGCTCAGTTTTTGGGATTGAGGGAGCGGGTTAAAGAAGTCTACAAACAAAAACAGGAATATTAAATATGTTTAAACATGAATTAGATCAAAACGTAAAAATTACTGTTAGTAATGAAAATGGACGCATAAAAGGACGAGCTGAATATGCTAATACGGCCAATCAATATCTCATTCATTATAAAGTTGCTGATGGAAGAGCTGTAGATGGATGGTTTTATGAGGATGAAATATCACCTTTAACACCTAATCAAAAAATGTGATGAATATAACTTATAATAAAAATAGTAAATAAAATCATTTAGTTAATTAATGTTACCCTCATCGGTGAGGGTAAGAAACTCACGTTATGGTGATTACCATATCGGAATTAATTCAAGTAGTTACATTTCACTGCGTAACGAAAGCGCACTCAAATAAACCACCGAACCTGACTTTATAGAAATGTGCCCTTGAGGATGTCAGTAGAGCTGACGAGCCTCGGTGGGCTGACATTCCTATTTCGGCAAGGGTTCATTTCATAGAGAAGGTAATACGTTATGTCTAAAACATTAGTATTCAAAGATCGTGAAGTTATTCCTTTTGATAAAGGGGATGACAGAATTTGGTTTACAAGCAAACAAGTGGCTGAATTACTAGCTTACTCAAGAGCAAAATCGGTAACTAATTTGTACAATGCTAATGCTGATGAATTTACCTCAGCAATGACCGAGGTCATTACAACAGTGACCTCGAATAAATCAAAGAGAGGTCGGAATCTTCAAACAAAAGTACGTTTATTTTCTCTTCGTGGACTTCATCTATTAGGTATGCTTGCGGATACCCCTGTTGCTAAAGAAATTCGCAGGTGGGTACTTAATTTAATAGAAAAAGAAGAAATCGATAAAACGACTTTATCCTCTTTAGATATTAATAAATTGAAGGATTTGACCCTTGGAGAAATGCAAAATCGGGTTGTAGCGGCAGATAAATGGTCATCTGCTACTTTTGGCCGTCCAGGAAGCAAGATGATGAATGTGCGTAAAAGACATTTAAAAAAATTACGGGAAGCAGAAAAGACTATTATGGCACTTTCTCAATTGACTTTGCCTGGATTTGAAGACTCAACAGGGGGAGAGAATCCAGCATGAATCATGAACAATTCATTGAGAAAAACATCAAGGCCGAGTTAATAAAGCTCGGCTTTTCTTCATCAATAGCCGCAACAGCAACAAATGAAGCTATCAGATACTATCGACAATCCAAATCAACTCAACGCGGTAAAATGATGGCCAACTGTCTTGAGGTTGCTAAAAAGTGGGCGGGAAGAAATTCAGTAAAACAGCGGTAGATTTGTGATGAACCTCTTCAAAGTAAGAAGAGGTATAAGAATTTCATAGTGAATTGCCCATTTGTAAATCGATATTGATTTTATCTGGGGCAAAGTAGAAGTGTTTTACCATCTTTAACTACAGAATCTATTGCGGGCACTTTCCCAAACTGAGTATCACACATTAGTTCTGTGTTTACTGATTTATCAGATGAATCAGTATTATTAGCTAAAGAAAAAAAGCTGCAACCTAAAAAAGCAATAAATGTCAATTTCTTGAATAACGATTTCATAATTGATTCTCCGTAATTAAATGAAAATTATTATTAATTAAATCTTTCATGTAACAACACATTAACACATTAACACATTTTGTGAATTATATTTTCAAGAATCGCTCAATTCCCCTACGCAACGCACGCGTAAACAATAAACACAGAACCTTACAGAAAGTGTACCTGAAGAATTGTCGCTAATGCTGGCGAGCAATCTGTGGGCGGCTTTTCTGTGCGGACAGGTTCACTTTCTCTAAGGATACGCAATGAAAAATCTCATTAAAAAAGTAAAAGATATTCCTGTTGTTACAACCTATGTTATTGCAGACGAATTTGGTAGAGACCATTTCAGAGTAATGAACAGCATAGATTCTCTGATTATGTCTAATCATTTAGGAAGCTCCGATTTCAGAGCCTCCTCATATATCAGTAAGCAAAATAAAGAGTTGCCTTGTTATGAATTAACTGAACGTGGTTTTTTAATTGCAATGCCATTTATTGGTGGCAATAAAGCAAAAGATGGACAAGTTAGATTGGTTGATAGTTTTATAGAGTTTAGGAAAATAGCAGAGAAAGAAGCTAAAACAAAAGCTGAACGTGAATTAGCGCGTATGGAATACCGCCCGATGACTGATGCTATTAAAAAACTGAAAGAAGATGAAGGTAAAGAGCCTAAGCATTATCACTTCAGTAATGAAGCAGACATGATCAATCGGGTCGTTTTAGGTAAATCAGCAGCTAAGTTCAAGAGTGAACATAACATCGACAAAAAAGCACAGCTTAGAGATTGTCTAACGCCCGATCAAATCAAGAGCATCACTGAGTTACAAAGAGCTAACACAGTATTCATAACATGTATGAACTGGGATTATGAGCAACGTAAAAATGCATTAATTGCTGCTTATCAAAACAATCAAAAAAATTACATCAAAAGTAATTTTAAATTAAATAACTAGAATTTTATTCCTAATGGTATCAAAAAATACCGGTGATTTATTAAATTTAGCAGAATAATGTTCTGAAAGAGTTGAATTTGATAATTGTCAAAAATGAATAAGGCAAAAATATGGCACTCACAGACAAGCAGGAAGCCTTTTGTCGCGAGTACCTGATTGATTTAAACGCGACGCAGGCAGCAATTAGAGCAGGGTACAGTGAAAAAACTGCAAAAGATATCGCATGTCAAAACTTAGCAAAACTCAACATTCAAAAACGAATTCAAGAATTACTGAATGCACGTAATGATCGTTTAGAAATTAATGCTGACTATGTTCTTGAACGATTAGTTGATATCGATCAAATGGATGTACTCGATATTCTGACCGATTCTGGCGATCTAAAGCCTGTCAAAGATTGGCCAAAAGTTTGGCGTACTACATTAGGTGGTTTAGATATCATGGCGATTTCATCAGCTGAAGAGTCAACTGAAACACTACTAAAGAAAATTAAGTGGCCAGACAAGATTAAAAACCTTGAGTTACTTGGTAAGCATGTCTCAGTACAGGCTTTTAGAGAGCAAGTAAAAAATGAGCATGATGTGGTCGGAACATTATCTGATCTTATGGACGAACTTTCACAAAAATAACTATGAAGCCACAACATTTAGCGTTATTACGCGATAAGCTTTGGCGACTAAATCATCTCTATTGGATAACGGATAAAACCGGAAAACCCATTCGTTTTGACATGACGCCTGAGCAGTTATTCTATTTTGAAGGCATGCATACCAGAAACATTATTCTTAAAGCGCGTCAGCTCGGTTTCACGACTGAGGTGTGTATTATTCAGCTTGATGCGGCATTATTTGAGTCAGCTAAATGCGCTTTAATTGCTCACACACTAACTGATGCAAAGCGTTTATTTAGAGAAAAAGTAAAGTACGCTTACGACAAATTGCCTGCCGAAATAAAGGCAGCCAATCCTGCTAGTAATGATTCTGCTGGAGAACTGGTTTTCAAAAAGGGTGGGTCAATTTACATTAGTACATCATTTCGTGGTGGCACATTGCGTTATTTACATATCTCTGAATTTGGGAAAATATGTGCAAAATATCCCGATAAGGCACGTGAAATTGTAACAGGTGCCTTTGAAGCAGTATCCAGTGAGTGTTTTACGACAATAGAAAGCACGGCAGAGGGGAGAGCAGGCTACTTCTATGATTATTGTCAGTCTGCTGAAAAAGCACAACTCCAGGCAAAAAAACTTTCATCATTAGACTGGAAATTCTTTTTCTTTCCATGGTGGAAAAATAATAATTATGCAATTGATCCGGTGGAGTCCATTCCACAGCGGCTAATTGATTATTTTACTGAGCTATCCGGTGAACATGGCATTCGGTTAACTGACAAACAGAAAGCGTGGTATTACGCCAAAGAGAAAACCCTCGGTGATGATATGAAGCGGGAATATCCCTCACTTCCCGCTGAAGCTTTCCAGCAGTCAGTAGAAGGCGCTTACTATGCCAGGCAGTTTCGTTATCTTTATCAAAATAAACGCATTGGCACATTGCCTGATAATTCACATTTGCCAGTACATACATATTGGGATATTGGGGTTGGTGACTCAACGTCAATCTGGTTTGTGCGTGAAGTAGGAAGTGAATTTCATGTCATAGATCACTACTCAAATAGTGGTGAAGGGTTGCGTTATTACATGAAGGTACTAAAAGATAAAGGCTATACCTATGCTAGTCACAACGCCCCTCATGATATCGATAATCGTGAGTTTGGATCTGACGCAAAATCCAGGCGTGAAATTGCCAGAGAAGGCTATGAAATTGATGGACAGAAATACGCAATACGATTTGATGTAGTGCCAAAACTTTCCATTGATGAAGGGATTGAGGCGGTGCGTGAAATATTGCCACATTGCGTATTTGATGAATGTCGATGTGCCGATGGAATTACTAATTTAGAAGCGTATCGCAAGGAGTGGGATGACAAACGGGGTTGCTGGAAAGATAAACCGCTACATGATTTTACGTCACATGATGCCGATGCATTTCGGTATTTTGCTATAAGCAAAGTCAATCGTAAGAAATTCATCAAGAAACTTAATTTTAACTGGAACTAATATGGATAACAATGTTGATTACCGCCATCCTGCTTATACTGAGTTTCTACGGGAATGGGACATGATCGGCGATTGTGTTGAAGGTGAGCGGGTTATTAAAAGTCAGCGTGAACGATATCTACCCCATCCGGCTGATAACAGGGAAAAAGAAGATAAAAAAGGTGAGCGCTATAAAAAATACTTAATGCGTGCCCCTTTTATTAATGCGACCGGTAGAACACTCAGCGGATTGATAGGCATTGCCTTTAGTAAACCGGTATCGGTTGATATCTCTTCGGAGATTGCGTATCTGGAAGATGATATTGATGGCGAAGGTCAGCCGCTGTCACAAATGATAAGGGATGCCTTATCGCAAAACCTGCAAAGAGGACGGGCGGGGTTGCTGACGGATTTTACCGGCTCAGGGATTCAGTCTGAGGCGAATAAAGGCCGTCCCTTTGTCAGATTATTTACTGCCAAACAGATTATCAACTGGCGGGTTACTCACGGTAAAACCTCACTGGTCGTTTTAAAATATCAGGAGCCCGTTGATTCAGATGACTTTGAATTCCAGCTACAGGATAACTGGATTGAGTTGAGACTACGCGAGGGGAAAGCGTATTCACGTCACTGGCGTCAGGATAGTAATTTGATTGTCAGTGACTGGGTAGCGTTAACGGATGCAAAAGGTGCTCCGCTCACAGAATTACCCTGGTCATGGATTGGTGCGGTTAATAACGACCACACGCCTGATGCGCCGCCATTGGCAGATATCGCCTATATCAACATCAAGCATTATCAAACCGAAGCAGATATTGCCGAAACTTCCCATACGGTTGGACAACCGATGGTGGCAATAACCGGCCTGACGGATGACTGGGCTAAAGAATATTTCCCCGATGGATTTACAGTCGGTTCACGCAGAGGGATTGCACTCCCTGTTGGCGGCGATATGAAGTTTGCCCAACCCGAGGAGCGTAATTTTCAGTTAACTGTTGCCGAGCGACGTGAAAAACAGATGGCCATGTTAGGCGCCAAGCTGATAGAAAGGGGCACATCGTCAAGAACCGCAACACAGGCGCAGGATGAAGCCCAGACAGATCATTCAGTCTTGTCCCTTTGTTCCGGCAATGTTGAACAGGCGATTAATCGGGCATTACAGTTCTGCATTCTGTTTGCAGGGAGCGGTAAGGCGGTTGTGACGTTAAACAAACAGTATGAAGTGGCTAAACTGGATTCATCATCCATTACGGCATTGTTAGCGGCTGTCCAGTCAAATAATCTGCGCAAAATCGACTTTATTCGCTATTTACAGCGCATTAATATTGCCCCGCCGGATGAAAAGCCTATGGATATTATTACCGAACTGGAAACCTCAGCCAATAATCTGTTAGGGATGTGAGCATGCAGTCAGATCCCATTATCGATAATGCGCTAATGATTCAGATTATGCTTGAGCGGGTTAAATCGGAGGTGATTAATAACAGAAATCTGGCTTCTGATTTAAGAAAAACGGTTGCAAAAGCCTTAGCGGAATTTTCAGGGCACATCTCATCACGAAATAAACTGAGACTGATTGTCAATTCACTGAAAAAAGAATTAAAGCCATTATTACAGAATTATTCTGATGTTCTCTTGAATTTTGTTATTCAAACAGCTATTGAAATGGCGCATCTGGAATATCTTGGACTTTCTCAATGGTTTGATGATGTTAATGCGGTTGATGATAAAAAAGTAGAATCATCAATGAATAACACACCAATTTCATTAACGCAATGGAACGGATCGCTCTTTCTCGACAGGTTTATCGCTACCTGGATTGATAATTCGCTGCAACAGATTGAAAACCAGGCTGTATTGACGATGGCATCAAGTGAAGATGTCAATTATCTAAAAGATAGTATTAACGGCACGTCAGTTGAGCCGATGATAATTGCTGCCGCTGTTATTGGTCGCATTATTCGCAATTATCAGACAATAGCAAGCACAGCATTACAGCATGCCCATAGTGTCGCGGCGGTCGATTTCTATAAAGAAAATCCTGATATGATTGAAGAGGAAGAATTTAGCGCAATTCTGGATTTAAAGACATCGACGGTGTGTCGTTCGCTATCCGGCAATCGTTATCCTCTTGGTACTGGGCCAATGCCGCCGCTTCATCCCCGCTGCCGTAGTCGTCTGTTACCAGTATTAAAACCTGAATTGATGAAAAAACTGGTAACAAAGCCAGCAAGAAAATCGGAATGGGGAGAGGAAACGTATTACGAGTGGTTAACTAGACAATCAGCAACACGACAGGACATTGTATTAGGATCAACAAGGGGTAAGCTGTTTCGTGACGGCGGTTTGTCTCCCGCACAGTTTGCTAAATTGCAATTACACAAAAATTTCAAACCGATGACGCTTGAAGAGATGCGACGAGTAGCTCCCGATGCATTTAAGCGAGCCGGAATTTAATTAACTCAAGCCCGTCACCAGACGGGTTTTTTATTATCTGTAGTTGGCGACTACACCATCAAACCCGAGGTTAATGATGACATTAAGGTATCAGTTAAGCAAAGAAGAATTTGATTCATTAAGTGATGAGCAAAAAGTGTTATATAAAGTATCTGGCGATAATTACCAGATGCACATTGAAGGTCTACCTGAATTTCCTGACGTTTCAGGACTGCAAAAGAAAGTAAATGAGCTGCTTTCCGAGAAAAAAGCAGAGCAGGAGAAGCGACGTCAGGCCGAAGAGGCGGCAAAAAAAGCCGCAGAAGAGCAGGCAAGAAAAAACGGGGATATTGCCGCACTGGAAAAAAGCTGGTCAGAAAAGCTTGTCTCCCGTGAAAATGAATTACTGAAGCAGATTGAAGAAAAAGATACAAATTTAAGAACGTTACTGGTTGATAATGTTGCTCAATCTTTAGCGGCCAAACTGGCCGGTGACAGTGCTGAATTACTTTTACCCCATATTAAATCCAGGCTGACAGTAGAAGAAGGTAAAACCCGTATTATTGATGCAGAAGGAAAACCCTCTGCGGCAACCCTTGATGATTTAGAAAAAGAAATGCGTAGCAACAGGTTATTTGCACCTGTTGTTATTGGAAGTAAGGCGACTGGAACAACCCGAGGTGAACCGCGCCATACCACTACTGGGGGTGGTGGTAAAATCTGGAAGGATTATACGGAAGCTGAACGCATTCGTATTTTCGAAGAAAATCCGGCGGAATTTAAACGCCTGGCCGAAACACAATAGGAATGAATTATGCCAACAGTCGCAACACGATTATCTGATATTTTTATCGGTGACTATTATCAGACCATTCAACCCCAAAACAGTCCTGAAAAAACGGCAGTCTTTGAATCGGGAATTATCAGCAAATTACCGCAGCTTGATGCCATTGCATCAGAGGGGCAAGGTACAGCAACCATTAGCTACTGGAATGACCTTGACGCAGATGAAGCGCCAAATCAAACAACTGATGACCCCGATCAAATTGGTACAGTTGGTAAAGCTGACCAGTCAAAATTAAAAGCCCGCGTATTATATCTCAATAAAGGTTATGGTGTGGCGGATTTAGCCGCCGAGCTTGCCAACAGTGAGCCGATGACACATATACGAAACCGCTTCGGTGTCTATTGGACACGACAATGGCAGCGCTATTTAATCGGTTCTGCGAGAGGCATTATCGGCAGTAATATCGCCAATGATAAGAGTGACATGATCATTGAAGGTGGGGATAAAATTTCGGCAGATAATTTAATTGATGCTGCCTTTACTGCGGGTGATGCTGCAAGTGCTTTCAGCGCACTCGGTGTTCATTCTGTTGTCATGAAACAAATGGCAAAACAGGATTTGATTGAGACACTTAAAGACTCAACCGGCCGCATTATTCTGCAAACCTATCTGGGTAAACCCATCTTTATGGATGATAGTTTAAAATATACCGATGGTCGTTATTTGACGGTTTTCTTCGGTAGTGGGGCTTTTGGTTATGGTAATGGGAATCCGCATACGCCGGTTGAACTGGAGCGGAAAGCGTCTGGTGGTAACGGGGGTGGTGCAGAGGTTCTGTGGGAGAGGAAAACATTTATTCTTCAGCCAGCAGGGTTTAGCTGGAAAGGAGAAGATGATCCGAATAAAACCCCATCTATTGATGATATTGCCAAACCTGACAACTGGGAACGTAAGTTTGAGCGTAAAAATGTTCCTTTTGCAGCAGTATTGAGTGGTAATGAATCAGGTAGTTGATAACAGGGGCATCAAGCCCCTTTTTAGGTGACCTATGTCGGTAAAAATCACATTAGAACAAGTGAAATCTCAATTATCAACGATGGGGTTCACTACACCTGACTTTATTATTGAAGCCATGTTATCTATTGTTGATGAGATAGATGATTGTCTCGATGAGGCTAACTATTCAGACTCAGTGAAAACGCTGATAAAGATTTATGCTGTTGTCATTATGTTGTCAGCCACTGATGTACGAAAAGTTTCGTCTGAATCATCACCTTCAGGCGCATCCAGATCTTACAACTATTTTGATGATGGTAGAAAATCATTATTAAAATTGCTTTCTGTATTAGATACGGCTGGCTGCACTAACTCACTGCCTATCAATCAATCATCGGTAATTATTCAGTTTAATGTTGTGCGAGGTTGATATGGGCGCAAAAGTAAAGGGAATAAACCAGGCAAGAGATAATCTGGCAAAACTGGTTGACCATGAGATATCTAATAAAGTGATGAGAGCACTTCATCGAGCAATGGATATCGGCGGGACACAATCAGCTATTTATACACCAATCGACACCAAGAAACTGATCAACTCTCAATTTCGTGAAATTACTGATAATGGCACATTGATTACTGGCAGAGTGGGCTATTCAACTAATTATGCTGCGTATGTTCATGATCCGGCTGTTAAACAAAAATTCAAACGTCCTACGGCGAAAAAAGAATTTTTACGGCTTGGGTTTGATGAAAATAAGCCATTAATAGATAAAGTTGTAATGGAAGAGTTGAAACTATGAGTTCACTGGCAAACTGGAGTTATACCGCAATCTGTACTCTATGGCGTAATTTGGGCATTGATGAAAATGGCGATCATATTGGCTGGTCAGAACCTATTTCAATTTTATGTGACTATCAAGGTAATTCAACAGCAAAAATAGGCAACATTGGTATTGAAATAAATATCAAAAATACGTTTTGGACAGAATATGCAGAGGCAAAGCGTGGCGATTATATTGCTATTGGCCAGTCAGCTTACTGTGATCCAGTTTTGGCCGGTGCGGATGAAATCATGCAGGTTATTCGTTATGCGGACACTTTTGAGAGAGCAAAAGATGATTTTGCCATTATTACTGGGGCTTGATAATGACGCCACCTATGTATAAACGAGTGAGCAATCTGTTCATTGATGCAGGATTAACTGAGGGATTTATTGTTCAGTATCTTCTATGGACAGATGATCCTAATGATAGAGGTAAAGCAAAAAGTTATCTGGTTTTTCGTCCTGGTGGCGGTACAAACATCGATAAAGATATTGGCAGTGACTATTTCGTTATGGTCGATGTGATTTCGGCTAAAGGACAGCACGCCTATAAAAATGCCGATGAAGCCGTTAATCGCATGATTGACTATATCAAAGACCATCCGCTTGATGATAAATGTGTGGGACAAATAACCAATTTCGGCGGTATTCCATCACCAATTTTAACGGAAGAAGGGCGTCTGGTTTTTCGCTTAATGTTCAGTTGTCTATACGGTGAATAATTTACAAAATTCAAGTTAATTAAAAACAGGGTCGGCTAATGCCGGCCTTTTTTATTTAAAGAGGTCACAAATGGCAATTTGTAAAAGTAATAATACCAAAATGTTTGGCAGGGCGGTCATTGTTGAAGTGGCTGATGGATGTCCTGATGAAGTTCCTTCAGAAAATGATTTTATGTTACTGGCGGCTGGAACCAGTAAAACATTTGATATGTCACCGAATACTGTGACATCTTCAGCTGATGATACCAAAGGCTGGGTTGAAAATATCGTAACTTCAAATGATTTAACCATTTCGTTTGAAGGTGAGGTCAGGGTTAATGACAGATCAGATCAATACGGCGTTTATAAATTTATTAAATATTATGTCAACGAGGCGACTAATGCACGGCAACCTACGATTTGGGTAAGAATGTATTTTGGTCAGATTATGATACAAGCTTACATGGTCATAACGGCACTCAGTAATGACGGTGGCACAGATGATATAGTGACATTTTCGACAGAATTTAAAGTCGCTGATGGTTCAACTGTCAAAGTTGATGATATTGAATCTGGTAGTTAATAAATATAGTTATCCTCGTCAATTGACGAGGTAAATAACAGATAAATCAGGGTATAAAATGGACGTGACGATTAATGGAGTCAGTTACTCACCGAATACTTATAAGATCGGCATCGCTATCACAACATATAATCGAACTGATGTGTTAATTGATACTATCAGGCAGCATAAAAAATATCTTCCAGCAGGTGCAACATTAGTTGTTATTGATGATGGCTCTAAGGATGAAATCGTATTGAGTGAAGACATAAAAGTTATTCGTCATCAAAAATCAAAAGGGATTGTTGCCGCTAAAAATACAAGTCTGGAAGTTTTAATGGATGCAGGATGTGATCACCTTTTCTTATGGGATGATGATGCTTATCCAATCGCTGAAAACTGGCATATTCCATATATAAACTCACCTGAGCTACATTTGTCATATCAATTTCTTGATTTGGCTGGCGAAAATAAACTTAATGATATTGCTATCCTGTATAAAGATAATAGACACATTGCATATACAGGACAACGCGGCGTAATGCTCTACTATCATCGCTCAGTTATCGAGAAAGTCGGTGGCTTTGACCCTGTTTATGGACGAGGTATGTATGAGCATGCTGACCTGGCCATGCGTATTTATCATGCAGGGTTAACAACTTGGGCTTATGCAGACATAGCAGGTTCAGACAAACTCATTTATTCACTTGATGAGCATGAAAAAGTGATGCGTTCAGTTCCCAGGGTAGAAAGAGAGCTACTGGTTCATAGTAATATCGGTACGTATAACCTAAGAAGGGAGGAGGGTTACACAGCTTATGTTGATTATCGGACACCAAAAGATATTGTGATAACAACGCTATTGACTAGTCAGCCCGATCCTCAACGTGGTAAAAAAATAGACGCTGATGCGAGATTGTTGATCGACTGGGCTAAATCAGTGAAAGGACATGGTGTTGTATTAGCTGATGAGTTGGTTGACGTATCAAAAGGCATTGATTTAGTTAGAGTGCATGATGTTGAAATGAATGTTTATTTTCGACGCTGGTTGCATATTTATCATTATCTACGCGATCACCCTGAATTTCGCTTTGTCTGGTGTACTGATGGGACTGATGTTGTCATGTTGAAAGACCCTTTTAATGAAATGGATCCAGATAAAATCTATGTAGGTTCAGAGGCGAAAACTTATCATGATGTGTGGATGATAAATCATCATCCTGAGAAAATTTATCAGGATTTTATTCATGATCATAAAAATGACATTATGCTGAACGCTGGTTTATTGGGTGGAACTCGTGAAAATGTCATGCTGTTTGCCCACAAAATACTGCAAATTTATTACAAAGTGGAAAGCTATCGATTCTGGCAAAAGGAAGGTGATCAAAGAGCGGTTGGTGACATGGTTGCCTTTGGTATGGTAGCAAAAAGTTTTGGTGATAAAATTGTAACCGGTGCAAAAGTACATACTGTCTTTAAAACAGAAGGATTCGGTAAAGAATACGCCTGGTGGCAACATAAATGACACAGAATAACAATAATATAAGATTTGCTGTTGTTGGCCATCATTCAAGACTGGATCATGCTTTTAGTTTAATGAAATCACTCAATGCTGTATTGTTTCTTGATGAAATGAATCATGGATCAGCATGGAATCATCATAGAGCTTTGTTATGGGCTAATAAACAGCAAGAGCGTGTTGTCATTATCGAAGATGACGCAAAGCCAATAAAAAATTTTGTGAATCTGGTTGCCAAATGGTTTGACCGCTTTCCTGAATCGCTTATCAGTTTTTATTTAGGCACGGGAAGACCGCCTCAATATCAGTCAACGATTGCCGAAAAACTTATCGCAGCTGATAAAGTTCAATCAGACTATATTACGTTGCCACGTCTCATTCATGGCGTTTGTTATAGCGTGCCTAAAGATGGTCTTGATAGAGTGATTGCAAATTGGAATAGTCAAAAACCAGCGGATTTTGCGGTTGGTGATGCCTGGAATGAGGAAGTTATTTACCCCTGTTATTCACTGGTTGATCATCTTGATGAAATATCAGTTGAAGATCATTATGACAAACAAAAACGCACTGAGCGAAGAAGGGCATGGAGACTGTATGGGTAATATAACGCCCATCTTGGATATCGGAGAAATGGTGATATCACTCAAAGAAAAGGACTATTTTTTTCGACCGTCATTTGAAAATTTAACTCGTATTGGCACACCAAAAGAGATTGTGGCTATATTTACGCAACTTAACCAAGGTGATATTCGTTATATTATTCATACCGCGTCAATAGCCTACGGAAAGCTCCCATCCTGGCTGATTGAGGCACTGAATAAACCGGTTTACGGCAGAGCGGTGTTATCCAGTGCAATGACGATGGTGCAGGCCTGTTGTGATAAAGATTGTGATGAACTTGTTGGCGAATGGCTGCCTGGTAAGCGAGGATTAATCTATCGAGCAGGATTAATAGAAATCAAAGACATTATTACGATAGGTAAAGCGCTAGCTAGCCATGGCATTATCGGAAAAGCAAACGTCAGAAAGCTACAACGACATGAAAATAAAACAGCATTCGCCGATGAATTTAAAGTGATTGATTATATTAATGCAGCTAGAGCACATTTTAATATGACTCGCGATGAAGCCGCAAAACTCACCATGACCGAATTCCAGTTGATGTTGAATGCTAAATTTCCGTCAGAGAAAGGCTTTACCCGCGAGGAATATGACAAAGTAGTTAATGGTTATTTTGAGATGAAGCGTAAACGACTGAGTCATTAGCCTTGTTTTGCAAAATATCCGATCGTTAATAGCAAGTAATCATTTAGGACTCCTTGACTTTAAGAAGTCCTCTTACATCAATAAGCAGAACAATGAACAACCATGCTATGAATTAACTGAACGTGGGTTTTTAATTGCAATGCCATTTATTGGTGGCAATAAAGTATGGCGAAAGAATAGAGCTCTATCATGAGCTCTATTGCAATCAATTTATTATATAAACTAACTTTCAACGCCAAAATGTAGGAAAGTATGAGTTTCTTCTGGCCGTTCTCTATCTTGATTAGAAGAGTTATTATTCGGTGAGTTTACATTTGAAGTATTATTTTCAGGAATATCTTTTTCTTCATCGTGCGTTGGATAATCTGTATAAGCACTAGCCGAAGTGACACTAAAGCCTAATAAAAATGCAATAGGTAATATTTTAAAGTGTTTTTTCATAATTCATCCTTATTGTTGATAAAGTAAACCCTATTAAAAATAGTCAACAATAACAATTTTGCAACAAATTAAATGTAGTAATAAATATTCCCATATCGTAGTTAATTTAATTAGTTAAATTTCACTGCGCACTCACCGCGCATCTAAATAAACCCGAGACAATTCACAAAATAGACCTCAGAGAACGTCAGTCAATCATGATGCGTTCGGGGTCTGTGCGTTCTGTGTGAGCTGAGGTCTCTTTTTTGAAAGGTTAGCATCATGAAATATCCAAAAGTAAATATTTATGGCATTGCTGTAAGAGTTGATGAAGAAGGGCGCTATAGTCTTAATGATTTGCATGCGGCAGCAGTAATAAAAGGTGAAGCCACAGAATCTCAAAAGCCAAGCAAATTTATGAGAAGTTCACAGATTAAAAAATTTGTTCAAATATTAAGCGCAGGACAAAATTGTCCTGCGGTGGTTGTAAATAATGGTGGATGTTCCCATGGTGTGTGGGGGCTAGAACTTGTTGCTATTCGTTATGCTGCATGGATAAAACCAGAATTTGAAATACAGGTTTATAATACATTTCGTGACGTGGTAATGAATGGATTTGATGCAATGTCTAGACTTAATCAACTGGACTTAACGATAAAATCAGAGAGTAAAGAGATTAGTCAATGCGCGAGTAAAATGGGTAAATGGGGATCTGGAGGAAGAAAAAGGTTGTTAATGACAGCAAGAGAAAAAATGATTGAAGAAGTTCAGCCATTTTTGCCTGGGATTCAATGAGGATTTGAAATCCGTATGGATTTACTAATTATTTAGGAGTCTCTGAAATCGGAGCCTCCTCAATGCTAAGGCAGAATTCCGCCTTGTGTCTTGTTGCTTTTCTGGTCGGTTATTTGACCTCAGGGTGATTTATTGTATCTGTTAATGGCGATTTTGATTAGTTTTTATAGTAAAATTTCTACGTTATAGATACTAATATTAAAGTAATCACTTAAATAACACATAAACTCCTCGAGATATTTTTTTAGTAGAGTTATACTTTAAAATGTTTCTTTGGAGGATATATGAAAGTAAGTGTTATAGATTTGTTTTGTGGTGCAGGAGGTTTAACTCATGGTCTTATACAGGCAGGATTGACTGTTTCTGCGGGAATAGATATTGCTACAGAATGTAGATTTGCTTATGAATTTAATAATAATGCTACTTTCGTTGATAAAGACGTAAAATTACTCACCAAAGAGGAATTGTTAAATTTATATGGTAATGTAGAATTCAGAGTTTTGGCTGGGTGTGCTCCGTGTCAACCATTCTCTACTTACACTACATCAATGGATAAAACAAAAGATGTGAAATGGCCTCTTATTTACGAGTTCTCAAGACTAATAAAAGAAGTATCACCTGAAATTATCACTATGGAAAATGTCCCTGGGGTAGTAAAGCACCAGGTTTATAGAGATTTTTATGATTCATTATTAGAACAACAATATCATATATGGGCGGGAACGGTTGATTGTGCTCAATATGGGATTCCACAAAAAAGAGAGCGTCATGTTTTATTAGCATCTAAATTGGGTGATATAAGTTTTGTAGAGCCTAATAATGAAAAGGTAACTGTTCGTGATGCTATAGGAAAACTACCCTACTTAATGGATGGTCAAGTGTGTAGCAAAGATCCTTTACATAGGGCTAGCAAACTGTCAAAGATAAATAAACAGAGAATAAAATATTCAGTACCAGGTGGAACATGGCGTGATTGGCCTAACGTGTTAGTTGCTGATTGCCACAAAAAAGTATCAGGAAAAGGGTATGCGAGTGTTTATGGAAGAATGGAATGGGATAAACCTAGCCCTACGATAACAACACTTTGTTACGGTTTTGGAAATGGCAGATTTGGACATCCAGAACAAGATAGAGGTTTATCATTAAGAGAAGCAGCTTTATTGCAGACATTTCCTATTAATTACAGATTTACGGAAAGTGATAATAAAATTTCAATGAAAGCGGTTGGAAAAATGATAGGAAATGCAGTACCTGTTTTATTAGGAAAAGCAATAGGTGACACAATAATGAATCACCTAAAAAATTATTGAATCAAATTGGGAGCGATATTTGTTCTCTAAGGTATTGTTTTGTTTCTATATATGTAGCAATATTGTCTAATATCTTATTGAGATAATTAATGGTTTCATTTTTAAAATTCGCCAAGTCGTCTATTGATGTATCTCTTCCTTTTTCTAGGAAGGAATATTCACCATGAGCTAAAGAATTTCTGGCATTTTTTATAAATAATAAGCAAGCTCCATTTTTAGTTATAATGGGATCGGTAGAATAAGAAAAACCGTATTTTTTCGCAATTTCTTTTATTTTTTTTGCATCTACGTTACCTGCAAATAACGGATTTTTGTTATTATTAATTGAATTTTTATGGTTGTTAAGCCAATGAGTTAGGATTATTTTGGATGCATTGGTGGTATTAAAATCCAATTCATCTATACTTTTTATATCTATATTTTTGAATGCTATTTTTGTTAAATTAGTGCAAAGCAAATCTACACATAAATTATTATTGTTCAATATTTCATCATGAATATCTTCTATAGCGTTTGATACGGTAGCTTCTATTAGATTATAAAGTATAAGAAAAGCATTAGATTTTAGTATATGAGTTATATTAATCGTAATTTTTTTTAAATAATTCTGTTCGGAATCACTGTATGACATTGTAGGTCTTTTGTTTATTAACGTTTCAATGAATTCAAAATATTCATTAATATCGTTTACTCGTTCATCAAATAAAATGCGACTTTTCATTTCAGCCATTACTTACTCCTCTGAATCATCATCTTGTACAGAGGCATTTGGCATATCTAATAACATATCTCTCACATATTCAATGCGGGCTTTAACTTTTGGCCGTGAATTACTTGCATCAGATCGGGTATGTTTTATAAACGTTTCTGAGTTTATCCACGATTCAATATTTACAGGGATTAAATCAGGATTTACTCGCAGAGCTAAAGTAGTGCCAACAGCTAGAGCTTCAAACCTGATTCTAGGAACGGTTGTTGCATTTAGTGTTTTCCTAAATCCTCCAGGGAAATGTGTATTGATAAAGTTGCACATTGTTTTAAATTGTTGCTCCATTGTAGTTTTATTATGATCATTGGTTATGTCCATATTTTTATTTATGAGATATGAAGTTAAAAAATCATCAACACTTTTTTCAAATTCTAAGTAACGATCTGAGTAAGCAAAATATCTTAATATGAGCTCAAGATATTCAGAGCGTTTTCTTCTTGCTTCAGTAATGGGACAAATACTATGAAATAATTCTAATTTTGATAAATTATCAATGAATGTTAAAAATGCACCATCGTTTCTGCCTTTTCGTTGTTCCATTGTAGTTAATTTTGTACCTCCTGAGTTCAAGCGGTCAAATATCTCTCTACGTGTTTCTTCGTCGCAATATTCTGTTAGCTCTATCATTCTAATAGTCTTGCGTGCAAAGCGTAGTCGTCTGGCATTACTAAAATCAGAAAATTTAAAACCGTTAGCAGAAGGAAGTTTTTTTAAATTTACTAGAGCGAATTTATCATTGAGAAAGGCATGTAGAGTTCTAATTCTCTGGCTACCATCAACTATTTCTATACGCCCAGCATTTTCACCCTCATTAACATCTGCGACAAAAAGGTAAGGTATGGGTAGCTTTAATAAAAGAGATTCTATAAATCTAGACTTCTGTTTTATGTCCCAGATATATTCACGTTGATAGTCAGGTATGAATAGTTCAGCTTTATCTTCTTTTAAGCCATCTTGAAATTTATCAACGATAACACTAATAGGAAACTCCCTTATTTCGTGATCTGTTATTTTTTCTAGCTCTCGAATTTGCTCGTCTAATGCCATTTTTTCATCGGGATTTTTTGGTACATGATTTCTATATTGATGGTTAATAGTCATTATTATTCTCCAGTTGTTTTTTTATGGGTATCCGATTTTAACTCGTCTATCAATTCTTCTAGGGCGCGTAATCTATCCATAAAATCAGCGCGCTCTTCTAAAGATTGACTACCAACGTAACCAAGAGA
Organism: Arsenophonus sp. aPb; assembly: GCF_029873475.1. NCBI lineage: Bacteria > Pseudomonadati > Pseudomonadota > Gammaproteobacteria > Enterobacterales > Morganellaceae > Arsenophonus > Arsenophonus sp. aPb. The sequence goes on from NZ_CP123499.1 coordinate 1,046,107, forward strand.
ATCTTCAAGTCTCTTTATAATTTCAGAGTTAAGCGATCGCCCATTTTTTTTCGCTTCTTCTTGGAGCATTTCTTTTAGCTCGGTTGACATTCTTATCCCAAAGGGAGCTATATCTCGTATTTTCATATGATTAATTATATGTAGTGAATTTAATTACACAATGTACTCATTATTTTCTTGACAGTATACTCTCACAATGTAATTATTGTGTAGTGATTACACGATGTAATAATAGTGAGATTATATGGAAAAAGTAAAAAATATACCGCCTACAGGAATAAGAATACCAATTCAAATTAAAGAAAAATTAAAAAAAATAGCAAAAAAGGAAGGAAGATCGCTCAATAAAGAGGTTATTAAGAGGCTTGAGAAAAGCTTAGAAGAAAGCGAGATTTAATATGTTTAATGGATATAAAAACGAAACCCCAACAGCGACAACTGTTGAGGCATCTGAATCTTCAAATATCCCAGCAAAAGGAAATAAAGATATGTTAACGACAGAAAATCAGATTAACACTCCAAATACTTTAGCATCTACCTCACAAAATGTCACTATGTCAAGTATTGACTTTCTTAACAACTTTATAAATCCAGCACGTGTATCAGCTGGTGAATCGGAGATAGAAAATCGTCATTTCATTGCTCGTATTGAAGACGAAATTGATGATTTGGGGGTCACGGAAAAATTTTACGTGACAACTTCACAAGGGGCAAAGCGAGGAGTTAAAGGTTATTCACTCAATATGGAGCAAATGACTTTAGTTGGAATGCGTGAATCAAAATCAGTGCGTCGTTCTGTTTTACAAAAACTAAAAATGCTTAATAAACCTATTATTGATCCAGTTGTAGCACTTGATGATCCTGAGTTTCTTCGTGGTACACTTTTGACTTATACAGAAAAAGTCATAGCACTGGAACATAAAGTCGATGAAATGAAACCAGATGTGGCAGCGTTAGAACGAATTGCTAAATCAGACGGTGCTATGTGTATTACTGATGCTGCTAAACAATTACAGACACGTCCTAAACAATTATTTGATTTTCTAAGTGAAAGAAAATGGATTTACAGACGACTTGGCAGTACGTGGATAGGTTATCAGGACAAGATTCAACAGGGACTTATTGAGCACAAAGTAACAACAATTACCCGAACTGATGGAATTGATGAAACAAAAACACAGGTTCGTATTACATCGAAAGGCATTGCAAAGTTAGCAAAATTATTAAGCGTGGAGGTGGCAGCATGAGTAGTGCAATCTCTACAATTAACGTCCCTTTCCACGGTAACAATTTATATGTAGTGAATTACAATGGTGAGCCATATGTGCCTATGAAGCCTATTGTTGAAGGTATGGGGTTAGATTGGAAAAGTCAGTTTGTTAAGATTAAACAGCGTTTTATATCAACCATGGTGGAAATCACCATAGTTGCCGCAGATGGTAAAGAACGTAATATGATTTGCTTGGCTCTTCGTAAACTTGCTGGCTGGTTACACACCATCAGCCCAAATAAAGTTAAGCCAGAAATCCGTGACAAAGTCATTCAGTATCAGGATGAGTGTGATGATGTTCTCTATGAATACTGGACAACAGGCGAAGTCAAGAAAAAGGAAACCAGTCCTACTGTATTTAATGGCTTGTTTCCTGAAAATGGCCGAATTTTAATTACGTTTAAAGATAACCGGATTTATAGCGCGGATGTCGTTTCAGAAAATGAGCATTTATTATCTCTTGATTCATTTCTGGAGATTGCAAATAGAAATGGATATCTGGTTATTAACAAGGATAAATTATTAGCGATGGCCAATGACTGGTAAGTAGTTGATACAGTAAGTCAGGGAAGGCTTACTGTGATTATTGTTTATAGCAATGCCGCTTAATTGCGGCTTTTTTGACTTTAATACTGAATATTGAATTTAATGTATCTTGGCTATACTATATTCATAGATCTATTTAATGAATTAAGTGATAACCTAATCTGTAATTTAATGAGTTAATTTTGATATATTTATTTAAATTATAATGAATTACATTTAATTAACATAGTGAGAGTAATTATAAATGCAGCTTGATTTCAGTTCATTAGATTCTTTTGAGCGAGCTATATCTCCATTTGAAGAAATGGCTGCTTATGAAGCTTTGTGGTCTGAACAGGGAGCTACATTCAGAACTATTGCAGACAAATTTAGAAAATACCCTGATACTGTTCCATCAGAAATGGTTCCTAAAAATACAAGGAAAGAATTTAAGTCAATCTTAAGAGATATTCTTGATCAATTTCAGGTTAAGAATTTTGGAGTTAGAATACATGGAGCTAATGAATATCCTGAAAAATTAAGGGATGCTAAACATCCTATAGAAGTTTTTTATTATCAAGGATGGTGGGATCTAGTAAATACTCCTAGTATTGCTGTTGTTGGTTCTCGCAAGGTATCTGAAGAAGGTAAAAAAAGAACAAGAAAGCTTGTTAAATGCCTTATAGAAGATAATTTTACCATAGTTTCAGGTCTTGCTGAGGGCGTTGATACAGAGGCTCATAGAACAGCACTGAATTTGGGTGGAAATACTATAGCGATTATTGGTACACCATTATCACATTTTTACCCAAAACAGAATATTGAATTACAAAAACAGATTAGAGAAAATTATTTATTGATCAGTCAGGTACCATTTAAACGTTATTTAGATCAAGATTATCGTGCGAATAGGTTATTTTTTCCTGAGCGTAATGCAACTATGTCTGCTTTATCAGAAGCGACAATAATTGTAGAGGCATCCGATACGTCAGGAACTTTGACTCAAGCCAGAGCAGCGTTGGATCAAGGTAGGAAATTATTTATATTGGATAGCTGTTTCCAAAATAGTAAAATTTCTTGGCCTGCAAAATATGAGGCTCGTGGTGCAATTAGAGTTAAGGATTACCAGGATATTAAGGATAATCTGTGACATTTCGTTTACAAAAGATAGATGAACTTACTCTTAATAGTCATTTTCATTTAGCTGAAGATGATATCTGTCTTTATTTCGGAGAGTACACGGCTGAAAAAGGATTTGCTTTTAGTGATACTAATAATTTGATTCTCAATTTAAAAAAGGATGTCTTAAGAAAAGATAAGCCTGAATATAAATATAAACAAATGGCGATTAAAAAAGTAGCTAATTTTTTATCTAAATATCATGATTATTTGCTTAAATGTACATTTGTACCTGTTCCTCCCTCTCGGTGTAAATCAGATGAAAGATATGATGATAGATTGATTAACATACTAAATGAATGCAAAAAAATAAATCCTACTGTTGACTTTAGGGAACTAATAACACAAAGAGAAACATTAATAGCATCACATAATTCTTCAAGTAGGCCGTCTTATGAAGAATTAGCAAATAATTATGAATTTCATGGATATTTAGCCAATAACATTAGATCTACTATAATCATTTTTGATGATGTTTTAACCGCTGGCAGTCATTATAAGGCGATGAAAACAGTTATTAAGCAACATATTCCTGATGTTCAAATAATAGGATTGTTTATAGCCAGAACGGTTAGAAATATTATTGATGATTTTGACGTTATTGATTTTTGATTAGATTTTATTTAACTACACTACCCCCAGCCACCGCGAGTGGCTTTTTGTTTGCTTCATTTTATCGCCCCAATTAGCTAAAATCGCTTTTTATATTAATTTTGGTGATGATATGAAGCGAGTAATGTTAGCGGCTTTGGCTGTAATAGTGCTATCGGGATGTGATAACAGACCTGATGCACCTTTTGGGTTTAAGTGGGGACAATCAGTAGAAGAAATAAAAAAACTGAATTTAAAAGATATTGATTGCTCGGAAGGTAAAGATAAATATAAAGGGCAGGCATTTTGTACTGCCAAAACCTCACCGGATGATAAAAGTGAATATAATGAATATTTTCTTGAGTTTACTGAAAATAAAGGGTTGTTTAATATTGTGAGGATGCGCCTTTACGATAAATCCGCTCTGGTTAACGTAAAAAAAATATTTGAAAAATTAAATAATCAGATAAAAAATGAATACGGCAAACCGATTAAAATAAATGACAGGACGGATGAAAATGTGTATTTTTCTTGTCTGGCAGATGATAGCTGTGAAGAGCTTAAAACAGTCTATAAGAAAGGTGATATTGAAGTTCTTATTTATTTAAATAACCATTCCATTACAGTTGGATACACTAAATAATTGTAACAATTATGGTGATAATATTATTAATTCGATAATTTTGTTGGGCATATAGTAACTAATTTTAGGTTTATGCATAAGGCCTCGTCATGTTGACGAGGCTTTCTTTTTTAGGAGATGCAAAGATGTCAAATGAAAGACCGGTCGGTGAGATTGTCTATCAGGTCAGTATGGATGTTCAAAAATTACTTACAACATATAAACAGGTTGATAATCGACTGGATTCACTTGAAGGACGATTTAATAAAACAACCAAATCCATAAATGGTACTGAGAAATCTATATTTTCATTATCTAATGTTGCCAAAAGTCTGGCGGGTTATTTATCCGCTTCTGCTGTGGCGGGTTACGCTGATGCCTGGACTTCACTAAATAATAAACTGGTTAATGCAGTCAGGGTTAATGAAGATTTACTCAGCGTAACTGAGAGAGTCTTTAATTTAGCACAGGAAACCCGTTCTGGCTTGGATGCCACAGCTTCACTGTATGCCCGTCTGGAAAGAGCAACAAGAGCCTATGGAACAAGCGTAGCGGATGTAGCAAAGCTCACAAGAATCATCAATCAGGGTTTTATTGTTTCGGGTGCAACGACGCATGAAGCTACTAATGCCATCATTCAGTTATCACATGGATTGGCGGCAGGGACATTACAGGGCACAGAGTTTAATTCAGTTAATGAGCAGGGAAACCGGTTAATTATAGCTCTTGCCGATTCACTGGGCGTAACGACCAGTAAACTTAAGGAAATGGCTTCACAGGGTAAATTAACTACCGATGTTGTAGTTAAAGGTTTGCTAAAGCAGGGAAACACTATCGGTAAAGAATTCGCCAAAACCGTTCCAACTCTTAGTCAATCGCTAGAACAGGCCGGTAATAATATGACTAAATTTTTTGGCGAATCGGCTACTGTTCAGACGGGCATCCATATATTCAGTGATGCAGTGATATCGTTAAGCGGCAACCTCTCGCTTTTAACAACCGCACTGACAGCAGCAGCGGCAGTCATGGGTTCCCGTTATGTTGGTGCATTATATTTATCAACAGAAAACAAAATTAAAAATGCGGCGGCAAGTTTTAAACAGGAAACGGCTACATACAGAGCAGCACAGGCGGCCAAGCTAGAAGCACAGCAACAATTAGCAACGGCGAAAGCAGAAAGAGAACGGATATTTACACTCAATGAATATCTGGAAAAGCAATCAGCCGTAAACAGGCAGCATGGTTTAAATATTAGTTACCAGAAGGAATTTATTGCTAATGATAAACGTCTTGAAGAGGTCAATAAAAAAATCATTGCATCAAGACAACAGTTAACGATAGCAACAAAGCAGGCATCTGTTGCAACCAGGGCATTGGCGGTTTCAACCAACATGTTAAGAGGTGGGCTAGCTTTGATTGGTGGGCCAGCAGGTGCCGCCATGTTAGCCGCTGGGGCAATTTATTATCTCTGGAATCAAATGCAGGAAGCCAAGCAACAGGCAAGAGATTTTAGTAATGATATTCCTGATTTAATTAAAAATCTTAATCAGTTAAATCTCACACAATTAAATGCGTCATCAGCAAAAACATCGCAGAACATTAGACAGCTAAAAGAAGATATCAGTGACTATAAGGATGAAATAGCATCATTGCAAAAAGAAGTAAAATTATCTGGAGATAGAAAATCTGTTGCAAAAACAGATATGGCTAGAAACACAGCAATTGAAAATGAAAGAAAAGCAACAGAGCAATTGGCGATAAAAAAAGGCGAACTTGATAAAGCTATAACTAAATTATCTTTAGCTCAAGATACTTATGTAAAAATAAATAAAGCGGTTACTGATGAAACAATTAAACAGATGAAGGCAGCCAGGGATTCATATAATGAATTATCCAATGCGAAGCCTAAAATACAGTTTCTTTCTGATGCGCAGGATTTCTTTGCTAAAAAGATTGGCGTATCAACGGAAAACTTAAAGAAATTTAACCAGGAAATGCTGATGACACCTGTCAGCAAAGAGGGTAATAAATTACTTGAGCAAATTAAGAATGAAAATGAGCTATTGAAAATACAGGATAAGAAAAAACGTTTTATTGAATCAATCAAGCAAGCAGCGAGAGGAGAAGGCGTAGAAGATAATTCTGGACAGATGTATTTAATTGAGAGAGAAGCAAAAGCGCAATGGGAATTAAAACAAGCCGAGGAAGCCAGAAATAATAATTTAAAATCATCACAAAAACTAATGAGTGAAGCTTCTGATGCTATCGCAAGACAAAGAGAGGAACTGGAAAGGCTCAATACCGGTTTCAAGGAAGGCTCTCTGGAGATGGCAAAATATGATGCAGTTAGACAATTAGGTCTTAATGCAACAGAAAATCAGATACAGAAAGCAAAAGAGCTGGCTGCATCAATTTATGAGATACAAAAGGCTGAAGAAAACCGAAAAAATGCTGCCAAGGGACAGGATTTTGCAACTGATTTGATTAATAAGTCAAAATCAGAGCTGGAACAGATTGATATCGATATGCAGGAGAAAAGGCAAAAAATTGATGAGTATCTGGCAATTGATCTTGAACACAGACAACTTTATGAAGATGCAAAAACAGCAATAGAACAGGAAGCCGCCAATAAGCGAAAAGCGATATTTGATGATGAGCAAAGGGAAAGAATGAATGCTATTACTAGCATGCTTGGAGCAGCATCTCAAGGTTTTGACGGTATCGCGGGCATCATCCAGGCAGCAAGCGGTAAACAGGCAGCAGCTTATAAAGTCATGTTTGCACTCAGTAAAGGATTTGCGGTTGCTCAGGCTGCAATAAGTTTACAGGTAAACCTGGCAAAAGCCATGGAACTGGGTTATCCACAAAATTTACCCGCAATGGCCGCAGCCGCCGGTCAAGGTGCTTCACTTTTATCGACAATTGGTAGTATTTCATATGGTGGCGGGCGTTACGGTGGTGGTGGTGTTGAAGAAGATAAATTTTACCGCTTTGGTGAGAATGGAAAACCTGAAATTATGGTAGCGGATTCGGGAAGGCAATATCTGTTACCTGGTGAGGGCGGACGGATTATCCCGAACAAGGATTTAGGCTCTGGTAGTGGGCAGGTAAACTTTCATCAGGAAAACCATTTTAATATTACAACCACTAATGGCATTGATAATGAGTCGATGCGAAAATTAACAGACATGATGAAAAAGGTGGCGCTTTCGATGATTAAAGACCAGAAGCGTCCAGGTGGTTTATTAAGTAAATAGGAGTAAACATTGGCAGCCATATTCACATGGTCGCCACAGACAGGATTCACTGTTTCCCGCAAACCCAACGTTGCTGTCGTGTCATTTGGTGATGGTTATGAGCAGCGTCAAGTCAAAGGCATTCATTCTCTACTGGATAAATATTCACTGACGTTTGTTGGTGTGGATAATCTTTGCGGCAACAAGCCCAATGTGGCCAAAGCGGTTAATGATTTTTTAACCGCGAGAATGGCAGTTGAATCTTTTTTGTGGACACCGCCTGATACAGGCAGGCAAAAAACTTTTGTGTGCCGAAACTGGTCAATGACTAAAACGGGTTCACATTATCAGTTAAGCGCTGAGTTTGAGGAGGTCGTCAGATGAGGGATATTCCAAAGAAAATGATAATCCCGAGCAGTGATGCCGGTGTTGATGCGATTATCGATTTGTTTGAACTGGATTTGGAAGATTTAGGCGGTGACATCATGCGCTTTCATTCCGGCGTCAACGGTTATTATGAAGATGTCGTCTGGCAGGGTAAAGTTTATCAGGCTTATCCCGTCAGCATTGATGGCTTTGAGATTAAATCAGAAGGCACTTATGGAAAGCCATCAATTACGGTGGCCAATTTGACCGGATTAATAACAGGTCTAAACAGCGAATTTAATGATGTTTTAGGTGCCCGCTTAATTCGTCATCAGGTGCTGGTTAAGTCACTGGATGCGGTTAATTTTCCCGAAGGAAACCCAGAAGCTGACCCAACTAATGAAGCCATATCGTGGTATATCGTCGAAGAGATGAGCGAGGAAACGTTTGAGCAGGTGACTTACAAGCTGGCTTTTCCGGCTGATTGTGATAATGCCATTATTCCGGCCAGAACAATTCTGGCTGATGTTTGCCAATGGCAGTATCGGGGAGAAGGTTGTCGTTATGATGGCCCACCGGTTGCGGATGATAAAGACAATCCGACGAATGACCCATTAAAAGACCGGTGTTCAAAACATCTATCAGGCTGTCGGCTTAGATATCCAAGACCATCACCGCTGCCTTATGGTGGCTTTCCAGGTTCGTCCAAGGTGAGCTGATGATTATTGATGATTGTTTACAGTTTGCGACTGAATCAGAGCAGGAAGTCTGTGGACTGATTCTAGATAACAGAATATTGGTGAGATGTCGAAATGTTCATAACGAGCCTGATAAAAACTTCAGAATCCATGCAGATGACTGGAAGATAGCAGAAGCAGTGGGAAATATTACCGCCGTTTTTCATTCTCACCCTGGTGACAGATTAGTCCTTTCAGCAAATGACAGAAAAATGCAGCTTAAAATGGGACTTGACTGGTGGCTGGCCAGTGGAAACAGATTACGTATTTTTAAGCCCGTTCCTCATTTACTGGGGCGTCATTTTGAATATGGCGTAACGGATTGTCACACATTGTCTAAAGATGTCTATCATCTTTGCGGCATTGATTTACCTGAATTTAATTCAGTTAATGAGCAGGGATGGTGGCTAAAAAATGAAAATCTTTATCTAAAAAATTTACCACTGAATGGTTTTTATGAAATAGAAAAATCACAACTTGAACCATTCGATATTATTCTCAGAACGCCATTTCATGGTGGCAATCCCAGTCATGTGATGGTTTATCTGGGTGATAACAGGGTTATACATCATGACTGTGCGGGAAACTTAAGCCGGCGTGAACCGCTCAGACCGGCGCACTGGCGAACAACACATTCGTTATGGAGACACAAACAATGCTCAGATTTGAATTTGGCGGGCATTTACGAAGACATTTTGGCGATGTCGATTTAAAGGTCAGCAATATTGCCGCCGGATTGCGGTTATTAATGGGGCAGTCAATTTCATTCAGACGCGATTTTACCCAATCAAAAATGCATATCAGTATTAATAGTGAAAAAGTTCATCCTGATAACCTCAGTTTTCATTTTCAACGCAATCTACCACTGGCCACGATAACTTTTACACCGGTTGTGGAAGGGGCTATCACGGCCGCTGCCGCTGCATGGATAGCAATCGGGTTAACGGTAGCATCAGTTGCCTTATCGCTATATACCTTGTTTACCATGCCAAATATGGATGCGGCCGATGCCAATGAAAGCAATAAAATTACCAACAGTTCATTTGGTAATGTTGACAATCGCATAGGACAAGGAAGGCCGGTTCCCATTCTTTTGGGTGAAATGGTGGTCGGAAGTAATGTCCTGTCATTGGGGATAGATACGACCAATAACGCTGACTGGGATAATTCAATTAGTTGAGGTAAATATGGGTGGTGGTGGCGGAAAGGCAAAAACACCGACACTGGTTGATGATAACTTGAAATCAAAACAGTTTTTACGTGTTCTGGATTTAGTCAGTGAAGGGCCAGTCTATGGTCCCGTTGACCAGAAACATATTTCGTCGGTAATGTTAAATAAAACACCGGTAACGAATGATAAAGGTGATATCAATATTTATGGAGTAACCGTCGCCTGGCGTAACGGTGATGAAAATCAGGAGCCTGTTACCGGTTTTAATGCCATTGAATCAACAGTGATGGTCAATAACGAGGTTAAAAAAGAAACGCCTTTAGTCAGAACGGTTGTTGATAAAAATGTGAATCGGATCAGGGTTAATCTGGGTGTCAGCAGTTTAGTTGAGTCCGATTCGAAAGGAAACCAGAACCCAAAAGCCAGTGTTTCGATGGTAATTGAAACGCGATTATCGAATTCAGGTTCATTTGTTGTTCAAAAGACAGTCATAATAACGGGTAAAATTTCTGGAGAGTATTTAGAAGCGCACATTATTAATGCGCCTGAAATAAAACCCTTCGAATTACGTGTCAGACGGTTAACCGATGACAGTACCAGTGATTTATTACAAAACGGCACAATCTGGCACAGTTATACAGAAATTACCGATGATAATCTGTCTTATCCCTGCTCTGCCATTGTTGGAATGATTGTCGACCGTGATCAGTATAAAGATACACCCACCAGAACCTATCATGCCAGAGGGATTATTGTTGATATTCCGGATAACTATGATCCTGAAACCCGCCAATATAACGGACTATGGACAGGCGGATTTAAGAAAGCCTGGACAAATAATCCAGCCTGGTTATTTCGTGCATTAATAAAAAACAATCGTTTTGGATTAACCAGACGGGCGGGATATATTGATGTTGATGATGGCAGATTATATGCGCTTTCGCAATTTTGTGATCAGATGGTAGATGATGGTTACGGTGGGAAAGAGCCAAGGTTTACCCTTAATGCTTATTTAACAGAACAAAGAAAAGCCAGAACGGTTTTAGACAGTATCGCCAGTGCGGTAAGAGGTTCAGCGCTTTGGGATGGTGCATACTTCGCCATGATGATTGATATGCCAACCGATCCTGTCTCTGCAATCACAAATGCCAATGTGGTTGACGGTAAGTTTGTCTACAGTTCTACACCACGATCAGAGCGTTATAACGCTGTGGTTGTTTCCTGGGTAGATCCGAATAACGGCTGGACAGTATCAAAAGAATATGTTTCAGATGATGCGCTAATAAACAGATATGGTTATAACGAAACGACTCTGGAAGCCTTTGGCTGCACTTCAAGAGGTCAGGCTTACAGAACGGCTAAATGGATGCTGGAGACAGCCAGACGGGAAACCAAAAAAGTCACGTTTGATATGGCACGGGATGCGATTGCATTTTTGCCTGGTGATGTAGTTGAAGTCATGGATAACAACCATGTAGGTGACCGATTAGGTGGCAGGATAAAGACAGTCACTGGCAATAAGATCACTGTAGATGCACCTGTTGCTGATGTTGATTACACCAACGCAACACTTTCTATGATGGGTAGTGACGGTAAATTCATTCACTATGATATCAACAGTATTGATGGTGATGAGATAACATTAAATTCAGATCCAAATTTTTACAGGGAAGGTGGGGTTTTTGTTATATCAACAAAAACGATTGCTTCCCGTCTGTTTCGTATTACTAGCGTTAAAGAAGAAGATAACAGCAATCATTATAAGATATCTGCAACATTATATGATCAAAACAAACAGGCAGTTGTTGACGAAGGCGCAGTATTCGACCCGCCTGATGATACGATGCATGGTTATCGTGCGCCCAGTATTCAGCGTCTGGCCATTATCAGTGTCAATAGTCCAACCGTTCAGACAAAGGCGACCTGGGAAACAACGACGACAACCCGAAATATTACTTTTGAAGTAAAAGTTTATAATCAGGACAATGAAGTTGTTCAGGAAGATGAAACAACACTTTTCAGTTATGACTTTTATGGTTTAAATGCAGGCGTTTATAACGTTGGTGTAAGAGCCAGAAATGACAATGGCATGAAAGGTGGTGAATCTCGGGTTGAGATGAAAATAGGCACACCTCCTGCGCCCTCCTTTATCAATATTGATTCCGTTTATTTTGGATTAAAAGCTACGCCTTATATTAATCAGGAACGTAGTCTTGATACGACGTTTGAATTTTTCGGTAGCCTGAAACAAATAACCGATATTAATGAAATTGAAGATAAGGCTGAAAGGCTTGGTCGTGGTCAGTTCTGGATAAAAGACGGTCTAAAAGAACAGGAAATGTATTATTTCTATGTCAGAAGCATTAACCCTTTTGGCGTATCTGACTTTGTTGAGGCATCAGGTAAGCCGGATAACCCGATAGATGGCATTCTTGATCACATTGATGAAGCTATTAGAGATTCAGAAGCTATTAAAAAATTAAGAGAAGGCATAAACAGCAGCACTGAGGCAATACTTGAAAACGCCAAAGGATTAGGCGGTAATTTCACTTATTTTGTCCGCGAAAACGGCAAAATGAAAGCTGAAATTGTTGAAGTTCGCAATTACGTAGTGACAGAAACGACTGCATTAGCAGAAAAGTTAGATCAGGTCAGAGTCACGGCTGATAATTCGTGGGCAGCAGCGCAAAATGCCTTGCAGGCTAAATATGATCTGAAAAAAGGTGAGGCATCTGCTACTTGGACATCGTTGGTAAAAATTAATTACAATGGAATTGATTATGATGCTGGAATGGTAATTAGTGCTGAATTAAAAAATGAAAAAGTAACTACAATGATGGGATTTAATGCACAAAACTTTGCGTTTTATAATCCAAGCAATGGAAAAATGGACTTATTTATGTATCTCAAAGATGGACAGGTATTTATTAATGAAGCATTTATCAATGAGGCCTGGATCAATAGCATTGTTGTCATGAATAAAATTCAGTCTGATAATTATGTACCTGCTAAATCTGGATTTCTGCTGGACGCCAAGGCTAATAAATTTGAAATGAATTCCAGTGAAACGGGCGGCAGATTTACTTTTGATGGCACTGGCCTGCGTTTTTATGACGAAAAAGGACAGGCAAGAATAGAAATAGCGTTGGTGTAATTAAAATGGCAAAAAAACCGGTATTCAAAGTATTTCATGATACAGGCGAAATCGATGACATTATCAACTCGATGGCTTACGTTATACATTCTGAGAAAGTAGATTTTAAAAAAAACAGCCTGACATTTGATAAAAGGTTTCTGATCGGTGGAGAGAAAATTATTGCTATCCCTATTATGTCAGAAAGAGGATTATCAACAGATTATCCAGTGGTGACAGATGTAGTAGTGAGTGGCAATACTGTTTCATGGAAATATGCTCAAAGTTCAGGTCTTGCAAGCTCAACTATTCCGATCATACTGATTGTTAAGCTCATGGGTGCTGCATGAAAGCATCTATAAAAATAAATGGAGCAGAGCTTGGATTATTTTCTTCGGTGACGTATGTACTTGAAAAAATAATTAATCTGGACAGGGAAGGCGAGCATGAAACATGGCCAACAGAAGATCACAGATCATTTACATATTCTATTAAATATCCATCGATGTGGGATAAATATATTATCTTTCATCGCAATGCTAGAACAAATGGGATCTATACAAATTTCGTAAATGCCCATCGGAATGCTACATCAATTTCAATGTTCGCAATGAAGACAGTGAATGTCTATGTGTATAGGCCGATTGTCGATAGTGATCGCAATAAATCAGTATATGTCAATATTTACAATGAAAATGGTAGCTTATTTTATTCATCAAGTTCGTTCCCGTTAAGGATAAAAGACATAATAACCGGTATCTCATATGATGGTGTCAATGAAGGAAAACCCGATTATCGCTCTGGATATCAAAACTGCATGGTATTAACTTATCTATCAGCGATATGGGAATACTCGTTTGCAAAAACGATTTTTGGTTATGGTGCATCTAATGATGGATACATAGCAAGATCGTGGGATAATGCAGCACTAGGCGGTGGCACTTCATTCACTAATGATTTTGGTTGTGTTGTTGCCTATGCTCCTGACGCTTATCCGAGATGGAAATAATCACATAATCGATATCGCTTAATTGCGATTTTTTTATATCAAAATTTCAGGAAAAAACATGATTTATAAAGATGGTACAGTAACTGTTGTATCAGGTTCTTCTATTGTCACCGGGAAAGGCACGAAATGGAATAGTAATAACCCGCTAGTGTCACCAGGCATGCTAATGCTTATCAAAAACGGTGATGTTAACTATCCGTACATGATTCTGTCAGTTAACAGCGATACTGAATTAAATTTAGCTGACAAACCAGCATTTAGTGCAACTGACACAACTTATACAATTAATCTCACTGAACCGGAAAACAATAGCGATGCTGCCAGGGCACTTGTTGCCGCTAACACTTACATCATCTACTTTTTGCAAAACATGGATCTGTGGATGACTGAAAATAGTGTTATTGAAGTAACAACACCTAGCGGTAAAACAGTTAAGTTAGAGTCAATCAAGGCACTGCAAGAGCTGGTCGAAAGCAAAGCTGATGCTAGTAGTGTTACTGAAATAGAAAAGTCACTAAAGGAGAAAGCAGACGTCAGTAGTGTTACTAAACTAGGGGAAAAATTAGATACAAAATATGATAAATCAGGTGGCGAAATAACCGGTGATGTGCAATTAAATACCGGAAAAATAAAAGCAAATAATGCAAACAATGTTACTGCTCATGCTTTTCAAAATAAAAGTGGGATTTTGATGCACATTGGCGATTATGGAATTGGTGCAAAATTAGCAGAAATCTATTTTCCTAGCTTTCTGGATCCAACTAAGTCTGACATAGGTTTTTATAAGTTTCACGGATCTAGGGTTGAAGGCGCTGACGAAATCGGATTAAAAGATGTATTTGGTAGTGCAATTGTTACTAAGTATGCTGCTGACAGCAATGTACAATATTTAATAACAACAAATTACGGCAAAGATTTTTTATTTATTGTCAGAAAAGAGCCAAATAAATCACCTGAGTTGGCATCGGTGTGGACAAATAAAAATACTGCTGTGGATAGCAATGGCTTTTTAAAAAGAGCATCTCCAGTCGTTAAAATCCATCCATCAGGCAGTTTTGAAACTAACGACGAATCAGAAGGCGTCAACGTACAACGAACTGGAGTTGGTGAATATTTTATTTCTGGCGTGATGGGTTATAACGCAGATGGTGGCTGGGGTATAAACGATGGTGTATCGGTGCCTAAAAATAGCAACGGATTAGAGTTAATTTATATCAAAGATAAAATCCTACCTGACGGTAATATTGAAATACAAACCTTCCATCGACAACACTCGCATTTACCAGAAGATTTTCAGTATTGGAGGATTAAAGAAATTATTGACGGAAAACCGGTTTATTACACCGATGGTGAGCAGGTTGATATTCCGATGTCGACATGGTTGGATGTCAGGGTGGAGATGCCACCGAATTCTGTGAGGCATCAAAAACAACAGCTAGTGAAACAGGATTAAATTATTTACCGAAGAATTTAATATTAATGAAATAAACAATTACTTTTATGAAAATTAATATAAATAAAATATAAATCAATTAAATATAATATTAATTTATTTTAATAAATGTTAACAATATTCCCTATCTCAAATTTGATATGTTTTTGTTGTTTTAATATCGAAATCTATTTTTAACAACTAACAAGGAAACATGTGATGAGCGTATGGGATGTTTTTAGCCGTCTGAATAGGATGCAAATTAGTATTGGCGATTACGGCAAAACAGGAACGATTTATGGTAATGGGAAAAATCAGATTATTATATCTGTTAAAGTAGTGATAATTGGATTAGATAATAGACTTTTAATTATACCTGATGATGAATTATTTAAGGCAATACATCTTGTGCATTACAAAGAAGGAAAAAGGTTAAACAGAAAAGGAAATAATTCTAATTATAAGCCTTGGATTTATACAGATAAAAATTTCGGTTATGTCACTCCTGGAGGTGTTTTTTCGCCTGCATATATTGTGAATGCTGAAGTTAATAATTATGAAAATGAACAAGTGGTTACTTTTTACCTATATGCGACAGAACCTTCAGATTCTATACAAATTAGCGCAGGTATTGATATTCCAGGAGTTGGTGACTTTAATACTAGTGAGAAGGGTACACTTACTCGAAATGGACCAAAAGGGGAAACGGGTTCAGTGTTTAAACAGCCTGATTTTATTAGTGTTAATGCCAAAGAACCCATTGATTATAGTCGCCCAGATGCAGTTGAATTAAAAGTAGTTGATTTTATTGATTATCCTATTAATGACATCAAGATAAAAAAGATAGGAGGTTTAAATGATGTAGCCTATTTTAATGGTATAAGTAAACAAGAAAAATTTTCTATTTCTTCTGCTTCTCATTATTTTACTGCCATCAATATTATAAGAAGTAATAAAATTACTGATTTAAACACTGTTAAATTTTATGATGATGTTCATCCCGATATGATTGTTGGTCTTGGTGGCAAATCTTTTTCATCATATTTTGTTTTCGTTCATCGTGAAAAGTATGGACTGATGCCAGGTAGCTGTATTTATGGATTGGATGTATCAACAAATAATGTTTATAAGTATGAGATTGATTTGTATGATAACCGGCATTTTTATAATGAACAAAAACATAAGTCTACCATTGATATTGATATTTGCCAACACAATATGCCATTAAGTAATGTAGGAAAATTCAATTGGAACAATAAAAATGAAGAAATTAAAGCAGAAGTAACTGATTATTGTGGCAATAGCGGAATTATTACTATTGAATTTAATTATGAGAATCCATCAAAGGATATATTTATTGTTAATGGTAAATAATTATTTGAAATATATTTCGTAGTAAATCATTTAATTATTTATATATGTAATAATTTTCAGCTATCAAAAACCCCTGTTTGACAGGGGCATGATTATAGTTAACTGATTATTGTTTTTGAGTATTAGTTAGTTTTTCGTTTAAGTTAGGTTTAAGTTATCACAAAAATATAGGTTTAGTTATTTATTAAGATGATAACAGTCTAATTTTTGATATGTATCATGATTTTTTGCTTCAAAATGAATTAAAAAAAATCCATATACATTTTTCTTCTTAAATATTGAGGTAAGAAGTACATATCCCATTCTAGTTTAAATTTGGCTAATCTAGCATTATGCCATTCCCAACATATTCTATGAAAATTACTCTCATCACTAGTTACATAATCTCCGTCTATATAAGATAAACGTTTTTTAGTATCTCTATCAATTAAATAGATTGTCGAATTTTTTAGCTCGAAAATAATTTTTCCAACTCTTGAAGAGTTAATGATATATTGATATTGTTTAGATTGTTTGTAATTATGGAAATTATTTAAATTATTTTGTGATTTATTAGTAATATTTTCTAACGTTTTTATTCCTATTTTAGCTATTCCGTTTATAATTTTTTGAGCCTCTTTTGCGGGATTTATTTTATTTTTTTTGTTTTTTTTGTAAAAACAATCACACCATCGCTTCTAGCAGCTAAAATAGCTGTACAAATATTTTTGATTATTGTTATATTGAAACCACGTTCAAAAGAGAATATATCTGAAATGCCGTTAGAATATTTACATTGAAAAATAATAGGATTTTCTAATTTTTCTATCAAATTACTTTCTATAAATTTTCTAAAATATTGAACGGATAATAGCTCATATAATTTAGATGAGTTTTTTCCCAATGAAATTATTTTATCTAAACCGCTAGCTGTAACCACTACTGTTTGATCATTATCATTAAGCACATAAAATTCAGCATCAATGCCGAAATAATCATAAAAATTACCTCTTTTAATTGCTTTAAAATGTTTATCTTCATATCTTATAGCAGACGGTTTTTTTGCTATTTCTTTTATTCTTTCTTGAATCGATTTTTTTTTCATCACTAAAAAACCTTTAATAACATTAACAGAATCAATTATGAGAAAATTGGAAGATATCATCCTGGTGCTTTATGTAAAACATTTATACATAGGATGTAGTTAAATGAATGGAGAGTTTGGAGTGGGTATTTAGTAATTGTGATACATAAAGACAAAAGCCCCGTACTTGGGGCTTAATGCCTGTCAATTAGTTATGAGATAACTAACGCAGGAGACATTAAGATACTATCAAATACGGTTAGTTTCTGCTATTGAAAAATAAAGAAATTTTCTTATTTTGTTATTATTTTCCGGTTAGGTA
This sequence comes from Arsenophonus sp. aPb, assembly GCF_029873475.1. Taxonomy (NCBI): domain Bacteria; kingdom Pseudomonadati; phylum Pseudomonadota; class Gammaproteobacteria; order Enterobacterales; family Morganellaceae; genus Arsenophonus; species Arsenophonus sp. aPb. Next base: position 1,064,137 of record NZ_CP123499.1, read on the forward strand.
GTTTGAACAATAAAAAACCAGTCATAAGACTGGTTGGTATTCCCTGGTGTTGGGATAGCTGCATGTAGTTGTAATGTATAAATAATAACTTGGCGTCAATGAGAGCATTATTCACCATAAGTTAAATGTTGTTAATTCCCTAATTTAGGGAATTGCATGTTGAGTAAACTTATGATAAGTCATTAAGAATGAGTGAAATATTTTTACTTGAAAAACAGATAGTAACGATGATTTAGACTCAACATCATACTTTTTCTTGATGAGTAAAATGGTTTTCTTAATTGTGTCCTGTGTCACATAACGTAAATCTGCTATATTTTTTTCTGGAACTCCCATTGCTAATAGAACCGCAATTTGAATCTGATCTTTAGTTAACTCTGGAAATACCTCTTTATAGATTTCTAATTGTTGATCTGTGAGAGCTTTCATGATTTAGCTCCCGTAAAAACTTTACAGACGTGTACAACGGTAATAGACTTTTTCATAGCCTTACTCCTATTATCGGATAGGTTTAGGGTTAGCTGGCTGTTGGTGTTGGTAGCACTTTCAGTCAGCGACAATTTCACAAAAAAATACACTCACTATTCAACGTAACTCATTGATTTATAGTGAGTGAAAATTCGTGTTTTATCTTGTAAATGCGTATATAAAATGAACTATTAATTTATAACTAATTGATATTAATATAATTTATTTTATATAATCATCTAAGGCTTGGTTAGTGGTGTTGTTAGCTATTGCTACGGTAGAAAAAGTTTCCATTGTTTATTTCTCCCGCATTGATTCGGACAGGTATTCACGAATTGGACTTAATAGATAATCTATCACGCGCCGTTTATCGGTTTTGATTTCTGCCACAATAGACATACCTGGGGTGATATCAATTGCATGACCATCAACCATTAGATTATTTTGTTTCAGACTGATTTGCGCTGGAAAGATAAGACCTAGTTGTTCATCTTGAGCCGAATCACGTGAAATTGATAATACCTCTCCCTCAATAGTGCCATAACGTGTGTAAGGAAAGGCGTCGACTTTGACAGTAACTTTTTGCCCAGGGCGAATAAAGCCAATATCTTTATTTAAGATCTTAACTTCGGCAAGTTGCACATCGTTATCGGGTACAATGACCATCAAATTTTGTGCCGGTTGTAATACTGCCCCTAAGGTATAAGTGGCTAATTGTTGCACGGTGCCAGTAACCGGTGAGCGGACAATTTCTAACTGCTCTCGCTCATCAAATTTTGCGTATTCTTGTTCTAACATCGAGAGCTGGATCTCTGACTGCTTTTTTTTATCGTTCCATTCATGCTGTTTTTGTGATTGAAAAGCATTGAGCCGTTCTTTTAGGTTTTTTTCTTGCGAATCTAAAATATTTAGCTCAGAGGTTTGTTGAGCAATTAAACGTTTAATTTCTAATAACTCCTTTTCCTGTTCTAAATATTCTGATTTACTGATCATCTGTTTTTGGCTTAGGGTTTTACGGGCTTCTAACCGCTGTTTGATATTCTTTTGTAGCAAAAAGAGCACATTGAGATCATTGGTTTTCGCTTTTTGCGACGTATGATTAACTTCGATTTCAGAGGTTAAGCTAGCAATTTGTGCATCAAACTGTGCCTTTTCATGGTGATAGTTTTTGCTGATTTTTTCTTGTTGACGCTTGGTTAATTGATGAAAGGTGAGTTGTTGATGGGGGATTTTGTTTTCCAATAGCGATTGGTAAAGCAATTTTTCAATCGTATGATACTCGATTTGATGTGAAATACCGATGATATCCTGACTAACACCCAGTGCGTCAAGGGTGAGCAGAGGTTCTCCTTTCTTTACATGTTGCCCGTTTTTTACATGTAATTCCGTCAATCGGCTCTGCTCATAAGCTTGAATAACTTGTGAGTGTCCGGAAACGATAAGTCGACCGGTTGAGGTGGCTTGAACATCTAGCTGTCCCCAGTAGGCCCAACCAATAGTAATAACAACGCCCATACTTAAAGTTAGTGCGGTTAAACGTGCAAAAGGTGATGGCGGGCTATTCATCAACGCCAGATGTGAGGGCAAGAAGTCATAATTATATTGCATAAAGAACTGTTTTAACTTCCGTGTAATGCGATTTGTCATGAAGTGTCCTACTGCTGCTTTAACGATTGTTGTAATGACCACAGATAGTGGTAATGTTTTTTAAGTTGCAATAATTGTGTATGGCTTCCTTGCTCAATAATTTTGCCTTGATCCATGACAATAATATGATGGTGATGACTAACTGTAGATAAGCGGTGAGCAATCGTAATTACCGTACGCCCTTGGGCAATTTTTTGCATATTTTGTTGGATTATGGCTTGGGTTTGATCATCTAAAGCGCTGGTGGCTTCATCAAAGATTAGAATGCGAGGATTGCTTAGTAATGTACGAGCAATAGCAATACGTTGGCGCTGCCCCCCTGATAATGATTGGCCACCTTCAGCAATCAATGAGTCGTAACCTAAAGGCATTTTTAAGATGAAATCATGCGCACCTGCTAACTTGGCGGCCGCAATGACTTCATCTAAAGTCGCATCAGGTTTTGATTGAGCAATATTGTTAAATACAGATTGATTAAAGAGAAAATTTTCCTGTAACACGATACCGATTTGTTGGCGTAACGTAGCGATATTGAGCTGATAAAGTGGAATATCATCAAGTAATATGCCGCCTTTTTCTGGGGTATAAAGGCGTAATAATAGACGCGCTAAAGTACTTTTACCGGAACCTGAAGCACCGACAATACCGATCATCTCTCCGGCGTTAATGGATAAATTGAATTGATTAATAATAAGGGGAAGATCCGGTTGATAGCGAAAATCGACATTTTGAAAATGGATCTTGCCGGTTAACTGTGGGTGTAAGCCTTCATTATGTTGTTCGGTTGGTAAATTAATGATTTGTGCTAGTTTATCAATGGCAACACGTGTACGAATATAATCTCCCCATAATTGCACCAATTTCCCTAATGGTTGACTACTGTGAGAGACCATCATTTGAAAAGCGATTAACTGGCCTATGGTCATATTTAATGCTAAGACTTCTGCTGCACCGATCCATAAAATCACCGCCATAGTCAATTTTTCAATCAGCATGACGATATGGCTGCCTTGTGAGTTTATTTGTTGAGCTTGAAAATTACTAGCGACCATATCGGAAGTTTGCGCATCCCAGCGACGGATAAAACGTGGCTCAACAGCTAGACTTTTAATAGTTTCACTGCCGGCCACGCTCTCGGTTAAAAAAGAGGTATTGATTGCCGCATGCATAAATTGTGTTTCGGCTGCTTTTTCTATCTTTGGTGTTATTTTCCAGGCAAGCAATAAATAAAAGGGAATTGAGAGCAAAAAAATGAGTGTTAATGTTGTTGATAGAATTGACATTACATAAATAAAGACAAATAAGAAAAGAACATCGACCAGCAAAGTAAACATACTACCGGTTAAAAATTCACGGATGGTTTCTAGTTCTCTAACACGATTAACAATTGCGCCAACTTGACGGGTTTTGAAAAAGGAGAGTGGTAAGTGTAATAGATGCCTGATCAGTTTTAATCCGAGCCGGATGTCAATACGATTGGCGGTATGGATATAAATATATTCTCGGAAACCTTTTAAAATAACTTCAATAAAGGCGGCTATTATTAAGGTAAAAATAAGCACATCTAAGGTGCTAAAGGCTTGATGGATCAGCACCTTATCCATAATAACTTGAATTACAATCGGTGATAACAGCGCCAGTATTTGTAATACAAATGAAAAAAACAAGATTTCAATAAATATCTGTTTATGTTTTAAGAATTCAGGTACGAACCAACGAATATCAAAGCGGGATTGTTTTTGGTTTATTTTAAGCCAATTGCCATTCCAACGTTGAAGAAAATCTTGTTTCTGCCAAATTTCTGGTGGTTTATTGCCAGCAGATTGTATTAATACTTGTTCATCATTATAACTCGCTAATATATATGGAACATTATCATTATCATAAACAATGGCGGGTAAAATCAGACGCGATAACTCTTTTTTATGGCAGCGTTTTTCTTTTAATATAATTTGATACTTTTGTTGAATTTTTTTTGTGCAATCAACAAAATTATCATTTTGAATTATTTCTTTATTATATTCATTAATATTTATTTTATTATTTAGTCTTATGATAATAGAAATTAATTCAAGTGTTTTTTTATTATTTTCATCCATAGTCGATAGCCACAAATTAAAATATAAAGCCATTTAAATATATTTAATATTAATAAAATGCTTTATTATATTACTTAGTTAGAAAGTTTATTCTATCGACTTATTTTTTTATGAAAAGTGTAAAAAAAGGATCTTACTGTTTTTAAGACTAGTTATATTTTTAAATTGAAATAAAGTTATTATTTGTTTTAAATTAGTTTATGAATAGGATAAAAAGAGCAATATTACTGTATGCTATTTATTGTTTATCAGCTGGAATAGCGAGAAAACGATGAATAGCTCGGATGACAGCTGCTGGATTTTCAGCATGTACCCAGTGACCGCATCCTAAAATAATCTGGCCTTGAGCTTGCGGAAATTGAGTAATAATATCTTTGCGATAATTTTCGCTAATGTAATCAGAAAGGCTACCACGGATAAAGAGTGCTGGATGAGACCAGGCTGGGATCGTTTTCCAACCCATCAATTGGTTATATTCTTTTTTTAAAATAGGTAAATTAAATTTCCATTTGCCTTTATCAAATGATTTTAGTAAAAATTGAATTTCACTTTCTTCAGTTAACGTATTGCGCATAATAACAGCAGCCTCCTGTCGAGAAGTTACGCCTGCTTGTGTTACTGCTTCTAAAGCAGAAAATATCTTTTCATGACGATTAATTTGATAAGTGACTGGCGCAATATCAATAACCACAATTTTTTCTATCAATCGAGGCGCTATTGCCGTCATCGCCATGACAATTTTTCCGCCCATTGAGTGTCCGATAGCGATAATGCTTGTTTGCTTTAAATGAGTTAGCAGCGTTAAAACGTCTGTTGCCATTTCAGAATAGAGCATTGTTTCTGCCTGTGGCGAGCTACCATGATTGCGGATATCTAGTTGAATAACGGTGAAGTGATTTTGTAAATCGCGAGCTAATACGCCTAAATTTTGCCAGTCACCAAATAAGCCATGGATGAGTACAATGGCAGCAGAAGAGATAGGATTTTCCGGACGATGGATACGATAATTTAGCCATTTATTTAGCAACATAGTCATATTACATTTCATTAATCAATAGTTCGTATAATGACATGGATAGAGCCAGAAACCAATAATTATCAACTTGGTCAGTATTAAAATTTAAGTTGATGTTGGTGAATGAAAAAGAGAAGTGACACGATAATATTTTGCTATTTATATGAATAATGTGATTAATCTCCGATATCAATAAAGATATTTTTGTTCTTAGTAAGCTAAAGTTATTAAGCTATTTCTATACTAATTGAGAATCAAGACGAAAACTTTTTATGAAAAGACCAAGTTAAGTAATTGAAATATTCATTGTTTTGTTTTTTAGGTTTATATCTTATAATTGGCAGGTAATTTTAATTAAAACAGATTGAAATAACATGAAAACGATTGAAGTCGACGAAGAACTTTACCGCTATATCGCGAGTCATACCCAGCATATAGGTGAAAATGCATCGGTTATATTAAGACGTCTATTAGGGTTTGACGTTAGTCAGTCGCATATGCCACTCTCGATAACCGTAAATAATATAGCGGCTGAAGTGAAAAAAAATAAATCAGTTTCTTCCTACGATGCAGCAAGTGTGATGCATGATTTACTGCTTTCTAACGATTATGCCACTAAAAGCAAAGCGATTGATCGCTTTATGCTTATTTTATCCACCCTATACAATTTAAACAAACCCGCTTTTGTAGCAGCAACAGAAGCAACCCATGGCAGAACGCGTATCTATTTTGCTAGCAATAAACAGACCTTATTAGCTAGTGGTAAGCAGACAAAACCTCGCCTGATACCTGATACTCCTTATTGGGTAATCACCAATACCAATACCAATCGTAAACGCAATATGATTGAACAAATTATGCAAGATATGAAGTTTCCTATTGAACTGGTTGAGAAAGTGTGTGGTACGATTTAAACAAATATTATTGGTCACTTAGTGATTATGGCTATGTGTACCGCTGTCCCTTCGGAGAGAAATAAGTGGCATTGCATAAACGTGCTGGGCAATCTGCCCAACAAAGTGATTTAATTAATATTGAACAATTGGTTGCACAATATTATTCGCTACAACCACAAGAAAAAAAACCTGCTCAAAGCGTTCAATTTGGTACATCAGGTCATCGTGGTAGTGCCTGTCGTAGTAGTTTTAATGAACAACATATTTTAGCTATTGCCCAAGCAATCGTAGAAGTTCGTCGATTAAATGGTATTACTGGCCCCTGTTTGGTGGGAAAAGATACGCATGCCTTATCCGCACCGGCTTTTATGACGGTTGTTGAAGTCTTGATCGCGAATGGGGTTGATGTCATCGCGCAGCAAGATGATGGTTTTACACCAACACCGGCTATTTCTCACGCTATATTGGATTATAATCGCCAGCACGAAAAAAAAGCGGATGGTATTGTGATCACGCCTTCACATAATCCGCCAGAAGATGGCGGGATCAAATATAATCCGCCACATGGTGGTCCGGCTGATGAACGACTGACGGTTGAAATTGAGCGGCGAGCGAATCAATTCATTGCTAATCAATTATCGGCTATCCAACGCATCAATTATCAAATCGCTATTAAAGATCCACACTACCAGCAACAAGATTTTGTTGAGCCTTATGTGGTTGCTTTGCGTGAAGTTATCGATATGGCGGTGATTAAAAAATCCGGTTTAAAAATAGGTGTCGATCCGTTAGGTGGTGCTGGAATAAATTATTGGAAACGCATTGCTGAATATTATCAACTGGATTTAGAGCTAGTTAATGAACAAATCGATCCAACATTTAGTTTTATGCCTTTAGATCACGATGGTGTGATCCGGATGGATTGTTCTTCGCGTTGGGCGATGAAAGGCTTATTGGATTTGCGCAATAAATTTGATTTAGCTTTTGCTAATGATCCTGATTATGATCGCCATGGAATTATAACCCCAGCGGGATTAATGAATCCAAATCATTATCTCGCTGTTGCTATCGATTATCTCTTTCGCCATCGACCACAATGGAAAAAAGAGGTTGCGGTAGGCAAAACATTAGTTTCTAGTGCCATGATTGATCGTGTGGTGGCCGATTTAGGCCGCGAATTAATTGAAGTACCTGTTGGTTTCAAATGGTTTGTTGATGGGTTATATCAGGGTAAGTATGGTTTTGCGGGTGAAGAGAGTGCCGGTGCTGCTTTCCTCCGATTTGATGGAACACCTTGGACGACAGACAAAGATGGTATTATTCTCTGTTTGTTAGCCGCCGAAATAACAGCGGTGACCGGGAAAAACCCGCAGCAGTACTATCAAGAACTTGCTCATCGTTTTGGTGAACCTTGCTATAGCCGCATTCAAGCTAAAGCGAGTCATAAACAAAAACAGCGTTTAGCTAAACTGACCGCTGAAATGGTATCGGCAGATATGTTAGCGGGTGATCCGATTATTGCCCGATTAACCAAAGCGCCGGCTAATGGTGCATCTATTGGTGGTTTAAAAGTAATAACGGATTATGGTTGGTTCACTGCGCGACCTTCAGGCACCGAAGAAGCTTATAAAATTTATTGTGAAAGTTTTCGTGGTAAGGAGCATCTTAAGTTGATTGAGCAGGAAGCTATCCAGATTGTTAATCAAGTTATTGCAGATTGAGCAGTTTATTATTTAGTAAAAACCATCTAATAGATCTGTTTAGTTAAAAATTGATAACAACAATGATAATGCAATAATCAAGTGCATTATCTTCATAGGAGTAAGTAAGTTACCATTAAGGCATAAAACGATAGCCAATTCCTGTCTCAGTGAGTAGGTGTACTGGCTGAGTGGGATCATCTTCCAACTTCTGCCTTAAATGTCCCATATAAATACGTAAATAATGGTTATGTTCAATATAGTTAGGTCCCCATATTTGTCGTAGCAGATGACGTTGAGTTAATACTTTGCCGCTATTAGTGATAAATTCACTGAGTAAACGGAACTCAATTGGGGTAAGGTGGAGTTCTTGCTGATTTTTAGTTACTCGCCGATTGATTAAATCAACACTAATATCACCAAACCGAAATACGGGATCTGGCTGGTTTTTACGTGCATAGCGACGTAGAGCAACTCTTACTCTAGCTAACAGTTCACTAATACCAAATGGTTTGGTTAGATAATCATCGGCACCGGCATCAAGTGCCATAACTTTATCTGTTTCATCTGCCCGTGCCGAAAGTACCAATACCGGAATTTGACTCCATTGGCGTAAGTCACGGATCAAATCAATACCGTCACCATCAGGTAAGCCTAGATCGAGGATCAAGAGATCAGGTTTGCGGGTCGCTGATTCGATAAGTCCTCGCTGATAAGTTTCTGCTTCATATACACGAAAATTTTCACCTTCAAGTGCCAGTTTGACAAATCGTCTGATCTCTTTTTCGTCTTCAACTATTAAAATATTGTGCTGAATCACTCTGTCTCAATGGCCTCTTCAATCGCAGGGACTTGTATTAAAGGTAAAACAAAGTGGAAAGTAGCTCCACTCTTTTTATTATTTTCCGCCCAAATTTCGCCGTTATGAAGCTTAATAATCGCCTGGCAAATAGCCAGTCCTAGACCAACACCAGGAATGGACGATTCTTTTTTAGCCCGTGAAAATTTATCAAAAATAAGTTCTTCCTGTCCTTCCGGTACACCAATACCTTTATCCCAAATCTCAATATGGACATATTTACCTTGTGGGTAGGCATCAATACCGATCGGTGAATTTTCAGCAGAGTATTTAATCGCATTTTCCAGTAAATTAATGATTACACGTTCGAGTAAATTGGCATCACAATAGAGTAATAGCTCAGCAGGAACATTAATTTTAGTTGGATGGCTTTTTAAGGCATATTCGAGAGAACGTAATGCACTGCCGATAATTTCTTGTAATGATTCCCAGGCAAGTGTTGGCACAATGCCACCGGATTGGATCCGCGCCATATCAAGCAAATTATTGACTAATCTTGATGTACTTAGGATTTGCTGACGAATTTGGTTAACCTTTTCCGTATGGGGTGAATGTTCAGCGCTTAATTCCAGCATCAATATTTCTGCCTGGCCAAATATTACCGTCAAAGGTGTGCGCAAATCATGAGAAAGAGCGGCCAATAAAGAGTTTCTTAGTTGTTCCCGTTCAGCATCCAGTTTGGCTGATTCTGCCTGTCTAGCAAGTTGTAATCGTTCAAATGCATTGGCAATCAAGCCAGTAAAAGTTTGTAGCAGTCGTTGCTGTTCTGGAATTAGTAATTGACGTAAATTTTGCGGTTCAATAGCTAAAATGGCTAAAGTTTCTTTTGAAGTTGCAATCGGTTGTAATTGGTAAGGCACGCTAGGTAGGGTATCCGTTCCGGCACCAGCTGGTTGATTTTTATCAAAACTCCATAATGCAATAGCTTGATCAATTTGCACCTGACCATAGTCGGCCAATTTAAGCGCAACCAGTTGTTGCTGCTCGTTGGGTAGTAACAGGCTGACTTTAGCTTTAAAGGCATTGGAAAGGAAGTGATAACCGGTTTTTGCAATATCAATTTCATTCAGCGCTCGGCTTAACTCTTTGGTCATTTCGTAAAGATGGCGAGTCCGTTGCTCACGATAACGAGCGACTCTGGCTTGATAGCGCACTCCCGCAGCGAGATTGCCCACTAAAAGACCAACAACCAGCATAACAATGAAGGTTATCAAATATTGCATGTCAAAAACAACAAAGGAAAAATGGGGTTGGACAATAAAAAGATCGAAACCAATAACATTAATAAATGCGGCAAAGATAGACGGATTTCGGCCATACAACAGAGCGATAATAACTACCGCTAATACATAAACAGTAACAACATTAGCCTGATCGAAATTAAGCAAAAAGCGATTAGAAAATAGAGTGATGGTAATACATAACAGAGCGGCAAACAGGTAACCCTGAATATTTCCTCGCCATTTGTCATTTAGCGGCCGGCGTTCGCTCTCTTTTTCCCACGCGGTATTTTCATCTAACGCAATAATAATCAGATCTAAATCCGGTCCTAGTTTACCTAAGCGTTCAGCAAAATAAGGGCGTATTTTCCAGTTGAGCAGTTTCCAAGCCGTATTTTGCTTACGACCAATGACTATTTTACCTAGGTTATGTTCCCGGGCATAATCTAAAATGGCTTTTTCTTCATTGGCATCAGCTAAGGTTGAGGTCTCTGCGCCTAAATCTTGGGCCAGTTTTAATGCTTTTAGAATGGCGCGTCTTTTCTCTTCTGCTAATGCATGTAATTTGGGGGTTTCAACATACACAGCATGCCAACTGCAACCTAGTTTGGCGGCTAGTCTGGCCGCCGCTCTAACTAATTTTTCATTTCCTGTGTTGTGGCCAATGCATACTAATAAATTATCGTGAGTGTGCCAAACTTGAGAGTAACCTTGAGTATCGCGATACTCACGCATTTGATTATCGACCCGATCAACCGTACGTCTTAGTGATAACTCCCTTAGCGCAATTAAGTTGCCTTTGCGAAAGAAATGTTCAATGGCTCGTTCGGCTTGTCCGGCAATATAAACCTTTCCTTCATTCAGTCGTTGGCGCAGGTCGTCAGGTGGTAAATCGACTAAAACAATTTCACTGGCTTGGTCAAAAATATGATCAGGTACCGTTTCACGGACGCGAATACCGGTAATACTGCCGACAATATCATTTAAACTCTCTAAATGTTGTACGTTAATGGTGGTTAAAACATCAATACCGGCATCTAATAACTCTTCCACATCTTGCCAGCGTTTAGGATGACGACTGCCATGCGGGTTACTGAAAGCTAATTCATCCATTAAAATAATGGCGGGGTGACGTGCTAACGCACCGTCTATATCAAAGGTATTAATTTTACGTCCGTGGTAGCGGATCCGTTTTGCGGGCAGTTGCGGCAAGCCTTCCAATAGAGCCGCAGTTTCTAAGCGATTGTGCGTCTCTACCACACCGATGACAACATCAAGCCCTTGTGAACGAAGCCGTTGGGCTTCTTGTAGCATTGCATAGGTTTTTCCTACACCAGCGTAGGCGCCGAAGAAGATCTTTAAGTTGCCGCGAATTTTTTCATTGGCAATACTCAATAAATCTTCAGGGGTAGGGCGTTTAGGTTCCTGGCTCTCCATCAATCAACCTTATTGTATTTTTGCATTTTCTGATTGTTCAAGCGCGTCAAGGGCAATATTAAGTTTAAGCACATTAATAACAGGTTGACCTAAAAAACTTAAAAAGGGTCGCTCGGTGTTAGCTGCAATCAGGTGTCTAATTTTATGCAAAGCAAGCCGGCGTGCTTTAGCAACCCTGCCTGCTTGAAAATAGGCTGCACTTGGTGAAATATGAGGATCTAATCCACTGGCTGACGCCGTTATCAGATCGACAGGAACGGCTACATTGTTTTGATTATTGAACATTTTGATTTCTTGAGCACGGCTAGCAAACTGTTTTTGCAATGCGGGATTATTGGCCGCCAGGTTACTGCCGCTGGAAGCTAATGCATTATATGGTGTATTAGTCGTCGCTGACGGACGGCCATGAAAATATTTAACCTCAGTAATCGATTGGCCAATCAGTGCCGAACCCACAGTCCGATTATTCTTTTCGATCAAGGAGCCTTTAGCTTGATAATTAAAGAAAGCATTTGATAAACCAGTAATAAATAATGGGTAAACAATTCCGGTTGTGATAGTTAGAAAAATAAATAACACAAATGAAGAACGTAAAACATTCATATTCAATACCTTATTAGGACATAAACAGGCTAAGCAGTAGATCAATCAATTTGATACCAATAAATGGTATAACTAAACCACTTAATCCATAGATCCATAAATTACGGCGTAATAATGCTATTGCACTCATGGGACGGTAACTAACGCCTTTTAATGCTAATGGGATCAGGCCAACAATAATTAGCGCATTAAAAATAACTGTTGACAGAATAGCTGAAGAAGGGGAGTGTAAATGCATGATATTTAAAATATTAAGCTGAGGGTAAGTAACCGAAAAAGCGGTAGGAATAATAGCAAAATATTTGGCAATATCATTGGCAATGCTAAAGGTTGAAAGAGCGCCTCTGGTCATCAACATCTGTTTACCAACGTGGACAACCTCAATAAGTTTAGTTGGATTTGAGTCAAGATCGACCATATTACCGGCTTCTTTTGCTGCCTGGGTGCCAGAATTCATGGCAACGGCAACATCAGCTTGCGCCAGTGCTGGTGCATCATTAGTGCCGTCACCTGTCATTGCTACTAAACTCCCATCGGCCTGATATTGGCGGATCAATGCCAGTTTAGCTTCAGGTGTTGCCTCGGCCAAAAAATCATCAACGCCGGCCTCAGCGGCAATGGCAGCGGCTGTCAAATGGTTATCACCGGTGATCATCACGGTTTTAATTCCCATCCGGCGCATTTCGGCAAAGCGCTCTTTGATACCTCCTTTTATAATATCTTTTAATGCGACCACACCAAGAATTTGCTGATTCTCAACAACAACTAATGGTGTTTCTCCTTTCCGGGCAACTTCTTCGACTAATTTTTCCGTTTCGGCTGGGAATCTGGCATGACTTGTTTCTAGGTAACGACGAATAGAATCGGCAGAGCCTTTTCTGATCACACGATCACCCACATTAACGCCACTCATCCGTGTCATGGCGGAAAAGGGAACAAATGTGGCATTTAATGCTTGTAGATCACGCTCGCGTAAATTAAACAATTGCTTAGCTAAGATAACAATGCTACGCCCTTCTGGTGTTTCATCAGCCAGCGACGATAGTTGGGCCGCATCAGCCAGCTGTTGTTCTGTAACACCTTTAAGGGGTAAAAATTTAGACGCCTGGCGATTACCGAGAGTAATAGTACCCGTTTTATCGAGCAATAAGACATCAACATCTCCCGCCGCCTCTACGGCACGTCCACTGGTGGCAATGACATTTGCGGCTAACATCCGACTCATACCGGCAACGCCAATTGAAGAGAGTAATCCGCCGATGGTAGTCGGGATCAAACAAACTAATAATGCAATCAGTACCACAATAGAAATTGGACTACCGCTGCCGTTCACCTCAGCACTAAATAAACTAAAAGGATAAAGTGTTGAGCAGGTTAATAGAAAAATAATGGTTAATGCAGTTAATAGTATGATTAACGCGATTTCATTAGGTGTTTTGCGCCGTTGAGCACCTTCTACCATAGAGATCATACGATCAAGAAAAGTTTCACCAGGATTAACCGTACATTGGATAATTAACCAATCTGACAGTATCCGCGTTCCGCCTGTTACTGAAGAAAAATCACCACCAGACTCCCGAATAACGGGGGCTGATTCACCGGTAATCGCACTCTCATCAACGGAAGCGCCGCCTTCGAGAACTTCACCATCGCAAGGAATAATTTCGCCTGCTTCAACCAGTACGATATCGCCTTTTCTTATTTGGTCAGAGTTAATTTTCTCTTTTGCTGCCTGATAATCGGCACTGGCTAAACGTGTAGTAACACTTTGTTTTTTGACCCCTTTCAGGCTAGCTGCTTGCGCTTTACTGCGCCCTTCAGCCAGTGCTTCGGCAAAATTAGCAAATAGCACGGTAAACCATAACCAAACCGCAATTATGCCGGTAAATAGTGCATTACCGTCAACGGATGGTGTAAATAATTGATAAAACCAAATGAGTGTCGTCAATATACTGCCGATATAAACGATAAACATAACTGGATTGCGCCATTGAATCTGTGGCGCACATTTTTTTATAGCGTCAAATACTGCTTGGTGGATTAATTTCTTATCAAACAATAGACTGGTATTTTTGTTCATTTATAGTCCCTTATTGGGCGGAATGCCAAAGTTGTAAATGTTCAGCAATTGGCCCAAGTGCCAGGGCAGGCACAAAAGTGAGTGCACCAATAACGAAAACCGTCAATATTAATAAGCCAATAAAGAGTGGGCCATGAGTAGGTAATGTGGCAAAGCTTTCAGGCTGACGTTTTTTGCCTACCATAATCCCAGCAATAGCCATTACTGCGGTGATTAAGCCAAAACGACCGATAAACATAACAATACTCAGCGTAATATTATAGAACAGATTATTGCTATTTAATCCGGCAAAGGCGCTACCGTTATTATTCGCCGCTGAAGAAAAGGCATAAAGAACTTGACTGAAGCCGTGAGCGCCAGGATTTAAAATAGCACTACGTCCTGCTTCGGTAAAAAGCGCCAGTGCTGTACCAAGTAACGTTAAAGCGGGAGTGATTAAAATAGCAATAGCGGTTAATTTCATTTCCTGAATTTCAATTTTTTTGCCTAGATATTCAGGTGCTCGACCAATCATTAATCCCGCCAGAAAAACGGCTAACATGACAAATAGTAGCATACCGTATAATCCAGAACCGACGCCGCCAAATACCACTTCGCCAAGTTGCATAAGCCACATTGGTATCATCCCCCCTAATGCAGTAAAAGAATCATGCATGGCGTTTACTGCGCCGCAGGAGGTTGCTGTCGTGATAACAGCATAGAGTGCTGAATTTAAAATCCCAAAGCGGCTTTCTTTCCCTTCCATATTAATATTGCTGTTGGCGCCTGAAAACATCAATTGGGGATTACCTTGCGTTTCTGCATAGACGACGATAGTGATAGCAATAATGAAAATAATTGCCATCGCCCAAATTAATGTTATACCTTGGCGACTATCACCGACCACGCGACCGAATGCAAAACAGAGTGCGGTAGGAATTAAAAGAATGGCAATCATTTGGCTAAAATTAGTTAATGCAGTAGGATTTTCGAAAGGATGCGCTGAATTTGTGGCAAAAAATCCGCCGCCATTCGTGCCTAATAATTTAATTGCTTCTTGCGAAGCAACAGGCCCCATGGGGATGATTTGGTTTTGATTTTGTAATGTCTCTACTACTAGATATGGCGAAAAATTTTGTAACACACCTTGGCTAACAAAAAATAAGGCAAAAATAAATGCCAGTGGTAGCAAAAGATAGAGTGTGATACGAGCAATATCTATCCAGGCATTGCCTAGGGTTTTTACGCCTTGGCGTGCAAAGGCGCGGATCAACGCGAAGGCTACCGCGATACCGGTCGCGGCAGATAAGAAATTTTGTACCGTTAAACCCGTCATTTGACTAAAATAACTTAAGGTGTTTTCGCTACTATAAGCTTGCCAGTTAGTATTGGTGATAAAACTAATAGCGGTATTAAGTGCAAGATCCCAATCTAGATTGGCGAATTTTTGTGGATTGAGTGGTAGATTTTGTTGATTGATTAATAGCAGAAAGAGAAATATGCCACCAATAATATTGAACAGCAACAGCGCGATAACGTATTGTCGCCAATTCATTTCATGTATTTCACCGCCGGGTTTACGTAACCGGCAACAACTCCATAAGCCGGATTCCATTTTGAAAACCCAAATCGGTAAATCACTTTCAATCAATAAAGCGATATAATTTCCTACAAATTTAGCGATTACCAGCAAGAGAATTAAAAAACTGGTAATTAATAATAAAGTACTACTTACCATTTAAAAATCCTCCGCATGAATAAGCGCATAAATCAAATAGAGAAATAATATTCCAATTAGAATGATCCCTGTGATAGTAAAAATGGACACAGTTTGTCTCCTCCTGCTTTTGATGTACAGAGCTTAAGTTTTTCAATGCAAAGAATCTGATAAAAAGTCGGCACCTAGTGTAAAAATAGTATAAAAATGCCAATATAATAGTTTGTAAGTTATTACTGTTATCGTAAATTCTTGTTATAATAAATAAACCATAGTTAATATATGGTTAATATTTTGTAATAATAATTGATTTTTTATTGATTAATAAGTAAATAAATTACGATATAAGGAAAAGTGCTGAAAAAAACAGCAAAAAAGTGGTCTGATGAGTAGTAATGGTCGTTTTTATCAGATAAAATTTTCATTAATTATACAATATATCTCAATTGGTTATATCAATTGATAACTTTATAAGGAGGATCTTTATGTCCGAGTATCGTCAATACCCTTGGCATCAAGTTCTCTTGCGTCGTGTTGGTGTTGTATTATTAGGCATTGTGGCTTTTCCTGTCATGATTTTTCGTCGTGACCGTAGCCGCTTCTATAGTTACCTACATCGCATGTGGCTAAAGACTAGTGATAAACCTGTTTGGTTAGCCAGCGCTGAAGATACGCAATCGATGAAGTAATTAATTGATTAAAAAAATAAAACGTCCTATTACTTGTGGTGATAGGACGTTTTTGTTTTGACGTGCGGTGAAATATATTTTTAAGTTTATTATTTAATTAAATAAATCAGTTTTGCAAATAGGATGGCTTAGTAATGGATAATGTTGAATTAGAGCAACTAATTAATACGCACTTAAATATTAATGAATATCAAGATTATGCGCCCAATGGGCTTCAGGTTGAAGGGCGCTCAGAGGTAAAAAAAATAGTAACCGGTGTAACAGCATCGCAAGCATTACTTGATGAAGCGGTAAAATTAGCAGCAGATGCAATTATTGTTCATCATGGTTATTTTTGGAAAAATGAAGCCGCTGTTATTCTTAATATGAAGCGTATGCGCTTAAAAACATTGCTTTGTAATGATATTAACCTTTATGGCTATCATTTACCCCTTGATGCCCATCCCATTATGGGTAACAACGCGCAGTTGGGAAATATCATGGAGGTTGAGATCGATAGCTATATTACGCCCTTATTGCCAATAGGTAAGTTTGCGCAACCGATAACACCTGATGATTTAATGGCGCGTTTAAATAATCGGTTAGCTCGCGAACCATTGTACTGTGGTGATAATGGCCCAAAAAACATCCGCACCATTGCCTGGTGTACCGGCGGCGGACAGAGTTTTATTCAACAGGCAGCTGAGGCTGGCGTTGATGCTTTTGTGACCGGTGAAGTTTCTGAGCAAACTATCCATATTGCTAGAGAAATGGGGATCCATTTTTATGCCGCAGGTCATCATGCAACGGAGCGGTTTGGCGTTAAAGTGTTAGGTGAATGGTTGCAAAAAGAGTATGGGTTTGCGGTTACTTTTGTCGATATAGCCAATCCTGCCTGATTTTTGTCAAAATGAACACTAAGCTAGCTAAAAAACGTTAAAAGTTAGTTTATCTCTAAACTGTGTCTTGTATTCTATGTGGTTGTTGATTAGGCAAAATAAAATAGTCAGACACAGTCTATTTTTCAGAATAAAAATTAACTATTTTTTGGTTAAATCGCTTTGAAAATCTCTTTGTTTATAGCCGGTATATAATTGGCGCGGACGAGCAATTTTTAACTCTTCATCATGCATTTCATTCCAGTGAGCAATCCAACCAATGGTACGAGCAATAGCAAAAATAACCGTAAACATAGTTGTTGGGATCCCTATCGCTTTTAAAATGATGCCAGAATAGAAATCCACATTGGGATAAAGTTTTTTCTCAATGAAATAGGGGTCATTGAGGGCTATATGTTCTAACTGTTTGGCAACTTCTAATATATTATCATTTAATTCAAGTTCTTTAAGTACTTCATCGCAGGTCTGCTTCATGACAGTGGCTCTGGGATCATAATTTTTATAGACCCGATGGCCAAATCCCATCAAACGGAAAGGATTATCTTTGTCTTTTGCCCGTTTGATAAACTTAGGAATATTTTCGACAGTTTGAATCTCTTCTAACATGCGTAAACAGGCTTCATTGGCGCCACCATGAGCCGGACCCCAAAGAGAGGCAATTCCAGCAGCAATACAAGCAAATGGATTAGCGCCAGAAGAGCCGGCGGTTCTTACCGTTGAAGTTGAGGCATTTTGTTCATGATCAGCATGTAGAATAAAAATGCGATCCATAGCTCGTTCGATGATTGGGTTAACCCGATATTTTTCACAAGGTGTAGCAAACATCATATGAAGGAAATTTGCTGAATATGAGAGGTCATTCTGCGGGTAGATAAAAGGTTGACCAATAGAATATTTATAACACATAGCTGCAACGGTAGGCATTTTCGAGAGTAGTCTAAATGCTGCTATTTCACGATGACGCGGATTATTAACATCCAATGAATCATGATAGAAAGCCGCCAGTGCGCCAGTGACACCGCAAAGGATTGCCATTGGATGAGAATCGCGCCGAAAACCTTGCAAAAGCCGAGTAATTTGATCGTGGATCATGGTGTGTTCGGTGACAATTTTTTTAAATTTGTCATAATCGTTTTGCGAAGGTTTTTCACCGTAAAGTAGTATATAACAAACTTCTAAATAAGTAGAATTGGTAGCTAATTGATCAATAGGATATCCGCGGTGCAAAAGAATACCTTTATCTCCATCTATATAGGTAATTTTAGACTCGCAGGATGCGGTTGAGGTAAAGCCAGGATCGTAAGTAAAATAACCTTTAGAGCCTAATCCTCGGACATCAATTACATCGACCCCAAGTGTCGGGTTTAAAACTTCAAGCTCAATTTTTTCTGCATCTTTATCGACTAATTCTATAGTCTTTTTTTCTTTGCCTGCCATTACGGGTCTCCTTAGCGCTTAAACGCAATTTCCGACAACCATGAAAGCATGATAAAACGCTTAGAAATTGCATGATATTTTATTAGTTAAAAGGCTTGAATCATGATTTTTTAACGAAGTTTTTATCAAATGAAATTTTTTATTAACATTTCATAATTTATTATGTTCCTTATACATTTTAAATTATATCAACAATAACATTAGGTTTTTTATGGATAACAATCTAGCATTTTTATTTTACATAATTTCTTTTTTTTGTGTGGTAATAATGACTAATTAATTCAACTTAATCATATGTAAGATAAATGTTTAACGCTTGTCAAATTACATTATCAATTTAATGACCGATGTTTAAATCGTGATCACACTCACTGTTCAAGCTAAATCTCTCCAAACATAATGTGTTGTAATTGTAATGGGCATGTGAAGGTCATATACTGCAAACGAGGTCTCCGGATTACCTTGTGGTAGGAGTACCCAGCGTTAATAAGTAACAACTTTTGCCATTATGTTGTGGATTAATTTATAAGCTGAGTTGTACTTTGTTATCACGATCGCTGTTTGATTTCTGCTCCAGGTCCGGAGGTAGGAAAACAATAAAAAGCTGTGTGGGCAAAAATTGTGAAAAAACAAAGACCTATTAATCTTCAATTGCAGACAATTCATTTTCCTGTTACTGCAATAGCTTCGATTTTACATCGTGTCTCTGGCGTTATTACCTTTGTTGCGGTCGGTATTTTATTATGGCTGCTGGGATTATCGCTTTCTTCACTGGAAGGCTTTCAATATGTTACTGAAATTATGCATAGTTTTTTCATCAAATTCACTATTTGGGGTGTATTGACAGCACTAATATATCATATTTGTGGCGGCCTGCGTCATATGCTAATGGATTTTGGTTTTATCGATGAGAGTTTGTTAGTAGGACGTATTTCAGCGATAGCTGCGTTTATTATTACCGCTATTTTGTCGATCTTAGCGGGGGTTTTTGTATGGTAGTTAACGCATCAACATTAGGCCGTACAGGGACACAAGATTGGCTGCTACTTCGTGCATCTGCCATTATTATTGTCCTCTATACGATTTATATTGTTAGTTTTGTTGTAACAACTGAGTTAAATTATACTGTTTGGCGGACATTTTTTGCTTTTTCAATAACCAAAATTTTTACTATTTTAACGCTCATCTCCATATTAATACATGCCTGGATAGGTTTGTGGCAAGTACTAACCGATTATATTAAGTCAATAGCATTGCGATTATTATTACAACTTTTTTTAATTGTTATATTAATGACTTATTTAATTTATGGAACAATAGTGGTGTGGGGAGCGTAAATGAAATTACCAGTAAGAGAGTTTGATGCAGTTGTTATTGGAGCTGGTGGCGCAGGGATGCGGGCAGCATTGCAAATTTCTCAGTTAGGTTTGTCATGTGCATTAATTTCTAAAGTTTTCCCAACACGTTCACACACCGTATCAGCCCAGGGTGGGATTACCGTTGCGTTAGGTAATACTCATGAAGATGATTGGCAATGGCATATGTATGATACCGTCAAAGGCTCTGATTATATCGGTGATCAAAATGCCATTGAATACATGTGCAAAACCGGGCCTGAGGCCATACTAGAACTTGAGCATATGGGGTTACCATTTTCACGTTTGGATGACGGTCGTATTTATCAACGTCCATTTGGTGGCCAATCAAAAAATTTTGGTGGTGAGCAAGCTGCTCGAACCGCCGCGGCAGCAGATAGAACTGGGCATGCTCTTTTGCATACTCTTTATCAACAGAATTTAAAAAACCATACCACTATTTTCTCCGAATGGTATTCATTGGATTTAGTTAAAAATCAGGATGGCGACATAGTCGGTTGTACCGCATTAAGCATGGAATCCGGTGAGGTTGTTTACTTTAAAGCCAAAGCCACTATTCTGGCGACTGGAGGAGCTGGAAGAATCTATCAATCAACAACTAATGCGCATATTAATACCGGTGATGGTGTTGGCATGGCCGTCAGAGCAGGTGTGCCATTGCAAGATATGGAAATGTGGCAATTTCATCCAACTGGAATTGCTGGTGCGGGTGTATTAGTGACAGAGGGATGTCGGGGAGAGGGTGGCTATTTACTTAACAAAGATGGCGAACGCTTTATGGAGCGTTATGCACCCAATGCAAAAGATTTAGCCGGCCGTGATGTTGTTGCCCGCTCAATTATGATAGAGATCCGTGAAGGTAGGGGATGTGATGGCCCCTGGGGACCCCATGTTAAATTAAAACTGGATCATTTAGGTAAAGAAGTGTTGGAGTCACGATTACCTGGTATTCTTGAATTATCCAGGACTTTTGCGCATGTTGATCCCGTTAAAGAACCCATTCCGGTTATTCCTACTTGCCATTATATGATGGGTGGGATCCCAACCAAAGTAACTGGTCAGGCGTTGACGATTAATGAAAAAGGTGAAGATGTTGTAATCCCAGGATTATTTGCTGTTGGTGAAATTGCGTGTGTTTCTGTTCATGGCGCCAACCGTTTGGGCGGCAATTCATTACTTGATTTAGTGGTATTCGGACGTTCTGCCGGGTTACATCTGAAAGAATCTTTACTGCAACAAGGTTCAATGCGCGATGCCAGTGAATCTGATATTGATGCGGCATTAATGCGTTTAAATCGCTGGGATAATACCCATAGCGGTGAAGATCCGGTAGAAATACGTAAAGCATTACAAGCCTGTATGCAGCATAATTTTTCCGTTTTTCGTGAAGGCGATGCGATGGCTAAAGGTTTAGAAGAATTAAAGGTAATTCGTGAACGTTTAAAAAATGCCCGTTTGGATGATACTTCACGCGAATTTAATACTCAACGCATTGAATGTTTAGAGCTTGATAATTTGGTAGAAACAGCCTTTGCAACAGCAGAAGCAGCCAATTTCCGTACAGAAAGCCGGGGGGCACATAGTCGTTTTGACCACCCTGATCGTGATGACAAAAATTGGTTATGTCATACTCTATATTTACCACAGTCTGGAACCATGACTCGCCGGGCAGTCAATATGCAACCTGAGTTACGTGATCCCTTCCCACCCAAAATACGTACTTATTAATGCAGGACGTTAATAGTGTTGCGGAGAAAGTAGATTATGAAAGTTGAATTTTCCATTTATCGTTACAATCCAGACGTCGATAATATGCCACGCATGCAAGACTACAGTTTGGACATCGCTGAAGGGCGTGACATGATGTTGCTGGATGCGTTAATCCAACTAAAAGAAAAAGATCCGACTTTAGCATTTCGCCGTTCTTGTCGTGAAGGTGTTTGTGGCTCTGATGGATTAAATATGAATGGTAAAAATGGCTTGGCCTGTATTACACCATTATCAGCTTTATGTCGTAATAAAAGAAAGATTGTCATTCGTCCCTTGCCAGGCTTACCGGTTGTTCGTGACTTAGTTGTTGATATGGCTCAATTTTATACTCAATATGAAAAAATTCGTCCTTACCTCATTAATGATGGCAAGAATTCCCCAGCTCGTGAGTATTTACAGACTCCAGCACAACGAGAAAAATTGGATGGTTTATATGAGTGTATTCTTTGTGCTTGCTGTTCAACATCATGCCCATCATTTTGGTGGAATCCTGATAAATTTATTGGCCCTGCCGGTTTATTAGCTGCTTATCGTTTTTTAATCGATAGTCGGGATACTGAAACCGAGACCAGATTGGATAATTTAAATGACGCGTTTAGTGTATTTCGCTGTCATAGTATTATGAATTGTGTCAGTGTTTGTCCAAAAGGTTTAAATCCGACTAAAGCTATTGGTCACATTAAATCGATGTTATTAAAGCGTAGTGCATAGTTTGGGCAAAATTTCCCGTAATAAAAATATTACGGGAAATAAAAAATAGAAAACGATTATTTTAAATTATCGTTAATTTTGTGTGGTAAATTATAGAAGGAGCCTTTAAAAACCGGTTACGGTTTTTAAAGGTTCTTATAATAAGGGGAATTTAATAAATAGCCCCCCTTTATTAATAATCGTGCATAGAACACGTTCAAAGAATCTTATTGAAACCGTCTATATAAAAACGGTACTGTTAACTACGACGAAAACTAAAGCCTATAGGCTTAAGGGATCACAATGCACAACGGCGTAATGAAGGACTGGCTAGATTCAAGTTTTCTAGCTGGTGCAAATCAGTCTTATATCGAACAGCTGTATGAAGACTACTTAACTGACCCTAATTCCGTTAATGCAGACTGGCGAGACATTTTTGATAAACTACCAGGTGCAAGCTCCAACGGTGAATACTCCCATACTCAAACACGTGACTATTTTCGTTCATTGGCGAAAGATTCTACACGTTATCAAACTTCGGTTAGTGATCCGTCTTTGGATGCCAAGCAAGTTAAAGTCCTGCAATTAATAAACGCATTTCGTTTTAGAGGACATCAAAATGCAAATCTTGATCCATTAGAGCTATGGAAACAAGAAACTGTGCCTGATTTAGATCCAGCATTTCATGATTTAACTGATGCTGATTTTGAAAAAACATTCAATGTTGGTTCTTTTGCTATTGGCCAGGAAACAATGAAATTAAGTGAGCTGTATACGGCACTGAAGCGTATTTATTGTGCTTCGATTGGTGCTGAATACATGCATATTACCAATACTGAAGAGAAACGTTGGATCCAACAGCGCCTAGAACTGGCCACGCCGGTTAGCGAACAATTTAGCAAACAAGAAAAAATCCGCTTCTTATCAGAATTAACTGCTGCTGAGGGATTAGAGCGCTATCTTGGCGCAAAATTTCCTGGTGCAAAACGTTTTTCCCTAGAAGGGGGCGATTCGCTCATTCCGATGCTAAAGGATTTGATCCGTCATGCAGGTCAACAGGATACGCGTGAAGTGGTTTTGGGTATGGCACACCGTGGGCGATTAAATGTTTTAGTTAACATTTTAGGTAAGCAACCAAAAGATCTGTTTGATGAATTTGCCGGTAAGCATAAAGATCATTTAGGAACTGGTGATGTTAAATATCATCAGGGTTTTTCTTCTGATTTTAAAACAGAAGGCGCTTTGGTTCATTTAGCTTTAGCTTTTAATCCATCACATTTAGAAATAGTTAGTCCGGTAGTAATCGGTTCTGTTCGTGCACGTCGTGATCGTTTAGATGAAGGTCGTAGTAATATGGTACTGCCCATTACTATCCATGGTGATGCAGCGGTAACTGGCCAGGGAGTCGTGCAGGAAATGCTGAATATGTCTCAGGCTCGTGGTTATGAAGTTGGTGGTACAGTGCGGATTGTGGTTAATAACCAAATAGGTTTTACCACATCCAATCCTAAAGATGCACGTTCAACACAATATTGCACTGATATCATGAAAATGGTGCAAGCACCTATTTTTCATGTGAATGCCGATGATCCCGAAGCGGTTGCTTTTGTTACTCGACTGGCATTAGATTTTCGCAATAAGTTTAAACGCGATGTTGTCATTGATTTAGTTTGTTATCGTCGACATGGTCATAATGAGGCGGATGAGCCGAGTGCTACTCAGCCAATTATGTATCAAAAAATTAAAAAACATGCTACACCGCGTAAAATTTATGCCGACAAATTGATAGCGGAAAAGACAGTCACTAGCGATGAAGTAACTGAAATGGTTAATCTCTATCGTGATAAATTAGATCACGGTGATTGTGTCGTTGAAGAATGGCGTCCAATGGGAACTAACTATTCGGTCTGGAAACCTTATTTAAATCATGAATGGAGTGATGCTTACCCTGCCAAAGTTAAAAAGAAACGACTGCAAGATTTGGCTAAACGTTTAAGTACTATTCCGGCAGAGATTGTCATGCAGCCACGGGTTGAAAAAATTTATAGTGATCGTCAGGCAATGGCGAGCGGTAAAAAACTTCTTGATTGGGGAGCAGCAGAAACTTTAGCTTATGCAACATTAGTCGATGAAGGCATACAAGTTCGTTTATCTGGTGAAGATGCTGGTCGAGGTACGTTTTTTCATCGCCATGCAGTTATACATAATCAAACTAATGGTTCAGTGTATGTCCCTCTGGCTAATATACGTGAAAATCAAGGAATATTTGACGTCTGGGACTCCGTTTTGTCTGAAGAAGCGGTACTTGCTTTTGAATATGGTTATGCCTCCGCCGAACCACGGGTCTTGACGATTTGGGAAGCTCAATTTGGTGATTTTGCCAATGTGGCGCAGGTGGTTATCGATCAGTTTATTAGTTCTGGTGAACAGAAATGGGGGCGCATGTGTGGATTAGTGATGTTGTTACCTCATGGTTATGAGGGTCAAGGTCCGGAGCACTCCTCTGCCCGTCTAGAACGTTATTTACAATTATGTGCGGAACAAAATATGCAAGTCTGTGTTCCGTCTACTCCCGCTCAGGTCTATCACATGCTCCGTCGTCAGATACTTCGTAATATGCGACGTCCATTGATTGTTATGTCACCCAAGTCATTACTGCGCCATCCTCTTGCGGTATCCAGTTTGGAAGAGTTAGCAAATGGTGAATTCCAGCAAGTTATTAGTGAAGTTGATCCAATAGATGCGAAAAAAGTCAAACGGGTCGTTTTATGTTCAGGTAAAGTTTATTATGATCTACTTGAACAACGTCGTGAAAACAAACAAAAAAATCTCGCTATTGTTCGTATTGAACAATTATATCCATTCCCCCATAAAGATTTAGAAACAGCGCTAGAGCCTTATGCACATGTTCGTGATTTTGTCTGGTGTCAAGAGGAGCCTCTTAATCAGGGTGCATGGTATTGTAGTCAGCATAATATCCGGGAAGCAATTCCAAAAGGTTCATTATTAAGTTATGCGGGGCGCCCTGCATCTGCTTCACCCGCAGTAGGCTACGCGTCTGTTCATCAAGAACAGCAAAAAGCATTGGTTGATGATGCACTAAAAGTAAATAAATTAAAGGATAGAAAATGAGTAGCATAGAAATTCTTGTTCCTGATCTTCCTGAATCTGTTGCCGATGCTACAGTGGCAACTTGGCACAAGAAACCAGGTGATCAGGTAGAGCGCGATGAAGTGCTAGTGGAAATTGAAACGGATAAAGTTGTACTCGAAGTACCAGCAGCAGATTCAGGTGTATTGGAATCTATTTTGGAAGAAGAGGGAGCCACTGTTCTATCTAAACAACTATTAGGTCGCATAAAGCTTAGTGATAGTACGGGAATTCCGGCTGAGGTAAAAGAGACTACTGAGTCGGCACCAGCGAAACGTCAGACTGCTAGTCTTGAGGAAGAGAGCCATAATGTATTAACACCGGCTGTTCGTCGTTTAATTGCCGAGCATGATTTAAACTCGGCCAATATCAAAGGTAGCGGTGTAGGGGGGCGTATAACGCGTGATGATGTTGAGAAATATATTAATAACCAATCAACAGCGAGCGAGACCAGATCGATTAAGCAGCAAAATGACGCATCTACAACGACATCATCAACATCTTCACATCGAAGTGAAAAGCGTGTGCCAATGACACGTTTACGTAAACGCATTGCAGAACGTTTACTGGAAGCGAAAAACAATACCGCCATGTTGACTACTTTTAATGAAGTCAATATGAAGCCGGTTTTTGATTTGCGAAAACATTATGGTGAAAGTTTTGAAAAACGTCATGGTGTGCGCTTGGGCTTTATGTCTTTCTATGTGAAAGCGGTTGTTGAAGCCTTAAAGCGTTATCCTGAAGTGAACGCATCTATTGATGGTGAGGATGTGCTTTATCATAGTTATTTTGATATTAGCATTGCTGTTTCCACGCCGAGAGGTTTAGTTACACCAGTATTACGTGATGCAGATGCGCTGAGCATGGCAGAAATTGAAAAGCGTATTAAAGAGTTGGCAGTTAAGGGACGCGACGGCAAATTAACGGTTGAAGAATTGACTGGTGGAAACTTTACTATTACTAACGGTGGTGTTTTTGGCTCTTTAATGTCAACCCCGATTATTAATCCGCCACAAAGTGCAATTTTAGGTATGCATGCTATCAAAGATAGGCCGATGGCGGTTGATGGTAAAATCGAAATCTTGCCAATGATGTATTTAGCACTTTCTTATGATCACCGTTTAATTGATGGACGTGAGTCTGTTAGCTTTTTGGTGACAATAAAGGATATGTTGGAAGATCCGGCTCGTTTATTGTTAGACGTCTAGGTAACCAAATTAGAGTGAAGTTATTTACTCAGTCTGGAGTGTAAAGCTTGGTTAATTTTTTATTGACCAATGTTTAAATAAAAATATATAGAGACTTGTTATGTCTCTGTCAGGCTAAATTATGGATAGAGCATCATGAACTTACACGAATATCAGGCAAAACAGCTGCTTGCCGGTTATGGTTTGCCAGTACCGACCGGTTATGCTTGTAAAACAGTAAAAGAGGCAGAAGATGCCACGACAAAATTGGGTAATAGTCCTTGGGTTGCAAAGTGTCAGGTGCATGCTGGAGGCCGAGGCAAAGCGGGTGGTGTGAAAGTGGTTAATAATCGCGACGAAGTCCGGTTATTTGCTGAAAATTGGTTAGGAAAACGCTTAGTCACTTATCAAACCGACGCCCATGGACAGCCTGTTAATCAAATTTTGGTAGAAGCAGCAACAGATATTGATAAAGAGCTTTATTTAGGGGCGGTAATAGATCGTGCCACTCGTCGGATTGTCTTTATGGCATCGACTGAAGGTGGGGTTGAAATTGAGAAAGTGGCAGAACAGACTCCAGAACTTATCCACAAAGCCATTATTGACCCTTTAACTGGTCCTATGCCTTATCAAGGTCGTGAGCTTGCTTTCAAGTTAGGTTTGAGCGGTAAACAAGTCGAGCAGTTTAGCAACATATTTATCGGATTAGCGACAATTTTTCTCGAGCGTGATCTGGCATTAATCGAGATTAATCCCCTGGTCATAACTAAGCAAGGGGATTTAATTTGTCTGGATGGAAAGCTTAGTGTGGATAGTAATGCACTCTACCGCCAAGAAGAATTACAGAAGATGCGTGATATTTCTCAGGAAGATCCGCGTGAAGCTCATGCGTCAGAATGGGAGTTAAACTATGTTGCTTTAGATGGCAATATTGGTTGTATGGTTAATGGGGCTGGTTTAGCCATGGGAACTATGGACATTGTGAAGTTGCATGGTGGTGCACCGGCTAATTTTCTCGATGTCGGTGGTGGGGCAACGAAGGAACGTGTAACAGAAGCATTTAAAATTATCTTATCTGATGAAAATGTTAGAGCCGTTTTGGTTAATATTTTTGGTGGCATTGTTCGCTGCGATTTGATTGCTGATGGTATTATTGGCGCAGTTAAAGAAATTGGGGTAAAAGTCCCGGTCATTGTTCGTCTCGAAGGCAATAATGCTGATCTAGGAGCGCAAAAGTTAGCCGATAGTGGCCTAAAGATCACGGCGGCAACCAGTTTGACCGATGCGGCAGAAAAGGCAGTAGCAGCAGCGGAGGCGAAATAAGCAATGTCTATTTTAATTGATAAAAATACTAAAGTTATCTGTCAAGGATTTACAGGTAGTCAAGGAACTTTTCACTCAGAGCAGGCGATTGCTTATGGGACAAAAATGGTCGGCGGTGTAACGCCAGGTAAAGGCGGAACAACACATTTAGGATTACCGGTTTTTAATACAGTACGTGAAGCTGTAAAAGCAACAGGTGCAACTGCTTCGGTAATTTATGTTCCTGCTCGCTTCTGTAAAGATTCGATTCTTGAAGCGATCAATAGCGGCATCAAACTGATTATTACCATTACCGAAGGGATCCCTACGTTAGATATGCTAACAGTGAAAGCAAAGTTAGATGAAACTGGGGTAAGAATGATAGGGCCAAACTGTCCAGGTATTATTACACCGGGTGAATGTAAGATTGGTATCCAACCCGGACATATCCACAAACCTGGTAAAGTCGGTATTGTATCACGCTCTGGCACATTAACTTATGAAGCTGTCAAGCAGACAACGGATGCAGGATTAGGCCAATCAACTTGTGTTGGTATTGGTGGTGATCCTATTCCTGGTTCAAATTTTATTGATATATTGAAACTGTTCCAGGCAGATCCACAAACTGAAGCTATCGTTATGATTGGTGAAATTGGTGGTACAGCGGAGGAAGAAGCGGCCGCTTATATTAAACAACATGTCACAAAACCGGTTGTTGCTTATATTGCTGGCGTAACAGCACCTAAAGGTAAGCGTATGGGCCATGCTGGCGCCATCATTGCTGGCGGTAAAGGTACCGCAGATGAGAAGTTTGCTGCTTTAGAAGCAGCAGGGGTAAAAACGGTTCGTAGTTTAGCCGAGATTGGTGCAGCCGTTAAGCAATTAGTGACGAGTAAATAACCTGATTCATACTATAATTAGTAAAAGCCACTATAGATAGTGGCTTTTTTGGCTATATAACTTATTGATGTATAAATGGATTTTTTAACATCATCCACATTTTATCCACGTTACGATTTACTCCTCAAGATATTGACCCCTTATTGAAGAGTTTTATATATCATTCTGCTATAGTTTTAATTCTGTCATTTAGTTTTTATAGCAAAAACAGCAAAATAAATATTTATCAATTATATTTGCCAGTCTTAAGTCTTTTAGGGCGGCGATGAAAAATAATTCAATCAAATGCTGCTGGCAAAATAGCCATAAAATAAAAAATGATTAACATTAAATATAATAATTTTATCTTAGCTTAATAAATATAAATTTATATTATCTTTAACAATAAAATAATATTTTGTTAATTCTAACTAATTGTTACTTAAGTTAAATTTATTTATCATGGTTTTTATTTTTTATTAAATAGTAAAGTATAAAATATTATGTGAATATAAAAATTAAGAATTTAAAAATTTCTTTAATTAAATTTCTTATAAAATACATCTCTTCCTGTTTAATTTCTGGAGGCTGTTATGAGTTCATATAATATTTGGCAAGATTTCTATCAACTTACCCATTTAAGTATTGATTTTCCCAATTCAGTTAATAATAAAGCGGCAATTTATGGTAATGGTAGAAATCAAGTAGAGGTTATGGTTACCCTACGCATAGTAGATAAAAACCTTTCACCTATTTCTTTAAAAGAAGAGGATGTAAGAGAACATATTTTTCTTTGTGACTTCTTTTCGGGTAATGAGTTGAAATCGGGCTGGAAAATATCCGACAAAGATAATGGATATAATAAAGTGATTGAATATATCCAAAGCATTAATGCGCAGAATGAAAAAAATGAAGTAATGGATGACGGTTTTATTAGTATCCGTAAATTTGTTTCCTGTGACAGACAGGATAACGGAATTGTTATTGCTGGTGGTGTTGATATTCCTGGGGTGGGTAAATTTAATACCTCTCAGTTTGGTACATCGACAAAAAATGGCCCCAATGGCAAAGAAGGCAATGAATTTAAAAACCCGAAAAATATTACTATTAATGCTAGAGAACCTATTCGTTACAGTGATAAAGATA
Organism: Arsenophonus sp. aPb; assembly: GCF_029873475.1. Classification (NCBI taxonomy): domain Bacteria; kingdom Pseudomonadati; phylum Pseudomonadota; class Gammaproteobacteria; order Enterobacterales; family Morganellaceae; genus Arsenophonus; species Arsenophonus sp. aPb. The sequence goes on from NZ_CP123499.1 coordinate 1,094,361, forward strand.
ATATTACGATACAAGCGGGCGTATTATCTGACATTGCTGATTTAAATTATCAAGTATTTGGTTATAACAGTAATCCTTCTACCGGCAAGGGAAAAATAATGAATTCAATTATCAAAATTTTTCCAAGTAAAGAAACAGGTATAAATAATTTCTTCAAAGAACACCTTATTACTTATAAAGCAATAAAAAATCGGGATGTAAGCCAAGAAATGAGTGTTTTAAAGAGCCCTCGTGTTTTTAACTGTTTTTCTATATTAAAAGAGCCTCATTATCCCTGTGCTGTTATCGGTAAATATCAGGATAATAATTTTAACCTGAATTTATGGTATTCAATGAACGACATTATTGATATCGATGGCTTTTATATAATTGATAATGGTTCAACTGATAGCAATATGACGCAATTTCTCTGTAATGCCAAAGTAAGAAAAGAATATATAGATGATAGAAATGGTAGTATTTACTTAGTGTTATATAAAAATATTATTTTCTCTACCATCGCTAAATCTCGCCACGGCTGGAAAGATGTAATTAATAATCCTGTTATTAAGGTTGTTGACAGTTACGGTAATGAAGGAAATATCGAATTAACTTTCGACAACAAAGAGCATTTTGATGTACCGGCTATTGTTTAGTTTAAGTTGATTTTTTAAACACAATAAAAAAGTCCTGACTATCAGGGCTTGGTTAAATAGGCTAGTATCATTCAGGCTATCGGCCTTGCAAAAATCCAGCATGCGACTGCACTGGGTTTTTTAGGTTATTGGCAATCGATAGCGAGACAATATAGTAGCCTTTACTTTGCAGCGCCTATACTTTTAGTAGCAATAAATTTACCCGCCTTACCTATTTTTAGCCGTTTATCCATCGAGACAATACCGAGGCGTGGCTGGTGGCAAAGATAGCGCAAATAAGAAGTTTGTTGCTTTTGAAGTGGTAGAGTAAAAACGGTTTGTAGTTTAACCGAATAGGATAGCCGTTAACTAATTAGTGACTAGTAAATAACCTGATTCATACTATGATTAGTAAAAGCCACATAGATAGTGGCTTTTTTATCTTTAGGCTGTGAGAAATGTTGGTAAACTTAATTTTTCACTAGCAAAATGACGTTATGCGGATTGTAAAGATCCTATTTCTGGTTTGTTAAGTAACATTTTGGTCCGTTATTCTAAGCCATCTAACGGCTAAATTGTTAGCTTGAATTATTGGCTATTTTATTAACAAGTACTGAACAATAAGCCGTTATTTAATCTATTGATGATCTTAATAAAAATTGATTTAAATCAAATAATAACATGGGTTTTATTTTCATTTTTCAATAAAATTGGCGCAGATCAAATTTGGCTAGTATTTAAATGTAGCGGTATGTTGATTTAGTCGCAAAATTTCAATCTTAATCGTATTAAATCTATTTATTATAAGTGTATATAAGTGTACTATTATTAAGATGTTTGTTGTATTTTGATAAATTTTTTATCGTTATTTTAAGATGTATAAAGCTGGTAGTTATGAGGCTTTCATCTTTAGCATTATGAAAGTCAGGTCGCCGCAAGTCGGTGTCTTCCTGCTAGGAGCAAGGAGTCAAGATGTTTGATATTGTCGAACTGTCCCGGTTACAGTTTGCCTTAACTGCAATGTATCATTTCCTGTTTGTGCCATTAACACTTGGTATGTCGTTTTTACTAGCCATAATGGAAACGGTATATGTTATTTCAGGTAAACAGATATATAAAGATATGACCAAATTCTGGGGTAAGTTATTTGCTATTAACTTTGCCTTAGGTGTTGCAACCGGTTTGACCATGGAATTCCAATTCGGGACTAACTGGTCATACTATTCCCATTATGTTGGTGATATTTTTGGTGCGCCACTGGCAATTGAAGGATTAATGGCGTTCTTCCTGGAGTCAACATTTGTTGGTTTATTTCTTTTTGGCTGGGATCGTTTAAGTAAAACCCAACATTTAGCTAGCACATGGCTGGTTGCGCTGGGTTCTAATTTTTCTGCGCTGTGGATCTTAGTTGCTAATGGTTGGATGCAAAACCCGATTGCTTCTGATTTTAACTTTGAAACCATGCGAATGGAAATGCTCAGTTTTTCAGAATTAGTTTTAAATCCAGTGGCACAAGTTAAATTTGTTCATACCGTTGCCGCAGGTTATTGTACGGGTGCCATGTTCGTCTTAGGCATCAGTGCTTATTACTTACTCAAAGGCCGTGATCGTCCCTTTGCTAAACGTTCTTTCGCGATAGCGGCAAGTTTTGGTATCGCCTCAGTACTATCTGTCATTGTCTTGGGTGATGAATCGGGTTATGAAATGGGTGATGTGCAGAAGACCAAGTTAGCCGCTATTGAAGCTGAATGGGAAACCCAACCACCGCCGGCCTCATTTAATCTTATTGCTATACCCAATAGCGAAAAAATGAAAAATGAATTCGCAGTGGAAATTCCATGGTTAATGGGAATTATTACCACTCGTTCTATCGATACACCGGTTTTGGGTTTAAAAGATTTAATGGCGCAACATGAAGTTCGTATCCGTAATGGTATAAAAGCCTATGACCTGTTAAAACGATTACAGGCTGGTGATAACGATCCTGCTACACGAAAAGCATTTGATATAAATAAAAAAGATCTTGGTTATGGATTATTGTTAAAACGCTATACGCCTAATGTTGTTGATGCCAGTGAAGAACATATTAAAGCGGCAGCCAAAGACAGTATTCCTAAAGTTGGACCTCTATTCTGGGCGTTTCGCATTATGGTCGCTTGTGGCTTCCTAATGTTACTTATTTTTGGTTTATCATTTTGGTCTGTTATTCGTAACCGTATTGGTGATAAAAAATGGCTTTTGCGTTTAGCTATGTTTGGTATTCCGTTACCATGGATTGCGGTTGAATCTGGTTGGTTTGTTGCTGAATATGGCCGCCAACCATGGGCAATTGGTGAAATTTTACCGACAGCAGTTGCGCATTCATCATTAAGCAGTGCAGATCTAATTTTCTCGATGGCGCTAATATGTGGTCTGTATACTTTGTTCTTGGTTATTGAATTGTTCTTAATGTTCAAATTTGCACGTAAAGGGCCGAGTAGCCTTAAAACAGGTCGTTATCATTATGAGCAACAAAATATTTCAGCCCAAGACGCTTAGTAAACAGGAGTCCATTCATGTTTGATTATGAAGTTCTAAGATTTATATGGTGGCTACTGATTGGTGTGTTGCTGATCGGTTTTGCCGTGACTGATGGTTTTGATATGGGTGTTGGTATCTTATTACCATTTATGGGAAAAACAGATACTGAGCGTCGCATCATGATCAATTCAATCGCACCGCATTGGGATGGCAATCAGGTTTGGCTAGTGACTGCGGGTGGTGCACTATTTGCGGCTTGGCCGATGGTTTATGCAGCGGCATTCTCAGGTTTTTATGTTGCCATGATATTAGTCTTGGCGTCACTATTTTTCAGACCAGTAGGGTTTGACTATCGTTCAAAGCTTGAGAATTCCAAATGGCGCAATATGTGGGATCGCGGCATATTTATTGGTAGCTTTGTACCTCCGCTGATCATTGGTGTTGCTTTTGGCAATTTGTTACAGGGCGTTCCTTTTGCAGTCAATGACCAATTGTATTTGAATTACACCGGCTCTTTCTTAGGGTTACTCAATCCTTATGGTTTATTAGCGGGCATTATTTCTGTAATGATGATAATTACCCAAGGTGCGACTTATCTTCAAATGCGTACGGTAGGTGAATTACATTTACGTTCACGTAATATCACTTATCTCACCGCCTTTTTCACCTTAATTACTTTTGCTGGCGCTGGCTTTTGGTTGGTATATGGGATTGATGGTTATGCAATTAAAAGTAGCATTGATACCTATGCTGTTTCTAATCCGCTACATAAAGAAGTAGCTAAAGAAGCAGGGGCATGGTTGGTTAATTTTAATAATAATCCAGGGCTATGGGCATTACCTGTGCTGGGCTTAATTTTTCCAATACTAACTATCTTAGGCACTAAGCTTGATAAAGCCGGGTGGGCATTTTTATTTTCATCACTGACAATTGCTTGTATTATTTTAACTTTCGGCATTAGTATGTTCCCATTCATTATGCCTTCAAGTATACAGCCTAATGCCAGTTTGACGATTTGGGATGCCACTTCAAGCTTATTTACATTACAAGTGATGACGGTTGTTGCCATCATTTTTGTGCCAATTATATTGGCGTATACAATTTGGTGTTATTACAAAATGTTTGGTCGGATTGACAAAACGCATATTGAAAATAACAAGCATTCATTATATTAAGGACCGAATAGCATGTGGTATTTTGCTTGGATTTTAGGAACGCTACTTGCTTGTAGTTTCGCTGTAATTGCAGCTCTGGCTATAGAGCAAGTAGAAGCTAATGCGGCTAACAAAGCTAAACATACTGGTGAATGATAATGGTAGATAAAATCTACACATTAATGAATAAGGGTCCGTTTCGGATCCTTATTCTCTTTATGGCATTTGCCATGGCTTTTTGTGTTCTCTGGGATCCAACATTATTTGCCGCAAATACCAGTTCTCTTGCTACATGGCAGGGGTTATTGCTAATTTGGGCAACTTGTAGTGGGATAATCATTGGTATTGGGTTTTTACCTAACAAAGCGTTTTGGCGTTATTTTTTTCATCCATTACCTGCTGTTTTGATCCTAGTTTGCGGACTATTTTATTTCTTGCGTATGAGTTTCATTTCTTAAAATAAGTTTATATTTCACTATTTTTTTGTAACTTTATTTATAAATCATTCCAATAGATGATTCACTTAAGTATAGTGACGGGTAATTAATTGATAGCGAGGGGAGTAAAAATATGCTGTTTTGCTGGCCTATCCGTGTTTATTACGAGGATACTGATGCGGGAGGTATAGTCTATTATGCACGTTATGCCCATTTTTTCGAGCGTGCTAGAACGGAAATGTTACGAGAAAAAGGATTTGAACAGCAGAAATTACGAGAAGAAAATTTAGCCTTTGTCGTACGTAAAATGACAATTGACTATTTATACCCTGCTAAATTGGATGATTTATTAACCGTTGAAACAAAAATTAACCATGTTCAACGTACCTCATTGACTTTTCTGCAACGATTAATTAATCAGCAAGGAAAAGAAATTTGCACAGCAGAAATAATTATTGTTTCTATTGATACCTCTAAAATGAAGCCAATCGGGCTTCCTGAGTCTATTGTCGCGGAGTTTAAGCAGTGGCTGACATGAATATCTTAGATTTATTCCTCAAAGCGAGTTTTTTGGTTCAACTTATCATGTTGATCCTCATAGGATTCTCTATTGCTTCTTGGGCTATTATTATTCAACGAAGCAAAATTTTAAATGCAGCAACTCGAGAAACGGAAGCTTTTGAGGATCGTTTTTGGTCCGGTATTGAGCTATCACGTCTCTATAAAGAATGTCAGGCTCGGCGTGATACATTAACCGGATCAGAACAGATTTTTTATTCTGGCTTTAAAGAATTTGCTCGTTTACGCCAAGCTAATCTTCATACCCCAGAAGCAGTAATGAATGGCGCATCTAGAGCTATGCGAATATCAATGAATCGTGAGTTAGAATCATTGGAGGCGCATATTCCCTTTTTAGGTACAGTAGGATCAATAAGTCCTTATATTGGATTATTTGGTACCGTATGGGGAATTATGCATGCTTTCATCGCTTTAGGTTCGGTTAAACAGGCAACATTACAAATGGTCGCTCCGGGTATTGCTGAAGCCTTAATTGCAACGGCAATCGGCTTGTTTGCCGCCATTCCAGCTGTAATGGCTTATAACCGACTGAATCAGCGAGTCAATAAATTGGAACAAAGTTATGACAATTTTATGGAAGAATTCTTAGCCATTTTGCATCGTCAAGCTTTTGCTTCTGAAAAGCAATAAATGCGGAGAACAGAGAGATGGCACGGACTCGACATAAACGTGAACTGAAATCTGAAATTAACATCGTTCCTTTATTGGATGTACTGTTAGTATTGTTATTGATCTTTATGGCAACGGCTCCGATTATTTCGCAAAGTGTGAAAGTAGAATTACCCGATGCGGCACAAGCAGAAATTGTGTCAGGCAGTGATAATCCACCCATTATTCTTGAAGTCTCTGGCGTAGGGCAATACAGTGTCATTATTGATGGTCATCGTGAAGAGCTTTTACCGCCAGAACAGATTGCGGCAATAACAAAAGCCGCATTGGTAAAAAATCCGCAGGCCATTTTTTTAATTGGCGGCGCTAAAGATGTACCTTATGAAGAAGTTATTAAAGCGCTAAATATACTTCATCAAGCTGGCATTAAATCGGTTGGCTTTATGACTCAGCCTATTTGATGTAATTGCATAATTACTTGTTTGGAATTCTGTTGTGGGAAAGACAAAAGAGCAAAAAAATAAACTGAGTCGCTCTGTCGTACTCTCTATAATACTTCACGTTTTACTATTTAGTTTTATTATTTTGGGTTCATTGAATGAAATTATTAAACTTGGTGGTGGCGGTCAAGGCGGTGAAGTAGTTGATGCTATTATGGTCGATCCAGGCGCTGTAATAGAACAGTATAATCAACTGCAACGGCAGCAAACTAGTGCCAAACAAGCCGATGCTGAGCGAAAGAAACGTCTGCAACAACAGGAAGAAGAGCTACAAAAACAGCAGGAAGAACAACAAAAACGCTTAAAAATGGTTGAAGAGGAGCGTATTAAAATAGAACGAGAAACCGAGCAACAACGCACGCAAGCAGAAGAAGCGGCCAAGAAAGCCAAAGAACAACAGAAAATCGCTGAAGAGGCTGCTGCTAAAGCTAAAGCAGAACAAGAGCGGCTAATAAAAGAGCAGGCAGAGGCAAAAGCGAAAGCAGAAGCGCAAGCTAAAAAAGAAGCTGAAATAGCCAAGGCTAAAGCACAAGCCGAGGCCAAAGAAAAAGCTGAAAAAGCCGCTAAGGCACTGGCAGCTAGGAAAAAAGCCGATGCAGCAAAACAGGCTGCTGCGGTTGAAGATCTGCTCGGCGGATTAACTGCTCAACAGCCAACTCAGCAAACAGGAGGTGCAGCAGCGGCGGGTCAAGGAGGAAATAGAAGAAGCGGGGCATCTAGTTCAGATGTGGCTAATTATGCGGGTAAGATCAAAGCCGCGATTCAGAGCAAATTTTATGATGCTGATATTTATAGCGGCAAAACATGCGAATTAAGTATAAAACTTGCTCCTGACGGCATGTTAATTAGTATTGCAGCTAAAAGTAGTGCAGCAAATGATCAATCACTCTGCGACGCAGCGATACGTGCAGCCAAGACAGCGATAATGCCTAAACCGCCTAGTCGTAGTATTTATGATGCATTTAATGAACAGGGAAGTACTTTAGTCTTCAAACCTTAGTAAATGAGAGTTATGAATAGCATAAGGCTAGGAAAATTAACAAAAGTTTTTCAGTTATCTGGTTTTGTGTATTCACCTTTGTTAATATTCAAGCTAATTATTACGGACGTGAATACGTGATAAGGGAGAAAAAATGAAGCAGGCATTTAAATTATTATTAGGTTTTCTAATACTATGGGCGGCATATGCTCAGGCAGAAATTCGTATTGAAATTACTCAAGGTATCAATACAGCACAGCCTATTGCTATTGTGCCTTTTAAATGGACGGGAACAGGCACTTTACCCGACAATGTAGGACAAATTGTTGCGGCTGATTTACGAAATAGCGGTAAATTTAATCCGATTGATCCCAGTCATATGCCTCAACAACCAACCACCGCATCGGAAGTCACCCCCACTGTTTGGACGGCATTAGGTATCAACGCGGTTGTTGTTGGCCAGGTACAACCTGCTGCTGATGGTCAATATATTATTAGCTATCAATTGGTTGATGTGGTGAACTCTCCTGGCACTGTATTAACGCAAAATCAATTGAAAGTGGCGGCAAAATGGTTACGCTATGCAGCACATACTATTAGTGACGAAGTGTTTGCCAAATTAACCGGTATTCGAGGTGCATTTCGCACTCGTATCGCTTATATAGTGAAAACCAATGGTGGAAAGTTTCCTTATGAATTAAGGGTTTCAGATTATGATGGTTATAATCAATTTACTGTCCACCGTTCGCCCGAACCCCTTATGTCTCCAGCCTGGTCAGCTGATGGTGAAAAATTAGCTTATGTAACCTTTGAAAGCGGCAGTTCTGCGTTGGTTATACAAACATTAGCAACGGGGGAAGTCCGCCAAATTGCCGCTTTCCCACGGCATAATGGTGCACCTACCTTCTCCCCTGATGGAACCAAGCTGGCTTTTGCTCTGTCAAAGAGCGGCAGTTTAAATCTGTATGTAATGGATTTGGCTAGTGGTCAAACTCGCCAAATAACCGATGGTCGCAGTAACAATACTGAACCAAATTGGATGCCAGATAGTCAGACACTTATTTATACTTCTGATCAAGCTGGGCGTCCACAGATATACAAACTGAATATTAATGGTGGTGTGCCAGAGCGTATTACTTGGGAAGGCAAGCAAAACCAGGATCCAAGCGTCAGCCCTGACGGTAAGTTTATGGTAATGGTCAACTCGAGTGATGGTAAACAGCACATTGCTAAACAGGATCTGGCAACGGGTAACGTTGAATATTTGACGGATACGTTTCTGGATGAAACGCCGAGTATTGCACCTAATGGTACTATGGTAATTTATAGCTCCTCACAAGGGTTAGGTACTGTATTACAATTGGTATCAACGGATGGGCGTTTCAAAGCGCGTCTGCCGGCGACAGATGGACAGGTTAAATTTCCTGCCTGGTCGCCGTATTTGTGATGCATAATAATAAGTATGTAATAACTATTAAAGGATCGAACAAGATGCAATTGAATAAAGTGCTTAAAGGGCTAATGTTAGCGTTACCTATGCTAGCCGTTGCAGCATGTAGCTCAAAAAAAGGCAATGACAAGACAGGTACTGAAAACAATGTAGCAGATAGTAATGCTAGCTTGTCTGCAGAGCAATTGGCTCATCAGCAGATGCAAGAATTGCAAAGCAACAACATTGTTTACTTTGGTTTCGATAAGTACGATGTCACCCCAGAATATGCACAACTGTTAGATCAACATGCAACTTTCCTGCGTGGTAACCCTTCAGTTAAAATTACTGTTGAAGGACATGCCGATGAAAAGGGCACACCAGAGTATAATATTGCACTTGGTGAGCGTCGTGCTAATGCGGTAAAAATGTATTTGCAGAGCAAAGGCGTAAACGGTGAGCAAATTGCTATCGTATCTTATGGTAAGGAAAAACCGGCTGTACTAGGTCACGACGAATCAGCATATGCTAAAAATCGTCGTGCGGTACTGGCATATTAAGAGTATTACATGAACAGTAACTTCAGACATCTTTATTTGACTCTGTCGTTATTGGTTGGCGTAGCGGCTCCAGCAGTCGCTACTGCCCAAGCGCCAATCATTAATGTCGGCTCAGGCTCTACCAATGATCGTCTTCTGCAAATTGAGACAGCGGTTAATTCTCAAGGGCAATTATTATATCAAATTCAGCAGCAGTTATCGGATGCTCAGCGCGACATTGATACCTTGCGTGGCCAAATTCAAGAAAACCAATATCAATTAAGTCAAGTTATTGAGCGACAAAAAGATCTTTATATGCAGTTGGATTCATTGTCCACTGGTACAAACAAAGTCAAGGCAAATACTGATAGTAATAATAGCAGCAATGTTGTTGCCACGGCTAAACCAGCGAATGAAAAGGCTGACTATGATTCGGCGGTTGCACTTGCTATCAAGAGCAAATCTAAACAGCAGATTGCGCAGGCAATTAGTTCTTTTCAGCATTTTATCAAGACTTATCCTAAATCTAATCTTCAGCCCAATGCTAATTATTGGCTTGGACAGTTGAATTATAATCAGGGAAATAAAGATGATGCGGCTTTTTATTTTGCTACCGTCGTTAAAAACTACCCTAATTCACCCAAAGGGGCAGAATCCCTTTATAAAGTAGGGTTATTGATGCAAGAAAAAGGGCAAAATGATAAAGCACGTGTTGTTTATCAACAAGTGATTAAAGCGTATCCTGGCAGTCCGAGTGCGCAATTGGCAGAGAAAAAATTAGCATCACTCTAATGAATAGCCCCGAAGTATATACTGCTGTTTATTTCGGGGATAATTGTGTGATTAATAAGCATTTAAATTCATTCGGTAAAAAAACAATTGCACCCTTAGTAAAAATAAGTAATATACTCGGCCATCACCTCAGGTAACTTCAGATGGGTCGTTAGCTCAGTCGGTAGAGCAGTTGACTTTTAATCAATTGGTCACAGGTTCGAATCCTGTACGACCCACCATCTAAAGATCTGTTATAACTTTCCAAAGAAACTAAAATAATATATTGCAATGCGAGTACAGGATGAGAAGCTGTGTAGGTTAGAGCCGAGCGTAGCGAGACAGCGTTGTGCTTTGCACAACGACCCGCAGGGCGAGGCCGTAGGCCGAGTGATCCTGTACGACCCACTATCTAAAGATATCTTCATGCTTTCCAACAAACCAAAAATAATATATCGCAATGCGAGTACAGGATGAGAAGCTGTGTAGGTTCGAGCCGAGCGCAGCGAGACAGCGTTGTGCTTTGCACAACGACCCGCAGGCGAGGCCATAGGCCGAGTGATCCTGTACGACCCACCATCTAAAGATATCTTCATGCTTTCCAACAAACCAAAAATAATATATCGCAATGCGAGTACAGAATGAGAAGCTGTGTAGGTTCAAGCCGAGCGCAGCGAGACAGCGTTGTGCTTTGCACAACGACCCACAGGGCGAGGCCATAGGCCGAGTGATCCTGTACGACCCACCATCTAAAGATATTGCTACTATTTCAGCCAAAAGCTAATTTCATATTATCTGAATACTGAATGCGGGTGAAAAAGAGTATTGATTTTTACCGATGGATAAATCGGTTATCTAGTGCAATTTTATAGTAAAAATTAAGCGACAAAATTTTAAATATTGATTATCTTGTTTAGTATATGAAACAAAATAAGCGAATAAATAGTTTTTTTTGCTAAAAAGGATTGCTTTGAATATAAATACTAAACAAGTGAGTGAAAAATGTCTAATTTTATTGATTTCAATTTAGCCAGTTATCCATTTCCTGTTAAGTCAGCACCGTTGACGGATAGTGAAAAAAAACATTGTAAACAATCTATTAAGCTATTGTTGGAAAAGAGAAATGCGGTTATAGTCGCGCATTATTATACCGATCCTGACGTTCAAGCTCTAGCCGAAGAAACCGGTGGTTGTGTAGCTGATTCACTGGAAATGGCACGTTTTGGCTCACTACATCCCGCATCGACTTTGGTTGTTGCTGGAGTTAGATTTATGGGAGAAACGGCCAAGATCTTAAATCCTGAAAAAACAATATTAATGCCAACATTGAAAGCGGAGTGCTCGTTAGACTTAGGATGTCCCGCTAAGCCGTTTGCGGAATTTTGTGAACAACACTCAGAGCGAACAGTGGTTGTTTATGCTAATACTTCTGCCGCGGTTAAGGCTAGAGCTGACTGGGTTGTAACTTCCAGAATTGCAGTTGAATTAATTGACTATTTAGATAGTCAAGGACAAAAAATTATCTGGGCGCCGGATCGTCATTTAGGTAATTATGTACAAAGAAAAACCGGGGCAGATATTCTTTGCTGGCAAGGTAGTTGTATTGTACATGATGAATTCAAAATTCAAGCCTTGAAGAAAATGAAAATGTTGTATCCTAATGCGGCAATATTAGCGCATCCAGAATCCCCAGCAGCTGTTGTCGATTTTGCGGATGCAGTTGGCTCAACCAGTCAATTGATTCAAGCTGCGCAAAATTTGTCTAATCAGCAAATAATTGTGGCAACGGAGAAAGGTATTTTTTATAAAATGCAGCAAGCATGTCCAGACAAATCATTTTATATTGCGCCAACGGCAGGTGAGAGTGCGTTCTGTCGTACTTGTGCACATTGTCCTTGGATGGCAATGAATAGCTTAAAAACTATTGAACAAGGATTAAAAAAAGAAGGTGAATTACATGAAATATTTATTAACGATGAATTAAGGGAGAGAGCATTTAAGCCTTTGGAGCGGATGTTGTCGTTTGCTGCTAACATTAAGTCGCTGAATTATAAGTGTTAATAGGATAATAGGAATGGAGTTTTTCAATACTAGTAATACTATGGTACATATTGCTCTTGGCAGCAATGGTTATAACTTATCTTATATTGAAGCTGTGGCAACGATAGCAGGATTTTTATGTATTTGGCTTGCAAGCCAAGAAAAAATTATCAATTATCTTTTTGGTCTAATAAACGTTACATTATTTGCTGTTATTTTTTTTCAAATTCAATTGTATGCTAGCCTGTTGTTACAAATTTTCTTTTTCGCAGCAAATACATATGGTTGGTACGCTTGGAGTCGAGTAGATGCTTATCATGAAGCAAGGCTTAAGATCCGCTGGATGAGTTTTTCGAAAGTCGTGATAACTTTATTTATCGCTATTATTTCAACGCTTCTATTAAGTTTTAACATTGATAAAGTGTTTATTTTTCTTACTCACATTACTTGGGATATCGCTCATTTATTAGGCTTTCATATTGAACCTGTACAAATAGAGCCCGATGCATTCCCTTTTTGGGATTCAACAATGATGGTGCTATCGATTATTGCTATGGTATTAATGACACGAAAATATGCTGAAAACTGGTTACTGTGGATTATTATTAATATTATTAGTGTTGTTATCTTTTACTTGCAAGGTGTTTTAGCGATGTCATTCGAATATTTGATGTTACTCGGTATTTCAATCAATGGTTTTCGACTTTGGCGTCGATCAGCTAAAGAAAATGGTTCGATATTTTTAGCCGGCTAATTGTTACTTATCTTAGTATAACCTTATAATATTTTTAAAATTTACGCTTAAAAATTTTATATCGTATTATATATTGTTATTAAATATTTATATTATAAATATGAGAACATATTTACTCTTTTATCCCTAAAGGTTAAATTGAGTTCATCTTTTATTTATTTTTAGAGAATATATTGGCTAACAAGCGATACATTGAGCAGAAAAGATGACTTATAAGAATGATGACATTAGAATTAAACAGATAAAAGAGTTATTACCTCCAGTTGCATTACTAGAAAAATTTCCGGCAACCGATAAAGCCGCTTTGACAGTTCAAACAGCGCGTGAATCAATACATCAAATTCTAACTGGTAAAGATGACAGGCTTTTGGTCGTTATTGGTCCATGTTCAATTCATGATCCAAAAGCCGCGATTGAATATGCACAACGACTAAAAAGAATTCACGATGAGTTGAAAGATGACCTAGAAATTGTTATGCGTGTTTATTTTGAAAAACCACGTACGACTGTTGGCTGGAAAGGTTTAATTAATGATCCTTTTATGGATAACAGTTTTGATATTAATGAAGGATTGCGTATAGCACGTAATTTATTGGTAACCATTAATGATTTAGGCTTACCGACAGCGGGTGAATTTCTTGATATGATTACGCCTCAATATGTGGCTGATCTTACCAGTTGGGGAGCAATTGGTGCACGGACTACGGAATCTCAAGTTCATCGTGAATTAGCATCCGGTCTCTCTTGTCCGGTAGGCTTTAAAAATGGTACCGATGGAACAATAAAAGTAGCTATCGATGCAATTAATGCTGCTAAAGCGTCTCACTGTTTTTTATCGGTTACTAAATGGGGCCACTCAGCAATTGTAAATACTAGCGGTAATCTCGATTGTCATATTATTTTGCGCGGTGGGAAAAAGCCTAACTATAGTGAATCAGATATACAGGCCGTTAAAGAGAGTTTGCAAAAATCAGGTTTATCAGCCCAAATTATGATTGATTTTAGTCATGCAAATAGCTGTAAACAATATAAAAAACAGCTTGCAGTGGCTGAAGATATTGCTAATCAAATACGTCATGGTGAAAAAGCAATCATTGGTGTAATGGTCGAAAGTCATCTTGTTGAAGGGAATCAAGATATAAGTATAAATAAACCGCTAGAGTATGGTAAAAGTGTGACAGACGCCTGTATTGGTTGGCAAGATAGTGAAAAATTATTAAATCGTTTAGCTGAAGCTATACGAATACGTCGTAAAAAGCGCATCTAATTCATGATTAATAAGGCCACAAAGTGGCCTTATACTTATAAATTCAATTTAATTATTTTGCTTTACCTTGATTAGCAACAGCGGCTGCTTTAGCAGCTATCTCAGCTTGATCACCAAGATAGTAGTGCCTAATAGGTTGCATATTTTCATCAAATTCATACACCAGTGGAACAGCGGTTGGAATATTAAGTTCAAGGATCTCATCTTCACTCATCTTATCCAGATGTTTGACTAATGCCCGCAATGAATTACCATGAGCAGCAATAATGACTTTTTCACCTTTTTTAACTCTAGGTTCAATCACCTCTTGCCAATAAGGTACAACACGTTCAATGGTGGTAGCGAGACTTTCAGTGACAGGGAGCTCTGAGGGTTGTAAATTTGCATAACGTGGATCATTGCCAGGGTAACGAGAGTCATCTTTGGTTAATTCTGGTGGTGTAATTTCAAAGCCACGACGCCATAGTTTAACTTGATCGTCACCATATTTTGCCGCTGTTTCTGCTTTATCTAAGCCTTGTAGCGCCCCATAATGACGTTCATTAAGCCGCCAATTTTTTTCAACTGGAAGCCACTGTTGATCTATTTGATCTAAAATGTTCCACAATGTATGAATGGCACGTTTTAAAACGGATGTATAAGCATAGTCAAAAACAAAACCTTCTTTTTTTAATAGCTGGCCTGCCTCTGTTGCTTCTTCGCGGCCCTTATCGGAAAGTTCAACATCAGTCCAACCCGTGAATCGGTTTTCTTTATTCCATTCGCTTTCGCCGTGTCTTACAAGAACCAGCTTAGTTACTGCCATAGTTTAAACTCCTATTGATACATTCATTAAAATCGATCTGAATTATTATATTATCCATGAAACTGAATACCAAATATAACTGTTGTCGTTTTGAAATAGTTGACTAAGATCTACCCTAATCTAACCAGCCTAGCATTAAAGTGGCTGCTTAAAAGCGCAAAATAGCC
This sequence comes from Arsenophonus sp. aPb, assembly GCF_029873475.1. NCBI lineage: Bacteria > Pseudomonadati > Pseudomonadota > Gammaproteobacteria > Enterobacterales > Morganellaceae > Arsenophonus > Arsenophonus sp. aPb. The sequence continues at coordinate 1,109,525 of NZ_CP123499.1, forward strand.
TATTTTTTTGTTTATATAAATAAGTATTATTTAAGTATAGTGATATTAAAATTGAGCTAGCCAGATAAATTTGTTACTTAAAAATAAAGTAGAACAGATGTGACAAATAATAGAAATGTTTTGATATTGAGTTTGCCTATTATTGAAATTGGTTTTATCTATGACAACAAAATATCAAGCGCTAAAGATAATGAATTATTTGCTAAAATAAACTTTTCAGTAAAATAAGTGAAATTTATGTTAATTATTTATGTGATAAATTAATAAAAATGAGATTGGAGAAATTAAATATTTAATCTGACAGGTAATAGATAAAATAGAGATGTAAATAAATTATTAATAATAGATTTTAGCGATATTATATAACTATTTTAAAATTATGTGTGTATATTTATATTTGTAACAACAGATTAAAAAAATGGAGCCTTATGGCTCCAATTTTCCTTTTATAAGAGAAACTTTTCCGTTAGTTTCAGGCACAAAATAGAATAAGACAATTAGTATAATAAAAAATACCAATCAGTATGTTATATTTCCATATATTAAGTATGTTTCCAAATCGATTAAATAAAATATTCGTTTAGTGATTATTAATGTATAGCGTGTAAATTACCATATTCAATACCTGGTAGTTATTGAGAATATTCAAAGTCAATTTGTTATTAAGTTGTTTTTATTTAGTTGTATTCATAATGATTTATTTTGCAATATCATTTAATTTTATTTTCTATATTAGTTTTAAAGCGAATAATATGTAATTTTGTAATCTCTGTATAGTTAAACTATAATTAAATATGTATCTAAATGTTTTCATTTTTTATATCTTATTGATTTTTATTAATTTAATCCATTGGGGAAAACGATCGTAAGTTAAAAATTGATAGTTGTTATCTATTAATATTTGACTTATGATCGATTAAAACGATTTGCCGTTTTAATATTTATATATATCATTTTACTCACCACAAGCTTAACTTATAGAATTTATTCTTGTTTTTTTGTTTTGGTTCATACTTTAATCTAATCATCTATTTGATGAGAATACGTGTTGTTGAAAATTTTAAATAATTTATATTTGAATATAATTTAACCACTACCAAATTATTTATAAATATAGTTTATCTATGACTAATATTTATTCGATATTTTACTTTATTAAAAGTGAGCATTTTTACTTAACTTTATTATTAATAAAATTTTAAGGATTCACTTTTATATGTCGAAACGATTATCTTTTTTTATTAAAAAACTAGTACTACTTTTTTCTATCATTTTTATGATGTTGTGTAGTACTGAATTATTAGTTTGGATCACTCGAAATGGCTCCTTAATGGAGCTTGTTAATTAGCTACGTAATTGAATAAAGGCTTTGTTATGAATGTTAATTTCCAAAAGTGCGCTTTAGTATTTGGTGCTATGTTTTTATTAAATGCTTGTTCTGTACCTGTGTCAAAAAAGATGAATAATAAAGTAAATGATAAAACAGCGAGTCAAACTAATAAAAATGGCGCGACTATTGTCAACAACCAAAGTAGTATCCCTGCGCGAAATTATATAGAAAAAAAAGGCATGTTATTTGACGGCATTACTATTGCTTCGTCAAATAATGAATGTGTTGACCGTTTTAATTTTTTAAAAGAAGCTAATGGTGGTAAATACCAACAATATTCTAATGATTATAATAAAATCAGCAGAGATTATACGTTTTTAAATGTTAATAAGAATATTATGGATAAAGATTCAAAAGAATTATTATCTATGACCTTGAGCACTAAATTAGACACGCTATGTTCAAAAGTTCAATTCTCTGGTTTTCAAAGCGTAAAAGAAAAAGTTAAAGCGTTATCAAGTATTTAAATATTATTGTTGTTCTACCACCTTTAATTAATTGAAGGTGGTTTCTTACTATAAATATACATATTAGAGTAAATTATTTATGCCACAGTTTTCATGGAAGGGAAAAAAAATAATAGCGTGGTGGTTACTTTTAATACAATTGTTTTCTCCTCTCTTTTTTTTTTCTACCTCAATAGCTAATGCAGTCGAAAATGCTGAGATGGCTGATACTATCTCAGGGATTCAATCCCTAATGACTGATGCTAAAGAGCGTGATAATATCATTGCTAAAGATAGCGCTGCATCTTCATCTCAGGGTGAAACCTCTCTATTTCCCTCTGAACGCTTAAGTTCAGGGCATTATCCGTTAGAAATGCCACCAAGTCTTGAAATTAAGGCTAATAGCGCCGAGACAATTAATCCTATTTTACCTAATTTAGGTGGAACTGAAGCACCCCCTGAAGACAATACAGATCAAGCTTTAGCTTCAATAGCCAGCCAGGTTGGTAATATTTTAGCCAATAGAAATGCAGTTGATGCTTCTATCGGTTATGCAAAAAATATTGCTGAAGGGTTAGTTAACCAGCGACTTAATGATTGGTTAAGTCAGTATGGTACAGCTCGTGTTTCTATCAGCAGTGATAGAACATTTACTGGTGATTTTTTATTACCTGTTATAGATAGTATAAATAGTCTGCTTTTTACCCAATTAGGTTTAAGAACAAATAAAGATAGAAATACTTTAAATTTGGGTTTAGGTTATCGCCATTATTGGGGCGATTGGATGTATGGCATTAATACCTTCTATGACTATGATTACACTGGAGGTAATGCCCGCTTAGGTCTGGGCGGTGAAGCTTGGACGGATTATCTAAAATTGGCGGCTAATGGCTATTTTGGCTTAACTGATTGGCACCAATCAAAGATATTTATAATGGATGATTATGATGAGCGTCCAGCAACCGGTTTTGATGTTCGCGCAGAAGCCTATTTACCGACTTACCCTAAACTGGGAGGTAGTATCAAATATGAAAAATATTTTGGCAAAGGTGTTCATCTTGGTACTGGTGTCGATCCCGATAAATTAAAAGACGATCCTTATGCATTGACATTAGGGATAAATTACACGCCCATACCATTAATAACCTTGAAAGGGGAGCATGCAGCCGGTGATCGTAATGACACTATGGTTGGCATGGATATTATTTATCGCTTTGGTGTGCCCTTAGCACAGCAATTAGATCCTGATGCGGTTGATGTCATGCGTAGTTTGGTTGGTAATAAGTATGATTTTGTCGATCGAAATTATGATATTGTTATGCAATATCGCAAACAGGAATTAATTAATATTTCGTTGCCCGCTGAAATGCGAGCGGAAGCAAAAGAAACGTTGATTATTCCTGCTACCATCAATAAAACCAAATATGGTTTGAAAAAAATCAACTGGACAGTCTCGCCTAATTTTATTGCCAATGGTGGTAGTTATCAGATTATTTCACCAACCCAATTGGAAATTATTTTGCCAGCTTATGTTTATAAGACACAAAGTAATGCTGCGCAAGAATATCAAATCAGTGCGGTGGGGATAGATAATAATGACAATGAATCGAACAGATCCACAACCATAATACGAGTAAAACCTTCCAAGAATGTGGTTAATGATTTGATTGTCGATCCTAATGCAACTTTACCTGCTAATAATCAGGATCGTTTTACCACTACCGCAGTCATCACTAATGAACATGGACAACCATTACCTCAACAAGTTATTACTTTCCACGTCGATGGTCTAAAACAACCCAATGGTCAATCGGGTGCAACATTGTTTAGTGGTACTCAAAGTGCTACCAATGGAAAGGGGATAACAGCAACTACCGATAACCAAGGAAAAGCGGTTATTTATATCACTAGCAAAGTTGCGGGGGAAGGCAAGATCACCGCAACGATGGAAAATGGTAATTATAAACATAGCGCGCTTAAATTTAGTGCTGATCGAAATTCAGCTGAGGTTGCCAAATTAACTGTTACCAGGGATAAAGCATTAGCCGATGGTAAAGAAAAAAATACGCTGTATGCATTAGTAACTGATAAACATGGTAATCCAGTCGAGAATATGCCAGTTGTTCTGACCGCAACCGATGGCGCAATAATTGACAATGGTGGAAGCGCGAATACTAATCAACGTGGAGAACTGATCATTGGCGTTACCAGTACTAAAGCGGGTAAAAGTGAAATTACCGCTGAAGTTAATGGTAGAGGAAAAACACAGTCAGTTGCCTTTGTCACTGGCCGTCCAAGTGCAGAAAAATCATTATTAACTGCTCAACCCGCAACAATTGTTGCTAATGGTAAAGCGATAGCTAACTTAACACTTGAACTGAAGGATGCGCAGGGCAATCCTATTAGTGGTGATAAAGTGACCTTTAGTACTAGTTTGGCTAATAGTCACATTAATAACATAAAGGAGACTGCTAAAGGTGTTTATAGCGCCGAATTAACCGGCACCACTGCTGGAGAAAGCACGATTGGCGTTAAAATTAATGGTTCAGTGTTGAAAAATAAGACCGCAAAAGTAGTTTTAATCGCAGATAGTGAAAACCCAAGCCCAGTTAAATCTAAACTGGAAGCCAAACCTGACAGAATTGTTGCTAATGGTAAGTCAGTTTCAACATTGAAACTGACGCTGCAAGATGTTAATGGTAATTTGATTGCTGGCCAAACAGTGAAATTTAATACCTCGTTAGCTAACAGTAGTGTAGGTCAGGTAACGGAAAGTAGTAGTGGTATATATACTGCACCACTAACCGGGACTAAAGCCGGCAAGACTGAAATCAATGTTGAAGTTGCAGGTAAGCGGTTAACTGTTAGTCCTGTAATAGTCGTTTTAGCCGCTGATAGTGGTAATGTAAGTGGTGAGAAATCCAAATTAACTGCTGTCCCTAGTACTATTGTTGCTAATGGCGTGGCTACTTCCACTGTTACTTTAGTACTAAAAGATACTAATGATAACTTAATTGGTGGTCAGCAAATTGATTTTACTAGTAGTTTAGCAAATAGTCAGATAACTACAGCAAAAGAAACCAGTGAAGGCGTTTATAGCGCAACACTTACAGGTACTCAGGCTGGCGAAACAACGATTGGTGTTAAAGTTAATGGTAGCGCACTAAATATGAAAGAGGCGACAAAAGTCACTTTAATTGCTGATAGTACAAAACCTGGCGCCGATAAATCGAAACTAGCAGCTAATCCTAACCACATTGTGGCTAATGGAACGGATTTTTCAACCGTAAAACTAACCTTAAAGGATGTTAATGGTAATCCGATTACTGGCCATAAAGCTAAAGTGCAATTTACTACCAGTTTGGCAAATAGCAAATTTGATGAAATCGTAGAGGAAAATAGTGGTGTTTATAGCGCGAAACTAACAGGAACAATGGCAGGAGAAACTACTATTGGTGTTACAGTCAATGATGTTGTGTTAAATGTAACTCCAGTTATTATTACATTGACTGCGGATAGCAGTAAACCTGGCGCTGATAAATCGAAACTAGAAGCTAATCCTACTCGCATTGTGGCTAATGGAAAGGCAGTTTCAACGGTAAAATTAACCTTAAAGGATATTAACGGTAATGCCATTCCTGGTCTGAAAGATAAAGTGAAATTTAACACCAGTTTAGTAAATAGCAAAATAGTAGGAGTAACAGAAGAGAGTAACGGCGTTTATACCGCAAAATTGACCGGAACGACAGCGGGAGAAACTACTGTTGGTGTTGAAGTCAATGGTAAATCATTAAATGTAAGTCAAGTGATAAAAGTCACGTTGATTGCCGATAGTACTCAACCGAGTGCTGAAAAATCAAATTTAGTTGCCAATCCTACGAGTATTGTTGCTGATGGTAAAATATCTTCAACAATAACGTTGGAATTGAAAGACGTTAACGGTAATCCAATTGCGGGGCAAGGTGTAACGTTTGAGCATAACTTGGCAGGTAGCCAGATTGGGAAGGTGACCGATAAAGGTAATGGAATTTATGAAGCACTTTTAGTTGGTATAAAAGCCGGCCACGCCACGGTTAGTGTTGGTGTTAATGGTGAACCACTGGTTGGTAAGACAGCTACTGTAACCTTAACCGCCGATAGTAGCCACCCTGGAGGCGACCATTCTAAGTTAGAAGTCGATCCTGCGACGATTGTTGCCAATGATGTAGACGCATCAACCTTGAAATTAACTCTGAAAGATGTAAATGGTAATCCGATCGCTGGTCAGAAAGTTGAGTTCAACAGTAACTTAAAGAATAGTCATGTGAAAGAAATCAAGGACGAAGGGAAGGGGATCTATACCGCTAAATTAACCGGTACTACCGCTGGTGAAGCCTCTATTGACGTTATAGTTAATGATGCAGTATTGCAGATTAAGAATACCGCTAAAGTAACATTAACCGCCGATAACAGCAAACCGGGTGGGAATAACTCTAAATTAGAAGCTGAGCCGACAACGATTGTTGCTGACGGTGAAACCTATTCGACATTAAGATTGACATTGTTAGATGTGAACGATAATCCGCTAGCAGGTCAAAAAGTCGAGTTCAACAGTAACCTGAACAATAGTCATGTAAAAGAAATCAAGGATGAAGGAAAGGGGATCTATACTGCTAAATTAATCGGTACAACTGCTGGTGAAGCCTCTATTGAAGTTAAAGTTAATGATGCAGTATTGCAGATTAAGAATAGCGCTAAAGTCACTTTAACCGCAGATAACAGTAAGCCAAGTTTAGAGAAATCTAAGCTAACTGCGACACCGCTTACGATTGTTGCTAATGGGAAAGATAGTGCGATCTTAAGGCTAAGCTTAGTCGATATTAACGCTAATCCAATCACCGGTTATAAGGAAAACGTGAAGTTTAATACCAGCCTAGAACACAGCAAAGTAAGCGAAATCGTCGAGGAAAGTAATGGTGTTTATACAGCAAAACTAACTGGAATCCAGGCGGGCAATAGTAACATTACGGTTAAATTCAATGAATTGGAGTTAAACTTTCCGGCAGCAGTAACAGTGACTTTAACGCCAGATAGCGATAATCCAAGCGTAGAGAAATCTAAGCTTGTCGCCGATCCTACCACTATTGTTGCTGATGGCGAAAAGACCTCGAACTTAACCCTGACATTGATGGATGCCAATAATAATCCGATTACTGGCCAAAAAGTTGAATTTACAACTAACCTGGCGAACAGTGAATTCGATAAAGTGAAAGAAAATGATAAAGGGATTTACACGGCTAAATTGAAAGGAAAAACTGCTGGTGTGACTACCATTAACGTGAAGGTTAATGACAAAGAGTTCGCTATCGAGACTAAAGTCACTTTGACAGCTGATAGTAAAACAGCGGTATTAAAACAGGTGACATTGGATGGCGATAATACCAGTAAAGTGGCTAATGGCAGTGATAACTTTACCTTTACGGCGTTGGTCAAGGATGCCAACGATAATCCAGTACCAAATATTACCCTAAAATGGTTACAGAATAAGGGTAATAACGTTACCTTATCGAATAATGGTGAGAGTGAAACTAATGCTGAGGGTAAAGCTAGCATCACCTTGACCAGTACTACTGTTACGGTAGCTGGCGTACAGGTTTCAGCCAAAAAAGGCGATGATGAAGCGATTGTCGCAGATAAAAAAGTCAATTTTTATCGCAAGTTTAATTTAAATGGAACAGTCGTTAATGCGGTAAATGGTAAAGGGATCGCTAATGCAGAAATTAAACTTTACACCTCAGATAGCAATTCTAAAGCTAAATACGAGGCACGAAGCAATAGCAAAGGAGAATTCACTATCCTAGATCTGATTGAGCAACCTTATACTCTTAAAACCAAAGCGCAAGGTTTTGTTGATTATGAGCTTGGAATTAATGATCCAGAAAAACAGTTGCAGAAAATTATTTTGTCACCGGAGCTAGGGGATGATTATGCCCGTATTATTTTATCATGGGGTCCTACTCCTAAAGATTTAGATTCCCATCTATGGGGTGATACGAATACTGGCAATCGATTCCATGTGAGTTTTGGTAATAAAAAGGCGCCAGATGGCAGTGCAATTCTTGACATAGATGCGAGAGAGGGTTTTGGGCCTGAAACGATCACCATTAAAAAGTTAAACCCAGGGCGTTATCGTTACGCAGTTCATAATTTTAGCAAAGACCCCGCAATTACTACTTCGCATGCCAAGGTGGTGGTTGCCCAAAAAGACAAAAATGGCGGTACCCAAGTCAGCCAATATGATATACCAACATCAGGTGAAGGCTTATGGTGGGAGGTATTTGAACTAGATGGTAATACTGGAGAGATCCGTATTATTGATCAGATAACTAATACTGAGCCAAAGTAACGATCATTAAGTAAATCAATTAGTAAAAACTGAATGCATAGGGATATGCATTCAGGATTGATAAATAATAGAATGGAGAAAATATTTAATTGTTAATAAGTAGCTTTAATTATTTTTAACTTGGTTTATCGATTGCTAAAAATGAAATTATTACTCTAATTAGCAAACAAAATTAAACCCATTTTGACTGAAATAAAAGATATTAGGAAGTAGTTAACCTGCCAGGGATGGCAACTTATATTTTAAATCCATGGTTATTGATCTGAGAGGTAGATCGCTTTATTAATTGTTAGATAAGAAAGTTGTTTACTTCTTTTATCAGTTAATTTACCATTCTTCATTTCGTGTAGATCAAAGAAAATAATATTTTTAGGATTCAATGACATGACGTACAATAAAAAAAATCTGTTTAGTGTATTATTAGCTATTATGTTGTTGACCGGATGCGCAGGTTTCGCTAAAAAAAATAGTAATATCGATAACCAAACAGCGGCAGTTGAATCGCCAGTCAACAAATCTGGAATATTATTTAATGGAATTATTATTTCCTCAACAAACAACGAATGTATTGATCACTTAAATCTACTTAAAAAAACAGAACCAGTTAAATATCAAAAATATATTAAAGATTACGTTATGATTATGGATGATATTAAATATTGGAATGTTAACAAAAATATTATGGATAGTGATTCAAAAAATCTGTTAGCGATGGCACTTAATACCAAACTTGATTTACTCTGTGCCAAGGTAAAGTATAATAATTTTGTTAGCACGAAAAAGAAAATACAGAAGTTAGTTGACTCCTATCAAAAATAGTTAATTTGCTGTTATAGGTGTATAATATTAATCTCAATGTTTTATATTTTTATTATAAAAGCTTAATTATTGACTGATTTTATTAAGCCTTTTATATCTTAAAATAAATTTTATAAAATTAATCTGATGTTAAGATGGGCAATTATTGTAATGTTGCGACGATAATCTGGTTAGCAGCAAAAACCGCCGTTACCATACTGCCAATTTTTATCTTTTGTTCTGCTATTGCTTGATTTGACATAATAGAACAAAGTAATAATCCATCCTTTAGTTTCACTTTCAACTCACTATCTCTATCATCTTTTTCAATATCAACTACCGCTCCTGTTACGCTATTATCGGCTGCTGCTGTTACTGTTTGTGGTGGCAGTAATTTTATTGCGGGTGCTTTAATTAGGATTAAAACTTCTTTGCCGGCTGTTAATTGTAATCGTTTGATACTTTGCTTAGTTAATGATGCATTTATAATGGTGTTACTATTGGTTAACTGAATTTTGACAGTTTGCTGAATTGAGTGGCTATCATATTCGATCAAAGTACCAAAGAATTGATTACGGGCACTAGTTTGCAATGAAAAACGTGAAATTGCCGCCAGCAAACTATCGAGCGGTAAATCTTCCTCATTTAATACATGAAAGGCTTTTTGCTGGATCTGTTTTAATAATCCATACAGTTGTAGTAAACGTTCGCCGTAGGGAGTTAAAGCGGTACCACCGCCACCTTTACCGCCGGTAGCACTAGCCAGTAGGGTTTTATCAGTTATTTGATTCATTTCGTTTATTGCATGCCAGGCGCTTTTATAACTCATACCCGCCAATTGTGCTGCTTGTTTGATCGAACCGGAAGATTTTATATAGTTGAGTAATTTTATCCGCCGTGCATCAGCAAATAGTCGATCATGAAGTTTTAAGGTTAAGAAAATATCCATTAAAAATAGCCTTATTAGCCTAAATACACTTATCAGGTGTATTGTTTTATTGTCCTTTGTTATAGCAAATAGTATGAATAGAATGAAGACTTATCTATTGTTTCGAATAAATATCAGCTACTAGAGATTAATATTTTAAAATTTAGTAATTTCTGTCACTAAACCTACCATCGGTGTAAAAAAATGAAAACTTTTAGTGTTAGTCTTCAAAATAGAAAATAAATAGAATAATCTTACTTATAAGGTTACTATTTAATTAGGTTTATATCTTACTAATTGAATGAATCATTATTTTGCTGAGGCTATCTAATGCTGGATATTTTAAAAAGTATGCTTTTTGCACTCTGTATGGTGCCGATTGTAATGGGTGGAATTATGTTATTAATTTATGGCATTGGCGAGCTTTTTAACATATTGTCGAAGGCACAATTCCATCACTCAAAGAAATAACATTAATTCATTTATCTTCTCTTGATAGTTAGCCAAAATTTTTTGGCATTGCCTGAAAAAGCGTTTTATGCTTTTTCAGGCGTTTTATTACTTATTTTTAATTTGAGTGACATATTTATTTATATATAAAAGAAGCCTCAATTACCTCGCAATTCTCTATTTTTAGTCCTTTATTATTTGTTTTGCAAAAGCTTGATACCCTATTTGATGGCTTACTAATGTCAAAATATTAAATAAAATCAGTCTGTTTAGTTTAAAAGTATAAATAAACTATAAAACTGTAAATTGACTTAGTGATTGATAAAGCGATTTTTATTTCTAACTGTGAAAAAATAGCTTGGTTGTTATTTGATAGCACGATAAGTTCATTTGTTTTATTTTATTTCGTTTAAGGATAATTATTATGCCGCCATCAACTTTTTGCATTCCTACTATCAATAAAATTGGCCGGGGATGTTTAGTCGATGTGGTAAATTTAATGAAGGATTATGGTTATCAGCATGTGCTTATAGTGACTGATCCTTTTTTAATGAACAGTGGTCTGGTTGAAAAAGTAACCAGAATTTTTTTACATAATAAGATTAAAAGTCATCTTTTTACTGATGCAAAATTGGTGTCATCATTAGAAATCGTAAAACAGTCGCTTGGTTGTTATGAACAGCAGCAAATTGATTGTATCGTTTCAATTGGAGAGGGAGCTGCCTATGATTATGCAAAAGCAATGATTTATTTACAATCTGATCAATCGATTTTTATTAGTGATAATAGTAAAAAACCATGGCCTTTAATTACCATTAATACAACTTCCGCCTCAAATATTGATAATTTTAATCCTCTGCTTGATCAAACTAAGAATGAATTAATCAATTTGGCTATAGCCGGATCACGCATTACCCCCTTACTGTCAGTAACTGAGCCGGAATTAATGCTGGGTTTATCAAGTGAATTTATTGCTGCATTAGGTATGAACTCTTTAACTTATGCCATTGAGGCTTATGTTTCTACAGCCGCTAATCCTGTTACCGATGCATGTGCTTTGAGTGCTGTCAAAATATTGAGTAATGCTCTACGCCGAGCGGTTAATTATTCATTAGATTTACAGGCCCATGAAAATATTGCTTATGCCCAGTTTCTTGCGGGTATGGCTTTCAACAATGCTTCGCAGGGATATGTACAGACCTTAGCCTGGCAAGTGAGCCATTTTTATAATCAACCACTCACAATTTGCAATGCCGTTTTGTTGCCCCAAGTACAAGCTTTTAATCTGAAGCTAGTGGCAAAAAAGTTAAAAAATATTGCTGGTGCAATGGGGATTCGAGTTGCTCATATGACCGATCAACGTGGTGCAGAAGCTTGTATTGCTGAAATAAGGCGGCTAAATTGTGATCTTGGACTACCTTCAGGACTAAGACGATTGAATGTTCAGGATAGTGATTTAGCTAAATTAGCTAAAGCAGCGTTAAAAAGTGCTTCCGGTATCACTAATCCTGTTCAGGCGAATTTAACTGATTTGATCGCTATTTACCAATCAGCAATGTAGTTTTAATGTTATAACTAATTATTGTTAGAGAATTGTGATCTTTGAATTATATTAATAAGTAGGGTAAGTATAATGTAACTACTGAGTTGATCGGAGGTGGTGGGATTTATGAAGAAGGTCGCTATCATTGGATTAGGCTGGTTAGGATTGCCCTTGGCGCTTGAGTTAATGCGCTCAGGAATCGAAGTGGTTGGTAGTAAAACTACGCCAGATGGTGTAAATGCAGCAAGAATGTCAGGTATTGATTGTTACCAGCTACTACTTACGCCAGATATTGAGTGTGAAGCCGAAGATCTGGTGCAGTTAATGAATGCTACGGATGTGCTGGTTATTATGTTACCGGCAAATAAAACGGCAGAAGGTGGTATCGGCTATTTGAAGGCGGTACAACTTTTAGTTGATACTGCGCTTTCCTACGCTATACCGCGTATTATTTTTACCAGTTCAACCTCAGTATATGGTGCGCAAAGTGGAACTTTGAATGAAGATGCGGAGCTATATCCTAATACCGAGGTAGGTAAAACGCTGGTCGAGGTAGAAAATTGGTTACACCAATTACCAAATATATCGGTAGATATTCTAAGGCTAGCGGGTTTAGTGGGAGAAGCTCGACATGCAGGACGGTTTTTAGCGGGCCAAACAGCATTAACTGGAGGAAATGAGCCGGTTAATCTTATTCACCAAGATGATATTATTACTGCAATAAAGTTATTAATATTGCGGCCAGAAGGTGGCAATATTTATAATTTATGCGCACCTGAACATCCTATTAGATCATCTTATTATACAACGGCATCGCAACAGGTAGCCTTGCAACCGCCGGAATTTATTTCTGAATCAACGCCTATTGCTGGAAAAATTATAGATGGCAGCCGTATTTGTAGGGAGCTTGGATTCGAATATAACTACCCTGATCCTGGTAATATGCCAATGAGTCTATAATTAGAGAATTGACTGTAAGATCTATTTTGCATCTTAACTGTCAATAAAAGTGCTGCTTAACACCCAAAATTAGTTAATAAAAAGTTTTGGGCTTATTTATTTATGCCATCTGCGAGCAGTTATTGTCCGAGATTGTAGGCTGTTCGGCTTATGACGGATATTTGATATTGCCTTAATTCTATCTATTGAAACAGTTAACAACCTATTTTTTCTACCTCAGTTTGTGTGGCAGATCAAATGTAGCAATATTGTTTATGCATTTCAGCTAACTTTAATCGTTATAAGCGCTTTATAGTAGCATACTTAATATATTTTAATCAGAAAGCGCGGGAGATCGATAATGAAACAGAGCTTGATGACAAAAATTAACCGTTTGACGAATGGATTAAGTCTATTATTTATTTTTGTTTTCCCGATGAATGTTTATGCCGATGGACCGCAGATTACACCACAACTTGATGTAAAAGCTTATGTGCTGATGGATTATCATAGTGGTAAAGTTTTAACAGCCAACAATCCAGATGAACGTTTAGATCCAGCTAGTTTAACAAAAATTATGACTAGTTATGTGGTGGGTCAAGCGATTAAAGCAGGTAAAATTAGCGTTAATGATCTTATCACTGTGGGAGAAGATGCTTGGGCAACTGGTAATCCTGTTTTACGCGGCTCTTCTTTAATGTTTTTAAAACCGAGCGATAGGGTTTCGGTGCTGGATTTAAATCGTGGTATTGTCATTCAATCTGGGAATGATGCTTGTATTGCATTGGCAGATTACGTCGCCGGTAGTCAAACTGTTTTTGTCGATCTCATGAACCAGTATGTTACCTCATTAGGATTAAAAAATACGCATTTTAAGACCGTACACGGCTTGGATTCAGAAGGCCAATTCAGTACTGCCCATGATATGGCGATATTAACTCAGGCTCTAATTAGAGATGTACCCGATGAGTATTTATTACACGGCGAAAAAGTGTTTACTTACAATAAAATTAAGCAATTTAATCGCAATCGTTTATTGTGGAGCAAAAACTTACAGGTGGATGGCGTTAAGACCGGTCATACTAGTGGAGCAGGGTATAATCTTATCACATCGGCAACGAATGGCCCGATGCGATTGATTGCTGTGGTGTTGGGCGCAGGGAGTGATCGCATTCGTTTTACTGAAAGTGAAAAGCTGCTAAATTGGGGATTTCGTTTTTTTACAACGGTTATTCCCATAACGGCAGATAAGCCCTTTACGACTGAAAAGGTATGGTATGGTAACCGGTCTACGGTTCTATTGGGAACTGAAAAAGATGCAGCGATAACCATCCCGAAAGGAAGAGAACAAGACTTAAAAGCGACCTATAGTCTTAACTCTGATTATCTCAAAGCTCCGTTAAGTAAAAATCAGGTGGTAGGGACAATTAATTTCTTTATAAACGATCAATTGATTGATAAACGTCCATTGGTAGTGAAACAAGCGATAGATCAAGGTGGATTTTTGAGTCGAGTATGGGACTATATTGTCGTAACAATTTCCAGCTGGTGGCAGGCATTATTTGGTTAGTTTAATTGTTAGTTTAATTTTTAAAAGATAAAAAAAGACCCAGGGGTCTTTTTTTATAATTATTTTTAATAAAAGTAAAGTAAATATAAATTAATTAAATTAGCTTTATATTTAATTAATTTTATAAATTATAAAAATATAATATTGTTTTTTTATATGAATTTACTTTTTTATTTACAGACAAACTTCATTGTGACATTAAATTAATTAACTCATAATTGCTTTAGACATAATTAAATAATAAATAATTATGCATTAATTAGCTTATTTTAATTTTGTCCACTAATTATTTCGGATTAATAGAAAGTTATTCCGCGTTCCCTATTTTTATTAAATAAAATCTTATGGTGGAGTTTGTATAATGGATACAAATAGATTCAAAGTCAGAAATTATAAATTAAAAGGAGAGATTAAAAATAAAAAAAAGCAAAAAATAAAATTCGACCCCTCTGTAACGCTAAATGATAATGTAAGTGCGGTAACAGTTATAGGTATTAACAATATCAATATAGTAGTAACGGATAGTGGTAAGTCACAGATAGGCAATGTCACTGCCGGTAAAGAGAATGATATTACGGTAACAGCAAAACTGTATGCTGATGCACAGATAGGCAATGTCGCAGCCGGTGAAAACAACACGATTAAACAGAATGCTATTGAGGTTGGTACTTCATCAATCGGCGATATTAAAGCAAATAAAGAAAACAATATTATAGCAACAGCAAAACAGCATGCTGATGCACAGATAGGCAATATTATCGGCTATGAGAACAACACGATTAAACAGACTGCGAAAGAGAGCGGTCGTTCAACCATTAAGGGTATTACAGCAGGTAAAGAGAATAATATTACCGTAACAGCAAAACAGCATGGTAATGCAGAGATAGACGACATTACTGCCTGTGAAAACAACACCATTAAACAGACTGCGAAAGAGAGCGGTCGTTCAACCATCAAGGATATTACAGCGGGCAAAGAAAACAAAATTACCGTAACAGCCGAACAGTATGGTAATGCAGAGATAGATGATGTCACAGCTAGTGAAAACAACACCATTAAACAAACTGCGAAAGAGGGCGGTCGTTCAACCATCAAGGATATTACAGCGGGCAAAGAAAACAAAATTACCGTAACAGCCGAACAGTATGGTAATGCAGAGATAGATGATGTCACAGCCGGCGAAAACAACACCATTAAACAAACCGCGAAAGAGGGCGGTCGTTCAACCATCAAGGATATTACAGCGGGCAAAGAAAACAAAATTACCGTAACAGCCGAACAGTATGGTAATGCAGAGATAGATGATGTCACAGCCGGTGAAAACAACACCATTAAACAAACCGCGAAAGAGGGCGGTCGTTCAACCATCAAGGATATTACAGCGGGCAAAGAAAACAAAATTACCGTAACAGCCGAACAGTATGCTAATACAGAGATAGATGATGTCACAGCTACTGAAAAGAACACGATTAAACAGACTGCGAAAGAGAGTGGTTATTCGACCATTAAGAATGTTACAGCGGGCAAAGAGAACGATATTAGGATAACAGCAGTACAGCATGGTAGTGCGGGGATCGGCGATGTCACCGCAGGTCACAATATTAATGTATTGGGAACGTTATTATGTGAAACACAGATAGAGAAAAATTGGACAGCAGAAATTCCAATGACACAGGAACCGTTTGTATCCTCAGAGAAAACTTTGACAGAGGAAAGTTGGACAGCGGAAATTCCAACGACAGAGGAGCCGTTTTTATCTCCAGGGGAAATTTTTACAGAAGAAACTCCAACGACAGAGGATCCGTGTGTGTGTTCAGAGGAAAGTTCAACAGATGAAGTCTCGATAGAGAAAAGCCCAACAGTAGAAATTCCAACGGTAGAGCAAGCTTGTGTATCTCCAGAGAAAACCTCGATAGAGGAGAGTCCAACAGATGAAGCCCTGATAGAGAAAAATCGGACAGCAGAAATTCCAACGACACAGGAACCGTTTGTATCTTCAGAGAAAACCTTGACAGAGGAAAGTCTGACAGCGCGAATTCCAACGACAGACGAACCGTTTTTATCTCCAGGGGAAATTTTTACAGAAGAAACTCCAACGACAGAGGAACCGTGTGTATGTTCAGAGGAAAGTCCAACAGATGAAGCCCCGAGAGAGAAAAGGCCGACAGAGGAAAGTCTGACAACGGAAACGACAACAACGCAATTATCGAAATGTCGAGCCCCAATTCTGGAAATACAAACTCTTACACCTGCTGTTGACAACAATCCAACAATTATAAATTATAATCAAATAAATATAATTAATTTAAACGGTTATAGTAGATTATCTATTCAAGGAAATACAATTAATATTGATAATATGCAAGCGGAAGGATTGGGACAAATGATGTCAGGATTTAAAAATAAAAAATCAACCGCTTATGATATCTGTGATCTAAAGCCTGAATTCAATCCAAGCCCACGCATATATATGCCGCAAATTGTTTAATTTGTATACTGAGGTAATGGATAATAAAATAATTTATTAATATATTTAAGTAAGCCAGTTGTTAAAACTGGCTTACTAGTTAATTGCTGTAATAGTTTTTTAATCATTCAATCGCAATAAGTAATTTTAATAGCTAATCCACCTTGTGAAGTTTCACGATATTTGGCATTCATGTCTTTGCCGGTTTCATACATGGTTTCAATCACTTTATCCAAGCAAACGCGCGGATCACTGACCCGACGTAAAGCCATTCGGGCCGCATTAACTGCCTGAACTGCTGCAATCGCATTACGCTCGATGCAGGGAACCTGGACTTGACCACCAACCGGATCACAAGTAAGGCCAAGATGATGCTCCATGCCAATTTCAGCTGCGATACAGACTTGAGCGGGACTACCTCCCATTAATTCAGTTAATGCGGCAGCTGCCATAGAACAAGCAACACCAACTTCACCTTGACAGCCGACCTCAGCACCAGAAATTGAAGCATTCATTTTATAAAGGCTGCCGATAACGCCGGCAACTAAAAAGAAGCGGGTATATGAATTTTCGTTAATAGGACGAATGAATTTATCATAATAAGAAAGTACGGCTGGAATGATGCCACAAGCGCCATTGGTCGGTGCGGTAACAACTCGTCCACCTGCTGCATTTTCTTCATTAACAGCTAAGGCAAACATATTAATCCAATCGACAACCGCCATGGGATCAGTTGTTGTATTATCTGAGGTGACTAACATTCTTCTCAATGCTGCTGCACGACGTGGTACCCGAAGTGGGCCTGGTAATAAACCTTCGGTATTGACACCACGTTCAATAGCTTGCTGCATAACCTGCCAGACGGCATCGAAATGAGTTTGGATTTCTTCTTTGCTACGCAATGCTAATTCATTTTGCATAACCAAGGCCGAAAGTGAAAGGCCGGTATCTTTGCAGTGCCGTTGTAGATCAGCGGCTGATTTGTATGGATAAGGTAGTTTAACAGGCGACCCACTTTCTTGACCAAAATGCTCTTCATCAACGATAAAACCACCGCCAATCGAGTAATAGGTTTTACTGTACAGTTTATCTTCATCTGCGAAAGCAGTAATTACCATACCATTTTCATGGAGTGGCAGATTAGTGGTATGAAAGTTCATCCCCCCTTGGGTAGGAAAATTCACCTCATGTTGTCCATTGGCAAGAGATAAGCGCTGAGTTTGTTCAACATTTTCAACGAAAGTAGAGATGGAATCGATAGCTACAGTATCAGGTAAATTACCAGCTAATCCCATGATAATGGCAATATCAGTGGCATGCCCTTTACCGGTTAATGATAATGAGCCATAAACATCAACGCTAATACGCTTTACCGTGGTTAGCATCTCTTTTTCGATTAGATCATCAACAAATTGTTTCCCGGCTTTCATTGGCCCGACAGTATGAGAACTGGATGGGCCAATGCCAATTTTAAAAATATCAAAAACACTACTCATATTTTATTCGCCTCCTTGTTAAAGGCGCTAATTTTTTAGTAATAGGCTGGCTGACGCGTTGAAGTTAATATTTCGGCCTTACGTTATTTGGGAAAGCTAATTCATTCCAGACAATGAAAGCCATCCCAAAATCGTTAAACGTTAAAGAAATAATTTATATACTGCAGCTGAAATAGCGATAATACCGACAATAACCACAAAAATATTACTAATGTGACCAGAATACTTCCGCATAGCGGGTATTTTGCTAATGGCATACATTGGCATCATGAACAATAGAATTGCAATAACCGGTCCACCTAAACTTTCAATAATGCTCAAAATGCTTGGATTTAAAGTAGCAACTAACCAGGTAGTGACTAACATAAAAATCGCAGTCGCTTTATTTAGCTTTTGAATATTGATTGTTTTACCTTTAGCTCGATAAGCACGTTCAACCAAACCATTAAAACCTTCACGAGCACCGAGATAATGCCCTAGGAACGATTTTATAATCGCAACAAAAGCAATCAGTGAAGCGGCATATTTAATAAAAGGTTTATCGAAATAACCAGATAAATAGTCGAGGATACTGATGTTTGCCGCTTTTGCTTTTACCAGATCAGCTGGAGATAAGGTAAATACACAGCTAAAAACGAAAAACATTACTGTTAATACCATTAAAATATGTGCTGAAGCTAAAATTCGCGAAGATTTTTGATCAGCATGCGAGCCATATTCTTTACGATTGGCAACAGCGAAAGCAGAAATAATGGGTGAATGGTTAAAGGCAAAAACCATAACAGGAATGGTTAACCAAATTGTAACCAACATACTTTGGTTATTTTCAGCACTATCCATATTAACATTTGACAATGAAAGCGTTTCTAATGCAGCACCATGCCAGTGCGGGATCATATAGAGAGAAAATATCACCAGCACCGCAATAAACGGAAATACTAGCATGCTCATTATTTTCACTATGTATTTTTCACCTAGGCTAACAATAGCCATAATACTACCGACAAGAATAAGTGCTAATAGCCAGCGTGGTGGAGCATTGAAACCGAGGAGTTCAACGATGAAATTCTCGACATTGTTGGTAATCGATACGCCATATACTAATAAGATAGGATAAATAGCAAAAAAATAGAGCAGCGTAATCCAATTACCCGCTGAACGGCCAAAATGTTCTTCTACAACCTCAGTAATATCGCCATTAGGTTTTGAACCGGATAATACAAAACGGGTTAAACCGCGATGGGAAAAAAAGGCCATTGGAAAAGCGAGCAACGTCATTAGAATGACGGGCAATAGGCCACTCATACCTGCATTAATAGGCAAAAAGAGAACTCCAGCACCGATTGCGGTACCGTATAAGCCTAACATCCAAACTGTATCACTTTTACGCCAAACTTTTACGTCCTGGTGTGCATATGAGGAAGTGATGGAATCAACTCGAGTTGTATCCATGGTAATCTCCAAAATATAAAACGAGAAACAAAAAATAGTAAATTTTTAATGTATGAAAACCGGTCAATATAATTATGATTGCAGGTATATTTATTCAACATGCTTTATCTACAGAAACAAAATATATAGTTAGAATTTATGTAAATAAAGTAACTGATTATTCTAGTAAAGGCTAATTGTGATACTATACCACATTATGGTTTAGTGTCATTATTACAATACTGTTTAGAATCAATTTTATTTGTTTTTTTATATATCGAAATTATATTTTAGTTTTTCAGACGCAAATCTTATTATTTGTTGGCATAAAATTCCGTGATCAGAGTCCCAAAAGTATAATCATCTATAGTTTCTTGTTAAATGATATAATTTTTTTTGTTTATATTTTGTTAAATTCAGGCGGTTCTTAGTTAATAGTGCTTTAAGTTGTTTTAATAAATATGATTAATCATTCAGTTAATAAGCTCAATTTTTGATAAAAAGATTCTTATTAATTTTTGTAATGTATATAAATAAAAGGACAATTTACTAATAATATTTAGCGATTTTACTTATTTATAATCATTAATTGATTTATTGCTTGCCATTTTTTGATTTCATTTTAAACATAATATTATTATTTTTTTACTTTTGTACGAAAAATAGTTTATTTCTATTAATTTGTTATTTTGATTTCATAAAGAAATAATTTCCTTTTAAGATATAACTATCATAAATTAGTGGCGTAAATTTAAATGATAAATGGTACAAATATTGAATCTAGTAATCTTTAATTCTATTTTAGTAAAATCTGATTATGTTATTTTATTTAGGTGATACTTATCATAAATAATTATCTGTTGATTTAGGCTATTTAAAATGTTGAGTCATAAAATAGCCTCTTTAAAATTGGCAAATTTTTAAATTAACAGAGGCTATTTATGGGTTTATTTAAATTATTTTTGTATTCAACCTCTGATCCAACCTTTTTTAATTAAAGGAGCAAATAGGATTTGATAAGCTTTTATAATATATGGTAGTAATTTATGACCACCTATTTCCCAAATTGTTTGACTAATTCCACAAGCCATAATAGCAACTAAAAATGCCCCTACCATATCTAAAGGCCAATGTACACCGAGAAAAATTCTAGCCCACGCAATGGTGAAAGCCGGTATAAATAACAACAGCCCAATCCAATTTCTTAACCAGAATAAAAAGCCAAAGGCGAAGATAAAAGCAATAGTAGCATGATTACTGGGAAAAGAGGGTGTAGGGGCATGTGCAAGAAAATGTTGACCTATCCCCAACATAAAAGGTCGCTCTTGTGGAAAAATTACGCCAATAAAACCGGAAATAGCTAAACCTACAATAAGTGCAAGAGCGGTTTTACAGACAAAAACTCTTTGGCAAACTAAATTTCTCGATCTACCCCAAAACCAGCAGGCAATAGTAATTAAAGGAAATATAAGAATGAGTCGTTTAGCCAAAAAAATTGCCAGCGTTAGTGTACTAATGGATGTAATTGGGGTGGCATTGATAAAACTAAACAAACTTAAGTTGATATCGTTTAGCAAGGTAGAGCCCTCATTGAATATGTATCATGATCATTTATATTAGATAGCCAAGGGTAAAATGTCTTTTGTATAGGGTAAAGTAAGTTTGGTGATATTTTTACAGGATTTATTCGTTTATTAAATAAAAGTAATGACATTGACTATTTTGCTAGGGAGATAGTATGTGGTATCAGAAGCAAATTAAATTGTGTTCTCGCCCTCGAGGATTTCATTTGATCACAGCCGAAATTATGCGACAACTACCTGACATTAGTCGAATAGAAGTGGGTATTGCCCATCTTTTTATCTGATACGCCGTAAAACCCCGTCCTTCAGGGCGGGGATATAAGGCGCGGTTTTCAAACTAACCAGGTGTTTGCTGTTGCTCAATGTACTGTCGGATAATAGATATCGGTGCGCCCCCACAACTCCCTGCAAAATAACTTGGTGCCCATAGAACTCCTTTGTAGTAATAACGTTGTGCTATATCAGAGCGATCCCGTCGAAGTAATCGACTCGACACCCCTTTGAGACTGTTAACCAGATTAGATATCGCCAATTTTGGGGGGTAATTAATCAGTAAGTGAACGTGATCATTCTCGCCATCCATCTCAACCAGTTCAACATCAAAATCGACGCATACACTGGCGAAATATCCTCTCAGTTTTTCTATAGCATCCTGATCAAATATTTTTCGCCTGTATTTTGTGACAAAGACCAAATGGACGTGCATCAGGAATACACAATGTCTGCCACGGCGAATATCGGTTTCTTTTTTCATAGACCAAAGTATAATAGATAAAATGAAACGCCTACAAGCCTTTAAATTCCAGTTAAGACCAAATGGTCAGCAGGAGCGTGAGATGAGACGCTTCGCTGGGGCTTATCGTTTTGTTTTCAATCGGGCGTTAAAGCTTCAAAACGAGAATCACGAAGCAGGAAACAAATACATTCCTTACACAAAGATGGCTTCCTGGCTCATTGAGTGGAAATCTGACATAGAGACACAATGGCTGAAAGAAGCGCCATCACAGCCGTTACAACAATCACTTAAAGATTTGGAACGGGCTTACAAGAATTTCTTCCAGAAGCGAGCCGCTTTTCCCCGTTTCAAAAAACGCGGTCAAAATGACGCTTTTCGCTACCCGCAGGGTGTGAAGCTCGAACAGAAGAACAGCCGTGTTTTTCTCCCTAAACTCGGTTGGATATGCTATCGCCATAGTCGTGAGGTTGTAGGAACGGTGAAGAATGTCACTATCAGCCAGTCATGTGGTAAATGGTACGCCAGTATCCAGACGGAATACGAAGTGGCTGCTCCTGTTCACAATGCAGAGTCGATGGTAGGACTGGATGCCGGAGTAACGAAACTCGCCACACTTTCAGATGGCACGGTATATCAGCCCGTCAATAGTTTTAAAGCAAGCCAGCGCAAGCTAGCAATGCTCCAACGACAATTAAGCCGCAAAGAAAAGTTCAGTGCAAACTGGCAGAAACAGAAACGAAAAATCCAGCGTCTTCACTCGCACATTGCTAATATCCGGCGCGATTACCTTCACAAAGTCACCAGTGAAATCAGCAAAAACCACGCGATGATCGTCATTGAGGAATTGAAGGTCTGTAATATGTCAAAATCGGCAAAAGGTACCGCAGAGCAGCAAGGGCGAAACGTCAAAGCTAAATCTGGCTTGAACCGTTCGATACTGGATCAGGGCTGGTACGAAATGCGCCGTCAGCTTGAATACAAGCAGCTTTGGCGCGGCGGTCAGGTGCTGGCAATACCGCCTACCTATACCAGTCAGCGGTGTGCGTGCTGTGGTCATACAGCAAAAGAAAATCGCCAGTCACAAAGTAAATTTGAATGCCTCGAATGCGGATATACCGAAAACGCAGATATCAATGGGGCGCGTAACATTTTAGCGGCAGGACATGCCGTGCTTGCCTGTGGAGGGAGGGTGCAGTCAAACCGCCCGTTGAAGCAGGAACCCACCGAGGCGAATCAGACTTCAGGCTGAACGCGGTAGGAATCCACGTCCTTTAGGGCGTCGAGGATGTCAATGTAACACTGCAAGGTCAATTAGATAGAGACAAATAAAAAACCGATAGTTTAAATAGGACATAATTTAAACTATCGGATTCCTCAATAATTTGGGGACATTCAAATAAAAGCAGTGGCATAAGTTATGACTATTTATTATTCATAAAGTTCTTATAAAAGAAAAAAAAGCATTTTTTGCCAAAAAATGCTTTTGTGATTTGTGCCTAAAACTTAATATATATGATAATAAATAATTTATTAAAATCAGTAGATTAAGAAAGTAAATGTTTTTCCGCGTAGTCTTCAAAGTCAGTACAACCACCAATATGTTGTTCATCAATAAAAATTTGAGGAACTGTATTGACAGGTTTACCTACTTTTTTCGCTAAATCAGCTTTAGTAATCCCCTCCGCTTCTATATCAACATAATTATAATCAAAATCATCACGTTCATGTTTTAATTTTTCTGCTAATGCTTGTGCCCGGACACAGTAGGGGCAACTAGAGCGACCGAAAATGACAGTAAACATCATATCTCCTTCAATTAAATTTTTATCTATTGTCTACAATATCAATTAATATGCCTATAGTTAGCATGAAAAAAAGCACAATTTATTCTTATTGTTATTTGAGATGTTAATAATGACCTAATATAACAGGATAGCGTTTTTTAAAAGGAAACATAGATTGTTATGAGCAAGAAAAAATTATCGGCTATGCGTTCTTTTGGTGATATGCCAAAAATTGTGATAATACTCGAAGTTATTGGCATACTATTATTGTTATTAGTCTATTTAGTGATAAATAACTATATTGAAATAGCTGCTTTATTTATGAAAAAAGGTGTTTTGCTTGCTATGATTATGCTAGCAATAGGTTGCATGATACCGGCTATTATTAATATTGCTTGGCGAGCACTGCCTAAGCTCAGTTTTTTTGGCATTGATCAATATAAAAATAGTTCGCACCATAACCAACCTAAGCTAAAAGCTAAGCAGTGTAATCATCGTAAGGTGAATTAAATTATGAGTTAGAATGGCTCGTTAAATATGTTTTAACATGATAAAATATGGTCTGTTTTTGGTTTGAGACAATAGATAGCGAATTTTTATAGGTGAAATTGTTGCTATTTTATGTAAATAAGGTTAATTAATGGATTCGATTTGTTTCCCTGACATAGCTAAATTGCGAGAGTGGCTTGTTCAACTCAAAACATCGTATTTTGAATGCGATAATTGTCAGGCATTGCATTTGCCTCATATGCAAAATATTGATGGTATTTTCGATGCTAAAGTTGATATTGTTGAAAACATATTAGTTTTCTCTGTTTTGGCTGAACTCAAACCGACATCGATTATTACCCTATTGGCAAATTTAAGCCAAATTAATGCTAGTTCATTAACAGCGAAAGCATTTATGGAAATTAATGATGAAAATTTGCCTAAATTAGTCGTTAGTCAATCTTTTCCGTTGTTGGCGGGAATGACATGTAACCAATTCTCCAGTTTCCTTCAGCAAGCAGAAGAACAGATGGCGGCTATTATTTTTGAAGTTTATAACAATGATCTGCTTTATAGTGGTCAAGAAGATGTTGACGACGAAGAGCTAGCTGAGCAAACTTTGCCTGCCCGCTTTCTACTACATTAAATTATAAAAATAGATCCAATAAGCATCTGCCATTCATGTGAATGGTGAATGAGTTATCTGCTTTATATATACAAATATTATAGGAATAAAAATAAATTTCAGCCTTTTTATTACTTTAAAAAGTATAATTATTTTGCTAGATTCTTTTTATTCTTACTACCGCTTCATTTGCACCTTATCTAGCCAATAATCTTCGACTAATAACTGCTTGCTAAAAGGGATTTGAATATGCTTAGTTCATTGGAATCTGCTAGTGTCAAAAATATTGAATCTTCCGTTGCATCCAATCATCACCTTGATCCGGTAAAAGTAGAAATTGATAAAAAAATTGAAAATAAATTTGTATTGGTTTTTAGTGGATTTTCTGCAATGGGATATGAGGATATAGAAAAATTACAAGAATATATAACAAAAGAGATAAAACAACATATTGATGAACAAGGGATCCATAATTTACTTATTGTTGCCGGTGCGACTCCTGATGGTATTGGCTGTGTCTATGATATTGCTAAAAATTTAGGCGTATGTAGCCTGGGGATTGTTTCACAGCAAGCGCCAACAAATAGCCTAGCAAAAAATTGTCAGAGTGTTATCCAAATAAAGGATCTGGATAACAGTTGGAAAGTTCTGGATGATTCAGGTAATTCTTATATGGTATATGCGGCAAGCAAGAATGGATGTTTTTTAGCTTTTGGTGGCGGTAGCGTTACCCTAAGTGAATTAGAAGAAGCAGAAAAGAAAGGAATTGAAACAAAAGTTTTTCCTAATTTTTTACCCGATCCAAATAAATTAAACGGTAAATTAGCCCAAGGAAAAACAAAGGCTGAAATATGTCCAATACAAACGAAATATACAAAAGAGGTATAGTAAAAATAATCTCTTCACCTGACTTAAAAGACGAACAAAGCGATAAATTTTGCCATAATTTTTTCTTTACAGCTCAGGCATGCTGCTCTCTTGCAGATGGAATCATCTTGATTGTCAAAACTCACCGTCATTCAATGGTTAACCGCATTAAATAGAACAATGTTTATCAAGTGGCATTTAATGTTATTGATATCTATAAATCATAAATTTTAGACGTCAAAGATTAGTGCCCTTTGAATGCAATAAAGCATTAGCTTTATTAGTTAACGTCATAATAAATCTCATTTTCTTTAGTAGAAAGCGAGATTTATTTGGTTAGACTTTTTCAAAAGATAACGCGTATTTTTCTAGGTAACGCATCAATAAGGTTAAGATGCCATTTACGCTTAGATATATAATTCCCGCCGCAATAAAAACATCAACATCATAAGTTTGGCCAAAAATTTGTTGGCTATATCCCATAATTTCTAATAGCGTTATGGTACTAGCTAGTGATGTGCTTTTAAATATAAGAATTACCTCATTGGAATAGGAGGAAAGCGCACGTTTAAGCGCATAAGGTAAAATAATTCTCAGAGTTTGATAATTTGACATACCTAGCGCCTGACATGCTTGCCAGCTAGTTTTAGGAATTGCTTTTACTGCACCATGAAATAATAGAGTGGAATAGGCGGCACTATTTAGTGCTAATGCCAGCAAGGCACAAATCCATGGAGTAGAAATCAATGCCCATAAAGCAGGGTAATCTCTTAGAGCAGGAAATTGACCAGGTCCATAGTAAATCAGAAAAAATTGAACCAGCAAAGGGGTACCAGTAAATAGCGTAATGTAGCCTTTAATTATGGATGAAAAAATCGCTGTTTTTAACGATAAAATGATAGTCAAAAATAGCGCTAACAAAAAGGCAATAAGTAATGCACATACTGTTAGTGATAAACTGGTTGGCAGGCCTGGCAGTAATGAAATGATTAAATCGATCATTTTGCTACTCCCCGTTCAAACTGGGTTGTGCGTAATTCAATCCGCCGTAAAATAAATTGACTTACCAGGGTGATAGCTAGGTAGATCAATGCCACAGTTAAGTACCAAGTGAAAGGTTCCTGAGTACGATTAACAATACTTTTGGTTTGCAACATCAAATCGTTTACGCTGATCAGGGAAACCAAGGCAGTATCTTTTAGCAATACCAACCATTGATTACCTAAGCCAGGTAAAGCGTGACGCCACATTTGAGGCATGATCAGCCGCAAAAAAATAACATTCCGATTGAGACCCAAGGCTTGGCCTGATTGCCATTGGCCGGATGGTATCGCTTTTAGGGCGCCTCTTAAGGTTTGGGATGCATAGGCGGCATAGAGTAGAGCAAGGGCAAAGACACCACAAAAAAAAGGAATAATATCGAATTCGCTATTTTGCGGGAAGAACCACTCAGGATCAATTTGCCAAGTTGTTTGCCAGAAAATGATATTAATATCAATGCCATCACCTAACAACATAATTAATTGTAATGTGCCATAGTAAACGAACAGGACAACTAACAATTCAGGTAATCCGCGAATTAAAGTCACCCAGCAAGAACCAAGTAAGGCCACGGGCCGCCAGCGAATAGATTCCCAAGCAGTAAATAACATGGCTAATAGCAGCCCTAGAATCAAAGCGGCACCGGCGAGAGTAAGTGTCAAGCCGGCAGCATTTATTAGAAATAACAGATTATTCATCGCGATAATCGACTATTTTTGTAACCATTTTTGGTAAATAACATCATAACTGCCATCTTGTTTTACTTGTGCCAACGCTTTATTTAATTTATCTAGCAGCGCTTTGTTTCCTTTACGTACTGCAATACCGAGACCTACACCAAAATAATTAGCATCTGTTACTTTTTCACCTACAGCAGCAAGGTTTTCATTACCTTTGGTTTTTAGCCATTCCGTTGTGACAGCAGTATCACCAAACACCGCATCTATCCGGCCATTTTGTAAATCTAGAATAGCCGTTTGGTAATTATCATACGGGACAGCTTGCATCTCTTTATGCTGTTGAATGATATATTTTTGATGGGTGGTGCCATTTTGCACGCCAATTTTTTTACCTTTTAAAAATGTTATTTTATTAATCTTATTTTTTACTGCGATAAATGTTGCTGAGTTGTTGTAATAAGTATCAGTAAAATCAACCTGTTTTTGCCGCTCTGGCGTAATATCAATTCCAGCTATCAACGCATCAAAGCGACGCATTTTTAAACTGGGGATTAAGCTATCAAAAGATTGGTGAGTAAATGTACAGTTAGCATTAAGTTTTTTACATATTGCATTCGCCAGGTCAATATCAAACCCGACAATGTTATTATTAGCATCGATGGATTCAAATGGGGCATAAGTTGCTTCAGTTGCAAAGCGTATCGTCTCTTTTGCAGCGGCTAGTATTGGTAAAGATAGGCTGCATAAGATAATAGCTAATAGTGATTTTTTCATTCAGGTATTCTCAATTAGATGAATGGGATAGATAATTTGCCAAGCCTTGAGTTTGTGGTTTAGTTAAACGATCAATATCGCCTTGTTCCACAATTGCCCCTTTTTCCATATACACGATTTTGCTTGCTGTTTTACGGGCAAAATCAATTTCATGAGTCACAATCAGTTGGGTGATGCCTGTTTTTGATAATTCTTGTATAATATTAATCACTTGCGTTGTAATTTCAGGATCGAGAGCCGCAGTTGGCTCATCAAATAATAATATTTCAGGCTCCATCATTAATGCTCGAGCAATAGCCACTCGTTGTTGTTGACCACCAGAAAGGTGCAACGGGAAGCGATTAGCAAATTCAGTTAGCCGCAAGCGATCCAATAAGTTTTCCGCTTTTTGTTTAGCTATTGCTTTAGTTAAACCTAAAACTAAGCAAGGAGCCTCAATCAGGTTTTCCATTACGGTTAAATGAGGCCACAAGTTATATTGTTGAAATACCATACCGACTTTTTGTCTTAGGGCTCGGATTTCATGGCTTTTAGGTTGGCGTAAGAAATCAAAATGATAGCCTGCAATGTCCAGTTGGCCAGAGCGGGGCATCTGCAGTAAATTGAACACCCGTAATAATGAACTTTTGCCAGCACCACTTGGACCAAGTAGTACCATCGTTTCACCCGTTTCACATGTCAAATTGATATCGTGTAGTGCTTGCTCTTCACCATAAAAGCAATTAATTTGATTTAATTGAATAGTCATGCTAAAAATCTGAATAAATAAACAAGTGAGTCAATAATAATCTTCCTGGAATAATTATGCAATATATTGTTTTTAAAAAGTCTAATATTGCTATTTTCTAGAGTCATTTTTCCTTTATAAAATAACTTTAATCATTTTTATTCATTTTTAATGCAAGTTTATTAATTTTTTGCGCCATTCCTTTGAAAATAAAACGGTGAATTGGGGTCATAATTAGCCAATAGATTAGACCGAAAAAACCAGCTGGGTGCCACCATGCTCTGACATCTAGCATTCGATGTTTGCCAAAATCCTGAATAGTAAAGGTTAAACGGCCTAGTCCCGGCGCTTTCATACCAAATAAGAGTGTTAATTGATACTTGGGTTTAATACTAATAACTTTCCAGCTATCTATCATGTCGCCTAAATATAATATTTCACGTTTAGGACGGCCATATTTTACTTTGTTGAGCATTAAATCATCAATGAAGGCGCGTAATTGCCATAAAATATTGGCGTAAAAATATCCTCTTTTGCCACCAATTTGTTGCACGATTTGCCAAATAGTATGGCTAGTGGCAGTGGTTGTTAACGTAAAACCGGCATCTTTCGGATAATAGCTATATTTGGCACACCAATGTGTTTTTAGCGTTGGATCTGGCCCCCAATCTGCTTTATTAATGGCATTATGCGAGCGAATAAACGCTTGTTTGACTGCCTTATCAACACTAAGTAATTTTTGTGGAATAAGTTGTTTTAACGCTTGATCATTAGCGGGCAGATTGTACTGTAGCCCCTGAATTAAACTTTTGCTAATCAAGGGAGATACTGAAGTTATTAAGCTAATAAAATGAATAGAAATTAATCGAATTGGAATAGGTAGGGGGATAATTCGTCGATATTTACCGCTGATGCGCATAAAGCGCTTGAATAATGTTTGATAATCAATATATTCAGGCCCCCCCGCATCAAGGATACGGTGCTGATTCGTTGGGTGGGCTATCAACTGTGTCAGATAGTACAGCATATTTTCTAAAGCAATAGGACAAGATTTTGACCTTACCCAACGTGGCGGAGTAAGAATTAATAAGTTGTAAGTCATATCCCGAATTATTTCATAAGGCACTGAGCCCGCTCCAATAATAATGGGCGCTCGAATTTCTGTCACCGGAATTTTACTTTCACGTAAGATTTCTCCTGTCAGCTTACGGGCAATCAGATGTTGTGAATGACAGGAAGAGTGCTGTAGGGCACTTAAATAGATAACTTGTTTTACTTCAGATTGCTCAAGTACATGTTTAACATTCTGAGCAGCGAGGCATTCTTGTTCAATAAGATTATTATTAGCCGCCATACTGTGAACCAGAAAGTAAACGATATCAATATCAGTCATAATATTTTTTAAAGTTTTCGGTGCGAGTAGATCAACATAACAACACTGAGTATTTGGCCAATTTTGTGCTTCAACCCAATCAAGTCGACGCGTTGCTGCGGTGATTATATGCCCTTGTTTGATTAACTCTGGGATCAGATTTTGACCAATATAACCGTTAGCACCGAGTACTAAAATCCGTATTTTACCCATATATGGTTACCTATTTGAGCCAGAGTGTTTGGCCAGAAAATTGAACTATCTATTAGGTGAAGAAGGCTATCAGTAATGGCGTCAATAGACTTAGTACAAAACCGTGGACAATGGCAGCAGGTACGATAGATACCCCTCCGCAACGTTGTAATATGGGTAGCGTAAAGTCCATTGATGTTGAGCCACAAATCCCCAGTGCCGTAGAACGAAATTGATTGATAATAATGGGAATAAGCATAATTGCTGCTAATTCACGCATTAGGTCGTTAAAGAAAGCGGTACTACCAATGACCGGTCCGTAAGCATCGGTAAGTAGTATACCGGTTAGAGAATACCAACCGTAACCGGCTGCAATCGCTAATCCCACTTTAGTCGGTAGACCTAATAAAAATGCAGCCAAAATACCACCAAGCAGCGCGCTGATAGCAACAATCACCGCAATCGCCGCTCCTCTGAAATTAATTAAAATTTGTCGCAGATACATCCCACTATTACGCAGATGGCAACCCACCAATAATAATAAACAGATAAGTGTAACTTCAGTACCATATTTGGCATAGGATAAAAATGGCCACTTTGTTAATCCTAGTAAGAAACCGAGTATTAATACGCCACACAGTGGTAATGAGCTTAAAATCATTTTTAATCGAGAGAGAGGCTTATTGGTTTCACGTTTAGCGATTTTCCACGGCAAGAATTTATCCAATAGTAGTAAAGCAATCAGGTTAGAGGCAAAGGTGCAACAAAAGAAAACCATTGTATAGATAAAAATTGACGTAAGATGAGTACTAATATTATCTAACAACGACAGTGTGATGCCCATTAAAAATAGGATAATGTAAACCATAGCGCCTAACAGGCGATGTGTAAGCGCTAAAATTTTCTTATTTTTAAAGCGAAATAGATAGCCTATTGTTAATGGTAAAAGAATGATAAGCAGTCCTGAATACATAGTCCATCCTTATTACAATTAACGCTTTT
Organism: Arsenophonus sp. aPb; assembly: GCF_029873475.1. Taxonomy (NCBI): domain Bacteria; kingdom Pseudomonadati; phylum Pseudomonadota; class Gammaproteobacteria; order Enterobacterales; family Morganellaceae; genus Arsenophonus; species Arsenophonus sp. aPb. The sequence continues at coordinate 1,141,240 of NZ_CP123499.1, forward strand.
ATGGGGATGATTTTATGGAAATAATGTGAAAAAGATAGGCATAATAATGATAAATATTTTATAACAGACTCAAAAGAGGTGCAATATTACAGAATAATATTTAAACGTAATTCATTGCTCACAGCATAATCCAGGGGCTATTGCTAATATATAAAAGAGGATAATCATGTATTTGCAACAAGTGGAAATTTCTGGTTTTCGTGGGATAAATCGGCTTTCATTAACACTGGATCATAATACCGTGCTAATTGGTGAAAATACTTGGGGTAAGTCAAGTTTGTTAGATGCGTTGACTATTCTTTTATCACCGAGGCAGCCCTTATATCAATTTAATCAGCATGATTTTCATCACTTGGTTGCTACAGATGAACAAATCAATAATCTACAAATAATTTTAGTTTTTTGTGAAAACCAGCTAAATAGTCATAAAGCAAGTCGTTTTAAGCTTTTATCACCGTTATGGATTAAAGGAGATGATGAATACAAACGTATTTATTATCGGGTGAGTGCAGAACAACAGAATAATATTGTGGCGACCGAACGATGTTTTTTAGATAAGCAGGGTAATAAGTTGGTTTTAAATGATAATAATAAATATATCCAGCAGATTATTCGATTATATCCAGTACTGCGTCTAAGAGATGCCCGCTTTTTACATCCTACAGCCACTAAATTTTATGCTACTGGCTATAAAAAACTATCGGTTAAATTTGCCAACCAGTTACAGCAATTGGCTCAAGCGTTAATGCAAGCATCACGAAAATTGTCTCATGAAGAGGCAGAGGAAGGTTTTGTGGTACTGCATCAGTTGCTGGGTTATTACTTTGCCGAACAAAGTACCCACTTATCTCATCGACAAGATCAGTCAAATATTGCCTATAGCTTACCTAATAGAAGAGGCTGGCGAGTGCTAGAGGATATCAATCGTATCGTGGCTAAACCTGAACAGCAGCATATTAAATTAATCATTTGGCAAATTTTTTCCTCTTTTTTGCAATTACAAGGTGATCTGCAACTAGCTCGCTATGCCAGACCTATCCTGATTATTGAAGATCCAGAAACGCGTTTACATCCTATTATGCTTTCGATTGCTTGGCATCTGTTAAATCTTTTTCCATTACAGCGTATTAGTACAACTAATTCAGGCGAATTACTTTCACAAGTTCCATTGGAAAATGTATGCCGCTTAGTGCGTAACTCAAATCGAGTGGCTGCTTATCGATTAAAAACCAGTAAGTTATCACTTGAAGATATGAGACGTCTCTCATTTCATATCCGCTTTAATCGCCCTTCAGCGCTATTTGCACGCTGTTGGTTATTAGTTGAAGGTGAGACCGAAATTTGGTTGATGAATGAATTGGCACGCCAGTGTAATTATCATTTTGAGTCAGAAGGTGTTAAAGTGATTGAGTTTGCCCAATGCGGTATTAAGCCATTATTGAAGTTTGCTAATAGTATGGGGATCGAGTGGCATACGTTAGTTGATGGTGATAATGCTGGCAGACAATATGCAGGTTCAGCAATCGCTTATGCTGAGAAGAACAAGGATACGGCACGAGATAGGCTAACCATGTTACCTGCGTTGGATATGGAGCATTTTCTTTATCATGAAGGTTTCAGGGATATCTATCATCAAATTGCAGGTATCCCAGATGATGGCAAGGTATTACCGCGTCGTGTCATTGTTAAAGCAATTCATCGAATTTCTAAACCTGACTTAGCAATTGAAGTCGCCAATAGAGCGGCAGAAAAGGGCATTAATTCAATACCTTCGTTACTACGCAATATGTTTTCACGTGTTGCTTGGTTAGCACGAGGGAAATCTTAGTAAACAGGTAAGCAATAAATATATTGTGGCGTTTATCTGCTGGTTTTGTAAAGGCAGATAATAGATTGCTATACAGTTTTTAACCTATTCCATATTAAAAAAGGTATTTTTAGTATGAAATTTCTTCGCACTCAAAAAAAGCGTTTATTAATTTCTCTCGTGTTGTTATTAATCATTATCATTACTGTTGTGATGTTTTATGTAATTAATTTACCTAAAAAGATAACTTATCAAACTGTACCCGTAACGAGAGGAAATATCGAAAAATATGTACTGGCAACTGGCAAGTTGGACGCGGTTAGTAAGGTAGATGTTGGTGCTCAGGTTAGTGGCCAGTTACAGACCCTTTATGTAAAAGAGGGGGATATGGTAAAAAAAGGGGATTTATTAGCGGTAATCGATCCCCAAAACGCGCAAAATGTGGTGAAAGAATCAGAGGAAACTCTGCGTGAACGTCAAGCTAATTTAGCCTTAGCGCGTGCTGAATTGAAGTTAGCAGAAATGACTTATCAACGCCATGTTGATTTGGCAAAGCATCAGGCTATTTCACGGCAGGAGTTTGATCGAGTTAAAACCGATGTTGCTGTTAAAAAAGCGCGGGTAAAAATTTATATTGCCCAAATTAATCGTAATCAGGCCTCATTAAATACCGCTAAAACCAATTTGAAGTATACCCATCTTACTGCGCCATTAAGTGGGATTGTTACTAACATTAAAACATTGCAGGGACAAACCGTCATTGCTGCCCAAGAAGCGCCAACCATTATGACATTAGCAGACTTGGATACCATGTTAGTAAAAGCGCAAGTTTCCGAAGCTGATATTATTAATCTTAAACCGGGGCAAAAAGCTTCTTTTACTATTCTCGGTGCACCGGATACAACTTTTGAGGGAATTTTGAAAGATATTTTACCTACGCCGGAAGAAGTGAATGATGCAATTTTTTATTATGCGCGCTTTGAAGTTCCCAATCCGCAGCATATTTTAAAACTACAAATGACTGCGCAAATTAAAATCCAACTTGAATTACATAAAAATGTATTGCTTTTGCCATTATCTGCTTTGAAAGAAAACATTGCTGGTAATCAATATACTGTTGCGGTACTACAAAATGGCCAACAGGTGGAAAAAAAAGTCGAAGTAGCCACACGAAATTATATCGATGCTGAAATTGTTTCCGGCCTTGCTGAAGGTGACTTGGTCATTACCAACCCTGAGACATCAAAAGGATAAAGGAATGAGTGCATTACTTGAATTGTATGATATAGGTCGTAATTATCGATCAGGCGAACAGCAAGTAGCGGTACTAAAAAATATTTCTTTGACCATAAATGCTGGGGAAATGGTTGCAATTGTTGGCGCTTCAGGCTCTGGGAAATCAACTTTAATGAATATTCTCGGTTGTTTAGATAAACCAAGTTACGGCCAATATTTTCTGGCTGGACAAAATATTGCTGAACTGGATAGCGAGCAACTTTCAGTTTTACGCCGCGAGTATTTTGGTTTTATTTTTCAACGTTATCATTTGTTACCCTATTTAACTGCCGAACAGAATGTTGAAATTCCAGCTATTTATGCCGGCGCATGCCAACAAGAACGTCGTAAACGGGCAATTGCATTATTAACGCGTCTTGGTTTGAATGACCGTATTAAATATTATCCGACGCAATTGTCTGGCGGCCAACAGCAGAGAGTAAGTATTGCTCGCGCATTGATCAATGGTGGGAAAATTATTTTAGCTGATGAGCCAACGGGCGCCTTGGATAGCTATTCAGGTGCTGAAGTTATTACTATTCTTAAGCAGCTTTGCCAACAGGGATATACTGTTATTCTGGTTACCCATAATATGCAAATAGCAAAACAGGCAGAGCGAGTAATTGAAATTAAAAATGGCGAAATTATCCGTAATTCTGTGCAACGCGAGTCTACAAAAATATTACCGCCAATTTTTTCTACCAAAAAATCGCAAATTTCAATGACCCAATGGCTTAATCTGTTTAGAGAAGCGCTACTGATGGCATGGCGAGCGATATTAATTAATAAAATGCGTACATTACTCACTATGCTTGGCATTATTATTGGTATTGCCTCGGTCGTTAGTATACTTGTTATTGGCAATGCGGCTAAAGGACTGGTATTGGCCGATATTCAGTCAATTGCAACCAATACTATCACTGTTTTTCCTGGTAGAGGTTTCGGTGACATGAGTCCACAAGATAGACGAGCACTGCAAGTAAGCGATGTGGAGGCGATACAGAAGCAGCCATCTGTTTTAGCTATATCGGGTAAAATGAGTACTGATGTTCGATTACGTTATGGCAATCAAAATTCCGCTGTAAGAGCGTCTGGCATTGGAGAGTCATATTTCGATGTTTATGCTATGCCAATGAGCGAAGGGATAATACTGACAAGCGATATGGTTAAGCATCATGCCCAGGTTATTGTTATTGATCAAAATACCAAGAATATATTTTTTCCTCAGCAAAAACAGGTGGTTGGTGAAATAATGTTAGTTGGGAATATACCTGTTACTATTGTTGGTGTGGCAGCTGAGCAAAAGTCAATTTATGGTAATAGCAATATGCTACAGATTTGGATGCCTTATACCACTATGAGTAGCCGCCTGATGAATCGCTCTTATTTTGATAATCTCGATATTAGGATCAAACAGGGTTATAGCTCGTTAGAAGCAGAACAACAATTGACGCGTTTGTTGACGGTATTGCATGGGAAAAAGGATATTTTTACCTACAATTTCGATACATTGATTAAAACGATAGAAAAAACGACTAATACGCTACAGTTATTTTTAACATTAGTTGCTGTTATTTCCCTGCTAGTCGGTGGTATAGGTGTTATGAATATCATGTTGGTTTCAGTAACCGAACGCACGAAAGAAATTGGTATTCGCATTGCAATCGGCGCTCGAAATAGCGATATTATGCAACAATTTTTGATAGAGGCGATTTTTATTTGTTTGTTTGGTGGGTTTCTAGGGATCTTACTCTCTTATTTGGTCGCACTTATTGCTCGTTTAGTATTACCAGATTGGCAATTTACTTTTAGTTTGATGCCACTACTTGGTGCTTTGCTTTGTTCAACTATTATTGGCCTTGTTTTTGGTTTTTTACCTGCCCGCAATGCGGCAAAATTAAATCCAGTTGATGCCTTGGCAAGAGAATAAAAATAAGGATTTATATGCTCCCAAAAGAAGATTGGGAGCAATGATTAAAATAGCAAATGATTAAAGGCAATGAAAACCTACCTATCCATTTTCTACAGGAATAATAAGGCAGGCATGGTTACCTTTAGGCCCCTTAGTTGAATTAAAATTAACCTTCTGTCCAGCTTTTAATGTACGGTACCCTTCCATCTGGATACTGGAATAGTGTGCGAAGATATCTTCGCCACCATTTTCGGGGCAGATGAAGCCAAAACCTTTAGCATTATTAAACCACTTAACTGTACCTGTCTCCATACATCATCCTTTATAATAGGGTTTTATCAAACAAGTGCCTGTGAACAGCTCATTTTATATTGCAGCGAACTAAAAATTGCTTGTTCATAAAATATACTGTATTAAAAAGATATATGGCGTCAAGTGTACTATATTCCTAGAAAGTGGTTCAGTTGCTAAAATTTGATTTAGATAACGCTATAGGTCACTGTTTTTTATTATTTACTTTTTTAAGGATGATTGGTCACAAAGGGCATCAAAGTGATAAACTAAGAATAATTAAGAAAAATGTATAATTAAAATATTTAACTGGATTTTTACATAATGAGTGAGTGCCAATCAGATTATCAGACGGATGTCAGGCTCAAGGAACAAGTGGAACATGCTTTACAACCACCTTCTATGTATAAGGTGATTTTAAATAATGATGATTTCACACCAATGGATTTTGTAGTACAAGTGTTAAAGAAATACTTTTCTTTTGATGAAGAGCAAGCCACACAAATTATGTTGGATGTTCATTTTCACGGGAAAGGGATCTGTGGGGTTTATACTGCTGAAGTTGCAGAAACAAAGGCCGCGCAAGTTAATATTTATGCAAGAGAACATGAATATCCATTACTTTGCACGATAGAAGAAGTCTGATTAGACTAATTTATAGGGAGGTGATTATGCTTAACCAAGAACTTGAACTTAGTCTTAATGTAGCTTTTGCCAAGGCAAGAGATAGCAGGCATGAATTTATGACGGTTGAGCATCTATTGCTGGCGTTGCTCAGTAATACATCCGCCCGGGAAGCTTTAGAAGCTTGCAAAGTTGACCTTGTGATATTGCGACAGGAATTGGAGCATTTTATTTCACAAACAACGCCATTATTGCCTGAGGATGATAGTCGGGACACTCAACCCACGTTAAGTTTTCAGCGAGTATTACAGCGTGCTGTGTTTCATGTTCAGTCATCAGGGCGTAATGAAGTTACTGGTGCCAATGTGTTGGTTGCTATATTTAGTGAACAAGAGTCTCAAGCTGCCTACTTATTGCGTAAACATGATGTTAGTCGGCTTGATGTTGTTAATTTTATTTCTCATGGCATGGTCAAAGGTAGTGAGGCAGACAATCGTCAGTCAGATTCCATTAATGCCGCTTATCAGAATGAAGATACAGTTGGCGTTGAAGAACGGATGGATAGCTTTACCACTAACCTTAACCAATTATCAAAAGCCGGTAAAGTTGATCCTTTAGTTGGGCGTCAGTTGGAGCTGGAGAGAACAATCCAGGTTCTTTGTCGTCGACGAAAGAATAATCCGCTATTAGTGGGTGAATCTGGAGTGGGTAAAACAGCAATTGCCGAAGGGTTAGCATGGCGTATCATACAAAATGATATCCCGGAAGTGATGAAAGATTGTACTATTTATGCTCTGGATATCGGTTCATTACTGGCCGGTACTAAGTATCGTGGTGATTTCGAAAAGCGCTTTAAAGCATTATTAAATGTGTTAGAAAAAGATGAAAAAAGTATTCTATTTATTGATGAAATCCATACGATTATTGGTGCTGGTGCGGCATCTGGTGGACAAGTTGATGCGGCTAATTTGATTAAGCCATTACTATCGAGCGGTCGGATCCGGGTGATGGGGTCAACTACCTACCAAGAATTTAGTCATATTTTTGAGAAAGATCGTGCGCTGGCAAGACGATTCCAAAAAATTGATATCGTCGAACCTTCTGCTGACGAAACGGTACAAATTATTAACGGATTACGGGCTAAGTATGAAGCTCATCATAATGTTCGTTATAGTCCAAAAGCAATTAAAGCTGCGGTTGATTTATCAGTAAAATATATTACAGATCGCCATTTACCGGATAAAGCGATTGATGTTATTGATGAGGCGGGTGCAAGAACGCGTTTGATGCCACAAAACCGACGTAAGAAAACAATTGGGGTACAGGAGATAGAATCGGTTGTTTCCTTAATTGCCCGCATTCCTGAAAAAACAATTTCTTCTAGCGATAAAGAGCGATTGAAAAATTTAGATAATAGATTGAAATTGCTAGTATTTGGTCAAGAGCAAGCTATTGAAACCCTTAGTGAAGCGATAAAAATGAATCGGGCGGGATTAGGTAGTAGTCATAGACCTATAGGTGCATTTTTATTTGCTGGACCAACAGGTGTCGGTAAGACAGAAGTCACTTTGCAACTAGCAAAAGCATTAGATATCAAATTATTGCGTTTTGATATGTCTGAATATATGGAACGCCATACAGTTAGCCGGCTAATTGGTGCCCCACCAGGATATGTCGGCTTTGATCAAGGTGGTTTATTGACAGATGCGGTTATAAAACATCCTTATTCAGTCGTTTTATTAGATGAAATAGAAAAGGCACATTCTGATGTATTCAATCTTTTATTACAAGTGATGGATAATGGGACATTAACCGATAATAATGGCCGTAAGGCTGATTTTCGTAATGTTGTCTTGGTGATGACTACCAATGCGGGTGTGCAAGAAACACAACGTAAATCAATTGGTTTTACTGAGCAGGATAATAGTACTGATGCATTATCAGAAATAAAACGAATTTTCGCGCCTGAATTTCGTAATCGGTTGGATAGTATTATTTGGTTTAATGCTTTAACCACTGAAGTCATTGCCCAAGTTGTTGATAAGTTTATTGTTGAGTTACAAGCTCAACTTGATGAAAAAGGAGTGTCAATTGAAATCAGCAATGCGGCACGTCAATGGCTTTGCACTAAAGGTTATGATAAGGCGATGGGAGCTAGGCCGATGGCAAGGGTTATCCAGGATAATCTGAAAAAACCTTTAGCTAATGAACTTTTATTTGGCCAGTTGAGTCGCGGTGGTGCTGTTAAGATCGATCTAAATAAGAAGACGCAAAAATTAACCTATCATTTCGAAGGTATGCACAAAACTAAACCAGAGGATGCAGTAATTTAATTACAGATAGTTTATAACCATAGACGATATTCCAATCGTCTATGGCAAGAGCTTGAGATAAGAAGCGATCAACGGCTACGAAAGATGATGCGGCCTTTACTCAGATCATAAGGTGTTAACTCGACAGTCACTTTGTCGCCCGTCAGAATCCGGATATAATGTTTACGCATTTTGCCAGAAATATGCGCAGTAACTACGTGTCCATTTTCTAGTTCAACATGGAACATGGTATTGGGCAGAGTATCTAGTACTGTACCTTGCATTTCAATATTGTCTTCTTTGGCCATCTAATCCTCTAAGTTAATCACCAAGTTTTTTACTACGGGCAAGATAATGCCGAAAAACCCTCCTTATGTAAAGGAGTGTAGAGTTTAAAGTCACTTTTACTTTTTATCAAGAGATGAAAATTACGCCATTAAAGCTTAATAGTACAAAAATATACAACAAGTATACGATTTGAACAACGCGAACGATAAAAAAATAAAATGCAACAATGTAATAGCAAACTATCTAACTTAGTTTGCAATAGCATGAATTATTCTGCTACCTATATCTTCAAATTAGTATTTAATCAGCTATCTGTTATCTCTCTTTAGGCAAAAAGTACTTTTCAGTTAATCATCCGAAATGATTAGTTTCTTCTGTATTAGGTAAAGTTATTGTTTGCTTTAGCCAACATGCTTTATCAAGAGGTTGGTCGCGATATTGATAGAGATAATTTAAAAATTGTACCCGAGGGATCTCTCTCACACCTAAAGAGGCGGTATATGCATTAATTATTTGGCAATCAAACAGTTTACCACCGAAACGCAGGAAATGGTGATAAAAAGCAATAAGTGCATATTTAGAACCATCACTAACACGGCTAAACATCGATTCACCACAAAAAATTTTACCAACATTAACACCATATAGTCCACCAATTAATTTTGTGTTGTGCCAAACTTCGACGGAATGCGCAACACCTAGTTGATGCAAAGCAGTATATGCTTCTATTATTTGATGGGTGATCCAGGTTCCTTCTTGCCGTTGTGCGCAGCCGGCGATAACTTGTTCAAAGTCATGATTTAGCGTAATGACATACGGCGTTTTTCGCATTCTTTTTTTGGTTGTTCGGCTAATGTGTATTTCTGCTGGCAAGAGCACTGCACGTGGATCTGGCGACCACCACAATGGAATTTCCGTTGGATTAAACCAAGGGAAAATCCCTTCATAATAGGCAGCTTGTAATCTACCGACCGCCAGATCACCGCCAATGGCGAGTAAACCATTGGGGTCAGATAGAGCATATTCTGGCGCTGGAAAGAGATAAGATCCCTTATCAAGCTGAAACATATAACCATCCTATTAACGAATTTTGTGATTATGTTAGTACTATTCTGGCTTGGTAATATTGAAAATAGCGCCCTTGCAATTGTAATAATTCTTCATGGGTAGCTTGCTCAATAATTTTCCCATCATCCATCACATATATTTGATCCATTTTTTCCAGTCCTTGTAAGCGATGGGTAATAACTAATAAAGTTTTGTCGCAACAGTGCTGCTGCAACTGAATTAGGATCTGTTTTTCAGTTTTTGCATCTAATCCTTCGGTCGGCTCATCTAATAAAATGACTGGCGCATCATAAAGTAGGGCTCTTGCGATACCTAATCGCCGTTGTTCACCGCCTGAAAGCTGTCGACCACCTTCACCGATCCAACTATCCAGCCCTTGATTTTTAATTAGGCTATCTAAACCGACTTGTTCTAATACTTTTGTCAGTAAAGTATCACTTGCATCATCTTTCGCTATTAACAGATTATTACGTAAGGTATCACTAAAAATATGGGTTCGCTGTGGTACTACCGCCATTAATTTACGTAATGTTTTCTCATTATAGTGATTAATTGGCTGGCCATTTATCAAGATCTGGCCTGAACTAACATCCCATGCACGCGTTAATAATTGTAACAGCGTGGATTTACCACAACCGGTTTTACCTAGTAGCGCAATATGTTCACCTGCATTGAGTGTCAAACAGATATTTTGTAGTGTCGGTTGCGGTTGTTGAGGATAACTGAAATGCACATTTTGCAATTTGATCTCAACTTTATTACTCGCCGTTATGCCTGAAGTCGGAAATGTCACTGCCGGTTGTTGATTAATTAACTCCATTAAGCGATTTGCAGAAGTGACGACTTGTCCTAAATATTGAAATGCAACAGCTACTGGTCCAAGAACTTCAAATGCTGCTAAGGTACAAAAAACGAACAGGGCAATAAGTGCACCAGGTTTATGCTGCTCACCCACACCGGTTGCTGCCAGCCACATTAGTAGGGTTGCAGTAAGGCCGGAGATTAAAATCACAATAGATTGTGATAGCGCGGTTAAGTTAGATTGTTGCTGCTGGCGTTTTAGCCAGCTGAATTCTAGATTTGTTAATACTTGCCGAAAGCGAGGTAATGCGCCAAAAACAGTTAGCTCTGCTTGTGCCTGGATAATATTAATTAAATGAGCACGATATTGACTGCGAAATATAGTGAGATCGTGTCCAATAGATTTTCCCGCCTGATAAAAGAAAAAGGGTAAAGTAATCAGCAAACAGAGCATAATAGTGCCCAAAGTAAGGGCAAGAAGTAAGTCTAATGTACTTAATGACAAGGTGAGCAAAATAGTAATAACTAAAGCAGCAAATATTGGAGAAAGCACTCGTAGATACAAATGATCAAGGCTTTCGACATCAGCGACCAGACAATTAAGAATATCTCCTTGGCGATAGTGCGCGATAGCGCCGGGAGATAGTGGAAATAGTTTTTGAAATGTAAATACTCTTAAATGGGCTAAGACACGAAAAGTCGCATCATGGTTAACTAATCGTTCAGCGTAACGGCTGGCCGTGCGAATAATGGCTGAACCACGAACCCCTGCTGCTGGTAGCATATAATTAAAAGTATAAAGCCCGGCAGTGCCAGCGAGTGCCGTTCCGGCTAAAAACCAACCTGATAAAGTCAGTAGGCTAATACTCGCCAGTACCGCGATAATGGTTAATAAAATACCAAGATTAAGCAGCAACCAATGACGTCGATATAGCGCAAGAAAAGGGAGTAGTACACGCATATTATATCTCCTCTGCGCGATAAGTTAGCAGGCGGCTAAAAGCCCCTTTAGTTTGTCTTAGCTCATTATAAGTGCCTTGTTCAATAATTAAACCATTTGCCATGACCCATATTTGGTCGTAAGTAGCAGCTTCTTCTAGCAAATGGGTAACCAGCAAAGTGGTTTGTTTAGTAGAAGCTGTATTGAGCGCTGTCATCACACGTTGCTCACTTTGCATATCAAGGCTTGCTGCAGGCTCATCCAGTAAAAGTAAATGACAAGGGTTTAATAACGCGCGCGCGACAGCAATTCGTTGCGCTTGTCCAACGGACAAGCGAGTGGCATTTTCGCCAATTTGGGTATTAACACCTGCGGGTAAATAGTTGGTAAACTCAGTTACATAAGCATTTTCCATCGCAGTATTAATGGCTGCTGCGGAAGCTTTAGTTGAATAGAGGCATATATTGTCAATAATAGTTTGTGCAGGTAAATGGGGGTTTTGACCAACCCAGCTAAGTTGTTTGCGCCAATCAGTCATATCGAGATCCCTAAGTTCAATTCCATTAACCATTAGCGAGCCACGATAAGGTAAAAAACCGAGTAGCACATTTAACAATGAACTTTTACCAGCCCCGCTTTGGCCGACTACAGCGATCCGCTGGTTTGGCGATAGGGTGAAATTTAACGGGCCAGCTAAGCGTACATTGTCATGAGAAAAAATTTCTAGCTGTTGTGCAGTAATAGTGAATGGTTGACCCGGCGCAATTAGCTGATTATTTTGTGGTTGTATTGATGGTTGTTCTATGCTGGCTAATAATGTAAATAAAGATTCTGCTGCACCTACTGCTTGTGCTTTAGCATGATAATAAGTGCCTAAATCACGTAGTGGCTGAAAAAATTCCGGCGCGAGTATCAAGGCCAAAAAGCCGGCAAAAAGGGTAACTGGTATGCCATAATTACCAAAATGTAATTCCCCTAAATAAGAAAAACCAAAATAAACTGCGACAATGGCAATGGAAATTGATGCGAAGAATTCTAACACTGCCGAAGAGAGAAAGGCCATACGTAAGACTTCCATCGTTCTTTGGCGAAATTCTTCAGTCGCTTGTTCAATATCTTTTACTTCTTTGCTGGCACGGAAAAAAAGTCGTAAGGTATCAAGTCCACGTAAACGATCGAGGAATCTGCCGCTTAATCTGGCTAACGCCACAAAATTTCGCCGATTAACATCAGCGGCACCCATTCCCACCAATATCATAAATAAAGGGATTAAAGGTGCGGTGATAAATAAAATTATGCCAGCAGCCCAGTTAATCGGGAAAATCGCAATCAGAATGATAATCGGGATCATAGCGGCTAAATAGATTTGCGGTAAATAGCGAGCATAATAATCCTGTATGTCCTCAATTTGTTCTAAAATGATCGTTGCCCAACTTCCAGCGGGTTTATTTTTAACCCAAACCGGCCCTAATTGGTCAAGTTTATTTAGTACTCTGCTACGGATCTGCTGGCGAACAATTTTGCCACAAACAAATCCAACACTTTCCCGTATAAAATTAATTATCGCTCTTAAAGTAAATACACAAACGAGTAATACAAATTGAACTAGCAACTGTTCTCGAGGAAGATTATCGATAATCAATGCTTGTAAAATGGTAGCTAAAAGCCAGGCTTGCGTAACGATAAGTAGGCCACTAATAACTCCCAGTAACATGGATAAGCGTAGCCAGTGTTTTGCTGGTGCTGATTGTTGCTTCAACCATTTAACCAACTCAGTTTGTTTTTGTTTATCCATAATGATAATTTTATATACCGGTGATAAGTTAATTAGGACAACGGATTGATTTTAATTTTATCTAATATCAACTTTTATAGGTATATTACAGATAAAAAGGCGCTATTTCGACAGCGCCTGTTATAGAAATTCATAAGATTATTATAATTTGTAACATTTATTTACGGTATAGCGCATCTAAATAACGTTCGGCGTCAAGGGCTGCCATACAACCTGTACCTGCGGAGGTAATGGCTTGACGGTAGACATAATCCATGACATCACCAGCAGCGAAAACCCCTTCAACTGAGGTTTGAGTTGCATTGCCTTTAGTGCCAGATTGCACTTGAATGTAGCCATTTTCTAACGCTAATTGATCGGTAAAGATACTTGTATTCGGCGTATGGCCAATAGCGATAAACACGCCAGTCACGGCAAGCATCTCGACATTGTCATTTTGGGTTGAACGTAAATTGATGCCAGTAACACCACTATTGTCACCTAAGACTTCATCAAGGGTAAAATTGGTATGTAACACAATATGGCCAGTTTTTACTTTTTCCATCATCCGTTGGATGAGAATTTTTTCGGCACGAAACGTGTCACGTCGATGAATTACATGCACTTCTGCGGCGATATTGGATAGGTAAAGTGCTTCTTCAATAGCAGTATTTCCACCACCTACTACTGCCACTTTTTGCTTGCGATAGAAAAAACCATCGCAGGTGGCGCAGGCTGAAACGCCACGACCTTTAAAGGCTTCTTCAGAAGGTAAACCCAGATAGCGAGCTGAGGCGCCGGTAGCGATAATAAGCGCATCACAGCTATAGATTCCGTCATCACCCGTGAGTTGGAACGGCCGTTGCTGCAGATCAACCGCATAAATGTGATCATTAATAATATTTTCTTCTGCAGTAAATTTTTTAGTATGTTGCAGCATCCGTTCCATCAATACCGGCCCCATTAACTCGGTATGATCGCCTGGCCAATTTTCAACTACGGTGGTGGTGGTTAACTGCCCTCCTGGTTGCATGCCGGTAATTAAAACCGGATTTAAGTTTGCTCGGGCGGCATAAATAGCTGCCGTATAGCCAGCTGGGCCAGATCCCAGAATAATAACCTTACTATGCTTGTTGGTGTTCATGGCGGCTCCATTTGTAAGAATATCTATTTAATGTGGCGATTGTAGGAGATTAGGAAAATTAAAAAAAGTAAATTGAATGAAAAGATGATAAGGAATAATCATTCTTTGTTGACTTGTTTTAACATTTTATTTATTAAGGCGAGTTATGAAAAAAGATTATTTTTGGTGAAATAACGTTTTAAAGTGAGAATTTTTCTGATGTCTTATTGACAATTAGTTAATAATAAATTCATTTCCTTATGATGTTCTGATTTTTATTCATAATCTTTGACAATCGGTTGTGTATTTGAGAAAACATCTTATAGGATTAATTACCTCATTTGATTAATTGAAATTGAACATCATTTAAACAAATAGATAAATATCCTACTTTTCATTATCAAATTGAAAACTAACCAGATGATTTATCTACAAGATGAATTATACTACAAATACTAATGGTCAGGCGGAGTTTAACCTTATTGCATCTTTTCCAATTCAATAATAAGAAAAGAAAATAGGGAATGTAATGGGTATAAAAAAATAGATAAAAGAGAGATAACGAAATGATTGATAACAAAAAGCGTCCAGGAAAAGATCTTGATCGTATCGACAGGAACATACTTAATGAATTGCAAAAGGATGGTCGTATTTCTAATGTAGAGCTTTCTAAGAGAGTAGGGTTATCGCCGACCCCTTGTTTGGAACGTGTGCGTCGTTTGGAACGTCAAGGTTTTATTTCTGGTTATACTGCTTTATTAAATCCACACTATCTCGATGCATCTTTATTGGTTTTTGTTGAGATCACCTTGAACCGTGGTGCTGCAGATGTTTTTGAACAGTTTAATGCCGTTGTGCAAAAACTGGAGGGAATTCAGGAATGTCATTTAGTCTCTGGAGATTTTGATTATTTACTTAAAACACGGGTTCCTGATATGTCTGCCTATCGCAAATTGTTAGGCGAAACTTTGCTTCGCCTTCCTGGTGTCAATGACACGCGGACTTATGTAGTAATGGAAGAGGTGAAACAGAGTAATCGTTTGGTCATTAAGACACGTTAATCAAATAGATGCAAAACCGGAAAAAGTTAGGTACACTCCTGTTTATGCATACAGTTTCAACGCTGAGCATTACTCAGCGTTGTTCCTTTCAATCAACAGGAAAAACCTGGAGTGTTAGTTTTGGGCCAGGAATATACAGAAGACAAAAACATTAAGTTAAAAAAGATCAGTAATGGCAAGATACTGACAGAGGTTATTTTACTGATAATTACTATCTGGGCGATTTTTTTGCTGGTGGCTCTGATAAGTTTTCATCCTTCCGATCCTAGCTGGTCACAGACAACTTGGAATGAACCGATTAAAAATTTAGCTGGCGGCATTGGTGCATGGTCAGCAGATATTCTTTTCTCTGTTTTCGGCATCTTAGCCTACGCTATACCATTAGTCATGTTGTTAGGATGTTGGAATGTATTTAAAGATATCGATAACCAGGATTGTCTGGATTTTTTTGTTCTTTCTTTACGCCTGATCGGTGGGTTAGCGTTAATAATTACCTCGTGTGCCCTGGCAGCACTTAATATTGATGATTTACCTAATTTTTCCTCCGGTGGCATTATTGGTAGTGTTTTTAGTAATGCCATTCTACCTTGGTTTAATATTTTAGGAACCACGTTAACGCTACTTTGTATTTGGGCGATTAGTTTCACCTTATTTACGGGTTGGTCATGGTTAACGATTGCGGAAAAGATTGGTGCACTAGTTTTAGCGGCAATAACGCTTATTACTAATCGTAATCGTAGTAACAACAAGCATCAAGCAACAGAATCTTATGTCTCACCTCATCCGGCTAAATTATACGATGGTACATCAGACACAGCAGATTATATTGATCCTGATGATGTGCTTTTTTCAACTGCGCCAATTAAACAGTTAGCGAAAGAAGGATTGAGTAATAATAAAAACGATCAATTGTATCCAGATAAAGTACAGTTTTTGACGCCAGATGAAGCCAAAGTTGCCCTTGATATTCAGGCAGAAACATTGGACAAATATGACGAAGATATTTTTAGCAAACCGTCAAATATCTCCGTTCCAATGGATGATGAAGTTGATCTCAATCAACGGATAGATCCTAATCACGTTTCTAAAGTTGGCTTGCAAAAAGAAGTGGCTGATCTGGCTGAACCCTTAATTTCCCCAGTAACCAAAATAGATGCGGAAACTGACGCCAGTACTGCCTTCACGCCGGTAAAATCACAAATTAAAAAAGGTATTGGCCCCGAATTTCCGCGCCCTAATCCTGTTCGTTTACCAACAAGGCGCGAGCTTTATGGTAATCGTCTAACGACACAAAAAGAGCAGGAATTGGATGCAGAGCAAAAAGCTTTTCAAAATCACGCGACCCAGCCTGATGGCGCTGAGTTTAGTATTGATAATTGGAATGAAGAAAAATTACGTGATCAGTTTTTGCAGCAGCAAAACGAGCGTTATAACACCAATATAACTAATAATCTTAATCAGCTAACAGATAACATTGATGTGGACGACAAACCTATTACATCAGATGAAATAGAATTAAACGCGTTAGTTGAAAACCAACCGCACATTGAGCATAAATGGCCTTTGGCAGAAGACGAAGCGATATCGCAAGAGCAAGTAGCAAAAGATTTCAGTGAAACATCATTAGCGCCTGAAGATAAAAAGCAACAGCTAGCGCAGACATTGCCTGAGCAGGGAAGTCTTTTTCATCCTTTTCTGGTACGTAATGATCAACCATTACCAAAACCCACGACGCCAATGCCTTCATTAGATCTGCTTGCCAGCCCACCAAACCACAACGAACCGGTTGATATGTTTGCGTTGGAACAGACATCCCGTTTAATTGAAGCGCGTTTAAGCGATTATCGGGTAAAAGCGGAAGTGGTTGGCTTTTCACCTGGGCCTGTTATTACGCGCTTTGAGTTGGACTTAGCCCCTGGCGTGAAGGCCGCACGTATTTCTAACTTATCAAGAGATTTAGCCCGTTCTTTATCGGCAACTGCGGTACGTATTGTAGAGGTGATACCGGGTAAACCTTATGTCGGTTTAGAACTACCCAATAAAAAGCGCCAGACAGTGTATCTACGTGAAGTACTTGATTGTGATAAATTTCGCCGTAACTCATCACCATTAACCATTGTATTAGGTAAAGATATTGAAGGTGAACCCGTTATTGCTGATTTAGAAAAAATGCCGCATTTGTTAGTTGCCGGTACCACCGGTTCGGGTAAATCAGTTGGGGTTAATGCCATGATCCTCAGTATCTTGTATAAAGCAAAACCTGAGGATGTCCGTTTTATCATGATCGATCCTAAGATGTTGGAACTTTCTATTTATGAAGGAATTCCGCATTTGCTGACCGAAGTTGTCACCGATATGAAAGATGCGGCGAATGCACTGCGTTGGTGTGTTAATGAAATGGAACGTCGCTACAAACTTATGTCTAGGTTAGGCGTAAGAAATCTGGCGGGCTATAACGATAAAATTAATGCCGCTGAACGCATGGGACGCCCAATACCTGATCCATTTTGGAAACCAGGCGATAGTATGGATAGTAGCCATCCAGTATTGAAGAAAGAGCCTTATATTGTTGTTATGGTCGATGAATTTGCTGATCTGATGATGACCGCTGGCAAAAAAGTCGAAGAGTTAATTGCGCGTTTGGCGCAAAAGGCGCGAGCGGCCGGTATTCATCTAGTCTTGGCGACTCAGCGGCCATCCGTTGATATTATTACCGGTTTAATTAAGGCTAACGTACCGACTCGGATTGCGTTTACTGTATCAAGTAAGATAGATTCTCGCACCATCCTTGATCAAGGTGGCGCCGAATCTTTGTTAGGCATGGGCGATATGCTTTACTTACCGCCTAACTCCTCTATTCCAATTCGTGTTCATGGTGCTTTTGTTCGCGATCAGGAAGTGCATGATGTGGTTAAAGATTGGCAAGCAAGAGGTAAGCCTGAATATATTGATAATATTACTAAGGGCGGTGAAGAGGGTGAAGGTGGTAATGGTTATGATGGTGATGAAGAGCTAGATCCCCTGTTTGATCAAGCGGTTGAGTTTGTGACGGAAAAGCAGCGAGTCTCTATATCGGGCGTGCAGCGACAATTTCGTATTGGTTATAATCGAGCGGCTAGAATTGTTGAGCAGATGGAGGCTCGGGGGGTTGTTAGTGAGCCAGGTCACAATGGTAATCGCGAAGTTTTAACACCACCACCAGCAGAATATTAATGGAAAATATTCGCTCAAAACAAATAAATATGATGAATGTAAAGGTCATGACTTGATGAAAAAACTGATAATGTTAGGGTTGTTAGCAATAAGTTTTCATATTAGCCAGGTATGGGCGGATGCGGCTGCAGAACTGCAAATGCGCCTAAATAAAATAAATAGTTTTCATGCTAATTTTGCACAAAAGGTAACCAGCATTGACGGTGATTTAATACAGCAAGGTGAAGGTCAGCTCTGGATCAAGCGGCCAAATTTATTTAACTGGCATATGGTATCACCGGATGAAAGTTGGTTAGTTTCTGATGGTACTAATCTTTGGTTCTATAATCCTTTCGTTGAGCAAGTTACGGTAACTTTATTGAGTGAGGCAACGACCGATACGCCGTTTATGTTGATCACCCGTAACGATCCACAGGATTGGAAACGTTATCACATTAGCCAAAATGGTGATGATTTCCTGCTAACTGCGACAAAAAATAAGGGAAATCTGAAACATTTTTCCATTACTGTCCAGCCTGATGGTACTATTCAACAGTTTACTGCGGTAGAGCAAGATGGCCAGATGAGTTCATATCAACTCAAGGGTCAGCAAAATAGTCATGTTGATGACGATAAATTTAAATTTGTGCCGCCACAAGGTGTAACCCTTGATGATCAGAGATCTAGGGGGTGAGGTGAGTAATTTGCCACTTGATTTTTCATCGAATGAATTTC
This sequence comes from Arsenophonus sp. aPb, assembly GCF_029873475.1. Taxonomy (NCBI): domain Bacteria; kingdom Pseudomonadati; phylum Pseudomonadota; class Gammaproteobacteria; order Enterobacterales; family Morganellaceae; genus Arsenophonus; species Arsenophonus sp. aPb. The sequence goes on from NZ_CP123499.1 coordinate 1,160,443, forward strand.
AACCATTGGCCGCAAAAATGCGGCCAATCAACTTAGAGCAATATATTGGTCAGCAACATTTATTAGCTAACAACAAGCCACTCGCGCGTGCTATTCGTGCCGGTCAACTGCATTCCATGATTTTGTGGGGGCCACCCGGTACTGGGAAAACGACCCTGGCTGAAATTATTGGTCACTATGCGGATGCAGCGATTGAAAAGATCTCCGCAGTAACATCAGGTATCAAAGAGATCCGTGAGTCGATTGAAATCGCTCGCCAAAATCGGCAATTAGGGCGCAGAACGATTTTATTTGTTGATGAAGTTCATCGTTTCAATAAAAGTCAACAAGATGCTTTTTTACCTCATATAGAAGATGGTACGGTAACTTTTATTGGTGCCACGACCGAAAACCCTTCTTTTGAACTCAACTCAGCCTTACTTTCACGTGCGCGTGTTTATCTACTGAAATCATTAGCTAATGAAGAAATTGCCATGGTTTTACAGCAGGCAATGGCGGATAGTCAACGTGGTTATGGTGGTCAGAAAATTATTTTACCCGATGATACCCGTGACATGATCGCTCAGTTAGTCAATGGTGATGCCAGACGAGCATTAAATTTACTGGAAATGATGGTCGATATGGCTGAAATCGATGATAAAGATCAGCGAATATTAGCCGTAAACTTACTAAAAGATGTAAGTGGTGAAAGAAGCGCGCGTTTTGATAACAAAGGTGATCGTTATTATGATCTAATTTCAGCCTTACATAAATCGGTCCGTGGCTCTGCCCCAGATGCAGCGCTTTATTGGTATGCCCGCATTATCACTGCGGGTGGCGATCCGTTATATGTTGCTCGTCGCCTGCTGGCCATCGCCTCTGAAGATATCGGTAATGCCGACCCAAGAGCGATGCAAGTTGCGATAGCAGCGTGGGATTGTTTTACGCGTGTTGGCCCAGCAGAAGGCGAGCGTGCCATTGCCCAAGCGATTGTCTATTTAGCTTGTGCCGCTAAAAGTAATGCGGTTTATAATGCTTTTCAGGCCGCCATAACTGATGCACAACAGAAGCCAGATTATGATGTTCCCAGCCATTTACGCAATGCACCGACTAAATTAATGAAAGAGATGGGCTTAGGGCAAGAATATCGCTATGCTCACGATGAACCTAATGCTTATGCGGCTGGTGAAAATTACTTTCCAGCACAGATGCAAGGAACACGTTATTATTCTCCATCAAATCGTGGGTTAGAAGGCAAAATTGGCGAAAAATTATCCTGGCTGGCAGAATTGGATCAAAATAGCTCAATAAAACGCTATCGTTAAAAATCTCAATGGGGTAAGGTAGCCAAATCAGACTAAGAAACTATTAACCATCAGAGAATACTGACAGGTAGTTTTTATTTTTAAACAATAATAATTTTACAGGTTAAGCATGCTCGATCCAAATTTACTGCGTAATGAGCTAGACGTAGTTGCTGAAAAACTGGCTCGTAGGGGATTTATTCTTGATGTAGATAAGTTGCGTAAACTAGAGCAAGAACGCAAAGATTTACAAATTAAAACGGAAACCTTGCAGGCAGAACGAAACTCCCGCTCGAAAACTATCGGTGCAGCAAAAGCACGTGGTGAAGATGTTGACGCTTTACGTAAGGAAGTTAACCAGTTGGCTGAAGAGCTGGATAACACTAAAAATAAGCTAACGCAAATCCAAGATGAGATCCGCAATATTGCCTTAACGTTACCCAATTTATCCGATGAAAGTGTACCAGACGGTAAAGATGAAACCGATAATGTTGAAATAAGCCGTTGGGGTGAACCGCGCCAGTATGATTTTGCCATCAAAGATCATGTGGCATTAGGTGAATTAACTGATGGACTGGATTTTCCCGCTGCGGTAAAAATTACCGGTTCCCGTTTTGTGGTTATGAAAGGCCAGATTGCGCGTTTACATCGGGCATTGGCACAATTCATGTTGGATTTACATACCGAACAACATGGTTATACAGAAACTTATGTTCCCTATTTAGTTAATCATGCCACCCTTTATGGTACTGGTCAGTTACCAAAATTTAGCGAAGATCTTTTTCATACTAAACCGCTGGCAGAGCAAGCATCAAATCAACAATATGCGTTGATCCCAACCGCTGAAGTGCCAGTAACTAATTTAGTCCGCGATGAGATTATAGCGGCGGAGAGGTTGCCGATCCGCCTGACGGCGCATACTCCCTGTTTTCGTTCTGAAGCGGGCTCTTATGGCCGCGATACCCGTGGTCTGATCCGGATGCACCAATTTGATAAAGTTGAGTTAGTACAGATAGTAGAGCCAGACAAATCGATGGCTGCACTGGAAGAATTAACCGGCCATGCAGAAAAAGTCTTGCAACTATTAAAATTACCATACCGTAAAATTATTTTATGCACGGGCGATATGGGATTTGCCGCTTGTAAAACCTACGATCTGGAAGTATGGCTGCCGGCACAAAATACTTATCGCGAAATCTCTTCTTGCTCAAATACCTGGGATTTTCAGGCGCGGCGCATGCAAGCACGTTTCCGTCATAAAGAGGATAAAAAACCGCAGTTGCTGCATACCTTAAATGGCTCAGGTTTGGCGGTTGGTCGTACCTTGGTCGCTGTTATGGAAAATTATCAGCAAGCTGATGGACGAATCGAAGTGCCTGAAGTTTTGCGGCCATATATGAAGGGGTTAGCCTATATTGGTTAATGCAATGGTAAGATATTTTTGCAATAGCACCGACAATGAGGCACTGTTGCAACAGTGCCCTAAAACGTCACCTATATCGATGGCTGGAGCAAACGGATTAATTTAGGCATTAGATAATCCGCCCAAAGCAAATAATAAATTGCTTAAAGCGGCTCAAGGTTACATGCTAAATAACACTTAACACTTCCCTCAATTGTATTAATTATAGTAATAACGACATGAAGCTATCTCTAAGCCCTTATCTGTTAACCGGTAAATTAAACGATGTTCCTCAGTTATTCTGCGCGACCAAAAAGCGGTTAAATTGTGTTTTAAAGGCTCTGGCTTACCTATACCAGAAAAAGGTTCTCTTTTAATATCTTTAATTAATTCATTAATACGTTTAATTATCTTTTTATCTATCTGCTGCCAATAAAGGTAATCGTTCCATGATTGTTCGGTAAATATTAATTTCATTCCTGAATATCTCTTTCAATTCCTTTACCGGCATTGAGTTCATCAATTGAATCCAATAGATGACGAGCATTAGCTGGCGAGCGCAGCAAGTAGGCCGTCTCTTCTAAAGATTGGTATTCATCAAGGGATAACAAAACGCAAGGAATCCCTTTTTGTCTAGTGATTAAAATTGGGATCCGATCATCTATTGCTTCATTCATGATAGAGGTTAAGTTTTGTCTTGCATCGGTATAATTGACTGTTTTCATTATGACTGCTTGATTGCTAGGTCAGAACAAATCATTGAATAATGATTAACCAACAGTCAACATAAGTACAGATATATGTACTTTATTTGCAATGCCAATTTTCTAAAGCATAGGCTGCAAATTGCAACTCATAATTCATTGATATCTCTTAACAAGCTTTGCAACAGTGTCACAATTTATTGCTTTTAGGACTCAAGTAAATGTCCCAGACCATCGGACTCGGGCTTTAAAAGCTGTTCAATCTGGACGTATGTGCAGTTTTGATCGGGGGAAAATTAGGCAACTGCGTTCTCAGGGAATGGGAGCAACGGCGATTGCCCGTCAATTAAAAAGTGCATGGATAAGGGTTATAAGATGATGATTAATTAACCTGTAAGATTGAAGTAACCTGTAACCTGTAATATAAATTTTGGTAATATTTTTATATTTAAAATAATAAATTTTATTATGGTCTGGACTAAGCCGGAAATTTCACCAGTTCCGGCTTAGACTGCTAATTAAGTATTGCTGTTACTGGAGTTTTGTGATTTTCAGTAACAGCAATGCAGATTGTCTTCATTCAGGCTTAAATCCTGGTTTTCCGTTTTTTTCTCGCCACTCCTTAACTTCCTTAACAACTCCTTCCGGGCTATCTTCCCTGTTTGTTTTAGGATAGTAGATAAGATCAGAACCATCTGGATGTTGACTTAGCCTTTTAAATTCAAGAAGATTTTTTATATCCTCTGATTCTGACGTGTTGTCCACATTAAATAATTTCCTGACTAATTCTAGAAACTCTTTCTCTGTGTAGTCAGAAATGGTTTTTTTTTCCATCTCATTTACCTTCTTTATGGATATCAATATGACGCTTAGGAGTTACTATACTTAAATTATCGATATTATATACTTCGCCCCCATTTTTGATATAGTTTATATGATGTAATTCGTATTTAACTCTTCCACCTATTTGGTCAATTTCTCTTGGTGATGGCGCTTTTCCGTTTATTATATTCCCTAAATTAGCGGCTCCAAATTGTCTACTCAACTCATTATCTTTAGCCACTTCTTGCCAAAAAGCCTGCCGGAATTGATCGAAACTGGCAAATTTTTTCCCTCTTAACTTATCAGCAATCTGACGGGGTATTGGAGCACCAAGTTCTGCTCCTGCTTGATTTAACCAATTACCCGTTACCTCCTGCCCATTGCCTGTTACCACTCCAGGCAGGTGACGAGGATTATTAAACATCACATAAAGGGGTTGATAACCGTTTTCAAGGGGAGGCACGGTTACCGGTGTTTCGATATCAGGCGGAATGAGGTTAGGATAAACCCTGACAATAGGGGTTTTGATAGGTTGGTTGTTACCGGTGTTAAGTATCACCACCTGTTGTTTTTCAGGGTGCAGTAAATGCCCCAGGCCATCGGCACCCGGTGCTTTAAAAGCTGTTCGATTTGGACTTATACGCAGTTTTGATCGAGGGAAAATTAGTCAACTGCGTTCTCAGGAAATGGGAGCAACGGCGATTGCCCGTCAATTAAAAATTGTGCCATCAACAGTTTATAAAGTGCTTGATAATTAACATGTAAGGTTAAAACAAGCTGTAATATAATTTTTAGTGCGATTTTTATATTTAAATAATAAATTTTATCATGGTCTGGACTAAGCCGGAAATTTCAGCAGTTCCGGCTTAAAATGCCAATGAAGTATTACTGTTACTGGAGTTTTGTGATTTTCAGTAACAGAAATGCAGATTGTCTTTATTCTGGCTTAAAACCCGGTTTACCGTTTTTAGCTCGCCAATCTTTTATTGTTTTTAAAACACCCTGAGGACTATCTTCTATACCATCTTCCGGATAATAAATGATATCCGTTCCTTTAGGATGCTCAGAAGTACTAATAATATTATTTACTATGGCATCATGTTCTTCTTCTGATGAGTATTTCCCATCAAAAATGGCAATTAACAAGGTTAAGAACTCATGTTCTGTATATTCTTCAAGCTTGTTCTTAAGTTCCATGTTATTTATCCCCTTTTTTGGAATGGATTTCTATATGCCGTTTTGGTGTTAAAACTCGCAGATTATCTATATCATAAATAGCACCGTTTTGACTAATTGGTTTTACGTGATGAATTTCATATTTCTTTCTGCCTCCAACTTGTTCTGTTACTGGAGGATAAGCAGATAATCCGTTACTAATATCTCTTAAGTTAGCTTTATTAAACTGCCTACTCAACTCATTATCTTTAGCCACTTCTTGCCAAAAAGCCTGCCGGAATTGATCGAAACTGGCAAATTTTTTCCCTCTTAACTTATCAGCAATCTGACGGGGTATTGGAGCACCAAGTTCTGCTCCTGCTTGATTTAACCAATTACCGCTTACCTCCTGCCTATTGCCTGCTATAAATACCTTCAAGATCTAACACTACTTACTTTACTCTGCTTTGTGAAATGCCTCTTCAGCCTTAGTTGTATATAAATTATTTAAATGAAATTAAATTTCTCCAATGTTTCCTTAACCTCTCTCTTTAATCCATCGGAATCTAACTCACTTTCTCTTCTATCAGGATCGGGATCATAACAATCAGCTAAAATAAAAACACTAGAGCAACATTCCGATAATTTATCTGGGTCTTTTTTTGAAATGCCAGAATCTCTTTCTTTTTTCCATTGTTCCATATATTTATCAACAAAATCATCTTCGCTAATTTTAGATTCAATAAAATGTATAGCTAAAGAGATTAGTTTCATACTCATTGCAAAACCCCTTTTTCAATATAATTATTAAATTGTGGCTCACCAACTGAAAGTTTCCATCCAGACACAAATAACCCATCTTTGTCAAGGATTACAACATTATGAGTTCTTTGATTAAAAAATACTTTTGAATCTTTCTCTCTTGGATAAGTGCCTTTTTCTATTGTATCTTTGTCATTTAAATGGGCTGCAATTGCGTCACGATATTTAGTTAAGGTTTCGCTATTCTTTTGGGTGTCATTAATACCAAAATCACTTGCATGCTTAAATTTTTTATCTAATTGTTTTCGTGTAAATGGGAAGATATCTAATGGAGAATTAAACATCACATAAAGCGGTTGGTAGTTTGTTTCCAGCGGTGGAACCGCTATCTGAGCATCAATATCAGGTTGGATAGGGTTGGGGTAGACCCGGACAATAGGTGTTTTAATCGGTTCGTTATTGCCAGTATTAAGGATAATAATTTGCTGTTTTTCAGGGTGCAGTAAATGCCCCAGACCATCGGCACCCGGTGCTTTTAGCGGACTGATTAAAACTGTTCTGCCTTGTTTACCGTCTTTATCTGGTAGGGTAATGCCATAAAGTCCGGTGGCAGGGTTAATAACGCTTTCTACTACCCAGACACGCGCCTCCTTGCCTCCCTTACCTAGTTCTGTCTCCCAATGACCAGGCTTATAAGTTTCCAGGCTGCCATTAAGAGAGTTCCACTCATAAATTGTTTCCCCCGTTGCGTCTGTCCAGCGGGGTTTTTGACTCACGCCATCATCAAGTGGGGTTTTAGCAGGGCTTGCCTGTAAACCTAAATAATCTGCCAGTAATTTAGTTGCAGGTGCGGGATAATAACGATTATTGACGTTTTTAAGGTTTTGCTCAGAGACAAAAAGACGTTTGATTTCCGCTTCAACTTTACCTGCTGCGGCTTTTTTATTTTCTTCCGCCGTTTTGCGGCTCGCCATTAGAGGCTGCAATTTTTTCTGCTGTTGGGCTATTTTTTTATCTGCATCAAGTAAACGATGACCTAATGTTTCATAAAGCGCCGCGACTAATATAGGTGCCAAACCCGGGATTGTTTTTTGCTGAGATTCTTTTTTTAGTGCTTCAAGGATATAAGCTTTTATTCCTTGTTGTTGTAAAACCTTAATCAATGACATATCCCTGACAGCAATTTCTCTATCTGTCATTTTTCGTTGTTCAGCCGTTTGCTGATATATCAATGGATATTTTGCTGGATCAGAGAGTGTTAACCCTTCTGGCGTTGTCTGTAATCTATTTAAAACTGATAATTCAGCTTGATATTGCTTATCAATCGCCGCAAAGGATTTGTTGGCGATATCTAATTGTTGTGCTGCTTGGTCAACCATGCTCTGAGTTTTTGAGCCATAGGTTATATAAACCGGCTCCATTTTTGCCGCTTCAGGATAAACCAAAATAACATCCTGGAATTCAGTTGTTACGGATAGCGGGATTGGCGCATACTGCGACGAGGTTGGGTTATTACGGACGGTGACTGGCACAGCAGGCAGCGTGGGTATTAAGGGGGGCTGCCCTGTTAGCAACGACTCTTTTGCGGGGGCCGTGACAACATTAATAGTAGAGGTTTGATGACTATTTTTAGGTAGTGAGTGGATATATAATCCGGTTTTTGCATCCTGTATGGCATTAATGACTGTAACTGGTTTTATTTCATCAGTCTTAATCACCATGACGTTAATTTTATCATCTGTTACCACAAGTTTGCCTCTTATTGGCATGGCAATTTGACCTGATGTATTCGCCGCTTGTTGCAACGCTTGCTTGTTGGTTAGTCCCATGGTTTTTGCCGGCACTGACAATGAAAGAAATTGCTCCAGGGTTCGACCTTGCGCTAAATCACTACCTTCGCCGGCTTTGGGTGAATAAAAAATTGAGGCAATGACAAAACCTTTAGAAATGGCCTTTAAGGCAACCTCTGAAGCCATGGTTGTTAATGCATTCACAGCCTGGTTAAGTTGAGTAATTAAAGAAACTCCGGTGCTGTTGTTAAATACCAAGCTCCCGGCGCCAGATGAAGAGAACACTGGCGCCATTTGTCCTGCTGGCGTTATTGCTCCGCCGATAATAGCGAGTGAATTAGCTTTTTTTAGTAGGCTGCGTGCATGCTGCTCATTGGTTAATATTTTAACCAAATCGTCATTTATGGCGGCTGATGTTGATCTTTCAGCTTGTATTTTGCTAGCAACAATTGCTCGCTGGAGCGAATCAGATGCATAACTACTTTCTCTGTTAGAAAGCCATTCAGGTTGTTTGTTTGCTATTACCGTTATTATATTGGGGTCATTGCTGTTACGTTTGTTTCTTATCTTTGGCTTGTCTTGTTGTTTCAACAGCGCTCTGGCTCTATCCCTATCCTTATTTATTAAATAATCAAGGCTACTACGGTTATCTATTTTTTCATCGTCAGGGGGTTTATCATTATTGTCAGTTTTTTCATCAGCAACGGTTTTGCCATCACTTTTTTCATCTTTTGCAACATAATAATGATGGTTGAAATTATTATTCGATATCTTCATTTATTTATCCCAATAGTTCATGTAACTTATTAATTTATATAAATAAAAAAGATACTTTATAACGCAATTTTATAAAATCAAACGACTTTATGTCACCGATGGCGATGAAAAAAAGAAGATGAACGGCTTGGCTGATGTTAACGATATGTTGGAAAAACTCTTAAAAAATTTACGGTTAAATAGGGTAAAATTTTTTTGTTAAATTCTGATGTGATAACCACTATCACAAAAACTTATTTTAAAAATTTGCCAAATCAAAATATTCTTAATAATAATTGGCTAAGTTTATAACAGGCGAATTAACAGCATTAAACGCTCGTCTATAAGTCGATGTTCTAAGTTGTAATACATTGGTTATTTTTTTGATTTTGTCGTTTTTATTTAAATTATCTGCCAACGAAATTGATCTAATTTCTGGTGATTTTCCTCTAGAGTGCTAGCAATTGATTAATTTATTATGTTGAAAAACAGGTAAAGCATGTTTTTTCATAATTGAATAAACAGATGTTTGCAAAAAGGGTTAAGTGCTAATTAAGTCTATTGTTAAGTTGATCGTTAATTTGCTCTTTATTTGTGATGATAGCGAAAATAACTTTCCGTTAGTTGGCTAGAATGAGTTATCTGTCTAATCATGCTTTTGTAAATAAAAAAATATCGATTGAATATATTTAACAAATACGTTTTCCTACTTACTGAGTAAAAAAATAATACTCAACAACCAAAGGAGGCAGTATGCAAACAGCATTATTTAACAATACTCCCACTATCTTAGTGCAAGATAATCGCGGTCAGCCGGTCAGACAAATTCAATACCTTCGCCATCCAAACACGCCAGATACCACCGAACAACTTATCACTCGAAATCAATATAATGCGCTGGGTTTTTTGGCGCACAGTATTGATCCACGGTTATATCAACAACAGCAAACCGATGAGACCATCAAAGACAACTTTAGCTACTTAACCTCCCTTAGTGGTGAAGTATTGTCGGTAGAGAGTGTGGATGCGGGTAGGACGATAACAATGAACGATATCGCTCAGCGCCCTTATTTCGCCGTTAATGCGACTGCGAACAGATGTCACTGGCAATATGAGGATAATCGCTCACTGGGTCGGCTATTATCGATTACTGAGCAGAAAACCACAGAGGAGCATATTACCGAACGCTTTGTTTGGGCGGGTAATAGTCCAACGGAGCAAGATTGGAATTTAGTCGGTGCCTGTGTTCGTCACTATGATACCGCAGGGCTTGAGCAAACGAATAGCATCGCGCTAACTGGCGCCATGCTATCAACTTCACGCCGTTTATTATCCGATGATTTTGCGGCTAACTGGCAGGGAGAAGATGAGTCCGCCTGGGATGCGTTATTATCGCCGGCTGTTTATGCTAATCACTATACCGTTGATGCCAGCGGTGCGATATTGACAAGTACCGATGCGATGGGCAATATGCAGCGGCAGGCTTATGATGTTGCCGGTATGTTGATGGCTAGCTGGTTGACGCTAAAAAACAGCAGTGAACAGGTAATTGTTAAGTCGTTGACTTATGCCGCCAATGGGCAGAAATTACGCGAAGAGCACGGCAATGGAATAGTGACTTCATATATTTATGAACCCCAGACGCAGCGGTTAATCAATATAAAAACCGAACGTCCAGCTGGCCACCCGGCGGGGGCTAAAATATTACAAGATTTACGTTATGAATATGATCCGGTCGGCAATGTGCTACGCATTAGCAATGATGCTGAGGCAACGCGCTTCTGGCGTAATCAGAAAATTGTGCCTGAAAATCACTATTACTATGATAGCCTCTACCGCCTAGTTGAAGCGACCGGACGAGAAATGGCCAATATTGGTCAGCAAACGCCACAATTACCGCCAGCATCCCCTCTTGATAGTCATACCTATAGCAATTATACCCGCAGCTACACCTATGACTTAGGCGGTAATTTATCGCAGATACGCCATAGTGCGCCGGCGAGTAACAATAATTACACGGTTAATATTACCGTATCCGATCGCACTAATCGGGCGGTATTAAGTACCTTAACCGAAGATCCCACCCAGGTAGACGATTTGTTCACCGCCGGTGGGCAGCAGCAGCAATTGTTATCCGGGCAAGGGCTGAGCTGGACGCCGCGGGGGGAATTATTAACAGTCACATTAGCAGGCCATAGTGGACAATCAACGGACATTGAATGGTACCGTTATGATGGCAATAGCCAACGAGTAATAAAAACCACCGATAGGCAAAATGGTAGTAGTCAGTCTCAGCAAGTGATTTATCTACCCGGTGCTGAACTGCGCACCACCAGCAATAATAATATAGTGAAAGAATTGCTGGAGATCACGCTTATTGGTGAGGCCGGGCGAGCTCAGGTACGGGTGCTGCATTGGCAAATGGGCAAGCCGGCGGAGATCAATAATGATCAGCTGCGCTACAGCTATGATGACCAGTTGGGTAGTAGTCGGTTAGAGGTCGATGCCAATGGTCTGTTAATTAGTCAGGAAGAGTATTATGCCTATGGTGGTACCTCGGTATTGCTGGCTATCAGTCAATTAGAAGTCAATTATAAAACCATTCGTTATTCAGGCAAAGAGCTGGATGTCAGTGGGCTCTACTATTATGGTTATCGCTATTATCAACCCTGGGTGGGACGTTGGCTAAGTGCTGATCCGGCTGGAACGGTGGATGGCTTAAATCTCTATCGCATGTGTAGAAATAACCCGGTCACCTTAGTGGATGAACAGGGGATGGCACCGTCTTTGAAAAAAGATGTAGCTAAAAGTATTAATAATGCCATAAAAACGATTGGTAAAGCACAAAAAATCTTACAACAGAATCAAGAAGCCGTTGACCAGGTGATGACCACATTCTTTGGTAATACTTCAGGTGAACTTAAAAAGAAATGGAGTAAAGATTTAGCAGACATGCAGGAGTTTATGAAAGCATTTAATATAGATAAAAATTTTATTATCATGCCTGATGGAGAAGAAGCGTCGATAGCTTCAGTAGTTCGTTTGAAGCGTGAGACATATTGGCGATATTGGGGGGCGATAAAAAAGTTCAGCGCGATGCCGAGTTTTTAGATAACAAGCAAGTCAAGAAGTTATTTGCTGAAAAAGAGATATCCTATAAGGAAGAGAAGGAAACGCCATATTTGGAATCAAATGTTAAAGAATGGTATTCGACACAAAAAAGAGTCGGTGATGATTTTATGGCTCAGACTATGATTCACGAATTCTCCCATGCAGCACTTTTTACCGAGGATTATGTTTATGGTTTCAATACTCCTGAAGTTAATCCAGTGCCACTTTATACTTTACCAGTTGGGAACGTGCCAAAGAAATATCAACTTATAACCTATGCAAGCCGAGGTGGAAATACGGGAGAGGCTGCTAATTTTCAAATGTTAGCTTATGGAAACGCAGACTCCTTTGCTTATGCCACCACACTTTTGGCCTATTCAGCCTCTAAGCAAAGTAAACGTAAAGAGCAATTTGAACGTTTTGTTATCAATCGGGCAGCGTTAATGGAGCAATATAAATACAATTTTTATGGAGCAATATAAATACAATTTTTAATATTTTAAGGGCTTTTTTCACGGAGGTATAAAGAGAAAAAAGCCCGCTTGATGAAAATGGATAAATCATAAAAATATTTATAACTTAACGAATAAGTTAATAAACCACTTTATGGCCATAACCTTGCAAAATATGTTTTACCCGCTCCATGGTTTCGGTGGTTGGTGGTCTGATATCGGCTAGCTGGTACTTTTCACCCATCGCTAGCCATTTATGCTTGCCTAACTCATGGTAGGGTAGCAACTCTATCTTTTCGATATTAGGCATATCACGGGTAAATTGGCCTAGCAGATGGGCGGATTGGTTATCATCCGACCAACTGGGTACTACCACATAACGGATCCAGGTTTTCTGCCCACGTTTAGCCAGATAACGGGCAAATTCAAGGGTTCGGTGATTAGAAACGCCAACCAGATTTTTATGAATACTATCGTCCAGTTGTTTTAAATCTAGCATCACTAAATCGGTGACATCTAATAATTCATCAATCACTTTATCATAACGGCGGACAAAACCATTAGTATCAAGGCAAGTATGAATGCCTTGTTGCTGACAGGCACTAAACCAATCACGGACAAATTCAGCCTGCAAAATGGCTTCACCGCCTGAAGCTGTCACGCCACCGCCGGAAGCATTCATAAAATGGCGATAACTGACCACTTCTTTCATCAATTCTTCGACGGTAATTTCCTTACCACCATGGGTGTCCCAGGTATCTCGGTTGTGGCAATACAGACAACGCATTAGGCATCCCTGAAAAAAAACGATAAAGCGAATACCAGGCCCATCTACCGTACCACAAGATTCAAAAGAGTGAATTCGCCCAACTAGCGACATAACATCTCCAAAATTAATGGCAGTTAAAAAGCCCCATCTTAAGCGGGGCTTTTATCTACTTCTATTTTAGTTCAACAACAAATTGTTACATAGTTGCCGTAAATGTACGGGTAATAACATCTTGCTGCTGTTCTTTGGTCAAAGAGTTAAAACGTACCGCATAACCGGAAACACGAATGGTCAGCTGAGGATATTTCTCTGGATTTTCCATCGCATCTAAGAGCATTTCACGATTCATAACATTAACGTTTAGATGTTGACCACCTTCAATATTGGCTTCATGGTGGAAATAACCATCCATCAATCCTGCCAGATTGGTTTTACGTACCTCATCATCTTTACCCAGTGCATTAGGCACAATTGAGAAAGTATAAGAGATACCGTCTTTGGCATAAGCGAACGGCAATTTGGCTACCGAAGTCAGCGAGGCTACGGCTCCTTTCTGATCACGACCGTGCATTGGGTTAGCGCCTGGGCCAAAAGGTGCACCAGCACGGCGACCATCAGGGGTATTACCAGTTTTCTTACCATAAACTACATTGGAGGTAATGGTTAGAATTGACTGAGTTGGCACCGCATTGCGGTAAGTGCGCAATTGTTGGATCTTCTTCATGAAGCGCTCAACTAAATCGCAAGCGATATCGTCGACGCGGTTATCATTATTACCAAATTGTGGATATTCACCTTCAATTTTGAAATCAATGGCAATACCATCTTCATCACGAACCGGCGAAACTTTGGCATATTTAATTGCTGATAGTGAGTCAGCAGCAACGGAAAGTCCGGCAATACCACACGCCATAGTACGATAAACATCACGATCATGCAGTGCCATCAAGGCAGCTTCATAGCTATATTTATCATGCATATAGTGAATGATATTCAAAGCGGTGACATATTGGGTAGCTAACCAATCCATGAAGTGATCCATTCTGTCCATCACGACATCAAAATTGAGCACATCATCGCTAATCGCTGGCATTTTAGGGCCAACTTGCAGTTTAGATTTTTCATCGATACCGCCGTTGATGGTATACAGCAACGTTTTGGCTAAGTTTGCCCGCGCGCCAAAAAATTGCATCTGCTTACCGACAATCATCGGGCTGACACAGCAGGCAATAGCATAGTCATCATTATCAAAATCGGGCCGCATCAAATCGTCGTTTTCATACTGAATCGAAGAAGTATCAATAGAAACTTTGGCGGCAAATTTTTTGAAATTCAGTGGTAGTTTTTCTGACCAAAGAATTGTCATATTGGGTTCAGGCGAGGGGCCCATAGTATATAGCGTATTGAGGAAACGATAAGTATTTTTTGTCACTAGGGTACGTCCATCGACGCCCATACCGGCCAATGACTCAGTTGCCCAAATAGGATCACCTGAGAATAACTCATCATATTCAGGGGTACGTAGGAAACGCACCATACGCAATTTCATGACTAAATGGTCGATCAGTTCTTGTGCTTGCTGCTCAGTTAAGTGACCGGCTTTTAGATCACGTTCGATATATATATCAAGGAAAGTAGAAACACGGCCAAAAGACATAGCGGCGCCGTTTTGTGATTTAACCGCGGCTAAATAGGCAAAATAGGTCCATTGAACCGCTTCTTTCGCATTGGTAGCCGGGCCTGAAATATCATAGCCATATTTTGCCGCCATCTCTTTCATTTGACCCAACGCGCGGTGTTGTTCAGCAATCTCTTCGCGTAATTGAATGGTCATTTCCAGCTCTTCACCTTGCTCTAGCTTACTTTGCAGAGAATTGAATTGAGCTAGCTTGTCATCACGTAAGAAATCAATACCGTAAAGCGCTACGCGACGATAATCACCAATTATCCGACCACGGCCGTAGGCATCTGGCAAACCGGTCAAAATACCTGATTTGCGGCATTTCATAATGTCTGGGGTATAAACATCAAATACCCCTTGATTATGGGTCTTACGGTATTCGGTAAAGATTTTTTTTAGTGCCGGATCCAATTCACGATTGTAGGCTTTACATGAGCCTTCAACCATTTTAATGCCGCCAAAGGGGATCAGCGCGCGCTTAAGTGGCGCGTCAGTTTGTAGACCGACAATCTGCTCTAACTCTTTTTCAATATAACCGGCATCATGGGAAGTAATGGTAGCGGCAACATCAGTATCAAAGTCGACAGGCGCATGGGTACGATTTTCGATCTTGATCCCTTGCATCACTTTTTCCCACAAGCTATCAGTCGCTTTGGTTGCGCCGGCTAAAAATGATTCATCACCTTCATAAGGTGTATAGTTGGTTTGGATGAAATCACGTACATCAACGTCTTTTTGCCAGTTCCCCTGAGTAAATCCTTGCCATGCAGCAGAGAATTTTTCATTTAACTTGGACATCATATTTTTACCTTTATTTTTTAAATAATAAAATGCTGACAATCTGTACGCGTTGGATCAATGTTGATAGCCATCGCGTAAATATATTAACCAATATGTCATACCGACTAACAAAGCGCCGCCGATGATATTACCAATAGTGACAGGTATAAGATTATCTGTAATAAAATTGGCCACAGTTAAATGAGAAAACTGGTTTTCATTTACTCCGATCATCTGCCAGAAATCCGGCGATGCAAAATTTTTGATCACGATGCCTAACGGGATCATAAACATGTTGGCAATGCTATGTTCAAAACCACTGGCAACAAACATGCCTATTGGTAAAATTAATACAAAAATTTTATCTAGCAAGCTACGGCCTGAATAACTCATCCAAACACCCAAGCAAACCATCAAGTTGGCTAAAATACCTAAGCAAATGGCTTCGAGAAAAGTGTGATCAAGTTTATGATTTGCCGTTTGTAGAACATTAAGCCCCCATTGGCCATTGGCCACCATGTATTGTCCGGAAAACCAGATTAATGCAACGAAGAACAGCGCACCAATAAGGTTGCCAATATAAACATTAAACCAATTAACAAACATCTGTTTCCAGGAGACTTTGCCAGTTGCTTTTGCCACAATGGTTAACACGGTAGAAGTAAAAAGATCAGCGCCACAGACAATCACCAGCATAAGTCCTAATGAAAAACATAAACCGCCAGCAAGTTTAGCCAGTCCGAAAGGAACACTAGCGATACCCGTGGTGACAGTAATATAAAAAACAAAAGCAATTGAAATAAAAATACCCGCCGTAATAGCAGATAAATAAGTAATTCGAGGATGCTTGTTAACTTTATATGCCCCGGTATTATCTGCAAATTGCGCCATTGCAGCCGGTGATAATAAATTGGACAGGTTGTTAGCTTTCATAACCAACATGCTCTTATGAAGTTAAGGAATTATAACGCCAACAATATTAACAAAGGGAACATCAAATAAATTTGATATAGATCATTATTATTTGGTTAACAAGTAGCTATAAAACTGACAAATCAAGATAATTATTTGATTTATATTGAAAAAAAATTTTTAATTTTTATAAAAAAATTTTATAAAAACAATCAAGAAATAAATAATCAGGTTAAATTATCGTTGAAATAGGATTTTTGTCTAATAAAGTTTAACCTGATGTTTATTTTTTAGTTTTGGGTCATTAGCTAAAGTGATCCTGTTTAGCGGTTTGCAGTTTATGATAAACGTTGAGTAATGCTTGATGAGTCGGTAGCGTTTGTAACTCAGGATCAATTGACCATAAACCATAAAAACAATTTTCACCAGCAATGGCAGTTGATGCGGCAGTAACCGCTTGTTGGCCATACATTTTAGTGAAAGCCTCATAGTATTGATCAGGCTGACGCTCACTTTGTTGCGTTAATTGTAGTAATGTTTGTAGACAGCGATAATAATTGGCTCGCTCAGCAGTAAATAGTGAAGAATTAAACTCTAGCGTCCATTCAACCCACAGCAGTGCTTGGGCAAAATCACCACCGGCCAGCGCTAGCATCGATTTTAATTCACCGATCCGCAGGTGACTCCAGCCATTGCCGCCACCGACTGCTATGCCTAATAATTCACGGATGCGAGTAAAATCATCAAAACCCTCATCATCGAGCCGCACTAACAACTGCAGATAGTCCTCTTTTGGCCATTGACTATCCGCTAGCGACATAATGGTATCGCGCAAATCTATCGCCATGGCGTTATTGGCTATAAGCAGATCGTCAACGGGATAAATATCCGAGATGCCCGGCACAATAATACGGCAGACATAGACACCTAAATGCTGATAATCGGCAATATAAACTTCCGCCTTCATCTGATTGAAAATCGCCATCAACGTAGCAAATTCTGCGCTAGTCGTGCCTTTGAAGTTCCAATCGACAAAAGGATAATCGGCATCCTGTTTAAAGAGATCCCAACTAATTAAACCGCTTGAATCAATAAAATGGGTCTCCAGATTGGTATGCTCTGCAACTTCATCATCATAAAATGTTGGCATATTGAACACATCCAAATCTTTTAAACTGCGGCCTTGTAGTAATTCGGTAACTGTTCGTTCGAGGGCGATACCAAAATCAGGATGGGCACCAAAAGAAGCAAAACAAGTGCCATTATTGGGATTGAAAAGTACCACACAGATAACTGGGTATTTGCCACCGAGAGAAGCATCAAAACAGAAAATTGGAAAACCTTCTTCTGCTAATTTAGCGACCGCTTCACCAACGCCAGGGTAGCGCTGCATAACAGGTTCAGGAATAACAGGTAAACTGATTCGCTCGGCAATAATACGATTTTTAATATGACGCTCAAAGATCTCTGATAATGCCTGAACTCGCGCTTCATGTTGCGTATTACCGGCTGACATGCCATTCGATACATACAAATTACCAATAATATTCATCGGAATATAAACAGTTTGTTGATCGGATTGGCGGATAAAAGGTAATGCACAAATCCCGCGTTGTTTATTACTTGATTGTAAATCAATTAGCATGCTAGCAGACAGATTATTATCAGGATCGTAGAAAGCACGTAATTTTGCGTCCAAAATCCCATCAGGTAAATGATCGTCAGGCGTTAATGCAAACCACTTTTCATTGGGATAGTGGACAAACTTGCCACTCGCAATTTTAGCGCCCAGATAAAAATCAGCGAAAAAGTAATTGGTGGCTAAACGTTCAAAATATTCGCCCAATGCAGAGGCTAAGGCCGCTTTTTTACTGGCGCCTTTGCCGTTAGTAAAACATAAAGGGCAGTCTCGATCACGGATATGAACTGACCAGACATTCGGCACAGGGTTTAACCAAGAGGCTTCTTCAATATGAAAACCGAGTTTTTTAAGCTGCTGTTGAAAAGTGGTAATAGAATCTTCTAAGGCGGCATCTTTGCCAGGAATAAAAGTTTGGCTCATAAATTAGGTTACTTATTCGTGTTTGATAACTAAAAGGTGATAATACGGCATTTTTGTTAGCTTCTCTATTCACTAGCAAATAGGAGGAAAACGTAATATTGAAATTAATCGCTGTTTTGGCTGCTAATCACAGAAATATATTTTGCAATTTATATAATTTTACCAAATTTTAAAATGGGATTTTATTATGAAGAAGTTAAATATTTCTTTATTAGTTGGCGCTATGATGTTAACTAACAGTGCTGTTTCTGCCTTACCAACTATTACGGTACTCGCTACTGGCGGTACGATTGCTGGTGGCGGTGATTCAGCGACTCAATCCCAATATACAGCCGGTAAAGTTAGTATTGATGCATTAATTAATGCGGTACCTGAAATAGAGAAAATTGCCCATCTTAATGGCGAACAAATTGTTAATATGGGTTCACAAGATATGAATGATCAGGTATGGCTAACTCTAGCAAAGAAAATTAATGCTGATTGTGATAAAACAGCAGGTTTTATTATTACCCATGGTACTGATACGCTGGAGGAGACCGCTTATTTTTTACATTTAACCACCCATTGTTATAAACCGATTGTAATGGTTGGTGCGATGAAGCCGGCTACAGCATTAGGGACTGATGGGCCATTAAATCTCTATAACGCCGTTATTGTTGCCACTGACCAAGAGGCGGGCAAACGGGGAGTTTTATTAGCCATGGACGACAAAGTGATTAGCGGTCGTAATGTGGTTAAAATGAATACCAATTTTGTTGAAGCATTTGAAGCGGTTAATGCAGGCCCAGAAGGTTTTATCTACAATGGCAAGGTGCACTATTTAAGTGCGGCCGAACCCAGAGCAGATAAGGCTATTTTTGATATTAGTCAGTTAGATCAATTACCTAAAGTTGGCATTGTTTATAATTATTCAAATGCATCGGCACTGCCAGCCAAGTCATTTATCTATCATGGCTATCAAGGCATTGTGAGTGCTGGAGTGGGTAACGGTAACATGTATAATAAAATTTTTACGGTACTGGCTGATGCGGTAAAACAGGGAATAGGGGTGGTTCGCGCTAGTCGTGTTCCGACCGGTTTTATAACGCGAAATGCAGAAGTTGATGATAGTAAATATGGATTTGTTGCTGCTGAACGTTTGAATCCACAAAAGGCTCGGGTTTTACTCCAATTAGCCTTGACCCAAACCCATGATCCAATAAAAATTCAAGCGATGTTTGATAAGTATTAATTCGTTATCTAAATATGCTGTTTGCCAGCCAAATATTTTATTTATGCAATTAAAAATTAAATGATTGCAGCTGTTTTACGGTAATGTTAAAACCTAACCAGAGATTAAATAAAAGTAAAAGTTTAATTAGGTCAATAAGGGTGGGTGATGAGTCAGATATATAATTTTAGTGCTGGTCCGGCCATGTTACCAGTAGACGTTTTGCGCTGTGCGCAGCAAGATCTTTGTAATTGGAACAGTATGGGTGTTTCGGTGATGGAAATAAGCCATCGCAGTGAAGCATTTATGGAGATTGTTAGACAAGCTGAATACAATCTACGTGAACTACTCAAAATACCTGATAATTATAAAATTCTTTTTTGTCATGGTGGTGCCAGAGGCCAATTTGCTGCCTTGCCATTAAATTTATTTCAGGCTGATGAAACTGTTGACTACATTGTTGGTGGTTATTGGGCAAAATCTGCTGCGCAAGAGGCAGCAAAATATTGTACCGTTAATGAGATTGATATTCGGCTTGAAAAATCAGCTTATTTGAGCATGCAACCGATGGAAGAATGGTCATTAACGACCAATGCCAAATATCTGCATTATTGCCCCAATGAGACAATTGACGGTATTGCTATCCACACACTACCTGATTTTGCCGCCGATAAAATCGTGATTGCTGATTACTCCTCAGCGATCTTATCGCAACCACTCGATGTGAGCCGATTTGGGGTTATTTATGCTGGGGCGCAAAAAAATATTGGTCCAGCCGGTATCACATTGGTTATCATACGGGAAGATTTATTAGGCCAAGCGAGAAAAACAACGCCTTCTATCCTTGATTACACAATCTTGGCTAAAAATGACTCAATGTACAATACACCACCAACTTTTGCCTGGTATCTATCGGGTATGGTGTTTAAATGGTTAAAACAGCAGGGTGGGTTACAAGAAATAGCAAGACGTAATCAAGAAAAGGCCCGCTTACTGTATGATGTTATAGATAACAGCCAGTTTTATATTAATCGAGTCGATCCAGTTAATCGTTCGCTAATGAATGTTCCATTCCAAATGATAAAACCTAACTTAGATAGTAAATTTATCCAAGCGGCAGAGCAGCAAGGACTGCTTTTTCTGAAAGGGCATAAAGCAGCGGGCGGAATGCGTGCTTCAATTTATAATGCGATGCCCTTGGCTGGAGTGCAGAAACTAGTTGATTTTATGATTGATTTTGAACAGCGGAATAAATAAATTAAATAATCCTTTATGGTTAGATTGGTAACGATACCGTCTAACCCTATCAAATGAATATAAATGTGATGTAAATAATATATCCAACTTTGTTATTGGAGAGTCTACTGTTAATGCAAACCCTAACCATACCACCCATTTCTTACATTGAAGGTACTATCAATCTCCCTGGCTCGAAAAGTATTTCTAACCGGGTACTATTGTTAGCTGCATTAGCACAAGGCCAAACTGTAATAACTAATCTTCTTGCTAGTGATGATATTCGTTATATGCTTAATGCTCTGACAGCATTGGGGATTGAATATCAATTATCTCAAGATCTTACTACCTGTATTGTAAAAGGCAGTGGACATTATTTTAGCCATCAACAAGGTTTAGAAATTTTTCTCGGTAATGCAGGTACCGCTATGCGCCCTCTAAGTGCGGTTTTAGCGTTGGCGGACAATGATATTGTCTTAACCGGCGAGCCTAGAATGAAAGAGCGACCTATTGGTCATCTGATTGATGCACTACAGCAAGGCGGAGCAATTATTGACTATCTTGAACAGCCTGGTTATCCGCCGATAAGAATAAAAGGTGGTTTTCAAGGTGGGAGTATCACGGTAGAGGGACATGTCTCTAGCCAATTTTTAACCGCACTTTTAATGGCCGCACCATTGGCGCCTAATGATACGACGATTCAGATCAAAGGCGAGCTTGTTTCTAAGCCTTATATTGACATTACTCTTGCACTGATGCGTAGTTTTGGCGTTGAGGTGGACAATCAGCACTATTGTCAATTTCATATTAAAGCCGGACAACAATATATTTCACCAGGCAATTATCTCGTTGAGGGCGATGCCTCCTCGGCCTCCTATTTTTTAGCTGCCGCAGCCATCAAAGGTGGTACCGTTAGGGTAACGGGTATCGGCAAAGATAGCTTGCAAGGCGATACCCAATTTGCTGCGGTACTTGAAAAAATGGGCGCCAAAATACGTTGGAGAAAAGATTTTATTGAATGTCAACGGGGTGAGTTAATTGGTATTGATATGGATATGAATGCGATCCCAGATGCTGCGATGACGGTTGCTACTTTAGCACTGTTTGCGCAAGGTGAAACGATTATTCGTAATATTTATAACTGGCGGGTGAAAGAAACTGACAGATTAACAGCGATGGCAACCGAATTAGCAAAAGTTGGTGCTAAAGTAGAAGAAGGACGTGACTATATACGTATTTTACCGCCTCAATTATTGCAGCATGCTGAAATAGAAACTTACAATGATCATCGTATGGCGATGTGTTTTTCACTGGTCGCTTTGTCAGATAGCCCGGTTACTATTTTGGATCCCAATTGTACCGCTAAGACTTTTCCAGACTATTTTAATCAGCTAGAAAAATTAAGTTATCGCGACTAGCATGTATCAGCAACATAGCATAATACTGAACGACGAGTATTATGCTTATTAGGCTAAATCTGGTCTAAACATCTCTTTGTTTTCCTTAATAGAATGAATTGAGTATAATAGGGTACTTATTAGCCTGATAGAGCGTATTTGCTGAAAATGCAATTCTATCAAAAAGGAGGAGTATAATGGTGGTTTTACCTCCCGTTATCACAGTTGATGGTCCAAGTGGCGCAGGTAAAGGTACATTATGTCAGGCATTGGCAAATAAGCTGGGTTGGCAGTTACTTGATTCTGGCGCTATTTACCGTGTTCTGGCTTTAGCAGCATTACATCATCATGTTGATATTCATTCTGAAGAAGCATTAGTTCCATTAGCTGCGAATCTTGATGTCCGTTTCGAACCAAGAGAAAAAGAATTAGCAGTTATGCTTGAGGGGGAGGATGTTAGTAATGAAATTCGTAGTGAAGTTGTTGGTAATACGGCATCTCTTACCGCAACTTTTCCTCGAGTGAGAGAAGCATTATTACGTCGGCAAAGGGCATTCCGCACTAAACCGGGTCTGATTGCTGATGGTCGTGACATGGGTACGGTGGTTTTTCCAGACGCACCGGTAAAGATTTTTCTCGATGCCACACCGGAAGAGCGTGCTCGTAGGCGGCTGCAACAGTTGCAGGACAAAGGCTTTGATGTTAAATTAAGCGATCTTTTAGTTGATATTAAAGAGCGTGATTATCGTGATCGTAATAGGCTGATTGCGCCTTTGGTGCCTGCAAAAGATGCGTTGATTCTGGATTCAACAAAGTTATCTATTGAAGGAGTCATCAAGCAGGCACTTGCTTATGTGAAAAAAAAGCAAATATTATCTATATAATATGCTCAATATTGACATATAATAAGTGAATACACCTTTTTGGTGTAGCTGAATTTTTGTTCAGTTAAGTAAAGCTTTGTAACAAGGAGTGTTGCGAGGTATGTAAAATAACCCCATTTGGCAGGATGTTGAATGGAAGTTAAAATTAAAATTTTTGAAGATCTTACTATGACAGAATCTTTTGCTCAACTCTTTGAAGAATCTTTACAGAGTATCGAAACCCGTCCAGGGGCTATTGTTCGTGGTGTTGTTGTTGCTATCGACAAAGATGTCGTGTTAGTTGATGCCGGTCTGAAATCAGAATCAGCGATCCCAGTAGAACAATTTAAAAATGTGCAAGGTGAGCTAGAAATTCAGGTTGGTGACGAAATTGATGTTGCTTTAGACGCAGTAGAAGATGGTTTCGGTGAAACTATTCTGTCTCGCGAAAAAGCGAAACGCCATGAAGCTTGGTTGATGCTAGAAAAAGCCTATGAAGATGCCGAAACAGTTATGGGTATTATCAATGGCAAAGTGAAAGGTGGTTTCACAGTAGAATTAAAAGGTATTCGTGCATTTTTACCCGGTTCCCTGGTTGATGTTCGCCCAGTTCGTGACACAACTCACCTGGAAGGTAAAGAGCTTGAGTTCAAAGTTATCAAACTGGATCAGAAACGCAATAATGTTGTTGTTTCCCGTCGTGCTGTTATTGAGTCTGAAAGCAGTGCAGAACGTGATCACTTACTGGAAAACCTGCAGGAAGGCATGGAAGTTAAGGGGATTGTTAAGAACTTAACTGACTATGGTGCATTCGTTGATCTGGGCGGTGTTGATGGCTTACTACACATTACTGACATGGCTTGGAAACGTGTTAAACACCCAAGTGAAATTGTTAATGTTGGTGATGAAATCAATGTTAAAGTATTGAAGTTTGATCGTGATCGTACACGTGTCTCTTTAGGCCTGAAACAGCTTGGCGAAGATCCTTGGGTAGCTATTGCTAAGCGTTATCCAGAAGGTACTAAACTGACAGGAAAAGTCACTAATCTTACTGATTATGGTTGCTTTGTTGAAATTGAGGAAGGTGTTGAAGGTTTAGTACACGTTTCCGAAATGGATTGGACTAATAAAAATATCCATCCATCTAAAGTTGTTAATGTGGGTGATGTTGTTGAAGTTATGGTGCTGGATATTGACGAAGAGCGTCGTCGTATCTCCTTAGGTTTGAAACAGTGTAAACCAAATCCATGGCAGCAATTTGCAGAAACGCACAATAAGAATGATCGTGTAGAAGGTAAAATAAAATCGATTACTGATTTTGGTATCTTCATCGGTTTAGAAGGTGGTATTGATGGCTTAGTTCATCTGTCTGATATTTCTTGGAATGTTGCAGGTGAAGAAGCGGTTCGTGAATACAAAAAAGGCGATGAAATTGCTGCTGTTGTATTACAAGTTGACGCTGAACGCGAACGTATTTCTTTGGGTATTAAACAGTTAGCGGAAGATCCATTTAATAACTATCTGTCTGCTCATAAGAAAGGTGTAATCGTTACCGGTAAAGTAGTTGCTGTTGATGCCAAAGGTGCAACGATTGAGTTGGCTGCGGGTGTTGAAGGCCACTTACGTGCATCAGAAGCTTCACGTGATCGTGTGGAAGATACGACTCAAGTATTGAACGTTGGTGATACAGTTGAAGCCAAATATACTGGCGTTGATCGTAAAAACCGTATCATTACCTTGTCTGTTCGTGCAAAAGATGAAGCAGATGAAAAAGATGCTATTGCTTCTGTAAACAAACAGGAAGATAGCAATTTTGCAAATAATGCTATGGCTGAAGCGTTCAAAGCAGCGAAAGGCGAATAAATTAAGTTAATCATAGGGCAACATTTTGTTGCCTCGTAACGGTAGTTTAGGGGGGAGGTACTATGACCAGGTCTGAATTAATTGAAAGACTTATTAACCAATTAGCTCATATACCAGCAAAACTTATTGAAGAAGCTGTGAAAGAAATGCTTGATCATATGGTAATAACACTTGCTAAGGGAGAGCGTATTGAGATCCGCGGATTCGGCAGTTTTTCTCTTCATTACCGTGCACCGCGCATCGGTCGTAATCCGAAAACGGGTGACAAAGTTGATTTGAAAGGAAAACATGTTCCTCACTTCAAGCCTGGTAAAGAATTACGTGATCGCGTTAATATTTATGCATAAAAATTAACAGATTTAATTTGTTTATTCTATTAAAATGGCGTCTTAATTAAGACGCCATTTTTATTGTCATAGTCGATTTTTCCCATACAAAATTTTCCATTATTAAAGCCCTCTCTTGATTGTTTCAAAGGCTTATTTTTTAATTTATTAAAAATAATAATAAAATTTTATAATCAAAAAATAAATTTTCTTCACAAAAACTAGTTGGGAATCATCTCGCAAAAAAATGAAAATAGTAAAAAAGAAATAAATATTTTTTCGGCTTTTCATGGGCAATGTCATTTATCTTTTTGAATTATATTAATAATATGACTAATTTCCTGATATTGATTTAGTCAGGAAAGCGCTACATGAAAAAAATGTTAGCTAATATAAATAGGGTTCAGATAAATATTAATTCAGCATCAGTAGCGGTTATATTAGGATTATTACCTTTACTCTTTTTAGCACAATTACCCAATAAATCACTCCAATTGTGCTTGTCTGTTATATTCTGTTTATTTTGGTTTATTCCATTCTATTTGACTAAATTTGTTGCTATTTTAGGTATAAGCTTTTTGTGGGGATGCTGGCAGGGATATTATTTATTAGAAAAAATGAAATTATTTAGCCAACAACAACAACGCTATGTAGCCGTTATTGAAGATAGTTTAGTGAATAAAGACAATCATAACCGCATAAAAGTAAGGTTGCTAATCAATAATAATAAACAATCATTTCCTATATTGTATGCTTATATTCAGTTTAAGCCTAACGCTCTGTCAAAAAATAATTTTTTTTGTGCCGGGCAAACACTCATTTTTTCTGGGCAATTAAAACCTGTTCATAGCTTATTAAATGAAGGTGGATTTGATTTTCAACGATATGCAATAAATCAACGTTTACTAGGTACGTTTAAAGTTCAAAACTTTACTATATTGAATAAACATTGTTCCTTAAGACAACAGATAATTGCAATGTCGGCTAATGTGATCAGTAAATATCATAATCAAGCAGTAATTTATGCCTTAATGTTTGGTGAACGCGGATTATTAGACTCGGTACTTAGGCAGCAATTACAACAAACAGGTATCGCGCATTTAATGGCTATCTCTGGTTTACATATTGGCATGGCTTACTTTTTTGGTTTTTGGCTATCTCGTTTAGTACAGTTTTTATTACCTACTTATTTTATAGAGCCTCGTATTCCAATGTTAGTGGGATGGTGCTTTGCTTTAGGTTATGCCTGGTTATCTGGTTGGGCGATACCTGCAATGCGAGCTATATTTGCCTTGTCGTTATGGCTTTATATTCGTCAACAAAATTTTGTCTGTTTTCCCTGGCAGTGGGCATTATGGAGTATCACTTTAATTTTAGTCGTTGAGCCTTTAGCAATACTGGCTGATAGTTTTTGGCTCTCAAGTTTTGCGGTTGCGGCATTAATATTTTGGTTTTCATTTGTTAAATTGAGTGTCCAGTTTAAACATAGGTGGCTTGATTGGTTAGCTAAATTGGTTCATTTACAACTTGGCATGCTGATCTTGTTAATTCCTATTCAATTGATTTTATTTCAAGGTGTTAATATTGCTAGTTTTTGGGCTAATTTATGGGCAGTACCAATTATTTCATTTATAACCATACCGCTAATTATGCTTTCATATATTTGTATTTTTTGGCACACAGTTCAAAATTTATTATTCGATATAATTGATAAAAGCATTAGTTTAGTACTATGGCTCCTACCTCATATTGAACGTTATTGGCTTGATACGGGCCATCTGCCAATTATCATAACCGGGGTTAGTTGGCTTATTATCTTATGTTGGCAATTTGGTTGGTTTGTCCAGTATAAGTTGCTGATAACATTATTAATCTATTGGTCAATAGCAACCCTAAAACGAAATGATTTAGTGCTTTGGCGATTAATTATGTTAGATGTAGGGCATGGATTAGCGATTGTTATTGAGCAACAGGGAAAAGTGTTAATTTATGACACGGGTATGTCATGGAAGAAAAACAGTATCGCTAATAGTACTATTTTGCCTTATTTACGATATCATCGTTTAACACCAGAAGGCGTTATACTTAGTCATAATCATATTGATCACACTGGTGGGATAGCTAGTTTATTAGTAACCTATCCTGGATTAATGATCAGAAGTCATTTTGATAAAGAAAATCACTTTCCTTGCCATCGAGGTATTTATTGGCAATGGCAGAAATTACATTTTGAAGTATTATGGCCACTAGTCGATCAAAAAGAATCACATAATAATGAATCGTGTGTAGTAAAAATTAGTGATGGCTATCATTCGGTTATTTTATCTGGCGATATTGAAAAAGCAGCGGAAAAGGAACTGGTGCGTTTAGCAATAGCAAATTTGCCGGCTAATTTATTACAAGTTCCTCATCATGGTAGCAATACTTCGTCAACGATGGCGTTTATTCAAGCAATTAAACCGCAATATGCACTGACTTCTGTTGCTCATTATAGCCGTTGGCGTTTACCTTCTGATAAAGTACGACAACGATATGTGAATCTGGGTGTAAATTGGTTAAATACGGCGGAATCAGGGCAAATTATAGCGCAGTTTTATTCTGATAAAATTGAAATAATGCGTTATAGGCAGGAGCTTTATCCTCGTTGGTATCATCAGCAATTTGGTATTTAGACATTTCCCGAGTAGAATAAAAGGCTTATTTTTATAGGTATTTAATAAGACAATGATAATGAATGATAAAGATCTTTCCACATGGCAAACATTTCGCCGACTATGGCCAATGATTTTGCCATTTAAACTGGGATTAAGTGTAGCTGCTGTTGCGTTAATCATTAACGCTGCAGGCGATGCATTCATGATCTCCTTATTAAAACCGTTGCTTGATGAAGGTTTCGGCAAAGCGGATAACACCACACTAAAATGGTTACCCATTGCTATATTGGGGCTAATGCTGATAAGAGGGATATCGAGTTTTATCTCCAATTATTGTATTGCGTGGGTTTCTGGTAAAGTTGTCATGAATATGCGTAGGCGTTTGTTTGGCCATATGATGGGGATGCCGGTTGCTTTTTTTGATCAACAGTCGACAGGAACCTTACTTTCTCGTATCACTTATGATTCTGAACAAGTTGCCTCATCTTCTTCTAGCGCTTTAATCACTATTGTTCGAGAAAGTGCCTATATTATCGGTCTATTTGGGCTGATGTTTTATTATAGTTGGCAACTTTCACTAATATTAATTGTAATTGCTCCTATTGTCGCATTAACCATCCGCTCGGTTTCAAAACACTTTAGGAATATTAGTAAAAGTATGCAAACCGGCATGGGGCAAGTAACAGCTAGCGCAGAACAGATGTTAAAAGGTCATAAGGAAGTTTTGATTTTTGGTGGACAAAAAGTTGAAACTGAGCGTTTTAGCAAAGTGAGTAATCATATGCGTCGGCAAACGATGAAAATGGTAACTGCATCTTCGATTTCTGATCCTATCATCCAACTAATTGCCTCTCTAGCTTTAGCATTCACGCTTTATGTTGCGAGCTTTCCTGAAGTAATGCAAACATTGACCGCAGGAACTATCGGTGTTGTTTTTTCATCCATGTTTGCATTAATGCGCCCATTAAAGTCATTAACAAATGTTAATGCACAATTTCAACGAGGTATGGCTGCTTGCCAAACATTGTTTAGCATTTTAGATATGGAGCAGGAAAAAGACGAGGGTAAATTAACCTTAAAAAAAGCTAAAGGTAAAATAGAATTTAAACATGTTACCTTTAAGTATCCCACAAAAGATCATCCTGCATTACAAGATATCTGTTTTAAAATTCCGGCTGGAAAATCTATTGCTTTAGTCGGACGATCCGGTTCAGGAAAATCGACTATTGCCAATCTAATTACCCGTTTTTATGAGGTTAACGAAGGTCAAATACTGCTTGATGATCGTGATTTACGTGAATATACCTTAACCTCTTTACGTAACCAAGTCGCACTCGTATCGCAGCATGTCTATCTTTTTAACGATACCATTGCAAATAATATTGCTTATGCAACCGATGGTCGTTTTAGTCGAAAGGCGATCGAAAAAGCTGCTAAAGCTGCTTATGCAATGGACTTTATTGAAAAACTGGATAATGGACTAGATACGGTTATTGGCGAAAATGGTGTAATGCTTTCTGGCGGGCAGCGACAGAGAATTGCCATTGCGCGTGCTTTATTACATAACTCATCTATATTAATTCTTGATGAAGCTACATCTGCACTTGATACTGAGTCAGAGAGAGCCATTCAAGCAGCATTGGATGAATTACAGAAAAATCGGACTTCTATTATTATTGCCCATCGTCTTTCAACGATAGAAAATGCAGATGAAATTTTGGTCATTCAGGAAGGCCAAATTATTGAACGAGGCAACCATCAAACTTTACTTAAGTGTGATGGTGCATATGCTCAACTTTATAATATGCAATTTAAATAATGATTGAAAAAATCTGGTCAGGTCGCTCGTGGCTATCTCTTTTGCTACTGCCGCTGTCGATATTATATGGCATGATTATTGGTTTAAGACGCCTTTGCTATTATTTGGCAATTTTGCCTCGTTGGAAAGCACCGATACCTATTATTGTTGTGGGTAATTTGACGGTTGGCGGTAATGGTAAAACACCCGTTGTCATTTGGTTAGTTGAGCAGCTTTTATCACGAGGCTATCGTGTTGGCGTTGTATCCCGTGGATATGGGGGTAAAGCAACTTCTTATCCGTTATTAGTTAATAAAAATATATCAATAAAGGAAAGTGGCGATGAACCCGCTTTAATTTATCGGCGAACTGGTGTGCCAGTGGCGGTTGCCCCTAAACGAGTAGCAGCAGTTAAAATGCTACTCAGGCAACAAGACCTGGATGTTATTATTACTGATGACGGTCTTCAACATTATGCACTGCAAAGGGATTTTGAGATTGTTGTTATTGATGGTATCCGTCGTTTCGGTAATGGTTGCTTGCTGCCGGCAGGTCCATTACGTGAGTGTCAACATCGTTTGAATAGTGTTAATGCTGTTATTATTAATGGTGGCATCGCTAAGCAGGGAGAGATTGCTATGCAGTTAACAGGCGATATTGCTATCAATATGTTGACCGGTAAAAAAAGATCAGTCTGTGAATTGGGGCAACTTGTTGCAATTGCAGGAATTGGTCACCCAGCACGTTTTTTTTCAAGCCTTGAGCAAAAAGGGGTGCCATTAATTGCCACACATGCTTTTTCTGATCACCAGTGCTATGAATTTTCTACACTTTCATCATTAGTGACTGATCATCAAACATTATTAATGACAGAAAAGGACGCAGTGAAATGTTTTCATTTTGCTCAATTAAATTGGTGGTATCTGCCGGTAAATGCTAAGCTTTCACAACCTGGCGCAGGAAAAATTCTTTCGGCCATCAATGAATTAGCAGAGCTTAGTAAAATTGCTTGAAATGATAACATTATCATGTTATTTATAAGTCAAATCTAGTTAGGAATGTAGTGACATCATTTCAAGAATACCACGCCAGCTATTATTTCATTAAGACAAAATCCTTTGCTTTTATTCAGTATCAAGTTTGATTGATAAATTTTAGTAATGAATAATTTGGTTTATTGTAATGTTGTTTGCCATTTAAATGAATCCTAGATAACAATAGACACTAATGCGTTAGTGTTTTTTTAGTATAATAATACTACTCTGACATTAAGGGTATTTGGTAAAAAAATGGGGTTTCTATCGAAAGCTTAATAAAAGAGTAGGGAGCATTAGGGGAAAATAAAATTTTGTCTCCTAGTGAACAAAAGGAGTTTTATTATGACATTTCAATTACAAATGGGTCGCGTAAAATGGTTTGATGTAAAAGAGGGATATGGATTTATCTCTCCTGTCAATGGCGGTCAAGATATCTATGTTAATCGTCGAGCTATTGCGAACACCAAAAATAAGTGGCTTAAAGAAGGCCAGTGTGTTGAGTTTTCAGTTACGCGTAACGCTTATGGTATTGCGGCCGCCGATGTTATCGCTTATGAATTTTAAACCACGATCCGCTGCCAATTTGTCAAAAAATTGACAAATACTTATTAGGGCAGAGATTAAAGTTAACGGTGATGCATGCTTGTGCTATCCTGGTTTCATCTAAAATTATGTTTTTGATGGGGAATGTATGGATCACCGCCTACTTGATATTATTGCTTGTCCTATTTGTCATGGCAAACTAATCTATGATAAACAAAATCTAGAGCTTATCTGTAAATTTGATCATCTTGCTTATCCTGTGCGCAATAACATACCTGTTCTATTAAGAGATGAAGCTCGTGAGCTGCCTTTAGATGAAGAAAAGTAACATGTTCACAGTCATTATTCCGGCGCGTTTTGCTTCTAAGCGCTTACCGGGCAAGCCGTTAACTGATATTCATGGAAAACCTATGATTATTAGGGTAATGGAAAGAGCGCTAATGTCAGATGCGACGCGTGTTATTGTGGCGACTGATCATCAGGCTGTATTTGATGTGGTTAAAGCAGCCAATGGTGAAGTCTGTATGACTGATCCAGCCCATCAATCAGGTACTGAACGATTGGCGGAAGTTATTGAAAAATATAAATTTTCTGATGAAGAAATTATTATTAATGTCCAAGGTGATGAACCTTTAATCCCACCAGAAATAATTAATCAGTTAGCTAACAATCTAATGCTAAATAACGTCGGTATGGCAACCTTAGCCACGGCCATCAACAACCCAGATGACGTATTTGATCCGGCTATAGTAAAAGTAGTGACGGATAAACAGAGTAATGCCTTATATTTTTCCAGAGCAGCTATTCCGTGGGAACGTGATCGCTTTGCAGTTAGCAAAATGGAGATTGGGCAGCACTTTTTACGTCATATCGGTATTTATGCTTATCGGGCTGGTTTTATTCGTCGTTATATTCAATGGCCGATTAGTCCGTTAGAGATGATTGAAATGCTTGAGCAGTTGCGTGTACTGTGGTACGGCGAAAAAATTCATGTTGCCCTAGCAGTTAAAACACCAGGGCCTGGAGTAGATAATCAGCAGGATCTTGATGCTGTTCGGAAAGCTTTTATTTCTGTTTAAAATTATACGGCTGTTAGCAATTATGCTACGGTTTATCCCGCTACCTTAGAACTATGTATTAGAGGTTGAGTCTTGTTAATTTTTATTGCTTGCCATTGTGAACCAATAAATTCATACCAAGCGCGTTCTGAATGGGAAAAATAGTAAGCAGAAGGAAAAATTCTTTCCCAGGGCTGTAATGGTGAGGTAATGGCAAGTTGATTGGCTGGTGCGGTGATGGGGTGCATATTTCTAGCAAGAAAGAAACGTTCAGCGCGAGCCATATGATTAGCTGAAGTTACCAATAGAAAAGGTTGTTTGCCAACGATTTTTTCCACTTCCACGGCTTCTTCTTCTGTATCTCTAGGTTCAGTTAAGGTAATTAAATCTTTGTCAGGTACACCTAATGATAATGCGACTTTTGCTGCCACTTCAGCATTACTGATCATATTATTACCGCGACCGCCTGTAAAAATTAATTTAGCACCGGAATGTTGAAGATAGAGGCGAATTCCTTCCGTCACTCTTGCTAGGCTATTATTAATAAGGTTAGCGCTGGGTGGCCAATCAGGGTTATAAGTAAATCCGCCTCCAAGTACTACGATATATTGGATTGTTTGTTTAGGGTGTAATAGTTCATAGCGTTTATTAAAGGGACCTTCCGTTGATAGTAGCAATTTGTCGGCAATAGGCTGTATGCCAAGTAATAACAGTGCCAACCAACTAAAAGAGATTAAACATTTGCCGCTTTTTTGCCAGTGAGTAAACCAAAGTAGTAATAATCCGATAAAACTTATTAAAATGATGAGAGGTAATGGCATTAGAAGCGCACCAAGATATTTTTTCAATATATACAACATATTTCAACCCTAGTTAATGAATTTATAGAGCGTATGGTATATTCAATCATATAGATACTAGTTTAATGAATTGTTAATATAAAAATTATTTTCAACAAAGATTGCTATTATTTTTTATTATCTAACTGTTGGTTAATAGGTATTTTTTATCAGCAATGGCGATTAAGTTTTATAATAGTTGTTATCGAGGTATTTTTTCATGGTAGATCGCAATTTTGATGACATTGCAGATAAGTTTACACAGAATATTTATGGCACAACTAAGGGAAAAATACGCGAAGCGGTTATGTGGCAGGATCTAAACACTCTGCTTAATTTATTACCCAGTAAGCCGTTAAAAATATTGGACGCCGGTGGAGGAGAAGGCCTTTTTGCTTGCAAATTGGCTGCGATGGGACATCAAGTTATTGTTTGTGACATTTCGGCAGCCATGCTTGAACGCGCCAGATTGTTGGCTGATGAAAAAAAAGTAAGCCAGAACATGCAATTTATTCACGCTTCTTTTCAGGATATTGCCCAATCTTTAACAGCAACGGGAGCCATTGATTTAGTATTGTTTCATGCAGTGATTGAATGGATCCATGAACAAAAATCGGCAATAAAAACCCTAGCGGATATAATTAACCCAGGTGGCGCATTTTCTATCATGTTTTATAATGCGAATGGGTTGGTGATGAGAAATGCTGTATTGGGTAACTTTCATTTAGCGACACCTAATATTCAGCGTCGCCGCAAACGTTCACTTACCCCCCTAAATCCGTTATTACCAGAAACAGTATATCAATGGTTAGAAGAATTTGACTTTAAAATAGTTGGTAAAACAGGTGTACGGGTTTTTCATGATTATCTACAAAACCGTCAGTTACAAAATAAAGATTTTCCGGCGTTGCTTGCTTTGGAGCAGCGCTATTGTCGACAACAACCCTATATTAATCTGGGGCGCTATATTCATGTTATGGCATGCAAGTCTATGTGAAAGGATGAATTATGAGTGAATTTTCCCAGACTGTGCCGGAATTGGTATCCTGGGCGCGGAAAAATGATTTTTCTATATCATTACCTGCTGAGCGTTTGGCTTTTTTATTGGCTGTTGCTGTCCTTAATAGCGAGCGGCTTGATGGCGAAATGAGTGAAGGTGAATTAATTGATGCTTTTCGTGAAGTTAGTAAAGGATTCGAGCAGACCGCTGAGACCGTTACTGCCAGAGCAAATAATGCAATTAACGATATGGTACGACAGAAATTATTTAATCGTTTTTCTAGTGAAATCATTGAAGGTAATGCGATTTATCGTTTAACGCCACTCGGTATAGGGATCAGTGATTATTATATTCGCCAGCGGGAATTTTCTTCCCTACGTTTATCGATGCAACTTTCGATTGTAGCGGGTGAATTAAGTCGAGCGGCAGATGCGGCAGAAGAAGGGGGAGATGAATTTCATTGGCATCGCCATGTCTTTGCGCCATTAAAATATTCAGTAGCAGAAATTTTTGACAGTATTGATATGTCGCAGCGTGTGATGGATGAACAGCAAAATAGTGTAAAGGAAGATATCTCCGCATTACTTAGTCAGGATTGGCAAGCAGCGATTGCCAATTGTGAACAACTATTAACAGAAACTTCAGGCACATTACGTGAATTACAAGACACGCTGGAAGCAGCGGGTGATAAATTGCAGACCAATTTGTTACGTATCCAAGAGGCTAATATGAATGGAGGTGGTTCAGAATTGGTTGATAAGCTAGTATTTGATCTACAAAGTAAGCTTGATCGAATTATTAGTTGGGGTCAGCAATCAATTGATCTCTGGATTGGTTATGATCGCCATGTGCATAAATTTATTCGTACTGCCATTGATATGGATAAAAACAGAATATTCTCGCAGCGCTTACGTCTATCGGTGCAAAATTATTTTGCCGATCCTTGGGCATTAACGGTAGCTAATGCTGAACGATTATTTGATGTGCGTGATGAAGATCTGGTATTGAGTAATGAAGAAGTGACGGGTGAGTTACCAGCTGAACTGGAATATGAAGAATTTAATGAGATTAATGAACAACTGATTGAAATGATGGAGCAGGCATTAGCGGGTTATAAGAAAGATCAGCATCCACTTGATATTGGTTTAATTTTGCGTGATTACTTGACTAAATATCCACAGAAACGGCATTTTGATGTGGCGCGTATTATTGTCGATCAGGCAGTTAAATTAGGTATAGCAGAAGCAGATTTCTCAGGTATCCATCCTGAATGGTTAGCGATTAATGATTACGGAGCCAAGGTACAGGCACATGTCATCGACAAATATTGAACAATTTATGCCAGTAAAATTGGCACAAGCTTTAGTCAGCTCTCTTTTCCCTGAATTGGATAGCCAGCTTCGAGCCGGGCGTCATATTGGCATTGATGATCTGGATAATCACGCCTTTTTGATGGATTTTGAACAGGAATTAACCGCTTTTTATGCTCGCTATAATGTTGAGTTGATCCGCGCGCCAGAAGGTTTTTTCTATTTACGGCCACGTTCGACCACATTGATTCCTCGCTCAGTTTTATCTGAATTAGATATGATGGTTGGCAAAATTCTTTGTTATCTTTATTTAAGTCCGGAAAGACTCTCTAATCAGGGCATTTTTACAGCGCAGGAACTGTTTGAAGAGCTATTATCCCTAGCGGATGAAAGCAAACTACTTAAGTTTGTTAATCAGCGCTCGACAGGTACCGATTTGGATAAACAAAAATTACAAGAAAAGCTGCGCACTTCGCTTAATCGTCTACGCCGATTAGGAATGGTTCATTTTTTACAAAATGACAGTCAGCGTTTTATGATCACCGAATCTGTTTTTCGTTTCGGTGCTGATGTCCGTAGTGGCGATGATCCACGACAAGCCCAATTACGCATGATCCGTGATGGCGAAGCGATGTCGTTAAAAGATAACTTAGCGTTAACCGATAACGAAAGTAATGATAGTGAAGAAGATGAAGCGGAGGATGAATAGCTATGTTAGAACGAGGCAAGTTTCGCTCACTCACGCTCATCAATTGGAACGGCTTTTTTGCCAGAACGTTTGATTTGGATGAGTTAGTAACGACGCTATCTGGTGGTAATGGTGCCGGCAAATCGACCACTATGGCGGCATTTATTACCGCCATGATCCCTGATTTAACCTTATTGCATTTTCGTAATACCACCGAAGCGGGTGCCACTTCAGCATCGCGGGATAAAGGGTTGCATGGAAAATTACGTCCAGGGGTTTGTTATTCAATTTTGGACGTAATCAATTCTCGCCATCAACGTATTTTAGTCGGTGTTCGCTTACAACAAATTGCTGGTCGTGATAAAAAAGTTGATATAAAACCTTTCATAATTCACGGATTACCTACTGCAATGTTACCAACGCATATCTTGACTGAGCAAGTTGAAGAGCGTCAAGCGCGCGTGATTGGTTTAAGTGATTTAAAAGATCAAGTGGATGCAATTGAAGGTGTGCAGTTTAAACAATTTAATTCAATCACTGATTATCATGCCCAATTATTTGATCTGGGTATTATTCCTAAACGATTGAGATCATCGAGTGACAGGAGCAAATTTTATCGCTTAATTGAAGCTTCTTTATACGGTGGAATTTCTAGCGCCATTACGCGTTCATTACGTGATTATCTTTTGCCGGAGAATAGTGGTGTTCGAAAAGCCTTTCAGGATATGGAAGCAGCTTTGCGGGAAAATAGATTAACCCTTGAAGCGATCCGAGTCACTCAGTCTGATCGTGATTTGTTTAGACGGTTAATTAATGAAGCAACAGATTACGTTTCTGCTGATTATATGCGTCATGCTAATGAACGCCGAGTGCATCTAGATAGTGCACTTGCTGTTCGGACTGAATTATTTGATGGCCGTAAACAACTGATTGCTGCCCAGACCCGTCATGTTGAAATGGTACGTGAGCTGGATGAACAAAATGGTTCTTCGTTAGATTTAGAGGCTGATTTTCAGGCAGCTAGCGATCATTTGGGGCTTGTACAAGCAGCAGTACGCCAGCAGGAAAAAATTGATCGCTATCAGGCCGATATTGAAGAGATTACTTATCGTCTAGAAGAACAAACTGAAGTTGTTGCGCAAGCAGTTGAGCAGCAAACCGAGCTTGAAGCCAACGTTGAGGCGGCTGAATTAGAAGTTGATGAGATAAAAAGTCAACTGGCTGATTACCAGCAAGCGTTAGATGTTCAGCAGACGCGTGCCATCCAATATCAAAAAGCCCAGCAAGCGCTGGAACGAGCCAAGAAAATTTGCCAATTGGCTAAACTAACGCCAAATAATGTCGAGCAATTTTTAACAAATTTTGAGCAAAAAGAGCAACAGCATACCGAAAAATTGCTAGCACTGGCACAGAAAATTAGTGTGATTGATGCGGCCACTAACCAATTTGACCAAGCTTATAGCATAGTTAAAAATATCGTCGGTGAGGTAAAACGAGATAAGGCTTATCAAAAAGCGCGTGAACTATTGCGCGACTGGGCTTCCCAGCAACATCTTGCCCAGCGCATTGGGCCGCTACAATTGCAATTAGCTGAACTGGAGCAAAAACTGAATAGTCGGCAGGATGCTGAACGTATTTTAGCTGAATTTTGTCAATATTCTGAACAACAATATCAACCAGATGAACTGATAACATTACTGGAAGAATTAGAAGCACAGCAAGAAGAACTTAGTGTTTCTGTTAACGAAAGTAGTGAGCATCGCATGTTAATGCGGCAAGAGCTTGGGCAGATCAAACAGCAAATTCAGACGTTAACCCAAAAAGCACCTATTTGGCTGGCGGCACAAGATGCGCTTAATCAATTAACCGCACAGGCTAATGATAGTTTTAGCCATAGTCATGAAATTACCGAGCATCTACAGCAATTATTAGAACAAGAACGTGAAATTACCGTTGAACGTGATGAAGTTGCCAGTCAAAAGCGTGAATTAGAGCAACAGATAACCCACCTTAGTCAACCGAGCGGCGCTGATGATAATCGCTTACTTGGCGTGGCTGAACGGCTTGGAGGGGTTTTGTTATCAGAAATTTATGATGATATTACTATCGATGATGCGCCCTATTTTTCAGCGCTCTATGGTCCAGCCAGACATGGCATTGTGGTTCCTGAACTAGCAAAAATTCACCCACAATTGAGTGAATTGATAGCCGAATGTCCAGATGATGTCTATTTTATTGAAGGCGATCCGCAATCTTTTGATGATAGTGTATTTAATGCGGAAGAATTTGACCAGGCAGTATTAGTTCGATCTACAGAGCGTCAATGGCGTTTTTCTCGTTATCCTGAAGTCCCCTTATTTGGTCGGGCAGCGCGTGAAAATCAACTGGAAATGTTGAACCAACAGAGAGATAGCTTAGCTGAGCGCTATGCAACTCTCTCTTTTGATATGCAGAAATTACAACGAGCTCATCATGCATTTAGTGGTTTTATTGGCAAACATCTGGCGGTGGTTTTTGACGCCGATCCAGAAGCTGAGATTCGTTCCTTAAACCAACGTAAAAATGAACTAGAGCGCCAGTTAGCACAATTTGAAGATCAGACACAACAACAAAAAAAGCAACATACTGCTATCAAAGCGCGATTATCCAGTTTGAACCGCTTGTTGCCACAAGTTAATTTGCTAATGGATGAAACGCTAGTGGATCGTATTGAAGAGATCCGTGCAGCGCTTGCAGAGGCCGAAGAAGCGGGGCACTTTTTGCATAAATATGCAAAATCTTTGGCAAAGCTAGAACCGATAGCTAATGTCTTGCAAAGCGATCCTGAACAACATGAGCAATTGCGTAATGAATATGAACAAGTCAAACAGTTACAGCAACAATCGAAACAGCAAACGTTCGCTTTAATTGAAGTTTTACAACGTCGAGCACATTTTAGTTATAGCGACTCGACCGAAATGCTGACAGAAGATACTGATTTAAATAATAAACTCCGACAGCGTTTAGAACAGGCTGAAAAAGAGCGTAGTCAGACACGAGAACAACTAAGGCAGCAACAAAGTAAAACCGCGCAATTTAATCAACTATTAGCTTCATTGCGTAGCTCTTTTGAAACTAAGCAGGATATGCTAAGAGAATTAGAGGCTGAAATAAAAGCGATTGGCGTTCAAGCAGATAGTAATGCAGAAAAACGGGCGCGTGAACGCCGAGACCAACTTTATGCAGCAGTAAATGCTAATCGCTCGCGCATCAATCAATTGGAAAAACAGATCGCATTTTGTGAAGCTGAAATGGACAATTGGCAGAAAAAATTACGTAAATTAGAGCGGGACTATTACCAACTGCGCGAGCAGGTCGTATCAGGTAAATCCGGTTGGTGTGCTGTTATGCAAATGGTCAGGGACAACGGTGTTGAACGTCGTTTACATCGGCGTGAATTAGCTTATATGGATGGCGATAGTTTACGTTCAATGTCAGATAAAGCGCTAGGCGCGCTGAGACAAGCGGTCGCTGATAATGAACATTTACGGGATGCATTGCGTGCCTCTGAAGATCTTAAACGGCCTGAACGCAAAATAGCGTTTTTTATTGCGGTTTATCAACACTTACGTGAACGTATTCGACAAGATATTATTCGCACTGATGATCCAGTTGATGCTATTGAACAGATGGAAATTGAATTAGCGCGTTTAACAGAAGAACTGACCGCCCGTGAACAAAAATTAGCCATCAGTGCTAAGAGTGTGGCAAATATTATCCGTAAAACAATTCATCGTGAGCAAAACCGGATTCGCATGCTTAACCAAGGGCTACAGTCCGTTGCTTTTGGACAGGTAAATGGGGTTCGACTTAATGTTAATATTCGACAAAGCCATGAATCATTACTTGATGTTTTGTCAGAAGAGCACGAACATCACCAGGATCTGTTTAAAAATAAAAGTCTGACCTTTTCTGAAGCGATGGCAAAACTTTATCAACGTTTAAACCCTCAGCTAGATATTGGGCAACGCCTGCCACAAACTATTGGCGAAGAGTTACTCGATTATCGTAATTATCTGGAATTGGATGTTGAAGTTAATCGTGGTTCGGAAGGTTGGCTTAAAGCAGAAAGCGGAGCGCTATCGACGGGCGAAGCAATTGGTACAGGCATGTCAATTTTGGTGATGGTGGTACAAAGTTGGGAAGAAGAATCACAACGATTAAGAGGTAAAGATATTTTACCATGTAGGTTCTTATTCCTAGATGAAGCGGCTCGATTGGATGCTAAATCGATTGCAACCCTGTTTGAACTCTGTGAACGATTAAAAATGCAATTAATTATTGCTGCGCCTGAAAATATCAGTCCAGAAAAAGGGACGACTTATAAGCTGGTACGGAAGGTATTTGGCCAACAAGAGCATGTGCATGTTGTTGGTTTAAAAGGTTTTGGCCAAGAGGATGAGCAGTTAAAAATATCATCTGCTGTCACTTAAATTCAAGTCGGAAAAAATTATTTTTATATTTTAATAACCGCTATTTCATGATAGCGGTTTTTTTATAAAAGGTTTGTTTTAAAAGTAAATTAAGTATTGCAATTGAAAATAAAGTGATCGAAGATTATATTTTAAATATAGCGGATTGGTAATTTAATTTTTTAATAAGTATTAAATCTAAAATTTATGGGATTTTATTTTAAATGAAAATTTACTTCGTCAATACAAGTTTAAATTAATTTATAAACATGATTATTTTTTAAATATAAAAATTATTTATTTTTGTATCAAATAAAAGACAACAAATTAGTTAATTTTAACCTGCTAAAGATAAATTTTTTACTCTGCTATTAGAACAATAAAAATGAAATAAAAGGTGATATTATGGCGAATAAAAGAGTGAACACTTTGCGTGCTTCACTAATATGCTGTGTAATATTAGCAATAACACCAGCATATGCTGAGTTGGCGCAAATAGACACGATCACAAATACCCAAGTCCCTTTAACAAATTTGGTTTCTGAGCAGAAAAATATAACTGCGCCAGAGATACTAAAAAGCCGTCAGCAACTACAAGGCTGGTTATCACCTGGTACTAATTTAGTCTATATGGACAGGTTAGCGAAGCTCTATGCTGAAAATAATATGCAACCTTTATGGGATGATGAACCTGCGGTATTAGAATTTAAACAGCAATTAGCAGAATTAGCCCTGGCTGGTTTTCAGCCTCAGTTTGGTAAATGGCTATCGTTATTAGTAAAAAATAAACAACTCAATCAGATGGAACGAGATGTTATTTTGTCAGATGCGATGTTAGGTTATTTATATTTTATATGTAATGT
The DNA here is from genome assembly GCF_029873475.1 of Arsenophonus sp. aPb. NCBI lineage: Bacteria > Pseudomonadati > Pseudomonadota > Gammaproteobacteria > Enterobacterales > Morganellaceae > Arsenophonus > Arsenophonus sp. aPb. Next base: position 1,202,020 of record NZ_CP123499.1, read on the forward strand.
AAAATATAATGGCAAAGATTGGTTATATCAAAAAACACCTTTTCAACTCCGCGAGCCAACGATTGGCGGTGTTTCTCAGTGGCAAACTGCAATTAATTCTAAACAATTAGCCAGTTGGATCAAAACATTAGCGCCACAACACGCCTCATATTTACCAATGAGAACGAAAATGTTGGCTTATTTAGCAGATCAACAAATATGGCCAAAAATAAATACGGTGAGTCTATTAAAGCCAGGGCAAACAAGCAATGATCTTGTTTCTTTAAGTGAAATTTTAACGCGCAATGGGTTATTAACGCAGGATGCCGATACGGATGAAAATAGTCGTAATTATGGTGGGTTATTAGTTGATGCGGTTAAACAATTTCAGCGAATGTATGGATTAGAGCCGGATGGTATTATTGGTAACGCAACATTAAAATGGCTAAATACTTCACCTACCGATCGTGCTGGTTTACTGGCGATTAATATTCAGCGTTTAAGAATTATTCCTAATGAAGGTGGATCTGGCATCTTAGTTAATATTCCAGCTTATACTTTACATTTTTACTTAAATAATCAACTGATTATAGATTCTAAAGTCATTGTGGGTCGCCCTGATCGTAAAACCCCGATAATGAGCAGTGAACTTAATAGTGTTGTTATTAATCCACCTTGGAATGTCCCTACCAGCATGGTTCGTAAAGATATTTTGCCTCAAGCCAGAAGGGATCCGGGCTATTTTGCTCGCCGAGGTTTTACGGTTTTATCCGGATGGGAGCGTAATGCCTATCCTATTGATCCTTACTCGATTAATTGGAATGCCATCTCATCTTCCTCCTTTCCCTATCGTGTACGCCAGGCACCAGGTCCAGCCAATGCCCTAGGCCGCTATAAATTCAACATGCCCAGTTCTGACGCAATTTACTTACATGATACCCCTAACCATAGTTTATTTAATCGGCAAAATCGTTCAATTAGCTCTGGTTGTGTGAGAGTGAATAAGGCATCAGTTTTAGCATCAATTTTACTTGCGCGTGCCAGTTGGGATCAAAAGCGTATTGATGGTGCACTTCAACTAGGTGAGACACGTTATATTAATATTCCGGGTAGAATACCTATTTATCTTTATTATCAAACTGCCTGGGTTGATAACAAGAATATCGCTAATTTTCGCGATGACATCTATGGCTATGACAATGTTATTTATGGTGCGATGAATTATTTAAATGAAATAAAAACCACACTTAACGAATAAATAAAAATAGTATAAAAGAGGCAAAAACCTCTTTTATATTAAATTTCAATCACAGATTATTTTTTACCTATTTAGTATAAATGCATAAATATCGCTCTTAATGGTAAAATATGCTTTTTTCAAGATAACTGACGAAACGTTGCTTTCTAACAAAATTGATTGATTATTAGCCTAATTTAAGCATGATTTGTATAAATATTGAACAATTTGATGTGTTTATTGCAATAATAGATTATAATAATGTTATTTGTATTTATAATTAATATGTATTAGTTGTGATATTCTATAGCGTTATATGGATATTTTTTACATAATTATACAAAAGTAGTGAAATAAATTCGGTATAATTATCGTACATATTGATTATTATTTTTTCTTTTTATTTGAGTTAAGTGGCTATGGACAATATTGATCAGAATCGACGAAAATGGCTAGGTTATGGCGCGATAACACTGGGTTTTAGCTTATTACCTAGCCATGCCTTTGCGGCATTAACCACCCCGCGACCCAAAATTTTGCGCTTTGAAAATCTGCATACTGGTGAATTTCTCAAGACTGAGTTTTTTGATGGTCGCCGTTATAATAACGCTGAATTGAGCAGATTGAATCACTTATTCCGTGATCATCGTAATAATAAAATTAAAACTATTGATCCGAAATTATTTGATCAGATTTATTTGTTACAAATGTTAATGGGAACCAATAAACCTGTTCAACTCGTTTCTGGTTATCGTTCTGTCGAAACCAATAATGCACTGCGACGTAAAAGTAGTGGGGTGGCTAAAAATAGCTATCATACCCATGGTCGAGCAATGGATTTCCATATTAAAGGAATCGAACTTAGCCATATCCGTAAAGCAGCATTAAAGATGCGAGCGGGTGGAGTAGGCTATTATCCTAATAGTAATTTTGTACATATTGATACAGGACCGGTCAGAAAATGGTAATCTATTAGATATTAAATAAATTTTTATTTAAATAATGGATTTACAACTATATGAAATTCAAAATTATTCCTGTAACCGATTTTATGCAGAATTGTACGCTAATTTGGGATGAAAAGAGCTTAGATGCCGTTATTGTTGATCCTGGTGGTGAAGCAGCAAAATTAATTGCTGAAATTGAAAAGCGTTCATTAAATTTACACTATATCTTGTTAACTCATGGTCATTTTGATCACATAGGTGCCTGTGCTGAGATAGCAGCACATTTTTCGGTGCCCATTTATGGCCCGCAAAAAGAAGATGAATTTTTGATCAAAGGATTGGCAGTGCAAAGCCAAATGTTTGGTGTCGCACAATGTCCAGACTTTACGCCTGATCGCTACTTGCAAGAAGGAGATGAAATTCGTTTTGCTGATATAAAACTGTCTGTTTTACATTGCCCAGGGCATACTCCTGGACATATTATCTTTGTTAATCATGCCGATAAGCTAATTTCGATGGGAGATGTACTTTTCCAGGGCAGCGTTGGGCGCACTGATTTTCCGCAAGGTGATCATGCAACATTAATCGATTCAATTAAAACAAAAATTTTGCCCCTCGGTGATGATTATCAATTTATTCCTGGTCATGGAGCAATGTCTAATTTGGCTGCTGAGCGACAATTTAATCCCTTCTTACAAGACTAGTTTTATCCAGATACGATAAATTTGATGTTAGCTGTGATAATAAAAAACCGATTAGGGCATTGGCCTAATCGGTGTCTATCTGAATTAAAAGGTGTTTTTTTACAATACGTCAATGATAGCTTTACATAAAGGAACCATATTCTCTAACGTTAAGCCAGCCACATTAATTCGACCTGAACTAATTGCATAAATTGCATGCTTTTCACGTAGCTGAGTTACCTGTTCTTCATTAAGCCCACTAAAAGAGAACATGCCGTTTTGTTTGCTAATAAAACTAAAATCTTGCTTAGCGCCTTTTTCTTGTAAGGTATTTACAAATAATTGTCGCATCCGTTGGATGCGTTGCCTCATAGTTGTTAGCTCTTCGATCCACTCTTTCTTTAGTAATTCATCAGATAAAATGGTAGTAACAATAGCTGCACCGTGGGCGGGGGGATTAGAGTAGTTTGCGCGAATAATCGATTTTATTTGACTAAACGCTCGCTCGGCTTGCTCGCTATTATTGGCAATAATTGTACAGGCACCAACCCGCTCATTATATAAACCAAAATTTTTCGAGTAGGAGCTGGCAATGATAATTTCTGGATTTTTGTTGGTAAAAATACGTAAACCTTGTGCATCTTCATCCAGGCCTTTTGCAAAGCCCTGATAGGCAAAATCAAAAACCGGTAGTAAGTTTTTCTCTGCTGCCAGCGTAGAGAGTATTTCCCACTGTTCTGGCGTTGGATCGATACCGGTAGGATTATGACAGCAACCATGTAGTAATAGGACATCACCCGGCTTCGCATCTTCTAAGCTAGTTAACATGCCAGCAAAGTCTAGATTATGCTGATTAGCATCATAGTAATGGTAATAACAGCTTGTCAGGCCGGCCGCTTTAAATATATTTTCGTGATTTGGCCAAGTTGGCTGGCTTATCCAGACGCGTTGGGCAGAGGTCTGTTTAGCAATAAATTCAGCCGCAATACGCAATGCACCGGTTCCGCCTGGTGCCTGTGACGTGCGGGCGCGGTTTTCGGCGATAATCGGATGGTTGTTGCCGAAAAGTAATGCTTGAGTAACGGTGGCAAATTCTGCTATCCCACTAATAGCAAGATAATTTTTAGTCACTTCCTGCTCTAACAGATATTTTTCTGCTTTTTTGACGGAAGTAAGAATGGGGGTTTTCCCTGACTCATCCTTGTAAACACCAATACCTAAATTGATTTTTTGTTTACGCGGATCAGCATTAAAACTCTCTGCTAAACCTAAAATAGGATCCGCAGGAGCCGCAATAATATTTTCCAACATATTTATAATTCCAATAACTCAATTGTGATTTGGTAATCGAGGGATCTCAGGTTAACGCGATGAAAATGATTTGCCAACACTCTGCGCTAAAAATAAGGCAAACTTGTGATATTAGTTTAGGTTGGTATTGTCTAGTTAGTAACAATATTTTAACAGTTAACTTAGGTTGCTAAAAAAAGCAGCGCTAAAGCGCTGCTTTTTAGATTTACGTTTTCACTTTTACCGTTAAATCACCGCTAAGCGATAATTAGAACTGGTAAACTAAGCCTAAACCAACCAGGTTGTCTCTGCCAATACCATATTTATCAGCAAAGCCATTGCTGCCATTGATTAGGTTAATTTTGTAATCAACAACTGCGGTCAGGTTTTTGTTGAAATAGTAGAAAGCACCTAAAGAAACGTATTTCACTAAGTCTTGCTTCTGCGAGTAGGCAGCATCAGTTAAATCTTTGCCTTTAGACTGCACATAAGCGATAGATGGTTTCAAACCAATTTCGTCAAACAGATACTGACCAACCAATTCAAAGTTTTCAGTTTTGTTAGCGATTTGTGTCATGTCGATACCATCAACTGTTCTACCAAATCTGGTCATATTACGGGTTTCGCCGTACATGGCTGCTAGATACAGGTTGTTGGCATCATATTTGATACCGGCGTTCCAGCCTTCAGCACTATTACCACCAGCACCGCTTAAATCTTTATTAGCATCAGTCATGCCACGATTGGATTTAGCGTAACCAGCGCCCAGCGCCACGCCCCAGCCGATATCATAGTTAGCAGCCAGACCGAAGCCATCACCATTATTTTTCAGGTAATCTTTGCTACCTGATTTGTTGCTTTCCGTATTTTTGCCTTGGTACTGTAGGGCGAAGTTCAAGCCATCAACCAAACCAAAGAAATCAGTGCTACGGTAAGTTAACAGGTTACGGTTACGGCCAGTCAGGTAGCTGTCAGCTTGAGACATAGAGTCTGCACCATAAAGAGGCAGAACGTCAGTCCATGCGTTGACATCATACAGAACACCGTAGTTGCGACCATAATCTATTGAACCAAAGTCAGCAATTTTCAAACCGGCATAAGCTAGACGGTTTGTGTTTTCGTTCTCAGCTTCACTTTTGTTGGTTTTAGTTTCCCACTCGAAACGACCAAAACCAGTCAGTTGATCAGAGATTTGAGTATCACCTTTAATACCAAGACGAACACGCGAATCATCGCCTTCATCGCCACCACTGCTTTTGCCAAAGAAGTGACGAACGTCAACTTTACCGTATAGATCCAGTTTGTTGCCGTCTTTGTTATAGATTTCAGCTGCGTTTGCTGTACCAGCTCCAGCTATCAACGCCGGGATAACTATTGCAAGAATATTGCGCTTCATCATTATTATTACCCTCATTGGTGTTATTCGGACACCTGCCACTGCCAAAAATAAATTCCCAACCATTGGGAACTATCTCTAAGAGTTTAGTGTCGTCTCGTTTCTGCGTCCAGTGTTCCATTGGTAAAAATTTTTATCTACCCTGAAAATGATACAAAAATACAATATTTGTAACAAAAAGAAATAATGTGTTTCAAAATGTAAATAAAGGGGAACTTTTTGATATTTATCATAAATAGAAATAAAAAGGCCAGTGGTATACTGGCCAGTTATGATTAAAATATTTATTCGTTTTATAAGATTAAATATTTAAAAGCTCGCGTTACGTGGAGTACGCGGGAAGGGGATGGTTTCACGAATATTTTGTACCCCAGTGACATAAGCAACTAGGCGTTCAAAACCAAGCCCAAATCCGGCGTGGGGCACAGTACCATAGCGACGCAGATCGCGATACCAACTATAATCTTGTTGGTTAAGCCCCATTTCGTCCATCCGCGCATCCAGTTTATTCAATCGCTCTTCACGCTGAGAGCCACCAATAATTTCGCCAATACCAGGCGCTAATACATCCATGGCAGCAACGGTTTTATTATCATCATTCAGACGCATATAAAAAGCTTTGATATCTTTTGGATAATTCTTAACCACTACGGGGGCTTTGAAGTGTTGCTCAGCTAAATAACGTTCATGTTCCGAAGAGAGATCGATACCCCAAGCCACTGGGTTTTCAAAGGTTTGCCCCGATTGCTCCAGCACTTTGATGGCATCGGTATAGTCGATTTGGGCAAAATCTGAGGCAATAAATTTTTCCAACCGGCTGATCACTTCTTTATCGATCCGGTCAGCAAAAAAGGTTAAATCATCATAGCGTTCTTGCAAAACCGATTTGAAGACATACTTTAACATTTTCTCAGCTAGCGAGGCGATATCGTTCAAATCGGCAAAAGCAACTTCCGGTTCAACCATCCAGAATTCAGCTAAATGGCGGCTAGTATTCGAGTTTTCTGCCCGAAATGTTGGGCCAAAGGTATAAATTTTGCTTAAGGCACAAGCATAAGCTTCACCATTTAGCTGACCGGATACGGTAAGAAATGCTTCTCGGCCAAAAAAGTCTTTATCAAAATTAATATCACCTTTCTCAGTGCGAGGAATATTTTGCAAATCTAATGTTGAGACACGAAACATCTCACCGGCTCCCTCGGTATCGGAGGCGGTGATAATGGGTGTTGAGACCCAAAGGTAGCCTTCTTCGTGAAAGAAACGGTGAATTGATTGGGCTAGCGTATTGCGAACACGGGCAACGGCGCCGATGAGATTGGTGCGCGGACGTAAATGTGCTACTTCGCGTAAATATTCAACGCTATGACGCTTGGCAGCCATGGGATAACTATCCGGGTTTTCTACCATACCGACGACGACAACTTGAGTGGCAGATAATTCAAATTGTTGTCCTTGACCTTCCGATGGCTTCACAATGCCGGTTACTTCAACCGAACAGCCGGTGGTCAGGTGTAAAACGTCATTTTCATAATTATCTAGTTCATTATTTACAATAGCCTGTAATGGATTAAAGCAGGAACCGTCATAGATGGCGAGGAATGAGAAACCGGCTTTTGAATCTCTCCTTGTACGTATCCAGCCACGAACGGTGACTTCTTCGCCTACCGCTACACGGCCTTGTAGTACTTCGACTACAGGCGCTATGTTCATAAAATACTCTCTTTTGCTATTTAGTTGTTTAAAGTTGTTTGATCCCGCTTGGGAAAGGCCTTATGTTACTTGTCCACGCGTAGGAAACAAGTAAAAAGAGCAAGTTTAAAATGGGAATAACCAGATGAAAAGACCTTTGTAATAAGAATTTAATTTACCTGGATGCGACAATCAACAAAATAGCTTGCCATAATAATCAGTTAGGTTTGTCATCAACCCGCTTGGTTATATTGGGAATATCAAAGGCTTTTTTCAAGCGATCAATAAATTCATCGTCATCACAGATAGTTTTTCCTGGACTATCAGACAACTTAGCAACTGGCTTACCATTACATTCCACTAATTTAATCACAATATTAAGTGGTTTTACCTGAGGAATATTACAGGTTAAACGGGTTCCAATACCAAAAATAAGGTTAATACGTTTATAAAAATGTTTATAAAGGATTAACGCTTTTTGCAGGTCAAGGTTATCTGAAAAAACCAGGGTTTTACTCATCGGATCGATGGCTAGTTTTTTATAATGACGAATTGCTTTTTCACCCCATTCTAACGGATCTCCCGAGTCATGCCTTAATCCTTGATAACGATTAGCAAAGGTAGCATCGAAGTCACGCAGGAAAGCATCCATCGTAATACAATCCGTTAGGGCAATGCCTAATTGATCGGGATATTCATCCAGCCAACTTTGCAGCGCAACGCGTTGGCTATTAGCCAAATCCTCACTAATTTGTTGATGAGCTTGAAACCACTCATGAGCTTGAGTACCCACCGGTCTAAGTTGTAGTTGTTCGGCCAACTTATAATTACTTGTACCAGTAAAATAAGGAAAATGGTTTTTGAGCTCATTAACAATAGCGGATTGCACTGTACGAGAAAAACGTCGACGAGTGCCAAAATCCATTAATTTGAAGTTTGCTAAATCGATATTTTGCATTTTTGCGTCTTGATAGAAATGCTTAATCAATTTATGTAACTGTTCAATGGCATCGTCGGCAGTTACATTGGGAGAACGGTCACGGTGAACCAGTTCGCTGATTAAGGCTAATAGAGGGACTTCCCAAAGAATGACTTCACGCCATGGGCCACTAATTCTGAGTGCTAATTGATTTTCTGGCGTGGTATAAACGTTAACTTGCGTTGGATTAAAGCGAAACGCCTTTAACCAATCAAGATAATCAGTTTTAAAAAAAGGTAGACCGCGCAGATAGTGGTATTCAGTTGCTGTTAATGCGATGTGTGCCATTAAATCTATTTGTTGGCGTACAGCTTGGGCATAGTTACCAAGTCGTTCATCACTACGGCAACGAAATTCTGCCACTACCGATACATGGTTATAGTGATGAAAAACGGCTTGTTGCATATGCAGTTTATAAGCATCAGTATCTAGTAGTGATGTAATGATAGGTGGTGCATCTAAATTCATAATGCGTTAGCTATCCTCGCGGAAGCATTACTCTCGACTTAAAGATAAAATATGCCAGAGTATACCTGTTGATGCTAGTAAGAGTGAAGGCTGTTGTATATATATTTCTGGCCTAGTTATAAAAAATTCTAATCATCTATTTGATATTATCAACTTATTTTTATATTGACAGCGCTTTTGCCGCAATCAATAACCTATTAATCAGGACTAGCAAGAGTGAATAATAATCACAGGTACATGATTTATGATCAAAAGAAACAAGTTTTAAGATATCATTATTGCCAAATAATTAACCACATTGACACATAACAATAATTGATACAGGTAAAAATTTATTATGACGCAACAGCGACAAGAGAAATATCGTCAGGATTATCAGGCGCCTGATTACACTATTACAGATATTGAATTAGATTTTGAGCTTGATCCAGCAACCACCATAGTTACCGCTATTAGCCAAGTAAAACGATTAAATGCACAGGCTAATCGGTTGATACTCGATGGTGAAAACTTGATTTTGCATACGATTCATATTGATGATAAGCCATGGAGCGCCTATCGGGAAGAAGCTGGGAAATTAATTATTGAGTCAGTGCCTGATAGTTTTGTCCTTAAGATCGTTAATGAAATAAATCCACTAAAAAATACCGCGCTAGAGGGGCTTTATGTGTCAGCTGATGTCCTTTGCACTCAGTGTGAGGCAGAAGGTTTCCGTCATATTACCTATTATTTAGATCGGCCAGATGTGTTAGCGCGTTTTACAACCTCTATTACCGCCGATAAAACCCGTTATCCTTATTTGCTTTCCAATGGCAATCAAATTGATAAAGGAGAAAAGGAAGATGGCCGTCATTGGGTAAAATGGCAAGATCCTTTCCCTAAGCCGAGTTATCTTTTCGCCCTAGTAGCAGGTGATTTTGACGTCCTATATGATAATTTTGTTAGCCAAAGTGGCCGAAATGTAACGTTAGCACTTTTTGTCGATAAGGGTAATCTAGATCGTGCCGACTGGGCAATGGTGTCGTTGAAAAACGCCATGCGGTGGGATGAGACACGTTTTGGTTACGAATATGATTTAGATATTTACATGATTGTTGCTGTTGATTTCTTTAATATGGGGGCGATGGAAAATAAAGGACTCAATATTTTTAATGCCAAATATGTGTTAGCAAAAACAGAAACGGCAACGGATAAGGACTATCTAAATATCGAAGCGGTGATCGGTCATGAATATTTTCATAATTGGACGGGTAATCGTATTACTTGCCGTGACTGGTTTCAATTAAGCCTTAAGGAAGGATTAACGGTTTTTCGTGATCAAGAGTTTAGTTCGGATTTGGGTTCTCGTTCAGTAAATCGGATTGAAAATGTCCGGCTGATGCGCGCGCAACAATTTGCTGAAGATGCCAGTCCAATGGCGCATCCTATTCGTCCAGAAAAAGTGATTGAAATGAATAATTTCTATACTTTGACTGTTTATGAAAAAGGGGCGGAAGTTATTCGAATGCTGCATACTCTGTTAGGTGAGGAGCTATTTCAGGCGGGTATGAAACTTTATACTGCTCGTCATGATGGTAGTGCAGCAACCTGTGATGATTTCGTCCAAGCTATGCAAGATGCCTCTAATATCGATCTGACGCTATTTTGTCGTTGGTATAGCCAATCGGGTACACCTTTAGTGACGGTCAGAGATGAATATTTAGCGGATAAGCAGCAATATTTACTGCATATTAGCCAAACCACAGCGCCAACGGCAGATCAAGCAGAAAAATTACCCTTGCATATACCACTAGATATCGAGCTGTATGATACCAAAGGTCATGTTATTCCCTTACAGCATAATGGTCACGCTGTGCACTCAGTGCTTAACGTGGTTAAAGCACACCAGACTTTTGTTTTTGATCAAGTTAATTCGCGGCCGATACCTTCATTATTGCGTGAGTTTTCCGCACCCGTGAAATTGGATTATCTATATACCGATGAGCAATTAGCATTTTTGATGCAATATGCTAGTAATGAGTTTGCTCGTTGGGATGCGGCGCAATCACTACTAGCAATTTACACTAAAGACAATGTGGTACGCCTACAGCAAAGGGAAGATTTAATATTACCGTTGCATATTATTGATGCATTCCGAGCGGTTTTACTTGATGAAGCCTGTGATCCGGCTTTAAAAGCGCAACTATTTACTTTGCCATCAGAAAATGAAGTCGCCGAGTGGTTTGAGATCATTGATCCAATAGCGATCCATGTTGTTATTAACTTTATTAGCCAAAAATTTGCCACTAAAATGGCGGCTGAATTTATTGCCGTTTATCATGCCAATAAAGTGACCGAGTATCGGATCGATCATGGCGATATTGCCAAACGTTCTTTGCGAAATAGATGTTTATTTTACCTGGCTTTTGGCCATGATAAGCAACAAGCTGATAAATATGTATCCGAGCAGTATTATCAGGCTAATAATATGACTGATGCGATGGCGGCATTAAATGCTGCTACGGCGGCACAATTACCGAGTAGTCAACAGCTTATGGCAGAGTTTGAACAGCGCTGGCGCCATGATGGTTTGACAATGGATAAATGGTTTATGCTGCAAGCTAGCAGTCCGGCTAAAAATGTTCTGACAACGCTACGTTCTTTGCTAACTCATCCAACATTTAGCATGGAAAATCCTAACCGAGTACGTGCACTGATAGGGGCTTTTGTTGCCCAAAACCCCTCGGCGTTTCATGCTGAAGATGGTACTGGCTATCAATTTTTAGTGGAAATGTTAACGATTTTAAATAGCAGTAATCCGCAAGTTGCTTCGCGTTTAATCGAACCATTGATTCGTCTAAAGCGCTATGATGAAACACGGCAAAATCGGATGTATCTAGCGTTAAAACAGTTACAAGGATTAAGCGATCTTAGCGCTGATCTATTTGAAAAAATTACTAAGGCGTTGGAAAACCAATAGCATTTTATTTTTTTACTAAATTGCTAGTATTTTCCTTAATCAAAACGATTAGTCAAATAAGATATCCCTTCTTTTGCAAGATTATCTGGCGGGATATCTATTAGTTCACTTTTACCTATTATTTTTAAAAACTTAAATGACAAAAAGCAGTGTCATATTAGGCATATTTAAATTATCATGATCATCTGTACATACCATTTGAGTTTACTGATAAATTTAGCAGTAGACTGTTTTATAGAGTAAAAAGCGGCAAATGGTTTCTACGACTAAATAATTTACATTATCGATCAAAATAAGGTACAGCTAATGTTTTATCCCCTTATCCGCAAGGCGCTATTTCGTTTAAATCCAGAACAAGCCCATGAAATTACCTTCCGGCAGCTTAAATACATCATGCATTCACCGCTCCAGTTTATGATCCGGCAGTCGGTCAATTTTAAACCAACGACTTGCATGGGACTAACATTTAAGAATCCATTGGGATTAGCGGCCGGTCTTGATAAAGATGGCGAATGTATAGATGCTTTTGGTGCGATGGGATTTGGTTTCGTAGAAATAGGAACGGTCACACCTCGCCCACAGCCAGGTAATGATAAACCTCGGCTATTTCGCTTGGTTGAAGCTGAGGGCCTGATTAATCGCATGGGTTTTAATAATCTAGGTGTTGATAACTTAGTTGAGAATGTTAAAAAAGCAAAATACGACGGCATTATTGGTATTAACATTGGTAAAAATAAAGATACACCGATTGAACAGGGTAAAGAGGATTATTTAATTTGCATGGAAAAAACTTATTCCTATGCAGGTTATATTGCGGTCAATATTTCTTCACCTAATACGCCAGATTTAAGATTATTACAATATGGCGAGGCATTAGATGATTTATTGCAGTCAATTAAAAATAAACAACACTTATTAGCAGAACAACAGCAAAAGTATGTTCCTGTGGTAGTAAAAATTGCGCCTGATTTAACGGAAGAAGAGATTATCCAAATTAGCGATAGTTTAATTCGTCACCAGATTGATGGTGTTGTGGCGACAAATACCACTTTAGATCGGAATTTAGTGAAAGGATTAAGATATTCAGAGGAAGCGGGTGGTTTAAGCGGCCGTCCTGTGCAATTGAAAAGTACTGAAATCGTTCGTTTATTGGCAAAAGAATTAAAAGGGCAGTTGCCAATCATCGGCGCTGGTGGAATTGATTCTTTGGTTGCAGCTAGAGAAAAATTGGCAGCAGGAGCATCATTATTACAAGTTTATTCGGGATTTATTTATCACGGACCTAAATTAATTAAAAATATTGTTAATTATATTTAATCTTAATTTAGATCATAAAAAGGTAGGCAGCTTTTTTTATTCATTAATATTTATTTTGTAATCTGATAATTTATTAAATTCAGGATCTTCTTTGAATATCTTTACATAAAAACTCGAAATTTTTTTTATTATTTCTATTATTTATTTATAGCAATACTTTTTTATCTTAATTTTAATTTGTATGGATTTTAAGTTAGTAAATAGAGTGATCAGATTGAGGGGTGATAAATGAAAATAAAACCCAATAATCAGTGGCGCTGGTATTACGATGATGAACATGAAAGGATGATGTTAGATTTAGCTAATGGAATGTTATTCCGTTCATGTTTTCCAGCAAAAATGTTGGTTGCATCTGCTTATGGCGAAATGATTTTCAATATTGATGATGCGGGGTTATATCATTGTATTGAAGAACAGGTGCAAAAATTATCACTTTCTAATGAGCATAGTGCGGAATTGATTTTAAATGCATTAGTTGCTTTTCGTTTTTTAAAGCCGCAGATGCCTAGAAGCTGGTATTTTTTACCAGTACATTGCCATGATGATTTGGTGTTAGGGGATGTTGTTCAGGTTCATATTGAAGATAGCGGACAACAAGCGTTGTTTTTAGTGGCAGAAGCAGGAAAATATGCCAGCTTATGTTTATTAATTGAGCCTAAATTAGTATTGAAAGATCGGGTAATGCGGTTTTGTGACCCGATTAAGATTATGAATAATCGTTTAATGATTTATCAACCACCAGCCAATAGTTTATTATATGAAAGGGCTGTTTCATAAAACATAACCTGAATTAATCAATATTCAAGGTTTATATAATAACTAAATTGCAAAACATCTTTTAACCAACAGTAAATATCCATCATTCATTGATGACGAATGATGGATAAGGATTAGTTTAATAATAATTTAATATTTGTTTTCGGAATGCAGCTACAACTTAAGATAATTCCATCTTCTTTGATTGCTGTTTTTGTTAACGGGATCACTTCTCCTGCTATTAGTTTCATTTTACAACAACCACAAATACCTGCTCGACATGAATAAGGAATTTTTAAGCCATGTTTTTCCAATTGTTCCAAAATAACCATTTGGTTATTAGCTAAAAATTCTGTGCCATTAACATTGATTAATAATGTTGTTTCCTGTTCTGGATTAACTATTAGGGCCTGGCTATTTTTTACTGCCCTATACTGTTTTGGCTGTTTTTTAGTTAAGATTTTTACCGCATCACCAATCCGCATCAAACCGCTATTTTTGGCAATGGCATTTTGGCCAAAATCAATTTCACCATTCTCGTCAGTGCGGAAATTTTTTAGTGTAGTTAATGGCTCCCCAGTTGGATGTTGTGCGCCATGATCAACATCAACGGTCGTCAAAATGCAGCGGCTACAAGGTTTGACCAGTTCGAAAATAACCTCACCGATTTGTATCGTTTGCCAGCTATCTTCAGCGAAAGCCTCTGCACCTGTGATGATCAAATTGCCTCTAAATTGTTCTATGTTGATTTTAGCAGGGCATAATTGTTGAACTGCTTTAAATGACGCTTGATTAATAAGAAGATAAGGATAGCCATCAGCAAATGAGAGCGGAATGGTTGGAAATCTTTTTATTCGGCGGCTGGGTATGTTACCTAACCATCTTAATTGAACGGTAAAATTAAAATATTGCGACAGCCATTGATTAATCTTTGTTGGTGCGGCAAAGGCGGTAAAATGATTTCCCCACACTTCTGTTGGCAACGGATCATTAATAAAATCTTTATATAAAATAGTTGCTGTTTGATTATCAGGTGCCTGTATTTGGATACCATTATCAAGTATTATTGGCTTAAATAACAGCATTTGTGGATATTGCCGCGCAGTAATGAACCCACCTTGATCATTGGTTACCATAAAATTGCGATCGAAAACCAGGCCACTATTTTCTGCATAAGCCTTTGACAAACGAATGCCTTTCATTGATTTAACGGGATGGATATAAAGACGAGATAACCGGATCATTCTTAACTCCTGTTTAAGCGCAATAATTTTGCTAGTAACTTTATGATATGTGCGCAGGGTTAGCTATAATGTGCAGCAATTTTTTATTTAGGTGACAGCGATATGAAAGCTCTGTTTGCTACTACAGCATTTGGACTGGAAGAATTACTTAAAAGTGAACTGGAAGTATTAGGCGCAAAGCAGTGTCATATTGCACCAGGGGGCGTGCATTTTCAAATTGACGAACATGGCATGTATTTGAGTTTGTTATGGAGTCGTTTAGCCTCAAGGATTTTATTACCCTTAACTCGCTGCCCGGTTTTGAGTGATCTTGATCTCTACCTTGCAGCACAGACAATTGATTGGCCGGCTTTATTTACCGTTAATGATACTTTTGCCGTTTATTTTAATGGCACTAATCAAGTTATCCGCAATAGCCAGTATGGCGCTCTACGGGTGAAAGACGCTATAGTTGATAGCTTTCAGCGTAAAATGAACAAGCGGCCTAATATTGCCAAACAGCAACCCGATATACGCATTAATGTCCATTTATATAAAGATAATGCCACAATATCATTAGATCTAAGCGGTGATCCGCTCCATATTCGTGGATATCGTAGTTTGGCAGGGCAAGCGCCTATCAAAGAGAATTTAGCCGCAGCAATTGTTTTACGCTCAGGTTGGCTGCCTGGCTCGCCAATGATTGATCCGATGTGTGGTTCCGGCACACTTTTAATTGAAGCAGCAATGATGGCTTGTGATCGTGCACCTGGTTTAGCGCGACAAGTTTGGGGATTTCAGCGTTGGTCAGCTTATAATCCAACGCTTTGGGCTAGGGTAATTGCTGAAGCAGAAAAACGTTTTCAAACAGGTATCCAGCAAGCTACTGCGCTTTTCTATGGTTTAGATATTGATCGCCACATTTTAGAACTCGCCAAAAAGAATGCTAAACAAGCGGGTGTTCAATCCTTAATAAACTTTCAACATGCTGATGCGGCTAAGTTGGAAAATCCATTTACCTTTGCCCAACAGGGTTTTATCATCAGCAATCCACCCTATGGTGAGCGTTTAGAAAGTGAACCTGCATTAATCGCACTTTATAGTCTATTAGGTAGGGTAGTAAAAAGTCAGTTTCCTGGTTGGCGTTTGTCACTATTTAGTGGTTCGCCAGAACTATTAGCCTGCTTAGGACTACGAGCTGAACGTGAGTTTAAAGCTAAAAATGGACCGTTAAATTGCCTGCAGAAAAATTATCTTTTATCCGCTAAATCCGTTGGTGTTCAGGCCATGGTTGGCGAAGATTTTGCTAATAGGCTGAAAAAAAATGAGAAAAAACTTAATAAATGGGCAAAGCAACAGGGGATTGATTGTTATCGAATTTATGATGCAGATTTACCTGAATATAATGTCGCCGTCGATCGTTATGGCGAACATATTGTTATTCAAGAGTATGCTCCACCAAAGAATATAGATAGCCATAAAGCGAAACAACGTCTGTATGATGTGATTAGTGCAACTATGCAGGTTTTGGCGTTAACTTCCACACAATTAGTGTTAAAAACACGCCAGCGCCAATCAGGTAAGCAACAATATGAGAAATTATCCCAACAGGGTAAATTTTTATTAGTCCATGAATATAATGCTCAATTATGGGTAAATTTGACCGATTATCTGGATACAGGATTGTTTTTAGATCATCGTTTGGTGCGTAAAATGCTAGCCAACATGAGTAAAGGAAAAGATTTCTTAAATTTGTTTGCTTACACGGCATCGGCGTCGGTACACGCGGGTCTCGGTGGTGCTCGTTCAACCACCAGTGTTGATATGTCGCGCACCTATTTAGAATGGGCAGAAAAAAATTTACAGACTAATCAATTAACCGGACAGCAACATCGGCTTATTCAGGCCGATTGTTTAAGTTGGTTAGCACAGACGACAGATGAATTTGATTTGATTTTCATTGATCCACCCACTTTCTCCAATTCAAAACGTATGAATACTACCTTTGATGTGCAACGCGATCATATCAACTTGATGATGCAGATTAAGCGCTTGTTGCGTCCTGATGGTACAGTTGTATTTTCTAATAATAAGCGTGGTTTTAAGATGGATATGTCAGGGATTACTCAATTAGGATTAACGGCTAAGGAAATCACTCAGCAAACTGTTTCACTTGATTTTATACGTAATCGCCAGATCCATAACTGCTGGCTGATTGGTCATGCAGATGAGGAAAAGTAATTTATGTCATTAATTAATATGTCAGCTGCCTATCTGGCTTTTAGTGATGCACCATTATTAGATAATACAGAGTTGCATATTGAAGATAATGAAAGGGTCTGCTTGGTTGGTCGTAATGGTGCTGGCAAATCAACCCTAATGCGTGTATTGACCAAAGAACAACCGCTTGATGATGGACAGGTCGTTTATCAACAAGATCTACAAGTTGCTCGTTTACAACAAGATCCACCGCGTGATATCGGTGGTACGGTTTTTGATTTTGTCGCTGAAGGTGCTAAAGAGCAGGCAAATTATATTAAGTCCTTTCATAAAATAACCAAAATGGTCGAGCAAGATCCCAGTGAAAAGAATCTTAATAAGTTAGCGGAATTGCAAGAGATATTAGATCGCGATAATTTGTGGTTACTCGATACACAAATTAATGATGTGATTAAGCAATTGCAATTACCAGCTGATAGTCCATTATCTGCTTTGTCCGGCGGTTGGTTACGTAAAGCTGCGTTGGCGCGTGCCTTAGTTTGTGGGCCACGCGTTCTTTTTCTTGATGAACCAACCAATCATCTGGATATTACTACTATTTTGTGGTTAGAAAATTTTCTTAAAGATTTCCAAGGTAGTATCGTGTTTGTCTCTCATGATCGCTCTTTTATCCGCCATATGGCAACGCGCATCATTGATCTTGATCGGGGTAAATTAGCTTCCTGGCCCGGTGATTATGACGATTATCTGACCAACAAGGAAGAAGCATTGCGGGTAGAAGAGCAACAGAATGCTGAATTTGATCGCAAATTGGCGCAGGAAGAAGTTTGGATCCGCCAGGGAATAAAAGCACGTCGTACCCGTAATGAAGGCAGAGTAAGAGCATTGAAATCCTTACGGCAAGAACGTTCGCAACGTCGTGAGGTACTTGGCACAGCAAAGATGCAGGTTTCTGATGCAAGTCGTTCTGGCAAACTTGTGTTTGAGCTTGAAAATGTCAATTATCGCATAGGTAAGAAAGTGTTAATTGATAATTTTAGTGTACAAGTACAACGGGGTGATAAAATTGCGTTAATTGGCCCTAATGGCTGTGGCAAGACAACATTGCTCAAGCTAATGTTAGGGCAACTTGAGGCGGATAGCGGCAATATTTATCGCGGTACCAAACTTGAGATTGCTTATTTTGATCAACATAGATTAACGTTAGATCCCGATAAAACTGTGATGGATAATTTAGCTGAAGGTAAACAGGAAGTGATGGTTAATGGACAGTCGCGTCATGTTCTTGGCTATTTACAAGATTTCTTATTTCATCCTAAACGGGCAATGACACCGGTACGAGCCCTTTCCGGTGGAGAGAAAAATCGATTATTATTGGCACGTTTGTTTTTAAAACCTAGTAACTTATTAATTCTTGATGAGCCAACCAACGATTTGGATATTGAAACACTTGAACTATTGGAAGAGCTCGTTGATAGTTATAAAGGGACAGTCTTATTGGTTAGCCATGATCGTCAATTTGTTGATAATACCGTAACCGAGTGCTGGATGTTTGAAGATCATGGTAAAGTTGAGCGGTATGTAGGTGGTTTTTATGACGCTTCTTCTCAGCGTGAACAAAAAGTTTCTTTATCACATTCGACTACTAGTAAAACCAATATTAAGGACGTAGAAACAACTAAAGAACAGGCAAAACGAAAAAGTAATAAAATTAGTTATCATTTATTGAGGGAACTAGAAGAATTACCGGTACGGTTAGAAGCCTTAGAAGCTGAAATTGCCAGATTGCAATCTCAAGTTAGTGCTCCAGAGTTTTTTAATCAGCCCCATGTTGTCACTGAATCAGTATTAAAAGCGTTAGCCGAGAAAGAAGCAGAAATGGAAATGACGTTTGAGCGTTGGCAAGAATTAGAATCACTAAAGGATAGCCAATAATTTAGCATTATGACTGTATAGAGGAGAGAAAAGTTGTGCTCTCATAATCATCTTAATGAAAGTTGTCATAATAAAATACTTTGCCCGCAATGTGATTTATTGGTGGCATTACCGGTGTTAGAGCAAGGCACTAAAGCCAGTTGCCCACGTTGTCATACGGTTTTATCTGCTAAATGGAAGTATCCAGCTAATCAACCAACAGCAATTGCGATTAGCGCTTTAGTGATGTTAGTTATTGCTGCTTTATTTCCTTACGTAAAAATGAGTGTCATGGGTATTGAAAGTCAGATTTCACTGCTGAATATTGCCCATGCCATGTTTGACGTAAATTATGCTAGTCTTGGCTGGTTTTTTATCCTTTTTGTTGTTGCGGTACCCGCTTTTTGTATGATTGCCATTATTTTGTTATGTCAAAAAGTTAATCTTCCGCTTTGGTTAAAAATAAATCTTGCCAGGACGTTATTTCAGATGAAAACCTGGTGCATGGTAGAAATTTTTCTAGCGGGTGTGTTGGTTAGCTTTGTTAAGCTGATGGCCTATGGTGATATTAGCTTGGGTATCAGTTTTATTCCTTATTGTTTTTTTTGTTTGTTGCAAGTTAGGGCATTTCAATGTTTAGATCGTTATTGGTTATGGCAGCAGATAGGTGAAATACCAAAGTTAGAGATCCCGCTGCAAGAAGGCAAAAGTGGTATTAGTCAAGGCGTCAGATCCTGTCATATCTGTATGGCCATTTTGCCAGTCGAACGCAAATACTGTCCTCGTTGTCATGCCAAAGGTTATGTGAGGCGCCCTAATAGTCTACAGAATACGGTTGCTTTATTGATCTCTTCTTTAATTCTCTATGTTCCCGCAAATGTTTTACCTGTTATGATCACCAATACATTAGGTAGTAGACTAGACTCTACTATTATGTCCGGTGTTATTTTATTATGGGGTGATGGTTCCTATCCGGTCGCCATTATTATTTTCATTGCTAGCATTATGGTACCAAGCTTAAAAATACTAGCTATAGGCTGGTTATGTTTTGATGCTAAAGGTTATGGCAATCGAGATCCGGCGAGGATGCACTTTATTTATGAACTTGTTGAATGTGTTGGACGATGGTCAATGATTGATGTTTTTGTGATTGCTGTATTATCGTCACTGGTGCAAATGGGTAGATTAATGAGCATTG
Organism: Arsenophonus sp. aPb; assembly: GCF_029873475.1. NCBI lineage: Bacteria > Pseudomonadati > Pseudomonadota > Gammaproteobacteria > Enterobacterales > Morganellaceae > Arsenophonus > Arsenophonus sp. aPb. The sequence continues at coordinate 1,222,275 of NZ_CP123499.1, forward strand.
CACCGGCAATTGGGGCGATTTTGTTTGCTGCTGTTGTGATTTTAACCATGTTTGCGGCAATGACTTTTGATCCGCGTTTAACTTGGGATCGTTGTAATGTTGTATCGCAAAGTAGAATTCGGTTAGAAAAGGGGTTGCAAGGTGGCTAATAAAGATAACACTGATGTAAAAGCAAAGATCAGTAAACTAAAAAGCTGGTCACCGATCTGGATCATTCCCATTATCACCATATTTATTGGTGCCTGGATCTTAATTTATCATTTTAGCCATTTAGGCCCTGAAGTCACATTGATTACTTACAATGCAGAAGGCGTAGAAGCAGGAAAAACCAAACTTAAAAGTCGTAGTGTTGATATAGGGTTGGTGGAAAATGTTTCTCTTGATAAGAACTTCAAGCGTGTAATTATTAAAGCACGCTTAAATGATGGCATGAGGGATCTGTTAAAGAAAGATACTGCATTCTGGATTGTTAAACCCGCTATTGGCAAAGAGGGAATAACCGGATTAGGCACGCTATTTTCTGGCGTCTTTATTGAAGTACAACCTGGCAATAGTGAAGAGCATGCTGACAAATTTGACTTATTAGGTTCGCCGCCATTAGCTTCACCTGATGCTAAAGGTATCCGAGTGATTTTAACCAGCGATCAAGCTGGTAGGCTAAATATGGGTGCTCCAGTACTGTTTCATGGTTATCGTGTTGGTTCGGTAGAAGCCAGTTCGTTTGATATTAAAAGTCGCAATATGCATTATCAGCTTTTTATTAATGCTCCTTACGATGGACTGGTAACAGAAAATGTTCGCTTTTGGCGAGATAGCGGTATTGCGTTTGATTTGTCGGCGCAAGGTGTTCGTTTAGAGATGGGCTCTTTAACCACACTCTTTAGTGGTGGGGTTAGTTTTGATGTGGTGGAAGGCTGGCAACCAGGTAAGCGAGTGGAAGATAAAAGCCTATTCAGACTTTATGAAGATCAAAAAAGTATTCAGAACTCTTTATATACTGTGCATAAGGATTTTGTCCTGTTTTTCACTGACTCAGTTCGTGGATTACAACCTGGAGCGCCGGTCGAATTCAGAGGAATTCGTTTAGGAACAGTGATGGAGGTGCCTTTTGATTCTGAAAAATTACGGCAAAAATTGGATAATGAATTTCGTATTCCAGTTTTAATTCATATTGAACCAGGTCGTGTCAGTACCGATATTGATTTAGAAAAAGAGTTTGCGGTGGCATTGAGACAAGGATTAAGAGCGGCTTTAAAATCGGCTAACCTAATCACCGGAGCCCTATATGTCGATTTGGATTTCTATCCCGAAAAAGGCCAATGGAAAGGGCCATTAAAAATTGCTGATTACGATATTATCCCAACGGTTAGTGCAGGATTATCACAGATCCAGCAAAAAGTAGTTGAGGCATTGGATAAAATCAATCGTATGCCGATTGAGCCTATGATAAGTCAAGCCACAAATACGCTAGCAGAAAGTCAGAAAACTATCCGTGAAGCACAACGTACCTTATCTGAATTGAATAAACTGATGACTAGCAAAGACTTTCAGAATATCCCTGCTGATCTGCAACAGACGCTACTTGAATTGAATCGAGTCATGCAAGGTTTGCAACCAGGTTCTCCAGCCTATAATAGAATGCTCGATAATATGCAGCGTCTTGATCAGGTATTAAGAGATATTCAGCCCGTGATTAAGACATTAAACAATAAGAGCAATGCCCTTATTTTTGAAGCAAAACCGATGAAGGATCCAGAACCGAAGAAGGTGACAAAATAATGAGATATTTGGCATGGATTTTTTGTTTTTTACTTATCGGTTGTAGTACTGGGATTGAAAAATCTTATTATCAATTACCAACGACACCGAGCTTAATGACTAAAAAAAGTGATTTACTAACGCAAAAACAGCTATGGATACAGACAGTACAGTTGTCTGGAATATTGGCAGCTAACGGTATTACTTATCAAACTAGTGACGTTAATTATGTTAATGCAGCCAATCATCTATGGGCAAGTCCGTTGGAACAACAGTTGATGCAAAATTTAGTCAATGAGTTATCGATGGCGTTACCTAATCGATTAGTATCGGCTCAACCATTAGAAAATAGACCTGATAGTCTTAATGTTATCTTAACCGCTTTTCATGGCCGCTATGACGGTAAAGTGATTATCCAAGGAGATTGGGTTTATAAAAGCGATAAAGGCATTATCAAGCGAGATTTTAGTTTGCTGCTTGATCAAAATGAAAATGGTTATCCAGCATTAGTTAGGACATTAGCAAGAGGTTGGACACAGGTTGGGCAATCTATAGCCAACCAATTACCAAAATCTTAACTGTATAAAAGATAACAATAACATATTTACCCCTTCAGCTAGATAACAGAAGGGGTTTTGATAAAAAAGGTCTGGCTTTAGAAGCTGCTAGTATCTTGAAATAAACCGACTTTCAAATCTTTTGCTGTGTAAATACACTTATCATCAACCAAGACTTCACCATCAGCTACACCCATAATTAACTTTCGATTAATAACACGTTTTAAATGGATACGGTAGGTTACTTTTTTTGCGGTTGGTAAAACTTGCCCAGTAAATTTGACCTCACCTACACCCAGTGCCCGGCCTTTACCTTTACCACCAAGCCATCCCAGATAGAAACCGACCAGTTGCCACATTGCATCCAGACCTAAACAGCCTGGCATAACAGGATCATTGGTAAAGTGACAGCTAAAAAACCACAAATCAGGTTTGATATCAAATTCGGCTTCAATAAAACCTTTATCAAACATGCCACCTGTTTCGCTCATTTTTATGATGCGATCCATCATCAGCATATTACCGGAAGGTAATGGCGGCCCATTTTCGCCAAAAAGTTCGCCTCTACCGGAAGCATCCAAATCTTCTTTACTATAGGAGCTGTGTTTATCAACCATAATACTAAATAGCCTTATTATAAATAATAAGGCTAAAGAATAGCTTACACTTGTAAGCTGAACAAGTCCGATCAGCTAATTTTTTATTTAATTTAACCACTTTAGAAGTCCCATAAATTTGGGTCTTTCTTGATTATTAGCTTGAGTAATTCGTTCTTGTATTAAAGCTAACAGATGTAAATTATTTGTATCATACTGTTGCTTATAATAAGCATGCTTTGTTAAAATCGAAATCGCTTCAGAAACGTGTTCAACTGGCCAGATATGAAATACGCCAGATTTGACTGCTTCAATAAGATCGGCTTTTAAACATAAATGACGAATATTAGCCATAGGAATGATAACACCTTGCTGACCAGTTAATTCGCGTTGGAAACAGACATCAAAAAAACTTTCGATTTTTTGGTTGATACCACCAATAGGCTGTACATAACCGAATTGATCTACCGCACCTGTAACAGCGATTTGCTGATCGATAGGCTGAAGAGAAAGTGCACTAATTAATGCACAAAGCTCAGCTAAGGAAGCACTATCACCATCAACTTCATTGTAAGATTGCTCAAATACAATTGAGGCAGAAAAGGGCTGTGGCTGTTCAAGTTTTAATTCGTAATTAAGATAGGCTTGCATAATCATCATGCCTTTAGCGTGAATATTACCGCCTAGCTCAGCTTTACGTTCTACATCCGTAAACTCACCATCGCCGAAGTGAGCAACACAGGTAATTCGTGATGGTTCACCGATCAGTTCTGGATGCCCGGGATACTGCATAACAGATAATCCATTGATTTGGCCAATCATTTCACCTTCAGTTTTTATAAAAACTTGTTTTTGCAGAATATCATCTAGATTGCGTTTAGCTCGATAACCGTGTTGCCATTGGCGTTGCTGGATTGCTGTTTGGAACGACTTTGCAGTTAGCTGATTATCTTGTTGAAACTGGTTTGCTTCAGTTAAACAACGAGTAAGCCATATTCTATCTAATGGTAGGGTAGATTTATCTTCAGTATATCGAATTGCTTGAGTAATGAAGATTGGCCATGCATCAGCCGTTAAAGTAGGAAGTTGGTAATCAGTAATAATTTGTTTAACAAATTGCATCCATAGCGATAATTGACCACTATGTTCAAAATTCAATTCAAATTCATACTCGCCATAAGTAGCTTGAGCAAAAAGTTCAGGCTCTTTTGCTTCAAATTGCTCAAGACTAAAATCATCACCGACTAAAATAAGTTTAATATCCAGTGGCATTGAATCAATTGGATAGGGGAAAAATTGATTATCATTAGCTGGCAGCCACTCAAACCGTTTTTGCATTACCATCTGTTTTAGACGCTGCCACATCAATGGCTGTGCCAATAATGAACCAACGGAAAGTAATAATACTCCACCATTGATTTTATGTAATAGCCCAGGCTCTATGTGAACACTATTTTGCTGTTGGTGGACACTACCAAATAATTGAGGCATTTCTATCCAATTACAGAAATAGACTGAGTGGCAAGGCGTAAATGCGCCTTTAATGCTTTCTTGCCAATGAAATCTTCCATTTGATTGTTGATAATCGCCAGTTATAGATACTGAGGATGGAGTAATATTTTTAATGCATTTTGCTAATTCCGATAAGTAGCTATGGCATTCTACTGCTCTAATGACAGCAAAAGGGGAATAGGTTGGTGTTGATAAAAACCTTTCGAGACTATTGTATAATCTCGGTTGAATACTGGCCAGAGTGGCATTATCTAGTTTATCAGCAGAAGCAAAAAGATTAAGATAAGGTTCATAATCAGGTGCTAAATTCTGCCATATTAATTCGTTACTAATCACGCTATTTTTCAACTTATAATTTAGATAAAAAGTTTATAAATTATCCCCAATGTCCTGATTATATAGAGTCAAGATAGAAGATATTTTAGCAACATACTATTGTTGTTAGAGAAACAGGGTACATTTTACTGTGAAAACAAGATATCTGTTTCCAACATTATAAAATTTTTATGGTGAATCATTATATTAACGTTTGTTTAAATTTATGCCACTATTAATTTTGTATATTTTAAATATAATTTTATTTTCAAGTAGTAAGCTAATGACTAACGCGCAAAAACTCCTAATACAGTAGATACAATCTATCATTTCAATTCAGAATACAGTGGAAATTACGGGCTATAAATGTGAATAATTATATTCTATCGCATTAATGATGATTTTTTGTTAATTGACTTACATAAATAGGAAAAATTATATTTTTTGCTAACATTTCAATATAAGTGTGATTTCTTACTAGGATTTTACTAAATTGATTAAATAAACCAAATGTTTTTATATTTTATGTTGTTATAATTACATAAGTTACGTTGTCACAGAGATGATTATGAAATATCAACAGCTTGAGAATCTTGAATGTGGTTGGAAATGGGATTACCTGGTTAAAAAGTATCGGGATGGTGAAAATATCACTAAGCATATTGAAAAAAGCGCCGCTCAGGATGCGATTGAACAACTGTTGAAATTAGAAAATACGCCAACAAAAGTGATAAACTGGATAAAAAATCATATGTCGCCAGATTTATCTAATCGAATGAAGCAAACCATTAGAGCTCGCAGAAAGCGACATTTTAATGCAGAGCATCAACATTCGTGCAAAAAATCTATCGATTTAGATTTCCTCGTGTGGCAAAGGCTCTCTATTCTAGCAAGAAAACAAGGACGTACATTGTCTGAAACTATTGTGCATCTTATTGAAGATGCAGAAAGAAAAGACCAATATGCTAACCAAATGTCAACATTTAAACAGGATTTACAAAATATACTGGGTGACTAGTACAAAAGGTATAATTATAAATGCGAATTTTTAGTCACTCGAGCCAAAAATTTTAAGCAAAAAATAACCCTTGAAGCAAGGGTTATTTTATTTGGTAATAAATAATCTTTTAAAGCGATACTAAGGTTGCGGAGTTACCTCTGTAGTACCTTGGATCTCGATCTCAACTCGGCGATCTGGTGCTAAGCAATTAATTAATGCAGCGCGAGGTTTTACGTTATTACAAGTACTACCGGTTACTGGATTTTCTTCCCCGCGGCCTTGTGAACTAATTGCATTCGCTGGGATACCTTTAGAAATCAAATAGCTCATAACTTCATGTGCGCGTTTTTGAGATAAAGGTTTGTTGTAGGATGGTGAACCAATACGGTCGGTATAACCAAGAACCATAACACGACCTTGAGTTGGATCAAGATTAGTTAGTTCACTATACAACTTATCAAGTTCAACTTTACCTGCTGGTTTCAATGTATGTTTATTGAATTCAAACAAAACATCAGAACGTAAAGTAAAACGTTTGTTTTCGATTGGTGCTGGTGCTGGTACAATTACGGGAGCAGGCTCTTGATTGAATCGATATGCAACACCAACGCTCAACATTCCATTATCTGGACGAACAGACAGTGAATCTTTATCGCCAATATGGCTAACCCATTGATAATCTAAACGAGTTGCCCATTCTGGGGTAATAGCATATTCAAGGCCTAGCGCATAAACTGGAGAAACACCAGTGTCATGCTCTTTGAAGGAATCTTGACCGGCTACGTTTGCTTTTGCGTCAGTACGCCATACCATACCACCTAGACGAGTATAAACATCTAATTCGTCTGTAAGTGGATAGCTTAGACGAGCGGTTAATTGAACACCCATTGATTTCAGGCTACCGTTATTTGGTTGACCAGAATATTTCATTCTGCCAAACCAGTCATAACCTAATTCAAAACCGAGATATTGATTATGTTGGTAACCAAGATAGGCACCAGCGCCTAGTTGATCGCGCTTAGTTTTACCACTTCCAACATTTTCACCGTAAGGGTGAAAGCCTGTATCTTCAAAGTGTGACCAACCTAATTTAGCACCGGTATACCAGGTATTATCTTTGGGTGCTGCCTGGGCTGCAGTTGCGAAAGCTGCCACTGCTACTGCTACTGCGATAGCTATCTTTTTCATTTTACGCCTCGTTATCATCCAATATAGGCATCAGCTTCTTGAGCTTTTTTATAAGCCGTATGGTTTAAAATACTTGTTAAGTTATTACGCTCTACTATCTTCGTCTCTACTTTATCTGCCTAAGTAATCTTCAAATAAAAAGTAGAATCAAAGCACTACCTTAACGTTGTAAAGTCTACAACGAACTTCGAAAGTTACAAGTAGAGGAAACATTAATCTCATTAACTTTTTAAAAGGCAATCGGTGAATTATAGATATAATTTATAACTATATTGCCATGATTAATCAATTAACCAAATGATTTATATTATTTTTTTTTGTTTTTGTCTATTGTGGTTTACAACCCATCAAACAGATTAGGAATAATCCTAATCTAGACTAGTGATAATAATTAGAATGAATTTTTAGTTGATTAGGATGTCCGCCGGGGCAATTTGTTTTTTGAGGCCGCATAACAAAGCCAATGCTGTTTCCTATCTGTGCTGCGTGCTCTAAATGCTGTAAATATGATTGTGATAAAGTTGGTAACCATCCTAAGACAATACTACAGTTGCCGCTAGATAACGCTTTTATCATGGCAGCAACGCTCATTTCTGGGCTTAGTGAATTTATTTGTACTGTTTTATTTAATGGTAGCTCTGAATTAATCAACCAATTACGGCTTAATTTTCGGTTAGGATTTAGCCATAATAGCCAACGAGATTCATCGCTAAGTCTGTGTAATAGTGATGTTAGAAGGACTTCAACCATAGGATTATTTTCATTATATACCCATTCATTAACTGCGCCGTTTGGATAAATTGACACATTTCTATAATTTGGTAATAGTACATTTTGGACATTATTACGTTGATTTTTTATTTTTATTGGGTAATTACATAAGTCGTTATTCATATTGGCCTCAGCTTAATACTGTATATGTATACAGTAATCGTGTATTCATATAATATCAAGCCAATTTTTACAAAGCGCTTCGCAAAAAATTAACTTTTTCGCTTAATTGAACACTTAATTGTTGCAGTTTGGATAAGATGGCGTATTTTTCTATTTTACCTGTTAAGTTGAATATTTTTATTAACTATTAATGATTTAAATGGATATAGGATACGATTTATTTATTATAAATATTAAATATAAACGGTAGTAGCTAAGTTATGTTTTGTAATTGGTAAGATATTTATTTGGCTATATTTAATTTAATATTAAACGATGCTTAAGGTTTTGTTCGTCGCCTTTAGTATATGAGGTTTTGCAATAACATAGAGGTTCTTAAAGTGGGTGAAATAACTTAATAAATTTTCTTGCTATTTTAACTGATTAAAATATGGAGAAATATAAAAATATTAGATTTGTGAGCGTTCACATGGAGAGTGGCAATTATGCTTTTATTTGATTCTTGTTTTTCTTATTTGCAAAGGCTAATGGAAAATTATGGCCATATAAAACAAAAACCGCATTTTGGTGGTTATCGTATTCTAGTCAATCATGTCATTATTGGACAGGTATTGGACGGCAAGTTTTATCTACGAGGTTGTTTATTTGCGGAACTTCAATTTGAAGTATCTGGATTGCAAAAATTGGTTTACACCAAGAAAGGTGTTCCCCTTATATTAAAATATTTTTTTATCAACGAGATGCTTTGGAATGATAATTTACTTTTATGCTATTACATTGATCTAGCTTATAAAGCAGCAGTAGAAGAATTATCTCAAAAACAGCTTTTACATATCAGGATCAAAGACTTGCCTAATATGAATATGTCAATAGAAAGAGCATTAGGAAAAGTTGGAATTAGCGATGTAGGCTATTTGAAAATGTTAGGTGCTAAAGCTTGCTATTTAAAATTAAGACAGAAGAAAGTGAATTTGAGTATTAAGTTACTATTTGAATTAGCTGGTGCTATCGAAGGTTATCATATAGCAGTACTTCCTGAGTCCATAAAAATTGAATTAATTACTTGGTACAATAGCCTTACGTAAGGAAATACACCAAGAAAATGATTTTATGGTCAGTTTTAAGTTAAAAACTTTGCTAATTAAAACTATTTCAATTTGGCTCTTGTTGGTTAATAAAAACAATTAGAGAGGTGATTTCTGGCAACAGATTAATTAATAATAATAATTGCTCAACAATAAGTTGTTCTTTGTTATTTTCTCCTAATTGTATTGTTTGGAAGCGTTGAATTAATGGGTTATTTAACTCTTTGACTATTTGATTATTCAATAAGGCAAAGTTCAACGCCGATTCAATATAGGCGATTGTATTATCAAGAATAGATAAAATAGTTTGATTATTAAGTTGTTCCCTATGTGCTCCCAGGGCTGAAATATAACTTAACATACTGTGATTAAGACAGAGTAATCTAAAAATTTTTTCTGGCGAAATACTATTAGTTTTCGTTCTGGCAAGCATATCTGATAATACAGAAACCAGTTCCGCGTCATTTATATGGGCGTCGCGACGAGCAATGCGATAATCGACACTGTTATCTCTACCTTGATGATATTGAAATAAAATAGCGGCAAGATAACGGCAATTACTGTGTAATGTTTGTTGCAGAACTTTAGGTAGTTGTCGAAATTTCCAATCAGGCCAAATATAATTTACTGCAATCCAGGCAATGCCACAACCGATGATTGTATTCGTTACCCGAGGAAGCATAACGTTGAAACCTTCGCCTAATAAGTTAAAACTAAGCAAAACAAGCAAAGTAATAAATAAGGTGGCTTGGGCATATTGACTATTGCGGCAGGTAAAGAAAAGAACGCCACTAATAATAATGAGTAAGAGTTGCCCTTCTATCGAGGGTACAAAATAGAGTAAGGGTAACCCAATTAGAATAGCGGCAATGGTTCCAAGAATACGCAATATTAAGCAATTCTTAGTTGCAATATAATTTGGTTGGCATACAAATAAACTGGTCAGTAATATCCAGTAACCCTGAGGTAAATTAAAGCATTGAACAATAATATGACCAGTACACAATACTACTGACATTCTAATCGCATGTCGAAACAGGGTTGAATTAAGTGTTAAGTTACTAGTAATTGTCAGCCAAAAATCGCCAATGTTAGATAATGAATTGTCAGAAAGTTGTGTTTCAGTCAATGCTTGGCCATATGGGATTTCTATTTGCTCGACGGCAATACTATTGAGTTGAGTATCTATCTCTTTCAGATTAACTAATAGGTTATAAAGGGTATTTATCTGTTTGTTATTGGAATATTGTTGTGTCAGATGTTGCAACGACTTTTCCAGCTTGGTAAATACGTCTTTAAATTTTGCATTATGCTGATACCTGGTGTGCGATAAAATGGAGTGAGCAACCAATTGGCATGCTTCAGCTTGCATCGATAGTAATTTCTGGAATCGGAAAAGAATATCACTATGTGGAAAATCTTGATTTAAGTTTTGATATTTAATATGTGATGAACTTGCTCGTTCATGTATATCTTGGACAATAAAATAGTAATTTAGACTATTGTTAGTACCTGATTGGTTTTTATTATTTTTTAAGCGGCTTAGTAATATTACTTTCATTTGGTTCATCGTATTGACCAGCTTGCTATTGGCCATTGCAAGATCAAAGATCGACTGTTGATAATTTTCTTCAATCTCAGGGTTAAATAGATTGGCTTTATTAGCCAGGTAGATAGCAAGCTGTTGGTAACATTGGGCTAATTTATTATGCAAGGGCTGAATAGGGAAAAAAATATGGCTGATAAGTGTTAACAAATAGTACCAAATAGCACCTATAAGTAACAGTAACGGTTGTTGATACCAAATTGTAAAAATAGCTGTTCCAAGCATGGTGTAGATTGCGACCAGAAGTGCGCCAAAGGCAATTGTGCCATAGGGTAAACCCAAAACACCAAGAAATGTGAAGCAGAAAGTCGATAACGCTAATCCAATAAAAAATAACCAGGGATAGGGAAATAGTAACTCAACTGAGACAGAGGCAATCAGAAATGATAATAACGTGATGGCAATATTACGCAGCTTACCAATAAATCGGTCATCAAGATCAGTTAATGCAGCGGCAACAACACCCAGTGTTAAAGGGATAGTTATTTTAAGTTGCTCACCTAAAATCCAAGGAATTAATGCTGTTCCTGAGAGCGCGATTAGTATTCGGATATAATAAAGGATGTTGCTATTATAAAATACATGACGAAAGCCAGAGAACATAGTAAGCACAATAACCTCTAATTTGTCAGCGCACTAATTAATATTATAAAAAGTATCCATAATAACCTATAAGGTTTAATAAAGAGAAAAAACTTTTTCTTGCCATGGCCTAACATATTTTAGCTAAGGTAGTGTGTAATGGAATTGAAATCGACACATGTAGGTCAGCGTTTAGCTCAACATCCTTATAATCGAGTTCGCCTATTAAATGCCGGTGTTGAAGTGAGTGGTGAAAAACATCAGTATCTCATTCCTTTTAATCAACTTGTTGATATACGTTGCAAGCGAGGTATTGTTTGGGGAGAGCTTGAATTTGAAGTACCAAACAACCAAGTGGTTCGTTTGCACGGTACTGAATGGAAGGAAACCCAATATTTTTTTCATTATCTTATGGATATTTGGAAAAAATGGAGCCAAGAAATGAGTTTGATTTGTGCTGATATTTTATCTGAACAAGTACAAGAAATAGAAAAATACTTAATTCAGGATAGTTGGTTTACCCAGGCACAACTTATTCAGTTGCAAAACCAAATTAATAGCAGATTAAATACTCTTCCTATGCCGCTTGTCCGTTTAAATGAATTTGTAAACTGTCGCCAAAATTTTGCTGTTTGCCAGCATTGGCTTAATTTGAGCCATGAGTCATTGGGCGATATTAATCAATATTGGGTTGCTCGTTTGCTTAAGCAGCACTCTGAATTTTTTCAGCAATTTACCATTACTCCGTTAAACTTATCTCAAGTTAATTGTGTAGTTAACAGCGAAGAAAATATTTTAGTATTGGGTGGGCCAGGAAGTGGTAAAACCTCTGTTTTAATAGCGAAAATGGGTTGGCTTTTACTCAGGCAGCAAGCTATTACTGAACAGATTTTATTACTTGCTTTTGATGATAAAACCGCAAAAAAAATGGATGGACTTGTTCAAACTAATTTAGGACAGCAAGCTTTTCACACAAAAACCTTTAATAGCTTGGTACTGCATATTATTCAAACTAGCAGTAATAAAAATGTCACGATTAGTGAATTAGAAGTAAATGAACAAAAAAGATATAAGTTGCTGATCAATGAATGGCAAAAGCAGTGTCATGAAAAAAAATCGCAGGCAAAAGGGTGGCGTGAATTTTTAACGCGCGAATTAGCCTGGGATATTGCTAACGGTGAGTTTTGGCATGACAAACAATTAGCAGAAAGAGTAGTGGTTCATTTAGATAATTGGCTTAATTTGCTACGTAGACATGGTGGAAGTCAGAAAACAATAAGTGAATTAGCAACGCCAGTAGAACGTAAGCAACTGCAAATAGAGCTACGATTAGTCGCACCTATTATTAAAATATGGAAATCGACGTTAAAAGCTGAAGGTGCAGTTGATAGCTTAGCGCTTATACATCAAGCAATTAATTTATTACAAAAAGGAAAATTTATAAGCCCATGGAAATACATTTTGATTGATGAATTTCAAGATCTATCGCCATTAGAAATGCAGTTACTACAGTTATTACGAGCACAGAATAGACAAACACACTTGTTTGCTGTTGGTGATGATAAGCAAGCAATTTATCGTTTTCCGGCAGCAAAATTAAATTTAATGGCTTCTTTTGAACATTATTTTGCTACCGGAGTTTACTGTGCACTTGATACAACTTACCGTTTTAACGATTACATTGCTAAAATTGCTAACCAATTTATACAAATGGAGCTTGATCAGCAGGCTAGACCATTAAAAAGCTTTGTTAAAGCAAATAAAAAATCGATAGTTCTATTGCCCGAGGAACAACTAGAAAATTTACTTAATAAAATGAGTGGTTATGTTACTGAAGAAGAAACGATTCTCGTTTTATCGCGTTATTTTTATTTGCAACCAGCGGTGATGAAAAAAGCTAATATTCGTTGGCCAAAATTAAAGATTAAATTTATGCCTATCCAAGCTGCTAAAGGGGGGCAGGCCGATTATGTTGTCATTCTTGGCTTACAACAGGGAATAGATGGTTTTCCTGTCTGTGAACCTAAGTCTGCAATAGAAAAAGTATTATCAACGAAGTTTGATATTTTTCCCGATCGACAAGATAGCCGCTTATTGTATGTTGCTTTGACTCGAGCTAAAAAGCGAGTTTATTTATTGTATGACAAATTAACACCGTCTATTTTTGTTGAGCAATTGAAAAAATTAGGTGTATCGCGACTGAAAAGACCATAACTCTTATTTATTATAGTTTTTACTGTCTTAACTAAATTTATGCCATTTTTACTAAAAATATATTTTAATAATAAGTTAAATTTATTAGTTAATGCGAGTTTCAAGGTACTGTTGATAATTAGGCATCTCAATTTCAGTTTCGTGATCAAAAGCGGGCGAAGTGATAATAAAATCAGCACTTGCTATATTAGTGGCAACAGGAATGTTCCATACAGTAGCGAGACGAAGAAGTGCTTTTACGTCCGGATCATGTGGAACTGCATTTAATGGATCCCAAAAAAAGATCAAAATATCGATTTTTTGTTCGGCAATCATCGCACCAAGTTGTTGATCTCCTCCCATCGGGCCGCTAAGCATATTAATAATCTTTAATCCGGTATGCTGGTGGAGTAAATTACCGGTTGTACCAGTGGCAAATAATTTGTGTGTTTTTAGCGTAGAAATATGTTTTTGAACCCAGGCTAATAGTGATAATTTACGGTGATCATGGGCAACAAGCGCAATATTTTTATTTTTTTTTAAACGGCGAATAACGGATTCCATAAAGTTCCTTACATTGATAGATATTTGCTAACGTAGCAACTAAATCACTATGCTAATATTCATTGAGTTAACTCAACAGATTCCACAAGTTTAGTAGCACTTTGTTGCCATTTATATCATAGTTTAGGTGATTATTTTTAAATTATGGAGTTGTCATAAATGCTTGAGAAAAAATTGATAGATATTCTAACAAACGTAAAATATATAGCATTAGTTGGCGCCAGTGACAAAGTTGAACGCCCAAGTTACAAAGTTATGAAATATCTTATAAATCAAGGGTATAATGTGACTCCTGTTAGTCCAAAACTAGCCGGAAAAGAATTACTGGGACAAAAAGTTTATGCCCAATTAGCTGATATTCCATATCCAATTGATATGGTTGAAGTTTTTAGGAATTCAGCGGCAGCGTTAGAGGTTAGCCAACAGGCAATTGCAATTAATGCAAAAGTACTTTGGCTACAATTAGGTGTTATTAATGAAGAAGCTAAAGAAATGGCTGAGCAAGCTGGATTAGCGGTTGTGATGAACGCTTGTCCCAAAATAGAGATACCTCGCTTAGGTTTAGAAAAATAGATCAAGGAAGATGATAAACTAATCATCCCCATTGATTGTATTCAAATATTAGTTAATTACGTAATTGTGGTGCTCTAAGTTGAGTTTTGATCGATTCCGACAACTCATCTAAAGACGACTGTTCTGGGTGTTCATCGGAAGTTTCATAAGTAATCTGTGCTTCAGCCAGATAAGTGTGAATAGGTTCACCATTATCATCTTCCATAACGACATGGTACCAGGGAGCTGAGCGTAGAGCTGCATTAGCTGCAATATCGTCATCCTGTGGTTTATCCAGAGAGTATTCGGCGTCAACGTCGACTATTACTCCAAGATAACCGAGGAGTTTGTGCCTTACTTGTTGTCCAATACTAAATTTACTGGTAGTCATCATAGCTACCTCCTAGAAGCCTTGCATATTCTATAGGTAATGATATGTGGGTAATAATATAAATTTCAAGCAGGTCACTCTGTTACGCTAGTTTCTTAATAGCTCTAATCTATGTAGATTAAAAACTCTATACTATGAGAGTATCTGTTGTTTAGATAAAAAACAATATGTTGAAGTTATTATTTATTATAAGAGAGCACTAAAATGCGAAAGATAGGTAGAAATTACTATATATATGGGCGAGTTCAAGGTGTAGGGTTTCGCTATCATACCTTACATTGGGGGAAAAAACATGGGCTATATGGTTATGTTTATAATCGTTGTGATGGTAGTGTCAATATAAAAGCTTTCGGTACGTTAGAGCAAATTCAGCAATTAGAGAATTGGTTAAAAGCAGGTGGCCCAGCAGGCGCTAAAATTGAATATTATAAAAGTGAAGAGTGTCATGTTGAAAAAGAGGTAGTCGATTTTCATATTCGACACTCATCGTAATAGTTAAATACATTTTACCGGCTTAGGTAAACCGGCAAGTTTTGTTGCTTGCTTCGCCGGGCCTTTTGGAAAAAGGCGATAAAGATAGCGACTATTACCAATATCCTCACCATATTTTTTAGCAATGGCCTTTACTAACATACGAATAGACGGCGAAGTGTTAAATTCGAGATAAAATTCACGAATGAAGCGAATTATTTCCCAATGTTGTTCTGTTAATATAATATTCTCTTGTTTAGCTAAAAGAGATACCATGGATTCACACCATTCGTGGCTATTTTTAAGGTAACCATCAGCATCAGTTTTAATTTCACGACCTTCAAATATAAACATATAATATTTCTAAGCTCAAATAAAATGTATGGCTAATTTAGCAAAATGGAACATTTTACCCAAGTATATTAGTAAATTGCCGATAAATTAAGCAAATAATTACTTGTTAGCATAAATATAAAGCGATTAAATTATATAAGGCTTTACAACCTCTCAAGCTGTGTTTATAGTTTTGAACATTGCGGAGGGGTGGCCGAGCGGCTGAAGGCAGCGGTCTTGAAAACCGCCGATGGGAAACCATCCGAGAGTTCGAATCTCTCCTCCTCCGCCATTTTCGTTCTAGTCAAGTTTTTAAACGCAGACAAATCTTTATATCCAGCAAATTAATAAATTTTCTTGTAATGCACAAGTTTTGTAATCCTGCCATTTTTATCCAAGAGATCTATAAAACGGTTTGTTATGACTAGTAAGCTTATCAAGTCGATGTGATTTTGCGCCAGCCCAAACTAAATAGATGATAACCCGCTAAGACATTAGTCGAAGTTTGAACAGTCCGATTTTATTTGATAGAAAGCGCTATTATCTTTTTTGGGAAAAAGTTTTGCAAAAAATTTAACCTGACAGAAATCATATAAATAACGGATAACTGTCAGGTTGATTAAATTGAGTTAACAATTTCAACGTGTTTAAATTGTGATTAAAATGTTAACGGTTTAACTTTGAGCAAAGAGAGCCAGTTGCACGAATAAGTTGGAGATTAAAATAAGGATTTTTTGAATCATCTAATTTTAAAGCCACTCCTTCCATGTTTTTTTGTTTGAAGTCTAAGACATGTAGTTTTCTAGTGATATCATCGTATTTAATTTTTGCCTCTCCTTCAGATACAACAATAGCGTTATCGGTGCGCTGAATTATGTAAGCTAATATTATTGGTGCTGCAGAATCACTAATTTCGATTGGCGCATATTTATCATCGGAATCAACTGGGCTAACTGAATCAATTTTTATTAGTTTGCCAGTGGAGCTGGTAATATTTACTCTAAATCTATTATTTGTTTTAAAGATGTGATCAGTAAGTCGAAAAAAAACAAAAAA
The DNA here is from genome assembly GCF_029873475.1 of Arsenophonus sp. aPb. Taxonomy (NCBI): domain Bacteria; kingdom Pseudomonadati; phylum Pseudomonadota; class Gammaproteobacteria; order Enterobacterales; family Morganellaceae; genus Arsenophonus; species Arsenophonus sp. aPb. The sequence continues at coordinate 1,238,928 of NZ_CP123499.1, forward strand.
ACCGTCACCCATTGTATTTGTACTCATAGTTAAATTCCTATAGTTAATAGTTGAAAATATTTGCTTTAATTACCATGTTTTATTGTTCTTATTGACCGACAAGAACATTCTAAGTATTAGTTTTTGATAATATAAATCTGTATAAAAATAAAATATATACAAAGTAATCTAAGAGTATTTAAAATTAAAAATTAATATTTGCTACTTACTTTTTATAAGATATTTTTATGTTTGCATAGTTTTTAATTTTTTTCTATTTAATTTGAAATAAAAATTATGAATTTCTTATCAATAAGATTAATTTAATATTTTTTTTGAAAATTAACAATTAGGCTAAAAATAAAATAAGCACACATTTATTTAAGTCAGATAAAAACATTTTATTTTTATTAAATAACTTTACCATATTATAAAAATTACTCTGAATTGAAATGTTTTTATGATAGATAAAATTCGTTATTTATAAGAAGAAGATGACAATTAAATAAAAATTTTTACACTTAATCGAAAACGGTATAAAAATTAGGGTTATTTTTAAACCAGTAGCTATCAAAAAACCTGCCTCATAATGGGAATATGGAAAAAATAACAGTATACACAAAGCCGATTTATACTATTATCAAAAAATGATATTAGCTTGCGCTAAGTTAAAAAATATACCCTCCCTTGGCAAAAATGTTACTGGAGGAATAAAAATGCTTTCTATATTAAATCAATGGAAAATTTTTTTACGTTGTTAAATAATTTGATCAGGAAAATGTATTTTATATATTAGCTATGATAAAAAGTCATTATTCTTAATACAAAATAACTATTTAAAATATAAAATAAACTATGAAAACTGAAAATTTTAAATTTAATTTTCTGCTAAAACAGTAAAAAACAAATAAGTTTGATTAAAAAAACACTAGAATTATGAAAAAAATAAAAATGCAATAAAAAAAGATATAATTAAAAATTCCTCTTGATTAATAACATTCAATTAATTATATATATCATCATGTTAATCAAATAATATTTTTATAATAGTATAATCAGAGAACGAACTAGTTTGTTGATAGAAGTATAAAAAGGGAATAGAAAGTGAAAAATTTATTTAATACATGTGAATAGTGGGTAGTTTTTTTAAAGAGGATTATAGATTTGATATGAATATTAATATTGTTACCAGTAAATAGGTAACAATTAACTTAGTTTAATTTATTAAACTGAGTATATAACAAATTTATATTTGCTGTTCGAGCATTAATAACAGTTTTTAATCTTGTTTTATAACATAAAAATATATAGCTAAACAATGTTATAAAATAAATATGACTATTTATTCGCGCTGATTTATTTAAAAGTGCCTAGCAAAGTCATAAGAGTATTTATTGGGTAAAAATTTATAGCTAAACGATCTAATAATGGCCAGCAAAAATTTTTATAAATACTTAATAAAATTAATAAATATTTATTTAAGGTAATAAAATGTAGATATTTAACTATGGCTATGAAAATCAAGCTTAATAACAATATCAATATGGGAAAGTTTTATGAATACAGATATTAACATAAATAGAAATAAACCAGCACCCGAAGTCGCAGGAGTTTTGAATGGCATGCTGGCCGATAGCGCCAGTCAGATAACTGTAATTATTCCGGAATCTGCAAGCCTTAAAAATTATGATCTATTAACCATACACTGGGCAAGTTTTTCTGAGGAAAGTATAGGTAAAAGCTATCCACTACCTATTACTAAAGAAAAAGCAGGGAAAAGTTATTCGTATATTATTTCTGCAGAGGAAATTAAGAAAATTAATAGTACCTCGGTTAAAATTTGGTATTCGGTTCAGCAGGCGGGCGCTAATCAGACTCAGATCTCCGATGCTTTAACCTTAATAATACCAAATTCCCTTGCCATAGATAAAAGGATAGTTTACGCGAAAATTCATCCAGGCATTGGAGTAGGGCGAGTAGGAAACAGTAAAAATGAATTTTATATTGGTCCAGAATATGCGAATGCAGCACCGCTAGAATTTGGAGCAACACGAGATAATACTGGCGCAATTAAACGGCAAGCTGCACGGTTTAGAATTTACGGCTACAACAAGCAAGGTGTTGCAGTTGCGGAACTGACGCCAGACATGGCCGATATCGAATGGAAGGTTGAACTTGCGAACAAAAAATCATCTTGGTATGAATTTTATGCCGCCATGGATCAACCAAAGACTAAGCCAGTTAAACGTCGAAATCCATTAATTACCGGTGAGCAACGCAAACAGTTGGAGGTTAGACCATCAGCTAAAACAATAACGGGTAAGAACAGTAGTGGTGTGCAATTTGATGATGGTAAATTTAAAGAAGTAACTGTTAATCTTGGGGAATTACGCACTGATGACAAAGGACGTTTGCTGGTGCTTGGTGGGCATGGTAAATCAGCATCACCGAGTGGCGCTCCACTGTTAGTTATTGGTGAAGACGGAAAAGAGCAAAATTTCAATAACTCAGTTGACTGGTATGATGATATTTCTGATGGTCCTGTTTCGGCTAAGGTAAAAATCGACGGTAAAGATATTCCTGTTACCGAAGCTTGGGTTATTATGGGACCTCCAGACTATGCCCCAGGGCTAATTCCATTTCGTTCAATGTACGATATGATCAAGCATTCAGCCATGGATGCGGGCATAATCTCACCTGAAGAAAAAACGTCTTATGCTAAGGATATCTTGCCACTGCTACAACGTCTCTCCAATCTGCAGTGGGCTAATCTAGGCTTTGCACAAACATTTGGCCCAGGTGGCTCATTTCAGCTAGATGCAAATCTCATTAATGAATTATCTAAACCAGGAAATGATACTAAACGTTTTAACGTTTATGAGCGATTCCGTTCCCCAGATGATGAAAGTGTTGAGGGAGGAGATAAGATGAAATGGCCTCAGCTGTATGGCGATGGTTATGCTGCTGAATATCCTTCTGGTAAAGGTGATCTTCTGGCTGTTGATCGACAAAATTATAAGCATTTGGAAAATTTCGTATCAGCGAAATTTAGCGCCGATATGACGTGCAATAGATATGTCAATGGTATTTCCTTCCCAGATCCGTGTTATGACAAACCTGTAGATGAAATGCCAATTGCAGAACAGCCGGCCATTTTGGATAAGGGGCCATTATCCTATTGCCTCGCAGATGCATTTCATCCGGGTTGTGAACTGACTTGGCCGATGCGTCATACCTCATTATATAGTGACAGTGACTTTTTACGTATCAAACGCCGTAAGGATGGTGTTTTGGAACAGGATTATGGTGATGTACTAACACCCGAGCAAGCTCTGGCGGCTGATGGTCCTCTTCATGCTCAAGGCCCTGGTGATTTAACACGTTGGATGGCGATGCCATGGCAAGGTGACACCGCTCGCTGCCGCTCAGGTTATGACAAAGAATTTCATCCTTATATGCCATCTTATTGGCCAGCACGAGTACCGAATGAAATTTTGAGTGAGAAAAATTATAAAATATTTATTGACAGTGAGCTGAGTGCCGAAGAGCGCGACAATGCGTTTCAACAGCGTGACAGTTGGCTACGGGCATTTTTGTTAGAAGGTCATGACAATGAGGCCGTAATGCAAGCAGTTGTATCCCGTTTTGATGAACTGGGTATTGTACAACGTATGCCTGCCCCAGAGGATTATTCGTCATGTATTGAAAGCGTATTTGTTGAACAACTTAAGCCCGGTCAACCTCCTTTGCCTGAAGCAGCTTCTGCTTTTAGTGGACGTGTTGATGGCAAGCCAATTGATAACCAAGCCGATTTATTAAAACAAGCAGGATGGACTGAAGAAAAATGGGACAAATTTCGTCGTACACGTTAACACCTTTGACATGTGATGTCCTTATTGCAGGCGCCGGCCCAGCCGGTGCTGTAGCGGCTCGTTTGCTGGCTCTTGCTGGAATACAGGTCGTATTAGTGGATAGTGTCAATATTGAACAACAAAAAATAGGTGAAAGCTTGCCGGGAGCCGCCCGGCCTATGCTTGACAGGCTAGGGCTACTTCCTTGGGTTGAGAAAAGTTCTTCAATCACAAATATGGGTAACTTATCTTGTTGGGGCGGGACACAGTTGGTAGCCACAGATTTTATTCGTGACCCATATGGTTGTGGATGGCATCTCGATCGACAACAGTTCGACCAGAATCTTAGAGATGCTGCTGAAGATGCGGGTGCTTTAATGGTTAAGGGGCGTATATCTTCTATCGCTGAAATTAATGATGGTATACAGGCAAAAGTTGGTGAACAGAGTATTAACGCGGATTGGGTAATTGATGCAAGTGGCAATTCACGCGTTGTTGCTAGTATGTTTGGTGTTTCAAGACACAGAGATGCGCCTTTGTTTGCGCTTTACGCTTGGTGCAGTAATAACACTGTTGATACACGCAGTGTTGTTGAGGCTGTTCCAACAGGATGGTGGTATACAGCTGGGTTACCTGACGAACAACGAGTACTGGCATTTTTTTCCCTACCAGATCAAATAAAAATTCTTCGTGATAAGGATCATTTTATATCTGCATTGAAAGACACGATACATATAGGTCACTGGTGTTGTCCTGAAAAAATCTCCTCAAGTTCGTTACAAGTTACTGATGCGACAGGTAGCTATCTGGATAAAGTTTTTGGTTCACGTTGGTTAGCTGTTGGTAATGCAGCACTGTCACTTGACCCGTTATCTTCCCAAGGAATTTACAACGCAATTTATACCGGTTTACGAGGCGCTGAAGCGGTTAAAGCCGCTTTGATAGATAACGATCGTTCTTTACTTGTCCAGTATGGTGAACGGATTAAGTCTATACGTGCTGCCTACTGTATCGGAGAGCAAGAACCGAGATGGGCAAAACAACCGTTCTGGATAGCACATCAAAATGAACGACGATAACAAGTTTTCGATAGTTTGTTATCGGCAAATTTGTTTGATTTGAATTAAAAATTTTACGAGTTGACTTTATTTATATTTTTTAAAAAAAGTTAACGATTATGATCTTATGTTATGGAGGCGGGTAGTAATATGAGTAAAGATAATATGAAAGATTCTTCCGCAATGCATGCTCCTCCGACACCAGAATGTCAAGAGATGGAAGCGGCAATAGAAGGGATCCGTAAGATGTTTGTCGATAAAGTACAGCATGATCACATCGTTAATAACAGACAGACGCCAGCACGCCGCGCGGCCTTTATTAAACAGCACGGTAGTGCTTATGCAATTTTTCAGGTAAATAATCATCTTCCAGCTCAATATCAAGTAGGAATATTTAAACCAGGTGCTAGCTATAAAGCGTGGCTGCGTTATTCAAGTGATACACCTCACACACTTCCAGATAAAAATACTACGGTCGGTATCGGTATTAAACTGTTCAATGTAGCGGGTCATAAAGCGCTTGAAGAGGATATTAATGCGACGACCCTAGATTTTATTCTGCAAAATACGCAAGTGTTCTTTGCCGCAGATGCTGTTGAAATGTGTGAGTTTAAGGCAGCAGCCTTGAATGGCACTTTAGACGAATGGCTTAAAACACATCCGGAGACGGCTCGCATTTTAGCTGAGATGGGTAGTCGTACTGTTAAGAGTGTTTTAACGGAGCCACTCTGGAGTTGCGTGCCATTTAAGTTTGGTGACTATGATTATTGTAAGTTCAAACTGGCAGTCCAGTCAGTTGCAGATCCTATTCGAACAGTAGATATCAACGCTCCAGGTTATTTAGGTAGAGATATGCAAGAGCGGCTGATACAGCAAGAAGCCAGACTGGATTTCTATGTTCAACTTCGCAATAACCCTCACAAACAGTCTATTACTAACGCTCGTAATCTGTGGGACGAAAAAGAGGCTATTCCGGTTAAGGTAGCAACGTTAATTATTCCGCAGCAGAATATCATGGCACGCGGGCAGGCTGATTATGGAGAGTCTTTATCCTATAATATTTGGCGGACATTGCCCGAAATGGCGCCGGTAGGTAGTATCGCTGAGGCGCGAAAAGTGGTCTACCGATCATCAGCTCAAGTCCGGCGGAATGTCAATGGTCAGACGATTGGCGAGCCAACTGAGCCACGGCCGTCAAGTGCGCCGGTTCCTCCTTATAATCCCAGCCTTGAAGTGCCATGGCCATCAGGAACAGTTGGTGACGTCATAGAAGACTTTCAGAGCTTCGGAGAATATGAAATTCGACCCAACTTTTATTATACTTATGGCCCTCTAACCATTAGCGCTCTTGATATGACGCAGAGTGTTTGGATTACCACCGCACAGCAGGACGTGGCTGGGGTTGTTGATGGCATGGTTGTTCAGTACATTAATAAAAAGGGAAGGCCTGTACCTGGCGAAGATGGTGAGGTTGAGCATACGGTGCAGAGTCTGCGAATTTTGTTAGAAAAAATACCGGCTGAACGTATCCGATTTGGATTGAGCATGAAGTCTGACAGCAACGACGCAACGTTAATAATTACAGCTTATCAAAAGGACAAGAAAGACGAGAAGAAGAATAAGTTAGTTGCTGATCCTGTTATCGTTTCACAAGGTAATGCAGTAATCTATCTTGAAGCGAATAAAGGTGAAAAAATAGATCTTCTGACATTCAAATTCACTGAAGAAACCGAAAGTTTTGAATTGGATAACTTTGTCGTGACATATGCCTCTGAAAAGACTACTGACTACCCACTTTGGCAGGCAGATAAATTATATCATTATGGTGATAGAGTAAGCTGGAAAAACAAAAATTGGCAACTGATAAGTTCCGCAAACCAGGGGTGGGAGCCAGGTGCTCCAGGTTCATCACACTTTTGGGCAGAAATTTAGATATCTAACTGTAGGGATCGGATTTAATTATTGATGAATGACTTTATCGGAATCTGATCCTTAAACCTAAGTCTTTATTCAGTAGGTAAAAGTAAGACTAATCAGCTAAAAATGAAACTAGCTGATTAGTACTATTTTCATCGTTATTCCATTTGGATATTATTCTTTTTTCATTATGCTCAATATAAACTTTTTGCTGTAACGACGATGATGGAGTGGTTAATATTTAATAACAAGGATAATAATTTGATATTAAAGTCTAGGACAAATATTTATTTTTTGACCATTTTCAGTTGTAGAGCCTAGCGGTTGTCCGTATTCAAACTGAGTGTCGCACACCTCATCTGTCGCTATTTTTTCATCTGAAGAATTATCTTTATTAGCATCTGATAAATTATCTTTATTAGCAAAAGCTAGAAAACTGATACCTAAAACAGATGTAATAGCAAATATTTTAATTAGCCGTTTCATAATTTATCCTCAGTGGATGGTTGAAAGCCTTATTCGAAAATAATTTCATTTTTTATTTTCAATAATATTTTGTTGTCAGATTTTAGCGACAATTTTTTGCTAAATGGTTATTTTTCAGCCAAATTTGGCATTTGCTGCCGTTTAGGCAGCAATGAATTAGAGGCTTCTATTGATAATTATTTTCAGAATCACAAAGATTAATTTCGTGTTGAGCATTATGGCAAGGGGTTATAGTATTAGTAAATTGCGAATAAAAAGAGGGGTCTGGGCTACTAAGATCTGCATGTTCCTGTTGTTCGCCATGACCTTCGTGATGACTATGCTCACCATGTGTACCAGTATGCTCACCATGACTGCCATGACCACTATGGCCACCGCCATGACCGCCACCATGACCGATATGACCACCATGATAATTTCTGACATAATTATCAACTTTTGCTGAACTATTAAAAGCAACAAAAGAGAATAGTACAGTGATAAATAGAAACTTAGATAATATTTTCATAATATACCCCAGCTAAATTGTTTGTTTATCTATTTTCATACCGGTAAATTATCAGTAATAAAATATAGTAAAGAATTATTTATATGTAAAATATTACATAATTATGTTTAATATATGAAAATATAATGCTTAAAATATTTGCATTTTTATGTGTTGTACTTTTTAATAAAGTAAGAAAGAGTTAGATGTTTTTTTATATTTTAAATTACCGACTTTAAGTCATCGTTTTATAATTTTACTAATAATAATGAATTCCTTATATCGCCATTTGTTATTACCATAGAGATGTAACGTGGAAATCAAAATAAGCAATGGTGGATATTCCTGAATTGGCAACTTATCAGCGCAAATATAAAAGCTAGCATTCTGCCACTTTGTGCGGCGAAAAAATGTTAGGGGGTATATTTTGTCTATAATAATAATTAACAGCTTGAAGTATAAGATAGGAAAAATGATAAAGAAAAAACAGCAATGGTTTTTTTTCGTTACTCTGATTAGTCATCTGTTTCTTTTTATTTCTTCTGCTATTGCCAATGAAAATAATGACGTAAAGTCCCGGCAATTTATTGTTAATTTGGCTTATGGTAATGGCTGGGCTAGTCAAGGTGGTGAAATGAACTGGGGAAGCTATCAGGTGAGCTTTGGTGAAAAGATAACAGAAAACTTTTTCGCCTCAATGGTTTATTTAAATGAAGGGCATCCCAATAATAATCACCGCGATGGCTTTGCCGTTATTGGTACTGGGGTAGTTGATTTCAATCAACGAGTAAAGTTAGATTTTTCAGTTGGCCCCTATTTTAGTATGAATACAACTCACCGTAATAAACAAGTATATAATGATAAACGGGTTGGCATTTACGGTTCAGTCGCGTTTATTTATTACCTTATTCCAGATGGATTCTTTCTAAAAGCCCAATATAATCATGTGCAAATGTTTAATTCTTTTACAACAGATTCAGTCATGGTTGGTCTTGGGGCAAACTTTCAAAATGAGCTGCCATCTCCATTTCTTGCTAAAGATATGCAGATAAGTTATTGGTTAGGAACCTCGCAAACTAATCGCTCAAAATTACCATTAAAAATCGGTCAGCAACTAGAGTTTAAGCATTTTATCAATGATGCTGCTGCTTATTCAGTGAGTTACCTTTATGAAGGGGATAATGGTCTGATTAATAGGCAAGGAGTTGTTGGACAAATTTGGTATGTCATGCCGATATCAACCCACTGGGAGCTTAGTGCAGGTATGGGTCCTTATTATAACTACGATAGTCATGAGACAAAGAACAAGAATGATTTTGCCGGTGTCATTAGCTTGCAGATAAATTATCAATTAGTTAAGTGTTTAAGTACTAATTTTCGTTTTAATCGTGTTGTTTCATTTAATGATAAAGATCAAGATATGTTTATGGCAGGCATTGCCTGGAACTTTTAATAACATAAGTTAATTATTGTTACTGTTAATTGCTGATAAATTATGACTAGTAGATATCTTTAACGGTTGTTTAATCAATTATACAGCCTATATTATTAAAATATATTTACCAAATATGTTTTATATATCACTTATTTTTATCAATTTAGTTTATTTATTACCGTAAAAACAAGTTAGGAAAAGCGTAAATAGAGGATGTATGCTTAAAGAAAAGTTTTATGTTTTTATATTGATGTTATTGTTTCCTGCTATTGGATTAGCAGCGAGTTGCACCATGTCGAATAAAGATGGTTTTCACCTATATGGAAATGATTTATGTCTATCAACGTTAAACTATATTGATAGCATAGCATCACAAAAACAATTGAATATTAACAGTTTTCGTATATTAGATAATAAAACAGTTATCTTTGCTGCTAACTCTAAGGCAGGTTCATTTTTAATGTTGGCAACGCCAAATAGGATCGTGAAGATTTTAGCTGAAATGCCAAATAAAGATGTCAAAAAAAATATTGAAAGTATCAGACAAGTCGATGTCTTTTTAATAAAAAAAGATATTTATTTCTTATCCAGTGCTTGGGCTACGTCGGGAGCAATACATAAAATAACTTGGAATAAAATAATCAAAGCGGTTAATAATATACCTGTAACTATTGATGATATAAAATTTATAACAAACGGTAATTCATTTTATATTATTCAAAGCGGTAAATATCAGGGTTATATAATTGCTAATAAACATAAATATAGAGCTGGCGGCGGTTCTTATGATATCTACGTTCTGGTTTCTCCTTTGGGTAAAGAAATAAAAGAAATTGGACTAGAAAAACAAAGCGTCAATAATTTTCTATCATTAGTGGGGAGTGGGGAAACATTACAGTAAAAGAACTAGTGAACATTGACATATTAAAGCTAATATTTATTAGCCAGCTAAACAAGTCTGAAGAGAGGTTTTTAGCAATTGATAAAATAACGCATAATCGCAAAAATTTTCCTGAAGCGACCAAACAAAATCATAAAATTTAGCAATCCTAGTTACTATCCTTTATTAAATTAATGACTGCTAATAACATTCTATTTTTCTCTAATATTACTATCAAATATAACATTTCTAACAATATATTACTGCTATCTCATTGATCTCTATCAAAAGCAAATGATAATAATGAGCTCATCAATGAATTTAGCGTAAAGATATTAATAACGGTATTACACCTGGGTTTGATTATTGCTTAAAAGATTTATTGTGGTTATCATCTATATTGACTTGAACAAAGATAGTAACAACGATCGTAAGCACTGAGGTTAGCTAAAGGAATTGATCGGTGATAATTTTAGGGTCATTTAGTTATTCCTGTGTAGGATTTATTATCGCTATTGCATTATTAGTTAAAAGGAGGATAGCAATAATGACGGTAGTTACTGAGGTTTGTGCCAACCAATATATTGGCGATTGCGCTTCAACTGAATTTGATTATAAATTTAAAATATTTAGTGAGCATCATTTAGTTGTCATTATGACTGATGGCAATGGTGATCATGCGCAAAAATTGACATTAAATAAGGATTATACAGTAACCGGGGTTAATTGTGATGAAGGAGGCAAAATCATCTTGTCATCCCCTTTATTTAATGGAAATCATTTATTGATTGAGAGACATTTACCAGCAAAACAAGAGATCGCATTTGAAAAATGTAAACAGTTTCATGCCAAACAACATGAAAATGCATTTGATTATCTCACGATGTTAGTGCAACAAGTGTTAGGAAATGCGTCGCTATTATTGCAGCAGCCCAGTAGGTTAGAAAATTACTTTGATGCGAAGAATTATCGTATTTCTAATATTAGTCAAGCTAAAAATGATAATGATGCAATTAACTTAGCGATAATGCAATCTGCTATAAAAGATATGGAAATCAGATCAATACGGGTTAATGACATTGATATACCTGCCTTACCTGATGCAAAAAGCCGTAAAAATAAGCAGCTTGGTTTTGATCAAAATGGTCAACCGACCTTGTTTGATCTTAATGAATCAGGCATGTCTGATTATATTTTAGTCGATTCATTTGAAAAAGGATTTGAAATAACAAGCCGTTATCATGCATTACAATATGAGAAAGAAAATAGATATTACCGCTGGGCAGGTAAATTACCAAAACAGGTTGTTGAAAATTCTACACCCGAATCGACAGGTGGGATAAAAGCTGGAGCCTGGATACAGACTATTGTCAACTCATACACAAAAAAGGAAATTGATAACCAATTTGTTAAAGTTAAAGATAACAGAGCTGTGCAATTTTCTACATTAGATTTAGTGAGAACAGATAATTATACTGGCATGTCAATGAAGAATAATGTCCAGCATTTAGCTTTATATGTTTCTGGTAATAGTGCTTATACCGTAGTGGCTCGAAATAGTGATAACACCATAAAGTATTCAATATTATTTCCCACTTATTCAAGTACATTGGCTACGACCAATACTTTAGATCATATAACTGCTTATGGATTTAACGCTAACCATCCTACCAGCGACACGGTTATCAGATTAGGTACTGACAAAGGAGACTATGACTTAGTTTGTGCAAGAAATAACCATAGATTTTTTATCCGCAATAATAACACGCATCAAATTATTTATTTGCCAGAAAAACAAGGAACATTTGCTGTTCAAGAGGATAATTATAATAAACAGCAGATTGATGCTAAATTAGTTGCTACTCATTGGAGCGCTAAAAAAGCGGTAAATGGCTGGATGAAAGAGCCCTACACCGGCATAATTATTCAATGGGGACGAGTCCCTAGAAAAAATAGTTCAAGAAATTTCTTTCCTATTGCTTTTCCTAATATCTTAGCCAGCATGGGAGTTGCTAATTTCAATTCTAATTCAAATCTAACAGAATTGTATACACCTAATATTTTAGATGCTAATAATAGCGGATTTACAATGCGCCAAACTAAGGTGACTAATGGTAGTAATGCTTCTCCATTAGTTGATATGAGATGGATTGCAATAGGATGGTAGGGATGAAAAAGGATGATGTTTATTATTTTAGTGCAACAAAGTTATGTTGGTTATCTGAATCTTTGAAAGAGAGTTATATCAGTGCAGGTACTTGGGATGATGAAGCAATTAAAATTCCTTTTAATATATATAAAGAGTATGCACTTTGTGCGCCGCCGGAGGGAAAAATTTTAGGTGCAGATAAAAATGGTGCACCGATTTGGGTTGATATTCCACCTAAAACTAAAAATGAATTAATCAAAGATGCAGAAAATACAAAAATTGAATTAATGCAAAATGCAGCAGCAATTATCACACCCTTACAGGATGCCATTGATTTGAATATGGCAACCGAAGAAGAATGTAAAAAATTAATGGAATGGAAAACCTATCGCGTGCTATTAAGTCGTATAGACATATCAATTGCACCTAATATCGAATGGCCAAAATTGCCCAAATAAAAAAGTTATTTGTTTTGTTATAGAATAAAATCCTGATAATTAATTTATGAACTACTCTCTTTAATTATGATGCAATTAGTTAATTAAAATAGTGCAAATATAATATAGTGAAAATATAAATTACCTTTGATCTAACAGCTGTTTTGTAATAATTTTTACATCTGTTAGATCAGATTAAAATAGTCTATTTTAGAGAATAAAAAAACAGACGGTGATTGGAATTTATTTTACCATTGTTTATTAACAATCTTTTATTTTTCTCCAGGGGAATTCACCACTATCTGGCTCTGGGAAGCCTGGTTCAATACCTTTGCTCCACCATTTTGCTTCCCAAACAGCTTTATTCCATTTGACTTGACTTCCGATCTGCTAAGCTGCCTCTTTTAGCCATGGTGCGGCTGTATAACATAGATCAGCATCACAATTTTTTATTTTTTCCCAAGGTAATTCACCGCTGCCTGGTTCAGGATATCCTGGTTCAGTGCCTTTGATCCACCATTTTGCTTGCCAAATAGCATTATTCCATCTCACTCGCATACCAATTTGATAGGCAGCATCTTTGATCCATTCTGCGGTATTTAGACATATATCATTTTGTTGATTCATATAAATTGCTCCATTGTTTTGTAAAAAAATAAAGTACTTTTACTTTATGTGTATTCGAAATGAATGATATTCTTTTATTTTTTAACAAACGAATTAATTTTTATCAAAAAAAGTTATGTTATAACTAATATCATTCTTTACAATTTAATATATTAATTAAATATTTATATTTTATTTTCATGTGGTCACCAAAAATTAACAATGAAGTGAAATTATATTGTCAATAAATTTATTTTATTGACATAAATTTTTATGTTTTTTATTTAATTAACATTGGTATCTTTATTTCTTTTATGACAGATAATTTCATGTTGATTGTGAATAGCATTTCTGAGTGAGTAACAATTAAATTAATGTTTATGAAATAACGAAAAAAGTATTTTTAATACCAGATTGATAATAAATTAAATTACCTTAATAAAATAATTAGAGTCGTTAGCACTGTTTCTGCAATGAGATAAAATTGGTTTATACTTTCTTTCTATATTGTAGTTGTTAATTTTATTGTTTTTAGTTTTAAACTCGATTTACAAACCAATAATTAGAATGATTTTTATCATAGGGGAGTAGGTAGTTATGTCGGAACATAAAAAATTTCGCTTTTATCAGCCGCTAAAAGGCCTCAGTCATACATTTGGTGATGAATGGTTTGCTCTTAAGGCAGAAGCATTTGCACGCTTTTTTGGCACCCCAGGTTTTTTAATTGGGCAAACTGTTGTTGTTGCTGCATGGATCTACATTAATATAACTGGGATAACTAAATTTGATCCCTATCCGTTTATTTTACTGAATTTAACTTTTAGTCTGCAAGCAGCCTATGCGGCTCCGTTAATATTGCTTGCGCAAACTCGACAATCTGAACGTGATCAAGCACATGCGATAGGGGATGCTCAACATAGAGAAGATTTAGCTGAAGCCATGGCGCAAAGGCAAGCTATTGCGGAATATAACACTGAGCAGTTATTTGTATTACTTCAACAAAACACAGAGTTAACCAAATTAACAAAAGAAATGGCCGAGCGCATTGAAAAATTAACTATTCAATTAGAAAGCCGTACTCGCAAATAAAAATTATTTAGAATAATGGCAAACAATACTTTTATCTAACACAGGCTATTTGCTTAAGGTAAATAGTGTTTATCCAGTTAAGTATATCTAGGTCCTTTATGTAAAGCATAAAGTGAAGAGACAACTGGCGTAGTGTAATAGAAAAGACGACGTTTTAACCACTGTGCATCTTCTCTTTCTTTGGTGCTAATTCGTCCTAATCGCCAAGTTTCTGGTTGGCAAACCCTATTCATACGACGTTCTGTCGTATAGAGATAATTAAATCCCAGTTCTTTTGCAATTTTTGCGTAGTCTCTATTATAAAATCCTTGTGGCCAACATAAGTGCTGACTGCAATAACCAAGTTGTTTGATAAGTATATTACGGCATTGTTCAATATCTGCAATTAATGCTGCATGACGTTTTTCAACATTAGCTTTTAATTGATCCCAACGTAAATGTGAATGTGTGTGATTATGGAATTCAATTAATTCACTAGCTTGCATGTGTTCAATTTCTGACCATCGCAGCATAACATCATCGGCTTGGCCGTTACGGATTTTTATTTCACATTCACGGTGTGAATATTCGATATTAGATAGTTTTCTAACCTGACCATTACCAATATCTTTGGTAATGAGAAAGATACTGGCTTTAAGCTGCAATTGTTCTAACACAGGAAAAGCGTAAATCCAATTGTCTAAATAGCCATCATCAAAAGTGATCATGACACTCTTTCGTGGAAAAGGCTTACCCTGATAAAATTGCTCTAATTCTTTTGTAGAAAGGGTTTTCCAGCCGCTATTAGCTAGCCATGTCATCTGCTGTGTGAAAGTTTTTGGGGATAAAGTAACTAATCCGGGAGACGGGCTAACGTGATGGTACATAAGAATAGGAATAGTTGTTGCATTCATTATATTAATAAAATCATAGATTAATAGATAGTAAATTATTTTTACTCAATTATTAGCATAATAGCAAGTATTTAATAAATTGCATAAATGATAATTTTATTAATCAAACAAATAGTTATAAAAAAAGGGGTGAACACGAATAATTTGTGTGGTTAGCAGACAGATACAGTTAGTTATTAGCATCACTTAATAAATTATCTATCAGTAACAGAATTTTTTTAATCTATCGACACATGATTTGAGCTAATTATTTGATCGTTCCTGATTAGTTTTATCCTGTAAATTAATATTAGACACTTTGCCAATTTGTAATAAACGGAATAAGCATGACTCGATTGAAAATTTCTTGGTTACTTGAAGTTGTCCGCGTTGGGCCATTTCTTGATATTTTTTCGGTTGCTGTAGAAAATCATCAATAGCTGCTATCCAATTGTTGATATCAGATGGTGGCAATAATAGTCCATTACTTTTATCTTGGATAATATCAGGCAGCCCACCCACATTACTAGCAAACACGGGCACAGCAAAGAAAAGTGATTCAACCGCTACCATACCAAATGCTTCCTTAGTAGAAGGAATCACAGTTAAAGATGCATATGAATATATTGAGGAAGAAGGAAAAACAATACCGGCGAGAAATGTTTCAGGTACTAAATCATAGTCAATAATTTTTTTCTTTAATTTAGCCTTACAGGCGCCATCGCCAATAATTAAATAACGAAATGAACGACCCTGGCATTTTAATTGGGCGAGTGCCGCTAAAACGATATCATGTCCTTTCTCTTCTCTTAACATACCGACTTGAATTATGATTGGGGCTGTTCCCTTGTTTATCCAAGTTAAAATATTATCAGCGATAGGGGTATGTTTTTCGGCAACCATTTTAGAAAAATCAAAACCGGGATGAACAACCTTCACCTTTTGTGGCATACAACCACTTTGCAATAAGGTTTCTCGCATTGGTTCGCTGGGAACAATGATATAATCAAATAAGTAATTCATACTGAAGGCTTTTATTTTACCTGACAGATAGGTTTTTTGTCTCAGTACACATGGTCGTTGTTTCTTAGCTAGTGTTTTTACAGCGATGGCAAGGTTATTCGCATCATGTCCACTGTGGCAAATGGCTAAAATTGCTTGTTGTTGGCGTAGTAGTTTGCGTAGGCGTATGATTGAGGCAGGGTGAGCACTATTAATAAATGCAACATGATAGATTGGAATGTTATTTTTTTTTGCTTCATGTGCAATTTGACTGTCGATATGGCAAGCTAAAGTTACGTTAAAGCCTCGATGAATTAATCCTTTCATTTGTAGTAAAGCCTGAGCTTCTTGGCCACCAAAGTTCATCGAAGATTCGGTATAGATAATGGATGTATTCATAGTATACCCTGATAGTTAGCCCGCTTGTTAATTGACTTGCTATTCAATCAACACAAAAAATAACATAATATTCTAATTTCTTTATTATTTTAGCTAAAAGATTTAGCGCCATAAGTTAGTAGTCTGTAACAAAACCGTTCTGTATCTAATGTTATAACTTTGTTATATTGAAGTATTTAATCAGAATGTGTTAACTATGCTTACTTTAACTAATTGTAGTATTTTTTTATAGTAATTTTTCCTCTTATTTTTCATGATTTAGATTTTATAGCATCATTTTCTATATTTTATAATTATTTATTTATGATTATAAAAATATCAAAGGTATAAGATTGCGATGAGATGATATTAATACTATTTTGGTGCGCAACTGATGCATATAGCGTTAAACTAAGACAAGTATTATAATGAATAATAATTTTATTATGACTATCATGTAATTAATTGATAATCTATATAAAGTTGTTAAAATATTTAATCCAATAGCTATGCAATATAGTTAAATCGATGATTTTATCATTATAGAGTATTTTATACTTAACACATAATTTAATTACCTTAACTCAATAGGTTAATTGTTACAATGTTTTATTACATTGATGTTAAATAATTATTTATGTTGCTTAAAATGTCTATTTTTACTCGGCAAATGTAGAATAGAGATTTATGTATCGCTTTATCAGTTTTGTATTGAATACTTTTTTATTTTTTAGATAAAGGTTAAATGATGAATATTTTTATGAATAAATTTATATTATTGTTATTAAGCGTCGTTTTATTTTTCTATTCAGCTTTTACTTTGGCTATCTCATCCAAATTACTTATTTCACCAGAACCTAATGTACTATGTGATAGATACATATGTGTTGAAAGTATTGCAGGAGTGTCAGTCAGTTTAACAGAAAAATATTTAGGTAAAAAACAAGCTAATCGCTTATTGTCTCAAGGTTCATTTGATAAAACGGCATTTACATTTGATAACGGGGTATTTTGCGACATAAAGGATAGAAAATGCTATGTTAATAGATATTTTAATGGGAAAGGACAACGAAGCAAAGTGTGTCAGCAGTACACAAAAAAATTATTTAGTAATTAAATATCGGCAAAAGTGACTCGTGGGTGTATTTTTTATAAATTAAAAATGACTTTTTACTATCACGCTAGAAACGATATTTTAAACTCAAAATTTACTTATTTGTTTTGGCATTTTATTGTTTAAAAATCACTTACTCTTTTAAAGTAAGTTGTGATATTTTTATGCTTATCAAGTTGTAAAATAGAAGAATTAATATTAAAAACGGGAAATTTTACCATAGAAATTTTTAATTAAATATAAATACTACGTAAATTATTGATATAAACGATCGATAATTGCATTACAATAGTTTAAGTCTATCATATATGCAAGTATTGATCGTTTATATCAATTTTTTTTATGTGTCTATTTTAGGTATGATTTATTCTATAAATTTTGTTTTGGTTTAATTTATAATGATTACATTAACTAAGAGTTATATTTTCTTTTTATATCTATGGCTTGATGTATTAAATTTTACTGAACTTGAGGACAATGAAAAATGTACTGCTAACACGTTTAGGCAAATATTGTATCAACATTGTTAGTAGTGTTAATCGTCAGCTTTTCTGAGCTATGATTTCTCTGCTTATCGGTATTTTTATTTTTACTATAATTAGAAAATTTATAGGCAGATATTTTAGTAAAATAATTTTTACCAAAGCGCGTTTAA
Source organism: Arsenophonus sp. aPb (assembly GCF_029873475.1). NCBI lineage: Bacteria > Pseudomonadati > Pseudomonadota > Gammaproteobacteria > Enterobacterales > Morganellaceae > Arsenophonus > Arsenophonus sp. aPb. The sequence continues at coordinate 1,257,323 of NZ_CP123499.1, forward strand.
ACAATAAAAAGTCGCTTTAGTTTGAGTAATTATTATTTTTTATGTCATGATTGGCGCCAACACTTTAGGGATTATTACTATTATATTAGTTTTATTATATTTTAGATTTGAGTAATATGAGCGTTTTTAGTAAAAATTTAATAATAATAAGAGTATAGGTATAAAAGATAATTAAAGTCACGAATTACTTGATAGAATGGCTAGGTGAGAATTTTATTAAATCATTTTATAGTAAGAATTGTTGGTTTGAGAAGGATATCTATTCATACAGAATATTAGCTATTAAGCTCAATAAAACATAGTTTTTATTTGGATTTTCTAATTAATTTTCATTTATGTTAGATATAAATATTTTATTGTTTTAATGTGTTTATTTGTAATGTTTTTGATTGCTTATTTGTAAATATCCAAATTTTATCTCTTGATAATGAATTATATGCTTATAAGCTGATTAAAATAAATATTATATAAAATACTAATATTTTTACTCTCAGTTATGAGAGTAGATGGGTAATTTTTATTAAAAAATATTATTTTTCCTTGTGTGTTTAAAGCCAGTCATTTTGGCGATGCTGGCTTTTTTTTTGTAATTATAAAAAAGTTAAATTTTATTAATTTAATAATAGCAAATTCTTATTTTATATAACAATAGCTATTATAGGAGATTTTATTTTTGCAATATAAATTTTTATAATTAAACCATAATAATTAGATAAACGTTTTGGATTTTTTCACTAACATATTTTTTAAATCAGTACATTATTCTTATTATTGTTGCAATATATGTTTGCTAAAGGTATGTAAAGAGTTATCGAATACTAAATAAATATTACTCGCGCTAATCAATTTCTTATTGATAACATAAGAAAAATTAATTATTAGGAAATATATTGCCAAATACTCTCTCATTTCGTGTGATTAATGTGGTAGTTAACAAATATTCCTCAAAATAATAGAAATCTGAGTTTTACCATAAATGAAATTTTTTTAATTGACTCCGTTTAAATAAAATCTTATTAATAAAATAAATTATAATGAACTTTAAAGGAACGTTAAAAGATGAAAAAAATATTAACGTTATGCTTTATTTTTATTTTAATGCCATCAGTAAGTTATTCTTTAGAAAAATCTCAAGATTATGAATTGACTCAGGTATTAATTTTAAGTAGGCATAATGTAAGAGCACCAATCATATATGAAAATATATTAACCCGTGCAACGAATAAAGCTTGGCCTATTTGGCATACTAACAATGGAAATCTTACGACTAAAGGTCGCCAATTTGAGATTAATATAGGAAGTTACTTTAGATCTTGGTTTGATAGAAAGGGGCTATTGCGTCAAGACAAATGTCCAGATTCAAAAAATGTCTATGTTTATGCGAACAATCAACAACGCACTATTGCTAGTGCTCAATCTTTTATTACAGGCGCTTTTCCTGATTGCTTGGTTAAAACATTTTATCGTTCAGACATGAGTGAAGGAGAATTCGATCCTATTTTTGCTTCAGTTATCACTGATAATAGTGAAGAGTTTAAGCGGCAAGCCAAAAGCGCTATGACAGAAAAATTAGCACATTTGGATTTAGCTGAAGCTTATAAACAAGTGTCAATGATATTGGATTTTAAGAATTCAACGCTATGTAAAAAAGATAAATTGTGTGATCTGGTTAGCTATCCAAATACGATGATTATTAGTGCAGGTAAAGAGCCCCTTGTGTTTGGTCCATTAGGATTAGCGACCAATGTTGTAGATGTATTTGATCTTCAGTATTACGAAGGGTTTGCTACCAACGACGTTGCTTGGGGAACAATTAGTACACCAGAGCAATGGAAGACACTTAATAAAATTAAAAATGGCTATCATGCAGTTGCATTTACAACTAAAATAGTTGCTAGTAACATAGCTAAACCTCTATTGAAATATATTAATTTGCATTTTGTTCAACGACGCAAAATTGAAGGTTCAAAATTGCTTATCATGTTTGGTCATGATTCAAATATCGCGTCAGTAATGTCTGCTCTGGATTTCGCACCTTATCAATTACCTGAACAATATGAAAAAACCCCAATTGGTGGAAAATTAGTATTTCAACGTTGGCATAATAAAAAAACTAATAAAGATTACTTAAAAGTTGAATATATTTATCCTTCAGTGAATCAATTGCGCAATGGTACGGCATTGACATTGAATAACCCACTAAAACAGGTAACTTTATCGCTAAAAAATTGCCCGATTGATGGGAATGGTTTTTGTCATTGGGATGACTTTGAAAAGAGCATGCAGCAAGCATTAAAAGATAAAGTTTTTGTTGATTAGGTAAGATTAGAGGCAGCGGGATTAACGCTGCCTTTATTAATGTTCATCAAGAAAGTGAATATTTTGCTCGTTATTTTTTATAAAATGCGAATTTTTATTTTTTTTTAGCTAATTATAAAGTCTCTTATTTGATTATTAGTATTTGTTATAACTTAAAGATAATATTACCTTATTGTTAGCTTAATAGGTATTTAACCAGAAATCCCTCGATTTTTTATTTTTTACTGACTAGTTTTGGTATTAAGTATCATCTCCAACAATGAATAATTGAGTACTCAACTTTTGCTGCTACTCCCGACAGTATTTGTTGTTGGATTTATTCAACTTAAAGAATTAATAAGTGATTAGCATAAAAAAATAATATTATTTGACGCGATAATCTATACGTTAAAAAAAATGAAAAATAATACAGATAACTATTTTATTAACAAAATAGGGGTTATAAATAATTTAATAACATTAAATTATTTTAATGCCATAGAATATTTTATAAAACAGTTATAAATGTAAATTAATTAGGCCATATCTTACTTAGCATAATCTTGTGTTAATGTATTTTTTGTTATACAAATAATGCCTTGTATAAGTATATAAATAATAATTTATATAAATATACAAATCATGATCTACGTAAATATATAAATAGTAGTTTGTACAAATGTATAAATAAGGAGCGTTTGACATGAAAAAATTAGTAACTCTCACAATAGCAGCATCATTGATTGGCTTTTCTCTAACATCTCAGGCCACTGAAAATTGTCCGGCATTAAATAAAATTGAAAGTAGTAATGGTGTTTTCCGCGCAAATGGGGTAAATGGAGAATGGCTTGGCGTGCTGCAAGGCATTATTGCAGAAAAAACTACGGTACAATCTTTTGAGGGTGGGCTTGCAATTACGGAAAGTCAGTCGGCGCCTATAAAATTTCAGTATTGTACTTATCGCGTTGGTGTTGATAAAACCCTTGATATGCGTTTCATTCCAAAGAATGAAAAAGAGTTTACTATCCAAACTGTAGGTAATTTATGGAAAGAAGAAACTGGGCCTTTTGCACTTATTTATAAAGTATGTGAAAAAACCGCGCCAGAGAATTGTAAATTTACTATTCGTCAATAAAATATTATTTAAAAAATAATTTTTGTTTGGTTCTGTACCATTAAAATTGCTTCAATTTGTTTCAAGCAACTGATATTAAAGTATTGTAAGCAGCTATTGCTTTTATTTGATATCTATTTTAATGCGGCAGAGCCTTTATTTTTACTTTAGCTAAAAGCTTCGGTGCTGTTAAAAGAGGAAGCTGGTTTATAAAGGCTAAATGTTTATTAAGCGAATTTTTGTTTTAGCTTAATACGAAGTAGAATAAATTTCCCACTTTCATTATATTTATTAATAATTAATTTCTATCAGGTGACGTATATGAATAATTTCCGGTATTGGCTCTAAACATGGTTATACACGATTATTAAGTGACAGTTCTATAAATACAACAGCGAGTGATATTAGCCATACTTCAGTATTACCTGATAAGTTTATTGGGGCAAAAAATAGTGCCGCTAGTAACTATGAACCAGGTGATTATGACTTGGCGCATAATGGGCGTAATAATACAGATAATGGCAGGGATGTAGTAAGAATGTCGATAAGTAGACTTTTAAAAGAGGTCAGTGATTCTCCTAAAACGAAAATTGTTGATAAAAATTTAGATAATCTAATTGATAAAATGAAGAATAATGAGATTAACTATTATGTTATAAAAAAGGAGGTTAAAACTAGAGGTGATTTAAAAAAACTACATGATCGCTTAAGGGGTTAAAACTAAGATAGCAGACCATAAATGGTTTTTTTAAAAGATAATAATTAGCTAATGTTAGTGATTTTTCTTATCTAATAAATAGCGAATAGATGTATAAGTGTTTATAAAAAGTGAGTCAATGCTGCTAAAAAATAGCAGCAAAGTCTCTTACGCTAAATTAATTATTTCTTTTGTAAAAAAGTTGACTGTTTGTTTATGATGGTTATCGACTCTGCTTGGCAAACAGAGAGCGTAGTTTTTGTAATTTGGCTGGGATTATGGCTAAACAATAACTGTTCTGTTGACCTTCATTCTGCCAGTAATTTTGATGATATTTTTCTGCTGGATACCATTTTTTAAATAGCTCCAGTGTCGTTACTATTGGTTTAGTATGGTTTTTTTGAGCATCGTTTACCGCTATTTCGGCAGCCTGCCTTTGTTGCTCAGAGGAGAAAAAAATAGCGGAACGATATTGGCTACCAATATCATTGCCTTGTCGGTTTAACTGTGTTGGGTCATGGGTAGCGAAATGGATAGCTAGCAATTCATCATAGCTTACTTGTTGTGGATCAAAAGTGATGCGTATAGCTTCTGCATGCCCTGTTTTACCGGAACAAACCTGTTCATAAGTAGGGTGTTCTACCGTCCCACCGGTATAACCGCTTTCAACCGATTTTACGCCAATTACTTCTTTAAATATTGCTTCGGTACACCAAAAACATCCACCACTTATCACTGCATATTCAATTGTCATCGTGATTGCCTTTTAAACTTATAAATAGCGTGAGCATCAATAAATACGATTTACCAAAAAAAGATGATAGCTGTTTTGTCATGTTAGATAAGCCGCTTGAGGGTTATTTATACTGTAATATAACTTGGTGTTGATAGCTATCAAATGATTAGTTTATTATTTTGATGGTGAAAATAGGTTAAATTTTGCTTCTTGTTTGATATTCATAGCACTGTAGTGAAAAAGTGACTTTTTGTAACAATATTTTACTAATAGATCCCCTTAATTTTTACTAAGGGGAAAAAATAATTATTTGAGTTAACTTGTTGGTTGATTGGCGTTCTGGAGCATTTTCTTGATTGGAATAATTAAGATTGCCAATACCGCAGCGCAAATCATTAATGCAATAGCAACCTGGGAAAAGAGGGCTGGCATAGACTGTAATTGTTCTTTATTGATATTTCCGGCCATAATTCCTGCTACAAGATTACCTAACGCACTGGCACAAAACCAAAGACCCATCACTTGTCCGCGCATTTTTTTAGGTGCCAATAGTGTCATCGTTGCTAGCCCAATGGGACTTAAGCATAATTCACCTAAAGTTAATAGTAACATACTACTGATCAACCAAACGGGAGAAACACTGATATTATGCGTAATAACTATATTTGCGGCTACCATCATAATGGCAAACCCAGCGGCAGCAAATAAGATGCCAATAACAAATTTTGTAGTACTTGTCGGATTTATATTGCGCTTAGCCATTGTTGGCCATAGCCAACTGAATAGCGGAGCAAGAATGATGATGAACAGCGCATTAATTGCTTGAAACCATATGGTTGGAATTTCAAAGCCATTAGTAAGATAGCGATCAGTATAATCACGAGCAAAAATGTTAAATGAGGTCGGTTTTTGCTCAAAGGCTGACCAGAAAAATGTCGCTGAAATAAGTAAGATAAGGCAGACTAACAAACGCATCCGTTCATTTTGATTTAAACCCGTTAGGAAAAACATATAAATAAAATAGAGGCTAACAAAGGTGGCAATGATATAAGCAAAACTTTTGGCCACAATGGTAGCATTAAATGGCACGATATCTGTCGCAATAAGTATCACGATAGCAGCCAATAATACCATTACTAATGTAATCCATTTACCGACGTTTTTACGCTTAACAGTTGGTTGCTCCCAACTAGCAGCAATGCCTGTTTCTTTACTGTAGCGACGCATTTGTGGAACGGCATAAAATCGGAAGATAAGGAGTGCAATCAGCATACCAATTCCACCAAGCCCGAAGCCGATATGCCAGCCGTATTTTTCATATAGTGGTCCAATAATTAACGGTGCGATAAATGAGCCCATGTTAATTCCCATATAGAACAGTGAAAATCCGCCGTCACGCCGCGTATCATCTTTTCTATACAAAGTGCCAACCATAACAGTAATACAGGTTTTAAATAAACCGGTTCCAAGTACAATGAATAATAATCCGATAAAAAATAGACTATTACCCCAGATTGCAGAAAACGCGATGGATAGATGGCCTAATGCAATAATCAGTGATCCATACCAAACCGCTTTACGTTGCCCAAGCCAGTTATCAGCTAACCAGCCGCCAGGGAGTGAAGTGATATAAACACCACCGGCAAAAATACCGACAATAGCTGATGCTTGCTCAATTGTTAATCCCATTCCTCCTTGTAATAAGGTTGCGCTCATAAATAGGATCAGTAGTGGCCGCACGCCGTAAAATGAAAAACGCTCCCACATCTCAGTTAAGAAGAGAGAACTCAGTGGATAGGGATGACCAAAGAAAGTTTTAGTTTTTGTTACAGTGCGTTGCATCTAAATATTCCCCATCAATAACTCTACCAGTGAAATTTTAAAAGTTAAAAAATAGTTTTCGGTTATAAATATTATCTTTTTCAGTTCAAATATCGTTGCTAATCTAATATCGTGCAATATTATTTTTTTATCATATTATTAGAAAATTATGATTACTTTTATTTAAACCATTTTTTTATACAAAAGTCGACAAAAATATTATTTTCCTACCTTAGATCGACTAAAAACAAAGGATGTAGTTAGTATAATTTTATAAATTAAATTATTTTTAAATATAAAAACTATGTAAAACAATAAGATAAAAACTTATTTTCTAATTGTTATCGTATTGTGGCTAATAAATGTAATTTGAGGTAAAAAAATTAAGAAAACTATCATTTCATCACCTGTTTAGTTGATGTTTTAGCATTTAATCGATAGTGAAATAATAATAGCTGATTAGTGAAAAAGATTGTCTCGATAAGTCTAGTGACTGGTTTGACAATACAGCCACTAGTAGTTGTTAATCGTGTATGTTATCCAGATCGCCATAAAGAGATGGCTTGCCTGCGGGTCTAGTTTTAAATCGACGATGTAACCACATATATTGCTCAGGTGCTTGCATAATCTCTTTTTCAATTAGTTTATTCATAAAAGTTGCGGTAGAAATTTCATTTTGCTGTGGAAAATGGGTTATTGCTGGTTGAATGACTAATTCATAACCTTTAGCGTTTGCTAATCGTCTGGGAGTATAAGGTATCATGGCAGGATCGGCAAGCTTTGCCAGAATATGGGTGCCTATGGTGGTAGCGGTATGTTTGACAGCAAAAAAAGGCACAAAAACACTTTTTCTTGGGCCATAATCGTGATCTGGCGCATACCATAAAATTTCTCCTTGTTTGAGATTGCGTATCATGCCTTTTATATCTTTGCGATCAAGCATAAATTTATTAGAGCGCAATCGTCCCCAAGTTTGCAACCAATCCATTACCGGATTGTCGTTAGGTCGATAAACACCAATACCAGGATTTAAGATACCAAAGATACGCGCGCCTAATTCGAGAGTTAGAAAATGAATTCCTATTACGATAATTCCTTGCCCTGTCAGCTGAATTTTTTCAATATTATGCTGCCCCTTAATCGTAAACCAGCGTTGTACTCGTCTATCAGACCAGAACCACGCCATACCCGTTTCAAATAATCCCATACCTACTGATTCAAAATTTTTATTGATTATTTGCTGGCGTTGCTTTTTGTTCATTGCAGGAAAGCAGAGCTCCAAATTACGTTTTGCAATCTGTAGGCGTTTTTTTAGAAAATATTTTGATAACCTTCCAAGGCGAGTTCCTAGCCAATAGATAACAGGATAAGGTAGTAGAACTAGTAAATAAAGCAGACCAATTCCTAGCCATGTTAACCAGTATTGGGGATGTAAATATGAAATTTTAAAAGGGGATTCTTTTATCATCTGCGTTATGTTTAGTCAGTATTAATATCAATATTATCTATTGTGACACTTTTTTTAGCAAAGCTAAAACTTTAACTGGATATTTAATCACCCTTCAATACTTATCCTTGATTTGCTCCAGCGTGGTTTGTCATACATTTTTCTGAGGAAGATGAAGTATTGCTATTTTATATGGTCTTGCTTGTCAACAGTTGGTGATCATTTATTGAAGATCATATATCGAGGTATTTTATCAGGCATATCAGGTGTAAATGAAATAAAAGGGTAGTGAGCACGAGAATGATTGGTCGTACTCATTTTAAATAAATGCAAAGCAAGAAGATTGATATAAATTGCGAATAAAATTAATTATATTATTTATAATATAACTAAGTTACATTCTTTTTGTAAATAAGAAATATTTTAATCATTTGAATAAATATATTTAAAAATATTATAAACAAAAAAAAGTTCAATTCGATTATTAACAAAAATTTTTTCAGTAATGTGTCTTTTATGAGAATAAACTGTACTATTACTAATCCCAAGTTTTCTGGCAATAACATGATTAGGTACTGCATTCATCCAATTTTTGATAATTTTTTGTTCTTGATAACTAAAAATTGATGCATTGTCATTTGATAAATAAGTAATATTTTTTAATATGCTATTAGTTTCTATTAATCGCTCTAATACGTAGTTTAATATTTTTTTTGACATAATAAAACATTGGTTTTTTAGCAATATAGGCCGATTTGTGAAGGGGTAAGGAGAATCAAGATAAATATAGAAGCGTACATTATGTAGTTTTTCAATAAATGTTTGTAGTTGATTACAGTATTCTGCATGATGACAATAATGAGTTAGATTGGCTAAAACAACATCAGGAGAAAAATTATTAATATGATTTATGGCAGATTTAATACTATCTTGACTAATAAACTGAAGTTTATTGATTTTTGATAAATATTCACTGATACCTAATCTGGTATAATAACACTCGTCAATAATTAAAACTTTCATTACAAAACATCCTTGTCTAAATAATAGATAAACAATAAATTTCTTATGGGTTACTCACCATAAGTGCAATAAAAATAGCGATAAAAAATTGTAAATATCTTACTGTTATATAATTAAAATATCATAGTAAGTATTTAATTGAATACCCATATTAGCTTAATATTCTTTATTAATTGATTTGGTTTATTTATATAATTTAGTTTTATTAATAATAATTTTCAGAAAGTATATTCATTGTCTTTCTGGATTTTTATTGGTTTTATTGTTTATTTTTTATAAAAATTTTGGCTAAAAGATTAACCAATGCATGATGTCATATTAATCATAAATAATATATTATTAGCAAAATAAACCTAGATAACAGCGTTATTTTAAATGAAATAATGGTTTTTTACATACAAATCATAGGATCAAAGATGGCCGTGGTTGATTGGTTAATAATAGACCACAGCCATGATAACTTTATAGTAGATAATTATAGAACATTGATTTCCCAATTAGCGTCTTCATTTGCTAAAAAAGGAATTAAATGATTTTCACCTTGGGAAATTTTGTCAGCAATAATATTTTTTTTACGTTTAAGCTCAATAAAGCCTTCATTAACGGGTAAGCCATAAAATTTGGCGCCGTTTAATGAACAAAATGCTTCAAAGTTTTCCAGTGCATTCATTTCATCAAAAACACTAGCATAAGCTGCAAGGGCAGTAGGCGCATTAAAAACACCAGCGCAGCCACAAGCAGACTCTTTTCTATTTTGGATATGGGGGGCACTATCTGTTCCAAGGAAAAAGCGTTGACAATTCGTTGTTATTGCCTCACGTAATGCTTTTTGATGGATGTCGCGCTTTAGAACAGGTAAACAATATAAATGAGGTTTGATGCCACCAACTAACATATGATTTCTATTAAACATTAAATGTTGTGGTGTGATGGTAGCAGCCAGGTTGTCATTACCAGTAAGCACATATTGAACGGCCTCTTTAGTGGTAATGTGTTCAAACACAATTTTTAGACCAGGAAAATTTTTTCTAATAGGCTCTAACGTTTGATCAATAAAATAGGCTTCACGATCAAAAATATCAATGTCACTGCTTGTGACTTCGCCGTGAACTAATAGTGGCATACCTATTTTTTCCATTATGGCAAAAACGGAATAGATATTTTCTATCTTTGATATCCCGTATTTAGAGTTAGTTGTTGCGTTGGCTGGATAAAGTTTACAGGCTGTAAATACTTCTTGCTTAAAGCCTTCTTCAACTTTTTTTGCGTCAGTGGTATCCGTTAGGTAGCAGGTCATTAATGGTGTAAATGGATGTTCTACAGGAGTCGCATTCAGAATCCTTTCTCGATAAGATTTTGCTTGATTAATTTCAGTAATTGGCGGTACCAAGTTTGGCATAACAATTGCTCGGCCAAAAAATCGGCTAGTATAAGGCACTACAAGTTTTAATATATCATCATCTCTAAAATGAACATGCCAGTCGTCTGGGCGGCGAATTTTAATAGTTGTCGTGATTTGGGTCATGAAATTGACTCCATCTTAAAGGTAGATAATGAAAAAGATGAGTTGTGAGCATGTCAGATAGGGATGATAAAGTGAAAAAAACAAAATAGCTATACTAAAAAGCAGATTAATCTGGCATCAAGTGAATAAGTTATAAAAGTGATGACAGAAGTATAAGTTAAGAGGGTTTGGCTCCTCCAACTGGGCTCGAACCAGTGACATACGGATTAACAGTCCGCCGTTCTACCAACTGAACTATGGAGGAATAACATAAGATGTGCAGTGGATGTTATCGGCAGAAAGTCAATTTGTCAAAGACCAAAAAGAGTTATTTAAATCTTTGCATATAGCAATGTGCTGGCTAGCGAGATGTCGCTTGAATAGTAAGCATAGAGGTTGGATTTTTAATATATTTAATTTGCCACTGAAAGCAAAAAACCTGCCAATTAGACAGGTTTACTAAAATTTGGCTCCTCCAACTGGGCTCGAACCAGTGACATACGGATTAACAGTCCGCCGTTCTACCAACTGAACTATGGAGGAATTGGTCGTGTGCTTCACAACGAGCGGAATAATAGCGGGGCTTATCTTAGTTGTAAAGTGTAAAAATGAAAATATTCACTGTTTGGTTATAAGGTAATCAAGAAAGAGGATTATTAATTTAAAAATTCAAATCCTATATTATAAAAGTTCTAAAAGTGACCAAAACGAGAGGCGCATTTTGTATTGGTTAAAAGAATTAGACAAAAAAGCAAATTTTGTTATGGCTGCAATACATAATTGATGGGCATATTAAACTAAAAACAAAAGCCCGCATAATTGCGGGCTTTTAGTATTTGGCTCCTCCAACTGGGCTCGAACCAGTGACATACGGATTAACAGTCCGCCGTTCTACCAACTGAACTATGGAGGAATTGAGCGAGCTAAAAAGCTGGCTGCATACTAACGATGTCCTCGACCACTGTCAATGTTAAAAATATAATATTTTTACTGTTTGTTTGTACTGTAATCACATTGAATTAAAAATGAGCTATTTATCTGATATTATATGATTTATAGGTGAATTATGAGTGGTTTTTTAATGAATTAGGCGAATAGGCAAGTAGATATATATCATAAAATGTTATTTTGCTTTTTTGTTTGATAAGATGCTTTAGCTCAGTTTTGATGGCATCATTGATAGTTGGTTCAGTAAGTATTTTGTTAATAGCTGCATCTGATACTTTTTCAGTAACAAACCATTCACCATTATAACAGACGCGTAAATCCAGTATTCCAATATCCTTAAAGCGGTATGTTGGTTTGATATCAAACAGCAATGCAGCGGCCAACAGCAGGAAAAATAGTGTGAAACCGATTGTCCAGTATAAACCAAAGTAGGGTGTATAATAGATTAGAATCGCTGCCAGCAAGTAAGCAATGACCATTCCTATACAAAGGTAGGGATGGGTAGTAATGAACTGCCAATTTAAATAAGGTTTATTATTACGGTTTTGCTGTTTATTTATTTGGCAGAGATTTTCACTCAGAATTACTTTTATCATATCCATGATATTTACCTTAATTGATTAGATTTATAGATGAATATAAGTTTTGAGACTAGCATATAAAATTGCTTGAGTTATCGACATCGCCGTTTTTCTCTCTATTTAAGCAAAATCTTTATTGATTAGGAATCGTCCCAAACAGAAAAAAAATTTATATTTATGAATTTATTTAGATCATTTTGATTTTTTTATTAATTTGCTGGGTTAACGAAGAATATTCTTGAAAAAATTCAATTTTTTTCTTAAACAAAAGCATAAAACTATTGATATTATTAACTACTCGTGCGTTAATGGGAGGAAGCCTAATAAACAGATCTATTTTATTTACGACATTTAAGTTAATGTGTTATGAGTAGCGTTATCCTTGATAGCCTTTCGACCGTTTCTTGCTGAGTGCTTCCATGAATTAAATAGTGATGTAGGCTTTTGTATACCTGCCGAAAACGGCAATGTTTATTTGTTATATAGGAAAAGGCACATGTCTGACAAAATGAAGGGTCAAGTGAAGTGGTTTAACGAATCTAAAGGCTTTGGTTTCATCACTCCTTCTGATGGTAGCAAAGATGTATTCGTTCACTTCTCTGCCATTCAAGGAAATGGATTCAAAACCCTGGCTGAAGGGCAAAATGTAGAATTTACCATTGAAGATGGTTCGAAAGGCCCAGCTGCAGCGAATGTAACTGCTCTTTAAGATTAGTTAAATAAATGGATTTCTTGAAGCCTGTCGTGCAAGCGGCAGGCTTCTTTATTTTTTATAGTAAAAATTTTTTTGGTATAGCTTATGAAGATCAATGATAGCGTTTTAGTAAAAACTGATGGTGAGCTGATGCGGGAAGGTATTATTCGCTTAATAGAGCCTTTTAATGAGGGAATAATGTATTTAATTGAGTTACCTGAATATCCTACAGGTATTTGGTTTTTTAATGAGAGCACGGCAGGCGCGGGGACTTATGTGATGCCAAAATGTGAATAAATATAAATTAAAATCTTCATAACTCTTAGCGAACGATTATTTCTGTATAGAGTATCCTTGTTATAGTTAAAGGATTTTTAAAACTGAGTAACTTGATGATTATTTTAATAAATAATTTATAACCCAATCTAGTAGGGAATTGTTTACTAAAAAAATTATTATTTTAATATTATATTTTAAATTTTTAAAATGTGCATTTTATTATTTATATTATACATTCTAATTTATAAATAAGAATATCTATATAAAGATATGTTTTTTATTTTATTAGATATTTTTAATAAAAAAATAAGCTATTTTTTTATCGTAAAATAAGTGATTTTTTATATGAAAGATCGATAATGGGATTTTTTTGTCTAAAAATTTGTTGAATTAGAATTTTTAATTTTATAACATATTGAATAATATAAATATTTTTATATTTTTGTTATGAATGGCTTATATGTATAGATAAAATAATTTTTAATTGCCTTTGATGTAAACTAAATTTTAAAAAAATAATTTACAATAATAAATGTTGTTTTTTGGTTGTTTGTGTATAGATTATTTGGTTTTTAATCTTTTTAATGGTTTTATTTGCTGAATATGTAACATATATTGATTTTTAATTTTGAAATATTGCTAATTAATAGTTATTTTAATATTTATTAATTGGCTAAATTAATAAAATAACCTTGGTTATTATTCTATTTTTCTGAGTAAATAAAAAATTAATAATGTGTTTAATAATAAAAGCCGACTATTTTTGATATAACATAACTTTAAATTTAAATAGCCTAAGCACAACTTAATAATCGTAAGAATCAGCTATAAACATGCAAGTTATTCTGGTTATTGAGTGTGAATTTTTATTCAAATTGAAAATATCGAAGTAGGTTATGACTATAAGACTTTGGTTTTGAAATAAATTTATAGAGCAATTTTTAGTGCCACAATAAAAGAGATTTTATCCATTAATGTCATTAATGGTAAGTACTTTTATAGCCTAACACCAGCGAATTTAATTAAATAAAATAAGTGAGTATAAAAATATGAACACAGCAGATTTATTGAAGCAAATTTACGATATTAATCTTTCTTATTTATTACTTGCACAACGTCTTATCAAGGAAGAAAAAGCTTCCGCTATGTTTCGATTAGGTATTACCGAAGAAACAGCAGATTCATTGATCAGTTTGACATTACCAAAGTTAGTTAAATTAGCAGAGACTAACCAATTAATCTGTAATTTTAGATTTAATAATAGCGAAACGATTGAACAATTAACTAAAGAGTCTCGAGTTGATGATCTCCAACAAATTCATACTGGAATTTTGTTATCAACTCATTTGTTCCAACAATTATCGGAAAATGATAAATCGATAAAAAGAAGGGCATAATTATGGCGAGTAAAAGTATTGTTCAAGAAGCAAAAGATATTCATTTAGCTATAGATTTAATTAATTTAGGTGCACGTCTTCAAATGTTGGAAAGTGAAACTCAACTAAGCCGAGAGAGATTAATTAAATTATATAAGGAATTACGGGGCAATCCACCACCTAAGGGTATGTTGCCATTCTCAACCGACTGGTTTATGACTTGGGAACAAAATATTCACTCTTCTATGTTTTATAATGCTTATCGCTTTTTATTAACTAGTGGTCATTATAGAGGAATAAATGCCGTCGTACAGGCTTATCGTTTGTATCTGGAACAATGCGGCACCGAGCCAAGTAACCCGCCCATACTTGCTTTGACAAGGGCCTGGACGTTAGTTCGGTTTGTTGATAGTGGCATGTTGCAATCATCAACTTGTCGCTGCTGTGGTGGAACTTTTATTACCCATGCTCATCAACCGGTGAACAGTTTTGCCTGTAGTTTATGCCAGCCACCTTCAAGGGCGATTAAAAAACGTAAACATTCTTGTCAATTTGCCGATATTCATCCTCAAGTATTGGGGCAAATTCAGTAGCATACCCACTGTACAAATAAAATAGAGAGTTATGGTTTAGGTTTACCATAGCTCTTATCGGTCGGTATGTTAGCTTTGAATACAGATCTCTAGTTTATCATCATCAATAAAGGGAATATCAAGTGCTTGTATTCTTAGGCTATCTTGTGGTTATTGGAGCAGTATTAGGTGGTTATTTACTTGTCGGGGGGCACTTATCTGCTCTATATCAACCGGCAGAGTTTTTAATTATATTTGGTGCTGGTTTGGGCGGTTTTATTGTCGCTAATAATGGTAAAGCGATTAAATCAACATTAAGGGTGTTGCCAAGGTTACTTACAAGCTCCCGCTATAATAAATCAATTTATATGGATCTCATGGCGCTACAATTTCGCTTGTTAACAAAGTCGCGTCAAGCAGGGGTATTGTCGTTAGAGCGCGATATTGAAGATCCCGAACAGAGTGACATTTTTTCTCAATATCCAAAGTTATTAAGTGATCCGCATTTAATGAGTTTTTTAACTGATTATATGCAATTGATGATTACTGGCAATATGAATGCTCATGAAATTGAAGCATTGATGGATGAAGAAATTGCTACTTTTGAGCAAGAGGCTGAAGTCCCTGCGGTTAGCTTAAGTATGTTAGGTGACTCATTGCCGGCTTTTGGTATTGTTGCTGCGGTGATGGGTGTAGTGCATGCACTTGCTTCCGCCGATAGGCCCGCTGGCGAGATGGGAATATTAATTGGTAATGCGATGGTAGGAACTTTCTTGGGTATCCTGCTTTCATATGGTTTTATTTCACCGTTAGCTAATTTGGTACGACAAAAGAGCCATCAACAAATTAAGATGATGGAATGTATTAAAGTCACTTTACTCTCATCCATTAGCGGTTACGCACCACAAATTGCAGTAGAATTTGGCCGTAAAACGCTATTTTTAGATGATAGACCCTCTTTTAGTGAATTAGAGGATCATGTGCGTAGCATGAAAAATCCGACGAATACTAATTCCGCTGATGTTGAAGATGATTGATTATGAAAACAGCAAAATCGACCATCATTATCAAGAAAAAACGGCGTAAGAAATCCAATCATTACCACGGAGGCTCCTGGAAAATTGCTTATGCGGATTTTATGACAGCCATGATGGCTTTCTTTTTAGTTATGTGGATTTTATCTATTTCCAGCCCGCAAGAGTTAATTCGTATTGCTGATTATTTTCGTACACCGCTTAAGGTTTCATTAAATAATGGCCCTAAGAGTGGTGATGCGACAAATATTATACCGGGTGGCGGAAAAGACATTACCTATCGTGAGGGTGATACGTTACCTAAAGAGCCCAACCAACTGCCAGAGACTGAACAAGATCGCTTTAAAAAATTACAACAGGATCTTGAATTATTAATTATGAATGATCCTCGCTTACAGGATCTAAAACCTAATTTGTTAATTGATTTAATGGATGAAGGATTGCAGATACAAATAATTGATGGCGAAAATCGGCCTATGTTTGCTAGCGGCAGTGCGGTAATTGATAAAAATATGCAAAAAATCCTGCATGTGTTGGCACCGGTATTAAATGATTATCCCAATAAAATTAGTCTGGCTGGTCATACCGATAGTACAGCTTATGCCAAAGGCGGCTATGGTTACAGCAACTGGGAATTGTCGGCAGATCGGGCAAACTCTTCGCGCCGGACATTAATTAGTGGTGGTCTGGATGAACATAAAATCATGCGTGTTGTTGGTATGGCTTCAACGGTGCCATTAGAAAATAATCCTGCAGCTGCAGCTAATCGACGAATTAGTATTTTGGTGTTAAACAAAGAGAGTGAAGCCGCGATTATTCACGAAAATCAGCGGCCTCAGCCGACAAAAGAGATTGGCGAACAAAATAGCGAACAGGTAGAGAGTTCGTTAACACCTTCTTTAGCACCAACAGCAGTATTACCTACCGACCATAGCGAAGTGATATTGGCTCAACCAAAGGATAAATAGCCATGGAGCTAGGTGCGTTTTATCAAGTATTTTTCGATGAGACAGAAGAACTATTAGATGAGATGGAGCAAAAATTGCTCCATCTTAATATTGATACTCCTGATAGGGAGGCGCTTAATGCTATTTTTCGTTGTGCACATTCTGTTAAAGGTGGTGCTGCGACATTTGGCTTTAGTCAATTACAAAAAACCACTCATATATTGGAAAATGTGTTAGATGGGCTACGAAGCCAAACGATATTGTTAACGGCCGACATTCTTCAGGCATTATTAAATGCTAAAGATATTTTATTAGCGCAGCTTAATGCTTATCGCAATGAACAATTACCTGATGAATATTTATCTAGTCAAGTTGAAGCACTGTTTTATACGGTGATACCAACCAGTGATAAACCTGTAGTAGAGGCGGTCACAGCTAAAACGGCCGCGGAAACTTATTTTAGTATCAAATTAGTTGATCTTAAGCCACATGAAGTAACATTACTCCTCGATGAATTAAATATCTTAGGTACGGTGATTGAGCATCAAATTGAGCAAACTACATTAACCGCTTTACTACAGACCACTGAGTCTCAACAGGATATTACAGCTGTACTGTGTTTTCTACTTGATGAGCAACAGATCCATTTTTCCATAGCAAATTCAATTGCAGAACAAGATAGTCAGCATAGTCAGTTAATCGATGAAAATAAGCAACTAACTACAGTAGATAAAACAGCCGCGAAAACTATCGCTGCTATAGAGTCAAATCGATCTTTTACCCCCTCAGAGGCATCAACCATTCGCGTCGCGGTAGAGAAAGTTGATCAACTTATTAATTTAGTTGGTGAATTGATTATTACCCAATCTATGTTGATGCAACATAGCCAGCAATTAGATGATCGTCATAATCCATTACATGATTGTCTTAATCAATTAGCTAGGAATTCGCGTGATTTACAGCTTTCAGTGATGTCAATTCGTATGATGCCTATGGATTATGTCTTTAACCGATTTCCACGCTTGGTCCACGATTTAGCAATAAAACTTAATAAAAAAGTTTCATTAACCCTTAAAGGCAAAACGACTGAATTAGACAAAGGGTTAATTGAAAAGATTATTGATCCACTTACCCATTTGATACGTAATAGCCTTGATCATGGGATTGAATTACCCGAAGTTAGACGGCAAAGGGGAAAAGCAGAAGAGGGTCAATTAATGATTTCTGCTGAGCATCAAGGTGGCAATATCTGTATTACCGTTAGTGATGATGGCAATGGATTAAATAGAGAAAAAATTTTACAAAAAGCCCAAAGTATTGGTTTAGAAATATCCGATCAAATGAGCGATCAAGATATTGCGATGCTAATTTTTGCCCCGGGGTTCAGTACGGCGGAAAGCGTGACCGACGTTTCCGGTCGGGGCGTCGGCATGGATATTGTAAAACAGAATATTCACGAAATGGGTGGCCAAATTACATTAACTTTTCAGGCAGAAAAAGGGACTACCACCCGTATTTTTTTGCCATTAACCTTGGCTATTTTAGAGGCCATGTCTGTTCAGGTGAGTGATGAAATTTTTATTTTGCCGCTTAACGCAGTCGTCAGTGTTTTACAACCCAAAGCCGAACAAATTTTTATTTTAGGTAACAATGAAAAATTACTGTTAGTTTGGGATGAATATATTCCGCTGATTGAACTCTATCAAGTGCTGGATATTTCGCAAGGGAAAAAAACGATAAATGAAGGCATTGTCGTCATAGTTCAATATGCAGGTAAAAAATACGCTTTATTTGTTGATAGTTTATTAGGTCAGCAGCAGGTAGTGGTAAAAAATATAGAAACAAATTTCAAACCGATTAAAGGGATCACGTCTGCCACAATTATGGGCGATGGGAGTGTAGCATTAATTCTTGATATTAAAGAACTCTATCAATTGGCTTATTTAAAAAGGCAATAATAGATTATTAAATGGCAAAATTATTAATATAATTGGCAACAAGGAGTTTAGCGATGATGAAACAAGAGGGATTTAGCAATATTAAAACCGAACGACAAGGAACAGGTTATTTAATTTTCACTTTAGGTGAAGAGGAATATGGTATTGATATTCTAAAAGTGCAGGAAATTTGTGGTTACCATCATGTTACTCGCATTGCTAATATGCCTGATTTTATCAAAGGGATCACCCACTTGCGTGGAGTCATTATTCCTATAATTGATTTAAGAATTAAGTTTTCCCAGTCTGACGTAATATATGATAATAGTACGGTTGTTATTATAGTCATGTTATCACAAAGAATTATTGGTATTGTTGTTGATGCGGTTTCTGATGTATTAACGCTAATGCCAGAACAAATTTGTCCACCACCTGAAATATCAACAATTTTATCTGCTGAATATCTTATGGGCTTAGGAATGTTAGAAGAACGGATGTTGATTTTGGTGAATATTGAAAAATTACTTAATAGTCAAGAAATGGCATTAATTCAAGATATCGATGATTAAATAAATTATCATGTTGATTAATCTAGGCAAAAATAGTGCAGGATATTTATTTAATTACAATAAATAACTTGTTAACAACTGACAAAAATAAAATATATTTACTAATCTAGTGGTGTGCTAGCAATATCAGTAAAAAAATACAATTAAACGTATAAAAAAGAATAATAAAAAACCATCAATTATTGCTATAAAGTTTCTATTGCGAGGGACGATATTTTATCTATCTTAATGAAATGGAAATTTTTATATGCTAAATAGAATGAAAATTATTACAGGTTTAATCATCACATTACTTCTGTTTGGCATATTACAATTGGCATCAGGGGCATTTTTTTTCTTTGATTTAAAAGATCAAAAAGAGGAAATAGCCTTATTAGCCCAAATGCGTAACCAGCGAATATTACTTAATGAAGGCTGGGTTCATCTGCTAAAGGCCAGGATCCAACTCAATCGAGCCGGTGTTAGTTATTTATTAACCAAGAAAAAGGTACCGATAGATGAACCAGTTGGCCAAATTATTGAAGCTGCGCGCTTGAATTTAGTCAAAGCAAGAGAATATTTCGATAAATATCAACGTACCGCTAAATTATCTTTGCATGATCCGAAGATCCTCGCTGATTTATCAAAAAATTATACCCGCTATATGGAGTCATTACATTCACTAATTTTTTTATTAGAAAATGATCAAATAAAAGATTTTTCAGATCAACCAACATCAATTTATCAACAAGAATTTTCGCAAGCACTGGATCACTATCTTAACGAAAGTCTAGTGGTGTATGATGAAATTATTGGTCACTCAGAAGTATCATATCGTTATTCTGTTTATACCCTATTCGTTGTCTTGTCAGCGTTGATCCTATTGCTGATCCTCTGTTGGTTTGGTATCCATCGTTTATTGATTCATCCGTTAAATTCATTACTAATGAATATTAAAGCTTTCTCGGCAGGTGATCTCTCATCGCATATTGCTATTACTGGCAACAATGAAATGGGGAGATTGGCGGCAGGACTAAAACATATGCAATATGAATTGATCCAAATGGTCAAAAGTGTTTCAGGCTCTGCCGACAAAATTTATGCACGCACCAGTGAAATTGCAACAGGTAATAGTGATCTTTCCACTCGTTCAGAGCAGCAGGTTGCCGCTCTAGAAGAGACAGCCGCCAGTATGGAGGAGTTAACGATTACCGTTAAGCAGAATGCTGAACATGCTACTGAGGCAAATAAATTGGCTGATTCAGCCTCAGAAATTGCCTGGGAAGGGGGGCAAGTTGTCGCAAATGTCGTTGACACCATGAAAAGTATTTCTGAAAGTGCGCAAAAAATCGCTGATATTACCAGTGTAATTGATGGCATTGCTTTTCAAACCAATATATTAGCCCTTAATGCGGCGGTTGAAGCCGCCCGCGCTGGCGAACATGGCCGTGGTTTTGCGGTCGTGGCCGAGGAGGTTCGTAATCTTGCCCAACGTAGTGCTAATGCAGCCAAAGAAATTAAAGGCTTAATTGAAAATTCAGTTAGTCGTACGTTAAGCGGCGCAAAACTGGCGGAAGAAGCTGGCGAAACAATGGGCAAAATTGTTGAGTCTATAGTTAGTGTGACAGAAATCATGGGTGAAATTGCCTCCGCCTCCGATGAGCAAAGTAAGGGTATTAATCAGGTCAGTATTGCTATCAACGAAATGGATCATGTACTACAACATAATGCTTCATTGGTTGAACAGTCTGGTGCGGCGACGGCGGAATTAGAGATCCAGACTAAAATCTTAACTGATCTGGTTTCGGTATTTAAATTACCCCAAGAGGATACTGATGAGCCATATCATCAATCAAGTGAAAATCTCGCTAAGGGTGTGACGGCGGTAGAAACGATTGATGATAAGAAAAAAGTAACCAATGATGATAATTGGACAGCATTTTAAACACTGATTATTTGCCAAAGAAAAGTGAATTAAGGATTAAAGCTACAAGGATGAAATTAACACTCAGGGTATCTACCCGTCTTCACTTATTACTACTTTTTTTTTGTACTATACAATTTGTGACAGGGGGAACTGCGATCAATATCTTTCATCAGCAGCAATCTCACTTTGAACATTTAGATATCAAGATAGATAAATTAGAGGCTTTGACCTTAAGTTGGAATCATTTACTTAAAGCACGCAGTACCCTCAATCGATTGACGTTGCGGATGCAAACAGATTACCCAGCCGATAAATTGGCCATATTAAGTAGCCGAATTGATAACCAATTAGCCGAGACAGAAAAATATTTTCACCAGTTTAGTCAGTTGTCTCAGCAATATTATCAAGAAAAAAGCCGGAAAATTACCGCTGATATTGAACGCGATTATCAGGCTCTGAACCATGCACTTCATATGATAAAGAAATTATTAGATAAACGAGAGATTAAACAGGCTTTACAAGTACCGAGTGAAGGGCATCTCTTAAGGTTTGAAAATAGTTATTTTACTTATATCAAACATATCAATAGTGAAGTTGGTGAGGCAGCGAAATATAGTCGAGATTCAAGTCAGTTTTCCTTGATTATGTCGATTATTACCCTGATTACGGTTTTTATCGCTTGTCTATTGACCCATTTTAATTTGCAAAAAAAATTAATAACCCGTTTTAAAATGATGAAAAATTGTTTTATCGATATTGCTAATGGTTATTTAGACAAACCGCTAATTGAAAATGAGCAAGATGAATTGGGTAAAATTTTTACTAAGTTTGCAGAAATGCGAGAAGCGATTATTACCTCAGTTGCGGCAGTAAGGTTCAATACCCGCGAAATGCAAACAGGTATGCAAGCGGTGAAAACGGGTAATATAGCCCTGGCAAAACATACTCAACAGCAAGGGGTTAACTTAGAACAGACCGCTGCTGGCATAGAGCAGTTTACCATCATTGTTCAACAAAACGCCCATCATGCCCAACAAGCTAATGAACTGGCAATTTCAGCCGAAAAAACAGCCACTAAAAGTGGAAGATTGACGGGTAAAGTGGTGGATACGATGACCAGTATTACCCAAAGTTCGCAAAAAATTGCTGCGATTATTAGCGTAATCGATGGAATTGCTTTTCAAACTAATATATTAGCCTTAAATGCAGCAGTAGAGGCTGCCAGAGCGGGTGAACAAGGGCGAGGTTTTTCTGTGGTCGCTACTGAGGTCAGGGAATTAGCGCAACGCAGTGCTGAAGCGGCGAAAGAGATAAAAAGCCTAATAGATGAATCTGTCGAGTGTGTCACTATGGGGGCTGAATTGGTCAATCATGCGGGTAGTACCATCAACGAATTAGTCATTTCTGTTAAACAGGTTACCAAGCTTATGCAAGAAATTGCCGCGGCAACCAAAGAGCAAAATCAGGGGATCCAGCAGGTAGCGATTAGCATAGAACAAATGGAACAGATGACCCAACAAAATGCCACCTTAGTAGAGCAATCATGTCATGTTGTTGAGACATTAGAGATACAAACGGAAACCCTGATAAATATCGTGTCAAAATTTAAGTTGCCACAACGTTGTTTTAATCATTTAACCGTTAAAATGAACTTATTACAGGCAGATAATAAATGAAATTAATGCCTGGTGATTGTCATCAGCAGCAATGGCAATTAAGTGATAAAGCGTTTAAACAGATTTGTGACCTTATTTACCAAAAAACTGGCATTGTTTTGCTAAAGCAAAAAAAAATGATGGTTTACAATAGATTGCTTAAGAGATTGAAAATCTTGCAATTAACCTGCTTTGAGCAATATGTCACTTTACTGATGCAGCATAAGCAAGGTACTGAATGGCAATACTTTATCAATGCATTAACTACCAATTTGACCGCCTTTTTTCGTGAAGCGCACCATTTTGATGTGGTAGCGCAACATGCTAAAGCCAATAGACAGGATGTCTATCGGGTTTGGTGTACGGCGGTTTCTACCGGAGAAGAAGCTTATTCCGTTGCTATGGTATTAAATAGTATTAAAACCGATCATATTTTTCGTAAGGAAATTGTGGCGAGTGATATTAATAACCAAGTTTTGCAGATTGCTCAGCAAGGTATTTATGCTGAGGAAGTGATCACTGCTATCCCTGCCCAGTTAAGAAAGTCATTTTTATTAAAAGGCCAAGGTGACAATCAAGGCTATGTACGTATCCATGAGGAATTACGTAAACAAATACAGTTTCAGCAGATTAATCTTAAAGACAAATATTGGCCAATAGAAGGTCAGTTTGATGTCATTTTTTGTCGTAATGTGATGATCTATTTTGAAAGTAAAATGCAACAGGAGTTATTAGATCGCTTTTTACCGCTATTAAAAAAAGATGGTCTATTGGTGATTGGTCACTCAGAAAATATTTGCCAACCAAATAGCCATTATCAATTAGTTGAGCGCAGTATTTATCAATTGAAAAATCAGAAGATACAGCGATGGAAAAAATAAAGGTACTTTGTGTTGATGATTCAGCTTTAATGCGCAAAATTATGCGAGAAATCCTGGATCAGCAGCCAGACATGGAAGTTGTTGGTTGTGCGGCAGACCCCTATATTGCACGGGAAATGATAAAACAGCGACACCCACACGTATTGACACTGGATATTGAGATGCCACGCATGGATGGACTCTCTTTTTTAGAAAAAATCATGCGGTTACGCCCGATGCCAGTGATTATGGTTTCAACCTTAACCACCAATGGTTCTCAGGCAACATTACGTGCTTTGGAGTTAGGTGCGGTAGATTTTGTCACCAAACAAACCTTGAATTTCAAACAAGGCGTATCGGCTTATGCCAACTTATTAAGTGACAAAATTAGAGTGGCAGCAAAAGCAAATATTATAAAAATGCGTCAACCAGCGAAATACCCAAAACTTAATCTGCCCTTACTGCAAGTTACCAATGATGTTATCGCGATTGGTGCCTCAACCGGTGGCACTGAGGCCATTCGGCACTTATTACAAGGTTTACCGCAAAATATGCCGGCAATTGTCGTTGCGCAACATATGCCAGCAGGTTTCACTCGCTCTTTTGCTGAACGTCTTAATCGTTGCTGTTTTTTGCAAGTTAAAGAAGCAGAACAGGGAGAAAAGTTATTAGCGGGACATGTTTATATTGCGCCGGGTAATTTTCATCTAGCTTTAACCAAAACCGGCCGATATTACCAAATAGTCTTGCATCAACAAGATATGGTTAACCATCATCGCCCTTCGGTTGATAATTTATTTTTTTCCGTGGCTCAAACCGCCGGAAAGCGGGCAATTGGCATGATTCTTACTGGAATGGGAAATGATGGAGCTATGGGATTATTAGCAATGCGGCAAGCAGGCGCTTATACCTTCGCACAGAATGAAAAAAGCTGTGTTGTTTACGGTATGCCAAAAGTCGCATTGCATTTAAATGCGGTAGATGAAGTTGGTGATATTAATGATCTTGGTCGATTGTTACTCGATAAATTAGAGCAACGTTATGCAGGGTAATTTGCAACAAATTGAAAGTGAGATAGGGCTATTTAAACCATGACAAATAAAGAATTAATGTTTCTGATCGTAGATGATTTCTCAACGATGAGAAGAATATTACGTAATTTATTGAAAGAATCAGGGTTTCATAATGTCGAAGAGGCTGAAGATGGTGAAGATGCTTTGGCTAAAATGAATAAGCATAATTTTGATTTTATTATTACAGACTGGAATATGCCAAATATGGATGGCTTATTATTACTTGAAACGATCCGCCAACAGGAAAAGTGGGCAAAGCTACCGGTTTTAATGGTTACCGCGGAAGCCAAAAAGGAAAACATTATTGCTGCATCAAAAGCCGGTGCCAGTGGTTATGTGGTGAAACCTTTTACCGCTGCTATTCTTGAGCAGAAAATTGAACAGATTATTCAAAAAATGGCATAAAAACAAGGAGGTAATATGGTCAACAGGCAAGATGAAAAACCAGAATCTCATCACGATAAATTAGAAATCATTAACCGTCTTGGACGGTTGACTCGCATTATTCATGAAGGGTTACGTGAGTTAGGTTTAGACAAAAATATATCCAGAGCGGTAGAAGTGATACCGGATACTCAACAGCGCCTAGATTATATCGCCCAGATGACTTTTCAAGCGGCAGAAAAAACCCTTAATAGTCTTGATCAAATCAAACCTAAGCAGGAGTGGTTAATTCAACAAGCGGAACAGTTAACACAACGCTGGGATAAATGGGCGCAATTATCGATTGAATTAACGGAAACTAAATCGTTGGTGGGGGATACACGACAGTATCTGGCTCAGTCACCGCAAGTCAATAGTCAAATCAATGCGCAATTATTGGCTATTATGATGGCGCAAGATTTTCAAGATTTAACCGGACAAGTGATTAAAAAGCTCTCTTTAATAATACAGGAAATTGAACAGCAACTTGTGTCTGTTTTATTAGAAAATATGACGCCAGATATTGCCAATTCCTTATCCTCGATAAATCGTTCGAATGAATTACTAAATGGACCACAACTTACGACAGATCGGAAAGAAAATTACTGTCAGCAAACACAAGTAGATGAGTTACTGACAAGCTTGGGATTATAAATGCGATAAAATTGCTAGTCAGCGGCATGTACGGTAATTGGTTGTTAATAGGGGATAGACAGCCAAAATAAAAGAGATACAAGATTATGCAAAATAAAATAACCAATGTATCTCTTATAAAGCGATGATCAAATATTATTTACTTCATATTTAACGACTGTTTTATCTGCCGCATTGCTTCAATGCCTTGTTGGCAAGCTTTATCTTGCTGATCTTTAGGCAGGGCAACGATCTGTTTTTTACCATCTTCAAGCTGATTTTTTATTGAATCAAGTTGAGCCTTAGTTTGTGGGTTTTCAGATGCCTTAGTAACTAAGGAATCTACTTCAGAGAAATAAGTTTTACAGGTATCAGTTGCACCGATATAGTCAATTTTTTTCTCTTCTTCTGAACAAGCAGTGATAATAAATGCTAATAAACCCATGCTACAAATTAATAGTAATTTTCTCATAATAATCCCTAACCAAATAATATTTATGTAGTTTAAAAAGTATAGATTCATTTTATTAAGATGTGAAATATTAATGATTTTATTCAGCTATGAATTATACATTCGCATAAAAAGCGCATTTTAAAATGAAGAAAAAGCTAGCGCAATTAGATAACACGATCGTTCATCGTTATTGCGACAAATCAATAGCAATAGCTAATTAGCCGTAATTTAATCATCTTATAATAGGGGCAAATATGAGCACTATTTTGGTTATTATAATTTTTGCATTTTATTTAATAGCATAAATAATAACTATTTTTTCTTTGTTATCTCCCTTTTGAGTTGATTTTATTATGGCAAGCATAGCGCCTTTCCTTTGTCAAAAGAATATTAACGAGGTAAAAGGGAGTGGCAGAAGAGAGTGATTTAGAAAAAACCGAAGAACCCACCGCCAGAAAAAAGGAAAAAGCAAAGGAAGATGGCCAGGTTGTTCGTTCACGTGAATTAAGTTCTTTTTTCATGTTAATTGCCGGTGTTTCGCTATTTTGGATTTGTGGCCATTATTGTTATCAAAAGCTGCATGCACTTTTTTCACAGACTTTTTATTTTGATAAATATATTTTATATAACAGTCAGCTATTGCCTAGTTTAGTGTTTGAGTCGATTAAAATAGGCCTGAACGCATTATTGCCGATTATAGCCGGATTGGTATTAATCACCTTTGCTGCCCCCAGTTTTTTTGGTGGGATACAGATTAATTTTAAATCGATTAAATTTGACTGGAAAAAATTAAATCCAATTACTGGATTAAAACGCTTATTTTCGATTAATGCATTGGCTGAGTTGTTTAAAGCATTATTGAAAGTGATGCTAGTTTCTATTGGTATTACTCTTTTTTTATGGGTTAATCTTCCTCACTTTTTTCACTTAGTCACTGAACCACGTCATTTGGCATTAAGTCAAGCTGCGCAATTAATGATATTTGCCGCTTATATTGCCATTTTTATGCTTATACCCTTAGTGGCCTTTGATCTTATTTATCAGCTGCGCAGCCATTTGAAAAAACTCAGAATGACACGCCAAGAGATCAAGGATGAGTTTAAACAGCAAGAAGGTGATCCGCATATTAAAGCGCGTATTCGTCAGCAGCAGCGAGAGATTTCCCGCCGCAGAATGATGGCTGATGTGCCGAAAGCCGATGTTATTATTACCAACCCGACCCACTATGCTGTGGCGTTACAGTACGATAATCAACAAATGCAAGCGCCGAAAGTATTGGCAAAAGGGGCTGGATTAATTGCATTAAATATTAAGCAACTGGGTGAAGAAAATCGTATTCCAGTGCTGGAGGCACCACCTCTGGCAAGAGCGCTTTATCGTCATAGCAAAGTCGGTGGTCATATTCCGGCAACACTTTATGCCGCGGTGGCAGAGGTGTTGGCCTGGGTATATCAGCTCAGACGTTGGCAGCGAGAAGGCGGATTGAAACCAAAGAAACCAACCAATGTATCAGTACCTCAGGGACTGGATTTTGCAGGAGATAATAATACTCATGGCTAACTTAGCCTCACGATTGCGTCTACCTAAAGACTTAAAAAATACCCAATGGCAAATTTTAGCTGGACCGATATTGATCCTATTAATTTTGTCAATGATGGTTTTGCCATTGCCGCCTTTCTTATTAGATATGTTGTTCACTTTTAATATTGCCCTCTCGATTATGGTGTTATTAGTGGCCATGTTTACCAAGCGTACCCTTGAATTTGCGGCATTTCCGACTATTTTGCTGTTTTCAACTTTATTACGGCTATCACTCAATGTGGCTTCAACCAGAGTCATTCTGTTAGAAGGACACACTGGATCGGCGGCGGCAGGCAAGGTTGTCGAATCCTTCGGCCATTTTCTGGTGGGTGGTAATTTTGCTATTGGCATAGTGGTCTTTATTATTCTGATCCTAATTAACTTTATGGTAATTACTAAAGGTGCTGGTCGTATATCCGAAGTGGGAGCACGCTTTGTTTTAGATGGTATGCCAGGTAAGCAGATGGCTATTGATGCTGATCTGAATGCCGGTTTGATTGATGAAGCTGAAGCTAAAGCGCGACGTAAAGAAGTAACCCAAGAGTCTGATTTCTATGGTTCAATGGATGGCGCCAGTAAATTTGTACGCGGCGATGCCATTGCCGGACTGATGATTATGGCGATCAATATCATTGGTGGTTTAGTGGTTGGTGTTGCTCAACATGGCTTAACCCTGGGTGAATCAGCCAGTATCTACACACTGTTAACCATTGGTGACGGCCTAGTAGCCCAAATTCCGGCATTGATTATTTCTACCGCCGCCGGCGTGATTGTTACCCGCGTAGCGACTGATGAAGACGTTGGTGAGCAGATGCTAAGTCAACTGTTTGATAATCCACGGGTATTAATGTTAACTGCCGGTGTATTAGGGTTGCTTGGTCTAGTCCCCGGTATGCCAAATATTGTTTTTCTGCTGTTTACTTTTCTACTAGGTTTTATTGGTTGGAAGTTGATGAAGCGTTCAGTTAAACCAGTAATTGATGTAGAACAACAACAAAATATTGAGCAGCGTTATCAAGCGGTAGAGGTTAGTTGGGATGATGTTCAACCTGAAGATCCATTGGGGATGGAAATTGGTTACCGTTTGATCCCGATGGTTGATCAGGGACAAAACGGCGAATTACTCAATCGGATTGGTGGCATCCGCAAAAAATTTGCTAAAGAGATGGGTTATTTACCGCCGGTGTTACATATTCGCGATAATATGGCGCTTAAACCAGAAGCTTATCGTATTTTAATGAAAGGGGTAGAAATTGGTCGGGGAGAGGCCTATCCAGGGCGTTGGTTAGCGATCAATCCAGGTGGTGCTATAGGAGAATTGACCGGTGATGCTACCCAAGAGCCTGCTTTTGGTCTACCAGCGATTTGGATCGATGAAGCGTTACGTGAACAGGCTCAAGTACAAGGTTATACGGTAGTGGCAGCCAGTACGGTGGTTGCGACCCATTTTAATCATCTGTTAAGTCGATTTGCCCATGAGTTATTTGGTCGGCAGGAAGCACAGCAGCTTTATGAACGGATCAGTAAAGAATTACCGAAACTAACCCAAGATCTGATGCCTGATGTGATAAATTTGACGCTGTTTCATAAAGTATTACAGAATTTATTAAGTGAGCAGGTGCCGATACGTGATATGCGTACCATCATCGAAACGTTAGCTGAACATGCCGCTGAACAAAAAGAGGTGACAGAACTAACCAGTTTGGTACGCATTGCTTTAGCCAGAGCGATTACTCAGCACTGGTTTGGTGATAAAGAAGAGATCCAAGCTATTGGTCTAGATATTAGCCTTGAACGGGTTTTGATCCAGGCGCTGCAATCGGGTGGTGGATTAGAGCCTGGTCTGGCCGGTAATATTGAGCAACAGGCAATTGAAGCGCTCAATAATCAAAGTTTAATGGGTGCACCACAGGTGTTAATTGTCAATCATAGCTTACGCCCTTTAATGTCACGTTTTTTACGTCGCGCTTTACCGCAGCTTGCTGTAGTTTCCAGTCTTGAAATCAGCGATGAGCGAAAAATTCGTTTAACCTCATTTATTGGCCAACCGGCCAGTTAACATTAACGATGAACGCTTTTGCCACCCAAAAGTGACCAAAGCGTTCATCGCCAGCGATAAAATTCTCTCGCATAATAGCTGCATAAAATATTAACCGATTAAATAAAGCAAAAGTGACGGGGTTTATTGCCTAGTTATGGAGTTAATGAAAAAAATAATACTCAAAAATATAGATATTTCATGAATATTTTATTATTGAGGGATAGAAAACCTAGCAACAAATTGCGGGGATAATTAGAGCCTATTAAATTATATTACATTGATTTTTATTTCTTTTAACCCACAGGCATTTACATATTTTATTATTCTTTCGAGACTTGCCCTGTCCGCATTTCTTTCAAGTTTAGATATTGTTGGCGGATTACCCCGATTTTTGCCGCAATTTCTGCACTTGTTAACCCAGCTTGCTCTCTCCAAGTTTTCATTTGCTCTTGTAATTGAATATGTAATTCAAGGGCTTTTTTATTCTCATTAAACGCCTGAATGAATTCAGAATTTCCCTCTTTTTTCTTAGCTTCCAGCTTTTCACTGAATGTGATTACTTTTTTCCTGCTAACGCTCCTCTTTGATACCAACTAATCATATCTTTTTTTCTATTGATAGCTGTTTGTATATCTTTTGGATCTGTCTTTTGCGTTTTTTTGATGAAAAAACTTAAAATATAAATAATATTTTTTGCTTCACCATAACATCAAGTTCCACCGGCTATATTTTGTCTATCACCCGCCGGCCAAATCGTCAAAAGGCGGCCTTGCAGCTTCACCGACAGTGCAAAGAACAATCAGAAACGGCGATAAAAGAAGCAATATATAGCCATAAGAGAATGAAAAAGAAGGTGTCTAATTACCACATCCATTGCCACTAGTAAGGTATTAATGAAACCGCAATGGCTCAATAAAAGCTTATTAGATAGTAAATAAGGCATTGGTTTGCAATGCCTTAGGATCATATTTTGACCTGGTAACCGCTGGCGACAATATTTTCTGTCTGACCATGCTCACCATACAGTGCTGGACTATGACGTTTTTTAAGGAAGCGCAATTGCTCCTGATTGAGCTGCATATGTTGCTTGAGTATCAGCCCATTTTGACTATTCCGCTGATAAAGCTGTTTAATTTGTGGTTCGATTTTCTGCCAGATTGCTGCTAGCGTCGTATCTTGTTGATAGGGCGGGGAAGAACCACACTGTTCGCTACTAGTGATACGCTTTTGTTCACTATGGCGTAATGCAGTCAACCAATACTGTTTTTTTTCTGTCACTTCATTTAAGCGCAGTAAATCAACTTTGCCAGCATTAAGCAGTTGATATTCAATGTGAAGTAACTCACTGAGCGTTTCCACTTGGGAAAGTTGCTCAATGAGGATCTCCGGTAGTGTCTGTTGAGTCATCAATTTAATCACATTGGCTGGTATTTAATCTGAGCAGCGCATCCGCAATTTTTTCTGCGTCATTGGCTAATTCGCCGCATTCAATCTTTTGCCGAATCTGCTCAACTTTTTGCTCACGAATGTCTTTGTCGTTTGCTTGGAATAGTTTTTCTGCTGCCCCACTCAGACTTAATTTAAAGATGGGATCTTTTTGTTCGCTAGTGGCGGATTGTTTTACTTTTTTTTGTTGTGGCTGTGGCTCTTCATGGTGTGAAAGCGCTGTTATGCCACTGAGCGGTGTCGTTTTTTCAATGCTCATGAGTTACATCCTGTTATTTAATCGGGTTAGGTGTGATAGCCATTATTCATGTTCACTATCCTGCTCTATAGGTGATATAACGGCTTAGCGGCCAAAAACTTTAATGTTTTAGCGCAATTTTCGCATAACCCTCTTTTTGTGCAATAGCGGTGATAATTTGTCCTGTTGGCATTCTGAGCCGGACAGACTCATTTTCAGCGGCATTATTAATCGCTTTGCCCTCATATTTCACTTGAAAATGGCGACCTTGGGCGTAAACAGTGACATTTTTACCGGCCTGAATAACCCAAGCTCGGCGCAACATATTTTGGCTAATCGGTTGGCCGGCAGCAATATCACGTAAGCTAACACTATTTTGGTAGGCTTGAATATCACGAATAATACCACGTGGTAATTTTTCTAGCAGACCACGTTTAGCCATGACATTGTGCTGATTAATGACTGAATGACGTTTTATTGGCTGATTAGCTACCCAATAATTCCCTTCAACGCTAACGGCTAAGCGAAGATAATAGGTTTTTTCGTCACAAATCAGCGGTAGCGTTAATTTTCCCCAGTGCTGTTGGGAAGGGGCTGGTTTAATTTGTAATTGGTTACATACAGATAAATGTTCTGAGGGGGTAAGAATTTTAATATTCACTTTATCTTGCTTCAGATACTGTTGGTTAAAATAGTCCTGAAGTGCGCTTTGCAGGGTAACCGATGCGCTAGTGATACCAGGCAGAAAGAGTAATAAAGAAATAATTAATCGATTAACCACAAATTTCCTCTTCATTTTATTTCATAACCATTATTTAGCTGGCCATTATTTTCAGAACTCGCAGTGTAGAGCATTATTTCGGCCATAATGGCATAAATAAACCATTAATAATCGTTTTTTCCCGCCTTTGACTTTTTTTTCTGCGTATAAGCTACTGCTCTAAAAATAGGATCAAAAAATTGGCTTACAGATCGTTAACTGGGGAAAGTTATGCTCGATAAACTTGATGCAACGCTGAGTTTTCAGCAACAGGCACTGTCACTAAGGCATCAGCGCCAGGCTATTTTATCGGCCAATATTGCGCATGCTGATACTCCGGGCTACCAGGCACGCGATATCGATTTTAGTGCCCAATTAGAAAAAAATCTTATGGCGAATTCAGTCACCGGTAAGCAGTTATCAATGGCGGTCACATCCGTTAAACATATTGCGGTGCAGCCTCCAAATTCACTGACCGCCGATCTGCTTTATCGTGTTCCTCATCAAGTGGCTATGGATGGTAATACCGTCGATATGGATATGGAGCGCAGTCATTTTGCTGATAACAGCGTTAAATATCAAACTGATCTGTCGATTTTAAATGGACAGATAAAAAGCATGATGGCGGTTATGCAATAAATATAAGGAATAGATGATGTCACTATTTTCAATTTTTGAAATTAGCAGCTCTGCGCTTTCTGCCCAATCTCAACGTTTAAATGTCAGCGCCAGCAATATGGCTAACGCTGATAGTGTTACTGGTCCTGATGGTGAACCTTACCGTGCTAAACAAGTGGTCTTTTCTGTTTCTGAGCTTTCAGCTAATGGTATTGGTGGCGTTAGCGTTGCTCAGGTAGTCGACGATCCGTCGCCTTTTCATCTTGAGTATCAGCCTGCTCATCCATTAGCTGATCAACGCGGCTATATTCGTAAACCTAATGTCGATGTCACTGCCGAGATGATCAATACCATTTCCGCTTCACGCAGTTACCAAGCGAATATCGAAGTGATGAATACAACTAAATCGTTAATGCAAAAAACATTAACCTTAGGCCAATAGTAAAGGAAGATAAATGGGTGTTGTAAGTTCAATCAATGAATCACTGGACAACTCCAGAGTGGGTGATCCGGCTTCACAGCAAAATATTAAGAAAAAAGGCAGTGACGATATTCAGAATAATTTTCTGACGCTATTACTGACCCAGATGAAAAATCAAGATCCGACCAACCCGATGCAAAACAATGAACTGACCACCCAGTTAGCTCAAATCAGTACCGTGCAGGGAGTGGAAAAACTCAATGAGACGGTGAGTAATTTAACTGGTCAACTTCATGCCAGTCAGGCGTTAAATGCGACCAAATTAGTTGGTAAGGGCGTGATGATTGCAGGCAATAAAATCACCTTATATGAAAAGCAAAATTCTCAGGCAACCGCGCCTGGCACCAGTGAAACCTTTTTTACTCCATTTGGTTTTGAATTAACCCGTCCAGCAGACAAAGTCACGGTCACCATTAGTGATAAAACGGGCCGAATTGTCAAAACAATGGAGCATGAACAAGGGTTTAAACCGGATGTTTATCACGCTAATTGGGATGGCAAAGATAATGATGGCAACCCATTACCGGTTGGTCGTTATCAGTTTACTGTCACAGCTACTTCTGCCCAAGGTCAGGTAAATGTTAAATCCTTAAATTACGCGTTAGTTAATGGTGTGACCAATGGTGAGCAGGGAGTGTTGCTGGATGTTGGTCTAGGTAACAGTGTTTCATTAGAAGAGATCCGTCAGGTTCTGTAATTGAATAGATTAAAACTTAATATGGAGAGCATATGGCCTTTTCACAAGCAATTAGTGGATTAAATGCCGCATCCAGTCATCTGGATGTCATCGGTAATAATATTGCCAATTCGGCAACTTTTGGTTTTAAGGGAGCTTCAGCCGCTTTTGCTGATGTTTATGCCGGTTCAGGGGTTGGACTAGGGGTAAAACTGGCGGCAGTACAACAAAATTTTAGTGATGGTTCGATCACCAAAACCAATCGCGAGACTGATTTAGCTATCTCAGGTGGTGGATTTTTCCGCCTACAAGATACCAATGGTGACATTTTCTATAGCCGTAACGGTCAGTTTGGTAAAGATGCTAAAGGCCAATTAGTTAACCCG
Organism: Arsenophonus sp. aPb; assembly: GCF_029873475.1. Taxonomy (NCBI): domain Bacteria; kingdom Pseudomonadati; phylum Pseudomonadota; class Gammaproteobacteria; order Enterobacterales; family Morganellaceae; genus Arsenophonus; species Arsenophonus sp. aPb. The sequence continues at coordinate 1,292,131 of NZ_CP123499.1, forward strand.
CAAGGGATGGTAGTAACTGGCTATCCGGTGGCGATGGTAAATGGCGTGCCAACTATCCAAAAAGGCGCATTGCCGACACCGATGACTATCCCAACAGATATGATGAATGCCCGAGCCACCGATGATATTCGGATGACGGCTAATTTAGATTCAGGTCAGGCAGCCATTGCAGCGACAGGTGTGACTGCGTTTAATCCAAGCGATAACAAAACCTATAGTTATAGCACCAGTGTGACCGCCTTTGATAGTTTAGGTAATGAGCGGGCACTGAATGTCTATTTTGCTAAGCGCCCTGGCGCTGCGGGTGCGGCAAATACACAATGGGATATCTATGTGGTTGATCCTAGCCAGCCAACGCCAGGTGCAGCAAGCCACAGTCTCTCTTTTAATCAAAATGGTCAGTTAACAAATGCCGCTAATTTCAACTTTAACTTAGCCGCTCATAATGGTGGTGCGGCCAGTACGATTAATTTTAATTTTGCTGATTCACGTCAACAACGATTAGCCAGCTCAGATATTTCTCGTTTAGAGCAAAATGGTTATCAGGCGGGGCAATTCACGGGCTTCAGTTTTGAAGAAGATGGCTCCATTCGTGCTTCTTATGCTAATGGTCAACAGCAATTAGTTGGTCAGGTGATATTGGCCAATTTTGCTAATCCAGGTGGCTTAGTGGCGAAAGGTAATAATGTTTGGTCAGAAACTGGCAAATCGGGTGCCCCAATTATTGGCACGGCAGGCAGCGGTATTCTCGGTAAATTAACCGCCAATGCCTTAGAGGCATCTAATGTCGATATGGGTCAGGAACTGGTGACTATGATTCTGGCGCAACGCAATTATCAATCTAATGCGCAAACCATTAAAACTCAGGATCAAATGTTACAGACCCTGGTCAATTTACGTTAATGATGGGTGATTAAATGGATCATGTCATTTATACCGCAATGAATGGCGCGCGTCATGCGTTGGATACTCAAGCGGTCATCACCAATAATCTGGCCAATGTTTCAACCCATGGTTTTAAAGCCCAGTTAGCCGCTTCGCGTTTTGTCCCGATTGAAGGCTCAGTGGGACACCCAACACGCACGCTAACCATTGCGTCAACACCCACTGCTGATCAGCGTGCTGGTGCAATGAACTATACCGCTCGATCATTGGATGTGGCGCTTAGCGATGGCGGTTATTTAGCAGTGCAATTAGCTGATGGACGGGAAGCTTATACCCGTAACGGTAATATCCAAATTTCAGCTAATGGTGAATTAATGATCCAAAATCGCCCATTAATGGGTGATGGTGGAGAAATTATAGTTCCACCGCAGGCGCAACTGACGATTGCCGCTGATGGCATCATTACCGGCTATATCCCAACCGATCCGCCCACCCAGTTAGGGCAGGTTGGTCAGATCAAACGGGTGAAACCCTTAGCGCAACAGTTGGTACGTGGTGAAGAGGGTTTATTTCATCTTGCCGAACCTAATGCCCAACCTTTAGTGATGGACAATAGTGTCAAATTACTATCGGGTGTCTTAGAGGGCAGTAATGTCAATCCAGCTCAAGCGATGGTGGCCATGATAGCCAATGCGCGTACTTTTGAGATGCAAATGAAAGTTATTCATAGTGCTAATGATAATGCCCAACGTGCTAATCAACTGTTAGCCATCAGTTAAGTTATTAAGGGAGAAACAAATAATGATCCGTTCTTTATGGATTGCCAAAACTGGGCTTGATGCTCAACAAACTAACATGGATGTCATTTCTAATAACCTGGCTAACGTCAGCACTAATGGTTTTAAGCGTGGGCGAGCAGTGTTTCAAGATCTGATGTATCAAACATTACGTCAACCGGGCGCATTAACGTCAGAACAGACCCTATCACCGTCGGGATTGCAACTAGGTACCGGGGTTCGTCCTATTGCAACTGAACGGTTACATAGTCAGGGTAATTTATCGCAGACTAATAATAGTAAAGATGTTGCTATTAAAGGCCAGGGATTTTTCCATATTCAATTGCCAGATGGCACTGATGCCTATACCCGCGATGGTGCCTTTCAGGTTGATCAAAATAATCAATTGATTACTGCTGGTGGTTTTGCGGTGGTGCCGGCCATTGTCCTGCCAGAAGGAACGCTCAAATTTACCATTAGTCAGGATGGTATTGTCAGTGTTGTCATACCTGGTAATTCTGAACCACAGCAAGTTGGCCAATTAGCATTAACCACGTTTGTTAATGAAACCGGTCTGGAGAGTATTGGTGAAAATCTTTATTTGGAAACCAACAGTTCAGGCGTACCGGTTGAGACAGCCCCTGGTGTTAATGGCGCGGGTTTACTTTATCAAGGTTATGTTGAGACATCGAATGTTAATGTGGCTGAAGAATTAGTCAGCATGATCCAGACGCAACGCGCTTATGAAATTAATAGTAAAGCGGTGTCAACTTCTGATCAAATGTTACAGCGATTAATGCAGCTTTAATTCAGCCTACCATCACAGTCACAATTCATTGTGATGGTGATTATACAAGAGTTTTTAACATGAATAAAAAGAGCATCGCCAATTTGGCAACGCTTATTTTTAGGCGATTTCCCCAAAGAGAGGGAAATCGATGGCGGTTTGGCATTATCTGTTCGGCATTAATAATGTCAGGCTGTGCTTACATACCGAAAAAGCCATTGGTCTCGGGTCCGACAACGGTTGAACCAGCAGAAATGCCAAGCATAAAGGTAACTGGCTCGATTTATCAAGCCAGTCAACCGGTTAATTATGCTTATCAGCCGCTATTTGAAGATCGACGTCCCCGTCATGTCGGCGATACATTGACCATCATCTTACAAGAAAATGTCAGTGCCAGTAAAAATTCGTCCGCCAATGCCAGCCGTAAAGGGAAAAGTGGTTTTTCAGCCGGGGCCACACCGCAGGTGTTAAATAAACTGGTGGGGGTTGATAAGTTACAGTTTGACATGGAAGGGGAAAATGAGTTTGGTGGCAAAGGTGGCGCCAATGCGAATAATACCTTCAAAGGAACGATAACGGTCACAGTGACTAAGTTACTGGCAAACGGTAACTTACAGGTAGTGGGTGAAAAACAGATCGCCATCAATCAGGGCACCGAATATATCCGTTTCTCTGGTGTGGTTAATCCAAGAACCATTAGCGGTACTAATACTGTAAATTCAACCCAAGTTGCGGATGCACGTATTGAATATGTGGGTGATGGATATATTAACGAAGCGCAAAATATGGGCTGGTTGCAGCGTATTTTGTTAAATATTTCGCCATTCTAAACAGAGGGAGCTTATGGTTGATTCATTGTTAGGTAAGTTACTATTTTGGTTACCATTGCCAATGTTATTGTTATGTTCGAGCATGGTAACAGCCGAACGTATTCGTGATCTAACGAGTATTGAGGGAGTGCGAGAAAATGCCCTGATTGGCTACGGTTTGGTAGTCGGTCTGGATGGGACGGGTGATCAAACTTCACAAACGCCATTTACCACCCAGAGTATGAGTAATATGCTCTCTCAATTAGGTATCACGGTACCGCCAGGTACCAATATGCAGTTAAAAAATGTGGCGGCGGTGATGATTACGGCCAAATTGCCCCCTTTTGGCCGCGCTGGACAAACGATTGATGTGGTCGTCTCTTCATTAGGTAATGCAAAAAGTTTACGCGGTGGCACGCTATTGATGACACCATTAAAAGGCGCTGATAATCAGGTGTATGCGGTTGCCCAAGGCAATATTATTGTGGGGGGCGTAGGTGCGAGTGCTGGTGGTAGTAGTATCAAGGTTAATCAATTAGCCGGTGGACGCATTAGTGGTGGTGCGGTAATTGAACGGGAACTAGCCAGCCAATTTGGTAAAACCAACACCCTTAACTTACAATTGAATGAAGAAAATTTTTCGCTGGCGCAAACCATTTCCGATGCCGTAAATCGCATTAAAGGTTTTGGTACCGCAACGCCATTGGATGCTAGAACGGTTGAACTCAGATTGCCGGTTAGCCAAAGTGAACAAGTGCGTTTTTTGGCGCAAATTCAGAATATTAGCATTAAATCAGTGCCGATTGATGCAAAAATTATTTTGAATGCGCGTACCGGTTCGGTGGTAATGAATCGCAGTGTGATGTTAGATAATTGTGCTATTTCCCAAGGTGGGCTCTCGATTACGGTAGATCGTCGAGTGAATGTTAGTCAGCCTGATACCCCTTTTGCCGGTGGTAAGACGGTGGTGACACGTAACACCGATATCGCCTTGAATGAAAAACACGATGGCTTACATAAAGTCAATGCCAGTGCCAACTTAAATGAAGTGATCCGCGCGTTAAATGCCTTGGGTGCGACCCCAACCGACTTAATGTCAATTTTACAGGCAATGGAAAGTGCCGGTTGTTTGCGGGCTAAATTGGAGATCATTTGATGAAAGATCTTTCCACCATGGTGGGCGCTGCTTATGATGCTAGATCATTAAATGCCTTAAAAAATCAAGTGAGTCAGCAGCCTCAACAGGGGCTGCGTCAGATCGCTGAACAATTAGAAAGTGTTTTTGTGCAGATGATGCTAAAAAGTATGCGCGCTGCTTTGCCGCAAGAAGGTTTGCTAAGTAGTGAACAAAGCCGCCTTTATACCGCACTTTATGATCAACAATTAGCCCAGGATCTGTCGCGTAAAAGCTTAGGATTTGCTGATCTGATGGTGGAACAGCTAACCCGGCACCAGAATGCGCCCGAGGATATTAAGCCAGCGCCATTACTGAATACTGATCTACCCAGGCAGTTCGTCAGCACTGTTCGCCGTTTTGTACCAGAAGAAGCGGCCGGAGCGCTCAAGTATATATCAGAAAATGGCGCTAGTTTTCTAGCCAAATTGTTTATCCCGGCTAGAATTGCCAGTGAAAATAGTGGTATCCCCCATTTACTGATAGTCGCTCAAGCGGCGTTAGAATCAGGGTGGGGGCAGCGTCAAATTTTGACCGCCTAAGGAACCCCCAGTCATAATTTATTTGGTATTAAGGCAGGTAAAAGCTGGCGGGGAAAAGTGACCAATATTGTCACAACCGAATATATTGATGGGAAGGAAGTAAAAATACGCGATAATTTTCGTGTTTATCCCTCCTATTTTGAGGCAGTCGCCGACTATGTTAATTTGTTAACTCAAAGTAAACGTTATGCTAAAGTTGCGGCCGCCAACACACCCGAGCAGGCAGCAATCGCTTTACAAGCGGCCGGTTATGCCACCGATCCGGGTTATGCGCAAAAACTGATCCAACTTATTCACCAGTTGAAAAATACCACTTCCCAGGTTAAGCAAATCTATCAACATGATCTAAGCGATCTTTTTTGATGCACATTACTTAAGTTTTGCTGGTTTTGGCCGATATTTTATTGCGTAAAACGACTATCTTACTGTCGGCTAACCGGCAGCATTCGAATTTATTAGGGAACTGACTATGTCCAGCAGTTTAATGAATACCGCAGTGAGCGGCTTAAAAGCCGCGCAAACCGCGTTATCAACAATTGGTAGCAATATTGCCAATGCTAAAGTCGAGAGTTATCACCGGCAAACCACGACATTGGCTACCGATGGTAGCAATAATAATATAAATGGTGTGAAAGTGACTGGTATTCAACGCGAATATGATGAGTTTATTAATGCGCATTATAACAAAGCGGTGACCAAGCAAGGTGAGCGCAAAATTTATGCCGAATTTGCCCTAGAGCTAGATAAGCTGATGTCTGTTTCTGATACCGATTTAGCTTCATCGATGACAGAGTTTTTTACTAGTTTGCAAACCTTGTCAACCGATGCCGCTTCTGCGCCTTTACGCAATGCGGTTATTAATAAAGCTCAAGCCATGGTTAGTCGCTTTAAATCCGTTGAACAACAATTTAACGCTATGGAACAACGGATTAATGGCAATATTGGCCAGATGGCCGATAAAGTTTCGCAATTGGCGCAACAAGTGGCCAAACTAAATGGTGAAATGACCAAAATCAAAGGCATACAAGGCTATGTGCCAAATGAGATGTTAGATCGGCGTGATCAACTAACACGTGAATTATCAGCGGTGGCAGGCATTAGTGTTATTCGCCAAGATGATAGCATCAATATTAATCTGGCTAATGGTTTATCCTTGGTTAATGGTACTAAAGCCAACAAAATCACTGCTATACCATCGGCCGCTGATCCCGCTCAAGTCACTTTGGCTTATGATGATGGCATTAATCCGCTACAAGAAATTGATACTAGGTCAATAACCGGGGGGGAATTAGCCGGCGCCTTGGCGGTGCGTGATGAAGTGCTACAGCCGAATCGGCAAAAAATTAATCAGCTGGGTTTAATACTGGCTGAGAGTATCAATCAGGTTCAGCAGGCAGGGTTTGATTTGCAGGGCAATGCCGGCCAAGCACTCTTTCAGACTGGCAAACCGAGCATTATTTCTAATAATCAAAATCAGGGAGCCAGTAGTTTTACTACTCTATTTACTGATGCTACCCAAGTTAAAGGTATTGATTATGCCATGATGTTTGATGGCACTAACTGGGTGGTTACTCAACAGTCAACTGGGGCGTCGGTAAATGTTACTGTCACAGCAGCCACAGCTAATCACGGTACAAAACTCACTTTTGATGGCATGGAAATTGAAATTGCCACAACTTCAGCGCCGCAAACAGGTGACAAATTTATTATCAAATCCGTTGATGAAGTTATTAGTGGCTTATCTGTTGCCATAACAAATCCTGCAGCTATTGCCGCTGCCAGCCAGGCGGGAACTGGACAAGCAGATAATAGCAATATTAAGAATCTATTGGCATTACAAGATAAAAAGTTGGTTAATGGAACGTCCACGCTTAGCAAAGCTTATGCTGCGGTTGCCAGTGAAATTGCATCGAAAGCCAATCAAGCTAAAGCGGATTTTACTGCCCAATCAGTGATCACCAAAAGTTATCTCCAGAAGCAGCAATCGGTTTCCGGTGTCAATCTTGATGAGGAATATCTGGAAATGAGCCGTATGCAGGAATTTTACATGTCAAACGCCAAAGTTATTCAGACGGCCAATAGCTTGTTTGAAACCTTAATGCGTATTTTCTGATAACAGTATTAATATAGAAGGAAGTTGTTATGGTTACTCGTTTAAGCAGCCAGTTTATGCATTATCAGAAAACGGATAGTATGATGCATTCTCAGTCACAACTGGCAGATAAATATCAGCGTATAACGACTGGAAAACGGTTGTTACAATCCGCTGATGATCCAGCAGCGGCAGTAGAAAATCTACAAATTAATCAGACACAAGTTCGTTTGGCGCAATATAAAACGGCGCGTAATTTTTCTCAGCATCAGATGCAATCACAGTTACAGGTGGTTGAGAAAATGGAAGATCTATCACGTCGTATTAAGCAAACTTTTGTGGCGGTTTCTAATCAATCGATCATGAGTGAAGATGCTCGACAAGCTCATGCCACTGAGCTGGAAAGTTTAAAATCTGAGTTAGTGGGCTTAGCTAATAGTAAAGATAGTTCAGGTAATTATCTGTTTGCTGGCTATCAAACCGATACCGTGCCTTTAGTGGTAGGTACTAATGGCGTGGTAAATTATCAAGGTGGCCAAGATGCCATTAAGCAGCATATTGATGCCGATCGTGAAGTGACGGTAAATTTTACTGCTCAGCAAGTTTTGCAGACTGCAACAGGCGGCGATATTTTTCAGTCATTGGATCTGGCAATTAATACACTAAAAACACCATATCAATCAGCGACTTCACAGGTACAAAGTATATTGGCGGCCAATATCGATAGTGCACATAGTGATTTGCAAAATAGCATGAAAAGTCTTTCCACAATTAGCAGTCAACTTGGCTCACAACTAAAGGAAGTTGAACAATTAAATAGTCGTAGTGAAGATGTTTCTTTGCTACTGAAAGAGCGGCAAAGCCAATTGATGGATACTGATATGGCCGCTGAGATATCGGAATATTATCAGGAAGAGGCGATATTGCAGGCTTCTTATGGTTTATTTGCTCAAATGAAAGATTTATCTTTATTTAAGATATTGCGTTGAATCATTTTGTTAATGCATTTTTAGATTATAAAATAAACGGCAAAATAAGCCGATAATTAAGATGAAATTTTCACCAGGGGATGATTTTCTCCTGGTTTTTTATTTTTTTTCTTCTATTCTATTTTTTATTTATATCTTATTTATTTTAATTAATAGCTGGAAAATTATTTTTATTATTCAATAATAGTTAATTCGTTATATTAAATATCGATTCAATATTATTGCAGGAAAATAGAATACGATTAATATCTATTGAATTACCGATCAAGTTACTATATATAATATAACGTCAAAAAGTATAACGTAATATCAAAAAATAACAGTTTCATAATGTTGAAAAAATAGTAAGATTGAATAAATTTTGCTATTTTTCATTTCGTAATTGAGGGTAATCTTGTTTAGCTAGCTTTTGTTTAGATAAACAATTTCCTGGGATAAAAAGGAACAAGCATGATGAAGAAATTGACAGTAGTCAGCCTGGTTTTCTTAAGCGCAGCGGCACAGGCGCAGTCTCATCTTGACCGAGTGATGAAAACGAAAACCTTAACGGTTTGCGCAACGGGTGATTATAGGCCTTATACTCATTTACTTCAGAATGGTCAATATGAAGGCATTGATGTTACCATGATGGAAAATTTAGCCGCTAGTTTGGGGGCAAAAGTTAAATGGCAGAAAACAACCTGGAATACATTAATAGCAGATTTTCATAGCAAACAGTGTGATATTGCAGTTGGGGGAATTTCGGTTACCTTAAAACGTCAGCAAGCTATCTGGTTATCTGTGCCGCTAGCGGTTGATGGTAAAGTTCCACTAGTCCGCTGCGATGATAAGGCGAAATATCAAACGATTGAACAACTCAATAAACCGACAGTACGTTTGATTGCACCCTTTGGTGGTACCAATGAGGCTTTTGCCCATCGCTATTTACCTAATGCCCAGTTGCAATTGACGCATGATAATGCGGCGATATTCCAGCAAATTATTGATAAAAAATTTGATGTTATGGTAACTGATGCATCAGAAGCCCTTTATCAACAAAAGCATTATCCAGCTAAGTTATGTGCACTTAATCCAAAGAGGCCACTACAATATATTGAGAAAGCTTATATGCTACCACGTGATGATATGAGCTGGAAACTTTATGTCGATCAATGGATCCATTTAAATAAAAAGACCGGTGTCTATCGTAATATTGTGTCTGAATGGATAGCAATTCCGAAATAAATGATTAGCTGATCTGCTGATAGGTAAATATTTTATTAACTTATTATTTAGTTAGCACAAAAATAACCCATAATATATAGATTTATTTGGTAGTAGACGAACAATTTAAAAGTTAATACGATAGGGGAAAAAAGTATTTAGAAAAATATTACTTTCCCGCTAATGTAAGTAGTATCAAACTTAATTGACTCAGAATATCGTTAAATATCTTCTCAGCATATTTGGTAATGATAGTGGTTAAAAGAGGTAATAGATAAATACCAATTAAAAGTGTCAGTGGGAAGCCGACAACAAAAATAGAAAGTTGGGGGGTCATTCTATTTAAGATCCCCAAACTGATATTAATAATTAATAGTAAGGTTAAAATAGGTAGCGCTAATAGTAGACCATAATAAAAAATAATTCCCGCCGTTTGAGCAACTAATATAAAACTTTGGCTATTTAATGATAATGATTGGATTGGAATAAGCTGAAAGCTATCTGCCAATAGCGACAATAACCAAAGATGAATATCGAAAGATAAAAACAGTAATAACAATAATAGATTAAAAAAACGCGCAATAATTGGCATATTGGGCCCGGCTGCTGGATCAACAAATAAGGCGAAAGAGAGCCCCATCTGCATGCCTAATACTTCTCCCGCATAACGAACGATGGCAAAGGCGATTTGCATCGTCAGTCCCATTAATAAGCCGATTAAAACTTGTTGTATTAAGATCCAACATCCGATCATGGAAAAAAGAGGGATTTGTGGTAGAGGTATTGCCGCAGAGATTAAAATAGTGATCAGCAAGGCTAGCGCAATTTTGCTTTTTTTCGGGATCTGTTTTTCACCAAAAAAAGGGGCAATACTAAATAAAGCTAATACCCGCACAAATGGCCAAAAAAATTGGTTAATAGAGGTATAAAAAAAATCGGTGCTAAAAGTGATCATCATTAACCAATAAGTTGCGGCAATTGCGTTATTAATTGACGGGTATACTCGATAAATAGTTGTAACATCCACGGGCCAGCCACTACCGCGGTAATAAAAACAGCGATAATTTTAGGAATGAATGAGAGGGTCATTTCATTAATTTGCGTGGCGGCTTGCAATAAACTAATAATTAAACCACTGATCAACGCCGCCAACAACAGGGGTGCTGCTAATGCTAAAGCCACTTTCATACCATCAATACCAAGCCCCATCACTGTTTCCGGTGTCATTTTTACTCCTAATTAAAAAAGCTTTGTGCTAAAGAGCCTAAAATTAATTGCCAACCATCAACTAAAACAAACAACATTAATTTAAAAGGCATCGCAACGGTAGCAGGCGGAACCATCATCATTCCGAGCGCCATTAATACACTGGCAACTACGAGATCGATAATCAAGAAAGGAATAAATAACATAAAGCCGATTTGAAAAGCCGTTTTTAGTTCACTAGTAATAAATGCCGGCACTAAAATACGCATCGGAACATCAGCTTGGGTTTGATACTCACTATCATTGGCTAAGCGGGCAAACAGTGCTAAATCAGGTTGACGGGTTTGTTGTAACATAAATTGGCGTAAGGGTTTGGCACCTTCCGCTAATGCCACTTCGATGCTAATTTTCTCTTCACTAAAGGGCAAATAGGCATTTTGATATATTTTATCAAATACCGGAGACATGACGAAGAAAGTCATAAATAGCGCTAAGCCTAATAAAATTTGATTAGGTGGGGCGGTCGGGGTGCCTAACGCATTTCGCAATAAACCCAGTACGATAATGATACGAGTAAAACTGGTCGTCATCAGCAATAGCGCAGGGATAAAACCGAGGGCGGTGATAAAAATTAGTGTCTGTACCGGTAATGACCAACTTTGGCCACCATTGGCTAAGGGTTGGCTAGTAATTGTAGGTATCGCGGTGTAAGCGGGTAAGGGCAGCCATAATAGCGCGCTGGATAATAAAAATAGCAGTTTACGCATTACTGTTTCTACTTTTCACTAAGTATGTCTTCATGAATTGACCAAAAGAGGGTGGAACAGAAGCTGACTGCTGTTGTTCATTCGGTTCGGTTTTGGCCGGCATTTTATGCAACAAGGTAATGTTTTCTTCGGTGACACCGAGCACCAGCGCCTGCCCTTCAACTTCAATAATGGTAATTTTGGCTTTATTACCGAGTGAGTAATTATCCGTTACCTTGATTGCGCTTGAACGGGTGGTCAGATAGCGTTTGGGTAAAAAACGGCGTACTAACCATAAAGTCACCAATAGTCCGCCAATAATTAGTAATAGCGAGCTACTCATTTCAGTTAACATGCTACTGCCTGAAAGTAAGGAGGGGCTGCTAGTAGTCGTGCCCCCTTTTAATACCGGAGCAGCACTATCTGCCGCTCCAGCAATCAGAAAAGAAGAGTAAACTGACATAATCTATCGACTCAACCGACGCATGCGTTCTGATGGAGTAATAATATCGGTGATACGAATACCATATTTATCAGAAACCACCACCACTTCGCCTTGTGCTATCAGATAACCATTGATCAAAATGTCTAACGGTTCACCGGCCAGACCATCCAGTGAAACCACTGAGCCTTGGGTTAAATTTAATAGCTTTTTAATGGTCATTTTGGTGCGACCTAGCTCTACCGTCAGTTTAACCGGAATATCCATGATCATATTGATATCTGAAAATTGGTTTTCGATATCTTGCATGTCCAAATTATCAAAGATTGCAGGACCATTATCGGTTGGTTTTGGCGGTTTAGATTGCTGAGCAATCGTCTCTGCCCAGATATCTTCAGCCGAGGTTTTAGCTTGATTTTCAGTAAAATCTTTAGTGTCACTCATGGTTTTTGTTCCTCTTCCAGAGCGTTTAAAACTGGGTTAATAAGATGTTCGACGCGCAGGGCATACTGCCCATTTAATGTTCCATATTTACTGGTCAGCACGGGAACGCCATCGACATGAACCATAAGGCGTTCCGGTTTTTCGACAGGAATGACATCCCCTTTTTGCAGTTTCAGGATCCTAGAGAGCCGCGTTGGATGTTCAATCAGATTAGCGATTAATTCCAATTCAGAATATTTAACCTGATTAACCAAGCCTTCCATCCAGACGCCTTCATCTTGTTTAACATTTTCTACCGGCGGATTGATTAATCGTTCACGTAGCGGTTCGATCATGGCAAAAGGGATACAAATGCTAAATTCACCAATCATATTGCCAATTTCCACTAAAAATGGGGTGGTAATAACAATATCGTTAGGTGAGGAAGTGATATTGGTAAATTTTACCTGAATTTCAGAACGAACATATTCTGCCTGAATTTTGAAAATACTCTCCCAGGCATCACTATAGGCGTCAAGCGCCAACTTCATCATTTTATTAATAATACGCTGTTCGGTATGGGTAAATTCACGCCCGTCAACTGGGGTGGGAAACCTACCGTCGCCGCCAAATAGATTATCGACCGCAATATAGACTAAATTGGGTTCAAAGGTAAAAAGGGCAGTACCGCGTAAAGGTTTTAAATGCACCAGGTTAAGGTTAGTCATTACGGGTAGATTGCGCGCGAATTCATGATAAGGCTCAATTTTGATTAATCCTACGGTAATGTCAGGGCTACGCCGTAGAATATTAAATAACCCCATGCGAAATTGGCGCGCAAAACGCTCATTGATAATTTCCAGCGATTGCAGTCGCTCGCGAACAGCACGTCGTTGAGTATTCGGATTATAAGGATGGATATCCATTTCAGCTGTAGATGCTTTTTTCTCTCCACCGGTAACCGTATTATCAGTTGGCGCATCATTTAGCAGGGCATCAATCTCTGTTTGTGAAAGAAAGTTATCGCTCATATGATTTATCGTAAAATAAACGTGGTGAATAACACATCGGTAATAATTTGCTCAGACTCTTCTAATTCAAAAGTCGGTTTTAATACCTGCTTAATTTCAGACATAAGATGAACTTTGCCTGTATCTGTTGCCAAATCAGCGGCGTTTTGGCGAGATAACAATAACAATATACGGCTGCGCACCTCAGGCATAAAATCATGAAGGCGTTTACGGGTTTCTTCACTGGTCAGGCGTAATGTAATATCAATATATAACACGCGATCGCGTTTCTCATCGTCGATTAGATTAACCGTAAAGGGTTCTAGTGACATGAATACCGGTAGCACCAGACTTCTTTTTTCCGGTTGATGCTCATCTTGCTCTTTTGCTTGCAATAGCCACCAACTATAGCCAGCAATAAAACAGCTTAATAGTGTGAATAACGCCATAATGGTTAACAGCATCCCACTTATGCGTTTTCCTTGATGTTGCGACTTAGACATAGACAGGTAATTCCTTTTGATTCTACTTGGGATAATCAAGGCATTGTCGATTAACGTTTTATCCCTGTTTTTGCATTCAACTATAATTATCCCGATCTATGAATAACTTGACGGTAGAATAAAACAGTAAAAATAGGCGGTTATTTTGTCATTGAACAATGCGGATAATGACAGGGGGAATTTTCCCCCACGAGAAAAGTAAAAAAACACATAGATTTAAGCAAATACATCAATACCGGTGGTTATTTGTGCCTGGTTACTTTGCCGGACTTGAGTTAATGAACTATCACTCTCTTGTTCATGGGGCTTAGTAGTTATTGATGATTGCGGTGTTGCAGGCTGATTATCTGGCGGATTATTTTGCCCGTTATGTTGCTCGCCAACATGTGTTTGTCCCAGTTGTATGCCTTGTTCTGATAGCGCATGACGTAACTGTGTTAGATTGCTTTCAATAATCTGGCGAACTTGTTGATTAGCGGTTACCACTGACAGTTGTGCTTTATCGTCGAAAATTTTAAGTTGAATTTGTAGGCTACCTAATTCTTCAGGATGAAGACGTAATTCGGCTTGTTGTGAGCCATGGCGACTGAGCATTACGAGCTGCTCACTAAACTTTTGTCCCCACTCCGGCTGATCAATCGGTGTAGTCAAAGCAATAGCATTGACGCTAGCCGTCATTGAGTGAGTTAATGTGGCTGGATTGGCTGACAAAGTGGTTAAAGGGATCGCATTATTATTGCTTGGCGATAGACTAATTAATTCTGGGTTTTCTGCCGTATTAGTCAGGGTTGCCATATTGATATTAGATTGTATGGCCGGTTGTAATGGCAGAGATTGTGATGTTGCTTGTTCATTAAAGGGGGCGGATAAATTGGCCAGCGGGTATTCGATTGCAGAACTATGGCTTGCGACTGTTGCCAGCTGAGTATGCGATTTTAAACGAAGCTTTTCATCGTTATTGTCAATATTATTAGCTAATTGTTCAATAATTGCTTGTTCAGCTGTTTCATCGGCTAGTGTGGTACGGTCATTTTCCAGCCGTAGCTGTGTTGCTACCTCTGCCAGTTGGATCGGTAATTGGTCAATAAATTGATTAGCGGTTAATGGCGAAAATTGCGGGTTATCTGACTGTGCTGTTGCTTGATCAATTTGGCTGCTGCTTTCCTCAGTTAAAAAGTCATTGAGAGCAGATAAGGTATTTCCCTGTTGTTCAATCGCTGAGTCAGCATTATCTGTTACGCTTTGTTCTTTTGCCGGCGATGAATGGTTAGTTAACAGCTGCGCAAAATTGTCTGAATGCGATGATGATAATGGTTGGTTAGAAGCGTGCCCATTAGCGGTGAATGTTAGCGATGTGTCTATCATTATGATGTCCTTAAAACGGCTTGTTGGGCCATTTCATCCATTTGTTTTTGTTCCAGGCGTTCAGCGCGTTTTTTTTGTAAACGTTCACTACGTTGTTGTAGCTTACTGAAGGCATTGGTTTTTTGCTGTTTGCCTTGCCAATTTTTTTCTGCACTTGTTTCTCGTTGTTGCCATTCAACTAAATGTTGCTGATGTTGCGTGATTGCTTGTTCAAGGGTCAGCAAAAACTGCTGATAATTTTGTAATATTGCCGAAGAGGTGCCTTGGTGGAGCATGCTATTAAGTTGTTGGCGATATTCATCCTGATACTGTAGCAATTGTGTCAGTTGTTGTTGCATTTGTTGATGTTGATGGCGAATATGCGACAGTTGTATCGCCGCCTGGTTGCTATCGTTATGGCTTAAATCACGTAATAGTGTGAAGGAATCAGTTGCTTTCATGCTTCCTCATTAGTGATTTTCAGTATTAGCTGTCGGAAATAACTGACAAAGTTGTTGATAGGCACTCTCCTTTGAACAATACTCATCGCAATCTTGGCGTAAAAATTGTTGCAAATGGGGATAAAGCTGGATGGCCTGATCAAGAATCGGGTCACTACCAACAGCATAAGCGCCAACATTAATCAGATCTTGATTACGCTGATAACGAGATAATAGTTGTTTGAACTGTTGAGCCTGATAAAAATGGTTTTTATCCACCAGAGTGTTCATTGCCCGGCTGATGGAAGCTTCGATATCGATAGCTGGATAATGGCCAGATTCTGCTAGGCTACGTGACAGTACAATGTGACCGTCTAAAATAGCACGCGCTGAATCGGCAATCGGATCTTGTTGATCATCACCCTCTGTTAGTACGGTATAAAAAGCGGTGATACTACCACTACCTTGTATGCCATTACCGGCACGCTCTATCAGGGCCGGTAATTTGGCAAACACAGAAGGTGGATAACCCTTAGTGGCTGGCGGTTCACCGATCGCTAATGCGATTTCACGTTGTGCCATGGCATAACGGGTTAATGAATCCATAATCAGTAACACGTTCAAACCGCGATCGCGAAAGTCTTCGGCAATTCGGGTGGCGTAAGTTGCGCCTTGTAAACGTAAAAGTGGTGAGACATCAGCGGGAGCGGCGATAACTACCGAGCGCTGTAACCCCTCAGGGCCGAGAATATTTTCAATAAAGTCTTTAACTTCTCGGCCGCGCTCACCGATCAGGCCAACTACGATCACGTCAGCTTGGGTATAGCGTGCCATCATGCCTAATAAAATACTTTTACCAACTCCAGAGCCGGCAAATAATCCCATCCGTTGGCCGCGACCTACCGTTAGTAAACTATTAATCGCTCTTACCCCGACATCAAGTGGCAGGTTAATCGATTCTCGTTGTAAGGGGTTAATTGGTGCAGTAACTAGCGAAGCAAAGCTGTCTATGGTTGGCAAGGGTTTGCCATCTAATGGTTCACCAAAACCATCCAGAACGCGACCCAGTAGTGCAGGGCCAAGAGGGAATTGTTGACCACTGTTTTGTTGCTTGTCTGAAGCTGAAGGATGATAGACTTGAGCGCCCGGTACAATGCCTGCAAGATCCTGATAAGGCATTAATAGCATTTTATGGCCATTAAAGCCGACCACTTCGCACGTGATCTCGTCACTGACTGCTTGATGTTGGCGTTTTATTAGACAGTTTGCCCCTAACGGCATTTGCAGACCGGTTGCTTCTAACACTAAACCTGTCACGCGGGTTAATTTGCCATAATGGCGCACTGGCGCTAGCTGGCTAAGCTGCTGTTCAAAGCTGTCAATTCGGCCTAACCAACGGGCAAGTTTGGCGGTCATGGACATTTCTCCGGCATAATCAACTGACAAAGCTCAAGCCAGCGGGTTTCTAAACTGGCATCCAATTCACTATTTTCAGCGCTAATTTTGCAACCATATCGATGCAGCTCTGGCACCGCGATCAGACGCCAGCCATTAGCGGTTAAGGTATCACCTAGTTGTGATTCAACCAGTGCCATATCATTTGGATTAACTTGTAGTTGAGGACGGCCAGCCAATAGCGGATCTTGTTGCAGAAAATGACTAATTTGGCTCAATAATGCGCTACCATCACAAACCGCCGGTTGCCCTAATACTTGACGAGCAGCCTGCAGGGCAATCTGCATTAAACGAGAAGCAATGAAACTGTCTAATCCTTCTAAGGAGTGACGAAACTCAGTTAATAGCGCTTGCCATTGTTGGGTGATAGCAGCCATCTCATTTTTGGCATCATTAGCACCTGCCTGATGGCCTTCAGCTAAACCTTGCTGATAACCGGCCTGGTATCCTTGTTGTTGACCATCCGTCAAACCAGCTTGTTGTCCAGCCGCGTAACCTTCTTGATAGCCGATTTCTTTGGCTTGCGCTTTTAAGTCATCCAGTTGATTGATTTGCGCTAAAACATCTTTTTCACTCTGTTCAGCTAATGGCGTATCACTGGCAACATGCTGATTATTGATCACAGGATTTAAACCTGGCCAAAGGGTAATTTCGTCTGGCAGCCAGGGCTGCCATGGTGAGAGCGATTTTTTAGACATAGGTTTCTTCACCGCCATTCATCACAATTTCACCATTTTCTGCCAAGCGACGAACGATGAACAAGATCGCTTTTTGTTCTGCTTCCACTTGCGGCAGGTGAACAGGGCCGCGTGAAGCCAGATCATCGCGCATGATTTCAGCGGCTCGGCGTGACATATTGTTGAGGAAATGATCGCGTAAATTCTGTTCACATCCTTTTAATGCAATAACCAGCGAATCGTTTTCCACTTCTTGCAACAGACGCTGCATAGAACGATTGTCCATTTCAATAAGATTTTCAAACAAGAACATTTCGTCGATAATTTTTTGTGCCAATTCATCGTCATACTCTTTAACTGCGCTAATAACCACCTCTTCTTGCTGACTTTTCATCAAGTTGATGATTTCAGCGGCAGTACGCACGCCACCCATTTTACTACGCTTAATATTTTGCCCATCAAGTAGGTTATTCAGCACCTCAGTCAACTCAGCTAAAGCGGAGGGTTGTACGCCACCAAAGGTAGCAATTCTTAACATGACATCATTACGTAGTTTTTCATCAAATAAAGCTAACACGTCGGCCGCTTGTTCACGCTTTAAATGCACTAAAATGGTGGCAATAATTTGTGGATGTTCATCCCGGATCATATCAGCCGCCATCTGCGGCTCCATAAAGTTCAGCGTATCGATACCGGTAGCGGTCTCTTTGGTTTCAAAAATATCCTCCAACAAGGTATTGGCACGCTCTTCACCCAATGCTTTGACTAATACTGAACGCAGGTAATCATTGGTATTAACGTTAATAGCTGCATATTGAATGGCATTTTCTTCAAATTCGGCCAATACATCCGACAATTCCTGGTTAGAGATTTGGCGTAAGCTTGACATAGCCACACTTAATTTTTGCACTTCACGGCTATTTAAGTGTTTAAAGATTTCAGCGGCTTGTTCTTCACCCACTGACATTAGCATCACTGCACTTTTTTCTGTTCCACTAAGACTCATAATTCTTTACTCATCCAATCACGAACAACCATTGCCACCACACGGGGATCTTTCTGTACCATCTCACGTAAGCGTTGGGTATGCATCTCTGCGTTAACACGTTGACGGGTCTGTTCTTGACGCGCAGCTTCATCTTGTTCAATTTTTTGTCGGGCAGCCTGCTCCGCATCTTTTTTCGCTTTCAGATCAGACGCCATTTTAGCGGCTTTCTCTGCTTGACGTTTTTTCTGTAATTGGGGTTTGACCACTAAACGCCACAATAACCAGGCCAACAGTAATAACAGCAGATAGCGACCAATCTCTAACACGTTGGCGATAAAAATCGGCTGTTGCCAAAATTCAAGCGGTTTAAGTTCAGCATCTTGCGCTTGAAATGGCGCGTTTACCACATACAGGCTATCCCCACGCTGGTCAGAAAACCCCATCGCTTCTTGTGCTAACGTTTTAATTTGCTTCAGTTTTTCATCAGTCAGCGGTAAGCTGTCATCATTTTCTTTTTTGTCGCTATCAGCATAATTAACGATGATGGCCACTGAAAGTCGCTGTAAATCGCCAATTTGATGTTGGGTATGACGAATGCGTCGATCTATCTCATAGTTAGTCGTTTCATCAACCCGACTATTATGATTATTATTTATTGGTCGCGGTGCATCTTTATCATTAGGTTTGTCAATCGGTGCTTTAGGCGCCGGCGTGGGTTGGTTGGATAGGGCACCAGGTACGCCGCCAACTAATAATTGACCGTTTTGCTCACTGCGACTGGTCTGTTTTGAACGTACCGCTGATTCATTGGGCGGCTGATTGGGTTTGTACTCTTCCGCTGTCTCTTCAGTGCGGGCAAAATTAATTTGCGCCGTAACTTGTGCGTGTACATTACCTCTACCAACTAATGGCATAATAATCGATTCGATACGTTGCTTATAACGATTCTCTATCGATTGCACATAGTTGAGTTGCGTCAAGTTAAGATCGCGGCTAATGCCATCGGGCTGAGTTAATAGATTGCCCAACTGATCAACGATAGTGACATTATTGCTCGTTAACCCACTGACACTACTGGAGATCATATGTACAATAGCGGCAATCTGGCCGTCATCCAGTTTGCGGCCGTTTTGTAGGTTGAGGGTAACCGATGCGGTAGGATTTTTTTGCTCGCGTACAAACAGTGACGGTTTAGGGATCGCTAAATGTACCCGGGCGCGTTGCACAACTCCCAATGATTCAATGGTTTTGGCTAATTCACCTTCCAAAGCGCGTTGATAGTTGATCTGTTCACTAAATTGACTCAAACCAAATTTTTCTTGATCCAGTAACTCAAAACCGGCATTGCCGCCTTTTGGCAATCCTTGTTGGGCTAACTTTAGTCTAACCTCATGGACTTTATCAGCAGGCACTTTAACCATACTGCCGTCGGCAGATAGTTGATAAGGAATATTCATTTGACTTAGCTGAGTAACAATTTCGCCGCCATCCTTATCACTAAGATTGGTATAAACTGGGCGATAGTCAGGTCCCTGTAGCCAAAACAAAGCAGCGATGAAAAAAGTTATTGCCAAAGCACCAGCAACGATCAGCGGTACTTTAGGGTCAGATTTTATTTTGTCGAAAATGGTACTTAATCCTTTGAGCGGATTTGCTCCATTAGTATTTACGGCATTCATAGACAATCCTTGCCTTCTCGTTCTTGATGAAGATTGATAACGTGGCGTAACAAAGTGGCTTCCTCATACTGATAAAGTATTTCCAGTTTCATCTTTATATTATCGTTTGTCGTGCATTGGTTTAATGGCTGAAATAGACTTTTAGTTCGGCGCTAATTGTCGGTTTTGATTTATTTAACTTGTGGTAGGGTTATTTTCCGCTTAGTGCCAAAAGATGAGTTAATACGATGGCACAGATTAGAGAAAGGTATTTGAAAAAATAGATAGAGGTTTTTATGTCAATTCCAGCCATTCAATCTGTTATCGCGCAAATGACAACAGATATGGTTAGCCAAAATAGTATACCGTTAACAGCGACACCGCAATCCGGTTTTGCCAGCCATTTATTAACTGCGGTGAGTAAAATTAATCAGACCAGGGTGAGTGCTAGTCAGAAAGCACAAGCATTAACCTTGGAAAAACCAGGGGTTGAGCTCAATGATGTAATGGTCGATCTGCAAAAGGCCAGTTTATCACTTCAGTTTGGTATTCAAGTGAGAAACAAATTAGTGGGTGCCTATCAGGAAATCATGAATATGCCAGTTTAAATGAGCTTTTAGTGTAACTAAGCCACGGACAAGTAGCTATCTTGGTTATTATTTGCCGGTAATAAATTTGTTATTGTAAATAATATCCACTGAATTAGTGACTGATAAAAGATAGTTATAACTATCATTGCTAGCGTTTTTCGCTGGCAATGTAGGTTACTGAGGGAATTATGTCTACTAATAATCTTAAACCTACCTCTTTCGTTATTAAATATCACTATAATAATCTTGATAACAAAATTAACCATTAATTGTTTATTGTAAGCTATTAAATTTAAAAGTTATTATATTAATATTGCTTTTTGCTGGAAAAAAAACTGATTGAACTTACAAATTCTGTTGCGTATTTTATTTTATTAAAATATGACGGACAAAATAAATTAAATAATTATTAATAAAATAAACAATTATGATTGTTTTAATATAAGAGGCAAGCCTAATAATAGTTCAAAAATGTAATGATAGTTTAAATCATGGTTGGCAAATCGTCGCAATAAAATAACTTATTATTCAGGAGAGAAGATTATAGCAACAAGCAAAGGAGATTTTTGGAACAGGAAGCAGGGCATAAAAACTTAGGTATTTGCCAAATTTCTAATTCAAAAAGCATGCTGATTTATTATTTCCCCGCAGTAATTTCTGTGTCATTTAACTACCCTGGTATTATGTTTTGGCCGCTTAAGCGGTCTTTTTTTTATTCGTTTTTAAACCATAAACCTAGCGCTTTATACTCAAGTAAAAAAGCATAATTTATATTAGTGATAATCAAATAAATAATAGTCAATTGGTCTAACCATGAAGTATAGTAGCCAATTATTCAAATTCTCTATAATGGGATTGCAATTGCTGCTGTTGAGCGCTCTGTTTAATTAACTGAGCCAGTTCATTCATCCGGCTTTCCATTAATTGGCGGATGGCATTTTCATTGGTTAATATCGCTTGTAATAGCTCAGTTAATTGATGGCATAGCGGCTCAGCTAGATCAGCAATTGAACCTAGAGCAGTGACTTGGTCAACCGCTTGCTGATAAACATTTTCGATAACTAATAATTGTTCCCATTGGTCAAGTTGTGCCAGCGATAACATTTGCTGACTAATGGTCAGCAAATGTTGATAAGCACTTAGAAAGGTATGTTGCTTACTGTACATTTGATTTTCTTGCCGGATCGTTAAGTTGGGCCCAGGTTTGGGCGGAGTCAGTCAATAATTTAATCACATGCTGAATTCTGTCAACATCATTATGCAGACTGGCATACAGTAGCTCGCGGATCATATAGTCATATAACAGTGTCATATTTTCGCCAATTTCACCGCCTTTTTCCCGATCAATACCGCCATTTAATCCTTCACCAATAATGGCAATCGCTTTGGAGATGGCGTTGTTTTTTTGTTGAATATTATTTTGTTCAACAAAAATGACCGCCCGCTTTAAGGCGCTAAGCGCCTCTTTATATAAGATTTGCACCAGTTGATAAGGCGAAGCATTTAAAATTTGGCTTTCAATATCCACCTGAGCATACATAGTTTCGACAGTTGCGCTATTCATAATTTATTTTGTTAATAGGGCCATTAAGGAGTTACTGCTCTGTTTCATATTGCTAATAGCTTGATCCATCGCGATGAATTTTTTCTGATAACGTTTCAGTGTGGCGGCAATCGTGGTTTGAACACTCTCCATTTTTGTCGCTAACATTTTTTTCTGTTGATTGAGGGATTCGGTGCTTAAATGTAGTGGTCCTTCAAGTTTATCCAGGGTCTTTTTTAAATAATGAAAAGTTTCGGTAGCAAAACCGCTTTTTTCACCATCACCCATAAAGAACTGTTTAACTTTGGCTGGGCTATCTTTTAGCGCTTCATCCAATTTTTTATCATCAATCGTTATTTTGCCTTCATGATTAAAGCCAATGCCAAAATGGTTCAAGTGATTCATATCGGGCATATCTTGCACATTTAGCGTCAAATCTTTCACTTGGGAAAAGATCATCGCTGCTGAGCTATCGTTTAATAAAATACCATTGTTAGCCGAAGGTGCTTCACCTGGTTTAGTTGGTACATATTTGGTTTGGGTTTTATAAAAGCTATGCAAACTATTAAAGGCATCAACCCAGCCTTTAATCGCTTTTTTAGTCGGCTCAATATCTTTAGTAATAGTGACGTTTTCAGCAATAAAAACGGTGTTATTAGCAGTAGAACGATTGGTATCTATTTCTGACGTTTTAGTCAGTTTAAAGTTCACGCCATCTGGTGCATCTTTAATCTCATTGGTTTGGCGTTCAATGTTAATACCATTAATTTTTACCTGGGCATTTTGTGCGCTAACGGTTTCAGTCATATTATTGCTGTTAAAAATAGCATCCAGTGTGCTATCGCCTTTCACCTCAATAGCCATTTTTGCTTCAGTGCCGGTTTTCTTTGAGCTCAGGACTAATTGATGTTTATCATCTTTGATTTTTACCAGGCTGGCAGTGACATTGCCATCAGTTTTATTGATCGCATCCCGGATTTCCAGCAGCGATGTTTGTTCATCGCTTAGTTTAATTTCCAGTGGTTGTTTTTCACTGTTTTGCTTAATAACTAATACCCGCTCTTGACCTGTAGCAACATTTCCGCCTAGTTTTTTCTTCACATCATCGATAGTGTTAGTCTTTAAAGCTTGTGCCTGGGCTAATTGTTCAACAACCACCTCATAATTACCGGCAGCCGCCTTCTCATCAGTGGTCACCGCGACGGTTTTATGATCTTTACTGACAGCGGTGGCATTGATTTTGTCAAACTTCATCAAGGTTTCCGAAGCCTGCTGTAATTTATCCAGTTCAGCCCGCAATGCACCATAGGCGCTGATCTGTTTATCGTATTTCTGCTGTTTTTGCTTTAAAGGATTCAGTTTTTGATTCTCTGAGCTTTCTAATTTATCCAGCCATTCGCCAATTGGCATACCGGATCCTGCACCTAATACTGTCATATTTGACATGATCTTTTCCTCTTCCTGTGACCAAGGTTATTCCTGTTATCGGCACTAACTAAAAAAAGCTGAGTCAATAGAAAAAATAAATTTATTTGCTCAAATGATTAAAGAATTAAAACTCAACGACGATAACCAAACCAGCCAATCGTTTTGGCATTATGAAAAATTAACAAGGAAATTATTATGGCTTTGGTTATTAATACAAATATGTCTGCGCTAAATGCACAGAAAGCACTGAATAAAACTCAAGATACCTTAGGGACTACTATTCAACGTCTATCGACTGGCCTACGCATTAATAGCGCCAAAGATGACGCGGCGGGTATGTCAATTGCTAATGGTATGACCTCTAACATTATGGGTATGACACAAGCTGCGCGTAACGCCAATGATGGTATCTCATTAGCGCAAACCACTGAAGGGGCGTTAGCGCAAGTTAATGATAACCTGCAAGCGATTCGTCGTTTAGCCGTCCAGGCTAGTAACGGCACTAACTCTGCCAGCGATATTGCCACATTACAAAATGAAGTCAAACAGCGTTTAGACGAAATCAACCGTATCTCTGAGCAAACTGATTTCAACGGCACGAAAGTGTTAAGCGCTAATGCAATGAAGACTATCCAAATCGGTGCTAACTACGGTGAAACGATTGAAATTGGATTAGAGAAAATCACTTCTGGTGAGTTAAAAATTGAAGAAGTGAATTTAAATATTTTTGCTAAGTCTTATGCTGATTATGCTACCTCAGCAACTGCAGCGGTAGATATTGGTAAGGATGCAAACCTTTCATTCCCAGCGTCAGCAACTAAAGATTTGACTAATGGTAATATTAAAATTGGTGGTACTGCACTAACTAATGATCAGAAATTACATCAAAAAATTGATGCAGCTACCGGTAAAGCAGTCGATGGCCAATATGTGTTAGTGGATACAGCAAATAATACAACTAAAGTTCATGAAGTAACGTTAACAACTAAAGCGGTTGGTACTAATGGAGAAGATAAAGCGGTAGATGTAACTTTAGGTAAAGAGATCACTGATGAAGCGGTTGCCGGTACTGTTGATACTAAAGTGGCTCGTGCTGGTATGTTAAGCGACGATAAAGTCCTTAGCAGCTTGGATGATGCTTTAACTAGCGTTTCTGCCCTACGTAGTTCATTAGGTGCGATGCAAAACCGCTTTGAAGCAGCGGTAGAGAACCTGAATAACACTATCAACAATCTATCTTCTGCCCGCAGCCGTATTCAGGATGCTGACTTTGCTGACGAAGTTTCTCGTTTAAGTAACGGTCAGATCCTGCAACAAGCGGGCACTACCGTATTGGCGATGGCTAACCAGTCGACTCAGTCAGTACTCTCTTTATTGCGTTAATTTCAGCGATAAATTAATTAGTCAATTTATTATTTTACTTTGCCGGCCTAGTGCCGGCTTTTTGTCGCTATTGGTAGCGAAAATATAGCAAATGGTACTCAAGTTTGGCGCTGCTGAGCCGATAAAGATAATCAGCCAGGCAAACTGGCGAACAATAAAAACTGAAATAAAGGAATAATTATGGCTCTGGTTATTAATACCAATATGTCTGCGCTAAATGCACAGAAAGCACTGAATAAAACCCAAGACACCTTAGGTACCACTATTCAACGTCTATCAACTGGCCTACGCATTAATAGTGCTAAAGATGACGCGGCGGGTATGTCAATTGCTAATGGCATGACCTCTAACATTATGGGTATGACGCAAGCAGCGCGTAACGCTAATGATGGTATCTCGCTCGCACAAACCACTGAAGGTGCGTTAGCGCAAGTTAATGATAACCTGCAAGCGATTCGTCGTTTAGCGGTTCAGGCTAGTAATGGTACTAACTCCGCTAGCGATATTGCCACGCTACAAAATGAAGTCAAACAGCGTTTAGACGAAATCAACCGTATCTCTGAGCAAACTGATTTCAACGGCACTAAAGTGTTAAGCGCCAATGCGATGAAAACTATCCAAATCGGTGCTAACTACGGTGAAACAATTGAGATTGGATTAGAGAAAATTACTTCTGGTGAGTTAAAAATCGAAGAAGTCAATTTAAATATTTTTGCTAAGTCTTATGCTGATTATAAGACCGCCGCTGCATCAACGACTGAAATTTCTGCAACGGCTAACGATCCAATTTATGCAGCGGCAGTGAATAAATTAGTTGATGGCGATATTAAAATTGCTGCAGGTGGTGCAGGGCAAAGTGGTATTGCTGTAGGTGCAATCGGTGCTAATAAACTACATCAAAAAATTGATGCCGCTACCGGTAAAGCCATTGATGGTCAATTTGTGATCAAAAAAGATGGTTCTGGTGAAGTTTATGATGTTGATTTGACATTTAAAGTCACTGGTACGGCTCAAAATACTAAACAAGAAGTTGAAGTTACTGTCCGTAATGAAGTTAAAGATGCACAAGACGGTGCTGTCGATACTAAAGTTGCTCGTGCTGGCATGTTAAGTGACGATAAAGTACTTAGCAGCCTGGATGATGCTTTGACTAGCGTTTCAGCTCTACGCAGTTCATTAGGTGCGATGCAAAACCGCTTTGAAGCGGCGGTAGAGAACCTGAATAACACTATCAACAATCTATCTTCTGCCCGTAGCCGTATTCAAGATGCTGATTTCGCAGACGAAGTTTCTCGTTTAAGCAACGGCCAGATCCTGCAACAAGCGGGCACCACGGTATTGGCGATGGCTAACCAGTCTACTCAGTCCGTACTTTCTTTACTGCGTTAATTGCTTTATTTAACCACTATACTGGTGGTTTTTTACTGGCCGGCTTTGCCGGCCATAGTTGTAAAATAGCGATGGGTATTAGCTACAGCAATATTAATCATCATTATTATTATAGGAATGAATAAATAACAGTATGGCATTTGTCACCAATAACAATCATGCAGCGCGCTTTGCTCAACGAGCACTGAATAATCAGCAACAGAGCCTGACAACCACTATCCAGCGCTTATCGACCGGACTGCGTATTAACAGTGCTAAAGATGATGCCGCTGGGTTATCGATTGCTAATGGTATCAGCAGCAATATTGTTAGTTTATCGCAAGCGGCACGCAACACGCAGGATGGCATCTCCTTGCTGCAAACCACCGAAGGGGGCTTAAGCCAGATGAGCGATAACCTACAAGCCATCCGACGGTTAGCGGTGCAGGCGTTCAATGATACTAATAGTGACCGCGATATTAAAACGCTCCAGTATGAGGTTAATCAACGCTTGCAGGAGATCGATCACATTGCCGCGCAAACTAATTTTAATGGCATTAAGGTATTCGCCAGACAGGCAAAAACCTTGTTGCAGATTGGCGCCAATTATGGCGATACGATTGAAATCGGTGGCCAAGTAATAAGTAGCAAGGCGTTAGCAATAGATGATCTGGATTTAACTAACCGATCTAATATTGCCACCAATCCAATTAATCCAGTCAATCCCGCGCAGCCAAGTAAACCCTATGCCGATTATCATATTCAGCCAGCATCTTTGCATGAAATTAATACGCAACTATTAGCTTTGGGTCGAATAACACAACCATTAACCACTGTAAATCTAAAAATTATCGTAACATTACAGTCGGGATTAACGCCACAATCGGTATTTGGTGTCGATTATCAATTACATCAAAAAATTGATAATTTAACTGGCCAAATTATTGCTGGTGAGTTTGTATTAATTACTGCCAATAAAGACCGTTATGATATAAATATACATGCTAGAACACTAGTGTCGGGCCTATCGGAAGCTCGAATTCATCTGCTAAGAAATAATCAGGGCACAGCTGGATTACCCGGCGTTCTATTGCAACCAACGCCAGCGACTAATGATAATATCCTAACCCGCATCGATAACGCCTTAGCGCAAATCAATAGCTATCGCAGTTCTCTTGGTGCAACGGAAAATCGGCTGGCAGCCACCATCAATAATTTAGGCAATACCACTAACCAATTACAGGCTGCCCGTAGCCGTATTCAGGATGCTGATTTTGCCTATGAAGTGGCTAATTTAACTAAAACCCAGCTTTTACAACAGCTGGGATCATCAGTCTTAATGTTGGCCAATCAATCAGCCCAAGAAGTGTTAACCTTATTCCGCTAACTTTTCTTTAATTATAGATGTGCCACTCCAGCGATTTATGTGGTTAAAAATAGTTGCTAAGTAAAAAACGGCCATTTTTTATCGCTATTTTCGCCATTAGCTTAAATTTAATTTCGGATAATAAGCGCCAGTTGATAACTGACAGGTGCTTACGGTGAACGATCTCTATACCCAGGATGGGGTGATTGAAAAAGATGTGCTGTGGGAGCGTTATATTCCCTTAGTACGCCATGAGGCATTAAAATTGCAAGTGAGATTACCCGCTAGTGTGGAACTGGATGATTTAGTTCAGGCGGGCGGTATCGGTTTGCTAGATGCATTAGAGCGGTTTGATGCCAGCCAAGGCACCGCTTTTACCACCTATGCGGTACAACGCGTGCGTGGTGCAATGTTAGACGAGTTACGCGCTCGCGATTGGGTGCCTCGTAGTGTGCGTCGTCAGGCGCGAGAAGCGACCAAAGTCATGCAGCAGCTTGAGCAGGCGTTAGGCCGGCCGGCGACCGAACAGGAGATCGCTGATAAGTTACACATTGGTCTGCTGGAGTATCAGCAGCTACTGCAAGATACCAATAATAGTCAGTTATGCTCGTATGATGAGTGGCATGAAGTGCATGGCGAGAGCTGTGAACCGATTATTGAGGTTGACGACGAGCGAAATCCGCTGCAAACTTTAATAGCAACTGATATTCGCAAAAATATTATAAAGGCGATAGAATGTTTGCCTGAAAGGGAAAAAATGGTTTTGACGCTCTATTATCAAGAAGATCTGAACCTGAAAGAAATAGGCGCCGTGTTGAATGTGGGGGAATCCCGCGTCAGCCAGCTACATAGCCAGGCGATAAAACGGCTACGAGCACGCTTAAATCCAGATAAATAATATTTTTTATTTTTTTGTTTACGTTTTACACACAGGGCTTATCTAATATGTCTGTTTCTAACCAAAAGAAGCGGCCGCTGAGCCGTTATATTAAAGACTATAAACATAGTCAAATTCACTGCGCGCACTGTAACAAAACCCTTGATCGGATTTCATTAGTATTTAATGATCAAATTCTGAATAAAGAAGCGATTTCAGCCATGACCGAACTGGTTGATGGCGAAGCATGGGCAGAATTGCAGCATAAATTTACTGCGTTATGTCGTTTTTGTAGTGAGATATATTGTAATAGTGATACCGGCTATTTTGATATTATGTCCTTTAAACAGTATTTATTTAAAGAGACTGAGATGAGCCATAGCACAGTGCGTGAATATGTGGTGCGCTTGCGTCGCCTGGATGAGTTGTTAAGTGAAGCGCAATTTCCTGTCAATGAAGTGGTGATTGAAAAAATTCAAGCGCAGATGCAGGATAAAATGACCGAGTCGGCCTTTAGTAATTACAACATTGCTTTGCGTAAATATGAGCAGTTTCTTAACTGGCAGGCTAGTCAGTCAGCCTAATACGGTAATCAATAGCAACTGAATGCTTTCCCAGTAATTAGGTAAATAAGGCCTTAGCGGTGTGCTAAGGCCTTATTGTTTGAAGGTAAAAATTATTCAAGCGTCATTAAACTGGCATTACCGCCAGCCGCTGCGGTATTGATACTGACGACGCGCTCATGGACTAAACGCTCGAGTAATAACTGACTGTCACCGGGTCGGTATCCTTGTACGGAAATAATTGGCCCCTCACGTTCAGCGACGAGGCTACAAACGGTTTGTAACTGCTGGCTTTCACCATGAAAAATAACCGCATCAAATTGGCAGTCAACATGTTGCCAGTTATCCGTCAGGGTGATCACTTGATTGACCAATTCAGGCAAAGTCGCATGCAGTTGCTGTTGCATAGCATTATTGGGCCATACTACTTGACATCCCATGGTTAACACCGCTGCCAGTTGCAGCAGGGCGTCTGATTGGCTTTTAGCCAAACATAGGATCCGCCCGCGCGGCACTAGGCGATAACTATTATGTTCACCAGTTGGGCCAGCTAATTGATAGTTAATCCCGCTATGGGGTAATTGTTGATAGTGGAGAATAACGCTATTTAGTACTTGATCATGCTGTTTTTTCGCCCAATCAGCGAAGGCATCAAATGGCGTTAATTGAGCTAATGGGAGTTGGTCACTAGTTAATGGAGAGGGATTATCTGGCTGCTTAAACAGTTTATCGATAACGCTATCTGGCCGCTGGCTGAGTAATCGATAGAGATAGAGCGGGCCACCGGCTTTTGGCCCGGTACCCGATAACCCTTCACCGCCAAAGGGTTGTACGCCAACCACGGCACCGACCATATTGCGATTAACGTAAATATTACCCACTTTCGCCGTTTGGCTAACATAAGTAATGGTTTCATCAATACGGGTATGCAAGCCTAACGTTAAGCCATAACCTGAGTCATTAATTTGTTTGATCAGTTGATCTAATTGATGCCGTTTAAAGCGCAAAACATGCAGTACTGGGCCAAAAATCTCCTTTTTTAGTTCGGCAAAATGGTCGATTTCAATTAAGGTAGGGCGGACAAAAGTGCCTTGTTGCCATTGATTATTATCCGCTTGACTAGCTTGTTCAGCCTGATAAATCCGTTTACCCGCTTGGCGCATTTTTTCAATATGTTGTTCAATATTCTGTTTTGCTTCGCGATCAATGACTGGGCCAATATCCGTCTCTAGCAGAGTCGGATCACCGATCCGGTATTCGGCCATCGCACCGGTTAACATAGTTAGCGTGCGTTCGGCGATTTCTTCTTGCAGGCAAAGAATACGCAAGGCAGAGCAGCGTTGGCCGGCACTATCGAAGGCTGAGATGATAACATCATTGACAACTTGTTCAGTCAGAGCGGATGAATCAACGATCATGGCATTTAAACCACCGGTTTCAGCAATCAGTGGAATGGGCTGTTGCTGCGCATTGAGTCGATTGGCAAGATTGCGCTGGATCAGTTTGGCCACACAGGTTGAACCGGTAAACAGCACACCTGCTGTGCGTTGGTCATTAATCAATTTTGTGCCCACTTGCTCGCCTTGGCCAGGCAGCAACTGGAGAACATCACGTGGTATACCTGCTTGATGCAACAATTCGACGCCTAGTATCGCGATAATGGGTGTTTGTTCGGCCGGTTTGGCCAGTACGCTATTACCGCTAGCTAAAGCTGCAGCAATTTGACCACTAAAAATAGCCAGCGGAAAATTCCATGGACTAATGCAAACCATCACACCCAGTGGAGAATAAGTTTCATTATTGAAATTTTCACTGATCTGCTCAGCGTAATAACGCAGAAAATCAATGGCTTCGCGCACTTCAGCAATGGCATTACTATAGGTCTTGCCCGCTTCACGGATCAATACACCGATTAAACGGGAAAATTGCTGCTCCATTAGGCTAGCCGCTTGTTGCAAAATCGCCGCTCGTTGCTCGACGGGTACTGTCGCCCAACGAGTAGCAGCCCTAGTGGCCACTTCCAGTGCATGCTCTACGTCGGACATAGTCGCTTCCTGAACATAGCCGACGATATCGCTATGATTGGCCGGATTAGTGATCGGCCGCCGGGCTGAAATTTCATACTGTGAATGATGTTGACCGCCGAGTAAAGGTGTAACCTGATAACAGCTTGGAGTGGCTAGTAAAGTCTGCGACAGGGCCGCTAGGTGATGCTCATTGGTTAGATCAATACCAATCGCATTAAGGCGCTTTTGGCCATAGAGTACGCGAGGCAGCGGGATTTGTGGGTGTGGTAAACCCAGTTGGCCTTCTGTTTCAGCCGCTGATAGCACCTCTTGCACTGGATCGGTAAGCAATTTATCTAATAGGATCTGATGATCGGCAATCCGATTAACAAAAGAGGTATTAGCGCCATTTTCCAGTAAGCGACGCACCAGATAAGCCAGTAAGGTTTCATGGCTACCAACCGGGGCATAGATCCGGCAGGGACGATTAAGTTTCCCCTCAGCGATGGAGCCGACAACTTGCTGATAGAGTGATTCGCCCATGCCATGTAGACATTGAAATTCATATTGCCCCGGATAATAATTTTCACCAGCCATATAATAAATACTGGCTAAGGTATGGGCATTATGAGTGGCAAATTGCGGATAAATTAAATTAGGTACTGACAGCAGTTTACGGGCACAAGCCAGATAGCTGACGTCAGTATAAATTTTTCTGCTAAAAACGGGGTAGCCTTCAAGACCATCTATTTGCGCGCGTTTAATTTCACTATCCCAATAAGCGCCTTTTACCAAACGGATCATTAAACGGTGCTGACTGCGTTGCGCTAAATCGATAATTTCGTCGATAACATACGCACAGCGCTTCTGATAGGCCTGAATAACAAAGCCAATGCCATTCCAGCCAGCCAGTTGCGGCTCGAAGCACAGTTTTTTCAGTAAATCGAGGGAAATTTCTAGCCTATCAGCCTCTTCAGCATCAATATTAATGCCGATATCATAATGGCGTGCTTGTAAAGTTAATGTTAATAGACGAGGATAAAGTTCATCCATCACACGCTGATATTGTGCGCGACAATAGCGCGGATGTAGCGCCGACAGTTTGATGGAAATGCCAGCACTGGTATAAATGCTTTTGCCGCTGGAAGCCTTACCAATTGCATCAATTGCTTGTTGATAAGCGGCCATATAGGTTTTAGCATCTTCAGCAGTTAGGGCGGCTTCACCTAACATATCATAAGAGTAGCTAAAGCCTTTATTTTCCATTTTTTGGGCATTACTGAGTGCTTGTGTGATGGTTTCACCAGTGACAAATTGCTCACCCATTAGTCGCATTGCCATATTCACAGCTTGACGAATAATGGGTTCACCACTTTTACTAATGATTCGTTTAAGGGCACTAGCCAGTTTAGTTTCATTATGGCTGGCAACTAATTTACCGGTAAATAGCAAACCCCAAGTAGCGGCATTAACAAATAATGACGAACTTTGTCCAATATGTGACTGCCAGTCACCACCACTAATTTTGTCGCGGATTAAGCTATCACGGGTCGATTTATCCGGGATCCGCAGCAGTGCTTCCGCCAGACACATAAGTGCAATTCCTTCTTGCGAGGAGAGAGCAAACTGTTGTAATAGGCTCTGTACTAAACCAGCGCGGCCAAGACTACTTTTTTGTTCGCGTAGATTTTTAGCTAGTTGATAGGCCAGTTGATAAACCGCTTCGGTTTCAGCTAGCTGGGCTTGTTGTAGTAATGGCGGTAATAGCTGTGTTTCAGGTAATCGATAAGCTGCTGTAATTGCCGAGCGTTTGGCTGATTGCGGTAAAATATGCGCGGCGAAATTTATAAAAAGGGGATGATCAGTTTTAGCGCATATCGAGGGTTCGCTGGATAAGTTTACTTTTTCATTAACTTTGGTAGCCGGGAATTGAACCATAGTTTCCTCATTATCAAAGTGTCTAAGATAATTAAATGTTGCCTGTCCTGTTCACTAAGCGATGTAAAATCCAGGCGTTGTAAGGTTTTTTGCTACCTTCTCTGATTACTTTATCAACAGTAAGAATAACTGCAATTATCGTGCGGCTCATTCTTACTGTAGATAATTGTTAGAAGTCGGTAATTTAACAATATCCTTTATGTTTTAATTTGGTGCAATATTGTTAACTGATGAAAGTGTTAGAAATGTGAAATAAATCTATTTTTGTATTAATTAAAATAGATTTTATTATAAGTATTGTTATATCTTTCTGAAACATAAATAAATAAAAAAAGATTAAAGCAAATAATAAAATAATTATTTTATTAAAATATAACCAAATAAATTAACATTTGTGACTTATTCGTTGTTTATGGGAATAAAACGATGGAATTTGTATTGTTTGATAGTTCATCAATTAAGTTGAACACATTTTTATCCAAAATTAAATTTCAGGATGGATAGGAAAATAAAAAGTCAGTTTATGTGTTAATAGTGAGTTTAATTTATGTTAATGCTAAATGATAGCCAATATGCCTGCAAACTGACTAAAACTAAAAAAAGAGAAAAACGATGGAGAGGGACAGATGATATTAAGCTACCCAATGATAACTATGTTTGTGGTTTATATTTTTGTTATGTTACTAATTGGTTTTTGCGCTTATCGTTCGACAACGAGTTTTGATGATTATATTTTAGGCGGACGTCGTTTAGGTGGGGTAGTAACCGCGCTTTCTGCTGGCGCATCGGATATGAGTGGTTGGTTATTAATGGGCTTACCCGGTGCGATTTTTCTAAGTGGTATAGCGGAAAGTTGGATTGCTATCGGATTATCATTAGGTGCTTATTTAAACTGGCGATTAGTTGCTGGGCGATTACGCATTCAAACCGAAAATAATCATAACTCCCTGACATTACCAGACTATTTTACCAGCCGTTTTGAAGATAAAAGTAAAATATTACGTATCGTTTCGGCTTTGGTGATCCTAATTTTTTTTACTATCTATTGTGCTTCCGGTGTCGTTGCCGGTGGACTACTGTTTGAAAATACTTTTGGCATTAGCTATCAACAAGCGATGTGGTTAGGTGCATTAGCCACGATAATATATACTTTTTTGGGTGGTTTTTTAGCGGTCAGTTGGACCGATACGGTACAAGCTACTCTGATGATTTTTGCCTTGTTATTAACCCCGCTGATGGTGATTTTTGCTGTCGGTGGTTTGGACAGCGCAGTAACACTAATTAACAATAAAGATCCGGCTTACCTAGATATGTTTAAAGGATTAAATTTTGTCGCCATTATTTCTTTACTAGGATGGGGGTTAGGTTATTTCGGCCAACCGCATATATTGGCACGTTTTATGGCCGCCGATTCAGCGCAAACTATCAACCAGGCACGACGTATTAGTATGACCTGGATGATACTCTGTTTAGCGGGTACGATTGCCGTTGGTTTTTTTGGTATTGCTTATTTTGATCTGCATCCCGCCGTTGCCGGCGCGGTTATAGCCAATCCGGAACGGATATTTATGGAATTAGCCACTATTTTATTTAATCCTTGGCTGGCCGGGATATTGCTATCCGCCATTTTGGCGGCCGTGATGAGCACCTTGAGTTGTCAATTATTAGTGTGTGCTAGTGCACTAACTGAAGATCTGTATAAACCCTTTATCAGACCAAAGGCCAGTCAACGTGAGTTAGTTTGGATTGGTCGTGCGATGGTGTTAGTTGTGGCGGCAATGGCTATTTTTATTGCTCGTGATCCCAATAATAGAGTGTTAGTTTTGGTTAGCAACGCCTGGGCGGGTTTTGGCGCGGCCTTTGGCCCGGTTATCTTAATTTCAGTGTTGTGGCAACGCATGAATCGCTACGGTGCCTTAGCGGGTATGTTGGTCGGCGCTTTAACGGTGTTAATTTGGATGCAATATAAGTGGTTTGGTTTGTATGAAATTATTCCCGGTTTTATTTTTGCTTCAATCGCCATTGTGATCGGTAGCTTGTTAACTGCTGCTCCTAGTCAAAGTGCAGTTAAACGTTTCATTAATGCGGAGGCAGAGTATAAGGCCAGTCAATAACTAGCCGCGACTGCTGATTATGCTTTAAGCTAAGATTTATCCGCTATTAAGTTTAGTCAATTATTTTTATTAACTAAATCACCAATTAATTTAGCAGCTCGGGCGCAATGGCGTTTTAACCTACAGAAGTCTTACAAATTAATTCTAATATGGTGGTTTTATTCAAACCACCATTTTTCGTTTGATTAGTGCGCCGGTTTCCGTTTTTTAGCGATTTGATAACCAATAAATAACATAACAAACCAAACCGGTACTGCCAACAGCGCCTGGCGAGTATCTGGTTCGAAGGTCAGCAATATTAAAGCAAAAACAAAAAATAACAGACAGACCCAAGACATAAAGATCCCGGCTGGCATTTTATAAATCGAAGTTTGATGTCGATCAGGCTGTTTTTTGCGATAAGCCAA
This sequence comes from Arsenophonus sp. aPb, assembly GCF_029873475.1. Classification (NCBI taxonomy): domain Bacteria; kingdom Pseudomonadati; phylum Pseudomonadota; class Gammaproteobacteria; order Enterobacterales; family Morganellaceae; genus Arsenophonus; species Arsenophonus sp. aPb. The sequence continues at coordinate 1,327,863 of NZ_CP123499.1, forward strand.
ATAAGCGCACAGGATCATACTCCAGATAAACATAAAAAGAATGGCTGCAACGGTAGTAATAAGGACAAAAACACGCATAACATCGGGAATAAAGTAGATCAATACCACAGCTAAGATGAGACAGCAGCAGGTAAAATATAATCCCTTAACCGGTACCGATTGGTTCGATAATTGACTAAATTGCCTGGGGGCATTTGCTTCCTTGGCTAGGCCAAATAACATACGGCTGGTGGAAAAGACGCCACTATTAGTCGAGGAAGCAGCTGAAGTTAGCACCACAAAGTTGACAATACTCGCGGCGGCCGGCACCCCAATTAGAACAAAAAGCTCAACGAATGGGCTTTTATCGGCAGCAATCTCACGCCAGGGCGTGACCGACATAATAACCACTAAAGAAAGAACATAAAAGGCGATGAATCTAAATGGAATGGCATTAATCGCTTTTGGCAACACACGATTTGGATCCCGCGTTTCAGCGGCGGTGGCGCCAACAATTTCAATACCCACAAAAGAGAAGATCGCTAATTGGAAACCGGCAAAAAAACCGTTAATACCCATAGGAAAGATGCCATCATTCCAAAGGTGGCTAAAGGAAGCAATATGTCCGCTAGGTGTTTTGAAGCCGATGATGACTAATACTAAGCCAATCAGAATAAGAAAAATAATGGCAATAATTTTGATAATAGCAAACCAAAATTCTGTTTCACCAAATAAGGACACTGAGACTAAATTAAGGGTTAATAACATCAGTATACAAAGTAATGAGGTCAGCCAGGGCGGAAAATCAGGTGCCCAGTAGCCAATATAGGCAGTAATAGCAACAATTTCTGCAATAGCAGTGATCACCCAACAAAACCAATAAGTCCAACCAACGCAAAAGCCGGCCCATGATCCTAATAGTTCAGCACAAAAATCACTAAAGGATTTATATTTTAAATTTGAAAGCAGTAATTCCCCCATGGCGCGCATCACGAAAAACAAGACTAACCCAATAATTAAATAAATAATTATAAGGGATGGGCCAGCTAAAGAAATGGCTTTGCCTGAGCCCATAAATAATCCGGTTCCTATGGCACCACCAATAGCGATCAATTGAATGTGGCGATTTTGTAAACCTCGCTTGAGTTGTCCTTGATCTATGTTTACTGTCGATGATAATGGTTTGTCATTCATAGATTGTCCAATGTTGTGTTATTTTATTCAGGCAGGATTAACTGATTACCATTTTTTAAACATATCATTATTTAACTTAAGGTGACACAATTATAGCAACAATAGAGGTAATATTTGATTTAATTAAATGATTATTAAATCATTGATGGTGAATATTTTATATTTAATCATAAAGCTATTTTGTATAAATAATTTTATTTTAATGATAAGAAAAATAACCGATCTTTTATCAACTAATTCCACTAATTGAAAATTGATATGATTTTTTTTCATTAACTATCAATATGATATAATTATTTTTATTTTATCGGCAATTATATTTTAACAAAAGATGTTTAGCAATTGTTATTGCATTCATTTATTCTATTTAGCACTATTTTTTACTAACGAAAACAATTTAATTTTATCGATATCATACAACTTTCTTTATTCGTTATATCCTGATATATATAACGATAAAATAATGAAAAAGGTATTAATGATGAAAAAATATATTGCTAAATTAGTGACAGCAATGGCACTTTTTTGTTTGGTCAGTGGATCAAATTGGGCAGCGGAGAATAAAGTGACCGTTTTTGCTGCCGCCTCATTAACCAATGCATTAAATGATATCGTAACGCAATATGAAAAAGATCATAACATTAAAATTATTGCTGCTTATGCTTCATCTTCAACCTTAGCCAGACAAATTGAACAGGGAGCTCCTGCGGATATTTTTATCTCTGCCGATCAGCAGTGGATGGATTATGTGCAACAAAAACAACTTATTGCTAATGCTAGTCGCTATACTTTGTTAGGCAATAATTTAGTCCTTATCGCACCAATAAATTCAAAATTAAAGCGGGTTACTATTAGCAAAAATACTGACTGGCGCCAATTGGCCAATGGTGAACGAATTGCTGTTGGTGACCCTGATCATGTGCCGGTGGGTATCTATGCTAAACAGGCATTAATGGCGTTAGGCGCCTGGAAAACCGTTGAGACTATGTTAGCCAGAACCAATAATGTCCGTAGTGGCATGGCATTGGTTGAGCTGAATGAAGCACCGTTAGGCATTGTGTATGGCTCTGATGCCGGGGTGAGTAAAAAGGTGAAAGTGGTTGGCATGTTCCCAACCAGCAGTTATAAAGCCATCGAATATCCAATGGCAATCGTCAAAAATCAGCAAACTACTAAAGTTAACGATTTTTTTGCTTATTTAAAAACACCGGTGGCGGCAGCAATATTTAAACATTATGGTTTTAATCCATTATAGGAAATTGATTTTTGCACATGTTAAGTGAATATGAGTGGCAAGCTATTATTCTGAGTTTAAAAGTATCGAGTGTTGCCGTATTGGTGAGTTTGCCTTTAGGCATATTAATGGCCTGGATATTGGTGCGCTGCCATTTTCCCGGCAAAACATTACTCGATAGTCTGATCCATTTACCTTTAGTATTACCGCCGGTAGTGGTAGGTTATCTACTTTTGCTATCATTTGGTCGCCATGGGGTCATTGGTGCATCGCTATATAATTGGTTTGGATTTAGTTTTACATTCAGTTGGCGAGGTGCTGCTTTAGCTTCCGCCATAATCGCCTTTCCATTGATGGTTAGAGCGATAAGGTTAGCATTAGAAGGCGTCGATCAACGCCTTGAGCAAGCAGCTCGAACATTGGGCGCTAATCCATGGCGGGTTTTTTTTACCATTACCTTACCATTAATCGTACCGGGAATTATTGTTGGTATGGTTTTGGCTTTTGCTCGCTCTTTAGGTGAATTTGGTGCCACGATTACCTTTGTGTCTAATATTCCAGGTGAAACAAGAACCATTCCATTAGCCATGTATACGCTGATTGAAACGCCAGGCGCGGAAATGGCCGCTGCTCGTTTATGTATTATTGCTATCATTTTAGCCTTACTATCGTTACTCCTGTCTGAATGGTTAACTCGTTGTGGCAGAAAACGTTTGGGGGCAATATGTTAGCGTTGCGTCTTCAACAACAGCTAGGCGATTTGTCTATCAATGTTGATACCCTACTTTCAACGCAAGGGATCACCGCCATCTTTGGTGTTTCCGGTGTTGGTAAAACATCCTTGATCAACTTAATAGGTGGGCTCACCAGACCCGATAAAGGACAAATTATCTTTAATGATCGCGTTTTAGTTGATACGGATAAAGGGCTATTTGTACCAGCGGAAATGCGTAGAATGGGCTATGTTTTTCAAGATGCGCGCCTTTTTCCACATTATAGCGTCAAAGGTAATCTGCAATACGGTATGGCCAGAGCAATGCAATCACATTTTGATGATATTGTTCAGTTGCTAGGTATTGAAACATTATTGCCGCGCTTGCCTGCTATGTTGTCAGGTGGCGAAAAACAACGAGTTGCTATTGGCCGCGCATTATTAACCGCGCCTGAATTATTATTAATGGATGAGCCGTTGGCTTCGTTAGATTTACCTCGCAAAAGGGAGTTACTTCCCTATTTGGAAAAGTTATCGCAAGATATCCAAATTCCTATTCTCTATGTCAGTCATAATCTTGATGAAATAGTCCGGCTGGCTGATAATGTAATTGTTATGTCAGCGGGTAAAATTGAGGCTGTCGCGCCGTTAGCCGACATTTGGTCGAGTAGTATTTTACGCCCCTGGTTACAAGCTGATACATTAAGTAGTATCATAAATGTTAAGGTAATCGAGCATCATACCCTTTATGCTATGACATCGGTGGCGATATCGGATCAAGTGTTGTGGCTTCCCCAATTGCAATTTCAATTAGGTGAAGTGGTTCGCATCCGTATCGATGCCGCAGACGTCTCTTTAACATTAAATAAACCAACACAAACGACTATTCGTAATATATTAAGAGCGAAAGTCGTCGAGTGCATTGATGAGTCAGAGCAAGTGGATGTTAAGTTAGCAATAGATAGCCACTTTATCTGGGCAAGGATCACGCGCTGGGCAAAAGAGGAATTAGAAATAAAGCCGGATAAATGGGTTTATGCCCAAGTTAAGAGCCTATCGCTAGCTCGTCGGCTTTAAATCTGTTGATTAAGTGATGATTGTTAACAAAGGTTGTTGGCTAGTAGCATAAACAGCCTTATAGCACATATTTCTGTATCACTTCAGCAATTCCAGGTGCAGTATTTTGCTCGGTAATTATATCGGCATATTTTTTTACTTCATCACAACTATTACCCATTGCAACGCCGAGACCAGCGGCAGTTAGCATGCTGACATCGTTGAAATTATCACCAAAAGCGATGACCTCTTGCATCGTTAAGCCTTGTGATTCGACCCAACGTTGTAAACGCACACCTTTACTGTTACCTTTTTTAGCAATATCAACTTGATCAAACCATGACCACTCGCAAGCCAGCTCCAGTTCTTGCTGAATAGTTTGGCTAAAAACGCGTAATTTCTCGATATCCGGCGTACAAGTGGCAAATTTCCAGATAGCGTTGACCTGTTGGATTGCCGTATTGAAATTATCAATTTTATGGATATTGGGGCGTTGATTTTCAGGTAATGAATCCGCCCATTTCAATGTTCGTTCGATAGCATCATTATGTTGTTGATATAGCATAGCGTCATCAACATACATCAAGTGGTTGATATTAGTACCTTGTAAATGCGCAACCACTTTAGTCGCTTCTTCTGCCGATAAGGGATCCGATTCCACTACTTTTTTAGTCTGATAGTCGTAGAGATAAGTCCCATTGCAACAAATTGCTGGGGTCTCTAAATCCAATGCTTGATAAAATGGATGAATAGCAACATGATGGCGACCGGTAGCAATAATAACTTTGATTCCTTGGCGACGAGCTTGGTTTATAGCGGCTAAAGATTGTGGCAAGATCTGCTTGTTAGGATCCAATAGAGTACCATCAAGATCTAATGCGATGACGCGGTATGACATAAATCAGCCTCATTAAACAGATTAAATAGCGATTTAGCATTCAATCTATACAGTAATTTTAAAAAGTACAATTTAGTGAATTATTTATCTTAATTGTTCAAACCGATAAATTTTTCTAGCACTAATCATATCGGATAATAGTCGTTAACTAAACCCGTAAAAATAAATAATTACCCTAATAGATGATAAACTAGCGACATAACTCAATATCAATAATCAGCTAAATTTTTAGCCTGGCGGGTTATTAACAAGTTGTTATATGGGAAATAAGATTTAAATCAATATAATTGACAAGTAGAAGTTAATAAATTGCTATTTTTATTGATTTAATGTCAATATGATTGATTTTAAATCGATATCTATAACCATTTTTAACACTAAGTGCTGCTTTAGGAATAGCATCTTTTAATATTGGTCTTTAAAATTATTATGATAATTAATGTTAATTTTTAGCTGTTTTTTTCGTTAGATTATAAATTGCAGCTTAACATTATTATGTTTTATCGCCAGCGATTATTTGTAAATTGCAGTGTTTATTATTGTTAACTATAACGCTAAAATAATTTAGCTAACATGAGATGAAATTATATTTCTAATTTATTCAATATTTTATTTTTTATTAGCTGGTCACTGTTTTTCATAGAAAATCTAATATATTAATTTTTTATTTTCTTTATATTTAAATGAAATATTTTTTTAAGCAAAAAATAGATTAATTAAATTGATATTTGATTTTTATCTGCATAATAATTAACTCTGCTGTAAGTGATGTTATATAAAAATATTCTCAATTGATAAAAATAGAAACTATTTACGGGATGAATTAAATGAAAAGTAAATTATTATTAGCGCCGTTGGCACTAATCTGTGCTGCTAATGTAGCCGTGGCCAATGTTAAGCCTGAACCACAACATGGTTTTATTTTTGCACCTAAAAGCCGAGCAGTGCTATGTTGGATACATGAAAATAGCAACTGTGGTGCTGTTGAATATGATCCTATGTCGATTGAAGGGCCAAAAGGTTTTCCGCAAAGCGGTCCTCGTGATGGTAAGATAGCCAGTGGTGATAACTCATTATTTTATAAACTCAATGAACAGAGCGTGGATCGTTGGAAGAAAGTACCACTGACTTCTGGTAAAAACACCTTTCATTGGACTTTAACCCAACCACATAAAACGCAAAAATGGGAGTTTTTTATTACTAAGCAGGATTGGAATCCTAATGCACCACTAACTCGTGCCTCTTTTGATTTAAAACCGTTCTGTGAGCGTTTTGACGGCGGTGCATATCCGGATAAAGATCAACTTTATTTTGATTGCAATGTTCCGCAACGCACCGGTTATCAGGTTATTTTAGGTGTTTGGTCAATTGCTGACACCGCAAATGCTTTTTATCAAGTTGTTGATGTGGATATGAAAGCTAAATAATATTAATAACAATTTTTCAGCAAGTAAATTAACCAACATGATAAATTTAAATTAGATTGGTAGACATTTATATAAGGCTATTTTTATTGTTATCAAATGCTAGCTATTTCTATTTAGCTAGCTTTTATTAAATAATTATCTGTAATAGCAAGTTTATTACTAACTAATAATCGTCATTAATAATTTTCATTAACTGGAATATTTCGTCATTCCTCATGTTGGATAATTTTTTGCCAAATATTGGCAACATGATGCACTTGGTAAAGCGCACAATTGAGTGCATTATCTCGCGCTTGATCAATGGACAGATCATTTTGTACATTAACGCCAAGATTAATTCCCATATCGATAATAGTATGAACATCACGATCATTGCCGACATGCCAAAAAGGAGTTAATTGTGATCTCTCATAAGCGCCTCTTAAGACAAAATTAGCGCTTTTCCCCCAGACTTTCAAACAATCCATCCGTTCTTGGGCATTTTCTCGCGCCCAAAAATGTAATTCACGCAGGACATTATCAATAAGTGGTAAACTTTTTTTGGCAATCGTTGCGCGAGCTTCATTGGATTGGCATAACCACCACTTTATGGTTTCACCATTGACGGTACCACCGGCAGACATTGATGAAGAGAGATCGACAGCTTGATAAAAGGCAGCGCCTGTTTCACCTGTCGCTGGATTAAAAAAAACCGCACCGATTGCTACAATGGCAGCACAACTGCCCATGCCCATGGTTTCTAAGTCAACCATTAAATTTTCGCGGGGTTTCATTATTATTCCTTAATTTTCTATTAACACTTTACTGTGTCAATCTACTCGTCCTAATATTTACGGTTTATTATTTTTAAATTTAGCTCACGACTTGTTGATTTTATTTATTACTAACAATAATTATATAAAATGGAAAAAAATCGATACAGAGAACTGGATCAAATAAAGTTAGCTTATATGTTGCTTATATTAAAAAATAATGTGAAATTTATATTAAATTTTCATTCTCCTCTGTATTGATTAGTGTTATTGCGATTTTAGTAAAAAATCTTTATTAACAAAAATAAAGAGTTTATATATTTATATAATATTATTATTTTACTTTTTAACAACAGGTTTTTTATAGGGTTTAATTTAATTTTTTATCATCTGAATACTAAATTTATTTGAATAAGGCTATATTCAACGGCGATTGTCGGTTGGCTAATTATTATCGCTAAACATAACCTTTAATTGCACTGTGATATTAATAAAAACACTCCACATACTGATATCAATTGGCTGAACAATAAATTTTTTTATTAACCTTTATACTATTTGGGTGATTATCTGCTATCAAATCAGATATGATAACGGAGGCTATTTTATCGGATAATTTCTGAGGAGTTAATCAATGAAACAGGTAGTGTATGTTGCCAGTCCAGAAAGCAAACAAATTCATGTTTGGGCAATGGATAAAAAGGGGAAACTGACATTATTGCAACAATTGACATTACCCGGTGAAGTACAACCGATGCAGATAAGTCCTGATGGTCGTCACCTTTATGTTGGTATTCGCCCTGATTTTGCCATTATTACTTACCTTATTTCAGCCGAAGGAAAACTCAGCCAACAGGCCATTACCGCTATTCCTGCCACACCAACCCATATTGAAATTGACAAGCTCGGTCGTTGGCTATTTATTCCCTCCTATCACCAAGGAAATTTAGTGGTGTTGCCCATTAATCAACAGGGGAGCGCGCAGCCTGCAATTCAAGTTATTGGCGATTTAAAACATCCCCATGCATCGGGAGTAAGTTTTGACAATTCACGCTTGTTTGTCCCGTGTTTAGGCGAAGATCATATTCGCATTTATGCAATTGATGACAATGGCCACTTAACCGAACAGGTTGCTGATCGGATTACGACTAACCAAGGCGCAGGGCCACGTCATTTAGCATTTGCACCCAACCAGAACGCTTTTTATTGCTTAAATGAGTTAGATGCCACAATTAATGTTTATTCAGCATGTGAACCTTATCAGCAAAGGCAAAATTGTGACATTCTACCTGCCGGATCGAAATATAAACCCTGGGCTGCGGATATCCATATTACGCCAGATGGCTGTCATCTTTATGCAAGTGAACGCTCTGCCAGTATTATTCGTCATTTTCAAGTGACAGCAGAGGGATTAGTATTATCGCCAATGAAGACTTATGCAACCGAAACTCAACCGCGTGGCTTTAATATTGATCAAACGGGCCATTTTTTGCTAGCCGTGGGTCAAAAGTCTGATCACATTGCTGTGTATAAAATAGATGCGCTGACAGGTGCGCTACAAACATTAGCGCGTTATCCGGTTGGTAAAGGGCCGATGTGGATCACGACCCATTTGATTAAAGACTAAACTATTTTTAATTTACAGTTTGATAACTATTTTTTTTATCGCTTCGGTTAACTTAGTTAGTTGCACAGCGGTAATGATATAAGGCGGCATCAGATAAATTAATTTACCAAATGGCCGGATCCAGACCCCTTCAGCCACAAAATGACGTTGTAATTCAGGCACATTGACGGGGTTTTTCATTTCAACAACGCCAATTGCGCCTAACACTCGCACGTCAGCAACTTGGGGTTGATCTCGTAGTGGAAAGAGTTCAGCCATCAATTGCGTTTCAATGTCCTTCACCCATTTTTGCCATGGGCTATTTCTTAATAATGTTATGCTCGCATCGGCGATCGCGCAGGCTAATGGATTGCCCATAAAAGTGGGTCCATGCATAAAACAGCCCGCTTTGCCTTGGCTAATGGTATCTGCAATATGGCGGCTGGTTAAAGTGGCTGACAGAGTGACATAACCACCGGTTAGTGCTTTACCTAAACACAAAATATCTGGCGTAATGGCGCTATGCTGACAAGCAAACAATTTGCCAGTACGGCCAAAGCCAGTGGCTATCTCATCGGCAATCAGCAAAATATCATAGTGATCGCATAATTCTCTTACGGCTGTCAGATAATTAGGATGATAAATTCGCATACCACCGGCACCTTGAACTATCGGCTCAATGATAATGGCAGCAATTTTGCCAGCTTGTTCGGTTAACTTTTTTTGTAATGGGATCAAATCGTCGGCTTGCCACTGTTGATAAAAACCGCATTGTGGTGCTTGAACAAAAAAATGGGTTGGCAGATAACCTCGATAAAGGCTATGCATTGAGTTTTCAGGATCACAAACTGACATAGCACCAAAGGTATCACCATGATATCCCCTTTGTAAGGCAATAAACTGGTGGCGTGTTTCCCCTCGTGCCTGCCAATATTGTAATGCCATTTTTAATGCTACCTCTACAGCTACTGAGCCGGAGTCAGCCAGAAAAATACACTCTAATCTATCATCAGTTATATCAATTAATTGTCGGCACAAAGCAGTTGCTGCCGGATGCGTGATGCCGCCAAACATAACATGGGACATTTTTGTTAATTGCTGAGAAGCGGCTTGGTTGAGTACGGGATGATTATAGCCGTGAATAGTGGCCCACCAAGAAGCCATACCATCAATCAATTTTCTGCCATCGGCTAATTCAAGTTCGACACCTGAGGCGCTCACGATAGGATAAGCCGGTATTGGTTGAGTCATTGAAGTGTATGGATGCCAAATATGTTTAGCATCAAAATTAATATCGTCTTGTTTCATTATGTTTGGTCAACTAATTTTATTTATTTTAGTTGACATGATAACGCGGTTATTTAAACTGGCAACACTTTTTGTTTCAAGAGAGAGAATGGTGAAGATGGAAAAACCATGGACGCTTAACCAGGCACAAGCATTATTTGATTTACCTTTTTTTGAATTACTTTTTCAAGCTCAGCAAGTTCATCGTCTACATTTTGATCCGCAACAGATCCAGATTAGTACTTTACTCTCAATTAAAACCGGTGCCTGCCCGGAAGATTGCAAATATTGCCCACAAAGTGCTCGCTATAAGACGGGATTAAAAGCTGAGCGACTGTTAGAAGTCAAACAAGTGATCGAATCGGCTAAGCAAGCCAAACAAGCCGGTTCAACACGTTTTTGTATGGGCGCGGCCTGGCGAAATCCCCATGAACGCGATATGCCTTATCTAGAAACTATGGTGAAAGAAGTCAAAGCATTAGGCTTGGAAACTTGTATGACGCTGGGTAAGTTAAATGACCAGCAAGCGCAGCGCCTAGCAGATGCAGGACTGGATTATTACAATCACAATTTAGACACTTCACCCGAGTTTTATGGTTCGATTATTACCACTCGAACCTATCAGGATCGGCTTGATACGATTGATACCGTTCGCCAGGCAGGCATGAAGGTATGCTCTGGTGGTATTGTCGGCTTAGGTGAAAAGGTGACTGATCGGGCAGCGCTATTAGTTCAATTAGCTAATTTACCGCAGGTTCCCGAAAGTGTGCCAATTAATATGCTAATAAAAATAAAAGGCACCCCCCTTGAAGACAATGAAGATGTCGATGCCTTTGATTTTATTCGTACCATAGCTGTTGCCCGTATTATGATGCCAACCTCTTTTGTCCGGCTCTCTGCTGGCCGTGAACAGATGAATGAACAGATGCAAGCACTCTGTTTTATGGCTGGGGCGAACTCTCTCTTCTATGGTTGTAAGTTATTAACGGCCGCTAATCCTAAACAAGATAAAGATCAACAACTTTTCCGCAAACTAAATATTAATCCACAAGCCACTGAAACCGCATTGACCCATCAGCAGCAAATAGAGCGGCTGCAAGAAGTTATGCAGCAGGTGGATACAGTCCAATTTTATAACGCGGCGCTATAATGAATTGGTCAACATTTTTAGCTCATCAACTGGATATGCGCAAGCAGCAAGCATTGTGGCGGCAACGGCAAATTATTAAAAAAAATGATGCACGTACCCTAATCTTTGATCAACAACAGTATGTTAATTTTTCCAGTAATGATTATCTGGGTTTAAGCCAGCATTCGGCCATAATTAAAGCCTGGCAAACAGGATTAAGCCAATATGGGGCAGGTAGTGGTAGCTCTGGTCATGTTATCGGTTATCGTTGCGCCCATGCCCAATTGGAGCTACAACTGGCTGATTGGTTAGGTTACTCTCGTGCTTTGTTATTTATTTCCGGCTATGCGGTAAATCAAAGTGTGATCATGGCCTTAATGAACAAAAATGATCGTATTGTGGCTGACAAGCTTAGTCATGCATCCATTCTGGAAGCAGCCATGATGTCACCAGCCACATTACAACGTTTTGCCCACAATCAACCGGACGCTTTACAGCAACTTTTGGCGGTCAATCATACGGGTAAAACACTGGTTGTCACTGAAGGCGTATTTAGTATGGATGGCGATAGAGCCCCGTTAGGCCAATTGCAAGCTTCAGCGAGGCAAGCGCAGGCATGGTTATTAGTGGATGATGCCCATGGTATTGGTGTTAGCGGCGATGAAGGTAGAGGGAGTTGTTATCTGCATAAGGTAAAGCCTGAACTGCTGGTGGTAACCTTTGGTAAAGCGTTTGGCCTTAGTGGGGCCGCATTGCTTTGTGATGAAAACACCGCTGACTATTTTCTACAATATGCCCGTCATTTGATTTATAGTACTTCAATGCCACCAGCTCAAGCGGTCGCGTTAGCTGAGGCGGTTAGGCAAATTCGTCAGGCTGATGAATCAAGAGCCAATTTGCAGCGCAACATTGACTATTTTCGCCAATTAGCCAATTACTATAATTTGCCATTATTAAATTCCCCGAGTGCCATTCAGCCACTGATTATTGGTAGTAACCAACGTTGTTTACATTTATCGCATTTTTTACGTCAGCGAGGATTTTGGGTGCAAGCTATTCGGCCGCCAACGGTGCCGCCGGGTAGTGCAAGATTAAGGATCACATTGACGGCTAATCATCAATTAGCCGATATTGCACAGTTAATGGAAACGTTAAATGAATTTTTTAACAACCATGCCGATAAATAAGCAAGCAATTGCGCATGCTTTTGGGCGAGCGGCTAAAAATTACGATAATATTGCGTTATTTCAACAGCAAAGCGGTCAACATCTGTTTGATTGCTTATCTGAGATGCCAGGTAACATGATTCTGGATGCTGGCTGTGGTACCGGCTATTTCAGTAAGCAGTGGCAATTAGCAGGAAAACAGGTTATTGCGCTTGATCTATCTGGATCGATGTTAGCAATCGCACAACAAAAGCAAGTGGCTAAAAGTTATATCCAGGCCGACATGGAGTGTTTACCACTAGCCGATGAAAGTGTCGATCTCTGTTTTAGTCATCTTGCTATCCAGTGGTGTAGTAACTTATATACCCCATTAAGTGAGTTATATCGTATCACTAAAAAGGGAGGGATAGTTGCTTTTTCTACTTTAGTCGATGGCTCATTACAAGAGTTACAACAGTGTTGGCAAAAAGTTGATAATAACCGACACATTAATTCTTTTATGACTTTTGCACAAGTTAAGCGGACTTGTCATGGTTGGCGGCATAGTTTAGAACAACGATCTTGGCATGTAACTTATCCTTCATTTGCTTGTTTACTTCAATCTCTCAAGGGGATTGGCGCGACTTATCTAATTGATGGTCGTCAGCAGCAGGGTCTAATGACAAAAAATCATTTAGCTAAACTCCTTGATCATTATCCTCATGTCGATGAGCAATTCCCATTAACTTATCAACTTGTTTACGGAATGTTATATCGTGAATAAATGTTTTTTTCTCACTGGAACTGATACAGATGTGGGCAAAACTGTTGTTAGTTGCGCGCTGCTACAAGCAGCCGCGTCTCGTGGCTATCAAACAGCAGGTTATAAGCCGGTAGCTTCAGGTAGCGAACAATTAACCGATGGCTTAAGAAATTCAGATGCGCAGTTATTAAGAAAAAATAGCAGCCTGAGACTGAATTACCATGATGTTAATCCGATCGTTTTTGCCCAAGCAACTTCACCCCATATTGCCAGTAAGCTAACAGGAAAGCTTATTGATTGGCAAATAATGGCAGCAGGATTAAATAAATTAAAACAATCTGCTGACTGGATCATTGTCGAGGGTGCCGGTGGATGGTACACACCGCTTTGTGCTGAGCAAACCTTGGCTGATTGGGTTAAACAACAGCAATTGCCAGTAATATTAACAGTTGGCGTTAAATTAGGTTGTATCAATCATGCAATATTGACCGCACAGGCAATTAAGCAAAGCGGTTTATTATTGGCAGGCTGGGTGGCTAATGAAATTGTTTTACCGGGTCAGTATCAACAAGATTATTTGCTAACATTACAGCAGCGCCTGTCAGCGCCCTGTTTAGGTGTTATTCCGCATTTGTCGGATTGGCAATCTCATCCTATTGGCAAATTTGTCAATATAGGTAACCTACTGTAACAGGAATAATTTTGAGGCTGAAGTATGATGCCATTTTAGCTATATTTTGCTTGAATTAGCTAAATTGTAACAAATGAAATGCTATTTTTCATTTTTTTTCTTATACAAAAAATTTTTTTTTAATTATTTTTCTGGCAAAAATTTTTTGCTAATTCTCAAGTGAAAATCTTACAACTATTGATGCCTAAAAGAATTTCTTGAGTTATCCACTATTCCTGTGGATAACCTTGTGTATTAGATCTAGAAAAGTGCCTCTAACCAAGATGGGGTGAGGCTTGGTGTGACGTTGATGCCATTCTCGGCTCTCAAGTAAAATTATATAAATATTAACAAGTTATATAAAATCAAGTCTGAAATGATATATAATAAAGTTTTATATTAGCTAATTAGCATAAAATATAAAATATAATTAAACATCAAAAAAAGCTTGGGGATAACTAAGTTATTAAAATAATAAATATATGTAAATGATTTGTTTTAATTTAAGCTAATTTTTTATTTATGCTGTCATTGAAACTGTTTTTTTATCCAGTATGATAAAGAAATATTTTTAGTAGAGAGGGTTAGATGAGTAAAGTCTTCAAATTGCATGCTGAGTTTCAACCTGCGGGTGATCAGCCCGAAGCAATAAAGAAATTAATCGATGGCCTTAATGATGGATTGGCTCATCAAACGTTGCTTGGTGTCACCGGATCGGGTAAAACATTCACTATCGCTAATGTGATTGAGCAGGTTAACCGCCCGGTAATGGTGATGGCTCACAATAAAACGCTGGCAGCACAATTATATAGTGAAATGAAGGCTTTTTTCCCTGAAAATGCGGTGGAATATTTTGTTTCTTATTATGATTATTATCAACCTGAAGCGTATGTTCCAAGTTCCGATACCTTTATTGAAAAAGACGCCTCCATTAACGAACATATTGAACAGATGCGACTCTCTGCCACTAAAGCACTGCTTGAAAGACGTGATGTTATTGTTGTTGCTTCAGTGTCAGCGATTTATGGTTTAGGTGATCCTGATAGCTATCTAAAAATGATGCTTCATTTAACCAAAGGGATGATTATTGACCAGCGGGCTATTTTACGCCGCCTGGCAGATTTGCAATATAGCCGCAATGATCAAGCATTCCAACGTGGTACATTTAGAGTTAGAGGGGAAGTGATTGATATTTTTCCTGCTGAATCAGATGAATATGCGCTACGGGTTGAATTATTTGATGAAGAAGTAGAACGGCTGGCGCTTTTTGATCCCTTAACCGGCCAGCTCCAACATAATGTACCAAGATTTACCATTTATCCCAAAACCCATTATGTCACGCCGCGTGAACGTATCCTTGAAGCCATGGAGCAGATTAAAACCGAATTGGCACAAAGACGTAAATTGCTATTGGAAAGTAATAAATTGGTTGAAGAGCAGCGGTTAACCCAGCGTACTCAGTTTGATTTAGAGATGATGAATGAACTGGGTTATTGTTCCGGTATTGAAAATTACTCACGTTATCTTTCAGGCCGTGCAACTGGTGAACCACCCCCTACGCTGTTTGACTATTTACCGGCAGATGGCTTATTAGTTATTGATGAATCTCATGTCACCATTCCACAGATTGGCGGTATGTATCGTGGTGATCGTTCCCGTAAAGAGACATTGGTAGAATATGGTTTTCGTTTACCTTCTGCGTTGGATAATCGCCCGTTACGTTTTGAGGAATTTGAAGCACTTTCCCCGCAAACAATTTATATTTCTGCCACGCCAGGTAAATATGAATTGGAAAAATCGGCTAATGAAATTATTGAGCAAGTTGTCCGGCCAACAGGCTTGCTCGATCCAGAAATTGAGGTTCGTCCAGTTGCTACTCAGGTTGATGATTTATTGTCTGAAATCCATCTACGTACAGCAGTAAATGAGCGAGTGCTAGTAACAACCTTAACTAAAAGAATGGCAGAAGATTTGACCGATTATCTGCAAGAACATGATATTAAGGTTCGCTATCTGCATTCAGATATTGATACCGTTGAACGAGTCGAAATTATCCGTGATTTACGATTAGGCTTATTTGATGTGTTAGTGGGTATTAACCTGTTACGTGAAGGTTTGGATATGCCAGAGGTATCGTTAGTTGCTATTTTAGATGCAGATAAAGAAGGATTTTTACGTTCAGAGCGTTCATTAATTCAAACGATTGGGCGTGCAGCACGTAACCTGAAAGGGAAAGCGATTTTATATGGTGATAAAGTTACTGATTCAATGGCAAAAGCGATTAGAGAAACTGAGCGTCGCCGAGAGAAACAAATCGCATTTAATCAGCAGCATGGAATTGTGCCTAAAGGTTTAAATAAAAAAGTTGGCGATATTTTACAAGTAGGCGCACCCGTATCAGCAAAAGCTAAACGTAAACAGCCGCAAGTAGCAGCGATTAGCGAGGATTATCATAAACTTTCGGCTAAAGAATTGGAGCTTAAAATTCAGGCGTTAGAAGCACAAATGTATCGTTATGCGCAAGATCTTGAATTTGAACAAGCAGCCAGTTTACGCGATCAAATTCAATTACTACGTGAACAGTTTATTGCCAACTCTTGAACAGATAGGCTAATTTTATCCGCTGCGCCGCCAAACCGCGCCCTTGAGGGCGAGGAGAATGCCAAGCAAGAAGCTAGTTGGCATTCGCAGATGATAAATTAAAAGGTTTAAGCTGGTGAATTTTTTGGGCGATGTCTTCAATAGCTTGGCGCAATAAGTCTCTATCATGACGGTAACAGACATCTTGAGCAGCCAATTTGCGTTGGATTACTATTCTTTCTGTTAGGCTTGATGTATCGGTTGCTGGCCCAACGATAATGGCATCAATTTTCTGTTGGCCGATCCTTTTTTCCATCATGGCAATTTTATCAGTTAATTGCATATTGGCAGCAGGCTGGTTAAGTTCTTTACCAAGATTACCTATATAGATAATTGCTGCTCGGCATTCTTGTAGTGCCTGCGTTAAGTCATTCATCAGAAATAAAGGCATCAGACTAGTTAAAAAACTACCTGGGCCAATGATAATCAAATCAGCGTTATAAATAGCATCAAGCGCTTCAGGCGTGCTACTTACTTGCGGAGATAGCATTAATTTTTGTGGCAGAGAGGTGAGTTGATCAATATTAACTTCACCATAGATTTCATTGCCCATCAAATCGATTGCCAGCAAATCAGCCGGTTGCTCGGACATAGGAATAAGATGCGCCTTCACTTTTAATAGATTACGGATTAAGTTTATTGCATCTAACGGCCTAACACTCAAATGATCGAGCGATTTGAGCATTAAATTACCTAGATTATGGCCACCAAGTTCACCGTTACCCATAAAACGGTATTCAAACATTGTTGAAGCGATGGACGGTTCAGTAATTAATTGGTTTAAACAGTTGCGCGTATCTCCCCAGGCAATACCGCCTTCGGAACGGCGAATACGGCCGGTAGAGCCGCCATTATCTGTTGTTGTTACTATACCCGTTAATTGAGAATTTAGGACCGCAAGAGATGACATAACACGACCCAAGCCATGACCACCTCCTAGTGCAACAACTTGCCCTAACTTATTAAGAATACTGCAATAATGCATCACTTCCCCTATTTTATTATCTGTCTTATCACGGTTTGACATAATTTATCATTAAATATCCGATCTTATTGAATTAACGTGATATTAAACAATAACTTTGTCATTTATTTATATTACATTATTCTCTGTTAATTAATTAACTTATTGTATTGCAAGCGATAGATTTAAGCGTTTATTCGCTTTTTTAAATATTTAGCAATATTATTTATAGCAACCATCACATTACGCTATTATTGTATGTGATGTTATTAACTCCTAGCCTTTTTACCTAAGTTTGTGATCTTAATGGTTTAAATAGGGTATTAAGGCCGTGGCACTTATCGGCCACTAGGGTGCGAGGTAGAAATGCCTGCATCTCCCGTGTTTGGAAAGGCGTTATTATGACTCAACTTATTGATACTTTTGCCCGTAAATTCTACTATTTAAGACTATCTATCACTGATGTGTGTAATTTTCGCTGCACATATTGTCTACCGAATGGTTATCAATCAAAGGGTTATCAAGATTTTTTATCGCTAGAAGAAATTGGTCATTTAACAAAAGCTTTTGCCGAGCTTGGTACGGAAAAAATTCGTTTAACTGGCGGAGAACCGACCATGCGGCGTGATTTTTTTGACATTATTGCTACCATCAAACAAAACCAGGCGATCAAAAAAATTGCAGTAACGACCAATGGTTATCGGCTGGCCAAAAATGTTAGCCATTGGAAAAGTGCAGGTTTAACCGACATTAATGTAAGTGTTGATAGCCTTGATCCACGACAGTTTTTAGCTATTACCGGGCAAGATAAGTTTTTTCAAGTAATGGCTGGGATTGATGCGGCATTGGAGGCTGGTTTTGCCAAAATAAAAGTTAATGTTGTGTTGATGAAAAATATCAATGACAGTAATTTAGTGAGTTTTATAAACTGGATCAAACTGCGGCCAATTCAACTGCGATTTATTGAATTAATGGAAACCGGTGAGAGTGGTAAAATATTTCATCGTCATCATGTCTCAGGTGAAAAAATTCGTCGGCGCTTATTAGAACAAAGTTGGCAACAAATACCACGCTATCGTTGTGATGGCCCTGCCCAGGTATTTAAGCACCCTGATTATTGTGGTGAAATTGGTTTAATCATGCCCTATGAGAAGAATTTTTGTCAAAATTGTAATCGCTTACGTGTCTCTTCTATTGGTCATCTTCATCTCTGTCTATTTGGCGAACGCAGTATTATTTTACGTGATTTATTAGTTAATGCATCCCAATCGGAGGCATTGAAAGCGCGTATTCAGGCAGAATTACAGTTAAAACGTGAAAGCCATTTTCTTCATCAAGGTGATAGTGGTATCACGTCAAACCTTTCCATTATTGGAGGATAAATGGAATTTTTAGTCATTCTAAGGAGCTTACCATGTCTCAATTAACCCATATCAACTCAGCGGGTGAGGCACACATGGTGGATGTGGCCACAAAGGCGGAAACCATTCGTGAAGCACGAGCAGAAGCATTTGTAACAATGAATGCTAAGACACTTAATATGATTATCAGTGCTAGTCATCATAAAGGTGATGTTTTTGCTACTGCGCGGATTGCCGGTATCCAAGCCGCCAAAAAAACTTGGGATTTGATCCCGCTTTGTCATCCGCTATTACTCAGTAAAGTGGAAGTTATACTGGAAGCGCAATTAAGCGCTAATCGCATCCGAATTGAGTCGTATTGTCGGTTATCGGGTAAGACTGGTGTTGAAATGGAAGCGCTAACTGCCGCATCAGTTGCCGCATTAACCATTTATGATATGTGTAAAGCGGTGCAAAAAGATATGGTAATTAGTTCGGTTAGGTTATTGGAAAAAACGGGCGGTAAATCCGCTGATTTTAGGATAACGTGATGATTAAAGTGCTTTTTTTTGCCCAAGTCCGTGAATTGACCGGCACCGATAGATTAGAGTTAGAACATCGCTATTCGACGGTAGAAGAATTACGTAATGCATTAAGCCAACGTGGTGAGCGCTGGGCATTAGCACTAGAAAAGAAAAAACTGCTTTTTGCGGTCAATCATACCTTTGTACAGCCAGATCATCCATTAACTGCTGGCGATGAAATCGCTTTTTTTCCACCGATAACGGGAGGATAAATGACAGATACACGGCTAGTTATTCAACAAGCGAATTTTAATGTAGGTGAGCAGTATGAATGGTTAGCCCAATGTCAGGATGATGGGGCGGTGGTAACTTTTACTGGTAAAGTGCGTAATCATAACTTGGGTGATAATATAAAAACCCTCACTCTTGAGCATTATCCTGTTATGACAGAGAAAGCGTTGCAGGATATTGCTAATGAAGCACGTTCTCGTTGGCAATTGCAACGTATCTGTATTATCCATCGAGTTGGTACTTTACAACCGGGCGAGGAAATTGTGTTTGTTGGTGTTACCAGCGGGCATCGTAGCAGTGCCTTTTCAGCCGCCGAATTTATAATGGATTATATGAAGACTAAAGCGCCATTTTGGAAAAAAGAGCATTTGACTCAAGGGCAAAGCAGCCGTTGGGTTGAGGCCAGACTGAGTGATCAAGCCGCATTTGAGCGTTGGTAAGCCAATTTTTATTGAATTTATTTCAATTTATTGAAGTTTAGCTCAATAAAGTAAAAGTAATGTAAAACCTTCATTTATTTGCTCATATCAAACCATGGTTTTAGTAAGAAATTATGATAGACTTAACTTAAGTTTACTGAGCTATCTAGTTTATTAAATAGCTTTATCTTTAACGCAAGTGATGAGGGTAATCATCATGGATCGATTTGAACGTCAAAATGATTCGATCGTCCAGCGCGCTGGCGCAGGTATTCAAGCCTATATGGCGCAAGTATACGGCTGGATGACGGTAGGTTTGTTATTAACTGCGTTTGTTGCTTGGTATGCAATTAATAATAGTAATATTATTATGTATCTGGCAACGCATGGTTGGGTATTGATAGGCCTCATTATTGCTGAATTTGCATTAGTCATTGGGTTGTCATTTCTGTTGCCTAAATTGAGCGCAGGGCTGGCAACGGCAATGTTTATGCTCTACTCGGCGCTAACAGGCCTAACGATTTCTCTGGTATTAGTTGCCTATACTGGCGCTTCTGTCGCTAGCACTTTCTTTATCACCGCTGCTATGTTCGGTGCACTTAGTTTTTATGGCTATACAACCAAACGCAGCTTAAGTGGCATGGGTAGCTTCTTATTTATGGCACTAATCGGGCTAATTATTGCCTCATTAGTGAATATTTGGCTGCAAAGTTCTGGCTTAACCTTGGTTATCACCTATGCGGGTGTATTGATCTTTGCAGGTTTGACGGCTTATGATACACAGAAATTAAAAGACATGGGCAGCCAAATTGATAGTCGTGATCAAGATGGTATGCGTAAATACGCTATTCTTGGTGCATTGACACTCTATTTAGATTTTATTAACTTGTTCTTAATGATGTTACGTATTCTTGGCGATCGCCGTTAATTTAATCTGTCTTATTAAAAAATCCTGCTGATGCTATTAGCGGGATTTTTTATATTGTTATTCAGGCAATCAGGCAATCAGGCAATCAGGCAATTTTTCGACTAAATAACCAATACGCCAGGGTTGTGGTACATAATGAAATAATAATTAATGGCCACAAGTTATGCCACAGTACGGCAAAATCGGCATTTTTTAAATAAATTTGTTTAGTGATATCCGTAAAATGTCGAATAGGATTGATCCAGGTGAAATTTTGTAACCAAACCGGCATGTTTTCTATTGGTGAAACATAGCCTGATAACAATACTGCCGGCATCATAAACACAAATACCCCAATAAATGCTTGTTGCTGAGTTGAACACATAGCCGAGATCAATAAGCCAAAACCGACTAAAGACAAACCGTAAATTGTCATCGTACTATAGAAAACAAATAATGAACCAGAAAATGGAATTTTGTAACAGAAAATCCCAATAACTAGCACTAATGTGGCTTGAAAGGTGGCAATAAGCAATGCTGGAACCGCTTTACCAATAAAGATCTGCCAGGTGGTCAGAGGTGAAACCAATAACTGATCCAGAGTTCCTTGTTCGCGCTCACGTGCAATTGACAAGGAAGTGACGACTAATACACCAATAGTGGTAATTAGTGCTACCAGAGATGGAACGATAAACCATTTATAATCAAGATTAGGATTATACCAATTGCGAATAATTAATTCGCTATTGTTTTTTGCCATCTGCGGGTTAGATAACTGTTGTTGATAATTTTCAATAACTTGGTTAACTGTATTAGCGGCGATCTGGGCACTATTGGAATTTCTACCATCAAGGATTAATTGAACTGGTGTCGATTTTCTTTGTGCTAGCTGAGCACTAAAATTTTGCGGGAAATGTACAACTAGCAGCGCCTTACGATTATTGATGGTTTCAGCAACCTGTTGATAATTATTGAGTAGCAACACGTTAGCGAAAGTCGTCGATTTTGCCAATCTTTGTGTTAATTCAATTGAATCTTGGCCTTTATCCTCATTGAAAATAGCTATTGTGGTGTTAGTGACATCTAAAGTGGCAGCCAGTGGAAATAATATCATTTGGAAAATAACGGGTAAGATCAGGATTGCACGGGTTTGCGGTTCTTGTAGTAGCGACTGTAACTCTTTAATAATGAGTGTATAGAGACGATGCAGCATATTCTCTCCCTAATCAAGTCTGCGGCGTGTTTTTAGTGCGGTGAGCCCGATAAAGATGATGGCCGTCGTGACTAATAAAAGAAAATTGGTCAGTAGAACAAAATAAATGTCACCGGCCAGAAATAGCGTTTGTAAACTACTAACAAAATAACGAGCCGGGATCAAATAGGTTACCCATTGAATAACTAACGGCATACTATCAATTTCAAAAATAAAGCCGGACAACATTATAGCTGGTAAAAAAGCGGCATTTAATGCAACGATAGCGGCGTTAAATTGGTTACGAGTTAAGGTAGAGATAAGTAACCCCATACCAAGGGCAGTAGCTAGATAGAGACTGGTAATAATAAATAACCACCAGAGTGAACCGCGATAAGGAATGTGTAAAATAAATACCGTGACTAACATGCAAAGCAGCATGACAAAGGTGCCTAATAGTTGATAGGGTAACAGCTTGGAAAGTAGTAACTCTGTGCGTGTTATTTGGGTGGAAAGTAAAGCTTCCATGGTGCCGCGTTCCCATTCGCGGGCAACAACTAGTGAAGTCAGAATGGCACCAACCACAGTAATAATAATACTGATTGCCCCTGGAATAATAAAATGTTGGCTAATTGCTGCTGGATTAAACCAGAAGCGTAATTCAGGAACAATTAATGGCGTAGTATTATAACCGGCGTTTTCGCCTTGTTGTTGTTGCCAGGTTTGCCAAATACCTTTGGTATACGCCTGTACAAAATAGGCAGTATTTGGCTCGCTTCCATCGGTAATAACCAGGATCGACGTATGACCCGACGGGCGATTAAGCTGATTAGCAAAATCGACTGGGATCACTACCATACCGCGAATTTCCCCGGCTTGCATTTTATCAATTAGTAATTTTCGATTATTGCTAATTGTCGCCTCAATAAAAGGAGAACCGGTAAAGGTAGCGACAAATTGCCGTACTTGGTTATTTTGTTGATTGACGAGAATGCCAAGCCGTAATTTACTCGAATCCAGATTGATGCCATAGCCAAAAATAAATAGCAGCATTAATGGAATAACCACAGCAATCAGTGCACTACTGGGGTCACGTAAGATCTGTTTACTTTCCTTAATACACAGGGCATACAAACGACGCCATGAAAATTGCGCTTCATGGGATGATTGTTTTTCTGTCTGCTTCATTGTTTCCCTCGATCATAGTTAAGTATCAAACTAATAAAAGCCTGTTCCATCGACGGATCTTGATTTTCTGTCGTGGCAATTTGGCTTTTTAGTTCATCAGGTGTACCGGCAGCTATTATTTTACCGTGGTAAACTAAACCAATTCGATCGCAATATTCAGCTTCGTCCATAAAATGAGTGGTAACCATTACAGTGACACCTTTATTTACCATCCCGTTAATATGTAACCAAAATTCTCTTCGCGTGAGAGGATCTACGCCTGATGTGGGTTCATCTAAGAAAAGAATGTCAGGCTCATGCATTAACGCGCAGGCTAAAGCGAGTCGCTGTTTGAAACCTAATGGCAATTCATCGGTGGTTTGTTTCAGTATCGAATCTAAATTAAAGGCATTGATCATGCTACTGATTTTTTGCTGTTGCTGACTGCCACTAAGACCATAAATACCAGAGAAAAATTTTAAATTCTGCCCAACGGTTAAATTACTGTACAGGGAAAATTTTTGCGCCATATAACCAAGGTGTTGGCGGGCTTTATTTGAGCTTATTTTTAAATCCATCCCCAAGACTAACGCTCTACCAGCGGTTGGCACCATTAATCCGCACATCATTTTAAAGGTTGTCGATTTGCCGGCGCCATTAGGGCCTAGCAAGCCAAAAATTTCACCACGTTTAACCGCAAAGTTAACATTATCTGTTGCGGCAAAGTCACCGAATCGTTTGCTAAGATTTTGTGCCTCAATGACCGTTTCAGACGGATTAGCAGGAATTTGCGGCATAATTTCTGCCAACTCAGAACGTTGCGATGGGCTACCGCCTAATAAATCAATAAAAGCATCTTCAAAGCGCGGTTTGGCGGTAATTAATTTACTATTAGCTAAATTCAGACGGGTTAGAAAATCCCTTTGCTGGCTGTTTTCTTTCAAGATCACGCGAATATAATGCCCTTGAATAACACAGTCAGTAGTTTGCGGTAATAATAGTGCCTCTTGTAAATATGCCCGGCGTTGTGAGGCTGGAACTTGGAGTAAAAATGAGCGTCCAGCCATTTTGTTAGTTAATGTTTGCGGGATCCCCCGATAGAGAAGTTGCCCTTGATTTAACAGTAAAATATCTCGGCATTGTTCAGCTTCATCTAGATAGGATGTACTCCACAGGATCAGCATACCATCACTAGCAAGTTCATGTACCATGCGCCAAAGCTCTTGACGAGCAATAGGATCAACTCCCACGCCAGGTTCATCTAACAACAGAACTTTCGGCCGACTAATTAATGTACAAGCCAGCCCAAGTTTCTGTTTCATGCCACCAGACAATTTACCAGCCAGCCGTTGGGTAAAACGAGTAAGGTCGGTAAAATCCAGCAATTGCTGATAGATTTTTTGCCGACTTTCACCCATCACGCCACATAAGTTAGCATATAAATCCAGATTTTCTTGTACAGTAAGATCTTCATAAAGACCAAACTTTTGTGGCATATAACCAAGATGACGACGAACTTCAACACCTTGACGGATAGGATCTAAGCCCATAACAGTGATATTACCGCTATCGGGTTTTAATAAACCAGCAAGCATCCGTAGTAGTGTGGTTTTTCCTGCGCCATCAGGTCCAACTAAGCCAGTAACTGAACCCCCAGTGATCTCAGTGGTCAGTGTCGCCAGCGCAGGTGAAACTAAGCCAGCAAAGCGTTTCTCGACTTCAGTCAAAATTATCTTATCAATAGCTGTGACCATTCATTAAGCCTTACTGTTTTTTTTCTGTAAAATGAAGTGTCACCGGCATACCTTGGCGCAACATATCGTCAGCATCATTGACAATGACCCGAATACGATAAACTAAATCGGTACGTAAATCGGCTGTTTGTACACTTTTTGGCGTAAACTCTGCGGTTGGTGAGACGAAACCGATGTTTCCATGGTAGGGTTGGTCTGGACGACTGTCGGTATAGAGTAATATTTCTCGTCCAGGTATTGCTTGCCCCAGATGGGGTTCACTGATATAAGCTCTAACCCAGACAGGTCGGGTCAACGAAACGGTAAAAACAGTGCTACCGGCAGTAAGGATAGTCCCTGGTTCAATGGCTCGGGTTAGAATAGTACCTGGCGAGGGTGTGGTTAATATCGTATCTTCCAGATCGAGTTTTGCTTGCGCTAATGCGGCAACTGCCTGCTCCCATTCACCATGTGCGGCGGCGATTTCTTCAGTTCGATAGCCAGTCTGGTATTGATTTAATTTATCTTTTGCTGCATTTAGCGCTGCCAGCGCTTGGTTTCGATTGTTTTTTGCGTTTTCTAAGTCATTGGCGGAAATTACGCGTTGCGTCCAAAGCCCTTGTTGGCGGTGGTAAAAACTATCAGCATATTTCCAGGCTGCTTGCCTTTGTGCTACTTCAGCTTCAACCTGGGCAATTTCTTGGCTACGATAACCACTTTCAAGCATATCTAATTTAGCTTTTGCGCTAGCAAGGCTACCTGTCGCGCGTTGCAAATTATTTTGATAGGGTGTTTTATCAAGTGAAGCTAAGATCTGACCGGCGCTAATTTTATCTCCTTCATCTACATTCAGTGTTTGAAGTTTACCATTGACTCTGAAGCTTAAATTAACCGTTCTAATATCAACGTTACCATACAAAATGAGCGCCTTATTTTGCTGGGTTTGATAGTAGTAGTATCCAGCTACTATAATAGCCATAAATAGACAGATGATAGCAATAGATAATAAGCGCAGATTTTTTTTCATAGCATCCTTAAAATAGTTCAACAAAATGGAATAAAATAAGGTTATGCATAATTAATTTTATCAGGTTAATTGTTATTTGATGAATTTATGTGAATTATTTTATTTAGTCTTGATTACTCGGTGATAGCGATTGCCAATAAACAGTTACTTTACTGTCATCAACCGCTATTGTTTTAGTAGTTTATCGTGGTGGTTTTTATATTCAGTTGACTGAAATTAAGTCAAATGAAATTTGGAGTATTTTATATTTATGTGTTTTAACTCATTGGGTTTATCTGTAGAGATATTATCGGCGATTAAAGAGGTTGGTTATGAAAAGCCGACTTTAATTCAGCAACAGGCAATACCAGCAATATTAGCGGGAAAAGATCTGTTGGCCAGTGCACAGACAGGAACCGGCAAAACCGCAGGATTTGTTTTACCTATATTACAACATCTTAGTCAGACGCCCGTTGCTGTAAAAGGTAAAAAACCCGTGCGGGCACTAATATTGGCACCGACCCGTGAATTAGCTGCTCAGGTTGGTCAAAATGTACGTGATTATAGTCAGTTTTTGCGTTTAAAATCGTTGGTCGTTTTTGGTGGTGTTAGCATTAACCCACAAATGATGAAATTACGGGGTGGAGTTGATATTTTAGTGGCCACACCCGGTCGTTTGCTTGATTTGGTACAGCAAAATGCTGTTAGCCTGTCACAGGTTGAGATTTTAGTATTGGATGAAGCCGATCGGATGTTAGATATGGGATTTATTCATGATATACGACGGATATTAAATAAATTACCGCCAAAACGGCAAAATTTACTTTTTTCTGCCACTTTTTCTAACCAAATTAAACAATTGGCTAATAGTTTGCTGCATAATCCGACCATATTGGAAGTGGCTCCGCGTAATTCCGCCTCACAGCAGGTCAAGCAGCTTATTCATTTTGTTGATAAACGACGTAAAGCAGAATTGCTTTCTTATCTAATTGGTAGCGAAAACTGGCAGCAGGTATTAGTTTTTACCCGAACTAAATACGGGGCTAATCGTTTAACTGAACATCTGATTAAAGATGGGATTAAGGCGATGGCAATTCATGGCAATAAAAGTCAAGGTGCGCGCACGCGAGCTCTGGCGGATTTTAAATCAGGCGCTATTCGAGTGTTGGTAGCAACTGATATTGCTGCTAGGGGATTAGATATTGAACAGTTACCTTATGTGGTAAATTATGAATTACCTAATGTGGCAGAGGATTATGTGCATCGTATTGGACGTACTGGACGCGCCGCCGCGACTGGTTTGGCCGTTTCGCTAGTTGCTATTGATGAGCAAAGTTTATTAACAGCGATTGAGCGATTATTAAAACAGAGTATCCCGCGTATGGCATTGGCAGGTTATGAACCTGATCCGACTATTAAACCAGAACCAATGCCGCAAAAAAAACCGGCAAACAAACAACATCGACGCCATTCGGCAGCAAAAGCCTCTCATGCTAATGGTCAATCATTAAAACAACGGACAACTCGTAACGTTGATAATAAAACATTAGCACCAAAGAAATCCAGGTAGAGGATAAATGCGAATATTACTTGCCCCGATGGAGGGGGTTCTCGATTCTTTAGTGCGTGAGTTATTAACTGAAGTTAACGAATACGATCTTTGCATAACGGAATTTTTGCGGGTAGTTAATAGTTTATTGCCAGCCAAAGCATTTTATCGGATTTGCCCTGAATTATATCAAGCTAGTAAAACCGTATCGGGCACATTAGTGCGTATTCAGTTACTTGGTCAGCATCCGCAATGGTTAGCGGAAAATGCGGCTCGAGCAGTAGAATTAGGCTCTTGGGGCGTGGATTTTAATTGTGGTTGTCCGTCGCCGACAGTCAATGGCCATGGTGGCGGGGCGACACTATTAAAGGATCCTGAACGGATATACCAGGCGGCTAAGGCAATTCGGGCGGCGGTACCCGCTAATTTGCCGACTTCAGTAAAAGTTAGATTAGGTTGGGATGATCGCTGTCTGGCATTTGAGATTGCTGATGCCGTGCAACAGGCTGGCGCGACAGAAATTATTATTCATGGCCGAACCAAGGCTGAGGGGTATCGGGCAGAAAAAATTGATTGGCTAACTATCGGCCGGATACGACAAAAATTAACGATACCAGTTATCGCCAACGGCGAAATTTGGGATTGGTGTAGTGCAAATGAGTGCAGGACTATAACCGGCTGTGACGCGCTGATGATTGGCCGCGGTGGATTACATGTTCCTAACCTAGCTCAGGTAATCAAATATCAAACTGAACCGATGGCTTGGTCGCAGGTTATGCAACTTTTGTTTAAATACATTCAGCTGGAAAAACAAGGTGATACTGGTCAATATCACACAGCGCGTATTAAACAGTGGCTAGGTTATTTGCGCAAAAAATATGTTGAAGCGGCTGAATTATTTAATCAGATCCGAGTAGTGAAAAAATCGGCCGATATTGCTAATATAATTGAACGTCATACTTTTTGTTGACTTGTCACAACATACCGAAAAAAAATTATCAAATACAATATATTATAAAGTTCCTAATCAATTAATATAAAATGATTATCACAAATTTTTTATAAAAAATAGCTTATCTATTTGCATTTCTGGCGGTTAGGTTCTTTACTAAAAAGTGTTCATATATTTGAAATGTTAGCAAGTTAGTTTTTTAACTTATTTAATATGTTGGATATTTCGGAGGGTGTGTATGGGTATTTTGTCCTGGGTTATTTTTGGTTTGATCGCTGGTATTATTGCTAAGTGGGTCATGCCAGGTGCTTACAATATGGGGATTATTATGACCATTATCCTCGGTATTGTCGGTGCAGTTGTCGGCGGATATATTAGTACCTTCTTTGGTAAAGGCAAAGTAGATGGTTTTAATTTAAGCAGTTTTATTGTTGCGGTAATTGGCGCTATCGTGGTCCTTTTTATTGCCGGAATGGTCGGCCGCCCATAGCCCACTTATCTAAAGATAATAAGCATTTCTCATATAAAAACATAACTGCTAATTGGTAGTTATGTTTTTATTTTAGTTAATTTCAATCGGTAATCCATTATCTTGGCCCCATTCAGCCCAAGAGCCATCATAAAGTTTGACATTTTTATTACCCAAAAGTATTAAAGCAAGTAATACTACAGCGGCAGTCATACCAGAACCACAGCTGATTACCGTAGGCAGTGTGATGTCAACTTGTTGGTTGGCAAAAATCGTTTTTAACGCTTCTGGGGATTTATAACAACCTTCATTGACTAACCAATCCCAAGGAACATTTTTACTGCCTGGCAGATGTCCCATCCGCAATCCTGGACGTGGCTCTGGTTGCTGTGCGTTAAAACGGGCAGCTGGGCGTGCATCGATAAATTGAACATTAGGTTGTTGAAGTAGAGCAATGACTTGCTGTTGTGATAAAGCTTGTTCAGGAATACACTTAGCGGTGAAATGTTGTCTTTGACGCACCGTAGGCATGCCTGAATCGAGCAGATAGCCAGCTTTTTTCCATCCGTGTAGCCCACCGGTTAAAATTTTGACATTATTACAGCCTAATGTTTTAAACGTCCACCAGGCGCGTGGTGCAGAAAATAGTGCGCCTTGATCATAAATAACGACTTGATGATGATTGCTAATACCTAATTGCTCAACGGCATGAGTGAAAGTTATTTCATCCGGCAGCATATGAGGCAGATTATTACTTTGATCAGCGACGATATCTAAATTGAAAAATTGTGCACCAGGAATATGTTCTTGATAATAGCGTTGTTGATAATCAGTTGGGTCGGTTGGTGGCGGTGCAGAAGCATCAACTAGAATAATATTTTCATTAGTTAAACGTTGATGAAGCCATTGCGGGCTAACAAAAAATGCTTCGTACATGATACCCTTCTATTATAAACAATAACTTATGGTTGCGTGTTAATTAAAAATAGTATATCGATTTTCAGTGAGAAATTAAACGTAGATTAAATTTTTATCCTATTGATAAAACACTATGATAAATTAAATTTTATCGTTTTATACTCATCAACCGAATGGTTGATATTTTTATATAAGATTTCTATGGCGCTAACTAACGCAATTAAAAACCAAATAAGTCTTTGGTACAAATCGTTATCAACTTCTATTGATGGCTTTATGCCACGTATTGCCCAACGACAGATGATCGCCGAAGTTGCAAAGACATTATCAGGTGAACAAGGACGTCATTTGGTTATTGAAGCACCGACCGGGGTAGGTAAAACACTATCTTATTTAATCGCCGGTATTGCGATTAGTCGGGCAGAAAATAAGCCTTTAGTCATTAGTACGGCAAATATTGCTTTGCAAGATCAAATTTTGCATAAAGATCTTCCTTTGTTAGCTAAAATTATTCCTAAACTACGATTTATCGCTATTTTTGGCCGCAGACGTTATCTGTGTCCACGCAATCTGGCCGCTATCTGTGCAGTGGATGAACCGCAAATGGACTTGACGCTTTTAGTGCAACAGGAGATGTCGGTAACAAGTGAACAAGAGCGAACTGCTTGTCAGCAGTTACATGCTGATTTTATGGCTGGTCTCTGGGATGGGGTCAGAGATCATTATAAAACCGCGTTAGATGATAGTTTATGGCAAAAAATTAGTACTGATAAAGTCGGATGTTTAGCCAGAAATTGTCAGTTTTATCATTGCTGCCCCTTTTTTTTGGCAAGATGGAAAATTGAGCAAGTTGATGTCATTGTCACTAATCATGCGTTGGTGATGGCGGCGATGGAAAGTGGCTCGGTGTTACCTGAGGCTAAAAAGATGTTGTTAGTCCTTGATGAAGGGCATCATATCGCTGATGTGGCACGCGATAGTTTAGAAGTTGAAGGGAATATTACTTTAGCGTATTTGACGGCGCAGCTAGATAATTTTGTGCGTCATGTCGAGTACTATTTGAG
Organism: Arsenophonus sp. aPb; assembly: GCF_029873475.1. NCBI lineage: Bacteria > Pseudomonadati > Pseudomonadota > Gammaproteobacteria > Enterobacterales > Morganellaceae > Arsenophonus > Arsenophonus sp. aPb. The sequence continues at coordinate 1,358,850 of NZ_CP123499.1, forward strand.
CCAATACCGCCCAGTTAAACCGCCAAAACTGGCCAAAGCGAACCATTTAACCCAGCATAGACAAAAATTAATTGATTGCTTCAACCAGCTTATGACAATCACTCAGCGTTTATTACCAGACAAAAGCCAGGATCCGATTTATCTATTTAAATTAGGCCAATTACCGCCGGAATTGTATATTTGTTGCCAACAGCTTTTACAGCTTAGTCAAGATTTGGTGGTACTTACTGAAAAAATAGTCGATCACTTGTCTGAACAGAGTGGCAAACATGATGCAGCTAGTTTGCATCGTAGCCTGCTAATCAGTGGTAAGATGCTCAGTTACTGGCAAAATATGGTTAAACTTTGGCGTTTAGCGGGTTGTGAAACTTCATCAAATGCGCCGGTATCCAAATGGTTGAGCCGTCATTATGACAAAAATCAGTTACATTACTATTTTCATTGTGCCGGTATAAGGGTTAGTGAACAATTAGAAAAGCTGTTATGGCAAAATATTCCTCACATCATAGTGACGTCAGCCACTTTGCGCTCATTAGATAGTTATAGCCGTTTCACGGAGCTAACAGGATTAAATGAACGTGAGGATGATCGCTTTGTTAGCTTAGATGCTTCTTTTGATCATGTTCGACAGGGGCGGTTAGTGATCCCTAAAATGTCAATTGAACCGACCCTGCAAAATGAAATATTACATTTAGCGGAAATGGCTGCTTATTTTAAACAACAACTCCAGTCCGGAAAACATCGCGGCATCCTATTTTTGTTTAGTAGTCAACGTGCAATGGAAGGCTTTTTACATCAGATTGGTGAGTTACGCAGCCAATTGTTGGTTCAAGGAGATAAACCGCGCTATCGCTTGGTAGAAACCCATTGCCAACGTGTTGATCAAGGACTCACTAGCGTATTAGTTGGCTTGCAATCCTTTGCTGAAGGATTGGATCTGAAAGGCGATTATTTGTCACAAATACATATTCAAAAAATCTCTTTTCCTCCGATTACAAACCCGATTATCATTACAGAAAATGAATGGTTAAAAACGTTAAAACTTTATCCATTTGAAGTACAAAGTTTGCCAAGCGCCTCGTTTACGTTAATTCAGCAAGTTGGCCGCTTGATCCGTAGTAATAATTGTTATGGTGAGATTATTATCTATGATAAGCGACTAAGGACTAAAAAGTATGGTGCTCGTCTATTAGCTTCATTACCGGTATTTCCGATTATTGAACCGGAAATATCCAATATACCAACGAAGAAAACGGAGTAACCAGTATTATTATCTACTACTTATTACTCCTGATTGAAATTAGTTAATTTTTTTCAGAAAGCAGGTTTTTAACACTAAACCTTTAATGCCTTCTGCGTTACACTCAATTTCATCTTTATTTTGCGTTAGGCGAATGTTTTTTATTGCCGTGCCTCGTTTTAAGGTCTTTGATGTTCCTTTAACTTTGAGATCTTTTGTAACTTGCACACTATCCCCATCGCTTAAGCATGCCCCATTAGCGTCTTTAACGACAATATCCATAAATATCCTTGTTGATTGCAAACTATGTTGATAATTATAGTAAAATAATTGATTGATATTAAGTGGATAGAAAAAATAAAAAAAGCCACACTCTTATGTGGCTAAATGACGACATTTTATTTTTATATAGTTATCAAATTTACATTGGTTATTTCTCAATATTTGCTTCGATAAACCAGAGATATTTATCCAGATCACGTGAAGCAGCGGTAAGAATATCTTCCGCATCAACTTCACCAACTTCACCAATCGCTTTACGAACATTATTTGCCACCACCGCAGCGCGATCAGCCAAGGCTTTCAAATGATCTTGTACATCGTGAATATTGGTTGGGTATGCTTTTAGTGGGGTATGGTCATGCACATACTCTATCGTGCCCATCGCCGTACCGCCCATTTGTACCACACGTTCAGCTAATTCATCTTGATGCTCTAAAATAGAGGAATTAAATTCATCTAATAATTCATGAACCGCAATAAAGTTTCTACCGCGCAGATTCCAATGCGCTTGTTTGGTCATTAATGAAAGATTGATAAATTGGGCAACTAGCGGATTTAAAACAGAAATAACGTGTTTTTTAGTACTGTCACTAACATCATTACGGGTATAGAGTAAATCAATTTTCGGTACTTTAACTAATTTAGCTGTGCTCATTATTACGCTCCCGTTATATCAAATAATGTATTAATACTTTATCTAAAAAATAGCTTATTATTGATCAATAGTCTTATCATTTGATCCTATTAAATTGATAGGTAATATTGATGTAAGCGTTATTTTATTACTTACAATTATAAATATGGCGATAAAAAATAGGAATGCAAGGTAAATTAGCAACAAGAACAGTGTGAATATAGGTTTGTATTCACACTGTTTGAACGAGAAGAACGACTTAATTAATTTCGACCGTTTCGCTTTTTGTTTTCATGGTTGATGTTGAACCAATTGATGCGCCAATGATACAAAATAGCGCGAACCACTGGGTTAACGTTAAGTGTTCATTAAGAAATATCATGCCCATAAAAGCCCCCATTGCCGGTTCCAAACTCATTAAGGTACCAAATGTTTTCGCCGGCATGCGTGTTAGCGCAAACATTTCAAGCGTGTAGGGGAAGGCGGTTGACAAAATAGCAACTGCAAGTGCAATGGGTAGAATTGACAGATCAAATAGAGGCGCGATGCCAACGGTGAGAAGGCCAACCGGAAAAAAAATCAATGTCGAGATAAACGAACCTAAAGCGACTGTTGCTGAGCCATAACCTGCCCCAGCCCGCTGACCAAAGATGATATACATTCCCCAACAAATACCGGCAGCTAATGCATAAACAACACCAACAGGATCTAAACTATTAATACTGTTTCCAATCGGTAGTAGAAAGCCTAATCCAACAATAACCATTAATATCCAAACAAAATCAATCGCCCGGCGAGATGAGAACATTGCTACAGCTAAAGGGCCGGTGAACTCTAACGCAACGGCAATCCCCAACGGGATCCTTTCTAACGATAGATAAAACAGCGAATTCATTGAACCTAACGAGATACCATAAATAAGTAAATGTTTTAATGAATGTCCACGTAACTTTTTTCGCCAGGGTTTAAAAATTATAAATAGAATAATCGTTGCCAAAAATAGTCTTAAAGCCGTTACGCCAAGTGCACCGATAGTTGGAAATAGACTTTTGGCTAATGAAGCACCACTTTGTATTGATATCATTGCAAAGAGCAACAATAATACTGGCAACAGCGTCTTACGCTTTTGATTTAAGACAAATGACATCTGGAGGTAACCTCAATAAATATAGAACCAAATAAATGTTAGAAAATTAAATAAAAACTCAGTAACAGCAAGATTTACTTAATGATATTGAGTAATTATTACATAAAAGATAATTAAACAAATATTCTTTTTATTGCCGATTGTAAATAGGATAGTCACTATAATAAATGTTAATTTTAAAAAAGAAATCACATGAAAAATATTTATGCGTTTGTTAGATTTAATTAATGTCTGCTGGGGCTGGAACTAGCCAATTTAAGTTATGGAGGATAATGTGGGAAAGATAAATAGTGTAACGGTTTATTGTGGCTCAAGTGTAGGAGCCAGTGGTATCTATCAACAGCAGGCTGTCGCATTAGCATCTGAGCTGGTTAACAGAAAAATAACGCTGGTCTATGGCGGTGGTCGCGTTGGTATTATGGGCGTTTTGGCCAATTCGATATTGGAACAAGGTGGTCAGGTTATTGGCGTAATGCCTAAATTATTAGTCGAACGTGAGATTTCTCATACTGGACTGACTAAAATCCATATTGTAAATACTATGCATCAGCGTAAGCAGAAGATGATTGATTTGGCTGATGGATTCATTGCGCTACCAGGGGGATTTGGTACCTTGGAGGAATTTAGCGAAGTGTTTACTTGGGGCCAAATTGGCTTACATGCGAAACCTTGTGGACTATTAAATGTTAATGATTATTGGGCACCCTTAGTTGCTATGATAGAAAAAATGGCTGATGAAAAGTTTTTACAAGAAAAATATCGCCATATGGCAATTGTTGATGATAATCCGGCCAATTTACTTGATCGTTTCTTGCACTACACGGCACTATCAGTAAAAACTTATCATGATCTGTAACTGAGCTATGTTTCCATCATAGTTAGCATTAACAAAATAGATGGTGACAAAAGCGCTATTCTGCTCCTACGGCGATAAATATTAGCCTATTTTTGGCTAGGCTGACAGATTTCACAATTAGGATCAGGCATTAAATTGATGGTGCGAAATTCTGTTGACATAGCATCATAAAATAGCACTTTCCCGCTGTTGATTTGACCATAGTTAGTGAGTAATTTTAGTGTTTCCATCGCTTGCAGGCTACCAATAATACCAACCAGTGGAGACATAACGCCAGTTTCGATGCAGGAGAGATTATCTTCACCAAATAAACGACTTAAACAGTGATAGCAGGGAGTATTATCTTGATAAGTTAATACCACCAGTTGTCCTTCCATGCGAATAGCGGCGCCGGAGACTAATGGGCGCTTTAGCGTTAAACATAGGCGATTAAGCTGCTCGCGAATTGCCACATTATCCGTACAATCGACAATCACATTTTGCTGCTTAATTAAAGTATTAAGTTCATGTTCTGTTAATTTTTTATTAATGGTAGAAATTTTTATATACGGATTAATGTTAAGTAATGTGGTTTTGGCCGAGTCAACCTTTGCACTACCGATAGATTGGGTGTTATATAGGATCTGTCGTTGTAAATTTGATAGGGAGACCGTATCAAAATCCAGCAGGGTCAGTTGTCCAACGCCTGCGGCCGTTAAATATTGAGCAGCGGCACAACCTAAACCACCCACTCCGACAATCAAGACTTTCGCTGCTTTTAATTTTTCTTGTCCGTCAAAATCGAAGTTTTGTAAAATAATTTGGCGATTATAACGCAGTATTTCTTGGTCAGATAATTCAATAGCCATGCTTATTCACTTATTAATAAATGATTAAAATACTCAATATCAACTAACTCACCCGCGTTAACCTGGCCACGATTTTGCGCTAAAACGATAAAACAGTTACTTTGGTTAAAAGAACTCAAAATATGTGAACCCTGTTGTGCCGTTGGTGTTACCTCTAAATCACCTTGAGAATTTACTTTGGCAATTCCGCGTTGGAATTCAAGGCGCCCAGGTGATGTTTTTATCAAGCGGGTGGCGCGCGCTTTTAAATAGGGGGTGCTTTGCCATTGACTAAAGGCGCTCAGGTGATTAATAAGCGGTTGTACAAGTTGATAAAAGGTAACCATAGCGGAAACAGCATTACCCGGTAAGCCACAAAACCAGGCAGATTTTAGTTTACCAAAGGCAAATGGTTTACCGGGTTTTATTGCTAGTTGCCAGAAATTGATGCTGCCTATTTCATTAAGAATCTGCTTGGTATAATCAGCTTCACCCACCGACACGCCCCCGCTACTGATAACCAGATCGGCTTGTTGAGACGCCTGTTCAAACGCTTGATAAAGTTTGCTAGGGTCATCCGCAATAATACCTAAATCAATCACTTGGCAGTTCATTTTTTCCAACATCAAACGTATTGCCAGCCGATTAGTATCATAGATTTGACCAGCAGCCAGTGGCTGGCCAATAGTTTGTAGTTCATCGCCGGTAGAGAAAATGGCTACTTTCAGCTGGCGAAAAACTTCAATCTGACTTATTCCTAATGAGGCGATAAGAGATACCTGAGTTGCGGAAAGTTTCGTTCCTATTGGCAATACGCTATCACCTTGTTGAATATCTTCGCCGGTAAAACGAATATTTGTACCTGGTTTTATTGGTTGTGTGAAGCTGATGGCATTATTAGCTAACTGGGTGTTTTCTTGCATGATGACCGCATCAACGCCAATGGGGATCGGCGCTCCAGTCATAATGCGGATACAAGATTTCGCAGGCAGCGGATCACGAAAAGGAGAACCAGCCAGTGCTTTACCCGCAATAACCAAAGGAGTTGCGTCATGGTAATCATTAAAGCGTATTGCATAACCATCCATGGCTGAATTATCGAATGGTGGGACATTAATAGGCGATATAATTTCTGTGGCAGTTATGCGGTTAATTGATTCTATTAGTGGGATAATTTCTTTTTCTGCGATTGGGGTAGTTAGGCTAAATATATTATTTAATGCTTCCTTAAGCGATAATAATTCGCCGTTATGATAATGCTCCATATTTTACTCCCAAAAAGACTATCATTTTGACTGATATTGGCATAATTTTGCCAAATATTTTCAGCGTATTATGACAATAATCTCACTTATTGACAAAGAAGTTATCTACTATGTCGCCTTTTTATTGATGAATTTAATCTCCTATGCCTGGTAGAGAAAATAATTATGTATATTTGCATAGGCTAGGGTTGTACCATTTGTGGCTAATTTTACCGTTGATTGCGACAGTGGTTATTTTTGCTGTTAATCCTAGTCATTATTATTCTATTGCTGGATTATTCTATTGCTGGATTTTCCCTACTCCTTAAGCGCCTTATGATTTTGCTAATAACACCGTGAAGACGCTAACGGAAAACTCTAATCACATTAAAAGATTTAAGTGAAAAAACACGACTGCTTCATCTTTAGGTTAACTGGTGTAGTATTTTTCGTTTTACTAGGTCAAAAATAGCAGGTTAAGCGCCTAACGATGGCTATTTTTGTTCTGCTATATTGAAGTAATAGATTTTTGTAGTTAATACTCACATCTGTTACAACAAAAAATTTAATCGCCGCTGAGTGAGTTTAAAATGAGGATATAGTCAGTAAATTGATTATTTAGAGTAAATATAATAGATAATTTTCTATAGAAGGATAGCAAAAAGGATAAATAATGACTCTGATATGAAAAATTAGCGCGATATAAAAAATATTTTGTTAGGATAGGTTATTGTAATGGGATAATGTTATCCATTGCTTGAATATGTAGTTGGATAAATGTTGAATTTTATTGTTGGAGAAATGCATGTCATCGCTAAGTCAAGAAGCGCATCTTGTTCGTAAAGCGCTCGAAGCTCGTGGTCTTGAAACCCCACTTTGCGGTCAATCTCTTTCCTCAAATGAGCGTAAGCAACAGATTGAAGTGCACATGGGTGAAATTATGCGTTTACTTAATCTGGATCTTAGCGATGATAGCTTAGCGGAAACACCGAAGCGCGTTGCTAAAATGTATGTTGACGAAGTTTTCTCTGGGCTCGATTATAATAACTTCCCTAAAATTACCTTGATCGAAAACAAAATGGATTTCGACGAAATGGTGACGGTTCGTGATATCACTTTAACCAGTGTCTGTGAGCACCATTTTGTTACCATCGATGGCAAGGCGACAGTAGCCTATATTCCAAAGGATAAAGTGGTTGGCTTATCTAAAATTAATCGTATTGTTCAATTCTTTTCTCAACGGCCACAAGTTCAGGAGCGTTTAACCCAACAGATTTTAATTGCGCTACAAACTTTATTAGGCACAGCTAATGTTGCAGTTTCCATTGATGCCGTTCACTATTGTGTCAAAGCCAGAGGGGTTCGTGATGTAAGCAGTAGCACAATGACAACCTCACTAGGTGGCTTATTTAAATCTAGTCAAAATACCCGTCAGGAGTTTTTACGTAACATTTCTCGCCGGCGTAACTACTAATTAATGTTTATTACAACAGCCAAATCGCAGCGGATTGAGCAAATTGATCTGCTACGCGGAAGCGCTATTTTAGCTATTTTATTGGTAAATATTTTTGGCTTTGCACTACCTCAATTAGCTTATGTCAATCCAGTTTAAAATGTAGTGTTTTTATAACGTAAAATTAAATAAATATTGATATCTCAATCGTTCCAGATATTGACTGGATACCAAAGTCCCAATACTAAAAGGGAAAACTCTTTACTAAATACTTTTTTCTATTGGGAACTCAAGGTAGTTTATTACCTTATTGTGAAAGTTAATAACATTGTTTTGATTTTCACATTTATCATTAGAGATCATATGACATTTTTTATCGATAATTTTATCATCAATGCCAGTCCATTCTGAAAATAAACTCATAAAACTAAGGGCACTTCTTTTTTCTTTAATATATATTTTTTCTTTTGAATCATAAGACGTAATAAAAAATGGAATTTCATAGTTTTGTCTATAACTACTGCCATGCATAATTCTTAATTGTTGAATATCATTTCTATTCGCATAAGATAGCCCATGGTCAGAAAAATACATCATAGACCATTTTGTTTTTGTTAGTGAAAGTTCATTATATATTTTCGATAGCAGGTTATCTGTTTCTTTTATACTTTGTATATAACATGAAACATCTTTACTTTTATAAAAAATTTCATAATAGTCGTTTGTTCTATTACAAGCAGGAGGATGACTTCCCATTAAATGAATAATTATTAACTTATTTTTTTTATTGTCATTTATTGCTGTTTTAATAAATGGCAATAAACCAGTATCATTAGAAGAATTTGTACTATTATCATAATCACCTTTTTTCAAAAAGTGATATTTGTTGGCCTTTTTACCCATAGATGCGATTGGAGTATCAAATATTCCTAATGATCCTTGATTTGATAACCAATATGTATTAAACCCAGCTTTGTTTGCTAATGATACAATATTATTTGATAAATTGCCTTTTATTGCTATTGTATTGCTTAATGAGATATTAGTCGATGCACCTGCTGATATATAATTAGTAAAAAATATACCGTTAATTGTATTCATAAATGGGGTATTATTGATATGAAAACCGTAAAAATTCATTAAATCACGTCTGGCACTCTCACCAATTACCATAACATAGGTATTATATTTATTTTTACTATTTACAGGATTAAAATCATCTTTTTGATATATCAATTTTTCCAATTTACTGTTTTCGTTATTTAGCTCAACTAGAGAGTAATAAAATTCTTTAATAAATTTTATTTCTGGGTAGCCACTATTTAATATGTTAATGCTACTTTCTTTTCTATAATCTTTAATTGGAGTAGATAATAATATCACCAAAAAAATAATGAATGATATTAATGAGACATATTTTATTTTCTTGATTTTTAAAAGCGAACAAAAAACACCCAATAATAAAATTAATAAAGAAAATAAATAATAATAATAAGGAATTAATGATAAAAATCCGATAGCTTCGTCTTTATTTGTATAAAATAAAGATGCTAATATATTAAAAGATGGAGAACCATATAGTATAGCAATAGGCAAGTATATAGTTGAAATAATCGTAAATATCCAGACAAAAGAAATGTATAAAAATTTAACTCTATTGATAAAAACTAAAAAAGCCACAACACCAATTGTATAAATAAATTTTGGTTGATAGCCTAATCCATAATGTATAAAAGAAAAGGTAATAAAAAGTAAAATAATTTTTGGTAAAAAGTATTCATTACTAGCTATTTTATTTTTTATAAAATGTTTTATCAAATTTTTCATATGAGAATTTAGGTTATGGGATGATGATTCTATCTAATAAGTCTTCTAAAATTTGCCAACTCTGCTTTATGATATCTCCATCTTGAGCCTGACTCTGGGCTCCTTTTCCTTTTATGAGCGGCAATGAGTATAATGCTAATTTCCTCTAATAACAAATTTATGTTCATCGATTTCATTAGATCGTTGGCACAGAAACAAAAATAACATGATCCAACTTGAGTAGATGATTTGAATATAAATATGTATATTAAATTATTTAAATCATAACAAATGTGCTAATTGAGCTGGCTAATATTATTTGAGCTCTTCAGGTAAAACGGCAGGATATCCTTTGATCCCATCAGGCATTTTTATTGGTGCAGGAATGGATTCTTGTTGACCTAAAAACCGGGGTTCGCTTTTTAGTATGTAGAGATCAATCAGGGCATTAATACGGGCAAAAACCTCGCGCAAACGAACTTTAATAATTTTTTTTGGTGAAGAAACTGCATAGCACTGTGCATCTATCCCTTTTTTCATAGCGATAAATAGTGCCCTTTCACAATGAAAACGTTGGGTAATAATAGTAAAGTTATTGGTGGCAAATACTCGGCGAGTTCGGATAACAGAATCCAATGTTCGAAAGCCGGCAAAATCCAATACAATCTTTGCTGCCGGTATACCCGCTGCGATTAGATCTCTACGCATGGTGATCGGTTCATTGTAATTGTAATGTGCATTATCACCACTAACGAGCAAGTATTTTATTTTACCACTATTGTAAGCATTTATGGCGCCTTGAATTCGATACTTATAGTACTCATTAGGTAAGCCGGCAGAATAAAATTTAGACGTGCCTAAAATCATGCCAACGCTACGAGGTGGCAGTTTTTTTACATCATCATAGATATAATTAGCCGTTTTCCAGCTAATCCACTGATCGAATGCCAGAGTGGCAACGATTGCTGTTACTATAATGGTAAGTAGACTATAAATAAGGAATTTCCTCATCACCTATGCCTATAGATTACATGATAGTGAAAACAGCTCAATTAGGACTATTTCACTTATTTTCATGTGGCTCCCTAATTAATTTAACAGCTTGTTGTTAGTTAAGACTTATAATAGTCAGAAGGGGGTAAGTTTGTAAATACGATATTCAGACAAGCAAAAATTGCCTTCAATAACTAGATCAAACACATCGTACAAGATCGCTGTGATCATTCGCTAGATTTAATTTAAATTTTTCAACTTATAAACCCTAAATTAAAGTTAGCGTCTGTTAGTGAGGTTGAATTTTTTACCTTATAAAATAAAGTAAGTGTTTATTATCTAGCTGAGTTGTTCTTATCGATGATTATTTAATGTAATAATTTAATTAATAGAGGAAAAATAAAAGGTGCAATTAATGAAGTAATAATGCCACAAGTCATCAATGCGAGAGAACTATATGCACCTTCAATGTAGTCTATCTCGGCGCTGCGCGCCGTACCTACTGCATGTGAAGCTGCTCCCATCGCTAATCCTCGAGCGATAGGGTTTTTTATCTGCAATAGATTAAACAGTAACTGTCCAAACATAGCGCCAAAAATACCAACTAAGATCACACAAGCTGCACTGATGGCAGGCACACCGCCAATAGCCTCTGATACAGCCATAGCAATGGGTGTCGTCACTGATTTTGGTAATATGGAAGCGGCCATTTCTACGGTTGCACCCGTCCATAAGGCAATAGCAGTTCCGGTTACCATGGCAATAAGACTACCAATAAAACAAATGCTAATTATGGATTTCCATTGGGCACGAATTTGATGTAACTGTTCATATAATGGCAAAGCTAAGGCAACAACTGCCGGCTGTAACAAATCATTCAGAATACGGCTACCAGAGAAATAATGGTCGTAAGAAGTCTGCGTTATCAATAAAACAGGAATAATGATGCCGATCGAAATCAACAAAGGATTTAAAATGATCAGTTTATATTTTTGGAATAATTTTCTCGCTAATAAGAAAACGATAATGGTAAAAGGTAGTGACCACCAAATATGATTTAACATTATTATTACTCGTTATTTGGCCAATTTTTTTTGGCTGAATTTTGTTTTTTACTCTGTTGTTTATCAGTATCCGAGGTATTTATGCTAGTTTCACGATGGATGTAGTGTGAGCTATAAGCAACAATAATCATAATAATCAATGTACTAACAATGCAGGAAAGTAAAATAGGGATAATTTGTTGGCTAAGCGTATCATAATAATTCATTATGCCTACCCCGATAGGAATAAACAGCATTGTCATATTTTTTAGCAATAAATGGCAACCTGGTTGTATCCATTGGACAGGTATGATTTGGATTGTTAACAAGCTAAATAAGATCAGCATGCCGATTATACTACCTGGTAGAGAAAAAGGCAGTAAAGTTGAAATTAGGTTTCCTAATATTAGGCAGAGATAAATGAGTAAAAAAGCGCGTAGATACTGCCAACTAATATAAAGGATATTTTTAGAAAACAACATAATACCAGTCCTATAACAAAACATACTGATAATACAATTAACTCACTTAATGTATTAGGCTGGTGTAATAAGTGAGATTAAAAATGGCGAAAATGCTATTGTCGCCATTTTTATTTAATGTTTTTATTAATCTATTTTACTTGCATGCCAGGTTTGGCGCCAGTATCAGGACTTAATAGAAAAATATCTTTATTACCAGGGCCGGCTGCTAATACCATTCCTTCGGAAATACCAAAGCGCATTTTTCTTGGCGCTAAATTAGCAACCATAATTGTTAAGCGACCTTCCAGTACTTTAGGATCTGGATAAGCTGCGCGAATACCCGAAAAAACTTGTCGACTGCTATCACCTAAATCTAATTGTAGTTTTAGCAGCTTATCGGAGCCTTCGACTAAATCAGCTTGCTTAATTAGAGCAACTCGTAAGTCTACTTTGTTAAAGTCATCGAAACTGATTACATCTTGGCTCGGATTTTCTGAATCTGGTTGATTAGTCATCGTTTGCGCCGTTATATTTTTGCTTGATGCCGCTAACATTGCGGTTACATTGTTCATTTCAATTCGCTGGAATAAAGTTTTAAATGGCGTAATTTCATGATTTAGCAATGGATTGCTGATATCATCCCAGTTGAGTGAAGTATTTAAAAAAGTTTCTGTCCGGCCGGTAAGTCCCGGTAATATGGGTTTTAAATAAGTCATTAGCACACGGAATAAATTGATACCCATAGAACATATGTCATGTAAATCTTGTTCGCGACCCTCCTGTTTAGCGACTACCCAAGGTGCTTGCTCATCGATATAACGATTGGCCAGATCAGCCAGTAACATAATTTCACGAATGGCTTTATTATATTCACGTTGACAAAATTCTTGACCAATTTTGTCTGCTGCGGCAATAAATTGCTGGTAGAGCTCGGGATCCGCAAGGCGTGATGATAACTTACTATGAAAGCGTTTATTAATGAATCCGGCATTGCGTGCTGCAAGGTTAACGACTTTATTAACAATGTCGCTATTTACCCGTTGGACAAAGTCTTCTAAGTTAAGATCAATATCATCAATGCGGGATGAAAGTTTAGCGGCATAATAGTAACGTAAACAATCAGCATCCAGCTGATCTAAATAGGCGCGCGCGGTAATAAAAGTGCCTCGTGATTTGGACATTTTTGCGCCATTAACAGTGATATAACCGTGAACAAAGATATTGGTAGGTTTACGATAACCACTGCCTTCTAATATTGCTGGCCAAAATAAGCTATGGAAGTAGACAATGTCTTTGCCGATAAAGTGGTAAAGATCGGCCGTAGAATCTTGTTGCCAATAACTAGCAAAATCAATATCAGGTTGTTTTTCACATAGATTTTTGAATGTTCCCATGTAACCAATCGGTGCGTCTAACCAGACGTAAAAAAATTTGCCAGGCTCATTAGGAATTTCAAAACCAAAGTAAGGGGAATCACGAGTAATATCCCACTGCTGTAAACCCGCTTCAAACCACTCTTGCATTTTATTCGCCACTTGTGGTTGTAAAGCACCTGAGCGTGTCCAAGTTTGTAACATCTTACTAAATTCAGGTAAATCAAAGAAAAAATGCTCTGTATCGCGCATTTCAGGTGTTGCACCGGAAATCACCGAGTGGGGATTGATGAGCTCTGTTGGGTTATAAGTAGCACCACAAACTTCACAATTATCACCATATTGATCAGCAGCTTGGCATTTTGGGCAACTCCCTTTAACAAAGCGATCGGGTAGAAACATTCCCTGCTTAGGATCATAAAGCTGCGAGATTGTTTTGCTTTGGATAAAACCGTTCTTTTTTAGTGTCAAATAAATTTGTTCAGATAATGTTTTATTTTCTACACTATGAGTTGAATGATAATTATCATAACTGATGGCAAAGTCAGCAAGATCGTGTTGATGTTCCTGATTTACTTTACTAATCATCTCTTCAGGCGTTATACCTAATTGCTGCGCTTTTAGCATGATTGGCGTGCCGTGGGCATCATCGGCACAGATAAAGTAAACTTGTTTGCCGCGCATTCGTTGATAACGAACCCAAATATCGGCCTGAATATGCTCTAACATATGGCCAAGGTGAATTGAACCGTTAGCATAAGGTAACGCACAGGTTACCAAAAGTTTTTTCGCGACTTGAGACATAGTAAGGATCTAACTTCCATAAAATTGAACAATAATTGATGTTAACCGATTGTATTTTTTCCGGCTAGGCCTGAACATGACTAATCTAACATTATTTTATCGTAATTTTGATTGATAAGTGTCGTTTTTATTATCTATTTATCTTAACTAGATTGTTCTCTGGTATGATGCAGTGATCAATTGTTGATAATTTAATACTAAATAAAAGGAGCTGCGATGAATTCAGGATCCTTCGAACAAATAAAACCAGAACAGTTAACTCAGCAGGTTGCTGAGGTTTTGGACACATTTTTCCATCCAACACTGCAAAGTAATCTGACTACATTAAAAGCATTATATCATTGTGCGTTACTAGATGATGTTTTGCATATTGAATTAGTAATGCCTTTTGCCTGGAAAACACCTTTTAAGCTATTAATTGACCAGAAAACATCACAATTACGAAAAATAGCTGGTGCGCATGCAGTAGAGTGGAAATTACGGCATAATATCAATACATTACGTAGAGTGAATGATTTACCGGGTATTAATGGTGTGCGCAATATTATTGCGATCAGTTCAGGTAAAGGGGGAGTTGGTAAATCAACCACGACAGTGAATTTAGCGTTAGCATTGGCGCAAGAAGGCGCGAAGGTAGGTATTCTGGATGCGGATATTTATGGCCCCTCTATTCCGACTATGTTGGCAACTAAAAACCAGCGACCCACTTCACCTGATGGGCATCATATGGTACCTATAATGGCTTATGGTCTGGCAACTAATTCAATTGGTTATTTAGTAAATGATGACAATGCAATGATATGGCGTGGTCCAATGGCTAGCAAGGCCTTGATGCAAATGTTACAGGATACCGAATGGCCAGAATTAGATTATTTAGTGGTCGATATGCCGCCGGGAACTGGTGATATCCAATTAACATTATCACAGAATATACCGGTTACCGCAGCAATTGTGGTTACTACACCGCAAGATATTGCTTTGCTTGATGCGATGAAAGGCATTGCGATGTTTGATAAAGTCAAAGTGCCGGTACTGGGGATTGTTGAAAATATGAGTCTCCATATTTGTAGCAATTGTGGCCACATAGAGCCCATTTTTGGTTCTGGTGGTGCAGAAAAATTGGCTGAAAAATATCAGTGTAAGCTATTAGGTAAAATACCGTTACATATTTCGCTGCGTGAAGATTTAGACCAAGGTCAACCAACGGTTGTTCGAGATCCAGATGGTGAATTTGCTGATATTTATCGGGAAATAGCCTCGACGATATCTGCTCAAATGTACTGGGCAGGGGAAAAAATTCCCACTGAAATTGCTTTTCGGGCTATTTAAACTGATTAATCCCATGATTCATTGATTGAAAATAAATATGAGGTGATAATTATTGTTAGGTCTTGCTATAAAAATTAGCTAGACCTAATTTTAAATGCTGGAAGATACTAAAATAACCCCTTATAATTCCTGCGATCATAATATTTAATTATATTAATTTCCTTTATTCAAATTCAGGTTATTTAAAATGGCTGATACAGCACATAAGTGCGCTATTGTAGGTATATCAGGTGCTTCAGCATCGGGTAAAAGTCTTATTGCGAAAACGCTTTATCATGAATTACTTACTCAAGTGGGTGACCATAATATTGGTGTGATTACTGAGGATTGTTACTATCGAGATCAACATGATATTCCGATGGAAGAACGAGTGAAAGTAAACTATGACCACCCAAACTCAATGGATCATGATCTGCTTTGTTATCATCTTCAATTGTTAAAGAGCGGAAAAGGCATTGATCTGCCGCAATATGATTATACTCAGCATACACGTAAGCCTGAGACCATTTTTTTTCAACCCAAAAAAGTCATTATTATTGAAGGTATTTTATTATTAACGGATAAGCGGTTACGCAAAAATATGGATTTTGCCATTTATGTTGATACGCCACTGGATATTTGCTTAGTAAGAAGAATCAAACGGGATGTAAATGAACGAGGGCGAACATTAGATTCTGTTATTGAACAGTATACTAAAACAGTCCGTCCAATGTTTCTTCAGTTTATTGAGCCATCAAAACAGTATGCAGATATTATTGTCCCTCGAGGCGGAAAAAATCGGGTGGCGATTGATATTCTAAAAGCTAAAATAGGGGAGTTCTGCCAGTAAATCTATAAATAGATTAGGCATTCTCGCAAGGAGATGGAAAAATGCGACTTTGTGACCGCGATATAGTTAAATGGCTTGATGAAAAGAAATTGGTGATAGAACCACGTCCATCAATCGAACGGATCAATGGGGCCACAGTTGATGTTTGTCTAGGCAATAAATTTCGAGTATTTCAGGGTTATACTGCACCTTATATCGATCTTAGTGGGCCGAAAAATGAAGTTAATGCTGCATTGGATCGGGTGATGAGTGATGAAATCACCTTGAACCATAATGATGCGTTTTTTTTGCATCCGGGTGAATTAGCATTGGCGGTCACTTTAGAATCAGTTACCTTACCTGATAATGTTGTTGGTTGGCTTGATGGTCGTTCTTCTCTTGCTCGCTTGGGGTTAATGGTGCATGTTACTGCTCACCGTATTGATCCCGGTTGGTGTGGTCAGATTGTGCTTGAGTTTTATAATTCAGGTAAACTGCCATTGGCATTACGTCCGGGTATGGTTATTGGTGCATTAAGTTTTGAAGCCTTATCCGGTTCAGCTGATCGTCCCTATAATCGTCGTCAGGATGCAAAGTATAAAAATCAACAAGGTGCGGTCGGCAGTAGAATTAGTGAAGAGGGTAAAAATAATCATAAATTGTGATATTTTAAGTTAATTAATTCGGTGTTTTGCTGAGATCATGCTATAACCAAAATAATTCTATTTTCTCAGGTTACGGGAAATAAGCTTTATCTCATGATGAAGTCATTAATTGGTTGTTTAAGTACCATTGATGGAGACAGTGATGAAACGATTTTTGACAACATTAGCTATCCTGATGGTGGTTATTTTAGCAGGATTAACGACGCTAGTGTTGCTTGTTAATCCCAATGATTTTCGTCACTATTTAATTGATAAAGTTGAACAAAAAAGTGGCTATCATTTGGTTTTTCAAGGCGAAATGCGTTGGCATGTATGGCCCAGGCTAAGTATTATTACTGGGCCAATTTCACTCACTGCATCAGGCGCGACTAAGCCAGCGATTATTGCAGATAACATGCGGCTTGATGTCTCGTTATGGCCGCTAATTTCCCATCAACTTTCAGTTGAACAGATTGTAATTAGTGGTGCAGTTTTGCGCTCTACACCAGACAGTGCACCAAAATTAAATCAAGATGATCCCATTGCACCGGAAGGTCTTAACCGTATTAGTAGAAAAAATAATAATGATAGTAAATGGTTATTTGAGATTAATAAAATTAAATTGAACGATAGTTTGTTAATTTGGCAGTTGGATAATGATACTCAGTTAAATATGCGTAATATTATGTTATCACTCGATAGGCAGGATGATCATTTTATTAACGTTAACTTTAGCAGCAATGTGAGTAAGGATCAGCAAGATCTAACTTTTTCTTTAAAAAGTAAACTTAATATTGCAGATTATCCGCATCAAATCGCTGGCGAAATTAATCAATTAGAATATAAGATGAGTGGTATTAATTTACCAACAGATGGAATTAGCGGCGATGCGACTTTATTGTTTAATTATTTGCGTGGTCAACAACCCGTATTAACTCTTTCAAATTTAGCTATTAATGTTAACGATAGCCATTTAACTGGCAATTTGGTTGCTCAGTTAGGTAACTCACCAGATTATCAATTAAATATTGCTTCAACCAAACTGGATCTTGATAAGATTTTAGGTTGGCAACCTTTATTGCAGCCTCTGATAGAGACAAAAATAACACCTCAGATGAGTACTAAGCCTGTTATTGCTACAGCTAACACCGATAGTTATGATCTTAGCTATTTAAAGCAATTTCCATTTCAAGCGACAATTTCTGCCGATAAACTCATATATCGAGGTTTAATTGTTGATAGCTTCAAGTCTAAGATAACCAATAAAAAAGCGTTATTAAATGTTAGTCAGCTAGAAGGTGGATTATTAGGTGGAAATTTTGAATTACCTATTAGTTTAAATTATGAAAATAGTCCGGTTATTGTCACGGCTAAACCTAAATTTAATAATGTTAAGTTGGCTCCTTTACTTCAAGCATTTAACATGCCCGCTAAACTAGATGGTTCACTGATATTAACCGCAAACTTATCGGGGCCTGGTTATGGTAAATTCGCGGTGCTAAATTTTTGGTCCGGTAACGCTAATGTAATGTTATCCAAGGCACAATTAGCAGGATTAAATATAGCTTCTTTAATCCAACATGCTTTTTCACGCCTTTCTGATAAAGTTGATACTCCCCAAAATCTTGCAGATAATACTCAAATTGAAAATTTAAATGTTGATACAAAATTTAATAAAGGTTTGTTGTCGTTCACAAATTTGGTTGCTTCTTCTGACGCTATCAGTATTGATGGTAACGGTTGGTTAAATTTAGCGAGCAAATCTGCAGACGTGAAATTGTTGGTTAACATCAATAAAGGCTGGCATGGAGATGATAATTTTATTAATAAACTGAAAAAATTGGTAATTCCTCTACGTATTTATGGTAAGTGGCAAAATTTACAATATCAATTGAATATTGAAAAATTACTGCGTGATGAGTTTCAATCACAAGCTAAAAAAGCATTAGATAGTTGGTTAGAAAAAGAAGTTAAATTGCAACATTAGTTTAAGCTAATCTTTATAGTAAATTTAACGCGCCATGAATCAGCGCGTTAAAGTTATGTTAAAGTAATATTTTGTTTAACATCTTTTTTAGCCAGTTGCAGGGGGGTGATCAATACTTTTTTAAGGCGGTGGCTGGTTACTTCCAACGGTTCAAAAATCCAATTTTCAATTTTAATACGTTCACCAACAACCGGCATTCGTTGTAAATGCTCCATTAATAATCCGGCTATCGTCTCATATTCACGTTTTTCATCAAGCGTAATTGGTACATAAAGGATCAGATCTTCTAAAGGCATAAAGCCATTAGCAACCCAGCGACTATCCTCTAATTGTTGAATATCATGACGAGAATCCACCTCTTCTTCACTGATTGGCATATTACCGGCAATAGTTTCCATAATATCTGTCAGCGTAACTATCCCTTCGACAGAGCCAAATTCATCAACAATAAAGGCAAAATGAGTATGAGCTTTACGAAATTGCTCCAATGCTTGAAGTAATGATAAACCTTCAGGGAAAATTAGTGGTTGAGTAATTAGGGCATGTAAGTTAAGTTTTTGCTTTTTTAATTGTTGATTTAATATGTCGATAACATGTATAACCCCGACAGGCTCATCGCTTATTGATTCATCCGTAACAACAAGACGTGTATGGGGTGTTTTTTCTAATAATGAAAGTAGCTTATCCGCAGACTTGTTGATATCAATATATTCAACGTCATGGCGCGAAGTCATAATACTACTAATATTACGTTGAGCGAATCCTAATAAACGCACAATCATTTGTCGTTCTTGTGGATCAAAAATGCCATTATTATCAGCAATCAAATCAGAGGTGCGATGATCTAATTCAGCGCGTTCATGTTGACCATCTAAAACCCGCAATACTGCTTCAGCGGTTCTTTCTCGTAGTGATTTGCTTCCTTTTAAAAAACGGCGTCGATTAAAGGAAGCAAATTGATTAAATGATTCGATCATAATAGAAAAACCAATAGCGGCGTATAAATAGCCTTTCGGTATCAGATAACCGAATCCTTCAGCCACTAAGCTGAAACCTATCATAAGTAAAAAACTGAGACAGAGAATAACAATAGTTGGATGGGTATTAACGAACATGGTTAAAGGTTTACTAGCGATAATCATTAAAATCATAGCAATAGTGACTGCCGCAATCATAATGCCAATGTGTTCAACCATGCCAACAGCTGTAATAACTGAATCAAGTGAAAAAATAGCATCTAATACAATAATTTGTGCTACAACAGCCCAGAATTTGGCCGTTTTGCGTTGTTTGCCAGATTGTTTATCTTTACCTTCTAACCGCTCATTAAGCTCCATAGTGGCTTTAAAAAGCAGAAAAAGCCCACCACCAAGCATTAAAATATCGCGCGCGCTAAATGGGTGACCCCAAATGTTAATGATAGGATTAGTTAAGGAAACGAGTAAAGTAAGACTAAATAATAAGATAACACGCATGAATAGTGCGCATGTTAAACCGGTTATTCTTGCTTTATTACGTAATTTAGCTGGTAATTTATCAGCTAAGATAGCGATAAAGACTAAATTATCAATGCCAAGTACGATTTCGAGTACGATAAGAGTAAGAAGCCCCGCCCACATCGTAGGATCAGCGATCCATTCCATAAAATTTATTTTACCCTCTAATATGACGGCTCATGCCGCCCTTTAGAATAATGGGCACTTTGAACAAAAATTTCAATATAATAACGTTTTTTTAATCGCTTTTAGCCGAAATATCGTGTGGTTGAAGGCATGAAATTACTATCACCAAACTATAGAGTAAGTTAATATATCAATACGTAAAAATATATTTGCTCGTTAACTGTGGGTAATGAATTGTCAGACAGGAGTTTTTCATGTCAAAACAACAAATTGGTGTAGTTGGTATGGCTGTTATGGGGCGTAATTTAGCGCTCAATATTGAAAGCCGGGGTTATTCTGTTTCGATTTTTAATCGCTCGAAAGAAAAAACCGATGAAGTGATCGAAGAAAACCCAGGTAGAAAATTAATCCCCTGTCATACGATTAAGGAATTTGTTGATTCATTAGAAAAACCACGTCGTATTTTATTAATGGTAAAAGCGGGTGAGGCGACAGATAAAACTATAGCTTCATTAACACCTTATCTGGATAAAGGTGATATCCTAATCGATGGTGGTAATACTTATTTTCAGGATACTATTCGACGTAATCAAGAACTTTCAGCGCAAGGATTTAATTTTATTGGAACCGGCGTTTCTGGCGGTGAAGAGGGTGCATTAAAAGGGCCTTCTATCATGCCTGGTGGGCAGAAACAGGCTTATGACTTAGTAGAACCTATCTTGCAACAAATTGCAGCTAAGGCAGATGGTGAGCCTTGTGTAAGCTATATTGGTCCTGATGGTGCAGGTCATTATGTAAAAATGGTACATAATGGCATCGAGTATGGTGATATGCAGCTTATTGCTGAAGTTTATTCTATCCTCAAAAACGCATTAAAGTTAACTAATGAAGAATTAGCCGATATTTTTACTGAATGGAATAAAGGTGAATTAAGTAGTTATCTAATCGAAATTACGGCGGATATATTCCGTAAGAAAGAAGACAAAACCAATAATTATTTGATTGATGTTATATTGGATGAAGCCGCTAATAAAGGAACCGGTAAATGGACCAGTCAAAGTGCTTTAGACTTGGGAGTGCCGGTTACGCTGATTACTGAATCGGTATTTGCACGTTATCTCTCTTTTTTAAAAACGCAGCGGGTTGCAGCAGCAAAAATTCTGACTGGGCCAGTGGTTAATTCATTTAAAGGTGATAAGCAGGAATTTATTGAAAAGGTTCGCCGTGCACTTTACTTAGGTAAAATTGTGTCTTATGCACAGGGATTTCAGCAATTAAAGGCCGCATCGGATGAATATCACTGGCAGCTAAATTATGGAGAAATTGCCAGGATTTTCCGCGCAGGATGTATCATTCGGGCGCAATTTTTGCAAAAAATTACTGATGCGTATAGCCAAAACCCATCTTTAGCAAACTTGATGTTAGCGCCTTATTTTAAAAATATTACTGATGAATATCAGCAATCGTTACGGGATATTGTCTGTTTTGGTGTACAAAATGGTATTCCGTTACCCACGCTCACGGCAGCAATTTCTTATTATGATAGTTATCGTTCGGCAGTTTTACCGGCAAACTTAATTCAAGCACAACGTGATTATTTTGGCGCTCATACTTATAAAAGGATTGATAAAGAAGGTATTTTTCATACCGAATGGTTAGATAAATAAGTGTAGTTGAACTGATATCAAAACCAAATTGGATGGTCTTGACTAATAACGTTAAAGGCCATCTTTATTGGTTTTGGATTAGTGCAGATGGACACATTTATTTGCTGCTGTATTTTGTGACTTTAATTTTATATCTATTCAAAATAAATAGATTTATACATTATATTGTAATAAAAAATATATTATTTTTTATAAAGTAATTCTTATTTTTGAATGGATTTATTATTTTTTAATAATATAAAAAAACCATTTGTTATTTGACAAAATTAAACCGTTACTAATTATAGTTAATTTCCTATATTAAGAATATCATTAAGAGTGAAAAATAGAAACAGTTCGTCACAATAAATTAATAAATAAAATTTATTGTAATTTTTGTAATACATATCACAGTTTTAACATATGAAAATAACTTATTCTTATAATAAAGAGATAAAAATTAAAAGAATAAATTGGATAATTTAATAAAATTATAAATCAATATTTCTTTATTAGTAAGCTTGATAAAAATAAATATAGTTACTAATCTATAAATTTATATAATAAGTAGTTGTATGATTTGTTAGCGTGATTTTGTTCATTTATAAGTTGTTAATTATATCTTGTGTAAATATGTTTCACCAATTGGATAATACAATATGGATAAATTGACCCCATTCAAACCTTTACCAACCATAATTGCTATTACAATCACTCTCATCATCTGGTTTATTATTCCCGCTCCAAATGGTGTTGATGTTAATGCTTGGCAGTTATTTGCGCTTTTTATTGGGACTATAATAGCCATCATCGGTAAAGCTTTACCTATAGGTGCAATCTCCATTATCGCTATTGCTTTAATTGCTATTACGGGAGTAACTAATCCCAATAATCCGACAGCAGCAATTAATGATGCATTGAGTGGTTTTTCAAATCAACTTATTTGGTTGATAGGTATTTCAATAATGATTTCTGTTAGTTTAAATAAGACAGGATTAGGTGCTCGGATTGGTTATTATTTTATTTCTTTATTTGGCAAAAGGACATTAGGTATTGCTTATTCATTAGCGATTGCAGAGACAATATTAGCGCCGGTTACACCCAGTAATACAGCACGTAGTGGTGGAATTATTCATCCTATTATGCGTTCAATTTCAAATAGTTTTGGCTCTGATCCAGAATCAAATAGCTCACAAAAAATTGGCCGCTATCTTTCATTGGTTAATTTTAATATTAATCCAATTACATCAGCGATGTTTATTACGGCAACAGCACCTAATCCATTGATTGTTAGTTTGATTATGGAAAATACATCGCCTCCATTTGAGATCAGTTGGGGAATGTGGGCAATAGCTGCTTTTATACCAGGCATAATTTCATTATTAGTTATGCCATTGATTATTTATTGGATTTATCCGCCTGAAATTAAAGTAACACCAGATGCACCCAATTTCGCTAAACAAAAATTACATAAGTTAGGACCTATTTCATCTGCAGAAAAAATTACTTTAGCGGTATTTGCCATGCTATTGTTGATGTGGGCTGGTGTACCTGCGCTTATTTTCGGTAGCGCTTTTACTATTAACCCTACGGCGGCAGCATTCATTGGTCTTTCCGTTTTACTGTGTTCAGGCGTATTAGCTTGGGATGATATTTTAAAAACCAAGGGAGCCTGGGACACAATTACTTGGTTTGCGGCATTGGTTATGATGGCATCTTTCCTAAGTAAGCTTGGATTGACCAATTGGTTTTCTCAAACAGTAGGAGACGCTATTGATCATATGGGAATCGGCTGGATTGGAGGTATGTTGTTACTTGTTTTGATATATGTCTATTCTCATTACTTTTTTGCCAGCACAACAGCCCATATTATGGCAATGTTTGCGGCATTTTTTACAGCTGGATTAGCATTAGGCGCTCCACCTATTTTGCTCGGTTTGATCCTGGCTTTCTCTTCATCATTAATGATGTCGTTAACACATTATGCCACTGGTACCGCGCCAATTATTTTTGGTTCGGGTTATACAACCTTAGCTGAATGGTGGAAAATTGGTTTTATATTAAGTGTGGTCAATCTTTTTATTTGGTTTGTCATTGGTGGTTTATGGTGGAAGTTACTAGGATATTGGTAAGATATGATCAATATAACTAAATTGCGGTAGTATATCTGTAAGTTAAATAGGCTGTAACGTTTTAAATACAATCTTGTTGTAAGAGCACCACTACAATCTTCTAGCGAGTATATTCGCTTTATTTAATAAATAAGTGAGGAAATATGCAATTGCGTAGGTTAGGTTCAACAGGATTTGTTATTCCACCACTTGTTTTTGGTGGTAATGTATTTGGCTGGACTATAAATGAAAAAGAGAGTTTTACCATCTTAGATGCGCTTTATGATAACTGTTTAGTTGCAATTGATACGGCAGATGTTTATTCAAGTTGGGCAGCCGGTAATCAAGGTGGAGAATCGGAAACCATTATTGGAAATTGGCTGACTAAACATTCGATTGCCAGAGACAAATTAGTTATTTTTACCAAAGTAGGCGCAGACTTAGGTTCACCCGGTAAGCGAGGTCTGTCTGCTCGCTGGATTATAAAAGCGGTTGAGGATTCATTGCGGCGTTTGCAAACAGATTACATTGATCTTTATTTTTCCCATTGGCCTGACATAAATACCCCTTATGAAGAGACGTTAAATGCTTATCTGAAGCTTTTAACAACGGGTAAAATTCGTGCTATAGGTGCTTCAAATTTGGATGCAAGACAATTAAAAACGGCTTTAGAGGTAGCGGATAGTCAGCGTTTACCGCGTTATCAAGTATTACAGCCGGAATATAATATTTATGATCGCGCTGCTTTTGATGATAAGTTGAAGAAACTCTGCATCGAAGAAAATATTGGTGTTGTTACTTACTATAGTTTGGCATCTGGTTTTTTAACTGGTAAATATCGTCGTCAAAGTGATTTAAATAGTAGTGCTAGGAAAAGTGATATTGATAAATATCTCAATCAAAGAGGCGAAAAAATTCTCAACGCGTTGCAGGTAGTTGCTGATGATCATCAAGCTACATTAGCAGAAGTTGCGCTTGCCTGGTTAATGGCTTTTAATGGGATCACCGCACCGATTGCTAGTGCAACTACCGTTGCTCAGGTGGAAAGTTTTGTGAAAGCCATTAATTTAACATTAACTAAAGCGCAATTTGAATATATAGATTCAGAAAGTAAATTAAATTAAAAATATTTTTTATATCTATCTAATTGAAAACTTAACTATAAAAATGGATGATTGTTTATTATCAAGAGTAATTATCCATTTTTCGGATTTCTGTCATGAGCTATTTTTTTATTTATGTAGCGCTTTATTAACAAAATAATAGAGATAATTTAATAGCCAATCAATGTATTTTTTCTTATTAAACATATGCTTAGCGGCATATCTATATTGGTTAGACGTTGATGCCGCAATAAGCGGGGTAGTTTTCCAAGGGGAATTTTCTTTTATTGTAATAAAGAGATGGGTACTTGGGTATTCAGACCAATTATTCCATGGTTTGGTTGGGCCAATATAATGAATGAATTTTATATTATTGATTATAGGCAATAATGTTTTATTTTTTAACTCATAATTAATACTAAATTGGGTATTAAATTTCTTATCTAAAAATAAAACTTGATTTACCAGAGATATATTCAATGCATCCTGATCATAAAATACAAATTTTGCTTTTGTCTTGTCATCAAGTAATATATTTATTGTTTTCTCAGTTATCTTATTTTTGTGCCACTTATCAGTATCAATTAGCATAACGCCTGAGTTAAAGTAACCATTAGCTATTTCTGGTGTTACTAACATTTCAGCACGTTTATTCCATAGGTATTGATCTCGGTCAGCGACGGCAGCAATAATATGCTGGCTTAAATTGATGTCGAATAATTCTGATATATCACCCGAACAAATAATGTCTGAATCCAAATATAATATTTTATTTGTTTTATGGTAAAAATAATTTGCAATAATAAAGCGAAAATAGATCGCATGAGACCATAGTTTATTTGTTGGTAATTTTTTTAGCTGTAGGGTATCAATAAGTAATATTGTTATTTTTGTATTATAACATCTTGTTAGCTCATCAAATTTTTTTAGGTCGCATTTAGAAATCGTATCAGTGAAGATATAAAAGTGAAAGGTATAATTTTTATTAAAATGTAGAATCGAACAGATAGAGATCGCTGTGCCAAGGGAGAAATTCATATCTGCGCCATAAGCAATATGAAATTGGGAGTTTTTTGCATCAGCAGATGAAAATTCATAGCTTGTTAGTATGATCTCCTTAATATTGAAATACATTAAGTTTCCTTTTGCACAGCAGGCATTAATATTATCGTAAAGTGTTACTAATTTTAGCGTTAGTCGAAAGAAAAAACCATTACTATCATCATTATACTTTATAAAGATTGATTAATAATAATTATATTTTTTTAGAAATGAATAAAAACTTATATCTTGTTGAAAGTAAACACAATATATTCTAATGACTATATGTTTTAAAATGGTTTTTTATCCGTTTCAAATCAATTTTTTTCTTATGTGAAATTAAGTAATTTTTGAAAATATAGTGTGAATTAGCCTCTGATAATTAATTTTATGAAAAATAATATCATGATACGTAAATATAGTAATTGAATTAATGTTACTTTTATATTTGTGTAATATATTTAAGTAATTAAATTTATGATTTAATACCAAATCACCCATAATAAATAACATTTTTGATTAAGTTTCAACATGATAAGTTGTTTTGTGTTTTTTTTAAGAATCATTATGCTTATATTTCCATAAATACTAGAATATATGATGCTACTTTGCTGTTGGAA
Organism: Arsenophonus sp. aPb; assembly: GCF_029873475.1. NCBI lineage: Bacteria > Pseudomonadati > Pseudomonadota > Gammaproteobacteria > Enterobacterales > Morganellaceae > Arsenophonus > Arsenophonus sp. aPb. Next base: position 1,385,927 of record NZ_CP123499.1, read on the forward strand.
TTTGCAAGTAAAATAGTTAGTAAAATAAATTCGATTAGTTATAATTTATGTTAAAATATTATTAAATATAAAGTTTTGGTGGCGTCAATGAATGAATCTTGCCCTATTTTTATTGTTTCTTTAAAGAAGGATACAGATAGAAGAACACAAATTAGTTACGTATTGTCGTCACAAGCTTTGCCTTTCACTATCGTTGACGCCATTGAAGGGAGTAAATTAACTCACAACGATATAGCTGGGTTAAAATATCCTTATTATGATAAACCATATGGTAAACCGAACGGCATGAATGAAATTGCCTGTAGCTTGAGCCATCAATCAATCTATCAACATATTATAAAAAATGATATCGAATGGGCATTGATTCTCGAGGACGATGTTATCATTGATAAAAAATTATCGCCTTTAATTAAAGCGTTGGAGCAGGGTAAAAGTAATTTATTAAAAAAAGATTATGTTTATCTGCTCGGTGGTCAAGAAGGGCTTAATTCCAGAAAACGAATTTCATTAAGTTTTTTTAATAAAATAACCATCGCTAATGTAACATTTCGTCTATTAACTTATAGCCCGGATAAAATTTTTCGTACTTGTTGTTACTTAATTCATCGTAGTACCTGTGAAAGAATAATTGCTGAGTTTGCCCGGGGATTTTTTGTTGCTGATTCGTGGGGCTTGTTATACAAAAAAAATGCAGTTAAAGGCTATTATTTAGCCGAAATTATAAAACATCCGATTGTCACCGCTGAAAATAGCAATTTGGAGGCGGATAGGGAAAAGTATTTTATTAAAGCAAAAAGAAGAAAGCGAGGTAACTTTGAGTCTGCTTTGGCATTTATTTTGCTACAAATCAGGCGTTTTTATCGTTCATTAATTTTTTGGCAAAAATAGTGTTTAGGTCATTTTGGTGTTGTTGCAAGCTAATATGGTTTTTGCTACGGATTAATCAATAATGATTAATCCGCTAAATGATATTATGCTAGAATTTTTTTAAGGGATAAATTAACTCTTTCAATATAGCTATCTTCATAAAAATCTAAAATAGAATTTTTTATGCTTGTCTGTGTGGGTAAGGTTTTATTATTAACGATAGCTTGCAAAATATTAACAAAACAGGGCATATCATTTACAGGAAATAATTTTCCATTAATATCATTTTTAATGATATCTTCTGGACCGGTTAAGCAATTTGAACTTATCACATAAATACCATAGGAAATGGCTTCAGGCAGTACCATAGGAAACCCTTCACTATTCGATGTTAATAATAAAGCAGTAACTGTTTTTATATTATTTTGTATATATAACCAGGACTGTGATTGCCAGCCATGCCAATTAATTTTTTCTGTTATATTTAATTTTTTAGCTAACTGTTTTAACTGATGGATCTCATTTTCTTCGCCACTACCGACAATATTGAGCTGCCAGTCACCGCTAATATTTGCCAGGCTATTAAATAGAAATGCGAGTTGTTTATCTCCAGCAAAGAAAATTCTGCCTAAATAGAGAAAGGCAGTTTTATCTTTAGGTCGCGGTATAATGATATTGTGTTTTTTAATTGGATTAAATAAGGTAAAAATATGACTTCTATCAGCACCGATGGCAACCAATTGTCTCGCTATACCCTTGCTTATGGCGTAATAGTAATCAGCTTTTAAAAGATATTCTTTTTTATAAATTCTGTTAATGGGAAAATGTGGCCAGCAAATAAGCGGTATTTTTCTACCTAAGATAAATTTTCTACTGATATTTGAGTTATAACAGGCAATTGCATCCAAGGCGATAATTGCGTTGATTTTCTGTTCGATAAGTAATTGCCGCAGTTGCAAAGCATAATGAATACGGCGTAGCTTACCGTTTCTAATACTAGAATAGAGTCGTGAATATTTTATATTGTCTAACCAATCATCATTCGGTTGAGTGTGTTTATCATTAAAAAAGACAAAGCTGACGGTTATATCTGGTCGCCGTTGTTTTAATAACCTAATAAAATCACGACAAACAGTTTCCATACCGCCAAAGCCACTAATGTTGTAGCTAGTTATCAATATTTTGCTTGGCATCATCCACTCGTCTCAATCAAATTTTAGGTTAAATTATGCCTGTTCATTTCACCTACTATAAAGAAAATACTTTGTTATTTATCAAATAGTTCAGATAGTGTTTTTGTTATTAGAAAATATAACCAATTAGTCGGCTAATAATCGATAAAACGCAATAATTTTATCGCCATTATTTGGCAAACTAGTGCATATTACTGCAAATTTGATAATTACTCATCATTGATTTAAATCATAATCTATTTTGTCATTATTTTTTAACATAAAACAATAACAATAATTTGTTGTTATTTTACTATTGGGTAATGTCAATGACTAAAAATAAAACAACACGCTTTGTGCAAATGAATCGGCGGGAATTTTTGCAAACTTCAGCAACGATTGCCAGTGTTGCAGCCATTGCTGGCAGTATTACACTTCCGTTTTCTGTTCAGGCTAAATCGACCGGTATTATGCCTGATGAAACAGAGGAGATAATCAAATATAGCGCTTGCTTGGTTAATTGTGGTAGCCGTTGTCCACTTAAAGTACATGTGAAGAATAATATCATTCAACGTATTTCAAATGAAACCTTCTATGATGATAGCAAATTTGGCGAACATCAAATTAGGCCTTGTTTGCGTGGCCGCTCAGTTCGCTGGAGAACCTATAATCCGGATCGGTTAAAATATCCCATGCTACGGGTGGGTAAACGAGGTGAAGGTAAGTTCAAAAAGATCAGTTGGGATGAAGCAACAACCCTTATTGCGCAGAAGTTAAAGCAAACGATTGAGAAATATGGTAATGAAGCTATCTATTATCAATATGGTACCGGTTCAACTGGAGCAAATTTACATGGACGTACCGCTTGCAAACGTTTATTAGCGCTTATTGGCGGCTTTCTGGGAGATTATGGTACCTATTCTTATGCCCAATTAACTGAAATTACACCATTCGTTTACGGTAGTGCTGAAGAAAGTTTATTAAGTGAAATTGCTCATTCAGATTTAGTTGTGATGTTTGGCCATAATTTAGCAGAAACCCGTATGTCTGGTGGTGGTCAGTTTTATGAAACCTTAAATGCGCTGCAAAAAAGCCAAGCAAAAGTCATTATTATTGATCCCCGTAATACCGATAGTGTTACTACATTGGGCGCTGAGTGGATACCTATTTATCCTGGCACTGATGCAGCATTAGTCGCAGCGTTGGGTTATGTTATGATTAATGAAGGGCTGACAGATGAAGCATTTCTTGCAAAATATTGTATAGGCTGGGATAAAACGACGTTGCCGCCAACAGCGTTACCAAATGCCGCTTATAAAGATTATATTTTGGGTAATGGGGCCGATGGCATTGCTAAAACACCGGAATGGGCAAGTCAACTTACGGGTATTTCAAGTCAACGTATTATTCAGTTAGCACGTGAAATTGCTAATGCTAAAGCTGCATGGATCTCACAAGGCTGGGGGCTACAACGCACCGCTAATGGTGAACAAGCCTGCCGTTCAATTATGATGCTACCTTTGATGAGTGGCCATATTGGTCGTCCAGGTACTAATACCGGGCTTTGGGGGGGTAGCGTTACTTATCCTGTTGCCAGTTTTGCGCTACCAAATCCAGTAAAAACAACAATCCCAACATTTATGTGGAGCGAGGCTATTGTTCGAGGTACTGAATTAACGGCTAAAAACGCCGGTATTAGAGGTAAAGATAAATTAGATTCCGGCATTAAATTTTTGTGGTGTTATTCCAGTAATGTGATTGGTAATCAGCATGCTGATTTAAATAAAACGCATCAAATTCTTACTGATGAATCAAAATGTGAGTTTATTCTGGTATGGGATAATCATAATACGGCTTCAGCCAAATATGCGGATCTGTTGCTGCCTGATGTTACCCCGGTGGAAACAGATGATTTAATCAATAACTCATATGCAAGTGGTGCCTATCATTATTTAGTGCGCTTACAACAAGCTATTAAACCATTATGGCAAAATCGGCCATGTTATGATGTGTTAGCGGAGATTGCAGAAAAATTAGGTGTTGCAACTGAATTTACCGAAGGTCGTACTTATCAACAGTGGATCGAATACTGTTATAATAAAACCCGTGAAACCATGCCTCATTTACGACCTTTCGAGCAAACTCATGATCAAGGAATTATAGATCGGCGATTAGCCGCGAGTGATCAACAAATTGCGCTTAAAGATTTTCGTCACGATCCAGATAAATATCCACTAAAAACTCCGTCAGGGAAAATTGAGATCTACTCCGAACAGTTAAATAAAATAGCGCAAGAATGGCAATTACCTGACGGTGACCGTATTCCCGCTGTACCTGAATATTGTGCTAACCATGAAGGTGTTGAAAATATTGCTCGCAAAAAACAATATCCTTTACAAATGACAGGGTTTCATAACAAGGGCCATGTCCATTCAAGCTATTATAGTGTTGCAATATTACGTGAAGCTATTCCTCATCAGTTTTGGATTAATCCAATTGATGCAAAGATGAGAGGTCTGAAACAGGGCGATATAGCCGAGATTTATAATGATCGCGGACGTATATATATCAAAACTAAAATTACTAATCGGGTTTTACCAGGTGTAATTGCTGTTCCGCAAGGTGCCTGGCGCAATGTTAATAAGGAAGGAATTGATGTGGGAGGATGTATTAATACACTAACGTCACTACATCCTTCCCCTTTTGCTAAAGGTACTCCACAACATACGAATTTAGTTGAAGTTAAATGCGCATAAGGATTTGGTTTATGAAACAGTATGGTTTTTTCTTTGACTCTACTAAATGCACGGGTTGTAAAACATGTCAGGTTAGTTGCAAGGATGAAAAAGATCTAAAATTAGGCCCTAAATTTCGTCGGATTTATGAATATAGTGGAGGTAGTTGGCAACAACAAGATGGTATTTGGCAGCAGAATATTTATAACTATTATTTATCAATTGCTTGTAATCATTGTGATTCACCAACTTGTGTGGCGGGTTGTCCAACAGGTGCGATGCATAAACGTGCAGAAGATGGGTTAGTGGTAGTAAATCAAGATGTGTGTGTGGGATGTCGTTATTGTGAGCTCCGTTGCCCTTATGGTGCTCCTCAATTTGATGTTAATAAAAAACTGATGAGTAAATGTGATGGTTGTTACCAACGTGTTGCTAAAGGTATGAAACCTGTTTGTGTTGATTCATGTCCACAACGAGCGCTGGATTTTGGTGAAATTACTTTATTACGCGAACTACATGGCCATGAAAATGGCATTGCCCCGTTGCCGGATCCTGGATTAACTCAACCGAATATTGTGATTAAACCTCATCGAGATGCTAAACCATTTAATGATCAAAGTGGCAAATTACAAAATCTCGCGGAGGTTAAATATGCATGAACTCCCGCTGGTTTTTTTTACGGTATTGGGTCAGTCAGCAGCAGGATTATTTTTTGTTGCCTATTTGAGTAATAAACTTAATCTAATTAATAACAATCAACTTAATGTTGCAAACCTGCTTGCTATGGTAGTCATGTTTTTGGGATTAATTATAGGTGGTTTACATGTTGGCCAACCAATACGTTTTTTTAATATGCTGTTGGGAATTGGTCGTTCACCGATGAGCAATGAAGCTTTTTTTAGCGGTATTTTTATGGCATTGGCAGTTGGTACGGTAGTTTTTTCTTTTTTTGAAAAATTTACTAAATTGAAACAAATTTGTAATTTAGCTGGTGTTGTTGCCGGTTTAGTCTTTGTTTGGTCAATTCCACAAGTTTATTACATTGATACAGTAGCTAATTGGAACACTCATTATACTGCATTACAAATGTGGATGACTTGTTTTATCGGAGGTGGTGCATTAGCGACTTTAATTGGTGCACATAAATTAGGGGCATTGTTTTTTATTATTGGCGCAATGGTTATTTTGGCTACTAAAGCCGATTATATTAGTTTACTTAACGCAAAAGCGATTGATCAGACTGGGTTATGGGGAATACAGTTAGTCATACTTGGTTTATCGTTATTTGTAATGGCCGCCGTAGTATTAAAAAATAATGTCCCGCAGACGACTTTAGTTGCATGTACAGTTATTATTTTTGTTGCAGAGCTTTCTGGTCGTATTGCATTTTATAATTTATGGGAAATCACTATGTAAGATATGTTTTATTATTTACTCTGCAAAATTTCCTTGCAGAGTAAATTTCGTTCTCTATTTCTTAATTATTTGATTTTAATCTTAATTAATTGCGTGTTTTTTTGCTGGAAAAATAAAATTTATGTTATTAAATACTTCAATTTTACGTATTCTTGGGGCATGTTTTTATTATTCACCTGATTCACCTTCGGTAAAATCATTAATTCCTTTAATGCCTTTTTTGGTTGAATTGTTTCCATGGCCAGATAGGCAGAAAATTAAGAAATTAACAAAAGAAATAGCAAAGCAAGATTTTGAACTACTATATTATGATTTTTCTATTTTATTTGAAGGGCAGGGTAATATGCCAGTGCCTCCATGGGGATCCGTTTATTTAGATCCAGAAAAAATTGTAATGGGAATTTCAACTCAAGCATATCAACACTTTCTATCTTTACATTCTATAGCTGTAGAAAGTGTACAAAATGAACCAACAGATCAGTTTGGACTTATGTTATTGGCAGTAGTTTATTTATTAGAAAGAGATAAAAAAATTATAGCAATTGAATTAATAGAGCAGCATTTATTACCGTGGGCATATCGCTATTTATCTTTAATACAAATGACAAAGTTAGAACATATTTTTTATCGAAATCTTGCAGCTATTTTAGAGGAATATTTAAAAACAATTGAACAAAAATTTAATTTAAAAGTTCCCAAAAGACAATTGTTTCATTAATCCAGAAAGTAGAGTATATGTTGAAAACATATACTCTACTTTTCATTTATAAACTAAAAACTTGAGCCCGATTTTTTTAAAAATAAAATTTCTTCAGGCGTAGAAATTCTATTAAGAATTTCATTTCTATGTGGGTAGCGGCCAAAATGGTCAATAATTTCTTTATGCCGCATTTCAAATTCAAGTGTTATTTTATCATTTAATGCAGTAAAAAGAGGAATTGCTTGTTGATGAATAAAAGGTGATTCTGAATGCATGAAAGGCATTAAAATGAATTTTCGTTGTGTTATTGGTAATTTCGTATAATCAAGTTGTTTAATTGCTTCTTGAGCTAAAATTAACGCCATATTATCTTGTGAAAATGCTTTTGCTGTATCACGCCAAATATTACGAGAAAACTGATCAAGCACGATAATTTCAGCTAATCTACCTTTTATTGAACAGCGCCAATGAGCAAGTTCACCACGAATCGCTTTTTCAGTTGTTAGTTTAAATCTATTCCGAATGATAGCGTCAAATTGTGGTTTTTTTTCGAACCATTGTTTATTAGTAGATTCTTTAAACCAGAAATCAAAAACTTCTTGCCATTCATTATGCATTATATTTATCTCTTTAGGTTAGCAACTTTACCGCTGGAAACCATCTATAATTCTGAATATGTAAAAATGAAATGAAGATGAAAATATAATATAGCTACTTTATAAGAAAAATTCTGTTAAATGAAGCAAATTATTATATAAAATTACTTGATATATAATGATACTGTGATCTTATATTTTCTATTAATATGGGTAAAATGAATAAGGTTATTATTTTAAATTATATTGAATTTAGAAAGTAAACTTTTTAAATATTAATTATTATTTTTTATATGTTAAGTATGTCAGTTTTTCATAAATAATGTTCTATCTTATTTTTTATTAAATATTTAATGTGGTAATTGCAATTTAAATTATTTAATTAAAAATCAAACACTATTCTGGAAATGAAAAATAAGACCACTAAAAGAAAATGGCCTTATTTATATATTAAATTAACCACGAAGGCATTTACTCATAAATATTTTTCGTTCACCTTCTTTAAATTTTATTTTGCCAGCTTCGGCATTACACTTTATCATTTTCTCATTTTGAGAGTTATTTTTTTTAGAAGGTTTACTGCTAAGACAAGATTGCATAAAGGATTTTCTTTTTTGACCCTCTAATGATTTTTGCTTAGCTTGAATATTACAATCTTTCATTTTAATTTGTTGAGATGACATGGTTTTTTTCGTCGTTTTTTCGGCAGCTAAAACCGGGTTTATAAGTAAAACGCCTATTAATGTAACAAAAAATATTTTCAATTTCATAATAAAACTCCGAATTTGCAAGATATCACTACAACAATAGCAGCAAATCATGATTTGTGGAGAAAATAGTTATTAAATAATTAGAAGAATCTTTTCTATGAGGTAATTTCTGCTTTTTGTTAGGCTAAATTATCCTGCTTCTTTTGTTTGTATAAGCTGGAGTATTGGAAGATATACTAGTTATAGTAATGTAAGATTTAGCTACTTCTATATTTGACTGCTTGACTCTAACTTTTTAAATTCCTGTATTATCGATTCGGCTATATAGAGTGATTTGATTTCCGTTAGCACATCACATTCTCTAGCTAATTCTTCAACATGACTATTTTTATTTCTGGCTAAATAATTATTATAAAAAAGATTAACCTCTTTAAGTTGTATATACAAAATATCATTTTTAGGATACTCACCAGCAAAAGATTTCTCGCATAGGATTAGCGCACAGCGTGCATTTGCTATTGCAAATACTGTATCTTCTGGCAAATTTTTTGTTTTTAACTCATCGACAATGGAATAATATTCTGCATTATTCTTATCAGCGGGAGGTTCAACCTTTTCATAGGCTAATTGATGGGCAAAGTTATATAAACAACAAGACCAGACATAATTTCTATTTTCTTCCGTTATTTTTTGTAATTGCTGATCATCTGATGATAATAAACATAAATTAGAGTTAAAAAATTTATTATTATTTTCAAGTATTTCTTGAGAAAGGCCAAGACTCTCCCAATCAGTATCGCCATATTTCATAGCAACCATACCAAATTTTACTTTTAGTATTTGTAATTCTTTTATAAAAGTGTGGTTAATATTTTTATGTGATTTGATGTGTTTATCATGTAAATTTTCAATTTCATTAATTAACCCCATAATTTCACTGTTAAAATCTATTTTTTGTTTCAATGGTATATCGTTAGAATTGGTAATTATTTCATCAAATTCTAATAATTGATTATTAAAATTGTCGGTATTATATTCGTTATCGTTTAGTTGCTCAGATGAATATACTGGAATAGTAGTTAATGGTGATATACGCATATTAATTTTTCTCAAGAATATAAATTAACTAAATAGAAAATTTTGCTAATTACTCTATGATTTTCGCTATTAGCGTTTTTATTTTTTTAAAGATATTTGTTTGAGTGATGAACAGATTATTTTTTATCAGTGTCTTTAAGATTATGCAGCTGGATTTTATTTATATATAAACAGATCGGATTTTTTATTTGGCCATTCTTTTTTAATTCCTTAGCAATTAATTGTAAGATGTCATCACTTAATTTACTGATTTTTAATCGAATATCTGCCAAGTCATCATCTTGAGTCATGGTTTCCGGCATGGATAGCCAATCTGCCTTATAACGATACTGAATTGCTTTAGCTGCATTTATTTGGGATATCATAAAAGGCTCTATTGATTTTTTATCCAAGCCTAAAGTTTCTGCTTTATTAATAGAGTTTATAATAACTTTATTTTCTTGTGTGCGATCTTCTACCGAAAGGTGTTTTTCAAATTTATACTTAGCAACATATTTCATATAAGAGAGACGTTGCTCAATAAGAGCTGCGATTTTTTGGTATTCATGAGCTGTAGCTGTAAAAGAAATGAAAAATAGCGTAGATAAAGAATACTTCAATATAACTGCACAGGGTTTATGGCGCTTAAGGTTATTAATCATAATGCATCCGGATGCTTATATTGTCAAAATAACCTAAATGTATCAATAAATTAAATAATATTCAACATTATTAAATACATTAATTTAATTATCCATGAAGTCTTTTTTTCTTTCAATGGTACGTTTAAGTATTTCTAGATAATCGGGTGTTTCTGTTTCAAACGATGTTTTAATGTTATCACACGCTATTTTAACTATTTCAGGTTCGGCTGTTTGAGGATTTCCTGATTGAAAGTGAGGTTGAGGATCATATTGGGTAAGTAGTTGCATTACCTTGGCATCAGTTTCTGATTTTATTATTGATAATATGTGTAGCCCAAAATCAATACCAGCGGTTACGCCTCCACCTGTAATTCTATTTCTATCAATGGTAATCCGTTCGTTTGAAACAGTAGCACCTAACTTAGCTAGAAACTCATTACAACTCCAGTGTGTTGATGATTTATAGTTATCTAAAAGATTTACTGCGGCTAAAAACATAGAGCCATTACATACACTAGTAATATACTTAGCATTCTGTCCAACCTTATGGATCCATTTTAACATTTTTATATCTTTAAGTGCGGGAAATGGATTATGTGAACCGGTAATGCATAATATATCGACAGCATCTAATTCATCAAATGTTATAGTAGGTGTGAGGGTCTGACAATTAATTTCTGTCGTGATAGGTTGTTTATTATGCCAAACATATTCTATACTAAACCCTTGATTTTGCAATAGAGTGGCAGGCCCTATAATATCTAATGGTGTCATTCCAGGGAAAAGGACAAATGCAAAAATTAAATCTTTTTTCTCGTTAGTAATTTTTTCTTTATTCATCTTATGACCTATTTAATTCCATAAAACGTTAAATGCCAAGTTACTATTATGATGTGGTTAACTTATTTTCTTACTATTAATCTTAAACAGTTTGTCTTACTAATAGCAAAAAAATATAACTCAATGATATTAATAATAGCTTTTTTTACCGATTGAAATTGATCGAATATCCAATGTGAAATATTATGGTTTATTATAGAAATAATTATTAGTAATACCTTTTTTATTAAAAAGAGTATTACTATTTATCTATTATTTTCGTAATATTATTAAATTATCCGTTGATTGTAATATCCAATAGAATATTTTTACATAAACGAGCTGCAGAACCACTTTCATCACTGCCATGGAGCGCAATAATCCCCTTAAATGTTCCTTTACCAATTAAATGCAGGTTATCCTCGGGGTAATAACAAATTCTTAAATATGATGGTCCTTTAAAGTCATAATTACATTTTACATTAATTCTGCTTGGAGTATAGATCAAAGGGTAAGGCTCACTTGCGGTTACTGATTTAATCCGATATGCCTGGAAAGTAACTAGCTCTTTTTCACCTTTTTCATTAATGACTTGTGTTTTTAGAATTGAGTAACCATCACTAATTTCACCAACATTTTCTGGTCCTTGCCCATGGCGTAGAGTATAAAATGATAAATTAGGATTGGTTTCGGTAAATGGGTGTAGAATAGTATTAGCTTGTTTGGCATCAAAAATTAATGGCATGCAATCTGCATTGTTAACATCAAATGGTATTTCGAAGACATCGTAGTTATAGCTTAAAATGCGAGTAATGTAATTGTTGACAATTTCTCCATCTCGTTCTATTCGAGCAACAAACCAGCTTTTAATAACAGTTTCTTGTGGATGTTGATAAGGAATAAATCTCAGCGTTACTTCACCAATTAACGCAGGATCATTAAGATGGCTTACCTGGTGATTAGACATAATTGCCAAGACTTTATATTTTACTGGCATAGTTTTTCTGGTTGTAAGATCCAATCCAGCCATTTCGACAATAGAGTAGCCATCATGGTTTTCAACAAGAATAGTATCAAAAGGAATTAATTGTTCTTTATCACCTAATATCACTTTAATTTCAGCATTATCGACCGGAGTAGCTTCAATATTATGTGTCACAATATTTTCTTGTGCTTTGATATGAATATTACTATCAGAAATAAAATCTTTAAGCTTATCGATAAGGTATGGTGATGAAATGCCATGTTGGGTAAATAAAAGCCGCCCCCATAAAATTCCTAATATATTGTGTGTTTCGCGACCAATTAGAGGAGAGCCTGAAGATCCTGGTTCCATATCTCCTAGAATGAATAAATCACCATACTCTGGCTGAGGGGTTATTGATGCAAAAGGATGCATAGAACTCACCAGCCGTGCACTGATTTGTAACGGTTTTGCTCCACCATGTTGCGGAATATAGATATTTTCTCGCTCATTATTTATGGTTTCTTGAAGCTTTAGACCACCAAATAAAGTTTTAACGTGAGCATTTTGATAATCAAAATCCGTGATAGTAAATAAGGCATAATCCTCAACCCCACCAATTTCTTTGCCGTAAGTTAATACCTTATCGATATCAAAATGGATAATATCAGTAATCGGTGATGAAAAGTCGTTAGTAATATTGTGCCAGTTAACCCACATTTCACTGGAATTTATTGCTTCTGGATCAATTTGGCTATTGGCGCCTAAAGCGACATGGCGATTTGTTAATACGTGATTAGCTGAACCTATAAATGAGCAACTTCCACCATAACCATTAAATGCAGCAAAATGGACAGCGCGAACTGGATTAAAAAAAGGTGTATTTTTATACCACATGTAAGGTTGCCGCCCATCATGACTATCTTCAACAATTTGCGTTAGATCTTGGGGAAGTGCTTCATAATAAGTAAGCTCTGCTATTTGATTTTCATTATAGTAATAATTTTTGGGTAAAATAACTTTGATATCGATACAATTAGTATAAAAAGTTACATCCAGCGTAGCACCTTTATTTAGTGGAAATATACGTGTATGTTGTCTCTTACGATCAGTTATTTCTATATATGAACCAGATGGCATATTGGCCAAACTAAACACCAATCGGATAAATTCAACATTAACTTCTTCAATAACAAAAGTTCTAATTAAGGAGCTTTGGTTGTCTTGCATAAAGTTATGATTGACATGTATTATTTTACTATTATCTGCATATTTTTTTATATTCATTTTTTCCTGCTTCTGTCTAATTTACTACTTGTTAATATGATCCAAAAATGATTAAGGATCTTAATGTTTTATCAGGATAAAATGAAAATAATTTTACTTAATATTATTAAAAATACAAAAATAAATTTTTTATATTATAAATGTTATTTTTTATTTTATCTTTTTGGCTTATTATCTTTAATAAATGAATATAATAGATTGTATAATTTATGATTTATAAAATATTTTTAATATTAAGGAGAACTAATATTAACAACTACAATTTCTCCCTATTATTTAAATGAATTAATTTAATAATAGGCATATAATATAATAAAGTTAACATTGTATTTAAATAATATTATCTATTTAGTAAATAAGCTGTGAATATAATATTTTATTTATCAGAATGATAGAACTAATATCACTAAAAGTAGAATATTATTTCAAAACTACCCTTAGTGGTAATTATAGTGAATAGAGAACATAGCTAGTTATAATTGAGTGTTTATAATTATGGTAGTTATAAAAGTAAATTATTTTTTATCAATCTTTAAATTGAAGACTTTTTGGTATAGTAATTTTAATCCTGTACCACCCATGGACCCAAGTAAACCTGCAATCACTAGTGTAATATAGTGACTAGAGCCATATTCCATAGCTAATAAGCCGCCAATAAATCCAGTAAAGCAAGATATAATCATTTCAAACATCATTGCTATCCATCGTCGTTTTGATTTCTTTTTTTCCGTATTTAGTATATATCTAGTAGCACCTCCCCATGCAGAAAACAAACCTATAAGACACCATATAAGAACATCATTTTCTTTAGGCATATGGGTATAACCCCCAGATTCTAGATTTACTTTTTAAAGGATTTCATTGAAACAAAAATAAGACAAATATTAAACTTTATTGTTACAATCATTATGATTACCATAATGATACGTTCATTATTTTATTTTATAAATATACTATTTGGAAAGATATAATTGATTTTTTTTTAATAAAATAGATAAAGATGACTTTAAAATTTTCCATAATTAGTAATAATATTTAGATACTATTAGGAACTAAAATTCATTAAATGAAATAAAATTTATGTTAATTAAACCTGTTATTGCTGTAAAATGAATTTAGTTAATTTAGTCTTTAAAAAAACTATTATCAAAATTTTGAACATTAGCTCAATAAAAAAGTATAGTTTTGTATTCTTTATTGATATAAGTATAACTATATTAGTTTATTTATATTTTATCAGGAGGAGGAAGCTATGAAGTCGTATATAGTTATCAATAGCGTTGGTAGGACGGTTGAAGTAGAAGATGAAGTTGTAAAATTAACCCCTAAAGAATTTCTTATGCTTGAAGTTATCCTCAATTTTTCTCATGGCAAAGATACGATGGATTTAGAACACCTTATTCAATATGTGTGGATGGATAGATATAGGAGTATTACAGCAAATAATGTAAGCCAATTGTTTTCTAGAGTACGAAAAAAACTTTACAATGTCAGTGGTTATCTAGATTTGAAAAGAATGCCAAACGGTATGATTTGTGCAATTATAAAAGATGGTACAGAAATATTATGGAATGAAAAACCTCCTAAACGATATCTTCTTATTACTCATATCTACAATTATTTAAAAAAATTACAAATTAAATTATAATTTATCTCAAATTATTATCTAAAATTAAAATAGTAGAATCTTATAGTATATAATTCAAATCGCCTTATTGCACCAGGGAAATCACGGTAGCTTAAATGTATGTAATATTGATTATATTTTGTTTTTATTAAAAAAACACAAACGTTAAATAAAATTTGAAAATTATATCATTATGTTAATTATATGTTCGTTATTTATATATGCAATTTGGAAAAATAGCCCATTACTGTTCACGTTTGAAATTTATTAAGTATTTTTAGTGTAAATCTTTTTTTAAAATATTAAATTGTACTAACAATGAATTAAATCAATTATCAAATTCCATTGTTGTTTTTATCAAATAATTTAACTAAAATCATAAAATCATAAAATCATAAAATTATTAATGCCAAATTTAAGATTAAAGTTATAATCATCGTCTAATAAGCTAATCAATATGTTTATAGTTTTTTAGTTATATTTTTTAGATAGTGAAAATAATTGTTATATATTAATTTTCAAGTCAGTTATTTCACGATGAAATGGATTACTAAAGCTAAATATTTATTGTGTTTGAAGTGCTTATAGTACTTTGTTATGTATAGCAAATGTTTTAACTATATTTCCCAATCTCTAAATTAAACAAAGGATAAATAATAAAAAATTTTTACAATAAAATTAGTTGAATATTAAATCACTGTTGAGTGTTTGGTTATTTCAATGAAATAGCATTAGTATTAACAACAAGGTTACTGCGGCTTTTTTCTACTTTTAATAAAATAATTTTCAAATGAAATTATTTTCTCCTTTTAAAAAATAAAGCTTGATTGTGAAAACGTTCGATTACGAAATTCATATATCAGGCTTTAATAAGCTATTTATCATTCAATTTTTATTTAAAAAAAGCATAATAAATACTATTTTTATTCACCACATTAATTTTTGTACTATTAAATAATTTTTTTAGTTATAAATAGTTTTTGTTAATAAGTATTGGATTTCTAACTTATTATGTATTGTAGTTTATATAATTTTTTTATTGAAACTAATGAAAATAAACATCTTTATATAATTTATTATATTTCAAGATTGAAAGATAATACAATCTAATAATATTGTTATTTTTTTGTTTATAAAAAAATTTATTTTATAGTCATATTATAGATAAACGAGACTGTGATAAATAAACATGTTGTAATGAAATATTATTCTTAAGTTAAAGTAAGATAATAACATGTGATATTGATTTGTTTATTCATAACAGATGATTGTTATTAATAGATAAATTGTTTAATTTTATAAACTATAATAAATTAAATTTTAAATTCGAAGGTTACTCTAGATAAGTAATAACATTATGTTTAAGTTTTATAAAATTAGTTTTATTAAAGTTATTTTATTAAAACGCAAAATTAATAAAAATATATATAATGAGAATGGTTTTTATTACATATCTAATGTTAAATAAAAATAGCTAAATTGGCTAGTAAAAGCAATATATTCATTTGCTGTGATATAAAATAACTATTGGCCTAATTTAATAAGTCAAGTAAGGTAGCATAAATTATTCTGATTAATATATGAAATATTAGGAAAATTTATGATTTATAATTCGTTATCAATTGCAGGAACTGATCCAACGGGTGGTGCAGGTATTCATGCTGATTTGAAAGTATTTTCAGCATTAGGAAATTATGGTGCGGCTGTGATAACAGCATTAGTCGCGCAAAATACATGCTCAGTACAGTCAATTCATAATCTTCCAGGCGAAATTGTCGCTTCACAGCTTGAATCAGTATTAACAGACGTTCGCATTGATAGCGTGAAAATTGGTATGTTATCAAATACTACAAATATATGCATAGTAGCGGCCGCATTACAAAAATATTCATTATCTTTTACTGTACTTGATACCGTTATGCTAGCAAAAAGTGGGGTACCATTATTAAATGCTGATGCGATCGATAGTCTTATTAATGTTTTGTTACCTAAAGTGTCTCTTATCACGCCGAATTTGCCGGAGGCTGCTGTACTTCTCAACTGCACGGTGGCTAAAAGTGAACAAGAGATGATATCTCAGGGAAGAAAACTATTATCATTTGGTTGCCCGGCTGTACTTATGAAAGGTGGACATCTTAATAATAAAGAAAGCCCAGATTGGCTTGTTACGCATAGTGGTGAATGGCGATATTCATTACCTAAAGTAAAAACACGACATACCCATGGTACCGGTTGTACATTATCTGCAGCGTTGGCTGCACAGCGGCCTTATTTTAATAACTGGCATGATACAATTATTGCAGCTAAAAATTATGTGCAAAATACTTTGAAACATGCCAATAGATTAAATGTTGGAAAAGGTGTTGGGCCTGTGCACCATTTTTATAACTGGTGGTAATTTTTCATATAGTAAAAAGATGATTAGTAATACTATAATTGTGCAAAATAGGATGTTTATTTAATAATATGCATTTATTAATTATCTAATGTTTCTAAAATGAAAATAATTAATTGAAGTGATATTTATTTAATTTTCAAACTAATTTTTTATTGTCAATAGTATTTAAAAATAATCTATTCCGTAAAATTGATTAGAAGTTTAAAGTCCTAAATAGATTTCTAATAGGACTTTGCGTAGAGGATTATAAGTTTGAAATATTATTTATTGAAAATTCGTTTATCTGTTTGATGCATCAGTTGGCTAGTAATTGTTCCAGCAACCATTGAGCCATTAACATTTAATGCTGTTCTTCCCATATCGATCAATGGTTCAATTGAGATAAGTAACGCTACTAGAGTAATGGGTAATCCCATTGCTGGTAAAACCATTAATGCAGCAAAAGTTGCTCCGCCACCTACGCCGGCAGAACTAATAGTTACAATACCAACAAGTGTAGCGATCCATATAGGATCCAGCGGATTGATCCCAACCGTTGGGGCGACCATTACAGCCAGCATGGCAGGGTAAATACCTGCACAGCCATTTTGGCCAATTGTTGTACCGAAGGATGCTGAAAAATTAGCGATTGATTCAGGAATACCTAATTGTTGAGTTTGTGTTTCAACGTTTAATGCAATACTGCCAGCACTAGAACGACTGGTAAATGCGAAAATTAATACTGGAATAACTTTTTTAAAAAATTTTACTGGATTAATGCCAGTGAAAGAAAGAAGTATACCGTGGATAATAAACATTAAGGATAATGCTAAATAGGAGGCAATAACAAAACTACCCAGCTTAATAATATCTTGCAGGTTTGAATTAGCTACGACTTTAATCATTAAAGCCATTACTCCATATGGTGTAAGCCGTATAACTAAACGAACTAGCTTCATAATCCAGGATTGAAAAATATCAATCGCGGATAAAATTTTTTCACCTTTTTCTGGATTACTTTTGGCTAATTGAAGCGCTGCTATACCTAAAAAGGTAGAAAATATAACGACGCTAATAATAGATGTTGGATTAGCACCTGCCAGATCAGCAAAAGGGTTTTTAGGAATAAATGATAATATTAACTCAGGTATTGTTAAATCAGAAACCTTTTGAATATAGTTATTTTCTATAATCTCAAGTTGAAGAGTTTCATGGCTAGTTTGTACTAGGCCTTCTGCAGTTAAGCCAAACCAGCATGTAACAGCGATCCCAATCAGAGCGGCAATGGCTGTAGTAAAAAGAAGGATCCCAATCGTAAAAAAACTGATTTTCCCTAATGAAGATGTTTGATTTAAGCGTGCTATAGCATTAAGTATTGAAGCAAATACCAACGGCATGATAACCATTTGAAGTAATTTTATATAACCATTGCCTATAATATTGAACCATGATAATGAATCATGCACTATTTGATTATTTGTACCATATACTAAATGTAAAATAACTCCAAAAAAGGTACCGATAAGAAGACCAACAAAGACTTTTTTTGATAGACTCCATCCATTTGCACTTACTTTGGCCAAAAAAAGCAATAATATGGTAAAGATAAGTAGATTAAAAATTACGGGGAAATTCATACCCTCTCTCCAGCTCCGGTTTATTGTTATAGGTATAAGATTCTTTGTCATTGGTGAAGTAAGATGATGAACAACTCCCAATGAAATTCATTTTCCCTTATATATTATCAGTAATAAAAATAATTTTGTTATAACTAAATGCAATTTCTTATTCATAATGCATCAAGGGGAATGTAATGAAATTAAATCGTTTAGTTCATTAACTACATATGTAATAACGTTTTTTCTCGTTTCTTGCAATATAGGTTGTAGTGGTAATTGATAGTTCGATGGAATTAAAATCGCACAAATAGCTAATAAGATGGCGATAGAATGCTCCGCTCTTTGATTAGAATTATTACCTAAGATAGGAAAACAGAAAGAAATTTTTAATGGCCATAAGAAAGGTATCCCTTTTACGGTTAACATATCTCCAACTAAGTGACTGAAATAGCCTAATAAAAATGCTTGAACTAGTGCATCAGAAAGCCAGTAACTATGGGGAAGTTGAACGGATAATAACATAATGAGCAACCATGCGAGTAAACTATGGGTAAAACCACGGTGGCCACATAAACGACAAATTGGAACAGAAATAAAACGAAATAAACGTCCCAGATGAGATGATGGATGATCTATATCGGGTAGCAGAGCGCCAAGTAATGCACCGGCCAATAAATGAAGCCAATCACCATATGCAAACTCGGGTGTAATTGCTAGTTTATGCACAAGTATTAATGATGATACTGAAAAAAGCAGATGCCCGGTGGCAGTCATAGCATATAATATCCAACTGTTTATTTATACAGTTTGCAAAGTATAATAGTTTTGGCTTGGTTTGAGTAGTGTAATCGGAAAAAATATCTTATTTATTAAATAATAAGAGTAATTTTTTGTAAGAAAAATGATAATGTATTAGTTTGGCAGTATACTAATGCATCAACTTACTGCCAATCATTGAAATTTAAACGATATGCTTAGTTGCTAATTCAGTCAGGGTGGTGAGCTTGAAGTCTGCTAATGTCCACCGTGTATCAGTAAAGTAATCTTTTGGTGGTACAACGATACTACGCATACGTGCAGCTTTTACAGCAATCATGCCATGGAAAGAGTCTTCAAAAGCAACACAATGAGTTGGTTCAATATCTAGCAGTTTTGCTGCTTGTAAGTAAACTTCTGGGTGGGGTTTACTGTATGGTAATGGCGTTGCTGAGACTACGGCTGAAAAGTAATCGCGAATATTAAACATAGTGAGTACTTTTTCTAGCATGTGCTTTGGTGAAGCTGACGCTAAACCAATTTTTAAATTATGATCTTGGCATAGTTGAAGTGCATGTTTAACACCTGGTAATAACGGTCGTTGTTCTTCTATAAGTTCAATAACACGTTTAACAATTTTTTGTTCAACCTCTTCTAATGAGGTTCCTTGCCAAGGAGCAGCTGAGTACCACAGTTGTACTACTTGATCAATACGTAATCCTAGTGTGTCAGGGAGTTGATTGGCAATTGATGTATTAACGCCAAGTTTACTAAGAATTTCTTTTTCTGCTTGGCTCCAAAGGGGTTCAGAATTAATCAATAACCCATCCATGTCAAAAATAGCAGCTTTGATAGATAGCTTATGACACATTAAAAGCACTCCTATTATTCATGATTTGCTGATTAATTCTACCAACTTAAAATAAAGAAATCTTTTAATATAGATAGGTGAGGGCTAATTTTGATTAGGGATAAAATAACATTTATATATTTTTGATAACATTTTGTCATTTAGTATAAACGTAATATAAAAAATATGAGGAGTTTGAATGAATTATCAAACAGCATTTTATATCGCTATTGGAAAGCGTGTTTTAGGGTGGATAGTTTTTTCATTAGCACTGGTGTCTACAGTAGTTTCTTTAGTCTTACTAGCAGAAAAGCAAGGTTTGCAGGGAGATGGCTTAAATGCTGTAGCCAATGACTTTATTAAAACTATGGCTCATATCATACGACAAAACACAGCCTTTTTAGATTTTTTTTGGCATAATTCACCAATTCCCAGTACACATATGGGGTTTTCGACAGCTAATCTTGCTTTTATTTTGCTATTTTTCTTAATGTTTGTTGGTCAAGCTTTGAGTGCGTCAGGTAACAGAATGAATCGTCAATTGAAATTTATTAAAGAAAGTATTGAAGATCACCTTATTTTCGAAAGAGCAAAAGGTATGAAAGTATCAAAAGAAGATATAGAAGCCAAAATTACTATTCCTCATCATACTATTTTCCAGCAGTTTTTTATTCTGTATATGTTACCGCTTATAATAGGAGGAATACTTTACTTTATGATGAATATCTTAGGCTGGTAGTTTTCTTATATTATAATCAATTGGAAAATAATTTTATTGAACAGTTACAACAAGATTATCAATAATGCCTTATCTAGTAATAAAGCTATTATTGCGGATATTATAGCAATTTAACAAATAATAGCGTTGATATATCAATTGGCGCTTATCACAGCCTACAGGGAAAGGTAAACTACTTTACTAATGGGGGTTTGAGATAATTCCATTTAATTAAATTTTTAACATCAATTAATTGCAATATATAGTGAATTATTACCTATTTGTGTTCTAAGTTATTTCACTATTAATTTAAATTTTTAAACTCCTTCAATGATGGTTTGCAGTAAATAAATAGTCTTTGTAAGAAAAATTCAGGATTATCATCTGCAATAGATAAAATAATCCTAACTTTGCTAATTATTTTTTACTTAAGAACGAATTGAAATTTTATTGCAAGAAGAACGTTTTTTTATTTTACTAATATAGTTGTAGATTAATGCAGCTATAAAATAAATTGCTTGAGTTAATACAATACAAGGCCCAGTTGCTGCATCAATATGAAAACTCAAAATAGTGCCTATTAAAGAAGATGTGGTCGAGGCAATAACCGCAATAATTAGCATTCGATTAAAATTTTGGCATAGTGTAAAAGCAATAATGCCAGGGGAAATAAGCATGGCAATAACTAAAATAATTCCTACCGCTTGTAAAGATGCAACAATAGTCAGCGCCAATAAAGAGAGTAATCCATAATGTAAAAGTTTAACGGGTAAACCAATAACTTTTGCCTGATTGGGATCAAAACAATAGAGCATAAAATCTTTACGCTTTAATAGGATAATCGCGATAGTAAAACCTGAGATCCAAAGTGTTTGTTTAAATTCTACTGTAGTAATGCCAAGGATATTACCAAAAAGAATATGAGTAAGATGTTGGTCTGTGTCGATACGTGCAAATAGTACTAATCCAAAGGCAAACATACCGGAAAAAACAATTCCCATAACAGTATCTTCTTTTACACGGCTATTTTCTTTTAGATAACCGGTCGCAAATGCACAAAAAATTCCTGACACAAAAGCGCCAATTGATAAAGGAATACCAATAACAAAGGCGACAACAATACCGGGTAATACAGCATGAGAAATAGCATCACCCATTAAAGACCAACCTTTAAGTATTAAAAAACAGGACAAAATAGCGCACACTGTTCCGGTTACAAGGGCAGTAATGATGGCTTTTTGCATAAATGGAAAAATAAAAGGTGTTATTAATAATTCTATGAAATCATTCATTGTTGCTCACCTCTTGTTCTACCTGTTTGAGGTGTAGAATTTCTTGGCGTGCTTTTTGGCGAGAAGCAAATAGACCATATTTAGGTGCAAAAAAGAAGGCAAAAAGAAAAATCAGCGTTTGTAAGGTAACAATTATTCCGCCTGTTGCACCATTAATAAAATAACTGATATAAGCACCAAGCGCACTAGAGGTGAATCCGATTAGTACGGCAATAATAAGTAACCGTTTAAATTGATCCGTTAATAAATAAGCCGTTGCGCCTGGTGTAATAACCATTGCGATGACAAGTATGGCTCCCACTGTCTGTAAAGCAGCCACCGTACATGCGCTTAATAGGGTAAAAAAGATAATTTTTAGTTTTAACGGATTTAGTCCAATAGAGCGGGCATGATTTTCATCGAAGAATACGACAAGTAAATCTTTCCATATAAACATAAGTATAATAAAAGAAATGGCAATAATAATTTCAACTTGTAGTACATCTTCATCTGCAATACCTAAAATATTGCCAAAGATAATGGTTTGTACGTTAACTGAAGTCGGATTTAGAGAAAGGATTAACAACCCGCTGGCGAAGAATGTGGAAAAAATAAAACCAATTATTGCGTCTTCTTTCAAGCTTGAAATATGGCGTACTAAGGTCATGGAGAGTGCGGCCAGAATACCGGTAAAAAAAGCCCCTACAGAGTAGGGAAATCCAAGTGCATATGCGCCTGCCACACCAGGAACAACTGAATGGGAAAGAGCATCGCCCATTAACGACCATCCCTTTAACATTAGATAAGCAGAGAGAAAAGCGCAGACTGCTCCAACAATAGCACTGACCCAGATTGCTTTGACCATATAGTTATATTCAAAGGGTTGAAGTAATAGATCAAACATGATTTATTTCTCCGGTTGCTTTTTAATGACGGATGTTTGTTCATGGTGGCCATAAAAAACAGCGGCTCTTTCATCATCAGTAATAACAGTTAATGAACGAGGATCATCATCATCGTGAAGTTCTGCACCAGAGAGATTAATATGCCGTAGTACACCGCCAAAGGCGAGTTGAAGATTCTTTTGGGTAAACGTTGTTTCAATTGGCCCACTAGCTAGTATAGTTCGGTTTACTAAAATAACTTGATCACAAAATTCAGGTACGCTTCCCAAGTTATGGGTAGAAACCAAAATTAAATAGCCATTGCTACGTAATGAGCGTAAAAGCTCAATAATCGCATTTTCTGTTTTTACATCGACGCCGGTGAAAGGTTCATCAAGAAGTAATACTTTTCCTTCTTGGGCTAGTGCTCGAGCAAGAAAAACTCTTTTCTTTTGGCCACCAGAAAGCTCACCTATTTGGCGTTGTTCTAAACCCGTAAGATCAACACGCGCTAATGCATCAGCAACAATTTGTTTATCTTGTTGGCTTGGAATACGTAAAAACCCCATTTTACTGTAGCGACCCATCATAACAACATCGGAAACGAGAACTGGAAAGTTCCAGTCAACTTCTTCAGTTTGTGGTACATATGCAATAATATTTTGTTTAAGTGCTGTTTTGATCGCAGCATTGTTTAATGTTACACGTCCTTTTGTTGGCGTCACTAAACCCATTATTGTTTTAAACAGCGTTGATTTGCCACTACCATTGACTCCTACTAGCGCGCAAATTGATCCTCCAGTTATATTGAAGCTGGCATCATAAATCGCTGTATGCCCGTTACTATATGTAACGGTAGCATTATCAACAATTAAGTTAGGTTTTTCGTAAAAAATATTATTACTCATTATTATTGACCAAAACCTTTTGCAATAGTATCAACGGTAGTTTTTAATAATTCTATATATGTTGGGACTGGGCCATCAGAAGTAGAAAGAGAGTCAACATAGAGTACACCACCATATTGCGCCCCGGTTTCTCGACTTACTTGTTTCGCTGGTTTATCAGAAACAGTACTTTCGCTAAACACGACTGGAATATGGTATTTTTTTACAATATCAATAACTTTACGAACTTGTTGCGGTGAACCTTGTTCTTCTGCATTAATTGGCCACAAATAAGCTTCTTTAAAACCATAATCTTTAGCGAGATAACTAAAAGCACCTTCACTAGTAACTAACCAGCGTTTTTGCTGTGGGATTTGTGCCAGTCTTTTCCGTAGCGGTGCATCAATTTTGCTAATTTCACTAGCATATATTTTCGCATTTTGGTTATAAATATCTGCATTATTAGGGTCATATTTTACCAGTGCTGCTCGAATATTTTCAATATAGATCAATGCATTTTGGGCAGACATCCAGGCATGAGGATTAGGATTACCTTGATATTCACCTTCTCGAATAGGCATCGGTTTTATTCCTTTAGTCACAGTAACGGCAGGAATATGTTTGAAGTTTTCAAAAAAACGATTAAACCATGTTTCAAGTCCTAAACCATTCCATAAAATTAAATCAGCATTATGCGCTTTTAATATATCTTTAGGAGTTGGTTGATATTCATGAATTTCTGCCCCAGGTTTGGTAATTGATTGGACATTGGCGGCATTACCGGCCACATTTTGCGCAATATCTTGAATAATAGTAAAAGTAGTGACAACGGTAAATTTTTTTGCGTATGCGATTGGATTAAAAAGAACAAGAATAGCGATTATTTTTAAACCAGTAAAAGTATGCCTAGATGAAAGGTTGGGTCTTTTATACATAAGTATTTCCCGGTAATAAAGTAGTAAATTGCACTTTAATGAGAATGATTATCAACTATATATGAAAGATGTCAATATGATCAATTATTGTAATTGTAATGTAGGTAGCAGATATGAGAGCCTCTTCACAACTCAACGCTAAAGGGATTAATTTTTATTTTTATCTTATTAGGCTATGCTAAATAGGATCAAGCCATTAGAAGGTTGGTATAAGGTGAAATTTAAATGTTGTGGCGTCATATTCATTTTTTTATTAATAGGCTGCTCAAACAAACAATCTAATAGCCCAAAAACAGTTTATCAGAATGATTATTTGCGTTATTTCATGGAGGAACAAACCGAAAGTGAACCGTTAAAAACGCCTTATGATGTTGCAATTAGACAAGCAGCGCAACGCTATGGTATTGATGAAAACTTAATTAGAGCCATTATTAAAGTGGAGTCTAATTTTCGTGTTAATGCAGTGAGTAAATCCAATGCGATAGGTTTAATGCAAGTTAAGGCTTCTACTGCTGGTCGTGATGCATATCGGCTACAAGGTAAAGCGGGGCAACCTACCACGAGTCAGCTTAAAGATCCGGTTATTAATATTGATGTGGGAACAGCCTATATACGTTTTATTCAAGATAATCATTTATTCGGTATTCAAGACCCTAAAGTTCTTTATTATGCAACTGTGGTTGCTTATGTTAATGGTGCTGGCGCATTATTACGCATTTTTGATAACAATCGTCATGTTGCGATCGATAAAATTAATAAGCTGTCCGCAGAAGAGTTTTATCAACATATTCAAACAAAACATCCAAATGCACAAGCACCGCGTTATCTTTGGAAAATTAAAAATGCATACAATTCAATAGCTATGATAGATTAGTTATTGATTTATATTAATAAAAAATGACAATGGTTTTGATCATAATCTATTTTTACTAAAAATCACGGCGTTAGTGATACGAAAATTTTAGTAATGGACTAATCTAGTTTTTTATTACTATTTCGCTGTATAATAACGAATAAATTTAAATTCGCTTAATTTATCAAAATTTAACTAGCTGACAATTAATTTGTCACTGGTTTTTTAGCATTTTATTCTTATTATCCAAGATTTAATCTATTAATTAGACCTTCATGGTGGTAATATGCGCCGCTAAGTTAATGCAAGTACGTATTCCTTTTGCCCTATTTGGGCTGTTTTAACACGTACATCACTTACAAGGTGAAGTAAGAAGTTGCTTTAACTCAAATTTAATAAAAATATATTTCTATACATGTGATCTTGCGTATGGGTCACCACTGTAAATTAAGGATTTTAAATGCCAGTTATTACTCTTCCTGACGGAAGTCAACGTCAATATGAGCATGCTGTTTCAGTAATGGATATTGCAAATGATATTGGCTCAGGCCTTGCAAAAGCCTGTATAGCCGGTCGTGTTAATGGTGAACTTGTTGATGCTAATGATCAGATTAATAATGATGCTCAATTAGCCATTATTACGAGTAAAGATCTTGAGGGCTTAGAGATTATCCGTCACTCATGCGCACATTTACTCGGTCATGCGATTAAACAATTATGGCCAACGACTAAAATGGCAATTGGGCCTATCATTGAAAATGGTTTTTATTATGACGTTGATCTGGAGCAAGCTTTAACTCAGGAAGATTTAGAAAAACTTGAACAGCGGATGCACGAACTTGCTGAAAAGAACTATGATGTTATCAAAAAGCGGGTTAGTTGGCAGGAAGCAAGGGATACGTTTGTTGCTCGAGGTGAGGATTATAAAGTTAAAATTTTGGATGAAAATATTAATAAAGATGATCATCCTGGACTTTATTATCATGAAGAATATATTGATATGTGTCGTGGGCCGCATGTTCCTAATATGCGTTTTTGTCATTACTTCAAATTACAAAAAGTGGCTGGTGCCTATTGGCGCGGTAATAGCGACAATAAAATGTTACAAAGGATCTATGGAACAGCTTGGGCCAATAAAAAACAGTTAGCGGCTTATTTATTACGTTTAGAAGAAGCAGCTAAGCGAGATCATCGTAAGATAGGGAAACAACTTGATCTTTATCATATGCAGGAAGAAGCTCCAGGTATGGCGTTTTGGCATAATGATGGTTGGGTAATATTTCGTGAATTGGAAACCTTTATCCGTACTAAATTAAATGAATATCAATACCAGGAAGTAAAAGGTCCATTGATGATGGATCGCATTCTTTGGGAAAAAACAGGTCACTGGGAAAACTATAAAGAAAACATGTTTACCACATCATCGGAAAATCGAGAATATTGTATAAAACCGATGAATTGCCCAGGCCATGTTCAGATATTTAATCAAGGCTTGAGATCTTATCGTGATTTGCCATTACGTATGGCAGAGTTTGGCAGTTGTCACCGTAATGAGCCATCAGGCGCTTTACATGGCTTGATGCGCGTACGTGGTTTTACCCAAGATGATGCGCATATTTTTTGTACTGAAGATCAGATTTTAACTGAAGTGAAAAGTTGCATTAAAATGATTTATGATGTTTATGCAACCTTTGGTTTTGAAAAAATTGCTGTTAAATTGTCAACCCGGCCAGAAAAACGGATAGGCACTGATGCGCAATGGGATCGTGCAGAAAGCGATCTCGCTAAGGCACTAGGGGATATTGAATTTGATTATCAACCCGGTGAAGGTGCATTTTATGGGCCTAAAATTGAGTTTACTCTGTATGATTGTTTGGATCGGGCTTGGCAATGTGGTACTGTACAGCTTGATTTCTCATTACCGAGTCGTTTAGGTGCTTCCTATGTAGATGAAAATAATGAACGTCAGGTGCCTGTGATGATTCATCGCGCTGTTTTAGGATCACTTGAACGTTTTATTGGGATTTTAACTGAGCAGTATGCAGGTTTCTTCCCAACCTGGTTAGCACCATTACAAATTGTTATAATAAATATCACGGATGCACAAGCTGATTTTGTACAAAAAGTAGTAAAAAAATTGAGTAATTTTGGTATTCGTGTAAAAGCAGACTTGAGAAACGAGAAAATAGGCTTTAAAATTCGTGAGCATACTTTGCGTCGCGTTCCTTATATGTTAGTTTGTGGTGATAAAGAAGTTAAATCGAATCAGGTATCTGTTCGAACCCGTGATGGGAAGGATTTAGGAACATTTGACGTCACAGAATTTGCAGAAAGAGTGCTTGATGAAATTCGCACTCGTCGTATTTATCAACTGGAGGAATAAGGTATTAAAGGCGGAAAAAGAATTCAAACGGCGCGCCCGAATCGTATTAATACGGAGATTCGTGCTTCTGAAGTTCGTTTAACTGGTTTAGATGGCGAGCAGATTGGTATTATCAGTCTAAAAGAAGCTCTTGAAAAAGCCGAGGAAGCTGGTGTTGATTTAGTCGAAATCAGTCCAAATGCCGAGCCGCCGGTTTGCCGTATCATGGATTACGGCAAGTTCCTCTATGAGAAGAGTAAATCGCTCAAAGAGCAGAAAAAGAAACAAAGAGTTATTCAGGTAAAGGAAATTAAATTCCGACCTGGTACAGATGAAGGTGATTATCAGGTCAAACTACGCAACCTGATTCGCTTTCTGGAAGATGGTGATAAAGCCAAAATCACGTTACGGTTTCGTGGTCGTGAAATGGCGCACCAACAAATCGGTATTGATATGCTTAATCGTATCAAAAACGATTTGGATGATATGTCAGTCGTCGAATCTTTTCCAAGCAAGATCGAAGGCCGTCAGATGATCATGGTGCTTGCACCGAAAAAGAAATAGTTAGGCAACCAAGTAATAGCGTTCTATTTAGATGGGAAACTATTCGCCTGGCTAGTTAGTTATAATTAACAATGCGAAGTGGATATTTAAAATGCCAAAGATTAAAACAGTACGTGGTGCGGCAAAACGTTTTAAAAAAACTGCCAGTGGTGGTTTTAAGCGTAAGCATGCTAACCTTCGTCATATTCTGACTAAAAAGTCAACTAAGCGTAAGCGTCATTTACGACCAAAGACCCTGGTTTCTAAAGGTGATCTGGGTTTGGTAGTGGCTTGTTTGCCATACGCATAAGTTTGAGTTTTTAGTTTAAGATTATCGAATTTAATTCGAAGTGATAGGAGAAATGTATGGCTCGCGTAAAACGTGGTGTAATAGCCCGCGCACGTCACAAAAAAATATTAAAGCAAGCGAAAGGTTACTATGGTGCCCGTTCGCGTGTTTATCGTGTTGCTTTCCAGGCGGTAATTAAAGCCGGTCAGTATGCTTATCGTGACCGTCGTCAGCGTAAGCGTCAGTTCCGTCAATTATGGATCGCACGTATTAACGCTGCTGCTCGTCAGAATGGTTTGTCTTATAGTCGTTTCATTAATGGCCTGAAAAAAGCCTCAATTGAAATTGACCGTAAGATCTTATCTGATATTGCTGTTTTTGATAAAGTTGCATTTGCAGCATTAGTCGAGAAAGCAAAAAGCGCGTTAGCTTAAATCAGCTAAATTAAGAGGGGCTTAGCTCCCTCTTTTTTATTTATCAATGAACCGATGTATTATAAATAAGAGTTATTTTATGAATAGCTGCTTAAAGATGAAAATTGTTTTTTTTCGTTTCTTTTTTTATTTTAGCACCTAAAATTTGGGGCTTTCGCGTATTTAAGAAAAGAAACGAAAAACTGCGATAAGCCTCCAAATGGAGGCTTTTTTGTTAGTAATTCTAAAAAATTTTATTTTCAACAATGATTAGGCCAAAGGGTCGTAAGAAGAGGGAACAATGCCACATCTCGTCGAGTTGGTTGCGCAGGCAAAAGCAGCCATAGAAAAAGCTCAGGATGTTGCTGCGTTGGATTCAGTGCGTGTTGAGTTTTTAGGTAAAAAAGGCCATTTAACACTACAGATGTCAACGTTGCGTAATCTACCTGCAGAAGAACGCCCTGCAGCAGGAGCCGTTATTAATCAAGCAAAACAAGAAGTTCAGCATACATTGAATATGCGTAAAGAGCAGTTAGAAAATGTGTTATTGAATGCTCGATTAGTGGCAGAGAAAATCGATATTTCATTACCTGGTCGCCAAACTGAAAATGGTAGTCTTCATCCAGTAACCCGTACCATTGATCGTATTGAAGAATTCTTTGGTGAACTTGGTTTTTCTGTTGTTTGCGGTCCTGAAATAGAAGATGACTATCACAATTTTGATGCTTTAAATATCCCTGCACACCATCCTGCTCGAGCTTCACATGATACTTTCTGGTTTGATACTACGCGTCTATTACGTACACAAACTTCAGGTGTTCAAATTCGCACAATGAAAGGTAAACAACCACCGATTCGTATTATTGCCCCTGGTCGTGTATACCGGAATGATTATGATCAAACTCATACGCCAATGTTCCACCAAACAGAGGGCTTGATTGTTGATAAAAATATTAGTTTTACCAATTTAAAAGGTACACTACATGACTTTTTAAATCATTTTTTTGAAGAAAAAACCCGTGTTCGTTTTCGACCATCATATTTTCCATTCACTGAACCTTCAGCTGAAGTCGATGTGATGGGTAAAAATGGTAAATGGTTAGAAGTGTTAGGTTGTGGCATGGTACATCCAAATGTATTACGCAATGTTGGTATTGATCCTGACTTATATTCTGGTTTTGCCTTTGGGATGGGAATGGAGCGCTTAACGATGTTACGTTATGGTGTGACCGATTTACGTGCTTTTTTTGAAAATGATCTTCGTTTTCTTAAACAATTTAGATAAGGCAGGATTATCACATGAAATTGAGTGAATTTTGGTTACGTGAATGGGTAAATCCAGCAATAAGCAGTGAAGCCTTATCAGAGCAAATGACGATGGCGGGTTTGGAGATTGATGATGTTAAACCTGTAGCCGGTCAATTCCAAGGTGTGTTAGTTGGTGAGATTGTTGAATGTGTGCAACATCCTAATGCAGATAAATTGCGGTTAACAAAGGTCAATATTGGGGCTGAACAGTTACTCAATATTGTCTGTGGAGCACCAAATTGCCGACAAGGATTAAAAGTCGCTGTGGCAACCATTGGCGCGGTTTTACCTGATAATTTTAAAATAAAAGCAACAAAACTACGCGGTGAGCTTTCTGAGGGTATGCTTTGTTCTTATTCAGAACTTGCCATTTCTGATGACCATGCAGGTATTATTGAGCTACCACACGACGCGCCTGTTGGTATCGATATTCGTAGCTACTTGCAACTTGATGACCATATTTTCGAAGTAAGTTTGACGCCGAATCGTGCTGATTGTTTAAGTATGTTAGGTATCGCACGCGATATTGCGGCTATCAATAACCTTGCGTTAAATACGGTAAAGATTGAACCAGTTAAAGGCACTGATGCAGGGGTTTTTCCTATTCGGGTAGAAGCGCCTATGGCGTGCCCCCGTTTTTTAGGCCGAGTAATAAAAGGTATTGATATTACAGCGCCAACCCCTATTTGGATGAAAGAAAAATTACGTCGTGGAGGGATCCGTGCTATTGATCCAGTGGTTGATATTACTAATTTTGTGTTATTAGAGTTAGGTCAGCCTTTACATGCTTATGATCTTGATTGTTTAAATGGCGCGATAATTGTTCGCATGGCGAAACAGGATGAAACATTAGTTTTACTTGATGACAGTGAAGTGACTTTGAAGCAAGATACTTTAGTCATCGCCGATGAGAAAGGTGCCTTAGGGATTGCCGGAATTTTTGGCGGCAAGCACTCTAGTGTCAAGCAAAATACCACCAATATCTTGTTAGAGAGTGCTTTTTTCGATCCATTAACAATTGCTGGTCGAGCACGTAATTATGGTCTTCATACTGAGGCTTCACACCGTTTTGAACGGGGTGTCGATCCACAGCTGCAATATAAAGCCATGGAGCGTGCAACCAGATTAATCGTTGAAATTTGTGGTGGTGATGCTGGAAATATTATTGATGTTAGCCATCAAACTAGCTTACCACAAGTGGCAAAAATAACCCTGACTCGACGAAAACTTGATCGTTTAATTGGTCATAGTATCCCGGATATTAATGTTAATCAGATCCTTCAACGTTTAGGTTGCCAAGTGATTAGTGAGCAAGATAGTTGGCAAGTGGTTGCTCCATCTTGGCGTTTTGATATGCGAATTGAAGAAGATTTGATTGAAGAAGTCGCTCGTGTTTATGGTTATAATAATATACCCAATGTACCGTTACGTGCTGATTTAGTCATGACCCCTCGTTGTGAATCCGTTCTGCCATTAAAACGAGTGAAAACGTTATTAATTGATCGTGGTTACAATGAAGCGATTACCTACAGTTTTGTTGATCCTAAAATTCAGCAACTGCTGCATCCAGATTCCGATGCGATGATTTTACCTGATCCTATTTCAACTGATATGTCGGCAATGCGGCTTTCATTATTGCCTGGCTTATTAACGACAGTAATTTACAATCAAAATCGCCAACAAAATCGTATTCGACTGTTTGAAACTGGATTACGATTTGTGCCGGATACATCAGCAGAACATGGTATTCGGCAAGAATTGATGTTAGCAGGCGTGATTACTGGCAATCGCTATGAAGAGCACTGGTTACAAGAAAAACGCGCTGTTGATTTTTTTGATATAAAAGGTGACGTTGAAGCAATACTGGAATTAACCGGAAAATTAGACAATATTATTTATAAGGCTCACTCGAATCCTGCACTTCATCCCGGACAAAGCGCTGGGATTTATCTGAATAATAATTATATTGGATATGTAGGTGTTATTCATCCAGAACTGGAAAATAAGCTAAATTTGAATGGTAGAACACTTATTTTTGAATTGCTGTGGGATACTGTTGCCGAGCGCGTTATCCCTAAAGCAAATATGATTTCACGTTTCCCTGCCAATCGACGAGATATTGCTGTTGTAGTACCAGAAGAGGTAGCAACGGCGGATGTATTGGCTGAATGCAAGAAAATTGGCATAAATCATATAGTTGGCATAAACTTGTTTGACGTGTACTGTGGTAAAGGTGTAGCGGAAGGTTATAAGAGCCTTGCTATTAGCTTAATCTTGCAGGATACAAATCGTACTCTGGAAGAAGAAGAGATTGCCGCAACTGTTGATAAATGTGTAGCTGCGTTAAAACGGCGATTCCAAGCATCCTTGAGGGACTAAACCTATGGCGCTTACAAAAGCTGAAATGTCAGAAAGTCTGTTCGAAAAACTGGGTATAAGCAAACGTGATGCAAAAGACCTAGTTGAACTTTTCTTTGAAGAAGTTCGTCGTTCATTAGAAAATGGGGAGCAGGTGAAACTGTCAGGGTTTGGTAATTTTGATCTGCGTGATAAAAGTCAACGTCCAGGTCGAAATCCAAAGACTGGAGAAGATATTCCCATCACTGCTCGTCGAGTGGTGACTTTTCGACCAGGGCAAAAGTTGAAAGGCCGGGTTGAAAAGATAAAGCCTCATAAATAATGAATTATTATATGCTAAAAAGCCGCTTTAGCGGCTTTTTTATTATTTATTTATGTCAAAATAATTTTAAAAAATAAAGATACCTTTAATAGATTAGTTATAAGAGTTTTTAGCAAGTCAAACAATTTTACTGGTAAAAGTTGCGCTAATAATGATTTTATATTCACTTATTTTTGTTATTGGGTTACTTTTTTATTGATAAGAATTTTTAGGGAATTAATTAGTTTTCTATTCTACTTGAGTAACATAAGGCAGAGCTTAAGCTTTATGCATTTATTAAGTAAATGCGTTCTAACTAGTTATATTAGAAAGTTATTGTCATGTTGATGTGTAGTTAAGCTATTTTATGATAATATAGACAACTAACTCTAAAAAAATATTAGACGAATTGTTAGTAGGTTAATCTCATGAATGATTTTCTTCCTTTTTCTCGTCCAGCAATAGGTGACGAAGAGATCCGGGCGGTAGAAAATGTATTACGTTCTGGTTGGATCACCACTGGACCGCAAAATCATCAACTAGAAGAAGACTTTCGCCATAAGTTTGGTTGTCAGCATGCAATTGCTTTTTGTTCGGCAACAGCAGGTATGCATATAACGCTTATGGCCTTAGGAATTGGTCCTGGAGATGAAGTTATTACCCCCTCATTAACATGGGTGTCAACCATTAATATGATTACCTTGTTAGGGGCTCATCCAATCATGATTGATGTTGATCGTGATACTTTAATGGTTCAACCTGATGTCGTTGAGAAGGTAATTACCCCTAAGACAAAAGCGATTATACCGGTACATTATGCCGGTGCACCATGCGATCTTAATGCGTTACGTGAGATTGCACAAAGAAATAATATCGCATTGATCGAGGATGCTGCTCATGCCGTAGGTACTCAGTATCAAAATCAATGGATTGGTCAACAAGGCACGGCTATTTTTTCATTTCATGCGATTAAAAATATTACTTGCGCCGAGGGTGGCTTAGTTGCTACTGATGATGATGCCTTAGCCACCCGCTTGCGATGTTTAAAATTTCATGGTTTAGGTGTGGATGCCTTCGATCGACAGATACAAGGTCGTAAACCACAGGCCGAGGTTGTTGAACCGGGATTTAAATATAATCTTTCTGATATTCATGCGGCAATTGCTGTTGTGCAATTGAAAAAATTAGCACAGATAAATAAACGGCGGGCTGAGCTTGTTGATTACTATCGACAAGCGCTTGCCGACCTGCCGTTAAAAATGCTGAAGGTGCCTAATTATCTCCATCTGCATGCCAATCATCTGTTTATGGTACGAATTGATGAAGTGGTCTGTGGTATTAACCGAGATAGTTTTATGGAACGCTTAAAAGAGAAGAATATTGGCACCGGTTTGCATTTCCGAGCGGCTCATACGCAGAAATATTATAGAGAACATTATCCATCCCTTTCTCTACCTAATTCTGAATGGAACTCGGCTACCTTATGTTCATTGCCACTATTCCCTGATATGCGTGCTCAAGATGTTGATCACGTTGTTGCTGCTATTAATGAAATTTTTTCGGAGCTGAAATAGTGCCTGTTCAAAATGATTTTGAAGAAATAAAGAAAGTTTCTATCGTTATCCCTATTTATAACGAAGAGCAAAGTTTACCCCAATTGTTGGAAAGAACATTGGCTGCTTGTCAGAGATTGAAACAGCCATATGAATTAATTTTAGTTGATGATGGTAGTGTTGATAATTCTGCTAACTTGCTAATAGCTGCTGCTGAAAATTCGGCAAATCATGTTATTGCCGTAATTTTAAATCGTAATTATGGACAACATTCTGCCATTATGGCTGGTTTTAAACAGGCAACCGGCGATCTTGTGATTACGTTAGATGCTGATTTACAAAATCCACCTGAAGAGATTCCAAATTTGGTACAGGTTGCAGAGCAGGGCTATGACGTAGTCGGCACCAGACGGATGAATCGGCAAGATTCTTGGTTTCGTAAAACAGCGTCGAAAATCATTAATGCCATGATCACCAAAGCAACAGGGCGTACCATGGGCGATTATGGCTGCATGTTGCGTGCTTATCGGCGTAATATTATTAACGCAATGCTACAGTGTCATGAACGTAGTACATTTATTCCCATTTTAGCAAATACCTTTGCTAGAAGAACGATTGAAATTGATGTTGCCCATGCAGAACGTGAGTTTGGTGATTCAAAATATAGCTTTATGAAGCTAATAAATTTAATGTTTGATTTACTCACTTGCTTAACAACTACTCCGTTACGTTTATTGAGTGTTGTTGGTAGTTTTATTGCGGCAAGTGGATTTTTACTGGCGGTTCTGCTAATTATCTTACGCCTTATTTTTGGTGCAATATGGGCTGCAGAGGGTGTTTTTACGCTGTTTGCTATTCTATTCATATTTATTGGTGCGCAGTTTATTGCCATGGGATTACTCGGTGAATATATTGGCAGAATGTACAATGATGTTCGTGCCCGACCCCGTTACTTCATTCAAAAGATAGTTGGTATTCATCAATATACTGACGAAAATCAGGAAAAAAAATAATGAAAGCTATTGTTTTTGCTTACCATGATATTGGTTGTGTGGGATTAAAGGCGCTACAGAAGGCGGGCTTTGAAATTCAGGCTGTTTTTACACATACAGATGATCCTAAAGAGAATCATTTCTTTTCCTCAGTTGCATGTTTGGGGGCTGAGATGGGCTTGCCTGTATTTGCGCCGGAAAATGTCAATCATTCACTTTGGATTGAACGTATTGAGAAAATGCAACCTGATGTCATTTTCTCTTTTTACTATCGCCATATGCTTAGTCAAGAATTATTGGCGTTAGCCCCTAAAGGTGCTTTCAATCTACATGGTTCTTTACTACCAAAATATCGTGGTCGCGTGCCAATTAATTGGGCTATTTTAAATGGCGAAACAGAAACCGGTGTTACGTTCCATAAGATGATAGCTAAGGCAGATGCTGGTGATATTATTGCACAGAAAAAAGTCGCCATTGATGCCACAGATACCGCATTAGTGTTACATGAGAAAATTCGCCAGGCCTCCGAACAGCTGTTAGCTGATTCATTACCATTAATTAAAATGGGTGATTATTCAGCAACACCACAAGATGAGAGTCAGGCTACCTATTTTGGCCGTCGTCGCGCTGAGGATGGTTTAATCGATTGGTCTAAATCTGCTACTGAAGTGAATAACTTAATACGCGCAGTAACCAAGCCATATCCGGGTGCATTTACTTATTTAGCTGAGAGTAAGATGATTGTCTGGCGTGCTCGTGTGTTAGAAAAATCACATGATAAATTACCGGGTACAATCATTTCTACTGAGCCATTGCAAATAGCATGTGGTCAAGGCGTACTTGAGATCCTAACTGGCCAGTGTGGATCGGGTTTATACGTTGAAGGATCGCGTTTAGCGGCTGAAATGGGCATTGTGACTGGTGTGCGTGTCGGTGCAAAACCGACGGCACAGGTAAAACGCCGTAAGCGCGTTTTAATTTTGGGGGTAAATGGTTTTATTGGTAATCACTTAACCGAACGTTTATTAGCCGATGGACACTATGATATCTATGGCTTGGATATTAGTTCTTCTGCTGTTTCACGTTTTATTAATGATCCCCGTTTTGGTGATGATCAGCGTTTCCATTTTGTTGAAGGTGATATCAGTATTCATACTGAGTGGATTGAATATCATATTAAGAAATGCGACATCATTTTGCCTCTGGTTGCTATTGCAACACCGATTGAATATACCCGTAATCCATTAAGAGTTTTTGAATTAGACTTTGAAGAAAACTTAAAGATAGTACGTTATTGTGTAAAATATAATAAGCGTATTATTTTTCCATCAACTTCTGAAGTTTACGGGATGTGCGATGATAAAGAATTTGATGAAGATACCTCTCGTTTGATTGTGGGGCCAATTAACAAACAGCGTTGGATTTATTCTGTTTCTAAACAGTTATTGGATCGTGTTATTTGGGCATATGGTGCTAAAGAAGGGTTAAAATTTACCTTATTTAGACCGTTTAATTGGATGGGCCCACGACTCGATAGTTTACATTCTGCCCGTATTGGTAGCTCAAGGGCGATTACCCAATTAATTTTAAATTTGGTCGAGGGTTCACCGATAAAATTAGTTGATGGTGGCGCTCAAAAGCGTTGTTTCACCGATATTAAAGATGGTATCGAAGCATTATTTCGTATCATTGAAAATAAAGATGAAAAATGCGATGGCCAAATTATCAATATTGGTAATCCAACCAATGAAGCAAGTATTGCTCAATTAGCGGATATGTTACTTGTCAGTTTTGAAAAACATCCGTTACGTAAACTCTTTCCTCCATTTGCTGGCCTCAAAAAGATTGAAAGTAGTAGTTATTATGGTAAAGGATATCAAGATGTTGAGCATCGTAGACCGAGCATTGAAAATGCGCGTCGCTTGCTCGATTGGGAACCAACTATTGATATGAAGCAGACTATTGATGAAACTTTAGATTTCTTCTTACAAGCTGCAGCGGAAGAATTAGGTAAAAAATAATGAAGAAAATTGGCTTAAGAATTGATGTAGATACCTATCAAGGTACCAAAGAAGGTGTGCCACAGTTACTTAAAGTGCTCGCTAAATATCAAATTCGAGCCAGTTTTTTTTTCAGTGTCGGTCCAGATAATATGGGGCGCCATTTATGGCGCCTATTTCGACCTAAATTTTTATGGAAAATGTTAAGATCGAATGCCGCGTCACTGTATGGTTGGGATATTTTGTTAGCCGGAACAGCCTGGTCAGGTAAAAAAATTGCCAATGATCTAGGTTACTTAATGAAACAAACATTGGATGAAGGTCACGAAGTTGGGCTACATGCATGGGATCATCACGGCTGGCAAGCTAATGTTGGTAAATGGCCGAGAACTAAATTGGTCGAACAAATTAAATTAGGTGTGGATGCGCTTGAAGCCGTAACGGGCGCTAGTGTGAAATGTTCAGCTGTAGCAGGTTGGCGTGCCGATGAACGTGTATTAACGGCAAAAGAAAATTTTAAATTTGACTATAATAGTGATTGCCGAGGTACTCATCCTTTTCGTCCTATTTTAGCTGATGGTTCAATTGGTACCCTACAAATTCCAGTGACACTACCAACTTATGATGAAGTTGTTGGCACGTTGGTTAAAAATGAAAATTTTAATGATTTTATTATTAATGCGATGCAGGAAGATGTAGGTACGTCTGTTTATACTATTCATACTGAAGTGGAAGGCATGTCTCAATCGAGGCAATTTGAGAATTTATTAGAGAGAATGATTGCAGAACAAATGGTATTTTGTCCGTTGCGTGAATTAATACCAAATGATATAGATTCTTTACCATTAGGAAAAATTATTCGTTCATCTTTTCCAGGTCGTGAAGGCTGGCTAGGGTGTCAACACGAGGTATAGTGCTTGATGTTAACTAAACAGTTACAGAAAATAGGTGCTTTTTTATTAGCACTTTTTTTCATTTTTACTTATTTAGTGCCGTTAAATGGTCGATTGCTCTGGCAGCCTGATGAAACGCGTTACGCAGAAATTAGTCGAGAAATGTTGCTTCGATGCGATTGGATTGTGCCTTATTTGCTTAATATTCGCTATTTTGAAAAGCCAGTGGCCGGATATTGGATAAATAATATCAGTCAAATGATCTTTGGTGATACTAATTTTGCTGTCCGTTTTGGTGCTGTGTTTTCAACTATGATCAGTGCCGGCTTAATTTACTGGTTGGCGATGATAATGTGGCGTAATCGAAATGTCGCGTTTGTTGCTACTTTAATGTATGTTTCGATGTTTTTGGTATTTGCGGTTGGCACTTATAGTGTACTCGATCCTATGCTTACCATGTGGCTTACTGCTTGTATGCTATGTTGTTTTTGGTTATTAAAAGCACCTACGGTTGCTGCAAAATTACTTGCTTGGGCCGTCATGGGGCTTACCTGTGGTATGGCC
This sequence comes from Arsenophonus sp. aPb, assembly GCF_029873475.1. NCBI lineage: Bacteria > Pseudomonadati > Pseudomonadota > Gammaproteobacteria > Enterobacterales > Morganellaceae > Arsenophonus > Arsenophonus sp. aPb. The sequence continues at coordinate 1,425,267 of NZ_CP123499.1, forward strand.
TTCATGACTAAGGGTTTTTTAGCGTTAGCTATTCCGGTGATTGTCATGTTGCCAGTTATGCTTTATCAAAAACGTTTTACTGAGATACTCAAATTTGGTGGCATAGCAATAATCAGTGCGGCATTGATAAGCCTTCCCTGGGCATTAGCTATTAATAAATATGAACCCGATTACTGGCATTACTTTTTCTGGGTAGAACATATTCAACGCTTTTCATCAGAAGACGCTCAACATAAAGCCCCTTTTTGGTTTTATATTCCAATCATTTTACTTGGTGTAATACCCTGGTTAGGACTTTTACCTGGGACATTATTTAAGAGTTGGCAGGAACGAAAAATCAAGCCAGAAATGTTTTTTCTGCTTTGCTGGTTTGTTGTCCCGTTCCTATTTTTTAGTATTGCTAAAGGTAAATTACTCACTTATATGTTGCCAGTGATGGCACCGCTTGCATTAATGATGGCAAAATATGCGGTTGATTGTGTTAAAAATTGCAATCTAGCCCCACTTAAATTTAACGGATTTACCAATATCGCCTTTGGCATACTGGCAATTATTACTTTGATTATCATGGGGTTATTTGTTGATCATCCTCTATATACCCTAGCGGAATGGCCGAAACTGGCATTAGGTATCACTGTTTTTTGTATTTGGTTGATTATTGGCTATTTTAGTCTGATATCCAATGCTAAGTATTGGTTGTGGGGCGCGGCATGTTCTTTAGCCTTGAGCTTATCAATAGGTTATGCATTACCGCAAGATACAATCGATTCTAAATTGCCACAGCAATTAATTCGGCAAAATGTTTCTTTGTTGGAACAAAGTAAATTTGTGCTGGCGGATAATGTTGGAGTAGGTGCAAGTTTGGCATGGGAATTACATCGAGGTGATATTTATTTATATGAAAGATCAGGTGAACTAAGATACGGTTTGAATTATCCTGATAGTCAATTTCGCTTAATCAAACAAGGCAATTTTGCTAAATGGCTTAACCAGACCCGGAAAAAAGGACAAATTTCAGTGGTTCTTTTATTACGTAGAAATGAAGGTCTGCCTGATGATATTCCAAAGCCTGATCATGTGGTTCGTAATACACGAATGGCAATAATGACTTATTATCAGCAGCCATGACACATTTTTTATTATTGATAATTGTTAGTCTGTTAACTTGCTTTGGACAAGTTTGTCAAAAGCAAGCGGTTATATATTGGCAAAGTGGTCTGCCGACAAAAAATAGTTTAGTTTTTAAATGGCTGGTAATCGCTATTATTTTACTCGCCTTTGGCATGTTATTTTGGCTTAAATTATTACAAATTTTACCGCTTAGTATTGCTTATCCGATGTTAAGTTTTAACTTTGTTATCGTTACCCTGATAGGGCAATTTATCTATCAAGAGAAAATCAGCATAAAACATTGGATAGGTGTATTTATTATCATGCTGGGTATTGTTTTATTAAATATATGAAAGGTTATTTTTGGGGTATCATTAGTGTAATATTGATAACTTTCGCTCAGCTTTGTCTAAAAGCTGGCGTAACTTTATTACCTGAGTTTAAATTAAATCATCAATGGATGGATGTTAACTGGCTATTTGAAAATCTCCCGGCGTTTGGGCTGATTTTTGTCGGTTTGATTGGCTATGCTATTTCTATGGTTTGTTGGCTATTTGCCTTGAGATTTTTAGCTTTAAGTAAAGCTTATCCACTAATTAGTTTAAGCTATGTATTCGTTTATTTATTCGCGGTCACATTGCCTTGGTTTAATGAATCGGCAACATTAGTTAAATTTGTGGGTGTGGTATTCATTTTGCTCGGTATTTGGATCATTTCTCGGCCTGAAGTAAAACGGTAATAAAACAAAAAAAGTGTGCAGGATATTTATTTTTAATCGCCAGCGTTTACTAAAAATAAAGATCACCCATTAATAAAAACTTGTTTTTTTATTAAACGCTGATTAAAGTCATTTAGTTATCTTAAAGCGATAAAGGTGCTTTATGCTAATTAGAATTAAACACCTTCTTTTTTTATTTTATCTAGCCTTAATTGGCTGTTCCTCTTCAGTAAATAGAACAGCTCCGCCATTAAAAACCCAACTTTCTGATCCAATTATGACCATCGCTCAACTAAAGGAGCAACTATTACAATGGCATGGTACACCATATCGGTATGGTGGTTTAGCATCAAGTGGAATTGATTGTTCAGGATTTGTTTATCGAACTTTTAGTGACCGTTTTGCTATTCAATTACCGCGTACTACAGTAGCCCAAACAACATATGGTACTCGTATTGATATTAAGGAACTGATGCCGGGTGATCTGGTTTTTTTTAAAACGGGTTCTGGTGAAAATGGCTTACATGTAGGTATTTATGATACAGATAATACTTTTATTCATGCATCAACTAGTAAAGGCGTTATCCGCTCTTCATTGAATAATATCTACTGGCGCAAGGTTTTCTGGCAAGCACGTCGTATTTAAATGTCATTTTTAGTTATAAGAACTTTTCCTCTTTAGCTGTAGCAAAATGAATATAGGCTGGCAAAATTTATATGGCTTCAATACGTCTTCTTATTTCTGAATCATTTGATCCCTGGTTTAATTTGGCGGTTGAAGAGGCTATTTTTCGTCAAATGTCAGTTAAGCAACGGGTTATGTTTCTTTGGCGCAATAATGATACAGTCGTTATTGGACGGGCACAAAATCCATGGAAAGAGTGCAATACCCGAAAAATGGCACAAGATGGGGTTAAATTAGCTCGCCGCCGCAGTGGTGGCGGTGCGGTTTTTCATGATTTAGGCAATACTTGTTTTACCTTTATGGCAGGTAAACCGGCTTATGATAAAACAGTTTCAACTCAAATTATTATTGCAGGGTTAGCTGAGGTTGGGGTTAGTGCTCAAGTTTCCGGTCGAAATGATTTAGTTATTCATTCCGCACATGGCGAGCGTAAAATTTCAGGCTCAGCTTATTTTGAAACTCATGATCGCGGTTTTCATCATGGTACTTTACTAATTAATACGGATTTAAATCGATTAGCCAGTTATTTAAATCCAGACCCAAAAAAGTTGATTAGCAAAGGTATTACCTCTGTGCGTTCTAGGATAATGAATTTAGCTGAAATTGATGCCGGCATTACTCATCAAAAAGTTTGTAACGCTTTAGCAAACAATTTTTTCAACTATTATGGTGAGGTAGTGAAGGCAGAAATAATTTCACCAACTAACTTGCCTGATTTACCCGGTTTTATTGACATTTATGCTAAGCAATCTAGTTGGGAATGGAATTTTGGCCAAGCGCCGGCTTTTAGTCATATACTTGAAACACGATTTGTTTGGGGTGGCGTTGAACTATATTTTGATATTGATAAAGGCAAAATTTCAGCTAGTAAAATTTATACTGATAGTTTAGAACCGTCGCCATTGGAGCTTTTTAGTCAAAAGCTGATTGGGAAAAAATACCAACCAGCAACAATTAAGGAGATAATCGCGGAGATACAGGTTCAATATCCAGATCTTAATCAGCAGCTTATACAATTAGAAAATTGGTTGGTTAATGAAATAACATGAATAAAGTTAGTCATTATTAATTATTGGCACTCATTGCTGGCTAAATAAACATTCAAGCGAATTTTATTGTAGACAGAACATAAAGCCAGTATTTAGACTGACATATAACAAGGAATATTTAAAAATTAATAATTTTAGCTTAGTCCATAAATTGATTGAAATCGGGTAACTGTCCATTTTGACGAAATTTAGCCGGTGTAGTATTAAAATGTTTTTTAAAAATGCGGGTAAATGTTGCTTGGGAGCTAAAACCGTATTGTAGAGCTATATCCAAAATAGAAAATTTATCTTCTCGTAATAGCCTGGCTGCTTCAAGTAAACGACGTTTACGAACATATTCACCTAAGGTGCAACCTTTTAATTGCTTAAAGATCCGTTGTAAATGCCATTTAGAATAACCACTTTTATTAGCAATGGTATCAATTTTAATACCTTCATTTCGTTGTAATTGGCTCTCTAACCAATTAACAATATCATTGATTACATTTTCCGACATGTTCACCTTCCACAATCAGTGGGTAAATAGTCTAGCTGTAAAGAATTATTCATTTATTTATAAATTCTATTTTATGATTTTTGATATTTATAGATAGGCAAAAAATGCCATTTGTAATTGCTAATAATTATTATCATTAGTCTATAATATATTCCGTTTTATTTTAAAATAATGAAATTAAACTATTAAATAGTTTATCATTTTTTTAATAAATATTATACATTAAAGAATATTTCAATTAATAATTTTTGTTAGAAAAAGTAAAAATTCTTATTGTTTAGTGTCTCTTATCTATTATTTTTCTAACATAATAAAAGCATTAAAAAACATTGAAATGAATTATTTAATAAATTAAATATGTTGATAAATTATACTAAATCCAATCATAATTAGCGTAACACCACCAATCATTTCGGCTGTTTTTCCTAATAATGGACCAATATAACGACCTAATAATATTCCAAGTGTTGCCATAATCATGGTCATTAGTCCGATTGTCATCGCTGTATGGATGATATTAATTTGCAAAAAAGCCAGACTAACGCCAATAGCCATTGCATCCAGGCTAGTTGCGATGGCGGTAGTAATAAGGGTAAAAGAATTGTGATAGTGGATAAGAGGAGGTTTGTTATTGTTTTTGGCACGATGGTAGCTTTGATATATCATTTGGATACCCAATATAAATAATAAACCAAACGCTATCCAATGATTCCATTTTATAACATATTGACTGGCTAATAATCCTAAACCCCAGCCAATAATGGGTGTTATGGCCTCAATTATGCCAAAGATAAAGCCAGTTCTTATTGCTTCACGTAAAGAGGGATTAAATAAGGTAGCACCTTTGCAAACTGATACAGCAAAAGCATCCATGGATAATGCTAGTGATAAAGCTAAGGTTGCGTATAAGTTCATTATACTGTCTCAGTTGGATAGTTACCCATACACATATTTTTACTTCCAACCTTAAGTAAAAATATGCCTATGGTCTTGCCAACCTTGTCAGGTATTCATGCCACGTTACGTTAACATAACGAGTATGTTGACATGAAATTTCTAAATTATAATTTTATTTAGAACAGGCTACTCCCCAATGACTTATAGCAAAAGATATCATAAAAATAATAAAAGGCAATTATTTAAATTTTTATTATTTTATAAAATTAATATAATTAAATAAAAATAATAATTGTTGTTGATTAATTACATAAGAATGATTAACAATATTGCTTATATTTATTTATTATTGATCAAAAAGTTATAAATTCTATCTAAATCATCAAACTGTTTAACAGCAATATAAATTTTTCTTTTTGCTAAACCGACTATTAATATTCCATCTTTAGATAAATTAATCGTTTTAATATGTTCGTATAATATATAAACATTATTGTAATAAAAACCTTTATCTTTAAAATAAACCTTAGGGTAACGAATGAATGTTAAGTAAATAGCAATGAGAACTGTGATCATTAATAAATAGGTTGTTAGCTGACTTCCATGTTGAATAATATTATGATAAATAACAATTGCGATAAGTATAATAAAAATAACGGCATCAATTCTATTTCTACGTCTTAACTTTATTTTTAATTTTGTTTTTCCATTTAACAAGTTAACAATCAATTCTTCATAGATAGCATAAGTTAGCATTAGTAGAATCAAGATAGTCAAGACAATATTGTTCATATTCATGAGCAAACACTCCCATCGATTATTATTCTGCTGTAAAGATAAAATTAAAAACGGGAGGCTGCAACCTCCCGTAACTGGCAATTAAGATATTGAGTATCTTAGCCTAAAAATCCTGCCCAGTAGCCAACAATACCAAGGATAAAGAAACCAACAATGATCCATAATGGATTGACTTTACGCCGTAATAACCACATACAACCAAAGGTTAATAGTAAAGGTACTAGACCAGGCATTAATTGATTTAATATGGTCTGTACGGTAGTGATTGTTACCTCGCCCGTCTCTGGATTTTTTATTTCGGATACAACTAAAGGGATATTAACATTGGTCCATTTATTGACTAATGCACCCATCACAAATAGTCCTAGAATAGAGGCGCCTTCGGTCATTTTTTGTAGGAAGCCACCTCCCATGTCATGAACAATATCGAGCCCTTTTTTGTAACCATAGCTGACACCGTAATAACGCGTTAGTAAACGAACTAAATTAAATAAAATAAAAAACAGTAATGGCCCCAGTAGACTACCTGACATCGCAATTCCTGCACCTAATGCTGCAAAAACTGGACGCACCGTGCCCCAAAAAATAGGGTCTCCAACACCTGCCAAGGGGCCCATTAAGCCAACTTTAATACCATTAATTGCGCCATCATCGATATCTGCACCATTAGCTCTTTGTTCTTCCATTGCCATGGTGACCCCTAAAACCGGTGCTGCAACATACGGATGGGTATTAAAAAACTCTAGATGGCGCTTAATTGCTTGTTTACGTTCTTCGCTATTTTCAGGATATAAACGACGGATCACGGGGATCATGGAGAAGCAAAAACCAAGTGCTTGCATGCGTTCAAAGTTCCACGATCCTTGAAAAAGATTGGAACGTAAGAAAACTCCGCGAATATCACCAGCAGTAAGCTTTTTTTGATTTGTCTGGTTTGCTGAAGTTGTATCTACCATTATTCCATTCCTTAATTAATCTAATTCATTATCTAAGTCGCTATTGCCATTATTTTGCGAATTAGCAACTTGTGATTGGTTGTATTTTGGACTGAGTTGAATATAGAGGATCGCCATTACGATACCAATAACGCCTAAAGCAACTAGGTTGAAATTGGTAAATGCCGCAGTTACAAAGCCCAAGTAGAAAAATGGCATTAGATAACCTGCGCGCATCATGTTAATTACCATCGCGTAACCGACAACAACGATCATACCACCCGCAATATTCAATCCTTTTGTCACAACCTCAGGAATCGAATCCAGTAGGTGTTGGACTTCTGAGGTACCAACAGAGATAGCAACAATTAAAGCAGGAATAGCAATACGCATCGCCTGTAGTAACAGGGCTGAGATGTGAATTGTTGTTAATGCACGCAAATTGGCAGATTGAGCGGCACGATCAGCGGCATGTTGAAATGCAACAGTGAGTGTCCGAACAATAATAGTCAATACTTGACCTGCGGCAGCTAGTGGGATCGCCAGAGCAATACCGGTACCGATATCTTGGCCGCCAGCAATAACTAAAATGGTAGAAATAATTGAGGCGAGTGCAGCATCGGGAGCCACGGCTGCCCCGATATTCATCCATCCGAGGGCGATCATTTCCAGTGTACCACCGATAATTATCCCTGTTTTTAGATCACCGAGAACAAGGCCAATAAGGGTACATGCAATTAAAGGGCGATGAAATTGGAACTCATCTAGAATAGAACCCATACCTGCAATACAGGCAACTAGGAAAACGAGTATGATTTGAACAACGGTAAGCTCCATTGTTTATCTCCTGTAACCAACAAAGTTGGTGAATCTATTTTTAAGTCGTGAATGTATAACCAAAAAAGAAAACTCAGCTTTTTGCTTTTTTGATGAGAGTTAACATATCCAGTTTGTTGTCACTAGAAACTTTACGTGCTTCGAGTTCAATGCCCCGTTTAGATAATTGATTAAAAGCCTCAATATCCTCATTATCAATCGAGATCGCATTGTTAACCTGAGTTTTACCATCACGGTAGGCCATGCCACCAATATTGACAGATTTTATTTCGACGCCGCCTTCCACAATGCGTAAAACGTCTGTGGGATTGGTAAATAACAGCATAACGCGTTCACCGGCATACTTAGGATTATTATAGACACGAATACATTTTGCTATATCGATCACATGCGCAGTCACACCCGGTGGCGCCACCTGCTTTAATAAAGTTGAACGAACATGATCTTTAGCAACTTCATCACTTACTACGATAATACGCTTAACTTTTGTCTCTTTAGTCCAGCGAGTAGCCACTTGACCATGAATTAAACGGTCATCAATTCGTGCAAGGGCAATAAACATATGACCCTGTGCAGCTGAATTGGCTACCTGTGATGGGGGAGTTGGTGTCGGTGAATTTTGCGGTTTATTGCTAGTCTGTAGACTATTTAGCGCTTTAATTTCACTGCGACCCGTTTCAATAGCAGTGCTAACTAAATCACTAAAGGTAGGATCGTCATCACGGGATAGTAACGTCGCAACTAACATGGGGACGTTAACACCGGTAACTATATCATATTTGTCTTTATCTTTACTTTCGATAATGCGACTAGCGGCGTTAAATGGACTGCCTCCCCACACATCTACCAAAAATAACACACCTTGAGAAACATCCAGCTCATTAAGCTTTTGATTATATTTTTCAATTAATGTATCAGCGTTTTCACCTGGAACAAAATCGATATAAGCGACATTTTGTTGTTCGCCAATCAACATTTCAGCGGTCATGAGCAACTGTTTTGCAGCAACACCATGAGTGCTAATTATAATAGCTACACTCACTACTTTTCCCCTTAGAAATAGATTAAATAATAAAAATGATTATTAGAGTGTACTCTCCGTTGACGGATGAATACAATCAAATAATCACTGGTATGAATAGTTCTTCATGTTATAAAGTATTAACCATAATTGAAACTAATTAATAATTTTATAGACTATCATTTAAATATAAGAAAAAATATGTCAGTGATCAGAAAATTTAAAATACGTATCAATATATTTAGAGAAAGATAAACTTCATCAATCAATTTAATTTTGTTATAGTTGTTATTATCTTGTGTGAAATAATAATAAATTTTAATTAGTAATTCTATGAATATAAACTGTACTTTAATACAGGAAAATTTTTTGACTAATTGAATATGAAGATGTGTGATAAATAAAAATAACCCTTTTTATATTAAGGGTTATTAAAAGAAAAGGAATATATTTTAAGATGTGCAATACATTAATCACATTGGACTTTAATAGCTAAACCGCCACGAGAAGTTTCACGGTATTTAGCATTCATATCTTTACCTGTTTCATACATGGTTGCGATAACTTTATCTAAAGAAATGCGTGGTTCACTTGTTCTACGTAGTGCCATTCTTGCAGCATTAATAGCTTTTACTGACGCAATTGCGTTACGTTCAATGCAAGGGACTTGAACTTGTCCCGCAACCGGGTCACAGGTGAGCCCCAAATTATGCTCCATACCAATTTCAGCCGCTATACAGACTTGTTCAGAATTGCCGCCCAGTAATTCAGCTAGCCCAGCAGCGGCCATTGAACAGGCAACACCGACTTCTCCTTGGCAGCCAACTTCAGCACCTGATATAGAGGCATTCATCTTGTAAAGAATACCAATTGCCCCTGAAGCTAAAAAGTAACGGCTATAAAGTGCTGGGGTAACAGGTTCAATACAGTGATCATAGTAAGCTAAGACAGCTGGAATTATGCCACAGGCACCATTAGTTGGTGCGGTTACCACGCGACCACCGGCCGCATTTTCTTCGTTAACCGCTAATGCAAACATATTAATCAGATCAACGATATCCATTGGATCATTAGACAGTTTTTGAGATGCAGTCAACATGCGATGTAATGCCGGAGCGCGGCGAGGGACGCGAAGAGGACCGGGTAAAATACCTTCAGTATTCAGTCCTCGAGCAATGCAGGCCTGCATGGTATGCCAAATATTAGCAAAATAGTGTTCAATTTCTTCTTTCGTATGCAGTGCTAATTCGTTTTTCATCACAAGATTAGAAATCGATAAACCGGTTGTTTTACAATGAAGTAGCAGTTCAGCTGCTGAGTTATAAGAATAAGGTACTGCTTTATTAGTAGAGGTTTGTTGGTCAAAATGTTCTTCATCAACAATAAAACCCCCTCCTATCGAATAATAAGTTTTAGTAAAAATTTTGTTATTATTATTGAAAGCGGTAATGGTCATGCCATTTTCGTGTAATGGTAAATTATTATAATGAAAATTTATCCCACCTTGACGTGGAAAATCAACATAATGGTTTGTATTTGCTAAAGATAAACGCTCGGTTTGCTCAACATTAGCAATAAAATCTGTTATTGATTCAATATCAACGGTTGCTGGTAAATTACCCGCTAAACCCATAATAATAGCGATGTCAGTATGATGCCCCTTTCCGGTTAATGAAAGGGATCCATAAATATCAACAGCGATACGAGTGACGGAGGAAAGTAGATTTTTTTCGATCAATTGATCAACAAATTCTTTACCCGCTTTCATTGGTCCAACGGTATGAGAACTGGATGGGCCAATACCTACTTTAAACATATCGAAAACACTGATCACTAATAACCCCCTGAAAAATAAAAACCGATAAAATAATCACTTAATACTAAATGTTATAGTTGTAATATTAACGTGTTATAATTGATTGCCAGTTTATCGTTTTTTTTGAAATTTACTAGTGCTAGTGAACAAAATGTAAAATAAAAAGACTTTTTATATTTTGCCTATTTTAAACCAGTTGTAATGCCAACTTATTGAGAATAGCTGCAGTTAATCCCCAAATTAGGTATTGATTATACCGATAAAAGAATAGACGTTTTTTATCGCGGGCATCATTAATCATAATGGCATGATGATGAGTTAAAGAGAGGGCATGTTTCAATGGTACTTCAAAGATAACGGCTACTTCCGCCGGATTTTTGTAATAAGAAACTTTTGCTGATAGTAATCCGACAATAGGCGTTACTAAATAGTCACTATGGCTTTTTATTGGCTGCATTTTTCCCAGGATCTGTACTTGATTTGGCAAAATATTAATTTCTTCATAAGATTCGCGTAAGGCCGTTTCAATTAAGCTATGATCATTGGGTTCACGAGCTCCACCGGGAAAAGAAATTTGACTTGCATGTAGGCGTAAGTTATCCGTTCTTTTGGTAAATAGCAGAGTAGGTTCAGGTTTACAAATAACGGGTAATAGCACAGCAGCACTTTTTTTGCTGCGATCGTCATCGACAGATTGGATGGTGTCAGTGGGAACAGGTAATATTAATTGAAATCGGTTAATAAAATTATCTAATATATTCATTAACGTTGATTATTTTCTAATACGGGTAATATTCGACTTAGTTTATCGAAAGTCTCTTGATACTCTTTTTCAGCTGTACTATCAGCCACAATTCCTCCGCCTGCCCAACAATAAAGGTATTGTTTTTCAGTTAATAGGGTACGTATGCTGATGTTTGTATCCATTGTACCGCAAAAACTGATATAACCAATCGCTCCACAGTAGCTATGGCGCCGATGAGGTTCAAGTTCGTCAATAATTTCCATCGAGCGTATTTTCGGCGCACCTGTAATCGAGCCGCCTGGAAAGCAGGCTCTTAATAGATCAGTGGCATGATAATAAGCGGGTAATTGTGCAACGATAGTGCTGACTAGATGATGAATAGCAGGAAAAGATTCAACCACAAAAAGTTCTGGTACACTAACTGTCCCTGGTATCGCGACTTTACCAATATCATTACGCAATAAATCAACTATCATTACGTTTTCAGCGCGATCTTTGATTGATGATTGTAAACGTTTTATTTGTTCTTGATCTTCTTTTGTATCCGTCAGTCTAGGTAATGTGCCTTTAATCGGACGGGTTTGAATTGAATCGTCGTGCAGCCAAAGAAAACGCTCAGGGGATACACTCAGTACGCAATGTTGTTCTAAACGAATAAAGGCAGAGAAAGGGGCTTGATTATTTTGATTTAGTTTAAGAAAGGCCTCCCATTCATTACCTTGATATTTGGCTTTAAAACGTTGTGCTAAATTAATTTGGTAACAATCACCATTGCGTAAATATTGATGAATTTGGCTAATTTTATGGTGATATTGCTGTTCTGACATGTTACTTTGCCATTTTTCACACATTTGAAACTGTTTAGCGGGTATTTTTGTTTGATTTTCTAACCAAGTCAAACGTTGTTCGACATTTTGATAACTAAGTAAAGTAACTATTTTTTTATGGTGATCAACTATTAATGCCCAAAGATAAACACCGATCGCCATATCGGGAAAGCTTAATTCTTTTTTTGCCTGTTCGGGAAGAATTTCGATTCGCCGACCTAAATCATAGCCCCATATACCTAGAGCTCCGCCCTGGAAAGGAAGATCGTTATTCGCTACGAAAGTGACATTCAAATGTTGCATTTCACTTTTTAATAGCTCAAAAGGATCAAGTTCCGAGTTAATTTTTTCATTTTCACGGTTAATTAGCGTGATATTATCTCTTGTTTCTAGGGTAGTTATTGGATCAGCAACCACAATATCAAAACGGTTATGTGGGTGGTTCGCATTACCTGAATGTAATAACATCGCCCATGGTTGGTCAGCTAAAGCATGAAAATAATTTAAAGCGGCATCTAAGGCATAAGGTAATTGAATTTTTTGCAGGCGCATATTTAATTGGGCAAGATAAGGGTTATTAACGAATATACTACCATAAAATAACGTTTTTCATAGGCCAAACTATGCTAATGTTATATTAATAATGATGTTTAAATTAAAAATGAGTAAAAATAAATGTTTTCAAAAATGCCAACGTTAAATCATCAAGAGCAACAAGAAGCAGCTGAGCGCATTCATCAATTGATGGCTAAAGGAATGAGTAGTGGAGAAGCAATTGCTTTGGTCGCTAAGGAGATACGTGCAAAGCATACCAATAAAGAGCAAATGTATAACGACCCTAAGTAACAAAAATAACTTTTTTTACGTAATCGCATATAGTTGATGTAAAGGATACGCCTTTACACTGCTACTTATAGTTATTGATCTTAAGAAAATATTTAGGAGTAAATGTGAAAGTGATGAATAGGCTTTTTATATTGCTTGCTATGATATTATTCACGTTAGTATCTTTTTCAATAATGGCTCAGGCTATTGAAATTAATGAGGTAAGAACAGCTAAATTTATCAGTTGTGATAATTTAAGCCAGCAGCAAATTGGCGCAAAAGTGAAGAATGATTTTATTCAAACCCGCTTACCATATTGGGATGAAGATAAAAAGCTACTTGGCCCGAAGGTAGTGGTGTGGATTAATAACAATAGCATTACACCAATTAAAAATGGTTATAAAATTCTTTTGACTGTTCGGGGTGCGAGAAAAGATCTTAACTACCAGGTGCTTGTTAATTGCCAGAATGAGACCGTTAGTTATCAAATTGATAGCCATTAAAGATTAATAAATTAACAGCAAAAAGTTGTCGGCATATTAATGTTTATATTATCCTTTTCGCGGAACATAAGGTAATTGATTCAATGTATGAGAAATTTTGCGAAATAGAGTAAGTCGTTTACGGAAATGTTCTCGTAAATGCGCAGCTTGCTCTGCTTCGATTTTAGCAACGATAACAGGCATATTATACCTTTCTTTAAAAGCCACACTTGCAGCAGCAAGATCGAGGTTTAGTTTTTCTCTTTCTTCTTTTGCTAATTCGGCAAGATTATAACTCATATTCGTATTTCCGCTCTGATCAAATAAGCTACTAAATAAATTTTAATAAACGAAACACGGTTTGTCTTGAATAAATATGTAACTGTTTATTATCTCTTTAATATTTTAATAGTGTTTGTAATCAAAATGATCGGGTTTAACCCGGTTTTTGATCAAATAACGGTTAATTTTAATTTTAATTTTATTACAACACCTTTATTATTCGCATAACTGAAGATAATAAAATTGAATTTTTATTTAATAACATAGGAATTGTGGACAATGTTGCAGCAAGAGATGGTTAAAAAATTAAATAAACAGCTTAACTTAGAATTTTTTTCAGCAAATTTCTATCTTCAAATGAGTGCATGGTGTAATTATAAAGGTTTTGAGGGTGCTGCGGTGTTTTTAAAAACGCATTCTCAGGAAGAGATGGGGCATATGCAACGTTTATTCAATTATCTTAGTGACACTGGCGAAATGCCGATATTAGGTCAAATTGATGCGCCAACTGGGAAATTTAATTCAGTAAAAGAGGTTTTTGAAAAAACTTATCTACATGAACAAAATATTACACATGAAATTAATGCACTTGTAGATCTTGCATTGGAGATGAAAGACTACTCGACATTTAATTTTTTGCAGTGGTATGTTGCTGAACAGCACGAAGAAGAGAAGTTATTCAAATCAATTTTGGATAAGTTTGAGTTAGTTGGAGAAGATGGTAAGTCACTATTTTTATTAGATAAAGAGTTAAAAGGCATGTCTAACGCTGTGCATGTTTAATTGATAACTTCCCACTTTGCCTACAAGTGGGAAGTTTATTTTCTCTATTATTACTTAGAATTTTATTTTTTCTTCTTGCTCAATGAAAAATAAAAAATAGTTGTAATAATTATTTTAATAATATGAAAGATATTGTAAGTAATAGTGTTTCATCATTACAAATGATAAGGAAATATTGATATGGTAAAGTTTAGTAGATTAGTATTACTATTAACAATAACAGCCTCTTTTCCTGTCATTTCAGCACCACCAATTGTAACGGTTAGTAAAAAACAATTTGGTGACAAATGGATTTTTAAGCGTGAGGAAGTTATGCTGGAGTGCCGCACCAATGGCGCATTATTTGTTATAAATCCTAGTACATTAATGCAATATCCTCTTAATAATATAGCGGTAGAGCAGGTGAAAAAGCGTCAAATTATTGCATCACCACTTTCAGCTATTTTACTCGAACCTGCCAATTTAGCACAACAGAAAATAGATATCACACCGATACTCAAAACCGCGCAAAATCTTTGTAAAACTAATTAAAAATTATTAATTGATTTATAATCTCTATCAAAAATAGTTTGGGTGGCGATATTATTAAAATACAGACGATCCTTTAAAAATTTATTAATTTTTGGTTGTTAACAAATTTCAGGTAAACATATCGAGTATATTTCATATTTGATAGAAAATATGGGCAATTCAAATTTAATTTTAGGCTAGTCAAATATTTTATTCTATAAAAACAATCAATGTTAATTTAATGTAATAAATATGTTTTTGTCACTAGCTAATTTTGTAACTGACAGCTAGTATTAAATTGCATTTTGTTACGTCTCTATGACACATTTTAGCGCACGGCTCTCTAGAGCCATTTCCCAAGACCGAGTATTGGAATTAGCTCGGTCTCTTTTTTAGTGCTATTGTGATTAAACTATTCTCATAACCCAATGATGCTTTTTTTTATCATAGTACTGACGATAGAGAAGAACCGGTTTATTATCTAGCGTGGCAGGAATACTCGTATTTTCATCCCAGCCATCAAGTTGCATACAAAATTCAGTATCTGATTCACATGGAATACTGATAGTATTTTCAGCTGCGTCAAATAAGAGTGCATCATCAATAACATAGGTGGAAATTTTTAGTTTTGCTCTTTTCATATAAGTGATCCCCACTAATTATTCAAAATGTTAATAAATCGCTATAATTACTTTAAGTTCTTAGAATAGTATAAATGGAACTCTTTTCCAAAATAATTACTGCGGCAGTAAATTGGCGGTTTTCTACTATTATTTATTGAAAATTAACAGTTTTAAATAAATTTTCTATTGATGGAAAATGTACTTTAGGCGAAATAACAAGCTACTAACTTACAGATAAGTTGCTTTGAGTCAATATTGCTAATTTAAATAGAAATAGGTCTTAGGTTAATAGAATAATAGGGGGTAGCCAAAACAATTATCGCTGGTTTTTTTGTTATATGTTATTACTGAAAATGTTTATAATTTTTTTACTAAAACTTATTTCATATTTAATAATTAGCTAAAATTTGAATTAGTTTTCACTTATTGTGTGATTTGACCGGCCAATTAAATTACAATAAGTTAAAAAATATCACGATTAATAGAGCGAATTGTTAACCTTGAGAGATAAAAAGTCGCCATATTGGTGATTTTTTATCTGCAAGATGAGTATATGTAAAATTTAACAAACGGAATGTTATGGGAAAAAAAGCCTTTTATCATGATCTTTCATGTGATTTAACTAGCTTAATTGCGGGTGAATATGATTTTATTGCCACACTTGCCAATACCAGTGCACTACTTTTTGAAAAATTAGATAATATTAATTGGCTAGGGTTTTATCTGAAAAGTCGTGATACGCTTGTGCTTGGGCCTTTTCAGGGTAAAGTTGCATGTGTGCGTATTGCGCAAGGAAAAGGTGTTTGTGGGACCGCTTTTATAGAAAATAGAGTGCAGCGTATTGCCAATGTCCATTCTTTTGCCGGGCATATTACATGTGATAG
This sequence comes from Arsenophonus sp. aPb, assembly GCF_029873475.1. NCBI lineage: Bacteria > Pseudomonadati > Pseudomonadota > Gammaproteobacteria > Enterobacterales > Morganellaceae > Arsenophonus > Arsenophonus sp. aPb. The sequence continues at coordinate 1,441,590 of NZ_CP123499.1, forward strand.
TCTTAGTCGTTCAGAGATAGTTTTGCCGCTGGAAGTCGATGGACAGTTAATAGGCGTATTAGACATTGATAGTCCTATTTTTGATCGTTTTGATGAAGAGGATGAAAATGGTCTAAAAGCCTTAGTTGTAATACTTTGTAACCACTTGAAAGCGTGTGTTATAGCAAAATATCCACAAATTAATGTAATTTAACAGTTGGTTTGCGTGGCAATTGTCTGCAACGCTATTATAATATCGCCTGTTCATGCCTGCGTTGGTTGGCAAAACCGTTGTAATCAGGAAATTTCATGGAAAATCAACCTAAGTTGAATAGTAGTAAAGAAATAATTGCTTTTTTGGCTCAGCGTTTTCCTCACTGCTTTATTGCTGAAGGTGAGGCTCGTCCACTGAAGATTGGAATCTTTCAGGATATTGTGGCGAGACTGACTGAAGAGGATGGCATCAGTAAAACTCAATTGCGATCTGCTTTGCGGATGTATACTTCTAGTTGGCGTTATCTATATGGTGTCAAAGAAGGTGCTAAACGTGTTGATCTGGATGGTAATGATTGTGGTGATTTGGAATCAGAACATGTGGCGTATGCACGTCAACAGCTGATAGAAGCAAAGGCTCGTATTCACGCTCAACGTACCGAGCAAAAATTAAGAAAACGGGAATTTCAACAAAAAGCACAGAAGACAGATAACGAAAAAGCTTTACCGGCAACTTCTAGCAAGAGAAATGAGGCCTTGCGCTCAACGACTAAGGAAATAAATAAAAAAAATAAACATTATTCTTACTCTAAAAATCAAGCTAAAAAAGCCCATAATAGTAAAATGGCTAACCTAACCAAATTACAGCCAGTAACGGATATTTCTACATTAAAAGTTGGTCAAGTATTAAAGGTTATGGTTGGCCAAAGTATTGTAGATGCATCAGTGCTTGAGATAGCTAAGGATGGTGTTCGGGTACAATTGACGACAGGATTAGCAATGATTGTACGCGCTGAGCATTTAAAGTTCTGATACGGAGGCCAATCACGGCATGAATAATTATATTAAACTGGCTTTTGTGTTTGGTATAACTACAATGGCTACTTCATTCGCAGATACTGTAGCGCCTCCAACACTATTAACAGCTCAGAAGCTTCCTCAGCTTCAACAGGAACGCCAGCATGCCATTATTAGCGAAAGAGTTGTTTCACGCTTTACCCGTTCTCACTATCGTCAATTTGATTTGGATGAAAATTTTTCTAGCAAGATTTTTGATCGCTATTTAAATCTGTTGGATTATAGCCACAATGTTTTTTTACAATCGGATATTGATAAATTTGCTAGTGAAAAAAGTAAAGTAGGACAACAACTTAAAACTGGTCATCTCAATGAGCTATATGCAATATTTAATTTAGCACAACAACGGCGCTATGAACGTTTTCAATACGCTTTATCACGGCTTAATATGCCGCTAGATTTTGCTAATAATGACGTTATTGAAGTTGATAGAAGTAAAGCGCCTTGGCCTAAAAACGTTGAGGAGCTAAATAAGCTGTGGGACGCAAAAGTTAAGTTTGATTGGTTGAATCTGAAGCTGTCAGGCAAAAATGACAAAGAAATTAAGCTAATATTGACCAAACGCTATAATTTTGCACTAAAACGTCTAGCACAAACCCAAAGTGAAGATGTTTTTCAGTTGATTATGAATGCTTTTGCACGAGAAATAGATCCGCATACTAACTATCTATCTCCCCGCAATACGGAACAGTTCAATTCAGAAATGAGCTTATCATTGGAAGGGATAGGCGCAGTACTTCGGCAAGATGAAGATTATATTATTATTAACTCAATGGTGGCAGGTGGCCCGGCAGCAAAAAGTAAATTATTAAAGGTTGGCGATAAGATTATTGGTGTAGGCCAAATGGGTAAGTCGATGACAGATGTTGTTGGCTGGCGACTAGATGATGTTGTTGCGCTAATCAAAGGACCTAAAGGCAGTAAGGTACGTCTTGAAGTTATTTCAGATTCAAAAGGCGCCAAGCCCCATACCGTGACATTAATCCGTGAGCATATTCGACTGGAAGATAGAGCGGTGAAACTGACGATTAAAAATGTTGGCAAGGAAAAAGTTGGTGTACTTGATATTCCCGGTTTTTACGTTGGGTTAACCAATGATGTTAAAACACAGTTACAAAAAATGGCTAAAAGTCATGTCGTTGCACTTGTCATTGATTTACGAGGCAATGGTGGTGGTGCTTTAACCGAAGCAGTATCATTATCGGGTTTATTTATTCCAAGTGGTCCAATTGTTCAGGTGCGTGATAACAACGGTAAAATTCGTCAGGATGTGGATGATGATGATGTTGTTTATTACAAAGGCCCACTTACAGTATTAATTGATCGCTTTAGTGCTTCAGCATCAGAAATTTTTGCTGCGGCGATGCAAGATTATGGTCGAGCATTAATTGTTGGTGAACCATCCTTTGGTAAAGGAACCGTTCAGCAATACCATCCCTTGAGTCGTGTTTATGATCACATGTTACGCCCAGATTGGCCTGCTTTAGGCTCTGTCCAATATACTATTCAGAAGTTTTATCGTATTAATGGCGGAAGTACCCAGCGCAAAGGCGTAACACCGGATATTATTATGCCAACAGGTATAGATCCGGTTGAGACAGGTGAGAGTTTTGAAGATAATGCCTTACCTTGGGATAGTATTGCGCCAGCTAGCTATAGTGTTATTGGTAATATTAGCCAATATGTTGCTAATTTAATTGCTAATTATAAGGAACGTATAGCGAAAAATCCTGAGTTTAAATATATTGAGGAAGATATTGCCCGCTATCATGCTATGAAAGCCAATAAAAATATTATTTCGCTTAATTATGTTAAGCGTGAAAAGGAAAATAAAGAAGTTGACACGATTAAATTACATCGCATCAATGAACGCTTTGCTCGACAAGGCAAAGCACCATTAAAAACGATAGATGATTTACCTAAAAATTATGAATTGCCAGATCCATACCTTGATGAAACAGTGAGAATTGCAGTTGATCTTGCAGATTTGGCAGTGCATCATCAGGCTAAATAATAATTAAAATTCACGTTATACAAAAAACCGGCTGTTGCTGGTTTTTTGTATATAGAGTTTATTAATCTTTATTGAAAATTTTTACCTCCATTCCAGGTTATTTATTTTATAATTTAACTTATTGAGATAGATGCCTTTTATTTAAGTGATGACTATATTATCTTCGAGATAGCTTAAATAGGGCTATTTAATAATATGTTATAGCTTATATAATTTATCGCTATTTGAATTATCTATTTATATTCACATATTAAATCTAATCTATTTGTATAACAATATTTAATGTTTTTTAGCGTGTTATCAATTATTTATTAATAATTTTACAACTCCTTTATAAAATATGAATATTATATTATTTTGCTGAGCTGTAACTTATTTGGAGCATAACTAAACAAATAATTTTAACTCATTAAGCAAAAAATGAAGCCATAATTGACCCGCTTACAGTTATTTTGTATAGTTTTTAACTATAATGGTTTTATTAAAAACAATAAGTTATATTAACAAGTCGTTATTAAGATAAATAAAAATGCAAGCTTATGCTGGTTTTTTTGTAAAAATGTAAAGTTGCGTGGTTTTTTCCATATCTGCACAACAAAGGGCTTGAAAAATAGTTAAAAAACATTATTTATATTACTAATTTAATGTTAATCGTCATTAATTAATAAAGGAAAGCAATTTTTATGATGCGAATCGCCTTGTTTTTACTTACAAACTTGGCAGTTATGTTTGTATTTGGGATTATTTTAAGTTTGACTGGTATCCAGGGACAAAGTGTTCCGGGGCTAATGATTATGGCTGGTCTTTTTGGTTTTGGTGGCTCATTTATCTCATTATTAATGTCAAAATGGATGGCATTACGTTCTGTTGGAGGGCAGGTGATTGAAAGTCCGACAACAGAAACAGAACATTGGTTGTTAAATACCGTCAAGCGTCAAGCTGATCAAGCTGGTATTAAAATGCCAGAAGTTGCTATTTATCAGGCACCTGATATTAACGCTTTTGCTACCGGGGCCCGTCGTGATGCGTCTTTGGTTGCTGTTAGTACCGGTTTGCTAGAGAGTATGGATCGCCATGAAGCCGAAGCGGTTATCGCTCATGAGATCAGTCATATTGCTAATGGTGATATGGTAACAATGACTTTATTACAAGGAGTCGTAAATACTTTTGTCATTTTTATTTCACGTATCATCGCTCAGCTGGCGTCTGGATTTTTGTCAAACAACAATAATGACAGTGAAAGTAACCAGGGTAACCCAATGATTTACTTTGCTGTATCAATGGTGTTAGAAATTGTATTTGGTATTTTGGCAAGTATTATTACTATGTGGTTCTCACGCTATCGTGAATTCCGTGCAGATGCTGGTTCGGCTCATTTAGTAGGTAAAGAAAAAATGATTGCTGCGCTACAGCGTCTAAAAACAAGTTATGAACCTCAGGAAGCTGGTAGTATGATGGCTTTTTGTATTAATGGCCGTTCTAAATCATTTAGTGAGTTGTTTTTATCACACCCTCCTCTTGATAAACGCATTGAAGCTTTACGTATGGGCACTTATCTGAATCAATAAAACAATAACTAATCCCACCTAAACAGGTGGGATTTTCTTATTAACTTCGATAGGCAGTTTTGATTTGTTCGATTATTCGTTTAAAAACTTCTGCTTGTTTAGGATCTTGCATGGTAAGCATTTCTTTTTCTATATTGAGTATAGCTCTTCCCGCATCAGCTTGATTTAGTGCTTTTAATATATAGGTTATAAAAGTTTTCAAGCAACCAATTTCAGTAGCAATGGTTTCTGTATCAGGAGTACTCGAACAATCATTTGTCATTTTTATGCCTCAATGAATTAAAAAATAAAGCAATAATTACTTTGGCGTATTTTACACAGTTGTGGAATTCAATATAAGACTTTATACCAGTTTTTTAATTTAAATAATCTATTTAATATAATATTAACTATTTGATTTTAGTCTTTATAATATCTCTTTATTGCTATTGTATTACAGAATTAAATGGCGAAGAATGGTAATAAAAACAAGGTTGTTGATAAGTGCGGCAGTTATTACTGTTTAGTAAAATATTTAATTTATCCACGTAAATATATTCACAATTATTTTATCACTTTTATCTTATACTTAAAAAGTTGGATTAAAAACTTTTAGATGGAGGTGTGTATGTATAAAGTTATTTTAGTGGCTGTTGATATTGCTCAAGAAGAATTAACCAGTAAAGCTATACGACAGGCAGTACAGTTTGCTAAAGTTTCAGGAGCTAAACTAAATTTTATCCATGTATTACCTATTTCATCGGCGATTATAAATGCTTATGCGTTGGGATATATGGAAATAAAAGATCGTGCCACACTAAAAGCAGAAGATGATATGCAAAATCTACTTGAACCAATCGATTTACCCGCGGATCGCCTGGGTTATACCATTGCTTTTGGCTCGCCGCGTGATGAAATTGTTAGTCGAGCAGAGGAAATTAACGCTGATATCATTATTCTTGGTTCAAGAAGTCCCAATATAACAACTCATCTGTTAGGCTCGACAGCGGCGGGTGTTGTACGTTATGCAAAAACGTCTGTATTAGTAGTGAGATAAGGATTAATAATCAAAACTAAAAGTTTAATCATTTATTATTTTAACGACTAGTTTAATCAATTTTATTGCTTTAGTACGGTATTTTAAATTAATGAAAATGGAAATTAAGATTTAGTGCTTACCGTGTCAAGGAGTAAATATGTATAAAATAATTCTCGTTCCAATTGATATCTCAGAAAAAGAACTAATAAAAAAGGCACTTAAACATGCACTTTATATTGCTAAATTATCTGATGCTAAATTACATTTCTTGCATGTTGCCCCTGATATGTCTCGTTATTCAATGAGTTATAGTTATCATTATGATTTATTAGCAAATTTTGCAAAAAAAACAATCGAAAGTTCAGCAAAACAATTAGAAAAAATAGTTAAGCATATTGATTATCCTAAAGAGAAAATTTCTTATTCTGTGGAGATGGGGTCACCTAGAGATAAAGTTCTATCAGAAGCAGAAAAAATAGGCGCTAATTTGATAGTAGTTGGCTCTCGCCGCCCCAATATTGCCACCCATTTGCTAGGTTCTAATGCTTCGGCTATTGTTTCTAATGCCCTGATTTCGATATTGATAGTTCGCTAGTTAATATTATTATAATGCAAAAATTTAGTTAATTTGGCTATTTTGGGTTAAATTAGTGGCTGATTTTTTATTTTAATCATATTGAATGCAAGGTATCGCAGCAATGATTAGTCGTAGTAAATTAGATTATTTACAAAAAAGTAATGCTAATTTTGATCTAAATAGAGCGTTCCTAGTTATGTTGTCTGATATGGTCAACAACTTGATCCGCTATGATTACTATTAATAAAATTCTGTAGGTATAGGCCACAAAATGGAATATGTTGAATCTAATTATCATACTGAAACTGAAAGGCAGAGAAAAATTACGCGCCTATGTATTCAATGTGCTCAGCTCCTTTTTCAACATGGTGCTGAAAGTATGTTAGTGGAGCAATTATCAACCCGATTAGGCATTGCTTTAGGCGCGGATCAAGTTGATAGCGCAATTTCTTCTAATGCAATTGTATTAACAACCGTAATTGACGGTCGTTGTATGACGTCTACCCGTAAAAATATTGATCATGGCATAAATATGCACGTGGTGACTAAGGTTCAGCACACGGTGATATTGGCTGAATATAAATTGTTAGATAGCGATAAGGTTCAACAGCGTCTGGCTGAGATAAAACCACTACGTTATCCTCGTTGGTTACTGGTTCTTATGATTGGATTATCTTGTGGCTGCTTTTGTAGGCTCAACGGGGGAGGCTGGGATGGTTGCTTAGTCACTTTTATTGCCAGTGGCTGTGCAATGTACATTCGACAAATTCTTACAGCCCAATATATGAATCCATTGATTAATTTTTGTATTACCGCCTTTGTGGCCACCACAGTATCTGGTTTTGTATTAAAGATTCCTTATTTTTCCAATGCATCAACGGTTTCTATGGCAGCCAGCGTTTTACTGTTAGTTCCTGGATTTCCATTAATTAATTCTGTAGCAGATATGTTTAAAGGTCATATTAATACTGGATTAGCACGTTGGGCAATGGCAAGTTTACTCACTTTAGCAACCTGTATTGGTATAACCATGGCGATGGCTGTTTGGGGATTAAGAAATTGGGCATAATATTTTTATTGACCTTAATTGAAAAAATGTTATTAGCTGCAATACCAGCAGCTGGTTTTGCCATGGTTTTTAATGTACCCGTACGGGCATTAAAATATTGTGCTTTGCTTGGCGCCGTAGGTTATGGTTTTCGTATGATACTGATGGAGATGGGCTTTAGTATTGAATGGGCAAGTTTTTGTGCTGCAATTTTAATTGGCATCATTGGTATTCAATGGTCACGTTGGTGGCTGGCACATCCAAAAGTATTTACTGTTGCGGCAATTATTCCGATGTTCCCAGGGATAAGTGCATATATCGCGATGATATCGTTAGTAAAAATTGCTCATTTGGGTTATAATGCTGAGTTACTTGAGACATTAGTAACACATTTTATTAAAACTTTATTTATTGTCGGCGCGTTATCAGTTGGTTTATCTATTCCTGGATTATGGTTATATCGTAAACGTCCACGAGTTTAGTTTTGTATTGAATTTAAGGTAATATCAAATTCATCTGCTAAAAATTGAGTAATAACGACTTGAACATCATTTTCTTGAGCATGTTTTAGTCACATCAATTAATTCTTCTTTTAAGAGTTTTATTAATGTATTCATTTTTTCTAAATAAAAATTAAATTTTTATTTAATGTATTTTAAAGCGTTAATTATATTTTTATACAAAAAAAGATATTTTTTTTATAGAAATTCATCATATAAAATAAGAAAATAAAATTAAATTTTTTCATGCGGTTGCGATAATAATGAAAAAATTATATGACTAAAATGATCGATTTATATATTAGTTTTAACCAGGATGTTAATTTTGAAATTAAGCCCTTTTTTAACGGTAATAATTACCGTGATAGTAGTTTTTTATACGCCATTTAATTTATCAGCGACTCCCACTAGTTTTGACGAAGCAAAAAAAATTGCCCGTAATGAAATTTACTTTGATCAAGCTGCCGGAAATCAAGGAACGCTTTATTGCGGATGCCAATGGCAATGGATGGGAAAAAGTGGAGGTAGGGTAGATTTAACTAGCTGTGGTTACCAAGTTAGGAAACAGATAAACCGAGCTCAGCGAATAGAGTGGGAACATATTGTGCCGGCATGGGTATTTGGTCATCAGCGTCAATGTTGGCAAAATGGTGGGCGAAAGAATTGTGTAATTACAGATCCGGTTTTTCGCGCCATGGAAGCCGATCTGTATAACATTGCACCTTCAATTGGTGAAGTCAATGGTGATAGAAGTAACTTTAATTATGGTCAATTGCCAACCACATTTTTGACTTCTTATGGTCAATGTCAAAGCCGGGTGGACTTTAAAAATCGTATTTTTGAGCCCAGGAATGAAGTAAAAGGCCAGGTTGCCCGGGTTATGTTTTATATGTATGACCGATATAATCTCAATATGTCAAAGCAACAACAACAGCTATTAATCGCCTGGGATCGACAATTTCCGGTTAGTGAGTGGGAAAAGTTGCAAAATGAGCGCATTAGTAAAATTACCGGCCACTATAACCCGTTTGTAACCGCTGAATTAACCTGGCAATTAGGACATAAAAATCAGGCAGCGGGTTTATCTGCAATAACCGCTGAAATAGACAACAAAGTAAGCAAAACAAAGCGTAATATTTCTGATATGGCAAACAATTATCTGACAACAATGATTAAAGGCAACCAAATTAGCCAAATATACCATTTTTCTCATTGTCAGGGATATAAGGTTTTATCAGCAAAAAATAGTGTTGTTTTTGAAAATGAGCAAGCAGCGATTGCTGCGGGTTATCGATTAGCAAAAAATTGCCAGCGACAATAAAAAAACATTTATTATCAAATAAATAGCATATTATCATGCTGGTCTTATTAACTCGGCTATTAATAAATTATCAAGTGACTGAAGGTGATTGTTTGCGTAATAAAGTTGACAGGCAAGCAATAATCGACAATATTTTTTGTATCACAGATGTTAAAATATTTTTATAGTCAATCAATGGATATAAGATAATATTAAGTTCTTGAAGATGTTTTATAGTCGTAGTTCTGTGTTTGATGCTGTTCAACATAGGGGATATAGATGATAAAATGTTTAAAATATACGCTTCAGACGTTAACCGGTTATAAGTTTTCCATAACATGCAAGATGGAGAAATTTGTAACCGGTTTTTTCATGCAAATCATAAAATTGGAGTCAATTCTCTGTTTTAGATAGCTTTTTTGTGTAGATATTCAAATATTATTACCATCGAAATATAGACTATCGAAAGGTAACACTATGAGTAGACAGAAAGCTGCAACAAGAGCACGCCGAGAATTAAGAAGATCTTTAAGAAAAGAAAGCCGTTCGTCTCGTTTAAAAGAGATCAACAATGTGGCATCTTTTGCTGATTTTACAGGTATTGAAACCATTGGTATGGCATGTGAAACTCGTGATCGTTCTCCCATTATTCCTCGCAGTGATGCACAAAGAAAATATATTGAAGCGATTAAGTGGCAAAAATTGATTTTGGCAAATGGTGAAGCAGGATGTGGTAAAACGTTTATTAGTTCTGCAATGGCTGCTGATGCCCTCATCAATAAAGAAATCAATAAAATTATCGTAACTCGTCCGGTTCTGCAAGCAGAGGAGGATTTGGGTTTCTTACCGGGTGATATGGCAGAGAAATTCGCGCCTTTCTTTCGGCCGGTATATGATATTTTAGCCAAAAGATTGGGTCACTCTTTTCTCCAGTACTGCTTACGGCCTGAGATTGGTAAAGTAGAAATCGCGCCTTTTGCTTACATGCGTGGCCGAACCTTTGAAAACGCCTTTGTGATCCTGGATGAAGCGCAGAATGTGACTGCCAATCAGATGAAAATGTTTTTAACCCGCTTAGGAGAAAATGTAACTGTAGTTGTCAATGGTGATGTTTCCCAATGTGATTTACCGTTAGGGATCATTTCTGGTCTGGAAGATGCGTTACGACGTTTTAATTGTGACGATTTGGTTTCTGTCGTGACATTTACCATTGGCGATTGTGTCCGCTCTGAGCTCTGCCATAAGGCCTTATTAGCCTATGAGCTTTAAATAGGTTGTTTATTGGCATAGCGCCCAGACAATCTGGGCGCTATTTGTTTTTGCCTAGTAAACAGAAACTCTTTAATTTATTTTATATAGACTATGTTATAGCTGCATTATCAGTGAATAGTAAAGTAGGTTTTTTGCTTTATGGGGTGGTGAATAGCAGTAAACATCAGCGTATTGCTTAGACTTTTATCATCGTGAGTCGTTAACTGAATTTAATTAACATCAATAATTCTATCAATGATAGTGGTAATTTAATCACTAGCTTTTATTTATTAAATATAAAATTATAAAAATTGTATTTAATTTTAGGAATAAAAATAAAATCGTATCACTTAAATTTAACATATTGAATTACAAATAAAAACATTGATCATTATAATAATAACTAATTAACTTATTGATTATTATATATTGCCTATTAAATTTTTCCTTTCTATTTTGGAGACGATAGCTTTCATCCTCATATTTATTCAAATATAGAATATAGGTAATGCTATGAAAAATAAAAATATTAGTTATAGCACAAAAATAGTTTATCTCATTGCCAGTTATCCTCTGTTGCCGGTTTTCAGTTCCACTATCCAACCGGCGAATGACAAAACTCAACTAACGGTTAAAAATCAAATTCCTATCATCAATATAGCAGCGCCAAATCAGGCGGGTATTTCTCATAATCACTATCAGCAATTCAATATACCGCCACAAGGTGCGGTTTTAAACAACGCGATCCAATCCGCTAATAGTGAATTGGCTGGTCAACTGGCTAAAAATGAACAGTTGGCTGAGCGGGCGGCAAACTTGATCATTAATGAAGTAACTGGTTCATCTTCTTCACAACTTAATGGCAAATTGGAAATCGCAGGCAAGCCAGCGGATGTGATCATTGCCAATCCTAATGGCATCAGCTGTGATGGCTGTCATTTCAGCAATATGGGTGGATTAACCTTAACGACTGGCCAGCCGACACTGAATCAACGAGGCGAATTTAGCCATTTAAGGGTGAAAAAAGGGGATATTACGTTCCGTAATAAAGGGCTCTATAGTGGTAGTCAAAATTATACTGAGATGATCAGCCAGACTACTACGATCAATGCCAGTATTCACAGCAAAACTATTAGCTTACTGCAAGGCACTAATGCGATTGATTATCAGACTGGAAAGATTTCCCAAATACCTAACCCGAGCCTAAAACCACAATTCGCCGTTAACATTACCGCACCGGGTGGCATCTATGCTAATCAAGTTAAAATAATTGCTACCGAGCCAGGCAGTGAGGTGAAGCTGGACAATATTAAAACCAGTGAAAGAGATTTATTTGTTTCTGCAAAAGGTAAACTGACGCTAGGTCATATTACCACTAAAGGCCATTTAACCGCCAAAGCGCCAGCGGTTATAATTCCTGCAACCAGTAAAATTTTATCACAGCAAGATCTCTTAGTTGAAAGCGATAGCCTAATTAATCAAGGTAAAGTAACCGCTCAACAAAATATGCATCTATTTAGTAATATCATCCGTAATCAAGGTGAAAGCGCTAAAATTGAAGCCTATAACAATCTTTGGCTGCAAAAAAATGCCCGAGGTGAGCTTAGTGAAAGGATTGAAAATAGCGCGGCCACTATCTCAACCCAAACCGGTGATCTGTTCCTGAGAGCCAAGCATATAATTAATCAAACTAATAACCCTAACATCACGCAACAATTGATAACACCGGACAGTAATAAAGTTAAAGAGTATGTTGTCAGAGCGTATGGCCACGGTGTTGTTCTCAGCAAAAAACTAAAACCCAATTATCAGATTAATGGCAAACAGCGCTGGTTTGGTGAAATTGATCCGCTGTTTACGCAATTTGTGCAATTGGAGAAAACGACTTACAGATTAGCTTCCCCGCTAGTCGTTGGGCGCATTTCTGCCGGTAACAATCTCTATATTAAAAGTGATCAATTAGTTAATGATAAATCGATTATTAAGTCCCGCAATGATAGTTATCTGCACAGTAAGAATATCACTGCCATTAGCCAGAAACTGGGTGAAAAATCCGTCTGGGTAGCGATGCACAATGCGTTAGATCAATCGGCTAACTATATTTTACTGCAAGGATCTTTACATCAAATATTCGGTTATATACCAGCGCATCATGCTTATGAAAAAAGTGATTATAATGATGCTCGCATTCGTTATTTTGTCGATTATGGTCAATATCTGTCATTTATACCGGCAGACATAGCAGAAAAAGCACCTTATGAATCATTCGTTTATGACAGCGCAACTCACTTAATACCCGTTAACCAGCCAGAAATAGGCCTTTGGCGGGATCACGATTTTTTAGCGGCCAGATTTTCAGCGACCAACAACCTGGTTATCACTGCGGATAACATACAATTCAATAAGATCTATCCACAGCCGCTTAATTCCGTGGCTGAATTACATGAAAAGTTCGATGATAAACAACTTTTAGTCGGCAAAAATATTACCCTAAATAGTAAACAGCTCACTGGCTCATTATCAGCCCAGGCACAAAATAACCTGTCTATTAGCAGTGAAAATATTGTACTCAATAATAGCGAGCTTAGCGCTAACAACGAACTTAACCTGATCGCTAAGAATGACATTGCACTAACGGATACCGGCTTAGCAGGCCATAATGTGCTGCTACTGAGTAAAAATGGGGCTATCAGCTATCAGGCAGCTGAATATCACCGCTACGATGACGATGATTTTTGGCAGTATGATTTGTTTCCAGATGAAGACTTATTTCCTTACTTTGATATAGCGCCAAAATATAAATTGCTGGCGGCGAAAAACCGGTTGGATATGATTGCCGGCCAGGATATACAAATTGATAACAAAGTGGCGTTAAATGTGCCAATAATCAATATTACCACTAAAGGCAGTATTTATTTCAATCGCCCGGAAAAAGCGTTGTTTAACAAACCGCTGCATTATGATCGATTAGAACTGAACTTAAAATCAATCTATGATTTCCATGATAAAGAATATCATCATCAAAGCGACTTAGAAACGAGTGAGCAATATCAACCTAAATGGCAAAAAGCGCGCCATATTTTACTTAATGCCGGTAAAGATATTGTTTTTAATGGCGTAGACTTACAGGCTGAGCAAGGGATAGAAGTCTTCGCTGGTAACGATATTCAGTTAGCACCCGCGCCATTTAAGCTACAAGACAATTTTTATCTGCTATTAAAACGTCGTTTTACCAATTTGGATACCTTAGCGGCATCGTTTTATTCCCCACAGCTTAAATTGCCTTTTGATTTAATTAGTAATATAAAATCACCCACAACCCAAGCATTTAAATCTTATTTGACCTCTGGAGGGACTTTACTGCTTAATGCAGGTGGCGATCTTAACTTGCAGGCCGCCGAATTATCCTCTAAGCAAGCCACCCATCTCTTTGCTGGACGTAACATTGATCTCTCTGTCAAGATCCTGACAACCGATTTAATCGCCCAAAAAGAGCTTCAACAGACTTATCAACCACAAAGTTTCACGCCAGTGGTACACTCGGGTGGCGCATTATATATGGTGGCCGGTGAAAATCTTTTTTTACAAGCCGCCAATATTAAAAGTGCTGGGGCAATGGCACTGACCGCCGGCAATGAGTTTGTCATTGATTACGTACCTTATCGAGCAGAAATCGAATCCGATGGCTATCATGAAAAACTTCGTCACCTAACTACGCAACTACACAGTGGTGGTCGTTTAGATTTATTCAGTAAACAACACTTGCTTATCAAAGGCGCTCAACTGCATGCAACTGGCGATATTACGATGGTATCGGCCGGCAATACAGAATTGAAAGCGCTAAAAAATCGCGATCACGGTTGGCAGCATGGCAAATTAATTGATAAAACCTATCAACAAGGGATTGAAATTGAAAGCGGTGGCGCGCTTAACATCCACGCGGGTGGCCATCTGCTTTTTCAGGCTGCTAAGCTTAAGGCACAGCGAACAATGGATATTGCTGCGCAAGGAGGCTATCTCTACGCTCAGGCGATGGAAGAGACTGAACACTATGAAGAAAAACGTAAAAGTTGTAATCGTTGGACATTGTGTTTAACTAAAAATAGTGAGCATCGTACCTATCATGCAGTAAAAAACAGAGTGACTGAATTTCATGCCGGTAATGATATCAGTTTGTTAAGTTATAATGACAGTATCTATGAAGCGACAAAAATTAATACCCAACGCAACGCGACATTAACGAGTACCCATGGCCGTGTTCTATTTAAGGCGGTGCAGAACCAAACCTTGAATCAAACCATTAGTAACTCACAAGATATCTTCATTACTCGGCGTGATAAAGGGTCGTATTCAGCAGTGTGGCAGTTACCGACGATTCAATATGGTGGTGACCTAACAGTAAATGCCGCACAAGGGATCGAAGCAGATGTTAACGGCCAAAAAAAACAAACGCTAAAACAGGTTATCGCCAGTTTAGGTGACTCGCCTGAGTCTCAATGGTTGAAAGTACTGCAAGACAAGCCGGACGTTAATTGGCATAAAGTTGAAAATGAGTATAAAAGCTGGGATATCACGCAACAACAACTGCACCCGGTCAGCGCAGCGGTGATAGCAATTGCGACCGGTGCGGCCGCCTCGGCCTTGGCGATACCGGCAGGAATAAGCGCGGCCTCGGCGGCCGGCTTGAGCGGCACGAGTGCGATTGTGATGCAGGGGGCAGTCTCAGCCGGTGTAAGAGCGATTGCCGCTAAAGCGGCCGTTTCACTGGCGAATAATCAGGGGAATATTTCAGCGACCCTCAAAGAGCTTGGCAGCAACCAATCGGTCAAATCGATTATTGCCTCGATGGCCATCGAAGGGTCACTGGCCGGTTTAGATACGACAGTATTCAGTCACGGTGATAGCGTTGCGCACAGCGCCCAACCCTATAACCCAACCTTTCCAAGATTCAGTGATGGTGAATGGCAACATACTGTTCAACGGGTGGCGGCGCAATCACTGATTACGTCAAGTGTGGACACGGCACTGAATGGTGGCAGTTTTAAAGATAAACTGGCCGCCGCGTTAGTCAGCCAGACCAGTCGTCAATTACATGCCGAAGGGGCGCATTTAATCGCTAAAAATGGTCAGGTACTTGGCAACCCGGGCAAACTACTTAGTCATGGCGCCATGGCGGCTTTGAGTGCAGAGATAGCCGATAGTGATAAAGTAGCAGCGGCAGCTGGCGCCTTTGCCGCAGAATTGGCAGCAATTGGATTGGGTGATAATTACTATGTTGATAGTTCCAATCGACAGCAAAAAATTCTCGACACTAGCCGAGTGATAGGCGGCCTGGCCGGCGCCCTGGCTTCAGGCACCGCCGAAGGCGCCTATAGTGGCGCGGATGCCGGTGTTATCGCGGTACAGAATAATTATCTGACGGCTAAGGAATCTCAGCAATTAGAGAAAGACTTAGCCGCTTGTAAAGCAACGGGTGGGGATTGTCGTTCAGTTATTCAAGAGTACATTGATATTAGTAATAAGAATAGCCAAGCACTGATAGAAGCTTGTACTGGCGGTGGCGTATCTTGTGTGACTTGGGAAGAACTGATTACCGCGTATACCAATGAAGCCAAAAATGCGCATCCATTGCAAATTCGATTTGGCGAAAGATTAAAAGATCCAGATGCAGCCGCTTTAGTGAATTATCTTAATGGAACAGATCTGAAATTTTTGCAAAGAAAATATCACGGAAGGTGATAGAACGCTGGTAGTGATAATGGATCCGAGCTCTTGGCCTGTCGCCGTGATGGGAGCAAAAGCGATAGTTACCAATAGTGTTACAAGAGGTAAAGAACAATTAATTGCAGTAGGAGTATCAAGTGCGGCTAATGCAGGGATCCAATATGGTATAACTGGGGAAGTAAAACTGTCAGATGTTATTGGCGCCGGCGTTATTGGCTCGATTACAGCAGGAAAAGGATACAATCCAACAGTAACCTGGAATGCGGCAGGAGGTTATTACACTGCTGAAATTAAAGGTGATGATCCGTTTATTTCTGCATTATTAAGTAAAGCTGGTGCATCTGGTGGATATGCAACTGGTAATATTATTAAGGTACCGATGAATAAGAAATTAAATCCTGTATCGAAACAATATGAATGGGTTCCAACAGGCGTTTGGACTATAACTAAGCCAGCCCCACAAAATTCAATACCATCGATAGCAGGTAATATTGGTGATTCTGTTATGTCAGAAGTAGTTCAAGATAAATTAAAAAATATGCCGAGAAAAGAACAATGAAAAAAATAATATTATTTCATTGCTCAATCTTGTGTACATGTGTATTTCAATGACATTTATGATCTTTTTTTGGTAACGCTGGCACAATTATTTGGAGCATGGTTATCTTGGTATGGCAGTAGTGATTTTCCCTATTCGATAGAAGATTTTATTGTATGTTTAAAATTATTATGGCTAGGACCTTTTATAGGGAGTATTTTATGGCTTTTTTATTACAAAAATGTCTAAAAATCCTACATGCTCTTAACTAATCTAATTGACTTGGTGGTTTATCGCCCTGGCCTCGGGCACCGCCGAAGGCGCCTATAGTGGCGCGGATGCCGGTGTTATCGCGGTACAGAATAATTATCTGACGGCTAAGGAATCTCAGCAATTAGAGAAAGACTTAGCCGCTTGTAAAGCAACGGGTGGGGATTGTCGTTCAGTTATTCAAGAGTACATTGATATTAGTAATAAGAATAGCCAAGCACTGATAGAAGCTTGTACTGGCGGTGGCGTATCTTGTGTGACTTGGGAAGAACTGATTACCGCGTATACCAATGAAGCCAAAAATGCGCATCCATTGCAAATTCGATTTGGCGAAAGATTAAAAGATCCAGATGCAGCCGCTTTAGTGAATTATCTTAATGGAATAGATCTGAAATTTTTGCAAGAAAATATCACGGAAGGTGATAGAACGCTGGTAGTGATAATGGATCCGAGTTCTTGGCCTGTCGCCGTGATGGGAGCAAAAGCGATAGTTACCAATAGTGTCACAAAAGGTAAAGAACAATTAATTGCAGTAGGAGTATCTAGTGCGGCTAATGCAGGGATCCAATATGGTATAACCGGAGAAGTTAAACTGTCTGATGTTATTGGTGCCGGCGTTATTGGCTCGATTACAACAGGAAAAGGATACAATCCAACAGTAACCTGGAATGCGGCAGGAGGTTATTACACTGCTGAAATTAAAGGTGATGATCCGTTTATTTCTGCATTATTAAGTAAAGCTGGTGCATCTGGTGGATATGCAACTGGTAATATTATTAAGGTACCGATGAATAAGAAATTAAATCCTGTATCGAAACAATATGAATGGGTTCCAACAGGCGTTTGGACTATAACTAAGCCAGCACCTCAGCACTCTCTTCCTTCTAACATGGGAAATATGGGGGGATCAGTTGTATCAGAGCTGGTACCAAAATTTTTAGAAAAAGATAAAGAGGCTCAGAAATGATAAAAAGCCTCTTTGTATTGTTAAAAATTTTCTTATTAATTGCTCTATCTTTAAATTTTATAGTGTTAGTTGCTTTCCTGTTTTTTGAAGGACTCTCATACTTATCTGAGGGAGTTTTTAAATTAGATATATTGTGGTTAGGGCTAAAAGGAGGGGTATATGGTGCTATTGCAGCTAGCCTAATAATTTGGTTCTTTTACCATATAATACCAACTGTTAAAAAATAAAAATTTTGTTTCGCAGAATAATAATAACTTAAGCCCTAACTATACTGCTGGTAACGTTATTAAGGTTCCATTTGATAAGGTATTTAATCCTATATCAAAACAATATGAATGGGTTCCAACAAGCGTTTGGACTATTACTAAACCAGTTCCACAAAATTCAATACCTTCGATAAAGCAACCGCACTAGTTCAAAATGGCACACCATTCGATGCAATAGGAGTATGGGAAGAATTAAACGGCGGTGTCGATTTAGCGGATTGATTGAAATGGGCTACTATTTTTGCTGATCTCAGTGCTGAAAAAACACTCGACTAATTAGGCTAGCAGAATAATGTTGATAAATAGTTATTCGTTCTGTCTCTTGTCAATGTCACCTAATCAAGAGACAGATTTCAATAGCTAGTTTTTATTTTCAAAAATAAAAATCTTAGTTTTCATTAACAAAAAATAAACTATGCTGGCCGTTAAAATAGAGTTTAATGACGGTATCCCCATCTTAACTTCTATGCCGACAACAGCGCCTAGAATGCATGCAATAATCGCTGACCAACCAATAAATGGTGTAGATAATTCATTCGGTAACACGCAATTTTCTCTGCTTGCATTTAATACTTGCCGGCTGGTTTGCAAAATATAATAATCAACTAGCATCACACCCGCAATGGGTGGAAAAATAGTTCCTAGTAAAGAAAGAAAATTAGTAAAGTGAGTTAGAATACCCAGCATCGACAAAAGGGTACCGATACAGCCGACAATTAATGTTAACTGAAAATATTTAAATTTTTTACCGGTAAAAATTTCGATGGTATTAGCGATGCCTAAAGATGAAGAATAGAGATTAACATCATTGACTTTAATAGCAGATAATATAACCGTTAATAGACCTATTACGCCGGCACTGGTTGTCATTATTTTTACTACATCAGCCGTATTTAACGCATGGGCAATTAATATTGCTATTCCACTTACAATAAATGGTCCTACTATTATTGATACTGTGCTCATTAAAATGACATCTTTAGTATTTCTACAATAACGACTAATATCTGGTGTCGTTAAAGCGCCTGCTATGCAACCGCCTGCAACTATTGTCGCTCCCTCGCTAATAGTTAGTCTATTTCCGTTTGGTATTTTATTAAAAACATCAATAATATTAAAATCTTTTGTAAGAATAAAAAAAATATAACCAATTACGATAAAAAATAATGGAACGGAGATTAAAGCGGTAAAGCTTAAAGCACGAAAACCAAAAGCAACTAAAAAAGTAAGACACAAACCGGATAAAGCCGAAGTTAATGTGAAGTTTATCTTGTAATCAAAAGTATATTGTATTCCTTCCGCCAAAACAGAATTTTGTATACCAAACCAACCTAATAAGCTAGTAGCAATAGCTAATCCTATTATTGCCGAACCAATTTTTCCAAATCCACACCATTTCGCCAAAATTGAAGTTGATAAACCTTCCTTCATTCCAGCTAATCCCAATCCTAAACTAACAAATTCTAAAATCAAACTGCCAAAAAAAGTCGCTAATATAGCATCCATGAATGTCATAGAATGACCTAATGTTGCTCCAAGCATAAATTGACTTAGCGATGTTAAATATCCGATTCTAACTAAAGTGACCTTAATTATCCCAATCCTAGATTGCATCGGAACTCTATTAGAAGCATAATCATTCTCAGTCATATTTAATTCCTTTAAATAAGATGGAATGAATATATTACTATACTTAAATATATTTAACTATATGATTTTGTATGGATATTAAGATAACAGGAGATTTAATATGAATATTTTTTCCGAAAAAAACATTCTATCTTTTATGGAAAAAAGCTTAGGGAATTGGTGTGTTAAAGATATAAATTCAGACTATATATTTATGAATAAAAAAGGAATTGATTATTATGGTTTTAATAAAATAGATTTTGAAGGCAAATCTGATAAAGATATACCGATTGAACGATGCCAAGAACTTTGGCCGGAATTTATAGCGCATGATCGAAAAGTAATTGAAAAAAATAAAAAAATCGCTGCAATAGAAATTCATAAATATAATTCAAGCTCATCAGCAAATATAATTGCAAATTATTGTGAAAAGACACCACTGTATGACGATAACAATAATGTAGTTGGCGTTGTTTGTTATGGCATTGAGCTTGATAATGCCGCGTTATTGCATTATATGAACCGATTCAGTATACAGAAAATTGAATTTGATGCACAAAATGATATTTTTAGTAAACGGGAATTAGAAGTGATCTTTTGGGCACAACAGCGCCTAACAGCGAAAGAAATAGCGAAACGGTTAGGGATTTCACATCAAACTGTAGAAGGGCATTTGAAGCTAATTTATAAAAAAGCCGATGTTCATAGTATCTTTCAGCTTATTGAATATTGTAAACATATAGGACTTGATAGATATATTCCAATGGATTTTATTCGTAAAGGTGTACAGATAATTGATGAATGATTTTTCTGTCTTAACAGCTAAAATGCGTTGTCCGATTTGGTAGCTGATGGTGAAATGATAGCACATTAAAATACAAACAGATTCAAGTAGTTACCGCTGATAGCCGCCTTTGGGTTGGAGCGGGGCTTTTATCGGTTGGGTCAAAAACCGACTGCACAACGTCTTGATTTTACAGTCGGTTCTTTCGTCGTCTGAAATTTTACTTTATAATTGCTTTTGGCCATTGTGACTACTCTGATTAGTTGCGTGGTTAGCAGTGATGGCAGGTAGCCGACTGTCATCACTGCATCGCTTCGTTACTTATCTTTTTTATCCCTATTTCCCGCTTTTTTGCCTAATTTTCACTAAAGTTTGCCTGACTTAACTCTCCATCAGCCTGGTTTTAATTATCGCTTTAGTAACCGTTTGGCCAATTGTTGATATTGCAACTAGCATTGTAAACTACTGTTGCATATTGCCTGCCTGTAAACCCTTATTTAACTAAAACAAGGGTTAGTTAACTAAAGTGTAAAAGTTCGGCAATGGTTAACGCGTTTTTTCGTAATAGTTCTATTTATTCAATAAAGTCACTCAATTTTTGCCAGTTGGATGTATAAAACTAACGGTAAGAAAGGTAAGAAATGACAAATAAATTAGTAAAACAGTTATTGTTCGGTCGTTATTACCCTTTATGACTAATATTTTATTTAATCTACGACCCCATTTAATGACGCTAAAATACAAGTGAGGGAAAAGGAATGCAGTCCACACGATTTCGTAATGTTATTGTCTTCGGAGACAGTTTATCTGACACAGGTCTGATGGCCAGTTCCATTATTGGTAAGCTAGCGAGCGCATTCGGTGCCATGACGGTCAATCCGACAGGGCGTTACAGTGATTGCCGTAACTGGACAGATCATATGTTTGAGGCGGCAACTGGTGGAGAATCACTGGTGATGGCTAATGCTAGCATCTCAAAAAAATTAACTAGCAAGCATCAATCATTTTCGCCAGATTCCGGCTGGGGACAAAGTTCTGACTTGTGGTTTCGTTATGCCAATTACGCCGTTGGTGGTGCTACAGGGGGGATACCGCACGCTATTGCTCACAAATGCTCACTCACTACCATGAAAAATGAGGTCAATGCGTTTAGGAAAGATTTTTCATCATTAGGGATAACAGATGAAAATTTTCTTTTTATTGTTTGGTTTGGCGCTAACGACCTTTATACGGCTGGTTTGCCTGCCACCAGGATGAGCGAAGTAGCAATTAAAATTGCTGATAAACGTAGAAAAGAGCTGGCTAGTATCGTAGGTGCAAGTGCAAGTAATGCACACTTTATCTATATAAATATGGGACTTCCACTATCGGCTGCGCGTTATCAGGAGATGGTTAATTCTGCCAAGGCGAAATATCAAACGTCAGCCAACGAAGATAAAGCTAAGCGTATTTTTGATAACGTCAGGCAACAAATTAATAACTTTGAAAGTGGTGCGATGTTATTTAACCACACATTAAGAGAGATAACCGAACGTAATGATGATATGTATGTCGATATGGCGTCGTTACTGAAACCAGAATCGATGACTAATTTATATGAACAGTTACATTTATTAAAAGGGGTGCAAGCCGCCGGCACCAGTAACCAATTTATTGATAGTTGTAATTACGATATTATTATGGGTAATAAAACTAAAGTGTCTACTTCAGATAAAGCCCATCCAACGGATCGTGTTTATCGCGTGGTATGGCAAAAAATCTGTGAGGCGCTGTGGGAAAGAGGTTACACCTTTGGCACCCTGCCTGTCGCTAAGGGAACTAATTGTACTCATTTCTGTACAAGGCTTTGATTGGGGCAATAAATAAAATAAGGTTGTTTGTATCATGTCATTTTTGTGCAGATTAAAAAGCCAAAAATTCCGCATGGTAGATAAAATGTAACTATCAGCCTTAGAAGCAATAGTGGAAACTATTCGTGCAGAATGAAATAGAGTGCTAGGTTATTGTTGAATACATTCGCCAAAATGCCACTAAGACAACGACAATAGTTAGAAGAGCCCAGTCTAGCGCTGGGTTCATCCTTTAACTCTCAATTATTTTCAACTAGCTGGATGACCAACTCACCTGCTTGGCGGTTGATGGTGAAGTGACTGCCGATATGAAACCCCAGTTCGCTTAGCCACTTGCCACTGATGATCATTTGTGGGCTGGGGTTGGGTTTTCGTTTGTTTGGTAAATAACCAACTGTATATCTTCTTGATTTTGCGGCTGCCACTGTCACCGTCAGTGGTTTTACTTTACAATTGCATGTAGCCATCGTGACTATCTCCGTTAGTTGCGTGGTTAGCAGTGATGACAGGCGGTAACCTGTTATCACTGCGTTGATTTGTTATTCGTCCTTTTATTGTCATGTCTGGTGTTTTTACTAACTTCCGTTACAGCCCGCGTGACTTGGCTTTTTACTATGATGGCATCAATCACCGCTTTTACGACCGCTTGGTCAGTTGCTGACATGGCGGACAGCGCTTCAAAGCGCAGTTTCATATCTTCCTTAGGTTCACGCTCTTCTGGCTCAAACAATAAAAAATCCGAGGTGACATGTAAGACGACAGCTAGCTTTTTGAGGGCATCGGCCGTAGGTAAAGAACTACCAGACTCGTAGCGTTTTATCTGTTGGTCATGAATACCTGTGGCATCCGACAGTCCTTGTTGGGTCAATCCACGTTGTTTGCGCAAGGTAACAACCCGTTGGGAGAAGCTCATGTTTATTAACCAGTAATCAATGGTGATCATGATAATACCTCGTCCTTGATTGACTGGTCGACAGTATATTAAATGATACTATGAAAGTACATAAAACACCTTAACAAATTTTTAAAGTAAATCTGAAAAGGTTACCTGACTCAAAAATCTAGAATTGGTTTATCACAATGCTTTATAACTTATGTACAAGTAAGAGAGCGTTAAATTAGCTAACACTCTGTTGATCTGGAGGATAATTGTGAAATATTTATATTCATATTAGTAGTTTTTTTAGCTATTCAAATAATAAATTTCTTGTGTAGAATTTTCTGATATTTTAAAAAATATTATTAAATTGTATTTAATAGAAAAAATATAGATGTTATTAATGAATAATTTTTTGTTATTTGTTTTGATTAATTCATATTTTTATGAAACTAATTAATACTGTGAAATATAGTTTCTCATAGCCGGTCAGAATATTGTTAAATTTATAGTATTAGAGTAAGCTTAAAAGACTCTTTAGCGTGGACGATTTTCGTCTTGTCGGGTGATTAGCCAGACACTAATTTATTGAACGTTTTTAGGGTTGCGAAAGTCTCGCAACCTAAACTCATTCTTCCTTTAGGTTGCGAGACTTTCGCTTCCTTTAGTAAAGAGTCAAAAAACCAAGAAGTTGCTTACTTCTTGGCTTTTTTATAGAGAATTTTATGCGTATAATTAAACAGTTAGCACAATACTTTGCTATTAATGAATCTAAGGTGATGCTTTTTTTGGTTGATGCACCGAATAAATATAAGATCTATAAAATTCCTAAGCGTTCCAGTGGATATCGCATTATTGCGCAACCGTCTAAAAAGCTTAAAGAGTATCAGCGAGCTTTTTTAAAACTTTATCATTTCCCAATACATAAAGCAGCAATGGCTTATTGTGAAGGAAAAAGTATTAAAGATAATGCATTGTCTCATATACACGGTCAGTATCTATTGAAAACGGATTTTGAAAATTTTTTTGGTTCAATAACACCTTCTGTCTTCTGGAATTGTATTGAAAACTGTACAGAAAAAGTGCCGCATTTTTCCATTCCAGAACGAAAAATTGTTGAAAAAATACTATTTTGGCGCCCAACTAAGAATAAAGATGGAAAATTGGTATTAAGTGTTGGCGCACCAAGTTCACCGGTTTTGTCCAATTTTTGTCTTTATGAATTTGATCGATTATTAGATTCTTTATGTAGCGAACGAGGTATTGTTTATACTCGCTATGCCGACGATCTGACATTTTCTACCAATACTAAAGATATTCTTTATCCCTTAATTCCGATTATTCAGGAACTTCTTATAAAACTTTTTCAACACGCCTTAAAAATTAATCATAGTAAAACAATTTTTTCATCAAAGGCACATAATCGGCATGTCACGGGAATAACCATCAATAATGAAGGAAAACTTTCATTAGGGCGTGAACGTAAGCGATTTATCAAACATTTGATCCATCAATTTAAATATAATCAATTGGATAAATTTGATATTGATTACTTGAAGGGGTTACTTTCTTTCGCCAGCTATATTGAGCAGGATTTTATAATACGATTAAAACAAAAATACTCAGCTGAATTGATCGATAAAATTTATAAGGAAGGTAGTTAGTGAATTATCAAGATAAATTTAGAGGGTTAGAACAAAATGCAACAGAAGGTGATCTATTACCAATATTTCAACTTTATCAAAACTATGTTGATGGAAAAAATGGTGTTGATGAAAATAAGATCATTGCACAACAGTATCTTAACCAATGTGTGCAATATCTGTCTGAGGACAAGAATAGATTTCGTTTAAAAAGCCTTGAACTGTATGATTTCCGGCGTTTCCAGCGGTTAAAAGTAATGTTTGAGAACGACTTAACGGTATTGATAGGAGATAATGGTAAAGGGAAAACCACTATTCTTGACGCTATTGCCAAAACCTTAAGTTGGTTTAGTGCCAATATAATCAAAGAGGATGGTATCGGGCAGAGGATCAGCGAGCTTTATGATATAAAAAATGATTCTAAGCAAAATTATAGTGAGATTGTGACAAAATTCTCTTATGGTAAGGGTTTAAAAGATATAACTGTTCGTTTGTCTAAGGCAGCTCCAGGATTAGCTGAAAAAAAAGATAGTGACATTAAAAAGTTAAAAGAGATTGCCAATATCTGGCGTATTATTAATAGTGAAGTACAAGTAGATCTGCCTCTCTATGCTTTTTATTCAATTGAGCGTTCCTATCCTATTAAGTATGGTAAAAATATTTCCGAGCTAAGGGATGAACGTTTTGATGCCTATAATGATGCTCTAAAGGGCGCTGGCAAGTTTGAGTATTTTATTGAATGGTTTATTGCATTACATAAAAAAACGGTTAATGATTATTCTTTAAGAATAGAAGAGTTAAGGCAACAAGTTAGTGATTTAAAAAAGTCCGTGGAGAAGGGAATTGTCTCGCTTAAACCCTTATTAGATGATACCCGCCATAAATTAGCAGAGGCACTTTTAAAGCAAAAAATTGCCGGAAAACATCAGACATTAACGGATTTTGAACGAAAGGAAGTTATCTCTAATGCGATATGTGCGGTTGTTCCAAGTATAAACAAAATCTGGGTTGAAACAGATTCTGGCAGCGATATCATCATGATTGAAAATGATGGTATTAATGTAAGACTTGAGCAACTTTCAGATGGGCAGCGAGTATTACTTGCATTAGTTTCAGATCTTACCCGTCGTTTAATTCTACTTAATCCTGTCAGGAAAAACCCACTTCATGGCCAGGGGATTGTATTGATTGATGAGATTGAGCTGCACTTACATCCCAGATGGCAACAACGTATCTTGCTAGATCTGCAAAAAACATTTTCTAATATTCAATTTATTGTAACAACACACAGCCCCCAAGTATTGTCGACAGTGGGTAAACATTGTATTCGTCAGTTTATAGATATCAATAATGATGGTGAAGCAACTATCAGCCGACCCGATTTCCAGACAAAAGGGGTAATTAATTCTGATGTACTTGAAAGAGTAATGGGAGTTAGTGCTACACCTGATGATATCGAACAATCACATTGGTTAGGGCAATTTGAGCAATTATTAGCCGAAAATAGTTATGAAAGAAATCCTAAAGCACAAGCGTTTTATGAAAAAATGAAAAACCATTTTGGACTTGATAGTAATGAATTAAAGCGATGTGATAGTTTAATCCGTGTGCAAACGATGAAAATAAAAATGCAACAAAAAATGAAAAAATGAGAACAGGAATAATGCGGAAATTAACTCGGGATCATGCTCCTGCGTGTTTAGCAAGACTTAAATTAAGTGGTGTTGAATGGAAGAAAGTATCTAGAGAAGATAAAAATGAAATTTGGTCTGGGCTGAATGACATGCAAGATGGCTTTTGTGCTTACTGTGAATGTCGATTATCAAAAAGAAAGCATATTGAGCATTTCAAGAAAAGGGAAAGGTTTCCTGACTTGAGATTCGATTGGTTTAATCTATTTGGTTCATGTGGGGATACTGATCAAACGGGAGGTTGGGATAATTGCGGTATTTATAAAGATAATCGTAAAGCTGTAGGTAAATTTGATATTGTTCAGTTAATAAAGCCTGATCAAGATGATCCCGAGGATTTTTTGTTTTTCTCTGAAACAGGAAAAGTACTTCCTCGTCCAAATTTAAATGAGCAGGAACATAAAAAGGCTAGTGAGACTATTCGTGTATTGAATTTAAATACTACATCTTTACGCAACCGTAGAAGAATAGCTATTGAAGCTATTCTGCCAGCTGTGTATGAGCTTTATGAGATAGAAATAAATGAAAATTTTACTATAAAGCAATGGCAGCAATTTCAACAGTGTGAACTAGATGAAGTTAGAAAACAGGAATTTCAGACAGCACTAAAGCATCGATTTGACTACGATAAAACTTAATACGAATGGCTGCAACAAGAAGTAGATATAAAATTGTATTTATATTTGCTATTCACTTATTGTTAAAAATGTAATAAAAAATTAAATTGTTAAAACAAAAAAACCACGCAACAGCGTGGATTTTTATGGTTTCTATTTAATGAAATAAGTATTAGGAAGGGTGGAAATAGTAATTCCATCAAACATTAAACAAAAAGTTCATTACATCGCCATCTTGCACAATATAATCTTTACCTTCAGCGCGCATTTTGCCGGCTTCTTTGGCACCTTGCTCGCCGTTATAGTGAATAAAATCGGCAAAGGAAATTGTTTGGGCGCGGATAAAACCTTTTTCAAAGTCGGTGTGAATTTTGCCGGCTGCTTGTGGGGCGGTGGCACCAACTGGAATGGTCCAGGCGCGAACTTCTTTAACGCCGGCCGTGAAGTAAGTTTGTAAATTGAGTAACTGATAGCCGGCGCGGATCACGCGATTAAGTCCCGGCTCTTCAATACCCAGCTCAGTCATAAATTCGTCACGTTCATCTTCATCCAGTTCGGCGATATCGGCTTCAACGGCGGCGCAGACTGGCACAACAACCGAACCCTCTTTTTCAGCAAAGGCACTGACTGCATCTAGGTGGGGATTATTTGTAAAACCATCCTCACTAACATTAGCAATATACATAGTTGGTTTCAGGGTTAAAAAGCTGAGATAGCGGATGGCAGCTTTTTCTTCTTTACTTAAGGCTAAAGTCCGTAGCATTTCTGCATTTTCAAGATGGGGTAAACATTTTGTCAAAACGTCTAATTCAATTTTTGCCTCTTTATCGCCACCTTTAGCTTTTTTCTGAATGCGATGAATTGCGCGTTCACAAGTGTCTAAGTCAGCTAATGCCAATTCAGTATTGATGGTGTCAATGTCTGCTAGTGGATCGACCTGGCCGGCAACGTGAACGATGTTATCATCGTCGAAACAGCGAACGACATGGCCGATTGCTTCAGTTTCTCGGATGTTGGTTAAAAATTGATTGCCTAAACCTTCACCTTTAGATGCGCCTTTTACTAATCCGGCGATATCGACAAATTCCATTGTGGTCGGTAATACTCGCTGTGGTTTGACAATTTGCGCTAATTGATCGAGACGAGGATCGGGCATCGGTACCACACCCGTATTAGGCTCAATCGTACAAAAAGGAAAGTTTGCAGCCTCGATGCCGGCTTTGGTCAGTGCATTAAAGAGCGTTGATTTTCCTACATTGGGCAGACCAACGATACCGCATTTAAATCCCATAAATATGTTACCTTAATTTTTATCTGTTCAACCGCGTATCGCTAATTGATAAATGTGAATAAATTTGTCGACAATTATACACTTAAAAATGATCTTGCCGAAGCTATGCTACTATACAATTAATTTGATGCTTTAAATGCATGTAAGCGATTTACAGCTTTATGAACTCCTTCATTAAGCAGGATCGGTGTGCAGCCTATTGCCTCATCAATGGTGTCATCGATTAATTTTTGTTCCGCTAGGGTCGGTTTGCTCAATACAAATCCAACAACTTTATTTTTATCACCAGGATGACCAATACCAATACGTAAACGGTAAAAATTAGGGTCGTTGCCCAGCTTATTTTGGATATCTTTAAGACCATTGTGTCCGCCATTGCTGCCGCCCAATTTTATTTTGGCTGTTCCTGGCATTAAATCTAATTCATCATGGGCAACAAGAATTTCAGCTGGCTTGATACGATAAAAATTGGCCAATGCTAACACTGATTTTCCACTGAGATTCATATAGGTTGTTGGTATCAGTAAGCGAACATCATTATCTGCCAAATTGATCCTGGCGGTATAACCAAAGAATTTACTTTCTTCTTTTAGTAATTGATTATGATGTTTGGCTAATAATTCTACGTACCAGGCACCTACATTATGCCTGGTAAGCGCATATTCAGCTCCTGGGTTAGCCAGACCGACGATCAGTTTTATGTTACAAACCATATTCTTTCACTATTTAGCCGATTTTATTAAAGAACATAGCTTACCTTTTCTGACAATGGAGTACAAAAAGTTAAATTTGATGACAGTAAAATCGATTAATCAGATTAGTAGCATGACGGTGACTATTTTTTCAATAAAAATAGTTTTATGTATAGATTTGTGAATAAAATCTTACCTAGTGTGATCACTTCCTCAATCTTTGTCAGAAAATTATTACTATAATATAGCAAAAGAGCCGCTATTTTTATTATTCAATATTATACATAGAGATAAGTATTCTGGAGGGTATGATATGAAAAGAAAACAGTCTTTTTTATTAGGTAATTGCCTAATGGTCACTGGGATGGCAATTATGGTGATCAGTATTGCTTATAATATTTGCAATCATGTTTTTCAGTTAGATTTACCTGAATATTTAGCAGAAATATCACTGATTAGTCTTTTTATTGGTGCTTTAATTTGGTTAGCTGGCGCCAGGGTGAGTGGGCATGAGGGTATTGCTGATCGTTATTGGTGGCTAAGAAATTTTGATGAGCATCATCGCCGCTAATCGTTAACGTTTTAGCTGAAGCAACAAGATATCCGGTCAAAATAAATTTGATCGTATTTTAATTAATACATTTATTATTAGGGTTATGCTGTTATTATCTTATCGCAAATAAAAACCCCGTGATAAGTATCAAAGGGTTTTCGGTAATACTAAGTTAATAAATGCGGCCGCTAAAAATTTAACTAAGGGTAATTTATTATTTAGTGTTCAAACATCGCTGAGATCGACTCTTCGTTGCTGATCCTACGAATGGCTTCAGCCAACATGCCTGACAGCGTTAAAGAGCGAACCTTATTGAGCTGTTTGATTTCAGCTGATAAGGGAATAGTGTCACAAACAACCACTTCATCAATGACTGAACCTTTAATATTAGCGACGGCATTACCGGAAAATATGGGATGGGTAGCATAAGCAAATACCCGTTTAGCGCCTCGTTCCTTAAGTGCTTCAGCTGCTTTACACAAGGTACCTCCAGTATCGATCATATCATCAACCAGTACACAGTCTCGATTAGCAACATCACCAATGATATGCATAACTTGGGAAACGTTTGCTCGTGGCCGACGTTTATCAATAATAGCCATATCGGTATCATTTAATAATTTAGCAATGGCGCGGGCACGTACTACTCCGCCTATATCGGGTGACACGACAATCGGATTGTCGAGATTTTGTTGTAGCATATCTTCTAACAAGATTGGACTACCAAAAACGTTATCTACCGGAACATCAAAAAAACCTTGGATTTGCTCGGCATGGAGATCGACAGTTAAGACACGGTCAACACCAACACTGGAAAGAAAATCGGCCACTACTTTAGCGGTAATAGGCACACGAGCTGAACGTACGCGGCGATCTTGACGTGCATAACCAAAATAGGGAATGACAGCGGTGATCCGACCAGCAGATGCACGGCGCAGCGCATCAACCATGACAACAAGCTCCATTAAATTGTCGTTTGTTGGGGCACACGTAGATTGTATGATGAAAATATCGCCACCACGGACATTTTCATTAATTTGTACACTAACTTCACCGTCACTAAAACGACCAACCGCAGCATCGCCAAGGCTCGTATACAGACGATTGGCAACTCGTTGAGCAAGTTCCGGTGTAGCATTACCAGCAAAAAGCTTCATATCAGGCACGTAAAAAACCTCAGGCTTGCATCTATAAAGATATTATCGACCAAAAATATTATTATATTAATGGATTCAATATCTGGAAATCCCAGCGCGGAATGTATGCAAAGGAGATTGGTTAACGCCTTGCGCAACGAAACCCTGCACCCACTCTGGGGCTTTATTTAACACCTTACGGGCAGCTACTTCAGTTTCGAATTCAGCAAAAACGCAAGCACCTGTGCCGGTAAGACGTGATGATGTATATTCTAGCAGCCATGAAATAAGCTCTTCAACCTTAGGAAAACGTTTTCTTGCGATTGGTTCACAATCATTTGTGTATGGCCCTTGTAATAATGCGCTTAATGAGCGTTTTACTGAATTTCGTTTTAATTCAGGATCAGCAAAAATTTGTTGAGTAGCAATGTTGATTCCAGGGTGAGCCACTAAATACCATTTTTCTGCCGGATTGGCTGGCAGAAGTTGATCACCGATACCTTCTGCAAATGCGGCGTGACCTTTTACGAATACCGGAACATCGGCGCCGAGCTGTCGAGCAAGCTCGGCTAGGGTATTATCATCAATATTGGTTTGCCAATGGTGATTTAACGCAATCAATGTTGTCGCTGCGTTAGAGGAACCACCACCTAAACCACCACCAGTAGGTAATTTTTTATTAACATAAATATTTGCACCTTGCTGATTACCCGCGTGGCCTATTTCAATGCAATAATGCTGTAATAGATGCGCGGCTCTAACAATTAGGTTTTTTTCTGCGGGTAGATTAATAAAGGGCGTAACTAGCTGAATTTGGTTATCTTCACGTGGCTCAATCGTGATTTCATCACCATAATTAAGAAATTGAAACAGAGTCTGAAGTTGATGGTAACCGTCCGCTCGACGACCGGTAATATACAGAAATAAGTTAAGCTTTGCTGGTGAAGGCCAGGTCAATGTCATTCGTTTAACGTCCAACTGTCCATTTTTAATTTGATACGTTGTTTACCTTGAGTTAATTCAATACGGCTAGGTAGTTTAGGCTGGCTATCCTGATGATAAGCCAGGTAGTTTAAATGCCAGGTTTCGCCATTTTGCCTATATTCGATAGTTTTTAACAGCCCATTTTCGTCCAATGTGAATGATGTAGCATTGGTTGGTAAGCCGATTAACCAATAGGGCAGATTTTCAATCGGGATTTCCATCCCCGTTAATTGATAAATCATCTGTGTTGGATGATTATTTACATATTTTTTACCTTCTCTATCCATTAGCTGAGTAATGCTTGGTGTTACATTGAGCTCTAATTCTGTTGTTCCTAGTGGATTGGTCAGCAACAGGCGGTAGTTAGACAGGGTATATTGTTGCCAAAAGAATTTGGCATAGGTTTTATTATCCGGGCCAATATAGGCAAAAGCACCACGGGTTTGAAATTTTGTCAGCTTGGCTAGTTGTTGCTGGTGGCTTATCCATAAGGGATTGTTTATTGAGCCGTCTTTTTCAGTTGTTAATTGTTGATTAAATGTACAGGCGGTCAAAAAAATAGCAAGTAGCGGAATAAATCGCCAACAAACATGACGCAAACTAGCAAACTGCTTGGCAATGAGTATCATTAAATATTTCCTATTCACTCGGTTGATATTAATTTTTGCTATCGATCAGAATGTTACTAAGGTAAATGTAACTATAATTGGGGAAAAATGCCCGATTTATTCATTTGCTTAGTTTAACATCTTTAATTGCTTAGTTGCATAAAGTAGAATACTACCTCAAAATTTTCTTATTAAAGTTATCGGTTTTATTTTTGTGTGCTTAACAGATGTTTAGAATCCATTTAGTTACTTGATTTAGTGAATATGACATTACTTGCACTCGGTATAAATTATAAAACCGCGCCTATAACGTTACGTGAACGGTTAACCTTTGGGCCGGAACGAATTGAACATGCACTGGATAATTTACTCCAGCAGCCGTTTGTTCATGGTGGCGTTGTGCTCTCTACCTGCAATCGTACTGAGCTTTATCTCTGTGTTGAATTACAAGAATCTCTGCAAGATCAATTAATTGATTGGCTATGCAGCTATCATCGTTTAAATTTAAATGAGGTTAAAGCGAGTATTTATTGGCACCAGGATAATGCTGCTGTTAGCCATTTAATGCGTGTTACCAGTGGATTAGATTCATTGGTCTTAGGTGAACCACAAATTTTAGGTCAAGTTAAACAAGCGTTTTCTAAATCTCAGCATTATAAAAAATTATCCAGTGAGCTGGAGCGTTTATTTCAACGCTCATTTTCAGTTGCTAAACGTATTCGTACGGAAACAGAAATTGGTGCTAATGCGGTTTCGGTTGCTTTTTTAGCCTGTACGCTAGCTCGTCAGATTTTTGAATCACTGTCTGAATTGCATATTTTACTGGTAGGAGCCGGTGAGACGATCGAACTGGCTGCGCGCCATCTGTGTGAGCATCGTGCTAAGCACTTGATTATCGCTAACCGTACTCGTGAACGCGCATCACGTTTTGCCAATCAAGTTGGTGTGGAAATTATCACTTTAGCTGAAATTGATACCCGTTTAGCGGAAGCAGATATTGTTATTAGCTCTACTGCCAGCCCTTTACCGATCATTGGTAAAGGGATGGTTGAACGGGCAATGAAAGCCCGGCGTAATAAGCCTATGTTGCTAATTGATATTGCTGTTCCGCGAGATATTGAACCGGATGTTGACAAGCTGAATAATATTTATCTCTATAGCGTTGATGATTTGCACGCTATTGTGCAACACAATCTGGACCAACGGAAAATGGCGGCAGTTCAGGCAGAGCTTATTGTTGAGCAAGAAAGTGCTTATTTTATGGATTGGTTGCGTTCTCAGTCATCAGTCAATACAATTCGTGATTATCGTAGTCAGGCAGAGCAAATTAGGGCTGAAATGGTAGAAAAAGCGCTTGCTTCGCTGCGAAATGGTGCAGATAGCGAGCAAGTGATCAACCAATTGACCTATCAGTTAATGAATCGCCTGATCCACTCACCAACCAAATCACTCCAGCAAGCAGCGACAGATGGTGATATACATCGTCTTAATATTTTAAAAGATAGCTTAGGACTGGGGCAAAATTAAACTACCTTAAGTAAGGTCTAACATAACGAATGAAGTCTTCAATAATTGCTAAATTAGAAGCATTACAGGAACGCTACGAAGAAATTCAAGCTCACCTAATCGATGCAGAAGTAATCGCAGATCAAGAGCGTTTCCGGGCATTGTCTAAAGAGTATGCGCAGTTAACTGATGTAACTAAATGTTTTCAGTCATGGCGCGCTGTTCAGCAAGATATTGAGACGGCTGAAACATTACTGCATGATCCTGAAATGCGCGAGATGGCGCAGGAAGAATTGAAAGAAGCGAAAAAGCGTAATGAAGAATTTGAACAACAGTTGCAGATTTTGCTATTACCAAAAGATCCTGATGATGAGAAGAATTGTTTTTTAGAAATTCGGGCCGGTACCGGTGGTGATGAGGCGGCAATATTTGCCGGTGATCTTTTTAGAATGTATAACCGCTATGCTGAATCCCGTCGTTGGCGCATTGAAATTATGAATGCGAGCGAGGGTGAACATGGGGGTTATAAAGAAATTATCGCTAAAGTTTCTGGTGATAGCGTCTATGGCCGTCTAAAGTTTGAGTCAGGCGGACATCGTGTACAGAGGGTACCGGAAACAGAATCTCAAGGGCGTATTCATACCTCTGCTTGCACAGTCGCTATTCTGGCGGAAATTCCGGCAGCAGAACTGCCAGACATTAACCCGAGTGACTTAAGAATTGACACTTTTCGTTCATCAGGAGCGGGTGGACAACATGTTAATACCACTGACTCCGCGATCCGTATCACTCATATTCCAACCGGAATTGTGGTTGAGTGTCAGGATGAACGTTCACAACATAAAAATAAAGCTAAAGCGCTGTCGGTTTTAGCCGCCCGTATTCGCGCAGCGGAAGTGCAGAAACGCCGTGAAGCGAAAGCCTCAGAGCGCCGCAATCTACTCGGCTCAGGTGATCGTTCCGACAGGATCAGAACTTATAATTTCCCACAAGGCCGTATCACTGATCATCGTATCAACTTAACGCTCTATCGTTTAGATGAAGTGATAGAGGGAAAATTAGATATGCTGATCCAGCCTATTATTAACGAATATCAAGCAGATCAACTTTCTGCTTTATCAGAGCAGGATTAATGAATTATCAGCATTGGTTAACTTATGCGGCTAATAAGCTTTGCCATAGTGATAGTGCAAAACGTGATGCTGAAATTCTGTTGCAATATATAACAGGTAAAACACGAACTTTCCTTATCGCCTTTGGCGAAACAGAATTAAACATTAAGCAACAACAGCAGCTTGAACATTTATTAGCTCGTCGTGCTAAGGGTGAGCCTATCGCGTACTTAGTAGAAGAAAAAGAGTTTTGGTCGTTACCAATAAAAGTTTCACCTGTTACGTTAATCCCTCGTCCAGATACAGAATGCTTAGTTGAACGGGCATTACAATTATTATCAGACAAGCGAGCAGTAAAAATATTAGATTTAGGGACAGGTACCGGGGCTATGGCGTTAGCTTTAGCATCAGAGTGCCCGCAAGCTCAGATAGTCGGTGTTGATATTAATGATGCCGCAATTACACTAGCCCAACTTAATGCTGATAATTTGCTAATTAATAATGTCAAATTTTGCAAAAGTAATTGGTTTACTTCACTACCTATTCAGCAATTTGATATGATTGTCAGTAATCCACCTTACATTGATGAATGTGATCCTCATTTACAACAAGGTGATGTGCGTTTTGAACCCAAAACAGCATTAATATCGGCTAATCAAGGGTTGGCTGATATTCAATTGATAATTGAACAATCACCAAACTATTTAGCTAATAAAGGATGGCTTTTACTCGAACACGGGTGGTTGCAAGGAAGGCAAGTAAGGCAGTTATTCTCCTGTCATCAGTATCAACAGGTAGTAACTTTTCAGGATTATGGTGGTAATGATCGTATTACAGTAGGTCAATGGAAATGTGATGAAAACCATAGCTGATTTTGAATTTAATAAAGCACCACTGAGCGAAGGTATTATCCTTGTTTCACGGATTATTCGGCCAGATTTTCCTGTTGAACAAGTCAATGCACAACTTAGGCTTCTAGTGGCAAAAGCGAGGCAAGCAATACAAGCTGATGATGATATAGAAACGCAAGTATCTATATTACTAAAATTATTTTATCAAGACTGGCTTTTTAGCGGTGTAACGGGGGTTTATTCGCTTTCTGAGGCACTTTGGCTAGATAAAGTGCTAATAGCAAGACAGGGGGCACCTGTTTCATTGGGGACAATTTTTTTGCATGTTGCCACTCAATTGCAGTTGCCGGTTATGCCAATTATTTTTCTGACTCAACTTATTCTATGCGTTCGTCGAGATGATGGCACTTATTGGTATATTGATCCTATAAATGGTGAAACGCTCACCGAGCAGATGCTTGATTTATGGGTTAAGGGAACAATTAGTCCTTTTGCTCATTTGACGCGAAAAGATATAGAAGAAACTGCACATAGAATTATCATACGCAAAATGTTTGATACAATAAAAGCGGCGTTGATGGAAGAAAAGAAAATGGAACAAGCACTAAGAGTTTGTGAAACATTATTAATTTTTGATCCGAAAGATCCCTATGAAATACGCGATAGAGGGCTTATTTTTGCTCATCTTGAATGTAATCATGTTGCCATTTCTGATTTAAATTATTTTGTTGAGCAATGCCCAGAAGATCCTGTTTCAGAAATGATAAAAATGCAAATCTATTCAATAAAAGGGCAGCAGGTTACATTGCATTGATTATCAAAAATCGTAATTAATTGCTGTCATAAAAAGGGTAAGAGCATGCAATATAAAGTCGTCGCTATTGATGATATTAAAGTAGCAAATAATCTACCATTTGTTTTATTTGGTGGGATGAATGTACTTGAATCGCGCGATCTGGCAATGAAAATTTGCGAACATTATGTCACCGTAACAGACAAGCTTAACATTCCTTTTGTTTTTAAGGCCTCCTTCGACAAAGCGAACCGTTCTTCAATTCATTCCTATCGTGGCCCAGGGCTCGAAGAAGGAATGAAAATTTTTCAAGAAATCAAACAAACATTTGGTGTTAAAGTCATTACTGATGTTCATGAACCAGCGCAAGCAGCACCAGTGGCTGAGGTGGTCGATGTTATTCAACTACCGGCTTTTTTAGCCCGGCAAACTGATCTGGTTGAAGCGATGGCAAAAACCGGTGCGGTTATTAATGTTAAAAAACCACAATTTATTAGCCCTGGTCAAATGGGAAATATCGTTGAGAAATTTAAAGAAGCCGGTAATGAAAAGGTTATCCTCTGTGATCGCGGAGTAAATTTTGGTTATGATAACTTGGTCGTCGATATGTTAGGTTTCAATGTTATGATGAATGTATCAAAGGGTTCGCCAGTTATCTTTGATGTTACTCATGCATTGCAATGTCGTGATCCTTTTGGTTCTGCTTCCGGCGGTCGTCGTGCACAGGTTGCTGAGTTAGCAAGAGCGGGTATGGCAGTTGGTTTGGCGGGATTATTTTTGGAAGCGCATCCTGATCCCGCTAACGCTAAATGTGATGGGCCATCGGCACTACCATTAGCAAAATTAGCGCCTTTTCTTGAACAGGTGAAAGCCATCGATGATTTGGTGAAAAGTTTTGCCTCATTAGATACCGCTAATTAATTGTGATTTTATGCAGTTAAATGATGTTGTTACTATGTTTGGCGCTGATCTTCAGCGCCGCTACGGTGAAAAAATTCATAAGATCAGTTTGCATGGTGGTTTTAATTGCCCTAATCGGGATGGCTCATTAGGGCGTGGCGGCTGTACCTTTTGTAATGTTGCCTCTTTTTCCGATGAACAACAACAGCAATTTTCCATCCAGCAACAGATCGAGCTAAAAGTAAAAAAAATTCATCGTGCTCAGCGTTATCTGGCTTATTTCCAAGCTTATACCAATACCTATGCTGAAGTTTCTATTCTAAAAGCCTTATATCAACAGGCATTAAATCAGGCTAATATTGTTGGACTTTGTGTTGGTACGCGACCGGATTGTGTTTCGCAACCAGTATTGGATTTATTAGTCGAATATCAGCAGCAAGGATATGAAATCTGGTTGGAACTGGGTTTACAAACCTCCCATGATAAAACCTTAAAAAGAATTAATCGAGGCCACGACTTTGCCTGCTATGAAAAAATTGCTCGAATTGCTAGCAAAAAGGGATTAAATGTTTGTGTCCACTTAATTGTTGGACTGCCAGGGGAAACAGCTAAAGAAAATTTGCAAACTTTATCTCGCGTTATTGATACCGATGCTGATGGTATTAAATTGCATCCCTTACATATTGTTGATGGAAGTATAATGGCAAAAGCTTGGCGAGCAGGACGTTTGTTATCACTTGAATTAACTCAATACGTTGAAATGGCCGGAGAAATGATCCGTCATACGCCAAAAAATATTATTTACCATCGGATCTGCGCCAATGCCCGCAAGCCGACTTTACTTGCGCCAGATTGGTGCGCCAATCGTTGGTTAGGCATGAATGCGTTATATCAATATCTTAGTCGTTATGGCGGTCAGGGATCTGCGGTATAAATGTGTGGTGGGGAATTTAAATAGTTGCAGAAAGACATTTTATATGGCGGTGAGGGAGGGATTCGAACCCTCGATACGTTTTCACGTATACACACTTTCCAGGCGTGCTCCTTCAGCCACTCGGACACCTCACCGGTTATCATGCTAATATAGCGATACTAGCATGACGGGGCGCTACTATAGGAAAAAGCAGACTAACCGTCAATAATATATTGCAACTTTTGCCTCTTTTTGCAGTTAACCAGATAAATAAAGACCAATCTGTTGAAAATATATTCAATATTGCTAGTCAATGTTTTATTGTCCTTACTAAGAAGTAAAATTATTAAATGTATAGCATAAGTTGGAAATAATAATGAATGAATTTTCCGTGATTTGCCGAATATTAGGAACCCTCTTTAATCGTTCGCCAGAGGATCCGGTTACTAAACCTCTATTCGAATTGATTATGCAAGATCAATTGAAATTGTCTTGGCCATTAGAGCAAGATGAATTATTAACGCAATTAGCTGCTAGCAGTCAGGATCTAGCGCTAGTGATTAAAGATTTTAAGCAACTATTTCTTGATCCTAGCTCAGCTATTGCTAATGGTATTAGTCAATATAGTGAAATATCCGCCACGGCAGTTAATGAATTTTTATTAGCAAATGGCATACCGCTATCAGCGGAAAAAACTGATCGTTTTGCGGCTTTGTTATTGGCAGCATCTTGGTTGGAAGATAATGCGCCGCAGGATCCGCTATTGACTCAAATTCAGTTATTTGATCAGTTTATTTTACCTGCCAGCGAATTATTTTTTAGCCAAGTGGAAACCCATGCAGTGAGTGATTTTTATCCTACTTTAGTTATGATAACGCGTGAAGCTTTAGTGGCATTGCGCGAAGAGCTGGTCGATAGCGAGTGACGCTGTCACTTAATATTAAAATCTAACAGGCGAGAATAGAGCGCCTGTTATGCCTTATTGGCAGTTTGATAGTTGCTAATTTGCTCATTCTACTAATGGTATAACTAGCTTACCCGGTTTGACTTCAAGCCCTTTGGCGATTTTTTTGGCTAATGCTTCTGCTTTACTTTTTTCTGGTTGTAATACATAGACAGGATTTTTCTCAAAATAGGCTTTTAAGGAGTTATTAACAATCGGCAGTATTGGGCTAATCGTGCTGGCCATTTTTTCAGGTGTGATTTTGTGATCAGAAATTTCCAACTGTTTTAAATAGATGGCACCGGTTTTTACATCAAAATAGGGCAGTGAAGTGATAGCTAAAGACACTTCGGCCTGTGTTGAACCAAATAGCGTTTCAAGGTTAATTTTGGCTACGCCCATTAAGGTGATTTTATTCGGCTCAGTTCGACCTATTTGAGCAGAAAGATTAGCTAAATCGATACTGGCATCTGCAAGTCCAGCAATGCCTATTTTTTTACTGTAGTGAGTATGTTTGATCAGATAGTTATTAATGGTGTCTTCACTAATACTGAATTCGGTTAATTGATCGCATCCAGCTATCACTCCACATAGTAACAATAGTGCTGCGGTAAAAAAATGCTTCATATTTTATTTTTCTCCTGTAACTTTGATAGCAAGATTGTACACAACTATTCATCGTTATTGATGATAGTTTTGTTTTGCTGCTGATTAAATTGTTGGTACAAAGCCCATAGGGTTAATAATCCTATTATGGTTAATAGATACCAAGGTAGTGCCGGTAAATTCCACTGATATCCGATATCATATAGCCAACCGCCACCGATATA
Source organism: Arsenophonus sp. aPb (assembly GCF_029873475.1). Taxonomy (NCBI): domain Bacteria; kingdom Pseudomonadati; phylum Pseudomonadota; class Gammaproteobacteria; order Enterobacterales; family Morganellaceae; genus Arsenophonus; species Arsenophonus sp. aPb. The sequence goes on from NZ_CP123499.1 coordinate 1,481,884, forward strand.
ACCTATTGCACCGCCTAAAGCATGGCCTAATCGGCTAAAACCCATATAACTGCCGCGAGCGTGAGGATCTGCCAATGAAGCACTTAATGTTTCACGTGCTGGCTCAGCAGTGATAGTACCCCAGTCATTAACCGTTGCTCGAGGCGAAAATGCTTTTCACTCCAACGGGCGATTGGATAAAGTAAGGTTAAAGAAATAATGGCTTCAATGGCATACATCCATTTAATGGCGGTCGGTGAACCGGTTATTTCATTAACAACAATTGGAAACATTAACATAACTTGCACGAACAAAATAAAATAGCCAGTCAGAGTAAGGATGTATTTTATAAAGCGTTGATCGCGAAAAACTTTACTCATACCGATACGAATCGATGTTCGACTCGTTGAGATACGATAAGCAGGTAACAACCAGGCGTTGGAAATGGCCGCGATAATAAAAATTGTTGTACCCGTCCAACAAACAAACTGAAAATCATACATTAAAAGCCAGCCACCGAGTAGGGCACCGAGAACAGCCCCTGCACTATCTTGCATTAATAATAATGAATAAAAGCGACCTCTTTCATGGGGTTTGGTTAACTTAATGACTAAAGCAGTACGAGGAGGATCAAATAAAGTTCCGCCTAAGGCGGACAGAATGCAGGAGAACCACAAAATCCAGGGAACAGTAGCCATTGCCATTAAAGCGAAACCGACAGCACGTAACAACATGCCTAGCACTATCATTGGCTTAGCACCAAAACGATCGGCTATTGCGCCGCCGAAAATACCTAAACCTTGTTGGAATATTTGTCTAAGGCCAAGGGCAAAACCAACCACTAAGCCAGGCCAACCTAATTGTTCAACAAAGTGAATCGATATTAGTGGAAATACGACAAAAAAACCCAATACGACTAACATATTATCGAGTAAAAGAAAATATTTACCGAGGTTTCGCGCTTTTGTTACTGGAGACATTAAGCACCATTGGGTATCGCATAGTGATATTTTGTAAATATAATACTAGTAGATTAGATATACTTACTATTGTAAAAACAAAATATATTTATATTCATCACAAATATCCTGGAGTTGGCTGCGATGTTTGGATATCGAACCAAAGAGCCTGAATGTTATTTTATTACTGAACGTTTGATCATACGGTTAGCTTGTGAAACTGATGCTAATCGTCTGGTTGATTACTATTGCCGGAACGAAAATTTTTTAAAGCCTTGGGAACCCATTCGGGATAGTAGTTATTATCAGCCTTCAGCCTGGACTAAACGTTTGCATATTATGGCAGAAATGCATCGTAGGAAAAGTGCTTTTCATTTCCTGTTGTTAGATAAGTGTGAAACTAAAGTTATCGGAGTGATTAATTTTAGCAATGTTATTAGAGGGGCTTTTCAGGCTTGTTATCTTGGTTATTCAATGTGTGAAATATGGCAAGGAAAGGGATTAATGTATGAAGCATTAATACCGACGATCAATTTTATGCAATATCAGCAGCAGATGCATAGAATTATGGCAAATTATATGCCACATAACCATCGCAGTGGTAATTTACTGAAAAGGATAGGTTTCAAACCAGAGGGATATGCGAAAGCTTATTTAAAAATTAATGGTGAATGGCGTGATCATATTTTAATGTCACTAATTAGCAAAAATAACCAGGAATAATTTTGCTAAATAAAACCAGCATAATAATGATCGATTTTTTTTGCTAGTTTAGTAAAAATAGTTATTTTAATTCATGGTCATGCTTACAGGTCGCTGATACACTTTATCAATCTATTATGGTCATCATTAATAAAGATATTGCATGAATCTACTAAAATCGTTAGCAGCGATAAGCTCTATGACTATGTTTTCCCGAATATTAGGTTTTATTCGTGATGCGATTATCGCCCGTTTTTTTGGTGCTGGTATGGCGACAGACGCTTTTTTTGTTGCTTTTAGATTGCCGAATCTTTTGCGCCGAATTTTTGCTGAAGGCGCATTTTCTCAAGCATTTGTTCCTCTCTTAGCAGAATATAAAAATCAGCAAGGTGATGAGGCTACTCGCACTTTTATTGCTTATGTCTCCGGTTTATTGACCGTGATTTTGGCCATTGTTACATTGGCAGGGATATTAGCGGCCCCTTGGATTATTTATATTACCGCACCTGGTTTTACCGATACACCGGATAAATTTGATTTAACCGTTCGTTTATTGAGAATCACTTTTCCATATATTTTATTGATCTCTTTAGTTTCGTTGGGAGGGGCTATCTTAAATACTTGGAACCGTTTTTCTGTTCCTGCTTTTGCCCCTACCTTACTTAATATCAGTATGATTATGTCAGTACTGTTGTTAGCACCATATTGTAAACCACCTATTATAGCGTTAGCGTGGGGGGTTTTTGCTGGTGGTATTTTACAGTTGTTGTATCAATTACCTTATTTAAAAAAAATAGGTATGTTAGTTTTACCGCGTATCTCTTTGCGTAATAGCGGTGTGTGGCGAGTAATGAAGTTAATGGCGCCAGCGATTATTGGTGTTTCAGTAAGCCAAATTTCGTTAATTATTAATACTATTTTTGCTTCATTTTTACAATCAGGTTCTGTGTCGTGGATGTATTATGCAGACCGATTAATGGAACTTCCTACCGGTGTTTTAGGGGTAGCACTGGGTACTATTCTATTACCTTCTTTGGCGAAAAGTTTCTCCACTGGTGATCACAAAGAATATCAGCGTTTAATGGACTGGGGGTTACGGCTTTGCTTTTTATTAGCACTACCTTGCGCTATTGCATTGGCTATTTTAGCTCAGCCATTAACGGTGTCACTTTTTCAGTATGGCAATTTTACCGGCTATGATGCGGTAATGACTCAGCGGGCCTTAATTGCCTACTGTGTCGGTTTAATGGGGTTAATTATCGTTAAAGTATTAGCACCTGGGTTTTATTCGAGACAAGATATTAAAACACCGGTCAAAATTGCCATTATTACCTTAATTTTGACACAATTAATGAATCTTGCCTTTATTGGCCCGCTAAAACATGCTGGCTTGGCCTTATCAATCGGTTTAGCGGCATGTTTTAATGCTTTGATGCTTTATTGGCAATTACGCCGCCAGGCAATTTTTATCCCATTAGCTGGCTGGGGGAAATTCTTGTTCAAATTAGTTGCCGCTTTAATGGTTATGGTCGCGGTATTATTGCTGGTATTAAATTTTATGCCGGCCTGGGAGCAGGGAAATATGTTGATACGGATTATGCGGTTATTATTGGTGGTTTTTGCCGGTGCAATAAGTTATTTTGCGGCATTATTTGTTTTTGGTTTTCGTTTGCGAGACTTTTCACAGCGAGCTATTTAGTTAATTAAGCGATAAATAGTCTTGGTTAAGTGATCATGAGTAGGGTGAAAAAGCGTTAAGGCGCTTTTTTATTGTCCATCAAAACTGGTAAACTCACTGGCTTTACAATCTAAAGAGGGTATTGGCAACAAATAGATTTGGTGCGTCCGAGTGGACTCGAACCACCGACCCCCACCATGTCAAGGTGGTGCTCTAACCAACTGAGCTACGGACGCACAAGATAAATATATCGCTAACAATTGGTGCGTCCGAGTGGACTCGAACCACCGACCCCCACCATGTCAAGGTGGTGCTCTAACCAACTGAGCTACGGACGCAATAAGAATTGCTATGGCGACAATGTGGAAACGAATATTAACGGGCAGTTTCCATTCTGGCAAGGGAAAAAATACAATTTTACGTCTAACTGCTCGTATTTAATGCTATTTAGCATAAAAGAACAATTTTCATTGTTTATACCTTTTGCCCGTTTGACAAAAAAGTTATCGAGTTGAATGCTGTAATACAAACTCGTCTGGTTGGCGTTGAAGCCATAATATGCGAGAAAGTATCATGATAGCTGATGCCGTTAAGCCAATAATAAAACCGATCCAGAAACCTCTAGGCCCCAGATGTGGCACAATAAAGTCAGTTAAACCAAGTAGATAACCTATTGGTAGACCGAGCAACCAGTAAGCAATGAAAGTGATAAAGAAAATCGAACGGGTATCTTTATAGCCGCGTAATATACCGGCGCCAATTACCTGAATGGCATCGGAAATCTGATAAATTGCAGCGAATAACATTAATTGTGACGCCAAAAGCACCACTTCTGGATTGCGATTATACATTAATGCGATCTGCTCTCTAAGTGACACTGTCACAAGTGCGGTGCAGCAAGCTACTGTTAAACCGACCATAATACTAGCATAGGCTGATGTTTTTGCGTTTTCAGTTGAAGAACTGCCTAAATTATATCCGACGCGAATGGTTGCTGCTATACCTAGAGAAATAGGAAACATAAACATTAACGAACTAAAATTTAATGCTACTTGATGTCCTGCGACAGCGATAATACCTAATGGCGCGACCAGTAATGCGACAATAGCAAAAAGTGTCACTTCGAAGAAATAAGCAAGACCAATAGGTAATCCTAACGCAAACAGATGTTTTAATAACGAAAAGTCAGGTAAAGCAAATTGTTTATTAGCACGGATATCTCGTTGCGAAGGGGTATGGCGGATATACCAACGCATAAAAAAGAACATTGCCCAATATACCGAGGCAGTGGCTACACCACAACCGACACCACCAAGCGCCGGAGCACCAAAATGACCATAGATAAAAATATAGTTGATTGGTATGTTAATAAATAAACCAAGAAAACCAATGAACATGCCGGGTTTTGTTTTAGATAATCCATCGCACTGACTACGTAAAACTTGATAAAAAAGATAGCCTGGTGCTCCCCACATAATGGCATGTAAAAACCGCACCGCTTTATTTGCCAGTTCATGATCAATATTAGGCATATTATTTATAATATGATGGGCGTTATAAATAACACCAATGACCAAAAGTGATAAAAAGAAAGCTAGCCATAAACCTTGTTGTATATGATTACCAATAACTTGACGTCGGCCTGAACCATTTAATTGCGCTACCACCGGAGTTAAAGCCATCAATAAGCCGTGGCCAAACAAAATAGCAGGTAACCAGATAGAGGTTCCTACCGCAACTGCAGACATATCTGTTTCACTGACTTTGCCCGCCATTACTGTATCGACAAAACCCATCGCGGTTTGTGAGAATTGAGCAAGAATAATCGGAATACCCAATGCTAATAGGCTTTGTGCCTCTTTAAAATATTTATTCACCCACCATACCTTATAAAAAATGAACAGATGCTGGAAAAGGAATTGATTCCTTAAAAAATTACTTATTGTATCGATTTGGTAAAGTTATCGCTATAAATAGATAGAAAGCTACCATATTTATTGTTTCTTGAGTGCTTATCTAGCATAAGTGGCGTAGAATGATGACTAATTTGTTATTAAAGTTGGGAACTCAATATATGTTTACAGGCATTGTGAAAGGAAAAGGAACATTAATTGCGGTGGAAGATAGCGTTAATTTTCGTACTTATACTGTCCAATTTCCTAGTGAATTACTCGCTGGTTTAGAAACAGGCGCCTCTGTGGCTAATAATGGCTGTTGTTTAACGGTAACTCATATTAATGGGGATAAAGTGAGTTTTGATTTAATGAAGGAGACTCTGCGACTGACAAACTTAGGCAGTTTAAAACTAGGCGATATGATTAATTTAGAGAGATCAGCAAAATATGGTGATGAAATTGGTGGCCATGTTATGTCGGGTCATATTATTACTACCGCCGAAGTAGCTAAGATTTTTAAAGCTGAAAATAATCTCCAAATTTGGTTTTATGTGCATGATAAACAATTAATGAAATATATTCTGCATAAGGGATTTATTGGTATTGATGGAATCAGCTTAACAGTCGGGGATGTGGTTAATAATCGTTTTTGTGTCCATCTGATCCCAGAAACCATTGCGCGTACCACAATTGCACAAAGGCGTCTGGGAGAAAAAGTTAATATCGAAATTGATGCTCATACTCAAGCGGTAGTCGATACTGTTGAGCGGGTGATGGCTCAAAAAATATAATCATAAAGCATGTTGTCATATCATTTTAATTAGGTTAGATGACTGCTAAAAGAAGAAATGGAATCTGTTAAACAGTAGGCGACAGTTTCTTCTTATTATTAGAACAAGGTTAATGCCAAAAATGGTTTTCTGAGTCTAATTTACTTATTTGTGGCTAAGCTTTATCTGCAAATAAACGCTTTGATAAATATAAAATAGCCTTACTAAAAAATGCGTTGTTATTAGCAAGACTCGCCTATATAGAAATACAGGTTCATTAGCCAAATTAATGTAATGAAATATTTATAAAACGTTTGCCACTCTATGGCCACTTGGCAGGTAAAACGAGTGACAAGACGCTTATTAAAAAGTGAGGACTTAATAGGGTTAGTTATTCAACGTCAAAAATTTTATCATCGTTTGTTTAAATATTTTTCTTACTATTCGATGGTTTCCGTTGCGATTTTGTCTGAGTTTTTACTTTTTTGCAGCCAGTAACCTATTAGCAGTGGAATAATGGTAGAAATCATAACCGTGCTAGTTGCTAGCAGAGGATTAGCAATTAAACTAGATACGGCCAGACTTGCCGCAAAACATAAACCTAGCTGGAGAGTATTTTGTAACGCGGCAGCTTTACCACTGACTTTAGGAAAAACACTTAATGCATTTGATACTACAATAGGATAGCAAGCACCATTCATCGCAGCCATACAACAGAAAGGCAGTAACAGAGTAAATAAAGTAGGTTGTGAAAAAATAGCAAGAGCAAAGATAATCAATACACTTAGTGCATAACCGATAAGAATAATTGGCAGTAAGATTTGGTTTTTTATTTTGGCTATTAAATAACGTCCACCATAGCCACCGAACATAAAAGCGATGGTTTGAGGTACGTAACTGATGCCAATATCCTGCGGATTATATCCCATTTCAGTTAAAATAAATGGTGAGCCTGTCAGCCAGGCAAAAAATCCGGCACTACAAGCGGCATAAATTAATACATTACCACTAAAAACGGCAGAACGTAGGAAGGTGATAAAAGAGGTAGTGGATTTTATTTCCTGTGTTTTTTCTAAACGTTTTTTTTCCTGTAATAAAAGGGTGGCCAGAAAAAGCAATATTCCGATGATAGCTAAACTAAAAAATATCATTTGCCAGCTATTACTAGCCAGGATCCAGGCACCTAATAGGGGTGCTAATGCGGGCGAAAGTGCAACTAAAGGCATGATGGTAGCAAATACCCGTTTAGCATATAGGCCACTAAAACGATCGATTACCAAAGCTTGCCAAATGACCGCTGTTGAACATACTCCAATACCTTGAATAAATCGCAAAATAAGTAATTGTGTACCAGTAGTGATGCAGAGTGTTGCTAGACAGCTAAAAATAAATAGCGCCAACCCAATTAATAAAACGGGTTTTCTACCAATACGATCGGAAAGCGGCCCCCAACTAAGTTGAGCGAAGGCAAAACCACATAAAAATAGACTAAGACTTGCACTAATAGTATTTGCTGAGGTGTTGAGTTGCTGTTGCATTATACTAAAAGCTGGTAAGTACATATCAATGGCCAAAAAACCGAGCATACTTAAGCCAGCAAGATAAAGCATAAAGCCAAAATTATGTTTATTGGGGTTATTTTTATTCATGTTGGTATCAATAAATTAAATAATATCAAATATCGCTTTCTATTGTATAAGAGATGAATTTTTGTTGTGAAGCGTTATTATTTGCATATTGTTATCAAATATTTTGACAGGTAAGAGGCTATGTGGTCAGAGTATTCCCTTGAAGTGATTGATGCCGTTGAAAGAACGGGTAGTTTTAGTGCCGCAGCCGCAGAGTTACATAGAGTCCCCTCTGCGGTAAGTTATACCGTAAAACAATTGGAAGAGTGGCTAGCTGTTCCTTTGTTTGAACGGCGTTATCGTGATGTTGTACTTACTGATGCTGGTAAATTTTTCGTTAAAAATGCGCGCAATATTATTAAGACAATGCGTGAAACACGCCATCAATGTCAACAGATTGCCAATGGTTGGCATGGACAATTTAGTATTGCTATTGATAGGGTTGTTAAGCCCGAAAGAATATTGCAATTAATATTAGATTTTTATCGCCACTTTTCTGATATTGAACTTTTTATTCAGCAGGAAGTTTATAATGGGGTATGGGAGGCGTTGGTCGATGGGCGAGTAGATATTGCTATTGGTGCCACTCGCGCGTCCCCGATTGGTGATAGATATAGTTTTCGTGATATGGGCTTTATGCCCTGGTCATGTGTTGTCAGCATAAATCATCCTTTAGCACAAATAAACGGTCTAATTAGCGATCAACAATTACGTCAGTATCCAAGTTTATGTTTAGAAGATACCTCTCGCTACTTGCCAAAGCGAGAAACTTGGGCATTAGATAATCAAAAACGGCTTATTGTGCCAGACTGGGAATGTGGTTTAGCTTGCTTAAAAAATGGGTTATGTTTAGGATTTGCGCCTAAACATCGGGTAGAACAACTTTGCCGCAAAAATGAATTAAAAACCCTGCAGATTAAGCAACCCTTACCTGATAGTCCCTGTTGTGTTATATGGAATGAAGAAAAACGTTCTTCGACCTTGAGTTGGTTACTGGATTATTTAGGTAATAGCGAAACGCTCAATGCCGAGTGGCTGGCTCATTGATGAAGTTTAAATCTATCGATTATCTGCGGTAGTCAATAAACGGACCATCGACAACCGAACGGCGTTCAATAAGCTCAGGATGTATTTCAATAGTTTGCGCATTTTTGCGTTTATTAATAATACGATCCAGCAGCATAGTAAAAGCCATTTGACCTAAACGCTCTTTAGGTTGATGAATGGTGGTTAGTGCTGGCGTAAAAAAACGTGCATTGCGAACATTGTCATAGCCAATAATAGAGATATCTTGTGGGACCCGAATGCCTAATTCATTCGCTGCACAGATAGCCCCCATCGCCATAATATCACCGCCACAAAAAATAGCGGTCGGTCTTTGTTGATGATTTAAAATTTGTTTCATCGCGTCGTAGCCGGAAGTTGGCTCGAAATCACCCTCAACAATCCATTTATCCAGTGGCTGGATGTTAGCTTCCTTCATGGCATTGAGAAAACCTTGCCGCCGGCCACTGCCAGTATTGCGTTTTAATGGCCCAGAGATAATACCTAAATCACGATGCCCGCGTTCAATCAGATAACGCCCGGCAAGATAGCCGCCATAAACCGCATTATCAATGATGACATCGGTAAAATCACCATGAGCTTGCCCCCAATCCATTACAACCATTGGAATATTACGGTATTCCTCTAACATTCGGAGTAGTTGTTTTGGATATTCTGAGCACATTACCAGTAAACCATCAACCCGTTTTTGCGCTAACATTTGTAAATAGGCTTGTTGTTTGTTTAGATTGTTATGTGAATTGCACAGGATTAATGTATATCCTTGACTATAACAGTTGTTTTCTACTGACTCGATGACCTCTGCAAAATAAGGAGCTTCATTAGATGTAGCCAGTAACCCAATGGATTTAGTATGGTTAACTTTCAAACTACGAGCAACGGCACTAGGAGAATAATTAAGAGTTTTAATGGCTGCCCAAACAATCGTTTTTGTCTCTTTGGCAACAAAACGGGTGTTATTAATTACATGAGATACGGTGGTAGTTGAAACACCCGCCAACTTTGCCACATCCTTAATTGTTGCCATGTTAAAAAGACTCCTGAACCATTGCCAATTCCATTGCTATTATTTAAAAACGACTATCATTAAACTATAAAAATAAGCAACTGATAATTAAGTTATCAGCAAACTGTTCATTTTGTCTGATTTGTTATAAAAACAAAAGTGTTAATCAATATTTCCTTGATGATATAATAAAAAATAGTTTTTATTGTTGTATGATGTTATGAAATTAAATGATTTTTCATTAGCTAATTTATGGATAAAGCTGTGAGAATAGTGAGGTGAAGTTATGGATACCGATTTTAAGTATGGTTTATGTACTGCGATTGTTGCATTATTAATGATCGTATCATTTGTTTCTTTTATTTTCTGACCATTATGTTGGCTTTAACCGTCTACTTTATCCCTACAACGATAATGATTTTTGGCTTAACCAGCATACTATAATCAGCAGGCTGCGTTATTGGCAGCCTATAGCTAGTAGATGATTACATTCTTCCTACCGTTTCAATTCCTAATGTGTCTAGACCAATTTTTAAGGTTTTTTGCGTCAGTAACGCCAATTTTAATCGGCTTTCTTTTGATGCGTCATTTTCTGCATTCAAAATTGGGCAATTTTCATAAAAACTAGAAAATAAACCAGCCAGATCATATAAATAAGAACACATAATATGTGGTAAACCTTCGCGAGCAACAGTTAGTATTGTCTCTTCAAATTGTAATAAACGTATTGCAAGAACTTGCTCATATTCATTGGCCAACATCACCGGTGCGGTTAATGTTGCGGGATTAATATTAGCTCGTTTAAAAATCGAGGCCACTCGGGTATAGGCATATTGCATATAAGGCGCGGTATTACCCTCAAAAGCTAACATATTGTCCCAGTCAAAAATATAATCAGTCGTACGATTTTTCGATAGATCGGCATATTTTACTGCACCAATACCAACCGCTTGGATAATCGATTGTAATTCCTTTTCTGGCATAGCTGAATTTTTTTGACGGATAAGATGATCAGCACGCTCAATCGCTTCATCAAGTAAATCGGCGAGCCGGATTGTTCCGCCGGCGCGAGTTTTAAACGGTTTACCATCCTTACCTAGCATCATACCAAACATGTGATGCTCTAATGACATTGTATCAGGAATATAGCCGGCTTTACGTACAATAGCCCAAGCTTGCATGAGATGTTGGTGTTGTCGTGAATCGGTATAATACAACACACGATCGGCGTGAAGCATTTCATGACGATATTTTGCGCAGGCAATATCTGTTGTCGTATAGAGATAGCCACCATCTTTTTTCTGGATGATCACCCCCATGGCATCGCCATCTTTATTCTTAAATTCATCCAGATAGACAACCATAGCACCATCACTTTCAACGGCTAAGCCTTTAGCCGTTAAATCAGCGACAATATCAGGCAGCATATTATTATATAAGCTTTCACCCATCACATCGTCTTCAGTCAGCGTGACATTTAAACGCTGATAGGTTTGTTGATTTTGCACCATGGTAATATCAACTAATTTGCGCCACATTTTACGACAATATTCATCACCAGATTGCAGTTTAACCACGTAATTACGTGCCAACTCAGCAAAATTTTCATCTTCATCATAATGTTTTTTAGCTTCACGATAGAAAGTTTCCAGATCAGCTAAGGCCATATCGGTAGCATTTTCTTGCTGAACTTTTTCCAGGTACGCAATTAGCATACCAAACTGGGTGCCCCAATCGCCGATATGGTTAGCACGGATTACTTTATGACCTAAAAACTCTAATGTACGAGCGACAGCATCGCCAATGATGGTAGAACGTAAATGGCCAACATGCATCTGTTTTGCGACATTGGGAGCCGAATAGTCAATAATAATGGTTTGTGGCGTAATGGTACTAATAGCCAATTTTTCATGTTGTAAGGTAAGTTCAATCTGTTTGGCTATCCATTGCTTATCAAGAAAAATATTAATAAAACCCGGTCCCGCTATTTCAACTTTACTGGCAATATTTTCCAGCTTCAATAACGGTAGCATTTTTTCCGCTAACTGACGCGGAGGCATACCGATTTTTTTAGCAGCTGACATCACACCATTAGCTTGGTAATCACCAAATTGGGCTTTTGTTGAAGGGCGGATATGTGCATCACTACCTTTAGGAGCGCCTGCGGCGATTAATGCATTACTAATTTTTTCTGAAAGAAGAGCCTGAATATTCACCTGATTACCTTAATGATGAAGATAGCTGTCGTTTTCGACTTAGTAAGATACAGCTATGAGGGTCGAGATAAAAAATAGCTGGCTTTATACCATAATTAGCTATTCACATGCTACTAATCAACAATTTGATCGATAAATCTATTGTAAAATAATATCAGATAGGATCGCTTTTTATCATCTTGCTAAATGCCATTAGAGGATTTTTGCTTTATCTAACTTTAAAAAAAGGATTGATTGTAAAATTGCAATTTTGATTAGAAATATTAATTTAAAAAATAGGCTATGTTAAGTTTCTTATTTAGCAGATTAAAATTTATCTTCATGAAAAGTTAAAAGTATATTTAAAATTTGTTATTAAAAGTTAATTACCTTTTATAATAAAATATTATCCTTTTTGATTAAAATTAATTACTTGTCGTAATTACAGTTTGAAAAATGGGTATTTTATTTGCAGAATAGTATGCTTATTAATTGATAACTAAAAAATAGAAATAACAATAATTAATCAGAGGTGGCAGTATTATGATAACCCTTGAAATTTGCTGCTATGGGGCTGAATGTGCCCTAATTGCGCAAGAATTTGGCGCAGATCGTATTGAACTTTGTTCCAGTCCAGCTGAAGGCGGATTAACACCGAGTTATGGTTGTTTAAAACAGACTATGGATACAGTAAATATCCCCGTTCATCCAATTGTACGCCCTAGAGGAGGGGATTTTTGTTACAGTGATAGCGAGTTTGAAGCTATTAAACATGATATTAGCCTTATCAGACAGTTAGGTTTTCCCGGTGTCGTATATGGCATATTAAATCGAGAAGGACATATTGATATACCCCGCATGCGTATTTTAAAAGCATTATCTGGTGATATGGCCGTTACCTTTCATCGTGCTTTTGATATGTGCATTAGCCCAAAACAAGCTTATGAACAGCTGACAGAACTTGGTGTTGCACGTATATTAACCTCAGGTCAGCAGCAGAATGCGGAATTAGGTTTACCGTTATTGAAAGAATTAAATGTATTAGCTGGCAAAACCCCAAATGGTCCGATTATCATGGCAGGTGCTGGGGTAAAATTGTCAAATTTACAGAAATTTATTGATGCAGGTTTATCTGAAGTACATACCTCTGCTGGAAAAGTGATGCCGTCGAGCATGAATTACCGCAAAGCAGGGGTTACTATGAGTGCCAATATGGAGATGGATGAATTTACCCATTATTGTGTCGATAGGGATGTGGTGGAAGCAATGAAAAATTTATTAACGATTACCAATTATGACTGATAAGTAAGCTTATTTATTGACGGTATTTAATACCGTCATGTTTACCTTTTTTTGGCAACTAAAGTAGCGCGTAAAGGAGCCGGATAACCTTCAACTGTCAAATGAATGTTATTTGGGGCAAGAAAATTTGCTAATGATTCAGTTTCCATCCAGGCAGTTTTGCGCTGTTCTTGTAGGGTTGTTACTGTTTGATCAACAATATACACATCACAAAAGCCACATTTTTCTAACCAGATTTTAAGCATTTTTGCTGATGGAATAAAATAGACATTACGCATTTGAGCATAACGATCATTAGGTATTAAGCATTGGTTTTCATCACCGCCAATAACTAAACTTTCAAGTACTAGCTCACCACCAGAAACTAATTGATTTTTTAGTTGATAGAGATGATCTAACGGTGAACGCCGATGATAAAGCACCCCCATTGAGAATACAGTATCAAAGGCAGCGAGTGTCGGTAGTTGCTCAATGCCTAGGGGCAATAGATAAGCTTGTTGATTATTGCCAATTAATTTACGTACTGCTGCAAACTGACATAAAAATAGTTGGGTAGGATCAATACCGATAACCATTTTTGCGCCTTCACCAACCATTCTCCACATGTGATAGCCATTACCACAGCCGACATCAAGTACCAATTTATCTGTTAATGGTGAAAGATAAGGTAGGATACGTTGCCATTTCCAGTCCGATCGCCATTCGCAATCAATGTCAATATCGTAAAGGGAAAACGGGCCTTTACGCCAGGGCATCAGGCTTTTTAACAGTTGGGTGATGCGTTGCTTCTCTTTAGGACAAAGTGGGTACTCATTTTTGGCCATAACTGCAGTTTTTAGATCTAAGTCAGTGGGCGTTATATTGGGCAGATTTTGCACTATTTTTTGCCAACTATTGAATTGACCATGTTGAGTAGTTTTTTTCCATTGCTCAATTTGGCATGGCAGTGTTTCTAGCCAGTGACTTAGCGGCCCGATTGCGATTTGTTGATAAAAATGACCAAAATCTATCATCAATCTTGACCCTTGATAGCGAGTAATGAACCAAAATTAAAACATTGAAACCATAAATCACAATGATTAAACCCTGCAGTGCGTAGACGTGCTTTATGGTTGTCAATCGAGTCAGGTAACATGGTATTTTCTAGCATATTTCGTTTTTGACTTATCTCTAGTTCACTATAACCGTTGGCGCGCTTAAAATCATAATGCATATTAAACAGTAAAGACTCAATTTTCTTATCGCTAAAATTAAATTTTTCAGATAGCACTAGGACACCACCAGGATTCAGTCCTTGGTAGATACGGTTAATTAATTGCTGTCGAACAGTTGGGGCAATAAATTGTAAGGTAAAATTTAATACCACCATTGAGGCATTTTGGATATCAGTATCGAGAATATCGCCCTCAATAATTTCAACCGGCGTAGTCGCTTTATAAGCATAAACATATCGCTGGCAACGTTCGATCATCGCGGCTGAATTATCAATAGCAATTATTTTACAATTTTCAGCTTTGATATTACGGCGAATCGATAATGTGGCTGCACCTAATGAACAACCGAGATCATAAATAGTGCTATTGGCTGTGACAAAACGGGTCGCGAGCATGCCAATCATAGTAATAATATTTGAATAGCCAGGAACTGAGCGCTTAATCATATCAGGAAAGACTTCGGCAACGTTATCATCAAATTGCCAGTCACCTAAGTTAGCGATAGGAGTAGCAAACAAGGTGTCTTTCTGTTTATTTAAAATATGGCTGGGCATAACTTATGGATCAATTAAATAGCAAACGGTAATTTATTCTAACAGATTTTAAGTTAGTACATACATTAAATCTCATTAACATGGCAAAGGATTAAGTATGCCCATGTTAATGAAATAAGCATGATATTAAAGATCAAACGAGAAAATTTGGATCCAAGGCAAATAATAAATGTTAACCAGGATCATTAAAATCATAGAACTAAAGGTGGTTATTCGACCAAAATAGCGCCAAGTGCGTTCTCTATGTTTTAGACCAAAGTAATGGAGAATTCTGGCAATAATAAAAATTAATCCACAAATATGAATAGCCCAAACAGGTGCGCCATTCATTTCCATCATTAATAATAACAGCATAGAGATAGGAATATACTCAATTGCATTACCCTGAACGCGTATTGCTATTTGTAATTCACAAAAACCACCATCACCGTAAGTCACTTGATATTGAGTTCTGAGTTTAATGACTTCCAAAGATAACTTAAGCAATATTAAAGCGCTAAATACAATGTACAGAGAACTAACCATTTTTTTCCCCAATTTTATTAAGCAAAACAGCGAAATAATGATACATCTCAAAGCTTCAACTGTTACCATAAATATAGTATTTAAATCAATAAAAAGCTTTGCGATTGCGAAAACGGTAAAAGTTATTTATCCAATATGACAAGGCATACTTATTTCCCAATGGAATTTTCTGTATAATAGCGATATTTTTTATTGCGTTTAAAATAAATAGCACTAAAACGACTAGTGCAAGCGACTCTGCAAGTTGAGTATGATGAGTAAAAGGATATCGTATGCGGACAAATTATTGTGGGCAATTAGGTGTTGCTCACGTCGGACAAAAGGTGACTCTCTGTGGCTGGGTGAACCGCCAGCGTAATTTAGGTAAATTAATTTTTGTCGATATGAGAGATCGCGAAGGTTTAGTTCAAGTTGTTTTTCTGCAGGAAAATCATGCCGAACTTTTTACTCAGGCGTCACAGTTACGTAACGAATTTTGTATCCAGATCACAGGTATGGTACGAAAACGTGAACAAATTAATAAAGAAATACCGACCGGTGAGATTGAAATTGTTGCAGAAGCATTGACAATCATTAATCGTTCTGAACCGTTACCGATAGATAGCAATCAACAAAATTCCGAGGAAATTAGATTAAAATATCGTTATCTTGATTTACGGCGGCCGGAAATGGCAACGCGCTTGAAAGAGCGAGCAAAAATTACCAGTTTTGTGCGTCGTTTTATGGATGCGGAAGGTTTTGTTGATATTGAAACGCCTATTTTGACGAAAGCAACACCGGAGGGGGCGCGTGATTATCTTGTCCCAAGCCGTGTGCATAAAGGCGAATTTTATGCTCTGCCGCAATCACCACAACTTTTTAAACAATTATTGATGATGTCCGGCTTTGATCGTTATTATCAAATAGTGAAATGTTTTCGTGATGAAGACTTACGTGCTGATCGTCAACCTGAATTTACTCAGATAGACGTAGAAACCTCTTTTATGACGGCTGAGCAAGTTCGTGAAGTCATGGAGCGTTTGATCCGTAATTTGTGGCAGGAAAATAAAGGTATTGAGTTAGGTGCTTTTCCCGTAATGACTTTTGCTGAGGCCATGCAGCGTTATGGTTCAGATAAACCAGATTTACGTAATCCCTTAGAATTAATTGATATTGCTGATTTGGTCAACCTAGTCGAATTTAAAGTATTTGCAGAGGCTGCCAATAATCCGAAAGGGCGTGTTGCTGCACTTTGCGTTCCAGGAGGAGCGACATTAACGCGTAAACAACTGGATGGTTATGCTGAATTTGTTGCTATTTACGGCGCAAAAGGGTTAGCCTGGATGAAAGTCAACTCACTGGCTGAAAATCAGGCCGATATTCAAAGCCCGATAGCTAAGTTTTTGCCACAACATGTAATTGATAATTTGTTAGCACGTACCCAAGCTAAAGCTGGCGATATTTTGCTATTTGGTGCCGGCAAACAAAATGTGGTCAATGATGCGATGGGAGCGTTACGGTTGAAAGTAGGGCGTGATTTAGCAATCACCCAAAATAACAGCTGGAAAGCATTGTGGATTATTGATTTCCCCATGTTTGAAGAAGATGAACGCGGTGAACTTAATGCCATGCATCATCCTTTTACTGCACCGAAAGATTTTACGCCTGAACAATTGCAAGCCAATCCTCTAGCGGCTGTTGCTAATGCCTATGATATGGTCATTAATGGTTATGAAGTAGGTGGTGGCTCAGTGCGTATTCACCATAATAAGATGCAACAAGCAGTTTTCCAAATTCTCAATATTAGCGAAACAGATCAGCAAGACAAATTTGGTTTCTTATTGGAGGCATTACAATATGGAACGCCGCCACATGCTGGTTTAGCATTCGGTTTAGATAGGCTGGTTATGTTGTTAACGGGAACAGAAAATATTCGCGATGTGATAGCGTTTCCTAAAACCACCGCAGCAGCCTGTTTAATGACCGATGCGCCCAGTGAGGCGAATCCGGCCGCATTAGCGGAGTTGGCGATAACGGTTGTTGAGAAAACTAAATAAATATTATGCAATATAAACGGCCGGAATCAGTATTAGTTGTAATTTATGTGCAATCAAGTCGCCAAGTACTCATGTTACAGCGGCGTGATGATCCTGATTTTTGGCAATCTGTTACCGGTAGTCTTGAGGATAACGAAACACCAAGAGAAGCAGCATTACGTGAAGTCAAAGAAGAGATAGGCATTGATATTATTAAACAGCATTTAGTGTTAGTTGATCTGCAACGCAGTCTCTATTTTGATATTTTTTTAAAATTTCGCCATCGTTATGCGCCGGGTGTAACCCAATGTAAAGAGCATTGGTTTTCTTTGGCCTTGCCGCAAGAGCAGGATTTTTTATTGATAGAACATTTGGCTTTTCGTTGGTTACCCGCTGCCCAAGCAGCGGCATTGACCAAGTCATGGAGTAACCGTCAGGCGATTGAAGAATTTGTTCTAAAATGATTTTTATTGACGTATTTTGGGAGATATTTCATGGCAGGTCATAGTAAATGGGCCAATACCAAACACCGCAAGGCGGCGCAAGACGCTAAACGTGGTAAAATTTTTACTAAAATTATTCGTGAACTGGTAACAGCGGCTCGTTTAGGTGGTGGTGATGCTGCATCAAATCCACGATTGCGGGCGGCGATTGATAAGGCGTTATCTAATAATATGACGCGAGATACATTAAATCGAGCAATCGCACGTGGTGTTGGTAGTGATGAAAATGATAATCTGGAAACGATCATTTATGAAGGCTATGGCCCCGGCGGTACGGCTGTTATGGTTGAATGCTTAAGCGATAATCGTAATCGCACCGTTTCTGACGTACGCCATGCTTTTACTAAGTGCGGTGGTAATTTAGGTACCGACGGCTCTGTTGCTTATTTATTTACCAAACGCGGTGTGATCTCTTATGCGCCAGGCATTGATGAAGATAGCTTGATGGATGCGGCATTAGAAGCTGGCGCAGATGATGTCGAATCTTATGATGATGGTGCAATCGATGTTTATACTACGCTGGAAAACTTTGGTAGCGTAAAAGATGCTTTAGATGCGGCTGGTTTTAAGGCTGAAGCTGCTGAAGTGACCATGATCCCGTCCACGAAAGCAAATTTAGATGCTGACACTGCGCCTAAACTTCTGCGTTTAATTGATATGCTGGAAGATTCTGATGATGTACAAGAAGTGTATCATAATGGGGAAATTTCAGATGAAGTTGCGGCTCAGCTATAATTAAATCAATTTTTTATATTAAGAGATAGCATGCTGATTATCAGTATGCTTTTTCTTTGCATGTTTAACCTACTCAGTGAGTCAAGAATATGGCAATTATTCTTGGGATAGATCCTGGTTCTCGTATTACCGGTTATGGTGTTGTTCGTCAACAAGGTCGACAATTGATCTATTTAGGTAGTGGTTGTATACGTACTCAAGTTGACGATCTGCCAACCCGCTTACAACGAATTTATGCTGGTATCATTGAAATTATTACTCAGTATCAACCGGACAGTTTTGCTGTCGAACAGGTGTTTATGGCAAAAAATGCCGATTCTGCTCTAAAATTAGGTCAAGCAAGAGGAGTGGCAATTTTAGCTGCGGTTAATAACCAATTGCCGGTCTTTGAATATGCTGCCAGACAAGTAAAACAATCTGTTGTAGGCACTGGAGCAGCTGAAAAAAAACAGGTTCAGCATATGGTATGTTCAGTATTAAAACTGTCATCGCATCCTCAAGCTGATGCTGCTGATGCTTTAGCTATTGCGATTACGCATTGTCATTTTAATCAAAATTTGCTTCGAATGGGTGATCCTCGTCTATTATTGGCCAAAGGACGGCTGCGTTAATGGCTGGATATAAACACAGTATTTTTTTATAATATAAGCATTAACAGAATAACTTAAAAGAGGAAATCGATGTGATTGGTCGCTTGCGAGGCACTATTTTGGAAAAACAACCGCCTATTGTTTTACTCGAACTAAATGGTGTAGGTTATGAAGTTCATATGCCAATGACCTGTTTTTATGAATTACCTGAAATTGGTCAGGAAGTCATCTTGTTGACCCAATTTATTGTGCGTGAAGATGCGCAGCTTCTATATGGTTTCAATGATAAGCAAGAAAGGGCATTATTTCGTGAATTAATTAAGGTGAATGGGGTAGGTCCTAAATTAGCCCTGGCCATTTTATCCGGTATGTCTGCTTATCAATTTGTTTCAGCGATAGAACAAGAAGCGATTGCTAGCTTGGTAAAATTACCGGGTGTTGGCAAAAAAACCGCAGAACGGCTGGTGGTTGAAATGAAAGACCGTTTTAAAGGACTTAATGGCGATCTATTTAATCAAAGTGCAATAGATTTACCCGGCTCGTCAGCTGCAAAACAAAATAGTCATGGTATTGAAGCAGAGGCAGTTTCTGCGTTAATTTCTTTAGGCTATAAACCACAAGATGCGAGCCGTATGATTGGTAGAGTTGCTAATGGAGCTACAAACTGTGAAACATTGATCCGTGAAGCATTGCGAGCCGCATTATAAATGATAAGTAAGGGACAAATCTATGATTGAGGCTGATCGTTTAATTTCTGCTGAGAATTTACCTGATGAAGACGTTATTGATCGTGCTATTCGGCCAAAATTACTTACTGAATATGTCGGCCAGCCTCAGGTATGCAAACAGATGGAAATCTTTATTCAGGCGGCTAAATTACGCGCTGAAGCGCTTGATCATTTGCTGATTTTTGGCCCACCAGGGCTTGGTAAAACGACATTAGCAGGTATAGTAGCAAATGAATTGGGCTCTAATTTACGCACCACTTCTGGCCCGGTGCTGGAAAAAGCGGGCGATTTGGCGGCAATGTTAACCAATTTAGAGCCGAATGATGTACTGTTTATTGATGAAATTCACCGGTTATCACCGGTTGTAGAAGAAATCCTTTACCCGGCAATGGAAGATTACCAATTAGATATCATGATTGGAGAAGGACCTGCTGCGCGTTCGATTAAAATCGATTTACCACCCTTCACGTTAGTAGGTGCAACAACCCGAGCCGGTGCATTGACTTCTCCACTTAGAGATCGTTTTGGTATTGTCCAGCGGTTAGAATTTTATAATGTTGATGATTTACAAACGATTGTCTTACGTAGTGCTCGTTTTATGGGGTTAGAAATCTCTGATGCCGGCGCGAAACAAATTGCGATGCGCTCACGAGGAACGCCACGAATAACTAATCGTTTGTTGCGGCGAGTAAGAGATTTTGCTCAAGTAAAAGGCAATGGTATTATCGATGGCAAAATCGCTGCACAGGCCTTAGATATGCTTAATGTTGATTCAGCTGGTTTTGACTATCTTGATCGTAAATTATTGATAGCGATTATTGATAAATTTATGGGGGGGCCAGTAGGATTGGACAACGTGGCTGCTGCAATTGGAGAAGAAAGGGAAACTATAGAGGATGTTCTTGAACCTTTTCTTATTCAACAAGGATTTATTCAGCGTACTCCCCGTGGTCGAATAGCAACTGATCATGCATATCGCCATTTTGGGCTTAATAAAGATCATGATGACGTTAGCTAACCTTATTAGTGGTTTAAATTTATTGCGTGGAACTTTTTAATATAATTATGCTATTTATTTTTTATAGCAGCTTAACCTAAGGTTAAGTTGCTATTAATAATATATAGATAAATAATAATTTATTGCTAATTATCATTTTTTATTTTGATGAATTATTTTTATTTTAAATGAATCGGTTATTTAATTGAAGTATTATTAATATAAATTAGTGATATTTAATTTTCAAGTGATAGAAAATATTTAATATTAATGTAATTTATAATTAATTATTTTTTATTAATTAATTATATTATTTTTATTGATATTATAGTCGTTATTAAATGATAATTTTACGGTAGTTTTCATTATGTCTACTAACTATTTTTTAATAAATAAAATTAGCTAATTACGGAATAAACAGAATGAAAATAAAATTATCATTTGCAATGTTATCACTAGCAATATTAGTATTAATTAGTATTATAAGTTTTGCTAACCCTAATACTCTTCCCAATCCTATGCATGGTTATATCGATTTTCCTTCGAGCCGCGCTTATCTTTGTTCATTAGGTAAAAACGGTAATTGTGGTCAGGTTATGGTTGAACCCCAATCGGTAGAAGGTCGGAAAGGTTTTCCTCGCCATGGACCCGCTGATGGAAAAATCGCAAGTGCTGGACATCGTTGGTTTGGTGAGTTAGATGAGCAGAGTGCAACTCGTTGGACTAAGGTTGATGTTTCACCAGGTAAAAATACCTTTCATTGGACGTTGACTGCGCCCCATAGAACGACTGGTTGGGAGTATTTCATCACTAAACAAGATTGGGATCCTAATGCGCCTTTAGCCCGCAGCTCATTTGATCTGCAACCATTTTGTAGCCGAACAGATGGTGGTGAAATGCCTTCATTTGAAGTCTCAATTGATTGTGATGTGCCGTATCGTACAGGTTATCAGGTTATTTTAGGTGTATGGACAATTTACGATACCGGAAATGCATTTTATCAAGTGATAGATGCTAATATGAAACCTTAGTTATTTTTACTAAAAACTAAATATCATCATATTCAACAACAATGTTAATCATGCTGGAGGCAAGTAAAAATTTGCCTCCATATTATTATCAGTTACAAATGTCATAGAATATTTGCTTTTTTATTTTATAAAGATAATTTTTTTGGCTAGATAAATAAAATTTGACAAAAAATCATTTGATTTTATATATCACACACTAAAATTATTTTCTATATTCGTCGATTATTGCGTTAGTGTTATTTTATTTTAATAAAAATAATTATTGCTTCAGGGAATAGAAGAGAAATGAAAAAAATATTAGTTTCTGCTGTTGTTGCCAGCATTTTTACCAATATTACTGCTAGTGCTAATGCTGCAGGTAAAAACACTCTATCATTGGATTATGCACAAAGCCATTTACAATTTAAAGATGAAGAATTTAAGGATAAACCTAAGGGTGTTAATATTAAATATCGTTATGAAATTGACAATCACTGGGGCTTTATAGGTTCATTGACTTATACTCACCAAGAAGATTATTTAAAACTAAATAATATTAAGCTCACTGACGTAGATATGTATTATTCTTCATTGAATTTTGGTCCAAGCTATCGTTTTAATAAAAATATTAGCATCTATGGGTTAATTGGTGCAGCGCGTGCTAGAATTGAGGCAAAATCACCACTAGTTTCTACTTTTAAAGATACTGAAACTGAATTAGTTTATGGGGTTGGTCTACAAATTAATCCGGTAAAAAACCTAGCCTTTGACGTTGCTTATGAATACAGCAAATTATCTTTTGAACATTCTAATTTAAAAGATATCAAATTTGGAACTTGGATGCTTGGGGTTGGTTACCGGTTCTGATTTACTTAGCAAAATAAAAACTCACTATAAGTCATCACCAATTGATTTATAGTGAGAAAGTGTTTGTTAAAATTGATTTAACACATTAATAGATTAGCTTTTTATTTTAACAAATAAACTTAATACAAATAAAAAACTCGCACAAATCACAACCGAAGGCCCAGCTGGTGTATCGTAATAGGCAGACAATGCCAATCCGGCCGTCACAGCAAACATACCGATTATTATAGCGGCTACTGCCATTTGCTCTGGTGTTTTGGCAAATCGTCTGCCAGTAGCGGCAGGAATAATTAATAATGATGTAATAATTAAAGCACCAACGAATTTCATGGCAATGCCTATAGTAAGGGCAGTAACTAGCATTAATAGTACTTTAAGCTGCTGTATTTTTACCCCATCAACAAAAGCTAAATCCTGATTAACCGTTATTGACAGTAAATTACGCCATTGCCAGATAATAATTGAGCATACAATAGCGACCCCTATCGCAATTGAAAAAACATCTTCCGTTGTTACCGATAACAGATCACCAAATAAATAAGCCATCAAATCCATGCGAACATTGGCCATTAAACTAACGACTACCAATCCAAGTGATAGGGCACTATGTGCCATTATGCCTAATAGGGTATCGATCGCCAGTTGTGGGCGCTTTTCTAGCCAAGCTAATAAAATTGCAAGAATAAGCGTAATAGCAATAACAGCATAAAACAGATTTACATTGAGTAATAAACCAAACGCGATGCCCAGTAATGAAGCATGAGCGAGAGTGTCACCAAAATATGACATTCGCCGCCAGACAACGAAAGAGCCTAGTGGCCCTGCGGCAATGGCCAACAACATACCGGCTAACCAGCCCGGTAGTAATAGTTCAATCATGATGACAGCTCCCTGTAGGTTTATCATCAATGTCATTATTTAAATCACATTGATGATTATGATGATGGTGGCGATAGATACCTATTTGTTCTACTCCACGATGGCCGAACATGGCAATAAATTCGGGATCTAAAGCTACATCCTCAGGTCGACCAGAACAGCATATTTGTTTATTAATACAGAATACTTTATCAGTTTTTGCCATTACTAGATGGAGATCATGTGAGATCATAAAAACAGCGCAATTTAATTCGCTGCGAATATCATCAATTAGATTATATAAAGCGACTTGACCGTTGATATCTACGCCTTGTGTAGGTTCATCTAAAACGAGTAATTGTGGTTGATTAAGTAGGGCACGGGCAAGTAGAACACGTTGAGTTTCACCACCTGATAATTTTTGCATTTGTTGTTCGATAAGATGATCGGCACCGACACGTATTAAAGCCGGAATAATATGAGTGGCTTTTGCTCCAGGTTTTAAGGTCATAAAACGTTTAACTGTCAAAGGCATTGTGATATCCAGTGACAATTTTTGCGGTACATAACCGATGCGTAATTTTTCCTGGTAAATGATTTCTCCTTGATTGGGCGAAATTAGACCGAGGATTATTCTAGCTAGCGTAGATTTACCAGCGCCATTTGGCCCTAATAGCGTTAATATTTCTCCAGCATGTAAATCAAAGGAGATGTTTTCGACAATTTGGTGTGGACCAAAACTAACAGCAATATTTTTTAAGCTTAATAGCGTTTGCATGATAAATAATTCTTGCAGGATGGTTAAAATGTTATAATATAACAATATCAAAATTAGTCTATGGAAACTATCCTATGTTACACAAAACAAAAAAAATTGTTCAAAAAATTATGGGAAAAAAACGCATTCTTGCTGGACTGTTATTCAGTTTTTTATCTACTGCTCATGCTGATGTTGTTACTTCAATTCGTCCGTTAGGTTTTATTGCCGCAGCTATTACTAATGGTGTCACTGATGTAAAAATATTATTGCCTGATGGTGCCTCACCCCATGACTACTCTTTAAAACCTTCCGATCTGGAAAAGATCAAGACCGCTGATCTTTTCATTTGGGTGGGATCAAATATGGAAACTTTTTTAGAGAAACCATTAGCACAGTTACCCACTCAGAAACGGATCGCATTAACCAATGATCCGGCTATTAAAACACTCTTATTGAAAAGTAGTGATGAAAGCACACCGGTAAATAGTAAAAACGCTCATGGTCACGGTCACCAACATAATGTAATTCATAACCATCATTCACATGGTGAGTATAATATGCACATCTGGTTGTCACCAGACATTGCACGTATTGCCGCGAACATTATCCACCATCGATTAGTGGTTTTATATCCTAAGTATAAAGACCAGTTGGACGTAAACCTTCGTAAATTCGATGAGAAATTGACGCAAACTGATAAAAATATTGCTAAGATGTTACAGTCGGTTGGAGATAAGCGATATTTTGTTTTTCATGATGCCTATGGTTACTTTGAAAAACGTTATCATTTAGCCTCATTAGGTTATTTTACTATTAATCCTATCATTCAGCCTGGCGCCCAAAGACTATATCAAATAAGAACAATGTTGGCTCAGAAAAAAGCAGTTTGTGTTTTTGCTGAACCACAATTTAGGCCAGCGGTGATTAAAGCTGTTATAAAAGATACCGATGTACGAATGGGGACATTAGATCCATTAGGGAGCGGCATCGGATTAAGTAAGGATAGCTATGTAGAATTTTTAACAGCGTTATCTAATCAATTTAAGAGCTGCCTGGATAAAAACTAGAAGGAATGTAATACGTGCAGCAGATGGCGAAGACTATCGTTCAGGTATATGGCAATCTGCCTAAACCGCATAAAATTATGCTAGGCACATTGACTATAGCAACATTGGCTGTCGCAATTTGGCGGCCTGTTGTCATTCAACCCGATGATAAAGATGAAAATGTCTCACAAGAATCGCCAATAAAACCGGGTATAATTCTTGATAACAAAGATAATAGTGAAAGCGATACCAGCCAGATAGATAGCTCAGATACTGATGATATTATCACCGATAGCAGCGAACAGTTACCCGATGAAGGGGTAACTGATGAAAAAGGCGCTGATACACCCGATGAACATGTTGTTTCAAACGGTGATAATCTGACTAGTATTTTAACTCAGTATGGTCTAGATGCAGGCGATGTTGCGGCACTTTCTAATCAACACCGCGCTTTGCGTAATTTGCAAATAGGTCAAACGTTAAGCTGGGAATTGAATAAAGATGGAGAATTACAGACACTAACATGGATTATTTCGCAGCGTGAAACCCGCGTCTATACACGCCAAGGTATCTCTAGTACTTTTAATGAAGAGAAACAAATTCGTCAAGGCGTTTGGGCTGATAAAGTTATCCAAGGCAAAATAAACGGTAACTTTACATCTAGTGCAGTTAATGCAGGCTTAACTTATAATGAAGCACGTGAAGTGTCTAAAGCACTACAATGGCAGATTGATTTGCGCAAACTAAAGACTGGCGATAAATTTACGGTCTTGCTAAGTCGCGAAATGCTTGATGGTCACAGTGAACAAAGTCGCTTGTTAGGTGTTCATTTATTAACTAATGGTAAGAATTACTATGCTTTTAGAGCGGAAAATGGGCGCTATTATGATAGTGAAGCTAATGGCTTAGAGCGAGGCTTCTTACGTTATCCTACCGCTAAAACTTTTAGAGTCTCTTCTCCTTTTAGTTTGCGTCGTGTAAATCCAGTAACAGGACGTCCTGCTCCTCATCAGGGAGTAGATTTTTCTATGCCCGTTGGGACGCCAATACTAGCGGTTGGTGATGGTGAAGTTATTGTCGCGAAATATAGTGGAGCGGCCGGTAATTTTATTGCTATTCGCCATGGTCGTCAGTATACCACTCGTTATATGCATCTACGTAAATTATTGGTGAAGCCAGGTCAGAAAGTAAAAAGAGGTGAACGCATTGCATTATCAGGTAATACTGGACGTACTACCGGCCCACATCTTCATTATGAATTATGGTTTAATCAACGCGCAGTCAATCCATTAACGGCTAATTTACCTCACTCAGGGGGATTAACAGGGAAAGATCGTCAACTCTTTTTGGCATCTGTTAAAGAAAATAAATCGAAACTGGCAACCAATTAATGGAATTTTTGTTAGCTAATTAGGTTGTGAAATAGCATTTTATTTACGGCCGTAATTATTTTTCTGTAAATCATAAGGTTAATATTATAATGTGTCTCAGACTTTAGATTTTTATACGTTGTATTTGAGTGTACTAATGAATAAAGAACAGGATACAGATAGTAAACTTGGTTATATTCCTACTTTTCATCGTTTTTACCTACATCCCAAATATTGGGGGATGTGGGGTGGTGCGTTGCTATTAGCGATTACAGCTTATTTACCTTCTAAGTTACGCGATCCATTACTGGCAAAAATAGGTAAGTTAATTGGTAGATTAGCAACAGGCTCCCGTAGGCGGGCAAAAATTAATTTACTCTATTGTTTTCCTGAATTGACAGAGCAGCAAAGAGAAAAATATGTTGATGAAATGTTTGCTGTGGCACCGCAATCTTTTGCTATATTGGCTGAATTAGTTTTACGTGGCGTAGATAATACTTTAGCGCGTACGCATTGGCATAATGAGCAGATTATTGAACGACTGAAAGAACAACAACGTAATATTATTTTTATGGTACCTCATGGTTGGGCGGTTGATATTCCTGCCATGTTATTGGCAGCTCGAGGTCAAAAAATGGCGGCCATGTTTCATCATCAAAAGGATCCGGTAGCCGATTATTTATGGAATAAAGCACGTCATCATTTTGGTGGTCGTTTACATTCTCGTGAAGCGGGTATCAAACCGTTTATTGCCAGTGTTAGGCAAGGTTATTGGGGATTTTATTTACCTGATCAAGATCATGGTAAAGAACATAGTGAATTTGTTAATTTTTTTGCAACCTATAAGGCAACCTTACCGGCAGTAGGGCGGTTGAAGAAGGTATGCCAAGCGGAGATTGTACCGTTATTTCCGGTTTATGATTATAAAACTCACCAATTACATATTTATATCCGTGAACCAATGGCTGATATTGCACAACAGAGTAATCATTATATTGCCAGGCGCATGAACGAAGAGTTGGAATATTTAGTTAAACCTTATCTAGCACAATATACTTGGATATTAAAATTATTAAAAACACGCCAAGCCGGTGAAATAGAGCCATATTGTCGTGATGATCTTTATCGATAAAGATGCCGCTTGAGAGTTTATCAAGCGGTTAAATAGTTACTGGTTTAGTAAGTTAGTTTTGTTATCTTTATATTTTTATCCTGTTGACCGAATGGCAAATAGCTCTGTTTAAAACCGATTTTGCCTTTAGTTGCGCTAATCCTTCCATTGTAATGATTAACTAGATGTTTAGTAGAAATATACATACCCGATAGTGGTGATGTATCAGTGTTTTCATATGCCATTATGCTACCTTCATTGATGATATGATCCGCATTAACATTCATAATATCATGCGTGATAATTGAACCTTGATTATGTAAATTTAATCCCTCACCATTAAAAATAGTTAGTTTGTTAGCGTAAATTTGACTGCTTTTACCGATGGTAAATTTTGTTGCTATTTTTTCACCAGTCATGATTGCTCTGCCAGCAAAATCAAGATAGTGATAAGTATTGTAATTACCTATAGCATAATGTTGTTCTGCAACGTGAATATTGGCATTATCTTTTAATTGTACTTGCCCGGCATAGACAAATAGTTTGGCTAATAAATTGTTTTTTTGATCAGTAAAATTGCCATCGCTGTGGATGCCTTTACCAGCAAAAATTATTTTCCCTTTATTGGTGTGATAGCTAATGGTTTTATTAATATAAAACAACCGGCCGACAATTAGATCAACTGCCGTTGCATTAGTAAATTGACAGCCATTGCAGGTAATACCATTAGGATTGACGATAACAACTTTAGCCGGTGTACCTTTTATATTTAGCACGCCATTTAATTTTGTTTTGCTGTTAGAAGTGACTTCATTAATAATCCATTTTGCTGCTCCAGTTCTTTGCTTGAGCATATTTTTATTTTGGCTTGCATCATTGTTGAGGTGTGTTATGACATTTCTTAGAGTATAAAATTGTTTATATTGATTATATGAAATACCATTATTATCCGGAGCTTTGATATCGATATTCATTTCGGTTGGTTTAAGTATGCTAAGTTCACTTATTTTTTTATTATTGGCAAATGAATTTGTTGATAGTAAAAGAATTGTTATAAGCCAATAATTAAATATATATTTTATAATTATCATATTAGATCCTTTTAAATAAATAATGTATTGAATTATTTGTTAATAAAGTTTACCATAATGATAAAAAACACCACTTAATATTTTATCAAGCGGTGTAATATAATGATACTAATTTATTTATAACATGTTTTACTGTTTTTAATTAGATAGAAAATTTAATTAATTAAAAAATAATATTATTTATGAAATAAAATGCCTAATAAAACTATTGGATATTTTGTTAATCAATTAAATTATGGCTAAGCAACTTATTAATTAAGTTTAGAAAAAAATTTTTTATATTTTTATCAAAATAACCTTTTTCTTTTAAGTTTCAAGCGTAACGATACCTTCAGATGCTTTAATGCCGGCATCTTGGTGATTAATTAAATGTTTAGTCTTAATGTTTATTGAAGATGGAATAGTATATTCATTATCCTCAATAGTGCCATAAGCTGCAATTATATGTTTATTAATGATATGATCTGCTTTAATCGACATATCACCTATATCCTCCTTATTAGCAACAACCGTAATTGCCCCATTATTATTTAAATATGCTCCTTCACTAGTAAAAATCCTGAGTTGATTAGCGTGAATTTGGCTGTTTTTTTCAAGTGTAAATGTTGTTTTTTCGCCGACTACACCTAAATTTCTTCTATTACTATAATTATTAAAAGCATCAATTTCTGTTTTAACATTACCAATAGCATAAAATTGCTTAGCGACATTAACTTTGGCACCATTATTAAAGCGAACATTTCCGGCGTATACCGCGAGATTGGATAAAAATTTGTTCTTTTCATCTATTGATGAACCTCCATTTCCCCATATACCTAAATCTGTAAAAATTATTTTTCCTTTGTCTGTCTGATAGTTTATTTTTTTATTTGCATAATTCATTTTACCGACAACTAAATCAACTCCAGTTGTATTGCTAAATTGGCAGTTGTTGCAGCTAATGCCATTAGGATTAACAATAACAATTTTTGCTGGCGATCCTTTTATCTGTAGTAAACCATGTAAATTTGTTTTTTCGGCGGAATTAACTTGGTTAATAATTAATTTTGTTGATTGTGATCCTAAAGTAAGCATATTTTTATTTTGCTTTGCATCTTTATTAAGCTGCACTGTTACACCTTTTCTCGTATTAAATCGTAAAAATTTATTATGTGATACGTCGTTATTATCTGGCACGTTAATATCAATATTAACTTCACCTTAATTAGATATTATAAGTTTATTTGGTTTGTTTTTTCTGATGGAGAATCAATTATTATTCCATTATATATTATTCCTTTATTGGTTGCTAATGTTGGCGTTGATAATAGACTAAGAAATAATAAGGAATAGGCAAAGTTATTTTTTTGTGCATATTTAAATCCCTTTAATAAATAAATGCTAAAGAAAGTCTTTTCCTTTAGTGAGAAGGAAAGTAAAAAAAAGTCAGTTGTTTTGTTAATTAAAATCGAAATTTTATTAGTTTAATTAATTTAATATTTAATTATTTTATATTTATCTTTTTTCTAATTCATAGGTAAAAAATAATAATGACTAAATTATAAAAATATAATAAAAGAAAATGATAGTAATAACTTTATGTAATAAAAACCCCGTATATATAACGGGGTTAAACATATTGATCGCATGGAATTATTCGACTTTTAATATCCGGCAGGTATTGGTGCTACCAATCTGACCCATTTGGTCGCCTTGTGTGACTAGGACCAAATCAGCAGGTTGAATATAATTTTTTTGCCGCAGGCATTGGATAGCATTTTTAACGGCATTAATTGTGTTAGTCTCCTTATTACAATAAATTGGTGTTACGCCACGATAAAGTGCACACTGATTTAATATTTTTTCATGATAAGAGATAGAAAAGATGGGTAAACCTGAGCTTATCCTAGACATCATACAAGCGGTACGGCCTGATTCTGTCATAGCTATAATCGCTTTTACCCCTTTTAAATGATTGGCTGCGTACATAGCTGACATAGCAATCGCCTCTTCAATGTTGTCAAATAGATCATCGAGGTGATGTTTAGCAATATTGATGTCAGCCATTTTTTCTGCACCAAGGCAAACCCGAGCCATAGCTTCAACAGTTTCAGCCGGATATTGGCCGGCAGCAGTTTCGGCAGATAACATAACCCCGTCAGTACCATCCAGTACAGCATTAGCAACGTCCATTACTTCAGCCCGAGTTGGCATCGGGTTTGTGATCATTGATTCCATCATTTGCGTGGCAGTGATGGCGATACGGTTTAGCTGGCGTGCCCGTCGTATCAGTTTCTTTTGTACGCCGACCAATTCCGGATCGCCGATCTCAACGCCCAGATCGCCTCGAGCAACCATGACCACATCGGAGGCTAAAATAATTTCGTCAATCACTTTATCACTGGCAACCGCTTCAGCTCGCTCTATTTTAGCCACAATTTGACAATCACAACCCGCTTCACGAGCTAGGCGGCGAGCATAGTTTAGGTCTTCAGCGCAGCGGGGAAAAGAAACCGCTAAATAATCGACACCAATCTGAGCTGCGGTCAAGATATCGGCTTTGTCTTTTTCAGTTAATGCTTCTGCGGATAGGCCGCCACCAAGTTTGTTGATCCCTTTATTATTTGATAGTTGTCCACCTACCGTCACTTCGGTTAGAATTTGTTGATCTTTTACCGTAAGTACCTTTAATTGAACGCGTCCATCATCAAGTAACAGAATATCGCCTGGTGCCACATCATTGGGTAGACCTTGATAGTCAATGCCGACTTTTTCTTGATTACCTTCACCTTTGGCTAAATTGGCATCTAAAGTAAATTTATCACCGATATGAAGGAAAATTTTTCCTTCTTTAAATGTTGAAACGCGAATTTTAGGTCCTTGTAAATCACCAAGAATAGCGACATGTTGTGCTAACGATTTTGCAAGTTCACGTACTTTTTTTGCGCGTTGTAGGTGATCTTCTGCTGAGCCATGAGAAAAGTTTAAGCGAACAACGTTTGCGCCGGCTTTAATCACTTTTTCCAAATTATTATCACGATCAGTCGCGGGACCGAGAGTAGTAACAATTTTCGTTCTTCTAAGTCGTCTCGACATTTATAACTCCGTTGACTTATTAAAATTGGTGTTGGTAGATAGGTTATTACACAGAAATGAAATTAATCCCTTTATTAAAGTGTGCTGTTGTATCATTTAAAGGCCTTAGATATAGAGAATATTTTTTTGTAATAAAACGAACAGATTTATAGTTTGTTGATATTGATCTGCTTTACTCAATGTAAATAGCACTAGAGTTTATCAGGATATGTATCATGTAATATATCTTTTACGCGCTTTAAGTTATCTCTAAAATTTTGCCTTCGGCGTAAAATAAAGCCAGTTGCTAACACATCTATTAATGTCAATTGTGCTAGTCGTAATACCATCGGCATGTAAATATTGGTATATGCTGCTGGGGAAGCTAAACCAAAGAAAGCGATCTTTTTTACTTGGGTTAATAAGTCTATAGCACGATTAATTCTTGTGGTATTTAGGTTATCTTTTACAATACCTAATTCAGCGATAGTTGATTCAAAAATTTTTTGCCTATGTGAAATGACAGTATCATCTGGATTAAGCAGACGGCTAACGTAAGATGTTCCATGGAGGAGGCTTTGTGTTAATCGTAATTTAAAATCAGGAAAACCTTTAGTTTCCATTTTACGGCAAAGACGTTTTACAGTAGTTTCGCTCACATTAGCCAATTTAACTAGGGTTGCAATACGGAGGTGGATAGTATTTTTTGGGCTTGCAAGTACTAAATCGGCAACTTTCTTTTCTAATTTTCTAAGATATTCAAAGCTATTATTTATTTGTTCTAATATGTTCATACTGAAAAGCGACCTGTTTTACTAATATTGCAAAAGAGTGAAGTCCTGTTACTTAAGTCAAAATATACTACGCGTTGTTTGGTCAGTAATGAAAAAAAGAAAGTTATTAACTGGATTTTATTAAAAATATGACGGGCGTCTAATTTACTTTGCATTTTAGTTTAATAAATATGAAGAAGTAAAAATTATATATAACTAATCAAATTTGTTGCGAATTATTTTTTGAGCAAAATAAAATATCGTGGTTTTGTTTACCTGATCGAGTCAAAGAGGTACATTTATTTTCTCGATTGAGCTATTACAGCACTATAAAATTGGTGTTTAAGGAGAATCCCCTATCATGGCGATTAATAAAGCTGTCCAGGCATGTAATTTAATTATTTTCGGCGCGAAAGGAGATTTGGCTCGCCGCAAATTATTGCCTTCCCTTTATCAATTGGAAAAAACGGGTTATATCCATCCTGATACACGTATTATAGGGATTGGCCGAGCTGAATGGGATGCTGCTGCCTATATGAAGGAAGTAAGAGAAGCGTTAGAAACTTTTTTAAATGAGAAAATTGAGCCTGGTTTATGGCAAAAATTAAGTGAGCGTCTTGATTTTTTTAATTTAGATGTTCAGGATTTGAACAAATTTAATTCATTAGCTAAATATCTTGAAGGCGATAGCAAACCAGCTATATATTATTTTGCTATGCCTCCAACCACTTTCGGTGCTGTTTGTCATGGTTTAGGCCATGCTGGCCTTAATAAGAAGCCCAATCGGGTTGTTATGGAAAAACCATTAGGTAGTGATCTTGCATCTTCCCAAGAAATAAATAATGAAGTTGCTAAATATTTTAAAGAAAGCCAAATTTATCGTATTGACCACTATTTAGGTAAAGAAACAGTACTCAATTTATTAGCGTTACGTTTTGCCAACTCTTTATTTATTAATAATTGGGATTATCGAGCGATTGATCATGTACAGATCACGGTTGCTGAAGAGGTTGGTATCGAAGGACGTTGGGGTTATTTTGACCAGGCTGGGCAAATGCGTGACATGGTCCAAAATCATTTATTACAGATCCTAACGATGATTGCTATGTCACCACCTGCGGAATTAACTGCAGATCGCATACGAGACGAGAAAGTTAAAGTATTGCGTTCGTTGCGCCGCATTGATTATAGTAATGTGCGTGAAAAAACCGTGCGAGGTCAATATACATCAGGTTCTATTCAAGGCAAAAAAGTGGCCGGCTATCTTGCAGAGGAAGGAGCAAATAAAGCAAGTAAAACGGAAACTTTTGTGGCAATTCGAGTTGATATTGATGATTGGCGTTGGGCTGGCGTGCCATTTTATTTGAGAACAGGTAAACGGTTACCGGCAAAATGTTCTGAAGTGGTGGTTTATTTTAAAAAACCGGCGTTAAATATTTTTTCTGATTCCTATCAGGATCTACCGCAAAATAAATTAACTATTCGGTTACAGCCTGATGAAGGAATTGATATTGAAATTTTAAATAAAGCGCCGGGTCTTGAACATAAACATCATTTACAGACGACAAAATTAGATCTGAGTTTTTCTGAAACATTTAATCAAATCCATTTGGCTGATGCATATGAACGCTTATTACTAGAAGCTATGCGTGGCATTCAAGCACTATTTGTCCGTCGTGATGAGGTAGAAGAAGCTTGGAAATGGGTGGATTCTATTATGGATGCTTGGGCAAAGGATAATGAACCGCCCAAACCCTATCAAGCAGGTACATGGGGACCTGATGCTTCTGATGTAATGATCACCAAAGATGGTCGCTCATGGAATGAGTTTAAATAGTTTTTATCTATTTATAGGGTAATAGCCTGGTTTATTACCCTTGTCTTGGTAGTAATTTTGCATTTTAGCCGGAATTTATTATAATTATTTGAGTAAATACAACGGTTATGATATAAATAGCTTAGTATTTATTCTATCAATAGTGAGGATTCATAGTATATCATACGGATGGCCGTGTGATGCATGAATAAAATATCATGTCTAGCGCCAAAAGCGTCAAAAATCAACGTAGTAGCTATCATCTTTTCTTATCAAATATATCCATTATTTCTAGTGAACATCACTGGTGTGGTGCTTTGTAGCGTCTCCTGTTGCTAATCGTTTTATCGATAATTGGTTTTTAATTTAAATCATCACTTAGTTATTACCACCTTAGGTATTTTATCTATTACTTGATGATTGCCAATAACAGGAGAATATAATGATTTATTGGATATTTTTAGCATTAGCAATTGTCACAGAGGTTATTGGTACTTTATCAATGAAGTATTCCAGCGTCAGCGGTGATATGACTGGTTTATTGGTAATGTATTTTATGATCGCTTCATCTTATATATTACTAGCAATGGCGGTAAAAAAAGTTGCTCTTGGAGTGGCTTACGCTCTCTGGGAGGGTATTGGGGTCATTTTTATAACAGTATTTAGTGTCCTGTTATTTAATGAATCATTGGCGCCAATGAAAATTATTGGATTAGCATTACTTATTGTGGGTATAGCACTAATAAAATCGGGTACTAAAAAAACGAGTTCATTACATTCGATAAAACAGGCAAAAAAAATTACGCCAAAAATGCCGTTAAATAAAATGACTAAAGTTGTTAAGGAGGCATAATATGTTAGCAGACTATCAATGGTGGCATGGTGCCTTTCTGTTTCTGGCTGTTATTCTAGAAATAATGGCTAATATTTTTTTAAAGTTTTCAAATGGATTTAAGCGACTATGGGTAGGTGTCTTATCTTTAATTGCTGTTTTAGGTGCCTTTAGTGCATTAGCTGTAGCGGTAAAGGGGATTGAACTTTCCATTGCTTATGCCCTTTGGGGAGCTTTTGGTGTTGTAGCAACGGTTGCCGCCGGATGGATTTTATTTAATCAAAGGTTAAATTATAAAGGTTGGGGTGGTATTATTTTATTAATCACTGGGATGGTCGTTATCAAACTGGCATAATCTTATTTCACCTGCTAGAACAGAATAGGGTTTAGTGATTGCCAAGAGAGTGAGCTAAGGACTTTTTTTATCGCCGTCTATATATCGACCTTTTTTAATAATGAATAACCCCATCATTGAGTGGTTATTTGTATTAATTAATACTCGATAGGAAAAATTAGTATTAAAATTTATCTGAAGGAAGATAACTGAAGACCAATTATTTACACAGATTTAACAAGTTATTTTCTGCTCTGGCCGATTTTTATTGCTCGTCAAGACTTCAATTATATAGCAATTTAATGAATTTTATTTATTCTCAATTTTTTAATCAAAATATTTTTTCTATACTCTAAATGGATAACAAATCTGAACATTATTTATTGTGCCTATTTAGCAACTATTTTCTTTATTGTTACTATAATTCTTTTTTATATTAATTTCTATTATTTCATATTGTTATAAGGTATATTTTTTATTATATATCATTCCAAATGGTTATCTATTTATTTATATCTCAATATTTATAAAAAATAATATTGTTATTTTATTATAACATTTAGTCTTTCTTTATTTTTTTTATAGATGAGATTGCTATTTTTTTTATTTATATTCCTTAAAAATAAGCAATAATATGTTTTATAACTACTTATTTATAATACAATCAGTGTATGAGTTGAATAATAAAATAGACTAACATAAATGGTTTAAATTATTTTTACTCATGTATGAAATTAGTTATAAATGAATTTTAATAGGACATTACCGATGGAAAAAATATATACACAAGCAAAAGAAAATAGTAATAATAGTTTTAAACACTATAATGTAGGTATGGCAGTCTATGATCATGCTTTAAATATTTGGCAAGGGTTTAACGTAAAAATACATAGGGATGGAAGTGAGAAACCTGGACACGATTTCCTCGCGCAACCCAAAAAAGATAGCGGCCCAATCCAACTTAAGTTATACACCATAGAGGACGGCAAACCTGCCTCTTTCTATTTTTCAATTAGTACACAAGATAATCCAAATGGTAATGACTTAATTACCGGCAGTTATACATCTGCAAAAAATAAAGATACGGGTAAAGTGGAACTTATTGATTTCAAATACGACACCAATAGTGGACTTAAATTGCTTTTAGAACCACTGTTTGAAGGTAGTGATCAAAATCCTAGCTGGGATTTTTTAATGACTATAACTGCGTGCTAAAGCATATAATATCAATAAATAAAAATATTTTCACTCTTATAACAATATTAATTTAATACAACAAATCAGTATGCGCCTAACTTTGTGTGATTGCCATGGGTTGTATGAAAAATATTTTTTTATTATGCTAATAGCAGTCGTCCAGTAGTAAACTAATCACCAGCAAATATTCTATTAGGAAAATAGCATTAATTATCCGAATTAAAATAATTAAGCTATACTATTATTAAATGAAAAAATTATTCTATAAAATAAATAAAATTTCAGGGTGGAATTTTATCATAGATTAATGATTTTTATTGATGTGTATTTTATATGGAATTCTTGAAAACTTTAAAGAAAATATGTTAATGATAATATTTTTGGCAAAAAATTTTATTAATTAATATATAAAACTAATTTAATGTTTTAATAGGAAAAACCTATGAAATTAAAAAAAATTTTTATAATGAGTTTTATATTAGCTGTATCTTCAAGTCTATGGGCTCATGGCTATATAAAATCGCCTGCAAGCCGAGCATATAAATGTGCACAGGGAATAAATAAAGCATGTGGTGATATAAATTATGAACCGCAAAGTGTAGAACAACGCTCCGGATTTCCTGACAAGGATTTCCCAAAGGATGGTAAATTAGCCAGTGGGGGGATTCAAAGATTTGGTAAGCTGGATGAAGCAGGTGCAAACAGATGGCATAAAACTCAAATGCAAGTGGAAGACAATATTTTTTCCTGGCATCTTACAGCTCGACACAGTACAGCTAATTGGCGTTTTTATCTCACTAAGAATGGTTGGGATCCTAATGTACCATTGGCCCGCGCGGCGTTTGATTTAAAACCTTTCTGTTCCCAATATGATGGCGGCGCAATACCGAAAGAAGATGTTAGCATAATTTGTAAAGTGCCTGTTGATCGTATTGGTTATCATATTATTTATGGTGTCTGGCAGATTGCGGATACGAGTAATAGTTTTTATCAAGTGGTAGATGTGATTTTTGCTGATAATGATAAGAAACAACCTACCGAACCTGATAACAAAGAACCGACCGTAACGACAACTAACCAACCGGGAGAACCGGTTATTATGGACACGGCAGTCACCGGAACGAAGCCGCCAACCGAATCGGTGGTTACGCAACCAACCGTAACGGTAACCAACCAACCGGGCGAACCGGTTATTACGGACACGACAGTCACCGGAACGAAGCCGCCAACCGAATCGGTGGTTACGCAACCAACCGTAACGGTAACCAACCAACCGGGCGAACCGGTTGTGGCGGATACGATAGTCAAAGGAACGAAGTCGCCAACTGAACCCGTGGTTACGCAACCGACTGTAACGGCAACTAACCAACCGGGTGAACCGGTTATTACGGACACGGCAGTAACTGGAACGAAGCCGCCAACCGAATCGGTGGTTACGCAACCGACCGTAACGGCAACTAACCAACCGGGAGAACCGGTTATTATGGACACGACAGTCTCAGGAACGAAGCCGCCAACCGAATCGGTGGTTACGCAACCGACCGTAACGGCAACTAACCAACCGGGAGAACCGGTTATTACGGACACGACAGTCACAGGAACGAAGCCGCCAACCGAACCCGTGGTCACGCAACCGACCGTAACGACAGCCAGTCAGCCAATTGAAGTAGCTACCATACTCACAACTAGTTCGAATACAACGTTAAGTACAGGTTCGAATACCACACTGAGTACGGGTTCGAATACAATGTTAAGTACAGGTTCGAATACCACACTGAGTACGGGTTCGAATACAACGTTAAGTACAGGTTCGAATACCACACTGAGTACGGGCTCGAATACAACGTTAAGTACAGGTTCGAATACCACACTGAATACCGGTTCGAATACGTCGTTGAATACCATCGCGAATACAACAGCAACTGTTGCACCGTCTACTGCTACTAATGCTGTTCTTGCTTTAGATGATAATGAAATAGATATCTTGCCTCGTCACTTCATGTGAGGAGGCGAGATTATGGCTTGAAACATACTAATAATGAGTAATGACGTAGAAAAATAGCTACCTTTCATGTGGTGTTCATTGATGATATAGGTAGCTGATTTGCTTAGAGTCGCCATGATAAATTTTTGATGTTGATATGTTACTTTGCGCCTTAAATGTTAACGGCCAAAGCTGTTCATTGTGCCGAATTAATTTTGCCGCCCTTAATGTAACAAATCGAAAAACTCCAGCTAAAATTTGAAAAAATAAAAAAAAGGCATAAATTTAATTAATAATTTGTTTTTTTCAACATTTGTTGAGGAGGTGATAATGGCGGTAATAACCGGGTCGCATATCTATCTTAAAAAAAATGGAACGGTATTAATATCATCATCGTCTCAACCTTTACCACCTTTTCAAGTTTCAGACATATCGCAATGGATAAATAATGCTTTGCGAGAAAATGTACGTGGCAAAGATAAAATCAAAAAATGGAAAGATTCTTATGATATCGATCAAGCCGCACAACAAATAATACGTCAACATGCTACTTGGAATAGTGAGCAGCAGATTGGGCAACCCGCAGCAGTTACTTATTCTTTTAGCCGATGGCATGAGTATTATGATGCTTACTACCAACTAACCGAATATCAGCTGGTGCAGGCAAGAATTGCTCTGGATAGCTGGGCTGATGTTGCCAATATCACTTTTACTGAAGATGCCACGCAAACAACGAATATCAATTTTGGTAATTTTCACAGCATTGGAGGTCAAGCATTTGCTTATTTACCTGATAGCGGGCCACTAGCGGGGCAATGCTGGTTTAATGCTCAACGTCATGAAAATTTGGCACCTTATCCGGGAAGTTACGGTAGATTAGTACTTGTACATGAAATAGGTCATACAATAGGGCTTTCCCACCCGGGTGACTACAATGCAGCATCAATCAATCAGCAAACCCAGACCCTTAGCTGGAATACCGATACCCAAGAAAAGTTTGGTTATGCAAACAACGCGCCATATGAAGAAGATAGCCGTCAATTTAGTGTGATGAGTTATTGGCCAGAAGTCAATACCAATGGTTTTTTTAATGGTTCTTACGCTTCAGCGCCGCTTATGGATGATATTGCTGCAGCTCAAGCGCTGTATGGTGCGAATATGCGTACACGAACCGGCGATGATGTCTATGGTTTTAATTCTACTACCAATAAAGATTGGTACACAATTAGCGACCCACGTATCGGTTGTATTTTCTCGGTATGGGACGCAGGTGGTAATGATACATTGGATTTTTCTGGTTACTCTCATCAACAACTTATTAATTTAAATTCGGGTTCATTTTCAAATGTGGGTGGATGGATAAAGAATGTCTCAATCGCAAAAAACACAGTTATTGAAAACGCGCTCGGCGGTTATGGGCAAGACACTATAATTGGTAATAGTGCCGATAATAAAATTAAAGGTGGTGCTGGCGAAGATATTATTTATGGCGGTTTAGGGCAAGACATACTTTGGGGTAGAGATGAAACAATAAGACAGATGATAGCAACAAATAATCGTTCTGCCAATCCGTCTTCGTTTTACAGTTATTATACTAATAATGCAGAAAATAGCGACCAGCAAACCCATTCCTCACCATTAAGAACTGCCCCAGAAGAAAGAAATACTTTTGTTTATCTGTCGTTTGAAGATTCAACCTTAAGTGCACCTGATAGGATCATGGATTTTCAAACAGGAGAAGATAAAATTGACCTGTCTTCTCTAAATAAAAATTTGTATGATAACTCTAATGGCCAAAGTTCCCTTACTTTTGTTAATGAATTTAACGGCCAGCCAGGCCAAATAAAAATCACTTATGATCCAGTGAGTCAATGGAGTAGAGTCCTGATGACTGTAAATAATGATGATATAGCTGATTTCGCTATTGATGTTTATGGTTATATTAATCCTCTCACCGACTTTATCTTACATCAATAGAGCGCCTATTTGTGATAGGCGAAAGAGTCGGTTATTAGCAACTTGCTGGCTCTGTTTTTTATCAACATAACTCAGATAAAGTTATTTCAATATTTAACAATATGTTAATTTATATTTGTCAAGCAATAGAGCCAGCTGGCAGGCTCTATTAAAGGCCTTTAAGATTATTGATCCGCGATTGCAGCAACAATTTTGATCTCTATTTTATATTTAGGATTCATTAAAATAGCTTGCACTGTACAGCGAACAGGCGCTCTACCCGGTACAACCCAGCTATCCCACACTTGGTTCATGCCTGCCAAATCAGTTTTATCGGCCAGAAAGATAGTAGCATCAAGGATCTTACTTTTATTTGAACCGACGCGGGTTAAAATGTTATCAATTGCCTGCAAAGCACTGGTGGTTTGTTGAATAATATCACCCTCAAGATTTTCAGGAACACTGGTGTAATAGAGGGTATTGTGAAATAGGGTAGCTTCTGACCAGCGATTTTCTGGATCAATATATTGAATAGACATCATTATTCCTGATTTTTTAAACATAAAGTCATTGCTATATTGTCTACTAAAATCTATTTTTTGTCATGGTAATGCGTTTATTTATTTAATAATGAATAATGCAAAGTTGGCTTTTTATTACCACTAACCAGCATGAGTAAAATATTTTCGCTAATTTAAATAATGAGACTAAAGTGTTAGACGATTTTTCTATTAAAGGCCCACTGTTTGATGCCATTCCTGGGTTTCGACCACGAGATGCGCAAATTGAAATGGCTCGCGCCATTACAACGGCAATTCAATCTCAACAGACGCTTGTGGTTGAAGCGGGTACAGGAACGGGTAAAACTTATGCCTATTTAGTACCGGCCTTACGTTCTAATAAAAAAGTCGTGATCTCAACTGGCTCAAAAACTTTGCAGGATCAACTTTATTATCGTGATTTACCGATTATTAAAGCCGCCTTGGACTATTCAGGCCATGTCGCTTTATTAAAAGGGCGTGCTAATTATTTGTGTTTGGAGCGGCTTGAACAGCAATCATTAGCGGGAGAACAACTTATTGCTGAAATGATTGCAGAGATTGTTCGCCTACGTAGTTGGGCAATAGAAACGGAGGATGGTGATATCAGTCATTGTCATCAGGTTGCAGAGGACAGCGCTGTTTGGCCATTAGTAACCAGCACTAATGATAATTGCATTGGTAGCCATTGCCCTATTATCAGCGTTGTTTTGTGCTTAAGGCACGTAAAAAAGCGTTAGAAGCTGATGTGGTGGTGGTTAATCACCATCTATTTATGGCGGATAAGGTCGTAAAAGATACTGGATTTGGCGAGTTAATTCCGTCGGCGGAGGTAATTATTTTTGATGAAGCGCATCAGATCCCTGATATTGCCAGTCAATATTTTGGCCAACAGCTTAGTAGCCGCCAATTATTTGAACTTGCTCGTGATATTATCCTCGTTTACCGAACCGAAATTCGTGATCAGATACAATTACAAAAGTGCGCTGATAGTATTAACCAGGCTACTTTAGATTTTCGATTAACATTAGGTGAAAATGGATTTAGGGGTGATTTACAACAATTACTTAATCAACAGTCGGCTAGTAGTGTGTTGCAGCGTCTTGAGGATGCGCTGGAATTTAGCTACGAGGTGATAAAACTATCGCTGGGTCGTTCTGTCACGTTAGATGCTATTTTTGATCGAACCACAACTTATCGTAATCGTTTAAATCGGTTAAAAGAGACAACTATCCCCGGTTTTAGTTATTGGTTTGAAAGTTTTGGTCGCCATTTTTTATTAGCATTAACACCCTTAACGGTGGCGGATAAATTTCATAATATGATAACGACGGAAAAAGGGAGTTGGATCTTTACTTCTGCTACGCTAGCAGTCAGTAATAAACTAAGTTATTTTAGCCAACGTTTAGGATTAGAAAAAGCCAATAGTTTAATCTTACCGAGTCCATTTGACTATCAACGCCAAACATTACTTTGTGTGCCGCGTTATTTGCCAGATATTAATCAAGCTGACTTTGCTGAGCAATTAGT
Organism: Arsenophonus sp. aPb; assembly: GCF_029873475.1. Taxonomy (NCBI): domain Bacteria; kingdom Pseudomonadati; phylum Pseudomonadota; class Gammaproteobacteria; order Enterobacterales; family Morganellaceae; genus Arsenophonus; species Arsenophonus sp. aPb. The sequence continues at coordinate 1,525,052 of NZ_CP123499.1, forward strand.
TGTTATGCTAAAACCAGTTATTGAGCATAATCAAGGACGTTGTTTCTTTTTATGTACGTCACTTCACATGATGCGTGAATTAACAGCCATGTTTCGCGAATGTTTGAACTTACCTGTTTTGATGCAGGGAGAAACCAGTAAAGCACGACTGTTGTCCCAATTTACCGCAGCAGGTAATGCATTGTTGATAGCAACCAACAGTTTTTGGCAAGGGGTTGATGTTAAGGGTGATGCTCTCTCTTGTGTCATTATTGATAGATTGCCTTTCACGTCGCCAGATGAGCCATTATTGCGTGCGCGTATGCAAGATTGCCAACTACATGGCGGCAATGCGTTTTATGATGTTCAATTACCTGATGCGGTGCTTAATTTAAAGCAAGGGATTGGCCGACTGGTTCGTGATGTCAATGATTCTGGAGTGATTATTATTTGTGATAAAAGATTAGTTTCGCGACCTTACGGTGAAGTTTTTTTGAATAGTTTACCATCATCGCCTAGAACGCGTAGTTTGCAAGCGGTAATTAACTTTTTAGCAAAAGCGCCATCAACGAATTAATTAAATAGTGCCATTAGCATATAGCTTTTTTCTTGCTAAAACCATTTTATTCAACAAAATATGTTAGTATTAGCAATTATTTAGTCATGAAAATAGCCAGGATCTAAAGTATGGCAACCCATATATTAGCGATTGATACGGCCACTGAAGCGTGTTCAGTCGCACTGTGGCACGATGGTGAAATTTTTACTCAATTTGCCGTTTCACCGCGGGAACACACCAGAAAAATATTGCCAATGGTAGAACAGTGTCTTATTGATGCACAATTGGAATTACAACATATCGATGTTTTAGCTTTTGGCCGTGGTCCAGGTAGTTTTACCGGTGTTCGGATTGCTGTAGGTATTGCTCAGGGTTTGGCCTTTGGGGCTGATTTGCCTATGGTAGGTATTTCTTCTTTATTAACTATGGCGCAAGGCGCTTATCGTCAATCAGGGGCAAAAAAAGTATTGGTAGCGATAGATGCAAGAATGGGAGAAATTTATTCTGCTTGCTATGAACTTAAACCAGATGGTGATTGGCAAGGCGAAGAGACGGAGGCGGTACTGAAACCAGAACAGTTTTTAGCCAAAATAAATAGCTTAAGTGGGCAGTGGGCTATTGCCGGGACAGGTTGGTCAGCCTATCCTATATTAAGAATGACAAATTTAAATTTATTGGACAGTGGTATTTGTTTACCTGATGCGCAAGATATGTTGCTTTTAGCCTTACAAGCGTGGCAAAAAGGTAAAACAGTTCAGGTTGAAGAAGCCCAGCCGGTTTATTTACGTAATGAAGTTAGTTGGAAAAAGTTACCCGGTCGTTGATACTTGTTTTAAATTATTATGCCGTTTTTAGAGGTGGTTTATGAAAATAAAGTTAAACTACCAGGTTGCCATAAAGGCTTCTCTGTTGGCTGGTGTTGTTTTATTAACTGGGTGTGTTTCTATTCCTGCTTCAATTAAAGGAACCACGCAAACACCGGTTGAAAATTTATCAGCAGTGCGCGAGGCTCCTGAGCTTTATATTGGTCAAGAAGGGCGCTTTGGCGGTAAGGTGATCTCTGTTTTAAACAGTAATAACCAAACTCGGCTTGAAATTGCAGTGATGCCTTTAAGTAAATATGACGCTGCACCAAGATTAAATACACCGTCAGTAGGACGTATATATGCCTATATCGGCCGTTTTTTAGAGCCCTCTGATTTTAATGGGCGCTATATTACCGTCGTTGGGACAATTACTGGTATTGAATTAGGAAAAATTGATTTAGTTTCCTATCAGTATGTCAAAATTGCAGTATCAGGTTTTCAACGCTGGAATCAAATGCAATCTGTTGTATTACCACCTTCAGGATGGGGATATGGATCGCCATGGTATCCAAATTATCCTAATTCGCCTTATTATTGGAATTGGGGGCCTTGGGGTTATCCTGTTGGTGAGGCTGAAATACGCACTTATCTAACCGAATAATTGTTATTTTTATTAATTAGCCAGGGTAAATGTATCAAAATATTTACCCTGGCTAGTTTTATGTTGAGCAAAATTTTGCCGTGCTATTCAGAGCGGTTGTGCACTAAAATGGTAAAAGGCTTTAGGTTTTTTCGTGAAAAAGCCAAGTAGTGTATAATTGATATTATATATAATTATTTTGCTAACCTTTATAATTAACTGAAAAATAATCAAAACATAGCAACTGATAAGTTAGCTTAGCTTAAACTTATTCGAGATTTGAAATTAAATAGTGATACATATCTCAGCATTAATACAGAACGGTTCTCAAACTAGTATGCTGAGTTAGTATTTTGTTAACAAATTAATTTTTGTCGGTTACTTCACTTAGTTTCAAATCAGGAGTATTACAGTGGAAAAAATCTGGCTAAAAAATTATCCATCAGATGTACCGGCAGAAATTGCACCGGTATCTGAAACATCATTAGCAGACTTATTAGAAAATATGGTTACTCAATATGCTGATCGCCCAGCTTTTATTAATATGGGCGAAATAATGACCTATCGTAAGCTGGAAGAACGTAGTCGAGCGTTTGCGGCTTATTTACAAAATGGTTTAGGTCTACAAAAAGGCGATCGTATTGCACTTATGTTGCCTAATTTATTACAGTATCCGGTCGCACTTTTTGGTATTTTACGTGCAGGTATGGTCGTCGTTAATGTTAATCCGCTTTATACGCCAAGAGAATTAGAACATCAACTCAATGATAGTGAGGCCATTGCAATTGTCATCGTATCAAATTTTGCTCATACATTAGAAAAAGTGGTTTTTAATACAAAAGTTAAACATGTCATTCTGACACGTTTAGGCGATCAACTTTCTCGGCCAAAGGCAACTATTATTGATTTTGTTGTTAAATATATAAAACGCTTGGTACCTAAATATTATTTGCCACAAGCGATCTCTTTTCGCCGTGTGATGCAATTGGGATATCGTATGCAATATGTCAAACCTGAAATTTCTGGCGAAGATTTGGCTTTTCTCCAGTATACCGGCGGAACTACTGGTGCAGCGAAAGGGGCGATGCTTACCCATTATAATATGTTGGCGAATGTTGAGCAGGGCAGAGCAACTTACCTGCCAGCTATGCAGTTAGGTAAAGAAATTATTGTGACGGCGTTGCCGCTGTATCATATTTTTGCCTTAACCGTAAATTGTTTATTATTTGTTAAGATTGGTGGTACAAATTTACTAATCACTAATCCGCGGGATATTGCAGCAACGGTCAAAGAACTTGCTCGTTATCCTTTTACTGGCATTACAGGGGTTAATACATTATTTAATGCCTGGTTACGTAATGAAGAATTTAGAAAGCTAAATTTTTCACATTTGCATGTTTCTATCGGTGGAGGAATGCCGGTACAAAAGGCGGTGGCAGAAGAGTGGCAACAAATAACGGGCAAGTGTTTACTGGAGGGCTATGGCTTAACTGAGTGCTCGCCATTAGTAACAGTTAATCCATACAATTTAGATCGATATAATGGTAGTATTGGTTTTCCTATGCCTTCAACTGATGTTAAGTTTGTTGATAACAATGGTAATGAAGTTCCAATTGGCCAGCCTGGTGAGATGTTGGTGCGTGGTCCTCAAGTCATGAAGGGTTACTGGCGCTCTCCTAATATGACTGACGAAGTGCTGCAGGATGGTTGGTTAGCAACCGGTGATATTGCAACAATCGATGGAAAAGGATTTATCAAAATTGTTGATCGCAAAAAGGATATGATCTTGGTTTCTGGTTTTAATGTTTATCCAAGTGAAATTGAAGAAGTTATCTCTAATCATCCCAAAGTCATTGAAAATGCAGCAATTGGCGTGATAGATGAAAATACCGGTGAAGCAGTAAAAGTCTTTGTGGTATCAAGTGATCCGAATTTGACTGCCGATGATTTAAAAATATTTTGTCGTCAATATTTGACCGCCTATAAGGTACCTAAATTTTTTGAATTTCGTAGTACTGAATTACCCAAATCAAATGTAGGTAAAATATTACGGCGACAATTAAGAGAAGAAGAGCAGAAAAAATATCAAAATTCCTCAGAAAATCATCAAGTAACACAGACATTATAAAGTTAATTTAGCTAATTAGAAAAACAACATCGGTTGCGTGATGAGCTAAACCGATGTTGTTAAAAATAAATCATAAAGAGAAAGACGTTTTGAATTATCAGTTGATTACGACAGATGACCAACTTAAGGAAGTTTGTCAAGCAGCATCTAAAGCTAACAAAATAGCATTAGATACAGAATTTGTGCGGGTAAAAACTTATTATCCACAGCTTGGTCTCATTCAGTTATATGATGGTGAGCAACTTTCATTAATTGATCCTATTGCCATTACTAATATGGAGCCGTTTAAAAATTTATTAACAGATGGCAAAGTTACTAAAATCTTACATGCCGGTAGTGAGGACATAGAAGTATTTTTTCATTATTTGGCTTGTGTGCCACAACCGATGTTAGATACCCAGATCATGGCGGCATTTGTTGGCCATCCAATTTCAAGCGGTTTTGCTAACTTAGTGAATGAATATTTAACTATTGCATTAGATAAGAGTGAATCACGTACGGACTGGCTTGTTCGGCCGTTGAGTGATAAACAGTGTCAATATGCGGCCGCTGATGTGTTTTTTTTATTACCTTTAGCCGAAAAACTACAACAGCTTATTGATAAATTAGGCTATCTACCGGCTGTAACTGATGAATGCCAGCGTATTTTATTGCGTCGGCAAGAGATATTAACCCCGGCAGAAGCATATAAAAGTGTCAAAAATAGTTGGCAACTGCGGGCTCAACAGCTGGCTTGTCTTAAACAATTAGCCGCCTGGCGTCTTAACCAGGCTCGTCGACGTGATCTGGCGATCAATTTTGTTGTTAGAGAAGAACATCTGTGGAAAATAGCGCGTTACTTACCTAACTCTTTAGCGGAACTACAGACAATAGGGCTAACTGGACAAGAGATCCGATGTCATGGTCAGGATTTATTGCAAATCGTTACCAAGTGTCAGGCCCTTGAAGAAAAAGCGTGCCCACAGCCACTTTATCATCTTATTGATCACCCTAAATATCGAGAAGCTTTTAAGGCAGTAAAAACATTAACCAAACAAATTGGTGAGCAACAAAAATTGAATACTGAGTTATTAGCCTCGCGACGTCAAATTAATCAGTTATTGGCAGTTCATTGGGGATTAAAAAAGAGCCATAATACACCAGATCTGCTTGCTGGATGGCGTGGTCAACTATTAACTGATCATTTGAAACAATTATTAGCATTATATTGTTAGCGTGTAAATATACATTTACGGACAAATCAGTTACTTAGTCCGTAATAAATTTTGAATTAAATTTGTATAAGGTATCGTCTAATTAATTTAAACCGATATCTTGAAATATTAGAGATAAAATATCTTTCCTTTCTGTATTTCTCTTTCTATTAATTAAAATAAATTTTTTATAAAAAATATTATTTTATCATAACTATCTTAATGAAGAGGATGCAATGAAAAAAACATTAATATTTATAATAATGACGATAATGGTTTTTAATATTTATGCAGATGATATTTATCTTGTAAAAGAAAAAATACCAATTGAAGATAACAAATTAAAAAATAATAATAAATATAGAGATGAGGGAACATATATAATTATTGATAAAAATAATATAAAAAATTCTGCCGCGAGTATTACTAAATATAAAGATTATAGCAAATTAAATAACTTATTACCTGATTGTGCTAATAAATCAAAACCCGTTATTAATATTAATCCTGTTGATAATAAAGGGGTATCGCATATTTTTTTTAACAAAATGGATATAGGTAAGGAAGGAATTTACTTCAATAATAATATTGAACATAGCGCTAAGTTAATTATTGCTGAAATTAATAGTAATAAAAAAACTAAGCTTTTTGGTGAGTTAGCCATTTTGGGCTCTAAAACTGCGCTTATTATTGCTAACCCAGAGGGAATTAATTGTAAGAGTTGTTCATTTTTCGGCACTGATCGTGTTACTTTGCTGGTAGGAAAAATTAATAGTGATCAATATCAAAAAATAGGTGATATTAAATTATTTCAATCAATGAATAAATCAATGCGTTTTTCGGGAAATATTAATTTTAAAAATATTAAGGATGTTGAGGTATTGGCTTATAATAATATAATAAATGCGAATACCCAGATTAAAGCAAACAGAATAACTTATCGAACAGGTAGTATGCCATTTTTTATAGAATATGATCATATTAATAGTAAAAATGCGCATACAAATTTAGCTCATTTTAAACCTTGGTTGGTTCATGATTTTGGTTATTCAAAATTTCTAGTAAAAAAAGGTAGCCAAATAAGTGCCAATGAAATAAATATTTATGTAACAGGTGGCTCATTTAGAAATGAAGGTGAGATAGATATTAATTCATTATTTTATTTTAATGTTTATAAAACAAGAGATATTAATGAAGTTATTAATCGAATAACAAAAGATTATCAATTTAATAATAAGGTAGTAAGTCAACATGAGATTTTAAGGCAAGCCAAGAAAAATTATGGCATCGTTAATAGAGGAAAAATAATGGCAGATGATTTTATTAATGGAAATTTTTTTACTAGCGAAATGATAAACGCAGGTAGTGGAACTATAATAATCAAGTAAAAAAGATATTTATTTTTAAATTATTATATTAGATGCCCATCACTTTTGATGGGCACTTTGGTGTTAAAAACTGGCTATTTTATTTTTTTTCGTCCATTTCCGGTAAAGTTACATTTAACTCTAAAACCGAGATATCATCATCTTTTTGTTCAAATTGTACCGTGAGCATTTCCGGATCAATTTGGACATATTTGCAGATTACCTTTAAAATATCACGTTTCATTGCGGGTAGGTAAGCCGGCCCACAGTCATTACGTCGGCGTTCGGCAACAATAATTTGTAGCCTTTCCTTGGCAATATTGGCCGTTGATTTTTTTTTCGATAGGAAAAAATCTAATAAGGCCATGTTTTATCCTCCAAACAAGCGCTTTAAGAAGCCTTTTTTTTCTTCTTCAATAAAACGAATAGGGCGATTTTTACCTAAAATTCGGTCAACACAGTCACTGTATGCTTTGCCTGCATCGGATTTAGGATCAAGAATAACAGGTTCTCCTTGGTTAGAGGAACGTAAAACGGATTGATCTTCAGGGATCACACCAATAAGTGGGATACATAGAATTTCAAGTACGTCCTCCATACTCAGCATATCACCATGGGTGACCCGACCTGGATTATAACGGGTAAGCAAAAGTTGCTCCTTGATGGGTTCTTCGCCACGTTCTGCACGGCGTGATTTAGAAGCGATAATACCAAGAATGCGATCTGAATCACGAACAGAAGAGACTTCAGGGTTGGTGGTAATAATTGCTTCGTCGGCGAAATAAAGTGCCATCAATGCACCACTTTCAATGCCTGCGGGGGAATCGCAGATAATGAATTCGAAATCTAATTTTTTCAGTCCATTTAGCACTTTTTCAACGCCTTCGCGTGTTAATGCATCTTTATCACGCGTTTGTGAAGCAGGAAGTATATGAAGATTTTCAGTCCTTTTATCCTTAATAAGTGCTTGATTGAGCGTGGCATCACCTTGGATCACGTTTACAAAATCATATACTACGCGGCGTTCGCATCCCATAATTAAATCGAGGTTACGCAGACCAATATCAAAATCGATCACAACGGTTTTTTTCCCTCTCTGGGCCAGGCCGGTAGCAATGGCTGCGCTGGATGTGGTTTTACCTACGCCACCTTTACCCGAGGTTACAACAATAATGCGTGCCATGGAGTCATTCCTGTAATAAGGTCTAAATGATATTATCAATCGTCAATTCATTATTTACCAAACAAAGTCTAGCTGCTTTCCCAATAAAATCAGCAGGAATTTGTTCACTTAACCAAAATTGGCCAGCAATAGAAATTAATTCAGCTTGTAAGTGGGTACAGTAAATTTGACAATTATTATCGCCAGATGCGCCGGCAAGAACTCTACCTCGCATCATTCCATAAATATGTATATTGCCATCAGCGATCAATTCAGCACCAGCACTAACATTAGCGTTAACAATCAAATCACAATTAGCTGCATATATGCGTTGGCCTGAACGAACGTGGGTGGAAATAATACGAGTCTTGCCATGTTCAGTGGTAGCTATATTGGCAGTTTTTTGATTTTGTGTTTTTTGATTTTGGCCTTCACTAAGTAAAGGTAGACCAATATCAGTAATAGCTTGGCGCAATTTGGTATTGGTACATCCACTGACACCGACTATCTTTAAACCTGCCTCACTAATAATTTTATAGCAAGATAAAATAGTATTTGCATCTAATAGACCAGTAACATTGAAAACAACAGGGGCATTTCTCAAAAACTCAGGCGCTTGGTCAATTTTTTCCTGAATTGCTTTTTTAATAGCCTCAGGATCTTCATCAAGAATATGAAGAACGGTGAGAGTGAAGCTACTGCCTTTTAGTTCGATTGATGATTGTGCCATCTGAATTCGACTCAGCATATTGAACTGATCCATAGTGGAATTTTGGATGATGATATTAGGAAATACAATATTATGTTATAGTTACTTAGTTAGTCCGGCAAGTCAAACATGTTAATAAAAAAGAGCTAAATTGAATGTTTTGTGTAGTTTATTGTAGTGCAAAAAAAGAACAAACTTATCTTTTTGTAGAAAAAAAAGACAATTTTTCACGAGTTCCTAAACCATTATTACAGCAATTTGGTACTCCCCGATTTGTCATGACCCTCTGTTTGACAGAACGCCAAAAATTAGCCAATGCTGATATTGACAGGGTTAAAAGGGAACTCATCGAGGTTGGTTATTATCTCCAGTTTCCGCCTCCGGTTGAAAATATAATGGAAGATTATGGCTACCTAATTGATAAATTGGAAACTCAACTACTGGCAGAGCAACAATAAGATAATACTGAATTAAAAATTTTTGAGGATTATCTGTATGAGACTCAAACTTATTTATCTAGTAATTGGTAGTTTCTTATTAATAGGTGATTTGCTCATAGCAATGCTGCCTAAAGTGGTTTTATTAATATCAGTACCGCAAGCAATAGCTGCGCCATCCAGTGAAATTTCGTTAGGTAAGGCATTTCCGCATAAAAAACGTAGCCTGGCTGAATTTCCCGCTTATGTTGCCTATTTAAAGCAAATGGCAAGGCAACAAGGTATAAGCGAAGCAACGATTGCAAGGGCTTTCACCAATATTTATTTTGTTCAGCGAATAGTGGCCGCAGATCGTGGACAACCGGAAAGGCGTGCTAGCGTCAATTTAGAAAATTATTTACAAAAAGTTTTACCATCATCACGTGTCAGTATGGCAATACAGCAATACCATAATAATAGGAACCAATTGGAGATAACGAGTAAGCGGTTTGGTATTCCGGTGCAATATATTGTTGCGCTTTGGGGATTAGAGAGTAAATTTGGTGAAATGCAAGGACAAGAAGATGTAATTTTTGCATTAGTAACATTATCTTTTGATGGCCGTCGAGAACGTTTTTTTAGTAAACAACTGATGGCTGCACTCAAAATTATGGACAATGGGTATGTGCCGAGAAACCGTCGTTTAAAAGGTTCTTGGGCCGGTGCAATGGGACAAACGCAGTTTATGCCCACTTCTTTTCTACAATATGCTATAGATGGTAGCGGTAATGGTCAGATTGATATCTGGCACAACAAAGCAGATGTTTTTGCTTCAATTGCTAATTACCTTAAGTATGAAGGCTGGCAAACCTATTTACCTTGGGGTACACAGGTTAAGTTACCAACAGGTTTCGATATTGGTTTGGCTGGGGTAAAGAAAAACGGTAAATCCGTTGAGCAATGGAAAAAACTTGGCGTAGAAGTTCCTGTGATGGCTAATTTAGCGTTACCTACCCCGACTTGGTTAATTATTCCAAAAGATCCGCAAGGTAGGATCTATCTTGTGACAGATAATTTTCGCACTATCATGCATTGGAATCGCTCTTACTATTTTTCATTATCTGTTTGTTTAATGGCTGATGGTATTGCTCAACAAATATAATAAATTGAGTATAGCGAACAATAAATAGGAGTAAGTTTATGTATCAGCATCATGATTGGCAGGGAGCTTTGCTTGATGTATCGGCTAATAAAGTGGTTTGTGTAGGTAGTAATTATGCCGAACATGTGCAAGAAATGAGCGGGAAGCAGCATAAAGAGCCGGTCATTTTTATTAAGCCGGAAACTGCGCTTTGTGATATTACACAACCAATTTTGCTGCCAAAAGGGCTAGGGACGGTACATCATGAAATCGAGTTAGCCGTTTTGATTGGTACAACATTGAAACAGGAAAATGATCTAGAGAGAATTAAAACAGCAATTAAAGGGTTTGCTGTAGCACTTGATTTGACATTACGTGATTTACAGCAAACATTAAAAGCATCTGGCCAGCCATGGGAAAAATCCAAAGCCTTTGATGGCGCATGTCCAATATCTGGATTTATTGCTGCTCATGAGTTTGGTAACCCCCAAAAAGCACGCTTAAGTTTGTTGGTTAATGACCAAATACGACAGGAAGGGAATACCGCCGATATGCTGACAGCCATATTACCTTTGATCAGTTATATATCGCGTTTTTTTACTTTACGACCAGGTGATGTTATTTTGACTGGCACACCCAAAGGTGTTGGCCCACTAAAAGTTAATGACGAACTTACCCTTCATTTAAACGATCGTGTATTAAAAACACGTGTTATCTAATAAGAGGATTTTTATTTTATATGTCTCAACCTTTTTGGCAGCGCAAAACCTTAGAACAGATGACCGATGTAGAGTGGGAATCATTATGTGACGGTTGTGGGCAATGCTGTATGCATAAATTACTGGATGCAGATAGCGATGAAATTTATTTGACCAACGTGGCATGTGATCAATTAAATCTTAAAACCTGTCAGTGCAAACACTATGCAGAAAGATTTCGTTATGAACCAGATTGTATCAAACTAACACGGGATAATTTGGCTACCTTTCGTTGGTTACCGCTCACTTGTGCCTATCGTTTAATTGCGGAAGGAAAATCGCTGCCAGCCTGGCATCCATTAAAAACCGGTTCAAAATTAGCTATGCATCAGGCCAAAATATCTGTTCGGCATATTGCTGTTAGAGAAATTGAAGTGATGGATTGGGAAGATCATATTATTAATACCATTTGATGTTAGAAAAAAATGACAAACCATAATTTAGAGCAATTTGTAAGATTAGCTAATGTTAATGATATTGCGTCACTTTTTGCTATTCGAACCAGTGTAAAAGAAAATCACCTTTCCAGAAAACAACTTATTGATAAAGGAATTACGCCTGACACATTACGCGATATTTTGCTGTCGGCTCCTTGTGCTTGGATTGCGGAAATGGCTGGCAATCCTATCGGCTTTTCTATGGCCAATAGGCAGCAAGGCAATATTTTTGCTTTATTTGTTCGTCCTGAGTTTGCCGGGCAAGGTTTTGGTAAAACTTTATTGACCAAAGCTGAAACATTTCTTTTTCAACAACATAAAAAAATTTGGTTAACGACTGATGCGGCAAGTCGTGCCTGCGGTTTTTATCAAAAACTGGGTTGGTTGCCGGTTGAGAATTTACAAAATGGAGAAATACGATTTGAAAAGTTGATTGATTAATATTTGCAATCTCTTTATCCAGTTAATAACCTCAAATTTACAGCACCAACAGTATTGCTGTGATAGCAGTTAATGCTGCTAATTCGCTCAATTAAATAAAAATTAATTATCAATTATGATAGTTACGATTACTGGCGTATAAAGGCAAGAATTAGGTTATCAGCGGTTGCTGGTTGTATTTAGCACCTTGAACTATTCATAGGTTGACTAGCCATAGTTTTGCTATGAGTGCTATAAAACACTCATGGCAATAACCTGATAGAAATCGTATTAATAAATATTGATGTAATGTTAAGAATTAACCTTCAATTTCATTAGCACACGGCTTTCCTTGAGCGATCTGTTTAATATTTTGTAGGGTTGTTTCGCTAATATTATTGAGCGCTTCTTCGGTTAAAAAAGCTTGGTGGCCAGTGAATAGAACGTTGTGGCAGGCAGATAAACGGCGAAAAACGTCATCCTGGATCACATCATTCGATTTATCTTCGAAAAATAGCTCACGTTCATTTTCGTATACATCCATACCTAAGGCGCCAACTTTTTGTTTTTTTAGTGCTTCTATGGCAGCATTAGAATCAATTAAACCGCCGCGGCTAGTATTAATCACCATAACCCCATCTTTCATTTTATTGAAGGATTGTTCGTTAAGTAAATGATGATTTTCCTTTGTTAATGGACAATGAAGGCTAATAATATCTGAATGCTTTAATAGAGTATCTAAATCAACATATTTAGCACCAAGTTTTAATACTGCTTCACTAGGATAGGGGTCATAGGCAAGTAATTTCATACCAAACCCCTTAAGAATACGTAATGTCGCTAAACCGATTTTCCCTGTACCGATAATGCCAGCGGTACGATTATGCATGTTAAAACCGGTTAATCCTTCCAGTGAAAAATTGGCATCCCGAGTACGTTGGTACGCACGGTGAATACGTCTATTTAAACAAAGCATTAAACCCACTGTATGTTCAGCAACAGCCTCGGGAGAATAAGCGGGTACGCGCACAACTTGAATAGCCAGTTTTTTTGCTGCCGCTAAATCGACGTTATTAAATCCGGCACAACGTAAAGCTAAAATTTTGACCTCCAACTTCGCCAACTCTTTAAGGACTGCGCGACTGGCATCATCATTAACAAATATACAAACAGCATCAGCGCCAGCGGCATTTTTAGCTGTTTGTGGTGTGAGTGGAAAATCAAAGTATTCAATATCAAAATTAAAATTACCCTTTTTGTTGATTTGATCGAAATGAAGGCGGTCGTATTGTTTTGTACTATAAGAAACGACTTTCATTGCAGGCTCCAATATAAAATGAGTATAACTTTTGTATCTGTAGCGATAAATGTGCTGGCTGTTAATAGAATGGCACAAATAGAGAATAATATGAATTGATGGATAAAAATTTGTTGATATTATCGTTAACGCAGGTGATCAAGTATCAATATGATGGATGAAAATTAAAAATCCATTATTATGGTTTTAGTAAGGTTGATCTAAACAAAGGGATAGTAAAATGACTAAATTAATAAAATATATTATTTTGCTATTCATTATCTTGCTTTTTATTGCTATTACCAGTTGGCTTACGTTACCTAATTGGTTACCTAGAATTAGTCAACTATGGTTACCCAAAGGTGCAACCTTGTCATTGACTTTACCAAAAATCACGCGTAAAGGAATTGTTGTCGCCGATATAAACATTGCGCTAGACCGCTGTGAATGGGTCAAGATAAATCAATTAATCGTTTCTCCCGCTGCTAAATGGCCAACAAAATGGATAATTCATGCTCAATCTTTAATGAGTGACAATAATTGCTTATCTCAGTTAAAAGATGATCAAACAGCACAAGGTCAAATAGATATAAAACAGATCCTAACAGCAATCCCGTCATTGGAATTAACTATTGAGCAACTCGTTTTACATCCTTGGCCTTTTTTGGCTGGAAAACTTCAGTTACAAGTAAGCCAAAGTCATCACTTAGATATCAATTATCAAGGTGAAAATATACAACTTGTCGCACGAACAACAGCGGCAGATTATTTCAATATAGAGCATTTTTTTCTTCGATTGAATGAAGATACGGTTAATTTAACCGGTAATGTCGCGCTACCATTGAGTTCAACACTCATACCAGTAGATGGAAAAATTGACGTAATTTTAATTACTAATCGTTATGCTAAACCGCTAGTTGGGCAGTTAAGTTGGTCAAATCGCTCAGGTATTTTGCAATTAACAGAACAACAGTCGCAAAGACCATTACTCGATCTGCCTTGGCAATTAGATGATAAGCTTTTGACTATTAAGGAAGGAAAATGGCGTTGGCAAAATGGTGATCAATTATTATCAGGAAAAATCGATTTTCAGCTAGCTAATTGGCGTGACAGTTTAACGAATATGCGTATTAGTGGTCGCGCTAATATGCTGACAACCGGGGGAAAAGGCAAAGCTAATTTAGTGCTTACTGTTGAGCAGGGTAAATTAGATTGGCTAAAAAGTCATATTCCATTTCATTTAATGGGACAGATTAAGATTAATGATCTGATTGTTGATATGCGAGTACCAACCTTGGTTTCTGGTCCATTGCTCTCGCCACGTATTACTTTTTTACCATCATCATTAATCCGAATGTATGGCAAGATAAATAAAACATTAACCCTTAACGAACTACGTTTGCCACTAGCGGGCACTTATTTGACGGCACAAGGCGTAACTGGTCGTTTGCAGGCAATTGCAACGACAACAGATAGTTATTGGGGTAAAGTAAAATTACATTTTGATGGTCAAGCCAATAATTTTAAACCAGACCAAGGTCAATGGCGATGGCATTATTGGGGAAATGCCCAGTTGCATCCCCTTAAAGCTAATTGGGATCTTAGTGGTGATGGTTATTGGATTAACTCTTTACTGGTTGTAAACAGATTGAATACCGGATTTGATAAAATTCAGTATGGCACGCTCAATATGATTCAACCCCGTTTAACACTTTTAAAACCATTAAAATGGCAACGCGATGCTAAACAAGCTAACTTTGCCGGTGAACTTATTTTACATACTGATAGAATAGAATTTGGTAATGAGAGCTTTTTGCCTGCCTCAACAATCTCAGCTAAATTAATTGGCCGGAATCCAGCTGATTTTCAATTAACCGGTGCACTCTCAGCACAACAATTCGGTCCGATCCCATTTTTTATTCGTTGGGATGGCATAAGATTACGCGGAAATGCCCGTTGGCAAAAGCAGAGTGTCTTAGCTTTTCAATCTTTGATCCCGCCAGATTTAGCTATCACTTTGCGAGAAGGTAATTTTTATGCTCAGGCGGCGTTTTCGGTGGCACGAGATCAAGGAGTGATTGCTGGTGGACATTGGTCGGTTGCTAATGCTGGATTATGGTTAAAAGATGGTAGTGTTAATGGAATTGATTTTATTTTACCGTGGCGTTTACAAAATAGTCGCTGGCAGTTGGGCACTAAATTGCCAGTAAAAATTAGGATCAAACAGATTAAGAGTCTGTTTGATATGCAAAATATAGCGGCCGATCTGTATGGTTATTATCCGGCAACTGCACAATTTCCCTTAGAGCTACGGCAAGTTAACATTGATCTGTTAGGTGGTGCTGTTCGATTGGCTACGTTGCGTTGGCCACAAATAGCACCAGCCATACTGACTATTGATCGGATAGATTTAAGTCAACTATTAACTCGCCTTAGAACCTCTTCTCAGGTTGCGATGTCAGGAAAAATTAGTGGTCAATTACCTTTCTTTCTGGATAATCCCGATTGGATCGTGAAAGAAGGGTGGTTAACAAATTCAGGCAATATTACTTTAAGATTAGGAAAAGAGTTAGTGGATTCTATCGGTGAAAATAATTTATCTGCTAGAGTTGCTATGGCATGGTTACGTTATTTGGAAATAAATCGAAGTCAAGCCAAAATTAGCCTGAGTAATCTGGGGGATATTAACATCAATGCTCAAATTTATGGTTTTAATCCTTTAGAGAGTAAAAATCGGCAAGTTCATTTAAATTATTGCCATCAAGAAAATATCTTTCAATTGTGGCGCAGTTTACAGTTTGGTAATAATTTGGGTGATTGGTTAGAAAAAAATATTTCGATTAAAAAAGGTGAAAACCAGTAATGAAAACGCAAATTTGGTATATGCTGATGTTGTCAGCGGCATTTTTATCAACAAGTTGTGTTCGGTTAGAAGTAGCAACACCGGATAAGCCAATAAATATTAATATGAATGTCAAAATTGAACATGAAATTAAAATTAAAGTTGATCGTCAGGTTGAGGGATTACTAAAAAATAATAGCGATCTTTTTGGATAACAGATGATATGATAAAAAAATATATTTTACCTTGTTTATTGATATTAATGAGTGTTGTTGTCAGTTTTCCCGCGCTAAGCTTGTCAATTAGCGAGGCTAAGCAGCGTGGGCTGGTTGGTGAAACACTAACTGGTTATCTGGCAGCCGTGGTAAAAGATAATGCTGAAGTGAACGCATTGGTCAATAGTATTAATCAGGCTCGTGAACAAAAATACGCTGAAATTGCGCAAAGTAACCAACTTAAGACGGAGCAAGTGGCAAAAATAGCTGGCGAAAAATTAATAGATGGGGCAAAAAAGGGTGAATATGTGTTAGGTATAAATGGCCGCTGGACACAAAAATAAGTTACTATAACACCCTATTATTTGGGCAAAGATGAGTAAGTGTTAGTTATGTCGTGTTTTGATGATCAACTCAGCAAACAAGCCTCTTCAGTAAGGTCTTATTAAAAGTGAAATCTGATTTAACAACACTATACGCTGATATTGATCAGCTATTATTGCGTGATCAATTGTTATTAAGAAAGCGCTTAGCCGGGATAAAGAAGATAAAAAATGAAAAATCCCGCCAATCGATTATTGAATTAGTTAAAACGGATATCGTCACTGGACAAAAAAAAATCGCCAATCGGCAAAGGGCTCGTCCAACAATTATTTATCCAGAAAATCTACCTGTTATTGAGAAAAAACAGGCAATATATCAGGCGATTCGTGATCATCAAGTCGTCATTATTGCTGGCGAAACGGGGTCGGGCAAAACAACTCAGATCCCAAAAATTTGTCTAGAACTTGGCCGAGGAGTAAAAGGCTTAATTGGCCATACCCAACCTCGCAGATTGGCTGCTCGCTCGGTGGCTAACAGGATTGCAGAAGAGCTTAATGTTCCATTAGGTAGTGCTGTTGGTTATAAAGTTCGTTTTAATGATCAGATAGGCGATAATACGTTCATTAAGTTAATGACAGATGGAATTTTATTAGCAGAATTACATAATGATAAATTATTACTGCAATATGACACGATAATTATCGATGAGGCGCATGAACGTAGCTTAAATATTGATTTCATTTTGGGTTATTTGCGTCAATTGTTACCTAAACGTCCTGATTTAAAAGTTATTATCACATCCGCGACCATCGATCCCGAGCGTTTTTCCCAACATTTTGCTCACGCGCCGATTGTTGAGGTATCGGGAAGAACTTATCCAGTAGAAGTTAGATATCGGCCCATTATTGGTGAGAGCAACGATAGTAGTCGCGATCAGCTTGATGGCATAATTGATGCGATTGATGAATTAAGTCAACAAGCTATCGGCGATATTTTGATTTTTATGAGTGGTGAGCGTGAGATCCGAGATACGGCCGAAGCGCTTAATAAACTGAATTTAAAGCATACAGAAATATTACCGCTTTTTGCGCGCTTATCTAACAGTGAACAAAACCGTATTTTTCAATCTCATTCAGGCAGAAGGATCGTATTAGCGACCAACGTAGCAGAAACCTCATTGACCGTTCCAGGTATTAAATATGTAATTGATACCGGTTATGTGCGTATTAGCCGTTATAGTTATCGCACAAAAGTACAACGTTTGCCGATCGAACCGATTTCACAAGCTTCTGCTGAACAACGTAAAGGACGATGTGGCCGTGTCTCTGCGGGGATCTGTATTCGCTTGTACTCGGAAGAAGATTTTTTAGCTCGACCATTGTATACCGATCCTGAAATTTTACGTACCAATCTTGCTTCGGTTATTTTACAGATGATGGCGGTCGGATTAGGTGATATCAATCAATTTCCTTTTATTGAAATGCCTGATAAGCGCAATATTCAAGATGGTATTCGCTTACTTGAGGAACTAAACGCCATTGCCAATAAAAGCGTTGATGGCGATTTTCAACTGACGCAAATTGGCCGTCAACTGGCACAACTCCCGCTCGATCCGCGGTTAGGTCGTATGGTTTTAGAGGCGAGGAAACATGGCTGTGTACGTGAGATAATGGTGATCAGTTCTGCACTTTCTATCCAGGATCCTCGCGAAAGGCCATTAGATAAACAACAAATTGCAGATGAAAAGCATCATCGTTTTATCGATAAACGTTCGGACTTTCTAGCGTACCTAAATTTATGGGATTTTGTTAAACAGCAACAAACTATTTTATCCAATGCGCAATTTCGTAAGCAATGTAAACAGGATCTACTTAATTTTATGCGCTTAAGGGAGTGGCAGGACATTTATAGCCAGTTGCGCCAGGTGATTAAAGAATTAGGTATTGCTATCAACAGCGAACCTGCTGATTATCAGGCTATTCATATTTCGCTACTTGCCGGTCTGCTTTCTCATATCGGTCAAAAAGGGGCGGATAAAGCTGACTTTTTGGGCGTCCGAAATGCACGATTTATGATTTTTCCTGCTTCCAGTTTATTTAAAAAACCACCTAAATGGGTCATGGTGGCAGAATTAGTTGAAACCAATAAACTTTGGGGTCGTATTGCGGCGATAATCGAGCCTGACTGGATAGAACCACTGGCCGGGCATTTAGTGAAATATCATTACAGCGAGCCACACTGGTCAAAAAAGCAAGGTGCTGTTATGGCGTCGGAAAGTGTCACCCTATTGGGTTTACCTATTGTGGCGGGTCGTCAAGTTAATTACAGTAAGATTGACCCATTATTATGTCGTGAGCTTTTTATTCGCCATGCACTAGTTGAGGGAGACTGGCGAACTAGCCACACTTTTTACCAACAAAACTTAACATTATTAGCTGAAGTGGAAGAGCTAGAGCATAAATCTCGTCGACGCGATATCGTAGTTGACGATGATGCGCTCTTTGATTTTTATGAACAGCGAATTGGCAGTCAGGTTGTCTCATCTCGTCATTTTGATCGCTGGTGGAAACAAGTTAGTAAAGCACAGCCTGACTTGCTGACATTCAATAAAGATATGCTAATGAGGGAAACGGCTAATAAGGTTACCCTAGCAGAATATCCCAATTATTGGCAACAAGAAGCACTTAAATTGCCGTTAACATATCAGTTTGAACCTGGCAGTGCGGCTGACGGTGTAACCGTTCATATTCCATTATCGCTACTTAATCAAATGAAAGATGAGGGTTTTGACTGGCAAATACCGGGATTACGCGAAGAACTAGTTATAGCGTTGATCAAATCATTACCTAAATCGTTACGGCGTAACTTTGTGCCGGCGCCAAATTATGCGCAAGCATTTTTACAACGGCTACCTACTCCACAGGGAAAATTGTTAGATTGCCTAACGCGAGAGTTGCGACTTATGACGGGGGTTAGTATTGATGCCGAGGCCTGGCCGTGGGATCAATTGCCTTCGCATCTGAAAATGACCTTTCGCATTGTCGATGAAAATAACCAGACTATTGCCGAAAGCCGTGATCTAACAGCATTAAAAATAAAATTAAAACAACAAGTTCAACAAACATTATCTGCGGTTATTAACAATAGCATAGAGCAAAGTGGGTTACATATATGGAGTTTCGGTGATCTACCTCAACTTTATGAGCAAAAGCGTGGGAGTTATCTCGTTAAAGCTTATCCGGCGCTGGTAGATGAAAAAAATAGTGTTGCAATCCGCATGTTTGAAACTCAATTAGAGCAAAAACAGGCGATGAATAAAGGATTAAGGCGACTACTATTACTCAATATTCCCTCACCAATAAAATACCTACATGAAAAATTGCCAAATAAATCCAAATTGGGACTCTATTTCAATCCTTTTGGCAAAGTTCTTGAACTAATAGATGATTGTATCAGCTGCGGGGTCGACAAATTAATTGCTCAATTTGGTGGACTGGTATGGACAGCAGAAGACTATCAGCGATTGCAAATTTATGTTCGTGCTGAGCTTAATGCTGTCGTGGTTGAGATTGCTAAACAGGTTGAAATAATTTTAACTCGCGTGTTTGCAATTAATAAGCGTTTAAAAGGGCGGGTAGATATGCATTTGGCATTGCCATTTTCTGATATTAAAACCCAACTTAGCGGATTAATATTTAAAGGTTTTGTTACCTCTCATAGTTGGCAAAAACAGCCTGATATTATTCGTTATCTCAATGCGATAGAGCGTCGTTTGGAGAAATTAGTTATTGATCCCAACCGTGATCGGGCGCATATGGTACGTATTGAGGATATTAAACAGCAATGGCAGAGTTGGCTAGCTAAGCTGCCAATTGCACAAAGACAACAACCTGAAGTACAAGCAATATACTGGATGATAGAAGAGTTGCGCGTAAGCCTATTTGCTCAACAGCTGGGCACACCTTATCCTATTTCCGATAAACGTATTCTACAAGCTATGGTACAAATTTCATTATTGCCTGAGTGATACTAAAAAAAGCGGTGTTACCACCGCAATTTTAATGATATTTAATATGATAAGTGACAAGGGCATTTGCTAGCCCTGGTGTTACTTGTTCTGCCACTTGAATATATTGCGCATGAAAAAATAGCGGAATACTTTTAGTATCAGGTACTCTTTTTAATATAAACCAGTGGTTGAATTTGATGGGATTATTTTCATACAAAATCTGTAAACCGATACCCTGTGCAGCATTATATTTATTTAAGGCTAAAATTTTATCATCGCTTGATGGTAATGTATCTCCATCCATTTTCATTTCAACCGTCGAGGTATGACTACAATTTAATTCGAGATAAAATGCTTTTTTGCCCGCTGTACTATACATGCCGTCAAAAACAGCGGTTTTTAGACGTCCTAAATTGATCTCTAATGCATTATTATTGATAAAACAGCTTAATTTAGGAACGGTAATTTGAGTATTGGCTAAGTTGAAATTAGCTATAGGTAAATCACCAATGGTTGCAGCAGTTAATTGTTGTTGTGAAATATAGCCAGTTTCTATCTGCTCAGCTGTTTTTATCAATTGCAGTTCAATTTTATACAATGTTTCTCCGCAAAATATTTTACCTGCGGGCTGTTCATTGCAAGGTGCAATATAAGACTGTAAGTTGCCGGCACGATAAATAATTTTTAATCCGACCCCCTTTAAATTTGTTGGGTAAATAGCATCAGATAACGGCAATATTGCGTATTGATGGCTATTTCTCCATTGGTGTTTGATTTGCTCTGATGGGCAAATGATAAAACCTTTATGATTG
The DNA here is from genome assembly GCF_029873475.1 of Arsenophonus sp. aPb. Lineage (NCBI taxonomy): Bacteria > Pseudomonadati > Pseudomonadota > Gammaproteobacteria > Enterobacterales > Morganellaceae > Arsenophonus > Arsenophonus sp. aPb. The sequence continues at coordinate 1,546,266 of NZ_CP123499.1, forward strand.
CCTCTTGCATTTGATCCATAAGCTTTCTTAATAATACTACCTACAGGTAAGGTGGGTGAAACCTCAATTTTATTTGGCAAAGGAACAAAAACCTCTGCTGGTTTGGAGCCTGGCATGTAGTTACAGGTGGATGCATGAGTGGTTAAAGAAAATAAGCCAAATAGTAAAAAAAACAGACTTATCGTTTTAGCTAAAAGGCTTGACATTTTAACTCCTTTTATTGACAGAGGGCAGTAATTTTGTGAACTTTAGCTAGTATGGCATCATCAGGTAGCGCATATGTGCAGCGATAATTGTTATTGTTGTTTCCGGTTGTGATGATGAATTCACCTTGTGCAGGTACACCAGTTAAATAAACCTGCTGTTGATCATCGACGATGCCAGTGGTAGAAATTGTGGTTTTATCGGTTAAAGCTGCCATTGCGCCGAATGGGATTGCCTTGCTATGATGTTGAAGTTTAAATATAACTCTATAACCAATTTGGGTAGCAAAATGGGCGATGGCGATTGCGCCTCGGGTGGGAGCTACTGTTTGTATATTAGATTCAATATCTACACCATCAGGCAGCGTTTCAGTTGCCAGTGCAATTTGGTTTGCCCGATAATTACTGATATTGGGAATGATAGCGATACCTTGATAGTCAGTTTTTATTCCTGAATAATTTTCCAGTTTTACCCCAACCGCGTCTTTTGCGATCACTAGTGCCGCCGTTTCACCAATAGGTTGCGCTAAGGTTAATCCGTAAGGATGAGCCACCAGGCTGCCTTGTAAACCATAATTTAATTGGTTTTGATAGGGATCGTGATGGTAGCCTAAATTGAAGATTGCATATTGATTTCGATATTGGCTATAGAGTGCTCCACTAATAGCGTTAGTATGATTTTCATAGTGTCGTTCATAGTTTTGTTGCAGCGTTAAAAATAAACTTTCATCAGCAAATGGTGAGTGGTAAATATTAATTTGCTGAATAAGGCGCTGATCAAAGCTATTTTGTATACCATAACTTCCCCAGGTTCGTTTTAACCATCGCTTAAAGGGAATTTGCAAGTTGATAGACAAGAGCTGATCCGCTGATTGATCTCGCCTAGATTTCGTATAGCTATAGTTAATCGTATAATCTAAATCCCAAATCCTCGAACTATAATTAATCGCGTAGCTTTCTTCTGTAACATCATAATTCCAATAATTTTTCTGATAAGCAGATAAGCAGATAAGTAGAAAGTACCCAAGCTAGCTAAATTTTGTCTAATGTTAAGTTGCAACTGGCTTTTCTCTGCATAGTAAAATAGCGGAGAAGGGGTATTTTTAAGTTTATTAGCCTGACTAAATGTTAAGAAATTTTTCTCGCTATATCGTTGGCCTGCTAACGTTAATTGGGTATTGGTAGTAGAAAAATACTTACCATATTGAAAACGATAGACGTAACCAGCGTCATATGATCCTTTAATTGCTTTTGCATAGCTGGCATCGAAAGTAACTGCACCCAATTGACCTATATTAACCCCAAATCCTAACCCATTCGAATAATAATTGTTGGCAATAATTATTCCACCATAATGAGTCAAATAATTTGATAGACCATATTGATAATCAAACTGGATAAATTTTGCTTTATAGGCACTAATATTTGAGGGTGAATATTGGCCAAGATTAAGCGCATAGCGGAAACGACCAACCCGTAGCATATTGGGTAAAGTCGTGTATGGTTGATAAATTATTCGTTGTTTACCATTACTTTCATCAATGATGATCTTAAGTTTATCATTAGAATATGACGGAAGCAGATCATTAATAATAAAAGGACCTGGTGGCACATAGGTTTGATAAATGGGAATATTATTTTGTAAAACAGTGACAGTTGCGTAGGTTTCGGCAATAGCCTGGATCGTAGGAGCGTAACCTTTGGCATTGTCGGGTAACATGCTATCGTCACTTTGTAATTGTAAGCCTTTAAATTGAAAGCGCTCAAACAGCGTTGAAGTGGTATAATTTTCCCCTAAACTTAATTGGCTATGAATTGCATGAATATCACGGGAAACTGTGGTGCGATAATTTTGCCAGTGATAGTGGGAAGAGTAGCTACCATCATGGCGTAAACGCCAGGCTTGCCAGTTAGCGCCTAGCAGTAAGCCAATAAAGTGATTTTGCTTATCAGTATCATTTTTTGTCCAAGTATTAGCACCTTGATAACGATAATTAATAAAAAATGCCGGTATCCCTGATTGCCATGAAGCTATGTGTTGGTTTTTTTTTAACGCTATTTGTGGAAAAGTGAGATATAAACTTTGCTGATTAAAATCAAATTCAGCGCTAATCGCTAATTTATTTTGTTGCCAGAAATCAATTATCGTATCAGTAGCTAATTGATCAATAATTTTTTGCTCAATAAAATTAGCATCAATTCCCCAGCTATTTAATAGACTACTATTGACGATAGGATAAAGTATACCTTGTTCATCATTGATAAAAGTTATATCTTGGGTGGCTACGTTCATGTTGTTGATAAAAATATCTACTCTATAAACACCAGCTAACTGATTATTGTCTTCTAAAAAATGGGCAAGGTTAATGGGTGATTTTTTATCATATTCTATTGCTTCCTTATCAAAATAGTAATCATCATTCTTAGCGTATAAATTAGAAGAAATGCTAAATATTAAACTAATATAAATGGGAGAGATATAATATCTAATTTTATTTTTTTTGTTCATTGTTGTTATCATTTAATAGGCTAATTGTTTCTATAATGGCACCGTAATCATTAATAAATGACCAGTCTATTTTATTATTTTTATTTGTCTTGATTTGCCATTTCTTCTGGCTAAATGGTGGCAACATACCGGGCACTTCTATTATAAAGTTTCCTATTTTTATCGAATTAAAATTGATATAGAAAGCAGTTGGATTATGAGCAATAAGCTGTTTGTTTAGTTGTCTGAATTTTATTTTTTTATATATTTCAGTGGATTCATTAATTATTTCTTTAGGCCGATAAAAAAGTTTAAGTCGTGATTTTAATATAATGTTTAAGCGGTTTTCGTCACTTTTTTTTAATGCCGGAATTGATTTTATATTTAACCAATAGACAGTCTCTCTATCATTTGGTAATTGATTTGTTGAATTGATGATTCTTATTTTATTTTCTTTTTCTGGCAATAATTTGAATAAGGGGGGTGTTATAATAAAATCATCAACCTTATTACCATCTTTGTCTTCAATCCATGATTGAATTAAAAATAAATTCTCTTTGTCTAAATTGTTTACAGCAATAGAAACTTCACGTTTATCTGAAGGATAAATAACGCGGGTGCCTCCGATAATCACATTAGCGAGTGATGACGAAGAAAATATAACTATAATTAATGATAATAAAAAATATTGCATTTTCTTATCTCGGGAAGATAGGAACAATAACAAATTTCCTATTGTTCCTGCTATTATCTAGTTAATAAGTTATGGTAAAGTTAACCGTTGAAGCGACTTGTCCTGCTTCAACTTGATTTTCTGTAGCAACGTATTTTGCGATAAGTGCTAGATTGCGAGTATCATTGTTATTATCTAGAGCTATTTTTTCATTCATTTTTATGAGGTTATTATCATTATCATAAATACCAATTGCGATACCTTTTGCATAATCGTCACCAGCTTGATTAGCAATCAATCCATCCTCTGTAAAACCATTTTTAGCGTCATGGAAAACAACACTGATATTATCTGCTGGTTGACATTGGGATAATGCAATATTGAAAGATTTACCAATTGATGTATCATTTTTCTTTTGAAAATTATTTATTGATAACGTATCTAAAGTAACTGTTTGGTTTTTAGTATTTACGGTGACTTGGCAGGTAGAACCAACAAGTTGTCCATTGAAAATGATAGAGCCACTACTGCCATAAGCAGAAAATTGAGACAAAGCAGTCACTGACAATGATAATGCCATTAATAACTTACGCATATTATTACTAATCCTTAATTTAATAAAAACATAATTTAATCAAATGATTTATATTATAAAATTATATAAAACTAATTAATTTTATAAAAAAGCAACACACTATTTTCAGCCAGGAGAATATTAATGTTTTTTTTTGAAAAAACAATAGGTATTTTTTAATAGATAACAAATTTTATTTAATGATTAATGTTATTTTTTTATAAAAAATATAATTGACGCAAATGAAATAACAATTAAGGCAACATTATATTTTTAAAGTAAATGAGTTACTGAGCATTAATTTAATTATAAATATTATTTGTTTATTAAATTAAACGAATTTGTTTATATTATACTCAATCAAATAATTAAAATATTTAGATTGTAAAGTAATCCTATTTGTATCTAATAATTTTATTTAATTAAAAAACAAATAGTGCAGAAAAATAAAAACTTTTTTCCTATTTAATTATAGACTAATGTAAAATGAGCATTAGCTTCTACTCTTCCAGGTAAAACAATATTTTCCGTTGCCACATATTTTGCAATAAATTTTAAGGTCGCTAACTTATCAGTAATAGAATAAACATTGGTTTTATTATTTATTGGGATATGGCGTTCACTATCATTATTATAGATACCAATTGCAACGCCTGTCGCATAACCATTACCTTCTTTGATAGCTAACAACTCATTATTTATTTCATCTTTAACACCGTCGAATATAACAAAAACCTCTTGACTATTATGTGGGCAATTGTTGATTTCAATATTAAAGGCGGTTGGTGAGGCAGTGTCATGTACTTTTTTAAAACTATTGGTTGCCACCGTACCCAATGATACTGTCTGATCTTTAGTAAGTGCTTTAAATGTACAAGAGGACTGAATAATTTCACCGGTAAATTTAATATTTCCATCCCAGGCATGAACAGAAAATTGAATCAAAGAAAACACTGACAATAAGATTGCCATCAATAAGTTACGCATAAGTTTTACCTTTATTTTTGGAATTGAACAACAGATATCATTACTATTTTAAATTGTAAGAATACTGCTATTTTTATTTAAGACAAGAGGTATTTTTAACAAAAAAAATAACAATTATTTTTTCTTTAATAGAAGTGAAATAAAGTAATATAAGGTATTTAAAATAATATTAAATGCATAGAATTAAAAACTAATTTCCTCACTATAAAATAATTTTTCTGCAGTTATTGAATGATAGTTATTTTATAAAATATAAAAGATAGCTATTAATCTCGGGTTCACTTGCAAATGTGAAAATATCTTTTGCGAAGACTATTTTTTGTACAGAACGATGTCGGTAGAGTGTAATGGACAGTATTTTACTAATCTCAGTTAAGTTATTACTTCAGATATAATTTTTTCTCAGATTGATATCTTCCCAGCCAGTTTGTTAACTGAATGCATATTCATACCATAAATCAGCTGCAATTCTTAATCGGAAAGTTACTCTGGGTACTATGACCTTGTGAGAAGTATTGTTTTCGTCAGGAAGAATCTTGCTCCATGTCACGAGTTTTTACATAATACTGGGTACTGGGTTTACGACCTACAAATCGTCTAGGCTTTACTGTCCTACTCTGTTATTTTCTCGCTGTTATTTTCTGTACGAAAGCATGTACAAAATAGGTCGGTTTCGTTCAGTGTAAAGATCGCAACTAAGAAAAACTATATTCGAGGGAAGTATTTATGTCACGATGAAAAATATTGATCAGAAAACTTACTTATCCTAACGAAGTTTTAACGTCTTGGACGCCATGCGCTAGACATAAGAAAAACGGTTCAGCAACTTGCGATTTTAGATTTAGAAATTTGCGTGTATTTTCTGGCCATCAGAAGCATAGTTATTACCAGACTAGAGGAAAAAGTGAGCTGCAGTCGCTGAATTTGAACGCGATCTGCTGCATGAATGTACACATCCTGGATTCGTGACGGTATAAGTAATATGAAAACGTTTTAATCATCGTCCAATTTTTAATCCAGATCAGCAGCAAGCCGTTATAGAGCGTATTAATTCGGCCACAAGCATTAGCTCAATAGTCAGAGAATTTAACACTACACGACAAACCATTCTCAGAGTGAAAGTCATAAATTAAAACAATTGTAAGTTCCTCCTACAAATTCCGTTTAATTTATTTTTTCGAGGATATGATTGGTTTAAAAAGAAGTTCAGATATATTATCAATTGAGTTTGAGATATTAATCTGATTAGTATCACATCTCTTATCTATAGTGGTTAAAAATCGTTTTTCCATTTGAGAGAAAATAATTTTGGTAATTTTTATTCCAGCCTGATCAAGCATCAAAAATGTTTTTCGTTTATCTTGATTATCTTTAAATTTGTAAACCCATCCATTTTTGATAAATTTTCTAATTTCACGACTTACATTAGGTAATGACATATTTTGGCAATAGCTAATTTGACTTAATGTAATTGGTTGTTCAAGAGCAATTTGTTGCAAAATATTAAACTGAACCCTCGTCATTCCGTCCAGCTCAAGATCACGTGTAAGTACATCTATAACCTCATAAAAAGAGGTGGTAAAAAGCATAAACTGTTTGTAAAGATGATGCATGGGTACTCCTTAAAATAGCTTATGACATTAACATAAAAAAAGATAAGCGTCATTTTGATGTAGCATGGCTATAAGGGCAATAAGTGTCAAATAATAGTTATCATTTGACAACTATTTTTCCTGGTGTTACTTTGTGTTCTGGGAAATATAACCCTCTGTTATGTTCACATATGAATTATGAGGATCTCTTTAATGAAAGGTTTTGTAATTGATTTTAATAAGAAAGGTGTGGAGAAATTTATGATTGGAGAAGTACCAGATCCAGTCGTAAAAGCAGGAGAAGTTTTGATTAAGGTTATGGCTGTGCCTTTAAGTGCATGGGAATTAGATTTTATCAGGAATAATGACCAGCTAAGCCTAAAGGAGTATATTAAAGAATGCAATATCTATCTTGGTCTGGAATTCTCAGGAGTAGTTTTAACGGACGGTAAGAAATTTAAAAAGGGTGATCGTGTAGCCGGCAGTATAGACTTTACAAAAGATGAAAAAGCAATGGCAGAATTAGTTGCGGCAAATGAGGATTATTTATCAATTTTGCCAGAATCTATTAAGTTCACAAATGGAGCGTCTTTGCCGATCGGAAGTGAAACTGCTTATAAAGGACTGGTTGAGCTAGCTAAAATAAAAAATGGTGATAATGTCTTGATTATAGGTGCAAATGGAGGAGTCGGTTCTTATGCGGTTCAGATAGCAAAAAATGCGGGAGCAAAAGTCACTGCTATTGGGGGGTCATCTGCTGTCCCATTTTTAAAAGAGTTGGGTGCAGATAAAATATACTCTTACAGAGAAAAAAGTGTATTTGAACTTAATGATTCCTTCGATATTATATTTGACTTAGCGAAAGTACTTAAGTTTGAACAGGCAATTCATTTGCTTAATAATAATGGTGTATTTGTTAATAGTAATCCGCAATTAGATATTGACTCAGAAGCTCAAGCCAAAGTATCAGATAAACACGTTCCATACTTATTTGTTGCTCACGGTTCATCGGCAATACTAAACCAAATTATTGATAAAGTAACCACTGGTGAAATTAAGCCGGTAGTTGAGAGTGTGTTTAATGTGGAAGACTACAAAACAGCACTAAAGACACTTCAGGAAAATGAACGATTCGGTAAGATTGTCATGGATCTTAGTTCTTTTTAAACTACTCATACATTTAGATGCTAAGAAATGTAAACATAAAAATTTTAGACGTTTCAAGACTAAATATCTGATAATTACTATTAAAGAATAGAGGCCAAAAGAGTTTCAGGTTTTTTATTCTGACAAGTATTGATCGATAAAGGCAACTGATCCAACTCTGTATGAAAACAGTTTTTCCGTTTTCCAAATGAATTCCATCTATTCCAAAACATAAGGGAAACTGCATTTTAGTTACAACATACTTTTATTGATAAAACTAAAATCCATTTCAATAACCAGCGAGATAGATTTTTTAAGTTAAAAATTTATTATTTAAGTGGAAATAATCAACATAATTGCAACTTGATGATTATGTTGATTAGCATTAAATCTCTTTAATTAAATATGAAGTAAATACCAAAATGCAGGAATAGAAGAGAAAATAATTATTACTATTGCACTTTTTTCTAAGCGGCTAAGTGATTTTTTATTATTGTTTTGGTTTTGAGCATATAGAAAGATAAATAAACCAGGCATATAAAGAATAACAGATAAAAGTAGGTTGATGGTTCCTGAAGCATAAAGTAACCATAAACCATATAAACTGGTTATTGTACCGATAATAAGTAATCCTTTGTTATTGCGCTCAAAAGAGATTTTGATTAGGAAAGCACCCACTAGAAAATAAGGCACTAAAATCATTTCTGAGGCTATCGTTAATAACATATTGTAGTTGCTACCACTTAACCAAATTAATATTAATGATAATTGTACAGCGCCATTTGTAAGCCAAAGAGATGAAGAGGGGGCATTATTTTTATTTTGATATTTAAATATTTTAGGAAATGAGCCATGTAGCGAAGCGATATAAGGAATTTCTGTCGCCATAATTGTCCAGCTCAAATAAGCGCCGCAAACAGAAAGAATTAAACCGGCTGCAATGATAATCTCGCCATAATTTCCCATCATATTGATCATAAGTGATGCCATCGAGGGATTTTTCATTTCAGCAAGTTCAGCTCTAGGAACTATGCCTAAGGAGAGCAAGGTAACTAATATATAAATACTTAAGGCAGAAATTACAGCAAGTAACGTTGCCAAACCAACATCTTTACGTCTTTGAGCACGCGCTGAAACAACCACCGCCCCTTCAATACCAATAAATACGGTTCTGTCGCATTAAAAGAGTCTGTTTGATAAGATCGATTTGTAAACCTTGTACTACAAGCAGATATAATTGACTCTTATGAATATTGTTAAACAAAGCTTTAAACGTCTCCACTATCCCGTCGATGTCATTTTAGTTTGTCTACGTTGGTACCTGGCGTATTCCTTAAGCTTGCGTAACCTTGAGGAGATGATGCAGGAAAGAGGTATTTTTGTTGATCACTCCACCATTCACCGCTGGATTTTACGACTGACGCCAAAACTAGCAAGTGTTGCCAGAAAGAAACGAAAAATCTATGGTGGCACCTGGTATCTGGATGAAACCTATATCAGGATAAAAGGGAAATGGCATTATCTTTATCGCGCCGTAGAGGCTAGTGGTGAAACGATAGATTTTATTCTTAGTCAAAAGCGAAATAAAAAATCTGCATTACGCTTTTTAAAGAAAGCTATCCATCAAAATACCTATCCTATGGAAGTGAATATTGATAAAAGTGGTGCTAATCGGGCTGCATTAATGTCACTTAATCAACGTGAGCTGGGGATAAAAATAAGACAGTGCCGTTATAAAAATAACATGGTAGAGCAAGATCACCGTTTCATTAAAAAACGCTATCGAGCGATGCTTGGTTTTAAGACGTACCGAACGGCAAAAGTTTTACTGGAAGGAATAGAAATATTGCATATGCTCCATAAACAACAAATTCCTATCAATGGCCTAATTCTCTGTCCAGTCGATGCTTTTTACACTTTAGTCGCCTAACAATTCTTCTAACTACCACAAATTAAACTTCCAACATTAATGCGACAGAACCATAAATACCCATAGCGTAATTAACATAGTATTTTTGACTTGTTGCCAAATTGGTATACCCATTTCAACGCCGCTAAAATCGAATTGAAAGATATCTATCTTAAACGCAAAAATAGCAAGAATGATAAACAGGCTAAGAGGAATCAATTTAGCGAAAGTTGCTAATTTATTGATACCGGCGGCAGTCTGTGTACCTCTTAATACTAACCAGTGAATGATCCATAGTAAGATAGATTCACCAATCAAGGATTGCCAAGTATTCCCATCACCAAAAATAATATTATCTGAGTGATCAGTAAAAAAACTCAGGGCAGCAAAGACGATGACCAAATAAGAAACATTAGCGATAACAGCACATAGCCAATAGCCCCAGGCGGAACAGAAACCAACAAGCTCGCCAAAACCCTCTTTAGCGTAAGTGTAAATTCCTCCATCTAGATCTGGTCTAATGCGTGAAAGTAACAGCAAAGATATAGCAAGAAATAAAATGCCGATACCTGTGATACTCCAACCTATTATAAGTGCTAAGGGGCTAGCGACTTCAGCCATATTTTGCGGCAGACTAAAAACACCCGCTCCAACCATTGAGCTTAAGACTAATGCGGTTAAAGCCGTCAGATTTAATTTTTTATTGTTCAAAGAAAATATCCTAAAATCTATTTGCCATAATTTGGTTTATGCTGTTAATAACAATTTGTTTCTATAGTAAAAAACCAAACTGACTTGAATTAGATAGAAAGAGAAAATTTAGCAGAATTTTACGGCTATGGAACATGATATGCAATCGTTAAATATGCATAAAAAAGAAAAAAATATTCGTTTTGTTTTTTATTAAAAAATTGTTATTTATTATTTTATCTATCACTCAAAAGAAAAACGGACAATTTTGTCCGTTAAAATACTTATTGTTTTAACTATAAGATAATATTCTAATTTTTTTGTTACTTATAAAGATCTGCACTAATTGTAACACTACCACCATTAGCTTGCCATTCACGCGTAATATGAAAATATTTTGCGCCTTTTTTCTCCGCACGTTTAGCAATTTGATATCTTATCTCTGGAGTGGAAGTATAGAAACCGGAGAAAGTAATTGAATCGAAAGGAACCATCTGCGCAGCTGCTGCTTTATTAACTTCTTCAATTTGATATCCACTAGGTAGTGTTACGTTGGTTTTACCCGAACCTGACATTGACGTTTCAAAAAAGCGGCCTACGCTTTCCTTTGGCGCCGAAGACGAAGCCACCCCAGGTATGATCACTTTTTTGGCTGCTTCACCTCCTTTAGCTAATAAGGCTTTACCCGTTTCTGTATCTGCGGGTACTACGGCATTATCATTTTGCACTATCCGTTGTGGCGCATTTGCTGCATATATATAAGCAGTAGCAAGTGTGTTACCACCATCATTTAAAGCAACATTACGGACGACATAAAAATAAGCAGCACCTTTTTTCTTAGCTTTTTTAGCGAGCGCCTCATTAAGTGCGGCTTCAGAGCTATACAAGCCACTGACAGTCACAGTATCAAATGGTAATAATCTTACAGCTTCTGTTTTAGGCAATTCTTTGATGCCAGCAAAGATGCGATAGGGGGGATGAGTTACTTTTGCCGCATCTTTACGATACAAATCGGCAACTACCCGTAAATTACCACTATCGCCTACATCATCTAGGCTTTGAATATAGTAAGAATAGGCGCCTTCTTTATCTGCTCGACGAGAAACTGCATCGGATGCTTCATAAATGGCATTAAAGCGGCCTGTGACAGCGATCCTTTGGTAAGGCTTTAATTCTTGAGCTTGTTCCGGTGTTAATTCTACAGCGGCTTGCACACTTATTATACTGCTTAGTGAAAGTACCGCAGTTGTGATGGCCGTTATTTTAAGCTTCATACAAAATCCTTCCGCATTACACAATTTACTATCAAAATGCTGAATTAATAGTCGTATCATACAGATAATAATTATTACATGTAATAACAGCAATTGTCCCATTGTTTTCTTGTGAAACTATTAATTTAGTTGAATACTCACTACTTTTGCCAATTATTTTTATAAATTAATATCAAGTCGTGAGCTATTTGACTAATATCATTTTTTGCTAAAAAAATTTAATTTAATGTCGTGGAAATCCGATAAATTATGGCTCATGATTACTATTTTCAGTAGGTTTCAATAATGTTTTTTCACTCAATATAACAGATATATATAATATAATTAGTTATGTAAGCAGGGAAGAAACATCAAGCAACTTTGAACTAGAAGGGATCATTATGCGTATTGGTGTACCGAAAGAAAGAATTACCAATGAAGCACGTATTGCAGCAACACCATTAACAATAAAGCAGCTAATTAAACTAGGTTTTTCTGTCGTCGTTGAACGAGAAGCGGGCCATCTTGCTAGTTTCGAAGATGCTGCTTTTGAGCAAGCTGGCGCTGAAATTGTCGAGCAACAATCTGTGTGGAATGCAGATATTATTTTTAAAGTTAATGCTCCGCTAGAAACCGAAATCGCGCTTATCAAAGAGGGGGCAATATTAGTTAGCTTCATTTGGCCGGCACAACAGCCAGATTTGATGCAAAAATTAGCAGAGCGTAAAATTACCGTATTAGCAATGGATGCAGTGCCACGTATTTCCAGGGCTCAGTCACTTGATGCACTAAGTTCTATGGCTAACGTTGCTGGTTATCGTGCAGTGGTAGAAGCAGCCTATCAATTTGGGCGTTTTTTTACGGGGCAAATTACTGCTGCTGGCAAAGTGCCGCCAGCTAAAATAATGGTTATTGGTGCAGGTGTTGCCGGTTTAGCAGCAATAGGTGCAGCAGGTAGTCTTGGGGCTATTGTGCGAGCATTTGATACCAGACCAGAAGTAAAAGAACAAGTACAAAGCATGGGGGCTGAGTATCTCGAATTGGATTTTAAGCAGGATTCGGCACGCAGTGATGGTTATGCTAAAGAGATGTCCGAGGCTTTTATTCAAGCTGAAATGGCTTTATTCGCTAAACAAGCAAAAGAAGTGGATATTATTATCACCACCGCATTGATACCAGGAAAACCTGCGCCAAAATTGATTACCAAAGAGATGGTTGACTCGATGAAGCCTGGTAGTGTAATCGTTGATTTAGCCGCGCAGTCGGGCGGAAATTGCGAGTTAACCCAAGCAGATAAACTGATCGTTACTGATCATGAGGTTAAAATTATTGGCTATACTGATTTACCCAGTCGTTTACCGACACAATCTTCACAACTTTATGCAACTAATATCGTTAATTTAATCAAGCTGCTTTGTAAAGAAAAAAATGGTCAACTAGCCATTGATTTTGATGATATTGTTGTGCGTGCGGTCACTGTTATTAAAGAAGGAGAAATTACCTGGCCGTCTCCACCGATTCACGTATCCCAACAACCGCAAACAAAAAATCAACTGATAAAATATGAAGAAAAACCGGCAACGAAAAAAATCTCCCCCTGGTTAAAATATATTTCTCTAATGTTGGCAATTATACTTTTTAGTGGTTTTGCGAGTGTAGCACCTAAAGATTTTCTTTCTCATTTTACCGTATTTGCGCTGGCATGTGTTGTTGGCTACTACGTTGTATGGAATGTTAGCCATTCACTGCATACGCCACTTATGTCAGTAACCAATGCGATTTCTGGTATTATCGTGGTAGGTGCATTATTGCAAATTGGCAGCGGTGGTTGGGTTACTTTCTTCTCATTTGTTGCAGTACTAATTGCCAGTATCAATATTTTTGGTGGATTTACAGTCACGCAACGTATGCTGAAAATGTTCCGTAAAGGGTAAGGGGTTTAAATTATGTCGAGTGGAATGGTAACAGCAGCATATATTGTGGCGGCTATCTTATTTATTTTCAGCCTAGCTGGTTTGTCTCGTCACGAAAGTTCTAAACGCGGTAATATATTGGGTATTACCGGAATGGCAATTGCTTTAATTGCAACTATCTTAGGTCCCGATGCGCATAATATTGGCTGGATTATTATTGCAATGGTTATTGGTGGTGTTATTGGGGTGCGTTTAGCAAATAAAGTCGCCATGACTGAGATGCCAGAACTGGTTGCTATTTTGCATAGTTTCGTCGGTTTGGCTGCTGTTTTAGTCGGTTTTAATAGCTTTATTGCTCATGAAGTATTTTCAGAAAATATAATGGAGAATATTCATCTGACAGAAATTTTCCTAGGTATTTTTATTGGGGCAGTAACATTTACTGGCTCAATTGTTGCTTATGGTAAATTATGCGGCAAAATAGCATCTAAACCCTTAATGCTTCCTAATCGCCATAAACTTAATTTATTGGCGTTATTAATTTCATTTATTTTGCTAGTTATTTTTGTCAAAACGACAGCTATTGGCTTGCAAGTATTTGTCTTATTAATGATGACCATCATTGCCTTAGCATTTGGCTGGCATTTAGTCTCTTCAATTGGTGGTGCAGATATGCCAGTTGTGGTATCAATGCTGAACTCTTATTCAGGATGGGCCGCCGCTGCTGCAGGTTTTATGTTGAGTAATGACTTGCTAATTGTTACTGGGGCGCTAGTGGGTTCTTCAGGTGCGATTTTATCTTACATTATGTGTAAAGCCATGAATCGCTCTTTTATTAGTGTCATTGCTGGCGGGTTTGGTACTGATGGAATATTAGTGGATGATGAACATAGTCAAGGAAATTATCGTGAAACCACAGCGGATGAGGTGGCTGAATTATTAAAAAATTCCCATTCGGTAATTATTACTCCTGGCTATGGAATGGCGGTGGCACAGGCTCAGTACCCCATCCACGATATTACACTAAAATTACGTGAAAAAGGGATTAATGTTCGTTTTGCAATCCATCCTGTTGCAGGACGTTTGCCTGGTCATATGAATGTATTATTAGCTGAAGCCAAAGTACCTTACGATATCGTTTTAGAGCTCGACGAAATAAATGATGATTTTGCTAGTACAGACACAGTATTAGTGATTGGGGCAAATGATACTGTTAATCCAGCAGCACAAGATGATCCTAATAGCCCGATAGCGGGTATGCCTGTCCTGGAAGTTTGGAAAGCGCAAAATGTGATTGTATTTAAACGATCAATGAACACGGGTTATGCTGGCGTTCAGAATCCATTATTTTTTAAAGAAAATACCCAAATGCTATTCGGTGATGCAAAAGTAAGCGTAGAAGCTATTTTGCGTGCTTTATAAGATTTTTAATAATCTCATGGCTCTATTTGGTAGGGCCATTTGCTGGGTTTATTGGACAAACAAAACCATCCGGTTTAATGGCCAATAAATCACATCTTAACTTATCAATGATCTGTTCAGCGGTATTGCCTAAAAACGCCGCCGAAATACCTGTTCTACCTAAAATACCCAGTACAACAATACCTGCATGTAATTCGTCACAGATTTCAGGGATTATTTTCTCAACGGGTCCTTCAACAACATGAGTATATTTTTCATCTATGGTAAATTTTTGTCTTAATTTTTTCATCGCAATAAGATGTTGGCCCCGCAAGGCCTGATTGTAGATATTTGGATCAAAATCCGGTAATTCAATAGCAATATTTATTGGGGCAACAGGGTAGGCACTCACGAGATGTATATGTGGACTTTTAACAATCCTATGACTAATATTTTTCGTTTCCTTGATTAATTTAATATTAAGTTTCTCATGATAGGATTCTTCGTTAGATAAATTAACTGCAACAACAATAGCACCATCGTTAGGCCATACTTTGTCTTTTACCATCCAGACTGGACAAGGACATTTACGTAGTAAATGCCAATCAAGGGGGGTAAATATCATGGCATCAAAGCGATCATTTTGAGGAGCCATTTTTAATAATAAATCATGTTTATCGGCAATAACTTCTTGAATAATTGCTTCATAAGGTTTGTTATGCCATATCACTTTGATTTCAATATCAATGCCAGCCTCTAAATAGTAGTGTGCTTGTTGTTTTATCCATACTTTTCGCTGACTAATAACACCTTTGCGCATTGCATTGCGTTCTTCTGGTGATAATAAGGTTGTCATGTCATAAGAGAGATCATAGATCGGCAAGAAAGCCTTAATGCGTCCACCATTGCGTTGTACTATATATACAGCACGTCGGAGTGCAGGTTGGTCATCCTGATTTGGATCGATAGCAACTAACAGATTCCGGTAATTAGCCATAATGGTTCCTCTAAGAGGCTGAACAACATTTATATCACTAAAGATAAACCAATATGGGTTATGATAATAGATAGTAATATAGCCAAATCACAAAAAAATAATAAGTTAATGTGATCTGGCCTACATTTATGAAGATGTTTAAGCTGAGGTTTTACCCGCAATTTCGGTCAGCTTATACATATCATTAATTGTGATATATTTACCTTTGACACTGAGAGTATAATTTTTTTGGAAGCGACCCAATAAACGACTAATTGTTTCAACGGTTAAACCGAGATAATTACCAATATCACCTCGAGTCATCGTTAGGCGAAATTCTTTTGCTGAGAAACCACGTTGAGCAAAACGACGAGACAGATTATAAATAAAAGCAGCTAATCTTTCTTCAGCATTTTTTTTCGAAAGCAGTAATATCATCTCTTGATCATCCTTAATTTCACCACTCATCAATCTCATTATTTGTTGCCGCAAATTAGGCATTTTACCTGAAAGGTCGTCGAGTGTTTCAAAAGGAATTTCACAAACCATTGAAGTTTCAAGAGCTTGAGCAAAACTTGGATGTTGATTATGGATAATAGCATCAAAACCAACAAGATCACCGGCTAAATGGAAACCGGTAATTTGTTCATCACCTTCCTCGGTAATAGTATAACTTTTTATAGTACCTGACCGGATGGCATAAAGTGATTTTAATTCATCACCCGCTTTAAATAGGGTTTGCCCTTTTTGGATTGGTTTTTTACGTTCAATAATATTATCGAGTTGATCCAGTTCATGTTCATTCAATGTGAATGGAATACAAAGCTGGCTAATACTGCAGTCCTGGCAATGGATAGCGCAGCCACCAGACTGGATTCGGCGAACAACGCGTTTTTCTGGGATCATATTACTTGACTCATTATGATAAGAAATATTGATTTTAGTCAATTTTAACACATATTCTGCGCTTGAGTAAAAGAATTAATAATTAGTTGTATTTTTATTTAACTACTATTATCAATATAAGCAGTTCACTTGACAGTCATTTATTTTACTTAAGCTAATTGTTATAACTTATAGAAAAGTAAAAATAAAATCAAATTTTGTCTAATAATATATTAATTTTTAATTAGTTTTGAAAATGTGGTTATTTATAATTTTAAACTTTATTTATTTGTTTTTAGTAAAATTTATTTTCTAATAATATTACTTAATAAAGTTTTTTTATTATAAAACATATTCATTCGGATAGATTTTATTAATCAATATATGATTTAGAAACGACGTTTTTTTAAAATTTTACCAACTAATAACTTATAGAAATAGTTTTATTGGTGTTTTATTATTTTTTTATAGTAAATAGTTTAGAGGTGGTGAATAGTGAAAGGTTGGCAGTTAGGCATTGCTATTACCATCATATTGCAGATTAAGGAGTGTTATGCTGTAACGCTATTTTTTTCTTATCCGCAAGCAATATCATGTCCATTCTTAGCGCAGCAACGTGGGTCTGACAATTTTTATCCACCACTTAGTAATGAAAATCACGTTTTTAGTCAAAAAACGAGGTTTATACCAACTTTACAGGCTAACAAAAAAACAACAATAAATTCTATGTCAATGAAGTGTTATATAAATTATCTTATCAATATGAAAAATCAATATAAATCGCCATCGAATTTAACAATAAGTAATATATGTAACTCAGTAAGTGACACTGTCACTAAAGCCTGTTTAAAACAACAAAAAAATAATGTAAATGATAAGTTGAAGGTCAATTTTATTACAACAAATAACACAAAGAAATTTTATTTTAATAATCTAAATCAGTTTTTTAGTAGTAGAGAATTAAATAGAATGAAAAATTTTGATGCTATGGAAATTGAGTTTTATATAAATTATAAAATAAATCATAAAGTTAGTCTTGGAACGAGATTTCTTAACGAAATAGATGGTATTAATTATAAATTAACTAAATTTGACTTTATTGCTCAGTGGCATTTCTGATCAAACTTTTCATTTTTTATATATAGTCAAAAGATAATATTAAATATTGGTTAAATTATTAGAGGAAAATTTTACGGCTCTCAAGTACAATAATCAGTTGACTGGCTCAGCAACGGAGTTACTATTGAATGCCGCACCATCATATAGATACTTTACCAAAAACGATGCTTGCCATCGAAATTGTGGGGCCAGGCGGCCCAGAAAAACTTAAACCCACCCAATTACCACTAATAAAACCACCAAAATCTCATTTACTTGTTAAGGTTGCCGCTGCGGGTGTAAATCGTCCAGATGTTTTTCAGCGTATGGGGGTTTATCCACCTCCAGCAGATGCATCTCCAATACCAGGATTAGAAATTTCTGGTCAAGTTGTTAGTGTCGGAGAAGGTTGTCAGCGTTGGAAAAAAGGCGATAAAGTTTGTGCTTTAGTTGCCGGAGGAGGATATGCTGAATACTGTTTGGTGCATGAAGCTATCGCTTTACCTATTGGTGATCTCAGTTATATCGAAGCGGCGGCACTGCCAGAAAACTTTTTTACTGTTTGGGCTAATGTTTTTCAAATTGGTCAACTTAAAAAAAATGAAACTGTTCTCATCCATGGTGGTACCTCTGGTATTGGTAGTGTCGCTATTATGTTAGCGAAAATTTTTGGTGCTAAAGTATTTACAACCGTTGGTTCAGTGGAAAAAATGAAGGTGGCTTCTTCTTTAGGCGCTGATAAAGTTATTAACTATGTAACAGACGATTTTGCTGAAAAAATAGCTCAATATACCCAAAATAAAGGGGTCAATATGGTGGTTGATCTGATTGGTGGCGATTATGTGAATAAAAATTATCAAATTGCCGCTAAATATGGCCGTATCATTCAAGTTGGTATGATGCGTGGGGCACCTCAGCAGGTAAATTTGATGCCATTAATGGTTAAACAATTAGTTCATACGGGTTCAACAATGCGAGCAAGGACGTTAGTGGAAAAAATAGCCATTGCAAACGCGTTAGAAAATAAAGTTTGGCCATTGATTAATACAGGTAAAATCAACCCTATTATTGCTAAAACGTATCCATTAGAACAAGCAGCAAAAGCGCATCGTTTTATGGAGTCAGGTGATTTAATTGGTAAACTAGTATTAGTTAATGAGCACTTTTGATATTGTTTTTTAGTATCGTTTTCATCTTACTGAGAGCTATTTTATGATTAAATATGTATTATTAAATTACATGAATAAACAGTCTAATTACCTAAAATTACTTGTTATATTATTACCTTTACAAGTTTTCGCTTATGATGAACAAGCTTCGTTAGAACAGTATCCGACAAAAGATATTGTGGCATATTTTAAGCAAGCACAACAAGAAGGCTTAACTGGTATTGCTCAAAAAAGCAAGTCGGTCTATGCGCGGCTAGCAACGCCGGGTGAAATTATTAAGACCATTATTAAAGGCGTTGGAACTGAGGGTATATCACCGCCAGCTCAAGAGGGTGATTGGGTGGTGGAAAATATTTGTCCAGCCACAGGTAATGAGCAATATCTGGTTAAAGAAGCAAAATTTCACCAATATTATCATGATCCTGTTACCGTATTAGGTAAGCCCAATTATTTACGTTTTATTCCTACTGGTAAAATGATGAATTATTTTATTGTACCAGAAACCGAATCGGCGTTTACCTTTATTAATAGTTGGGGGAAAAAACAATTATTACGTGCAGGCGATATTCTTATTCAGCCTGTTAGTCAGACTCAAAGTTTTTATCGAGTGCCAAAGCAGTCATTTTTATGTACATACAATATTGTTGTAACTGCACACAAAACGCCAAATGATCTTGCCAGTAATTAGCAATTGGTACGGTGATACTGATTATTTTCTAATTGATATCCTTAAAATTAATCAGACACATCATTTTTAAGTGAAAATCGACTCATTCATCGGTTTTTTGTATCTTATATTTTCTTACAATAGGTAATACCTATTGAATTAATAGTAGAAAGGAATTAGACGTAATATCTTTATGTTTATACATTAAGTACATATCAAATAGAAGGGAGCAGTAAAATGTCTTTGGTTAATACTGAAATTAAGCCTTTTCAAAATACCGCCTTTAAAGATGGAAAATTTATTGAGATATCTGAAAAAGATATAAAAGGTAAATGGAGCATTTTTTTCTTTTATCCTGCTGATTTTACCTTTGTTTGCCCAACTGAATTAGGTGACTTAGCTGATCATTATGAAGAGTTCCAGAAATTAGGCGTCGAAATTTATTCTGTTTCAACGGATACCCATTTTACTCATAAAGAGTGGCATAGTCACTCAGATACGATTGGTAAAATTAAATATACCATGATTGGTGATCCAAGTTGGACATTAACGCGTAATTTTGAAGTGATGCGTAAGTATCAAGAAAATGATGAACAGAAAGAATTAGGATTAGCGGATCGTGGTACGTTTATTGTTGATCCGAAAGGTATTATTCAAGCAGTAGAAATTACTGCTGAAGGTATCGGACGTGATGCATCCGATCTATTACGTAAAATCAAAGCTGCGCAATATGTCGCAAGCCATCCAGGGGAAGTCTGTCCCGCCAAATGGAAAGAAGGAGAAGCTACATTATCGCCTTCACTTGATTTGGTAGGAAAAATCTAATTAAAAACTTTGTGAGTAATTTTACTGTATTCGGGTGCATTAGCACCCGTTTTTTTCGGGGATAAAGCAATGCTTGATAGTAATATGAAATCTCAACTTAAAATCTATTTAGAAAAATTAATCCAACCAGTTGAGTTGATTGCAACATTAGATGAAAGTGAAAAGTCTGCCGAGATAAACGCATTATTACAGGATATTAGCACACTGTCAGATAAAATAACTTTTATTACAGACAATAATTTAGCGGTACGTAAACCGTCATTTTTAATTACTAATCCGGCTAAAGATAGCGGATTAAGGTTTGCCGGTTTGCCGTTAGGCCATGAATTTACCTCATTAGTTTTAGCATTATTGCAAGTTGGCGGTCATCCAGCAAAAGAAGCGGTAGAAGTATTAGATCAAATCCGTCAATTAACAGGACAGTTTCACTTTGAAACCTATTATTCATTGTCATGTCATAATTGCCCGGATGTTATCCAAGCTTTAAATTTAATGGCAGTTTTAAATCCTAATATTACACATACTGCTATCGATGGTGCTATTTTTCAGTCGGAAGTACAGCAACGAAATATTATGGCAGTGCCTGCCGTTTTTCTAAATGGTAAAGAGTTTGGGCAAGGGCGAATGACTTTAAGTGACATTGTCACTAAAATTGATGTTAATGCTGAAAAAAATGCCGTCCAAAAACTGAATCAACAATCGGCTTATGATGTTTTGATTGTTGGTAGCGGCCCGGCTGGTGCTTCAGCCGCCATTTACGCCGCTCGCAAAGGCATACGTACCGGTATTATTGGCGAGCGTTTTGGTGGGCAAGTGTTAGATACAATCGATATTGAAAATTATATTTCTGTATCGAGAACCGAAGGGCCAAAATTAGCTGCTGCACTACGTAGCCATGTCAATGATTATGATATTGATATTATTGATTCACAAATGGTGGCAAAACTCATTCCTGCTAATGTTGCTGGTCAGTTGCATAAGATCGAAACCGTATCGGGCGCTACTTTAAGTTCTCGCAGTATTATTATTGCAACAGGAGCTAAGTGGCGCGATATGAATGTGCCAGGCGAAAAAGAATATCGTACCAAAGGGGTAACTTATTGCCCCCATTGTGATGGGCCGTTATTTAAGGGCAAACGAGTCGCTGTGATTGGTGGCGGTAATTCTGGCGTTGAAGCCGCGATTGATCTTGCTGGCGTTGTTGAGCATGTGACTTTATTAGAATTTGCCGCAGAAATGAGGGCAGACGCGGTATTGCAGCAGAAATTAGCGAGTTTAAGCAATGTCGATATCATTTTACAAGCTGAAACCTTAGCAGTAAAAGGGGATGGTGTAAAAATGACTGGCTTACAGTATAAAAATCGATTGGATGGCTCGCTACATGATTTAGCGGTGGCTGGAACTTTTGTCCAAATTGGCTTATTACCTAATACCCAATGGTTAGATGGTGTAATAACACGTAATGCAATCGGTGAAATTCAGGTTGATGACAAAGGTGAGACCAATATAAAAGGCATCTTTGCTGCCGGCGATTGTACAACTGTTCCTTATAAACAGATTATTATTGCGGCGGGAGAAGGGGCGAAAGCATCACTTAGTGCTAGTCAGTATCTAATGAACAGCATGCAATAAAATAGTTATTGCGCATAATCATCCTATATCGATTATTTCAATCATCAGCAACCCCTTGTCAAGGGGTTGTTTTTTTTATTCAATTATTATTGAAACACTTACCGGCAAAAACTTTACCGCCAGGCTGGAGGGATAATTTTACACAAGGTTTCATTACACTGTTGTTTTGCATAAGTAGTCATACTATCATATAAAAGTGCGCTACAAGTGAAGGTATTTTCTGTTCCTAGTAATCGATTTTTCCAATCTTTGAATATATGGTGACCCAGCAGTGTTGGATCTAATTGATGGGCTTTTTCCATTAAGGCATAAGCATAATAGCGCAGCATTAATGGAGAATTCCGCGCAGTACCAAAAATGGCACTGGAGGAATAGCGGGTAAAAACCGTTGATAAAGCGAATAGATGCTCTGCTTTAGTTCGATTGGTACTTAATGCCAGATCAAATAAATTGATAATTTTCTGGTAATGCTGTTGTTGCAGGCTATAACCTTTTTTAAAATCAAGCACTGGAGAAAAAATCTTACTTAATTCTTGTTGAGCAGCGTTATCTATCAGCTTTGAGGTATAGTTGTGGGAATTTAGGGCATCAAGAAAGAGTGGTTTTAGTCGGTTTCCCAAATCCAGTATTTCAATTAATTTATTAACGTTTGTTGAATGTAAGCTATAGGTAAATGGATGGGAAAATAAAGGGAATTCTTGCTGATAGCATTGGCTAAGATTATATTCAGTTGGACTTAAGCAGCGACCATCTTGGAAAAGGAAAATATTATTCCATTTTGTGTTCGGGTTGGAATGTAACATCTGGCTGAGGTCATTTTCAGCCACCACAAACACTCTATCTGGTTTTGTGGGGGATAATAGCAGATAATTTTGCGCATCTTTATCTGACCAATCGGCATTACCTGCATAATCACCAAAAATACCTTTAATTTCATCATATTGTAACTGTTGCTGTATTTCAGGTAACGCTAGGTATTTTTCATATAAACTATGAGCCATACCCACATTGTTGGTATTAATATCCTGTGTTCTGGCTGCCAGTATGGTTTGAATAAAGCCACTATTCAATTTGTCGGAGATCATCAGATAGGGGTGTCGGTCGAAATAGTGGAGAAAGTTATTGATAATGGTCGGATGAGCATCCAGCTTACTGAGTAAATGCAATGCATAATCTGCTAGATAACTTGTTATCAATTTATCAACAAACTGATTAATCTGTTGATTTTTATTAAAAGGCGCCTTACTGAAGGTATCTAATAGCGGCAATGCGACGCTGGAGAGATTAATGTTAGGTTGGTCAAGAGAATGAATTAATTGCAAAGCCAGTTTAGTCTTTAGTTCACTATAGTGGTCATCGATACTGTCAATACTGGTTAATAAACTACCTTGGTTATTGAAATGATTAAGTTTAATATCAAGATCTGTTGCATCCCAACGAACAGGAAGAGCGAGGGTTAAACTATCATTTAGTATTGCGCCGGCAAAGTTAGTCTGATTAATATCGAGTTCACGCAAAATAACATCATGCAGATCAATATTGTTCAAGTTAACTTTATTTAGGGTCGCACCGGTTAAGTTGGCACCAGCTAGGTTAACGCCAACTAAATTAGTCTCGGTCAAATCCGCTCCAGCCAAATTAGCTTTGCTAAGATTAGCATTAGTCAGGTTTGCTATAAACAAATTAGCCCCTGTCATGTTAGCTTCAGTTAGATCAGCGGCATTCATATTGGCTAAGAGTAGTTTAGCATTAGCTAAATCAGCTTGTATCATCTTAGCTTTGTTCAAATTAGCATTAGTTAAATCCACATTTATCATAATAGCTTGGCTTAGATTAGCTTTGGTAAAGAGTGTTTCAATGACCGTTGTATTAGTCAAGTTAGCCTGAGTTAAGTTAGCTTCTGTCATTTTGCATCTAGCTAAAGTAGCTTCAGTAAGATCAACCATCTTCATCTCAGCTTGAGTAAAGTTAATTGTTAACAAATTAGCTTTTATCATTTTGGCTTGGTCCAAATTAGCTTTCATGAGGTTGCTATTAGTCAAGTTTGCTTTTACTAGCGAGGCGTTAGTCAGATTGGCGCTAGTCAAGTTTGCATTTACTAATTTGGCGTTAGCCAGATTAGCTTTCGTTAAGTTAGCGGCTATCATCGTGGTTTTATTCAGGGTAGCATTGGTTAGATTAGCTTCAGTGAGATTAACAGAGTTCATTTCAGCTTCAGTAAAGTCAACGTTAGTTAACTTGGCTCCTGTCATTTTGGCTTCATTCAGCATAGATCGCGTCAGATTAGCATTAGTTAGATTAGCTACGGTAAGATTTACTGAGTTCATTGTAGCTGAAGATAGGTTAGCCTTGGTCAAATTCGCTCCTGTCATCTGCGCTTCTTCCAGGATAGAATTGTTTAAATTAGCGTCAGTAAGATCAACTGAGTTCATCTTAGCTTGAGTAAAGTTAGCGCTAGTCAAATCTGCGTCTTCCATCCGGGCTTGGTTCAGGTTAGCCTTAGTTAAATTAGCGCCATTCATCTTAACTTTAGTTAGATTAGCTTCAGTTAGGTTAACGTTAGTTAAAATAGTATTGTGGAAATTAGTCCCATAAAGATTGCCGTGAGAGAAATTTTTTCTGTTATCGACTAAATAAACAGTCAGATCGAAATAGCTTAAATTTGCTTTTGGTAAGTTAATGGAAGCACTTGTGTTTTTTAAAAACCATTTTACTGCTGCCAATGACTTGTTTCTTTCTATTTCTATTTCAACTTGCTCTTCAGTCTTCCAGTTTTGAGTAGCTTGTTTCGTTCGCCACTTTTGCGCCGCCATTTTAGAGCCTTTGCCGCCTAAACCTTGAGTTTTTAGATGATAAAGGCGTTCTTGCAGCCGCATAGGCGCTAATGTTAGATTACCAGCGACATCACGATGATATTTTCGGCCATAGGGCATGCCGGTTGTTGGATTTAGCTGTACAAAGATATCTTTACCCTGTTGTTTACCGATATTCACGACTTGAACAGTTTTTTTTAGCTCAGGCCGGTAGGCGGTTTCAATTTTTTCTGGCTTAAGCGGCAGAGTTTGCGGAAAATTTTTTGCTTGCTTTTCTAGCGCTTCGACCAGGGGAGTTAAGCCAGGATTTTTTTGGCTTAAATTGATGGCCGCCTCTTTTAAGCTATTGATACCTTTTAGGCCACCCAATGTCAGCAATTCAACCCCTGGGTCTGCGCTACGAATAAAGCTAGTTCCTAATCCAATGTAAGTGTCTGCTGGTACACTTTTTGCGATATGGGGTATGCCGGCACTCACAAACTGCTTGCCACCATGCTTTATAGCCTGAGCAATTGTTGCCTGTTTTGCTGCGATTGAAAGCCCCTCAGTGGCTGCTTCCCCCATCGCAATACTAAATCGACCACCGATTTGCAGTCCTTTTGCCAAAAAGGGTAAAAAACTTAAGATATCAAAAACTCCAGCGACGATAGCTTCTCTGACTTTGCCTTTTTGCGCCTCAGTAATACAAGTATAAAATGGAATAAGACTTAAGAAAAAAGCATCGACTTTTTGGTGGGTGGTTTTTTGATAACCTTCATCATGGAGTTTTTTAAACAGCTTGTTAGCATGTAATGCCGCCAATTTTTCTAACGCTATTTTCGGCTGTTCAGCTGCTTTTTTTAGTAAGGTGGGGGAGTGGATCTTCAAGGCAAAATTTTTGTTATGGCGGGTATTTTTATGATCTTTTATTAAATTAAAGATTAGCTCTCGATTGCGGTCAACACGTGTTAATTTATAGTTAGCCATTTTTTGATCTTTCTGCAAGGCATAAAGACGCTCTTCTCCGTTAAACGAAAAACTGAGCATATCAATTGCCTCAGGCACAGGAATAATGAGGCCATTGTTAGCAACTAACCCGGCTACGCCGGGTGGCAAAGAATGAATGCCACTATCTCGGGCGTTATATTCAACTTTGATTTGATTTATTTCTGCTTGTTGCAGAAATTGTTGTTCTGCTGTACTCAGTGAATTAAACGCTTGAGGTAAAAGAACATAGTCGGTTTGCATAAAAATATCAGCGATATGTTGATTTTGCTGGGTAAAAATCTCATCGATATTGGGTAATAAGGTTATCTCTCCTTGATTATTGGGATATTCAACCTCTCTATTTTTATATAAGTAATTATTTAAGCAATCTTCGGCAATATCATGTTGTTTTAATTGTTGACGGGCAAGCGCTGGCCGGCTTTGCCAATCTTGTAATAACTGACTGAGTTGAATAAAAGGATTATTCTGACTGAATTGATGTAAGTAATGAAAATATTGCTGATAAAGAGTTTGTCTATCTTGTTCAGATAGTTGCGCGATATCTTGTTTATTTTCAGGATCTAATTGGTTATGGATGGTAGCGGGTAAATTAAAATAATAAGAATATGCAGCTGTTGTTTTTCCTGCCTGCAAAAGACTGTCTAGTAACATGCCAGTTGTAATAATATCATCCAGCGACATTTTATCAATTTCAGCACCATTTTCTATCAATAACATCGCACCGGCATGCAAATAACCCCATTGCGCTTGATCTAAAGTCATTTTTTGTAGTTTTTCATGCTCAAGTGGGGTGTTAAATTGCAACATTAATGTTGGCATCACTCGTTTCAGAACATGTTGTTGATAATAATTTTTGGCTTCGGCAGAGAGGTAGCCAAATTCGGTTTTACGGTTTAATTGGTCGAATTGATATTTTTTTAGATCTGCATAATTCAATAATGAAATAGGGTTTGCTTTATTATCAGCGATTTGCTTCGATAGCCATTGATCGGAGGGCATACCTAATATCGCCAATTGTAGCCAATCCGCAATAATAGCTTGTTGGCGTTTTGGCGGAATTTTCTCTCCCTCACCAGCGCCATATTCATTTAATGGAATTAATAATTGCTTAACAAGGATTGCTATTTTTGTTTCGTCGTTTTTATATTTTGCCAGATAATCAATGAGTTCATTAACCAAATTAGGCGGCGGGCGGTTTTTACTATTCTGATTTACGTTATCACTTTCTTTAGCCAGAAAGAGTTGTAAAAGTTTATTCTGTTCACGATAAGCTAGTTGATAAAAAAATGCAGTTTCTGAAGCGGGTAAAGTGATATTTATCGACCGGCTTGGCTTCATCAACAAAATATCAACAGTATTGTCTGATTGGTCAGAACTTATATTGGCGCTACTTTCAGTTGCAGCGGCCGGTTCTTCGTATTGTGATGTATTTGCTGATATTTTTTTACTTTGCAGGATGGGCTCACCCAAATCGACTTTATCACTCGTCGTGTTCTCAATGTTGCTTTTATTATCGGGTAAAGGTTCAGAGGCAAAAGGTAACCAGGAAGATGGTAGGGTTGAAGCTATAGTTGGCATTAACAATCCTTTATTTTTCAATAAAAAAACAATTAATAAATAAAATGTTAACAACGGCAAGTTTTCGTTAACAATTATGTGCTGTAACAAAAGTATTGCTATTGGAATATTGACCGATATCCCACTTATTTTAATCATGTTGATGGTGAGGAGCATTTAGAGGGTAGTGGAAATAAGTTATACAGGATTATATTGAACTAATAGGGTGTTTATGTTGATAGCAGAAGCCATCCGCTAATGGATGGCTTTTTTTAAAGTTAGGAATAATCGATAAAATCTAAATTATGTTTTAAGTTTCTGGTGCGTAATAATTGATGGCGTAGTTCTTCTAAAGAAACATGAGGGCAAGTTATTGCTGGGATCGGTGTTGTCATCGCTGTTGCTGGTATTGGGGCAGATAATTTTTTGGCTCGTTCAGCGGCTTTCATTAACTCTTCCACTTGATCAAGTGTTGCTTTTGCGGATTCTGTATCTAAGCTCCATTTATTAAACCAGTGGGCGACGGCAAATGGATCTACACGTGAAATATCAACAGCACCATATTGCATACGATAAATAACGACATGTTCTAGTTTTTCCTGAAAACCTTTCGACTCAATACTATAACGCCAATACCAAATATCACAGCGACATAAAAAATCTTTATCTGGATAAATAATATACTGTTTATATTGATCTTCCGAAGCGGAACCAGAACCTAACACAGCATCTAAACCATTTGTTGCCAGCTCTTCAATAAATTTCCCTACTTTTTGGCCATTGGGTTCTTGCGAAAGCGAGAATGCTGATTAGATGGTTTTTGCAATTGCACTACCAACCGCATCCTTACTATCTGTTTTGGTCATGACATGCATACGTTCGGTTTGAAAATCTTTGGTGACTCCTGGTGCTAAGCTGTCTTCATCACTTTGATGCCAGGAATTATTCATTTCATGTTTGAAATTCTCTAATTTGGCTTCTCCCAATTTGACTAGAATATTGAGCGTCTCTTTCAACTGCTCTTCCATATCTTTTCTTGGATCAAGATCACGAATAAATTTACTAACAACCGCCATAGTTAATCTCCTTATTAAATCATAATCATTAATAAATAGTGTTTAATTGTTAAATAATTGTTAACTATTTGATAGGTGCATGGCGATTATTATTTTTTGGTCTTATTATGTATAGTGATTATTTGTTGTTTTAAATTTAATAAACAAATAATAAGCAGTTACGTGAATTGGTTAGATTTTGTTTTTGACGGTGTTATCTGAATAAATTGATAAATAATAATTTCAAATTAGGTGTATTATTAAACATAATTTATTTTAATTGATGAAAATTACCGGTCATTAATCTTATTATTTAATTTACTACTATTATTAAATTTTATTTTTAGCATTTTTTAATAATTGATCTGTTTCTATATTGGCTAAGGCACGACATTGTAGCTCAACAGATCACTTACATCGGCATATTTCACAGCGTTTTTATATATTGCATTGTTAGACATAACAACCTTATGACCAGCATAGTCAAATTGAAAACCAAATGCAGGATTGCCATCGCTATACTTTACAAAAAATCCGGTGATGATGATAAAAAATAACCAACTTAGGCAAATAATAAAATGTTTTAACTATTTCATATTTCATTTTATAACTAATATTATTATTACTTTTCTAAAGGAAAATTATTTTTATTGAATTAAATAACATTAATTTTTTTATAAATAGATATTGATTTATATCAAGATAAAATCAACATATCCCATAAAAATAACTTATTGAAAATAAAAAACTTTCGTGCTTTTTATTACTAAATGAAAATTAAATTCAATTTTATTTATTAATGTAAATTTAATAGCAATAAATAAATTTTTTTGCAATCAATTGTATTATAAATTTAGGCTTATTTTTTATACTCATTGTACAAATATTTTCTTGAATTTTTTAATTAAATAGCCATTTGAATTTACCTATTTAATTAAAAATTAGTGTTATCCATTAATAATGATTTTAACAAATTAGTAAGGTTTGTCGGAGGAGTATATGAAAAAATACCTTGTTCCAATATGGATCACAGGAGGAATAATATTGTCACTATTATTGATAGGCTGCGCGATGGCGCAATCAGCAAAAATAAACCTAATTAAGCTTGCGGAAACTGGCGATTTAATGGCAATTGAACAGGCATTTAAAAATGGCGCTAATCTAGAACAACGTGATTGGCGTTTACGGACACCATTAATGGCGGCTACTCATACTAATCAAATTCAAGTTGCGCGATTTTTGATTGAACACGGGGCAGATGTTAATGCGAAAGATGCTAGTTTGGATTCACCTTATCTCTATGCAGGTGCTAAAGGATTAAAGGAAATTTTAACCATGACGTTGACTCACGGTGCTGATTTAAAAAGTACTAATCGTTATGGTGGAACAGCTTTGATACCGGCGGCAGAACGAGGCCATGTGCAAGTGGTACAAATGTTAATTGCCGCTGGTGTAGATGTTAACCATGTCAATCGTCTGGGTTGGACGGCATTAATTGAAGCTATTATTCTTGGTGATGGCAGTAATAAGTATGCTCAGATCGTGCAACAATTAATTAATGGCGGCGCTGATGTTAACTTAACTGATAATTTAGGTAATACACCATTGAAGTTAGCTAAACAAAAAGGTTATCAACAACTTGTGCAGATCTTACAAAATGCAGGAGCCAAAGAATGAGTGACCAACAGTTTTTGGAAAAAGCAATTAATTTAGCAAAAGAAAATGTTAAAGTAGGCGGTAGACCATTTGGTGCAGTGATTGTCACCAATAATACCATTATTGCTTCTGGTGTTAATCAAATAGCACAACAGGGTGATCCAACCGCTCATGCTGAATTACAGGCATTAAGAGCAGCGAGTAAAGCATTAGGTAAAGTTGATTTAGCAGATTGCACAATTTATGCTAGTGGACAACCTTGTCCAATGTGTCTAGCGGCGATAAGAATGGTAGGGATTAGCCGTGTTTTTTATGCTTATTCCAATCAAGATGCCGCACCTTTTGGCCTCTCTACTGAGAAATTAGCTCAACAATTAAGATTACTACCGCAGCAACAGCAAGATTTTGTGTTTGTTCAGTTAAAAATAACGTCACAAGTTGAACTATATCAGTTATGGCAACAGCAGCAGGCAATTAAGCATTAAAATGTTAGCTAAAACTGTCCGGATAATTGCCGGACAGCTAAGTTACTGTTGATTAGCAAATAGACACTATACTAGATATTTAAACATAAATTTGCGTTAATTTCCTGCGCTAACAAATTAGGCACTTCAAATTCAACAGCTAGTTTTTGCCACTGTGAAACTTTCTCTATCGTTTCATCAATAATTCCGTTGATCATTTCTCGGGTAAATAGGGGACTTAGTTTTTCTAATGAGTAAAAATCTTGGCGAGAAAAGTTGTCACGTTTCCCATTTAAGCTCATCCAATGACTGTTTACCCATTTACTACCGGGCTTGTAGCTATAAGCTAAATCGTAGGCAGGGGCTAGCATCCACTTATCGCCTTTTAACATAAAAGAAAAATTTTTAGCGTGATCATCATGGTTACGAGCTACAATATTAAAGGTCATTCTTTTTAGTAGTTGTTCTGCCTCTTTTGCTGAAAGTTTTAATTGTCTAGCAACAGCGAATAATTCGGCGTAGGAGAAAGAGCCGGGTTTTTTGTAATCAACGTGAGCAAGGCCATTTAAGGTTTGTACATGGCGTTTTTTATTACCAAAACGATCAAAGCGCTGAGTAATAAAATGGCGTCTATTACCTTCAGCGAGCAGCCGGCAAGGCATCATTTCTATGCCACAGCGGGTTGCCAATAAATAATAAACATATTCCATTGCACCAAAACCGACTGGATCACCAAAGGTTTGTTGATTTTTATTATGTTCACTAACACCATCGAACTTTATTAAATAATGGGTAAAACCGTCCGGAACATTAGTTTGTCCCGAACGAACCTGGGTGAAATCGTGATTAAAAGCAAGAACGGCTTTTGGTCTCGCGCCACCAGCACTCATGCCAACTGAAAGCAGTGCCATCATTGCTTCGCGATCTTCCTGACCATTTTTATGCAGCTCAACGGTAAATTTTTGCCTTGAATCAAGAATTTCTTGAGTGATAGCAACCAGAGAACTGATCTCAACGTGTTGTGAGGCATTGAGACTTTTGATCCTAGTTGCTGGCACGTATTCTAACGCGCCCATCCCTCTTTTACCGGTATATTGTAGTCGCTGTAATGGCGTAATGGTGTCAGGCGATTTACCCATCGTCGCAACCCAAGCATTAAGTACCGCATTACCAAAGTCATCGGGTAACGAGTCAGCAATTAAACCAGGTAATCCTTTAAAGGTATTAAAATCCAATTCGGGAAAACTATAAATTCGCGTTGCTAATGGCATTTTCAGTGGCGATAACTCGATTCCCTGTTTGATAAAGCTGGCATTGTATTCAAAAAAACCTAAACCTTTGCTAGTATCAAAACTTACTGCACCCACTTCATGTTGCTTATAGGTGACATTGATAACTTCCATTACCATTCTGCTAAATCCTCTGTATTATTTTTTCTCTGCCCAGATGCGCGTTGTCTTTTTTTACCCTGTAACTTAGCAAGTTGAATAGGTGAGATATCCTGTTTAGGCAACAATAGATCTAATTGTTCAAGCAAATTCAATGCTGCCATAATAGCGATTAAGTTCTCTAATTGGACGTTACCTTTTTCTGCATTTAGGACCGTTTTTCGACTGATACCGGACATTTCAGCTACTTCAGCTTGAGTTAAATCATGATTTAATCGAGCTTGTTTCAAACGTTCGCCTAATTCCGCTGCGATCGCTGAAGCTGATTTTTCAAATATGCTCATAGTATCCTCATTTAAGTACATTAAAGCAAAAAAGTGGTGTTTATGGGTATATTTTAGCACATTATAATGCTTGATTCATATTATTGGTTAGTGTCCCAAAATAGGGTCTTTATTGACTATAATAGGATTTAATGTATCTAAATACGGACATTGTGGGAATGGTAAAATGGCAGTTAAAAGACAATTATTGCTTAATCAGCAAAAAATTTGTGTCAATTTGATACTTTATTATTAAGCTTAATTTTCTAACAATAATCATTCATACATTTAATGTTAAGAGGTTTTTATGTCAGTTCCTGCATTTGGATTAGGCACTTTTCGTCTTAAAAGTGATATTGTGATTTCATCGATAAAAAATGCACTTGAATTGGGTTATCGTGCTATTGATACGGCGCAAATTTATGATAATGAAGCTGATGTTGGGCAAGCAATAAAAGAGAGCACTGTACCACGTGAAGATATCTATATTACGACAAAAATATGGACAGAAAATCTGAGTAAAGAAAAGTTAATCGCTAGCCTTAAACAAAGTTTAAGCAAACTAGGCACAGATTATGTTGACTTAACCTTAATTCATTGGCCGTCACCCAATAACGCGGTTAGTGTTAAGGAAAGTATGGAGGCTTTATTAACAGCCAAAGAAATGGGACTAACACGTGAGATTGGTGTGTCGAACTTTACTATTGATTTGATGCAACAAGCGGTAGCTGCCGTTGGCATAGAACATATTGCGACCAATCAGATTGAACTGTCGCCATATTTGCAAAATCGCCGTGTTACCGCCTGGGCAAAAGAGCAGGGAATACATATTACTTCTTATATGACATTGGCTTATGGTAAAGCACTGCAAGATGAAGTTATCAAGCAGATAGCTAAAAAACATCAGGCTACGCCGGCACAGGTAATATTGTCCTGGGCGATGGCGCTAGGTTATAGTGTGATCCCCTCTTCAACGAAGCGGGAAAATTTAGCCAGTAATTTAAAAGCCGTTGAATTGAAACTGGATAGCGAAGATATGGCCGCAATAGCAACGCTTGATCGTAATGAACGTTTGGTTAGCCCTGAAGGATTGGCTCCTCAATGGGATAATTAAATTTTGTCGTTTTTAATTACGAGTTGGGCTCCTACGGGAGCTATTTAAAAATTCAATTAAATAATCAATAAAGATCCGTATTCTTACACTGACTGGTTGATCACTGTAATATACTGCATGAAAGGGCATTGTAAGCGGTAAACGTTGCTCAATAAACAACTCAACAAGTTGACCGCAGGCTATCTCTTTATCGATCATAAAATCGGACAGGCAAGCAATACCATTACCCGTTAAACA
Source organism: Arsenophonus sp. aPb (assembly GCF_029873475.1). Taxonomy (NCBI): domain Bacteria; kingdom Pseudomonadati; phylum Pseudomonadota; class Gammaproteobacteria; order Enterobacterales; family Morganellaceae; genus Arsenophonus; species Arsenophonus sp. aPb. The sequence goes on from NZ_CP123499.1 coordinate 1,579,941, forward strand.
GAGTTGCTTAAGGGTTTCGCCACTATTGGAAGAAAGGCCAACAGCGATTACATGTTGTTGGCCGGAGTGCTCGGATATTGGCCAACTATTAAGGGAACTAGGTTCAGTAAAACCTAAACAAAGGTGATTTTGTAACTCATTAATTGTCTGGGGGACACCAAATTGTTGTAGATATTCTGGTGAGGCAACTATTTTTCGTCTGCTGGAAAAAAGTAATCTAGCTCGTAAACTAGAGTCAGCTAGCTTACCTGCACGAATAGCAATATCGACTTTGCGTTCTATAAGGTTGATATAACTTTCGGAAGAGATCAGCGATATTGTTATTTCAGGATAACGCATACGGAACGTTTTGATCATTGGCATCAGTAAGTGCAATACCACTGGTGTTGCTGCATCGATACGTAATAAACCACTTGGCCTATCTTTAGATTCCATCAACTCATTTTCAGCCGCCGTCATTTCTTGCAATGCATGTTGAATACGGTTGAAATAGTGTTTACCTTCATCAGTTAAACTGAGTTGCCGAGTAGTACGATTAAGTAAACTGACACCAAGTTTTTTTTCCAGTTTTTTTACTGCTCGACTAACAGAAGAATTGGCTAATTGCAGTTGTTCCGCTGCTTGGCTAAAGCTGCCATTTTCTACTACTGATACAAAAATCATCAACTCTTCAGAATTTGCTTTCATTAATATTATTCCTACAGCCAGTTACTAATGGTTAGGCAAGCTAAACAAAATAGATAACTTTAAAATTAATTTTTTGACCACCAATAAAAATAATACCATTTGTTTAGTAGTGATTTTAGTCATTGATCAGATTATTGTTATATAAGCAAATAATTTTATACATTCTCGTCATTTAAGCGTGGTTTTTTACCGCCTATTATAATTATAACGAAGTTAATTAGAGGTTATGATGAGTAGTATCTTAATTATTAATGGCGGCAAAAAATTTGGCCATTCTGGGGGGCAATTAAATGATACGCTAACTAGAGTAGCAGAAAATTATTTAGCTGAAATCGGTCATGCTGTTGAAGTAGTACACGCTGACAGCCAATATGATATTAATGCGGAAGTACAAAAAATCTTACAGGCTGATGTGATTATTTGGCAGATGCCGGGATGGTGGATGGGAGCGCCATGGACGGTAAAAAAATATATAGATGAAGTTTTTACCCAAGGGCACGGCTTATTGTATGCCAGTGATGGACGTACCCGCTCAGATGCGAGTAAGAAATATGGCTCAGGTGGGTTAATTCAGGGCAAGAAATATATGTTGTCATTAACCTGGAATGCACCTTTAGAAGCTTTTAATGATGAAACGCAATTTTTTAATGCAGCCGGTGTAGATGGGGTTTATTTACCTTTTCATAAGGCTAATCAATTTCTGGGTATGGAACCTTTATCAACATTTATTGTTAACGATGTGATTAAATCACCCGATGTTCCAGGTTATATCGAAGAGTATCGTTTACATTTAAGCAATGTGTTTGGTTCCCAGGAATAATTAAGCGTATTCCCTAATACAGTCGCTGAATTTTTTGAGAATCTTATTCCAAGCATCATTGAGGGTGAAGAACCGTTTTGTGGGCGAGGGCGGTACATAGAAGCTAAGTGGGGCTGGTTTAACAGCCCCCAACTCACACCACAAAGCGTTTTCTGTGAAGTTATTTTGACCTGAACGTTTAGCAATGCAATAAGCAGCATTATTGTTTGCCTAACCTTTCACAATGCAATATCGTCTTTTCAAAAGCGAGCGCAATTGCATCCTTCATGGCCTTTTCACAACCGGTTTCGTTATACATATTGGCGAACAACTGATAATCAGAAACAAAATCTAATGGGGCAAGTTTTGTCGCCTTCCTATTTAGTTGTGCGCTGAAGTCAAATCCTGCTTTTGGTCCATATTGGTTTGCCGTCCATAAAACCTCGTGCGGTGAGTGTCCGCCATCGTAAGTCATAAACATCATGATGCCAAGCAGAGCAAAATTAGGGTTGATGTTCAGGCCTTGCTCACGTAGGTGAGACACAATACCAAGCATGATGTTCGTTGAGCCAGATATCCCCGCACTATAAGGGATCCCATTTTGCAGTGCGGTATGCATTGGAGTTATTTTCTTATTTAGTCGAGGTTTGTAATGCAATGCAGGTCTGTCGGTTATTGTCATCCAACTTTCTGACACTGCTGCTAATTGATGCCCCAGCGTTATACCTGCAGCAGGGGAAACAGGATTGTTTGGCGTTGCGCCAGTGCGACCCCGGTGTGGAGTAAGCATAGATTTGTAATTTGAGTTGATCTTTTGGTACCAAACGGCATTTCTCAAGTTGTCAATTTGAGAAAAGCCATTAAATAACTTCACGGCTAAATAGGGTATGGCAATACTTTCAAATCCATTGGTTATTTCATTACGTAATAATTTTAGCAGTAAATTTTTTGATTCTGGCCACGCAGATTCAGAAAATTGGCTAACACCGTCCACTTGATTAAACCAAAATCGTATATCACCCTCAATACGTTTTTGCAAATACTCGACCAACGTTCTTTGTGTTGAGTCGGTTTGGCTTTCTAGTAAATCAGCTATTCCATTTCCGATAGTATGCATCACGTTCAATACCTCTTTAGGAGGGTTGTTGACAAACTCAGCGATCCAGACTGATTCAAAATATCTGCCATAAATATTATCGTGTAGCTGTGTCAAATGAAGATCGCTTTCATTCCGAGGTAAAAGAGATACTAAATCTGTTGCAGTAGAATTTTCGCAATAGGCCAGATTTGCTAAATCGTTTAATCCATTGCTACGCAGAGCATTACTATCATCAGTGAGCGATTTTACAGTTTTTTCCAAGTTCATATCATGAGCCAACCAGCGATTTTTTTGTGCCTGTAACAAATCTGTTATCAGTTTTTTTTGCCGCTCAGTATTCTCGACTTTAGTTAAGGCTCGAGCTAATGTCGTTATCCAACGCATTGTAATCTCCGATGGTGTACTACATACCGGTTTATCAAAAGTGTGTGTCTGACTGACAGGGATGTGTGGTGATGTTATTATGGAAAAGTCAGCCATACTAAGATTTTTTTTAATCTCTTTTCCTAACATATTCCCAATGAATTCCGCCGCTTGATTTGCCCGAAATTGCAGTCCGCTAGACTTATTCACATCTTCCATTTTAGCTACGTAAAAATAGTTTCCATCTGGTGATTTTCTTAACAATAAACAATCATCAGCAGATATTTTGTTATTTAGTTCTACTAATTTTGATATAAATTTTACTAATTCGGATATAGTTAGTGGTTCTTTTGAATTTTTAATTTCCACTTCTTTAGGTAGTTCTATCCTATAAATTCCTGGATTGGACTCAATGTCATCAACTATTTTGTGATAAAGTTTTGCAAAATCCATTTCATTCAATATTTGCGTCTGTCCGTCCTGAGAGCGTAACAGGACATTGCATCCATCTTGTTGAATTGTTATTTCTTGTCCATTATCTAAAGTGACGGTTATATGGTCTTTAATATTCTCCATCGCTACTGATAATTCATCCGCGATAGCTTTGGCGTTATAGCAAAATTCATGAATTTTAGGATTTACATTTGCGTACCGTTCGACAAGATAGATAACCCCATATCCCAAACCTAGTGTGAGGATACCGACAGCACACTTGGCAAATTTTGACATCATGGAAGTATCATAGTTTCCAGCGGCATAAGCCAGGTTATCTGTTGCTTGAAAAGCTCTGGCGTAAGTATTAAGTGATGTAGTCATTTTTAGTAAAGTCTTTAAATTGATTGAATCAAATATATAATGCAACTTGTTGAGGTTTTCTCATGGTCAGCATTAACGTTCATTGTCCCCGGTCAATTTGCTCTGGTTTTATCGCCATAGTCAGCACACTAAAGGGCGGCAGCAACTTTGGTATGTTTATAACCCTAAAACAACCAGTATACTGATCTATACCTTCAGTTCTCGAATAGCTAAAACTTGCCGCGAGTTATTACAATTTAGGAATGACAACTAACGACGACTGGGGCTGTTATAGCAGGGGAGTGGTTATACTATGACAATAAGATGTCAGTCTGGGGTATCAGGTGATACCCCTAATCGAGCTTGTAAGCGCTTATGTCAAAAAGAGCTAACAAAGAGCTAACTAAAAAATTTAACGTCTAGGAATTCAAACTTTTTGCAACAACATGAAGAGGGGGATTATAGCCACTTAATCAATGGATTGTTTTGCGTTCAGGATATTAATGGAGCGGTTTTTTATTATTTTAATTGTTTTTTAGTGCCTATTTTTAATTAACTAATCAATTTTTATTGGGTATTAACATTCCCTCAAATCTTTTAACTCAGCATAATAGTCGTTAGTTTTACTGAAGAAATCCGGTTATGCTGTTAAAAAGTCGATCGGTTTTTATGGACGTAGCAAAGATGTCCTGCCCAAATAATCAAAGGAATGTTTTAATAAAAAACGGAGGTGATTGATGAAATATATCATTAAAATTATAACATTATTTTTAATATCAATATCTTTAACCGCTAATGCAATTCCAATGGCGATTAAACACGGCACAACACTTTATGATCCTGCAAAGGCATGGAGTAGTTATATACTTTTTGCCAGCCGGGACGCCAAAACTTATCTTATAGACATGATGGGAAATGAAATTAATCGTTGGCCCTATCATGCTTTTCCTGCATGGCCTATAGCAGGCGAAAATTCAGCTAAAATTTTAGTTGAACTCGCTACTATAGATAATTATGGTGTAGATTATCAACCGTTTACTGGAATGCGAAATGTCAGTATTGGCGAAGTCAACTGGCAAGGAAAAGTTGTTTGGCAATATGGTTCGAAAATTGATCCTGCTCATCAGCATCATGAAATTCAGCGTTTGTCTGATGGAAACATACTTATTTTACGAGCTAAGAAGAAAAGGATCGATGGATGGGATCACGATATAATCGATGATTATATAGATATAATATCCCCAGAGGGAAACAGCGTTTGGCATTGGTCGGTTGCTGATCACTTTGATAAGCTTGGCTTTGACTCACAACAACAAAAAATAATGAAGGGTGCCAGAATTGGCAATTTATTTCATATAAATACTGCTACACCATTAGGCAAAAATAAATGGTATGACAGCGGAGATAAACGCTTTGCTCCAGAGAATATACTTATCAACTCAAGAAATGGTAATTTAGCTGTTATTATTTGCCGTGAAACCGGTGAAATAGTGTGGAGGTTAGGACCTAATTTTCCATCAGTTAACTATCAAGGGGAAATACCCAGACCATTAGATCAAATAATAGGTGCGCATAATATTCATATGATTCCTTATGGATTACCCGGGGCAGGGAATCTATTAATATTCGACAACCAGGGCGCAGCAGGTTTTCCACCGGCAAAAAATAACATCCTCTCAGCGTCGAGAGTGATTGAAATTGACCCCCAATCAATGAAAATCGTCTGGGAGTATAATGCTGACAAATCTAAGCAACCTTTATATAATTTTTATAGCTCATTCATGAGTAATGCTCAACGTTTGCCAAATGGCAATACTTTGATTAATGAGGGGCAAAGTGGCCGGTTATTTCAGGTAACGCCTGAAGGAGAAATAGTATGGGAATATGTTAGTCCATATTATGGCAATGCTGTTAATCCTGCTGAACACAAGGCGAATAAAATTTATCGTGCTTATGCGGTTGATTACTCATGGGCGCCGAAGGGAACAAAATATAGTGAGCATTCTATCCAGGCAGATTGTGTAAATTATAAAAGTATGCCCGGGTGTAATTAAATAAATTTCAGAGGAAGGTGATTTTTAATAAGGATCACATTTCCTTTCTATAAGTTTTTTATAGATAAGGCGTAAGGAGGGCGAAATTTGAAAATCTCAATGGATTTATTAATGTTAATTTGTACGTTTTTAGCTAATGTTTGTCCTAATGGTTTTTATGATGACGAAAGCAGAAAATTATGTGTAAATAAAAATGATCTTACTGTGACAACAGAAAAACTATATGAGTGCGTAGAAGTAATAAAAGCGATACCTTGTATATCCAATAATTGATAGCTTGTGACAAAAATCTGATAATATTGTGACAACAGAAAAACTATATGAGTGCGTAGAAGTAATAAAAGCGATACCTTGTATATCCAATAATTGATAGCTTGTGACAAAAATCTGATAATATACATAGAGTTATTTCTTTATCATTTCATTATAATGGAGTTTATTTAACATAATATGTATTATGCGAATATTTATTATGAAATTGATTTGTAATATGAAATAAATAGCTACAACAAGTGTAAATGTTAATCAAGCTTTAGGTTTACTTAAGTATACAAGTATAAATGCGTATTTAAATTTTTTCTGGAATAATAGCCAATTGACAACAAGCCCATAAAATAAACAAGTTTGTCCATTCTTTTAAGCTGGGCTGTGAGTCATCAACGGGATATTTTGCGCGACTTCCACCTTGTTAGTAACACGATTAAATTTTCCTGCTACTCCAACAGGCCTTGCCTTTGAATCGTTATAAATACGGTCATCTTTTTTTACAGCTAAATGATTTAAATTTAGATAATTAGAGTTATTTATATTCATGGTATTAAAATTTTTATGCTAGCTAGCTAGCTAGCTAACTTACTGTTAACCTTTATTTTACCCTTTCCTATGCAAATATAACAACTGGAAACATTAAATATGTTTCCAGTGTTCCTAACCGATAAATAAATTAAGAAACTTTTTCTTTCTTTTCTTTTAAGGCAACCGTATTTGCAGCATCAATTTTTTGATGTTTTTTATGTTCTTGCACGTTATTTCGTTCAGGTATTTTTTTATTCAGATCTACTGTGATTTTTTTTGATATCCCAATAAAGAATCCACCATCCTCAATGGACAGATTTTCACTATAAATTTCACCTTCGATCATGCCATTTTTTTGAATTTCGATTAAATTAGATTCAACACGACCTTCAATTTTGCCATCGATAATTGATTTTTTGGCTAATATACTGCCTGTTACAATGCCAGTTTTTGTTACAATAACTGTGTTTTGTTTACATAAAATATTGCCAATATATTTACCATCAATAAGTATATCTGCATCTGAGACAATATCGCCTGTGAAACAAGTTTCAGCACATATAATGGTCTTTTTGTCACTTTTGTTTTCAAAATTATTTTCTGTGCTTTGTTTGTTTTCTGTACTTTCAATTTCCCGTTTCTTAAACAAAATCTTTCTCCTAAAATAATAGATAATTAGCAGGCTAGAGACTAATCCACTGCTAAAGCAAACCCAAAAAAATCCAGTAGAATACATGATGATAGAAAAGCACCATGCAACAATTGCTACATTGATTAATCGCACATAGTCCTCCACCGGATTTTAATTAACTAGCACAGCATTAAATGCAGAGTTTATGATGCGTAAAGTAAAAATTTTTTTGTCATCTCCAATAGTTTTATGTCATTAATCGTTTCACTTTAATTTAAAGTGGATATTTGTGTTAAAATATTTAGCTTCTTGTTAGTTAATGGTTGATCAATATGTCACTTAGATTGATTTTCAAATTAAATCATCTTTTTATGTTCACATAATGTAAAATACGGATTGTTATCGTATAGAGAAAATAAATAGCATTTTTTTGACTCTTAGAAAATAGTTAAATTGCAACAAAATTAATCATTATTCATTATATTAGTTAGCTTTAGTATATTGCAATGTATCTTCGGTTAGAAATGTTGACTTATGTTATAACTTTTATACTTTTATTCTGAAGTAAAAAAATTATAAATTATTATTCGAGTTAATTTTTTAATATTATAAACGTGATTAGTTACTATTTTGATAATAATATAAGCATTATATTGTTGTGGTTATATAATGAATTTGATAACTATTTTAGATGATAATTTATATTAAAAGCATAATTAAAAGCGACTAATTGTATATTAGGTTAGCCACTTTTTTGCTGCTGTTTAATTATTAAAAAATAGCGTTAATTATCATTTAATTTACACTGATAATCTTGAATTGCACCTGCTGAACCAAGATTGAAATCGAGCAATTTTAATCGGCTCGCCAACAAAATAAACTCATTTTTTTGTGTGGCTGGGGTCATCACTAAGCCATAATAGGCAATATTATCACCCTGCTCTGCGACATATTTTTCTAGATAATTAAAGGGTGATATTTTGTTTATGTCTGACGCGGGAACTTTAATGGCTATGTATTCATGACTATTAATTCTTTCCTTTAAGGGCTGCCAGTTCGTGGTTATGGTATGCTCATTTTCTTTTATGGTTTGATAGACTTCTGGTTTTAAACAGGCTAGATGAATGTGTAGTTGTTCTTGCGTGCGACCATATTTTGAGTTTATAGCGAGAGAAAGAAATTGCTCATTTATAGGTTTATTCGCTGATTTTATAAATAGATCCCGATTTTGCCATGCTAGCATGAAATAATTTTCTGTGTTTTTTTGTTGTAAAATAGGACTTTCAATGCCGGAGATTTTATCTAATGGTAATAATAAATCATGTAATGGCCCCTTTATATCCTTATAAATAACATATCGGTGTCGTTGGTCAACTTTGATACATGGCGATTGTAAGTTGCCATTTTTAAACTGAGGAATACATTGTTGATTAATCGTTTGCCATAATTTATCACTATTTATTTTTATATAGGCAAAATAAATTAATATTGATAAAAGTAAAGCAAGAAATATCTTGAGTACTAACTTGATAGTTTTTTTCATAAAAAATCCTATTATAAAAATTTTCCTTGAAAGCATTTTAGAATGGCTGATTTAGCGACTATCAGCGTTTTTTTGCTCATCTAGTATAAGATATGTGTAAGTTTATTCTATCTATTTGTTAATTTAATGTTCTAAGTATTTTTCTTATTTGACAGAATATAACTTTAATACGTAGCTAGCATGCGTTAAAGATATCACTTGACTCTTTTCATGTGAGGTTTTTTACTTACACCTAATTAGAAGCAAAAAATAAAAGAAGGTAAATAATGATAATTTTTGTCACTGGTGTTACCGCAGGGTTTGGTGAAGCAATAACTAAAAAATTTATTGCTAATGGCCACATTGTTATTGGCACAGGTCGACGAGAAACACGGTTAAAAAAACTGCATCAGCAGTTAGGAAAAAATTTTCACCCTATCCTGTTAGATGTAATGGATAAGCAAGCCATTAATGATGCAGTTAACAACTTAAATTTTAAAAAAATTGATGTACTGGTAAATAATGCTGGGCTGGCTTTAGGCTTAGATACTGCTGAAACGGCTAATACAGATGACTGGGATATTATGATTGATACCAATGTGAAAGGATTAGTTCATATGACCCGTGCAATATTACCAGGAATGGTAGCTGCTAATCATGGCCATATCATCAATATTGGTTCGATTGCAGCTAACTGGCCATATAAGGGAGGAAATGTTTATGGAGCCACTAAAGCATTTGTAAAACAATTTTCTTTAAATTTACGTGCTGATTTACAAGGTAAAAAAATAAGAGTAACGGATATTGAGCCAGGTTTGGTATCTGGAACGGAATTCTCTTATGTACGATTTAAAGGTGATGCAGAAAAAGTATCCGAGACTTATAAAGGTGCCAATGCTTTAACAGCAGAAGATATTGCTGAAGCTGTTTTATGGGTTTCAACATTACCTGGGCATGTCAATATTAATATTTTGGAAATGATGCCTGTTTGCCAATCTTTTGCTGGCCTAAGCATAAATAAAGAATTTTATAATGATAATTAATAATTTTTAAATATATTTTGTTATAATATAGCTCTAATTAACTAGGACAAATATTTTTGTACTAACAAGAAGGTGGTAAATTATGTTTAAGAGTATATCAATATTAGCCTTATTGGCTGGTTATTTGTCTATCGGAACTGTTTCTGCGGTAGAATTATTTGTTCATGATGGTAATAGTGATTTAACAAAAGAACAAGCGCGTGAACAGAAAGAGCAATGGAATGAAACGCAACTATTACGTAAAAAAGTCAATAAACGGACAGAAAAGGAGTTTGATAAATTAGATAAGGCAATCGACGAAAGCGAAGCTTGCTATAAAAGTAGTAAATTAAATGCTTATTGGGAATCTAAAACTAAACGTTGTTTGGACAGTAATACAGGACAACCTATACGTCCTTAAAAATGTTTTAAACATTAAGGAAATGGACATGAAAAAGATATTTTTATTAAGCTTACTGCTATGTTTTGTCGTACCAAGGATGGCACTAGCATCACCTTCTTGTGAAGATATTAAGCAGAATATTACAGACAAAATTGTTAAAAAAGGCGTTTCCTTGGATGCATTTAAACTAGAAATTTTACCAACTAAACAAGTAGATGCAACAAAAGTTAAGGTTGTTGGTCATTGTCACGATGATAAATTTAAAATTGTTTATAGCCGTTTACTGCATTATTAGTACTTAATGATTAAGGGTGACATTGGATGCACCCTTTTTTAGTATTAGCAATTTTTCATCATGTTTTTTAACAGTTTTTTATCTATATACTCAGATAAATTTCGTTCTTCCGGCCGTAGTAAATAAGGAATTTCCCCTAGTTTTGGCGCCGGTATGTGACGCTGTAACCTATCAATAATTTGCGCATAACAAGTTAATCCTGGATTAATACGATTTGCTATCCATCCAATTAAGCGAATACCGTCTTGAATAATAGCGTGTGCTGTTAATACAGCATGGTTAATACAGCCGGGCTGTATACCAACAACTAAAATAACGGGTATTTTTTGTTGGATTACCCAATCGGAATAAAACATTTGCTGATCAAGTAAGTGGCGCCAACCTCCACAACCTTCAATAATAATATAATTAGCTTTTTGTCTTAAAATAGTTATTTTTTTATTAATTTCATTAAAATCAATAACAGACTCTTTCTCTTGGCTATTTTGAATAATTACCGGCTTTATTTCATTAGCAGTTAGAGTAATCGGTGATGATTGTATAATAGTACTGGTAAATTTGTTTAGTTCATCTTGGACTGATGTCTTTTGAAATTTTGTCTTTATAATAGGTTTATAACCTATTGCACTACTTGTGTTATCGTTGAGCGTTTGCAATAAGGCACGGGTAGCAATTGTTTTACCTACATTGGTATTTGTTCCGGTTATAAATAAACTTGTCAACATATCTTAAACCTTATCTATAATAGATTAAGAAATTTTGATGAAGTTTAAGATATTGTATTTTTTAGAAAATTGCGTTAGCTCAATTTTTTACTTGATTAGTTTTTACCAAATTTTTATCCTTCTATTAATTTAGCCAGTAGAGAACCATTATATAATGCATCTTTGATAATAGCGGTAGCTAATAATGTTCCTTGATTACTAAATTTAGTAGCTACCAGGGACATTTTATTTTGGTAACAAGGTAAAGATTTTTGTAAAATATGTTTGGTAATGATAGGAAATAGCTGATTTTTTACTTCATTTAAAGGCGAGCCAATTAAAATTAATTGGGGATTGAAAATATTAACCATTACAGCAAGGGTGTTACCGATTTGCCGGCCTACTTTTTCCAGAATATCAACAGCAATTGGATCTTGTAGATTAATAGCCTGACAAAAATCATTGATAGAGATTTTGTCTTTATTAAGGATAGAATCGGGATATTGATGAGCGATTGATCGCGCTTTTTTTAATATTTGTGGGATCGCAATATCGGTTTCCAAACAACCTTGATTACCACAATAGCAATCTACACCGTCAAAATTGATATTTATATGCCCAATTTCAATCGCATGACTATTACCTAAAGGTAGGATACTTCCTTTAGTAACAATACAAGCGCTAACATGATCATCAACCACGATTTGAATTATATTTTTTTTATACTTAGATGTATCGGAAAAAAATTCACTCATGGTCCAGGCGGTAGTGCAGTTTTGCAAATAGATAGGTAGACCAATGCGTGCTTCTAATCGTTCTTTTAGTGGAAAATTTTTAATACTATAGTAAGGTGAGCTAATTATAATGCCATCGATTGAATTAATAATAGCATTAGTAATTACACTAATTGCTACCAATCGCTCTAAACAGTCTTGATAGCAATAAAAAAAATATTCGATTTTTGTTAATAGCTGCTCGTTAAATGAATGATTATCATTGGCAATAAGCTCAGTAATGTCTTCATGTAAAAGTTTATTATTTAGTTCATATAGCGATAGAATTAGTGAACCCTTATTAATTCTAATACATAAAAACTGCCAACCTTGGCTAACAATTTCTAAACCAGTTATTGGTCTCCCCCTAAAACCTAAATCAGGAAATTCGACCTCCTTTATTAAGTGAGCATTGATAAGCTCCCTGGTAATTTTGGTGATACTAGCTGGCGCTAGTTGGGTTTTTTTGGCCAAAGATATTCGAGAAATAGATCCAAATTGATCGATAAGTCGATAGACAAGCTTTAAGTTGATCTGTTTTATTTGATCAGTATGCCCTACTTGCTCATTCATATAAATTTTACTCAATTTATTAAAATCAATTGCAATTATGAAGAGCATTTTTTTTATATGTGAATTTTAGCTTTTATTTTGTGATCTGGAATGCAGTTATGAAAAAAACATCTTATAGAGACAAGTATTAATAACAATTATCTTAATCGATAGTATTACTTTTAACTACAATTTACGGCATAAATATACGCTTTTATGCCGTAAATATTGTTCTAATAAAAACCTACCGCTTTCCACCATAATAGGCCAATTGTAAGAAAAATAGCTTGATTGACTAAACTAATAATAAAACCAACTTTCCACCATACCCCTGTTGGAACATAGCCTGCGCCAAAAAGAATAGGTCCACGAGCATGGGAATATTGGGTTAAAGAGCAATAAAGGCTGCTAGAAAAAGCGAGCATTAATGCCGTTGGAACAGTGGGAATACCTAAATTGATACCAACTCCTAAGAAGACGGCATAAAGTGCAGCAATTTGAGCATTACCGCTGGCAAAGAAATAGTGAATATAAAAATAGGCGGCATTAAGCATTAAAAGAATAATAACCCAATTAGTATTTTGCATACTATGGCTGAGACTGTCACCAATAAGATTGCCAAACCAGGTAGTAAATCCTAGAATTTTCAACTCATTAGCCATCATTAATAAAGCGGCGAACCAGATAAGTGTATCCCAAGCATCTTTTTCTTTTTTTACATCTTCCCAAGTTAGTACACCGGCAAGTAGTAATACAGATAAACCAGCAAAAGAAGCAGTTGTAGGATCAATACCTAATACATCACCAAATATCCATAATATAAGCAGCAACAATACGCTAGCTAACATTAACCATTCATTACGTGTCATTGTCCCCATTTTTTTTAATTCATCATGTGCGATTTTTGGCGCATCTGGAGTATGACTAATAGTCGGCCGAACTAACCAATAGGCTAATAAAGGAATAACAATAAATGAGATCAGGCAAGGAATGATGGCTGCTAATAGCCAGCTACCCCAGGTTAAGGTAACACCTGCATTAGCGGCTAGTTTAACAGCGAGTAAGTTACCCGTATAGCCTGTCATAAACATTGCCGCAGTAATATCATTAATATTGCCAATACAAGTTATCAGAAAAGTTCCTATTTTACGCCGTGATTCATTTTCTGGGTGGGAATCAAAACTACGTGCTAATGAATCAGCAATCGGATAAATAACACCACCACAGCGTGCTGTGTTACTTGGCATTGCAGGAGATAAAATCAAATCAGCCACCGCGAGACCATAAGCTAATCCTAGAGTTCTTTTACCTAATAACCGGATCATTTGTAATGCAATTCGTCGTCCTAAGCCGGTTTTAATAAAACCTCTAGCAATCATAAAAGCAACTACAATAAGCCAAATTAAACTACTATTAAGCTCACTTAGTGCAGTTATAATGGCATCACTTGCACTTTCATCCCCGGCGGCGTGACTAAGGGCAAAGATGGTCATTCCGATTAGGCCGATGGCCCCGATGGGTAATACTTTAGCAACAATTGAAGCAATAGTTGCCACAAAAATAATAACGGTCTGCCAGGCAGCAAAACTTAATCCTGTTGGTGGGTTTTGATACCAAAAAAATGTTGCGATTATAGTGATAATTACTAATGGTAGCCACTTTACTTGACTCGTTATTTTATTCGCCATAATTGCTCTTTCCTTCTGCTCAGTTCTATTTTCATGAATTGTATAATAGCGCAGTAATAATTTTAGAGTGTTAAGATATTAATTCATATCTTTTAATATAAAAATAAAGGAGAAATTTATAGAGATAATGCTAATGAAAAGTAAAAATATATTGATATAGGAAATTTTACTTAAATTTGACAAAATATTTCAGTATCGCTTTGATTAATAAAAGATAATTTTTTTAATGATGAAAAAAAGATAAGTATCTGGGTATTTCATGATGATTAATTAAATTTTATTCAAACTTATTGAGTTAAGAGATTAATTTAGAATTGATAGAATAAATATGTAGAAGAGTCGATGGAAAAATAGTATTTACAAAAACTTTGTCTCTTATTTTAATTAAAATTTCATTAATTTAAACAACGCTAGCTTTTTATATTTATTTTGTTATTTTTAATAAGCTTATTAAAATTATATATTGGACAAAATATGGCATTTTATTTATTCTGGTATCAATTATTAGTGAATAATTATTAGGTATTAGATGAAAAAATCTCAACAAGACAACAAAGAGAATGACAGTTGCCGAAAAGACAATTTTCAGCATCATATAAAATATCGTGATGCTCTTTATATACGTGTTACTTTGTCATTTTTTATGGTGGGATTATCAACTTTTGCTTTACTCTATTTTGTACAACCAATACTACCCATTTTATCAAGTGAGTTTAAAATAACACCCGCCCAATCTAGCATGTCCCTTTCATTGTGTACTGGCCTACTTGCGCTTGGATTGCTTGTTACTGGTCCCCTTTCCGATGCGGTAGGCCGCAAAAATATCATGGTGCTCGCTTTACTGAGTGCGGCTATTATTACCTTTATCAGTGCCTTTATGCAAAGTTGGGATGGTATTTTATTAACCAGAGCATTGGTTGGTCTTGCTTTAAGTGGTGTTGCGGCAGTTGCTATGACTTACCTCAGTGAAGAAATTCATCCCAATTACTTAGCACTTTCTATGGGATTATATATCAGTGGTAACTCCATAGGTGGTATGAGCGGGCGCTTGATTACCGGTATTCTAACAGATCATTTTTCTTGGCGAATAGCAACAATTGTATTTAGTTTATTTACCTTTATCGCCGCCATTATTTTTTGGCGTTTATTACCGCCTTCACAACATTTTAGAGCAACGTCAGTTCGTCCACGTTTCCTATGGGTTAATTTTAGAGTTCACCTTAGAGATAAGGGGTTACCTTTTTTATTTATAATTGGTTTTATCATTATGGGAAGTTTTATAACTCTCTATAATTATATAGGTTATCGGTTATTGGAAGCTCCTTATAATTTTAGTCAGACTATGATTGGATTATTATCTTTCATCTTTTTAGCCGGTACCTACAGCGCGTCTAAAGCAGGATTTCTAGCCTTAAAATATAACTATGCAGATATTTTATTTATTGCGATTTGTTTAATGTTTATTGGTATCACAATTACTTTTTTTTCCCCCATCATAATTATTATATTAGGAATGGTGATATTGACGGTAGGATTTTTTGCTGCTCATGCTATTGTCAGTAGCTGGATTGGAAAACGTGCAAAGCGAGCTAAAGCCCAGGCATCATCATGGTATTTGTTCAGCTATTATGGTGGATCCAGTATAGCCGGCACTCTAGGCGGCATATTTTGGAGTAATTGGAAATGGAATGGAATTATTGGTTTTATTATATTTTTAACGTCACTTGGTTTAATTATTAGTATCAAATTAAGGAAAATATAAATTGAGGGTCTTAATTAAATACAAAACTTTGTGCTTTAATTAAGACTTTGATTCATTTAAATCTGTACTAATTAACTTTAATATCCATTGTTATATTCGCCCTGGCAATGTTTGGCAACTTGAGTTTTTTGCTGGCGGCGCAGTTATTGGGAATTTTTCATCCGGTGTGATGTATACTTCTGTTGTAGCGACATAACCGTCACTAAAGATAGCTTCAATATAAGTTGCTTGCCAACCCATTATTTTAGTATTCATAGCAACAGTTATATTTTCACCTTTGCCAATTTTGATTGATGATGGCAAATATCTTATACCGCATGAGTAACGAAAATCTCTTGCAACGGGATTTTTTGCCATCCAGCGGGTAATTTTGACAGGTTTTTCTGAGAAATGAACAGTAAGCTTATTTTTACTAATACAAGTGCTCAATTTTGGTAATGGTACATTTCTATTTAAGCGATTAATAAATGATATTAAAGAAGGTGCGGTAAAAGCTAATATATTAATATGATTGGTATTGGGTATGATCCTTAATGATTTGGTGCCCGGCAATTTATCGTAATAAAAACGAGAATTATCTGGGGTATAAAAGTCACCACTGCTCGCATTAATAATATATTTGGGTATGCTAAGTCGGTTTTGATGATTTGAATTAAGATATTGTAGAGGATCAACTATTTGCATTAGCTTTAAAAAATGAAATGAGCCAATCATTTGATCAATTTTTTGATTATAAAAAGGAAGAAATGCGAATGGCCAATTTTTACCATAACTCCGATATACATGTTTTAGCATTTTATTAGTATTAAGGCCATCATTAGCAATAGGAACGACGGCAGCTATATCAGAATTGGCAATAGCAGCTAACCATGCCGTACATCCTCGAGCTGATACGCCTGATACAATAAATTTATTGATATTCCATTTTTTTAATTCTTGTTTAGTAAATCGAATAGTCTGTGAAACAACGGCAGTCATAGGTATATCTAATGGTAATACTCTCCTCTCAGGATTATTCATAAATAGCGCCCAATTACGGGCAATAAGATCATATTGTTGATCATTTTCATTGAGAAATTTATTATCATCATTCGATATAACATAGCCATTGACGATATTATTAATTGAAATAACAATAGTATTAGTTTTTTTTGCTATATTGAGAAGCATTTCTTTATTGAAATCTGGCAAAAAATTCTTGTGATTATACCTTCCCCCACCATTAATTATAATAAGAGCATATTTAGGCTTTGGTATTGTGGGAATATATATATCAAGATTATGAAGCCAAGTTTGCGGAGGAACTAATTTTTCTGGTGACCATACTTGAGATACCATTTTGTATTTTATAAGTTCTACATCGTCTATTTTATCCCGACCATATATAGAATATTTTATCGGATTGGTGGCTAACAGTTGCTGATAATAGATAATAATATTTGAAAGCTGAAAAATACTTTCATGTGATGTCGAATGTTTTATATTTGAGGCATAGCTTTTAGTACAAAAACAAGTGAAAAGAGTAAAAAATAAGTTAATAAGTTTCATTAATTACCTTTTGATTAAGAGATGTACTACTTTGTTAATTTATGGTCAGTATTAAACCAAATATGTGAGCTAAGACAAATCCTACCTTTTGATTTGTTTTTTATACCTACCCTAGCCATTAGTAAATTTGCTCTGATCCCTTGAACTGCACAAGTAGAGATTTTGGTCATAATAGCTTGTTATGTAATCTGTAGAAATTTGATTATTTTCTTAGTAGGTTAGGTATTTTTTGGTTATAATAAATAGTATGTTGTAACTAAATGAAGATATTTAATATGAAATATGATGCAAGATATAAATTATCAAAATGTTTTGATTTATTGAAAGTTGAATTAGTCGATTTTTTAACCGAACTTAATAGCTTATCTTTAACCTCTGCCATTGTATTTAAATTACCTGAGACCAAGAAAGGAGATGAAAATAATGATATTAATCAAATAACAATTAGCACTTTGACAGGAGATACAGCTTTAGACTTAGCATTGACAAACTATAATAGATTATTTATTCATGATAATCCGCACCACATTAGTAATAAAACCGCAATCAGGCTACCTGGGGCGTTATGTTTTCATCTTTCAGCACAACGTTATTCAGTTATAAAACGACAATTGGAAACAATTAATAAGTTAAAAACAAAATTAAAAGATATTGTCACTTGTGAATCAGGGATAAAAAAAGAACAACGTTTTGAATTTATTCACCAACAATTGCATGGATTAATTACCCTTAATGCCTATCGTAAAATAAATTATATCGACTCACCCGATAGCATAAATTTTGGCTGGGCTAATAAAAAGATCGTTAATAAAGTGACAAAAGTGCAAATACTTGAACGACTACATAAAAACTATCGATCTGAAAAAGCAATGTCGGCATATACTAAGCAACAATGGCGTCATTTAGTTGAAAAAGAGATCCAAGACATAAATAGCATTCCTAATGATGCCATATTAAAAATACAACGCCCGGTAAAAGTTCAGCCGATTGCTAGAGTTTGGTACGCAAATGAAAAACGACAAGTGCAATATGCTTGCCCTCTTCCACTTTTATCGTTCAGTTGTGATACAAAACATGTGACAAAATTAGGTACACTTTCTGACTATGATATTAATAATATAAAAATAAAACATAAACCAAAAAATAAAAAACTAAAATTAATTATTGCTCGATTACATCTTTATCAAGAGATTTAAATAAAGAAACCGAGATAATAGCTCGGTTTTCTTTCTAAAGAATAAAACTACTTTTTCATACTACCTACCATATTTTCAGGCCGCACCCAACTATCAAACTCTTCTGCAGTTAAATAAGCAAGTTTTAATGCCGCTTGCTTAAGGGTTAATCCTTCTTTATGTGCTTTTTTGGCGATTTCAGCCGCTTTATCATAACCAATATGGGTATTTAGTGCAGTAACTAGCATTAATGATTCGTGTAATAATTTGTCTATACGCTGACGATTAGGCTCAATACCCTTAGCACAATGATCATTAAAACTCAGCATGCCATCCGCTAATAAACGCACTGATTGTAAAAAATTATCAATAATCATGGGTCGAAAGACATTAAGTTCAAAATTACCTGATGCACCACCAATATTAATAGCTACATCATTACCCATAACTTGCGCACAAAGCATAGTTAATGCTTCACACTGGGTCGGATTAACTTTTCCTGGCATTATCGAACTACCAGGCTCATTTTCAGGGATCATAATTTCCCCAATACCACAACGAGGACCTGATGCTAACCATCTTACATCATTAGCGATTTTCATTAATGAAGCTGCTAAACCTTTTAAAGCGCCATGGGCATGCACTAAAGCATCACAAGTCGCTAAAGCTTCAAATTTATTAGGCGAAGTGACAAACGGCAAACCGGATAATGTTGCAATTTTATTGGCGACTTTAACCGCATATTCAGGATGGGTGTTTAAACCTGTACCAACCGCGGTTCCACCCAAGGCTAATTCGCAAAGGTGAGGAATACTTTCTTCGATATGCCGAATATTATGAGCTAGCATGGCTGCCCAGCCCGATATTTCTTGGCCTAGAGTTAAAGGTGTTGCATCTTGAAGATGCGTGCGGCCAATTTTGACAATATCATGAAAAGCGGTAGATTTTTGCTCAAAAGTAGTTTGTAGTTCTTTTAATTTAGGTAACAGATGTTGGTATAAAGCAATAACTGCGGCCACATGCATTGCCGTTGGAAATACATCATTAGAACTCTGACTTTTATTTACGTCATCATTCGGGTGAATTAAACGTTGCTGACCCCTTTTTCCACCTAAAATTTCACTCGCTCTGTTCGCTAAGACTTCATTTATATTCATATTAGTTTGCGTACCAGAGCCAGTTTGCCAGATGGCTAATGGAAATTCAGCCATATGCTTATCCGCTAAGACTTCATCAGCAGCGGCGATAATAGCATTAGCTTTATCCTTTGCTATCAAACCTAAATCGGTATTTGCTTCAGCTGCTGCTTTTTTAGTTAATGCCAATGCATGGATCAAGGCAACTGGCATTTTTTCCACTGAGATACGGAAATGCTCCAGCGAACGTTGAGTTTGCGCGCCCCATAGCCTATCTGCTGGGACTTTAATTTCACCCATTGAGTCTTTTTCAATGCGATATTCTGACATTATTGTTATCTCCTTAGCATAAAATAATTGGATATGCATAATCCATCATTGCAGATAAACTAATTGTACTTGAAATCATGCACTATTTTTAATTTAAAATGTGAGAGATAAGCGAGTTTATTGCATTACAGTTAAAAATAAATTTTTATCAACTAAGAGCAGTATTATATGTTTAAAATGATCAATAAAATTCAATACTATGACTGGGGAAGTAAAGATGCCCTAACTAAGCTTTACCATATCAAAAATCCTCAGCATTTACCGATGGCTGAATTATGGATGGGAGCACATCCTAAGGCCAGCTCGATTGTCGAAGATATTAATAATCAGCAAAAAATATCGTTAGATAAACTAATTACAACCAATCCAACATATTACCTCGGTGAAAAAATTGCGCAAAAATTTCATCGATTACCTTTTCTATTTAAAGTACTCTGCGCAGCTCAGCCACTTTCAATCCAGGTGCATCCAGATAAAATTGCTGCCGAAGCGGGGTTTAGGCGTGAAAACGCTGCGGGGATTTCCCTTGATAGTCCAACTCGTAATTATAAAGATGACAATCATAAACCTGAATTAATTTACGCTTTAACGCCCTTCAAAGCACTAAATTCATTTCGCCCTTTAAAAGAAATCGCTAATTTATTGCTACCAATTGCAGTAGCTTCACCAATTATTCAACTATTTTTAAAAACACCAACAGAAACTCAACTAGCACAACTTTTTAGCCATTTATTAAGCCTGACAACAAGAGAAAAACAACCGCTACTTACCGCCTTAAAATCTGTTGTACAACAAAAACAAGAGGAGCCATGGCGCACAATCAAAAAAATACTGACTCTATATCCTGACGATAATGGATTATTTGTACCATTGTTACTGAATATTATTGAATTACAACCTGGTGAAGCGATGTTTCTTTATGCCAGAACGCCGCATGCCTATATTGAAGGCGTTGGATTAGAAGTGATGGCTAATTCTGACAATGTACTACGTGCGGGATTAACTAATAAGCATATTGATATTGCTGAATTACTGGCTAATATAGATTTCATTGCCAAACCCTGCAACACATTATTATTACAACCGAATATAAACAATAATGAATGTAGTTATCCCATTCCAGTCGATGATTTTGCTTTTTCTTTATATCTCATTGATAATCAATTGACTACAATAAAGAACAGTTCAGCAACAATTTTATTTTGTGTTGAAGGTAAGATATCAATCACCTCAGAAAAGCAAACTGCCGAAATTCTATCTGGTGAATCTATATTTATATCCGCATCCGAAAGACAAATTATGCTTAATGGAAAAGGTAAACTGGCCAGAGTTTTTAATTATTAGCAAAAATTAAAATACATGCAAAGCTGTATATAATATATTTTATAAATTTGATCGCTTTTATTCGCTAAAATCCTTAAGGGATGGATATATGAAGAAATCGTTAGTAGCTGTAAGTGTCATTGTAATTGTTGCCATAATTTGGACAATTGGCTCTTGGTATACTGGAAAAAAAATTGAGGGAGAATTTAATGCTTTCATTGAACGTACTAACACTACACTAAAGAATAATGCACCAGAAGCTAATATTAATGTTAAAACAGAAAATTATCAGCGTGGACTTTTCACTTCTAACGCAGATATCATTATTAATATAAAAGAGAATGAAGAAGGAAAAAATACCATTGTTAAGTTTGCCACAAAAATCTTTCATGGCCCTTTTCCTATTAGCAAAATAGTTAAACTTAATCTATTACCAAGGTTAGCCTCAGCCACTATTGAACTTGTTAAAAATGAAACCACAGAAGAACTATTCAAATATACTCAAGAGCAAGCTTTTATAACTGGTAATGTTGATGTCGGTTTTAATGAAGGCCTAGATGCAAATTTAAACTTAAGTCCACTAGACGGTAATAGTTATGGCAAAAATATAACGTTTAGCGGTGGTACAATCAGTTATGTGGGCAATACCGATCTTAAAGATATAAAAGTTTCCGTTGTTAGTGATAATTTTGTTATCGGTAATAAAGAGAAAACGGAAAACATGATCCTTAAAGGACTCAACATCCAAAGTGATTTATCTCTGACTCCGTTTAATTTCTATTCTGGCAAACAGACGCTGAATATTTCCGATATTAATTTTAACAGCGACGACATTAAATTTTCATTTAAAAACTTTGCTATTAACTTAGATTCTGTATTAAAAGGCGATAACATTGACGGTAAAATTTCTTATAGCATCAATGATTTTATCGCTAAAGAGCAAAATTTAGGTTCTGGTGAGCTTACGTTATTAATCGAAAGAATGGATGCTAAGGCTTTTGGTAATTTCTTAAAAAATTATAATGATGAAATTGCTCACAATTTAGCTAATGGTAATCCTCTTTATAATGCGGATACCATCTTCGCCCAATTATTAATAGATAACTTACCTAGCTTATTAAAGAATAGCCCGCGAATTGTCATCGAACCCTTTTATTGGAAAAATAGTGCCGGTGAGAGCAATATCAAAATAGATATAGATATGAAGCCTTGGACGTTGAATCAACTTTCTGTTTATAGCAAAAATAATCAATATGATCAGGTAATAAAAGCGCTATTTAATCATTTTAATATCAATGTTGATTTATCAAAACCAATGTTGATAGAAATGCTTAGCCAAATAGAAGTACTCAGTTCAGATGACAAAATTGCCACAGCAGAACAAAAAACATTGTTTAGCCAGAAAGCAACCGCACAAATTAGTGAATTTGAAAGTTCAGCTAAACAAAATGTCTTTATGTCACCAACTGAATATTTTCTCAGTGATGAGAAAAAAGCACAATTGAATGAAAACAGACCATTCCTGCCGTGGATGTTGGTAACAAAAGATAATATGACTATGGATATTGAATATGCTGGTGATGAACTGGAAATGAATAAGCAGAAATTTAAATTAGAACAGTTTTTAATTAATATCGGCTTAATGGACAACCCCTCCTATCAGCCATCAACCATACCGAAAACCCCACCACAATCAAATTAAAACTTAGTAAAATGACAAGAGCCAGTTAAAATACTGGCTCTTTTGCATCAATTTTAATATCCGAGGTGGTTTTATGTCGAATAAAATTAATATTATTAAAGATCGGCCTTTAATAAAAAATAGCCAGCAGCAAAATCAATTAAAAAAAAACGCTTTAATTAGTAAAATAAAAAAAATAAAAAATTGTTTTGTACTAAATAATATTCATATTTCAACAACCATTGGTTCAAGTAAAGCTAAATTTTATCATCAACTAATGTTACGTCTTAATCTTGACAGTTCAATTCAAATAAAAAATTATCATCATTATCATTTAACTTCGCGCCTTAATCTAGAATACAACTCCACGACAGAAAATGTCGCCCTACAAGGAACACCAAAAAACATACATTCAGCTGAAAGCTTGTCTTTACCTGTCTGCCCTTTTCTATTAAGTCAGAAACTTTTACAAGTTAAACAAATTCACCAAGAAGAAAAAATACAAAATGAAAGAGCTAAATTAAATGGATATATATCATCAATTAAATAATATTAATTAATCATTAACGTTAACGGCTCTCTTAGCATAGCATTGTGCTAATACCGCACACACCATTAATTGAATTTGATGAAAAATCATCACCGGTAGTAAAATAATACCAACCAGATGAGGAGGAAAGAGTATATTAGCCATTGGGACACCATTAACTAAACTCTTTTTAGAGCCACAAAAAACTATTGTGATCTCATCTGCTTTACTAAAGCCAAAATAGCGCGCAGTGAAAATATTAAATAAAACCACTATAGCCAATAGAAAACAACCAATTACCGCAATCAATAGCAACGACCAGCCATCAACTTTATACCAAATCCCTTCAATAACTGCCTCGCTAAAAGCGACATACACCACTAATAAAATAGATGAACGATCAGAAATAGTAATCAATTTTCGATAGCGATTAATCCATTTTACCATTAAAGGCCTGAACAAATGGCCTAATATAAATGGCAGCATAATTTGCAATAAAATAGCACCTATATTTGACAACAAATTAATCCGTTGATGATTATCAATATCTATCAAGATGCTCACTAATATTGGCGACAAAAACACCCCTAGTAAGCTGGAAGCAGATGCACTACAAATTGCAGCGGCAATATTTCCGCCGGCAACAGAAGTAAACGCAATTGCAGACTGTACTGTCGCCGGTAAGGCGCAAAGGTAAAGAAATCCGATATAAATAGTTGGTGAGATCCAATCAGCCACCAAAGGCTTTAATGCTAAACCAATAAGAGGAAACAAAATAAAGGTACTGGTAAAAATTAACAGATGTAATCGCCAATGACCAACACCGGCTAAAATAGCTTGGCGTGAAAGTTTTGCGCCATGGAGAAAAAAAAGTATTGCAATAGCGATGGTCGTTAAATACTGAAATACGATTTTTACTTTACCTTGACAAGGGAAAAAGGAAGCGAGCATGATGGTCATTAGCATAAACAGTAAAAAATAGTCAATTTGTAAACGACGCCACCAACTCATAATGCTTCCTTTAATATTTTAATATTTATAAATAAGAATAGACAAAATGAATGAAATTAAAGTGTCAGCTCTACTGTGTGTTGCATTTTCGCCGACTCTATCCCAGCTTCAATCAATTTCATTACCAAAATAGCCTCTTCGGCAGTAACTGGATTAGGTGCAGCGTTATTGATTGCCTCACGAATGGCACAATAATACATACCATAATTACCCTGTTCAGTTTCTAATGGCTCAACAGCCAGCTCGCCATTTTGTGACAGTGTCACACGTCCATCGCGACTATCCTTACCCCAATCTTCTGCTGTTGGTAACAGTCCTGCTTTTAAGCATTCTTCTTGTGGATCCAAACCATACTTGATATAACTTCCTTTCATGCCATGAAGTAGATAAACGGGTGACTCTGCCGCTGCGACAGTGGTTGCGTGTAAAACAACCTTGATAGTTAAATAATTTAAGCAAACATGAAAATAATCAACCGCTTCGGCATTTGGGCGAATCATCGCTATATCAGCCATAATCGATTTAGGTTTGCCAAAAAGTTGCAATACTTGATCAAGCATGTGCGGCGCCAAATCATACCATAGACCACTGCCTGCCTCTTTTGATTCTCGCCATCTTTGACGAACTTCAGGCCGATAACGATCAAAATGTGATTCGTAATATTTCAACTCACCCAATGTTTTATTTTCTAACAAAGATTTCACCGTTAAAAAACCGGAATCCCAGCGACGGTTATGATAAACAGATAGTAATTTACCTTTTGCCTGCGCTAATTGTTTTAACGTTACGGCCTCTTGAACAGTCAAGGTAAACGGTTTATCGACGATGACATGTTTTTCTGCTTCAAGCGCTTGTTTAGCCAATGGAAAATGGGTTTTATTTGGTGTTGGTATAACAATCAGATCTACTTCTGGCTGCTCTGCCAATAGTCGTTCAAGCGAAGCAAAAACAGGAACATTAGACCAATCTTTTTTTACTTTTTGTTCATCACTGCTCACAATAGCCGATAATTGAAATCCTTCTATTGTTGTAATAAAAGGAACATGAAAGGTTTTACCGGCAAAACCGTAACCAATCAAACCAACCTTAATAGGTTTATTCATAACAACCCCTTAAAACATTCATATATAAACTTAAAGCCATACATTACAGCTAGATCAAGTAATCCAAGTTACTTAGCGTACCTCTTTATTTTTTAGCTGCAATCTCTATTTTTTATTTTCTCAAAACGATTAATTCACTAAAATTGACTTTCACACAAGATCGATAACCTATATTACAATCAGTTGCTATCATAGCCGACCATTTATGTTTGCAACTTCTACTGACTAAATAAAAAAATTTAGGCGTTCAGATGACAGATTATTTTTTATTATTTATCGCCACTGTTTTGGTAAATAATTTCGTACTGGTAAAATTTCTTGGCTTATGCCCTTTTATGGGGGTCTCTAAAAAACTAGAAACCGCTATTGGTATGGGATTTGCGACAACATTTGTGATGACTTTAGCATCCATCTGCTCATGGCTTATGGATACATTTGTATTAATACCATTAGGTTTGATCTATTTACGCACATTGAGCTTTATCTTAGTTATTGCGGTTGTTGTTCAATTTACTGAGATGGTGGTACGCAAAACCAGTCCCACACTATACCGTCTTTTAGGTATTTTTTTACCGTTAATTACTACAAACTGTGCGGTTCTTGGCGTGGCATTACTAAATATCAATCAATCGCACAATTTTTTACAATCAGCCGTTTATGGTTTTGCAGCCGCAGCAGGGTTTTCTTTAGTAATGGTACTATTTTCTGCCATCCGTGAACGTATCGCGGTGGCAAATGTCCCAGCCCCCTTTCGTGGCTCATCTATTGGCCTCATTACTGCCGGCTTAATGTCTTTAGCGTTTATGGGATTTAGTGGTTTGGTAAAATTCTAATGAGTACTTTATTAATTGCAATCGGTATTATTGCCGGATTTGGCTTTATCTTTGGCCTTATTTTAGGATTTGCCGCTCTTCGTTTTAAAGTAGAAGATGATCCAATAGTGGAAAAAATTGATCATATTTTACCTCAAAGCCAGTGTGGCCAATGTGGCTATCCTGGCTGCCGCCCATATGCTGAAGCAATAGCCAATAATGGTGAAACCATAAATAAATGCGCGCCCGGCGGCGAACAAGCAATGTTAAAAATTGCCGAATTACTTAATGTGGAACCTCAAGCGCTTGATGAAGATAAATTAACACCAGAACGAAAAGTGGCTTTTATTGATGAAGCTAACTGTATTGGCTGCACTAAATGTATTCAGGCTTGCCCCGTCGATGCGATTGTTGGAACAACGCGCGCTTTACATACGGTGGTAGAAGATCTCTGCACCGGTTGTGATCTTTGTGTTGCGCCCTGCCCAACAGACTGTATTACTATGCTCCCGATAAAAACCACGATCAAAAACTGGAAATGGGATCTCACTACTATTCCAGTAAAAAATATTACTACCCCATCGAACTCAAGGCCAACTGTTGCATTTGCTAGTAAGGAGCGAGCAAATGTTTAACTTTTTCCAAAAACTTACTTCAAATAAAGAAAAAATTTGGTCTTTTTCAGGTGGCATACATCCGCCTGAAATGAAAACTCAATCAAATCAAGTTCCGTTACTTACACTACCCTTAGCTGATGAATTGATTATTCCTATCCAACAACATATAGGCTCAGCCGGCGATATCATTGTTAAAAGCGGTGACTATGTATTAAAAGGACAAGCACTGACTAAAGGTTGTGATCGTAGGATCCCGGTCCATGCTACTACCTCAGGGACTATCACTGCCATTGAGCCACATATAACAGCACATCCTTCTGGCCTAAAAACACTTTCTATCCGGCTACAACCAGATAGTAAAGATCAATGGTGTGAGCGTAAACCTTTAGCCAACTACTTACAACATTCTGCTAAAGTCTTATTGTCACATATCGAACAAGCTGGCATAGCGGGATTAGGCGGCGCAGGCTTTCCTACTGCAACAAAGTTGAAAAATGGCAATAAATTAATTAACACCTTGATCATTAACGCAGCAGAATGCGAACCCTATATAACCGCCGATGATCGATTAATGCAGGAGCATGCGGATGAAATCATCGAAGGTGTACTGATATTGATACATATACTAAAACCGAAAGAAGTCTTAATTGGGATTGAAGATAATAAGCCCGCGGCAATAGCTGCCTTAAAAGAAGCACTTTTATGCCAACAAGCTATCATTAAATTAAGAGTGATCCCAACCAAGTATCCTTCAGGCGGAGCTAAGCAATTAACTAAGATATTAACCGGTAAGGAAATACCGCACGGTGTTCACTCTTCTTTCATTGGTATATTGATGCAAAATGTTGGCACTGTGTTTGCCATTAAACGAGCGATTATCGATGGTGAACCGTTAATTGAACGGGTGGTAACATTAACTGGCACTGCAATACAAAATCCAGGCAATTATTGGGTTCGTTTGGGCACCCCTGTTAATTTCCTATTACAACAAGTTGGTATGGTGCCACAATCAGAACAGATGGTTATTATGGGAGGGCCATTAATGGGATTTACGTTGCCTGATTTAACCACACCTATTGTTAAAATTAGCAACTGTATTCTTGTTCCAACTTTGGCAGAAATAGGTAAACCTGCCATTGAAGAAGCTTGTATTCGCTGTGGTCTTTGCACTCAAGCTTGCCCTGCCAATTTATTACCGCAACAACTTTATTGGTTTAGTCGAGGCCAGGAGCATGAAAAAGCGGAAAAATATAATTTATCCGACTGTATAGAATGCGGTGCCTGTGCTTATGTTTGCCCAAGTAATATTCCTCTCGTCCAATACTATCGACAAGAAAAAGCAGAAATTAAAGCCATTGCCCGAGAAAAACAACGTGCCTCTGATGCCAAAAAACGGTTTGAAGCTAAAAAAGCCAGGCTTGAACGAGAAAAAATTCTACGTCAACAACGCCATAACCAAGCTGCCGTTAAGATCGAAACGAAAGATAAAGCAGCAATTAACGCCGCTTTGCTGCGAATTAATGCGCAGCAAAAACAGACTGACAATAGTAATGTTGAGTCATTGAACAACCAGGCTGCTATTGAAGCTCGCCATGCCAGAAAAGCTCAATTGCGTGTTATTCAAGCAGCCAAAAAAGCAGCAGAAAGTCAATCTACTGTAGCCATAGAAGCAACGGCAGAACAGCAATCAACTGATCCACGCAAAGCTGCTGTTGCCGCAGCGATTGCTCGTGTTAAAGCCAAAAAAGCAGCAGAAAGTCAATCTACTGTAGCCATAGAAGCAACGGCAGAACAGCAATCAACTTATCCACGCAAAGCTGCTGTTGCCGCAGCGATTGCACGTGTTAAAGCCAAAAAAGCAGCAGAAAATCAATCTACCGTAGCCATAGAAGCAATGGCAGAACCGCAATCAACTGATCCACGCAAAGCTGCTGTTGCCGCAGCGATTGCACGTGTTAAAGCAAAACGTGATGCGCAGAGTAAAACTCGCTAATATATTTAAACAACAAATGAGCTGAAAAATGAAATTCAGACCAATACCTACTGATCGTCGGATGAACCGGTTAAAAATGGCCAGTTCGCCCTTTACACATGAAAAACAAACTACTAGTAAACTCATGTTGTGGGTGGTTATTGCTGCCATTCCCGGTATTGCCTGCCAAATTTACTTTTTTGGTAGCGGGACAATTTACCAAATTTTACTCGCTGTCATAACGGCTTTTATTACTGAGGCTGGCGCTTTACAGCTACGAAAATTACCGGTTATACCCCATTTAAAAGACAATTCCGCCTTGGTAACAGCTTTACTATTAGCCATTAGTATCCCGCCTTTATCACCCTGGTGGCTAGTCGTTTTAGGTACTGCTTTTGCCATATTAATTGCTAAGCATATCTATGGCGGATTAGGCCAAAATCCGTTTAATCCAGCTATGGTAGGTTATGTTGTATTGCTGATCTCATTTCCAGTCCAAATGACTAGTTGGCTACCGCCGATAGAACTTCAATCTGTTCATGCCAATGCGTTAGCTAGTTTGCAAGTGATTTTTACCGGCCATACCTCGACAGGAGCCACATTAAACCAATTGACGCTAGGTTTTGATGGTATAAGTCAAGCGACACCACTAGATAGTTTCAAAACGGGTTTATTGACGCACTCGATTAGTCAAATACTGCAACAACCTATTTTACAAGGTTCATTAGCTGGTATTGGTTGGCAATGGGTTAATATTGCCTATTTGTTTGGTGGTATTATCCTACTTAGTCGCCGAATAATTAGCTGGCAAATTCCTCTGGCATTTTTAGCCACGCTATTATTCTGCTCGTTACTAAGTTGGTTGATTATGCCATCACAATACGCTTCCCCGATGCTCCATCTATTTTCAGGGGCAACCATGCTCGGCGCTTTTTTTATTGCTACCGATCCCGTTACAGCGGCAACCACACCGCGTGGCCGTATCATTTATGGTGCAATGATAGGATTACTAATTTGGATCATTCGCGTTTATGGTGGTTATCCTGATGCAGTTGCTTTTGCGGTATTACTGGCCAATATTGCGGTACCACTGATTGATCACTATAGCCAACCTCGTGTCTATGGCCATAAATAAGGAACGGTTATGTTAAAATCGATTAGACATCATGGCTTAATATTGGCTGTTTTTGCTGCGGCTACCACCGGACTGGCAGCAACGGTTTATACTATTACCAAAAGTACCATCGACAACCAGGCCCTAATCCAACAACAAAAACTTTTTGATCAAATTATTTCCCCTAACTTATATGACAATAATTTAACCAAAGAGTGTTATTTAGTCAGTAAAAATGAAGCATTAGGTAGCTCACTGCCTCATCATCTCTACATTGCCAGAAAAGCGGGAAAACCGATTGCGGCCATCATAGAGAGTATTGCACCTGATGGTTACTCAGGGGCAATAAAATTACTGGTCGCAGCTGATTTTCATGGTAAAGTACTCGGTGTCCGTGTAACTGAACATCATGAAACACCAGGGTTAGGTGATAAAATTGATATTCGTATTTCAAATTGGATCAATCATTTTTCAGGTAAAAAAATTGACTTAGAACATAGTTCACATTGGGCAGTAAAAAAAGATGGCGGTGATTTTGACCAATTTACTGGTGCCACTATTACGCCAAGAGCCGTTATTAATGCCACTAAGCGTACTGCCATGTTTATACAATCAGTGCCACAAAAATTACCAACTTATCCAACATGCTCAAATTAATTACCATGAACGAAACTAAAAAACTTTTTATCCAAGGATTATGGAAAAACAATTCGGCACTGGTTCAATTATTAGGTTTATGCCCGTTGCTAGCGGTTTCTTCAACCGCCACTAACGCGTTAGGATTAGGACTGGCAACAACATTAGTGCTGTTTTTTACCAATATTACCGTCTCAACATTTCGTCATTGGATCCCAAATGAAATACGTATTCCTATTTATGTCATGATTATTGCATCGGTTGTCTCCGCTGTGCAGATGTTAATAAACGCCTATGCCGTTGGTTTATATCAATCTTTAGGTATTTTTATTCCGCTGATCGTTACTAACTGTATTGTTATTGGGCGGGCTGAAGCTTATGCCGCCAAAAATAATGTCTATCACTCAGCAATCGATGGTTTGGCAATGGGTGTGGGTGCGACAATGGCGCTATTTTTTTTAGGTGCAATGCGAGAAATTTTAGGTAACGGGACATTATTTGATGGTGCAAATTTGCTATTAGGAGAATGGGCAAAAATATTACGTATTGAAGTTATTCATCTTAATTCGCCTTTTTTATTAGCTATATTACCCCCTGGGGCTTTCATTGGATTAGGATTGATGCTAGCAGGTAAATATTTAATCGATGAAAGAATAAAAAAATATATCAGTCAAAAACAACAACTCACTGTTGTAAAATCAACTTCTTTCCCCAACAAAAGTCATTTAGCCAAGGATCAAGAGCAAATAAAATATGAATAAACAAAAGCGGATAGCCATCTTGACTCGCTTGCGTGATAACAATCCAACACCAACAACCGAGCTTACTTTTAATTCGCCTTTTGAATTACTTATTTCTGTCTTACTTTCCGCTCAAGCAACGGATATTAGTGTCAATAAAGCCACAGCAAAACTCTACCCCGTCGCTAATACAGCTGAAAAAATGCTGGACCTTGGTCTCGATGGAATAAAGCGTTATATCAAAACAATCGGCTTATTTAATACCAAAGCTGAAAATATTATTAAAACCTGTCAGATATTGATTGATAAATATAACGGCGCGGTCCCCGAAGATCGCGAAGCATTGGAATCCTTACCCGGTGTTGGTCGTAAAACCGCCAATGTGGTATTGAACACCGCCTTTGGCTGGCCAACAATTGCTGTTGATACCCATATTTTCCGCGTTTGTAATCGCACAAATTTTGCACCAGGTAAGAATGTTATCGAGGTTGAACAAAAGTTGCTCAAAGTAGTACCGACTGAATTTAAAGTGGATTGTCACCACTGGTTTATATTACACGGCCGTTACACATGTATTGCCAGAAAGCCACGCTGTGGCGCTTGTATTATTGAAGATTTATGTGAATTTAACGACAAACAATACCCAACAACCTAACAATTAACAAATGGTATTTGCAAGACGAACTTTAAATACACCATTGTTAAAGTGACAAATATTATTATTCTGCTTGCCCACAGCACTCAACTTGAGCAAAATGTGGGTAAATTTTAATTTAATGACACAAATACGGATAGTATGTTTCAAGATAACCCGCTGCTAGCGCAGCTAAAACAGCAATTACATGCCCAAACACCTCGTGTTGAAGGGATTGTTAAAAGTACAGAAAAAGGTTTTGGTTTTCTTGAGGTCGATGGAACGAAAACTTATTTCATTCCACCACCACAAATGAAAAAAGTGATGCATGGTGATCGGATCATCGCCACTATTCACACCAATAAAGATCGCGAAATGGTTGAACCAGAGCAATTAGTTGAACCCTTTCTTACCCGATTCGTAGGACGAATTCAAAAAAGAAATAGTGATAACCGACTTTATGTCAAACCCGATCATCCAATTTTAAAAGAAAATATTTTTTGTCGTCCGGCACAACATCTTAGTCATGACTTTGCGCACAATGATTGGGTAATAGCCGAGATTCGTCGTCATCCATTAAAAAATCAAGGTGGGTTTCAAGCTGAAATTACCCAATATATTACTGATGGTGATGACCATTTCGCCCCTTGGTGGGTAACACTAAGTCGACATCAATTAGAGCGCGAAGCACCAAAAATGCAAAGCTGCGCAATTGAAGAACAGACATCAGAGCGCCATGATCTTACTCATCTCAACTTTATTACTATTGACAGTGCCAGCACTGAAGATATGGATGATGCACTTTATATAGAGCGGATTGATGATAATCAATTACGCCTTTTTGTTGCTATTGCCGATCCAACCAGTTATATCCCGCTAAATAGTGAGTTAGATACCATAGCCCAACAGCGTGGATATACCAATTACTTACCTGGTTTCAATATTCCAATGTTACCACGTGAATTATCGGATGATTTGTGCTCTCTACGCCCTAATGAGCGCCGCCCTGCGCTAGTCTGTCAATTTGATATCAAGCAAGATGGACAATTAGCTGAAAATATTCAATTTTGC
Source organism: Arsenophonus sp. aPb (assembly GCF_029873475.1). Taxonomy (NCBI): domain Bacteria; kingdom Pseudomonadati; phylum Pseudomonadota; class Gammaproteobacteria; order Enterobacterales; family Morganellaceae; genus Arsenophonus; species Arsenophonus sp. aPb. Next base: position 1,613,317 of record NZ_CP123499.1, read on the forward strand.
CTGGCCTGGATCGAATCAAAAAACAAGTTGGTTTACGATGATGTTTCTGACTGGTTAGAACAGCAAGATAAATGGCAAAACGAAAATGAAATAATCAAACAGCAAATATTATTGCTCAATGAAATGTGCGAAAAACGTTCTGCCTGGCGCCTAGCCCATGCATTGGTATTTAAGGATCGACCAGACTATCGCTTTGTACTTGATGAAAATGGTAATGTTAATAACATTTTGGCGGAAAAACGTCGAATTGCTAATCGTATTGTCGAAGAAGCGATGATTGCCGCCAATCTTTGTGCAACAAAAGTATTAAAAGATAAATTAGGATTTGGTATTTTTAATGCCCATAATGGCTTTGACCCCAGTCAAATTGATAACGTTATTGCCATTTTGCAAGAAAGTGATATCGAACAAAATGCAGAAACACTGTTAACCCTTGATGGATTTTGCCGTTTACGGCGTTTATTAGATGGCCAACCCACTCAATTTATAGATAGTAGAATACGCCGTTTTCAAGCTTTTGCTGAAATTAAAACCACACCGGCTGCCCATTATGGTTTAGGATTTGATGCCTATGCCACCTGGACATCTCCGATCCGTAAGTATACCGATATCATCAACCATCGTTTATTAAAAGCCATAATAAATAATGAGCAGCATAATGTCACAAAACCTGCTGAAACTTTGCTGGCAAAAATTACTGAACGCAAGCGTGCTAATCGTTTAGCTGAACGCGATGTGGGTGATTGGTTGTATGCGCGTTTTCTAAAACCTTTTGCTAAAACTAACACCATTTTTGCTGCTGAAATAACCGATATTACTCGAGGTGGGATCCGCATTCGTTTAACCGATAATGGCGCTAGTGCCTTTATTCCAGCACCTTTTATACATCCCGTGCGAGAAGAAATACAGTGTAGTCAAGAAGCAGGCGCTATACTTATTAAAGGTATTGCTGTTTATAAACTTAACGATGTGATTAACGTTCAACTTGAAGAAGTTCGAATGGAAACCCGCAATATTATTGCACGACTTGTGGCTTAAGGGCATTCCTCAGATAGCTTGTTGATAACGAGCTACCTGTACAGAATAGCGACTTTATTAATTTAGCTATTCCATTACTGGTTTGTCGAAAATTCTGATTAAAAAAAGTCGCTATTTGGTTTAATTTGAATTTAATATATCATATCAATAGGATAGAAGAATGAAGCGTTCAAAAAAACACACATTGCTAATATTAATATCGGTCTTTTCCCTCATGTCTATTACAGCCTGCTCTAATATGTCAAAACGCGATAAAAATACCGCTATCGGTGCTGGCATTGGTGCCGTCGGTGGGGCTATTCTGACTGAAGGAAGTGGATTAGGCACGGTAGGTGGTGCTGCTATTGGTGGTTTAATTGGTCACCAAGTCGCTAAATAATAGTCGCGCTCAACAAACAACAATAAAGCCAGTTAATTATCTGGCTTTATTTAACAATATGATTAGCCACCGGCCAGCTTAACCTTCATTCCTTTAGCTTCTAATAATTGCTTGATAAGCTCCCGTTTGTCACCCTGAATCTCAATATTACCCGCTTTAATTGAGCCACCTGAACCGCATTTTTTCTTTAACTCAGCAGCAAGCAAAATTAATTCATCTTTTTTCAAACCCAAGCCGGTAATAATACAAACTCCTTTACCCTTTCGCCCCGAGCTTTCACGTCTGATACGAATAATACCATCGCCTTTTGTTGGTGATGATTTTTTTTCTGTTTCGACAATTCTGCCACTTTCTGTCGAATAAACTAAACGCGAGTCACTCATTTTATCCATCCAATTGAACGATTAATTTGCGTCAGAGTTAACGCTGGATCCGCGCTATGAGTAATAGGACGACCAATAACCATATAATCAACTCCAGCATTAATAGCCTGCTCTGGTGTCATTATTCGCCGCTGATCACCCGCTTGTGCACCTGTGGGACGAATTCCCGGCGTAACTAATAAAAAATCATTACCGCAAGCTGATTTCAGTGTTAAAGCTTCATGAGCTGAACAGACAACGCCATCCACCCCACACTGGTTGACTAATTTTGCTAGTTGCAAAGCGCGATCAGCCGGTGTTTGTTTAATGCCAATCTGGTGTAGATCCGCTTGTTCCATACTGGTTAATACAGTGACCGCAATTAATAGTGGTGCATCTTTACCATACTCAACTAATGCTTCTTTAGCTGCCATCATCATTCTAGCGCCACCACATGCATGTACATTAACCATCCAAACACCAATTTCTGCAGCAGCTTTAACGGCCTGTGCAACGGTATTGGGAATATCATGAAATTTCAAATCTAAGAAAACGTGAAATCCTCGGTTATGTAGAGTTTGAATAAATTGTGGGCCATATAAAGTAAACATCTGCATACCCACCTTTAGGCGGCAATCCTGCGGGCTTATATTATCAACAAAAGATAATGCCTTAGTTAGATCATGATAATCTAATGCAACAATAACGGGGGAATTAGTAGAGACGGAAAGTTTATTTTGCGTACGGGCTATCATTTTTAACCTTTTTAAATTTAATAAATGTAATATCAGTTACGTTGTCACTGACCATCAAGGCCTTTTATTGGTTTGATCGTATCCCAAGAGCGGCATGAAGGACAATACCAATATAAAGAATGGGTAGTAAAACCACATTTACGACAACGGTAATCAGGTTTTAAACGAATTTGCTCACCAACCATATTGCGCAATAATTCTAAACTCTCTTTTGCTCTACCTTCTTCTGCGTCTGCTAAATGATAATCGATCAATTTATAAAACAATCGCATCGTTGGGTGACGTTCTAGCTGCTGTTTAATAAATATTTGTGCTTTTTCCGGTCCTTTTCTTTTTTCAATTATTTCTGCAAGATAAAGCTGTGCAGTTGCCCCACAATCGCCGGCAACACATTGCTGGATATAAGCTTCCCAATCATCCCAAGCCACTAAATGATAATAACATTCATAAAGCATGGCTAAAGTGTCACTAACTAAATCTCTATCTTGGTCAAAAACTTGCTTAAGTATTGAAATTGCTTTTTCATATTCACCACGAGCGATATGAATGCGTCCTTTCATAATAGAAACTCTCGCTCCGTTTTTATTTGCTTGGGCAGCTTTATTCAGTAAAAGAAATGCCCCATCTAGATTGTCACTACTCAATTCCATGAGCGCAAGTTCGCAATAAAAATGAGCTATTTCTTCTTTTAGTTGAGGATTGCCCATTTTGACTAATTTTTCAGCAACATCGATTGCTTTATGCCAATCGCTCGTTGCTTGATAAATAGTGAGTAAAGATTGGAGTGCACTAAAGCGAAAATCTTGCTCATCAACTAGCTGCAAAAAAATATTTCTTGCGCGATCATAAACCCCAGCCGCTAAATAATCGCGTCCAAGCTGCTGTGTGGCTAGTAGTTTCTGCTCAAATGATAATGAGTTACTTTCAAACAAGGATTGATGAATACGAATAGCTCGCTCAATCTCACCTCTTGAGCGGAAAAGATTTCCTAATGTTAAATGAGCTTCAAACGCCGAACTATCTTCTTTAAGCATATCCAAAAACAGATCAACAGCTTTATCTTGTTGATTAGACAGTAAGAAATTAACACCAGCTACATACTCACGGGATAAACGATCGGCACTTTGCTGTTTATCATGTTGAGCACTTCTGCGTCCCATATACCAACCATAGGCAGCGGCAATAGGCAGTAGCAGAAATAACAGCTCTAACATAAAAAATTACCTTTTTTCATTTGTAACAAGCGCCACTTTAGCGTCATGTTCACTTGGAGGTGATTCAACTAATTGACTTTCTAGTCGTTTAATTTTACGTCTTGCATTAGATAATGAAATTAATGCCTTAGCGTAAAATACCCCGCAAATAAGCCAACCCAATACGAATCCAACCGCAAAAAGGATTGCTAGTAATGTTGATATTGGATAGTCACCTTTGGCAATCAAATAATTAAATGTTATTATCTGATTATTGCTTGAGCCAAGTGTCACGGAAACAATAAAAATGGCTATAGCAAGTAATAAAATTAAAAAATATTTCACATTTTTTCCTATTATTGCTTAATGATAGAAAAGTGGTTAAATCACTTTTTTTGTTAACTTAACATTTGATAACCCAATAAAGAAAGCGAATTATATCAACACTCACCTTTTTATTTAAATAAACATTTCAATGGTAGATAACATAATGCATTATCACAAAAAATTTGCTAAATCATGTTAATGGTACAAAATTATTTTAATGAAAAATTTCTGCTTGAATTTATCCCGTTCCACGAAATACTAGTGTTGCTGGCTATTTTTTTCAATAAGTGAATAAACATTCAGATCATTTATTGAAATTAGCGCCCATTTCAATCACAAAGCTTCAATCTAAATTGATAAGCAAAATGTGCTTATAATTAAAATAGTTAATTTTTTAATAATCATATTGTAGTAATATGAACATAATCTTATCTGCTGATGATATCCACTAGCCTAGTAAAATATATAGGTGAAAAACAACTTGATAACTATATTTAACTATTTTTTAACGCATTTTTCCTTAATTTTAAATCCAGAGTTTTGTTCATTATGTATAACACTATGCAGCTAAAACGTATAGCTGAAGCCAAGCTACCCACTCCTTTTGGTGAGTTTCTCCTCGTTGGTTTTGAAGAAATCGTTAATGGTAATAATCATATAGCACTTATTTATGGTGATATTACTGATGGAAAACCCGTTCTTTCCCGTATCCACTCGGAATGTCTAACCGGTGATGCCTTATTTAGTTTACGTTGTGATTGTGGGTTTCAACTAGAAGCAGCACTTAAACAAATTGCACAAGAGGGTCGCGGAGTACTACTTTACCATCGTCAAGAAGGGCGTAATATCGGATTATTAAATAAAATACGCGCCTATTCTCTGCAGGATCAAGGTCTGGATACTGTTGAAGCTAATTTAAAACTTGGCTTTAAACCCGATGAGCGTGATTTTACTATCTGTGCGGACATGTATAAATTACTCGCTATCAATGAAGTGATATTATTAACGAATAATCCTAAAAAACTAGAAATTATGAAAGAAGCCGGAATTAATGTCGTAGAACGCGTTCCTCTTATTGTTGGTCGTAATCCTAAAAATAGCGACTATCTCAATGTAAAAGCCAGCAAATTAGGCCATATTCTATCTGATGATGACAAGACATAATCAACCAATTATTATCAAAAACTGTCTGTTTTTTACAGAGCAGTTTTTGATGGTTTAAATACATTTATTTTACCATTTGACGAATAACATAATGAAGAATACCGCCATGACGAAAGTATTCTAATTCAGTCATCGTATCAATTCGGCAACGCATAGCAATTGTCATTATCTGACCATTTTTATCAGTAATATTGACTGTAATCATCTCGCCTGGGGTAATCGATTGCAAGCCTGCAATGTCAATTGTCTCATCACCTGTCAATTTTAACGTTTTACGATTTACATTGGCCGGAAATTCTAACGGTAAAACCCCCATCCCAATCAAATTAGAGCGATGAATTCGTTCATAAGATTCAGCAATAACTACCCTTACTCCTAGAAGTAGCGTTCCTTTAGCCGCCCAGTCACGACTGGATCCGGAGCCATACTCTTTACCAGCAATAATAGCTAACGGTATTTTATTTTGCTGATATTGCATAGCGGCGTCATAAATAGCTAGCTGAGTCTGTGTGGGGATATAGCGAGTAAATCCCCCTTCAACACCAGGCAGCATTTCATTACGAATGCGTATATTGGCAAATGTACCTCGCATCATAACTTCATGATTACCTCGTCTTGAACCATACGAATTGAAATCTTTTGCTTGAACGCCATGTGATTGTAAGTAGTGACCAGCGGGACTATCCGCTTTAATATTGCCGGCTGGTGAAATATGATCGGTGGTAACAGAATCGCCTAATATAGCCAGAATATGGGCACCATGAATATCAGTGATAGGCGCTGGTACTAGCTGCATACCATCAAAGAAAGGTGGATTACGAATATAAGTTGAATCAGGCTGCCATGAATAAGTGGCTGAACTTTTTACATCAAGTGCCTGCCATGCTGCATCGCCATCAAAAACCGCATTATATTCTTTATGAAACATGTCAGATTTTACCAATTGTACTGCATTGGCAATTTCCTGACTGGTTGGCCAAATATCTTTTAGCAATACATCGTTACCATTCTTATCTTGTCCTAACGGCTCATTAGCAAGATTTATTTGCATATTACCTGCCAAAGCATAAGCTACTACTAAAGGTGGCGAAGCTAACCAGTTAGTTTTTACTAATGGATGGATCCTACCTTCAAAATTTCGATTACCTGATAGCACCGCACCGACAGTAAGATCATTTTTCTTGATTGCCTCTTCTATTGGCGACGGTAGTGGCCCTGAATTACCAATACAAGTGGTACAGCCATAACCGACTAGGTTGAAACCTAATTGATTTAAGTAATCCGTCAATCCGGCTTTAGCTAAATAATCAGTAACCACTTTTGAGCCTGGCGCTAACGAAGATTTTACCCAAGGCTTACGCTCTAAACCTTTTTCAACTGCTTTTTTGGCTAATAACCCTGCCGCCATTAAAACACTTGGGTTTGAAGTATTGGTACAGGAAGTTATTGCTGCAATAACGACCGCACCCTCTTGCAATTGAAAATTTTTACCAGCATAACTGACCGAGGGCGCATGCTGTTTGGTTGATTTATTTAATTCAAGATCAACTGAATTTTTAAACGCATGCGGAACCTGACTCAATTCAACCCGATCTTGAGGGCGTTTTGGTCCAGCCAGACTTGCTTCAACCAAGGCTAAATCTAAAGCTAATGTACTGGTAAAAATAGGTTCTTCGCCGGGATGACGCCATAATCCTTGTGTTTTTGTATAGTTTTCAACTAAAGCAATTTCTTCTTCCGAACGTCCTGTTAACCGCATATAACTTAACGTGATTTCATCAACGGGGAAAAAACCACATGTAGCACCATATTCAGGTGACATATTGGCAATGGTAGCGCGATCCGCGAGGGGTAAATCGGCCAAACCATCACCATAAAATTCAACAAATTTCCCCACTACACCATGTTGACGCAACATTTGCGTCACTGTCAAAACTAAGTCGGTAGCAGTGATCCCTTCTTTGAGTTTACCTGTTAATTTAAAACCAACTACATCAGGAATAAGCATCGAAATCGGTTGTCCCAACATCGCGGCTTCAGCTTCAATACCGCCTACCCCCCAACCTAAGACCCCCAAACCATTGATCATCGTGGTATGAGAATCTGTGCCAACCAATGTATCTGGATAAGCGAACAATTTTCCTTCTCGTTCTTCATACCACACTGCCTTACCTAAATACTCAAGATTTACCTGGTGACAAATACCCGTTCCGGGCGGCACAACCCTAAAACGATTAAATGCTTTTTGTCCCCAACGTAAAAAAAGGTAACGCTCATGATTGCGTTGCATTTCAAATTTTACGTTATCGGTAAAGGCTTGCGGGGTAGCAAATTCATCAACCATAACTGAATGGTCAATAATTAAATCGACAGGTGTTAATGGGTTTACCTTATTAACCTCACCACCTAATCGTTGCACGGCTTCACGCATTGCAGCAAGATCAACAACTGCTGGTACACCGGTAAAATCCTGCATCAAAACTCGGGCGGGTTGATAGGCAATTTCACGCTCAGCATGCCCAGTATGCTGCCAATCAACCATCGCCTGTAAATCTTTTAATACGACAGATTTTCCATCAAGATGGCGCAGCAAATTTTCAAACAGTACTTTAAGTGATTTTGGAAGATTCGAAATATCACCTAACTGTTTTGCTGCTTTAGACAAGCTAAAATATTCATAGTGTTTACTTCCAGCGGAGAGTGTGGATGCACAGTCCGTTCTTATACTTAACGACATAACTCCTCCTTTTTTTATTTTTTATCTAACTAGCAAAGGTGACGCATCTTATAAAGATATTATATTAGAAATATTTTTCGCTTAAGTAACACATAATGATCATTAAATATGATTTTGTTCAAAATAAATAAAAAAATATTAACGATAAATAGCTCTAGCTTGATATGAAATTAATGCATAAGAAAAAATATAAAATAAAAAATGGTTAATAGGAATAAATGCCAATTTTTACTAAAATTATATTGTTGGTAATTGAATCCCTTTAAACATCTCTTCGATTTCTTCATTTGAACGCAAAGAGATCGCTTTATCAACAACATCAGGTGTTAAATGTGGTGCAAAACGCCAAATAAAATCATACATATAACTACGTAGAAAACTATTACGATGAAAACCTATTTTTGTGGTGCTATAGCTGAACTTATCCCGCATATCAATAATAACTAAGTCTTGATCCAGAATAGGATCAACTGCCATGCTAGCAATAATTCCTATACCTAAACCTAATCTTACATAAGTCTTAATAACATCAGCATCTGTAGCAGTAAAAATAATCTTAGCCTGTAAACCTGCCTTAAAAAAAGCCTCATCCAACTCAGAACGACCGGTAAAACCATGGGTATAAGTCACAATCGGGTATTGAGCGAGTTCATTAATAGTAATATTTTTCTTGCCAGCCAAAGGATGATCTGCTTTAACGACAACCGATCGATTCCAATGATAACAAGGTAACATCACTAAATCTTTGTAAAGATGTAAAGCTTCAGTTGCAATAGCAAAGTCGCTATTTCCTTTACTGACATCTTCCGCAATTTGGATTGGCGAGCCCTGGCTCATATGTAAGGAAACTTGTGGATAATGTTCGATAAATTGCTTAATCACCGGAGGAAGAGCATACCTTGCTTGAGTATGTGTAGTAGCAATCGCCAATATGCCGCGATCAGGGTAAGTATGTTCACCAACGACTGCTCGAATAGCGTTCATTTTCGTCATCACTTCTCGAGCAATTTTTATCACTTCCTTTCCGGCGGGAGTAACATGCGTTAAATGTTTACCACTACGACCAAAAATTTGCACTCCAAGTTCATCTTCAAGCATACGAACCTGCTTGCTTATACCTGGTTGTGATGTATATAACCCTTCAGCTGTTGATGAAACATTTAAATTATGATTTTCAATCTCTACAATGTAACGTAATTGCTGTAATTTCATCTTATTCAGCGTCCTATAAATTGAATAAAGGATTAATTATTTAATAACTTATAGTAAGTATATTATAACAAAAAGAAATATAAGTGTTATTTATTATAATCAATAATATATGTGGTTGTGAATATAACAACAAATAAATTACAAATAAAATATTATTAATATAATTAACTTATTTTACTAACAATTAATTATATATTTATTAGTTATAATGAATATAAATTTTGACAAGATTTATTAATTGACTGAATGTTAAAAATAAAAAGCCAAACAAAGCCATTATCTATTACTAAAGATTTCCTAAACTAACTTTGCATGGCTTAAAAATAAATTAATTATTTAATAATACCGCAAACTACCCTTAAACCACCACCACCTAATGTTGCTGGATGATCTGAATAATTATCGCCACCTTCATGGATCATTAATGCTCTATTCTTAATTTGACTTATTAATTTTAAGCGCGGTGCTAAAATAGCATAATCAGCACTACCATTTGCATTAACGACTAAACCCGGTAAATCACCTAAATGCCCACTACTATCATATGGACCTTTATGTTTAGCCGTTTTATTGGGATCAAAATGGCCACCTGCTTTTCCTGCTGCTATTAACTTTCCCTCTTTTTGTAAAGCATCACAATTAGGATGTTCATGAATATGAAAACCATGTATTCCTGGCACTAGTCCTTGTAATTGCGGAGTAAACAATAAACCAAACTTCGTTTCCGTGATGGTAATTTTACCAACGGATTGACCGTTATTTTTTGCTGTAACTATCTGCATTGGGACTGTAATTGATTTGGCTAGCGAAGTTGCAGTGAAAAAAGCGCCCACAATTAGTAACATTTTTAATTTCATAGATATTAATCCTTGTTATGATTTGAAATACCGAGGATAAGTAAACTAAAAATTAGGCTACTGAAATCAGTAGCCTTGTTTAATTATAGGAAGCAGATAAGCTTTTATTTGTTTTTTTCTATCCATTTACCATCAATATAAAATGCACTCCAGCCAGTTGCTTTACCACTTTTTTCTGAGGAAATATATTGTTGTTTGGTCTTACGACTAAATCTAACAATTGTTTTATTACCCTCAGGATCTGTCAGTGGCGCTAAGGTTAAATAGCTAAATTTGGCGGGCAAACGATCTTTAAAACGCACCAATTCTTCAACCAATGGTGCGCGAGTCTCTCTTGATTTTGGAAAAGTGTTAGCAGCTAAAAATATTCCCGCCGCACCGTCTCTTAATACAAAGTAAGCATCTGATTTTTCACAAACTAATTCTGGCAGTGGAATAGGATCTTCTTTAGGTGGAGCCACTTCACCACTCTTTAAAATCTTACGAGTATTTTTACAAGCGTCATTCGTGCATCCCATATATTTGCCAAAGCGCCCCATTTTCAGATGCATTTCTGAGCCACATTTATCGCATTCAATAACTGGCCCATCATAGCCTTTAATACGGAATTCACCTTCTTCAACTTCATAACCATTACATACTGGATTATTACCACATACATGTAATTTACGTTTATTGTCAATAAGGTAACTATCCATCGCGGTGGTGCATTTAGGACATCTCCGGCGGGCCCGCAAAGCATGTGTTTCTACATCCTCTTCTTCTCCTACCAGAATATTTGATAATTCATCTTCTGGAATTAGATTAATTGTTTTTTTGCAACACTCTTTGGTTGGTAAGCTATAACCAGAACATCCAAGAAAAACACCCGTAGAAGCAGTTCTAATTCCCATTTTTCGGTGACAGTCAGGACATTCAATCGATGTTAATACCATCGGATTGGGTCGCATACCGCCTTCCTCAGGTGCCTTGTTGGCGTTTTCAAGCTGCTCAGTAAAAGCAGCAAAAAATTCATCTAAAACACTCTTCCACTCAATACGATCTTCTGCTATTAAGTCAAGTTGATCTTCCATTCGAGCAGTAAAATCATAGTCCATTAATTCACTAAAATTTTCATCTAACCGATCAGTAACTATTTCACCTATTTTTTCAGCATAAAAACGGCGATTTTCAACTTTTACATAGCCTCGATCTTGGATAGTTGAAATTATAACCGGATAGGTTGATGGCCGGCCAATTCCACGTTTTTCTAATTCTCTAACCAGTGAAGCTTCGCTAAAACGCGCAGGAGGTTTAGTAAAGTGTTGGCTGGGAGACAATTTATCTAATTCAAGCTGATTACCAACTTTAACCATTGGTAATATTTTATCTTCATCACCTTTGCGTAATGCAGGCATAACTTTGGTCCAACCATCAAAACGCAAAATACGCCCTTTAGCTTTCAATTCAAAATCTCCAGCTTTGACGGTTAATGTTGTTGAATCAAATTCTGCTGGTGTCATTTGGCACGCGACAAATTGGTTCCAAATCAGCTGATACAATTTTTTAGCATCCGCCTCCATCCCTGTTAAAGAGTCAACATTAACCTCAATATTTGAAGGACGAATAGCTTCATGTGCTTCTTGAGAACTTTTTTGATTGGTATAGACATTCCCCTGTTTAGGTAAATATTTTTTACCAAATTTATTCTCAATATAATCGCGGGCCATAGTTAAAGCATCCTGACTTAAGTTAGTCGAGTCAGTACGCATATAGGTAATATAACCTGCTTCGTAAAGCCGCTGTGCCATCATCATGGTTTTCTTAACGCCAAAGCCTAGACGTGTGCTTGCCGCTTGTTGCAGCGTTGAGGTAATAAAAGGGGCGCTAGGTTTACTAATTGTGGGGCGATCTTCGCGATCTGCTACCTGGTAATGTGCATCTTTTAATAATGCAACGGCAGCATCAATTTGTGCTTTGGTGATGGGTTTAAACGGTTTACCCTTTTCGTGTGTGACCTCCAGTCGAATTAATGCCGTATCAAGGGTAAGTAATTCGGCATGTAGCTGCCAATATTCTTGTGGAACAAATGCTTTAATTTCGCGTTCTCGTTCAACAATTAGACGCACAGCAACTGATTGAACACGACCAGCAGAAAGACCGCGAGCAATTTTTTTCCATAATAATGGTGAAACCATGTAACCAACAACCCGATCTAAAAAACGCCGAGCTTGTTGCGCATTAACACGATCAATATTTAATTCACCGGGATTATCAAAAGCCTGCTTAATCGCGTTTTTAGTAATTTCATTAAAAACTACTCGACTAAAGCGTTGATTATCACCACCAATCACTTCTCGCAAATGCCAGGCAATCGCTTCCCCCTCACGATCGAGATCCGTTGCCAGATAGATGTGTTCAGCGTCAGAAGCGAGCGATCTTAATTCAGCAACGACTTTTTCTTTGCCAGGTAAAATTTGATAATTAGCTTTCCACCCGTGGTATGGGTCAACTCCCATTCGATTTACAAGCGCCTCATGTTCATCTTTTTTTACTTTTTTAACCTTGTTGGCTGAGTTTGTATTCTTTTGTGAGCTGGAACCACCACTTTTTGGCAAATCACGTATATGCCCTACGCTGCTTTTAACAACGTAGTTATTACCAAGATATTTATTGATCGTCTTAGCTTTTGCCGGGGACTCCACAATAACAAGAGCTTTACCCATAGTTATCTTTACCTAAAATATTGTCTAAGCGTACTGGCTTTCAAGCCAGATGAAATGAAATCTCTTTTTATATTGCGTCAGATTTACAATATATCAACTTTTTTTTGCTTAAATACTTCGCCATAAAGATAAAAACCTTTGTTAATTCATACTGTAATCAGATTCAATAATACAATTTTGTCAGTAAAACCATGACAAAAGTAAAGCATAGTAAGTAATAAAAGGCCTACACTCTACCTGATAAAAAATGATGCGCAACCACTTATTTTATTCACTGCTATTCTTATAACAACAAAAATTACTTCAATAAGTTATGAATACATTATAAAAAAAATCAATAAAATTATATAAAAAGTATCAAAAACATTGTTCAAACAGATAAATAAATAAAATTTTTAGAAAGAAATTAATTTCCTAATAAAATAGCTTAATGATGGTATATAAAATTATTTATCATGTTTTTAAGTAATTAATTAATATTTTATTTGCAATAGAATAATTAAATTTTAACCATCACGTTATAAAAATACCGGCTGAAAACGCCGGTATTTATTTCTTAATCTTAATTTAAAATAGTGGTTTCTGTCCTCTTTGCCACCAGCGTATTAACAACTTATCTGCATTTTCTATCATGCTGCCCATTAGGCGATCAACAAAACGTTTCGCAGGCGTATAAGTCACCGCAATAATTTCACGTGATTCAATTTGATTGATAATAATGTCATCACTAACGCCTATCTCATCAATTAAGCCTTTTTCCTTCGCTTGGACACCATACCAATGCTCACCTGTTGCAACAGCATTGATATCAAGGGCTGGCCGTTTTTGATGCACAAAATCTTTAAATAGTTGATGTGTTTCATTTAAATCTTGTACAAACTTCTTGCGTCCCTGCTCGGTATTTTCACCTAACAAAGTTAGTGTGCGTTTATACTCTCCGGCAGTATGCAATTCTACATCAATATCCTTTTTCTTAAGTAATCGATGAAAATTGGGTACTTGAGCAACCACACCAATAGAGCCAATAATGGCGAAGGGAGCCGCCACAATATGATCGGCGACACAAGCCATCATATAACCGCCGCTTGCCGCTACTTTATCCACCGAAACAATTAATTTCAGGCCTTTTTCTCGTAAACGATTTAGTTGAGAGGCAGCTAAACCATAGCCGTGCACAACACCACCTGGGCTTTCAAGCTTCAGTAAAACTTCATCTTTGTTGTCAGCAATTGATAGAATTGCAGTAATTTCTTCACGTAATGCATTGACTTCCAGAGCATTCATGCTGCCTTTAAAATCAATTACAAAAAGACAAGGTTTTTTTAGCGTTGTTTGACCAACTTTAGCATCCGCTTTCTGCTTTTTTTCTTCAATTTTACGTTGTTTCTTATAGGTTTTTAACCAAACTTTGTATTCAGCATCACTCATCTTAACCTGTTGCATTTCACGCTGACGTTCGCGATAAGCTTCACTTAAATCAATAAGTTTTAAATCACCTTTTTTGTTCTGCTTACGCAGCCCAATGCTAAAAATAAATAATGAAATCAATATAATAGCAACAAATACTGTAGCTATTTTAGCAACAAATAATCCATACGATGAAAGAAATTCCACAATTCTATCCTTCTTTACAGAATATAAACAATGGGGGTATTGTAACTAAAAACTTGATAAAGTGCTTATAACTCTCATTAATAAATTTGAATAATCAAAAGTAGGAAAATATCATGTTACATTACCAAGCTAAAGCTGATCTACTTAACCAAAAAAACATTCTAATTACAGGCGCTGGCGATGGCATTGGACGTGAAGCGGCATTAACTTATTCACGTTATGGCGCTAATCTTATTTTAGTCGGTAGAACACTGGCAAAACTAGAACACGTTAAACAGGAAATTATTTCTAATAGCAAATTTATACCTTCAGTTTCTATTTATCCACTTGATTTGTTAACAATAACTGAATCACAATGCCATGAATTAGCAACTGACATTAACCAAAATTATCCCTATCTTGATGGTGTATTACATAATGCCAGCATATTAGGAAAAATTGCACCGATTATTGATCAACCCATAAAACTCTGGCATGACGTTATGCAAGTAAACGTTAATGCAACTTTTATGCTAACACAAGCGCTACTACCACTGCTTTTACAAGCACCTAATAGTTCTTTAATATTTACTACATCAAGCGTCGGTAGACGAGGACGAGCTAATTGGGGTGCCTACTCGGTTTCCAAATTCGCAACGGAAGGTCTAATGCAGATATTATTTGATGAATATAAAGAGACTAATTTACGGGTTAATTGCATTAATCCTGGAGGAACAAGAACGCAAATGAGAGCAGACGCTTTTCCCTCAGAGGATCCTATGAAGTTAAAGACCTCACAAGAAATTATGCCGCTATATCTTTATCTAATGGGAGAAGACAGTATTAAAGAATCAGGAATAAGTTTTGATGCACAGCCTAATCGTAAACCAGGCGTGGCAAATTAATATTGACGTAATAAACGAAAAGCAAAAAATTAATAATGAGTGATGTAACTAATTATCAAATAAAGTTATTATTCAATTAGTGAGCTTTATAGGTATTTGCTGGGCGACGCTTTAATATCCCTGCATTAAAAATCATATTTGTTTGATTAATAAAAGCAGAATATTCATCACGATCATGCTTATTCTGCCCCAAATGGAAAGTGCTATACAATTTCGCCATATTGTAAAGATATTGATAATATTCTTCATAGATTTGTGCCTTAGATTCTACATTACTGATGTTTTTAAAATTATCAACAATTTCGACAATTTTATTAGCATAAGATTGTAAAGAATAATTATTGAAATTTGCAATTGGAAGTGCATATTCAAATGAATGAGTTACCGTATTTTGTTCGTTTAGGCCTTTATCAACAATTTGAATATTATTAACTTTTGATCCTACTACTGACAAAAAATCAATAAACTCCTCTTTAGTGAAACATTTTGTTTCCACATGCCCCTCTGATTGTTTGCTTTTATTCAAGGCTAAAACATTCAGAAAGGATGTGCCTATAGGGTAATCACATTTAAAAACATTATTATCAATAAATAAGGCATTACTACTTAATATTGGGCCCTGTACTTTTATTCCATCAACAACAATCTGATTATACTTTAAAGAGAGTAATTGGTTAGATATGATTTCTTTGAAAACCGAGCTGTATGCATAATAATATTGTTGGGTAGGATTAATAATTCCACCCTGGTTACCAGGATAAATGATAAATTCAGTTTTTTGGCCAAGAGGATATTCAATCGTATGCTTGCCAGATTGTAAATCAACTTGTTTAATTTCACCTTGAACAAGTTTAACAGGATGATTATCAATCTTAAAATAAAGTGCATCCTTATTATTATGACTAATGTAAAATTTCCCATCAGCTGAATTGGTTAATTGCCGCTCATCACAGCTTGCTAACAGCAATACAAATAGGCTGTTAGCGATAATTTGCCAAAATTGTGGCATATAAAATTTCAACCCTCTAATCAAGTTAACCTAATGAAAGTAGCTTATTTTGAGGTTCTTCTCAATTAAATTAAAAGTATTTATATAGCACTCTTTTTATCGATTAAACAAGTATTAGGTAGCTAAATTAGACTCTAATATTACCTTTAATTTTATATTACACTTTACGCGCAGGCTTACTACGTCCCTTTGCGGCTCCAGTTGCTCGTTTATTTGCTGCCCGCATCGAAGAAACTTGTGTATGTCGTTTTACAGCACGACGAATCTGATTTGCTTTAATACGACGTCTATCTTGCTCAACTGCTATCTTACTGGCTGTTTCATTACTAAGACCAACCAGTTGACGCAAATAATTAATCTGTGCTAAACCTAATTCCGTCCATCCCCCTCTAGGTAATCCTTTTGGTAAATAAATATCACCATAACGAACACGAATCAGGCGACTGACTTGAATGCCTACTGCTTCCCATAAACGTCTTACTTCACGATTACGACCTTCAGTTAAAGTAACATTAAACCATTGATTCATGCCTTCTCCGCCACGAAACTTCAAGGTCTTAAAATTAGCTTCACCATCTTCCAGTTGAACACCTTTGGTCAATTGACGAATTTTAGCATCATTAATTTCACCAAAAACACGAACGGCATATTCACGTTCAACCTCATGACGTGGATGCATCAAACGATTAGCCAGTTCTCCATCTGTAGTAAACAATAATAAACCACACGTATTAACATCTAAGCGCCCTATCGCAATCCAGCGAGAACCTGTTAATTTTGGTAAGCGATCAAATACGGTTGGACGTCCTTCTGGATCATGATGAGTACATAGCTCACCTTCTGGCTTATAATAAGCTAATATCCGACAAATGGTTTTCTCTGATTCTTTGATCCTTAACAGGTGACCATCTAAGCGAATTTTAGTGTTAGCCTTAACTTCTATTCGGTCACCCAACGTCGCTAATTGACCATCAACACTGATCCTGCCGGATTGAATAAAACTTTCTATTTCCCTGCGCGAACCATAACCACAACGAGCAAGGACTTTTTGTAACTTTTCACTTTTCTGCTTTTTAACGCTCATAGCGTAAACCTCTTGTGTCACCTTCACAGGCGTCATAATCATAAAAATAACTTAAAAAAATAAACTGTGCTTATTATACACAGTTTTTCTATTATCCCCAGCCGCAGTTTTTTTATTCAAATGGTATGGGTGAGCCCATTCCAACCCGAATGATATTTGGGGTACTCTCCGTTAAATCAACCACCGTAGTTGGTTTTTCACTTATATAACCGCCATTGATAATTAAATCAACTTGTTCGCCAATTAAACTTTCAATCTCCTCGGCGGAAGACTGTGCAAAATCATCACCTGGCAATATTAAGCTAGTAGATAATAAAGGTTCGCCAATTCCATCAAGCAGATCTCTTGCAATTGGATTGCTAGGTAAACGTATCCCTATTGTCTTACGTTTTTTATTCATTATCCGACGGGGTACTTCTTTTGTTGCAAGTAAAATAAAGGTGTAATGACCTGGTGTACTATTTTTAATCATTCTAAATACAGGATTGTCCAGATAAGCATATTCAGCTATTTCGGATAAATTACGACACATCAGCGTAAAATTGTGACGAGAATCCAATTGACGTAGGCGACAAATTTGCGTAAGGGCGTTTTTATTATCTAACTTACATCCAATTGCATAACCAGAATCAGTGGGATAAACAATAATGCCGCCTTTGTTTAATATATTTACGCATTGGCTAATTAAGCGAGGTTGTGGATTTTGCGGGTGAATTTGCAAAGATTGTCCCATGAATGTTCTCTATATATTATTTAATTAAACTTGAAAATTAAGCTATCAATATAACTAAACCGCTTACTATATAATATTTAAAATTCCCTATTTTCATCGCCACGTTTGCCAAACGGGAACAACACCTGCCGGTAGCCAAAGATTTCTACCTAGCTCAGACCAAGCACAAGGACGATGAAAATCAGAACCGACCGAAGCATATAAATCATGTAGTTTAGCTAACTCAGTCAAATTTTTTCGTTCATCTGGCGACTGCTGGCATTGAGCAATTTCAATTGCATCACCTTGTTGCTGTTTAAAATATAAAACTAACCTTTTTTGCCATTTTGCCGATAGTGAGTAGCGACCAGGATGTGCCAAGACGGCAACGCCGCCCGCTTGATGAATAACTTCTATTGCCTCATCAAGCTCACACCAATTAGCCGGAACATAACCTGGTTTACCTCGCGTTAAATATTTTTTAAAAACATGGCCGATACTTTTTTGTTTAGCATAATCCTTGATGTAACGAGCAAAATGGCTACGTGTTACCTGTCCCCCTGCTGCATAGCCTTTAGCATTTTGCCAAGCATCAGGAATACCGAATTTTTCTAATTTATCGCCTATTTTTTCTGCACGTTGATTACGTCGTGCCGTTTGCTTTTCAAGTAAACGTTTAAGAGCGCTTGCATCCAGATTAATATTAAGACCCACAATATGAATTTCAATTTTTTGCCAAAGCGTGGAAATTTCCACACCGGCAATTAATGTTAGCGGCTTATTTTTTTCATCAATATACTGCCGTGCCGGTAAAATTCCATTAACCGTATCATGATCAGTGATCGCTAATACGTCGACTCCCATTAATACTGCTCTATCAACTAACTCTAAGGGTGTGAGATCACCATCAGAAGCTCTTGTATGACAATGTAAATCATAAATAACAGATAGCTTCTCATTGTCTTGTGTCAAAATTTTACCCTCATTTTACTGCTGACAATTATAGAGAAAATTCATAGTGTGGCATAAATTACTTGACACAACTCGAACGATCTAGTTTACTAGTACAATGGATGGCAATATAGCTAATCTATCATGACACATTGCGAGGAAGAACAAAAATGACATTGGTATTTTTTATCGTCGCTAAAATCCGTCGGTGGCGCAATTCCCTTAAATGGGTGGTTTCTTCCTGTGCGTGAATAAATAACACAACACCAGATCGAAACCCGCCATGAAGCGGGTTTTTTATAGCCAATGAATA
This sequence comes from Arsenophonus sp. aPb, assembly GCF_029873475.1. Taxonomy (NCBI): domain Bacteria; kingdom Pseudomonadati; phylum Pseudomonadota; class Gammaproteobacteria; order Enterobacterales; family Morganellaceae; genus Arsenophonus; species Arsenophonus sp. aPb. The sequence continues at coordinate 1,632,613 of NZ_CP123499.1, forward strand.
TAAATATGAAAGGCAATTAATATGGAAAACATAGCAGTCAATCAAACAACTTTTCGCATATTAGAGAATAAGATTAACTATCAGCCTGAACCTTGTCTGTTATTTCATCACTTATGCAACAATCGCCCTGGCACTCTATTATTAGAATCTGCTGCCGTTGATAACAAGCAAAATCAACAAAGTATCTTGATTGTTAATAGTGCATTACGAATTACCGCCAATCAACAGCAAGTGACTTTTGCCGCTCTTAGTCCTAATGGAAATGCGCTATTAAGTCATATTGACATCGCATTACCAAGTGAATTAGAAAAAATCATGTCTGATGGTCAATTAGTCGTTAATTATCCGCAAATTGAACCCCATCTTGACGAAGATAGCCGATTAAAAGCAACTTCATCTTTTGATGCATTACGTTTGATTCATCATTTAGCCAAACATGACACCATTGATGCAGAAAAAATTCTTTTAGCAGGCTTATTCTCCTACGATTTAGTAGCTTATTTTGAAAATTTACCCCCGATAGCAAAATCTAATCGTTGTCCTGATTACTGTCTCTATTTAGCTGAACATTATCTTGTAATCGATCACCAACAGCAGTCAGCAAAACTCATAAGCGGCCAATTTTCAGCAAAACAATCGATTGCTAAAACGATATTAAACCGTCATCAAGCAATTATTACCGCAACTCAGCAATCATTATTACCCTTGCCAACTGGCGCTGAGATATCAACACCTTTAGTGGTCAATAAAAACGATAGTGAATACTGCGCCATGGTAGAAAAACTAAAAAAATACATCTATCAAGGTGATATTTTTCAAGTAGTACCTTCACGTAAATTTATGTTGCCATGTACCGCACCATTAAGTGCCTATCAACGACTTACCAGACAAAATCCCAGCCCTTACATGTTTTATATGCAAGATCAGGAATTTACTCTATTTGGTGCTTCACCTGAAAGCGCCCTCAAGTATGACGCCAAAAGTCGACAAATTGAACTATATCCGATCGCCGGAACTCGGCCAAGAGGTCGCAATACATTAGGCGAAATAGATGCTGATTTAGACAGTAAAATTGAACTGGCACTGCGAACTGATCAGAAAGAACTTGCTGAACATATTATGTTAGTTGATTTGGCTCGTAATGACTTAGCGCGTATTTGTCAGTCGGGTAGTCGATATGTTGCACATTTAACTGCCGTTGATCGTTATTCCCATGTTATGCACCTTGTTTCCCGAGTAGTTGGCAAATTAAGGGCTGATCTGGATGTATTACATGCTTATCAAGCCTGTATGAATATGGGGACTTTAACAGGTGCGCCTAAAATCAAAGCAATGACACTTATTGCTGACTATGAAAAGGAGAATCGAGGCAGCTATGGTGGCGCAATTGGCTATTTCAAGGGCAATGGAGATTTTGACACCTGTATTGTTATTCGTGCCGCTTATATAGAAGACGGCATTGCAGCTGTTCAAGTCGGCGCTGGCGTGGTATTAGATTCTGATCCACAGTCTGAAACGGACGAAACGCGCAATAAAGCCCAGGCAGTTATCAATGCCATTATGCAATCTCATCAAAGCTTGGAGGTATGCTAATGGCTGATATTTTACTACTCGATAATATTGATTCTTTTACTTATAACTTGGTTGATCAATTAAGAGTATTAGGTCATACCGTCACTATTTACCGCAATTCACTGCCTGGATGCATCATTGAACAGCGGCTTAAAAGGATGTCTTCACCTGTACTAATACTCTCTCCCGGCCCTGGTAAACCAGCCGATGCTGGCTGTATGCCTAAACTGCTGCCATCAGTACTGGGTAAAATCCCAGTAATTGGTATTTGCCTTGGTCATCAAGCAATTATTGAAGCCTATGGCGGAACAGTTTCATCGGCGAAAGAGATCATACACGGTAAAACATCTTTCGCTATACATGATGACCAATTTATGTTTAGTGGCCTAAACAATCCACTACCAATTGCCCGTTACCATTCTCTAATTGGTGAAAAAATTCCTGCTGATTTGATCATTAATGCTCACTGCCAAGGCGCAGTAATGGCCGTACGTCATAGCCAACATAAAGCCTGCGGATTTCAATTCCATCCTGAGTCGATTTTAACTCCTGAGGGAACCTCTTTATTAAACCAAACCCTATTATGGGCATTAAATTAAGGGGCAACAAAATGCAATTTATTTTGGACAAATTATTTAATGCACAAGTACTTACTCAACAAGAAAGTCATTTACTTTTTAGCACTATGATTCGAGGTGGATTAACGGAGTCCCAACTAGCTGGTGCATTGATTAGCATGAAAATGCGTGGAGAAGAGCCGAATGAAATTGTTGGTGCCGCGTTAGCTTGTTTAGAAAACGCGCAACCTTTTCCTCGACCTAATTACGATTTCTGCGATATCGTGGGTACTGGCGGTGATCACAGCAATAGTATTAATATTTCCACTGCCAGTGCTTTTGTCGCCGCAGAGTGTGGTTTAAAAGTTGCTAAACATGGCAATCGTAGTATATCAAGTCGTGCTGGCTCATCTGATTTACTGGCCTCTTTCGGCGTTCCGCTCGATATGACACCAAGCTCTGCACGACGTGCTTTAGATGAGGTCGGTATATGTTTTTTATTCGCACCACAATATCACCAGGGATTTCGCCATGCTGCCCCAATACGTAGTCAATTAAAAACTCGCACCCTCTTTAATATTCTTGGCCCATTAATAAATCCAGCTAAACCGCCAATTGCACTTATTGGTGTTTATGATCCAAAGCTCATTATACCTATTGCAAAGACTTTGCAATTAATAGGATATAAGCGAGCAGCCGTTGTACACAGCAGCGGAATAGACGAAGTCGCATTACATGGTCCTATTCAAGTCGCTGAATTAAATCAGGATGAAATTTTAACTTACCAACTCACTGCGCAAGATTTTGGCTTACCAAGCTATTCTTCAACAGAATTAATTGGCGGTTCGGTTGAAAAAAATCATCAACTGATTACCACGCTGTTACAGGGTAACGGGAAGCCTGCTCATACTAACACTGTGGCTGCCAATGTGGCATTACTGATGAAGCTCAATAATTATGAAGACCTAAAAACCAATACCGATTTTGTTTTGCAAGTTATTCGTAGCGGCAAAGCCTATCAACGGCTAACCATGCTAGCAAATAGAAAGGAGTTTCATTAATGCAAGCGACTATTTTACAAAAAATTGTTGCTGATAAAGTGAACGATTTAGCGGCAAAAAAACTAAAGCAACCATTAGCTAGCTTTATTGCGCAAGTTAAACCCAGTGAGCGTGACTTTTTCACGGCTATTTCACAAAATCATCCGGCATTTATTCTGGAGTGTAAAAAAGCTTCACCATCAAAAGGCATTATTCGTCATCACTTTGATCCTGTGCAAATTGCTAAAGAGTACCAAAATTATGCGTCAGCAATATCAGTGTTGACTGATGAAAAATATTTTCACGGCAGTTTTGACTATTTACGCCTGGTTAGTAACACTGTGCCACAACCGATTTTGTGCAAAGACTTCATTATTGATCCCTATCAAATCTATTTAGCTCGCTTTTACCAGGCAGACGCTATTTTATTGATGCTATCAATATTAGATGATCAGACCTATCTATCTTTAGCGACACTGGCAGATAATTTAAAGATGGGCATTCTGACTGAAGTGAGTAACGAAGAAGAGCTAAAACGCGCGATTAGGCTACAAGCTAACATTGTCGGTATCAATAATCGTGATCTTCGCGATCTGTCAATTGATTTAAATCGCACCAAACAATTTGCCCCGCAATTAGCCGCAGAAACTTTAGTTATCAGTGAATCAGGTATTTATAACCATCAACAAATTCGTCAACTCAGTAAACAAGTTGATGGCTTTTTGATCGGCAGCACGTTAATGAGCGAGGAGAACTTAATGTTAGCTATTCGTCGGCTAATTATTGGTGACAATAAAGTCTGTGGCCTCACTCGCCCACAAGATGCACAATGTGCTTATCAAGTCGGGGCGATTTATGGTGGCTTGATCTTTGCTGATAAATCACCACGAAAAGTAACATTAGAGCAAGCCAAAACCATTATAAAGGCAGCTCCTCTTAACTATGTTGGCGTTTTTCAACATCAAGCTAACTCATTTATTACTGAAATTAGTCATAAACTGAGCCTATTTGCCATCCAGTTACATGGTGATAAAACAGCGGCTGATATTCAACAACTTCGAACGTTATTACCGCCAAATTGTGAAATATGGCAAGCGGTAAATATGACCAAACCAGCTACCAGTTTCAACTTAAACAATATCGATCGTTATCTACTTGATAACGGTGAAGGTGGCACTGGTAAAACCTTTGATTGGTCAAAATTACCCTTGGATCATCTTGAGCAAATTATGCTAGCCGGTGGACTTAATGCCGACAACTGCCAACAAGCGGCGGCGTTAGGCTGTAGAGGTCTTGATTTCAATTCTGGCGCTGAACATCAGCCTGGCATAAAAAGTTGCCATAAGTTACAGATTATCTTTGAAAAATTGTTTGATTATTTATAAGCGTAACAATTTAATCCTTAGATTAACGGAATAAATTAATGAAGAAATTAAATCCCTACTTTGGCCAATTTGGTGGCCAATATGTGCCGGAAATTCTTATTCCCGCACTTAACGAACTGGAACAGGCTTTCATCGAAGCACAGCAAGATAATAGGTTTCAACAACAGTTTCACGATCTATTACAAAATTACGCTGGGCGTCCCACTGCCTTAACGCTATGTCGCAATTTAACTCTTGGGACTAAAACTAAACTTTATTTAAAGCGAGAAGATCTATTGCATGGTGGTGCCCATAAAACTAATCAAGTATTAGGCCAAGCTTTATTGGCAAAACGGATGGGCAAAACAGAAATTATTGCTGAAACCGGAGCCGGGCAACATGGCGTGGCCACAGCGCTAGCCTGTGCATTATTAGGGCTAAAATGTCGTATTTATATGGGGGAAAAAGATATCCATCGCCAATCACCCAATGTATTTCGTATGAAATTGATGGGAGCTAAAGTTATTGCGGTAAATAATGGTTCAGCTAGCTTAAAAGATGCTTGCAATGAAGCATTGAGAGATTGGTCAGGCAGCTATCACCAAGCACACTATTTACTTGGCACCGCTGCCGGTCCTCATCCCTATCCTACGCTGGTACGAGAGTTTCAACGTATGATTGGTGATGAAGCTAAAGCACAAATTTTAGCCAAAGAAGGGCGATTACCCGATGCGGTAATCGCTTGTGTCGGTGGTGGCTCTAATGCTATTGGCTTATTCACAGCTTTTAAACCTGAGCAAAACGTGCGTTTAATTGGGGTAGAACCGGCCGGTCTGGGTATTGATACTGGCTCTCATGGTGCACCGTTAAAACATGGACGGCTTGGCATCTTCTTCGGCATGAAATCGCCTATTATACAAACCGATGAAGGACAAATTAAAGAGTCTTATTCGATCTCGGCTGGACTAGATTTTCCCTCAGTAGGACCCGAGCATGCCTATTTAAATAGTATTGGCCGCGCTGATTATGTCTCGATTACCGATGATGAAGCTTTAGCTGCATTTAAAAAATTATCCACTCATGAGGGTATTATTCCAGCCTTGGAATCGTCACACGCCTTAGCTTATGCCTTAAAAATGATCAAGGCAGACCCCGCAAAAGAACAATTACTAATTGTTAATCTCTCAGGCCGCGGCGACAAAGATATTTATACTGTACATGCTATTTTGCAAACCAAAGGAGAGATCTAATGGAGCGTTATCAGCAACTATTTAAGCACTTAAATGATAAAAATCAGGGGGCATTCGTTCCATTTATCACCTTAGGCGATCCTAATGCCGAAATGTCGCTAAAAATTATTGATACATTAATTGAAGCACAAGCCGATGCATTAGAGATTGGAATTCCTTTTTCTGATCCTCTAGCTGATGGTCCAACTATTCAAAAGGCCAATTTACGCGCCCTTAATGCCAACATTACGCCAACCCGTTGTTTTGAGCTATTATCACAGATCCGTGAAAAGCACCCTTTGGTTCCTATTGGCCTATTAGTTTATGCTAATCTGGTTTTTAGTAATGGCATTGATAACTTTTATGCCCAATGTCAGCATAGTGGCATCGACTCCGTTTTAATCGCTGATGTGCCCATGAATGAGTCCGAACCCTTTCGTATGTCGGCACTGCGACACAATATTGCACCGATATTTATATGTCCGCCTAATGCAGATGAGCAGCTTTTACGCAAAATTGCTTTATATGGTCGTGGTTATACTTATTTACTCTCGCGTTCAGGTGTAACCGGTACAGAAAAAAAAGCCAATATTCCTGTTAGCCAGTTACTCACCAAGTTACAAGACTATCATGCCGCCCCGCCACTGTTGGGTTTTGGTATTTCTGAAGCGAAACAAGTCACTGATGCAATCAAAAATGGTGTAGTTGGTGCAATAACTGGTTCAGCCGTGGTTAAATTAATTGAAACTTATCATCAACAACCTGATGCATTATTGGCCAAATTAAAACAATTTGTTTCACTGATGAAAATGGCTACCTACAAATAGATATTTCAAGGCTATTGGACAAAGGCTTAATAGCCTGGTTATTTTTACAATTACTAATTTTCGATTCTAATAAGCAATTGTAACTAACGTGTCGCTACTAGTGCCAGCTATTCATTTGTAATTTATCCATATTTCATCAATAATCAGTATATTGACTGCAATGAAAATACTCATTTAGCATTCATAAAAGATAAATAAAATAACCCTCGTATTGATGGAGAATTGAATAATGAAATATCTTAAATCAATGACAGCGCTTTATACCGTGTTATTTATGGCATTATTCCTTTCTGCTTGTGCTCCAACAGCAAAAACAGAAGGAACTGGTGGATATATCGATGACACGGTTATTACAACTAAAGTGAAGACGGCACTATTGGCAGAAAAAAACTTGAAATCAACGCAAATCAATGTTGAAACTTTTAAAGGACGTGTGCAATTGAGTGGCTTTGTCAGTTCGCGTGCCGATGCTCAACGTGCAGTGCAAGTAACACAAGGTGTAGCAGGTGTGCAGTCAGTTATCGATTCGATGAAAGTACGATGATTGTTTTAGCCTTCAGCCCCTATTGGGGCTGAAATAAATATAATTTACCACCCTTGGCCCCTCTAACTAGATAATAAAACAATCACTTTTCATTACCAAATGGTTATAATATATCAATTATTTAACTGAATAATTATATTGCTATATCCAAAATTACTATAATATAAATATAACTCTTTTTTAATATTTTATCCTTACTTATAGAATAACGACAAAATTTACTGATATCGCAATAGCTTTACCATAGAAAAGCTATACGCTCTCGTCACTGTCAGTTACAATATGCAACTAAAATGTGATGATAAAAACCAGTTATAGGAGCAGTTTTCATGTCCATTACGGCCAACTCACTTATCAGCGATAGCTTTAATTTTTTTAAAAATCAGCTGAGCGGCCTTTTTATCCTGTCATTCATTTCAGCTACCATCAGTCTAATACTCTATTATTTTCTGGTACCTATCGATGAAATGGTAACTATTGTCAAAACCCTAGGTGGTCAAAATGACTCAACTTCACTTTTAACCTGGGTAAGCCAACTATCCGATGAAGAAAAAGCGATAATGATGAGAGTTTCATTACTATCATTGACTGCAGTTTTTATCGGATTAATATTATTAATTTCTTCAGTAGTTACTTATTTGTCAGAACTCAGTACTGGCAATAGCATCAGTGCATTGCAGGCTTTTATACTTTCGTTACGTATATTACCTAGCATGTTAATTTTGCTAGTTATATGCACTATTATAATTTATTTTGGTTTTATGCTATTCATACTACCGGGGGTCATTTTAGCTATTGGTTTTTCCTTATCGCCCATCATTTTAATAACCAGTAAAAACATCATGCCACTACGCGCTATTAGTCAAAGTTGGAAAATAGCCTTTCGTCATTGGTGGTTAATTCTATCAATTCTATTACTTTGGTTAGCATTACAAATGTTACTTACTATGCTACTTGGACAATTTCGTTTTTTACCGGGTATGGTAAATAATATTATCTCTTTTACACTAAATAATTTACTTACCTCTTTTACTTTGATTTATTTTTTCCGTCTCTACATGTTAATCGGAAAAACAACAAATTAAGCAGATAAAAATACCACGGTTATTATTTACCGTTAGATACCGTGGTAAGGTTTTATTATCAACTTAAAAAATTAATCATCTATCGTCGAACTAATATTCTGGCTCAAATTTCATTTAATTCATAATAACAAGCTAATTGCTTCAATAGGTTAATTCGTGAATTTCATTGCTTAGAAGATAATTTTATTGATAAAAATTTACGCCTATTAACCGTGTAACATTTTATCAAATAAGGTAATATAATATAACCCAAATTGGCAATATGATATTTTATAATTTATTAATCAAGTAATTATAAAAATTTATATTTATTCGAAAAGGATCAGGACAAGCGCCCTTATGAGACAACTATTAGATTTTATTCCTCTCATTGTTTTCTTTATTGTATATAAAAAAGTAGATATTTTTTACGCATCTGGCGCATTGATGGTTGCAACCGCTTTATCTATGCTGGCTATCTATCTTATCTATAAAAAAATTGCGAAAAGTTCGTTAATTACTTTAGTAATCGTGATAATTTTTGGCGGGTTGACCTTGATTTTCCATAGTGATCTTTTTATTAAATGGAAAGTGACGGTTATTTACGCTATTTTTTCATTAGCACTATTAGTCAGTCAGTATTTTACCCAAAAACCATTAATTCAAAGGATGCTGGGTAAAGAGATCCATTTAGCTAATGAAATTTGGTGTAAATTAAATCTATCATGGGCCATCTTTTTTGCCATCTGTGCGTTAGTTAATATTTATGTTGCCTTTTGGCTCCCTCAGGACGTCTGGGTCAATTTTAAAGTTTTTGGTTTGACCGCGGTCACGCTAATATTTACAATACTTAGCATGGTGTATATATATAAACATCTTCCTAAAGAACAAAAGTAATCGATATGATAATAACGGATACCTATTTCCAGTAGGTATATTGTGGCAAATAACAGAAGTAAATTTTTCATGACACAACAACAATTACCACAAGGGGAATTAGTTCTCCGTACATTAGCAATGCCCGCCGATACAAATGCTAACGGCGATATATTCGGCGGGTGGCTAATGTCACAAATGGATATTGGCGGCGCTATTCTAGCAAAAGAAAACGCACTTGGTCGCGTTGTTACTGTCGCCGTCAATGGGATCACGTTCCAAAAACCAGTCTCGGTCGGCGATGTGATATGTTGTTATGCTCATTGCATTAAAACAGGTAACACTTCTATCACCATCAATATTGAAGTCTGGGTCAAGAAAGTTTCTAGTGAGCCAGTAGGCCAACGCTATCGAGCTACAGAAGCCATTTTCACTTATGTCGCCGTTAATGAGGATAACTCTCCCCGTTGCTTACCTGAAGATAAACGTCATTACCAATTATCTACCCCAGATAACTCAACTTTCTCTTGACCGATTTTAACAGGCCAATTTACCTTGGCCTTTGAGCAAGTTTTATAATTAAACCAATTTAAGAAAGATTAATTGAACCATCAATTTTAAAAAGGAATGTCTTTTTTAATCCCTTAGCCGGAATTTTTTCATAATACCAACGATTCATCGCGCGCTTAACTTCACGTTCGAACATACCTCTAGGTGATGAATCAACCACTTCTAGATTAACGACTCTGCCATTTTCATCAATATCATACAGAACATTTACGTAGCCTTCTTTACCGAGTTTACGAGCGCGATCAGGATAATCTGGATGTTGAATTCTCAATGCCTTAGGACCTTCTATGGCAAATGATGGTGAAGCCATTTGGCTAGACTGCTGATTGTTATTAACACCAACATTAACATCGCTTATATTAGCTTGTTGTTGATTTGACTGTTCGACAATGGTTTTTTTAATTTGATGTTCTACTAACTGCTTAGATTTAGAATTTTGTTTAACAATTAACTTTTTCTGTATGACCTTCTTTTTCACAGGTAATGCCAATTTGGGTTCAACATCAGACTCTATTTTAGGCTTTATAGCCCCTTCTGGTTTATTATCAGCGACATTCACCGACTGGCTAATCCTACCAGGTGCAGCCAAGGTGACCATAGCTACTGACATAGATTCAGCTGTCGAAGCCGATAACATAGGCTGCAATAAAAACCAAGATACCGCTAACGAAGCATGTAGAAATAATGATAAACCAATAAATGATGCCGAACGGATCCAACGCATGAGAAAATTCTTTCTTAAATTAAGCAAATTAAATAAGTTGTATTCTAAATGCAAATAGCAATCATATTCAATAAGGATAGTCTGCTAAGATTAAAAAAGTATCTAGTAGTCGATAAAATTAGGCAATGATCGAATTTTTAATTAACGATATCAACATAGAAAGCCATAAAAATTAACCAATCAATAATGTATTTACTCATTTAAAATAACCAGCATTAACATTGGTGGTATAAAATAATAATCGACTAGTTGATTTGACAAACTATTACCCATGCAAGCAGCGAAAAAAATATAAAAATAATTAAAATATTCATAAAATACATTAAATTACTTTCACGAAAGCTAAAAATCATACTTTTAATATTCATAACAAATTTTATTTTGCTATAGTGAATAACCAGATAATTAAGAGTATTCAACTAACTCTAAAATAGGAACATCTTTGCCTATGGCAACCGTCTACATATTATTGAACTGGGCTTTACTTTTTCTGTACTGGCTAATGATCGCCACGGTTACTATACGCATTTTATTAAAACGACGCCCGGTTACTTCGGCCCTGACCTGGCTATTGATTATTTATATTATTCCACTGGTTGGCGTTATTGCATATCTGGCTTTTGGTGAGTTACACCTTGGCAAACGACGAGTAATGAAAGCAAAGAGGATGTGGCCTTCAGTTGAAACCTGGCTTGAAAAACTCAAACAATCTAAACATATTTTTTGTAAAAGTAACAGCCGAGTGGCTGAACCTTTATTTGAACTCTGCGAAAAAAGACAAGGAATTGGCGGCGTTAAAGGTAATAAAATTCAACTTTTAACCAATTATCAAGACGCTTTGACTACTATTATACGCGATATTAACGCAGCCCATTATAATATCGAAATGGTATTTTATATTTGGCAAGACGGAGGATTAGTTGATGAAGTTACGCAAGCCCTGATTAATGCGGCAAAACGTGGTGTAAAATGCCGAATTATGATTGATTCTGCCGGTAGCTGGTCTTTTTTTCATAGCCATCAACCAAAAAAAATGCGACAAGCTGGAATAGAACTAATAGAATCATTAAAAGTAAATTTGTTCCGTTTTTTTCTTCGTCGAATGGATCTGCGTCAACATCGAAAAATAATCATTATTGATAATTATATTTCCTATGTTGGTAGTATGAATATGGTTGATCCTCGCTTTTTTAAGCAAAATGCCGGTGTGGGCCAATGGGTAGATATCGTCGTCCGGATGGAAGGACCTGTCTCAACAACACTTGGCATTGTTTATGCCTTTGATTGGGAAATGGAAACGGGTCAACGCATTCTTCCCCCCCCCCCCGATACCAATATTATGCCATTTGAACAATCAAGTGGTCATACAACCCAAGTGATTGCTTCAGGCCCCGGTTTTCCGGAAGAATTAATTCAGCAATCTTTAATAACCGCTATTTTTTCTGCACGTAAGCAGTTGATCCTAACTACCCCTTACTTTGTTCCCAGTGATGATCTAATTCATGCTATTTGTACTGCAGCGATGCGAGGCGTAGAAGTATTAATGGTCATCCCTAATCGAAATAATTCTTTTTTAGTTCGTTGGGCAAGCCGGGCATTCTATTCGGAATTATTAGAAGCCGGCGTTAAGATTTATCAATTCAACGATGGGCTTTTACACACTAAAAGCCTATCTATTGATGGTGAGTTAAGCCTAATCGGTTCAGTTAATTTAGACATGAGAAGCCTTTGGCTTAATTTTGAAATTACTGTTGTTATTGATGATAAGAGTTTTGGTAACGATTTAATATTAGTTCAATACGATTACATTGCTCGCTCTACGCCTTTGATTCAGAAGAATTGGAATAAACGCCCGTTATGGAACCGTGTTATCGAACGTATTTGCTATTTTTTTAGTCCGTTATTGTAATTTTTTATAAAAAGATAAGGTACAAAAAATTATTTTTGTTAAATTAAACTTAATACCAATAAATCAACCAATAACATTTTTTTCCATAATAGTCAGATAATGATATTCATATATACATCTTGGTTATAAAAATAAGGCTAATTTTTATAAATTATGGTGCACACAGTTAATTAGCTAATTAATTCATTGTGCAAATCGCCAGCATAACTTACATCTACAAGCGTTATAATCAAACTGATTACTAACAAAAAATGTTTCAATTTTAAATCATTAATCACCAAATTAGTCATAAACTAAAATGAATATCGCTATCTTAGCAAACGAGTGTTTTTTTAACCTATATAAATGAGATTTATCATGGATTAATAATTTATAAAATTTACAACTATTAGATAAATAAAATTTTTAATATTTGATTTTATAACAATATCAAATCAATATCCGAAAATTTTATAAATAAATCATAAATATCACTGAGTTATAATGTTATTGTTAGTTTAAAGCAATCCGGGAAAAACTGATTTAGTCCCTGTGATGATAAACTCAATTCCAAGTGACATTAATAGTAATCCCATAATACGAGTAACAACATTAATTCCCGTTTGTCCTAAATACTTAACTAGAATTGTTGCTGAGCGAAAAAGTAACCAACAGCACAAAGCAAAAAAGATACAAGTTAACGATAGACCAACTAAATTTTGCCATCCCAGCCAGCGAGAAGACCAGACAATACATGAACTGATTGCTCCAGGCCCAGCCATTAATGGAAGTGCTAAAGGAACAACACCAATGCTGTCACGAATAACGCTTTCTGATTTTTCTTGTTTATTCTGCTTATCTTCACCTATTCGACCACTAATCATAGACATAGCAATGGCCGCAATGACTATTCCGCCAGCAATACGAAAAGAATCAATAGAAATACCAAATAATTTTAAAAAAACCTCACCCACCAATAACGAAATACATAAAATAATTGCCACAGAAAAATTAGCTACTAAATTAGTTCGATTTCTTTCTGTCACAGATTGATAATTAGTCATACTAATAAATACAGGCAAAATTCCTATCGGATTAACTAACGCAAAAAGACCTAAAAAAAACTTAATATAATTAGGAAGATCCAGTAAAGTACCAACCACAATTGTGTCCCTCACTCAAAAATTAATGCTTAGCTAAAAATTAATTATTCATAACAAATAATGTTTAGCCTAGGCAGGAAAAACACTTTATCTTAGCGTAGCATACTTATCTAGCTAAAATTTAAAAACTCAATCCAATAACAAAATAAGTTTCTAAATTAGATGCTATACGAAATTTTGCTAACTTAACTTTTGCTATTTACTTATATTGCTAATTGAAATTATCCTTATATAAATTATTACTGAATTGATTCAGTATGCACTTTTTTTGATAAAGATCACTTTAGCGCTATTTATAAATGGTAAGCTATATATCTATTGAGTACTCATAAATATAATGAGCGTTTTTGTTTATTTTTATAATGGGAATTTTTTAAGTCAATTAGCTTACAAAAAAATTAATCAGCACTTATATAATATGTCACGTCATATTTAATTATATTGCTCCTAATTTAGGCTAATTGACTAAAAAAATTTAACATTTATTAGGAGTAACCATTATGTCTGTAACTAATGTTACTGAACTCAATGAACTTGTTGCGCGTGTCAAAAAAGCGCAACAAGAATTTGCTAATTTTACCCAGGCTCAAGTTGATAAAATTTTTCGTGCTGCTGCTCTTGCAGCTGCTGATTCTCGCATTCCTTTAGCAAAATTAGCAGTTGAAGAATCAGGTATGGGAATTATAGAGGATAAAGTGATTAAAAATCATTTTGCTTCAGAATATATTTACAATGCCTATAAAGATGAGAAAACTTGTGGCGTCCTGTCAGAAGATCTTACTTTTGGAACTATAACAATCGCTGAACCTATTGGCTTAATTTGTGGCATTGTTCCAACAACTAATCCTACTTCAACAGCCATTTTTAAATCTTTAATTAGTCTAAAAACGCGCAACGGTATTATTTTTTCTCCCCACCCTCGTGCTAAGAAAGCTACTAACAACGCCGCCAAAATTGTTTTACAAGCCGCTATTGCTGCAGGTGCACCAAAAGATATCATTGGCTGGATTGATGAACCCTCCGTCGAACTTTCAAATGCATTAATGCATCACCCCGATGTTAATCTTATCTTAGCAACCGGTGGCCCGGGCATGGTGAAAGCAGCTTATAGCTCAGGAAAACCTGCCATCGGCGTAGGTGCGGGTAATACACCTGTAGTTATTGACAGCTCTGCCGATATTAAACGTGCAGTTGCTTCAATTTTAATGTCAAAAACTTTTGATAATGGTGTTATTTGCGCCTCAGAGCAATCTGTTATCATTGTGGACGAAATTTACAATCAAGTACGCGAACGTTTTGTCACTCATGGCGGCTACTTATTAAAAGGTAAAGAGCTTAAAGCGGTACAAAACATTATTTTAAAAAATGGTAATTTAAATGCCGCTATTGTTGGTCAACCTGCGGTAAAAATTGCTGAACTAGCCGGCATAAAAGTACCCCTAAACACTAAAATTTTAATCGGGGAAGTAAAAGCCACAGATGAGAGTGAACCCTTTGCCCACGAAAAACTCTCGCCATTACTTGCCATGTACCATAGTAAAGATTTTGCTGATGCCGTTGGAAAGGCAGAAAAATTGGTTGAGATGGGAGGTATCGGTCATACTTCTTGTCTTTATACCGATCAGGACAATCAAACTGAACGAGTTAATTATTTCGGCGAAAAAATGAAAACCGCACGCATCTTAATTAATACTCCGGCATCTCAAGGTGGGATTGGTGATCTTTATAATTTTAAATTAGCTCCTTCATTAACATTAGGATGCGGCTCCTGGGGTGGAAATTCTATTTCTGAAAACGTGGGACCTAAGCACCTAATTAATACTAAAACGGTAGCGAAAAGAGCAGAAAATATGTTGTGGCATAAACTTCCTAATTCTATCTATTTTCGTCGTGGTTGCCTACCAATAGCGCTGGAAGAAATTGCTACTGACGGGGCTAAGCGGGCTTTTATTGTTACTGACAGTTACTTATTCAATAATGGTTATGTTGATGAAGTCGTTAAAGTATTAAAAGCTTATAATGTAGAAACTGAAGTCTTTTTTGAAGTTGAAGCTGATCCAACGCTGAGCATTGTTCGTAAAGGTGCCGCTTTAATGCATACCTTTAAACCAGATGTGATTATCGCATTAGGTGGCGGGTCTCCTATGGATGCAGCTAAAATCATGTGGGTAATGTATGAACATCCTGAAACCCATTTTGAAGAGCTTGCTTTACGTTTTATGGATATTCGCAAACGGATTCATAAGTTTCCTAAAATGGGTGTTAAAGCCAAAATGGTTGCTATCACCACTACATCAGGTACGGGCTCTGAAGTCACACCCTTTGCTGTTGTTACTGATGATGCTACCGGCCAAAAATATCCTTTAGCTGATTATGCAATTACGCCAAATATGGCAATTGTTGATGCAAATCTGGTCATGCATATGCCTAAATCACTTACTGCATTTGGTGGACTCGATGCGATTGTTCATTCATTAGAAGCCTATGTTTCAGTTCTTGCAAGTGAATACTCTGATGGACAAGCTTTGCAAGCTTTAACGCTGTTAAAAGAATATTTACCAGCAAGTTATCTAAATGGGTCAAAGGATCCGATTGCTCGTGAACGAGTGCATAATGCAGCAACCATCGCTGGAATTGCCTTCGCTAATGCCTTTTTAGGCGTTTGCCACTCAATGGCTCATAAGTTAGGCTCCGAATTCCATTTACCCCATGGCCTAGCTAATGCGCTGCTAATTGAAAATGTCATTCGCTATAACGCTAATGATAATCCAACGAAGCAAACAGCATTCAGCCAATATGATCGCCCTCAAGCTCGTCGTCGCTATGGTGAAATTGCTGATCATTTAGGGCTAACATCACCGGGTGATCGTACGGCCAACAAAATTGAAAAACTCCTTAATTGGTTAACAACACTTAAAACTGTACTCGGCATTCCTAAATCTATTCGTGAAGCTGGGGTAGCAGAAAAGGATTTCTTAGCGAAGGTTGATAAGTTATCTGAAGATGCCTTTGATGATCAATGTACCGGTGCGAACCCGCGCTTTCCTTTGATCGCTGAACTAAAACAAATTATGTTGGATTCTTACTATGGTAATAATTTTACCGAAGAGAAAAATATATTTCTGCCTGCTGAGGAAAAAAGTCATCGAGTAAAAGAATCTATTTAATAAACATTTTATTTGTAACCATTTATTTAATAATTAGCACTGAAAATATATTCGGTGCTTTTTTAATCTCAAAATATTTTATCAATCCTTATTTGAAAATAATTTAAAATAAAAATAGTTATTATAGGTAATTAATTTTCTTTTAAGAATAATAAGTGAATAAAGGAAGTCAAAAGTTATTTAAATGGAACAACTGAAAAAGGTTTTTCACCCGCCTCAATACATTTAGTGTGCTTAATTGCATCCACATAATGTCTACGACAAACTGAAATATATTTCTCATTGCCACCAATTTCAATCTGCTCTCCTTGATAGACAGCAAGTCCATTATCATCTAATCGCAAAACCCTACTTGCTTTACGCCCACAATAACAAATAGTTTTTAGTTCGATAAGCTTATCTGCCCAAGCTAACAGATAGTGACTGCCAATAAATAACTCACCACGAAAATCTGTTCTTAATCCATAACACAGAACCGGTATGTTGGTATAATCAACAATTTCACAAAGCTGAGTAACTTGTTCTTTAGTTAAAAACTGACACTCATCAACGAGTACACAATGAATTTTTTGATAGCTATTTTTTTCTTTTATTAATCTCCCCATATCTGTCTGTTGCGAAAATAATATTGCATCTGCAACTAAACCAATTCGGGATGTTACTTTACCTTGAACAAATCGGGTATCAATCTCAGCGGTGAAAATAAGGGTATTCATCCCCCGTTCATTATAATTGTATGAAGACTGAAGTAGTGAAGTTGATTTACCCGCATTCATTGCTGAATAATAGAAATAAAGCTGAGCCATTAGCCCTTTCCTCTTAGCTATTTAGACAAACATTTTGAAAGTTTACCACATACATTATCAAACATTATTCTTCATTTCATTTGATTATAAATATTGATAACTAACATAACAGATTTTTTAGTAATGTTTATAGTTATGAAAAAGTCACTATGTTTTAAATGCCATTTTCTACAAACAACAGCTTTATTTTAACAAAGTATGTGATAAGAAAAGATTATTAATAGCTAACATTCATCATAAAACTTAGATACCTAGTAGTAATAACTCAACAAAAGCTTAATAAGCAAACTCTTTTACACATATTAAGTTAAAATTTAGTTTATGTTACATACCATAAAGTTGAATAAAAATAAAAAACATCGTCTTTACATATGAATGAAATTCAAATATAAAAGCAATACTATCATTTTCGTATAGATTTTTAAGTATGCTCGGTATCTAATATAAGATATATAATATTTTCCAGTAAAAGCATATATTGCTTTTGCAAAGAAGTTTAAGTTTAAAAAAACAATAAATTTAACCTTATTTTGTAACTTCACTATTGCAGAAAATAAAATAGCATTCTATTATTAGTAGACATCAGCCAACATTCATTTTAATTCGAGACCAGGATAATGAGCGATTCATTGAAATATTTTAAATCATTAAATAACATTCGTACCTTACGCGCTATAGCAAGAGAATTGTCGTTAGAAATATTGCAAGAAATATTCGATAAATTCAAGACCGTTGTTGAAGAACGAATCGAATATGAAAAACAAGAAAGAGCACAATTAGAAGTTCATAGTCAAAAAATTGCAAAATATATTAAATTACTTGAAGGAGAAGGACTCAGTCTAGATGATCTAGTAACTGCAAAGGCTCCGGCAAAAACATCTAGCCGTACTAAACGTGCTGCAAGACCAGCTAAATATCAATATAAAGATGAAAATGGTGAAATTAAAACTTGGACCGGTCAAGGTCGTACACCAGCAGTCATTAAAAAAGCAATGGAACAAAAAGGTAAAAAATTAGACGATTTTTTAATCTAAATGTTCTTTCTCTACTTTAAAAATACCCTTTATATAAAGGGTATTTTTATTACACATATTATTAACATTTGTCATACAATAAATAACCGGCCTTAATAAAGTCTAATAAATATCAAAGAGCAAAAATCCCTGCTTGATAAGATAACATTAATAACGCTTAAATACATTTACCTACAAGTCACTTTTCACAAATAGCTAACGTATATCTTTGACTTAATAAAGATAACAATATCAAAATGTACAACTTCGATTAATATAAATATTTTGTTATAAACAATACATCATGTTATGTAAATTTTTGTCATCTAAACATTCCAAATTATTCCCACAAGAAATAGTATCGTTGATTTTTATTGTCAGAAACTCATGCATTCAATGTTCATTATTAGACTACTCTATATTTATTTTATTAGCCAGGTTGTTAAATTTCATTCTATTCATTATGAAAAAATTTACTATAGAAATAATAAACAGATTACCTTATAAACAAAAGAATAAACAGCTAATCTGATGCATGTTAAATCAATTAAATATAATTACTATACTTTTTTATCATAATTATGATCAGTGTTAGTGTAAATATTATTGATAAAAATTCGCTCACTTACGTAAGAAAATTTAACCAATTGCCTAAACAATATATTAACAGCAAAAATCAAATTATTATTATTTGAAATAGATGTAATATCTCCATTTATACAACATGCTATCCTGCTTATAAAATCGATAAATCTCATTTTAATTTCATGCATAAATAAAACTTGTTAAAATAAATTTATAATAACAAACAGACAATATTTTTATAAAAAAACCATATAGACTTTTTATTTATTTAAGCCAAATTGATTGATAATTAGCAATCTAAGATATTTTTTTTATCCATGCAGAAAATTCGTCACCTAAGGATTCATGCCGCATACTATATTCAACAAATGCTTTTACATAACCCATTTTATTACCGCAATCATGACTCTTACCGTGTAAATGGTAAGCCTCAACGGGTTCACTTTCTATTAACATTTCAATCGCATCAGTTAACTGAATTTCATCACCTGCACCCGCTGGTGTTTTTTCTAATAAAGACCAAATTTTCTCTGACAATACATAACGACCAACAATAGATAGATTTGATGGCGCCTCTTCAGTTTTAGGTTTTTCAACAACACCTTTAATCATTTTGCTTTCACCGGGTTTTAATTCATAACTATTACAATCCACAACACCATAATTAGATACAGATTCTTTTGGTACCGGCTCAACAAGAATTTGGCTGGCTGACGTTTCATGATAACGTTTCAGCATCGCAGTCAAATTATATTGTTTCAAATCAGAGGAATATTGATCAATAATTACGTCAGGTAAAACTACTGCAAAAGGCCCCTCTCCTACCAATGGTTTGGCACACAAAATGGCATGCCCAAGCCCTTTTGCAATACCTTGCCTCGTTTGCATAATTGTGACATGACTTGGACATATGGATTGCACATCATTTAATAATTGCCGTTTGACACGCTTTTCCAAAATCGCTTCTAATTCAAAACTAGTATCAAAATGGTTTTCTATTGAATTCTTTGAAGAATGAGTGACTAAAATAATTTCATTAATACCAGCAGATATACACTCATTCACAACATACTGAATAAGTGGTTTATCCGCCAAAGGCAACATTTCTTTAGGGATTGCTTTCGTTGCCGGTAACATACGAGTTCCTAATCCAGCGACAGGAATAACTGCTTTGCTAACTTTTTTTTCCGCTTTTTTTAGTTGCATTTTTTCTTCCAAGTTACCTATATACAATATGCTATGGAAATGAGACAAATAGATTTTCAACAACTTATGTGGCGAGTATAGCAGTAAAATGTACCAAATAAATAGCAAACTAGAGAAAATTGGCCTAGGTTAACAATCCAGCGAAAGTAACTAATTATAATATTTCTACCAATGAATTAAACATTAACGTCATTCGATGTTTATGATTCCATATTTTACATTGCCAATCCGTGCCCTTTTCCATTATTTGTTGATAAGTCATTGGTTGTAAACTACCTAATGGTGCACTTGATGATAATTTAACTTCTTTGTTCTCTGTTTTTAATTTTACATTAAGTCCTGCTGAAGCTAACACAATTGTTTTGCTTTCAGTATGAAAATAACCTAATAAAATTGGGAATTGTCCTTTAATACCTAAATCCATTAATAAAGTATTTATTTGCTCGAGCATTTCACTAATATTAAACAATCTGTTTGATTGGCTATTAAGATACGTTTGCAATAATTCATTAAATGCGACTCTAAGTAATAATGCAGCCATAACTCCATCACCCGAAGAATACTCAATATCAAGGCAATAAAAGCCTATTTGTTTATCAGAAAGTTCTGCTAAATCAAATAATAATCCAATTTTATTAATATCTTTTAGTTGCCGATAATTAATTTTATAATTTGCCAATGTTTGATTTACTTTGGGCTGCAGCTCAAGTAAAACTGGCAAAATATCATGTTTTTCGTGCTGTATCATTTGCTGAATATGAGAAAGCTCAGCAGATAAGCGAGTAGTTGTTTCTACAATATCTGGATACAAATTACGTGTGATCGTTTCTTTAACGTCATCAAAATCAACAATCGGTTTTAATAAAGCATCTTTTACGCCAAGTCGAAGCATTCTATCCAAATCACTGATTCTATTTGTTCCTGAAATAACAATAACTGGAATTTCACACTTCATTTCTACCAGTTTCTGCATTAAAGTCTCACCACTCATCACAGGCATACTTAAATCACATAAAATCAAATCAAGATGCTCAACAGCATTAATAATATCTAACGCCTCCTGCCCATTACTGGCTGTATAAGTAATCACATCAAATGATTTAAGGTAATTTCTCAGTACGGAACGAAAAACCACCTCATCTTCTACAATTAATATTTTCTTCCCTTTCATATGCCAGCCTTACATTACATAAAATGCCATTGACGATATTATCTTTTTAGAAAATAGTACTTATGATAGAACAAATATTTTACGGATTTACACTTAAAGTTATATATTTTTTTGTATTGAAATATATAATTATTTTTTCACTTATTGGAATCAATTGGTTACTTTTATACAGTTATTATAATTAGAAATTACTTTCTTAATTTTGTTCCTTTTTTCTTTAATCAAAATAATCTCTATTGTAAATCAAAATTATCTTATGTTTGTTCATCCTGTATCTGGCAACTAAAAAACTATTTATTACTTTATTATCAATATCTAAAATTCATATCAGCAAACAAAATAGATGAATAATCAAAAAGCATTGAGGATGATTTAGTCACTGGTAAGTAACATTATTTACTCAATTAAAAGTGAATATAAAGATAAAAATGATTCTTTGTTAAAGTTTTCAGATTAATTAATCATAAATAACTGATAATTATCTATTATAGCGCCTGTTTGCTCTTAATTAATCAATATTCGAAATGATAAAAATGTGAGTAACAATAATACAAAGACTTTTTTTTAAATATTTTTAATGAAATTTTGAAAAAAACATTGCCATAACTGGTCTAAAAGCGTCAAAATTACGACATTTTATGGTAATAAGTTTAAAGTTTGTTATTTTGCGATATTTGTAACAAAAAATTTTAAGGAAAATATTATTCATGCACCAGAACACTCAAAAAAAAATTCTTCGTACCATCTGCCCTGACGCAAAAGGGTTAATCGCTAAAATCACAAATATTT
Organism: Arsenophonus sp. aPb; assembly: GCF_029873475.1. Classification (NCBI taxonomy): domain Bacteria; kingdom Pseudomonadati; phylum Pseudomonadota; class Gammaproteobacteria; order Enterobacterales; family Morganellaceae; genus Arsenophonus; species Arsenophonus sp. aPb. Next base: position 1,654,768 of record NZ_CP123499.1, read on the forward strand.
GTTATAAACATCAATTAAATATTATTCAAAATAATGAATTTGTTGATCACCATACGAACTGTTTTTTTATGCGCACTGAACTTGAAGGTATTTTTAACGATAATATATTATTAGCCGATCTCGACGATGCTTTACCATTAGGATCTAAACGCGAATTAAGTACCTCAAATCAACGACGTATAGTTATTATGGTAACCAAAGAAGCACACTGTTTAGGTGATCTATTAATGAAAAGTGTCTATGGCGGTCTTGATGTTGAAATTGCCGCAGTAATTGGTAACCACGAGACACTAAGAACACTGGTTGAACAATTTAATATCCCTTTTCACTACGTTAGCCATGAAAATTTAACGCGTGAACAACATGATCATTTATTAAAACAACAAATTGACCACTATAATCCTGATTATGTGGTTTTAGCGAAATATATGCGCGTACTTACACCTGATTTTGTTCAACATTACCCCAATAAAATTATTAATATCCATCACTCTTTCTTACCAGCTTTTATAGGTGCAAAACCTTATCATCAAGCTTATCAACGTGGGGTCAAAATCATTGGTGCAACGGCTCATTTTGTCAATAATGATCTTGATGAAGGCCCAATTATCACCCAAAATGTGATTAACGTTGATCATAGTTATACTCCCGAGGACATGATGCGAGCAGGTAGAGACGTTGAAAAAAATGTCTTAAGTCATGCTTTATATTGGGTATTAGCACAACGTGTTTTTGTTCATGGCAATCGCACTATTATTCTTTAATTTATCCTCTATTTAATAAAAACTGACTTATTTTTTAAAGGTAATTATTATACAAAGCACATAATATTACCTTTACATAATCATAATTATTTTATTAAATTTCATGTTTCATTAAATAATTTATTTAATTATTTTTTATCATAGATAATTATTTATTATTAACTATGTTAAAAAACGAACACCTTTATTACATTCAAGACTTACCTAAAGAACAAATGCTCAAAATAATACACCTGAATAATAACTTAAATATCAATTAGTTATGATGTCAAAATGGATAAAGTCAATGCGATATCTATTTACTGTTATAAACTTACATGCTATAAACCTTGCTGTTACTAACATCAAGTCCATAGTAATTTTTCCCAATCAAATATTTTACCTATTGATTAATTTATTTTTTCAATCGCATCAATAAACCGATTCAAAATACTACCGTGTGCTTTAGATTTATAAAAATAACAACTATTTGTCATGCTGAGCTCGTCTAACGGTAAAAAAATAATGTCAGGTGTTGATTGGCAGGCTTCAGGTAATTTATCGGTTAAACCGATATAGTCACCATTTTGTATTAATCCATCACAAAAACCACTGTTTTCCATCCACCTAATATTGATTCTATTTGTCCCTAGCGTCGCTTTTGATTCTATATCTCGAATAAATTGACTTTTATATAAAACAGGATCACATAGCCAAGGAAATTGATTCAATAACTTTAAGAGATTCTTTTCGGCATGATCGTAAAGTTGTTTACGACAGCAAATACCAATGGCTTCTTTTTGTGATTTTTTTAACAAAATAAAACGTTCACTTACAATTTTTTCTGAGCTTAAAATTAAAATATTGCCATCATAATCTGATATTTCATTTACCTTATCATAATCAAATTTTAAAACATTTATTGGTATTTTATTAATACCCGCTGTTTGATAAAGTTTTATCAAGTGATGATCTTTACCCCAATCATAATAAATATTAACTACATTACGAAATTCATTACTAACATATCTTTTAGTAATTTCTTTTTCCTGCAAATATAAATTTTTTAAATCATTATAAAGCTCTTGCCCCTCTTTTGTTAGAGTCATGCCGGATTTTTTTCTTTTAAACAATGTCTTACCTAATACAGCTTCAAAGTCTTTAATTGATTTTGCTACAGGGGGTGCCGTGCGGTGCAATATTCTTGCCGCTTTACATAATGAACCTTGTTCAACAACCGCCATAAAAGCTTCTAATTTTCTTGAGAAAAACATAATGATTACTCCACTTCAATCTTAAATATCAAATAGAAATAATTTAAAATTCTATTTAATAATTTATAGCTGACCCAGAAATTCAAAAGAATACCTTTTTACAGCTCGTTAAGATAAAAGCACTTAGACTAATAATTTAAAGAAAAATAATTAAACCTCGATAATTAATTTCATAAATTGATTTTTAGCAAACGACATCATTACATCTGACTATTATTTCCGGACAAAAAACAAATTTTCATATAGTGCATTTTTAATTATAGTTTATTAATTTGAATAAAATTAATTATTTTTTTAAAAATATATATTTTTTTTAATTTTTTAATAGTCATTCACACTAGGTAATATATATATATATAAAATAACTCATTAATAAATAAAAGAAAATGTTTTATCTAATGGGTTACATTTATATATTCAATCTGATAAAATATTTGGATAAATATATTTAAATTAGGTAACCGATTATAATGAAATTTGTCTCATTTAACATTAATAGCCTAAGAGCGCGCATCCACCAACTTGAAGCTATCATCGAAAAACACCAACCTGATGTCATTGGCTTACAGGAGACCAAAGTTGATGATAGCGCATTCCCTTTAGAGCAACTTAATCAATTAGGCTATCACATCTGCTATCATGGACAAAAAGCACATTATGGTGTCGCACTATTTTGTAAACAAAAACCAATCACTATTCAAAAAGGATTTCCTGGCGACGATATTGATGCCCAGCGCCGTATTATTATGGCCGATATTGAGACAAAAAAAGGAATAATTACCATAATAAACGGTTATTTCCCACAAGGAGAATGCCGTGATCATCCAACAAAATTTGCAGCAAAAGCAAAATTTTACCAAGACTTGCAACTTTATATACAAAATAATCTTTCACCTCAATCCCATATTATTATTATGGGAGATATGAATATTAGCCCCACGGATCATGATATTGGCATTGGTGAAATGAATAGAAAACGTTGGTTAAGTGCGGGCAAATGCTCTTTTTTACCTGAAGAACGCGAATGGATGGATAAATTAAAATCCTGGGGATTAATCGATACTTATCGTCAACAAAATCCAGAAATTACTGATCAATTTTCTTGGTTTGATTACCGTTCAAAGGGTTTTGTTGATAACCGAGGTTTGCGTATTGATTTGATTTTAGCATCAAGTTCATTGTTTGCCTGCTGTGGTGAAACTGGCATTGACTATGACATCAGAAGTATGGAAAAACCTTCAGATCATGCCCCCATTTGGGCAAAATTTGAGTTAAATTGAGTTAAGATCAAATGATAACACTATGTTAAGTTATCATTTGATTCCACTTTTCGACGATTTTTCTTCTTTTTTTCTAATAATTTTTTCTCTGTTTTATCTTCGATAACCGATAAGTTACGAAATATGGTTAAATCAGTTTGTTGTTTTGCTTGTTGAATTAACATTTTCAGTGTCTCAGCTAACGGTGACATAAAATCCTGATATCGAAACTGTTTTTCACTGATTTGGGTTAATTTAGACTCCCAATGAGCAGTCATATCAGGTAATACTGCCACCACTGGCAGAACCTTAAATAAGGCAATCCCTGCTGGTGCAGCATGGATATAGCGGCCTTTTTTGACTAAAAATTTCCGTTTAAATAATAGATCAATAATACCCGCTCGAGTCGCTTCTGTACCTAGACCATCCGTTGCTCTCAATACCTTTTTCAGCGCTTTATCTTGTACAAAACGGGCAATCCCTGTCATAGCCGACAACAAAGTGGCATCAGTAAAAGGTTTTGGTGGCTGGGTTTGCTTTTCTATTACCTCACCCTGTTCACAAAATAGTTCATCTTTTACCTTTACTTCTGGTAGTGGTATACCATCGTTATCAGCATCCCGTTCCTTGGTGCTCAAAATTGCTCGCCAACCGGGCTCGACCAAAAAGCGAGCTTTGGCAATAAATTTTCCACCTGCGATCTCCAGTTCAATAACTCGCTTATGAAATTTTGCGCTGGCCATAAATTGGATAATATATTGACTAGCAATCAAGGCATAAATTCTGCTTTCGTTTTGGTTAAGCTCCACTGCTGTTGCGCGGGCGGTTGGAATAATGGCATGATGTGCATCAACTTTTTTATCATCCCAGCAGCGATTTTGCTTATCCAATTCAGTTAGCTCAAATTTTGTGAGGCTGGGCTGATGAATAGAAATAGCCTTTAATACCCCATGACGACTTGCAAAATGCTCTTGTGGTAAGTAACGACAATCAGAACGAGGATAAGTAATAACCTTATGTTTTTCATATAATTGTTGGCAAATATCAAGAACCTCCTTTGCACTCAAGCCATATTTTTTGGCCGCTTCAATTTGTAAAGCCGACAATGAATAAGGCAAGGGCGCAATTTCTGATTCTTGCTTATTTTGATATACAACAACCATGGCAGGCTGATGAGTAATTCTTGCCGCTACATGCTCGGCTAAAGGACGATGAATGAGACGTCCTTCTTCATCCTGATAATCAATGCACGCTTCACTTGGTTGCCAGTTAGCGGTAAAACGTTCTTCATTTGGCGTAATTATATGTGCTTTTACTTCAAAAAAATCTTTGGCAACAAAATGTTCAATATCTTCATCTCTTCTAACTACCAATCCTAATACTGGCGTTTGAACTCGGCCAACGGATAATACCCCTTGATAACCCCCACGCTGCCCGAGCAAAGTATAAGCCCGCGTCATATTTATGCCGTACAACCAATCTGCTCTAGCTCGAGCCAATGCAGATACACAAAGTGGAATAAAATCACGATTATTTCTTAACCGTTCGATGGCTTTAAGCACCGCTTGTGGATTGAGGTCGCTAATTAAACAACGCTGAACAGTCTGTTTTTTCTCATTTGGTAAAGCTAAAAAATCTAATACTTCATCCACCAGCAATTGTCCCTCGCGATCAGGATCGCCCGCATGCACAATCTCATCGGCCTGAGCCAATAGTGTTTTAATTGTATTAAGTTGCTTTATAACCGCGGCTCGAGGCTTTAATTGCCATTTTTCAGGTATGATCGGCAAATCAGTTAGTGACCAACGTGCGAAACGGGGATCATAAGCTTCAGGTTCAGCTTGCTCTAATAGATGGCCAATACACCAAGTCACATATTGTGAATCACCACACACAATAAAGCCGTCTTGTCGTTTATGTGGCTTTGGCAAAACATCAGCAATCGCACGCGCTAAACTGGGCTTTTCTGCAATAAATAGACGGCGCATAGCTTATCCCACTACCTCAATCATCGCTCTGCCAGATTTAGGTTTCTCTAGTTGACCGATTGCACTAAAGGATAAATTATTTTGCCAAGCGATTTTTTTAACTTCAGTAATTGCTGTTGGTAAAACAGCCATTAATAATCCTCCCGATGTCTGTGGATCACATAACACATCGCGTTGTAATGATGTTATCTGGCCTAAAAGATGGCCATAACTCGCAAAATTACGTAGGGTTCCACCTGGTACACACCCTTGTTCAATATAACTTTCAATATGCGGTAACTTAGCTATTTGCGAAAAAGCCACCGTCGCCTGTAAATTAGCCGCCCGACAAATTTCCGTTAAATGACCTAACAGCCCAAAACCTGTTACATCCGTCATAGCAGTAACACCCTCAATATTTGCCAACTCTGCACCTAATTTATTTAATTGACACATAATCTCAGTTGCTAACCCTTGATGTTCAGGTAATAATAAATTTTTCTTTTCTGCTGTTGTGTGAATCCCAATACCTAACGGTTTAGTTAAAAATAATTGGCTACCTGCTAAAGCAGTACTATTCTTTTTTACTTTAGCGGTATTAACAACACCTGTCACGGCGAGACCAAATATAGGCTCTGGCGCATCAATTGAATGACCTCCAGCAAGTGAGATGCCGGCATCCTGACAAACCATTCGCCCCCCTTCAATCACTTGCTGTGCTATCTCAGCTGGAATTTTATTAATGGGCCAACCTAATATCGCAATCGCCATAATGGGTTTACCACCCATTGCGTAAATATCACTGATTGCATTAGTAGCAGCAATACGCCCAAAATCAATTGGTTTATCGACTATTGGCATAAAAAAATCCGTTGTACTGATAATCCCTACGCCATTGCCAAGATCATAAATAGCAGCATCATCATTGGTCTCATTGCCCACCAACAAATGAGGATCATTAAATTTTTTACGTTCACTATATAAAATGGTCTCCAATATATTTGGGGCGATTTTACAACCACAACCGGCTCCATGACTGAATTGGGTTAATTTGATTTCTGATGGCATATTTTTTCCTTAATAATAACTGACAAAATCCTTTATATCTTGCGCAGATCCTTTCATAGGAAGGTTGAATTTTGGAGTTCCTAAATAGAGAAAGCCAACAATTTTATCATGTTCTTGACAAGCTAAACCTGATCTGACAACCGGATCCGTCGTCCAAGAGCCGGTACGCCAAATGCCAGCAAACCCCTGAGCAACAGCGGCCATCTGCATAGCATGAACACAACAACCAGTAGTAACAACTTGCTCCCAAGCCGGAATTTTTGTATCGACGACAATTTTGGCAATGACAGTAATGATTAAAGGGGCTCGCAAAGGCGCTTTTTTTGCTTTTTCTTCCACCACTTTTCCCAAATTAGCGTTAATTGCCGCTTTTTCTAGTAACTGGCCAAATTTAACCAGCCCTTGATTTTTAATGACGACAAAATGCCAGGGTCTTAATCCACCATGATCAGGTGCTCTCATTCCGGCCGCCAAAATATTATCCAGTGATTGATCTTCAGGTGCTGGTGTTGTCAGATGGCTCATGGAACGACGGGTTAATAATAGCGTTAAAGCATCCATAGACTCCTCCTTGTTGATATTAACTTTCATTGCAACTAATTAAATAGCTACAAAGAGCGTAGAAATAACGGTTTTATAAGTATGTTTCTCAAAAATAGAATATTATCATCAGCATTAGTATAGTAAGGTAACATTTTCAATCAGCTTGAATAGCAATAAAATAATATTTTAATTATTCTATGAGTTATGGCTGACAATTATCTTATGTACTTTTAAGATAAATATGTTAATCATATAATTGGAGATCACATGCGAAGCCCATGGAATTTAATCGCAGCCTTTTTTAAATTTAGTTGGCGATTACTTAATTTTATCAGACGATTTATCACCAGTTTTATCTGTCTTTTTTTGATTTTTATTGCAGCAAGCAGCTATTTTGCCTATAAAAGTGAAAAAAAATCGACTAGCCAATATCATGGAGCGCTACTTATTGACCTACAAGGAGTGATTGTAGATCAAGTCTCTATCCCTAACCCCCTTGGCAAAATGAGCCGCGAATTATTAGGCTCATCAAGCAACCGCATGCAAGAAAACTCCTTATTTGATATTGTAAATATTATTCGCCGGGCAACCTATGATGACAAAATTACCGGTATCGTTTTACAACTGGATAATCTGATTGGATCTGATCAGCCATCCTTACAATATATTGGTAAGGCATTGACAGAGTTTAAACAGGCGGGAAAACCCATTTATGCGGTGGGTAATGGCTATAATCAATCGCAATATTATTTAGCCAGTTTTGCCAATAATATCTATATGTCACAACAAGGTAATGTCGGAATTTACGGTTTTTCAACCAATAAACTCTATTATAAAACGCTACTAGATAACCTAAAAGTTAATAGTCATATTTTCCGTATTGGTACCTATAAATCAGCGGTAGAGCCATTTATTCGCGATAATATGTCACCTGAAGCACGTGAAGCAGATAAAGTCTGGATCGGTTCACTATGGCAACATTATCTATCAACAGTTGCGCAAAACCGACAAACGACAGCAGAAAATATTTTCCCAGGTGCCGATAAATTGATTGAAGAAATGAAAAGCGTCAATGGTGACAGTGCGCAATATGCCGTTAAACAAAAACTCATTGATCATATTTTTACCAGCGCAGTTATGGAGAAAGAATTAAGCAAAAAATTTGGTTGGAATGATAAAGAGCAACATTTTAATTACATTAGTATCTATGATTATGCCAATGAACAACCACAGAAAAGTCAACTAATGCAACAAAAACAATCTGATGATCAACCTGGAAATATTGCTGTGATAATTGCCCAAGGCGCTATTATTGATGGGCCGCAAGAGCCTGGCATGGTGGGCAGCGAAACAACCGTGGCACAAATACGTAAGGCAAGACTTAATCCAGATATCAAAGCGATTGTTTTACGTGTGAATAGTCCTGGTGGCAGTGTAACCGCTTCAGAAGCGATACGTAATGAACTGGTTGCTGCCCGTGACGCTAATAAACCTATCGTGGTCTCGATGGGAGGAATGGCAGCCTCAGGTGGCTATTGGATTTCAACACCAGCCAACTATATTTTTGCCAGTCCAACAACCTTGACCGGCTCAATTGGTATTTTTGGTGTGATAAATACCTTTGAAAAGAGCTTAGATACAATTGGTGTTTATACTGATGGTGTCTCCACCACGCCATTAGCGGATATCTCAGCGACTAAAGGGATTAATAAACAATTTTCTGACATGATGCAAATCATTATTGAAAATGGCTATCATACCTTTCTAAAATATGTTGCCCAGGCGCGTCATAAGACACCAGCAGAGATAGACAAAATTGCTCAAGGTAGAGTATGGGTAGGTTCAGACGCGCTACAAAATGGCCTGATTGATAAACTGGGTGATTTTGACGATGCCGTAAATAAAGCGGCTGAATTAGCTAAAATTACCGCCCCTTCACTTGACTGGATGCAGCCTGAACGTTCTTTGATTGATCAATTAATATTTGAATTAACTTCAAACGCTGAGGCAATGATGCCCAATACACTACAATTGTTACTTCCGCAAAAAACGGCTAATAACCTTCAGCAACAAATCAAATTTTACCGCCATATGAATGATCCACAAAATCGCTACGCATTTTGTTTAAATTGTGGTGAGATTTATTAATAAACAGGTATTACATTGTTACAACTCTAGCGCCCAGCATATGGGCGCTTTATTTTTATATTAATATTTAACATGCCACAGATTTTATTAATTAACTACTTTATAATTCTTTAAATTTATTTATTTTCACTTATTCATATCCTTGGGTACCGAGAATGGGAAAAAAATCCATCTATGTTGTTTACACAGGCGGCACCATTGGCATGCAGTATTCCATACATGGATATGTGCCAGCTTCCGGGCACCTGCAAAAACAACTAACTAACATGCCAGAGTTTCATCGGGCTGAAATGCCTCATTTCACTATCCGGGAACATAATCCTTTAATCGATTCCGCTAATATGACGCCACTAGATTGGCAATGCATTGCTGATGATATTAGGGATAATTATGAGAACTATGATGGTTTTGTTATTCTACATGGTACCGATACCATGGCATTTACCGCCTCTGCACTCTCATTTATGTTTGACAACCTAAGCAAACCAATTATCGTGACAGGGTCACAAATACCGCTGGAAGCGTTAAGATCCGATGGCCAAACCAATCTTCTTAATGCCTTGTACTTGGCGGCAAATTACCCTATCAATGAAGTAACACTGTTTTTTAATAACAAATTATTTAGGGGGAACCGTACCGTTAAATCACATGCGGATGGTTTTGATGCCTTTACTTCACCTAATTGTCCACCGTTGATTGATGCAGGTATTCATATCCGTTGTTTACAAAGCTGTCCATTGCTAAAAAACGACGGTAATTTCAGCAGCCATAAAATTACCCCTCAAGCCATTGGTGTTGTTACCATTTATCCTGGGATTTCAGTACAAAGCATTGAAAATATCTTACTGCAACCAACCAAAGCTCTTATTCTTCGTTCTTACGGGGTTGGTAATGCGCCTTCACAAACAGCGTTGTTAAAATGCCTTGAAAAAGCTTGTCAACAAGATATTATCGTCGTCAATCTGACACAATGCCTATCTGGGCGAGTTAACATGAATGGGTATGCAACCGGGCACGCATTAGCTAAAGTTGGTGTTATTAGCGGTTATGATATGACTTTTGAGGCAACACTTACCAAACTTCATTATTTACTCAGTCAATCTTTATCAGTAGATGATATTCGTACACTGATGCAAAAAAATTTGCGCGGTGAACTAAGTTATAGCGACAATTATTAAGGATAACATGATGACTCATAGCGCATTATTACTGGTCGATCTGCAAAATGACTTTTGTAATGGGGGCGCCCTAGCAATATTAGATAGTGAAAGTGTTATTAATACAGCTAATGAAGTTATTACCTACTGCCAGCAACAAGATATTGTTATTATCGCCAGCCAGGACTGGCATCCTGCTAATCATTTGAGTTTTGCCGTCAACTCAGGAACTAAAGTAGGCACAGAGGGTAAACTTAATGGTTTACGCCAAATTTGGTGGCCAGTTCATTGTGTGCAACATCAGAAAGGGGCGCGATTGCATCCAGCACTTAATCAGTCAGCAATCCAAGCTATTTTTCAAAAAGGAGTTAATGCCACAATTGATAGTTATAGTGCTTTTTTTGACAATGACCATCAGCATGCAACTCAGTTAAATTTTTGGCTAACAAAAAATCAAATTAAACATTTATATATTATGGGCTTAGCAACAGATTACTGCGTAAAATTCACCGTCCTTGATGCATTACAATTAGGTTATCAAGTAACGGTTATCCAAGATGGTTGTCGGGGCGTTAACCTCCATCCAGAAGACAGCCATAACGCATTACAAGAAATGGCATTAGCGGGTGCCAAACTAATAACATCTTCTAATTTGCCCGTTCAATCTTTTAACCGTGCTAATGATTTTCGCTAAAAGTGATTAATATGTTAATATTTAGTAAATTTTGGTTAGTGTTGTTTACTATCAAATAATTTCTTTAATTCATTTTTTGTTTTCAAAATAATTTTCCCATCCGTACCTACCGTCATATGCTGCGCATTATGATTATGCCTAGCCTGCCAAAGCATAACAGCCTGCAGACTATTTTCTTTTTGCTTTGGGGTTAACGCAACACCATCTGGCCATTTACCCAACTCAACGGCGGTTAGCAATCGTTGATAAATCTCAACTGTCATTAAATCAACCAGTTCATTAAGCTCCATATTTCATTCCTTCTTTTTGTTTTGGATTTATCATTAATTACATCCAATAAGTCTTATTTAACCCTCAGTTACCTCACCAGATTGTTGATCAGTAAAACTTAATGCGACTGAATTAATGCAATAACGTTGCCCAGTCGGTTGTGGACCATCGGCAAAAACATGGCCTAAATGCGCATTACAGTGACCACAACGTACTTCGATCCGTTGCATACCATGAGAAAAATCATCAATATAAGTGACGGCTTGATCATCTATCGGTTGGTAAAAGCTTGGCCAGCCACAACCCGTATCAAATTTTGTTTGCGATAAAAAAAGCGGCGCCTGGCAACATAGACAGTAATAAATACCTTCTCGTTGATTATGTAATAACTTACCTGAAAAAGGCGGCTCGGTTCCGGCTTCTTGAGTGACATGATGTTGCATTTCATTAAGTTTATTCGACTTAATGGGTTTATGTTCTTTTTCTGTCATAAGAAAGCTTTCCTTATTTTCTAGTAAACATAATTATATTTATCTGGTGAGAAAAAGGTAACTCTAAACCATCTCAATTATTTTTATCCTAGCAAAAAGGCTCTTTCTGATCTGATTTGTGATATAATTCACATATATTATTAATATTCACTTTAAATCTCCCTCTCCAGACCGATAATAGTGAATCAAAACATTCACCTTAAGCTTGTTTGCTAAACATACAAAAGGTGCTCTATATGTCATTTTTTATGGTAATTGACACGATTCCGCTTGACGGATGGCAAGGTTTTGGTAACGTTAGAAACAATATTGAATTCTTTTAAATTAAAATATAGCTGGTGGAAATACTATGACTATCAAAGTAGGTATTAATGGTTTCGGTCGTATTGGCCGTATTGTTTTTCGTGCTGCCCAAGAGCGTAAAGATATCGAAATCGTGGCAATCAATGATTTATTAGATGCCAATTATATGGCCTATATGCTGAAATATGACTCAACTCATGGTCGTTTCAACGGTACTATCGAAGTTAAAGATGGTCACCTAGTGGTTAATGGTAAAACTATTCGCTGCACGGCAGAAAAAGATCCTGCTAACTTGAAATGGAATGAAGTTGGTGTTGATGTAGTTGCTGAAGCAACAGGTATTTTCTTAACTGATGAAACAGCACGCAAACATATTACGGCGGGAGCTAAAAAAGTCGTTTTAACCGGCCCCTCTAAAGATGAGACCCCGATGTTTGTTATGGGTGTTAATCATAACACCTATAGTGGTCAAGATATTGTTTCTAATGCCTCTTGTACCACTAACTGCTTAGCTCCGTTAGCGAAAATTATCAATGACAAATTTGGTATCATTGAAGGCCTGATGACCACCGTTCATGCAACAACTGCAACTCAAAAAACTGTTGACGGACCTTCAGCTAAGGATTGGCGTGGTGGTCGTGGTGCTTCACAAAATATCATTCCTTCATCAACCGGTGCGGCTAAAGCTGTTGGTAAGGTCATTCCTGAGCTCAATGGTAAATTAACCGGTATGGCGTTCCGTGTTCCGACACCGAATGTTTCAGTTGTCGATCTAACTGTTCGTTTAAATAAACCTGCCACTTATAAAGAAATCTGCCAAGCGATCCAACATGCTGCAAATGGTGAATTAAAAGGCATTCTTGGTTACACAGAAGATGACGTTGTTTCCACTGACTTTAATGGCGACAAATTAACATCCATTTTTGATGCCAAAGCAGGTATTGCCTTAAACGATAGTTTTGTAAAATTAGTCGCCTGGTACGATAATGAAACTGGTTATTCGAATAAAGTTTTAGATTTAATTGCGCATATTGCTAAATAAATAGCCTAATTACTCACTTCAAGCCGCCATCAATGGCGGCTTTTTTCATTCTAGCATATAATCCAACGGTATTTTTAAACTGACTAATTGGCAATCATAAAAAAGATAAAAAGGTCGAAATTATGAATGACACGACACTGTTTAGCTTACCGGTAAGAGAAAAAATTTCATCCTATATCACGCTTTGCCAGCTCGATGAATTGCCGGTCATTATTGTTTCTCATCCTAAAGTGAATGCCGCAGTCAGCCTTCAGGGAGCACAATTACTTAGCTGGCAGCCCGATGGGGAAAAAGAGTGTTTGTGGTTAAGTAAAAATAGTTTATTCAAAAAAAATACCGCTATTCGCGGTGGAATTCCTATCTGTTGGCCATGGTTTGGTCTGGCCGCGCAACCCAGTCATGGTTTTGCCCGTTTACAAGAATGGCAACTGACAGCACATAGTGAGCATAACGATTGTGTGATCCTCACGCTAACCCTTGCTGATAATGAAAAGACAAAAAAGATATGGCCACATGAATTCACCTTAATAATGCGCTTAAAACTCGCTGCCACCAGTGAAATTGAATTTGAATATTTTGGTACTGAACCTGCCACTGGTGCATTACATACTTATTTACAAGTCAGTGACATAAATAAGATATACGTTGAAGGATTAGGCAAACATTATTTTGATAAAGTGGCTGATCGAGACGTTTACACTGAAGAGACAAAAACTTATATAACCGCACGGACTGATCGTATTTATACCGAATCCGATGATTGCAATTTAGTATATGACAAAAATTGGCAACGTATTTTAGAAATACATCATTACCACCATAGTGACATAGTCTGTTGGAATCCTGGCGCTGAACTCTCCAGTACAATAAAAGATATGACCCGCGATGGGTACAAAAAAATGCTATGTCTGGAAACCGCTCATATTAGCCAACCAATGCAACCAGCAGGTGAAAATCCTGCCCGGATGTCATTAATTTTAGGTGTGCGTAGTATTAAAATGCAAGACGTAATGCGATAGCTTCGCTATTTTTAGCTAAAAATAATAATAAAGATTGATATAGTTTATACGCATTTTACACTAATAACCGTTCTCTTAAACAACGCCCTCACTTTTGATGAGGGAATAAAAAAATAGTCTCATAGCACATCTAGACATTTGCAAGCAACGCGGGGTTAACGTGATTCAGACAAATTATTTATCATATTGTCTTTATCTTTCATTTCACGCCAAATATTACCACTCTCTTTACCATAACTACGAACCCGATCTAACACCTGCTCACACTTTTCTTGTTCACAGATTTTAGCTAAATCATGGTAAAAATCGTAAGCAAGTTGACGCGCTTTAGGATCAGAAAAAAAATAGCGACCAACGCGGGTATATAATCCTTTTAACCCATTTAGGATCAAGCCATATATAGGATTACCAGAAACAAATGCCAGGCCACGAAAAATATTATAATCAACTTTACTAAATGCTTCGGAACAATCTTCTATATTCTCTCTTATTGATAATATCTCTAATGATTTTTGTTTATTTTTACGAAAGGCTGTTCGAATAAAAATAGCGGAAATATTGGTTCTAACAGATAATAAATCCTCAATTAATTTTGGTGCCCCACTGTGATCTAACCGAGCCACTGTCTCTAAAATATTAAGTCCTGAAGTTTCCCAAAAATTATTTACTTTAGTCGGTTTTCCATGCTGAATAGTTAACCAACCATCTCTTGCAAGCCGCTGTAAAACTTCTCGTAAAGTTGTTCTCGTAACACCAATTAGCTCAGACAGCTCACGTTCTGCAGGTAAAATTGAACCTGGGGGAAAATGTTTATTCCAAATACTTTCAACAATATACTCTTCTGCAAAATTAGCCGGACTTTGCGCTCTAATAATCATATTTTTCTCTACCTAAAACAAATTTTTTGTCATTATAAAACGAGATAATATCAGAATGAAAAACTTTGAGGTAGCCGAGTTATTAAGAAATACTAATCTGATCATAAAGACTTAATACAATTTGCCGTTAAATAGTCGATCGTTCTTTTAATTTCTAGCATAGAAAAAACGTAGTATGCTACGTTAGTCAATTTTACTTACATACTAGTGAAGGAAAGCATGTAATAATGAATATAAACACCAGACAAATTATGTTGAAAAATTTCCTGGGTAACTCCCCTGAATGGTACAAATTGACTATTATTTTCTTTTTGATAATCAATCCACTGTGCTTTTTTTTCGTTAACCCTTTTATAGCCGGTTGGTTACTAATTGCCGAATTTATTTTTACCCTTGCCATGGCACTAAAATGTTACCCGCTACAGCCTGGCGGATTACTTGCTATTGAAGCAATAATAATTGGTATGACTTCACCGAAACAAGTCAGTCATGAAATCGCTAATAACATTGAAGTGATATTGCTATTGATTTTTATGGTGGCAGGCATTTATTTCATGAAACAATTGTTGTTATTTGCTTTCACAAAATTACTGCTGTCTATTCATTCTAAACGAATCCTATCACTGGCTTTCTGTTTAGCAAGCGCTTTTCTTTCGGCCTTTTTAGACGCGCTAACGGTAATTGCTGTCGTGATCAGTGTAGCTGTTGGTTTTTATTCTATTTATCATAACTATGTATCCAGTCAGAAAGAGCCTCTCCAGCCAGAAAATAACACAGATACCAGGGAAAAAAACCAGATTCTTGAACAATTTCGCGCTTTTTTACGTAGTCTAATGATGCACGCTGGCATTGGAACTGCATTAGGTGGTGTGATGACAATGGTTGGTGAGCCACAAAATTTAATTATTGCTAAATATGTTGGCTGGAATTTTAGTGCTTTTTTCTTACATATGATCCCAGTGACATTACCAGTATTTTTATGTGGCTTAATTATTTGTTATTGCGTCGAACATTTTAAACTATTCGGTTACGGTGCAGAATTACCAGAAAGCGTCCGCCATATTTTGCAAATGCACGATAAAAATGCGAGCAGAAAACGAGATCGACGGGAAAAATTGCAACTAATAACTCAAGCATTGGTCGGTGTTTGGTTAATTATTGCTCTAGCTTTCCATCTTGCTGAAGTCGGCTTAATTGGCTTATCTGTCATCATATTAATAACCTCATTTTGTGGCATTACTGATGAACACACCATTGGCAAAGCATTTGAAGAAGCTTTACCCTTTACCGCCTTATTAACGGTATTTTTTTCAATTGTTGCAGTTATTATTGATCAACATCTTTTTACCCCATTTATTCAATTTGTATTACAGTCTTCTGAATCATCGCAACTGTTTTTATTCTACTTATTTAATGGGTTACTTTCTGCTATTTCAGACAATGTTTTTGTTGGTACTGTCTATATAAATGAAGCAATGAGTGCGTTAAAAGAAGGATTAATATCACGCCAACAGTTTGAATATCTGGCGGTTGCCATTAATACAGGAACTAACCTGCCTTCAGTAGCAACACCAAACGGTCAAGCTGCTTTTCTATTTTTATTGACTTCAGCACTTTCACCACTTATTCGCCTTTCATATGGCAGAATGGTTATTATGGCATTACCTTATACTATTGTGATGACATTCGTCGGTTTATTAGCAATAGAACTATGGTTGATCCCAGCAACTGAGTGGTTCGCTTCATTAGGCCTGATAAATATAGCTAAATAATTTTTATTAAAAATGCTATTATTTAATTGAAAATAATAGCATTTTCCTTTCATTTAACACAAAAAGCTGTCAGCTAAAAAGAAAATTTATTTACAATTCAATTCATTATCCTATCTTATTAGAAATTTAAATTAGCTATTTTTTTTGGCGTAAACAAAATAAGATCATATGCTTCCCTCACTAACTTATCGAAGAAATGGAATAGAATAAACATGCTTAAATTTTTTTACTCATACTCACAAACCAGAAAAGCCTGGTTATTACTGGCTATCAGCGCCTGTATTTTAGAAATTATTGCACTTTATTTTCAACACGGTATGGGCCTAAGACCTTGTGTATTATGCATTTACGAAAGGATTGCACTGTTTGCTATCTTGGCAGCCGGTTTAATTGCTGTCATCGCGCCAAAAAGTACTCTTCGCTTCGTGGCACTCATTTTATGGTTATACAGTAGTTGGCAAGGATTGAAGCTAACCTGGGAACATACCAGACTAAAATTTTACCCATCACCTTTTGACTCGTGCGATTTTGCCGTTAATCTTCCATCATGGCTGCCACTTAATCACTGGTTTCCAGCTGTTTTTGAAGCCTATGGTGACTGTATCCAAAAACAGTGGTCATTTTTAAATATTGAAATGTCCGTATGGTTATTAATTATTTTTATCGCTTATTTTTTGCTGGCAATAATTATCCTGTTAAGCCAATTTTTATGGTTTAAAAAAAATAATCATTAAGACAATTCTAGCTGGACTAATAATTATCAGTCCAGCTTTCACTATGATGACTTTATGGAAATATTACGGCTCACTAGCGAGAAACTGTCAAACCGCTCAATAAGTTTGAGATTCAATAGATTATTACCTAATACACCTTATAAATAACCATTATCAATGAATACTAGTTTTAGAAACAAGATTAATAACTAAAACCCCAGAAATAATTAACAAAATCCCTAAAATAGCTGGCCAATCTAATTTTTGCTGATAAAGAAACAACGCTGCCACTGACACCAGCACGATGCCTAAACCAGACCAAATAGCATAGGCAATACCTAATGGCATCATTTTGACTACTTGTGATAAGCCAAAAAATGAAATGCTATAACCAACAACAACAATAATTGATGGTAACAAACGGGTAAAACCATCAGAAGCCTTTAATGATGTGGTTGCAATCACTTCAGCCACAATCGACATTAATAAATAAGCCAATCCGTTCATTTATACTCCTAAATATAAACTAATTATCACAATGGTAAGATAATCGAAACACTAATTGCCAGTATTGAGGTAAAACTAAATAATCAGCAAAAGTTTTCTTTTGCTCTAAACTAGCCTAAACTGGTCGCGTTTTTTATCGCGGTGGATTTAAAAAATCATTCTTTTGATAATAAAATCGATTACCTTTAATACATCAGTAATAAATATGAATCAACAAAAAGAACAGTATAACTTTAATAAACTACAAAAAAAGTTACGTCGTAACGTTGGCCAAGCGATCGCTGATTTCAATATGATTGAAGAAAATGATCGCATTATGGTTTGTCTTTCTGGTGGCAAAGATAGTTACACCCTATTATCAATATTACAAAATTTACAAAAAAGCGCGCCAGTAAATTTTACTCTGTTTGCCGTCAATCTTGACCAAAAACAACCCGGTTTTCCGGCCGACATTTTGCCATCTTATCTCGATAAACTCGGTATTGAATACCAAATAGTGGCAGAAAATACTTATGGTATTGTGAAAGAAAAAATACCGGCAGGAAAAACGACCTGCTCACTATGCTCTCGCCTACGTCGCGGTATCTTATATCGAACTGCCAGCGAACTGGGAGCCACTAAAATTGCATTAGGCCATCACCGGGATGATATTTTACAAACCGTATTTCTCAATATGTTTTATGGTGGCAAACTCAAAGGGATGCCACCTAAGCTAATGAGTGACAATGGTAAACATATCGTTATACGACCTTTAGCCTATTGCCGGGAAAAAGATATTGCTAACTACGCAAAAATTAAAGCATTTCCAATTATTCCTTGCAATCTTTGTGGTTCTCAACCCAATTTACAACGGCAAGTTATAGGCAAAATGCTAAGAGAATGGGACAAACAGTACCCAGGGCGAATTGAGACTATGTTTCAAGCAATGCAAAATATTGTTCCTTCTCATTTATGCGACAGTAACCTATTCAACTTCAAACAGATTAATCATACCAGCAACATTGTTAATGGTGGCGATTTAGCATTTGATAACGAAACATTTTCCATAATTAACGCCCACCATGCTACCGAGTCAGATAGCCCTCACTCAAATCGGGTTAATATTGTTGAAATAAAATAAAAAAAGCCGATGTATTATACATCGGCTGATAGCGGTCAATTATTCTGTATAAGAACTCAATATGAGAAAAACTACAATTATGGAGCACAACGTTCATCGCTTAACGTTGCATTCACCTGCGAAATCAATTCTGCCTTAATTAGGTATAAATTTTCTTGATATAGCTCAATTTATTTTTACTAAACTAAATAACTAGAAATTTTATATTAGAAAATGTTTTATTTTATAACCACTTCCCTCTCTTTAACCACCAGATAACAAAAGTAATTAAACAACTTAACAATAAACAAAAAATACTAAATGCAAATTTAAACTCGCTACCTGGAATACCATTTAGGTTGACGCCAAATAAGCCGGTTAAAAAGGTTGATGGAAGAAAAACAATCGCTAACATTGACATAGTATAAATTCGTTTATTAGTTGCTTCTGAAATCAATGCATTAATTTCATCGGTTATAACAGCGGTACGAGCAACAAAACCATCTAATTCATCAATACATCGCCCAAGCCTTTCGGCATTTTCCTGCATACGGTGGCGATCGTCATCGCTCATCCATAGAAATTTTTCGGTGGCTAAACGAGCAAAAACATCCCGTTGAGTAGACATATAGCGGCGCACGATAATAATCTGTTTTCTTAATAACGCTAATTTTCCCCGTTCCGGGATCTCTTCAGTTAATATTTTTTCTTCCATTTTAATTAAACGATCATGCAATATATCGGTAAAATCACTGACTTCATCGTTAATCGAATCAGCGACCTCCACTAACCATTCTCCGCTCGTTTTTGCGCCAACATGATGAGTTAGATCGTCAATAACAGGCTCAAGGGATTTAACTTTACGGTGGCGACTAGAAATAATTACCTGATTATTAATATAAATACGAAAGGCAACCAACTGTTCAGGCCGGTCACCGATATTTTTATTAATCGTTTGTAAATTAACCAGTGTGCCATCACCGGTTCTTATTATACGCAACCGATTAATATTTCCAGTTAGTCCATCTTTAATCGTTGAATTGAATAATCCAGAATGCTTTATCCATTGATAACTGGCTTTATTTCTATAATCATAGTGAAGCCAAAACGGCATTTGTGGTGTCGCTTCCGCATTAACATCGATAGCAATAAATCCACCTTCACCATCTAATTGGTATGCATGTACAGATTCAGAGCCCTGAATTATTGAGCCATAAATAGCCACAACACATATCCCCCTATTACGGTCAATTTTGTTTTTTCCTTTTAAAAATAGTCCTATTTCTGTTTAATTAAAGCTTTCTTACTCGATTGTTATATGATTAATTGCGACTAACATTTTATTTTTATGTCGTTAAGCCTTTCTATTCGTCAAAATTCATCACAAAAATTAATTAAAACAAAAATAAATTAAATTCAAATTAATTAATAATACATTTAAATTCAAGATATTATAATTAAATACAAATTAATAAAAAGTTGATCACAAATGAAAAATAATTAAAATAATTAAAATAATTAATCATAGAAACCATAAACTAGGGACAGTTATGAAAAAAACAGTTATTTTTACCTTAATGACCCATTTATTTTTTTCGCCTACAGGATTTTCAGCTTCTCCTCAATCGCAAACCTTCAGTCTAGGCTATTCTAATCTCTATTATCATGGTAATTCTCTTACCGGGTTAAACCTTAACTATGACTACCAAATAGATAACCATTGGGGAGTATTAACATCGATAAGCTGGAATAAAGGTGTTAATCATTGGTACAGCTTCAATAATCTCCATCAACTTGTTAAACATAAAGTTAATATTGATTACCTCAGCTTACAAGCCGGCCCCAGTTATCGTTTCAATGATTATTTAACGCTATATAGCACCATCGGTTTTGCCCGTTTTACCCTAAAAAACACAGAGAAATTTGAGATCGAAAATATAGTGATTGATTCAATGAAACATACCACCGGCCTTAGTTGGGGAGCCGGAATAAAAATCAACCCGATCAAAATGCTCAGCCTCTATTTAAGCTATGAAGGAGCGAATAGTCATAACGATCACACAAATCCCACAGTCAATGGATTTAATATTGGTTTAGGTTATCGATTCTAGTTGTCTAATTTACAATCTTAGTCGCCTGATGATACGTCAGGGCATAAATTTCATCACTGCCCTGCATTAAGCAGACTAATTTAGTATTGAATTAATGTTTAATAACATAAAGTGTATGGCTATAACTTACATTTTCTGGATTATTGACTAGATAGCCCTTTAACCAAGATTTTATTAAGTATCCGCGACTATAATAGTAAACCGGTGCAATAGGTGCATGTGTTAACAACATTTTTTCTGCTCGATTATAAAATCGATTACGATTTTTAATACTCTTTTCCATCATCGCCGAGGCAATAATTTGGTCATAGTCACTATTTTGAAATTTAGCCCAATTACCACGGTTAGAAGATACCATGACATTTAAAAAACTAGATGGCTCATTATATTCAGCAACTCTGGCTGCACCCAACACATTAAAATGACCGGAATTACGACTCTCATTGTAAGTTTTCCATTGCTGATTAACCAAAGTTATCTCAGCACCTAACTTTCTTTTCCACATTGAGGCAATAGCAATAGCCACCTTTTTATTATTTTCTGAATTATTGTAGACAAGAGAAAGCTTTAATGGATTATGGCTACTAAATCCCGCTAGATGTAATAGAACTCTAGCTTGTTCGTCCAACTCTTTTTGTCCATAGCCATCATAAAAGCCTCTTTCAGGAGTAAAATCTGCAATAACATCTGGTATAAAACGGTAAGCAGCTTTTTCTCCATCAGCTAATATTTTGTTGGTAATAACATCTCTATTAATTGATACAGTTAATGCTCTTCTTACTCGCCTATCATCAGTGGGTGGCTTTTGGGTATTAAAAACATAGTAATAAGTCGCCAACTGCCCGACTAAATAAAACTCATCCGGTATTTGCTGCAGCAATTTACTATCTAAATGCTCAGGTAAAAATTCAGTTTCAACAACATCACCGGCAAAATAACTCTGCCATGCGCGAGCACTTTGCTTAATCGGTACAAAGGTCACCTTAGTTAAAATTGTATTTTTATGATCCCAATAGTATCGATTAGGTTGTAAA
The DNA here is from genome assembly GCF_029873475.1 of Arsenophonus sp. aPb. NCBI lineage: Bacteria > Pseudomonadati > Pseudomonadota > Gammaproteobacteria > Enterobacterales > Morganellaceae > Arsenophonus > Arsenophonus sp. aPb. Next base: position 1,676,860 of record NZ_CP123499.1, read on the forward strand.
ATTATTTTTTCGCCAGCAATACGCTCAGTTAGCCTAAAAGCACCATTGCCGACTAAGTTAGTCGGTGTGAGCCAATTTTGGCCATATCTAGCAATTATTTTTTGATTAACAGGAAAGAAACTAAAATGACTAGTTAAATTTAGAAAATAGGGTGCTGGCTGCTCCAAAGTCACTTTCAAAGTATGGTTGTCAAGCGCTTCGACGCCTAACTTTTCAATGGGTAATTCATTATTAATAATTTTTTGCGCATTTTTAATCCCCGCCAGGGTGGCAAAATAAGCAAATGGTGAGTGATTTACCGGATCAACCAAGCGACGCCAACTATAGACAAAATCTTTAGCCGTGACAGGGTCACCATTTGACCACTTAGCATCTGGCCTTAAATAAAAAAACCAAATCCGATTACCGGCATTTGTCCAACTATTTGCTACACCTGGAATAGGACGGCCGGCTTCATTTTGATTAGTTAATCCTTCAAATAAATCACGTATTACATGTGCTTCGGCTAAACCAATCTCGCTAATTGGATCTAAAGAAGCAGGATCAGCGTTAATTTGCCTAACTACCTCTTGTTTTTCAGCTAATGCATCCCCTCTAGCCACTAACGCAGCTACTGCAGGTTTAGTATTCACGATACAATTAAAAAAGAATATTGCTAATGCTGTTTTATAGCGAAGCATATAGATTTCCATATTATATCCCTAGTTTATTATAATTATAGAAAATAATTTGGTTAAAACAATTAGATATAACAAGTTGTTGTAACGATTTAGATAGGAAACTTAATTATTTTCATTTAGAATTGTTGAACTAAATGTTATTAAGGGAGGAAAGGATAAGATGTCAACTAGTACAAATTTCAAAGGGCAACCTGTTGCAATCAATGGCACTTTCTTGCAACCGGGTGATAAAGCTAAAGAATTTACCCTAGTTGCTAACGATCTGGCAGAAAAGTCTTTGTCAGATTATCAAGGCAAACGAAAAATTCTTAATATATTTCCCAGTATTGATACCGGTGTCTGTGCTACCTCTGTTCGCAAATTTAACCAGTTAGTCAGCCAACTAGAAAACAGCGTTGTATTGTGTATCTCTGCCGATCTTCCTTTTGCACAGAGCCGCTTTTGTGGCGCAGAGGCGCTAGATAATGTAGTTACATTATCAATCTTTCGTGCACCAAGTTTCAGTAAAGACTATGGCGTAGAAATGACTTCTGGGCCATTAAAAGGTTTGACCGCTCGTGCTGTGGTTATTATCGATGAAAATGATAAAGTCATTTATAGTGAATTAGTTGATGAAATTACCCATGAACCCAACTATGATGCTGCTCTTAATGCATTAAGATAGTGATAATAATACTAATGAAAATATCTTTTAATTAAGCTATTTGTGTAGCTTTGATTCGATAGCGATAAAACTTATCGCTATCTCAATTTCGGTTACACTATATCACTCACCCTCATTCTCTTTTTTATGACTTAATCCATACTCCCGCAACTTATTGGCAATAGCAGTATGCGATACATTAAGCCGCTTTGCTAATTTACGCGTACTAGGATAATCTTGATAAAGTCGCGCTAATATTGAAGCTTCAAAATGTTTTATCAATTCATCTAACGTGCCATTTAATTGTTCGGCGGAAAATAGAGAAATATCTTTTAGATCCGGCAAAATAATATCTTGCGGTGTTAATTCTCGTCCCGCCAACTGAATTAAAGCCTGATAGAGAACATTACGTAGCTGCCTTACGTTACCAGGCCAATGATAATTGGCAAGATAAGGCGCTAATTTAGGTGAAAGTTTGGGTTTTTCAATGCGTTGTTCCTGTGAAAATTGCCTGACAAATTCTTCCGTAAGCGGCATTATATCTGCTTGCCTTTCACGCAACGGGGGCAAGCTTACCGTTAATACATGTAGGCGATAATAAAGATCTTGCCTAAATTGTCCCTTTTCAACTAATTCCAACAAATTTTTTTGTGTTGCGCAGATCACTCTGACATCAACTTTAACTTCTTGCTCTTCACCTACCCGGCGAAAGGTACCATCGTTTAAGAAACGTAACAATTTGATCTGCATTTGTGACGACATTTCGCCAATTTCGTCTAATAAAACAGTCCCCCCATTGGCATACTCAAAAAATCCCTTTTTGGCCTCAATGGCATTGGGATAAGCCCCTGCTGCGTAACCAAATAGTTCACTTTCTACAACATCCTCTGGCATCGATGCACAATTCAATCCTAAGAAAGGTTTATTACCTCTCATGCTCTGTAAGTGAGATGCTTTAGCTAAAATATCTTTACCCGTTCCTGTTTCACCAACCAATAGCAACGGTTCATCAAGTAGGGCTATTTTTTTTAAATGTTCAACTAGCTGGCTCATTTTGGGACTGACCGCAATGATGTGAGCAAAACTATCTGTTTTTTCCTTTTCGTTTGCTTGATACTGCTGCTCTGCGGGCAACGCCTTTAGTAGAATAATAGCGCCTGCGTTTTCAGTCGAACCCGTGGTTTTATGGTTATTAATTGGCGTAACCTGAAGCAGATATTTATTACCTTTAATCAACACTCGTTCAGAATAAGATTGTAAATTATTTTGTTCTAGTAATTTTGCCAAACGCGGATGATTTATTAGCTGATTAAATTTTTTTTCTTTTAACTGGTTATTATGAATAGCAAACAATTTTAACATCGCAGAATTGGCTAATGCGATATTAGCTTTAGCATTAACCGAAAAAATAGGATCAGGAAAAGTATTTAATAAAGTCAATAATAGTTTTTTTTCATGTTCAGAAGGCACAAAAGAGACTGTTTTTACATCTTTAACACCGCGAATACGTCGAATTTCAGTCATTAACTGTTGAAACGTCGTGGTGTCGACTTGAGCAAATTTGAGATAAATATTACGATTTGGTGAAATCTCAATCCCTTCAAGGTCAATGTTTTGTAAAACAAGTAAATCAAGTAATTCACGTGTTAAACCCATTCGATCTTGGCAAATCACTTCTAATCGCATCGCTGAGAACCTTATATCGATATAATTTACTATTCAATTAATTAAGTATGCATTTTTATTTAATAAGCTACCATAGAAAATATTTTATCGCATACGCACTAACACAAGAAATTATAAAAGAATAAGCATTAATTATTGCTCGCACCATTTAGTCAACACGGAGGATAATTAAAGAATGACGCCATTAAGCTAAATAGTCGATTGGTTAAACATTTTTATGTTCAACAGTCTTTGGCATAATATTTTTTAATTGGCTGAATAATTGACGGCGAAAATCAGCCAATTTCGGTTTATCATCCATCCAGGGTAAAGGACGGCATAACTCCATCGTTTTAATACCTAACCGAGCCGTTAGTAAACCGGCTCCAATTCCCTGAGCTGCTCGAGTAGAGAGCCTAGCCATGATATCTTGCGATAACCAATCCATACCAATTTCACGCACCAACTCACTTGCCCCCGCAAAGGCAATATTAAGCAATACCATTTTGAATAATCTAATACGACTATAATAACCCAGTTCAATCCCATAAATAGCAGCAATGCGATTAATTAATCGAATATTGCGCCAGGCAATAAATGCCATGTCGACAATGGCCAATGGACTAACGGCAATCATTAACGCCGATTCAGCGGATGAGCGATTGATCTCTTTTCTAGCTTGCTCATCTAAAATAGGTTGCACTAATTGACTATAAAGAGTCACAATTTCTTTATCATTATGACTATCATGAATGGTTCTCTGCCAACGCTTCATCGCCGGATGATCTAGGCCAATCGCCGATTGTTGGCCTAGCTTTAGACAAAATTCACGCCCACCATGCATACCATAACTTTGTAAAAATGCTTTGGCCTGGATGCGTTCTTGACTACGTTCTTTTAAATAATAAAGTCGCCGCCATTCGGTTATTATGCTGCCAATAGCGGCAATAATAATTAAGCCACCCGCCGTGACAAAAGCTAAAGAAACCCAATCTTGCTTTAACCACGCTTGATAGACCCATTGAGCTGTCTGGGCAAAAAGACTAACCACAATTAAGCTAAATGCGATAACCACCAGTTTACGCCAAAAACTATAGCGCGGTTTGAGCGCAGCATTAACCAGTGCCTCAATTTCACCTTCTCGCTCATCATGTTCTGTTTGCTGTCTGCTAGCGGCGAATTGTTCAGATACTAATGGATCAAATACTTTGGCTTTTTTTAACTTTGGTTGTTTATTTGATGGCAAAGACTCATCAAAATCGATGCGGGATTTTAGCGGTTTACTCATTTCAATTTATCTCCGAGTAAAAATTCTAAAGCACTATCCAATCGAATATGAGCAACAGGCTGATCAGGCGCTGTTTCGCGAGGCCGAAAAGATTCAAAATCAAATCCCTGCTTTAACCAAAAATCAGCATTAGGCAAACGTCTTGGCACCTCGCCAGGGAAAAAGGTCATTAATTGACCATCACTTAATCTATGTCCCTTTAATGCAGGTAACTGCTCTCCCTGATATTCAATCCTGCCATTTTCCGTCGCCTGAATTGAAGCCAGCGCGATACAATCCAAGCTGATCCCTTCAAAAGCTGCATTTTGCCAGGCCGCACGAACTAATTGCTGTAGCAATGAGACTAAATTGGCCTGTTGATCATGGGTTATATGATCAACTTTACTCGCCGCAAAAAGTAATTTATCAATACGAGGTGAGAATATTCGCCGCAATAATGTCCTTTTACCATAATGAAAGCTACGCATAATTTGGGTCAACGCGTTCTGCATATCATTAAATGCTGTCGAACCATTATTTAACGCAGTTAAACAGTCAACTAAGACAATTTGCCGATCAAAATGTTGAAAATATTCTTTATAAAAACGCTTGATAATTTTCTGGCAATAATAGTTATAACGCTGTTGCAGCATACCAATATTAGACTGTTTGTCCGCTTGCTTTAATTTCTGTTCATCCGTTGTATCAATATTAAGCCAAGGAAAAAACTGCAATACTGGTGCCCCGGCAAGATCACCAGGTAAAATAAATCGCCCTGGTTGAATAAAATAGAGTCCCTGTTGTTTACAAAAAACCAAGTAATCGGTATAAGCCTGGGCAACATTGGCTAATAATTTCTCATCAGCCGGCGCAAAAGGATCGCACTGTTGGCAAAGTTGCAACCATTGCTGTGCTCTTTCATTATTACAGCCTTCTAATAGCTGTTGCATTTGCCGTGACCAACTAAAATAGTCCTGAGTTAACATAGGTAGATCCAGCAACCATTCGCCTGGATAGTCAATAATTTCAATATATAAATTAGAAGTCTCTTTAACGTGGCGTAGCAAACTGCGTTGTGATCGATAACGCAGTTGTAAACATATTTCACTGATCCCACTAGTAGGAATCGGCCATTGAGGAGGAGAATGGTACAATGCCGCTATACCTTCGTCATAAGCAAAACGAGGAATATTAAAATGTTTTTGTGGGATCCGTTTTGCACCTAATAGACGACCATCTCTTGCAGCGGAAAAAAGTGGTAAACGCGCGCCACTGTGCACATGCAGTAACTGACTGACTAGTGACGTGATAAATGCCGTTTTACCACTACGACTAAGCCCAGTAACCGCTATACGGACATGACGATCTACACTTCGATTGACAAGTTCACTAAGCTCACTTCGCAATCTTTTCATATTTCTCCCACAACAAATTACGCACAAGTTTAGCAATACCTAGACGTAGCAATGGCTGCATAACTATTAACATAAACCATCGCAAAGGTTTTCGGCTAATATATTTTAACATTAGACCGATTATTCCAGCTGGCGCGTAATCAATAGCCATAATTATGGCTATTCTTGCCGTCTTTTTGCTCAAAAGCTTAAATTTTTGCCCGCATAACATCATATTACTCTGCTAAAACATAGGATAATTTTAATTGATAAGGAAAATGATTTTACGGTAGAGCATCATTTACTCTACCGCAGTTTGCCAAATAGTTATAATTTATTGATGCGACTATCAATACTAAAACTATCAGAAGTGATATAGCGTTCCATCTGGCGCAGTTTTTTTTCACCGGCCTTCAATTGCTGATCAATTTCATTTAGTAACTTAGTTACTTTAACACCAGTATGCGTTTCATCCTGATAACCTATCGGTGAAGGTTCAATAAAAAACCACATTAACAGATAAATAACGATAGTAATGGCAAAAAATCCCAAAAATAATGCCACAACTGCCAGTGCCCTAACTAAATTCACTGGTAAATCAAAGTAATGCGCCAGCCCTGCGCAAACACCACCAATCATACGCTGATCAGTAAGTCGATAAAGTTTTCTATCGCCCATTTTTGCCATTATAGTTGCCTCCAATTTGGATGTTCTGCATCCAGAATATCTTCCAGCGCTTTGATCCGTTGCTGCATGCGTTGTGCTCGCTCGGCTAACTGCGTTAGTCGCTGGATCTCATTCTGCGTTAATTGACTATGGCTAACACCTTTTTTACCATAGTGGCACCATAACCAAATAGGTAGAATAAAGATAACAAAGATCAATAAAACTAACCCAATAAATATAGAGCCCATCACATTTCCTTATTCATCATTAATTTTGGCTACCAAAAGATTACTCTTCTTTGTTCAGTTTAGCTTTCAACGCAGCCAATTGCTCACTGATTTCATCATCAGCTTTCAATTCAGCAAACTGCTGCTCTAAAGATTTTTGTTTACCTAAATGATAACTTTGTGCTTCACTTTCCATATGATCAATTCGCTGCTCAAACTGCTCAAAACGCGCAAGCGCTTCATCCAGCTTACCATTATCTAACTGCCGACGCACATCACGGCTGGATTGCGCAGCTTGATGCCTTAATATCATGGTCTGCTGCTTTGCCCGTGTTTCCGTCAATTTTTGCTCTAATTCGGCAATCTCACCTTTCATACGCACTAAAGTCTCATCAACCATGATTAACTCACTTTTTAGTGTATCAACCAGATTAGCCACTTTTTGCTTTTCAATTAATGCGGCACGAGCTAAATCTTCTTTATCCTTAACTAGCGCCAATTCTGCTTTTTCCTGCCATTGCATAATTTGTTTTTCACCACTAGCAATACGACGTTCTAACCCTTTTTGCTCTGCTAAAGTGCGCGCCGATATTGAACGGGACTCAACTAACATATCTTCCATTTCTTGGATCATTAGACGGATCATTTTCTGTGGATCTTCTGCTTTATCTAATAAAGAAGCAACATTAGCATTAATGATATCTGCGAAACGTGTAAAAATGCCCATTGATAAATTCCTCAATTTATATTGAATGATTAATTTGTCATTTATTTTTCTAACTTTAGTTATTGATAAACAATATTCATGCCAACTTAATAAATTAATATAACAACATGAAATACAACTATTTTTATTTTTTATCTTTTACATAACTTTTCGCTATAATTTATATATTAATTAAAATGACTAATAAATGGCTAAAATGACCACACAAGACTCTATTGATAATATTCTTGGCACTGCTGATAACTTCTTAGAAATACTGGAGCAAACTTCTGCCCTTGCCAAACTGAGTAAACCGGTTTTAGTTACTGGTGAGCGTGGGACAGGTAAGGAGCTGATTGCTAATCGCCTTCATTACCTGTCACCCCGTTGGCAAGAGCCCTTTATTTCCCTTAATTGCAGTGGACTAAATGAAAATTTGTTAGATTCCGAATTATTTGGCCATGAAGCTGGCGCATTTACGGGTGCACAAAAAAGACATTTAGGCCGCTTTGAGCGCGCGGATCGGGGCACACTTTTTCTTGACGAACTGGCAACCACCCCAATGATTGTGCAAGAAAAATTATTGCGTGTGATAGAATATGGCCAACTAGAACGGGTCGGTGGTAGCCAAAGTCTTAAAGTCAATGTTAGGCTTATTTGCGCGACCAACGCTAATTTACCTCAATTAGCTAGCAAAGGCTTATTTCGGGCCGATCTACTTGACCGTCTGGCCTTTGATGTCATCCACATTCCGCCATTGCGTGAGCGTTTAGCAGATATTATGTTACTGGCCGAACATTTTGCTATTAATATGTGCCGCGAGCTCAATCTGCCTTTTTTTCCAGGATTTTCCATTAAAGCGCAAAAAAATTTGTTAATTTATTCTTGGCCAGGCAATGTGCGTGAATTAAAGAATGTTATTGAACGTTCCGTTTATCGAAATGGCGATAGCACTGAACCACTAGATTTGATTGTCTTCGACCCTTTTACTAATGGTTCAATGATATCGGCGGTAACAAAAGAAAATAACGCTCTGCCTGAGCTTCCGATTAATTTAAAACATTGGCAGCATACAGTGGAAAAAATTTTGCTCGAACAAGCATTAAAAATAAGCCAGTATAATCAGCGGCTAGCCGCACAGCAATTAAAATTAACCTATCATCAATTAAGGGGATTACTGAAAAAGCATAACTTGCCCGATAACCAAAATAATAAATAAGAATAAGTTATTAAGAAAAGAGCCAGCACCCGATGCTGGCAAGAATATTAAAACATTATAGAAGCAATGTGAGCAATGTCGTGTCTACAGTAAATTAAGGCTACTATTTGACGATAACCTGTTTAGCAGACTGGTTAATAATAATAGTTATCAATAACATTTGCAAAGCACTTTATTGAGAATTTTTCTCAATAAATAACCAATAATTTTATCAACTCTATTTTGTTGCATAGCAGGAGTTAAGCTACAATAAAGCCATTCGCACTTATAATAGGTTTTTATATGCGGTACCTAATTTTATGGATTATTTTAATAAATGTAGGGACAATAAATGCATTAGCAGATACCCTTCCGCCACAAATTCGTCAAACCAGTTTTATTTATTGTGTTAATGGCATTGTCACCACATTTAATCCTCAAATTGCCAGCACAGGGCTGATTATTGATCCACTTGCCGCTCAACTCTACGATCGGTTATTAGAAGTTAATCCATTTACTTACAAACTAAATTCAGAACTGGCCTCCCATTGGAAATCATTTGATAAAGGCGCAACTTATCGGTTCTATTTAAAACGCAATATTCCATTTCAAACAACGGATTGGTTCACACCGACACGAACGCTGAATGCCGATGACGTTGTATTTAGTTTTTCCCGTATGTTTGATAAAAATCATCCTTATCATTATGTAGGTGGAGGCAACTATCCTTACTTCGATAGCCTACAATTAGCTAACAATATCCGTAGTATTCGTAAGATAGATAATTATACGGTTGAATTTAAATTATATACGCCTGATGCGTCATTTCTCTGGCATTTGGCTACTCGCTATGCCCCAATACTTTCGCAAGAATATGCACAATATCTTAATAAAATTAATCATAAAGAATTTATTGATTGGCAACCTGTTGGTACTGGTCCTTTCATGTTGGTAGGTTATCAAACTGGTCAATTTATCAAACTTTCTCGCCATGATAATTATTGGAAAGGCAAACCTTTAATGAAGCAAGTTGTGATTGATCTTGGCGTCGGCGGTACAGGACGCATATCTAAATTATTAACTGGCGAATGCGATGTTTTAGCCTACCCAGCGGCTAGTCAATTAAAGGTGTTACGTGAAGATGCCCGTTTACGGCTATCGATGCGAGCTGGCATGAATATCGCCTATCTGATTTTTAACACCAGTAATCCGCCTTTTGATCAATTAAAAGTTAGACAAGCCATTGCATATTCAATTAATAATGAAAGATTAATGCAATCTATTTATTATGGCACCGCCGAAACCGCAACTTCGGTGTTACCAAGAGCTTCATGGGCATATGATAATCAAATTAAAGTGACAGACTATAATCCAGAAAAGGCCAAACAAATGCTGGAAGAGCTAGGCTTATCTGGTATGAAATTAGATCTTTGGGTGCCCGTGATTTCTCAATCATATAATCCAAGTCCGTTAAAAACTGCAGAACTTATTCAGGCAGACCTAGCAAAGGTAGGCATTAAGATGGATATTCATCCTGTAGAAGGGAACCTATTAGAAAATAAACTTAATGATCGCAACTATGACATGGTTCTTGACGGTTGGTCAACAGATAGTAATGATCCAGATAGTTTTTTCCGTCCTCTACTCAGTTGCCCAGCAATTGAATCTCATACTAATTGGAGTAAATGGTGCAACCCCTACTTTGATGAGCTTTTACGCAAGGCGCTGGTAAGCCAAAGTATTTCATCGCGCATTAATTATTACCATCAAGCGCAATCATTATTGGCAAAAGAATTACCAGTATTACCGCTAGCTTATTCATTACATTTACAGGCTTATCGCTATGATATCAAAGGGCTAGTTATTAGTGCCTTTGGTAATTCATCTTTTGCCGGCGTTTATCGTGATGAGTCTATTAAAACCCCACTGCCGGCTGACTCTTATTTTGATGATGCAGAAGGAGCTGCATGGTGATTATTTACGCATTAAGGCGGTTATTACTATTAATTATTACCTTATTTCTACTGACGCTAGTTAGTTTTAGTTTGAACTATTTTACTGCTGATGCTCCCTTAAGTGGACTTTCATTATGGGATGCCTATATTTTCTATTTAACCAGTTTGTTACATTGGAATTTTGGTTTTTCTAGTATTAATGGGCAGCCCATTAGCGATCAGCTAAATGCCACTTTTCCTGCCACCATGGAGTTGTGCTTTTTAGCGTTTATTTTAGCGTTAATAATCGGCATTCCAACCGGTATCATTGCTGGTGTTTGGCGAAATAAACCCATTGATTACATTATTAAAATTTTTACCCTAATCGGTTTTTCTATGCCAATTTTCGTGTTGGCTTTATTATTTATCCTGCTTTTTTCATTGAAGTTAGGCTGGTTACCGGTCTCTGGACGAATTAATTTACTGTATGATCTTGAACCGGTTACTGGTTTTGCCCTGATCGATGTTTGGTTATCTGATTCAATCTATCGTAGTCAAATGTTTATTAATCTATTAGAGCATTTGATTTTACCAGTTATTACATTAGCCATTGCGCCAATTTCTGAAATGATACGTTTAATGAAAAATAGTACTGAAGCCGTTATGGGAGAAAATTATATTAAAGCAGCGGCAACTAGAGGACTATCCCGTATTACCATCATCAAACGCCATGTACTACACAATGCGCTTCCTCCCATTATTCCAAAGCTTGGTTTGCAATTTTCTACTATGATCACACTAGCAATGATCACTGAACTTGTTTTTAATTGGCCAGGATTAGGCCGCTGGTTAGTAACGGCGATTCGACAAAATGATTACTCAGCAATTTCTGCCGGCGTAATGATTATTGGTACTTTAGTTATTTTAGTTAATGTCATATCGGATATTTTAGGCGCTATGATGAACCCTTCTAAATATAAGGATGGGTATGTCTTCAGATAATTTTTATCGCGAACAAAAAATGCCATCGCCGATCCGGGTTGTCTGGCGATTTTTCTCTAATGATATTCTGGCGATGACTGGATTTTATGGCGTTGTTTTTCTTCTGGTTTTAACTTTACTTGGCGACTACTTAGCACCCTATACCATTAACCAACAATTTTTAGGCTACCAGCTACTGCCGCCATCCTGGTCGCATTATGGCAATGTGGCATTTTTTTTGGGTACTGATGATCTCGGCCGTGATATTTTAAGTCGACTACTTATCGGTACAGTATCTACCTTCGGCTCTGCACTTGTGATCACCATTAGTACGACACTGGTTGGATTAGTATTGGGTTGCTTAGCTGGTATTACCCATGGATTAAAATCAGCGATTTTAAATCATGTGTTAGATACCCTATTATCCATTCCCTCCCTGCTACTGGCGATTATTATTGTTGCTTTTGCTGGTTCAAGCCTTGAAAATGCAATGATAGCAATTTGGTTAGCCTTGCTACCAAGAATTGTTAGAACAATCTACAGCGCTGTACGCGATGAACTCGATACAGAGTATGTTCTTGCCGCTCGACTTGACGGTGCCTCAAATTTTTATATCCTTTGGTATACCGTATTACCCAATATCACACCTATCTTAGTAACAGAAATTACTCGTACTCTCTCTATGGCCATTTTGGATATGGCTGCTTTAGGCTTTCTTGATTTAGGTGCCAGATTACCGACTGCGGAATGGGGTACCATGCTTGGTGATAGTTTAGAGTTGATTTATGTGGCACCATGGACAGTTTTTCTTCCTGGTGCAGCCATTATGTTCAGCGTATTATTTGTTAACTTACTTGGTGATGGCTTACATCGCGCGATTAATGCTGGGGTGGAATAATGCCATTATTAGATATCCGTAACCTCACTATCGAATTTATGACTGCTAAAGGGCCAGTAAAAGCAGTCGATAATGTTTCTTTGCAGTTAAATGAAGGCGAAGTTCGCGGCTTAGCTGGCGAATCTGGTTCAGGTAAGAGCTTAATTGCTAAGGCTATTTGCGGCGTTACTAAAGATAATCTAAAAGTAACTGCCGATCGTTTTTATTTTCTTGATATTGATCTGCTAAAACTCACTGCACGGCAACGGCGTAGAGTGATAGGTCATAATATTTCCATGATTTTTCAAGAACCTCAATCCTGCTTAGATCCCGCTGAAAATATTGGTAAACAACTTATTCAATCAATTCCTCAATGGACTTTTAAAGGCCGATGGTGGCAACGATTTAGCTGGCGTAGGCGACGCGCAATTGAATTGCTTCATCGTGTGGGAATTAAAGATCACAATGACATTATGTACAGCTATCCTTATGAACTGACAGAAGGTGAATGTCAGAAAGTGATGATAGCTATTGCGCTGGCAAACCAGCCACGATTACTCATTGCAGACGAACCGACCAATGCAATGGAATCCACGACGCAAGCGCAAATATTTCGTCTGCTTGATAGATTAAATCAAAACAATAATATGACAATTCTACTAATTAGTCATGATATGCAAATGATGAGCAAACTGGTTGATCGTATTAGTGTACTCTATTGCGGTCAAACCGTTGAAAGTGCAACTCCTGAAGAGTTATTGCTCCGCCCTCATCATCCTTATACCCAAGCCTTAATACGTGCTGTTCCCGATTTTGGCAGCCCACTTCCTCATAAAAGTCGACTAAATACACTACCTGGGGCGATTCCTTCTCTAGAGCACTTGCCGATTGGTTGCCGTCTTGGCCCTCGTTGTCCCTATGCGCAAAAAACGTGTATTATAACCCCGCCGCTACGCAGCATAAAAAGTCGGGCCTTTGCCTGCCATTTTCCTCTAAATATGGAGGAAACACCATGACAACGCCGTTACTGTCAATAAAAAATCTGACTAAAACCTTTCGTTATCGCACCGGGTTATTTCAAACTCAACTGTTAGAAGCGGTAAAACCGTTAAGTTTTACCCTAAAATCTGGTGAAACCTTGGCTATTATCGGCGCTAACGGCTCAGGTAAATCAACCCTAGCCCGCATGTTATCGGGCGTGATTGAACCCAGTGGGGGTGAAATTTTTATTAATGGCCATCAACTTAACTTTGGCGATTATAGTTACCGTAGTCAACGCATACGCATGATATTTCAGGATCCCAGTACTTCTTTAACCCCTAGGCAGCGTATCGGCCAAATTCTTGAAATCCCTTTGATTCTAAATACTTCACTTTCCGTTCACGAACGTGAAGAGCGTATAGAACAGACCCTGCGCCAAGTTGGGCTATTACCTGATCACGCTGGCTATTATCCGCATATGTTAGCCGCGGGTCAAAAACAACGCGTTGCGCTGGCAAGAGCGTTGATCCTGCAACCAGAAATTATTATTGCCGATGAAGCACTGGCGTCATTAGATATGACAATGCGTTCTCAAATCATCAATTTAATGCTTGAATTACAAGAAAAACAAGGCATTTCCTATATTTATGTTACTCAACATCTTGGTATGATGAAACATATCAGCGATAAGGTGTTGGTGATGGATAATGGCGTTGTGGTCGAAAGAGGTAATACCGCCGAAGTGCTTGCTTCCCCCTTACATGAAGTGACCCGACGCTTAATTGCTAGCCACTTTGGTGAACTTTTATCTGCCGATGCCTGGCGACAAGATGTTATCTAGTATAAAGACAAAAAAACTGATCGGATCAGCGAGGTAATGCAACATATTTTCTTCTGTCATGATAAACTCTTTGCCGTTTATCAAACAAATAATGCATAAATACTATTTACAATAGATAATTTATGCTGTGTACATTAGTATTATTATTTAAAAATTTACAAGGATACGGCTTATGGGCTTTATGAGCGGCAAGCGCATTCTGATCACTGGTTTAGCCAGTAAACTATCTATTGCTCACGGTATTGCACAAGCAATGCATCAACAAGGCGCTGAACTGGCCTTCAGTTATCAAGGGGATAAGCTGAAATCTCGCGTGGAAGAGATGGCAAACAACTTTGGCTCTAGTATTGTTTTGCCATGTGATGTCGCTTCCGATGAAAGTATCACGGCATTATTTGCCGAGCTGGCAAAAGTATGGCCTAAATTTGATGGTTTTGTCCATTCAATTGCCTATGCACCAGCCGATCAACTTGATGGTGATTATGTTGATGCGGTCACCCGCGAGGGATCCCGCATTGCCCACGATATTAGTTCATATAGCTTTGTTGCGTTGGCAAAAGCTTGCCGAAGTATGTTAAATTCTAATTCTGCTCTGGTTACCCTAACCTATTTGGGCGCTGAACGCGCGATCCCGAACTATAATGTTATGGGATTAGCAAAAGCCTCGCTGGAAGCAAATGTTCGGTATATGGCTAACGCAATGGGGCCTGAAGCTATCCGAGTTAACGGCATTTCAGCCGGTCCCATTCGCACATTAGCGGCATCAGGTATTAAAGATTTTCGTAAAATGCTATCACATTGTGAATCAGTGACCCCCATTCGCCGCACGGTGACGACTGAAGACGTTGGCAATTGTGCTGCTTTTCTCTGTTCTGATTTATCGGCGGGTGTTACCGGTGAGATTTTACATGTTGACGGTGGATTCAGTATCGCTGCAATGAATGAACTGGAATTAAAAGACTAATAGAGATAATCAGCCCGCCAATAAATTAATATACCTAGCTTAATATTGGCTTATTAACGATATCATTTAAAGGCGGGCTGTTGTTAATTAGATAAATTAATGCTGGCTAGTAAGATAATTTGCCATCAAATCGGTGATCCTACCTGTATTTGCGGTATAACTCATAAATTGTGCAGGCGTTATATCGATGACTCTGGGTAACATTGAGGTCACTATACTCGATTTTGTCAAACCTTGAATATTTTCATCACTCTCAGCCAAACGCAATGCCTGTGCCATTGAAGCAAAGCAAGCTTTCAGATTATTTTGTGTTTTCTCTGATATAATAGTATTAATTTTGTCGTCCATTAAATGTTTAAATTCCTCTTGTGCCACGATCTGGTCTAATTGTTGCACTTCCTCTGGCGCACTTTTATCCATTGTCATAATTTTATCTAATTCATCCATTGTGACTTTGGGAAAAAATTCACCTAAATAGGTTTTTACCATCCAGGCCAAGGCGATGGGTTCAGATTGTAATTCTGGTGTACTAAATGCCTTAATCAGTTTGCTATTATCATTTTTGGAATAAAATTGACTACTAGGCTCTCCCCTAAAAATACCTTCAACATGCTTGTTGTTGATATGTTGATTTAAATTGGCACAAATTCCCCCAATACCTGTGTGCATCGCTTCTTCTACACACGCTTTAGCAACTTCAGCAATTTTCGTTGCTGCGACTTTATTTTGATCAACATTATCATTGGTTGAGGAAACATTTTTCTGCCAAAAAGTAGACATATTAAATTTGAAAAAATCATTGAAGCTAGTTTTCTGTTGTTTTGCATTTAAAATAGCACTTTCTGATTTCACAGAAGTTGATCGTGCCAACTCTGCTGTTTTTGATAAAGCGCTTTCGGATTTTACAGAAGATAATCGTGCTACCTCTGGCGCGTTTTGGCTGGTTAAAGTCATTCCATCTGACGATAATGAACTCACTTTACGTAATTCAACGGGAAATTTTAGCGGTTGGGATGAATAGCTAAAAGCATCCCTTGATTTCCATTCAAATTCACTGGAACTATTTTTTACTCCCGCGAAATTATTTACCAAACTCGTTACTGTATTGATAAAATTATTAAAGCTTCTTTGAATTGTTGATATTATCGGGGTTGTTTCTGTCCATGATGGTTCAGTATTGTTGGTGTTGGAAAAACTATCTAAACGCATTTTAACTCCATTATTTATTTTATATATTTGCACCGACAATTTTAAATATAATTAAATAACACCAATACCAAATTTAGCTTTTCTATTATTTACGAAATAAATAGCTAACTTTTTATAAACAGTAAGTATATTATCTATAGATAATGAAATAGTTATAAAATAAATTCATATAATTATGTGGATACTCAATATAATTAAAATAGCATTATAAATCGCATTGTATTAAATAGGTTATTTAATATATTTAAAATAAGCAATAGTGTTAATTATTGGTTAATTTTATTTTAATTTAGTGAGTAAGAAAATTATACTTTAGCAGGAATAACGCTAATGTCATGATTAACAAGCAAGTTGAATTTTGATATAAAGATTTACATTAAAACCACTACCAAATATTGTTTGAAAAATAATTTATTATTTGTCAACAGTATTATTTATAGTAGTGGTCTGTTAATTATAAATATTTTAACTGTTTATTAAAGTATTTCCTATCAGGTTGGAAATTTCATTTTTATTATAATTTATATAATTCATATAATCATTAAGTTCTTTTGCAGCATCTTTTTTAGCCGCATTTAGTTTTGTGGCAAATTCTTTATCATAAGATGCTTTAACAGCAAACTTTTCAGAAAAGAATCCCTCAGAATCAAGTTGTTTAGCAACAAATTCTTCAGCAACGAATTCCTCAGGTTGTTTTATCAAGCCAGTTAACATTGAACCAATAATATTGACCGAATTAAATGGGTTATCATTAGACCCTAACGTTTTACCAAATTTTAATGTGTTTGCTATCGTAGTAAAACACGCTTTCAAATTATCTTTTGTTTTATTACTATTTACTTGATCAATTTTTTTCTCAATTAAATCAGCTAATAGCTTTTGCTCTAGCTTTTGCCCGTTAATTGTATTAAATTCTTCCATCGTAATTTTAGGCATATTTTGATCTATATATAATTTTACCATCCATGCCAAGGCGATAGGATCAGAAAAACAGTTATCGTTATTGAATGCTTTGAGTAATTTTTCAGGATCATCTTTTTTATAGATTGAATTATTTGGTGGCTGTCTAAAAATACCATCAACATTTTTTTCAGCTATCGCATTATTTAACGCATCACAAACTCCTTTTATATTAAGATGCATCGCACGAGCGACCAACTCAGCAGGCGGTACTATCTTTGATTCATTTTTCGTACCAAACAAAGCATTCCATATAGAGCTAGCAAGACGAGAAATAAAAGATTTAGGCACAGCAAAGGTTTGTTCTGCCAATTGCGTTATCTTATTTCGTTCATTATTGAACTTAACTTCTGCAAAAACCATGTTTTCAATAGAAGAAAAATTATTTGGCTTAGTTATATTTATCTCTTTATTACTATGCAAATGGTTTGTTGCTCTATCACTGGCATAATTGCCAATTTCTTCATAAATAGGCTCCTCATTTTCACCAATAGCAGCATAGCCAATTTCGTCATAAATGTGGGGCTTTTCTCCAACAGCACTTTCATTAACCGTTGCATAAATGTGGCTATCTCCTCCTACCTTAGCATATCCGTGCGCATGATAAACTTTGTCATTATTGAGCCCATCATCAATAACACTATAATGATCTCGGTTATTGACAGACACTTGTTTTTCAATTGCATCATTAGGAACATGATAAATAGGCTCCTGTTCTCTAATTACATCAAAAGGCGTAGAATATAAATTTTCACTTTGCAACTTTGCTTGCTGTAATGTATTTTCTGCATTTTTGGCAGTCATAAAAACATCATGTAAATGGGAATTCAAAAAGACAGAAAAATTGGACAGTGTTGAAACTATATTTTTTTCGCGGTTTAATCCACTATCATTGAGTTTTACATTATTGGCAAGACGTTGAGCGCTATTGTTAATATTGTTAATCTCCTTAGAAACCGGATACAACTTAATTGCGATAAACTCTCTATCTGGATTTAGCTTTTTATAGGATGTTAACGAAATTGGCATGGTGGCATTGTTATAACTCATTTTGACTCCCTATTGATTTTATCTATCCTAATAATAATTATAAATTAGCCAATAAAAATAAATATCAAATTACATTCAAATAGTCATATCCAGAGCGAATTTTTATATAAAAATTAATTATATTTAATTAAATATTCAATAATATAATAAATATTTTTATATTACTTGAAAGGAAAAATATAGTTTTTATTTAAATGATAAATAATATTAATTTAATCTAACTACTTATAAATTTGACAAATTTTCAAACTACTTCCATATTTAGAAATGGTTAAATTAATATACTCTAGGGTGTTAAGGTTATTAAAATGTCAGCCATATTCAATAAGTTATTAGCATTCTTTTCAATAGGAGCACGCATGGGTTACTATGAAATCAAAAAAAGTAGTAAAAGCACTGAGCAACCATACTACTTTGTGTTAAAAGCCGCTAATCATGAAGTTATTGCCACCAGTGAGATGTATAAAACCAAAGCCGCTGTACAGAAAGGGATTGCCTCAGTGCAAAAAAATGGCCCAACCAAACAAGTTAAAGATCTCACCAGCGAAACCTAAGCTATTCATTATTTATCTAAAAGCTGCAGATATTGGCAGCTTTTCCATTTAGCGCCTTTCTATTATTCTCCTTATATTCTCCTTAGCCAAGATACAAATAAAGTAATAAATTTTTTAGCAACTGCTATGCTGTTATTTTAACAGCAATAAACCCTATTAAATCCAAAGGAATGTCACCATGAAACTCTATTATTCTGCCGGAACTTGTTCACTAGCCCCTCATATTGTATTAAGAGAAACTGGCTTAGATTTTAGTATGGAACGGGTTGATTTAAAGAAAAAATGTACCGAGAAAGAAGTAGATTTTTATACGATTAATCCTAAAGGCCAGGTACCGGTATTACAGTTAGATAACCATGATATATTGACGGAAAATGCGATTATTTTGCAATATATTGCCGATCAAGCCGCAGGATCAAATGATAAATTAATTGCACCTATGAGCAGCCTACAACGTTATCATCAGCTAGAATTGGTTAACTATATCGCCACAGAATTACATAAAGGCTTTAGCCCGCTATTTTCACCTTTAACGCCAGATAATTATCGCGAAATAGTGATAAAATCCTTGATCACAAAATTCAGCTATATGGAAAATTTGTTGACTAAGCGTAAATTTATCTGCGGTGAAAACTTTACTATTGCTGATGCTTATCTATTTACCATCTATCGTTGGGCAACCGTAGGTAATGTTGACCTTAGCCAATATCAACATCTAAAACAATATATTGAAGAGAAAATTAGCCCACGTAAAAGTGTACAAGAAGCATTAACGACGGAAGGTTTAATCTGAGATTGTTTTTTTATTTTTTGCTCTTCAAGTTTACATTAATTTGAAGAGCAATATCATTCGATAACAGGGTTAATCAAGCTGTACCGCTTTAAAGTGATGAGTAGGATTTACCATCTTATCTTGCGCAGCAATCAGTTGTAATTCATATTGTTCCATTGCTTTGGTTTTTAACATCACTTCATAAACCGCAGCTGCTATGTGCTCTAATGCGCTAGGTAACGCTTTACCGTTTAATAAATTGACTAGCAATAAGCCACTGGTTAAATCGCCAACCCCAACCGGTTGCTGTTTACCAAAATCAATTAGGGGCCGACTAATATGCCAGCAATGCGCTTCGGTCACTAATAACATTTCAAAACAGTCGGCATGATAACCAGCACGACTAAGATGTTTTACTAAAATGGTTTTAGGCCCTTTTTGACACAATTCTCTCGCCGCTAATAGTGCTTGTTCCACATTAGTAATCGATTTTCCAACCAATGTTTCCAGCTCTAACAGGTTAGGCGCCATTATATCGCAGATAGGTAAAGCTTCATGACATAAAAATTCAGCTACTCCCGGGGCCACAATACAGCCTTTTTCAGCATGCCCCATCACCGGATCACAGAAATACCAAGCAGTAGGATTTGTTATTTTAGTCTGTCTAACAATATCAACAATCGCTTTTCCTTGTTCAGCAGAGCCAATATAGCCCGTCAGAACCGCATTACAATGTTTTAGTTTATGGATTTTAGCAATACCGTTAACAATATCCGTTAAATGCTCAGGTGACATGACATTACCTGTCCATTGTGGATATTGTGTATGATTAGAAAATTGAACAGTATTCAGCGGCCAGACATCAATTCCCAGCCGTTGCATGGGAAAAACCGTGGCGCTATTACCCGCATGGCCAAAAACAACATGCGACTGAATTGAAAGAACGCTTTTCATATACCACTCATTTATTTTATTTTTAATAATAGTTGCTGTTATAAAACAAAATCATTACTAGCTAAACATGCAATTAACATGTTAGTAATTCATCTAATAAATTCCAATAAGTTGATCGCTACGTTAGATAAACCTTAAGATGATTAAACTTACGCTGCGGCGCACTCATTATTGCCAATTAACTAAACAGTAATGTTTTTTTCCACGCCTGATTAAAGAATAACGACCAAATAGGCGATCTTCAGCAGTAAAAATGTATTCAGGATCGACGCATTTCTCGCCATTAATCGCTACCGCCTTCGAACTTATCATCGTTCTTGCCTGACCGCGCGAAGGAACCAGTTTTGCCTCGACTAAAGCCTGCTGTAAATCTGCTCCGGCATTTAGTTTGATCATCGGCATGCCATCTTGCGCTAACTGGGCAAAATCTGCTGCGGTTAATGCCGCAATGGTATCGGAAAATAGGCTTTCTGTGATCCGCTTGGCAGCCTGTAAGCCCTCATCACCATGTACTAACTGGGTGACTTTTTCCGCTAATACATACTGCGCTCTCGGCGCTTTACCGCTGTTTTGATCTTCTTCTTGCAATGCGTCAATCTCTTCAATTGGCATAAAGGTAAAAAATTTAAGAAAACGATAAACATCCGCATCGGCCGTATTCACCCAGAATTGATAAAACTTATATGGACTGGTTTTTTGTGGATCTAACCAAACTGCCCCCGCTTCCGTCTTCCCAAATTTAGTGCCATCAGATTTAGTAATTAGTGGTACCGTTAGGCCAAAAACTTGTTTTTGATGTAGACGACGAGTTAGATCAATACCTGAAGTAATATTGCCCCATTGATCAGAGCCGCCTATCTGTAATTCAACATTATGTTGATGGCATAGGTTAGCAAAATCATAAGATTGCAGTAGATTATAGGAGAATTCAGTAAAAGAGATACCCGCATCATCGCGCTCAAGACGTTGTTTAACGGCTTCTTTATTGATCATTTGGTTAACAGAAAAATGTTTGCCAATATCACGCAAAAAGGTTAAGACATCCATTTGACCAAACCAGTCATAATTATTAACAACCTTAGCGCTATTTTTTCCACAATCAAAATCCAGAAATGGCGAAACCTGTTGACGGATTTTTTCAACCCATTGCTGCACCGTTTCACTCGTATTTAATTTACGCTCAGTAGCTTTAAAGCTAGGATCGCCAATTAAACCTGTCGCCCCACCCACTAAAGCTACCGGTTGATGACCCATCTGCTGAAAGCGCTTTAAACATAGCAAAGGAACCAAATGCCCTAAGTGCAAGCTATCAGCGGTTGGATCAAATCCACAATAGAGCGTCACTGATCCCTGGGATAGTTTCTCTATTAATGCCTTTTCATCCGTCAGTTGGGCAATTAAACCCCGCTCTTGCAATTGTTCAATTAGGTTCTTGCTAACCATCAATAACTCCATCAATTTTTTTATTTCGTCGATTTTGTGGATAAATATAATATAAATAAGCGCAATAGAATAAAACGCTAGTCAAATAAGTGCCAGTTAAAAATTATTTTTTCCGATTAAGGCGCCAAGCGATCGATTTGCCAATGATCTTGTTGCCATTGATACAAAAATCGATCATGTAGCCGTTTGGTACCACCTTGCCAAAATTCAACACTGTCAAATCTGACGCGATATCCGCCCCAAAAACTAGGTAAAGGAATTTCACCATTTTTAAATTTTTGTTTTAATTCAAAAAATTTATTTTCTAATAGACTTCTAGCCGAAATTTTTGCAGATTGCCGTGAAACCCAGGCCGCTATTTGACTATCTTTTGGTCGACTATGAAAATATTTTATTACCTCAAGTGGAGAGAGTTTTTCTGCTTCACCCAAGAAACAAACCTGTCGCTCTAACTGATACCAGGGAAATAACAAACTGACCTTATTGTTATGGGCGATATGTTGTGCTTTACGACTAGATAAATTGGTATAGAATATGAGTCCATTTTTATCATAATGCTTGAGTAATACAATTCGTTGATAGGGTTGTCCATCACTATCTACCGTGGCAACACACATGGCAGTCGGATCGGCTAATTTTGCTTCATACGCCTGTTTTAACCAACGCTCGAATAAAACCAATGGTTCATCGGTTAAATCCTTACGCCTTAAGCCCCCTTGAGTATATTCTCGTCTTAAATTAGCAATATCCAACTGATTTTTTTCTGCCATTTCTTTGCCTCTAACTAATTATGATGGATAGCATGTTATACACCATTGGCCGGGTAAATTGCGCCTAATAGGGTTTCCTGGCTAGCACCAGTTACAGAGGGTAAATTGCCTGGCAGACCCGATAAGGTACGAGCTGCTAACCACGCAAAGGCCAAAGCTTCCATATTGTCGCCGCTCAAACCATATTTATCTGTTGGTGCCACCACAATATGGCTTAACAATTCGCTTAAGCTTGCCATAAGGTAGTTATTTTTAGCGCCGCCGCCACAAACCAATAAGCAATCTACCTGATCATAAAGTAAAACTTGATCAACAATTGAACGAATGGTTAATTGTGCCAATGTCGCCTGTACATCCTGTGCCGATAAACTTATGTAAGGTGTTAGATATTTTTGTAACCAAGCAGCATTAAAATATTCTCTGCCGGTACTTTTTGGTGCTGGCCGCTTAAAATAAGGATCCGCTAGCATATCAGCCAGAAGCGACTCATTAACTTGCCCTGAGCGCGCCCAATCGCCATTACTATCATAAGATTTATTTAAATGTTGATTGGCCCAGATATCCAACAGAATATTTCCTGGTCCGGTATCATAGCCTTTAATTATTGAATTCCCAAATAAAGTAGTAAGATTTGCGATGCCGCCAATATTTAAAATAATGCGATTTTCATCTGGATGGCTAACTACCTTATGATGAAAAGCCGGTACTAAAGGAGCTCCTTGCCCACCATACGCCATATCCCTACGACGAAAATCGCCTACTACGGTGATGTTAGTTAACGCAACAATTCTATTATTATCGCCTAATTGCATAGTAAAAGGCCTTTGGCCAGTAGGTTGATGCCAAACGGTTTGCCCATGACACCCTATTGCGGTAATCTCTGTGGCCAGTAATGATTGCTGTTTCAATAGATTATTGATCGCATCGGCATATAACGTGCCGAGCTGATAATCAATTTCACCTATTGTTGCTAAAGTAACCGCTTGACCTTGACATATAGACAAGATTTGTTTTTTTAATTCCACGGGAAAGGGAAAGGCAATCGCACCTAACTGAACCACATTTTGGTCATCAATTTCTGCCAAAACAACATCAACCCCATCGAGGCTTGTACCTGACATAACACCTATATAGCGACCTGCTTTCATGTTTGTCCTCTGATTAATTTTCTCTATACTTCATTTCAGTCATTCAATATACTCATTGTTGTGGCTTTTTACTTTAAATGCTTAACTTTTTGAAATAAAACATAAAAATAACAATTTAAAAATATTTTAATTAAATATAAATTAATTAAGCTGAATTTATTACTTTAAGAAAAAATTATTAATGTTTAGACTATATTTAGATTGTAGAAAGTAAATTAATTTTGCTATTTGTCTGATTATCCAGTTAGTTTATATATAATAAATTATGATATCTGTGTATTCATGATTATTATTACACTGTAAATCAGATTTCCAAAAGGAGTAATCATGTTAAAGCAAGTTCTCGTCGGTATTTTTACAGTTACAGCTTTATCCGGCTGTATAAATACAGGTAGTCTTTCTGGGGACACTTATACCGCTTCGCAAGCTAAACAAGTACAAAGCGTAACCTATGGTACAGTTACTCGCATAACCCCGGTTAATATTCAGGCCGGTGGTGACGAAAACATCATAGGCGCATTGGGTGGTGCTGTTCTTGGTGGACTATTAGGTAATACAGTTGGCGGGGGCACAGGGAAAACCCTTGCAACGGCAGCAGGCGCGATCGCAGGTGGTGTTGCCGGTCAAAATGTTCAAGGGGCGCTTAACAAAACAAAAGGCGTTCAATTGGAAATTAGGCTGGATAATGGCCGCAATATCTCTGTGGTGCAAAAAGGCGATCCAAATAGTTTCCGTAATGGCCAACGTGTATCTATTATAGGTAGTGGAAATAACATTACTGTTTCACCTCGTTAACTCAACTAAAATAGCATATCGCGGCTAGATTTAAATAATTAGCCGCGTATGCATTAAATTATAATGCCATTTGTTCTTTTTTATTATTCTATCATTTATTACGAATGATTATGTAACCGAATAATATTTTGCTCGAGTTTCAATATCAATGAATAAAGTGTATTTAATTCATCATGTGTAATACCTCCTAATATCTCCTTTCTTGTTTTTTCAATTACATCATCAACCTGTTTAATAAATGGCATCGATTCTTCTGTTAATTTAATTCTTTTTGCTCGTCTGTCGTTGACACAGGTGTGACGCGTAATCAATTTCTTTTCTTCTAATTGATCGAGGGTTCTAACTAGCGATGGCTGTTCAATACCTATTGCTTTGGCCAATTGAATTTGTGATTGATCAGGCGGTAGCTGGCTAATGTTATATAAGGTTACCCAATGAGTTTGGGTGAGCTTTAATGGTTTCAGACGATGATCAATCAATGCCCGCCAGACTCGAACTAAACGCGCAAGATCAGTTCCTATTTTTGATTCCAATTGTTCCTCCTTAAAATAGAATACCATCAATATCTATAATTATTAAATTGCCAATTAATATTCTAGAAATATATATCCATTTCTATTCACTAAGATGTTAATATAGAAATGAGTAAAGGTTTAAATTTATATTTAGCATAGTAATATATAAATTTATATTTCATTATTAGTATATTAAGTTGACTTAATTAGTGTTCTAATCATTACCCACTTATTTACTATATAAAACAAAAGGCTATTAGTTAAATATCCTTATAAGAATAGCCTTCATCTAAATTCTATTCTATATGTTTTTATATTAATATTATTTTTAATTTGCAAAAAATAGACAATAAAAAATAAAAACCATTATAAAACAAGTTATTATAAATATTCTTAAAAGCATTTATTCAGCTATATTTAGATACTAAGTCTATATTGATTTTTAATAAATTACCTGAAAGTTGAAAAAAACTAATAAAAACTTATTATATCTTAAATAAATAATACCAAATAAAATAAGCTAATAAGTTAACAAATTATTTGAAAATAAAAAATATAGCTAAGCAATAAATTAATACATTACTCGTTAGTGATAATAAACAAACAATTGTTATGCATTACTAATGCATACTTAGCAAATAAAAATAATCGTTCAGTTCACAATATTATGATAACAAATAGCTTATAACAACATCATCAATTAGTTATAATGAATAGCGATTATAAAGGTAGTATAAAGACATTCTTAAACAGTCAATGTTCAATGCTAAAGCAACAAGATCAATTATATTGTAAATCTTAATTAATTAACCAACTATATAAATTGAAATAATAGTAAAGTTCACGTTATATTAATATCAGTAATGAATGGTTTTTAAACTTAAAAAAAAAGAGGCTTATATGCGCTTACTTCATACCATGTTACGTGTTGGCTCTCTGCAACGATCAATTCACTTTTATACTGAAATATTAGGTATGCGTCTATTACGCACAAGTGAAAATCCTGAATACAAATACTCACTTGCCTTCGTTGGCTATGATGATGAAAGTAAAGGTGCCGTGATAGAATTAACCTATAATTGGGATGTTGAGCATTATGAAATGGGCACCGCATTTGGTCACATTGCACTAGGGGTTGATAACGTTGCAGATACATGTAATAGCATACGTCAAGCAGGCGGCAAGGTGACACGCGAAGCTGGGCCAGTTAAAGGCGGTTCAACGATTATTGCATTTGTGGAAGATCCAGATGGCTATAAAATTGAACTGATTGAAAATAAAAATGCCAGTAATGCTTTAGGTAACTGATCCTTTACGTCATTGAATGAGCATATATCCATACATTTTCTATACTTAAGCCAATTTAATGCATTTTAACCAAAATTTGGCATAATATTTTTATTCTCAAGTATAAAGTCTTAAGCAAATGTCTAATAAAAAAAATGATGTTAACACGCTGGCAAAGCGTTTTCGAGGTTATTATCCTGTTGTTATCGATGTAGAAACTGGTGGGTTTAATGCACAACAAGACGCGTTATTAGAAGTGGCAGCAATGACGCTAAAAATGGATCAAGAGGGTTGGTTAGAGATTGATGAAAAACGCCATTTTCATGTTGCGCCTTTTGTAGGTGCAAATATAGAA
The DNA here is from genome assembly GCF_029873475.1 of Arsenophonus sp. aPb. Taxonomy (NCBI): domain Bacteria; kingdom Pseudomonadati; phylum Pseudomonadota; class Gammaproteobacteria; order Enterobacterales; family Morganellaceae; genus Arsenophonus; species Arsenophonus sp. aPb. The sequence continues at coordinate 1,703,696 of NZ_CP123499.1, forward strand.
GCAACTGCACTCGCTTTTACTGGTATTGACCCAACAAATCCTTTGCGTAATGCTGTCGATGAATATACGGCTTTACATGCCATTTTTAAGATGGTTAGGAAAGGCATTAAAAACAACGATTGTAATCGCGCAATTATAGTTGCCCACAATGCCAATTTTGATCATAGTTTTATTATGGCTGCCGCTCAGCGAGCAAATTTAAAACGTAATCCATTCCACCCCTTTGCCACTTTCGATACGGCCACACTCAGCGGGCTGGTTTTTGGTCAAACAATTTTAGCCAAAGCTTGTTATACCGCTGGGATCCCATTTGACGGCAAACAGGCACATGGCGCACTTTACGATACCGATAGAACAGCATTACTGTTTTGTGAAATTGTCAATAAATGGAAAAAATTAGGTGGCTGGCCACTAACAACCGATTGATAACCAAAGGCAGTGGTAACACATAATTTCACTGCCTTCTAGCTAGTTAGTTATTTTATAAAAATTATTTATCTATTCTGCACCTGGTTGTTCTGAAGTGCGATATTTATCGGCAGTTGCAGTGACCAATTTCTGTAATTCACCCTGCTGATACATTTCAATAATAATATCACAACCGCCAATTAGCTCCCCTTCAATCCATAACTGAGGAAATGTTGGCCAATTGGCATACTTAGGTAACTCACTGCGAATATCAGGGTTTTGCAAAATATCTACATAAGCAAAACGCTCGCCACAAGCAGAAAGGGCTTGAACCGCCTGAGCGGAAAAACCACAGCTCGGAAATTTAGGTGAGCCTTTCATGTATAAAAGAATTGGATTTTCTTTTATCTGGCGTTCAATTTTTTCTATTGTCGTCATTGTCACTTCCTTAAAAACTAAATTTATTATTTTGCACTACGCGAACATAACATTGATTAAGAATACCATTTTCTATCAATACTTGATAACCCTTTACTGCTATCTTTATTATGTTCCAAACATATTTAATAAAAACTGATTAGTATAATTAGTAAATTATTTATATAAAAATGATAATTTCAATACGGTTATATTTTGTATTTATCAACTGGTTGCGCAATATAAATAAAAAAGGAGTCTGCAATGTCTTTCCAATTACCGTCATTACCTTATGCTAAAAATGCCTTAGAGCCCCATATTTCTCAGGAAACGGTAGAATACCATTATGGCAAACACCATAGTACTTATGTCAATAATCTAAATAATTTAATTAAAAACACTAACTTTGAGGGGAAAACATTAGAAGAAATTATAAAAACCGCACAAGGAGGGATTTTTAATAATGCTGCCCAAGTTTGGAATCATACCTTTTATTGGCATTGTTTAGCGCCCAATGCCGGTGGCGAACCTACGGGTAAAATAGCTGAGGCCATTAATCAACATTTTGAGGTGTTTGAAAAATTTAAGCAGCAGTTTACCGATGCGGCAATTAAAAACTTTGGTTCAGGTTGGACGTGGTTAGTCAAACAAGCAAATGGAAAGCTTTCCATCGTCAATACTTCAAATGCCGCAACACCCATTACCGGCAACGATAGACCATTACTGACTGTCGATATATGGGAACATGCTTACTATATTGATTATCGTAATATACGAGCAGAATATTTGACCAATTTTTGGTCACTTGTTAACTGGCAATTTGTCGAACAGAATTTATTGCAATAATTTATCGGATTTAATTTAAAAAAGTGTTAAAAAGTTAAACAGCCATAACAAACGCTTAGTTATGGCTGCTATTGAATATTCTCACTAACTACAGTGCCATAATTAATATCCAAATAACATCCTAAATTACACTCTATGGTACTATGAGTAAAATAAGGATAATTTGTTATTAATCTAGCAGCTTTACATTTGTTAGTTTTCTCTTAATTCTTCGTTTATTTATCCGTTAATAGATGGATCATCGCCTTCCATTGGCGCTCTAGCTGAAGAAATGCTTTCATCGTTGTTTTGACTTAGCCCTTCAGACGAGCCCACCTCTGATGATAATGACTGCCGCCCATTAGGCGCCACCTCAATGGGTATAAAATTTTCCTGCCAGCCAGACCTGGATGCTACCATTTCGACTTCATCATCCACCGGTTCAAAATCCCGGCCTATCATTAATTCTTCACTCTCAACAGATCGAGCTTCAGCGGCTCGACCTTCTGCTGCTCTTATGTCATCAATATTTGCGTCATAAAAATCCTCTTGTTCTCTTTGTGCCAGCAATCTATCAAAGTCTTCAATATTGAGAGTAGAATTTGTATTATTTTCTTCACTATCCAACGCTGAAAATTCGCCTTCTGCTGCTGGCTGGGCAGCTCGCTCACGCTCTAGTTGATTAATATACTGACTAAGATCCTGAAATTGTTCACGAGAAGCACTTTCTAGTTCAGGTAATTCATCATTAGACTCACTAAACGATGAAGCGCTATAATTAGCAATATTTCTGCCAAGATCAAGAAAAGTCTCTGGAGGCGAATACAGCGAGATATTAGGATCAACGCCTACAGTCATATTCAAGGTCATATTAGGTACTCGCTGGTCATCCTCTGATCGAATATTAGTGCATTGCATTGAGAGCGTTAGGCGATCTGCACTAGTCGATTGGGCAGCGCTAGCGCTTGATTCTGGTTCACTATTCATCATAGCTGACTGCCAATCGATATGACTATTACTAACATGTCGGATTTGCTGTGCCAGCTGAGAATCCATTAGCCCTGATGAAGAAATAGTAATACCACCCACCGCACCAATCTGAATAGCTGCACGGGTATTTGATTGAGTATAATTAACCTGATTAATCATAAATATCCTCCTTGATTCGTTTATAATTATTTATCTAAACACAATTTAATAAAATTAAATATCAAATATTCAATTTTATTTAGGGTCAAATGAAATTATTCCCTATTTAGTATATAAATAAACAGTTAGCATAGCTGAATATTTTCAGCTAAATTTTATCATTTCAGATAAATTTTACCGGCGCTGTTATCTGCTAACAAATACCCTGCGGTTGGATTATATTTATATTGCTTTTTCGTTGATAGCATGAATAGTACTAACTACAATATCATAATTCGTTATATATTATTCAATGATGCAACTGACAAATTAGTGGCCAGTTGCAATAATAACGCATGATATTTATACTTGTGCCCCTTGCTTTATCTTTATTCAATACCAGTGGATTTTTAGCTATTTGTTACGGCGTATAACCTATATCAAAGCAAAAAACTGATATAAACACCGCAATTAATTCATAAAATACTGCTATAAAACCTGTAGATTAATTGTCATGAAAAAAACCAAAATTGTTTGTACTATCGGCCCCAAAACTGAATCTGAAGAAAAACTGTCACAATTACTTAATGCTGGCATGAATGTCATGCGGCTAAATTTCTCACATGGTGATCATGAAGAACATGGTCAACGCATTAAAAACCTTCGTGCTGTCTGTCGCCAAAAAAATCAACAAGCTGCCATACTATTAGATACCAAAGGACCAGAGATCCGTACAATGCGGCTTGAAGATGGCAAGGATGTATCGCTAACCGCTGGACAAAATTTTATCTTTACCACTGATACCTCAGTGATTGGTAATCAAGAGCGCGTTGCTGTGACCTACGTTGGTTTACCTAGTGATCTTAAGCCAGGTAATACTATCCTGGTTGATGATGGCTTAATCGGTATGGAAGTTTTATCGGTTACCGCTAGTGATGTCATCTGTCGGGTACTTAATAATGGCGATTTAGGTGAAAATAAAGGCGTTAATTTACCTGGTGTATCGATAGGCTTGCCCGCACTGGCAGAAAAAGATAAACAAGATCTCATTTTTGGTTGTCAGCAAGGCGTTGATTTTGTTGCTGCTTCCTTTATCCGTAAACGCGCTGATGTAGAAGAAATCCGCGCCCACCTAACGCTGCATGGTGGTAAAAATATCCAAATCATTGCTAAAATTGAAAACCAAGAAGGGTTAAACAACTTCGATGAAATTTTAGAGGCCTCTGATGGGATTATGGTGGCTCGCGGTGATCTTGGCGTCGAGATCCCGGTCGAAGAAGTTATTTTTGCCCAAAAAATGATGATCGAAAAATGCGTTGCTGCTCGTAAAATCGTCATTACTGCCACCCAAATGTTAGATTCGATGATCAAAAACCCTCGTCCTACTCGTGCCGAAGCAGGTGATGTGGCCAATGCTATTTTGGACGGTACTGATGCGGTTATGCTATCTGGCGAAAGTGCGAAAGGAAAATATCCTATCGAAGCAGTAAAAATTATGGCGACTATTTGCGATCGTACCGATCGGGTTATGCCAAGCCGAATTGATGATAGCAAAATAAACCAAAAATTACGCATTACTGAAGCGGTTTGCCGCGGTGCGGTTGAAATGGCGGAAAAGTTAAACTCGCAATTGATTATCGTAGCAACCTACGGCGGTAAATCAGCAAAATCAGTACGCAAATATTTTCCTACAGCTCCGATCCTTGCTTTAACAACCAATGAAGAAACTGCCCGTCAATTATTATTAGTTAAAGGCGTTATTCCGCAATTAGTCAAAGAAATTGCCTCTACAGACGATTTCTATCGTATTGGTAAACAAGTTGCTTTAACAAATAATATGGCTGACAAAGGTGATGTTGTTGTTATGGTTTCAGGTGCATTAGTGCCTAGCGGTACAACAAATACCTCATCTGTCCATATTTTATAATTCTATCAACAAAAATAAATTCCTCTGAATAAAATAGCGAGGAATTTATTTTTTCTTTTTTTAATAAAGAAATATTGGATCGTAAATATGTAATATTGGTAATTTATAATCGAAAAGCCCATTAGCTACTTTTGCCATTGCGTATTTATTTAAAACTCATTCTATTAACCCTAAACTAATATTTCCAGCAAAAAAGATCATAATCGACATGTTATTTAAAAAATAACTGTTATCGCGTTAATTTTATTTTATATCAGCGGTAAAAATATTTGACAAAATAACCCAATGAGATAATTAAAAAATGGTGTCCACGCAAGCAAAATGAGCAAAAAATAAACAAATTTATTCTCTTTTCTTAATTTTATTAAACAACTTGTCAGATTTTAAGTAGAAAATATTCTAATTAAGTACTAGCATAAGAATAAGTAAGTATTCTGCCTGAATTTGAAAAAGATCTAATAATTCAAAGTTAGAGACAGAAATTTATTCTCTGTTTTGCCAGGAATGTGTAATACTTACCTTGCTACTTGGAGATTAACTAAATCTAGAGGGTAATATAATGAATCGTACTAAAGTTGTACTGGGCTCTATCGTTCTGGCTTCTGCGTTGTTAGCAGGCTGTTCAAACAGTAGCCAAATTAACAAACTGTCCTCAGATGTTCAAACGTTAAACGGTAAAGTCGATCAACTATCAAATGACGTTCAGTCATTACGTACTGATGTTCAGACTGCTAAAGATGAAGCTGCTCGTGCTAATCAACGTTTGGATAATCAAGTTCGTAGATATAAAAAGTAATCCAATTGCATTTAACGGATCACTCGATATATTAATAAGGCACCCAATGGGTGCCTTATTATTTATTACATACAACTAATTTTTAATAATACCATTTTTTAATAATATCATTATTTGATTATTGATAAATCCACTATTTTTTATAAAAAATAGCAAATCTACCCTACGCATCACCATCTAATATTAATTTATGTCTTATTTACCTTTACTGGCATTCCTGAGCGACGTGCTACGGCTTGAGCAACTAATCTTTGATCAATACCAGGTTGTTGCAAAAATGCCTTAAACTCATTGCTATAAATTAATGGCATCGTTTGCGGATCATCAGACTCCCTTTTAGATAACGGTTGGTGAACTTCGATGTAATAGCTTCCATCAGGCTCTTTAGAGTACTTAATGGGTTCATTAATTACCTGTACCCTTGTTCCTACCGGTATAGAGTAAAATAATGCTTGTATATCCTCAGGTCTTAAACGTATACAGCCGGAACTAACCCGTAATCCAATACCAAAATTAGCATTAGTACCATGGATCAGATATTGCCCCTTACCATAAGATAATCGTAAGGCATACAGCCCCATTGGATTATCAGGCCCTGCTGGAAATACTGCTGGCAAAATAACGCCATCGGCAGCATAACGTTTACGGATATTTGCTGTCGGCGTCCAAGTTGGATTTTTAATTAATTGACTAACAGTCGTCACCATTTTAGGCGTATTGGCGCCCAATTGGCCGATACCAATAGGGTAAACAATGACTTTATTGCTCCCTTTAGGAAAATAATACAGTCGCAACTCAGCTAAATTAACAATGATTCCATCACGCTTAGTTGCCGGTAATAACATTTGCGATGGAATAATCAATGTCATACCGGCTTTAGGTAAGTAAGGGTCGGTACCTGGATTAGCTTCCAACATACCAAGCAAACCTATCTGAAATTCACTTGCAATAGCTTCCAATGGACGCCCATCATTAGGCACCACATAATGACTATTTTCCCCAATTAAGCGTGCTGTAGTGGATGGCAAGGAGTATTCAGCAGCACTGACATTGACAGTCAGCCCGCTTAAAAACAACAAGCCGATAAAGAATAGAATTCTCTTCATACTTTTTCCTCCTAAGGAACGTACAAAGTTTATCGGATGAATAAGCGTCACTTTAATAATATCAGTAGTTAACTAAATGTTTAAGTGCTTGATTGGATAATTTTTTCGGCTCTCTGGTGGATTGTTCTGATCATAGCATGCAATCCCTGGCTTCTTGATGGCGTTAAATGCTGCTCTAATGACAACTTTTGGAAAAATGTTTTACTATCTGTAGTCAAAATTTGCTGTCCAGTTTTATTTTGGAAAATAATTATTACTAATGCAATCAAGCCCTTAACTATAGCTGCATCGCTATCACCCGCAAACTGGATCCGGCCGTCACTATCCGGCTGCATAACAATCCAAACCTGGCTTTGGCAACCTGAGACCTGGGTTTTTACTTGTTTTTGTTGATCACTCAGTGGTAATAATTTTTCCCCTAATTCAATTAAATAAAGATATCGTTCTTCCCAGTTTTGACAACGTGAAAAATTACGCAACAATTTATTCTCATCAGGTAAGGCTGACATCATTCTACCCTTATATATACTTTAAAACAGATTAACCCAGTAATTTTTCAATATGTTGTAGTTTTTCAACCAAAATATCAATTTCTTCTTTAGTTGTATAAACCGCTAGGGAAGCCCGGCACATGGCTGGTACTTGATAAAAATTCATCAATGGCAACGCACAGTGGTGACCTGTTCGTATAGCAATAGCATAATTATCTAAAAAACTGCCGACATCATAAGCATGATGATCACCTAAATTAAAGGCAATAACCCCTTGGCGCTCCTCTGAACCGTAAAAACGCAAAGAGTTTATCATACTTAAACGATGGATAGCATACTGCATTAATGCGTTCTCATGGTCAGATATTTGTTGATAACCAATATTATTAACATAACGTAACGCCTCACCTAAGCCAATAATGCCAACAATATTTGGCGTGCCGGCTTCAAATCGCCATGGTGCCTTTTCATAGCTAATATTGATTTTTGAGAGCTCAGTTAAGGTCATACTGACTTTATCAATCATGGCTCCACCACCTTGCCAAGGCGGTAAAGCATTTAATAATGCCTCTCTACCATATAAAACACCTATTCCAGTAGGTCCATACAGTTTATGGCCGGAAAAAACATAAAAATCACAATCTAGATCTTGGACATCGATCATTTGATGCATAATACTTTGGGCACCATCAAGTAAAATATGCAACTGCGCTGCTTTTTTTTCTGCACACTGGCGAGCATAGGCAATAATCTGTTTTACTGGGTTAACGGTTCCCAAAACATTGGACATATGGGTAAAAGAGAGTAATCGAGTCCGGCCATCGATTAGCTTATCTAATTGTTCAAAAACTAATTTTCCATCATGATTAATAGGTAATATACGAATATCAAAACCAATCTGGCCAGCAAGCAGGTGCCAAGGAACGATGTTAGCGTGATGTTCCATTTGGCTAATAATAATATTATCGCCTGGTTCGATAAAACTACGGCCATAACTATTAGCAATTAAATTTATGCCTTCTGTTGTTCCTTTAACAAAAACAATTTCTTCAGCATTAGCAGCATGAATAAAATCAGCGACTTGCTGGCGAACATTTTCAACCATCGCGGTTGCTTCACTGCTTAAGCTATGGATCCCTCGGTGTACAGCGGCATAGTGATGACAAAGAAACTGTCTTTCTTTTTCAATTACTTGTAGCGGTTTTTGTGCACTAGCAGCACTATCTAAATAAACCAACGGTTGACCCTTGATTTTTTCTGCCAGCATAGGAAAATCTTTGCGAATGGATGCCACTGAAAATGTCATATTAAATCCCTGCTAAACGCTGCTGAATAATATCCATTACCTTATTACTTACCCCTTCGTTATCAATAGATTCAATGACTTCAGCCGCAAAAGCAACCATAATCATATGTTTTGCATCATTGAGATGAATACCCCGTGAACGTAAATAAAACAGCTGTTCATCATCAATACGGCCTATTGTAGCACCATGACTACACTTGACATCATCTGCATAAATTTCTAATTGTGGTTTGGTATCAATTTCTGCATATTTACCTAATAACAAATTGTTATTTGTCATTTTACCATCGGTTTTAAGTGCCGGTGGTGCGACTTTAATCATACCATTAAAAACAGCTTTACTTTCATCCAGCGCAATCGTTTTATGCAACTGGCGACTTTCACAAAATGGCTGATTATGTTCAAGATAAGTTCTGGTATCAACAATTTCGCTATGTTGTGGCAACAATAAGCTATTAAGCGCTAGTCTGCTACCTGCTCCATTTAACTTCACGCTGGTATGATGGCGAAGTAATGCTGAACCGATAAAAATACCGCTACTTTTTATTTGACTATCTCGCCCTGACAAAATGTCATTATGAGCAAAGTGGTTACTTTGGTTGTTTTCGACACTAAGTTTGATATGACTGAAATGACTATTATCACCAATATTAGCGGTTAACCGGCTGCCCGTTAGATGCGGTTTATCATCAATAGAAACAAAATGTTCGATAACTTGCGATTTGCAATTAGCACCAATCTCTAAATGATAGCGATAATGACTAGTGTTAACATAACCAGCTCGGTTTGTACCAGAGGTAATATTCAATATATAAAGCGGTTTTTCGACCTGCTGATTAGCGGCTAGTTTAATCAATAAGGGTTGAGCGGCTAGACTTTCAGTTAAATAGAGAAATATTTCATCGTTCACGATAGGCGCCAGAGGCTGTGCCAACGTATCTATCATTTTAATTTGATAAGGACCAAAGTTATCGCTACTTAACGTAGGAATAAGATATCCATTAAACAAAACAATTCGCCAGCCATCAATGGAGATAGCCAACTGTTTTAATTGCTTAGCAGTAATTGTGTCAACGTTATCACTATTTAATTGGTATTGCGCGTTAAGTACTTTTGCCAATGGCGTATAATGCCATTCTTCATGGCGAAAGGACGGAAAACCGATTTTTTCTACTTGCTGCCAATAAGCTTGAGCTTGTTTTTCATTCGCTCTTTTACTGGCATAAAAAAGTGCCGCAAAACTTTTTAGCGCCTGTTGATTTAATAGGTTGACTTGACGCTGTTTTTCTACTCTTTCACTGTTGGTCAATAAGCCAGCCATAGCCTTGTACCTCCAGTTTTTTGGCCAATGTAAAATCACCTGATTGAATAATTTTACCTTGATGGAGAACATGAACAAAATCAGGCTGCACATAATCCAAAATGCGCTGATAGTGAGTAACGATGATAAATGCTCTTTCAGCAGTACGTAGTGAATTCACGCCATTAGCCACTACTTTTAGAGCATCAATATCAAGACCTGAGTCCGTTTCATCTAAAATACATAATGCGGGCTCTAACGCTGCCATCTGTAAAATATCATTACGTTTTTTTTCACCACCAGAAAAACCGACATTAACCGATCGAGTAAGTAAATCTTTCGGCATATCAAGCAGTTCAATTTTATCTTCAATAAAATCCTGAAAATCAAACCTATCGAGTGGTGGCTGTTGACGGTATTCTCTGACGGCATTAACGGAAGTTTGTAAAAAAAATTGATTACTTACGCCAGGAATTTCCACTGGATACTGAAAGGCTAAAAATATACCTTCTCCTGCGCGTTCTTCCGGCGATAACTCAAGTAAATTTTTATTTTTAAATAAAATTTCACCCTGCTCTATTTGATATTCTTCACGTCCCGCTAGTGTGGCTGATAAAGTACTCTTACCTGATCCATTAGGCCCCATGATGGCATGTACTTCACCCGCTTTTACTTCTAGGTTTAATCCGTTAAGAATTTGATTACCTTCAATACTGACATTTAAATTTTTAACACTTAACATTTCATTGGCCTTTGAATAACTTAGTATTCTTTTAATAGGAACTATTAACCCACACTATGTTCCAAGCTAATTGCTAACAATTTTTGCGCTTCTACAGCAAACTCTAACGGTAATTCAGAAAAGACATCTTTACAGAAACCATTTACGATCATGGAAATGGCGTCATCTTCACTAATGCCACGTTGTAAACAATAAAAGAGTTGATCTTCACCAATACGAGATGTCGTGGCTTCATGCTCTAACTGTGCGCTACTATTTTTTACTTCGATATAAGGAAAGGTATGCGCACCACATTCAGTGCCGATTAACATAGAATCACATTGGGTATAATTTCTGGCATTTTCTGCAGTCGGTAAAATCTTTACTAAACCGCGGTAACTATTTTGACTGCGGCCAGCTGAAATTCCTTTGGAAATAATAGTGGAATGCGTATTCTTACCAATATGGATCATTTTTGTACCAGTATCAGCCTGTTGATTACCATTGGTTAATGCAACTGAAAAAAATTCGCCCACTGAATTATCCCCTTGTAGAATAACACTGGGATATTTCCAAGTAATTGCCGATCCTGTTTCAGACTGCGTCCAGGACATTTTGGCATTTTCACCCTCACATAAGGCGCGTTTGGTGACAAAATTTAAAATTCCACCAGTTTCACTTTCACCCCCTGAAAACCAGTTTTGTACGGTAGAATATTTTACTTCAGCATCCTTATGTATAATAACTTCAACTACAGCAGCATGTAATTGATAACTATCTCGCACTGGCGCAGAGCATCCCTCAATATAACTAACGTAGCTGCCTTCATCAGCAACCAAGATAGTGCGCTCAAACTGACCTGTCTTAGCAGAATTAATACGAAAATAGGTTGATAATTCCATCGGGCAACGAACACCTTTTGGCACATAAACAAATGTGCCATCAGAAGCGACAGCAGAATTCAATGCGGCAAAAAAATTATCTCGATTAGAAACAACCGTACCGATATATTTTTTTACTAACTCAGGATATTGTTGGATTGCTTCACCGAAAGAGCAAAAAATAATACCCAGTTTTGCTAATTCACTACGATAAGTTGTCGAAACTGAAACCGAGTCAAAGATAGCATCTACCGCAACCGATTTGCCCTCACGTACTGGCACGCCAAGTTTATTGAATGCTTCTTCAACTTCTGTCGTCAGATAATTATTGCTATGGGCATCACTCTCGTCTGCTGATAAATCAGTTTCAGCGTGACAATTTTCATCGCAACCATTACAGGATGGCGCCGCATAATAACTATATTCCTGATAGTTTAAATCAGGATAATAGCCTTTAAGCCAGTGCGGCTCTTCCATACCCAACCAATGTTGATAAGCTTCTAAACGAAACTGTAACATCCAATCAGGTTCATTACGTTTGGCTGAAATGGCTTTGATAATCTCTTCATTGAGGCCTTTAGCTAATTCATCCGTTGCAACTTGAGTGAAAAAACCCTCTTTATAACGATGCTCCGTTAACCATTGTTGAACATCATCACCAATTTCTATATTACGCTGTGACATAATTTAATTCGCTTAAATGCCAAAGCTTTCACCACAACCACAAGCGTGCTGAGCTTTAGGATTATTAAATTTAAATACTTGATTAAGTCCCTCACGAACATAATCAACCTCAGTACCATCAATAAATGGCATTGCTTTTAGAGGTACAAAAAGTTTGGCGCCATTATTTTCAAACAGCAAATATTCTTTGGTTGGATTATCAATCAATGCAATGACATAACCAAATCCTGCACAGCCTGATTGCTTGATATTAAGAGATAATCCTTGACTAGCAGGATTTTTTTTCATTAATTTACGAATTTGAGCAGCCGCTTTATCGGTCATGGTAAGGCCCTGCCAGGTTGTTTCATTTAAAGAAAAAGTATCAACATGCTCTGCCATTATCGACCTCACTAAACTAATATTTTCACTATATTATACTATGTAAGTAACTAGACTTTTTTTGCTTAATACTATATATGGTAATGATAACATTTCTCACTTCAACCATTTATTTTAAGAGGATATTTTTATTAGCGTATTTTTTCAGCAAAAAGTGGCATTTATTTTACTATAATTTCACAATTCCCAATTTATTATATACCTTAACTTATTGATAAATAAATTAAAAAAAACAAAATTAACTAGCAAAGTTATAAATGTTTCAGATGAACAAAAAGTGTTGCAAAAAAATCTACTTTTGTTCTTAATCACGCACAATTAAATTATTGCGGTTGTCAAACGGCAAATACAGCTCAGTTTTAATTGTTCATCAAAGATTTTTATCGACCAGATTTGTTGCCGTCGCCCTAGATGAATCGCACTACATACGCCACGCACTTTGCCTGAAGATACTGACCTAATATGGCTGGCATTAATTTCGCTACCCACCACTTTTTGCTCACCTTGAGTACAGAGATAACCGGCTATCGAGCCTAAGGATTCGGCTAATACCACCGAAGCACCACCATGTAATAATCCAAAGGGTTGCATGGTACGTTGATCAACCGGCATAGTTGCTTCAATCGTATCATCGCTGATACTTAGCATAACAATACCCAAATGAGATAACATGCTGTTTTTACTCCAACTATTAATTTCTTCGAGGGTGTAAGGACGTTGCCAAATCATTTAATAATCTCCAATAATGCTTGTAATGGATGTTTTATTATTTCCTTTTCCATTCGTTTTACTTGACTACGGCAGGAATAGCCGGTTGCTAAACAACGTTTTTGGGGTAATTTTTGTAATTGATTTCCCCAAGATAAGGCATAAATTCCCTTTGAATTTGCCAAGTGTTTAACTTCATGACCATAAGTTCCTGCCATGCCGCAACAGCCAACATTCACATTAATAAGTTGACAACCAAACTGAGCAAAAATTTTAATCCAATGCTGAGCACTAGCAGCAAACAATGACATTTCGGTACAGTGCCCTAATAAATACCATTTTTCAGTTGTTAACTTCGATACGGGCTTTGACGCTAATGCTGTTATCAGCCACTCATTAACTAATTTAACCTCGAAATCACCACGTTTATTACCGAGAATTTGACTATATTCATCGCGATAACAGAGCACTAAAGCTGGATCGATACCGACCATAGGAATTGATAATTTAGCTAAACGGTTAAGAAAATCCGCTGTCTTTTGTGCTGTTTTGGCAAAACGGGTTAAATATCCCTTAATATGTAACGCTTTTCCATTAGCTGAAAAGGGCAATAATATCGGCCGATAACCTAATCTTTCAATTAAATGGATAAAATCAGCAACAACCTTAGCATCATAATAGCTGGTAAAGGGGTCTTGGACGATTAAAACAAATTGGCTGCGCTTCTCTTCTGGTAAACTTTCTAACTGCGACAATGACAGTGATAATGCTGTATGCGCAGCCAATTGTTGTTGTAAGCTGGGCGTAGAAAGCTGGGGAAAATCTGTTAATCCAATCACCCTGTGAGCCAAAGTTTGTACCCACTTTTGCTGTAAAATAAAATTAAACCAACGTGGATGTTTTGCCATTAACGGTAAAGTCAATTCAATATTGGCAACAACATAGTCACTGATTGGTCGCAAATAACGGCTATAATAGAGCGCTAAAAATTTTGCTCTAAAAGTGGGAACATCAATTTTAACTGGGCATTGAGTTGAACACGCTTTACAGGCTAAACAGCCTGCCATCGCTTCTTTTACTTCATGGGAAAAATCATATTGTCCACACTTAGCTCGCAAGGTATGGTATAGGCGTGTTATTTTTTGCGGCCAAGAGAGTTTATAACTATTGATATCCTCGGCAAATAACGCTAGCTTTACGCCTTGCTTAACCTGTAACCTTAACCACTCTCGCATTAAAGTTGCCCTTCCTTTAGGTGAATGAATGCGTTGTTGTGATATTTTCATCGAAGGGCACATTGGACTATTAACATCAAAATTAAAACATAAACCATTGCCATGACATGCCATGACACGCTCAAAAGTTTGCCTTACATCAATAGGGATGATGCGATCATAAGTCCCTCTTTTCACTGTATCGATCGGTATTAACGGACGTTCTACATTAAGCGATGAGCATATTTTGCCTGGATTTAATTGATTAAAGGGATCAAAAGCAGTTTTAATTTGACAAAGTATTTGATAAAGCTTGTCACCAAAAAATTGTCGGCCATAGCTGGAGCGAAAACCTTTGCCGTGTTCTCCCCATAATAAGCCGCCATATTTAGCTGTAAGTTGAACAATTTGATCAGAAATTTGCTTCATTAATACTTCTTGCTGAGGATCACACATATCCATTACCGGGCGAACATGTAATACTCCAGCATCAACATGACCAAACATGCCATAAGCTAAATTATTACGGTCAAGCAACGCACGAAATTCAGCAATATAATCGGCTAAATGCTCTGGCGGCACGCAAGTATCCTCTACGAAAGGTATTGGCTTTGCTAACCCTTTAGTATTAGCCAATAGACCAACCGCTTTTTTTCTCATCGTATAGATACGTTCAATATCTGCTAAATGAGGGCATATTTGATAACCAAGTATGCCAGAATTACCTGCTTGGATTAGCTTATCCAATTGCGAGCATAAACTGGTTAATTGCTGATTAATTTTTTCTTCATTATCCCCACTAAATTCAACAATATTTAATGCTGATATTTTTTTTCATCCACATCGTTAACCAATTTACTTACTGACTGCCAGATAATATCTTGACGCGCTAAAGAGAGAATTTTAGCATCTACCGTTTCTACTTGATAAAGCATTGGCTGCCACCATAAACGGTGCATTACGTAGCGCTGAATCAAATGAGTCATAGTTTATATTAACTAATCGTCTTACTTTAGGTAATGGGGTAATATTTAGCTTAGCTTCGGTAATGAAAGCCAGCGTTCCTTCCGAGCCGGTTAAAATTCGAGTTAAATCAAATTGAGTCATACTATCGTCAAACACGTGACGCAAATCATAACCGGTTAAAAAACGATTTAAACGCGGGAATTTAGCCAGAATTAGCTGTCGCTGCTGACGACAATGTTGATAAACGGTGCGATATATACGGCCAATAGTTGATTGCTGCTGTGAAATACACTCCGCCGATTCAACTGGCATTGGATAGGTTTCTAATACCTCGCCACCCAGTAAAACGGCTTTAATACTCAATACATGATCCGATGTTTTGCCATAAACTAATGAACCTTGACCTGATGCATCAGTATTAATCATGCCACCCAAAGTGGCTCGGTTACTGGTTGATAATTCTGGTGAGAAAAAATAACCGTAAGGTGCCAAAAATTGATTAAGCTGATCTTTTATCACGCCCGCTTCGACCCTAACCCATTTTTGTGACACATCAATTTGCAAAATTTTTTGCATATAGCGCGACAGATCAACCACAATACCCTCAGTCAAAGCCTGACCATTGGTCCCGGTGCCACCTCCTCTAGGCGTAAAGGTTAATGACTGAAATTGTTTATGGCTGGCTAGTTTTGCCAAGAGTTGAACATCACTAGTCGAACGTGGATAGACAACAGCTTGAGGGAGAAGCTGGTAAATACTATTATCTGTTGCCATTGATAAACGTTCAGCATAACTAGTCGTTAAATCACCGCTAAAACCTTGCTCTTTTAATATAGTAAAGTACTTCGTTATCTGTTGACTGATTTGGTGAGAGCGTCCTATACGTGGGATCATGATATTAGTAACTCTTTTTAATTAGTGTTCACTTTGCATTTTATGTACTATCTTTGATTGAGAGTACATACCAGATAAACTTTGGCAATTAACATTTTGTAAACAATACAGTTTCCATTATCACCCTACTTTTATTAGTTACAAAAACATGATTATTGATCTAATAGACAATCGAGAATATCTACCGGTCATTTTTTATAATTAGGCTAATATATGGAAAAAGCGCAATCCCCTAATGATCTACCCAAATTTATATTTAGTATAATTGCTATTTTATTGATGATAACAGCATGTTTTTGGGTATTAAAACCTTTCATACTTGGTTTTCTCTGGGCAGGCATGGTGGTTATTGCAACCTGGCCATTATTTAAAAAAATTGAAGGCAAACTATGGCATAAAAAATGGCTAGCCAGTATAGCGATGACACTAATAGTAATCCTATTATTCGTTATTCCTTTTGCAATCTTAATTGGTAGCATTATACAAAATAGTGGCCCACTAATTGAATGGGCCAAATCACCGGCTGAAATTCGATTACCTGAGTTATTGTGGTTAAAAAATCTCCCCTTTATTGGTAATAAACTTTTTTATGGTTGGCATACACTGGTAGCGAATGGTGGCAACACATTAATTGCTAAACTACAACCTTATGTTGGAGAAGCAACCAGTTGGTTCTTAGCACAAGCTATTAATGCCGGGCGTTTTATGTTTCATCTTATCGTAATGTTACTATTTAGTGCATTACTCTATCTAAAAGGTGAAAGTGTTATATCAAGTATCCGACATTTTGCCATTCGCCTGGCTGGTACAAGAGGCGATACGGCTATTCTACTCGCTGGTCAATCAATCCGTGCCGTTGCATTAGGTGTTGTTGTAACCGCATTAATACAAGCGATTACCAGTGGTATTGGTTTAGCTTTAGCAGATGTTCCTTACGCTGCAATATTAACAATTCTTATCTTTGTATGTTGTGTTGCCCAACTTGGCCCTTTATTGATTATGGTGCCCTCTATAATATGGTTATTCTGGTCAGGCGATACCAGCTGGGCCATTATTATGATTGTATGGAGCATCATTGTCGCAACAATGGATGGTGTACTACGTCCTATCTTAATAAAGATGGGTGCGAATTTATCAATGATCCTGATTTTAATTGGCGTTATTGGTGGAATTTTATCATTTGGTGTAATTGGTCTTTTTATTGGCCCAGTAGTTTTAGCTGTCTCGCATAATTTACTAACTGCCTGGATGAATGAGGTCGAGAAACCAACCAAATTATCAAACAATTTAACCAAAACTAATTTATATAAGAATGATTCTTAAATAAAAAAGATTGTCTTAATTAATATTGTTGTTAATCATTATACTTAAATTATTTGAAAATTGTTCTGTTAAAAATTTACCAAAATATCGATTAATTGAACGTAATTAAATTCCATTAATTTTAACATTAATATGATTAAATAATAATCTTATATAATTACACTTGAAAGTAAAATTTTTATTGAGATAATTCTTAGTGATAAAACCTTAGAGTTATCTTAATATAATGCTTATAGATTAACCTGTTTATGAATTATTAGTTTCATTTATTTTTGGCATTATTATGCAATATAAAAATGATGAAACCTAGAGAATATTGCTGTGTGTAGTCTTTGCCTGTCAGCCCATGATAGGCTTTTTTTTTCTGTATTATTCAATATAATACATAATAATATATTGATTTATAAGAATATTATTGGATTATATTTATAGGGTCTAAAGAGTAACTTTGATAAAATAAGATACTTACCCACAAATATTCATATTTTTAATTAAACCTGAAAAATATTGATTAATAAAAGAACATACATAAATTTTACCTGTTATTAATTTACCGTTCGATTGACTATCTAATACCATATATTATTATTTGATTTTTATTCTATAACAGCAAATAAACCTTATTTTATATCATAATCTGGTCTGTCATCTGTCCAGATATAATTGAACATATAATTTACAAAATTAAACTATATTATTTTTTTTAACCTCACTGAATATAAATAAAATAGTAAAAATAACCTAAAGTTAACAATAAATAAATGAATAAAAAATCATGAAAACAAAATAAAAGTTTGGAATGATACCTTCTGTTTATAATGTAAACAAATATAATTAATTATTTAAAAAACACTATTTTATTATATAATTGAATTTAGATTGAAAAACATATTTATTATCTATTTAACCGTTCAATATATGAATAAAAAACTATAAAAAACTATAAAAAACTATAAAAAACTATAAAAAACAGATAAAAATAACTGATTATTCTAATATCCTATAAAACAATAATTCTAATTTATAAAAATTATTTATATTTTTTCAACCGCTTTTTATGAGAATAATTCTATTTCATTGTTTTTAAAATAAATTTTGCAAATATTTATCATTATTTCACTTTATTACTGTTTATCTATAGAGGGAAAAACTTGATTAACAACAAGACAATAATGATAATAATTATCATTACCATTATTTGGTTATATCTCTTCAATATCAACACACTCAGCCAAAGTAATCTACTTATATGAATAAACTCAGCCAAAGTAATCTACTTAATTCAGATATAAAGCAAATATCAACCCCAGTAATTAATACCATTAATAGCCAACATCTATTGAATCAAAAAGGAATTGCGAATATCTACCATCAAGGTGAAATTTATCAATTACGCCAGACAAGAGCAGGCAAATTGATTTTAACCAAATAGAATTTAATCAACACCAAGCCACCTAACTACTATCAGGCAGCCAACGTTTAGATCTACTATAATTATAGGAACGAATACTATGGATCTCAAGCATAAAACTGCCTTAAAATCAATCGATTACATTAAGTGCTCGCTATATAGTGTACCTTGTATCATCGGACTGATCATTTCGCAACAATCCTGGTCAAAATCAGACGACAAAACCATTATCGTATACGCTGATGAAGCTATGCCTTATATGTCCACTACCGCTAAAACATATACTGTCATTGATACTAGTCAGCCAAAATATCAATATGCATCTGATGCATTAGATTTATTAAAAAAAACGCCTGGACTAAGTCTTTCAGGCATTGGTAGCACAAATGGGCAAACTTTAAACATGCGTGGCTATGAAAGATCTGGCGTTCTCATCACCATTGATGGTATTCGGCAAGATATTGATGCCGAGACTATCACTGGCACATTTCTAGACCCAATATATATAAAAAAAATAATTGCCATACAAGGCAGTAATAGCCTACAACATGGTAGTGGAGCATTAGGTGGGACAATTGCCCTAAAAACAGTTAACGCTCGGGATCTGCTGGCACCAGAACAATCTCATGGCGCTATTTTGACATTAAGCCATAGCCGTAATGATCAGGGATATCAATATGGTAGTTTACTTTTTGGTAAAACACATCATGTTGATGGATTAATGGCCTTAAGCAGACGAAAAAAAGGATCCTCACGTTTAAGTGATAGCTCAATACCCTATAATAAGGAGGATATCCACAACCTACTCGCTAAAGGTAACTGGATGATTACTCCGTCATATATGATTTCAGCTCAATTACGCTATTATCAAAATGATGGAATACAGCTAAAAAATCCAGAAGTTGTCGAACCCAGCAAGTACAAAAATAGCCGTTATGATCGTAATACTAGCCAATATGATATCCAATTAACGCAGAAAATTTATCCTCTTCAAGCAGAAAATTGGCTTATAGATTGGGATCTTTACTACAGTAAGGTGACAATCGAACAAAAACCCATTGATGAGATAAAACGCTCGCTCTTTAGCATTAGTAAGCATGATGAGGAAAAACGCTCGCTCATTAGCAAAGGAAGCAAGATAACTAACTATTTTATCTGGGATCATGATCAATTTGCTACTCACCATTTCAACATTGGTAGCGAATTTAATCAGCAGCAGCAGCAGGCTAATGAACAAGCAGATTTCTTTCCACCAGCAACATTACGTAATATCGCTGTCTGGTTAGAGGACGAAATCCGATTAAACACCTTGCCAATCACATTTTCTATCGGTACTCGTTACTCTAACTATAGAAATGATAGTGATAGATACGATAGCAATCAGGATTCTCAATGGACATCGCGTGGCGCAGTTAGTTTTACCCCAACACACTGGTTGGAACTTTTTAGTTCTTATGCAGAAGGTTACAGAACACCTAGCTTAAATGAAATTTATAATGATTCCAAACACTTCGCGCGGAATTACTTCAAACCAAACCCGAATTTACAACCTGAACGAAATCAGACAATTGAATACGGAGTAAGTTTACGGTTTGATAATAAGTTACTAACTAATGACCGTTTACAATGGCGAGCAGCTGTTTTTGATACTAAAGCAACTAATTACATCAAGACTGAAGTCTATGGCATTATTCCACCGTTAGGAAAAACAATAAGCATTAATACACCATCTGTGGTTATTCATGGTATCGACAGTAGTCTTAACTATACCACTCCTTAGTTTAATGCTGCGCTCGCTTACAATCGCACTCATGCTAAAGATACGATAACAGGCATGAGCATTTCATCAATTCGTCCAGAAAGTTTAACCGCTTCATTGGATATACCGCTGGCTAATAGCGGTTTTTTCTTAGGTTGGGTTGGACAATTTGCCGCAAAAACCAATCGTTCCGGCGATCGTAAAACCGGTAAAGATAAATATTCGCAACCTATTATACAACAAGCGGGGTATGGTGTTAATGATGTTTATATCCGTTATCAAGGTGATGGTAAGTTATCAGGCATAGATACCACCCTATCATTAACCAATGCCTTTAATAAGACATATAGCTCATCATTAGGTGTTCCACAAGAAGGCAGGAATATACATTTTAAAATAAATTATCGCTGGTAATTATTTTTATTATGTCTACTTCTAAGTCATGAGTAATTGATTACTTATTTTACTCATGACAATTAATTTTTATCGCACTCTCTCGCTTTATCCGATCAAAATCTTGTCATAAATAGGTTATTTAGCGCAAAAAACAAACAAAACAGCAAAAATCAGACAATCTACAGCAACAAGGGGTTTATAGAGCCAAAGATTTCTATTTAAGCTATTAGTGCTAGCAAACAGGATTTTAGGTTAACAGACAAGTGAGAAGCAATAATTTATGCCGATGTTTAGCATCAGGCATAGCAGGTTAATGATAGTAATAAATATATGGATCAACACTATATACATAATAAGGAAATGACAGTATGAACGATTCACTTTATAACCGTTACCAGCAAGCAAAACAACAAAATAACCTACAATCGATTGCAGAATCGGCAAACTATTTAAATGTTACAGAAGCAGAATTGATCTATGCATGTGTTAATGCGGATGATGCTAAACGGTTAAATGTAGACATAACACTATTATTACCTGAACTGGCGAATTTAGGGGAAATAAAAGCGATTACCGCTAATAAATATGCTACTCACATCCATATTGGTGAATTTAAAAATGTTCGTTTAAACAACCAGACAGGTATCGTACTTAATCCCAGAGAGCTTGATTTGCGTATATTTCTTGAACACTGGGCAATCAGCTTTGCCTTGACTGAGACATCTTCCGATAATTTACAACACAGTATTCAGTTTTTTGATAACCATGGTAATGCCGTACATAAGATCTATGCTACTGAAAAAACCAATATGGCGGTTTGGTATAAGTTGATTAAACAATATCAGATGACCTCAAATCCAGCATTAAATTTGCGTCCTACTACTGTCCATCCACAACCACCACAAATTAATCAAGCGGTAAAAAAACAACTAGAAACCGATTGGCGTAACATGACAAATGTTCATCAATTTTTTCAACTATTGCAAAAATATAATGTTAAACGACAACAAATCTTCGACGCGGTCAGCGACGAACTTGCTTATCAAGTTGATAATCATGCTCTCTACCAAATTCTACATAGCGCCTTTAATCAGCAAAATGAAATTATGATCTTTGTCGGCAGCCTTGGATGCATGCAAATATTTACCGGATGCATTCAAAAACTAGCCGCTTATCATGACAAACAAAGTGCACTACAAAAAATTAATGTTTTAAATCCAAAATTCTCACTCAATGTAATTGAAACTGGTATTGCTAAAAGTTGGGTAACACGTAAACCAACCAAGGATGGTATAGTCACCAGCCTGGAAATTTTTGATAATCATGGCGATCATATCATTCAATTATTTGGTCAACGTACGGAAGGAGAACATGAACAATTAGATTGGCAGAAGCAAATTTCAACCTTAACTAAAATATAATATCAGGAGTTAAACATAATATGAAATTATGGCTTCTCTCAATCATCATCTCTTTACTCATTCCTTGTTCTCAAGCGAGTGAACGCATTATCACGCTCGGTGGGGATATTACTGAAATTATCTTTGCCCTTAATGAAGGAAAACAGGTTATTGCTCGCGATAGTAGCAGTCGTCAACCAGACTCGGTATTAAAGCTCCCTGACGTCGGTTATATGCGTATGTTAAATGCGGAAGGCATTTTATCGCTATACCCAACTTTGATCTTAGCAAGTGAACAGGCAAAACCCGATTTCGCTCTAAAACAAATTCAACAAACAGGTGTTAAGATAATAAAAGTGACAGGAGCCCCTACTCTGGCAGCCATACCAGAAAAAATTCGTACCATTGCTAATGCTATAGAACAACCTCAAAAAGGAGAAGCGCTCATCAATAAACTTAATGAGCAATTGTCATTAATTAATACGACTCCTCTACAACAAAAAATCATTTTCATATTCAGCCATAATGGCACTGTGCCTCTTGTCGCCGGTCAACGCACTGCAGCAGATAGTATTATTTCAACGGTCGGTGCCCAAAATGCATTACAAGGTTTTAACGGTTATCTGCCACTCTCTCAAGAAGCAATTATTGCCAGTCAACCCGATTGGATTTTAATTACCATTGAAGGGATTCGTTCCTTGGGGGGGATAGAAAAAATCTGGCAATTACCTGGTATTAATATGACACCTGCCGAAAAAAACAAAGCATTACTAGTGGTTAATGATTTAGGGCTACTCGGATTTGGACTATCAACGCCGAGCGTTATGAAACAAATACGCGATGCTTTGGAAAAAACCAATAAATGATGAAACAATTCGCTTATCCAAAATTGAGATTATTCATTTTATTTTGCATTGTTATTTTAATTGCCTTACTGGCGGCAAATGTAGGTGCTATGTCTCTGTCATTTAACACACTTTGGCAATTACCCTTAACAGATAATCATTGGCAAATTTGGCTAACTATTCGCTTACCCCGTATTTTATTGGCATTATTAGTCGGCTGCGCATTAGCGGTTGCGGGTGCTATTATGCAAGGGTTATTTCGTAATCCATTAGCCGATCCGGGCTTACTTGGCATTAGTAGCGGAGCTGCCCTTAGCGTTGCGCTTTTTATTGTTCTTCCCTTGCCTATTTCTTCACTACTAAGTGATTATGGTTATCTGATCGCCGCTTTTGTTGGCGGCTTTATCGTTGCAATAGTTATTTTTTCATTAACCCACTATTCAAATGGTCAATTAACAAAATTACTTATGTCAGGCATAGCGATTAATACATTATGCGTATCTTTCATTGGCGTACTTAGCTACGTTAGCGATGACCAACAGTTACGCAGCTTGACATTATGGATGATGGGCTCCTTAAGTCAAAATAATGGTGCCATATTAGCAATTGCCGCTAGCATCATTTCACTAACCATGTTTATAGTCTTACAACAAAGTATGACACTTAATTTATTACAATTAGGCGATGAAGAAGCATATTATCTCGGCTTAAAAGTAAAAAAAAGCAAGTTTATCCTGTTAGTACTAAGCTCACTTTTAATTGGTTGTGCTGTAGCGCTAAGTGGAATAATTGGTTTTATTGGCTTAGTCGTGCCGCATCTGATTAGAATGACCTTTGGCGCTAATCATAAATGGTTATTACCGGCTTCCGCTTTGGCAGGCTCTGCTCTACTACTTGTCGCTGATACCATCGCGCGTACATTAGCCACACCAGCGGAAATTCCAGTAGGCTTAATTACTGGACTAATTGGTGCTCCTTATTTTCTCTATCTTATTTTAAAACAGTCACAAGGTTAGTGATAAAATTATGTGCCGTTCCTCTATACCTTTTATTGAAGCAAAGCGACTCTGCTATCGCGTAAATAGTCAAAATATTATTGATGATTTATCACTGTCACTTTATCACAACCAAATAAGTATTATTATCGGGCCTAATGGTGCTGGAAAATCGACTTTACTACGTTTATTAACCGGTTTTCTTACACCACATACGGGAGACTGTTTATTAGAAGGGAAATCGCTAGCAACTTGGGATATCAATAAATTATCGCGTAAACGCGCGGTAATGCACCAACAGCACCAACTCAACTTTCCCTTTAGTGTTGAAGAAATTGTGGCGATGGGACGAAGTCCTCATGCAAGTCATTGCTTCAATCAAGCTATCGAAAGTGCATTGATACAAACTGACTGCCTGGCATTACGCTATCGAAATTACCAACAACTATCCGGCGGAGAACAGCAACGTGTGCAATTAGCCCGTGTTATCGCCCAACTTTGGCATCCTGAGCCCAATAATAGCTACTTATTTTTGGATGAACCAACCTCAGCACTTGATCTCTATCATCAGCAACAAAGTTTACGCTTATTACATCGTTTAAATCGTCAACAATCTATTGGTGTTTGTTGCATATTGCATGATCTAAACCTGGCAGCATTATATGCAGATCGCATTTATTTACTGCATCAGGGTCAACTGGTTAGTGTCGGCACACCGCAACAAGTCATGACAGAAGAAAATTTACGCCGCTGGTACAGAGCTAATCTTTATGTGAAAATTCATCCAGACAAGAAGGTTCCGCAAATATTTTTACACCACTGACTAATGTATTTTGATCGATAATAGCCAGTTAAAGGGATAAATAGCAAATATGGATCATAATCAACTGAGTCTGCTGTTTTTCATTTTCAGACTCAGTTTGCAAGACAAATTAGTGAATAAAAAATTAATTAGTGCTAATCATTTTCCGCCAGTGATAACCATGTTTTCATCACCGTATCAGGATTAAGCGAAAGACTATCAATCCCTTCTTTCACTAACCATTGTGCAAAATCCTGATGATCAGAAGGACCTTGACCACAAATACCTACATACTTGCCTTGTTGTTTAGCGGCCTTTATTGCCATCGATATCAATGCCTTAACCGCTTCATTGCGCTCATCAAATAGCGAAGAGATAATAGCAGAATCACGATCTAGCCCGAGTGTTAATTGCGTCATATCATTTGAACCAATGGAGAATCCATCAAAATAGGCAAGAAATTGTTCTGCTAATAGGGCATTTGATGGGATTTCACACATCATGATAATTTTCAAACCATTCTCACCGCGTTTTAAGCCATGATGTGCTAACTCTTCAATAACAGCTTCAGCTTGAGCAACAGTTCTGACAAATGGGATCATAATCTCAACATTGGTTAGTCCCATGATATTTCGCACCCGCTTGACCGCTTCACACTCAAGAGCAAAACATTGGCGAAAACTATCGGCCACATAGCGACCAGCGCCCCGAAAACCTAACATTGGGTTTTCTTCATGCGGTTCATAAAGATCACCACCAATTAGGTTAGCATATTCATTTGATTTAAAATCAGATAAACGGACAATTACCCGTTTCGGCCAAAATGCTGCCGCTAGTGTTGCAATTCCCTCTGTTAAGCGACCGATGTAAAACTCTACGGGATCCTGATAACCTAACATTAGTGCTCGAATTTCAGCCTGTAACTCAGTCGTTTGTTGCTCAAATTCCAATAAAGCACGGGGATGCACTCCGATCATGCGATTGATAATAAATTCCAAACGTGCCAAACCCACCCCATCATTAGGTAAACAAGCAAAATCAAATGCCCGATCAGGATTACCAACATTCATCATGATTTTCACCTTCAACGCTGGCATTTTATCTACCTGACAACTTTTGATCTCAAATGGCAATTTATCAGCATAAACAAAACCAGTATCGCCTTCAGCGCAAGAGACTGTCACTAATTGGCCATCTTGTAAGTGCTCAGTCGCATTACCACAGCCAACCACAGCTGGAATACCCAACTCACGTGCAATAATCGCGGCATGACAAGTACGTCCGCCACGATTAGTGACAATAGCAGCCGCTCGCTTCATGATAGGTTCCCAATCAGGATCAGTCATATCAGTAACCAAAACATCACCTGGCTGCACACAACTCATTTCACTAATATCATGAATAACTTTAACCGCTCCTGCACCAATACGTTGACCAATCGCACGCCCTTCTACTAATACTTTACCGGTTTTTTTTATTTGATAGCGTTCCATTATCTGCTGATTAGAGCGGACAGTTTCAGGTCGCGCCTGGACGATATATAATTTACCATTATGGCCATCTTTAGCCCATTCTATATCCATCGGCCGGCCATAGTGCTGCTCAATTAATAATGCTTGATGAGCAAGCGCTTCAACTTCATGATCAGCTAAAGAAAAACAATTTCGTTGTTTTTCCGCTACCTCTTCAATCTTTACTTGCTTACCATGTTGATGATTATCGGCATAAACCATCCGCATTTTTTTTGAGCCTAACGTTCTGCGCACAATAGCTGGACGCCCCGCTTTTAATGTCGGTTTATGCACATAAAATTCATCAGGATTTACCGCACCTTGAACAACCATCTCGCCAAGACCACACGCTGAGGTAATAAAAACAACCTGATCAAAACCGGATTCAGTATCTATAGTAAACATCACGCCCGAAGAAGCTAAATCAGAACGTACCATACGTTGGATTCCGGCAGAAAGCGCCACACCACGATGATCATACCCTTGATGGACACGATATGAGATAGCTCGGTCATTAAATAGCGAAGCAAAAACATGTTTGATAGCGACCATTACCGCATCAATACCTTTCACGTTCAAAAAAGTTTCTTGTTGTCCAGCAAAAGAAGCATCTGGCATATCTTCAGCAGTAGCAGAAGAGCGTACTGCAAAGGAAATATCAGCTTCATCGGCGGATAATTGCAAAAAAGCCTGACGGATATCTTTTTCTAATTTAGAGCCAAAAGGGGTATCAATGATCCATTGCCGGATTTGGCTACCCGCTTTGGCTAATTGATCTACATCGTCAATATCAATTTCATCCAATAATTGGTATATACGTTGATTAACATCACCTTGTTCTAAAAAATCATTGAAAGCACGAGCGGTAGTAGCAAAGCCATTTGGTACCAGAACATCCAGAGCAGCTAAATGTGTGATCATTTCACCTAACGAAGCATTCTTTCCGCCAACTAAATCAACATCATTCATAGTAAGCTGGTTATACCAAAGTATATTGCTTGAAGTACGGCCATTATCAGACATTGAAAAAGAACCCTTATTAAAATTCATAGAAGTGTAAATATGTTAGTTAGTTGGTAAAACTATCTCATCGCTAAGACTAACATAATGTTGAACCAAAAATGGAATGGTGAATCGATCAAGCTCATAATAATATTTTTTAACGCCATATAATCTATCATTCGACTAACAAATTTTTACATTTAATCTTTATTATTTTACTTTTTAAAAATAGAATAAAATGAAAAGGAAAATTAACCAATGGATAATTATCACGCTAAAAATTTAGCACGCTGTGTTTTTTTTATCTCCGACGGAACTGCTATTACTGCAGAGACGCTAGGTCATGCTGTTTTATCGCAATTTCCACTCCATTTTTCTTCTTATACACTACCGTTTGTCACCACTGAAAAACGTGCCACAGAAATAAAACAAAGAATTGATCAAATCTATTCTAAAACCCATATTCGCCCGTTGGTTTTTTACTCAATTATCTCGCCAACAGTAAAAAAAATTATTACCACTAGTGCCGGCTGTTGTTATGATATCGTCCAATCTTTAATTGATCCGATCCAGCAAGAAATTGGCTTAAAACCTGAACCAAAGCTCAACCGTACCCATGGACTATCTAATCTAAATCAATATGATGCTAGAATTGCAGCGATTGAATATACATTGGCGCACGATGATGGCATATCATTAAAAAATCTCGATCAGGCTCAAGTAATTTTATTGGGTGTTTCCCGTTGTGGTAAAACACCAACCAGCCTCTATTTAGCGATGCAATTTGCTATTCAGGCTGCCAATTATCCTTTCACCGCAGATGATATGGATAATTTGCAATTACCCTCTGCATTAAAGCCTTATATGAATAAACTTTTTGGTTTAACGATTAGTCCTGAGCGACTAGCGGCTATTCGTGAAGAGCGTTGTGAAAAAAGTCGTTATGCATCTTTACGTCAATGTCGGATAGAATTAACTGAGGTGGAAGCTTTATTTAGAAGACACAATATTCATTATTTAAATACAACTAATTACTCTGTTGAAGAGATCTCAGCTAAAGTCATCGATACATTCGGTCTAACCCGCCGTATATTTTAATAATTGAAAATTAGCTGAGAAACATTGATTATTTTAACGCTATCTTAAACAACCCTTGGAACCGGTTTATTTTCAGTTAGGGTAATGCTAGTTTATTTAGCGAGAAGATCTGCTACATTGAAGCATATATGAGATAAATATGTATAAAACAGATGAGTTAAGAACTCAACCTATTGATAGCCTTATTACGCCTCAAGCTCTGGCCGATGAGTTTCCGCTATCTAAAGAAATTGTCGAAAACGTGACAATGTCACGAAAAGCGATTGAATCAATTTTAACTGGTCAAGATCAACGACTGTTGGTGGTCATTGGCCCCTGTTCGGTACATGATACCCATGCAGCACTTGAATACGCAAAAATGCTGGCTAAGCTGCGTGTCGAATATAAAGATTATCTTGAAATCGTGATGCGTACCTATTTTGAAAAACCACGTACCGTCGTTGGTTGGAAAGGTTTAATTTCCGATCCAGATCTAAACAATTCCTGCCAAGTTAATAAAGGCCTACGATTAGCTCGTGAGCTACTAACTAACATTAACCAACTTGGGCTGCCAACGGCAACTGAATTTTTAGATATGATAATCGGCCAATATGTTGCCGATCTTATTAGCTGGGGAGCCGTCGGCGCCAGAACCACAGAAAGCCAAATCCATCGACAAATGGCATCAGCGCTTTCTTGTCCGGTTGGCTTTAAAAATGGTACTGACGGGAATATTAATATTGCTCTTGATGCTATTCGTGCAGCACGTGCCAGCCATGTATTTTTATCGCCCAATAAAAATGGTCAAATGACTGTTTATCAAACACAAGGTAATCCTTATGGCCATATTATTATGCGTGGAGGAAAACAACCTAATTATAGCGCTGAAGATATTGCTGTTGCTTGCTGTCAGTTACGCCAATTAGGCTTAGCTGAAAAATTAGTTATCGATTTTAGTCACGGTAATTGTCAAAAAATCCATCAACGCCAAATAGACGTTGCTAAAAACATTGCGCAACAACTGCAAAAAGGCTCGAAAGCCATCGCGGGCATTATGGCAGAAAGTTTTCTCGTAGAAGGTACCCAGCAAGTCATTGCCGGTAAGCCCCTTATTTATGGTCAGTCAATCACCGATCCCTGCTTGGGCTGGCAGGACACTGAACAATTACTATCTATACTGGCTGAAGCGGTAAAACATCGGTTTTAATCACCCTACAGGAGAATTTTTCAGCAGCAATTAAATTAATTGTCAGACAAAATTCTCCCTAACCAAAAGAATATTTTATCAGGCAGGATTTACTGAATTTTTTATTATTAAAATACCAAATACACCACCATCAGCTATCTTTACCCTATACGCTTTTATAATTTTTTATTAATTGATCATATTTTAACTGTCGTATTAACTATTCTGTCTGGTAATTAAATATTTAACGAAAATCTGCTAACGAGCCTGGCAACAAAATTATACCCATTATGCCGACTACAGAGGATTAATTTAGATGCAAAAATCTCTTGTCATCGCTAAAAATAGTGAAACTGAATTAGCCATCTTGCCTGCGCTGGCAAATCGACATGGATTAATTACCGGTGCAACAGGAACAGGTAAAACTGTAACGCTACAAAAAATGGCGGAAAGTTTTTCTCAAATTGGGGTGCCGGTTTTTATGGCTGATGTGAAAGGTGATCTTTCGGGGATTGGTGCCAAAGGAGTATTAACACCTAAATTACAATCACGCCTGGAAGCGCTTGGCGTAACAGACTGGCATCCTGCTGCGTGTCCTGTCACTTTTTGGGATGTTTTTGCAGAACAAGGACATCCGGTAAGAGCAACCATCTCAGATATGGGGCCATTGCTGTTATCTCGTTTAATGAATTTAAATGATGTGCAAAGTGGTGTATTACAACTTATTTTTAAAATCGCCGATGACAATGGCTTACTATTGCTAGACATGAAAGATCTGCGTGCTACCGTTCAATATGTCGGTGAAAATGCGAAACAATTTCAAACTGAATACGGTAACATTGCCGGTACCTCAATTGGCGCCATACAACGTGGTTTATTAACCCTTCAACAGCAAGGTGCTGATTACTTTTTCGGCGAACCTATGCTTGATATCGTTGATCTAATCAAAACCGATTCGAATGGCCAAGGAATAGTCAATATCCTTGCCGCAGACAAACTCTATAATCAGCCTAAGCTATACGCAGTATTTCTATTATGGTTATTATCGGAACTTTTTGAACGTTTGCCTGAAATGGGCGATGTTGAAAAACCGAAACTGGTGTTTTTCTTTGATGAAGCACATCTACTTTTTACTAACGCACCGACCGCACTACTGGAAAAAATCGAACAGGTTGTTCGCCTGATCCGTTCAAAAGGCGTTGGCGTTTATTTTGTTACACAAAATCCCCTTGATATTCCCGATAATATTCTAGGACAGCTTGGCAATCGGGTTCAGCATGCATTACGCGCTTTTACGCCACGGGATCAAAAAGCCGTTAAAGCAGCAGCCGAAACCATGCGAGCAAATCCAAAGTTTAAAGCCGAGCAGGCGATAACTGAACTAGGTGTGGGTGAAGCATTAATTTCGTTCTTAGATGAAAAAGGACGTCCAAACATTGTTCAACGGGCTTTCGTTATTGCGCCAGATTCACGCATGGGAATTTTAACTAGCGAAGAACGCAGCCAGCTACTTACTCATTCAGATATTTATGGCAAGTATGAGAAAATGTTGGATCGTGAATCAGCCTATGAAAAACTGGCAAATCAAACCAGCGATGAGATAACAGCTACTAGCCAAGCAAATCAGACAACAAAAAATACCGAAGATAGTGGGTTTGTTGGCGGCTTAAAAGATTTCCTATTTGGTTCAACCGGCCCCAGAGGAGGTAAAAAAGAGGGTTTAGTGCAAACAGCAACTAAATCTGCGGTACGTCAAATAAGTACTCAAATTATTCGTGGCATTTTGGGTGGTAGAAAACGTTAAAAAAAAAATAACAAACCTGGCAGTAAACTATACCAGGTTTGTTAAGCAAAAATCCTAATGGTATTAATTGTTTTATTTACATAATAAAATAGATAAAATTACTTATTAATATTTTTTAGGATCCAATCACTATAATAACTTACTCTGGTAAATTCCATGGACTGCATTATTCTACGAGAGACTAAACCTACTACCGTGTTATTACCATCGTGAGCTAATAATGGACTACCTGAATCCCCTCCTTGTGTTGTGGTATTATTACCAATTGCGCAAATATGCAAGGCCGGCTTATGGCAAGCAGGTGGGTAACCACTCGGTACTTCAATACATCGTTTAGGATTAGCGATCGAAATAATCGTTTTTCGCAAATATTCAGATGTTTTGCCCAATTCAGTATCACCCATACCAATCGCAGTTACTTCAGTACCTTCAGGTAAATCAAGATGTTTATTGATACCATTAATACTGGCAAAATCATTACTAATTGTTTCGCGGTCTAACTCAAGTAAAGCAATATCATAGGGTACATCAAATGGCGGAGGACAATCTACATCAGGATCAGAGGGTGAATTACGCCAATAAGGATGGCTAATAATCTGTTTAATTTTTACTTTATCTTGATAAATTGCACCCGGGTTATAGTGCTCCATGCCAACATAAACATTAAGTTTTGCAACATCAATATTTTCAATACAATGTGCTGCACTCAATACCCAACGTTTATTAATAAGAACGCTACCACAGCGATGTCTATTGATATCCGCAGAATCAGAAAGACATAATGCACAAAAAAAGGGAAATTCGCCTGGTTCAGCTGGTATACCGTTAGAAATATATTTATTAATCATTGTCTTACCGTAAAATTAATTTTTATTAGAATAAAATAAACATTAAAAAATAATCATATTTAGCCAATTAAAACTAACGAGCATTCATATTGGCATCAATCACTTGATAGAAGGCATTTGATGTATCTGCAATAGTCCAGACACCTAAAATCACTTGATAACCCGTACGATAAGGAACATTGCATTTCATGGTAACTTCTCGGGCGGGTACTGCACCACCATCAAATCGTGAACAGAAGGGTTGTAATTCAAACGCAGCGCGTCTTAATGGGCGATTAGGATCCCAATCTTGTTTGGTAATAAAATATTCCCAGCCAGTGGTACTATGTGGGGCAGTTAATGTCCAGTGAAACACATTTTCACCTGATCTCATATTAACCTTAGTCCAGCGCGTTACTGATTGTTCATCCAATTGTTTAAACATTCCTACACCAGCGCTGGCTATTTTGCCATCCGCTGGCCCTCTTTGTGGAAAACCTTTTTGTCCTTCCACTGATTGCGGTTCATACTGAATTGGACCACAATTTTTGTTTTCCAACATTGAACACAAATAAGCCCGACTCGCTGGGCTATCAATATAGCCATGCATTGGTTTAATATCAGTGGTGATACTGGCAAAACTCGAGGCACTCATTAACGCTAACATAGCCAACAGTAATTTTGTTTTCATTTTGCTTACTCCTTGATCAATAATTTTATTTCTGTAAAGAAATAATGAGTAAAAAATGCAATAACAGCACAGAAAATTATCGTCCCAGAACCAGCGCGATAGCAATTTAAAATAATTAGTTAATGCTTAAAAAATACTTACACCACTTTTAATGACTAATTAATAAATATAAATAAATAGTAATGATTTTTTGCCACTTTTTTAATAAAGTCATAATGTTATGAATGTCCAAAAAATACGAGTTTTATATTTAACATTAAATATTTAATTAAATGGTAAAACATATAATTAAATAAATTCTTAAATTAATTTCTTATATAACATATCGCTGAAATTAATTAAATTAATTTAAATAGGTATCTTGTATCGGTTATAAATAAAATATTAAAATACTTTTTAATTAAAAATAACAATAATAAAAGTATTGGCTAATAAAAAAACCAGTAAAATATATTTACTGATTTGCTAAAAAATACCATTTAGTGAATATTAATTTTTTATTCCTACTTTACTATGATCATTTCCCTTTTGTTTATTATTACTAGAGTACACATTTCAAACCACGAAAGGACTTTATTGCATTACTTATGCAAATTAGTATCTCTTCTTATTTCATTAAAGACACCCTTTCCAACAATTTCAGCACCAGTAATTGATAGGTGGCTAGTGTCTGTATAGATAGGAATGCCATCTTTAATAAGTGTACATTCTGTATGGTTACATAAGAAAGGATAAGTATCTATAAACTTCACTTTAGCATATTTACCTGCAAAGTTTTTTAAAGCTTCATCTGCAGCAGTATTCACTCTTTGTCGAGTATTGCTACAATCAAAAATATTAATTAATTTGTTTATAGGTAAATCAGCTTTAGCCAGACATTCAAACATTACACTTGAGCTACGCGGTGTAGAACCTATTATATAAAAATTCTGACCATGGTTGGCATCATTATAAAATGATGTCATTTCTTCAACCATAAGCTTATTATAATCAGCCTTACCTATATGAGAGCCATCTTCTCTTTTTATGTCCTCATATTGCAGCCCAGGCCAATTTCTTGATATAATTACAGGCTTTTCAGGATGTGCATTAATAAAATCAAGTTCCATTTTGTATCTGGATTCACACTTTTTTTGTTATAAAAAGAGTAATAATTTTTTGTCGATGTACAACCATCAAGTGCAAGGCTTGCCACTTTTATCCCATGTTTTTTTATATAGGAGAAAAAATGTCTCGCATGACTGTTACCTATGAGAATAAAATCAAAATCAGTCACATTCCCGTTAAAATATTGCGCATCCATGCTCTGAGGCAGATTCAGATGCCCTTCAAACTTCGCTTTGTAATCATTCCTTGATAGCTGGAAATCCGGATTAACTCTACTGCTCACACCATTTTTTAAAACATAAATACTTGCAGCAATAGCCAGCATGTAAATAAATACAACCGTTAAGCCATAACTTCTCTTCCTCTCTACAAAATAGTAGAGCTGGGAAGCTAAAACTAAAGTTATCAAGACGTAATATATAAATCCAAGTTTTAGAGCTAACTTATTTGCAATGACCAGTATTGGCCAGTGAACAAGATAAACCGAATAGGAAATTAGCCCGATATATTGCAGCACTTTACTGGCAAGTATTCCTTTTTCAACAGAGCATACTATCACTAAATATGTCATTACTGCTGGAATAATAGCAAGATACCCAGGCCATAAATCTTTATGATTAATAAAAAATGCTGATGCAATTAATACGACAAGTGAAGAATAGTATATTAATACCCTGGTTGTTTTTTTTAGTTTGAGTGGATAAAAGTATGCAATACCGCCAAGTAGCATTTCCCACGCTCTTGACTGCAACATATAGTATGAAGATACACTGTCTTTGACTGACGAATACCAGCCGTATAAAAACAGAACAATAGTCAGATAGATAACTATTTTTTTTAATGCCTTTATTGAGAAAAATTTACTCAAAAGCAATAATAAAATCGGATAAATAATATAAAACTGCCACTCCATTGACAGTGACCATGTGTGTAAAAAATATTTATCATAAGAATTAAGATCAAAATAACCAGATTCTCTTTTGTATATTATATTAGAGATAAAAAGGTTCTGTCGCATTAATGTTGGAAGTTTAATTTGTGGTAGTTAGAAGAATTGTTAGGCGACTAAAGTGTAAAAAGCATCGACTGGACAGAGAATTAGGCCATTGATAGGAATTTGTTGTTTATGGAGCATATGCAATATTTCTATTCCTTCCAGTAAAACTTTTGCCGTTCGGTACGTCTTAAAACCAAGCATCGCTCGATAGCGTTTTTTAATGAAACGGTGATCTTGCTCTACCATGTTATTTTTATAACGGCACTGTCTTATTTTTATCCCCAGCTCACGTTGATTAAGTGACATTAATGCAGCCCGATTAGCACCACTTTTATCAATATTCACTTCCATAGGATAGGTATTTTGATGGATAGCTTTCTTTAAAAAGCGTAATGCAGATTTTTTATTTCGCTTTTGACTAAGAATAAAATCTATCGTTTCACCACTAGCCTCTACGGCGCGATAAAGATAATGCCATTTCCCTTTTATCCTGATATAGGTTTCATCCAGATACCAGGTGCCACCATAGATTTTTCGTTTCTTTCTGGCAACACTTGCTAGTTTTGGCGTCAGTCGTAAAATCCAGCGGTGAATGGTGGAGTGATCAACAAAAATACCTCTTTCCTGCATCATCTCCTCAAGGTTACGCAAGCTTAAGGAATACGCCAGGTACCAACGTAGACAAACTAAAATGACATCGACGGGATAGTGGAGACGTTTAAAGCTTTGTTTAACAATATTCATAAGAGTCAATTATATCTGCTTGTAGTACAAGGTTTACAAATCGATCTTATCAAACAGACTCTTTTAATGCGACAGAACCGATAAAAATCAAGCTACTCAATGCATGCTTACCAATCAAGCGATAGCTCATTGGTTCAACAAATAAGTAACCATAAGCCAACATAAAGACAACAATAGTCAACAGTGCAGGCACTATCCTTTTAGCTCTTGATACATAAAATTTAAATATTGATAAAGATTTTGACTCCAAGCCACGAAATATTATTCCAGTCATTAGATATCCGGAGATTACAAAAAATACATCTACACCGATGAATCCACCTGTAATTCCATTTTTATCATAATGAAATATGACAACGAGCAGTACAGCAATAGCTCTGAGGCCATTTATATCAAACCTAAATTTATTCTCATTCATTATAAAATTTATTACCATCAAAATTGAGTAAATAGAGCGTTTCTAAGGCAACCTAACATTCAACATTTAGTCAGCAATTGTAAGATAACATATCAAATACAAATCAAATAATCTGTAATCCAAGCAGAAAACTATACAAATATCACTCCCACTCAATTGTCGCCGGGGGTTTACCACTAATATCGTAAACTACCCTAGAGATACCGGCGACTTCATTGATGATCCGATTTGATACTCTGCCAAGAAAATCATAAGGCAAATGTGCCCAATGGGCGGTCATGAAGTCAATGGTTTCAACGGCACGTAATGATACGACCCAGTCATATTTGCGGCCATCTCCCATCACACCAACTGAGCGGACCGGTAAGAAAACGGTGAAGGCTTGGCTGACTTTATGATAAAGATCGGCTTTATGTAATTCTTCAATAAAAATGGCATCTGCTTGGCGTAAGAGATCACAATAAGCTTTCTTCACTTCACCCAGGACCCGCACACCTAAGCCAGGGCCAGGAAATGGATGACGGTATAACATGTCGTAAGGAAGTCCTAACGCCAGGCCTACTTTACGCACCTCATCTTTAAATAACTCTTTTAATGGCTCAACTAAACCTAATTTCATTTCTGCGGGTAAGCCACCCACATTGTGGTGAGATTTAATGACATGTGCTTTACCGGTCGCCGAAGCAGCGGACTCAATTACGTCTGGATAAATAGTCCCTTGTGCTAGCCATTTTACTTGCGTTTGTTTAGCGGCTTGTTCATCAAATACTTCAATAAAAACACGACCAATCGTTTTACGCTTTAATTCTGGCTCATCAATGCCCGCCAATGCGTTAAGAAAGCGCTCTTCGGCAGCCACATGAATAATATTTAGATCAAATTTACCAGCAAACATGGCCATAACTTGCTGCGCTTCATTTAAGCGTAACAAACCATTATCAACAAAGACACAAGTCAGTTGTTTACCAATCGCACGATTGAGTAATAGCGCAGTAACTGAGGAATCCACACCGCCAGATAGCGCTAAAATCACTTGATCATCACCAATCTGTGCCTTTAGGCGTTGTACCGTATCTTCAACAATCGCCGCCGCAGTCCAACGGGCTTTACAACCACAAATATCTAATACAAAACGCTGTAAAATAGCCGCGCCTTGGTGTGTGTGAGTGACTTCAGGATGAAATTGGACACCATAAAAACGTTTTTCATCATTCGCCATGATGGCAAATGGGCAGCTATCGGTACTGGCGATAACCTTAAAATATGTCGGGATGGCAGTCACTTTATCGCCGTGACTCATCCATACATCAAGCAGTGGTTTACCCTCTACACTTAAGCTATCATAGATATCACGAAATAGTTCACAAGATTGTTGAATTGACACCTGGGCGTAGCCAAACTCTCGCTCGCCAGACACGTCAACTTGCCCACCTAATTGGATAGACATCGTTTGCATGCCATAGCAAATACCCAATACCGGGACGCCAGCCTGAAAAACATATTCCGGTGCACGTGGGCTATTTTGCTCGGTAGTACTCTCCGGTCCGCCAGAAAGAATAATGCCATTGGGATTAAATTTACGGATCTGTGCCTCGGAAACATCCCATGCCCAAAGTTCACAATAAACGCCAATTTCACGAATACGACGGGCAATTAATTGCGTGTATTGTGAACCAAAATCAAGGATCAAAATTCGGTATTGATGAATGTCAGTTGTCATCTAAAAATAATTCCAAAAACTAATAGTAATTTGACGGTTTATAGTGAAAAAACCACCGCTAATATAATTAACCTAAACGATAATTAGGTGATTCTTTGGTGATTGTAACATCATGCACATGACTCTCTTGGATGCCCGCACCACTGATCCGTACAAATTCTGCTTTGCTTCTTAATTCATCTATCGTGGCACACCCCGTCAACCCCATACAAGAACGAAGCCCGCCCATCTGCTGATGAACAATATTCTTCAATAATCCTTTATAAGCAACCCGGCCTTCTATTCCTTCAGGAACTAATTTGTCGGCCGCATTATCGGTTTGGAAGTAGCGATCGGAAGAGCCTTTCGACATTGCACCTAATGATCCCATTCCTCGGTAAGCTTTATAAGAGCGTCCCTGAAACAAGATTGTTTCGCCTGGTGATTCTTCAGTACCAGCCAGCATTGAACCAACCATAACGCATGAAGCACCCGCAGCTAGCGCTTTAGCAATATCACCCGAGAAGCGAATCCCACCATCGGCAATTACCGGGATATTCATGCCATTAAGCGCCTCAACCGCATCGGCAATCGCGGTGATCTGAGGTACACCAACACCGGTCACAATCCGTGTTGTACAGATAGAACCCGGGCCAATACCAACTTTCACCGCACTGGCACCCGCTTCAGCCAAGGCTTTAGCCCCTTCGCCTGTTGCTACGTTACCACCAATAATTGGCAAATCAGGATATTTTGCCCGTGTTTCACGAATACGTTGTAAAACACCCTGCGAATGTCCATGAGAAGAGTCAATTAACAACACATCAACACCGGCCGCGACTAATGCTTCAATACGTTGTTCATTATTTCCACCAGCACCTACTGCGGCCCCGACTCGCAAACGACCTTGCTCATCTTTACATGCATTAGGTTTGCGTTCAGCTTTCTGAAAATCTTTTACTGTGATCATACCAAACAGGTGAAAATTATCATCAACCACCAAGGCTTTTTCAATACGCCTTTCATGCAATTTTTGCAAAACCACATCACGGGACTCACCCTCTTTGACCGTGACCAAATGCGGTTTAGCAGTCATGACTGCGGTAACCGGCTGATCCAAATCGGTGACAAAACGGATGTCACGACCGGTAATGATACCAACCAATTCTTTATTATTATTAACCACCGGATAACCCGCAAAACCATTGCGTTCAGCCAGCTCATAGACTTCACGAATTGTGGTTTCCGGCGTGACGGTAACTGGATCGATAACGATGCCACTTTCATACTTTTTAACTCGGCGAACTTCTTCTGCCTGGCGCTCAATTGACATATTTTTATGAATAAAACCAATTCCACCCTCTTGGGCTAATGCGATGGCTAAATCTGATTCAGTCACAGTATCCATGGCAGCAGAAAGCATAGGAATAGTTAAACGGATAGCGGCAGTTAGTTGAGTTGATAAATCAGCCGTATTAGGTAATACATCTGAGTGTGCGGGAACTAACAATACATCATCGAATGTTAGTGCTTCTTTCTTTATACGTAGCATAAGCAATATCTCACCAGGCAGGATTTGGAAAAAGATAAAATATTGCGGCGATATTATACATGACGAAATTTATTGACTCCAGTACTTTCTCACTAAAATTCATTTTTAGTCGAGAAAAACACATAATTCCATAATAAGACTTAGACCTTAGCTTATTAGTAATTTATTTATTAACAGAATGATTTAATTAATTTCAAATCAAATAAATATTTACCGAAAGTAGGTATTTTGGTTAATTTATTCTGGTCTAACCATCACTTTTTAGAACTTATTACTTGTTTAAAATATGGGTAAAATTAACGGCTTAAACTAAGGAAAGTTATGTTCGCCATTAATAAAATAAACTTCAATCAAATACCCACTTACCAATCCGATACACAAAGAGCCTCACCCCCGCTTTCATCTATTGAAAAACAGCATATTAACTTTCTGGATTCTCTCTATGCTAATGAGAATATTAGTCACCCCCTACACTCTTATGATGAAGCGTTAGCACTTTTAACGCCAATTTTTGATAAAGATTATGTTGAAAATAAATCTAAAATTAATTTTGTATCAACAATGAATCAATTTAATCAATTAGAAGGTTATAAGAAGTGCCATTTTATTGATTGGTATAGTATTCAAGATTACCAATATAGTAGCTATACTTATTTAAATAGTATGTTAAAACTCGGGGCTGCGGTTAATCATCATCACCCCTTAGTTGCCCAATTGAATTTATCTTTAATGCATTTATCACTATTCGATAACTATCATAGCCAGTTTACACCGAGAATGGTTTATCGAGGTGAAGTCAGAAAAGCTGCCGATATGATGTTTTTGCAAACTAATAGTTCCT
Source organism: Arsenophonus sp. aPb (assembly GCF_029873475.1). NCBI lineage: Bacteria > Pseudomonadati > Pseudomonadota > Gammaproteobacteria > Enterobacterales > Morganellaceae > Arsenophonus > Arsenophonus sp. aPb. The sequence goes on from NZ_CP123499.1 coordinate 1,744,236, forward strand.
ATAAACTGGATACTTTTTTCAGCACCTATGAAATTCCAGATAAAGTCATACCCTACCTAAAAGAGAAAAAAACATTAGCTAATGATAAAATTAATGTTTTATATGAAATTCAATATACTGAACCTTTAGTCGGTGCTAATATTTCCGCATTATTAAAAAATGGCAAACATGCAGTATTATTTTGGCCAAAAACAGAATTTATTATAACCAATATAAAAACTAATCCTATAGATAAAAATATGACAATCCGAATGACAACAGCCAATGTTGAGCAACATGAATGGGATAATCTATTGCACTCTCTATTTTAATTCTATGTATAATAAAAATAATAGCGGCTAATATTTAGCCATTAATTTTATTTATAAGGTGTTGCTAACTTAATATGTTAACTTCAGAAAATAGTGTGATTTACTCGGTTAGCCAACTTAATCAATCAGTTCGGCAATTACTTGAACTTCAACTTGGCAGAGTTTGGCTTAATGCAGAAATTTCTAATTTTTCTCAGCCGGCTTCCGGCCACTGGTATTTCACTTTAAAAGATGAAAAAGCACAGCTGCGGGCTGCAATGTTTCGTGGCCAAAATATACGGGTCAATTTTCGACCACAAAATGGCCAACAAGTGTTAGTTCGAGCGACTGTTACCTTGTACGAACCGAGAGGAGAGTACCAATTAATTATTGAAAATATGCAACCTGCAGGTGATGGATTATTACAACGACAATTTGAAATATTGAAACATAAACTTTCAGCTGAAGGATTATTTGCTCAACATTACAAACAAGCGCTACCAATGCCAGCCAAACGCTTGGGTGTTATTACTTCAGCAACAGGCGCTGCATTACACGATATTTTAAATATATTAAAACGCCGCGATCCTTCACTACCTGTCATTATTTATCCTACCGCCGTCCAAGGGGAAGATGCACCACGACAAATTGTTCGTGCCATTGAGTTGGCTAATCACAGGCTAGAGTGTGATGTACTCATTGTCGGCCGGGGTGGTGGTTCATTGGAGGATTTATGGGCCTTTAATGATGAAAAAGTTGCGCGAGCAATTTTTGCCAGTCAGTTACCAATTATTGCTGCGGTTGGTCATGAAACCGATGTAACTATTGCCGATTTTGTTGCCGATTTACGTGCCCCGACGCCTTCAGCAGCAGCAGAGCTAGTAAGCCGCAACCAACAAGAATTACTCCGCCAACTACTTGAACAAAAACAGCGACTGGAAATGGCGATGGATTATTTCCTGGCGCGTAAACTACGTGTCTTTAGTCAATTACATCATAAACTACAACAACAACATCCTGAACTGCGGATAACACGACAACAAAATTATCTGATCCAATTACAACAAAAACTTGTTAGCGCCACCCAACAATATTTACAGCAAATGAATCGTCAACAATATAGCTTTGAACAACGTTTAATACTGTGTGATCCGCGACCACAATTACAAAATTGTCGTCAACGTTATATTCAACATGAATTCAAACTAAAACAATTGATTAATCAAACAGTAAGCCAATATCGAGAAAAATTTGCTATTAACTGTTCCCGCCTTGAAGCAGTAAGTCCATTAGCAACATTAGCACGCGGTTATACTATCAGCGAATTACCTAATGGCAAGGTTTTAACCAATACACAACAAGTAGATGTCGGGGTGAAATTAAAAACGCGCTTACAAGACGGCTTGCTTGAAAGTAAAATTTTATCTATCAATAGAATTGATTAACTCAAACAAATTATCATACATAAAAATATATTTATTTGCCTTATATTAAATTATTATATAAGGCCATAAAAAATTTATTGGATATCAAAATCAGGGAAATATTTTTTATTATCATCTAGCATCAAAATAAAAGCATATTCTAGTGCCGTATCCTTCAAACGGTTAAAACGACCCGATTGTCCACCATGGCCGGCTTCCATATTTGTTTCCAGCAATAAGACAGTATTACCCACTTTATGTTCCCTTAATTTAGCCACCCATTTTGCCGGCTCCCAATATTGGACTTGGGAATCATATAAACCTGTCGTAACCAGTAAATTGGGATAACGTTGATGCTTAATATTATCATAGGGGCTGTAAGATTTTAGTCGAAAATAAGCTTCTTGTTCAGCAGGATCACCCCATTCATCATATTCTCCAGTTGTTAATGGAATAGAGGGATCAAGCATCGTCGTCACAACATCGACAAAAGGAACTTGAGCAACAACGCCTCGATACAGTTCCGGTGCCTGGTTAATTACCGTTGCCATTAATAAACCACCAGCGCTTCCGCCCATCGCATAAACCCGTTTTGGATCGGCATAACCCTTGGCAATCAATATCTTAGTTGCATCAATAAAATCATTGAAACTATTAGCTTTATTTTCAACCTTACCTTGCTGATACCAGGTTTTACCTAAATCTCCACCGCCACGAACATGGACTAATGCATATACAAAACCCCTATCTAATAAACTCAAACGTGGTGAACTAAAAACTGGATCTACATTGATACCATAAGCACCATAACCATATATCAAAATAGGATTTTTGTTTTTTTGCCATAGATCTTTACGATATACCAAAGAAATCGGCACTTTTGTCCCATCTTTTACTCGAATCCAGATACGTTCACTGGTATATAGGGACTGATCAAATTTATTAACTTGTTGCTGTTTTAGTAATTCACGTTGCCCAGTTAGCATATTTGTCTGCATAATGGATATTGGTGTAGTTAGTGATGAATAGCCATAGCGTAAGGTCTCACTATCAGGCTCTGGATTATAACCAATCCACGCGCTGTATACCGGTTCATCAAATGGAACCATTATTTGCTGTTTTGTCTGCCAGTCTATCTGACGAAGATTAACCAATCCATTATGACGTTCTTCAACCACCAACCAACGGTTAAAAAGGGCAAAATTTTCTAGATCAGTCTCTTTATTTGGTGCAATAACCGTTTGCCACGGCTGTTCAATTGTTTGAGTGGCATATAAGCCAAATTGCTCCGATTGGTGGTTAGAGCGAATATAGAAATTATCACGAAAATGATCTAAGTCGTACTCACGACCTGTTTGACGTGGTGAAAATACTTTAAGTGCTTCAGCAGGGTTATTGGCATCAATTAATCGATATTCTGATGTTTCTGTACTGCTAATCGACAGCAAGATATACGCTTTTGAGCGACTTTTAGCTATGCTCAAGTAAAATCTATCATCACTCTCCTGATAAACTTTTTTATCTTCAACACCCTTTTTTCCATATTGATGGCAATAAACCTGATAAGGTAACAGTGTTTGAGGATGGTTACTAATATAATAAAGAGTTTGATTATCATTAGACCATACAATATTATCAGAAGTATTTTTAATGACTGCATTCTGCCATTTTTTACTATCTAATTGTCTAAATGAAACCTCAAACTGACGACGCCCTTGGAAATCTTCGACAATTGCCAAACGATTATTATCTTCAGAAACAGCAATACCTCCCAATGTATAAAATTGATGTCCCTTAGCACGCTCATTACCATCAACTAATATCTGCCAATCACTATTTTGATTAACTGGTTTACGTTGATAAATAGGATAATCTTGACCTTCTTGATAAAGGGTACGATAAATATAACCATTATAAATATAAGGCACCGATTGATCGTGTTGCTCCATACGAGCGACCATCTCACCAAATAATTGTTCCCTTAATACGTTGCCTAATTTTAATACCGTATTGGTATATTGATTTTCTTCAGTCAAGTATTTGATAACTTTTTTATTTTTTCTTGTATCATCTCTTAACCAATAATAATTATCAATGCGGGTATCACCATGTAACACCATTTCATGTGGTTGCTTTTCTGCCATTGGAATTATCATTTTTTCTCCTGCAAAGCTGGTAAATGCGATGATATTTAACAACCAAGTCAATAGTACCAGATTTAAATATCGATAAGAAAAGTGCTGGTTTAATTGCATCATTAACAAGAACACTCTGTTGGCAATTTTTAAGTTATTTAATAACAAAAATTTAATAAATAAAAGACAGCCAGCGCAATTAATTAACTCACTTTTTAAATAAATTTCTAAATAATTAATTAACTTAATTTGTAGCGCTATTTTTATTGTCGTAATACAATAAACCTCTGTAATTGATATTACAGAGGTTCAAATCGATGGTTAATTTTAAACTTAAACTATAATGGCTGAGTTTGTGCTTCCGCTGCAGCAAGAGCAACCATATTAACGATACGTCTTACGGATACAACCGATGTTAATATATGTACTGGTTTTGCTACTCCCATTAATACTGGTCCCACCGTGACTCCATTAGAACTAGTAACACGAAGTAAGTTATAACTAATACGTGCAGCCTCCATATTAGGCATAATCAGTAAATTAGCCGATCCTTTTAATGTACTATCCGGCATAATATCTCGTCGAATACTTTCAACTAACGCTGCATCGCCATGCATTTCACCATCAATTTCCAAGTCAGGATCGGCACGTTTAACTAAGGACAACGTTTTACGCATTTTTTGGGCTGATGGACAGTCTGATGAACCAAAACTTGAGCGTGATAATAGTGCCACTTTAGGCTCGATACCAAAACGCCTTACTGCCTGTGCCGCCATCAGTGTAAGTTCTGCCAACTCTTCCGGTGTAGGATTATCATTCACATAGGTATCTGCAATAAAAGTATTTCCTGTTGGCAACATAAGCGCATTCATTGCACCTGCCACCGAACTATTCTGCCGGAAGCCAAGCACGTTTTTTATAATGGTAAAATGTTGATGATAACTACCAATAGTACCGCAAATCATGCCATCTGCTTCACCTTGGTGGATCATCAATGCACCAATTAACGTTGGATTATTGATGACTTCTCTACGCGCCATTTCTTGCGAAACCCCATGGCGCTTCATTAATTGATAATATTGTTGCCAATAGGTTTTAAAACGCGGATCGTTTTCATTATTAATCAACTCAAAATCTTCACCAATTCTAATTTGTAACCCAAGCTTCTCAATCCGCTTTTCAATAACACTGGGTCGACCAATTAAAATGGGATAAGCTAAACCTAAAGATATTAATTCTTGTGTTGCATGCAATATGCGTTCTTCCTCACCTTCCGCTAACACAATTCGTTTTTTCTCTTTACGGGCCAGAGAAAAAATTGGCTTCATAAATAGGTGGGTGCTATAGACAAATTCATTAAGCTTTTCTATATAAGAATTAAAATCTTCAATGGGTCGTGTCGCTACACCTGATTCCATCGCTGCTTTAGCGACTGCCGGCGCAATCTTAACGATTAAGCGAGGATCAAAAGGTTTTGGAATAATATAATCAGCACCAAATTTTAACTCCTGATCACCGTAAGCGGAAACAACAACATCATTCTGTTCAGCTAATGCCAAATCAGCAATAGCCTGAACACAAGCAAGTTTCATCTCTTCATTAATGGTGGTTGCACCAACATCCAATGCGCCACGAAAGATAAAAGGAAAACAGAGTACATTATTTACCTGATTAGGATAGTCTGAACGTCCAGTGCAGACTATCGCATCAGGCCGTGCGGCTTTTGCTACTGAAGGAAGAATTTCTGGCTCCGGATTTGCTAATGCTAAGATAAGCGGGGCATCAGCCATCGATTTTACCATTTCCGCCGTCAACACACCTGGCGCTGAGCAGCCTAAGAAAATATCTGCACCTGGAATAACATCTGCTAAGGTACGTAATCCATTATCTTCGATTGCATAAGCGGCTTTGGTATCATCCATCACTTCATCGCGGCCACGATAAATAACCCCTTTTGAATCACAGACAATAATATTGCTAAGATTAAGACCTAATGCGACTAATAAATTCATGCAGGCAATAGAAGCTGCACCTGCGCCTGAAACAACTAAACGAACCTGTTCAATTTTTTTATTAACAATGCGCAAACCATTCAATATTGCGGCGGTTGAAATAATGGCCGTACCATGCTGATCATCATGGAAAACGGGGATTTGCATTTTTTCCCGCAGCTTTTTCTCGATATAAAAACATTCTGGTGCTTTAATATCTTCCAAATTGATCCCGCCGAAGGTTGGCTCCAATGCAGCAATAACATCAATCAGTTTATCTGGGTTAGATTCGTCTATTTCGATATCAAACACATCAATGCCGGAAAATTTTTTAAATAAAACACCTTTACCTTCCATAACGGGTTTACCGGCCAAAGCACCTATATTTCCAAGGCCTAATACTGCCGTACCATTAGAAACTACAGCCACTAAATTAGCCTTAGCCGTGTATTTGTAAGCGGCCAAAGGATCTGCGGCAATTTCAAGACAAGGGTAAGCAACACCGGGAGAATATGCGAGGGCCAGATCGCGCTGTGCTGTTAATGGCTTAGTGGGTGTAACTTCAATTTTACCTGGTTGGGGAAACTCATGAAAATCAAGCGCACTTTGTTTTAATTTTTCATCCATTGTGTGTGTCCTTAGAGAATTTTATTAGCAAAAAACATCCCCATTATAATAATCTCTATCAATGAAATCATGACATATGCAACAATTCCGATAGAAACTAGAAAACATAAACATCATATCAGCAAAATCAACATAACTAAATAATATTAAAATTAAAATATAAAACTAATTACATTTATAATATTAATTTTTTCATAATTATAAAATTTAAGATTATTGAATTTAAAATTATTAAATTCCATGTGTTTTTTATTTAAGATAATTACCTTTTGGTTATTTCATTAATATTGTTTTTCTTATATTCTTGCACTGTTTCATTTTTTCAAAAAACTTTAAAGACTAATAATTAAAATCAGTTGTAAAAACACCATTTATTTCTACAGGCTTTTAAAAAGGAATATACTATGTCTAATCATTCAATAATGTTGGTTGATGAACATCCCCTAATACGTCATAGTTTAAAACAACTCATTAAAGCTGCACATGAATTTAGTGTCGTTGCCGAAGTAAGTAATGGTATTGATGTTATTAATATAGCTAATCAATTGAAACCAGATATTATTATGATGGATATTAATATATCTAATATGTATGGTCCTGAAGTTATTCGTCAAATTAGAAAAGAAGGTATTAAATCTTATATATTAATTCTCTCTTTTTCTGCTAATAGAATTGATGTTTATAATGCTATCGATGCTGGTGCTAATGGTTATTTATTAAAAAATTGCGAATTAGATATGTTAGTTAATAGCCTAAAAAGTGCTGCAAATGGTTTACCGGTTTTTAGCAATCAAATTCATCAGTATTTAAATAATCGTCATCAATATCAAGATCCACTTTCTTCATTAACAAAACGTGAATTTGAAGTATTACGTGAAATTGCTAATGGATTAAAAAATAGAGAAATATCTAAATCTCTTTTTATTTCTGAAGAAACAGTCAAAGTACATATTCGTAATTTATTGAAAAAACTTAATGTGCGTTCTCGCTTAGAAGCCAGCCTTGTTTATATGCGCGCTAAATAAATATAGCATAAACAAAATATCACTAAAGGACGAAGAAATGATTTATTAATAAAAATCACATTACACATAGTATATGTATATGCATTGCTTAATTAATGCATCATTTTATATGATGTAAAATATATTTTATTAAATATTTTTATATTCGATTTCTAATAAATTTAATAACTATTCTACTTAATAGTAGCCTTATATAGATTATTATCGCATTTTGCAGCATTATAGAGATCTTAGTGCTTCATATCCAAAAGGGAAATTATGATGTCAACATCAACAAGTTACATACTTTATGGTATAAAAAATTGTGATACTATTAAAAAGGCACGTCAGTGGCTCGATAATCATCATGTAATCTATCAATTCCATGATTATCGCACGGATGGGATCTCAAATGAATTACTCGAAATTTTTATTCAATATTTAGGATGGGAAGCCTTGATCAATAAACGTGGTATGACCTGGAAAAAATTGTCCGATGAGCAAAAAACGAATATTATTGATGCCGTAAGTGCTAAAGAGTTAATGTTAAAATATCCAGCCATTATTAAACGCCCATTATTAACAACTACTGATAACCATTATCTACTGGGTTTTTCAATAGACGAGTATCAACACTTTATGCATCACAGAGGCTAACTATGATTTGTCCTGTTCTTAAGCTTGCGCAACAACTTATTCAACAACCCTCTGTTAGCCCCAATGATCATGGCTGTCAAACTATTTTAATTAATCGATTGGAAAAACTTGGTTTTTCAATTGAAGTCATGCCCTTTGACGATACCGCCAATCTATGGGCATATCATGGGGAAAAAGGTGAAACGCTAGCTTTTGCTGGACATACCGATGTTGTTCCTGCCGGTGCAACTCAGAACTGGCGTTATCCTCCTTTTACACCAACATTAAATAACGGACTGCTCTATGGCCGTGGAGCAGCCGATATGAAAGGTTCCCTTGCCGCAATGATTGTTGCCGCCGAAAGATTTATTATCGATTTTCCCAACCATACTGGCCGATTAGCCTTTTTAATTACCTCTGATGAAGAGGCTACAGCAACTCATGGAACGGTAAAAGTGGTTGAGAAATTAATGATGCGCAACGAACAGATTGATTATTGCATTGTAGGTGAACCGTCTAGTCAGGTTAAGCTTGGTGATATTATCAAGAATGGTCGTCGAGGTTCACTAACCGCCAAACTCACCGTCCAAGGAACCCAAGGGCACATCGCTTATCCACACTTAGCCAATAATCCGATACATAGTTCATTACCTTTTTTAAATGAACTAGTTAATAAAAAATGGGATGTCGGTAATACTTTTTTTCCTCCCACCAGCATGCAAATTTCCAATATCCATTCTGGCACTGGCAGTAACAATATTATTCCTGGCGAGTTAGTTATACAATTTAATTTTCGCTTCAGCACCGAGCTCACCGAGCAACAAATTCGCCAGCAAGTTGAAGCAATGCTAAAAAAATATCAACTTAATTATAAAATTGAGTGGTCATTATCCGGTCATCCTTTTTTAACAGAAAAAGGCAAATTAATTAATATTGTTAGCCAGGTCATAGAGCAATATTGTGGCTATCAACCTCAGCTATCAACCGATGGCGGCACATCTGATGGCCGTTTTATTGCTAAAATGGGTGCACAAATTGTTGAATTAGGTCCTATAAATGAAACCATTCATAAAGTTGATGAATGTGTAAGTGTTGCTGATCTACAGCAACTAAGCCTTATTTATCAGCAAATTATGCAAAAAATATTATTACCGACATAAAATTTTAGTTAACTAGCTTTAATCTTAACCAGATAAAAAATTGGGTTAATTTTTTGACCCATTGATTTCTGGCAACCTTGATATATAACCGAGTAATAGAACTAAGATAATTAATAGTCCCCCTCTGATCCACCAAGCTTTTACTAACCAAAGTGAGAAAACAAAAGTAAATAAAATAATAATAATTAGCTTAATTTTAACGCCTTTAGGCAACGCTTTATGCTGTTGCCAATAGCGAATATATTGACCAAACCATGAGCTATAAAGTAACCAGTGATGAAAACGTGGCGATGAGCGAGAAAAACACCAGGCAGCTAATAGTAAAAAAGGGGTAGTGGGTAATAATGGTAAAAGTAAACCAAATGTCGCTAAGACAATACTAATCCAGCCCACAATAATGAGTAAAACTCGTTGTAAATGCATACTGAAATCAATAATAGTTATACGATAAAGGAAAACAGAGTATACTTTTATTTACTACATTTGCTAATGGAAAAAAGTTTATGCATTGGTTAGCTGATTACTGGTGGATTATCATTCTGCTCCTGATTGGCATTATCTGGAGCGCTGTCAAACAGATGCAAAAAATTGATCCTAAACGTTTTTTAGATAATAAATCCAAACTTCCTCCTCACCGTGATTTTAATGACAAATGGGATGATGAAGATGACTGGCCTAATCAAAAGAAGCATTAACCCATGATTTAAGTTTTTCTGCTCGTTGCCAGTCTAATTCTAATAATGCAACTGCAATATCGTTGCGTGCCTGTCTTAACCACATTTTTTGTCCTGACAATTTTAACTGCTGACAGCATATCTCAATAGATAAATTATGTTCACAATGAATTCTAGTAGCTTTTAAAGCCAGTGACGACTGCATTAATAACCGTCGAATAGCTGGATAGCTAGCTGAAAAACTTCTATTGCCATAAGCAAAGCCGGACAAAACCTGCCAATCTTCATCATTTAATTGATCATCTTTAATCGCTGCTAGTGTTAAACCAGTTACCTGATTGATATAAAAAGCGTCCCGCTTTAGCAAATACTGCGCACGTGACACCCATTCTCTAGCCTTCGGTGATAAGGGCAATACCGCCATAGCGGTATAAAATCCACTCGTCGCTTCTTTACGGCTACCGACCCTGACCAAATGAAACCCATTTTGCTGCCATAATGCCTGTAACTGTTCACAATAGCCAAAGCTAACAGAAAGAAAATCTTTTCCCTCTTTAATCGCCTGCTGTTGATAAAAAGTGAGTAATTTTGTTGCTACACCTTGGCGACGGAAAGCAGCAATAACGGCTATACGGCTTATTCGCTGAGAATTCATTTGTGCAGCTTGCGGAAAATAACTGTGTGCTGCTAAAGATTGAGCAACTAAATTACCTCTAGGTCGACGCCGTCCAGCCCATACTTCATGAGCAAGCGATGCAGATAATCCCCCTTCATCAACTAACCATAATACAGCTAGCAGATGTTTTTTTTGTTGCGCAACCAACAAATTCATCCCTTGCGCATCAAATAATCGTCTTAAATCAAGTGGTGAAGTACGATAATGCGCGTTAGTCAGCAAACCATATATGGCTGATAATAATTGCGGCTTTTCAATTAATAAAGATTGCGTTATGGGTAACAACGTAATGTGATGGTTATTTAATTTAGTTATCATTGTTGGTTTGGGTAAATATTCTTTTAATAATAAGCTATTATTTAGCCAATTTTCCAACGGATCATTTGATGCCCAACGGATCGGTGTGGTTAAAGAGAGAATATGACATTGCGCTAATTGAGCACAAAGTTTTAGCAAAAATCCTCGCCCTGTACCTTCATAGCCATCAACAGTTGTCGTAAAGAGTAAACGTGGAAAATAGTGTGTTAATTGATATAATTGTCCAATCGGAAGCATCGCCGCTTCATCAACAATTAACCAATCAACTTCATGTGGTTTTTGTAATTGGCAATCAGCCAATAAATTATCAATTGACCAATAGCGAGTTTTTTTGTTGGTATAGTAAGTTAATACCATTGACGCTGATTTTGCCGGTGCACAAACCCAACATTTCCCCTGCCACCGTTCAATCAACATACCAGCCAAGGCAGATTTTCCTCTACCACGCGGCGCAACTAATGCCCAAATCCCTGCCTCCGCGGCCAGTAAACACTGCAAAATTTTTTCTTGTTCAACCGTTGGTTGCCCATTGGGCTGATGCCAAGCGGCTATTTGGGGTAGCGCATGAGCGGTAAAAGGTTTCCCTTCATACCATAGCAAAACATTAGCATCATGTTGTAGATGATACTTTAACCAAGAAACAAAATTTGGTACCGCTATTATCGACGCCATTTCATTCCAGCGTTGACTATCTTGATCCGGCTGTTGAGACCAGGTTGCCCACTCAGGTAGGCAGATAATAAGATAGCTACCCGCTTTTAGCGTCCCTGCCAACATTAGCAATGCTTCCGTATGAAGTCCCTTTGTAGCATCAAAAACACCATGTAAGAATTCTTGTCCTAATAGTGACGCCGCTTTTTGTGGCGGTATAGCATCAGGCCAATGCGGTGAAATGGTTTGCCAATCCCCAATCATCCCTTGTTTAAGCGCCATTAGCTGTTCAAGGATCCAGTTGCTATGACCACTTAGCACCAGCAAGCGGCGTTGGCCCTGAATGCACAACTGAGGTTGTAAATTAATTAGGCTAGCAATTGTCACTAAAACTTGCCAATCAATAAAGAGAGCAGACCTGCTGCGATTAATGGCCCAACAGGAACACCACGGAAAACAGCAACACCTATCACCGTACCAACTAATAATCCAGCCACTGTTGACGGTTGATTCGACATCAAAAAGACGCCTCTGCTGCCTAACCAAGAGACTAAAATGCCAATCACTATCGCCAATAACGACTTCCAGTTAAAAAAAGAGTTAACAACATCATGGGGCGAGATTTTGCCACTTGCGATAGGAGCCATTACACCAATAGTTAAAATCAAAATACCTATGGTTAAGCCATATTTTTCAACCCAAGGGAAAAAATTACTAAGCGGCGTAATGCGAACAACCAGCAAAAATAACATTGCCAATGTAACCGTCATATTATGACTAATTATTCCTAAGCCAGCCAACACTAATAAAATAAGTAATGTTGGATCAAAATTACCCATAAAATTATTTACCAATAAAAATATATAATTAATTATCCTATCAATAAATTATGACTGAGCAAAATAAATAATAAAACACTATTAGTCGCTACAATTATGCTAACTTATAGCGACTTTTATCGCACTAAAGTGCGCCAAAAGTATTACAACTTTTAAAATCACCGGTGTCATAGCCTTTTTTAAACCAATTATAACGCTGTTCGGAGGTTCCATGAGTAAAACTATCGGGCACGATACGTCCCTGGCTTTGTTGCTGTAAACGATCATCACCGATTGCCTGAGCGGCAGCTAATGCTTGTTGTAAATCCCCTTCCTCTAGCAGACCTTGCTCATCCATTTTATTCCCCCAAACGCCGGCAAAACAGTCAGCTTGAAGTTCAAGCTTAACCGAAAGCTTATTCGCTTCGGTACGACTCACACTTTGTTGCGCTTCTCTCACTTTCTGATCAATACCTAATAAATGTTGCACATGATGACCCACTTCATGGGCCACAACATAACCTTGTGCAAAATCACCACCTGCCCCGAGCTTATTTTTCATCTCTTCATAAAATGACAAATCAATATAAACTTTCTGATCAGCAGGACAATAGAATGGTCCCATAATTGCCTGACCAGTGCCACAGGCAGTGGTAGTATAACCTCGATAAAGCACTAATTTAGGCTTAGCATAACTACGCCCCAACCGACTAAACTCTTTTTGCCAGACATCTTCAGTTGAAGCCAATATAACTGAGGTAAAATCAGCTAATTGCTGATCTTTAGCACTGATCGGTTGGTAATTGGCTTGTTGAGAGGAATTGATGTTGGAGTCACCGGTAATAAAACTGGTTAAATCGATACCATAATAGCCGGCAATGAGAACAACCACCAAAATGAATAAGCCACTTTTTCCACGTAATGGCAACCGCATACCACCGCCACCGAAAGGTGATCCCATTCTGCCAGATTGATTTCGTCGGTCTTCAATATTATCGCTTCTACGATGATCCCGCCAGCGCATATCATCTCCCAATATGACATGAATAATTAGCCCTTGATGGGATTATAGCGAATCATCTTGATTATTGTGTAATTATTAACTCCCAATCGGGGTAAAATTTAACAAATTCATTTCAATGCTGCGGATCAAATAGAAAATAGCTATGTAATAAAAACTAAGCAAAAAAATTAATTGCAGGTCGAAGAGAAACGGTAAAATATCGATGCACAACTGCATTGATTATTTGCATAATCACTTTAGTAATGGCTATCATATTGTGACTAATCGCTATTATAGCCAAATACGCTAAATTGATTTTTTTCATAAATATTGTATATATCATTAACTATACTGTTATCTAATTGTCGTTTAATTTTGCCGTAATTTGAGTTAATAATTGAGTATTAAAATTCATCTATCTTATTGATAAATAATCATATAATTAACTCTATAAAATTTAAGCCATTCATATAATTTAATTTTTTCATTGCTAATTGCTTTATTAAGTTATATTTAACTATTTTAGTTTATTAAATAATAAAAATATTAATTTAACATGATAAAAATCCAGTAAAAACAATCACCAGTAAGATTAAAAAGCAGCCACAAAATACCTTAAATTTTATATCTATACAATAAGATTAAAATTTTACTATAGCAATTTATCCTGTAGTCTATCTATCTCGTTAATTTAATAAAACCTTGCGAGCAGCCAATTAATACTTAAGCTGCTCTTACTAGTTAATTCTTAAAAGTAATAGCCAAGATGAGCAATCAATAAAGTAATGTGGGTTGTTAAGCAATCCCTTCTTGAGGCTTTTTACCGAAAACTTCTTTAATCTAAGCAAACACCTATACGCTTAGCAACCTCTTCATAAGCTTCAATTAATCCACCTAGACGCTGACGAAAACGATCTTTATCTAATTTATCCTTGGTTTTTTTATCCCATAAACGACTACCATCTGGTGAAAATTCATCACCTAAGACAACTTGACCATTAAACAGACCAAATTCAAGTTTAAAATCAACTAGAATCAAGCCTGCTTTATCAAAAATTGCATTTAATACTTCGTTTGCTTTATAACTTAATCGTTTCATCTCGCGAAGATGCGCCTTGCTAACCCAACCAAAAGTTTCACAGTAAGACTCATTAATCATTGGGTCATGCTGGGCATCATTTTTCAAAAACAGATCAAAAATGGGTGGTTCAAGCAACATACCCTCTTCGATACCCAGCCGTTTAACTAAAGAACCGGCGGCTCGATTACGAATAACGCATTCAACCGGGATCATGGTTAATTTTTTTACTAATGATTCAGTATCTGACAATAATTGTTCCATTTGGGTTGGAATGCCGGCTTGCGTCAGTTTTTGCATAATGAAATGATTAAATTTATTGTTTATCATTCCTTTACGTTCAAACTGCTCTATACGCTCACCATCTAGTGCCGATGTATCATTGCGGAATTCTAATACTAATAAATTAGGATCATCCGTAATATATACGGTTTTGGCTTTTCCGCGATACAACTCAGCTTTTTTCTGCATTTTATTGACTCCGAAATTTGATCATTTTAATAAAAAAACATTTGAATAGGACATTAAAGCAAGACGCAAACGTTTACTTCGTTAGATAAATGAGAATAACAGATTAGCGGTTATATATGTTAATTAAATAACTTCAAAGCAAACATTTGTTAGTCCAAAACTCAGCGAATAAATAAAAAAATAGATGATCTATAGTGAATAAACCACTATAAACCATCTATCATTTATTTAAGCAATATTATAGGCAAGCGTAATAAACTCAGTTTTATTAACTAATTACTGCTCACTTTACTAAACGCCACTTTTAATGCCGCGACCATTTCATCATTTTGTTTTTGTGTTAAGGTGGTTCCTTTCACTGCCATAAATTGCAGACTACTACGATTATTCATATCACCAACTTGCAATTTATAATCACCCTTTGCCATAGTTGGATTATCGACGCCAATCGCTTGCCAATCACTATCACTCATACCATTATAAGTGAGGTTAATCGCTCCCGTTGAACGACTACGATCACCAACTTGCATACCAATACTTTCAAGCACAGAGGGTAATCTATCCCACACAACATCATAAGGTGCACGCACAATGATTTGCGGTAATCCACTGCTATCACTACCCGTTTGCACATCTATAATGGCATAACGACCCTGGGCATCAGAACTGGTTGGGTTATTACGTAGTTTATTTATTGAATCAATCAGCTCATTTAACATTAAAATATTATAGCGCTGTATTTCTACCGGATCGGTAATGGTCTCTTCACCCTGCTTTATGCCTTCATTAGTGACCGTGATGACTATTTGATTATTTTGTGGAGCCAATTGAATTTTGTGCCGAGTTTGTAGAGGAATATCTTCATCTCCTCGCGGCCAGGTAATCCAATCGGTAATCAAGAAATGGTCAGAATCATTTTTTTGCGTAACTTTAATCGCTTTTTGTTGCAAAATAACGTTAATTTGCGACCAAAGAGCACTGTTTTCAGCTGTATTACTTAAAAATAAGCGACTTGCTGTTGGACTATTTTCGGTATGGGTGTCACTAAGTAACGAAAGGGTTTGAATGGGAGGGCGAATATCTAATGCTTTACCTACAGCACCATTTTGATTAGCGGGCGGAATATCGTATTCACCGTTTTGTAATGGTAACGACATACCTTGAGGAATAGTCAAATTTTTTAACGGTGGTGTATTTAAATATGACTCGTCACCACTTACTTGACGCTTATAACGTTGATTAGTCGTGCAAGCGACCAAAAATACCGCAAGAGACAGTCCTGCCAGCTTAATAGCCTTTGATTTGTGCAATAATGTTGCCATTAAATTTCCCTAAATTTTTTGTAAATCAGCGATCTTTAGCGCCTTTTGTACCGCTATCTGACCGGTCAGTGTTAATGGTGTCATCGGTAAGCGCAATGTATCAGAATTAATAAGTCCTAATTGATAACAAGCCCATTTAACTGGAATGGGATTAGGCTCGATAAATAATTGATGATGCAATTCACTTAGTCGATAATTTAACTTATGCGCTTCGGCATACTTTCCTATTAACGCTAGCTTGCATATTTCAGCCATTAATTTGGCCGCAATATTGGCTGTTACAGAAATTACCCCTTGCCCACCTAATTGTATAAAGTCTAACGCAGTTGCATCATCACCACTTAGCAAAATAAAATTATCATCATTAATTAATCGGCGTATGCGATTCACGCGACTTAAATCACCACTGGCTTCTTTAAGAGCAACAATATTACCTAACTTTGCTAATCTAGCAACTGTCTCAGGTAATAAATCACATCCGGTACGCGAAGGAACATTATATAAGATTTGTGGCAAATCTGTCTGTTCGGTAATGGCTTTAAAATGCTGATAGAGTCCTTCTTGTGAAGGTTTATTATAGTAAGGTGTTACCGCCAAGCAAGCAACAATACCCGTTTTTTCCAAAGATTTTGTTATTGTAATCGCTTGTTGGGTGGCATTTGCGCCACTACCGGCAATAATCGGAATTCTGCCATCAGCATACTCTAAGGTCGTCAATACTACATCCAAGTGCTCACTATGCTCAAGGGTCGCTGATTCGCCGGTTGTGCCAACAGATACGATCGCGGTTGTGCCATTATCCACATGATAATTAACCAGTTTTTTCAGACTAGGTTTATCTATTTGTCCTTTTATATCCATTGGGGTAACAATTGCAGCAAGACTTCCACGCAAAAAATTCCGATCTTCAATAGAATTATTAACCATAACCTTTTTCCTAAATGAGATATTAAAATTATGGTACTTTTTCAGTCTAAAGAAAAAAACCTTCTCATACACAAAATTTAATGAAATTTATTAATAACCACTCTATTTTAAGAAAAATAAATAATGGTTATCAGCCTACTTTCAGTTTATTTTTCTCGCTCAATTTATTATTTTATCAGCAAATAAATCTTTTAAAATTAAAAAACTAGCCAAAAAGTGCCAATTTTATTCCATTAAATATCATTTTATCACTTCTCAGTCTGTCAGCGTATTATATTGATATATTTGTTTTTTATCTTGGCAGGCGCTTTTTTTTATGGTTACCATACAATATTCAAAGTTATTGTTTATGTCGCTCCCGGTATAGTTGGAACTATTTACTTGCTTATTTATCACCCATAACTTCAAGCTAGCGGGACTAGTATTAAAAAATAGATCCAGCCACAGACAAGTAGGATGAAAACTTGAAATTGATATAAATGCCCAAAGTCTTATTGATGATAATGAATGAATTAGCAAAAATAGATTTAAACAATTGTGCACAAAATTAAATACCCAAGGTACAATTAGCATTATCAGCAAATCGCAATAACATATAGAATTAAATGGAGAGAATCTCATGAGCCCATTGAAAGCCGGTGATAAGGCCCCTCAATTTAGCCTTCCTGACCAAGATGGCGAAATAATCAATTTATCTGATTATCTTGGTCAACGAGTTTTGATTTATTTTTATCCCAAAGCAATGACTCCCGGTTGCACAATACAAGCTTGTGGATTACGTGACGAATGGGATAAATTAAAACAAATGGGTGTCGCAGTCTTAGGCATCAGTACTGATAAACCAGAAAAGTTATCACGTTTCGCTGAAAAAGAGATGCTAGAATTTACATTACTATCGGATCACAAGCACGAGGTTGCGGAAAAATTCGGGGTATGGGGAGCAAAGCAGTTTATGGGAAAAACGTTTGATGGTATTCATCGTATCAGTTTCCTAATTAATACCAAAGGCGAAATTGAACATGTGTTTGACAAATTCAAAACAACGGATCATCATCAAATTGTAATGGATTATCTCAATACCCATCCGTGATTAAAATCGATTGTTAATTGCCCTTGCATGTTTTGCTGGCAATTAACAATTAAACACTATTTTTCAGTTACTAGATTATCTTCCGGCCAAACATGCATTACGGCTTTAATTAACGTTGCCAGTGGAATGGCAAAAAATACGCCCCAAAAGCCCCAAAGCCCACCAAAGACCACGACAGATAAAATAATAACCAGTGGATGTAAATTAACCGCTTCAGAAAATAGAATTGGCACCAATAAGTTGCCATCGAGCCCTTGAACAATTAAATAAGCGATAAGTAAAGTCCAAAAATCGGGTCCAATACCCCATTGAAAAAGCGCAACTAATACTACGGGGATAGTAACCACCACCGCACCAATGTAGGGGATCAAAACAGAAATACCAACAAGTACTGATAGAAATAGCGAATAGCGCAAACCCAAAAAAGCAAATGCAATATAAGTACAGATACCAACAATAACCATTTCAATAACTTTACCGCGGATATAGTTAGTGATTTGTTGGTTCATCTCCTGCCAAACTTGTCCGACTAATAACCGATCACGAGGTAAAATACGTTGTAATCCACGTATCATTCTCGTTTTATCTTTCAACAGAAAAAATACCATTAGGGGTACTAAAACCAGATATATTGCTATGGTAATAATGCCAATAAGTGAGGCAACAGAGTACTTAACTACAGATTCACCTAAAGTTGATAAACGACCGCGTAAATTATCCGCTATCATATCAATAATACCGGCATCGACCAAAGCGGGGTAACGTTCAGGCAAAGCCTTAGCATATTCATTAAAGCTATTCACCATTGATGGTAAATCAAATAATAAATTCATTCCTTGCTGCCAGACAATGGGCACAATAATTAAAAAAACCATGGCGCTAATACCCATAAATATTGTCAGCACAATGGACGCCGCCGCCAGCCTTGATAAGCCTAACTTACCCAGTTTTTGGGTTGGCCATTCAAGTAAATAAGCCAACACGATAGCAACTAATAAAGGAGCTAAAATATCATGAAAAAAGAAAATGATACAAAAACCGATAATCAGGCTGATAAACAATGCAACGACCTGAGGATCTGAAAATCTTCGACGATACCATTGCAAAAACATCTCCAGCATATATTCACTCCTGAATGTGGTAAATTAGCCTTTTAATCTACGAAATTATACCAATTGACAGATTATCCAGTAAGGTTTGCTATCATAAAAATGTCATTTAATAACATAATCAATCGTAAGGGATACTTTCGGTTTATGAATACAAAATTTACTAAACCACTTATTACTCTTGTAATAACAATAATGTTAGCAGTTCCTATGATACCTGTTTATGCCGCTGTTGACGATAATCTACCCGATATTGGTACTACCGCAGGCGGTACATTAACTATTGATCAAGAGATCATTATTGGTGACGCACTAACCCGCCAATTACGTGCTAGCACACCACTTATTTACGATCCCTTATTAAATCAATATATTAATCATCTCGGCATGCGCTTAGTAAAAAATGCCCATTCAGTAAAAACACCGTTCCATTTTTACTTAATAAATAACCCTAATATTAATGCTTATGCTTATTTTGGTGGTAATGTCGTTCTCCATTCTGCCCTTTTTCGTTATAGCCAAAATGAAAGTCAACTGGCCTCAGTGATCGCTCATGAAATTTCTCATGTAACACAAAGACATCTTGCCCGTATGCTAGAAGATCGTGAACGAAATGCACCATTAGCCTGGATAGGCGCTATTGGTTCAGCACTGTTAGTGATGGCTAATCCACAAGCGGGTATTGCGGCGCTGACGGGAACATTAGCAGGAGTGCAACAAGGTATAATAAGCTTTACGCAATCTAACGAGCAAGAAGCTGATCGAATTGGCATACAAACTTTACGTCGAGCCGGATTCGATCCGCGCGCCATGTCTGACTTTATGCAAATTTTAGCTGATCAGAGCCGTTATATGTCAAAACCACCTGAAATGCTATTAACCCATCCATTACCAGATAGTCGTTTAGCTGATGCGCTAAATCGTTCAAATCAATACCCGAAAATTAACCTTCCTCCATCACTGGATTTTATGCTGGCTCGAGTGCGCATTCTTGCCATGTATACAGATGGACAAAAAACCGTCCTTGAGGAAATTTTATCACAATATAGTCAGGGTGATGCTAAAGAAAGAATGGCGGCTGATTATGGTCATGCACTACGACTGAATGAAGATAAAAAATATCCGGCTGCGAGTAATATTGTGAACTTACTTTTAGCTAAACAACCCACTAATCCCTGGTTTATTGATCTCATGACCGATATAGAAATTGGGCTAAATCAACCACTAAAAGCGATTTCTCGTTTACAAAGTGCACTAACCAAAACCCCAAACGACCCAGTGTTACAAATAAATCTGGCTAATGCCTACATTGCCAATAATCAGTATGAGCAAGCTAGTCAATTGTTACGTAAATACACTTTCGATAATCCCAATGACTTAAATGGTTGGACTTTGCTGGCAGAAGTTTCAGCTAAACAAGCTAAGCGAAGTGAAGAGTTAGCCGCTTATGCTGAAGGTATGGCTTTACGTGGCAATTATAATACTGCCATTCAATATCTTACTGATGCCAGTCGGTTGACAAAAACCGGTAGTTATGATCAAGCCAGATATGATGCGCGCATTGATGCACTACGCCAGTTACAAATCCGTGATAAACAGTTACAAAAACGCTAAGGAACTTATTCTATGTCTCAACAAGTGACAATTTATCATAATCCTCGTTGTTCAAAAAGCCGACAAACCCTACAGCTATTAGAGGATATGGGGGTTGAACCGCGCATCATTGAATATCTTAAAACACCACCAACCATCGATAGCTTAAAAACCTTACTTTGGCAATTAGGTTTCACTGAACCGCGTCAATTAATGAGGAGCAATGAAATAGTTTATCAAACACTTAATTTATCTGACCGCGCGTTATCAGACGAGGTGTTACTCCAAGCAATGCATGATAATCCGATCTTGATAGAGCGACCAATTGTTGTTGTCAATGGGCATGCTCAACTAGGTCGTCCACCAGAATTAGTGAAAAAGCTATTTAAATAGTCTTCTATCTTGAAGAGGTAAAACAAGTTTACCTCTTCAATTAAAGCTTAAGAATATCCTTGACGAAGGGTATAGTCAGTTTACGCTGAGCAACTATCGAAGCATGATCTAACTCATCTAACATAGTAAATAGTGTACGGGTTTTTCTATCCAAACGTTTTAATACAAAACGACTAACCTCTTCAGATAACTCAAAACCGCGTAATTTAGCGCGTAATTGTAGTGCTAGGATCTTATCGTCATCACTAAGTGGATGAAGTTTATAGATCTGCCCCCAATCGAGTCTGGATGCTAAATCAGGTAAAGTTAAATCAATCAACCTTGGCGGCTTATTACCGGTGATCAATAAACAGCTTTTGCCGTTTTCTAAGATACGATTATATAAATTAAAAAGTGCTAATTCCCACTCTTCATCATCGGCAATGCAATGAACATTATCAATGCAAACAAGTGCTAAATGCTCCATACCATCTAAAACATCAGGGACAAAATAGCTACGTTTATCCAGAGGAACATAACCAACCGCCTCACCTTTTTGTGACAATTCAGTACATGCAGCATGTAATAAATGGCTTTTACCACTACCTTCTTGCTGAGACCAAAAATATATATAGCTACTATGAAATTGATTAATAGCAGATTTAATGGCCGCTAATAAAATACCATTTTCGCCAGTAATAAAACTGGCAAAGGTTTCATCATCGGGCGTAGATAAAGGTAATGAAAGCTGCGACGGCGTATTCAGAAGCACCTCTTTCTGTATAGATAAGAAAACACATACAGCTTAACACAAAAGTTGTAATTAGATGAACTTAAACAATATCATCCGATGAAACTAACAATTTGGTTATTATTCCAGTAAAATAGCTATTTTTTAATCGGGTCAATCGACTCAATTTTAGAAGTTATATAAGTTTTTTCTGGCCGAATAATATTAATCAGGCGAAAAATTAACGACATTATAATACCGATAATGGTAGCAAGTGCCATCCCCTTCAGCTCAGCAGCACCAATATGGATCGTCGCACCACTTACGCCAATAATTAGAATAACTGAAGTCAATATTAAGTTTTGTGGTTTGTTATAGTCTACACGAGAATCAATTAATACTCGAATACCTGATGCCGCGATAACACCATAAAGTAATAAGGAAACACCCCCCATCACTGGAACTGGGATAAGCTGAATTGCAGCCGCTAATTTACCAACACAGGAAAGCATGATAGCTAAGATTGCCGCGCCACCAATTACCCAAGTACTATATACTTTAGTGATCGCCATTACACCAATATTTTCACCATAGGTGGTATTCGGTGTTGAACCAAAAAATCCTGAAATGGTGGTTGATAAACCATTGGCAAACATTGAACGGTGTAAACCGGGATCTTTTAATAAATCTCGCCCAACAATATTGGCAGTTACAACCAAATGACCCACATGTTCCGCAATAACAACTAGCGCGGCAGGCAAAATAGTCAAAATAGCAAACCACTCAAATCGTGGAGAATAAAATGTGGGTAATGCAAACCATGGCGCGGTAATAACGGGAGTTAAATCAACTTTTCCCATTAAAAAGGCAAGTAAATAGCCGACAACCACACCAATCAAAATAGGAATAATCGCTAAGAAGCCTCGAAAAACCACCGAACATAAAATGGTCACAATCAACGTCACCACTGAAATAATTAAACTACTTGAATCAACCGATATATCCGCTTTAGGTAAAAGCCCTGCCATGCCAGCTGCCGTTTGCGCTAATTCCAGACCAATAACAGCCACAATCGCGCCCATTGCCGCAGGAGGAAAAATAATATTGATCCAATTTCTACCTGCTATTTTTACAATTAGTGATACTAAGCAAAAAAGTAGTCCACAAACAATAAATCCGCCCAATGCTAACTCATAACCAAGGGGTAATAACAATAAAACTGGCGAAATAAAAGCAAAACTTGAGCCCAGATAAGCAGGAATACGCCCCCGACAAATAATTAAATAGAGCAATGTACCAATACCATTAAACAATAAAACGGTTGCAGGGTTGATGTTAAATAAAATAGGGACTAATACTGTCGCACCAAACATAGCAAATAGATGCTGAAAACTTAATGGAATAGTTTCTCTTAGCGGCGGCCTTTCTGCTACGCCAATTACGCGGCGGGTCATGAGCAATATCCTCTCAATAACTAATAATTGATATATTATTACTCATCAAAACTGATCAATAAAGCCCACCTTTTAATATTTTAATTTCATAACAGAAAATTGTATCAAAAATTAAGTAAGCTCTGGTAAGATAAAAACCATTTCTTAGGACTAATCACCAAAAAAAGCAAATTTTATCGTAATTAAGATAGCAAGATTAACACTTCATTTTATGGACTTTAACTTATCACCTAAAGATATAAAAAGTATTATTCAGGTTAAATTTTCCCTACTTTCTGATTGGTTAAAACAAAACAATACCAAAGTAGAAAATAATAACTATTTGCTGTGTTTTAATTAATATACTTTACTACTTTGATTACAAAATAAAAAAATGCCAATGATTTTCTTATATCATAATTAATTATACATAGTATATTAAAATTAAATAATAATATAGGTTATCTGGTTAGTATCAGGAGAATAATCATTACAGTTTTATTTGATAAAATTATGACAATATATTTTAAATTAGTGGATAAAAAATTTTAATAAAAATTAGACTCAATAAATTATAAAATTAATTATTTTAATTAAAGGAATATTTATGATAAATACAAATAAATTTAACAGTATCGATAATTCTATTGATACATCAAAATATAGTGGTGAAAATATTAGTCATTTATTAGGTTGTGCTGAAATATTTGGTCATGGAAAAGAAAAAGCCATCCAAGATGATAATCAATGGAATGAAAATAATGATAGAGACACAAATGCCAAAAAACTGGCCGCTTCACCGACAAATTTTGTTACCACAATAATAACTAATATCCGTGACCAATCAAAATGGGCACCGACTAATTCATTAGATAATGCATCGCTTTATTTAAGGAACTACTTAGATTATCTCTATCAAATTAGAACCTGTAACTATATTTTAAATTTTAATAGCCGCTCAAGCAATTTCAAAACTAGTAATCCACACCAATTAGCTGAACATATTATTGCCACGCATAAATTTATTGACAATGATGAACGTGCTAGTTTAACTAAAGAGTTAGCAACCAATCTAACGGATTTTGTAAAATTTAATGAAGAGGAGCATAATTTTATTCAGTTTATTGAACCAGTAATAAAAGCAGACAAACAAGCTAAACTATTCTATTACAGTATGTATTCTAACCCCGCTTCCGGCTATGATTTTAATTACATAGCACAAGAGTTTATTTTTGATCCCAATAAACTGACAGAAGAAAATGCCAAAATTGAATTAAATAAAAATTATGAAGGGCTAAAACGTTGGTTGGATAAAAATAGAGCGAAAAAAACGCCCAAAAATTAACTAATTAAATTTAAAATAATAGTTTTCACGCTTAATAAGATTGGTATCGCAGCCAATCTTATTTATTTTCAATGACTATCAGTAATAAAAAATAACTTAAACGATAAATGTTACTTAGTACCAAATATCTTATCGCCCGCATCACCTAAACCAGGAACAATATAACCATGTTCATCCAAATGATCATCAATCGATGCGGTATAAAGTTCAACATCGGGGTGAGCAGCCTCTAGTGCTTTAATACCCTCGGGTGCGGCAACTAATACCAATATTTTGATAACCTGACAGCCTGCTTGCTTAAGTAAATCAATCGTGGCAATCATTGAACCACCGGTAGCTAACATCGGATCAACAACCAATGCCATGCGTTCATTAATATTTGAAGCCAGCTTTTGAAAATATGAAATAGGCTCCAACGTCTTTTCATCACGATAAACACCTACAACACTTATACGGGCGCTAGGAATATTTTCCAATACCCCATCCATCATTCCTAATCCAGCACGTAAAATTGGCACAACGGTAATTTTTTTTCCTTTAATTTGCTCGATGTTTACCTGACCACACCAACCTTCTATTGCAATTGTCTCGGTTTCTAAGTTTGCTGTTGCTTCATAAGTTAAAAGACTGCCCACTTCTGAGGCCAATTCACGAAAACGTTTAGTACTAATATCTTTGTCCCGTAATAAACCCAATTTATGTTTAACTAACGGGTGTTTTACCTCAACGATTTTCACGCTACTCTCCTTCAGTACAAACTATCTACAAATAAAAAATTAGCAGATTATAGCGCTTTTTCTGCCCTCTTCCACTGCTAGATTAAGGTTTTCCATATATAAAATTCATTTTACGCGCTTTTGCACTTTATTATCAAAACCAATAAAGAGTCTCGCAAACGTTTGCTTAGGCTGGTAGAATTATCGTTGTTTCCATCTATTTTACTAAATGCAATCGCCTTGGGAGCTTGCTGTGACAGATAAAATTTCTCTCAGCTATAAAGATGCTGGTGTCAATATCGATGCAGGTAATATACTGGTCGAACGTATTAAAGGTGCAGTTAAAGAAACCCGCCGCCCAGAAGTAATGGGGGGATTAGGCGGATTTGGCGCACTGTGTGCCTTACCACAAAAGTATCGTGAGCCAATATTAGTTTCAGGCACCGATGGTGTCGGAACCAAACTGCGATTAGCTATGGATTTAAAACGCCATGATACCATTGGCATTGATTTGGTTGCCATGTGCGTTAATGATCTAATTGTTCAAGGAGCGGAGCCCCTCTTTTTTCTCGATTATTACGCAACTGGTAAACTAGATGTGGACACAGCTAGCAATGTGATCAAAAGCATTGCAGCAGGCTGTAAACAATCAGGCTGTGCCCTGGTCGGTGGAGAAACAGCAGAGATGCCGGGTATGTATCATGGCGACGATTATGATATAGCCGGTTTTTGTGTTGGTGTAGTCGAAAAAACAAAAATTATTGATGGTAGCAAAGTTAAAGCTGGCGATGCCCTCATTGCTTTAGGCTCTAGTGGCCCTCATTCCAATGGCTATTCATTAATTAGAAAAATCCTACAGCTAAACCAAGTAGATCCAACCACCATACAACTAGAAAATAAGTCACTGGCAGAAAGTTTGTTAGCACCAACGCGCATTTATGTTAAAAATATTCTAGCGTTAATTGAAAGACTGGATATTCATGCCATTGCCCATATAACCGGTGGTGGTTTTTGGGAAAATATTCCACGTGTTTTACCAGCAAATACCCAAGCGCAAATTGATGGCGCGAGCTGGCAATGGCCAGCCATATTTAGTTGGTTACAACAAACCGGTAATGTAACGACTCATGAAATGTACCGCACCTTTAATTGTGGTGTTGGCATGGTAATTGTAATACCGGCAGAAGAAGTTTCTGGCGCGTTACAACTGCTCAATCAACTGGGTGAAAATGCCTGGCTCATTGGTGAAATTGTCGCGAGCAAGGCGAATGAACTACAGGTGACAATCAGCAAATGAAAAATCTCGTGATATTAATTTCTGGCAACGGCAGTAATTTACAAGCCATTATTGATGCTTGCCAAAAACAAAATATTACCGCAAAAATTAGTGCGGTTTTCAGTGATAATCCGACGGCTTATGGTTTAGAACGGGCTAAGCAAGCCGCGATCCCAACCGTTGTGATGCCAAAAACGGATTACGCAGATAACCAGACTTATGATGCATCACTCATGACCGAGATAGCACAATATCAGCCAGATCTGATTGTACTGGCGGGTTACATGCGCATTCTCACACCACGCTTTGTCAGCCATTATTTAGGTAAAATAATTAATATTCATCCTTCTCTATTGCCTAAGTATCCTGGATTAAATACCCACCGTAAAGCGCTGGCAAATGGTGATAAAGAGCATGGTACTTCTATTCATTTTGTCACTGAGAAATTAGATGCAGGCCCGATTATTTTACAAGCTAAAGTACCTATTTTTGCGGAAGATCAAGTGCAAGATATTATTGCGCGCGTTCAAACACAAGAGCATCGTATTTATCCATTAGTCATTAATTGGTTTGTTAAAGATCGATTAGTGATGGTTAATAATTCAGCTTTCTTAGATGGTTGTAAATTACCTGAACAAGGTTACGCCAATGATGAAGATTAACATCATCCCTCGCTATGTGATGCCTATGGCATCACAATTTTGTATACTCATATAGCCCCATATTTATATCAAGTCTAATTGACTAATTTTGTAGTAATAATCACCCAATACTTAACGAATTAGTTATCGAAAACTGAGTTTATTGCTAAAATATAGTTGCCCTTATTTATCACTCAGCTTGATTCTGTTATTTTTTGACTGATCAAAGTGACTAAAAATGCAGAACATCCATAGTGACTATTTTTATATGCTAAGTTTTACTTCCAATCGAGGTATCAAATGCCTACTGGCAAAAAAAACGAGTCGATTACATTACGACCTTTAGAACGTGAAGATCTCCCATTTGTCCATCAATTAGATAATAACGCCAGTGTTATGCGTTATTGGTTCGAAGAACCTTATGAAGCCTTTGTTGAATTAAGCGATTTGTATGATAAACACATTCATGATCAGTTAGAACGTCGGTTCATTATTGAAAATGAAGGCACTAAAATTGGTTTAATCGAATTAGTAGAAATAAATTACATTCATCGTCGAGCTGAAATTGGGATTATTATTGATCCGGCATTTCAAGGTAAAGGATATGCGGCAAAAGCCACTAACTTAGCAATGGATTATGCCTTTTCGGTCCTAAACCTCTATAAAGTTTACTTGATTGTCGATAAAGAAAATACCAAAGCGCTACATATTTATAAAAAGTTGGGTTTTCATATTGAAGGCGATCTGGTAGATGAATTTTTTATTAATGGCAAATATCGTACCGTCATTCGGATGAGTATTTTTCAACATCAATACAGTGAAATGAAAAAAAAATCTCGCGTAGAGAGTAATAAAATACCTGAAAAATCATCAGTAATCAGATAAGCTGGTAAGTATCAATATCCCGTATTACTAAATAACAATAATGGTTATGGAGTAAAGATGTCTCAAGATCGACTCTATACTGAAAAAGAGATCAGTTGGCTATCATTCAATGAGCGAGTTTTGCAAGAAGCAGCAGATAAACGTAATCCGCTGATTGAACGCATGCGATTTTTGGGCATTTATTCCAATAACCTTGAGGAATTTTATAAAATTAGATTTGCCGATGTTAAGCGCCGAATATTAATTAATGAAGAACGAGGAACGGCATCCAGTTCACGCCAGCTACTAAAGAGAATTGAAAGTAAAGTTGCCAAGCTCGATCAAGAATTTGACTCATTGTATAACGAGCTATTACTTGAAATGGCACATAACCAAATTTTCCTAATTAATGAACGGCAAATTTCACCAAACCAACAAATTTGGTTACGACAATTTTTTCGCCAACAACTTCGTCAACATATTACGCCTATTTTGATCACACCAGAAACGGATTTAGTTGAATTTCTGAAAGATGACTATACCTATTTAGCCGTTGAGATTATCCAGGGACAGAATATTCAATATGCTTTACTTGAAATTCCAGCTGGCAAACAGCCTAGATTTATTCACTTACCGCCTGAAATGCCGAAACGCAGGAAATCAATGATCTTGCTAGATAATATTTTGCGTTATTGTCTAGACGAAATATTTAAAGGCTTTTTTGATTACGACCAATTAAACGCCTACGCCATGAAAATGACGCGCGATGCAGAATATGATTTAACTACTGAGATGGAATCTAGCATGCTAGAGTTGATGTCATCCAGTTTAAAACAGCGTCTTAATGCCGAACCAGTTCGTTTTGTTTATCAACGCGACATGCCTGATGAAATGGTTGAGCTGCTGAGAAAAAAACTCGGACTATCTAATGATGACTCAGTGATTGCAGGTGGCCGTTATCATAACTTTAAAGATTTCATTAAATTTCCAAATGAAGGTAATAAAAATTTACTTAATAAGCCACTGCCGCGCTTACGTCATCGTCGTTTTGATAACTTCCGTAATGGATTTGATGCCATCAGAGAAAAAGATGTTCTCCTCTACTATCCTTATTACACTTTTGAACATACGATAGAATTATTACGACAAGCCTCTTTTGACCCCAACGTGTTGACAATTAAAATCAATATTTATCGTGTAGCCAAGGATTCACGCATCATTGAATCGATGATTAATGCTGCTCACAACGGTAAAAAAGTCACCGTGGTGGTTGAATTACAAGCTAGATTTGATGAAGAGGCCAATATTCATTGGGCTAAGCATCTTACTGAAGCCGGAGTACATGTTATTTTTTCTGCACCTGGCCTGAAAATCCACGCTAAACTGTTTATTATTTCCCGCCTCGAACAAGGTGAAATTATTCGTTATGCCCACATTGGCACCGGCAATTTTAACGAAAAAACCGCTCGCCTTTATACCGATTATTCATTATTAACGGCCAATCAACAAATTACCAATGAAGTAAGGCGGGTATTTAACTTTATTGAAAATCCTTATCGACCCGTAAGTTTTGAAAATCTCATGGTTTCACCGCAAAATTCACGCACTCGGCTGACACAACTGATCGAGCGGGAAATTAGCAACGCTCAGGCGGGAAAAGCGGCCGCTATCTTACTAAAGATTAATAATTTAGACGACAAAGAGTTAATTAATCGTCTTTATGATGCCTCCAATGCTGGCGTAAAAATTCGCCTGCTGATCCGCGGCATGTGTTCACTGGTTCCTGGCCAAGCTAATTTCAGTGAAAATATTCAAGTTACTAGCATTGTTGACCGCTTTCTTGAACATGATAGAGTTTATGTATTTAGTAACAATGGCAACGAAGAAGTCTTTATCTCATCGGCTGACTGGATGACGCGCAATATCGATTTTCGTATTGAAGTTGCCGTTAAATTAGTTGATCAACAACTGAAACAACGCGTGCTCGACATTCTTGAATTACAATTTAACGATACAGTTAAAGCTCGTTATATCGATAAAGAGTTGACTAATCGTTACGTACCGCGCGGTAATAAACGCAAAATCCAAGCCCAACTTGCCGTCTACGATTATTTAAAATCACTAGAACATCCAGAGACAAGAGCTTAACACTATGCCATTAACAAAACCTTCAGCATCGAGGCCGATGGAAATTGCTGCCATTGATCTAGGCTCTAATAGCTTTCATATGATTGTCGCGCGAATCGTTAATGGCGCTTTACAAATTTTAACCCGCATTAAAAAACGCGTTCATCTGGCTGATGGCTTAGATGAGCATAACCAATTAAACGAAGACTCAATTCAGCGTGCTTTAACCTGCTTAGCGCTTTTTGCCGAACGTTTACAAGGTTTTGCTGCTGATAATGTCTGTATTGTTGGCACTCATGCCTTACGAGAAGCGGTTAACGTCAAAGAGTTTTTGCAACGTGCTAAAGCCATCATACCCTACCCAATTGAAATTATTTCAGGCCAAGAAGAAGCGCGACTAATTTTTATGGGTGTCGAACATACCCAGCCAGAGAAAGGGCGGAAGTTGGTGATTGATGTCGGCGGTGGTTCAACGGAACTTATTATTGGTGAAGATTTTAAGCCTTTATTAATGGAAAGCCGTAAAATGGGATGCATCAGTTATGGCCGCCAATTTTTTGCCAATAATATCATTAATGAAACTAATTTTGCGCGCGCCTATTTTGCAAGCCGGCAAAAACTAGAAAATCTTGCTTGCCAATATCAAATGAAAGGTTGGGACTGTGCTTTTGGCGCTTCAGGAACCATCAAAGCAATCCATGAAGTCCTTTGCCAGTTGGGTGACTCAGATGGCATCATCACCCCTGAGCGCTTAGCTAAACTAAAAAAATTAGTTCTAAAGTATAAAAATTTTAAATCCCTCGATCTGCCTGGCTTATCGGCAGAGCGTGCGCATGTTTTTGTTCCGGGATTGGCCATTTTATATGGTATATTTGATTCGCTGCAGATCAAACAATTATCTTTATCTGACGGCGCTTTACGTGAAGGAGTTCTATATGAAATGGAAGGACGTTTTCGTCATCAAGACATTCGCCAGCGCACCGCGTTAAGTTTAGCTGAGCACTATAATATTGACCGCGAACAAACCCAGCGAGTGTCAAAAACCATCAAAATTCTTTATCAACAATGGGCAAAACAAAATCCCAAGTTGGTTAACCCACAATTGAAAGTGCTACTTACCTGGGCAGCGATGCTGCATGAGGTCGGGTTAAATATAAATCATAATGGCTTACACCGTCATTCTGCCTATATTTTACACAATACTAATCTGCCGGGATTTAACCAAGAGCAACAATTATTATTGGCAACATTAGTTAGGTACCATAAAAAAAGCATCAAGTCTGAAGATATTCCTAAGTTCAATCTATTTAAGAAAAAACAATTATTACCCATGATCCAACTATTACGGTTAGCTACCCTACTTAATAATCAGCGTCAATCAACAACAACGCCAAGTTCACTACGTTTAAAAACCGATCAAAGCCATTGGACACTCTATTTCCCTTCTCACTATTTACAGCAAAATGCGTTAATGCTGCTAGATTTAGAAAAAGAACAAAAATACTGGCAAGAGGTACCTGGTTGGAAATTAAAAATTAAAGAGGAATCTACTTGATATTTTGGTATTATAAAAAATAAAATTTACCAAATATAAATCTAATTTAATTACTTAATTTCTATCTGATAACTTATCTATCCTGCTGCTGATAGTAGTTGTTTAAATAATGTGTGCATTTAATCAAAAGTCTTATAAATGATAATACCTGATAATAGGTTACGACTATTAGTATTTAAGGATAACCATGTCTCAACCAGCCTTTTCATCAAATATTACCTCACTTATTAATCCACATTCCCAAAAGCTGGCTCAAATTAGGCAAGATATTTTAACGCTTTTTATGGAAAATGAAGAGACAATTAAAATATTAGCCACCCAACATAACAAACAACAAAGCTTATCTATCCTAAAACATGATAAAAAAATCATTCAAATTAAATCACTATTACATGCCTTACATGCCGCAGATATTGCTGATCTATTAGAAATGTTACCATATGATGAACGTTCATCGTTATGGTATTTAATCGATAATAATAAACGCGGCCAGGTATTGGTTGAGGCGTCAACCTCAGTCTGGGAAAGTTTACTAAAAAACATGTCGGATAGAGAATTGCTACGTGCTGTTGCTAATCTACATGTTGATGAACAAGCCTATATCGCTGAACATTTACCTCGCGATACAATGCGTCGCTTATTGACTTATCTTGATCCCAGTCTACGTAATCAGATCCGTGAAGTCTTGCAATATCCAAAAGATAGCGTTGGTCAAATGATGGATTTTGAATTTATTACCGTTAGACCTAACGTTAGCCTGAAAACTGTTCAACGCTATCTCCGGCAACGAGGCAATATTCCTGAAGCAACCGATAAAATTTTTATTGTTGATATGCAAAATCGCTTACAAGGAGAATTACCGTTAACGACGATTTTAACTGCATCACCAACAAAAACCGTGGCTGATGTGATGAAAACCGCCACAGTAAGCTTCTTGCCCGACGAAAAAGCGGAAGACGCCGCAAGTGCTTTCGAACGATACGATTTGATCTCGGCTGCTGTGGTTGATAATAATGGTTTATTAATGGGACGCCTAACCGTTGAAGATATAGTTGATAATCTCAATGAAGAGAGTGATAGCAATATTCGGCGAATGGGAGGATTAAGTCCAGAAGAAGATGTTTTTGCCCCCGTCGGACAAGCGGTAAAAACTCGCTGGACTTGGCTTGCCATTAACTTATGCACCGCTTTTATCGCCTCACGGGTAATTGGCGTTTTCGAAAATACCATTTCACAACTTGTCGCGCTGGCAACATTAATGCCTATTGTAGCTGGCATTGGTGGCAATACTGGCAATCAGACTATCACCATGATTGTGCGGGCAATTGCCTTGCATCAGATCCAGACTGGTAATTTCTCATTTCTCTTACTCAGAGAGTTAGGGGTGGCCTTAATTAATGGCATTGTTTGGGGCGGGATCATGGGCATCGTCACCTATTTACTTTATGGTAACCTAGAGATGGGTGCAGTGATGACGTTAGCCATGATACTGAACTTAATGATGGCCGCATTAATGGGTGTTATTATCCCATTAATTATGGTAAAACTAGGTCGAGATCCGGCTATTGGCTCAAGTGTGATGATAACCGCAATAACTGATACCGGTGGCTTTTTTATTTTCTTAGGCTTAGCAACCCTTTTTCTAATTTGAATCGCCAGCGCTAATCTATTACTGTAATATTAGAATAGCGCCTTGAAACCCAACTTATTAAACATCTTTTCTATTTAAATTAATAAGCAAATTTTTCTCTATGTATGAATTCAAATATAACAATTTAATCTATTTATATTTCTAAAATAGAATGCATTCTTATTTAAATTCCATTATTGTTTTTGCTAGTTATCATTTTAATTAAAAGCCAATAACCTAATATTTAAGCCATTTAAAGCCCATTCAAAGTAAGATATCATAAAATCCGCTATTGATGTTTATATAGACAATGACGATAAAATAGAAGATTATTTGTCATAACTTCCAGATGATAAACGGATAATGATTTCAGCTAAATGAAATATCATTATTACTTTAATCTTTTTATGATTGAAAAATAAAACCAATCAACAAATTGCACCAATTGTTAGAATAATTTATCCAGCATACCCGTACACTATTTTGCCAATTAAGAAAATAAAAAGGATAAAACATGCCATCGCTAACCAACATGCAAAGTCAGCCTGTTGCCAGGCCATTAAATCGACAAGATTATAAAACACTGGGTCTATCTTCGTTAGGTGGCACACTTGAATTTTATGATTTTGTTATTTTTGTCTTTTACGCCAAAATCATCTCGCAACTTTTTTTCCCAAGTGGCAATCAATTTCTCGCGCTGATGGCAACTCTTGGCTTATTTGCTGCCGGTTATCTGGCTCGTCCGTTAGGTGGCATTATTATGGCACATTATGGCGATAAAATCGGTCGTAAGCGCATGTTCAGTTTAAGTATATTTATGATGGCACTACCTACTTTAGTCATCGGCTCCCTACCCACTTATGCAACAATTGGTATCGCCGCTCCACTACTATTACTACTAATGCGTATTATGCAGGGGGCGGCAATTGGCGGAGAAATGCCAGGTGCCTGGGTGTTTATCGCTGAACACACACCAAAACAGTGTTATGGTTTAGGTATTGGCATACTAACTTCGGGTATTACCGGCGGTATTTTACTTGGCTCTATGATAGCCATTAGTATTGAATATCATTTTAGCGAACAACAAATTGTTGACTTTGCCTGGCGTATCCCATTTATTCTTGGTGGTTTATTTGGCTTTATTTCTGTCTATCTGCGCCGTTTTTTAGAGGAAACACCGATATTCAAACAGTTAGCGGCGCAAAAAGCGCTTAGTAGTCAGTTACCGATTAAGACGGTGTTAACATCACATAAGCAAGCTTGTTTGATCACCGCTGCGTTAACCTGGTCTTTATCTACCGCTATTATCGTGATCATTTTAATGACGCCTGACGTTATTTTACGTGGGATCTACCATATTGATCGCAATAGCGCTTTACAAGCCAACTGCATTGCGGTGTTAATGTTAACAGTTGGTTGTATTTTTTGGGGCTATTTAAGTGATAAAATTGGCTCGCGTATCACCCTGCTTGTTGCCTACAGCGGACTTATTATTTCAACTAGCTATTTTTATTATATATTATCACCCTCTCTCTCATTTTTAGCGTTAAGTAGCTATTATGCCATTATGGGATTCTTCGTCGGCGCGGTTGTTTTAACACCAATTATTTCGACCCGAGCGTTCCCTCCGGCTATTCGTTATTCCGGCCTGTCCTTTGCCTATAATATTGCCTATGCGATCTTTGGTGGCTTAACGCCAATTATCACTGGCTTCTGGTTACAACAGTCTCAGTTGGCGCCAATTTACTATGTCAATACAGTGGCAATATTAGCTACTTTGGTTGGTTTTTTACCCCTAGCTTATCAAGGATGGCAAAATCATCAGCCAGATAAATCCAACCCTGATGCGGATAACCCGGTTCAAAATGTACTAAGTCGTTAATAACATCAGGATAATAATGCAAAAGAGTATCAGTCATAAGACTAATACCTAGGCGGAAAAAATTGGCTAATAACTAACAATAAAAATATGCGTATTAATTCCAAGCCGGTGGCATAATGCCCGCTAATATGGTTGGGAAATGAGCATTAATATGAGTAATCATATCAGTTGATATTACTGCCGTACAGCTAAAAGCATTATGGTAACCCAGCAATCTATCGCCCCAATCTTTATATTGTTCTTCAGATAGAAATGTTGGCGGTGATAATTGATGTGCCTGCTCCATCAGGGCAAAGGCAAAATACCTTAATGCGTTCGGTGACTCGTATTCAGTGCCGAATATTGCACTAGAAGAATATTTACTAAAAACCGCGGCCAGGCTTAATAAGGTTTTCGCCTGCGTTGATTTATCGGCGTTGGATAAATTATAAGCTTGCAGCAATTTTTGTGTGTAAGCGGCGGTTAAACGATAACCTGTTACGCCATTTTCGGTATATTGTGTAAACTTATTGTTAAATATCGCCGCCAGTTTAGTCTGGCTGTCAAAATCAATTAATTTTATTTGAGAAGTGCGTTGCGTTATCACAGTTTGAAAAGTGGACTGTAATTCACCTAGCTCTATAGTAGCTAATAATTTGTCAAACTTAGCTTGCTGTTGATGAAAACGATAGTTTGCCATAAATAATTTAAAATGATGTTGAAAAAGGGTATCTAACTGATAATCTGCCGGGCCAATATTCTCCTGCCCCTGATAGAGATAAAAACCATACCAATTGGTATCCGCTTTTCTCCCTCGCACATCCAACATTTGTTGTAGCTGGTTTTGTGACATCATCATGGCATAGTCACTATTGGGCGGCCTAGAGAGCAAAATAAAATTATCAGCATTTTTATCTGACCAGTCAGGTTTGCCAGCATAATCACCAAAATCAGGCTTCATCGTATAAAGTGCAATACGACTATCTCTTAGATAACAATCATACAGCCTTTTAGTCTGCTCTTTAAGGCTACTATCCCCCGCCATTATTTGTGAAATTAACTGAATAAAGGCGCCATTATGGCTAAACATCAGTTCTGGCTTGTTTTCAATGCAGGTCAGTAAGGTTGCCAATCGGGAATTATCTAATGCCGGCATCATACTGATATCATATTTTGTCAAATAGAGTGACAAGATATTGTTATTCAGCCAGTTGATAATTATCTCATCCTCGTTATATGGCGCTTTTGCTAAGGTATTTAACAAAGGCTCTACCACCGATAATAGTGAAAACTCTTCAGGGTTTTTGTCTAATGAATTCATTAGCTGATATACCAAGCTAATTTTTATTTTTTTATATTTTGCATCAATACTATCGATAGTCGTTAACAAACTAAAGTCATTGTTAATATGGTTAAGATAACGATCTAAATTATCAATATTCCAAACCGGAAAAGCGATATCACTTAGCACTGACTCATCTAAAATAGCGTCAGTTAAATCGGCACCGTTAAGATCAGCGCCATTAAAATTAGCCTTACTTAAGTCAGCTCCATTCAACTTAGCTTTAGTAAAATTAGCGTCATTTAAGTTGGCACCATTCAACTTAGCTTTAGTGAAATTAGTGGAGCTTAAATTAGTATGACTTAGATTAGCATCTGCAAGATCTGCCTCAATAAAAACACTAGATTGTAAATTAGAGTGACTAAAGTCAGCCTGGCACGCATTAGCCCCAACAAATTTTACTTGCTGTAAATCAGCCTTCACTAATTTAGTATTTTGCAAAATAGCCTCATGTAGCTCAACATCAAACAACTTAGCATCATTCAAATTAGCATCTCTCAGATCCGCCTTTATTAGCTTAGTTTTATATAACCTAGCATGGCATAATGTTGCCTCATTCAACTTAGCGCTATTGAGACAGGTATAATCAAGATTGGTATTATCCAATCTGGCGTTTTTTAGTGTGGCATCTGTCAAATTAGCTATTTGCAGATTAGCACCATTTAAATCGGCTTCATCTAAATTAGCTTCTTGCAATTTAGCCCGCTCAAAATCAAGCATCGCTAAATTAACTCCATTTAGTTGAGCCTTACGCAAATCCAGCTCAGCATCAACCGGACGTTGCTTAATTAATTTATCTAAAATCTCACGTTTGCGTTGTTGTAAATCCCTTTTGTTATCAACACTACAGTCATCTGGGATGGCTTGTCTTAATATCGCTAAGTCAGAAAATGCTTCCGTTGAGGTATTTGTTGTATGAAAGACAGAATTAGTTCCATTAGAAGAGGATACTTGCATAATCACTCCTTGATTAATTTACAATCAGAAAAGAATAATATATGAGTGATTAATGGAGTATAATTGCAAAAAACCGCTATTTAACGGCTATGAATTATTATCTTTGTCATTTTTTAACATTGATTATTTATTTATCTGCCATAAAATCTATTTTCAGCCGATTGCTTTGTTTGTCTATTAAACAAACACGGCGAAAGCGATAAAATTAACGTCCCTAATAACAAACAATCAAAGACGCATCATCAATTAAATTTAAGACAATAGAATTAGCGTAACTAATTCCAGGCAGGCGGCATAATACTAGACAGCAGGATAGGGAAATGATTTTTTATATGCTCAACCATCATGGTTGACAGCACCGCCGTACAGCTAAACACGTTATTGTAACCCAGCAATCTATCACACCAATCTTTATACTGTTCTTCAGAAGAAAATGTTAGTGGTACTAATTGATGTACCTGCGCCATCCAGTCTTTATACTGTTTTTCAGAACGAAATATTGGCGGTGATAATTGATGTGCTTTTTCCATTAAGGCAAAAGCAAAATACCTTAATGCATTCGGTGACTCAGTTTCCGTACCAAATATTGCACTGGAAGAATATTTGCTAAAAACAGCGGCCAAGCTTAATAAGATTTGTGCCTGCGTTAGTTTATCGGCGTTAGATAAATGATAAGCTTGCAGCAATTGTTGCGTGTAATCAGCGGTTAAGCGATAACCTGTTACGCCATTTTCCGTATATGGCTCAAACTTATCATTAAATATAGTTGCCAATTCAGTTTGACTGTCAAAATCGATTAACTTTATTTTACAAAAAGCTTTCGTTATCGCGGTTTGAAAGATGGGCTGTAACTCACCTAGCTGTAAAGTGACTAATAGTTGGCCAAATTTAGCTTGCTGTTGATGAAAACGATAGTTTGCCATAAATAATTTAAAATGATGTTGAAAAAGCGTATCTAACTGATAATCTGCCGGGCCAATATCCTCCTGCCCCTGATACAGATAGAAGTTATGCCAGTTGATATCCGCTTTTTTCCCTTGCACATCCAACATTTGCTGTAGCTGGTTTTGTGACATCATCATGGCATAGCCACTATTGGGCGGCCTAGAGAGCAATATAAAATTATTAGCCTCTTTATCAGACCAGTCAGGATTGCCGGCATAATCACCAAAATCAGGATTCATCGTATAAAACGCTACACGGTTATCTTGTAGATAATGATGATACAGAGTTTTAGTCTGATGCCTAAAACAACTGTCCCCCGCCATCGCTTGTGAAATCATCTGAATAAAAGCCCCATTATGACTAAACATCAGCTCCTGTTGTTTGTTAATACAATTTAACAAAGTTGCCAACAGCGGATCAGCTAATACCGGCATCATACTGGTATCATATTTGGCCAAATAGAGCGGCAGTATATTGTTATTGAGCCAGTTAATAATTATCGGATCCTGATTATAGGGCACAGTAGCCAACGTATCTAACAAGGGCTCTACTACTGATGACAATGAAATATCTGCAGAACGCTGGTCTAATGAATTAATTAACTGGTGAACCAGCGCGATTTTCTCGTTACGATACTTAACGTCAATGCTGGCGATAGTTTTAAGCAGACTATACCGATTATTTATGTGATTAAGATAACGATCCAAATTATCGTAATTCCAGCAAGGTAGCTTTATGTCACATAAGTTTGCACCAATTAATTTAGCCTGACTTAAATTTGCGCCACATAAATCCGCACCA
This sequence comes from Arsenophonus sp. aPb, assembly GCF_029873475.1. Lineage (NCBI taxonomy): Bacteria > Pseudomonadati > Pseudomonadota > Gammaproteobacteria > Enterobacterales > Morganellaceae > Arsenophonus > Arsenophonus sp. aPb. The sequence continues at coordinate 1,783,828 of NZ_CP123499.1, forward strand.
CTTAAATTCGTGCCACTTAAATTACTGCCACGTAAATCTATCTTACTTAAGTTCTTGCCACTTAAATTTGCGCCACTTAAATTCATCCCACGTAAAGTCGTGATATAGATATCCGTTTCTCTAAAATCCACCTCCCTTAAATCCACTTTCTTTAGATCTACGCCTAATAAATTTACCTTAGCTAAATTTGCCCCACGAAAACTTGCACCAGCTAACTTTGCCCCAATCAGTTTTACCTTTGTTAAATTCGCACCAGCTAAATTTGCCGCACTTAAATCTACGTTAAATAAGTCCACCTCAGTTAAATTCACGCCAGACAAATTGGCGCCATGTAAATTCGCTCCACGTAAATGAGCACCCCCTAAATCTACACCACATAAAACCGCGTCATGTAAATCCGCGCCACGTAAATTTGCTCGATATAAATTGGCTTTTGTCAAATTAGCTGCTGGCAATAACGCATTTTGCAATTTACTATGATTTAAATCAGCATATTGTAATTCAGCGTGAGATAAATTGACCCTACTCAAGGGTAGAGATGCCAAATTAGCATGTTGCAAATTAATACCTGACAAATTATTGCCACTGAGCCGAATCTTAATTAAAAATTGACTAACGAAGTTACACTCTTTGTTAACTAATTTCTTCATGCGTTGACAATTATTTCGATGTATTGCCACTTTATAATCATTGTAAATAGTCGACATTACCTGCCTTAAACGTTGAAAACGAGAAGGTGAGTCTGATGAAGTGTGAGCTGAATCAATAACAAGATCCGCATTCTTACTAGTCGGTACTCGCATAATCATTCCTTGATTAATTTATAATGAAAGCGAGATGGTATGTTAGCAATTGATAAAATCAAATAATATTTTTAAAAAAACCACTATTTAATTACTGTTAATAATTCTTTTTTGTTATTAGACACTTATCTAGATGGTGCTATTAAACCCATTTACTGATGATCACTATTTTAATCTATAACATTTAGCTAATTTATGCTTATCGCACACTGACTGGTATAATTTCCACATTTCCTTCATTTTTTTATAGCAAATACTCGCTAAACTATAGAGTGTAAATAATTTATTTAAGCAATTAAAAATATCTACTATTGCCAGCACAATAAGAATGCTAAGGACATGATGAACAAAAATAATCGCCGCCGAAAAATTGTCATATTTGCTATTGCCATTATTTTTTTATCCCTTTGTGGGATGTTTGCCTGGCGTTATTTTCTTCACCAAACCACTACGTCAGATTCCTTATCAACAACCTCAGCATCAAGCCTAAGCTCAACTAAATCGCGTAAAATACCACTGCCGCCGGTGCAGGCGGCATTATCAGTACGCCAAAGTATTCCTCATATTCTGACTGCCCTCGGTACCGTACAAGCCGCCAATACGGTTACTGTGACCAGTCGTGTTCAAGGACAATTAATGGCACTGCATTTCATCGAAGGACAAGCAGTTAAGGCAGGCGATTTATTAGCCGAAATTGATCCACGACCGTTTCAAATCTCACTGGCACAAGCAGAAGGACAATTGGCCAAAGATCAGGCGCAATTACGGAATGCTAGACAAGATTTAGCTCGTTATCAAAAACTAGCCGCAAGTAAGGTTATTTCGCAACAAGAGTTAGATAGACAGCAAACCTTGGTTCAACAAGCAGAAGGCAGTGTTAAAATTGATCAAGCGGCAATTAGTAATGCTAAACTGCAACTGACTTATAGCCGAATTACAGCACCTATTGCCGGTCGTGTTGGTTTAAAACAGGTCGATATTGGTAATTTCATCGCCAGTAGTTCAACTTCCCCCATCGTTGTCATTACTCAAACAACCCCGATTGACACCCTTTTTGCGCTACCTGAGGCCGATATTCCATTGATCAAAATTGCTCAACAGCAAAACACTAAAATTCCAGTGATCGCCTGGGATCGTAATAATAGCGCCCAAATTGCGGCCGGTTATCTGTTAAGTACCGATAATCAGATCGATAGCACAACGGGTACATTAAAAATGAAGGCGCGTTTTCCCAACCAAGATAATAGACTGTTTCCTAACCAATTTATTAATATCCATATTCAAGTTAATACGTTAAAAAATGTGGTGGTGATCCCAACCGCCGCCTTACAGATGGGTAGTATTGGTCACTTTGTCTGGACAATAGATAAAAATAATGTTGTTAGTAAGCAGAAAGTCACAGTGGGTTTACAAGATGGTCAAAAAACTATTATTACCACCGGTTTGGACGCAGGTGTTGGCGTTGTTACCGATGGTGTCGATAGGCTGGTTGATGGGGTAAAAGTTCAGGTTGTTACCCCAAACGCTCAATTAACTTCCTATGCAAATACAACGGAGAAATCTTAATGCAGTTTGAGACTCCGGTAAAAGGAGGTGGGCCTTCACGGTTATTTATTTTACGCCCGGTAGCAACCACGTTATTTATGGTTGCCATTTTATTGGCTGGTATTATCGGTTACCGTTTTTTACCAGTCTCTGCCTTGCCACAAGTTGATTATCCGACCATTCAAGTGGTCACTCTCTATCCTGGTGCCAGTCCTGATGTGATGACGTCAGCTATCACTGCACCATTAGAACGCCAGTTGGGTCAAATGTCTGGTCTAAAGCAGATGTTTTCCCAAAGCGCTGGCGGCTCTTCAGTAATTACGTTAACTTTTCAATTGTCACTGGCACTGGATATCGCTGAGCAAGAAGTGCAGGCGGCCATTAATGCGGCCAGTAACTTATTACCGAAAGATCTGCCCTACCCACCCGTCTATAGCAAAGTTAATCCGGCCGATCCGCCCATTTTAACCTTAGCGGTGACCACCAATGCCCTACCTATGACCCAACTACAAGATATGGTTGAAACACGGGTAGCGCAAAAAATCTCTCAGGTCGATGGAGTTGGATTAGTCACTCTCGCCGGCGGTCAACGTCCGGCAGTCCGTATTAAACTAAACCCCCAAGCCGTTGCTGCTCAGCAACTGGATAATGAAACTATTCGGCTCGCTATTAACAATGCCAATGTTAATTCAGCCAAAGGCAGCCTTGATGGCCCCGCTCGGTCAATTACGCTTTCTGCCAATGATCAAATGAAATCATTGGCAGATTATCGCTCACTCATTATTGCTTATAAGCAAGGCGCCGCAATTCGGCTAGGTGATATAGCTACAATTTCACAAGCAGCGGAAAATACGCAATTAGGCGCTTGGGCAAATAAAAAACCGGCCATTGTGATTAATGTTCAACGCCAACCTGGGGCGAATGTTATTAAAACCACCGATAATATTCGGAAAATCTTACCTGAGTTAGTTAAAAATTTACCAAAAGCAGTCAAGGTTAATATCCTGACCGATCGAACAACAACTATTCGTGCTTCTGTTAAAGATGTGCAATTTGAATTAATACTAGCGATCGCATTAGTTGTCATGGTGATTTACCTCTTTTTGCGCAATGGAGTCGCCACCTTAATTCCAAGCATCGCTGTTCCTTTATCCCTGGTGGGTACTTTTGCCGTCATGTATTTTTGTGGTTTTTCGATTAATAATCTCACCCTGATGGCCTTAACGGTAGCAACGGGATTTGTGGTCGATGATGCGATTGTGGTGATTGAAAATATCTCTCGCTACCTGGAAAAAGGGGATAAACCGTTAACGGCAGCGCTGAAAGGCGCTGGTGAGATTGGTTTTACCATTATTTCATTAACATTTTCATTAATTGCTGTGCTGATCCCACTGTTTTTTATGAGTGATATTGTTGGTCGCTTATTTCGTGAATTTGCTATTACACTGGCCGTAGCAATTTTAATTTCAGCTGTAGTCTCCCTCACTCTGACACCAATGATGTGTGCCCGTTTACTTAAAGCTGAGGTAAAAACCAAATACAATCGTTTCGAGCAAGGCTGTGAAATAGTGTTTGATAAAATGATTGCTATTTATGGCGCCTGGCTTAAACGCATTCTCAATCATGAATGGATAATACTGGCTGTCGCCATTAGCACATTATTACTGACCGCATTACTCTATATTATTATTTCAAAGGGTTTTTTTCCTTTGCAAGATAATGGATTACTGCAAGGTGTAATCGAAGCACCACAATCGAGCTCTTATGCCGCAATGGCTGAAAAGCAGCAACAAGTGACTGAACGAATATTAGCGGATCCAGCGGTAGAAAATGTCATTACTTTTGTCGGTGTTGATGGTAGCAATTCGGCCCTCAATAATGCGCGATTGCAAATTACCCTTAAACCATTAAATCAGCGTCATGAACGGATTGACGTTATTATCCCTCGGCTACAACAAACGGTTAACAATATTCCCGGTATTAAGTTGTTTTTACAGCCAATGCAAGATTTAACCATTAATACACAGATTTCCCGCACCCAATATCAATTTACTTTACAAGCAACGTCGTTAGAACAACTTTCATTATGGGTACCCAAGCTTCTCCACACATTAAAAGCCAATCAACAACTTACTGATGTAAGCAGTGATTGGCAAGATAGAGGATTAATCGCCAATGTAACGGTTGACCGAGATATGGCCAGTCGTTTAGGCATTAGTATGTCGGCGATTGATAACGCATTATATAATGCTTTTGGCCAACGAATGATTTCGACCATTTATACCCAAGCCAATCAATACCGAGTTATTCTTGAGCATGGCGCTGAAGGAGGCGTTGGTCTCGCGGCACTAAATAATATTCGTTTGCGAAGCAACCAAAACACCATCGTGCCACTCAATATTCTGGCTAAAGTTGAACAGCAATATGGGCCTTTATCAATTAATCACTTAGCCCAATTTCCCTCAGCCACGTTTTCCTTTAATGTTGCTAAAGGTAGCTCGTTGGAAGGCGCAGTCAAAGCAATCAAACAGAGCGAAAATCAAATTAAATTACCTCATGAGATTATTACTCAATTTCAGGGAGCAACCTTAGCGTTTGAAAAAGCACTGGCTAATACTTTATGGCTGATATTAGCGGCCATTATTGCCATGTATATCGTTCTGGGTATCTTATATGAAAGTTTTATCCATCCAATCACCATTCTTTCTACTCTACCCACCGCAGGGGTTGGCGCGCTATTAGCCTTAATGATGGCAGGTTATGAACTGGATATCATCGCCGTGATCGGCATTATATTACTGATTGGGATCGTTAAGAAAAACGCCATTATGATGATCGACTTTGCCTTAGCAGCAGAACGAGAACAAGGTTTATCGCCGCAAGAAGCCATCTATCAAGCGTGTTTATTACGCTTTAGACCTATTTTGATGACTACTATGGCCGCTCTGCTTGGCGCTTTACCTTTAATGTTAAGTAGCGGCGTCGGCGCTGAGTTACGCCGACCACTCGGAACCGGAATGGTAGGTGGCTTAATTTTGAGTCAAATTTTAACCCTTTTTACCACACCCGTGATCTATCTACTTTTTGACAGGCTAGCAAATTATTGGAAATCTGGCCGCCATCATCAGCGAGCATCAAAAGGAGAGGAGCCACTGCGGTGAAATTGTTCGCATTATTTATCGAGCGTCCGGTAACATCAACCTTACTTAGCGTGGCAATTACTCTATGCGGTATTTTAACGTTTATGCTGCTACCGATCGCACCATTACCACAAGTGGATTTTCCCGTTATTAAAGTTAGCGCCTCACTGCCAGGTGCATCACCGGAAACCATGGCATCTTCGGTTGCGACCCCCTTAGAGCGCGCTTTAGGTCAAATTGCTGGTATTAACGAGATGACTTCCAACAGTTCGCTCGGCAATACTAACATTATGCTGGAATTTGATCTTGATAAAGATATTAATAGTGCTGCCAGAGAAGTACAAGCAGCATTAAATGCAGCGCAAAGTATGCTACCTACCGGCATGCCATCACGGCCACGTTACTACAAAACCAATCCAGCCGATGCGCCAATTATAATCCTAACCTTAACTTCTAATAGCTACCCAATCGGTGAAATATATGACATTGCTTCGACGCGCCTAGCGCAACGTCTTGCCCAAATAGCCGGCGTCAGTGAAGTTTCTGTTAGCGGTGGTTCGCTGCCAGCAGTACGTATTGAACTCAATCCCACTGCACTATTTAATCAAGGGATTGCTCTTGATGCAGTTAGAGAAGCGGTTAATAATGCCAATGTCCGACGTCCACAAGGCTACCTTCACGATGAACAATTCCGCTGGCAAATAAAAACCAATGATGAATTAAAAAGCGCTGCCGATTATCAACCGATTATTATTCATTCCCATAATAACTCTGTAGTTAGATTACAGGATGTTGCTAATATCAAAGACTCGGTACAAGACATTCGCACCGCCGGTATGGCTGCCGGCCAACCTGCCATCATTTTAGTTATTCGCCGAGAAGCCGGCGCTAATATCATTGCTACTGTCGATCGTATTCGTGCCGAGCTGCCTGAACTTAGAAAAATGCTACCTGCAAGTATTAATTTAACCATTGCCCAAGATAGAACACCGACAATTCGAGCCTCCCTGACAGAAGTTGAGCGAGCATTATCGATTGCAATTGGTTTGGTGATCTTAGTGGTTTTCTTGTTCTTACGCTCTGGCCGGGCAACCATTATTCCCGCTATTGTGGTACCCGTTTCGCTTATTGGTAGCTTTTCAGCTATGTATTTATGTGGCTTTAGTCTGAATAATTTATCGCTGATGGCATTAACGGTCGCGACTGGCTTTGTTGTCGACGATGCAATTGTGGTGATTGAGAACATTATGCGCCACATAGAAAATGGCTTAGCGCCACATAAAGCCGCTATTATTGGTGTTAGTGAAGTTGGTTTTACCGTATTGTCGATGAGTATTTCCTTAATTGCCGTTTTTATTCCACTATTCTTTATGGGAGGCTTAGTTGGCCGATTTTTCCACGAATTTGCTATTACCTTAGCCACAGCCATTCTGATCTCATTATTTGTTTCCCTTTCGCTTACCCCCATGATGTGTGCTTATTTGTTAAAAAAAACCAAAAAACATAGCCCACATAAGATAAGCGGCGTGGGTCGGCTATTATTAAAAATACAACAAAGTTACGGCGTCACATTAAATTGGGTTTTAGCGCATCAACGTAATGTATTATTAGTTTTATTGGCGACTATCGGTTTAAACATTTATCTCTATATTAGTATCCCAAAAACATTCTTCCCCGAACAAGATACCGGCCGATTATTAGGTTATGTTCGGGCCGATCAGAGTATCTCTTTTCAAGCCATGAAAACCAAAATGACACAATTTATGATCCAATTGGCAAAGGATCCGAGCATTGACAATGTCACCGGTTTTACTGGTGGCAGCAGAATAAATAGTGGTTTTATGTTTATCTCTTTAAAACCCCAAAACCTGCGCAAAGAAACCGCTAACCAAGTTATTCAGCGATTGAGAACTCAACTGGCAAATGAACCAGGCGCTAACTTATTTCTTATACCGGTGCAAGATATTCGCGCTGGTGGGCGGCAGGCTACTGCTAATTATCAATTTACCCTACTTGCTGATGATCTTAATGAATTACGTCAGTGGGAACCACAAGTTCGTAAAGCCCTGGCTGAGCTGCCACAACTGGCCGATGTTAATTCAGACAAAGAGGACAAAGGTTCTGAAATGGCGATAACTTACGATCGTGATAAAATGGCACAATTAGGTATTAATGTTAAAGATGCTAACAATTTACTTAACGATGCCTTCGGCCAGCGACAAATATCAACGATTTATCAACCCATGAATCAATATAAAGTTGTGATGGAATTGGCACCTGAATATACCCAAGATGCCAGTTCATTAGCAAAAATGTTTGTAATTAATAAATATGGTAAAGCAATTCCGCTCTCCTTTTTTGCTAAATGGCAACCCACTAATGCCCCACTAAGTGTTAATCATCAAGGCTTATCTGCCTCATCAACGATTTCTTTCAATCTTAATGAAGGTTACACTCTTAATGATGCTATTGAGGCCATTGAATTAACCATGATCCAATTAAGTGTACCACCTACTGTGCGTAGTACCTTCTCGGGTACAGCAAAAATATTTCAAGAAACCTTAAAAACCCAATTATTTCTGATTATTGCCGCCATCGGTGCAGTCTACCTCGTCCTTGGTATCCTTTATGAAAGCTATATCCATCCATTAACCATTATTTCCACTTTACCTTCCGCTGGTTTAGGTGCTTTGTTAGCATTAGAGCTGTTTAATACCCCTTTCAGTTTAATTGCACTGATTGGTATTATGTTATTAATTGGTATTGTTAAGAAAAATGCCATTATCATGGTGGATTTTGCCATTCAGGCGCAAAGGCAGGGTCAACTAAGCGCACACGATGCCATATTTAAAGCCAGCTTATTAAGGTTTCGACCCATATTAATGACAACCATCGCGGCGATTTTTGGCATGCTACCGCTAGCACTAGGTAATGGTGATGGTGCAGAATTACGCCAACCATTAGGTATAACCATTGTTGGCGGCTTAATTGTTAGTCAAGTATTAACACTCTATACCACTCCAGTGGTTTATCTCGCTTTCGATAAGCTTCAAGGCTATCTACAACAAAAACGCCAGTTGGCGAGGCTTGAATGAAAATACACTTTAGCGGTGTTACCAGTAAGCTTTTTTTTGCTATCTTCGCCCTCTGTCTATTGATCGTTTTTACTATGCATTGGGGAATTAGATTAACTTTTGAGCAAGGTTTTATTGGCTACATAAAACAAACCAATGAATTACGTACCAGCCTAATTGCTCAAGCCCTGACGGAACAATATCAGCAAACCGGCAATTGGTCTTTTTTGCAACATAATGGCCGCGCAGTAACTCGGATCATCAATACCCTGGAACAAGAAAACTTTTTGCCGACGCAATCTTCAGCAAAAAGCTGGCGTACACAAGTTTGGATTGTTGATCATAATATGGACAGACTTTCAGGTCATGGAAAATTACCGACTGTCAGTGAAGATATTATTCAAAAACCAGTTAAGTATCATAACCAGATAGTCGGTTGGGTAATGAGTAATGCAGCTGATAAAATCAGTCGTGAAGCGGATATTAATTTTGATCGTCAACAACATATCACCAGTTCTTTGGTAACTATGTTCTCATTGCTGCTGGCGCTGATTACCACCTTTTTACTGGCGAGAAATTTTCTCAAACCAATCAAACATATTCTTGAGGGTACTCACCAACTTACTACCGGTAATTTTGCCGTTCGCGTACAGATCTCGAGCCGCGATGAACTAGGTCAATTGGCTAAAGATTTTAATCAATTAGCCTCAACATTAGAAAAAAATGAACATATGCGCCGTGATTATATGGCAGATATCTCTCATGAATTACGCACGCCATTAGCTATATTACGGGGTGAGCTCGAAGCCATTCAGGATGGTGTTCGGCCGCTTTCTGTAACAACATTACACTCTTTATTGGCTGAAACAAATATATTAATTAAACTTGTCAATGACTTACATCAGTTATCCCTATCTGATCGCGGTTCACTGGTTTATCGAAAAAAAAATATCAATATAGTCCAACAAATTGAGTTAGCTATTAGTAGCTACCGTAGCCGATTTGCAGATAAACAAATAACGTTAAATATTACACTGCCTAGTAAAATAACGTTAAATGCGGATCCTGATCGTTTAGCTCAACTATGGCATAATTTACTGGAAAATAGCTTACGTTATACTCACTCATCAGGCTCACTGGTTATTCAAGGTTATGTTTCACAACAGCGGTTTTATCTCATTTGGCAAGATAGCGCACCCGGCTTATTAGACTATCAATATCCCGCTATCTTTGAACGCTTTTACCGGGTTGAAAACTCTCGTAATCGCTCCAGTGGCGGTTCAGGACTTGGCTTAGCCATTTGCTACAATATTATTGAAGCCCATGGCGGCAAAATTATCGCTTCAGCCTCCTCTTTAGGTGGGGTAAAAATTAGCATAGAATTACCGTTAGATGATAACCATAAAAGCCAAAGTGTATGAGTTGCGATAATCACTGTTACCGTATTTTAGTTGTTGAAGATGAACCAAAGTTAGGCCAACTGTTAGTTGATTATCTGCAAGCCGCAGGTTTTCAGAGCGATTGGTTACTCGAGGGTAATAGTGTCATTAAACGCGTGAAAAATTTTTCCCCGGATCTGATTTTACTTGATCTGATGTTGCCAGGAACGGATGGTTTATCCATTTGCCGTCAATTACGTCAATTTTCAGACATCCCTATTATCATTGTGACAGCAAAAACCGAAGAACTCGATCGCTTAGTTGGTTTAGAGATTGGTGCTGATGACTATATCTGTAAACCCTTTAGTCCACGTGAAGTGATCGCTAGAATTAAAACCATTTTACGTCGTTGCTATCGACAAACCACAACACAAAATAGCGATCTGAAGCTGATTATTGATGACAGCGCTTATCAGATCCATTATCAACATCAAACCGTTGAATTAACTCCGGCTGAATTTCGCTTATTAAAATTTTTATCCCAGCATCCCGGTAAAGTTTTTTCCCGTGATAAACTGCTGAATAACCTCTATGATGATTATCGTATTGTTACTGATCGCACGATTGATAGCCATATAAAAAATTTGCGCCGCAAGCTGCAACTATTAGATAAACAACGGCAATTTATTCGTTCAGTATACGGTTTAGGTTATCGTTGGGAACCAGTTTGATTAAATTTTGCCAATCCAGCTGCCGGTTAATTTGGCTTTCATCCCATAAGACGTTAGAATTAACAACTTAAAACTTATCCGCTTAAGAATAAGTACTGACTTGTTATCAGATTGAGAACTCATCATGTTTACGCCAGAATTACTTTCTCCCGCAGGTTCACTAAAGAACATGCGTTATGCTTTTGCCTATGGTGCTGACGCTGTTTATGCTGGACAGCCTCGCTATAGCCTCCGTGTTCGTAACAACGAATTCAATCATGAGAATTTAGCTAAAGGTATTAAAGAAGCCCATGAAATGGGAAAACGTTTTTATGTGGTGGTTAATATTGCGCCGCATAATGCTAAATTAAAAACCTTTATACGTGATCTTACTCCGGTTATTGAAATGCAACCGGATGCTTTGATTATGTCCGATCCTGGTCTAATCATGCTAGTGAGAGAAACATTTCCAGCCATGGAGATCCATCTTTCGGTTCAGGCAAACGCCGTTAACTGGGCAACAGTAAAATTTTGGCAACAAATGGGATTAAGTCGCATTATTTTGTCTCGTGAACTCTCTATTGAAGAAATTGCGGAAATTCGCCAACAAGTGCCTGATATTGAATTAGAGATTTTTGTTCACGGCGCACTTTGTATGGCCTATTCTGGCCGTTGTTTACTATCGGGTTATATCAATAAACGCGATCCCAATCAAGGAACCTGCACCAATGCTTGTCGTTGGCAATATAAAGTACAGGAAGGAAAAGAAGACGCAATCGGTAATATTGTTCATCAACACCCACCGATAAAGATAAAAAATATTCAGCCAACTTTAGGTAGTGGGCAACCTACTGACAAAGTTTTTTTGATTGAAGAAACGAAACGTCCCGGTGAATATATGACCGCTTTTGAAGATGAGCACGGCACCTATATTATGAATTCGAAAGATCTACGGGCAATCGAACATGTAGAACGTTTAACTCAGATTGGTGTTCACTCATTAAAAATTGAAGGACGCACCAAATCCTTCTACTATTGTGCTCGAACTGCTCAAGTTTATCGCCGAGCTATTGATGATGCCGTTGCAGGTAAACCTTTCGATCCTACATTATTAACCACATTAGAAGGCTTAGCTCACCGAGGTTATACCGAAGGTTTTTTACGTCGACATACTCATGATGCATACCAAACCTATGAATACGGTTATTCTGTTTCTGATAGCCAACAATTTGTTGGTGAATTCACCGGCCAACGCAAAGATGGGCTGGCAGAAGTAGACGTAAAAAATAAATTTAGCCTGGGTGATAGCTTAGAGTTAATGACACCGGCAGGTAATATCCAATTTACCTTAACTGACTTATTTGATAAAAAAAATCTACCTATTCAAGTGGCACCAGGCAATGGCTATAAAGTTTACCTCCCCATTCCTGCGGACGTTGATCTGCATTTTGCGCTATTAATTCGCAATTTGGCTGGAACAACAACCAGAAACCCCCATGGCAAGCAACAACTGCAAACGGTAAAATAGCTGCAAATACTAAAGTAAACAGTAACAAGTTTGCTTTAGTTATAACCTTTTGTTATCAATTTAAACGATCTTAAATAACGATAAAATTAATGCATAATTTAAGCAAAAAATCCCATTTTTATGTATTAGATCACAGCAACATAATATTTATTATCATAAGATAGTTAGCGAAAAATGTAGAACTAGAAATTAATAGTAAGACTAGGAACCACCTTCTTTGCTAACTCAATCTCCCTTGAGTTAGCTTTTTCTTTTTGTAGCCGATAAATTTCTACTCTTTTGCCAGCCAATATTGTTAAGCAAAACAACAGTAAATAATTAATAAAATAGTGCACACCACTTTAACTAGCAACGCGAAAACTAACATTAAACTGAAGCGATCCACCTCTCTTAACTAAGGCAATGCAGCTTGTTTTTCAAACGATAATGGATAACAATCAATCACATCGTCAATAAATGGGAGTAAATCATGACCGATATCGAGACACTGCTAGGCTCTGAAGCTGACAGTCTATTACAACATCGCTGCCAAACCATCGCCCAAGAAAAATTATACCTACCCTGCAACGATTTTATTGATCGCGTTATGATAGATAATAACCGCCCAAACTCAGTTTTACGCTCAATGCAAACCCTTTTTGATCACGGCAGACTCGCCGGTAGTGGCTATCTTTCAATACTGCCAGTAGATCAAGGCGTCGAACATTCAGCGGCGGCCTCTTTCGCAGCTAATCCACTCTATTTCGATCCTAAAAATATTGTTGAACTGGCTATAGAAGCTGGATGTAATTGCGTCGCCTCTACCTATGGTGTTTTAGCCGCAGTTTCACGTCGTTATGCGCATAAAATTCCTTTTTTAGTAAAACTGAATCACAATGAAACACTCAGTTATCCAACTCAATATGATCAAACGCTTTATGCCAGTGTTGAGCAAGCTTTTGCCATGGGTGCGGTTGCGGTTGGTGCGACCATTTACTATGGTTCATTGGAGTCTCGACGCCAGATTGAAGAAATTTCCGCTGCCTTTGAACGCGCCCACGAACTGGGGATGGTGACGGTTCTATGGGCATATTTACGCAATTCAGCCTTTCAAAAAGGAAAAAATGATTATCATACTAGTGCCGATCTTACTGGCCAAGCAAACCATTTAGCAGCAACCATTGGCGCTGACATTATTAAACAAAAAATGGCAGAAAATAACGGTGGCTTCAAAGCTGTTGGCTTTGGTTACACCGATGAGCGAGTATATAGCGATTTGACAACCGATCATCCGATTGATTTGGTGAGATATCAATTAGCAAATTGCTATATGGGTCGCGCTGGGTTAATTAATTCCGGCGGTGCTGCTGGTGCAAATGACCTAAAAGAGTCGGTTCGTACCGCCGTGATCAATAAACGTGCCGGTGGTATGGGATTAATTCTTGGCAGAAAAGCATTTAAAAAATCGATGAAAGAAGGTATTGCCCTTATTAATGCAGTGCAAGATGTTTATTTAAATAAAAAAATAACCATCGCTTAGCCTTTACAATTTAATTACCTCCGATGGTATTATTAATAATAGAAATGTTTACGGTGATAAATGCTAATTTTGTATCACCGTTTATAATTTTTTATTTTATTAAATAGTAACTACAGAAAATTATTTTCACTCTATATACAAATTCTCACTATTGAATAATGTCGATATACAACAAAAAGCCAAATATAGTAGATCCTGACAAAATTAATAACAATAATGCCATAATATCGAAATAAATAAACGAATAAGTTTTTTCACTAATTATCACTTTATTTATTAGTTCTAGTTCGCGAGTGATTAATATTATTTAGTGAGCACATAAAATTAATATTTGATCATCATAATATTGATTAAAGATCACAATTTTTATATTTTATAAATTAAATAATATCCAGATAATATTATAGAAAGGTAAAAACAATGTTAAAATATCCATATAGTTTTGATACTTTCAGCAATTTTTTAGCTAAATGTGGTTTAAGTAAAATAGAACTAATCTCAAAAGGATATTGCTTTTGTTATCAACTACCGCAGGGAGTAAGCATCTATTTATATAAAAACGGTACCATACTAATACAAGGTAATCCCGCAATCAAACAAGCTATTGAAATAACAATAAAAGCATCGCTGCAAAAAAAGTTATAGATTCAACTAATGAAAAATATTTATTATACCTACGTAAGATAGTTTATAAATAATGGTTTATTATTAATAAGAATAAACCAGATGAAATAGAAGCCAATATCTTGATATTAGGGATAATAATTATCATCGCCATTATTCTTATTTCTTTAATACAGCAATGAAATACATCCACTAACAAAATATATTTTTACTGCGTTCTTAATAGCTTTATAAATTTTATTTATAATATAAAATTAAATTGCTAATAATTGTTAATTTATAACCATACTATTTAGAACCAGTAGATCAATTGTAAACCGTTCCTTTCAATAGAGCGAATAAGATTTAGTCATGTTGTTCTTTTATACAATAACAAATCTAACATAGTTAATGATAACTTATTCTATTTAGTACTGTTTCATTAAAACAGCACCAAATAGACGGCAGTTAACCAGTAATATTAATTTATGAAATAACATTTTATCATATGAGTCTTTTAGTATTTTTGATCATATTTAATATTTAAATTTGATGGGTTCATATCTAAATGCTCTATGATTAAATATGTTAAACTTCGAATATGGGTTAGTTTTATCAACCCTATAAATATGCCGCTCGGCAAATCTTTCTTGTAAAGCATAATAAAGATTTGATCGCTCCGCCTCCCGAAAAAGCTCAGTCATACCTGGATTTTTAGGGGTACCCGTTACTTTAAAGTTACCCGTTACCGGTGCTGTATAGCTTTTTACATCCTTTTTCAACACCTGTCCAAGTCGATAACCAAAAGAATTTTCTCCGCCCACCCCAGAGTAGCAAGCTATTGTTCTGACATTACTATAATCATCAAAATTATAGCGAGATTTTAAAAGCTGAACTAATTCGTCAACATCCATATTTCTCCATCCGTTTCTTTGTGGGACAACGAGCAGTGAACCCTCACCAATCGCTTGACCATGAGAAACAATATTAAGACGGTTAGCATTTTTATAAGTATCGCTAAAGGTATATAAGCCATCAGCTAACAACTCAACTTGCCTCATCGTGCCACCTAAGGTCAATCGGGTATTTTTTATCGCCCCGACACCTTTCGCGATGCCTTTACTCAACGCAAATATTCCCATCGCGGCTGAAGGTATACCTAACCCTAATGAGGCCCAGCCATACTGCTCTGAAGCTTGAGGATTTTTTTCTTCCAGCGCACCAGAAATAATGGCGGTTGCTCCACTAGCGGCTTCTAAGGCAGTCAATCCTAAAGCAACTCCTACGCCAAATTTCAGTGATAAGCCAAATGTGAGCGGCGCCAGTAGAAGACCAATACCACCCACAATAATACTCGCCCATCCCCAGCCGCTGATATGGCCACTAGGGTCGCTGAAGTTTATCGGATCACCATCACAAAAGGAAATTATTGCCGTGCTGGGAAGTCGCTAATGAACACTATCGACCCCAAAGTGGGCGTTTATATCGACGCTACCCGTTTTCCAAAAACATTGGGCAGTGCGCCAATATGAGACATCGAACAATCGATTTTAGTGTCTCACCCGTCACTTATCCCGCCGATATGCAATTCCAATATTGGTGGAATAAGCCACGCCATCAAGCAGTCTGTTATCCAAGACCGCTTACCCGTGAGCAGATCGTTCAGGGGCAAAGGATTTTAAAAGATATCGCCTCTTTACCTCCTATGTTGCGTTATCGTTATCAAAAACGTTACGACACGTTAATTAAAGATAAAGGCTTACATACCGCTCATCACTTCCTCTATTTCACCTTTCAGCAAAAAATCTGGCCACGGTTAGTGGCGGTTAATCAACGTTATGAAATGCAATTAGAACAATGGCCGCTTACCTTTATCAAAACCGTTGATATCGGTAATTTCAATCTGTTACCGACTATGAATGATAAGAAGCTTAAACAATTAGCCACCTCAATTGCGGCCGGCTTTTTTAACTTCTATGAAAGCCAGTGCGATAACCTCATTGCTAGTCATGGCGGTGAGCGGGCAGTGATTTTCGATGAGGCTAACCAAACCACTATTTATGGCCGACTAGCCGAGTTGTCGCTCGCCTTACATGTCAATCCAGAAAACTATCCATTTTATCAAGCAATTATGCGCAATCGGCAACAGTACAATAGCCAGCAAAATATGCCGCTGCGTAAAGTCTATGCTGCGATTGCCCGTTTGATTAGTCGCGACTATTGGCTGCATAAACTTAAATCTCACCGTACCAAATGGCTGGAATCGCTCATGATTGCCGCCATGCAGGTTTGTCAAAATAACCAACCTTACGCCAGTCAACAGGCGATCCGCGCGGTAAAGTCACAACGACTAGCGAATTTACGCTATTTACAAGCAATGCAAATCGAAGATATCGACAGCGGTGAACGCTTCGATTTAATCGACAAAGTAATGGCCAGTATTTCAAACCCGGAAATCCGCCGGATGGAGCTCATGGCACAAATGGCCGGTATTGAAAAAGTCGCGATGGAGCGCAAGGATATTGGCATGTTTGTCACCCTTACCTGTCCGTCCAAGTACCACCCCACCAAATTACGCCAGCGCGGTAAAAACAAAATTGCCGTGATTAACCATAAATGGAAAAATGAAGCTTTTACGCCGAAAGATGGCCAGCGCTATTTAGTTAAAGTTTGGTCGCGTATTCGTGCTGCCTTCGCTGACAACGAAGTCAATGTTTATGGTGTCCGGGTGGTAGAGCCTCATCATGACGCCACCCCACACTGGCATTTGCTACTTTTTACCGATAAGACTAGTCGCGCCAAAGCGATTGAGATTATGCGCCAAAAAGCACTGGCGGATGAGCCTGACGAAAAAGGTGCGCAGCAACATCGCTTTACATGTAAGCATATGAATAAAGGCGGTGCGGTCGGTTATATTGCTAAATACATCGCTAAAAATATCGACGGTTATGCACTAGAAGGTGATGTTGACTTTGAAACCGGCAAGCCACTGACTGAGATGGCCGCCGCCGTCACTACCTGGGCGTCAACTTGGCGTATTCCACAATTTCATTTTTATAATCTCCCGTCAAAAGGGGTTTACCGCGAATGTCGCCGCTTAAGAAGCGTATCCGTTGTCGACAAATTAGGCGAAATCGCCGAACAGGTTAGAAAAGCAGCCGATGAAGGTGATTTTGCTGCTTATATTCAAGCCCAAGGCGGCCCCTGCACTCCACGCAATCAACAAACCCTGCGCGTTGCCTACCAATCCAACGACCAGCTCAACGCTTATGATGAAGAAGTGCAAAAAGTGGTTGGCATTTATGCCCAACTTAACCCCACCGCCGAGATGATTAAAACCCGTTGCCGCAAATACCGATTAGTAAAGAAAGTCCCTGCTAGCGAGGACGAGGAGCCTTTAAAAAGCGCCATCGGCGCGCCTCGGAGTTCTGGCAATAACTGTAGAAATGGGGGTTTAGTCACCTTATCAGATATGAGCTATTTCGAGCCTAAACGTGCTTCTCGCCTCACAAATCATCTACATGAATATGGTTTTGCCTTTACCAAAACGGACGCTGAGAGCGCCAGAGAGAATGTTCTACCGCCCGATAAAACCCGGGTAACGATTTCCCGCCTAAAACTGACCGAAAAAGAGGCGGCGTTAAGACCCAAAATTAAGCATTTTATCCAGCAAGCGGGGCTGAGTTTATCCGAAGACCCACTTATCGATATGTTTATTAAAGGGATGTCACTTTCTGATGAGGGCCATCTCTTCACTTTTGACGGTGACCAGATACGATTTAGTGAATCGGATGCCCTGAAAAATAAAAGAAAACAAGTCGTTAAAGCCAAAAAAACCACGCAAAAACAGCAATATCAAAAACGGTGTACAGAGATAGTGACTAACATAATGAAAAAACGGGAGAAAACAGATGAATAAATTTTCACATTTAATGATTGATCTTGAAACGATGGGTACCCGGCCAACCGCCGCCATTGTTTCCATTGGGGCCGTATTTTTTGACCCGGAAAGCGGGTTATTGGGTGATGAATTCTACGAACGCATTGAGTTGAATTCAGTCATTCAACACGAAGAAACCACCGTAGAAGCCGACACGATAAAATGGTGGTTAACCCAATCCAGTGAAGCCAGGCGAGAAATCGTCAAAGACGGCCTGATCAGTATTCAGCAGGCACTCGATCGATTTTCCGGTTTTATTACCCTATCCAGTGTACCCGATACGCTAAAAGTTTGGGGTAATGGGGCAACCTTCGACAATATTATTTTGCGTTCAACCTATGAACGTTTTGGCTTCTCTGTGCCGTGGCGGTGGTTCAACGACAGAGATGTCAGAACCGCAGTAGAGTTTGGTCGCTGTCTCAATTTCGACTCCAAACGCCATATGCCTTTTGAGGGCATTCAACATAACGCATTAGCGGATGCAAAACATCAGGCTAAATACCTTTCTGCAATCTGGAAAAAGGTGATCAACAATGAAATTTGAACGTAACGAGACTGCAGCGTGATTTGGCGGGTTATCT
Organism: Arsenophonus sp. aPb; assembly: GCF_029873475.1. NCBI lineage: Bacteria > Pseudomonadati > Pseudomonadota > Gammaproteobacteria > Enterobacterales > Morganellaceae > Arsenophonus > Arsenophonus sp. aPb. The sequence continues at coordinate 1,802,650 of NZ_CP123499.1, forward strand.
TTTAAAATCAGTGAGTTATTAGCATAAAAGCCACAAAAAATCAGAATTGACTTATTTCGTGGCTTTTATTCAAAATTAAAAAATCTATCTAAGATAACCGTAAATGGATATTGCTCGCTTTCGGTGTCAAAGGTGCTATTGGACATCAATCCTGATATAACTGCGCCATATCACTATCAGAAAGACCGGTAGACAGTTTTACGGTTTCTCTATCAACACCATTTTCAAGCAACTGGCGGGCTATCTTAAAGGCCGCCAGTCTTTCGCCTTCCCGCAGACCTTCAAGTTTTCCTTTTTGCATACCTTTTTGCATACCTTTTTGCATGCCAATTTCTTCAATTTGTTGAGCAATCGTCATCAGTGCCCCCTCATATTTATTTGATTTTTTGGCAATATCCGTGATAAACGCTATCGGATCTTTGGCGTTACCTTCTTGAATCAGGTAATTTATCACCGTTACCACCTGTTTTTCTGTATAATAATCATACGACAACAATTTAGCAATTTCGTGCAATAATTCTGACATATCCCGCCGTCGAATGTGTTTCTGAATTAACGTAAGTAAAGCCATACGGCGGTGTTGCATAATTTGTCCATCGTCGAGCGTTGTCACATCAACTAATCTGAACGGTTGAGTATAAATTTTTTCAGCAAGTTTCCTATCGCTAAAACAGTCCAGCCAATAGGTACTATGCGGGTGAGGACTTTTCTCGCCCGCATAAAAAAGGATCGGGAATACTATTGGCAATTTTTTGTGACCATTTTCCAGATGTTTTTGCATTGCGGCCATACTGTATCTCATCAGACGCCAAGCGATGAGTTTGTCAGGGGTTGACTGGTGCTCGATAACACAATAAAGATAACCCGCGCCTTTTTTGGTTTTGACCGAATAAAGGATATCACTTTGATAATTCTTCATATTTTCGTCAATAAAAGAGCCCGATTCCGGGTGGAGCGTGTCTAAATCACACCGTGCTTTAATATCACCAGGCAACCAAATATTAAAAAAATCTTTAGCCGTTTCTTTTTCGCTTAAGAACTGTTTGAAAACAGCATCGTGGGGAGTTTGGGTGAATTTTTTACTCATCGGGATAGGATTCCTGTGTAACAACGACGCATTAGGTTATCATAAAAAATAGACTATACTGATAATCGTAACCTCGTTATTTGAGATGTTGGCAAAAACGCACAGGATTTGATTATCGTACGTTTATTTTTTGCTTTTTTTGTATCTGACCTTACCTGCCTGCAAAATCATCATTTTAAGCCTGTTTTTTATTCCTTCATTTAACATAATTTTTCACATTTACGCTTACGAGTAAAGCGGTGTCTAAAAGTGTATAATTTTGCGTAAATTTGCGTAATTTTTTTACCCTTATTTTTTGTGATCTAAGCCATATATCGTCTAGGCTCAAGAGGGTTTTAATAGTGCGTAGAAAACGCTACATTTAGTGAGCAGGCGTGGCGGGGCTATGACTGCGATTTGTGGATATTTTTTAAAATATTACATTTTAATGTTTCTATATTGACACAAATAAAATTATAAAGATTCAATTTGACTCAATAAGAATGTTATTGAATAATGAAGCATCTTCCTACTCATACTAAGGTGTTTATATGGAAAATAAAAAATCTGATTCACTTAGCCGTTGTATATCTTTGATGCAATTTCCTCGTAGTACTAATGATAAAAATGACTCCATTCAAATGACTGTGCGTCTTAACAATTTTAATCACATATTACTTTCAGCATATACACATATAACAAATAATAATAAAAATGATGCTATTAATGAAATATTAAAGTTGGGATTAACTACATTAAGAGATGAACTCGAAGCAAATAAACCTGATCTTAGTGCAGTCTTTAATAATCTATGTCAAGAAATGGCAAATTAACCGTAAAAACTCAATTTTTATCCAGATAAAAAACAATAAGAAAATAAATATTTCCGTCATGAAACAAAAAAAAAACGCCAGATGACCAGCAAGATAAGGCTTAGAAAGGAAAATTAACACGAAATAGTTGTATAACTATTTATTAAAAAATAATGCTATTTATAAAAATTCTTTTTTTATTAAAAACTTATTCTTTCAAGGTTTAGCGGTTATTTTTTAGCTGAGTTAAAAAAACCGTAAGCATTTCAGAGTCATTATAGTAACTAAGATAGCCTCTCTGACAAGTGAAATATAATATCTACTGATATTAAAGCTATATAGAAGCCGACTTACCGCTATTACTTTTAATAACTCTAACCTATTAGGAAACATTCACATTGAAGATACACAATTATGATATGCTTGTTCAATCTCTCCTTATGGATATTAGAAAAAGAGAAGAGGTCTGTTTCTTATTTGGTTCAGCAATCAGTTTACCCGATACTGGAATAGGCATGCCTTCAACTGATGAAATGGTTGATATAATAAGGAACTATTTATCTAAATTTGATATTGATGGATTAGATGAATATATCAGAGAAAACAACGAATTAACAAATTATCAAGCAGCTTTTGAATTTTTGCTAGCGGTTTGTACTCAAGAAGATGTTAAAGAAATTTTGCAATTGGCGGTCAACCGAGCTAAAAACAGCGAAGGTAAGTGGATTTTACCCAAAACATGCCTAGATTTTGCAAAACTAGTATTCTCCGATGCGCTTAAGGTTAGAGATATTCTAACAACCAATTTCGATCCATTTATTGAAGAATCCCTAGAAGCAGTAAATAGTGATAGACATCTTGATATAAACAGAATTGTGCTAACTGAGGATCTATCATTTGATAGTAGCACCAGCCATAATAATGTCCGTATAAATGTCATTCATCTCCATGGTTATTTTGACAGTGACACGATGCATACTCCCGACCAGCTTACAGCTAATCGAGACGAAATTATCGCCAGTTTGAAAAGAACACTTGGACACCGCAAGCTTTACATTATTGGTTATGGTGGATGGGATGATATTATTAATCAGACTTTAAAAGAAATGGTCAATGAAAAGAAAGGAAAATATAATATTAGATGGGCTTACTTCTCCGACAATGAGCAAGAAATAAATAAAGATAACAGTGCTTTTTTTTCGGCTTTGCTCCCTGCTCAAGTACTCTCACGTTTTCATGCTTATAAAGGTGTAAATTGCCGAAATATTTTTGAAGAAGTTAACAGAAGAGCACACGGCGTTAATATGAACATGATCGAAGATATAAATGTTATCGAAAAAGTATCTTCTGTTAAGCCTGATGGAGTAGTACCATTAATTAGTTTGTCTGATATTTACAATCCACCGCAAAAAACCAACGTTATTATGTTGAAAGAATTCCCTATCACCTTCGACCCTTCTCATAACAGGATTCGTTTAAGAGAACAAGAAAAGGCTCGCGAATACCTAAGGACTGATGGTAGTTTTACACTGGTCAGCGGATTGGGTTACGGCAAGTTTGAATTTTCAGCATCCTTCCTCATGGATGAAGACCCAGAATATACTGCACTTCATTTGGATTGCTCAGATATTCAAAACAAAAATGAGGTTTCTGATCGTTTTATCAGAGATATTGGCTTAGACTTCACCACTCTTGTTGCGACTAGGGATACCAATAAACTTACAGTTATTTTCTTTGATAATATCACTGAACCTAATCCAGAAATCATTCAATATTTCAACGAAATAATCAGTATCTTAAAGGATTATGAAGAGGGTTTGAAAGGTATATTTTTTACGAATCGTGAGCTTAACTTGACGAATAGGACAGTTGAGCTTCACCCACTAAATTTGGCAGATGTTAATGAGTACCTTTGTCACCATTTGTCATCTCAGCTTACTCCAGACGAGCTTGAACAAATTACTCGAATATCATCAGGTCTACCAACTAAACTTGATAAACTTAAAGAACATTTTTCTATAACCTCCGTCTCTCATGTTCTGAACACCCCAAGAGAAGAACTATACAGTGAATCAGATCTACTGATAGATAGCATACCCAAAAGGTTGCTTAACTTCATATCAGAGCTATCCAAAGCTGAAAGCGAGGAAAACAAGCGCGTATATTCCTTACTTCAAGTACTTTGCGTTCTTGAATGTGGGGAAGAACCTAAAAATATTATGAAACAATTCAGTTCTCATAAATTCAAACTCGATGACTTTCTGAGATTAGTAAATAATGGACTTACTCACTCAGTCGAAATAGCGCATCTAAAAAATTTTAGAGTAAACAGGATTGATCCCATCATCAAAGATTATGTCAGAAGTAAAATTGATAAAGTTACTCTCAAAAAAATAAGACTAGAAGCAATTAAAATGGTATCCGGTGATATCTGGTTTAACCATCGTGTTACTATATCAAGAACCACACAAATACTACTTGATAACATTGACTTCCAACCAGGAAACGCACATCTCCTAATTATTGACGCCCTGAAAAACCCTATCGATAAAAAAGATTTAAAAATATATTATGACGCTGCGATATCATATGCCTTTTTCCTTGAGCGTAAGTGCCGATACAAAGAAGCCATTTCGTTTGTTAATGAAGTACTTTTATACTTTTCTGAAGAAAAAAACCTGTCCTACTATCGGTTAATTAATTATCTTACTGAAAGCATGCGTATGCTTGATCGTGAAAAAGAAGCAATTGATATACTAGAACAAACGCTTTCTACTTACACTCCTGAAAACCGTTATTACAATCGTTCTCTATATGAAAGTATGTCTTCAGGCCTTCTATTGGCATATTCTCATTGTAATAAAGAAAAAGCGTTTACTATGGCTAAGAATATAAGAAAAACGTCTAAAAAAAACACATACAGACGTTTTCTTTCAGAAAGTATTATCCTTGAAAAAAAATTTTACGGAACAGAAAAAGTCGAAAAATTACGCAGATTAGAAAAAAAAGCACGGAACCATAACAATATTACAATAGCCAACAATATTAGCCTTGATTTAGCTGTATTAGATCCCTCTTCAACTCAGCAATATATATCAACAGTCCTGTCATCCGAAAAATCAAATTATACTATGGTGCGTGCTACACTAAAAAAAATCGAGGTTATCCTATCAGATGCTAATATCACGCATATAAATAGCAATGATATTAGGAGTTTGATAGCATGTTACAAATACTTATTCATCCAAAGAATGGATTGGCTTTTTAACCGATGCCATGTTCTCTTATGGAAAGCTCTTCTACTTGAGAGCAGATTTGAAGAGTTATTTGATGTGTTATTAAGCAGCTCACTAGTATGGAGAGTTGCCGGCAGTATAGATAAAGAAAAAACCTATAATCAAGAAATTATTGACGCCTTAGGTGTGCATGCACAGAACTATCCAGCTAATATTGCTTATATTCATAGACGTCTTAGTGCCCTCTCAACTATACCAGAACTCTCGTCAGCGCGAATATCAAACTAATAACATTATTCAATAGGTAACAAAGTTATGGTGTAGTAATTTTAAATCTTCAAAAACAACAACTTGTCGCCTAACGATATAATCATTAACATTTATATCGAAGAAAAAAACATTATAATTATAACTACACAAAGTAATTTATCGGGATATCAAATAATTTCTTAATTTGTTATTGAAAATCTATTTCTTTATAACAAGCAGATGAAAATGAATTACTATTCAATTTTATCAGTTAAAATGGTATTACCTTCATATTCGTAATCGTTCTATCTTCTGTTTTATTTGTTCAAACCATTTTTGTTCCAGTTCAACACCTAAACATCGTCGGTTAAGTTTTAACGCTGCTTTAATCGTTGACCCTGATCCCATAAAGAAGTCAGCCACTAAATCCCCCTCACGACTACTGCTGTTAATAATATGCTCCAGCATTGCCGCCGGTTTTTCACAGGGATGTTTACCCGGGTAATATGACACTGGCGAAAAATCCCATACGTCCGTATATTTCACCTCAGCGGTAACCGAAAAATAACGCCTTACTAACTGATATTGGGCGATGAGTTCATGATACTTAATCTTAAGAAGATGATGCTCACTGATGAGTTTCGGATATTCGCGGCTAAGGGGATTACTGAGATGATTTTTTGAAGCGACCCGTTCAAACAACCGCTGCAACTTGTGATAATCGTCTTCACACGGCAATTGCCACTGACTGTAACCAAACCAATGGCTGGTCATTTGTTTACCAGTGGCCTGTTCAATTTGTTTAGCGCTGATGGCTAATGCTTGCTTGGCCTGTTTGAAATATTCAATCAAGGGGGCAAAGACATTATTTTTTAACTGCCGGCACCGGCTAATATAGTCACTGGTTTTAGCCTGATAAAGTGCTTGATAATGTTCAGCAAAGAGAATCCGCTCGGTCGCCGGAAAATAACAGCGCAAACTGGCTTTATGACTCTTTCGCCATTTTCCGGAGGGTTTGGCCCAGATAATATGATTTAATACCTTAAACCGCTCACGCACTAATCGCTCAATATCGGCGGCTAATCGATGACCACAAAACAGATACAAACTGCCATTATGTTTTAACACCCGCCAAAATTGCGATAATAGCGCATCCAGCCACCCTAAATAATCGCTAACGCTGTCCCACTGATTATCCCACGGGCAATAATCTTTGACCCGAAAATACGGCGGGTCGGTGACAATTAAATCAATACAATCTTCCGGCAGGGTTTTGATGTAGCTGAGCGCATCGGCATTAACTAAATGAATATCATTAACATTCACCCTTATTATCCCCACCTTATTCATCACCTAACGAATATTCTGCAAAACGCATCACTTCTTTACCCAGCCATTCATTAAGCTGTTTCATTTTGCTTTGCAGCGGCAACAACTCATTGCGCACAAAGACTTTCGCCGCCTTTTCCACGTCACCAAAACCCCCGACATTACCGGGAATAATGCCCATTAATTGTGGGGGCACACGATGGGCCGCTAACATATCGTCCCGGCTGACATTTTTAATGTTTAAAAATTCATCTTTGGCGGTCGCTTCGGATAAGGGGATTGCTTGTATCCCGTCTTTTTTGCCGCCTGGTGCATATAAAAACAGATTGCGAAAATTACCTGGCCCTTTACTGCTTTTCATCGCTTTTCGTATATTGTCCATATCCTGCGGGCTTTGCACCTGGTCACTGACATAGAGGATATAACCGGCATGTGAGCCATTAAGATAATATTTACGGCGAAAAAGGGTTGAGGCTTCATTGAGCAACACCGACGCCAGGGCCGCTAAATATTCTGGCAGGCCGTAGATTTCCTGATTAACATCGGGTTCAATCAGGTGAAAAACCTGACCGACTGGAAACGGATAGGGTTGACAATCCTCGCCGTACTCTACCTGCCAGTAGGTGACTAAATCTTCACCTCGGCGGGTAAATTTGGCCGGGATGGTTTTAAGCGCTCGTGGCTGTTTCAGGGCATTGTGCCTGCACTCCAGATAAGCATTGCCAAACAGTAAAAAATCCAGCGCAAAACGGTCAAAATCCTGCCGGCTTAATAACGGATGGGGGATAAAGGTACTGGTCAGAATATTGCGTTTCACATAAATTGCACTGCTATGATGCGGCGCTGCCCGAAAAAGACGTGACAGCCCCTCAAAACTGACCGGCGGCTCATAGTAGTTATCGGTTAACAGACAAGTTAAATAATCAAAAATCTCCCGGCGGTCAAGGACAGGGACAGGCTCACCAAACGTAAACGCTTCCATCGCATTATTGGGGTTATTTCTGGTCATTTTCTGTTGTTTTTTCGGTTTACGTCGCATATTAAAAAACCTCAACAAGATTACGGTGAAGACGGTTCTCACCGGTAATAGGTTCATGATACAGAGCATGCATGGTCGCCCAGGCTAAATCGGCGTGGCTGGCTTCTTCACTGCGGCAAGCTTCATAGGTGGGTTGATTGCCGCTGGCGGTGGTGGAACGGCGAATGGCCATAAAAGCGCGGGTGATATCATGGCTGCCGGCGTCATATTCCAGTCGGTGATGGCTAATGACATCCCAGGCTTTCAGTACTAAAGCATTTTTTAGCGCCGGGTTATAAACAAATTCACGGGCCGCCGGAAAAAACTCCCGCACATTTTGTAATACCCCATGGCCAATACCGGTCGAATCAATTCCGATATATTGCACGTTATAGCGTTCGGTCAGCGCTTTAATGGCATTCGCCTGCGCGCGAAAATCCAGCCCGCGCCATTGATGGTGCTCCAGAATCCGGAATTTACCGCCTGATGTTTTCGGCGGGGCTATCACCACACAACCGGCACTATCGCCATTTTGGCTGCCTTTAGCGGGGTCATAACCTATCCAGACCGGATAATACGCATAGGGGCGTGTCATCATCGGCTGAACATCGTCCCACACTTCCCAGCTATCGACCAGACATGACTGCATCAATGACAATGAGAAAATCGAGGCAATATCATCGACAAACTCACACATCAATAAGTTTTGATACTCATCAGGGCTGTATTCCAATCGCAATTGATGGATATCAAATAAATCACAACCACCTTTTATCGCATCCTCGATAGTGACAATTTGCCGCCACTGACCATCAGCACATAATTTACCGGACAATAACGCCGCGTGGCTGATATCAATGTCAACGCGATTAGCTTTAGATCGTCCTCGGTTAAACAGTTTTCCAGACCAGAATGGGTATGCGCTGTGAGTCAGGCTTGAAGGCGTTGAAAAGTAAGTTTGGCGCCATTTTTTGTGCATCGCCATCCCGCTGGCCACTTTACGCAATTCCTGAAATTTCTGTATCCAGAAGTACTCATCAATGTAGAGGTTACCGTGGTAGCTTTGTGCGGTGCGGGCATTGGTGCCTAAAAAATAGAGGGTTGCACCATTGGGTAACACAATGGGGTCGCCTTTGAGATCAACATCCACCTCGCGAGCCATATCAATGATGTAACCCTTAAAAACGTGGGCTTGTGCTTTACTGGCCGACAAAAAAATCTGATTACGCGCAGTGGTCAACGCATCTATCAGCGCTTCACGGGAAAAATAGTAGGTGGCCCCAATCTGGCGTGATTTAAGAATGTCACGAATACGATATTTAAGGCCAGCGTCGTACCAGACTTTTTGATATGCGAACATATTTTCATGAAAAATCTGTCCTAATTTTTCAATCGCTTCCTCGCTAAATACGTTTTTTTCAGGCGGACGACGTTGTCCTTTGTTTCGGTTGGCTAATTTCGGATTTAAATCAACCTCATTGCCGCTCTGTTGATATTTATTAATACGGGCATGGCGCTCTAACTGACGATAAAGCAGGTCAATTTCTTTAAAATCTTTGCCGTCTTTGTTTTCTTTGCTAATTAAGGTACAAAGTCGGGCTTCAACACTCAGTTCAACCCGCTCAAATGGCGTTTTTTCGTCCCATTTATCCCGCTGTTTCCAGCTATAAATTGTTGTCAGGGATTCTCCGAGCGTCTCTGCAATATGCGCCACCCGATACCCGTTAAAGTACAGGTGCATGGCTTTTTGACGTGGGTCACTATCAACATTTTTCATGCCGCCAGCGTAATCGATAGTAATATGACCCGCTGTAGCCGGCCATTGTGTCATCACCGGTACAATGGCCGGTGATTGTTTCTCACGTCACATCGCGAAAACATAGGCTCACTTTTTTATTGATTTAACGCCGAGAGGAATGGGGAGTTTGCCTGATGACGAAAAAAACCAAACCGGTGCGTTTATGTGTCGAAGGGGCCACGACGGATGGCCGCCAGGTACAACGCGAGTGGCTAACGGAAATCGCCAATAATTATGACCCGACACTTTTTGGCGCGCGGATTAATATGGAGCACTGGAACTACGCATGGATGCCCCGCTTTGGGGATGTCGAGTCGGTGTATACCGAAGAAATTCAAGACGGCCCCTTAGCCGGTAAACTGGCCCTTTACGGCGTACTGTCTCCCACCGATGAACTGATTGAAATGAATCAGCGCCGGCAAAAAGTCTACACGTCGGTTGAAATTAACCCCAGTTTTGCCGACACCGGCAGTGCCTATTTAATTGGCCTTGCGGTCACTGACAATCCTGCCAGTCTCGGTAACGGTATGTTGCAGTTTAGTACCCAACATGGCGTAACCGCCCTGTCAACCCGCAAGCAGGCAACCCATAACGTCTTTACCGCGGCCGAAGAGACGGCGATTGAATTCACCGAAGCGGATATCCCCGTTGATACCCACACGCCGCTCAATCGCCCATCACTCCTTACCCGTGTTAAGGGGCTTTTTAGTCGTGAACAGCAACAAAACCATCGTGCTTTTGACGACATCCATAAAGCCGTTGAATACTGCGCCAGCCAGTTAACCGAAACCGAAAGTCAGGTGGCCACCTTAGCCCAACGATTGACTGAACTGGAAACCTTAACGCAGGCACATGACCGTTTAAAACGTGAATTTGATGCGCTAAAAACTCTGCTGGCCACGCAAGACCATCAACCCCAGCGCCCCGTTACACGCGGTAATGGGATGTCTTCGGCTGAGCACCTGACAGACTGCTAAGTCTGTTAACTGACATGACAGTCTGCTAAACGGAAACGATTATGCGAAAAGAAACCCGAATCCAATTTAACGCTTACCTGACCCGCTTAGGTGAGCTCTATGGTGTGGCACCGATGGAGTTTGCCACAACGAAAGTCGATATTGAGCCGGCTAAAGCCCAACGATTAGAAAGCAAAATTCAGGAAAGCGCCGCCTTTTTAAAAAAAATCAACATGGTGCCCGTCAAAGCCCAAACCGGTGAAAAAATCGGACTGGGCATTGGCACCACGATTGCCAGCACCACCGATACCACCGCAAAAGAACGTGAACCCATTGATCCGACGCAATTAAGCCAACAGGAATATCACTGCTATCAAACCAATTTTGATACCGCTATCCGTTATGCCAAGCTCGACGCCTGGGCCATTTTTAATGATTTTCAGCGCCGCATTCGGGATGCGATTATTCGCCGTCAAGCCCTTGACCGCATTATGATTGGCTGGAACGGAGTCAAACGGGAAAAAACCTCCGATCGCACAAAATATCCAAAACTGGACGATGTCAACGTCGGCTGGTTACAAAAAATGCGCTTAGAAGCGCCCGACCATGTGTTGGGCTCAACTACCGATAAAGCCACTGGCAAAACCACCGCCCAGCCAATCAAAGTGGGTCCCGGTGGCGATTATGAAAATCTGGATGCGCTCGTTATGCAGGCCGTTGACGAAGGCATTGCCGAAGTTTATCAGGACGATACTGAACTGGTGGTAATTTGCGGTCGTAAGCTGTTAGCCGATAAATACTTTCCGATTGTTAATCAGGCGCAGCCGAATACGGAAATGCTGGCAGCGGATATGATTATCAGCCAAAAACGCCTGGGCGGTTTACCGGCAGTGCGGGTGCCTTCTTTTCCCCAAAACGCCATGCTGGTGACCCGGTTGGATAATCTTTCTATTTATTGGCAAATCGATTCACGGCGCCGGCAGGTAAAAGATAAACCGGAACGTGACCGTATCGAAAATTATGAGTCCGTCAATGAAGATTATCTGGTTGAGGATTATGACTGTGCCGCGCTGGTTGAAAATATCGAATTGGTCAAGGCCAGACCTGAGCCAAAACCGGATCCTAATCCCGGTGAAAAACAGGCGATTATACCCGAAGAAACCCAAACCCCACCGGTGAATGAGGGCTAAACATGGGCAATCGGTGGCAGCAAAAGCGTTTGCAAGTACAAGCCAGAAATGTCAGTGAATACGGTGGGGTTTTACCGGATGACTACCCCAGGTTGCAGGTGCAAATGATGTTACGCCAGCATCAGCGCGATCTAAAGCGCCTGCAATCGTTTGAACGCAAGGCGCAGTACAAACAAAAAATCTTGCCGCTTTATGTCCCCTGGGTGGAGGAAGTGTTAAAAGGGCAATCGGGTGTACAAGATGATGTGTTGATGTTTGTTATGCTCTGGCGGATTGATGCCGGTGATTATGCCGGTGCGCTCGATATTGCCGAGTACGCCTTAAAACACCGCTTAAACATGCCCGGTCAGCAAAGTCGTACTACCGGTTGTGCGGTAGCCGAAGAAATCGCCGACGCCGCCAGTCACCGTTATGCGGTCAAAAAACCACTGCCGCTTGCCATCTTACAACGCACAATGGATTTAACGATAGCGGAAGATATGCCCGACAAAGTACGCGCCCAGCTCTATAAATGGCTGGGTTACAGCCAACGTGATAATCAACAGCCGCAACAGGCACTGGCTTCACTGATGCGCGCATTAGCGTTAGATAAAAACGTCGGGGTGAAAAGTGAAATTAAACAGTTGGCAAAAAGCTTGCCGAGTCAAGCGTAAGACAGCCATTACCGAGTGTGCCAACACGCCAGGGCGGCACGGGCAAACGCACGGTTGATTGCCCGTCCACCGCCCATCGATATAAGGGAAACCGATGGATTTTACTTCACCCGAGCAAAAACCAGAAGAAAACGAAACCATCCGCAGTGAGGATTTCTGGCCCTCTTTCAGTACTCAGCATTACCGTGAAACCCAGCGGCAACATGACGGCACAATCACCAATGCCCGGTTAAAAACGGCGCTGATTAATGCAGTGATTGAAGTCAATCGCGAACTGACCGACTGGCGAAAAACCCAGATGGGCCTTGGTTATCAACAATTAGCTGAGGTGCCGGCAATGAAAATTAACGAGGACAGTGAATTATGCCTGCTCTATCAGCGCGCGGTTTACGGTTATGCCCATGCCAGCCTGGCTGAACGCTATCGGGATTTTGACACTACCCCTGCGGGTAATAAAAAAGCCGATGCGTTATCACCGACGATTGATGATTTACGTCGTGACGCGATTTGGGCTATTCAGCGGATAAAAGGCGACCCCCATAACATCGCGGAGCTGATATGACGATTTATGCCTTACAGGGAGATACCGTAGACGCTATTTGCTGGCGTTTTTATGGACAGACCGCCGGTCACGTTGAGCGGGTATTAAAAGGCAATCCGGGTCTGGCCGATTTAGGGGCAATATTACCAGCCGGTACCGTTATTCAATTAGCCGAAACCACTGTCACATCGACACAACCGCAGTTACAACTTTGGGATTAACAATGTTAAATAAAGAGCCCAGTTTTGCCTTTTATCAGTGGTTGATTTTGTTGCTGCTCTCCGCTTGGGGTGGTTTTGTCCGTTATCTGATCCAAGTAAAAAATAACGAAGCCGAGCTGGGGTGGTTAAACGGGCTGGGACAAATTATTGTCTCGGGCTTTACGGGGTTGCTCGGTGGATTTTTAAGTTTAGAAATTGGTTTAAGCACCTATATGACATTCTTCGCCGCCGGCGTATGCGGCGCGATGGGTAGCGTGGCGTTATCGTATTTTTGGCAGCGGTTTACCGGCCCGGTAGGCAGAAAACATGGCTGATATACCGCGCGGTATCCGCAATCACAACCCCGGCAATATCGACTACAATCCGGCCAACCAATGGCGTGGGTTATTACCCCATGACCCTACCATTGAAAAGCGCTTTTGTCGTTTCATCTCGCCGGAGTATGGTATTCGTGCCATCATGGTTTTATTAAAAACCTATTATCATCAATATGGTTTACACACCGTTGCCCAGTTGATTGGCCGCTGGGCCCCCAATAATGAAAATAATACGACCGACTATTGCCAGCAGGTCGCCGCTAAGTTAGGTGTATCCGCACAGGCTACGATTAATGTTGATGATAAAGATATCCTGATAAATTTAACCAAAGCGATTATTCAGCATGAAAACGGTCAGCAACCTTATCATGATGCTATTTTTGTTTCGGTGGTTAACCGATTATGAAAATCTTACTGAGCTTAGTTAGCAAAACCCTGCCGCTAATAGTGACGCTTTTTTGCTTGCTGCTTTTTCGTCTCCAGCATCGTCAAATTCAGGCGTTAACCGAACAAAACCAGGCGTTAACCCACACCTTTAGCACGCAAAGTAAACAATTTCAGGCCACCTTGAAAGCCATTGAGACCACCCATGAAATATCGAAACAACACTTTTATGCCAGTGAAAACCAATGGGCGGATTCACAGGCGAATAAAATTTTTATTAAAAAAACCGTTAGTGATAATGCGTGTGCTAACCGGGCTGTGCCTGCTGCCGCTGTTGAGCGGCTGCACCAGCACACCAGCCGCATACGTGACCGTGTCTTATCCGGCGATACCCGCCCCGCTACTGGCTGATTGCCTACCACCTGTTATCGCGACGCAAATGAGCTGGGGTGAAATGCTCATCTTAAATGAGGTGCTGCTAACGGTGATTGAGCAATGCAATTTAGATAAACAAGCTATTCGAGCCATTGAGCGTAAGCGTCAACATGAAAAAACTTGCTGAATTACGCCGCTATCTGGCAGAGAAAATCGCCTACTTTACGGAAAATCCCGATAATCTGTATTTATTTGTCGAAAATGGTCGCATTGTTTCCACAATGGCCCCGTCATTATCTTATGAATATCAATACACGGTAAATCTTATTGCTGAACGTTTTAGCAGTGATCAAAATATTCTGATGGCGGTTATCATTGACTGGCTAAAAAATCATCAACCAGAGCTGTTAGCCAACCCGGATAAACGTCATGATGGATTTAAATTTGAAGCGGTGATCCACAATAATCAAACCGCCGATATTAGCATCGAATTAACGTTAACCGAACGGGTGTTAGTGACTGAAAAAGACGGCCAATATTGGGTTACCGCGATCCCGGAGCCGCCCGATCCGTTTAATGACTGGTCATCGGTATGAATGATAAGGCGCTACTGCAATTCGATTCGGCGCTGACAGTACTGTTAAAAAAATTAACACCCGCTCAGCGTAAGCAACTATCGCGCCTGATTGCCCGCGATTTGCGAATCAATCAACTCAAACGCATTCGCCGCCAGCAGAATCCTGACGGCAACCCTTATGCACCGCGCAAGGCCAGTTTTGTGACTGTGCTGCGCGCGTTACGTTTTCTCTGGCGAGGACAGCATCGGCAATTAAAAAACTGGCGTAATCAAAAAACCGCTCACGGGGAAGTGATAACTGGCATTGATGTTGATAACAATCAAGAGCGCACTTTTTATCGACGGGATATTGAACGTTTTATTGCGGTAAAAAAAGAGCGTATTAGCACACAGCGCAAACGCAAACAAACGCGTATGTTTAAAAAACTGGCCAGTGCTAAATATTTACGCCGCGACGCTAATGATAGCGAGGCGGTACTCTTTTTTTCACCGCAAGTGGCGGCGATTGCTGAAACGCACCACTTTGGTTTAACGGAAAAAGGGCGTTATCATCCTATTCGCTATCCAGCTCGACAGTTACTCGGTTTGACCCCCGCTGACATCGCCCATCTGGAAGATCAGATATTGGCTTTTCTCGCCGGTTAAATTGTCTTATCGGTCAGACAAGGCGAAAGCCGTGCGAATGCTGATTTTCCCGTGGCAAACTGCAAAATAAGAAAAAGCCTCTCCACGGAAAAGTACCAACAATGAATTCAGCCCAATTATTACGTTTAATTCGCAATCTTATTCGTGTCGGGGTGGTGGTTGACGTCAACGCGAAACAGGGCTGTCGGGTGAAAACCGGTAACCTGACCACCGATTGGCTAAATTGGCTTACCTTACGCGCCGGTTCAAGTCGCACTATGCACGCCCCAAGCATTGGTGAGCAGGTATTAATCTTATCCATCGGCGGCGAACTGACGACCGCGTTTGTGCTAATGGGTATTTTTTCCGACCACTACCCCGAGCCCACCGCCTCACTGACGGCTGATCATCGGGTTTATTCTGATGGTGCGGTGATTGAATATGAACCAGCCACCGGTGTTCTTAAAGCTAGTGGTATTAAAAACGCCCACATTGACGCGATTGAATCAATCCATGCCAGCGCTGAAAAAGTGATGGTTACCGCCAAGACAGAAATTTTGTTAGACGCCCCCGAGGTGATTTGCAGTAAAAAATTAACCATCGGTAGCCTGGATGTGAAAGCAGGCGGCACAATGACCGGCAATATTAGCCACACGGGTCAGTTTTCCTCTAATGGGATCGTGATTGATAAACATAAACACGGCGGCGTTAAACGCGGTGGTGAACAGACGGACGGCCCACAATGAGATACCTCGGTATGAATGCGATAAATGGCCGTGCTATCACGGATAGTGAACATATTCGCCAATCGATTCGCGATATTTTACTGACCCCCATTGGTAGCCGCCTTGCTCGTCGCACTTACGGTTCTTTGCTTTCTGAGTTAATCGATAGCCCCCTAACACCGGCAACCCAATTACAACTGATGTCCGCTTGTTACACCGCCTTGCTGATTTGGGAGCCGCGTATTAATTTGAACAAACTCTCCCTCACGCTACTCGCCGCCGGCCAAATGGCGGTGGATATTGCAGGCGTTTATTCCTTAACTGAAGATCCTTTTAACCTGTCTGTTTCACTGAGGTAACTCATGGCCACGATTGATTTAAGTCTGCTGCCCGCCCCTCATGTGGTCGAAATGTTAGATTTTGAGATGTTACTCACCGAACGCAAAAACGCGTTAATCAACGCCTGTCCCGATGAAATCAAAGGGATCATTAAAAATACCTTAGCGTTAGAGTCCGAACCATTAAGCAAATTACTGCAAGAGAATGTCTATCGCGAACTGTTATTACGCCAACGGGTCAATGAAGCGGCGCTGGCTAGTATGGTGGCATTTGCTCGTGGGGCAGATTTAGATCAGCTGGCGGCAAATAATAATGTTAAGCGGCTGATTTTAACCCCGGGTAATGACAATGCTATTCCCCCGGAGCCGCCTATTTATGAATCCGATAGCGACCTGCGGGTACGTATTCCAGCCGCCTTTGAGGGCTTAAGTGTTGCCGGCCCCATGGGGAGTTATGCATACCATGCCCGCAGTGCCGATGGTCAGGTAGCCGATGCGTCGGTGATAAGTCCGCAACCGGCCGAGGTCACTGTTTCGATTTTGGCACGTGAAGGCAATGGCACCGCTAGCGCTGACTTGTTAGAAAAAGTGAATAAGGCGCTTAATGATGAGGACGTGCGGCCAGTGGCCGATAGAGTCACGGTACAGTCAGCGAAAATCATTAATTACACCATTGATGCGGTGCTGTATCTCTACCCCGCACCGGAATATGAACCGATTTTACATGCCGCACAGGAAAAAATTGCTAAATACACCACCGAACAGCACCGCTTAGGCCGGCATATTGTGCTTAGTGCCATTTATGCGGCACTCCATGTACCCGGGGTTCAACGGGTGGCATTAAAGGCACCGAAACAGGATATTGTGTTGGATAAAACCCAAGCCAGTTTTTGTACTGAAATAACAATCCGTCGCGGTGATGACAATGAAAAATGACCTGCTACCGACCGGATCATCGCCCTTAGAGCGTGCCGCTGCCCTTGCGCTGGCGGAGATTGAACGTATACCGGTGCCCATTCGTCAACTCTGGCAGCCCGATAAATGCCCCGTCCACTTACTGCCTTATCTGGCCTGGGCATTTAGTGTTGACCGTTGGGATATCAATTGGCCAGAGAAAGCCAAACGTGAGGCGATTAAATCCGCCATGTTTATTCATCAACATAAAGGCACCATTGGCGCACTGCGACGGGTAGTTGAGCCCTTAGGTTATTTAATTCGGGTGACCGAATGGTGGCAAAGCGGCGATGCGCCAGGCACTTTTCGCTTAGATATCGGGGTTAATGAAAACGGCATTACCGAAGAAATGTTCTTTGAATTAGAGGCACTGATTGAAGGCGCCAAACCCGTCAGTCGCCATTTAAAGGGACTGGCCATTGAACTGGAAAGTTACGGCCGATTTTATTATGGACTTGCCTGTTTTGATGGCGATATCACCACCGTTTACCCCTACACCTCCACTGAAATTAACACAACGGGTGAGTATATGCCCGGCATGGCAATACATCTTATTGATATGATAGAGGTGGCGACATCATGAAATATTTTGCCCTATTAACGGAAATTGGCGAAAACCTGTTAGCCCAGGCGACCGCACTGGGTACCAAACTGGAATTAACCCACATAGCGGTCGGTGATGGTAACGGTCAATTACCTATTCCCGATCCCAAACAGACCAAACTGGTGGCTGAGAAACGCCGTGGTGCCATTAATACCTTATTTATTGATGAAAAAAATAAAAATCAGATTGTCGCCGAACAGATCATCCCGGAAACCGACGGAGGTTGGTGGGTGCGCGAAATCGGCCTATTCGATAAATCAGCCAATTTAATTGCGGTGGCCAACTGCCCTGAAACCTATAAACCGCAATTATCCGAAGGCTCAGCCCGTACCCAAACTATCCGTATGATACTGATTGTCAGCCATACCGAATCGGTGACAGTAAAAATCGATCCATCGGTGGTGCTAGCGACACGCGAATACGTTGATAAAGCGATTGAAGTGCGGGATAAAAAAATCAACGATATCGTGAATAAAAAACTGGATAAAACTGATATTGTTCAGGAGACCGGCAATAATACGGATAAAGTGATGAGTCAGAAAGCCTGTACGGATCTTTTGGCCAAGAAGATCTCAGATGAATCCCTTGAAGCAGGGAAAATCTACATTTCCGGTTCAAGTACGGATGCCGTGTTATCAATCGGTGGCTCAACGGGTTATGACATTGTCGCGAATAAAAAAACTAAAACGCTTATATTGCGTAATGTGAGTACAAACACGACGATTAATGTACCGACTAAATCTGGTACGCTGGCGCTCGTATCGGATTTAACCGCCACCCTCTACCCCATTGGTATTGCCATCTTTTTTGCCCAAAACAAAAATCCTAATCAACTGTTTCCAGGTACAAAATGGCAATATACCGGTGAAAATAAAACCATCCGCTTAGCTAAAGCCGATGGCAGCGATATCTTAAAAACCGGTGGTGCCGATACGATTAAATTGACCGAAGCCCAATTACCCGCGCATGGGCACACTTTTTCAGCAACAACCAGCAGTTTTGATTATGGTACGAAAACCACTAGCACAACGGGTGAACATGCGCATAACTATACCAACAAAAGTAAATCTACCAGGACATCTGGTGACGCTTGGAGTGCAGCAGCCGGGGAAAACGTCAATGCCACAACCTCTGCTAGCGGAAATCATGCCCATACCGTTGCCATTGGGGCACACAATCATACGGTTTCAGGTACAACCGGAAAGACAGGCAGTGGTAGCGAAATTAATATCATTAATGCTTTTGTTACTTTGATGTGCTGGTATCGGGTGAGTTAAGGTTAATTGCGCAGCCGACTTTGTCTGTTTGATGAAACAAATAAAACAGCGTGCATTTTTTATTGCAGATAGCGACCATAACAAGAAGACAACGCAAAGGATGATATTGTATGGCGCAAGATTACCACCACGGCGTGCGGGTGATTGAACTCAATGATGGCACCCGTCCGATTCGTACCATTAGCACCGCGATTATTGGTATGGTTTGTATCGCTAATGATGCAGACGATAAAATATTTCCTTTAAATAAGCCGGTACTTATTACTGATGTGCAAAGTGCAGTGAGCAAAGCCGGTAAAACTGGCACACTGGCACCCGCATTACAGGCAATTGCCGATCAGGCAAAACCGATAACGGTGGTGGTACGGGTTGAACAAGGCGAAACCGAAGACGAAACCACCGCCAATATTATTGGTGGTTTAACGACAGCAGACGGTAGCAAAACAGGTATCCAGACGTTCTTGGCGGCGCAAAATAGCGTTGGCGTTAAGCCGCGTATTTTAGGCGCACCTGGGATCGATAATAAAGATGTCGCGTCCGCACTGGCTAGCGCTGCGCAAAAACTGCGTGCTATGGCTTATGTGAGTGCTTATGACTGCAAAACCGCCGGTGAAGCAGTGAAATATCGCGAAAACTTTAGCCAGCGTGAAGTTATGCTGATTTGGCCAGATTTTTTAAGCTTTGATAATGTCAATAAAACGCAAACTACCGCCTGGGCAACAGCACGGGCACTGGGGTTACGCGCCAAAATCGATAATGATACCGGCTGGCACAAAACCCTATCAAACGTCGGTGTCAATGGAGTGACAGGTATTTCTGCTGATCTGTCCTGGGATTTACAAGACCCTGATACCGATGCGGGGTTATTAAACGAAAACGATATCACCACCTTAATTCGCCATAACGGTTTTCGCTTCTGGGGGTCGCGCACCTGTTCGGATGATCCATTGTTTCAGTTTGAAAGTTATACCCGCACTGCGCAAATTCTGGCTGATACGATGGCGGATGCCCATATGTGGGCCATCGATAAGCCCCTTTCACCGTCACTGGTTCGCGATATTATCGAAGGCATTAATGCCAAGTTACGCACTATGAAAACCCTGGGTTATCTGTTAGGCGGCCAATGCTGGTTTGATGACAGTGTCAATGATAAAGAAGGGTTAAAAGCGGGCAAGCTGCTAATCGACTATGACTATACACCAGTTCCACCGTTAGAAAATCTATTGTTACGTCAGCGTATCACTGATCGCTATCTGATGGATTTTGGCAGCCAAATAAAGGGATAAACGATGGCACTTCCACGCAAACTCAAAAATATGAATCTGTTTAATGATGGGGAAAACTATCTCGGTATTGTGGAAGAAGTCACCTTACCGAAATTAACCCGTAAATTAGAAGGCTATCGCGGTGGCGGCATGAATGGCGAAGCGCAGATTGATTTAGGTCTCGATAGCGGTGCGCTGGATATGGAAATCACCCTCGGTGGCGGGGAAGCGCAACTCTATAAACAATGGGGGATCGCTACCATTGATGGCGTATTACTGCGCTTTTGTGGTGCTTATCAGCGTGATGACACCGGCGATGTGACCGCCGTTGAAATCGTGGTCAGAGGACGCCTGGCAGAGATTGATCCAGGCAGCGCCAAATCGGGCGATAACAGCCAAACCAAACTCAGTTTTAAACCCGCCTATTACAAACTGTTATGGGACGGTGAAGAGCTGATTGAAATTGATATTGTCAATATGATTGAAAAAGCCGGCGGCGTTGACCGTCTTGAACAACAACGCGCCGCCATTGGCTTATAAGGACGAGGTAATAGCATGACAGAGTCAAAAACCGCAGTAAACACCGATAACCAAATTACCGTCACGTTGGATGAATCTCTGCAACGCGGCAATACCACCATCAATGAAATCATTATTCGTAAACCCAACAGTGGCGCTTTACGCGGTGTTCGCCTTTATGCTCTGATGGAGATGGATGTCGATTCGGCGGCATTAGTGCTGCCGCGCGTAACCACGCCAGCATTAACCAAAGCAGAGATTTTTAGTCTGGCACCCTGTGATTTAGTCAGTCTTATTACAGAACTAACCAGTTTTTTAGTACCGAAATCGGCGCTTACCGCTTCCCCGAACAGTTAACGGTGAATGACTTAGAAGCGGATATTGCCGTGATATTCCACTGGCCGCCTTCTGAAATGGCGCAAATGAGTTTGACTGAACTATTAGCCTGGCGTTATCAGGCTTTTAAACGCAGTGGTGCCGATAATGAGTAAAAATTTACGTCTGCAAGTGATATTAAGCGCGGTGGATAAAATCACCCAACCGCTCAAAAACGCTCAACAGGTGAACAAAAAACTCGCTGAAACATTAAAGCAGTCACGCGAACAGTTAAAGCAGCTTAATCGTGCCAGTCAAACGGTGAATGGTTTTAAATCACTCAGTGAAAAATCAAAACAACTGAGTGACGCCTTGGCTCAGGCGCGTCTTAAAGCAAAAATGATGGGGCTGGAGCTGGCGAGCCTTGAAAACCCGACTAAAAAGCAAACCGCCGCGTTAGAAAAACAGTGGGCGACGGTGAATAAGCTCGATAGCAGTTATCAAAAAAATAGTGGTCAAATGGCAAAAATGCGCGCTGAACTCTATCGCATGGGGATTTCCGCGCAAAACAACCAGCAGGCCACTGCTTATATCCGGCAGGAAACCGACCGCTACACCGCTTCACTTAAAAAGCAGGAGCAACAACTGGCCCGTCTTGCCGCACAAGATAAACGCCTGAGCGCCGCGAAAACTCGTTATCGTAATTCAATCAATCGGCGTAATACGCTGGCCGGACAAGGGGTTGGTTTAATTGCCAGCGGTGGCGGTGTTTTGATGGGCGTTAAACCGACATTAAATGAAGCGGCTATTTATGAAAAAGAACTGGCGGCATTTCGCGCATTAGGGGTCGGTGAGGCGGTACTTATCGACGCACAAAAGTTTGCCACCGGCATGCATATTATCGGTAATAGTGCCACCGAAAACTTAAAAGTGTTAAAAGAAGCCCACGCGGTATTACGGCACTATGATGAAGCCAAAATGGTGGCGCCGACCTTATTAAAATTACAATATGCGACTAAATTTATGTCCTCCCATGGCATAAGTCACGAAGCGGCGCAAGCGCTACGTGACCAATCGCCTGCGGTGCTAAAAATTGCCGAACTGCGCAATGAAATTAATACCCCAGCACAGTTTAAGCGTTCAGTTGACTTGACCGCTCAGTCAATGGCCGCCAGTGGCGGTATGGTTTTACCCGATGATTATATGGCAATGTTAAAAACCGGTGGCACCCCTGCCAAGCAATTAAGCAATGATGCCTTTTACTTTGGCATGTCACATATTATCCAGCAATTAGGCGGGGACAGAACCGGGACTTCACTAAACAGTGCCTATCAAAATCTGGTTAAGGGCAGTACCACCCAGGGCGTGATGGAAAATTTAATGGCGCTGGGATTATTGAAAAAAGGTGCCGTAAAATACGGCAAAACCGGTCACGTAACAAAAATGTTGAACGACGCGCTGGTCAATGTTGAACTCTACAAAGCCGATCCGTTTCGTTATTTAATGGAAGAGATGGTTCCCCGCATCCGCAAAAAATATCCCAATGCGAGCGGATCGCAGATGGAAACCCATATTGCGCAACTATTTTCCAGTCGAACCGGGGCAGATTTATTTGTCACCATGTATCGCGAACACAGTAATATTGAAAAACAAATTAAAGCCGGCCGTGAAGCTTATAACCTTGACCAACTGATTGCCGAAGGACGAAAAACCGCGCAAGGGCAACAGATTGAACTCGACGCTCGCAAAGCAGATTTATATCGTGAAATAGGTAATAAACTGTTACCTATTTATATTAAAGGGCTGGAAATGGTCAATAGTCAATTGACCAAAATGACGGCGTTTTTTAAAGCCCATCCAGCGATGACGACCTTTTTTGGTATCGCCATTGGCGGATTTGCTGCACTTGTTACCGTCGGTGGGGCATTAACCTTAACCATGGCCGCAATGATAGGGCCGATTGCTGCGGTTCGACTCGGGTTGACATTGGTAAGTTCGGTAATGACCTTACTTGGGGCGGCCTCATTAACCAATCCGATTGTGCTGTGGATAACGGCAATTGCGGTCGCCGCCTTACTGATTTATCGCTATTGGGACAAGTTAGTCCCCTTTTTCAAAAATTTATGGGCCACTATTTCGCAATATTTTACTGAGGGTTATGAGCGACTCAAAACCGGCATTAAACAGTTTGGCAGTGAATTAATCGATAACTTAAAAAATGGCATTATGGAGAAATGGGAATCGTTAAAAACCTTCTTTGCCGAGATAAAAAACGGTATTATCAATTTAGCGCCGGACTGGTTATTATCTGATGAAAACAAAGCGCTGCGGGCGAAAAGAAGTCTTAGGGTATTAAACGGGCTAAAATCGGCCGGTATGTTTGATAGTGGCGGAAGAATACCAGCGGGTTATTTTGGTATTGCAGGCGAACACGGGCCGGAAATTATCAGCGGCCCTGCTGATGTGATTAGCCGTCGCCAGACCTCCTCACTGTTTGAATCGATTTATGCCAGTGCCTCAACGCCGCAGTATATCAATATTGCCATTCATGCCGCCCCTCATCACTCGCCGCAGGATATTGCCCGCGAAGTCGCCTATCAACTTAGTCGCCATCAGCGACAACAACAAACGCAACAACGTAGTCGTTATTTGGATAGCGAGGATTTTTAATATGGCATTAGCGGCGCTGGGCTTATTCGTTTTTCAGCTAAAAACCACCCCTTATCAAAATATGCAGATCAACAAGCGCTGGCGATATGGGGTTAACTCCCGCATAGGAACGCGGCCAACCTGCCAATTTATTGGGCCGGATAATGACGATATTACGTTAAGTGGTTCTCTTTACCCCGAACTCACCGGCGGTAAAGTCTCATTGGTTGTCTTAGAGATGATGGCCGAGAGCGGCAAAGCCTGGAGCTTTTTAGATGGGGACGGCAATATTTACGGCATGTTTGTGATTGAAGAAATCAGCCAGAATAAAAGTTATTTTTTTGCCAATGGTGCCGCCCGAAAAATCGATTTTACCCTGAAACTAAAACGGGCGGACAGTTCCCTATCGGCGGTATTTGGTGACCTGAGTCAACAGCTAGCAGGGATATTATCATGATAAGCGAAGAAAACAGCCCCGCCTATGCGTTAGCCGCTGGCAGTCGTAATATCAATGCCTTGATACAGGGTCGATTAATATCATTAACCTTAACGGATAATCGCGGATTTGAGGCTGAGCAGCTGGATATTGAATTAGATGATAGCGACGGGCAATTAGCCTTACCCCATCGCGGCGAAACCCTGTCATTACACCTGGGCTGGAAAAATGAAACACTCATTCATAAAGGCACCTTTACTGTGGATGAGATTAGCTATAGCGGCGCGCCGGATAAATTAACTATTCATGGCCGCAGTGCCGATTTTCGCTCAACCTTAAATAGCCGACGGGAATTGTCTTATCATCAAAAAAAATTGGGTGAAATTGTTCGCACGATTGCCAAACGCAATAAATTAATGCCGATTGTCGATAACACATTAGCTAGCATCACGATTACCCATATTGACCAGACCAATGAATCAGACGGCGCATTTCTCACCCGCCTAGCGCAACAGGAAGGGGCGATTGCGACGGTCAAAAATGGCAACCTGCTATTTATCCGCCAGGGACAGGCAAAAACCGCCAGTGGCAAACCCTTGCCGCAAATCATTATTACCCGTGAAATTGGCGATAATTATCAATTTTCACTGGCCGAACGCAGTGCTTATACTGGCGTGGTGGCCAACTGGTTAAATACCCGTCAGCCCCAGCAAAAAAAACCGATTAAATTAAAACGCCAGTTAAAAAATAATAACAAACAAGGTAATTACTTAGTTGGCGAAGAAGGTAATATTCTGACCTTGAGCCATACCTATGCCAATAAAAGCAATGCCGCCCGTGCCGCAAAATCAGTATGGGAGAAAATCCAACGAGGAGTGGCTAACTTTTCGATTCAACTGGCTAAAGGCCGTGCCGATCTCTACCCTGAAATGCCAGTAAAAACGTTTGGCTTTAAACCCGAGATTGATATCGCCGACTGGATCATAACCCGCGTCACCCATACCTTAAATGACAACGGATTTATCACCGCACTGGAATTAGAAGTAAAGATCAGCGAATTAGAAATGCAAGACTAATCTCACGTCATTATGCTAAAATAGAGACAATATCAACATGATGATAAAAGGTTAATCAATCATGATGAGATGTCCCCTTTGCGGCTATGCCGCCCATACCCGCAGTTCATTACAAATCTCAAGCGAAACCAAAGAGCGTTATAATCAATGCCAGAATATTAATTGTGGCGCGACATTTGTCAGTCATGAAACCGTGGCCAGATTTATTTCCCAACCAGGAAAAGTTGAGCCGGTCAATCCCCATCTTGATCGGTTTGAACAGATGGCATTTCATTTATAGAAGAATAATACTGTTTATAACATCAGTGCTGCCAATCTGCTGCCACTTTTGCTGCCAACATCAATTTTTACGCTAATATATAGACGTAAAAAAGCCATCTATTTAGATGACTTTTCTTGCTTTAACTCGCTGATACTCAACGAATTTTTAATATGGTGCCCAGGGCGGGACTTGAACCCGCACAGCCTTAAGGCCGAGGGATTTTAAATCCCTTGTGTCTACCGATTTCACCACCTGGGCTAAATTCTGGAGGCGCGTCCCGGAGTCGAACCGAGGTAGACGGATTTGCAATCCGCTGCATGGCCACTCTGCCAACGCGCCCTACTCAATCTAGTTTACTTGTAGGGCTGATATTGGAGCGGGAAACGAGACTCGAACTCGCGACCCCGACCTTGGCAAGGTCGTGCTCTACCAACTGAGCTATTCCCGCATTCTCACTATGCTTAGTTAATTTGTTAAACCTAGCATCGTTTGATGCGCTGCATTCTACTTGTTTCCTGTATTGAGTCAATACTATTATTTATTAATTCGATTCGTTCGCTGTTTTTTCAATCATTTCGATCAAGCTTCATTCAAATTTTTCCAAGCTGCAGATAAATATTGAAACATAGACCAAAACGTTAAAGCAGCCGCAAAATAAAGTAATACGATAGCAATTACCTCAATTTGGATATTAGGATGCCAGAGCAATCCTACTAATGAGCCCATCTGGGCAGCTGTTTTAAATTTTCCAATCCAAGAAACAGCCACACAACTACGTTTGCCCACTTCAGCCATCCATTCCCGTAATGAAGAAATAATAATTTCACGCGCAATCATCGTCACTGTTGGTAATGTAACCCACCAAGTATGATAATATTCGGTCACCAATACTAATGCCGTTACTACCATAATTTTATCAGCAACGGGATCTAAAAATGCACCAAATTTAGTTGTTTGCTGCCAGAGTCTGGCAAGAAAACCATCAAACCAGTCGGTTAACGCCGCAATGACAAAAAGAAACGCACAAACAAAAGGCGCCCAATGAAAAGGAAGATAAAAAAATAACACAAAAAACGGAATCAATATGATACGAAAAAGTGTTAACCAAGTTGGGATATTTAATTGCATCATGCTCTATAATTGTCTGGCCAAAATAAAATATATATACAATTCCACTAAGCTTATTGCTTCAACGCATTATGAATTTTTTCTGCTAGTGCATATGAAATCGTTGGCACTTTTGCGATTTCATCAATACTCGCATTACGCAGAGCTTGTAAGCCCCCCATATATTTAAGTAGCATTTGCCGACGTTTAGGACCTACACCATCAATAGACTCTAAGGTGCTGGTATTTCTAACTTTCGCCCTACGCTGACGATGTCCGGTAATCGCGTGATTATGTGATTCATCACGAATATTTTGTATTAAGTGTAGCGCAGGTGAATCAGGCGGTAACGAAAGGCCTTCACCTTCAGGTTTAAAAAATAATGTTTCTAAGCCGGCTTTGCGATCATGTCCTTTAGCGACTCCTATCAATTGGGGTCGGGTAATGTCCCAATCGACATTTAATGCCTGGAATACACCAATTGCTTGAGCCAGTTGTCCCTTGCCGCCATCAATAAAAATAACATCTGGCACTTTACTTTCATCTACATGTTTACCATAACGTCTCGTTAAAACTTGATACATAGCAGCATAGTCATCACCAGGCGTAATATCAATTATATTATAACGACGATATTCCGAACGTAATGGCCCATTACTATCAAAAACAACACAAGATGCTACAGTTTGCTGTCCCGAAGTATGACTAATATCAAAACATTCCATTCGAAAAATTTTTTCTAGTCCTAGCAAATCAGCTAACGACTCCATTCTTTGGTGAATGGTAGATTGTTGTGCAACTTTTGTTGTCAATGCTGTCGCTGCATTAGTACGAGCCAGTTTTAAATATTTAGCTTTTATTCCTCTTGGTTGCACTTGAATGTTAATTTTACGTCCCGCTATTTTAGACAATAAATTAGCAAATAGCGCTTTTTCTGGTAATAAAAAATCCAACAATATTTCTGCGGGTAAAGAGCGAATCTCACTACCCTGTAAATAAAATTGACCTAAAAAGGTTTGCACGACTTCACTTAATTGGGTATTTGCTGGGATCTTTGGATAATAACTACGACTACCAAGGACTTTTCCTTGTCGAATAAAAAGTACTTGAACACATGCAATGCCTGCGTGATAAGCAACACTAATAACGTCAAGATCTTGCGTATTACCAGAGACAAATTGTTGCTCAGTTACCGCTCTAACTGCTTGTATTTGATCGCGATAACGTGCTGCACTTTCAAATTTAAGCGTTTGACTTGCCTGCTCCATGTTTTGGATTAATTGATTAAGAACCTGTTGATCCTTACCTGATAAGAATAAACGAACATATTCAACTTGTTGATAATATTCTTCATCAGCAACTAGTCCTCTAACACAGGGTCCAAGACAGCGATTAATTTGATATTGGAGGCATGGTCTGGATCGGTTTCGATAGACACTATCTTCACACTGACGCAGTGGAAAAAGCTTTTGTAATAAAGCTAGCGTTTCTCTGACGGCATGAACACTTGGAAATGGGCCAAAATAGTTACCCTTTGCCTTCATAGCGCCACGATGCAGAGCCAAACGTGGATGTTTATCTGCGCTTAAAAAAATATAAGGATAGGATTTATCATCCCTTAGTAGAACATTATACCGAGGTTGATAAAGTTTAATATAGTTATGTTCAAGTAATAAAGCCTCTGTTTCTGTATGTGTTACGGTAATATCAATTTGAGCAATATTTTTAACCAGTTGTTCCGTTTTACGGCTCGTTACTTGCCCTCTAAAATAACTCGCTAAACGTTTTTTTAAATCCT
Organism: Arsenophonus sp. aPb; assembly: GCF_029873475.1. Taxonomy (NCBI): domain Bacteria; kingdom Pseudomonadati; phylum Pseudomonadota; class Gammaproteobacteria; order Enterobacterales; family Morganellaceae; genus Arsenophonus; species Arsenophonus sp. aPb. The sequence continues at coordinate 1,831,321 of NZ_CP123499.1, forward strand.
TCGCTTTACCAACATAAATCACTACTCCAGATGTATCATACATACGATATACACCCGGTTGATTAGTTACTGTTTGCAAAAATACTTTCGGATCAAATAATTCAGGCACTATAATAAAAACTCTCTGTTTGAATCAATCCATTTGTTATAGCTATATGAGTTAATTCTACATCACTACGAACTTTTAGTTTACTAAACATTCTATATCTGTAGCTATTTATTGTTTTTGCATTTAAATTGAGCTGTTTTGCTATCTCGCCAACCGGTACACCACGCGTTACCATAAGCATAATTTGTAATTCACGATCAGATAAAAGGTTTAAAGGGTTACTCATTTCTGTCTCTAATTGATGTAATACAAGCCATTGCGCAATATCAGGCGACAAATATTTTTGCTTTAACTTGACGACACGAATGGCATGCAGTAAATCACTCTCTTTTGCCTTCACACTCAGTATACCTCGTGTTCCAGCTTCTAGCGCCTTCATTAAATAGATATTTTTCTTTTCAGTAGAATACATAATTATGCCTATATCAGGGATCATCCTAATCAAACTTTGTAATTTTTTAATTAAGTCATAATCACTTGTTCTCCCATTTAATAAAATAATTTCCGCCGTATGTTTTCGGCACCATTGGATGGCTTGATTCAAAGAGACAACATGCCCAGCTATTTTCATACCTTTTGTTTTATCAAAAATAGACTGCATTCCCAATCGAATAAACTCATTATCTTCGACTAATAAAACACTGATCAAAGAAATCTCCCTCTTCTAATAAGTAATAAAAATATCATTATCTTTAATATATGAATTTATTTATGCTAGATAAGCACTATATTTTATAACTTACAATAGAAAGTTAATAAAATAAAAGTATTATTAATTACGCTAGATACTATTTACTATACATATAAAACAATTTTAAATATAATTTTATATTATAGCTTGTATTTTATTTTTTCAGTATTGGTAAAATATAAAGCTAAAACCAATAACAAGATCGCTTTATTATAAATATTAATATAGGTAACAGATTTATAAACAACAATAATTAAACAGACAATAGTTGCAATACCAATATAAATAAAATAACGTAAAGGAAAATAATTCTTTGATTGAAAACATTTAATGATTAATGCAATAAATTGAAAATAAAAAATATAAGTAAAGATATCTTCAAGTAAATAGTTAGATGGAGGTACTAAATTAATACTAAATAATAATGTTAACTGGTAAATTTTACTTGCTAAAAAGAATACCAATAATATTGCTAAAATCAACGAGCTAAAATTCAAAATGTACTGACGCAACCTAGATATATTGATATTATATTTAGTTATTTTCATTGAATCTCCTCAATACCATCAACCAAAATTTTACCAAGATACTCATGATGATAGAATTATAAATCTAACAAAAACTGGTTCAATTTATTTTTAAGTATTAAGAATATGTTTTTGTGTAAACAATGCCTTCTCTTCAATCAGCTTATAATACATAGGATTACAACCAATATAAAACTGAGTAACTAGGAAAGCAATTTGACTCTGTTCAAATAAAACCGCATTAATATAATGACTTTCAGGGCTAAACATCTTAGAAAAAAAATATGAATATTTATTACAAAATTTTCGCACTAGCCATGTAAAAAAGCGATAATAACTTACATTAGACTTATCTTCGATTGATAAATCACATTCAATAATAAAACGCATTAACAGATAGCCATTCCATTTTTGATACATCAGACAATGGCAGGCTGTAATTTCATAACAGGGTAGATCTGTTTTTAATATAACTCGTCCATATAAACATTGACCCTCATACTGCATAAACATGCCCTTTTTATTATTGAAAAACAAATAAAAACATAGCAATTTTTTAAAATCAATAACTATTTTTTAACCAAAAGGTTTGAATAATATATATGTGATCAGGCTCGTTATTATGTTGATTAACTAACACAAAAACGTTAATTTTTTACCAAAAAATTGCTTAATCAAACTAATACTTACTTTCCAAAAATTTCTATCTAAATTGATATGATAATGCAAAAGCAATCAATTATCTGAATTTATAATAATAAAAAGCTATTGAACAGATGTTCAATAGCTTTTTATATATAAATTATCTAATTTATACTTGTGTCATACGATTAAGTAACGGCGCTGTGAGCAACATAATTAATGCAATAACTGCTGTTACTATGCCTATCTTCATGAAAACATCACTATATATGCCTAATGATATTAAAGGGCTTAATGATTCCCCTTGAGGCGTTGCAGTCATAGAAGCAATAAAACCTGCAATAAAAGCAGCGGCTGAGCTGGTTAAAAACCATGAACCCATAATAAATCCCATCAAACGTTGAGGTACTAGCTGTGCGACCATTGCTAGTCCCAAGCCAGAAATCATCAATTCACCAATACTTTGTAATCCATAAGACAGTACTAACCAATTAACAGAAACAATACCTGCTTCATTAGCAAACTTAGCACCTAGGGGTAATACAAGAAATGCAGTTGAACAAAGTACCATTCCGATTGCAAATTTATGGGGCATTGGTAAATTATCCCCCATCTTATTATATATTGATGCAAGAATCGGACTAGCAAGCATGATCCAAAGTGGGTTCAAAGCTTGGTATTGCGCTGGCTCAATACTAATACCCAAAATATTATGTTCTACATTATGTATAGCAAAGAAATTTAACGACGTTGGCATCTGACTATATAGTACAAAAAATACAACTGCCTCTATCATTAAAATAAATGCTACAACCATTTTTCGGCGAGCTGCACCTTTTAATGCAATAGTTTCCTTAACAAAAACAATTATAATAAAACAAGAAATGATTGCCAGGGCGGCTCTTGCCACAGCCATATTATGCAATAACCAATTAGAAAGTATAATGAGTGCCACTATACCGATAATAGTAAATAAATATTTAGAAAATTCTATTGATTGGAAATCAGGTTTAGAGCCATAGTCTTTAACCCAATTTTTACATAACAAGAAATTAACTAAAGTAATAATTAGACCAATCACACTCAGTGAAAATGCAATATCCCAACCATAGTGCTTTGCCAACCAGGGTGTGGCCAACATAGAAAAAAATGAACCGATATTGACAGCCATGTAATACATCGTAAATGCACCGTCGAGACGTTGATCATTTTTATCATAACAAGTGGAAAGTAACGAAGAAGGATTTGCCTTAAATAAACCATTACCAACTGCAATAGTTGCTAACCCAAGATACACTAATAAAACATCGTGACTAGAATAAGCAATAAAAGCATAACCGACAATAAGTACGATAGCACCTAATATGATAACCCTTTTAGTGCCTAATACCTTATCACCTAACCATCCACCAATTGCAACAAAACCATAAACTAATGCAGTGAAAGCAGAAAATAATATAAAAGATTGAGCTTCGGACATTCCTAACATTTGAGTTAAATAAATTGTCAAAATCCCCTGTAAACCACTGAAGCCAAATCTTTCCCATAGCTCAATTGAAAAAATGAGATAAAAAGAACGTGGTTGTTTGAAAGCATTCAAACTGATATTCTTGGTATTATTCGTTGTGGACACAAGTTACCTCTATACAGCCAATACGTTTATATGCACATGCATGAATCATCACCGTGTACTTTGTAGTTATAAATTAAAACATCAAATAAAAGCTAAACAATCCCAACAGTGATCACGGTTAATTTGTCAATTACTACATAATCATGCGATCACCATCATTTATAACACGCTGTTTTCATACTTTTAACAACGCGGGATGAAAACTAATATAGCAAATATTTCAATAAGTTAAGACTTTTGAATACACTTGATATTCTGTTTTCAACATCTCACTTTTACATAAGTAAACGAAGCATAAATAGCAATATACGCCATTTATGCATAAAAAATAAAGAATTAATTATTATCAAAGTATAAGAATAGGTAAAATTTAGCAGAAATATGACTATCAACTAATATTTTAGTTTCCATTTGAAATTAAATTTAATGTTAAAGAATTTAAATTATATAATGATAAACTTATGTTTTGTAAGAATGTTATTTTATTGAAGACAATGCATTGATCAATTGGAATATAATACTTGAAAAAATCAACATCATTATTTTTCAACAATTTATAAAATAATAATGTAATTACTAAAAATTTATAATAAATATTTGATTATATAAGAATGAATGGAAAATATTGTATTTAATAAATACAAACCAGTATAAGTTGTATATCATACTACTTAAAAAACATACACACAATAATAGTTAAATATTATTTTTAAACTAAATAATGCTTTACCTAAATGCTCTTACATAATTTTTAAAATTAGATGAATATTAATTATAAAATAGCGTTACTGATTAAGTACAATATCAAATATAAATAATAGTATTAATGTTAATAACTATATATTTTATAAAATATCTTATATTAGATAAAATATATTAATAAATTTAAACTATCAGTTTATTTTCTAGCAACAAAAATATATTCATTAAAAGTAAAATAAAGTAATAAACGTACTATAAATTTAAATCAATTAATACTCAACATTAAAAATTTTTATTATAAGGAAGGAATTTTTAAACCAATTTATATTTAAAATAAATATATCATTTTTATACAAAAATCAATTAATTATTATTGCAGGATTTTATCACTTTTATGCTTTATGCTTTCTTGCTGAAATTTAATTATTTCTATACACATTGGCAATATTCCAGCCAATTCTGCTAATAGGTCATTAGATTTGCACGAATAAGATGATTTGGAAACTATTTGGATAGCAAGATCATAAGCCATTGACTCTAATGTATATTTTAGGCTTTCATTACGCTTCATCATAAATGATTATCCACTTTAGTTAATTTACTAATTATAAGCATAATCTATAAATTTCAATTTTAAAAATTTTATTTTTTAAAAAATACAGATATACTTTTTTGCAAATAAAAATTAACAAAACAAAAACAATTTATTTAATATGAAACATTTATTTAAATCTGGCAGAAATAATAATTTTGCTAATTTCTATTTGCAAAAACTTTAAAATTACTCATTGAAAATAAAATTAATTTCCAAAACAATTAGAATTAATTTAATGCCATAAATTTTTATATGTAACTTAATTTTTAAAAAAGCGCCGATTAATTTGAATAACAATAACAGCGCTAATATTCAAAATTAATGAGAGTTTTCCTTTAATTCTGCCAAACAAGACTCAACAATGCTTACCATATTTTGCTCAACTTCTGGCGGCGTATAACCCTTATCTTTCAATTGCTTATCTAATTGTATAAACTTATTTATACCATATTTTTTAACTATTTTATCAAACGCACAATTACACACATCAGTGATAGTACTTATATTAACTTCATTGCCTCTTGCAGAACTAGTACAATACTTAACAAAATTATTCTTGTATGCTCCAATCTTAGGCTTCTCATCAGAGCACGCTGAGGCGAATAAAACTTGTATCATAAGTAAAACCCCTAAAAATTTCTTCATAAAATAGTTAAAACTCCAATTTTATTTTAATGACCAGCATCATTTTTACAATCAATTAACAAATGTTGTTTTTTATTTTGCTTAAGTGAATTTTAATCGCATGAGTGATAGTAAATACTTGATATCTAATTAAGATTAGATTTATATGATAACTATTTTTTACCTTATTTACTACTAATTATAGCCTTGATTTTTCTTTTTAATAACATAATTTCAGGGGAAAATTTAACATAACGACAAAAAAACAAGTTACGAATTACGAATTACGAATTACGAATTACGAATTACGAATTACGAATTACGAATTACGAATTACGAATTACGAATTATGAATTATGAATTTAATTCAATTAGTATTAAATAAAAATATTCATTAAATCTTTTTTTATTTAAATATAGTTGATATTTTTATAGAAATTGCATTATACCAATAATAACTATATAATTTAAAACATAATAAAAATTCAATTTATTATTATCTATAAAACTCATCCTGTTATATTCAGGATGAGTTAAAACATCAATATTGCCAATAAAATAAATTATCTTACCATTAAGTAATCCATAACTTATCATTTTTAATAATAATCAAATAATCGTTACATTATTAGCAGCGGAACCCTTACTGCCTTCTTGAATATCAAATTCAACCTTCTGACCTACTGTCAATGTTTTAAAACCATTAACATCAATAGCAGTATAATGAACAAATACATCTTTACCACCACCTTCCGGTGTAATAAAACCAAAACCCTTTGTCTCATTAAACCACTTTACTGTACCAGTGATCTTTGTCATTTTTTGTCCTTTAATACTATAAATTAATTTTTGAATAACACAACAGATATTAAACAATATATTATTACTGCTTATATTTGTGCTATTACATACTTTATTTACAATCGCAAATTATTTTATATCTCAGAGCTATTAGTTACTTTAAAAATTAACAGTGGAAAACCTTTTTCTCTACTTTCTATCAAGAAAATAAAAAAATTACAATAAAAAATGCGTATGCAACCTTAGCTATTTCAATTACAAATTCAATAGTTTTAATAGCTTATACATTATGCATTCTTAAATTTAGAGATTGAAATTATATTCATAAACTTGTTATATAAACCTATAATAATTAATTCTATTCTTAATATTGAGCACATTGCTTTACTATTTTCATTTTTCCTTTATTATTAGTTATAATGCTAAAATAAAAAACTTAAATAATATCAAATTAATTCTATATTTCTAACCATATTGGAGGAATATGAATATTTGTTACCTAATAACTGAATTTTGGACTCTAGAATGAATCTAAAACGATTTATTAATATTGTTTCAGTTGGTATGTTAGTTTCCTGCTGCATATTTCCAACTTATACAATAGCGATATCTAATTCAGCTAACCATATTGATACAAGCAGTAATAAATCTTTCTCCCTAGGAGAAAGATTTACTTATAATATTAATAAGACATGGAATTCTTATCATTATGAAATTTATTTCCCTTTTTTAATTTGGCATAACCGATTAACTTATGATAATAAAAAAATTTCCGGCTATAATGAAACTCCTTGGGGATTAGGTATAGGTAAATACCGCTTTGATCAAAATGGTAATTGGCATTCTATCTATGCTATGGCTTTTGCTGATTCTCATAATAAAGTGCAGCCCATAGTTGGATATGGATTTCAAAAAGTTTGGCGACCAAGTAATCTTAATGAATTTCGTATTGGAGCAGGTTTTACGCTAAGCATAACCGCCAGAAATGAACTTTGGTATCTCCCCCTACCATTACCACTCCCAATTGCTTCTATTGAATATAAGCAATTATCAATCCAAGCAACATATGTGCCTGGAACATACAATAATGGTAATGTGCTTTTTGCTTGGATACGCTGGCAATGGAAATAAACTTTTTAGGTTTTATACTAATACCCTGGTATAAACCAGGGCTACCGGTTATTATTTTACCAATTAGATTTATTTTCTTTTCTAAATTTTGTGAATAAAAATCCTATCCATAAAAACATAATCCAAAATGGCATAAGAATGACTGAAATACGAATTCCATCCGTCATTAAAATGATAATTAAAATAAGAAATAAAAAAACTAAACAGAGATAATTACCAAATGGATACCATAATGCTTTAAATTTAGGTTCAACACCTTCTTTTATTTTTACCGCTCTAAATTTTAAATTAGAAATACAAATCATAACCCAGTTAATTACTAAGGTTGTCACAACTAACGACATTAGTAATTCTAGCGCTTTACCATCTAATAAATAGTTGATTAAAATACCGCCCGAGGTTGCTAGCGCTGAAATAGCAATCGATACTATAGGAACACCACGCTTAGTCACTGTATTTAAAAAATGTGGGGCGTTACCTTGCTTTGCTAAACCATAAAGCATACGACTATTACTATATACGCCACTGTTATAAACTGATAATGCCGCGATTAAAACAACAATATTCAAGGAATTAGAAACAAATTTATCGCCAATATCATGAAAAATAAGTACAAACGGGCTTTCACCACTGACTACATTTATCCAAGGATACAGTGAGAGCAATACAAATAAAGAACCAATATAAAAAATTAAAATACGATAAACAACTTGATTAGTCGCTTTAGGAATACTATGTGTCGGATTTTCCGCCTCCGCGGCTGTTATGCCAACCAGCTCTAATCCACCAAAAGAAAACATAATAACTGCCATTGCCATTACCACTCCAGTAACGCCATTAGGAAAGAATCCCCCATATTGCCAAAGATTTGCTACCGATGCTTGTGGGCCACCTTTTCCACTAATTAGCAGATAGCAACCGAAAATAATCATTGCAATAATTGCTAATACCTTAATGATTGCAAACCAAAATTCTGTTTCACCATATAAACGTACATTCGTAAGATTGATTAGATTGATCACAACAAAAAAGAATGCAGCTGAAATCCAGGTTGGAATATCCCACCAATATTGAACATAAATACCTGCCGCAGTCAGTTCAGCCATACCAACCAAAATAAACATTGCCCAATAGTTCCAGCCAGATAAAAAACCAGCAAAAGATCCCCAATATTTATAAGCGAAGTGACTAAAAGAACCAGCAACAGGTTCTTCAACAATCATCTCTCCTAATTGGCGCATAATTAAGAAAGCAATAAATCCACCTATTGCATAACCTAATAAAACAGATGGCCCCGCCATATTTATAGTTTGTGCAATTCCTAAAAAAAGTCCTGTTCCAACAGCACCACCAAGTGCAATCAATTGAATATGTCTGTTTTTCAACCCGCGCTTAAGCGTTTGCCCAACTTGTTCCGCCATAATTAAACCTTCATTTTATTCTAATTTCCTAATATTTTTATCAATGCAAACCTTAACTAAAAGCGCATGTCAAAACTATTAATTAAAACATTAATTTCTTTTCAAGCCTATATTAAATCATTAAATCAGATTAAAACTCTATTAATTTTAGTTAAAATGGTAAATAACCAGTTATTTTACAGATACCAATGGTAAAATTTCCACCATTTTGATCTTGGTCACAATAACTGTCTAATGCGACTAAATATAAAAATAAGCAGAGTAAAACGATCATAATCGCAATTACTATTTTTTTTAATTTCAATATCTAACCCTTTTCATATTTTTAATAGCACACAAGATAAAAAACAATTAATATGTCACTATATGTAAAAAATCAAGTCACTAACTACAGTAACCATAGTGTCATTGCTGAAATCAATAAAATCTCTTTATTAATTTATTGTCCATGCTGTTAATCAGTTAACTGCCGAAGTCGAAAACAATTATTATAGATAAAAAATGGCTTAAACACTTACTGATAAAGAGATAAACTGTTCACTTTAAAGATTAACATAAGTTTTTATATAAATTATTTAAACATCCAGCTTCCGAACTTTGTCATCCCTAAAAAAAGTTGTGTATACTTCTTTAACCTATAACTAGTATGATATCAGAATGCTACAAGATACCCACTTAGCACTTGTTTGCGAATTAAGTAAATGGATCGAAGAACACATAGGAAGGATAATCTACCTGGAAGAGCTTGCCGCTTACTCAGGTTATTCTCTTTGGCATATGCAAAAAATTTTTAAAGAAATCACAGGAATTTCACTTGGTAAATACATTCGGCAACGTCGTCTTGCCAAAGCGGTTAATCTTCTGAGAAATAGCTCTAAAGCTATTTTTGATATTGCGTTAGATTTTGGCTTTGGTTCGCAATCACATTTCACCTATATGTTTCGTAAAGAATTTGGTATTACACCTTACGATTTCCGGCAAGACCCTAATATTAAATTAGAAATCAAGGAACCACTACATTACATTTACCAACAATCATCAAACATTTAACCAAAAGGAAGAATTATGTTAATCAACCTAGTGATAACTAAACAAAACTTGAATCAATAGTCCATTTAAAAATGGTTATTATAGATGCTAAGATAAAATGACATAAATCTTCAGCTACTTTATTTTAATTTAGCATCTTTTATTGATGTTCAATATAGATTTACTGTTGAGTGCAAATAATTACTACACCTTTTGTATTAATTTATATGCAATATATTATAAACATATAATTTTTTAACCAAAATATACCTATCTTTTGATAATAATGAATTACAATTAATTAAAATAAAATCAGAGTAAATAAATCACAAAAATCTTCTTACTAAAGACAATATTATTATATTTATATCAATTTTTAATATATAACTTAAATTTAACATCGTGAGCTTTAATTATCATTTCCAGATTAAAGAAAATAAAAATTTATAACAATTTGTAAGTAAATATAAATTTTATTCCTTTTATTTATCACTATTTAAATAATTTTATCTATTCAGCCTAAACAGAAAATTATATTCTATCCAATGTGTTTATATATCTAGTTTTAGAAGTGACCACACTTAACCATTCAATAAATTTCAGGAGACATTATGCCTAATAATTTTATCCAGAATAATGGGGAAACATTAGATAATATTCAGCCTGCTCATGGTAGGATTATAATCCCCGCTTCCCGCGGACACTTTGCTTCGATAAATGGCTGGTGGGGATTAGGGTGGGAAACTAATGAGTTAGAAGGAGGAAAAAACTTTCCAGAAACCAAAAGTGGGCCTTGTATACGTGAACCATCAGACGTAGCAAGTAGTACGCCGCCAAAAGATGGGTTAATCGTCAGTGGTGGAAGAACTGGAGAAAGAGCTTACTTAAATTCCACGGATAATGAATTAATTGCCGAAGGAAAGATAGCCTGGCCTAAGCACCCAGTTCCAAAAAACGGTTTACAGCACTTTATATGGGAATACACACAACAACATAAAACACGTGGTTATGTAGCTTACATTACTAAGGATGGCTGGGATACAACAACACGATTAACTCGTAACCATTTTGAACTGACACCTTTTTTCGAAGATATTTCACCTGATGTCCCATTCTGGTCATATGATTTGCCAGTAAAATACGAACATGATATTCAATTACCTGTGAATAGAAAAAAAGGTCATCATGTTGTTGTACTGTTATGGATTATTGCTGATACTGGCATGGCGTTTTATCAAACCTTTGATTTTGATTTCGACAAACAAATTTAACTAATATCATAAAAACTAACTGAAATACTTAGATGGATTATCTAGTTTTTGACAGATAATTTATAAAAAATAAACTTTTTTATTTTATAAGATTACAGTAAAACATTACTCTATTTTAATTTTGTCACAAATATATTATTGATAAAAAAATAAATAAAAATTTAGATGACTCTAGCGATAAAAACCTTCTTATACGAAGGTTTTTATTATATTAGCTAACTATTAGCGCCACGTTCATTCCATTGTTTTAAATTGTCCTTTTCCCAAATACCATCCTCTACCTGTTTTTTAATATCAGGATAGGCATCTATATCAAATGTAGGTAATTTGCCAGCTTTGCGTTGTTGGTTGTAGTCTTTGGTAAGTTTAAACGCAATACCTGAAAGCATTAATATTGCAATTAGATTTGTTAACGCCATCAAGCCCATCGAGACATCAGCCAATTTCCAAACTAAGGGCATTTCTGCCATTGAGCCAAAAATAACCATTCCCAAAGTAGCGAGCCTAAGAATATATAATCCGGCCGTATGGTTATTTTCTAAAAAAACCATATTACTTTCTGCATAAGCATAATTTGCAATAATTGAAGTAAAAGCAAAGAAAAAAATAGCTATTGCAATGAAAATCGCTCCCCAATCACCAACAGCTGAAGACAGCGCTCGCTGGGTTAATTCAATTCCACTAATAGTGGCTTCAGCACTATCTAATGCACCAGAAGAAATAATAATAATTGCCGTTGCGCTACAAATTACTAAAGTATCCATAAAAACACCTAGCATCTGCACATATCCTTGCGATGCGGGATGTGGAGGGTAAGGTGAAGCTGCCGCCGCTGCATTTGGCGCTGACCCCATGCCTGCCTCATTTGAAAATAGGCCTCGCTGTATTCCTTGTGTCATCGCTTGTGCAACACCATAACCAACTACGCCGCCAACAGCTTCTTGCAAACCAAAAGCATGTTTAATGATCAGTAGAAAAACATCTGGCAAACGTTCAATATTATTACTCATCACCCAAAATGCTAATATCAAATAAGCGATTGCCATTATAGGAACAACGAGTTCGGCCACCCGAGCAATTGAACGTAGTCCACCAAAAATAATAATGCCACAAATTATTGCGAGCACAATTCCTACGTAAAGAGGATTAAAACCAAAAGCAACGGCTGTTGCCTGGGCAATTGAATTAGCTTGAACAGAATTGAATACTAGACCAAAAGCGATGATAAGAAAGATAGAAAAAAGTACTCCCATCCAACGCATTTTAAGCCCTTTCTCCATATAGTAGGCGGGGCCACCACGATAATTTCCTTGATCATCTTTTGTCTTATATAACTGTGCCAATGTGCTCTCGGCAAAAGAGGTAGCCATACCAACTAAAGCAACAAGCCACATCCAAAAAATGGCCCCGGGCCCTCCGGCAGTCAATGCAATAGCTACACCCGTAAGATTTCCAGTTCCAACTCTAGCTGCTAGACTTGTACATAAAGCTTGAAAAGAAGATATACCTGAACTATCTGATTTATTACTATTTTTCAGTATAGTAAACATATGCCCAAAATGGCGGAATTGAATAAGACCAGTGCCTAACGTAAAATAGATACCTACTCCAAGCAATAAATAGATTAATACACCACTCCAGAGAATATTATTAAAATTGTCTATCAGTTCCGTCAAAACATTTCCCCTTATCTGTACTAATAAAAACTGTCCAATAAATCAAATACACTAATAAATAATACTAAACCTTTATTAAAAATGACCCTTTTATTTGTATAAATTTCACTCTTTTATTGAAAAGTAATAACATTACTAAGCAGTAAAACTGCCTTAAAATGTAACATAAACATCCTCTTTAGGTAACCTTTTTATTTTAAAAGTGAGAATTATGATTAGCTACAAACCGACAATATAACAAAAAGGTAAATAAAGATATTTGTCAATTTGCTGAGTTTTAATGTATATGAACAATTATGTCAGCATCTAGTAAATCATAGCGATATTAGATATCAATAATTAAATTATCTTCATATTTTTATAGATAGTAGTGGATATATTTAATATTAACTCTATAACTGTATTAATTATTCATATTAAATTTCATCTAAATAAGAATAATATTAAATAATCAACTAATTAATTATAATTACTAATGTAATTTAATTTATCAGCCAAACTAAATATATTATTTAACTATAACCTAAATCTCATTTTTCGCAACTTATTCATCAAGTTTATTTTAACCTTTTATTTTCTAGTAATATTTTTATATTTAGCGGTAATAAAATCACCAATCATCTATTTTATATATTAAAAGCTTTAATAATAACTTTATTAAAATAAATTATTAATGGTTTTTTAATAGAAAAGCAGCTAACTGTTTATTATTTTATTAATAAGTTATTTAATATATTATCACTATATTATTTATCTAATATTATTTTTACTAGTAATAAATTTCCTAATATCTCAGAAAAACATGTGATCCTTTTTATAATCTTTTATCCAGTATTTTTAACTATTGTAATTGTTATTTTTTGCCATAATTTATTTTAGTGAAACCATCATAGCCTGACATTACTTTAATAACAATTAATAACCCGCATTTCATCACTAAAACATCCAATTAATCACACTAAAAGTGTGACTCGGATCCTTAATACTGACAAATTCTCTGCTAAAACGAAAAACATTAAATGAAAGCTCAACAAAATGAAATAACTTATCTTTTATGTACAATACTACTTTTTATCTTGTCGCTATTTGTCTAGAATTACTGAGCCAAATAATGGCATTTAACTTTCATTTTAGCGAGGTATTTCTATCGAAATGCATTAACCAAAAATAAGGAGAATATTATGTTTTTGTTAATTCTCGGCCTGATTTGCGCATCTGGCATCTTCGCCGCAATGATGAGCCCAAAATGGGATGATTAAATGAATACTGAAGAGTATCCACCGAGTAAAACGCCCCTTTATTAGATTATTATCTAAAAAAGGGGCGTTATTTTATATTTAAAAATCAAATTTAAAATATTCTATAAAACCCTTAATCCACAAAGATCTAATTTTATCCAAATAAAATTTCGCTTATTTCAATACTCATAGTAAACAAAAAATTAACAACAAAATTAAATCAAATTTTTGCTAATAATATTATTTTTTATGAGAAGTGAATCGAGGTTTTAATGGCATTCTTTCAGCTATCCTAGCCTTATTAATCATAATATCTAACTCAGTAACTTGATAATTGTTCCATAAATGAGAATAGTTTTTTACTTCTGCTGGCCATTTATTAGTAACAGAAAATCCTCGATTAAGACACTCCTGATGTAGTGATGTATATCGCAAATACAAAAATAACAATTTATCTCTAAAAAATAGAACATGTCCCTTCCCTAAGGTATAAGAAGTCAACGTCGTCAATGCAACATGTCCTTCTTTTTTAACAATATAGTTTGGTATCCGAGTTAATTCTCTATGTTCTGCCAACAAGTGTTGATCGCATAATTCATTAGGCGGGATTACATTTATTCTCGTCATAATTAGCTAATAACCAAATTTTTATGTTAAAAGTTTTATTATATCTCTATTTGCTATATTAAAATAATTTTATCCATTGCTAAATTTATATTAAAAACAACTTTATCCTATATTGTTATTGCTAATCCATTTTATGGATTAACTAAAACCACTATGGTCAATTATCTTGCACTAGTTACAATAAAATTAGCGTAATTTTTTGTAAGCCAACACCATTATCATATTTTTAACCATTGCATACTTATAATCCGATTTAGAATTAGCTATATGTTAAGTATTTTGACAATGATATAGAGTAAAAAACAATACAAAACTCTAATAAAAAACCTTAGAAATAACTTGATAAGTATTTTACAAAAAACATTGAAATATCTGCTTGTTAAATTAAGATTACCGCTTTATATATGCTAACAATAACGATGAAATTTTTATTTAAAACCTTGACTTTTATATCTGTTTTAACAGCTTACTTTGTTAATATTTGCCATGCCTTTACTTCACCACCTGCTATCTATGCTTGCAAAAAAATCGTCGAAGGAGTTGAAGATGGCAAACGCCATTGTTTAACCCATGATGTTGATGGTAATAAGCATCATATTATATTAAAGGATTAACTTAACCACTAAGGAACTATTATTTCTTCTTTTTGCTGCCATCCATTGGCAGCCACACTTTATTAATTATAATTAGCCATGGCAGAAAAAATAAGCACCTCAATTTCAATGACATGAAGTTGATTAAATTTATAAAATCAATCAAATGTTAAATTAATGTTAAAAATAAACTATACTTGATAATGATTATTATTTCTAGGGTATAAACTATGCAGTCATTATCAAAAATATCTACTATTATCACAATACTGATCGGACTTAATTCTACGATTACTATGGCTAAAGATAAGTCACAAAATAATCCAGAACCACACACCAATGAGGATATTGTAAACTCAGTTCTTCAAAGCGGTTCAAATATCGCCAACAAAACAGTAAGAACAACTTATAATACAGTTGAAAAGGCAAATACTGCTGCCAATCAGTTAAGTCAATCCGTCGCCAATAATAGCACCCAGCTTATCGACAATATTGCTAACTCTGGTTTAAAGGCCAATCAACAAACGACCAATAACGCTTTGAGTGTAGCCAACGACACTATACAAAAAGGGTTAGAAATGGCAGCCGATCTCACCTATAGAACACTTGACATGGTAGAGGCTACTTCCAATAATAGTTTTAAATCTGTCGACAATATTCTTCATAAAGTAACATCATACTCTACAAAAATTTCAAAAGTACAACCTGGAAATGCCCCTAATCCTGAAAATTTAGATTCGGCTAACAAAGCGATTAACATGGCGATAAATACTTTCGATAAAACGATAGATAAGACGCTAGGACTAGTGGGTAAAACTGCTGATGAAACCTTCAATTCAACTCACCTTATTCTCAACGTAAGCTTTAACACAGCAGAGTCACTGCTTGACGAGACTTTTGATTCAAGCAAGACTAATTTTCAAACAACGATAGATGCGGTTAAAGATACCGCTAACAGTGGTTTAAATATGGCTGCTAACACCGCCAATACCAGTTCAGAGCTTGTTAATTCAACAACCAATCAAGGTCTTAATCTGGCAAATTCTACTACTAACCGCTCTCTTATAATTGCAGATCCAACCAATGATAATAAAACTCTTAATAACAATAGGGTAGGTACAGCCAACGCCGCTGATAATAGTAATATTGATAATATCACAGAAGATGAAATTGCCACTACATACTAAGGATAGTCGTTGTTAGTAACCACTATTTATCAATTTATGAAAATGTACATCCTATCTCTCTTTCATTTTGCTGATGATGAAAGAGAGATAAATTAATAATATAGTCATTTTTTATAACAATTTAATTATTTAGTTAACTAACCCTGTTATAAATAAGCTTCTTTTATTAACCATAAAAAGTAATAGCCAACATATCTTACAAAGTTATCTTTTCTGTCCATTAATTACATTATTTCAACCACTGCCATGATTAAACAGCAGGCTGACATTTGAATAACACCTTCAAAATGTTAAATAATTGTTATAATTAGCTATACTTAATAACAATTAATATATTAGGAGATAAGCTATGAAATTATTATATAAAGTATCCATTGTTATTATCTTATCTATCTGTCATTTTGTGCCAGCAATAGCTAACAAAATCCAGCCCCCCTTCCCGACTAGAATTACAGATATTCCAAAGCACAACAAAAGACATTACCATAGTTATGAAGAAATAAGAGCGATGACGCAAGAAAATTTGGCGCAAGCTAGAATCATGCTACATGAAAATCTCGACTATACTAAAGTTGTATCTACCGAAAATTTAAATTTCGCTAATTCTACTATCGATAAAGCTTTTAGTTTTGCACATACTGCTATTCATAACAATACAGTAAAAAATGATTTAGAGTTGCTAAAATCCAGCCTAGAACTCTCTAATACTATAACCAATAAAGCCTTAGAAACGGTAATGACTAACATTGATAAAAGTTTGGCTACTGCCCAAACTGGTATCACAGAGTCTTTTAAGGCAACCAATGTAGCAACCAGAAAAAGTCTTGATACTTATGTCTCAACAACTTTCCATAATGGCGTAAATTACATGGATCAAACTGGTAGACGTAACACTAGCATTAAACCCAACAGCCATAATTCAGGCAGTTCTGTTCATAATAGTAATAGCAATATAGAAAATCATGAGGAAGAACTTGCTAATTTAAATAGAGATTATCCTTAATATAAAGTGATGATCGTGCCAGTTTGGTAGCAAAAAGTAATAATTCAAAAAACCAGCCGATATGGCTGGTTAGCAAAATAAGATAACAACCTAAATAATAAAATATAAAATCATACAGTTATCACAAATGATTAATAAAGCGTAAATTTTATCGAGTCTTGTATGGAAAAAAATAATTTCCCAACAAATCCAGTATAACAAACCGTATTTTATAGATAAAATCTTATTATTTAGTTTTAAAAAATATTAAAATTCCTATGAGAATTAAAAATTCAAATTAATAAACGCTATTTTACCCCCCTCATTTTAATATTCTTAAACTATTAATACCAATAAACATCACTCATTTGAAATAAATATATCTATCTAATAAAATACCAACTAAGACTAAAAAGTGATAAAGGGGTAAAATGACACCTTCTAGTAGCTTTTAACTAAAATATCAATAAGCATCAGTTTAACCAATATTTTTTAAACTCGCAAAATTAAGATAACATTTGTGCAGTAACAATTTCATTACGCTTATATTGGATTGTCGTACTTAAATATAAAAACCATCAAAATTAAATGATAGTTTTTATAAAGTAAATCTTAACAAGTGATTAAGGAAAATATTTTGCTACTAACGCATAAAGAATAGCCACAGTTTCAATGTCTATGTTGCCATCATAATTTGATTGGCGAAAATGTAACTGAAAAGCTCTGATCAATTTTGTATAGTCACTGTTATTGGCAGCTCGGGATACATCATAGCCATAGCGCTTTAATTTGTTAACAATCTCCGCTTTTTCCGGCATTTTATTTTTAAATTGTGCCATATAGTTCTGCTTTACTTCTTCTTCATACCAAGCGCCAATTCCGACATCATAAAGTTTTTTCCATGGAAAGGCAGCGCCCGGATCACTTTTACGTCCAGGGGCAATGTCTGAATGTGCAACAATATTGGTTGGTGACATATCTGGATAACGCTGAATAATATTTAATGCTAATTCTTTTACTGCATCAATTTGTTTGTCATTAAACGGCGGAAAAATCATTTTTCCGTTAGCATAACTCGCCTCATTTACGATTTCGATCCCTATCGCAGTATCATTTAAATTTGAGCGTCCAGCCCAAAAGCTAACACCCGCATGCCATGCTCGTTCATTTTCATCCACCAAATTAAAAATTCTAACGTCTTTAAAACCAGCAGCCTGATACGTATTATCAGTTGGATCTGGTACCAAATAATGCGCACTAACACTATTACCTGTTAATGCCGTAATTGAAGCTTTAAAATTTAAAGCAGTATAATGCATAACAAGAAAACGAGTCCTACGGTTAAAACTTTTGACTGAACGATATGAATTATAATCGATTAAGTACATGTTTTTTTCCTCTTGGCCGCTTTAACTATTATCGACAATAAATGAAACTATTATTTAACTCCTAATTTAAAATGTAACAATTAATTTCAAGGCAATATTAATCACAAACAATAAAATTATTATTTAAAATAGAAATAACAAATTTATTTTTGTTTATAAATTTCCTGCACTCTAGCTCGCAATCCCAAAAATTGAGCTTCTAATGTTTCTAGTTGACGTCTGAGACGAAGATAATTTCGTCCAGCGTCTGGCGCCAATTCGGTGGATCTGACATCATCCAAGCCGGTGGTGCTGGCGGCAACTCCATGGTTCTCGGGACACACGGCTTTGACGAGCAAGCGCTTATGGTTATTACGCAAATCATTACTAAGCTGACGTATTGCCATTTTTGCATTATTAAGTTCCTGAGTTCGTTTTATATCAATTTGTTGCAACGATTTTATTTCGTATAAATAATTGTCTTTGAGTTCTGTTTGTTGTTGTAATTCATCTTTAAGTTGTTGATATTGGTACTTTAGGTGAGTGTAATCATTATAAATGACGGCAAATATTGCGGATATTAATGTTACAATAATTATTATGATAGAATTTAGTTTCATAATAAAAAACGCTTTTTCAAACGTTTCCTCATATGTTAATTCTCATATTCCTTAATAATAAAAGCGGTTTTTATTATTCAGAACAGCAATTCATAAACCGCTTACCATTAATAAAAATACAAATTTAGATTAAGTTTAAAAGCAATCTAACTGTCGCTAATTTGAAATAAAAAATCAAAATAAAAAAGATAACAATTGTTTACTTTTCTTATTGTAAAATTAAATTTAATTAAAATTAATAATATTTAATTTATTTTTATAACGTTTAATACTTTAAATATAATGGCCGAAGCTTAATGCAGATAAAATTTCTCTTACTTGCAATATTTAACATTACAGTTACATAAGATTATCTTGCCATATCACTTGGTCACTGCTGGCTGGTTTAGCAATAATCTCACTATTTTGCAAACGGTTATGAACAAATATTAATGAAGAGCTGGCGGTATAATGACTAAAATCAATTCCACCCCCATGTTGAGTCAACAAGGTAATGTCCCAATGTTTTTCACTATCGCCAGACAGTTGCAGATAAATTGACTCTAACACACAAGCACGTAAGGAAAATCGACTCGCCGCTACTTTTAACAGTGCAGTATTTGCCATACCATTGAATTGACAACGTTCAAAACTCAAGGGCGCACTACTAGCAAAGCTATGTCCATTAATACCATCAAACACGCTATCTATGATATGTATGGCACTCTTAACACTAGTTTGCACAATTGGCAGCATTTCATTTTGCCAGCTAAAATGACAACCATTAATTAGGTTACGACGGTTGGATCGCACCGAAACCTGTGTTATGCGCAATTCACGATTAACCTTGCAGCCACGCATTTGTAAGCCATCTGCATTTACCCATAACATACCAGAACTAGGAATAGCCGGATCAGCGATAACAATAACATCTTCTAGTGTCAAATCGCTGATTTTATATCGAGCCACAAACCAGGGACAAATATGTTGCCGGACATTAATTCGTTTAGCACAACCACCCCACTGAACACCAGAGTTGGCAAATGTCATCAATCCAGAGTTACCTGTGTAAGTAAGATCATGTTCATACTGACCATGAGTGACAAATGGGCCTTTTTCTGCACTTTGCCCCGTGGCATGACAATTTTCCACCATACAATAAGCAGAAGCAGTAAAATCATTTAAATGCCTGGCATTTGCGACATAGCAATCACTAACATGCCCATATAAACAATAGATTTGTTGCGTCAAATAACCAGCTCCACCATAAGCCGTGTTGACAGGATTTTGCAACGAACATTGTTTTGTTATGTAATGGGTATTCCATCGACGCATTATTACTGGCCAAAAGCTGCCAATAGCATGAATAGCAAAAACATTGACATAAATTGCATATTCGAAAGCTATTGGATGGCTACCAGTTTTTGCATCAATACCAGCACCAGTAAAATGGAGGTTGCTAATCGTCACATCACGCACTGGCATGACTTTACGCCAACTAATAACACGCCCTGTATTTAGCTGCCAGCCATTAGAATAATTGATCTGAATATGCTCATTATCAATGATCGCGATTACCTGTACCAATTTTTGCAATTCGCGCTCATCGCTACCGGCTAAATGATCAACTTGTAGTGCGTACCAATCTCCAGTCTTAAATTCTGTGGCGTCAGTAACTGGAAAAATATCAGTCTGCTCGTTCAATATTTCAGTCAAGGTAAATTGTCTTTCTTCAGTGCTAATTTTTCCCTGAAAGAAGAATACTGCGGCAAATGGATCATCTGCACCGTCAATAGGAGTAATACCTTGCGTTGATATATGGTAATGATTAAAATCCAAACTAATACTTGAACGATTAAAATGATGACGGCGTTGAAATAATAGATTACTACCTGCTTCTATGCGCATAATAGACAAATCATTGACCATAGCGTCGAGTGCATCATCAGCTGGTGTGGTATCATCCATAATACCAAAGTGGAAAAAATGAGCTCGTCCTCCATGCTGTAATAACCAACGACCATCAGCAATAACGTTAGAAGCAATAACAGTCCCACCATTATCATCTCTTGCGCAAGCGCTATCCCAAATATAATAACCACCTCCACCATCGCCAGGTTGGAAATAACCACTAACATATAGTGTGCCGGTATATTCACTATTTTTTAATATTGTTATTGAATCAAAATGTTGCATATTAACCTCACTCCATAAGATTAAAATTATTCACATATTAAATTAAATAGATGCAAACTCATTACATAATGATTTTGCAATAGTACTAACGAAGTTAACTTATATCTATTTAAGCTATCAATAATCAAAATCACAGCGAAATAGAATTAGTAGAAAGTGCTAGTGAAAGTAGAACACAATTTATAATGTGAGATGATGAAAAAGCTTTGTTTTAGATGAAATTAATCTTAAAAAATAAAAAAATTCATCCAATCACAGATCATTTTTTATATAAATATATACCTATTGGAAGATTAATTAATTTATAATAATATTATTCAAATTTCTCAATAATAAATCCCTATATTCAATCTCTATAAAAGTAAATAATCCAAGCAATCAGTAATTACAATGTCTCCACCACAAGTTTAAATTAATTACCAGCTAACAAAAGTGTATTAATAATAAGAATCAATGAATTGCAAAAACAATTAAAATAATGAAACAGTAATCACTACAGAAGTAGATAGACAGCAAAAGGCCAGCCAAGATTGAACAAAAGCAAACTATTCAACCATAAATGCCGAAAAGTGACTGATGCATATCACTACAATTATGGGAAAAGAATGGCAAATTATTGCTGTTTAATTGTTCAGTTTTGGGGAAGAGTTTTGGGGAAGAAAAAAATAGCGCACAAATTAAACGGGAACCATTAAGCTCCCGTTATCAATCAGGTAAAACAGACAATTACATATGGCTGATGACCGCATCGCCAAACTCACTGCATTTCAATAGCTTAGAACCAGGCATTAGGCGTTCAAAATCATAAGTGACGGTTTTGGCGGCAATTGCCCCTTGCATGCCTTTAATGATTAAATCAGCCGCCTCTGTCCAGCCCATGTGGCGTAGCAGTAGATAGACAAAAAAATAATAACCTATTGATTATACTATAATATTATCACATTTTATTTCATTTTAAGCGTGAATAACGTAATGTATAATTACTTGATTATACATTTATTTTATTTCGTTTTGATAACCTGTATTTTTCTGATGCCACACAGAATTCGGTGGCATTTCAACTCTAATATCTAGCCAGGTTGACATCGGTATATCGCATTGTTCACCATCTACATAATAAGTTGGTTTGCCGTTAATAATTTCTTTAACTCGCCGATGCTGAAAATCTTCTGGCAAATGACTGTGCTGACGGTGGAAGGTTTTAATTTCAATATCACCATTTGGTAGAATTTTATCTTTGATATAAATAAGTTCTAGGCCATTACTATTTTTAGGCACAGATACACCATCGTTTATACCCCAGCCACCATCCGAGTTATAGCCCATGACGCCTGAGATGAAATATTTTCCAACTCCAGTTCGTTGGACATTAACTCCCTCTGATTCGTCATTAGTTTCAAAACTGCCTGATGGATGGATTTTAACGACTGGAGATGCTCTTTTTAAAAAGCCATTGCTATCTACAGCCGTGTTTTTATTTGTCCATACCGATGCAACCTCTGGTGATTTATTAGGCTCTTTTCTGACAATAAAGAGAAAATCTTTGCCATAATTTGTTGTTATTAAATATTGCACATTGCTATCAGCTGCATACTTAGTAACAATTGCACTACCAAATACATCTTTTAATCCGATTTCGTCAGCGCCTTCAACTCTAGATCCGTGAAACTTATAAAAACCTATGTCAGACTTAGTTGGATCCAGAAAGCTAGGAAAATAGATTTCTGCTAATTTTGCACCAACTCCATAATCGCCAATGTGCATCAAAATCCCACTTTTATTTTGAAAAGTATGATCAGTAACAGCGTCTGCATTCTTTGCTTTTATTTTTCCGGTATTTAATTGCACATCACCGGTTATTTCACCACCAGATTTATCATATTTTTTATCTAATTTTTCGCTAATTTCAGTAACACTTTTTGTATCAGCTTTACTTTCTAGCGCATCTTTTATCTCTTTAACACTGCTTGCATCTGCTTTTCCTTCCATCAGCTCTTGTAGCGCCTTAATCGACTCTAATTTAACTGTCTTACCGCTTGGTAACGTAATTTCAACGACACCATTTTCTGTCATCCACAAATCCATATTTTGCAGGAAATAGATGATATAAGTGTTAGCAGCTACCAGTGCGCGTGCAGCATCACTGTTGTTTTCCGGTTCGGTGAGATTGATTGTGTATGTTGTATCAGTTGCGCTAAATGTTGGTTTGTCAGCTAGATTTAATTCTGTGTCAGAATTAACTGACAGAATCATGTACGGATAGTTAGTATCACCGTTTTTAATCAGCATCAACATGCCAGGTGATACCAGAGGATTATTACTGTTCCATTTCGTGCCTGATCCCTTAACAATAGAAGATCCTGACACGACGGTTACTGTACCATCTTTATAAATCATGTTTTTTCCTGAAATTTTGATATAAAAAAATCGCAATTAAGCGATATCGATTATGTGATTATTTCCATCTCGGATAAGCGTCAGGAGCATAGGCAACAACACAACCAAAATCATTAGTGAATGAAGTGCCACCGCCTAGTGCTGCATTATCCCACGATCTTGCTATGTATCCATCATTAGATGCACCATAACCAAAAATCGTTTTTGCAAACGAGTATTCCCATATCGCTGATAGATAAGTTAATACCATGCAGTTTTGATATCCAGAGCGATAATCGGGTTTTCCTTCATTGACACCATCATATGAGATACCGGTTATTATGTCTTTTATCCTTAACGGGAACGAACTTGATGAATAAAATAAGCTACCATTTTCATTGTAAATATTGACATATACTGATTTATTGCGATCACTATCGACAATCGGCCTATACACATAGACATTCACTGTCTTCATTGCGAACATTGAAATTGATGTAGCATTCCGATGGGCATTTACGAAATTTGTATAGATCCCATTTGTTCTAGCATTGCGATGAAAGATAATATATTTATCCCACATCGATGGATATTTAATAGAATATGTAAATGATCTGTGATCTTCTGTTGGCCATGTTTCATGCTCGCCTTCCCTGTCCAGATTAATTATTTTTTCAAGTACATACGTCACCGAAGAAAATAATCCAAGCTCTGCTCCATTTATTTTTATAGATGCTTTCATGCAGCACCCATGAGCTTAACAATCAGTATGATCGGAATAGTTGAGCTTGCAAGACCTGAACTTTGAGCATATTTCCATGAAACAGTATTGCCACTCACTACTACATCTGTCACCACTGGATAATCTGTTGATAATCCTCTTTCTGACATAATAGGGATAGCAATAATTTTCTCTCCACCGATCAGAAACCTTTTATCAAATGTCAGGCTGTTTTTTTTAAAATCTACTTTCTCAGAATGTATAACGTAAGCCATCGAGTTGATAATGTCATCGATTTCGCCTGTATCATGAAATACTTTGAATACCGGTTTTTTTGCCATTTTAATTACACCAACGCTATTTCTATTCTTGCCTGTCCTTTTTCGTCATAAAAACGCAGGCCAGTGCCATCAAAAGTAAATCTGCCGCCCGTTTCACTGGAATTCATTTCAAATTTATTAGCCTTGGCGTCCAGCAGAAATCCAGATTTAGCAGGTACATAATTATCAGACTGAATTTTATTCATGACAACAATGCTATTGATCCAGGCCTCATTGATAAATGCTTCATTAATAAATACCTGTCCATCTTTGAGATACATAAATAAGTCCATTTTTCCATTGCTTGGATTATAAAACGCAAAGTTTTGTGCATTAAATCCCATCATTGTAGTTACTTTTTCATTTTTTAATTCAGCACTAATTACCATTCCAGCATCATAATCAATTCCATTGTAATTAATTTTTACCAACGATGTCCAAGTAGCAGATGCCTCACCTTTTTTCAGATCATATTTAGCCTGCAAGGCATTTTGCGCTGCTGCCCAGGAATTATCAGCCGTGACTCTGACTTGATCTAACTTTTCCGCCAATGCGGTCGTTTCTGTCACTACGTAATTGCGAACTTCAATAATTTCAGCCTTCATTTTGCCATTTTCGCGCACAAAATAAGTGAAATTACCTCCTAAGCCTTTGGCGTTTTCTAAAATCGCTTCGGTACTACTATTTATTCCTTCTTTTAGTTTTTTGATTGCTTCGCTATCACTGATCTTTTTGTCGATTTCATCTAATATATCGCCAGGCAAGCTGTCAGGGATACCAGACGCTTGGACAAATTGAGATTTGCCGTAACTATTTATTGTGCGGATATAAAAGTAGTATTCATGGCCTGGCTTTAGATCACCTTGTGTCCAAAATTGACCTTGGCCCACTTTAGTCGCATGATTAATCACTTCATTTTCAGTAGTATCTTTTAACTTCTCTTCGCTAAACCAGAATTCAAATGTACTACCATAACTGGCGGTATCTCCCAGTTTTGGCGCTACAGTTAATGAGAACATGCCAACAGTAATATCTACACTGATCGGTGGCGGTGGTGCCTCGATAGAAAAATCACGGATGGCAGGTTGGGAAATTGCACCGGCAGCGTTAACAGCTCGTACTTCAACCCGATATGTTCCTCTTGGTAGACCGGAAATATCTACGCGTTCGCCAGGTACCTGGATTGTCTGTATGACTTTGCCATCCTCAATGATATTAATCGTGTTGTAGCGCACATCAGCCGCAGCGTTTTGCCAACTCAAGTAGCCTTGTACCACGTCGCCAATAGTAGTTGGAATAAACTGTAGATTAATGGGGGCAGCAACGCCGCCGGTTGGTAATTCAGTAAAAGGTGGTCGCTCAAAAGGTTTACCAATAATGTCTTCGTAAATATATTCGCCATCTTCTTCGAGTAAAATTTCAACGCCTTCCAGCGGATGAAATTTCCATTCAGCCACCCTAAATTCAACATCGTTAATACCAAGATTTGGTAAATTAAAAAGAACGACATCACCTGGTCGATACGCGTAACCATCTAAGTTCATTGTTAATTGAATGCGACGGCCAGCGCGTTTTTTGCGTAGATATAGATTGGCCAAGCGTTCAGCTTGATAAGGACTACTAACAAAGCGGTAATCCATGTTTTCTTTTATTTCCAGCCCATCTTCGTCAACCCATTCTTGAACCACTACCGGAGTAAAATCCGTTTTGGTATACATCTGTTCTGCATCAACGAACGTACCATAAACTGCATTAGTTGCGTCGCGCAATGGTAGTTCAGGAGTGATATTGACTGTATCAATAATTTGATTAGCTTCAATGCGTAATGCGGCTGGCCCATTATACGCTTGCATCATTATTCCATGCTTACCTGCTATGTAAGTTGGTTCTGCGGCAATACATTTGTGCATAGTATCTAGTATCGACGTTGATCCCTCTTCCAATTCATAAGCACCATTTATAGTATAACGCGGCTCAGTACTTCCTTCTGCTGTTTTTACTGGTTCGTCACATACATCCGCAGCTGCTTTAAACGCTTCAAAATCAATATCTTCATCGGGGACTTCTGAATAGCTTCGATAGTAATCTAGAATAACGAGTGCGCCATTATTACTCCATTTCGTTTCGTTCGTTCTTGGATCAAATATTTCTTTACCCCAAATTTCGACTTTAGTGTTTGGTATACCATAAGGATATTTTTCAGCGTCATAAATCAGTGTTAGCCGCAGCCAAGCCAGATCGCGACCTATCATATCGTCTTTCCAGCTAGTAGAATTTTTCAACAAATAGGGATCAGCTTCAGTTCGGTCATTATGTAATTCGTAACTTGCTTTATCACCAAAATTATCAATCAAATCATCATTAAACCAGATGCGGCCAATTTTGCTAATTTTATGGCTTGCTAAAGTTAATGCCAAATATAGAGTCTTATTAACATCTTCACTGTCTTTTTTTGTTTCACCAAAAAAAAGCAATCCTGAGCAGATTGTTTTGCCAACAATTACCGTGTCTGATGCAATTGAAGAGCGCATCATCTGTTTTCGTTCTGCTTGCTCGCGATAACCACCACTTGGCATTTTATCTTGAAATAACAGCGATCCAGCAGTTTGAACCGCAAGACCAGCGGCAATTAGTGCTAATCCCAATCCTCCGGTAGCAATTGTACCAGCGATTACTAAACCGGCGCCAACAATGCTAGTGACTGTCTTGCCCATTTATTCAACTCTCCATGCCATGATTGGTGTTTTATTGACATGTCTAGCGCCATCATGAGTTACTGCCCAAACCTTATTTGCCCAAAACACGCCTAGTGTCAATCCGTCATCACCATCAAACATCACAATATCTCCTCGCCTAGGACGCGCATCTTGAGCTACAGTGAAGAAACGATTTAATGCATCTTCAAGTGTGCCAAATTCACTTTTTAAAACCCGCAATGCTCCCGCTTTTGTGTTATAACGACCACGAATTGTTGAACACGGATCAAAGTCACATACGGCAATCACGCAGTCAGCAGCAAATAAACAGCAGTCATGTTCTCCCCATAAAAAAGGGCGACTCATGGCCGCCCTTAAGGTATGGGGTAATCTTATTACCCAGTTTGGATGTCTCATTTTTACATTATTCTATTCTGTACATTGGAAAGGAACTGTAACTTCTGTGCGAACGCAATCCCCAAATCCGTTTCTATCAGTACATCTTGTTCTTTTTCCACCAAATGCTTCAGCGTTTTTATATCCCCATACACTACATTTTTTAACTGCCAGCTGGCTGGCTTTCTGAAAATCAATTTTGGGTGTTTCAAACATGCCAAAGTCATAAGCCAATTCTATTGTTCCATCAGCTTTACTTCCACCAACAGCATACATTTCTTTATTTACGGTACATCCAGATAAAAACAAAATCACAAACACAAATAATAATGTTTTTTCCATTGTTATACTTCCTTATATTAAATCGCAAGCATACTATCAGATAAACTTATCGATTCAATATGAATAGGTAATTACTTATTAATCATTGATCAGAGATAATAATTTATCCTTATTAATCACTAAATATCCACTTTTCTTGGCAATCTCAAAAAATGAATCAAGAGATAATAAATGCTCATTTTCTGAGACCACATCCGCGCTATAAATCCGGTTATCCTTAAACGTAATTAAAATTCGGCCATTTTCAGGAAACAGGCCATTAAATACTGTCTGACTGGTTTCCTTTTTCTTGACTTCGCCTGTTGTCCAGTATTCATAGAGAACATCATCACACTCATCCTGATACTGAATCACTTTGTCACG
This sequence comes from Arsenophonus sp. aPb, assembly GCF_029873475.1. Classification (NCBI taxonomy): domain Bacteria; kingdom Pseudomonadati; phylum Pseudomonadota; class Gammaproteobacteria; order Enterobacterales; family Morganellaceae; genus Arsenophonus; species Arsenophonus sp. aPb. The sequence continues at coordinate 1,860,176 of NZ_CP123499.1, forward strand.
GATTTCTGGCTTAACTTTGTTTGAGCTGATAGTGTGTAACCAGCCAGCAAGTTTACGGAGAGCAAGACAAATCATTAATTGTTCACCGCCTTTTGAAGGAATCACGATTTCAGTGATACCTTTACTAAAGCGTTGTTTTAATTTCTCAAATTGTGATTGCCATGTTAATCCTATGCCTTCAACAATAGGCTTCATCGGTACATATGGTTCACCGTTATAATTCACTACATATAAATTGTTACCGTGGAAAGGGACATTAATTGTAGAGATTGTACTGTTCATGCTGCCACCTCCACGCTTAATAATTTTGCTAACTTTGCAATGCCTTTCGGTGTAATACGAACCTGTGTTTTTGTTTCAGCAACTCCATCAGTTCGGGTAATCGTTGTTACTTTATGCTCAATAAGTCCCTGTTGAATCTTGTCCTGATAACCAATCCACGTACTGCCAAGTCGTCTGTAAATCCATTTTCTTTCACTTAGAAAATCAAATAACTGTTTAGGACGTGTCTGCAATTGTTTAGCAGCATCAGTAATACACATAGCACCGTCTGATTTAGCGATTCGTTCTAACGCTGCCACATCTGGTTTCATTTCATCAACTTTATGTTCCAGTGCAATCACTTTTTTTGTGTAAGTCAGCAATATTCCACGCATTGCTGATGGGTCATTAAGTATTTCCATTGGGTCTTTAACAACGGTTGCTAACTTACCCGCTTTAAAATCCAAAAATGTCTGGTTAACTGTTAATCTAAACTTTGGAGAAATCCAGCCTGCATATTCAATTGCCAATAATTCATGAGCGAAATTGCCTGGATTAGTACTACCCTTAATAGAATTGATTACTTCATGACCTAAGCCCGAATTAGGGCTTTGATTATTTTTCAATAAGTTAGCTTCTAATTGTGCAATTAATTCTTTAGACTGAGTTGTAGCAAGCCACTTAGAAGGACGCTTATGTTTACCTTCACCGCTAGCTTTATGTAACGCATTCAGATTAAAACGACCCTCTGAGTCAGTGGTAATTTCCACTCCAGCGATGACAGGAAGATTTTTATTTGCTATATTCATGTTGTTGATCTCATTGCTAATGGTTAACATTTTAGAAACCCTGACTGTTCTAGCAGTTGGGGTTTCGTCTTCATTGTTGTCCAAACATTTTCTTATCATAATTAATGCTCCAAACAAGTCTTTGAATAATAGCTGAATTTAAAGACAAACCTTCTTCTTTTGCTTTTCTTTCAACTTGATCTTTCACACCTTTAGGTAACCGTAAAGTAAACTTTTCAGTTGCTCTCTGGGTATATAATGAATCATTCATTTCTATTCTCCTTAATAATGGCTATTTGCCACTAGAGTCAATTTAACATGATTGACAATAAGTCAAGTTGCCACCATACTATTTTTAGTAAAACTATTATCGGTCTAAAAAATGAAAAAATTCCCAAGTCAAACTCAAGATAAGTTTACAGTTAGATTTCCAGATGGAATGCGTGATGCCATAGCTAAACGCGCAGAAGAAAACGGGCGCTCTATGAATTCAGAAATAGTTCATATCCTGAATGAAGTTCTGCATGAAAGAGTGATAATACCAATGGATGATGATCAGCGAAATAAAACATTAATTGAATTATTTAAAGTTATCGACCCTGAGATTGCCAAAAAATTAAAAAAAAATAACAAAAAATAAGCTAGTTTTTTCTATAAATATTAGAACCGATAACCTACACCAACCATCCAAGTTCCAACCTTAAAGTCATCTAGTTTGGTATATTCATATGATGCATCGATGGCAATATTTTTTACCGGATTAAATTGCAAACCAACACCATATACAAACCCAGTTGAAGAATCATCATCAGAATAACCCATTGCTCTTGCTTCAACTTTTCCGTGTGCAACACCAACTAGGCCATAAGCACTAATATATTCGTTAAAACGGTAGGTTGGACCAACATTTAATGAATAGTAATCAAGTTTTGCATCAGCAAACTTCATATTGCCGTAATAAAAATTATACCCAAGATGCGTATATGCAAATGAACCTATAACACCCCAATCATTATCGATTTCATAACGATATTTAATATTGAACCCTTTCGCATCATCATCAATCTTTTTACCATTGACTTTAGCGCTGCTTTGAGCGTAACCAACTGATAGCGTGTTTTCTTCTATCGCATTAGCATTAAATGAGCTAAATGTAAAAGCAGAAACTATTGACGATACGATTAATATTTTTTTCATTTTTTCATCTTCTATTAATAGAAATACTCATTAAAAAACATAACTTACAATGCGTATCGCAACTTATCACATAAGTTCATTAATTTTATAAATAAATTTTCTTTCTGAATGTATATATTTATTTCTAAATATATATTTGATATGAATCACTTATAAATAAATGCTGGCGCATCTTTTTTGCTACCCCAGTAAATAGCTCGCTCTGACATTTGCGCAACATAGCGAAATATCCGATCGCCATTTTTACGTTTCGACCATGATTCGTCAGTAAAGCGATTAGGTAATCCAAATGCCCACCGCTCAAATCTATTCGACACAGTTACAGACACTTGATTTTCTTCACCCGTTGAAACTCCGATGTTTGATATTTGGCCAGCAAAAATTAATTCAGCAATTTCAGGCTTCCCGTCGAGATTAATCGCCACCAGCAATAGACGAACATTTCTTCCACGACTACGTTCATTCATAACATCACCGATCAGCATCGAATCAAAACCAGAAAGCGATAATATAAGCTGTTGCGGGCTAGTCGTATTCTCTTCTTTAACTGATTCAACGGCACCGAATTGACCAACTCCTTGGTATATCTCGCCAGCAATTATCAGGTCGCCAACGCCAGTATGAGCACGGGTTACACCAGATTTTAGATCTAAACTTGCCGCCATCACCAGCTCATAACCATCATTAATTGCTTTGACCATGTCATTAGAAAAAGGATGATATAACATTAGTAAAGAGCCTCCTCAAACTCTAAAGTTACATTAGTAAACACACCTGGTCTAAAATTGAATTTTCCTTGATCATTACTCGTAAGTTTAAAAATGCCGAATGGAGATAAAGTCTCTATTTTTTCATTAACTTGTGGTGAATAACGCAGGGCAGGTGAAATCGGAATTGACGCATTACCGCTTGCATCACTTTTAACATCTATTGTAATCATTTTAAGTTCGTTATTAACGGTTAAGTAATCACCTTTTCTAAGTACGACTAAATTAGTTTTCCAGCCTTTTGTTTGTAATATTCTGCCAGTTTGACTGGCAACACTGACTATAGGTTCACCTATATCTGGCAAACCTTTGCGTATCCAATTACGAATTTTTACTCGGCCACTTTCGCCATCTAGCTCTGCTGTTAGCGCCTCTAATTGTCGTGATAGTTTCTCGACCATATTGTTAAATGTTAGAGTGCAACACCAGCGGCTACCAGGAAATCTTACTGTTTGAGAACTGCCATTGAATGTTGAAATGAATGTTTTACTATTGCTGACTAAATACCAGCTCATTGATGATGGCACTATCTCTTTTGGCCACTCAGTTACCAATGCCATCTCTAAGCTCCCAAAATTTTTCGTGTTCTACCATTGGTAGCAAAATCGCGTTGAATACGCGCAATAGCATCATTAGCACCTTGTCTAGCTCCCATTTCTGCCGCTTGTTGCATTGCATCATAAAGCGCTTTATCGCCATTGCCAGAAACATGAATAGTTTGATTAATCGTAATTTCAGTAGTTGAAGAATTACCAATTGCTCTAACGCCCAGCGAGCCGTCCGCGCCGCGTCTTAAGGGAATAATCGCTTCTGGCCCCGCTTCGCCCATCAATCCCATACCTTTGGCAAAAGGAAAGATCGTTGGCGATTTTACGATAGTGTTGCTGTATGCACTCAAACCTGGCGATTGATAAACATTGTCTTTCGCATTGGCTGCCGCTTCTGATACGTCGCCACCACCAAAACTACTTAATCCTTTTTTCAGTGCGTTAAAAAGCATCATTTTTATAATCATTCTGGTGATATCATTAACGACTGATTGAGCAAAATCAGCAAAATTAAATTTACCTGTTGTAACAAAATCAGTTAACAGATCCTCCATTGATTGCATCGTATTTTCAGTAATGTGTTGCATCACAGAATTTACGTCTTTCACTTCGCTGCCATAATTTCTCATGCCTGCTTTCATGCCAGCAAACGCATTTTTTTCCTCCTCTGCTTTTTTTTGCGCAGCGTTGCGTACTATTTCAATCTGTTTTTGCTCTTCTTGCGCTAAGAAATTAGTTTGATCTGCATAAAGTTGTGATGTTTTATCAGATAATTCTTTGTCAAGCTGGTATCTGCGATCTCGGAAAGAATCACGAATTTGTTGTTCTTGTAGCATCAATTGATACGCATTATCTGACATCGAAGTGCTGAGAACTGTGTTTTGTGCCTCTTGTTGTAGTTGAGCTGTAGCTTTAGCAATTTCAAAGTTCTGGTCATCAAATTGTTTTCTTAGTTCTTTCAGTTTTAATTCTTGTTCCAATCCGGCATTGATTTGTAATTGCGTGCGTATTTTGTCAGCATGCGCGACTACACTTTTTTGATCCGCAGTTAGATTTTTACCTTTCAGTCCCATCAGCTCTTGTTCGAAAGCAGCTAACGCACGAGACGATGATACAATCTTATCTCGCTCCTTTACTTGTGCACGTAGTTCAGCCGTTTTCTTTTGGAGCTGATCAACGCGCTGCTGTCCTGACTCTACTTTCGGCGCCGAGTAGAGCTTATCTAGTCCTTTGATTGCTTGCTGATATTCTTTAGCTGATAAAGCGCCTTTTTTGTAGCGATCATTTATCGCTTGCTGAAGCTGATTTCTCTCTGCAAGCTTATCTTTACCTGCATCCATAGCAGCGTTAATTTTTAACAAAGTGTCGATTTCAAATTTTGCAAGTTGTTGTTCGCTTTGTAGTGCCTCCTCGTTGTCTTTTTTCTGCTTATCTAACGATTCAGAGCGCTTTTTCATCTCAGCATCATGCGCAGAAGTATATATAATCATACTCCCTGTTGACGCAGCTAACATCACTCTCATGCTCTGATTAGCTTCGTCATTTACTTTTTTATACTCTTTCGCTAGATTAGTAGCTTCTTCGAAATTTTGTTTTTGCTTTTTAGCGTATTCATTCCGCGCTAAATCTAACGCTGATTCAGTTTGACCCTGTCGTAGTAGCGCTGCAATTTGATTATAAATACTATCCTCGAGCACCACCCCCTCAGAGGCGTAGTTTCTTAATGCTTGCAAGGGATTTTCACCGATATTCGCTAATTTATTAACTAACGTATCCGCGCTACCACCTGCTTCCTCAAGTTTTGAGCCCAATTCTGCCGCATCATTTAGTAGCGTTCCCGTAAATCCAGCAGAAGCAGCCGAGGCAACAGCTTTATATGCGCTTGCTGTGCCGCCTAGCTTTTTAGCTAAATCATTTAGCTCAGCAGTAGTTGTTGTTAGTGTTGAATTGCCTTTTTGGATCGCTGCATAAAATGATTTTTGACGCTCCTCTGCTTCTTTAAGTCGTGAATGTAGATAGAATATCGCACCTGCGGCAGCCATCAATCCGACGTTAACGGGGCCACCCATCATCGTTACAAAAGTAGAAAAACCAGTAGTTACCTTTCCAGTAATACTCTGTAAAGTTGTTAGCTCTTTATTTGCAACAGCAAGTTGTTGTTTTGCTGTAGCTAACTGTTTTGAGCCTACCTCTTCAGCTGCTTGTGCGGTAGTAAGTTGCGCTGACGCTACCGCTGCTTTTTTGTTCGCAGCGGCAGTTGCCAAGTCTGCTTCAGCAATAATTCTTGCATTTGCTTCATGCTGGGCTGCATATTCCTTGTCCATTTCTGCTCTATTGAAATATCCGTTCTGTTCATTAACGACACGCATCTTTTCAATATATTCATCTGCAGCAACAGCTTGCTCTATTTGCGCTGCGGCTTGTTCCTTCATTGCTTGTGCAGTTTTTAATCCTTGTTGCGCTCTAGTTGCATCGGCTTTAGCCGCTTCAATCGATGCTTGTGCAGCCTCCACTGCACCTTGTGCGGCTTCTTTAGCTGCTTCTCTTTGAACTTCAAAAGACGAACCATGAGAAGCGCCGAAAAACTTTTCAAAAGCAGGCACTAGCGCATTAGAAATGGTACTTGCTGCTACGTTGCTGCCCGAAACAAGCTCGGTTAAAACATGATGCAAATTGCCAAAGCCAGCAATGGCCTGCCCGCTTGATCTTCTTACTTGAGCCGATATCTTAGTTATCGCGCGTTCACTCTCACTTGAGCTTGCTTCTATCTGCTGAGTAAATTTTTTAGATTCATTAGCAGCAGAATTATAGGCATTATGAATTTGCGATTTAAAACTAGCAGAATTAAGGTGCAGCGCTACTGCCAAACTTGCTACATCAGCCATTTAATATCCTCATCACTTCGTTACACTGCGAGCTAATATCATCATGTGCAATTACTTTGCTCTCTTCTTTTTTAGGTTCTGAATCAGCGCTAAAAAATGCTTGCCAATAAGTTAAAATTTCCGCTGGTAGGGATGCGATTTTACGCGGATCTGGCTCACCCCACCTGTCTGCCAGTTGAAAGATAAAGCGTAAGTGGGGTGAGTTGGCTAGTTTTTTTTCGCTTCTTCCAGATTGCCGTAACTAAACTGCTGAACAAGCTTAAGCGCTTCAATGAGTGAAGGCGTTGATTTAGCCGCGATTAACTCCTCTGCAGTCGGCAATTCATCGGCTGATAGTGGATTGCCCTCTTTATCGCAGAGCGTTTTCAAAATCAAACTCGCACCAGCAATGCTCGCTTTCACATTTGAGTTACTTTCTTGCGCTTGTTTAAGATGCGTATCATATTCATCTAATTCAGCGATCGTTAAACGTCGCAAATAAACATCGGTACCAAAGACTTTACACTTTTCTACATACACATCTGTTGCTAATAAACGGGATTTTAATGATGTCATTTTGTTTCCTTATCTGCCGAATTATTTTTTTCCAATGCTTCAACGCGTTTTGTTAGTGCATTCAATGCGTCGGGTAATTTTTCTAACTCTACAACACGCTTAGTGAGTGCCTCTATTTGTGCGGGTATTTTCTCTAATTCAATAACGCGTTGTGTTAGTTTATCTACGGGATCTGATAAATCAGGCATTTCATTCAATGCCTTAAAATTGTCATTGGTTTTACTAAATGCATCACGAATCGGATCACCGGTGCCGTCATCAGGTGATTTACCGATATTAATTTCTTTAATATCTGCCATCAGTTAACTCTCCTTTCTGTTGTATCCGCCTTTAGCTTGCTGCTATCAGCGGTAATCACTTTGGGTTGGGGTCAGAGTTTTCACCTTTATCAATTCCCCACGACAAATTATTTTGCTTAGCTTTTACTGTGATCTGAATGACCTCTGTCGCGGGCGCAACAATATCGTTCAGCTCCCAACCAGCCAGCGAGAGAATCATCGTGGCTGTGCGTTTGTTAGGTAGCGCAAAATAAAACTGTACCGTATCTCGGTTTTGCGCTGCATTTAAGAATTCAATAAAATCTTCGTTTTCTGGATCATCAACAAAACCAATTGACTTTTCAGGTCCTTCCGGTAAATCAGAAACACCTTGCTTGTTTTTTTCAATCAATACAGTGCTATCAACAGTACTACCGGTTAGACCTGTAGCGCCGAGCGATTTGCAGTTAATCAGTGGTTTCATCTGTTCAACCGTATCGCCCACTTTACCGAACTTAACAATGGTGCCGGCTGGTAGCTTGGCGTACTCCGGAGATGATTTAAAATGTTCTTCGGCCATTACAACTCCTTAAATTTAACGATAATTTTCAATACCAGTACGGATTGCTGTGGCCAGTGCATTGAGCACAAACTGGCGGTTATAATCGAGTGCCGGTCTAATGAATGGGCGCGCTATCTGTTTAACTGTGCCAAACTCTTGCGCGCGAGCTTTCATAATATGTTTCTTGGTGGGGCCTACCCTCACTGTCATTACGGTTTGCGTATTGGCATTATTCATTCTGTCTGTGGTACGGATTTTGATACTGTCACGCATATGTTCATCTGGATTAGTCGCATCAAAGCCCGCGTGAGCTTTCATATCTTCAAGTACCGGCTTCATCACTTCTCGTCCGGCTTGGCGCAAAATTTTGCTGGTGAGCGCTTCACCTAATTTATTTAATTCATGCTCGAGCGCGCTTAAGCCTTTCACTTCAACTTGGATTCTCATTTAGCATCCTCTGCATAGGTCAAGATAAAATCACGCGTCAGACGCCAGATTGCGCGTCCGCCCGTCTGCTCTTCCATCGACTGCAAAAAATTACCGCGCCCAACGGCCTGCACTGGATAATCACCAATATAGCCCTGCTCGATACCTTCCCATTCATCCCGGATAGCATCACTCAACGCAAGCGCAGCCAGATAATCAGCTAACTGAACAGTGACCTGAAATCGAGCTTGCACTAGCTTGGTTTTCGCTAATCCAGTAAAGATTTTTGGATCACTGATGCGTTGATAAATAATTCCCTCGAGGTGCTCTGAGGGCAACATCAAAGGATAGGCGGGTAGTTTTGTGATACGCTCTAAATCTGCTTTGATATCAGCTTCTATCATGACGTGCATCCGCTTCGGTTGTGATAATTAATCGGTCGGCTTGATTGCGGTCAATGGCACGCACGGTAAATCGCCGCTGCCGATAGTCAATTAACCAGTCGATATCAACATCTTCTCTGGGGCGAAGTGTAAAGCGAACTTTTTCAATAATTTGTCCCTGACCGGCGGTTCGGATTTTATTATTGGAAATTGATTCAACTTTGGCCCAAACATCTGCCACTTTTTCAGCAACGACTTTTTCACTTCCCAACTCATCGCGCACGATCTTAAACAGTGACAGTGTAATACGTTTATTTAGCTCTCCCGCTTTCATGCTTACCCCACATTTAAATAACGATAGGGCTCAATCAATGCCTTAAATCCAGCCGGCACGGTGATCGTTTCCCGATTTTCATAAAAATGATCGACAGCTAGTAAAAGCGCTAACTCAATATCCGCCGACAGAGCAACACCGTCAGGATCCGTATTCGGCACGTCGTTTTCATAAATAGTGCGATTAATATAATTTTCTGCCCGCTTTTTTGCCGCCATCAGATAAGTGAGTAACAATTCATCTTCCAGACTGTTATTTTCATCGATTCGGCATTGTGCTTTTAACTTGGCTAATGTCGGCAGTGGCATAAACGCTCCCATCGAGCCTGCGTAAAAGTCGCAGGCATAAAAAAACCGCATTGTGCGGCTGCGATAAAACATCCTTCATTAATTAATCCTCCGTTTAATGGTATCCGCTTTAAACTCTGTTGAGTCTGCGGTTATTCCTTTGGGGGAGGAGTAGAACTCTTACCAACCAAGGCTTTGATCGCTGAACTATCCTCAAGTACACAATCAAAACGATGAAACGCCAAAAATGCAGTCTGATCAAACTCAGCATAGCGTTCAACCAGTCGTTTCAATGTCATATAGCTAACCCGTCGGACAATAAAGCGATTGAAGTCACCGCAGAAAATAAACTTTTTACCTGCGGCCATTTCATCAATTGCTTGATCAACTACATACTGCACACCTAGGATTGTTGACGGTGCCACGCCGATAATTTCAGGTAACCACAGTGGCCGCCCCTGATTATCTTCCATTTCCGTGATCAGTTTCAGCGTACTGTCATTAAATGCCCAACGGAAATTAGGACCATTACGATAAGCCGGATCTAACGCATGCTTTAGCTTATTCATATCTTTCCAGCTAAATTTATCTGCCGCATCGACCGTTTTATCAACCGAAGCCTCTAAGCCTTTAGGTTGCAGTGGCGTTCCTGCTCCGGTGCCTTTAACTAAATATTTAGCCTCACCACGTCCCAGCCGCTGCGCAATTCGACCGGCTAAATAAGCTTGCATATCAATGCCACTATCTTGCAACAACTCATTAGAGACACGGATAATTTTTGATGATAACTTTTTCGCACCAAGCGTTACGCTGCCAAATTTCACATCTTCTTCTTTCGTTTCGGTATTCTCTCCTAATAGTTCGCCTTCTTCCGATGTACCGTCAGAGGTAGCCCAGGTAATATCCTGACCATTAGAGGTGGACAAAATTTGTGAAATATTGGCTATACCGCCATAAGCTTTCATCTGATCAACGACCTTATTTAACATCTGTGTCGGTACGGTATAGCCGCCTTTTTCTTCCGGGGATGTTCCTTGTGCGCGCAATTCACGCAACACTTGACGCTCTTCTGTGCTGAGCTCACCAAATCCATGCCGTAAAAATTTATCAAACGTCTTGGCGCGACGCTCGGCTTGTTCAGTTGCGCTATTTTCGTTATTTTTATTACGTTGCTCCGACTCTTGCTTGTCAACTAGTTGCTGATCCAGTGAGCGCAACTGCTCTTCACGTTGAATTTGCTCATCAACCGTTTTTAGTTCAGTTTTATGCTTGTTCCACTCGGCTTTTTGCTCTTCATTCCATGTGGCATCGCCAATTTTTTCGTGCAGAGCACGCATATCAGTCGCAATAGTATTGCGTTTCTGCTTTAATTCATGAAGTTTCATCTCTAATTCCTATGCATTAAGTAATGTAAGAATGCGCTCTCGCGCCATTTTTTGATTCACGGCTTTTTGCAGCTCACCACTCTCTCTCACCTCCCGCCAGGCTTTTAGTGAACGAATGGCGGCATCTGCATGCTGATACGCTGGATAAGTCACCGGGCTGACATCAAATAGACGGGATATTTGGCTAATTTCTCGGATCACGACGCCGTCATCATCCTGATACCACTGTTCACCATCGCGGGAGACGTGAAAAGCAAATGAACTCTGATTGATATCCCCCCTTTGCATCGGTGCAACAACTAGATCGCGGATTGTTTGTGTGTCAGGTGCCGTGATGTCGTAAACTAATCCCCGCTCATTAACACTAAGAGATAAAGTTCCAGCTGTGCTACGTCCGAGAATATAATTTGCGTCGTGGTTGAACAGTGCGCGCACATCATCAGTTAGCACATCATCAAACGCGCCAGGTTTAATTACCTCCCGAAATCCCCACATCAATTCAGAACGACTATTAAAAACCGACGCTAGCCCGACAATGTGAGTCGATTTATTTTCTTTACCGACTTCAGCACGAACCTCGCCGAAATAACATCGGGTTTCTTTTTCACTGGACATTATCATCCCCTTTAGGCTGGTCTGTTTTGCTTGCCATAGGCTTGGCGGCATTAACACTGACTAACATTTCATCTAATCCCTTAACTGGATTCATATCTTCAAACGCCCGCGCTTCATTGCGACTCATCCAGCCGTCAGTAATAGCGAAATGATAGAATTCTGCACGCTCTTTCGGTGTGCCGCGTAACAATCCAGTCAGGTTAAAACGGGCATAAAAGCCGGCGGTGGATTCTTGCCGAGTAAACAACCGTCGATTGAGCTCCTGCTCCCAATTAACCACCCACGGCATAACGGTATGCCTGACGAACTGAATTGATTGTTCAGAGATATTGGAAAAAGTCGCTTTTTCTAAATCGTTGATCATATGAGCGGGAACATTGAAAATACTGGCGATCATTGAGCGATTAAGTTTTAACATATCAATCAACTGAGCATCGACTGGTGAAACGGTTAATGCTTTATAATCCAGTTCCGCAGGCAGCAACATGGTTTTATTTTCTTGGCTACGTAACGCATGCGTCGCCTTAATCCACATCTCCTTTAGTCGTGACCAACTATCTTTATTCAGTTCACTTTTAACTGAAAGAATGCCGGCAGGGCGAGCGTTACCACCAAAAAATGCGCTGGTATACTTCTGCCCACTCATGCCCATGCCGACCGTTTCCGCATGCTGCATAATCGGGCTTAGGCCCATACGCTGATCATTACCTAGCGCCCGAATATGGATCATGTCGTGGGGGCTAATCGCAAAATTGCCAAGCTCATTATAAACACCGTAGGTATAGCGGCCACCCGTGTTGAGTAATGTTGTCTCCCATGGCATACAAGCTTCCAGATTTATCACTTCACCTTTGCGATTGCGCTTAACCCAGGTATAACCATTTCCCCAACCGAGAATATGCCGCTCTTTGGTTTCCCGCCATTTATAGCTTGTTTGCCATTCGTTAGGTTCATCATGTAAAAGATAAAAAACCGGATGATCACGCGCCGCTGACACTTTATTGCCAGATTTGCGCATAACATGCAGCGGCATCTGCGCCACCGACGATGACAGCACATAAATACAGGCATAAACCGCCGCCAGTTTCATCGCTGTCGTCGGATTGACATAAACATCGCTATTAAAAATTTCATCACAATCCGCCGCTTCAGCGGTGATTGGCGTTTCAGGGTTTTCGATATTTTGTGCAACATCACTACGAAAAAAAGCATCAAGTAACATGATTTCTCCTTCTGCTTACCAGTAGTGCATAAACCACTAGCAATGAACCACCAGTTATCAAGGTATTGGCTAAGCCATATTTTAGGTAACAGCCCGCCAACACCGCAGCAATACCGCTCAATGCAGTGACATCAAGAATGATAGTTTTCATAAAATTAATAAGTCTTCGTTAGGATCCAGTGAAGAGAGAAAGTCATTTTCTTCATGTAGCATGGCGCGACCGATGGCCATAATCAGCGAAACCGCCCCATCAATTTTATTTTCGTTTTTTTCTTTGATAGGACGCACAACATCATCATTACCGGGCAAATATTTGCCCACAACGTTACTAATACACCAGGTCATGATCGGGTTGCCATCATGATGAAAACGCCCTGAGGCAATCGCAGCTTCAAGCTCTTTCATTGGATCGGACATATTGGTGTAGTTTTGAACAATTGTTATCGGATTCATTCCTTCATCCGCTAACTGGTGCGATAGGTTGGTAGCACCATGGGGATCAATTGCAGTTTCTTCAATTGGGTTAGTGAGGTTATCGGCTTTTGCATCCTCTAAAATCTCTCGATAATCGATTTCTGCGCCGTCGGTAACTTTCAAGTGTCCTGTTACTACCCATTTTTTAAACCGCTCTGCCGTTCGTTGATTTTCAATATTGGCACTGAAAACGGCGTCATAAGGTACATAAAAACTGGGGGAAATAGAATAATAATGACGCTTGCCATCAATTTCACGACTAAATAACTTTACTCTAGAATTCATATCCAGTTTACGCGCTAAATCAAGCGACTGGATACAAGACTGACCTTCAAATTGTTCTAATGTTAGCGCTTTATCCTCACACTCACGCCAGCTTAGCATATTAAAATAAGCGGATCTGGCTGAAACCCATATATTTAAATGCTTTGTTTTAAATATGCCGGCTAGACGAGGATTATTCTTTGCTCTGTTTTGTTGGCTAATCAGGAACTCATGGTAAATTGAAACTCCCATATTCGGATTTGCTTTTTTCAACACGGCAGGATCTGTCCAATCGTCGCCTTCATCAACAGTATAAATAATGCCAAACAGCTCTTCGTTCGGGACAATGCCAGTGAGCATTTCAATCACTTCCCGGCGCTTATCATAACAGGGGCCTTCAATATTATCGCCGCTAGTTGTAATAGCCCACATTAGCGGTTGTCGTCTGGCGCCCATGCCCGTTAACATAGTGGTGTAGAGTGAATCTGTCGAATGTTCATGATATTCATCTACAATTGCGCAATGAGGTGATTGGCCGTCCCCAGGATTACCGATTATCGGTTCAAATCGAGCACCATCTTCTGGCCGATTCATATTTTTGGCATTAATTTCAATACCGAAAGCCTCAATCAGCAATGGCGTACGTTTGCACATCAATCTTGCTGGCCTGAACACTTCCCAAGCTTGCTTTTCCGTGGTTGCACCAGAGTAAACCTCAGCACCAAATTCGTTATCACAAGTAAAGCAATACAAAGCTACGCCCGCTGAGATCGCAGATTTACCATTTTTACGCGGAATTTCTGTATACACCTCACGAAAGCGACGTAATTTACTCCCTTTATGTACCCAACCAAAAGCACTGCAGATAATAAATAATTGCCATGGTTCAAGCGTGATCGGCATTCGCTTAAATGCCCATTCACCCTTAGTATGTGGCAACAGCTGAATAAATTTTGCTGCTCGCTCTGCCAAGTCTTTATCAAACCGGTAGCGGAATTTTCGGCTTTCCGCTCGAGCTAAATCATCGAGATGCCGTTGACAGGCGTCGATTACATATTGACAAACATCAATTTTTCCGCGCACTACGTCACGTGCATACTGATTAGCAGCATTAACATTAAGATACGACTTGCGACTCATGATGAAATCATCTTTAAAAACGGATTTTCTTTTTTCTGGCCAACAATACCAATTAAACGCTGACGGCTACTCGGATCTAACCCCAGCATTGCACCGGTGCGATCCATTTCCGTTTCCTGCTCTTTTTTAGCCGTCAAATCAGGGTTTTTTATTGGCCCACCTGTTGCACCAATCAAACGCGTACCATCACGCATAATATTAATAACCAGCTCTCGCCATAACTGATAAGCAACACACCAACGTTCAAGTACAGCAAGATCAGTCAGACACAATATCCCTTGACCACATAGCTCATTAACCGTCATTTTCCACATGGATACCGCTAGTACCATCTCGTTTTCAACAAACCAATCAGGCGGCTCTACACCTTTTAGTGGCGCAAAAACTGGCTCATCATGGTTTAGTGCTCGTTTTCCCGGATTGCCCGCTAGCTTTTTTTTGGCTACCGGCTTTGGGCGACGGCCAGATTTCCCCGGCGTGCCCGCCATAGAACAACCTCCCCTTAATAGAGAAAAATCAATAGATAAAAATTATGGATGGAAAAACCCATTTTAATTTCATTTTTCGCGGCTATAAAAATTTGATTAAAGCGGCAGTCCTGGAAAGCGAGAGGGGTAGAGATTTTACCCGCCCCTCCCCCTGCCTTATCGGCTTCTTTCCCGGGCGGTTTTCTTGCGGTGACACGGCCAGCAAAGACTTTGCAAGTTACTCTCTGCGTCAGTGCCGCCATGGGCTTTCGCAATAATGTGGTCAACGGTTTTGGCTGTGGTGGCCAGACTGTTCTTTAAGCAGATCTGGCAGAGATATTTATCACGCTTTAATATCTGCGCACGTAATTTATCCCACCTTGTACCATAACCGCGTTGATGACGACTTTTGCCTGGCTGATGGTTTTCCCATCCTTGACTTAGATGCGCTTCACAATAGCCACTGCGATCAGTGGTTGTCTTGGCGCAGCCGCGTTTGCGGCATGCGCGGGGAATACGAGGTGGCATGGGATTTATCCGTCTTTTGTGAGCCAACATTGATATTATTTGGCAATCAATAAATAAAATAGATATTTTATCTATGCATGAAAATATATGAGATCAATAAATTATGAATGAAGATATCAAAACACAATTAAGGGAAAAGCCAGCTGTTGGGGAACAAGTAATTAATGCCCTTCAGTGCTTTATTAATAACGACAGATTCCTTTTAGAAGTAGATGCAAATGAACCCACGCTAACTAGTCAAATTGGGAGGTATCTACAAGATGAATTCCCTGACTATAACGTAGATTGTGAATATAATCGTAATATTGATGGACCTAAAAAAGTGTACTTAGTAACAGAACATTCAGGCACAATAAATACTGATTACAAAAAATTAAATCTGGTTGTTCCAGACATCATAGTACACAAAAGAGGAAATAATCATCATAACTTGTTAGTTGTAGAATTCAAAAAATCCACAAATAATGATTCCGTTGCCTACGCAAAAGATAGAATTAAGCTAGAAGCGATAAAACATGATATTCGATATACATATGGGCTTTTTATCGAACTAGAAACAAATAAAAAAGCCTTAAAACAACCAGATAGCGAAGTAAAAAACACCTACTGGATATAACATTAATAAATTTATTGATACTAAATATGACCATATAATTAACATTTAAAATGCTGCCTTTATTATTTAAGGGTAGCATTTTTTAATAATTTCATTTATTACTTTTACTTATAAACTTCTTTAACCCTTTCCCTTAACCCCAAATACTGCGCCTCTAAGGTTTCGAGCTGACGTCTGAGACGGAGATAATTTCGCCGAGCGTCAGGCGCCAGTTCGGTGGGTCTTGCATCATCCAGGCTGGAGGAGGAGGCGGTAATATTGTCGGACTTTGCACACACCGCTTTGACATACAACCGCTTAGTACCATTGTGCAGATCGTCAGTAAGCCTGGTAATTTCAGCTTTCGCATAACTAAGTTCCTGTGTCCGTTTAGTATCCAGTTGATGCAGTAATTTTACTTCTTTTAAATAGCTGTTTTTGAGCTCTGTCTGCTTGTCTAATTCAGCCACCAGCTGGTTATATTGATACTTAAGTTGGGCATAATAGTTATATAAAATTACAAGCGACGTAGAAGCTAATATGGCGATAAAAAATGGCAAAGTAGTTAATTTCATATATTGCCTGCACATATCGCTGACTCAATTTCACGACGCGTTATCAGTCCCTGCCATTTTTCCTTACCAACATAAACCCACTGCTTCATCGCTTCACAGGCGCCATTCAGATCACCGGCATTGAGTTTTTTGAGTAATGTAGAACGCTGAAAATTGCCAATGCCAACGTTATAAACAAAAGAGTAAATAGCAGCCTGAGTGAAGGTATTTATTTTTACCTTAATCAGCGGATCGACCTGTTTTTTAACCGTCTGTAAGTCACTATTAAGCCACTGTTCACACTCTGCCTGGCTATAAATATTGTTGGGTTTAATATCTTTTCCAGTATGACCGAAACAGACTGAAAGCACTCCACCGCCATCAAAATAAGGTTCGAACCTTAACCCTTCAAAATGCATTATCATTGTCGAAGCAAGTATCATCACGCCACCGCCCGCCGCCACTACAATCTTTTTAGGTATCTTCACCATAATGATATTCCTTCAATTTATATTCCTTGCGCTTGTAGTACCAATTAACCAAAAAAGTGCCTATCGTGCAGACAATGCCGACAATAGCCACCCACTGCTCTAAAGTGAAAATACTTAAAATGGTAATTAAGATGCTCCATAAATAAGCTATCGGACTGGAGTATTTTTCAGGCATGCGCATATCCACTCCCTACAGAGTGTGTCCATGTTTTTTGTGTGATGATTTAAAAAGAGTTATGCGTTAAGGGTGAAATATTATGCGTGGAGTTAACTTAACGTATTTGTATTTTAATACCAAAATAACGATATCTAAGCACCGTTATAGTATGTTTTTCCATTCTAGTGTCTTATGTAAGATTCTGGCATTAGGTTAACACATGTATTTAAAATCATGATGAGAACCTGGTATAGCAAAAACGATCTAAACGCCAGAAGCCAAAAAGCCCCCTCTAAACAAGTGAGGCTTCATACTACACATTTTTTATCCTTGGAGATATCAACTTATTTAAATAGAGTAATAAACCTTTATCATAATGGCAGCTTTTAGTTGTTTAATAATTAAAAATCCCAAAAAAACCAAAATAATTTAACAAATAGCTACTAATCTTTAAGACCAAGATACTGAAAAAATAAAAATTGTTTGTCACTATATAAAATTTTTATTTGCTAGTAATTTTATAACCAGTAAACTGGAAATTATCACCCAATTTAATCAGTATAATAAGATAAGCCTTACCATTTAACGATCTAATGCGTACATTTCCTTCAGAATCTTTAGGTGATGAGTTATCTATTTGTAATTCTTCATCTAAATATGCCTTTCCTTTTGCATTTTTTAATAAGACTACAACTGGTTCTGATTCATCCCATTGGCCATTAATATTGATAATTAGCTCTCCACCACGGTATGTATCAGCAGGAGTAAGTATTAGAATATTATTTTTAATTTCAGCAAATAAAGGGAAATCTTGAGAAAGTTCAAGACTATAATCACTAAGTTTATGCCCATCTTCAAAATTAAAATCAGCTATTACCTTCATTCTTATAGCTCCTTTCTTAAAATAATCATTAAAATGAAGCTATAGATTATTCTTTTAAAACTAAAAATGTAAACTTAATATTTAGTAAACTACATTATTTTTTAATAACTTTCATATTAAAATATTTTTACATATGCAAATTATTATAATTTTCAGAAAACTATATATTATAATCAATTATTTTTTCTTAACATTAATAAATTATATGTTTTAAAATTCCAATCCTATTAAATTTTATAAAAACTATACTAGAAGAATTTTATACAATTTGGTCACAATATCAATTCACCCCAAAAACCTGCCGTAGTAACGACCACTCCAGTACTACTTCCCTATCTCAACCTAAATAATCTAGGACAATAGTAAGATAATAAATTTCACAAAAAGGGCAACTTTTAAGATTGATAAAAATAATAAATATTTATTATTAACTTTATAAAACATCAACTATTCTAAAATTTTGTTGGTATTTATAGGATAATCAAGTGAAAAATTTATCAGCAGTAATATTTATGCTTCTATTCTCAAGTAATGTTATGAGTATCTGTCCTAAGGGATTTACATATGATCTAAGTAAGAGAATTTGTATTAATAATAACGATCAATCTATAACAGCCAAAGAACTCTGTTATGATAATAAAACAAGGAGTTTTATTCCATGTAATCAAATAACTTATACTCCTCAACTCGGCAGGGGTAAATAAGATTGTATCTTTATATAATATTACCATCACCCAACCTTCAAAATTGCTATTCCTTTCTCAGGGTAGCCTATTAACTGTTTCTCACTATCTATTACAATTTTTACCAATTAAAAATCCCCACTCTAAACAAGTGAGGCTAAGCACTATCTATCTTATTGACCTTCTATAGATATTAACTCGTTTATAGGCTAATGCGTTTTTTTATCGTAACAGTAATTTTTAGGTTTCGAAAATAAAAAGTCATGAAAATATATTTGATTACCGTATATGTTCTGGTAATTCAGTCCAATAATCATAATCTTTTTGGTTAAACGTAATATTCTCACCATTATCACACCCAGAAAAATTAACAAAACCACCACTTTCATCACAAGTGGTAAAAACTGAGTTGTAATATCCTGATTTATTAGTAATAAGATAATGTCGACTATTTTCCGCACACTGAGGCTGCTCATTTGCAGGGTGAAAATCTAACTCAACTTTTTTCCCCTGTTGCCTAGCATTGCCATCCCCAGCGCTTGCTTGAACAGAATACTGAAATAATAATGCAATAAATGGTAGAGTAAATAATATTTTTTTTAACGGAAAATGCATAAATATCCTCAATAGTTAAAATTAATATTAGTTAATTTAGAAAACATCAATCAATCTAAATATTAATACTTTTAATAATTTTTCCATAAAAATACTATCTAACAATATGTTACAACTCTGGCACAATATCAATTTAGCCTTAAATATCGCTCATTTTGTTCACTTTTGCAAGATGCAGGTTATTTTTTATTTTTCTGCCAGTTTTATTATATCTTTTTACGCATCTCACATAACGCATCCCTATCCAGGGCTTTGCAGATTGAAATCATTATTCGCCAAAATTTATCATAATTCTTTTTCCAGTTATTGCGCTTAACATTAATCAATCTAGCTAAATCAGATTGAGCATATTCATGCGCGACTAAACCTGAAGCACATTCAGCACTCTGTTGCACACACAGCCAAATCAAATTTTTTAATCTTTCTTTGACCTTTTTAGTAATTTTGATATCTGCAGTCTGATAGGTAAATTTTCGCCATAGGTATGAGCATATATTCACTTGATGTTGAAAATTCATCTCATGACAATAGCAATACAATATCCATGAGCGTTGATGATCTGCTAACTGTCTAATCACTCTTCTCTCGTGGCAGTAAAAATAAGCAGGGTACTCGATAAGCGGGATCTCTCTGCCTGATCGACGGGTTTCAGTGACTTTTACCGGATCAGTTATTCGACAAACGGAATGACCCGCTAATTTTATTTCCCGCTTTTTCACTCTTGGATACCTTTTTGTTTCCATTGCACTCTTACACGTGAGTGCCTCAAGTTGTCCAGTGTTTACTGTCCAGTCCCTAAAAGCATATTTGGCCACGCTTCGAAAATACCCTAAGTCATGCTCTGTCATAAACTGTTCCTTAACTCAATGCCCCAAGCCCCAATGATTCATCAAGAAAACCAAATAGCAGCGCTAACTGACTACCGTGCTTTAATTCCCATGCCTTTGGATCATGATGCAATTCACTGTGATGTCCCCTACATAGTGGAATACTAAATAAATCATGCGCTTTTACACCTATACCCCCGTAGCCATAACCTATAATATGATGGGCATCATCCGCTGGCTTCTGACAGATACAACACGGACGCGACTTAACCCACTGCAGATATTTTTGATTTTCCCAGCGTTTAAGTTTCGGGATTCTCATTAAGCTTGCTGGTGGGTTAGCATCGATGAGTAGATTTAGTATCTGTTTATCTATTTCACCTATCTCTTCGTCACTTAAATCGGATGGTGCCGGCATGATGACCATCCGGCCACTGAAATATGGCAATAGGTTGTTGCCTGGCTTAAACATCACAATCCCAAGTGCCTGAACCGGGATCGCAGTGAGTAAAAATCCCGTGCTCATGCTACACCCAGCCATTTTTCTGCTATCCATTTGGTTTGTGCAAGAAAGGCTTTTCCCTGTGCTATCAAATCATCACGTTTGACATAACCCGTTGATGCACCCGTCCATCGTTTATCAAACACTACAATAGCGGCAGCGAAAAAGGCGCCGGTGGATACCTGTTTTTCATTTTCTGGCACGAACCACGTGGGTACATCAAAACCAATTCTGCCACGGATAAAGGCAATGTGATCGGCCTGCTCTGGCCACCAAATTTCACTGGTGGCGGCTTTCAGCAAAAATACATAACGACCGCCTTTGTCACGCATCGCCATCGCATGATTGATAATGTGTTTAACACCCGTTAAATATTGCCCCTTGTGTTGTGTTGATCGACTGTAAGGCGGATTGGCAAATGCCGCGCCACCTACTTGCTGCAGTTTTGCTGCCCAGTCTTGCACTAATGCGTTATCTTCAGCGTGGTAGAAATGAGGGCATTTGCTGTTCTGTGCGTCGCTGAACAAATCGAGGGTGAACGGTCCATACAACACACTAATACCCCAAAATATTTCCTCCGGAGTGCACCACTCATCGCCAATTTGTTTCAGATTATGCGCTGGTCTTGCTTTCAGCTCCCTTAGCGCCTGAACATAACTGTTAACTACCTCTGCCATCAGATATTTCCCCTTGCCTGTTCGGTTTTTATCACCCGTTTCAACAACTGATATTTCTGCTCAATGTTGGAAAAAGTTAACGCCTGATCCTGCCAAAACCCTCTCAGTTCACGGATCAGCAAATAGCGACACCAACGACGAACCACACACAGCAGCGGTAACACTTCCAGTCCGTAAATTCGTTTTGCCACTAAGCGCATGTTGCCTCCTTAGCCACCTGCTCCGCCGCTTTCGCCCAAATTCCGCGCCAGGCCGCATGAGCAGAAACTTCCGTCATTCGCCTGATGCCTGACTTGCCTGCTAGTTGAGCGGCAATTTCTTCAAGCCGATTTTTAGGCTTTGAACTACTGCAAATCAATCGTCGAAACGCTTCATCACGGGCAACGGTATCGACACTCACCGCTACTTCACCGGGTTTTAACCAACGGCCATCAACACAGGCAGGTCGTCCGGCTTCTTGCCATTTTTTGGCCTTGTCAAAATATTCACTGCAGTTCTCAGGGCTAAACAAGGTTTTTGGCCGTAAGTAATCTCGCATCCGTGGATCTTTCGACCATTTGGCCACCAAGTAATCAGTAACTAAAATCAGATCACTGGCGACATAATCCTCCGCCAATCGCCCACGGATATACCCCAGGGTAGTTCTGCCTTCACGGTAGTTTGAGTGAGTCACTTGATTGAAATGAGTTAAAACCTGCAAAGCCGGATCTGGCTCGTCGGGTTCGTCATGAACCTGACAAGAGATGTTTGTTGTACTCTCTGTTGTACTCTCTGTAAGAGAACGGGTCATTTTGACCTTGTCCATCGGGTCATTTTGACTCTGTCGATCAGGCCAATTTGACCCGCTTCGATGAGGCCGTTTTGGCCTGTTCGATCAGGTCATTTTGACCTATTCGAATTTTGCTGGGTTTACGCGCTGGTGTTGCCGGTTTTTCATCTACGTCAAAATGATCGTTAAGCACTTCATGATCATAATTAATGGCGTAATAATTTGTTCTGTCATGATTGCGCTTATTAAGTTGCTCAATCGACAAGACACCAATTTTTTCAACGACGTAAAGGCTCTTTTTAACGTTTTCTCTGAAAAGTAAGGAAATTGTTCTAACCATTTCTCGAAAGTATTATAAATCCAGCGACGCCCCTCATGCTTAATGCCTGAATCGGTTTCCGTTAGCCAGTATTGCACTTGTTGCAGCACCAATGACTCATTCAGACCAATCCGCGCCGCAAGTTCGGGGATCACAATTTGAGGCCGAGTTTTTAACAGCAATAAACTCATTTATCACCTCGCTTGACTTGTGTGAAAGTTTTATTGAGCATTCTTTCAGGCTGGTAACGCCTTGAGTCAGCAAGCACATAGAAATATACTATTGGACAAAACATAACATTTTGGTTATATTGTTTATGAAATATACGATTGAGTATTACAGCGAAGAAGTTGAAAAAGACATCCTCTCCCTCCCTGACACCATTCAGGCAAGATACATTCGTTATACTGAAAAAATGCGTATTTATGGTGCTAACCTGGGAGAACCTCACACGAGTTCTTTTGGTGATGGCCTTTTCGAACTCAGGCTTAAAGGCTGTGAAGGAATAGGTAGAGTCTTTTATTGCACATTGATAGGAAAACGGATTGTTATGTTGCATAGTTTCATAAAAAAGACCAACAAGACACCTATCAAAGAACGCCAAAAAGCAGAAAAAAGACTGAAAGAGGTTAAATATGGCAAATAAACGCACCATGATGACACATGATGAATTAGTCGAAAAAATGTTATCTAATCCAAAGGTAAAAGCAGAATACGATGCTATCGCTGAAGAATTTGCTCTGCTAGATGAGATTTTAGCTGCTCGCAAAAATGCAGGATTAACACAAGAACAACTTGCTAAACGAATGGGCACTAAAGCGACCGCAATAACACGTATGGAAAGTAACCTTGCTTCTGGTGTTAGTGGACCTTCGTTTTCTACCCTAAAAAAATTAGCAAAAGCAACCGGCAAAAAATTACAAATCCGCTTCGTATAAATCTTGTCAGCCCCAATTGCTGGGCTGATAAGATAGATGCATTCATCTGCCTTCAAACTATTAACCAAAATAATACGGTTAAATAACGTTACCATCATGGCTTTACCTCAATACGTTTATAGTCCTGATGGAATTTTCTTATCGGTGAAAAGCATTGCGACCCATCTTCATAGGTAAATAATATCCAACCTTTTTTCGAGTCATAGCCAGTAAAACGCACAACACGACCCCGTTTATCACGAAAATATTGACCGAAAAGTTTCTGCTTTTGATACAAATCATTGACATGATCAATTGCCCATTTGGCGAATCGCTGACTAACGGGTATCCAGCGATCCAGATCCACCAGCAATTTCATAGCAATAAAACCAGTTTTTGCCGGAAATTGGCCGACAACGTAGTTGCGAAATACCGTGATTTTTAGTTAAACTAGTCATGCGTTAAATACTCCACACTCGTGTTTTTGACGCACGAAGCCTCAGACCGCAATTCTGAGGCTTCACCCTTTTTAGATTTGCAAAAAACAGCATAATAATGGCCCTGATTTCTGCATCACGAGCAGCCAGGTGTTTACGGTGATACTTCAATATCTCCTGCGCTTCATAATCAGTAATAACGCCATTTTGTAATGAGTTATTAATAATTTGATCGACATAACCACCATGGGCTGCGGTGCGGATGCTTTTAGTAAATAACTCAACCTGATCTAATTCATCCAGTTTTGGCGTTTCCACCAGCAAGCAATCTCTCCGTAGAGCGTAATATTCAGCCAGATAATTTGTGCCGGACAAATCCTCAATAGCCTCCAGTTCATCAACTTCAAAAAATCGACAGCCATTTTTTCATACAGATTGTTATTAAACGTCTCCAATGACATACCCAATGCGCCCGCCATCGCCGACCTGCCACCTGGCATTGATTTACACATCTTTTTGACCACTTCTTTTAACGATGCTTTACTCATGGCTACCTGCCCGAACTTTAATTAGTAGTTAATTAACTCGCTGTTTTTCGTGTATTTTTGTTTTGTAATTTTGGTGATAAAGCGCTCAGGATATTTTTTCTATCAAATTTAAGTTCTTGATCAGTTAACTCGGAAACCAAAAGAGCGTACTGCCAAGGAATTATTTCCCTCCATAAACTTACAGTACTCTTGGAGACACCCAAGGCTATAGCTGTGTTTGTTACTCCTTTAAAATGAGCAAGAACATCGGATTTATTCATGTTTCCTCCTTTTCGGGTTACAAGTTTAGATATCAAAACTTATTAAAGTCAAGAAATAAAACCATTTTTGTTTAATAATATAAACATGAAAAATACAAATATGACTGTTAACGAACGCATACGCACAAGAATGCGTGAATTAGGACTTAAAAATAAAGATCTATCGAATGCCACTAAAGCATCGAAAGGGACTGTAAGCCAATGGGTAAACGGAGGGAATGGACCATCGTCACAATACATAACTCCACTAGCAAAAATATTACAAGTAACAGAACAGTGGCTATTGCAAGGAGGTACGCGTCAAACCCCTCTAAATAATGAGACTCATATCAGAAGAGTAAGCAAAATTCCTCTGCTAACATTTGATCAGGCGGGGAATGGAGCGACATCATGAATCAAAACCCTGAACTCGTTAAATCATGGATAACAGTTAGTGAGGAGCTATCTCCATTTGCATTTGCGGTTATTATGGATAATGACTCAATGGTTAGCCAATCTGGATCTATAACTATACCTGAAGGAGCCACAATAGTCGTTGATCCTGAAGAAAAAGCCTATTACCGGAAAAATAGTTTTGTCTTATTTAGATGACAAGATTACGCCCACTATAAAAAAACTTTCTATTGATGGAAATAGTATTTACTTGATTCCATTGAACAGCAATTATAAGTCAACTCAAATAAGTAAACTAAATCAAATAATTGGCGTATGCCAACAAATTTTATTTAAGCTGCCGTAGTCACTGATCTAAAGCACTCATTTAAATATTTATAATCAATTAACCCCGCCATAGTTTATATATCAAAACTTTTTACTTGACATGTTTGTTTTGTTATATAAACTCATTATTAAAATCAGTTACTGTAAATCGGACACTAAGAGGAACTCAGCTAGCATCCTAAAGGTGATTTAACAAGCAGTTAAGAATAGTGGAAGGAAGGATTTATGAATAAACAAAAAATACTGACATCGCCTCATATGGATACCAGTATTGTTAAGGAAAAACTCAAAAAATTATTTGACGCCCTTCCCAAAGATATCCCTGACGATATCAGCAGCATGATCAGTGGCTTGCTTGACAATATCATCCTTAAGAATGGTCCGTCGACAGTGAGTGCAAGTAGTACCCTCAATGTCATCTACATTCTTGATTTCGATGAAAGTTTCTACAATCAAGTTATGGCCGCAGCCAGGGCACTTAAATCTGATATTACACATTGTTAATTATCCTTCTTGGTTGTTTGGTACTCCAAGGATACCACCGAGCCTGAAGTGGTAAAAAGACAGGCATCAAATAATTTTGATATCGTTATGTAATATGCTCTTTAACAATACGAAACCCATGTGATTAAGTGCTAATAAATTGAGAATTATATAAAAATCTATGGAGAATTAATGTGAAAATTGATGACCCAACTAAACAAAAATCAGAAGGGCAGCAAACGCTACCCTATGGCGAAAAACCTTTTATTTATGCGGCGAATTTAAACTTTGATGAACTTATTTCATGGATGAGGAACGAACTTGATATACTGGAATGCCGTAAAACAGAACTTTCCCATATTTCCAGAGAAATTAACCATCTTATTTATGCAATCAGATCTCTGGCAAATTCTCGCCCATTTTCAGCGTCTGTTCGCCTGAACCAAGATTCCAGTTTACTTTCAAGCTCCAATCTATACCAGAAGAATCTTTATTCAATTTTATCTCATTTACGTAATTGCGGGCTTGCTGAGGAAGGTTTTCCGGGGAAAGATCTTTCAGAAGAGCAAAAACAAGCGATTCTAGCGGTAAAGAATTAAGTACCTGAAGAAGCGACGGATAACGGGTAAAAAATAAATGTTTAAGTGCTTTGTCACCCTTTAAAGGTTCAAAAATTGTAGCGTTTTTTTTCCGATATTCATAAATAATTATTTCAAGCAGTAAAAATAGATAAGAGTGAATTTTTGCGCTGTCGTGATTACCCTCTTTTTTCACTAACGAGTTTTCAGCAAATTCAGAATTATAAGCGGGAAAAACCGCTTTTTGAATATCAGTAAATAATTTAGCGTAAACAGACATAAGTTATCTCTTGGTTGTTTTAGAGAACACCAAGAATACCACTGCCGCCTGAGGTGGTAAAACATGCAGGCATCAATAACCGTGTGGAGTAACGCACAAAAATAAAAATGCTGTTTGTTAGTTAATTTTCTATGTCGTAGCAATCAGCGGTTAACTATTGTCACGCTTGCCAGGGGGAGTGATGATAATGCTGTTAGTTAACCGCTTTTTATTCGAACTGATGGGTGGGTTCACTCCCTCCCTTAACGGGTGACCTAATAGTTGGGGGGATCACAATCTGGTGACGACTGAGTATTGTGAGAGAAATACCGGTGTAACAGTGGAGTGATGACAGCCGGAAAGACAGCATCCTTAACACATAAGGCCATTAACACCGGGTTTCGTTTGTTGTCCATGCAGGTAAATAAGGTAAGTGTTAGTGGCCTTATCTGTAGTAAATACTAAAGAGGATCTAAACATGAGTGAAAATAGAAAAACAGATGTTCCAGAGTTTCTTTCTGAATTAGATGCTGGCGTATTTCAAAATAAAATATCGGCTGCATTAAATCTTGTTGGTAATGGTGTTAATAAAAATGGTGGCACGGGTGAGATCCATATTGTTTTTAAATTAACCCAATTTGATGAAAATCGCGTAAAAATATCCCATAAATTGAAATTCATCACGCCTACTCGTCGCGGTAAACAATCGGAAGAAGATACAACAGAAACACCGATGTTTGTTGGTAAAGGCGGTAAATTAACTATCTTGCAGGAAGACCAGGGACAACTCTTTACGCTTGCAGGTCAAACTGACGGAAAATTAAAGTCCGTTAATTAATCATTATTCGTTAAATAACCTTTTATTCATGCTTTATTAAAAAAGTAGGAGCTTTTTTATGTCTCAATTAGATGGAACCGCCATTTCACAAATTCAGGATCTAACCGTTGCCAGTCTTCATTTAGATCCGATCAAAACAACGGATTGCCCGGTTATTGTTGTGCCCAAAAACCATGAAATCAGATCACTTGAGGCACTTAATTTAATCCGTTATCGCTTTCGTGGTGTTATGAAGACTAGCAGCATTGGCGATTTTGTTAACTATAGCATGGGATATGCACAAACTGCCGGTGTTCGCTGCTTCATTGATGCAGATACAATGACAGCAAAAACGATTTTTAATGTTGGCACACTGGATGAACCAGGTCATGCTGATAATCAGTCGCTCGTTAGTCTTAAAAAAACTCTCCATTTAAATCTCTACTAAAAATAGATGGTGAGAGACAAAGGCAAAAACAACTTGCTGAGTGGCTGGAAGACTGGCGAGATTATCTCACCGCGTTTGATGCTGAAGAAAATGCGTTAGATATCAAAAAAGCGATTAGTGCTGTCCGTCGCATCACTATTGAAGCTAGCCACTCATCTGAGCATGAAGACAACGATTTTAGTGCTAAGCGTTCCGTGCTTGAAAACGTCGAAGCGAAAAGTAAAGAGGTAATGCCTGCTTATTTTGAATTTACTTGTGTGTACCATACGACGAATTAAGTGAACGTCGGATAAAACTACGCTACAGCATTCTGACCGGTGGTGAAGTTCCTGCCTTTGTCCTGCGTATTGTTCAGTTTGAAAGTCTTGAAGAACAAATCGCACAGGAATTTAGGAGCTACTATCTGGCGCTTTTGTTGGCTCAAAAATAGAAACCTTTATCGGCTCTTTTTCCGCAAGTTAAAGTTGTTTAATAAAGCGGTCTAATTGTCAGCTATTTTGAATTTCGAACAATAAAAAAACCTGACCTCATTTAAGGTCAGGTAGCCAAATTGGCCAAATACCAGGGAAAATGTTGCTGTTAACAAACACACAACGGAAACAATATAACACAACATGATTAAATAATGATTAAAATTTATGCAAATTATGATGAGGGTTATTAATAATGGCTTATATCGCAACTTATACTAACCGGCGATTTAATTATATCGATGTGACTGAAGAAGACATTGCTCTTGGGGATATCGCTCAGGGTCTCTCTAATGAATGTCGCTTTGCTGGTCAAATCCCGCATTTTTATTCCGTTGCCCAGCATGCGGTTTATGTTAGTTATCTAGTGCCACGGGAATATGCCCTTGAAGCGCTGTTAAACGATGCCACAGAAGCTTACTGCAAAGACTTACCTACCCCCCTTAAAACACTACTGCCTGAATATAAAAAAATTGAAAATCGCATTGATGGCGTTATTCGTGAAAAATTTAATCTGCCTGCTGAAATGAGCGAAGTTGTTAATTATGCCGATCGCGTTATGCTTGCCACTGAACGTCAGTTCTTTGCGTTAGATCGTGATAATAAATGGCCAATCTTGGAAGGAATACCGGAAACAAATCTAATAACCATAAGCTTTGTATCACCAACAAAAGCAAAATACCTATTCATTGAAAGATACAAGGAATTGATGGGTAAAGAAATTAACTGTGATGCTGAAATTAAGATTATTGATATCTCCCCAAATGGAGTATATGGAAAAATTTATAATGATAGAAAAGAAAGATTTTGGGACGGTGGATTTATAAATACATCTCCTGTTATAAATTATCCAACCTATCAGTCTGATGGGTTTGTCAAAACAATTAATTCTATTTATCGCATTATTGTATGAAATACAAAAAAATTAACTGAGCAAGGAATTAAAATAAAAACAATAAATATATAAATAAATAAAAAACCAATTAAATAATTATTAAAAATAACTTTTAAATACACATGGAATTAACTCTTAGTGGAGGATTTATGTAATTAAATAATGGGGGACAAGTTATGAGTCGGCATTATATTGATAATAAATTTAAATATCATCAAACAACTGTTCACTGTTTAGAAAAAGGCATGTTCGCTATTTATCGAGGGGAATTAATTAAAGTCATTAAATTAGCAAAAAAGAAATTAACCAACAGAGGCTTTATATATGAATTTGATATAGAAGGAGGCAATGGCAAATTAATAGAAAATGGCGGCAAAAGAATAGCAGTTATAAAAGATGAAGATACCAAAAAAAGATATTTAACCTGGTATGTTTAAGGAAAACCAAATATGAAATTAATTGAAAAATGTAAAAAAGAAACAAAACAGGTCAATTATTTTGGCATTGAATTAACGGTTGATGCTGACATTAATTTTTTAGCTACTGACGATGATGGTTTTGTTTATGGCTATGTTTTTAAACCCGAATATTCTCGTGTACCAAAGGTATGGGGATCGAAAGGTGGATATGTGCCACATCCTGTTGCAAAAGTTGATCTTGGCGATAAAGACTGGAAAGAAACGTTGGTCGAGGTATAAGTGAAATTCAAACATCTTATGCTCGATCTGGAAACCATGAGCACACAATCTAATGCAGCGATTATTGCTATCGCTGCTGTTCCCTTTGAACCTTTAACCGGTGAAGTTTGTGAAGGTTTGTTTTATGAAATCGTTGATTTGCGTAATCAGGATTTATTTGATCGTCATATTAGTGGCGACACCGTCCTTTGGTGGTTATCGCAGTCTGATAATGCGCGCAATAAGATAACACAAGCTCAAACTAAATCATTACCTGATGTACTGATCAAGCTAAATCACTTTGTTATGCAGGAATGTAGCAATCAAGTCCAGGTATGGGGTAATGGTTGTTGTTTTGATAATGTCATTTTGAGGACTGCTTTTGACAGTTGCGACATAAAGCCATTCTGGCATTTTCGTCACGATCGCGATGTTAGAACAATAGTTGAATTTGGACGACAGGCAGGCATTGATCCTAAAAATGATTTTCCTTTTGCCGGTGTTGCTCATGACGCACTCGATGATGCCCTTCATCAGGTTAACTACGTGTCAGCTATCCACCAGCATTTATTAACCCCAAAAACCACTTGATTAACATTCTAAGATTGTATGGAGGTTATTGTGCAAATGCTAACTCTAGAAGAATGGGCTAATGAACGATATAGAAGTCATCATCCAAAATTAAATACTCTTCAACGTTATGCTCGCAACGGGTTATTTTATCCGCCAGCACAAAAAGAGGGTGGGATTTGGCGCGTAAGAGCAGATGCAGAGTTGGTTACAAGCTTAACAAAACCAATTATTAATAAAAGTGATAGCGCTGCCCTGAAAAGGATTTTAAACGATGGCTGCTAGACCGCGTAAAAATAACGTCAGTATTCCGAATTTATATCCCTTATATAGTCGTAAAGCAAATAAAGTTTACTGGCGTTATCGTCATCCGATAACAGGAAAATATCACGCACTTGGTGACAATGAAGAGGAAGCAAAAGCAATAGCGCTTGAGGCAAACAATAGACTAGCTGATCAACGTAGTCGGCAGGTGCTGGCTATTAGTGATCGCATTTACCGCATTAAAGGAAAATCAATTACTGTCAGTACATGGTTAGAAAAATACTGGAACATTCAAGAAGAACGCTTAAAAGAAGGTGACATAAAATTAAATACCTACAAACAAAAAAGAAAACCTGTTGAATTAATGAGAAAAGCATTATCTATAAAGCCATTACCCTTAGTTGACGCAAGGGATATTGCTGAAATATTAGATGAATATAAATTAAATGGACAAAATCGCATGGCTCAGGTCATACGCTCCGTTTTAATTGATGTGTTTAAAGAAGCTCAGCATGCCGGTGAAGTTCCGCCCGGATATAACCCCGCCCTAGCTACAAAGCAACCCAGAAGGAAAATAACCAGACAACGACTTACTTTAGATGAATGGAAAAAAATATTTGAAATAGCAGATGATGATCATCGTTATATGGGTAACGCTATGTTGTTAGCAATAGTAACTGGACAACGTTTAAGTGATATTTCTGCAATGAAATTTAACCATATATGGGATGATTATTTGCATATAACTCAAGAAAAAACCGGCGCAAAGATAGCAATACCATTGTCTCTACGATGTAATGCATTAGATATATCATTAAGAGATGTGATTACACGCTGCCGAGATGCTGTTGTTAGCCCATATCTGGTTCATTATTTTCATACAACATCACAAGCTAAACGTGGTGAAAAAGTTAAAGCAAACACACTCACAACTAATTTTAAAAAAGCGAGAAATAAAACAAATATTAATTGGGGTGAAGGCACACCAGCAACATTCCACGAGCAACGCTCATTATCAGAACGACTCTATAGAGAACAAGGAATTAATACTAAAGAATTATTGGGCCATAAAAGTCAACAACAAACCGATAAGTATCATGATGATCGCGGCAAATGCTGGATAAAAATTGTTGTTTAATTGAATATTATTTAGCTATTTTTGATAAATTGTTTTGATAATTTTTTGATAAACATTTCAATGTAAATAATAACAAACGGGAACAGTTAAGCTCCCGTTATCAATCAAGTAAAACAGACAATTACATATGGCTGATGACCGCATCGCCAAACTCACTGCATTTCAATAGCTTAGAACCCGGCATTAAGCGTTCAAAGTCGTAAGTGACGGTTTTGGCGGCAATCGCCCCTTGCATACCTTTAATGATTAAGTCGGCCGCCTCTGTCCAGCCCATGTGGCGTAGCATCATCTCAGCAGAAAGGATAATAGAGCCGGGATTGACTTTGTCTTGACCTGCATATTTCGGTGCTGTGCCATGGGTTGCTTCAAATAGTGCACAACTATCGCCTATATTCGCGCCAGGGGCGATACCAATGCCGCCAACTTGAGCCGCTAAGGCATCCGAAATATAATCGCCATTAAGGTTCATACAAGCAATAACGTCATATTCGGCTGGGCGCAACAAAATTTGCTGTAAAAACGCATCAGCAATTACGTCCTTGATAATAATATCTTTACCTGTCTCTGGATGTTTAATTTTCATCCATGGGCCACCATCCAGTAATTCACCACCGAATTCATCTTGTGCTAACTGGTATCCCCAATCTTTAAAAGCACCTTCAGTGAATTTCATTATGTTGCCTTTATGCACTAAAGTGACCGACTGACGATTATTTTGGATAGCATACTCAATTGCTGCTCGCACTAGCCGCTTAGTTCCTTCTTCTGAACAGGGCTTTATGCCGATACCACAGTTGGTCGGGAAACGAATTTTATTTACCTCCATCTCATCTTGCAGAAATTTAATTATTTTATCTGCCTCAGAGCTGCCCGCTTTCCATTCAATACCCGCATAAATATCTTCAGAATTTTCGCGAAAAATAACCATATCAGTCAATTCTGGCTGTTTTACTGGGCTAGGAGTACCTTGATAATAACGCACAGGCCGTAAACAAATATAGAGATCGAGTTGTTGACGTAAAGCAACATTCAAAGAACGGATCCCACCGCCGACAGGTGTAGTTAGCGGTCCTTTAATAGAGACATGATATTGTTGGATCAAATCGAGGGTTTCAGCCGGTAACCATACATCTTTGCCATAAATTTGAGTTGATTTTTCACCGGTATAAATCTCCATCCAAGAAATCTTTTTATCACCGTGATAGGCTTTTTTTACTGCTGCATCAACTACTTTCAACATCACCGGGGTAATATCAGCACCTATACCATCCCCTTCAATATAAGGAATTATTGGATTATTAGGAACGTTCAGCTTACCTGCTGCTAGTGTAATTTTTTCACCCTGTTGAGGAACAACTACTTTGCTTTCCATCAATCTCTCCTTTTAGTTATCTTAGCGCAATACCTATTAACTTATGGTAAGAATATTGCATGGTACTTGAATAATTTTTCTACGCCAATGGCTGTTAATTTAAGGTATAATAGGGATCTCATTTTTTATTATTCATTGCTATGACAAATTTGCATCATAAAAAGTCCAAATCGAAACAATACCATGACAAAAATAGCGCAAATTTTGTCAAACATACGATTAATTCACGTAGAATATTACTGTTTAATAAACCGTTCGATGTATTGTCACAATTTACTGACCATATTGCTCGCCAGACATTAAAAAATTACATTCCTGTTACCAATGTCTATGCTGCAGGACGTTTAGATCGCGATAGCGAGGGTCTGTTAATTCTCACTAATGATGGCAAATTACAAGCTAAATTGACCCAGCCAAATAATAAAATGAAAAAAATTTACTATGTGCAGGTTGAAGGTATACCGGAACAAGCAGCATTACAAAAATTTTGTCGAGGCTTGCTATTAAAAGATGGTATGACCAAGCCGGCAAAAGCTGAACTTGTTGCTGAGCCCAATTGGCTTTGGCCACGTCATCCTCCTATACGCATCAGAAAAAATATTCCAACCAGTTGGCTAAAGATCACCTTATCAGAAGGCCGCAATCGACAAATACGTCGCATGACAGCAAATATAGGATTTCCAACCTTAAGATTGATTCGTTATAGTATTGCCAATTTTCAATTAGATAACTTACAACCTGGTGAATGGAAGGAGATTGATTTTGTTTAAACCGCACGTAACCGTTGCTAATGTCGTTCACGTTAATGGTAAGTTTTTAGTTGTAGAAGAAATTATTAATAATAAATCAGTCTGGAATCAACCAGCTGGACATCTAGAAGCCAACGAAACTATTTTGGCTGCCGCTAGCCGTGAGCTGTATGAAGAGACCGGTATTAATGCATTTCCCCAGCAATTAATAAAAATCCATCAATGGATAGCGCCTGATGGCTGTACTTTCCTACGCTTTCTTTTTTTGATTGAACTAGATGAAATGCCTGAAACATCTCCACAAGATAATGATATCCATCAATGTCTATGGGTTACTGCCGATGAAATATTATCCAGCTCGTGCCTTCGTTCACCTTTAGTAGCAGAGAGCATACGCTGTTTTATGAGCCGAAAATTTTTTCCGCTAACCTTAATCGACGCTTATCAATTTCATAGCGGCTAATAGAGATTAATCTAATGCTGCTATGGTGCAACTTGACACAGCATGTTAAAATATTTGTTTTATGTTTGCCCGCAGTGAGATTTATTCATGTCAGATAACCAGTTGAAAAAAGTCATCGTTGGAATGTCCGGTGGCGTTGACTCATCCGTATCCGCTTACCTATTAAAACAACAAGGTTATCAGGTTGCCGGTCTATTCATGAAAAACTGGGAAGAGGACGATAATGAAGAGTATTGCTCAGCAGCTACCGATCTTGCCGATGCGCAATCCGTATGCGATAAACTCGATATAGAGCTTCATACCGTTAATTTTGCCGCCGAATATTGGGACAATGTTTTTGCCCATTTTCTTGCTGAGTATAAAGCTGGCCGCACTCCAAATCCTGATATTCTGTGTAATAAAGAAATTAAATTTAAAGCTTTTTTAGAATTTGCTGCAGAAGATCTGGCGGCAGACTATATTGCCACCGGCCACTACGCTCGACGCAAAACGGTTAATGGGCGCCATCAATTACTACGTGGCCTGGATAATAACAAAGATCAAAGCTATTTTCTTTATGCTTTAGATCAAGCGCAACTGGCACAAAGTCTTTTCCCAATAGGTGAACTAGAAAAATCAACCGTTCGCCGTATCGCTGAAAAAATTGGTTTAATTACAGCCAAAAAGAAAGATTCAACAGGAATTTGTTTTATTGGTGAACGTAAATTTCGCGACTTCCTCGCTCGCTACCTGCCGGCTAAACCAGGTATGATTATAACGGTTGACGGTAAAATTTTAGGTGAACATTCAGGCTTAATGTATCATACGTTAGGTCAACGTAAGGGATTAGGTATCGGTGGCGTAAAAGAAGCTAACGACGATCCCTGGTATGTTGTCGATAAAGATATTAAAAATAATCGCCTAATTGTTGCCCAAGGCTATAATCACCCACGTTTGATGTCGACAGGACTTATCGTCCAACAAATCCATTGGATTAATCCACCAGTATTAAACGAAAGCAATCAATGCACAGTTAAAACGCGTTACCGGCAGCCAGATATACCCTGTACAATTAAGCAATTAAGTGACAATAAAATCATTGTGCAATTTGACTACCCTGTTGCAGCCGTCACGCCCGGTCAATCCGCAGTCTTTTATCAAGGTGACATTTGTTTAGGCGGTGGCGTTATTGAAACACGTATTCAGGAGTCAATGTGAGCAAAAATTTTTATGATATTACACTTGCTTTTGCCGGTATCTGCCAAGCATGTCATTTAGTTCAACAAATAGCTCATAACGGAAAGATTGACGATAATGCAACAGAAGTTATGATTAATAGCACACTAAATATTAATCCAACATCCACATTAGATGTTTATGGAAATAGCGAGGCAAATCTTCGTGTTGGTTTAAATACTTTACTTGCTATACTTACCGCCTCAAATAATACCCTTTACTCTAATTTAACCCGCTACTTATTAAGTCTTATCGGATTAGAGCGTCGACTAAGAAAAAATCCATCGGCAAGTAATGAACTAAAACAACGTATTGAACTACTTCAACACCAAAAAAATTATTTTGAGCCTATGTCCAGTGGTATTTTTAACGCGCTAGCGGGTATTTATGTGGATGTGATTAGCCCTATTGGCCCGCGTATTCAGGTAACGGGTGCTCCTGATATCCTTCAAAATAGTTCGGTACAAGCTAAAGTGCGTGCATTACTTTTTACTGGCATTCGTAGCGCTGTTCTCTGGCAACAAATCGGTGGAAGCCGCCTACAATTAATGTTTTCGCGACAACGTTTGATCACTCAAGCAAAAGAAATTCTTGCTCATTGTTAATAAATTTGGGAGTCACTAGCAATGGAATTATCTTCACTGACTGCTGTATCGCCAATTGATGGCCGCTACAATGATAAAGTCAGTCTATTACGTCCAATTTTCAGTGAATTTGGTTTACTAAAATATCGTATCCAAGTAGAGGTACGCTGGCTACAAAAATTAGCAGCATGTGCTGACATTAAAGAAGTGCCCGCATTTAGTATCGAAGCAAAAACTTATCTTGAGCAAATTGTAACTAGCTTCAATGAAAATGATGCCATTCAGATCAAACAAATCGAACAAACAACCAATCATGATGTAAAAGCGGTTGAATATTTTCTAAAACAAAAAATGGCCGCCATGCCTGAATTAGAAAAAGTGGCAGAATTTATTCATTTTGCCTGCACCTCTGAAGATATTAATAATCTTTCCCATGCGCTAATGTTAAAAACTGCTCGTGATCAAGTGATTCTGCCAAAATGGCGAAAAATTATTAATACCCTAAAAGAGATGGCACATCTTTATCGCGCTTTGCCGCTACTATCAAGAACCCATGGCCAACCCGCAACGCCGACTACGATAGGTAAAGAGTTTGCCAATGTTGCTTATCGTATGGAACGACAATATCAGCAACTTGAGCAAATCGAAATTTTAGGCAAAATTAATGGCGCTGTGGGTAATTATAATGCCCATTTATCCGCTTATCCTGATATAAACTGGCATCTGTTCAGCGAAGAATTTGTTACTTCATTAGGTATCAAATGGAATCCGTTCACCACCCAAATTGAACCCCATGACTATATTGCTGAACTATTTAATTGTATTGCTCGTTTTAATACCATTTTGATCGATTTTGATCGGGATATCTGGGGTTATATTGCCCTTAATCATTTCAGACAAAAAACCGTCGCCGGTGAAATTGGTTCATCAACCATGCCACATAAAGTTAACCCGATAGATTTTGAAAATTCCGAAGGTAATCTTGGGCTAGCAAATGCCTTATTAAATCATCTGGCAAATAAATTACCGATTTCACGTTGGCAACGTGATCTAACAGATTCAACGGTATTACGTAATCTAGGGGTCGGCATTGGTTATGCTTTGATAGCCTATCAAGCGACATTGAAAGGCTTAAGCAAACTAGAAGTTAATGAGCAAAACTTACAAATGGAATTAGATGCAAATTGGGAAGTGCTGGCTGAAGCTATTCAAACTGTTATGCGCCGCTATGGAATTGAAAAACCTTATGAAAAACTAAAAGTGTTAACCCGCGGCAAGCGAGCTACAGCCGATGACATCAAAGCATTTATTGATGACTTAGATTTACCTCAAACAGAAAAAGATCGCTTAAAAACAATGACTCCAGCTAACTATATTGGTTACTCAATTAATCTGGTGGACTATTTAAAATAACGTCAATCGGTGAGCAATATTGATTGCTCACCCTACGTTTTCCTTTAATTAGCCAATCAAACCCCATAATTATTTTCTTTTCATTCACTAATATCTTGCCGTCATCCAGCTATCCTTCTAACATAGGATTTATTACTACTTTTTCTAGTAGAGCTATTGAGAAATTGAGGTTGTTATGCGGATATTAATTGTAGAAGATAATGCGCTTTTACGTCACCATCTAACTGTCCAGTTAAAAGAGACCGGTCACCAAGTAGATGCAGCAGCAGATGCTAAAGAAGCCGATTATTTTTTACAAGAGAGTAATCCCGATATTGCAATTGTTGACTTAGGATTACCGGGTGAAGATGGATTAAGTATGATCAGGCGTTGGCGGCAAGACAATATTAAATTGCCTATTTTAATATTAACCGCTCGTGAGCGCTGGCAAGAAAAAGTGGTTGCCTTAAATAGTGGCGCCGATGATTATGTAACAAAACCTTTTCACCTGGAAGAGATTTTAGCACGGATTCAAGCATTAATGCGTCGTAATAGTGGGCTTGCTTCACAAATACTTCAACTAGGTGATTTTATTATTGACATGTCACGTAAGGAATTCACTATTAAAGATAAAAATATAAAACTCACTGCATTTGAATATACGATTTTAGAAACTTTAATGCGCAATAACAGTAAGGTGGTGAGTAAAGAGTCACTGATGCGCCAGCTTTATCCAGATGCAGAATTGCGTGAAAGTCATACTATCGATGTCCTAATGGGACGATTACGAAAAAAAATTATGCAAGTATGGCCTAATGATGTCATTGTGACCGTTCGTGGGCAAGGTTACCGTTTTGACGCAGAACAGCCCGATGATGCTATTTAATTTTTTAAAACGCAAAAAACCCTTTTCGTTGCGAACACGTTTTTTACTTGCAACTTCAGGGATAATATTAGCATTGACACTCTCCTATGGTGCCGTTGCAATTGTTGGCTATTTAGTTAGTTTTGATAAAACAACCTATACCTTACTACGTAGTCAAAGTAATCTATTTTATAGTTTGGCTCAATGGCGTAATAATAAGTTAGATATTCATGTCCCGACTGACTTTAACTTAAATGCCTCGGCTTTTATTTTAATTTATAATCAACAAGGTGAAATTCTGTGGCGACAACATAATATTCCCGCTATTGAAAAAGCTATCGAAAAAGAGTGGCTAAAAAAGGATGGGTTATATGAATTAGACACCGATTTAAAAACCACTCGCGAATTAATTAAAGTCTCACCTAACGGCAGTAAACCAGCTAAAAAAATCACTGATATTGAGAATCCTTCTTTAACACACTCAGTTTCTGTCAATCACTATCAGGCAACCAAAAATCTACCGCAACTTACCATTGTGGTAATAGATACCTTACCTTTAGATTTACAAAAAACTGGATTAGTTTGGGAATGGTTTGGCTATGTTATATTAACCAATTTTATTCTGGTTATTCCACTGCTTTGGCTAGTGACTTCCTGGAGTTTATACCCGATTAAGTCATTAAGCTCACAAATAAGCGGCATCGAAAAAGGCGAACGGGAAGCATTGGATGAAAATCCGCCATTAGAGCTCAGCGGATTAGTGCGTAACTTGAATAATTTACTCGTAAACGAACAAAAGCGCTATACCAAATATCGTACTACACTCGCTGATTTGAGCCATAGCCTAAAAACTCCGTTAGCCGTATTACAATCAACCCTCCGTTCTCTGCGCTCAAGCAAACAAATGACCATTGAACAAGCCGAGCCTATCATGCTGGAACAAATTGGCCGAATTTCACAACAAATAGGTTACTATTTGCATCGTGCAAGTATACATAGTGAAGATCATTTCGCGATCCGAGAAATTTCTTCTGTCTCTGCTTTATTAGATAATCTATGTAGTGCCTTAACAAAAGTATATCAACAAAAGGGCGTCAATTTGACCCTCGATGTCTCGCCTGAAATTACTTGGCTAGGTCAACCGATAGATTTTATGGAAATTATGGGTAATATTATTGAAAATGCTTGTAAATATTGTCTTGAATTTGTCGAAGTTAGCGCTAATAGCACCGAAAATTCGTTAACCATTATTGTAGATGATGATGGTCCTGGTGTTGCTGAAGATAAACGTGATTTGATTTTTTTGCGAGGTCAACGCATTGATACACTACGACCTGGACAAGGTTTGGGTCTCTCTATTGCGGCTGAAATTATTGAACAATATGACGGAGATATTGCTATTACTCATAATCCATTAGGTGGAGCGCGAGTGATTGTCACTTTTAGACAACAATTCCCGCTAACAGATAGCTAATATCACTAAATAGCAACGCCATTTGCTTATCTTTTAGCTAACAAATTAAATAAATATGCAGAATAAAATGACTGACTATCAACTTAATATTAATTGGCCAGATTTTATCAAAAATTTTTGGCAAAAACGGCCGTTATTAATTAAACAAGGATTTACTAATTTTATTGATCCTATCTCAGCTGATGATTTAGCGGGATTAGCCATGGAAGATGAAGTGGATAGCCGATTAGTAAGCTTTCAAGATGGAAGTTGGAATGTTACTCACGGCCCTTTTGATAACTATGAACAATTGGGCGAGACTGGATGGTCACTTCTAGTACAAGCCGTTAACCATTGGCATTATCCATCAACTGCCTTATTAGCCCCCTTTCGTGTTTTATCTGATTGGCGAATTGATGATTTAATGGTTTCTTATTCTGTCCCAGCAGGTGGCGTTGGCCCCCATATTGATCAATATGATGTTTTTATTATTCAAGGTCTTGGCCGCCGTCATTGGCGAGTAGGTGAAAAAAAGACACTGAAACAACATTGTCCACATCCAGATCTACTCCAAGTTGAACCTTTTGCTGCCATTATTGATGCACAACTTGAGCCAGGTGATATTCTTTATATCCCGCCTGGCTTCCCACATGAAGGTTATTCCATAGAGACTTCACTTAATTACTCCGTCGGTTTTAGATCACCAACGAGCCGTGAATTATTTAGTAGTTTTGCCGATTATCTTATCGCTAATGACTTAGGTAGTTACCATTATAGTGATCCAGATATAGCCACTCGTGACAATCCTGCTATGATATTGCCAACTGAATTAACTGAAATACAACTTATAATGCAACAATTGCTTGCTCAACCACAAATTTTTACTCATTGGTTTGGCACATTTATTTCTCAGTCTCGTCATGAGTTAGATATCGCGCCGCCCGATCCATCCTATACCGTTGAGCAAGTTATTCAGCTTCTCCGTCAAGGAAATACGCTTTACAAACTTAATGGCTTACGTACTTTATGTGTAGCAAATCAATACTTTGTTAATGGTGAACAATTAAAATCGCCTAAATCAAATATAACTGCCATCAATATTCTGTTTGAAAAGTCCGAAATTCAAGTTGATATGTTAGGTAACGCATTGAATAACCATTATTTCATGCAATTAGTAACAAAACTAATTAATGATGGATATTGGTATTTTAACGATTAAAATTATTTAACCTGTATACAATAAAACATGATTGGCTTAACGGGTTGATAATTTTATTTGGTAGGTTAACTATCATTCGTTCACAGCCACTCTGTCAGATTTAACATATTGTGCCGTTAATGTCACAATCCGTAGAATGACCTCAACTGCCTGCTGCATACCTTCTAGAGAGATAAATTCATATTTACTATGAAAATTATATCCACCAGTAAAAATATTCGGACAAGGTATTCCATAATCGGTTAACAATGAGCCATGGGTAATATCTCGCATCGGTTGCACAATAGGTTTTATATGGCAGTCAATCATCGCTTGTTTAGCAATTTCAATGACATGTGGATGCTGGCAAACAACTTTATTCATATTGTAACAAATGTCATCGACCGTCAATTCAATGTAACAATCAGGATGCAAATCTTTTCCCAGTTCTTCAGCAATATGGAACATAGCTCGCTTACGTTTGATAAAGTTTTGCTTATCAAAATCACAAATAATATAATTCATTTCAGTTTTTTCTACTGTGCCTTTAATACCATTCAGATGATAAAAACCTTGATCCATTATGGTGGACTTTGCTATTTCTTGGCTTGGGATCTGATTATGAATACGGGTAGCCAATGTCAAAGCATTTACCATATCCTCTTTAAAACTCTTCTTAAGCGTCCCTTTACCAATAATTTTTATCCTCACGTTAGCGATATTAAAATTCTCGTATTCAAGCCCACCAATTCCCCTTCCAACCAAACTATAAGCCCACTGTACATTAAATTTTTCTAAATCAATGTTATGCGCACCACGACCTATTTGGGCATCGGGTGTAAACACAATATAAATGTCACCATGGGGAATATTTTGCTGTTCTAAATGACTTATCGCCGTCATAATTTCAGCAATACCCGCTTTATTTTCTGCGCCTAATAAGGTTTTACCATCAGTCGTAATTATGGTTTTACCTATCATTTCATGCAGAATGGGAAACATCACTGGCGATAATACCGAATTACCAGTACCTAATGCGATATCACCGCCACGATAATTTTCAATCAATTGTGGCTTAACATTTTTACCAACAAAATCAGGTGAAGTATCGAGATGGGAAATAAAACCAATAGCAGGGACAGAATATTCAATATTAGCGGGTAACTTTGCCATTACACAGCCGTTTTCTAGTAGCTCGCTAGCAGAAATTCCTAGCTCTGACAGTTCAGTCAATAATAACTTTGCTAATTTTACCTGGCCAGAGCTGCTAGGCTTAGATTTTGTATAAGTCTTTGACTGACTATTAATCGCAACATATTCCCAAAAACGCTCTAAAAGCCTATCCATTTCTCCTCCCTCAATCAACTGTTAGCGCATTATGCGGAAGGAATTAATGACAATTATTGCGTCAAATCAGCTTTAGCAGCATATATTAATAAAACACACTAATACTTAATCAGAGTTTGATCTCTGCAACTAAACCGTCAATATACTTTTCAACAATTTTAGTTGCCGCACCATAATGTTTTTCATCAAACTGGCTTTCAACTTGGCTGGGCTCAAGATTTAATTCAACAGTATGTGCACCAGCAAGTTTAGCTTCATGTACAAATCCAGCTGCTGGATAAACATGCCCCGATGTACCAATTGCGATAAAAATGTCCACTGATGATAAAGCTTGGTAAATCACCTCCATACCTAGTGGCATTTCACCAAACCAGACAATATGGGGACGCAAAGGTTGTGGAAATTGGCAACAGTGACAACGGTCATCGGTTGTTAAATCACCTTTCCAATCAATAACCTGACCTGATTGACAACAACGAGCTTTTAATAATTCACCATGCATATGAATAATGCGTCTATTACCCGCTTTTTCATGTAAATTATCAATATTTTGCGTAACTAATAAAAAATTATCACCCAAAAGATGTTCTAATTTTGCCAACGCATAATGGGCTGCGTTGGGTTTTATATCTGGTTGCTGTAATTGATAACGACGCTGATTATAAAAACGTTGTACCAATTCTGGATCTCTCACAAAACCTTCAGGTGTTGCGACATCTTCAACTCGATGCTCTTCCCATAAACCATCCGTAGCACGAAAAGTACGAATGCCAGACTCAGCTGAAATGCCGGCGCCGGTTAAAATGACAATTTTTTTTCTTTTCATCTTATCAATCAACTGTTTATCACGGTAAAAAAGACAACAACGAAATCTTTGCCGATGTAAATTTTTCTTTTTGCGTAACTTTCTAAGCCGACAATGAAACCGCATCATAGACAGTATCCTTTTTCATGCTAAACGCCCATTACTTTCAATCAAACAATCGCCTCTTTTAGATAATGACAGCAAAAACAATAACGGTTATTGCCCACTTAAAATTCGCGCCGGATCTATTTTTGTTGCCCGTTTAGCTGGATACCAACTAGCGAGTAAACTTAAAATTAATGTTGTTAACATGACATAAAATACATCGGTAATATGAAGCTCAGAGGGTAAAAAATCGATAAAATAAACATCACCTGACAAAATAGAATGACCAACTATATTTTCTATATATTTAATAATAGCCGTTAAATTTAGTGATATAAAAATCCCGACTAGCATACCAATAAAACAACCAACC
Organism: Arsenophonus sp. aPb; assembly: GCF_029873475.1. Classification (NCBI taxonomy): domain Bacteria; kingdom Pseudomonadati; phylum Pseudomonadota; class Gammaproteobacteria; order Enterobacterales; family Morganellaceae; genus Arsenophonus; species Arsenophonus sp. aPb. The sequence continues at coordinate 1,903,995 of NZ_CP123499.1, forward strand.
ATTCCCGTTATTAATCCATACCATAAAAAAATAGCACGAATAAAACTATCTTTAGCACCAAGTGTTCTCAATACCGCAATATCACTGCTTTTATCTTTTACTGCCATTACAAGCGTAGATACAATATTAAAACAGGCAACACCAATGACCAATATCATGGCAAGATACATAATGCCCCGCACCATTTGAATATCGCTATACATGTAGCCATAATCCGTTATCCAACTTTTGATAGTGACATAATGGCCAGTATTTATACCCGCATCATAGACAACTTTATTGGCGGCAAAAACATCAGTCACACTGATCTGAAAACCGGTAATACCATCACCATAGGCTAAATATTGCTGAGCATCTTGCAATGGCACGATTGCTAGTTGATGATCTAACATGCCATTTAATTTGAATACACCAATAACAGTGACACTAATTCGATTCGGTTGCTGAATACGTAATTTATCATCATGATTAGGGATCATGATGGTAATATGATCGCCGGGCGAAACTTTTAATGTTTCTGCGACACCTTGACCTAAAATAATTTCGTTATTGCCTGGTTTTAATTTTTGCCATGCCTCATTCAATATAAAATCAGGTAATGAACTGACAGTTTGCTCTGATGATAAATCAACACCAGCTACTTGAATTGCTTTCAATGCACTGCCTTTTTCCAGTAATCCGGTAAAATTAATATAAGGTGATACACCTACCACACCGGGAGTTTGTCGAACTTTAGCTAAATCAGCTTGCCAATTTAAATAAGGCTGATTGACTGCCGCAATTTGGCCGTGGGGGACAACTGAAAGTATGCGATTTTTTAATTCACGTTCAAAGCCATTCATCGCACTTAAACCAATAATCAACACAGCAACGCCGAGCACAATACCCAATGTAGAGATAATTGATATCAATGAAACCAAGCCAGCCCTTTTTTTACCTCGACTAAAGCGAAGTGCAATTTTTAACGCACCAGGCAATTTCGCCATGATTATTGCACTCCCATTAAGGAACGCTCATCCTGTAAATAACCATCCCGCATTTCTAACTGATGCGTTAAACGGCCAGCAAGCCGCAAATCATGGGTTACCACTAAAAATGCCGTTCCCTTTTGCTGATTAAGTTCCAATAATAGATCAAAAATGACATCTGCATTGTGTAAATCTAAATTACCTGTTGGTTCATCGGCTAATACTAAAGCCGGTTCGTTAACGATTGCCCGGGCAATCGCAACGCGCTGACGCTCACCACCCGATAACTCAGCCGGGCGATGATTTACTCGATGCGATAAACCGACTGCTGTTAGCATTTCATTGGCTTTTTGCTGCGCTTTTACCGGTGCCATTTTGCCAATTAATAATGGCATCATCACATTTTCCAACGCGGTAAAATCCGGTAAAAGATGATGAAATTGATAAATAAATCCCAACTCTTGATTACGTAGTTCTGCTCTACCACTGGTAGAAAGCGAACTAATTTTTTTACCATTAAAAATAACATCACCACTGGTTGGCGTATCTAACCCACCCAATAAATGAAGTAGCGTACTCTTGCCAGAACCTGAGCTACCCAGAATTGCCATCATTTCACTCTTATTGATAGAAAATGAGATATTTTTAAGCACGTTGGTCGAAATTTTGCCATCTTGATAACTTTTACACAGGTCTTGGCAAACTAATAGCGGAGAATTATTCATAACGTAAAGCCTCTGCAGGTTGTACGATGGCTGCACGCCAAGCTGGATAAAGGGTAGCCAATAATGAGATAGCAATTGAAGATAAAGCAATGAATATAATACGGCCAGGATCAATAGATATTGGCAATTCGATACCTTTGGCTAATAAACCCAGCATTGGCATTATTATATTAAGCTGGCTTGCGATAAATAGACCTAATAATGTGCCAATGAGGGTACCAATAATCCCAGCTCCGGCTCCCTGTAGCATAAAAATAGCCATAATTTGGCCTCGCTTTAAACCTAATGTCTGCAAAATAGCCACTTCGGACTGTTTTTCCATGACTAATAATGAAAGTGAAGTAACAATATTAAACGCTGCCACGGCAATAATGAGACTCAATAATAAGCCCATCATATTTTTTTCCATTCTAACCGCCTGAAAAAACTCACCTTTTCGTTCTCGCCAATCCTTCCATATCATACCTACCGGTAACGTTTGTTCACTCAAGCTATCAACAGTTAATGGTGAGTCAAGATAAAGACGCCAACCCGTAATATTACCGATCGGAAAACGCATTAATCGTGCTGCGTCCTGCTGATTAACCAATAATTCACTATTATCGGCTTCACCTTGGGTAGCAAAAACGCCGGCTACAGTGAATAAACGCTGACTGGGTATTCTGCCCATTGGGGTAAGCTGACTAACACCAGGCACTATTAATCTCAATTGATCTCCTCGCTTTACCTCCAATTGTTCAGCCAATTTTATGCCTAAAATAACATGGTAACTACCGGCGGTTAATACTGTCGGATCAACATCTTGCAAATGCTTTAACAAAGGCTCGGTCGACGCTTCATCAACGCCAATCATGACCGCAACCCCCACATTTTGCCTGCTTTGTAATACCACATCACTTTCCACAATTGGGGCAATGCGATTGATTCCCTGTAGATAGGTTACATTTTTTGCTGGATATTGACTGGGATTGAGATTTCCTTTAGGTGTCGTTAAAATAGCCTGTGGCATGTATGCTAAAATACTCTGCTGTAATGAACGTTCAAAACCATTCATAACAGCAGTAACAGTAATTAATGCCATAACGCCTAGTGCAATGCCAATCGTAGATAAACTCGATACGAACCGACCAAAGCGGTCACCTGTTCGTCCACGTATGTAACGTAGACCAATATAAAAGATAACAGACTGAGACATGAAATCCGATATACCTCTGTTGCCAAAGCAAAGTGTTTGGCGATAATAAAGGGTAGCGTCACTGAATGGAACCACCCTAAGCCAATGTTTTACGATTTTTTATATCTAACTTAACAGATTAGACTATTTTTCGTTTGTTTTAGTGTCAACAAAACAAGTATTACAATTTCTATCAATGAGAATCAATTAATCCTTATGTCGGCAAAATATTATTACCAACTACCCAAACAAAAAGGTGATACTCGCCATCTGGGGTGTCTAATTGGCGCGGCAGCCGCTGTTGAGTGTGCTGATATTGTCGAACGCCATCCGGGTCTTGTTGTTTTGATCACTCAAGATACGCATAATGCCTTAAAATTATGTGATGAAATACAACAATTTTCTCCCCATTCAGTAACAATGCTGTCGGATTGGGAAACGCTTCCTTATGATAATTTTTCACCACATCAAGAAATTATTTCAGCGCGGTTAGCCAATCTTTATCGACTGCCAACCCTAACAAAAGGTTTATTAATTCTTCCGGTTAATACCTTAATGCAAAAAGTTTGCCCTATTAATTTTCTAACCAGTAATGCCCTGGTTATGCATAAGGGAGATAAACTTTCACGTGAAAAATTACGTAATAATCTTGATAAAGCCGGTTACCGACATGTTGAACAAGTGCTCGAGCATGGTGAATATGCTACTCGTGGAGCGTTACTTGATCTCTTTCCAATGGGCAGCGACTACCCTTATCGGATTGACTTTTTTGATGAAGAAATCGATAGCTTAAGAACTTTTGATGTTGACAGCCAACTTACTATAAGCGAAGTTGAGCAGATAAATTTACTACCTGCTCACGAATTCCCCACAGATGATAAAGCCATTGAGTTATTCCGTAGCCAATGGCGAGAACATTTCGATATACGTCGCGATCCTGAGCATATTTATCAACAAATCAGTAAAAAAATATTACCCGCAGGAATTGAATACTGGCAACCCCTTTTTTTCAATCAATCGTTATCTGCGCTATTTGACTATTTTCCCGCTAATACTTTGCTGATTACCCAAGATTTAGCCGCAGCTGTTGATAAATTTTGGGCTGACACTTATCAGCGCTATAAGAGTCGCCGTGTTGATCCCATGCGTCCTCTACTATCCCCTGAAACACTTTGGCTAAATAGCGAACAACTTAATCGAGGCCTTAAGGCATGGCCACGTATCAAAATTTCCGTTGCATCAGTTAGCCAAAAAGCAGGCCATATTAACCTGCCCTATATCGCTTTACCTGATTTAAATATCAGTCAGCAAAATACAGCGCCACTTGATAAGCTCGATCAGTTCAGCAGAAATTTTACCGGGCGGATTATTTTTTCTGCACAAAGTGCTGGACGTCGTGAAACAGTACAAGAGCTACTGGCACGGATAAAAATTAATCCTAATAGAATTAAAACCCTGAATGAAACTCATAAACCAGGTTTTTATATCACAGTGGGTGCTGCTGAACAGGGGTTTATTAATCAGGATCAACAAATTGCCTTTATTTGCGAAAGCGATATTTTAGGTGAACGGGTTATTCAACGTCATACTGAACAACGTAAAGCCATCAATACTGACCTATTGATACGTAATTTGGCAGAATTATGTCCAGGACAACCCGTTGTTCACCTTGAACATGGTGTTGGACGTTATCAGGGGTTAACCACTTTAGCTGCAGGCGGTATTCAAGCTGAGTATTTAATGCTGACATATGCTGGCAATGATAAACTTTATGTTCCAGTTTCATCGCTAAATTTAATTAGTCGTTATAGTGGCGGCGATGATGAAAGTGCACCATTACATAAATTAGGTGGTGATGTTTGGACTAAAGCCAAACAAAAAGCAGCCGAAAAAATTCGTGATGTTGCCGCTGAGTTGTTAGATATTCACGCTCAGCGTAGTATAAAGCCAGGTTTTGCTTTCAAACACGATAAAATGCAATATCAACTTTTTTGTCAGGGTTTTCCCTTCGAAACAACCGTCGATCAAGAACAAGCAATTAATGCCGTGTTAAGTGATATGTGCCAACCAATTGCTATGGATCGCTTAGTCTGTGGTGATGTCGGCTTTGGTAAAACCGAAGTAGCAATGCGAGCAGCATTTCTGGCAATAACCAATAATCAACAAGTTGCCGTATTGGTGCCAACAACATTGCTAGCGCAACAACATTTTGATAATTTTCGCGACCGTTTTGCTAACTGGCCAGTGCGGATTGAAATGCTGTCACGCTTTCGCAGTACAAAAGAACAGCAACAAATTATCAACGCAGCGGCTGAAGGAAAAATAGATATCTTAATTGGTACCCATAAATTACTGCAAAATGATATTCGTTGGCATGCACTTGGATTATTAATTGTCGATGAGGAACATCGTTTCGGGGTTCGTCACAAAGAGTTAATTAAATCGATGCGAGCTAATGTTGATATTCTGACATTAACGGCAACACCTATTCCTCGAACCCTTAATATGGCAATGAGTGGCATGCGTGATCTGTCTATTATTGCTACCCCTCCTTCTCGTCGATTATCGGTTAAAACCTTTGTTCGTCAATATGATGACTTAATTGTGCGGGAAGCCATTTTGCGTGAAATATTACGTGGTGGACAAGTTTACTATCTGTTTAATGATGTAAAATATATTGAAAAAACCAAAGAGCGTTTGGAGTCGTTGGTACCTGAAGCGCGTTTTGTGATTGGCCATGGTCAAATGCGCGAAAGAGATCTGGAGCGGGTAATGACCGATTTCCACCGGCAGCGGTTTAATGTATTAATCTGCACCACTATTATTGAAACGGGAATCGATATTCCTAGCGCGAATACTATCATTATTGAACGCGCAGATCATTTTGGTTTAGCGCAATTACATCAATTACGTGGCAGAGTTGGTCGTTCTTACCATCAAGCTTATGCATATCTTTTAACACCACATCCTAAAGCGATGACTCTCGATGCGCAAAAACGGCTTGAAGCGATCGCAGCGCTAGAAGATCTTGGCGCTGGCTTTGCATTGGCAACCCATGATCTTGAAATTCGTGGTGCAGGTGAGTTGCTTGGTGCAGAACAAAGCGGGCAGATGACCACTATCGGATTTACACTTTATATGGAACTGCTAGAAAATGCTGTTGAGGCATTAAAGCAAGGCAAAGAACCTTCTTTAGAAGAGCTAACCCGCCAACAGACTGAAATTGAGTTAAGAATGCCAGTATTGCTACCGGATGATTATATCCCTGACGTCAATCTCAGATTATCCTTTTATAAAAGAATAGCCAGCGCCAAACATGACACAGAGCTGGATGAGTTAAAAATGGAACTTATCGATCGTTTTGGTAACTTGCCCGATGCAGGCAAACAGTTACTACAATCTACTGCCATCCGGATGCATGCGCAAGCATTAGGCATTAAACGCATAGAAGCGCATGAAAAAGGTGGATTTATTGAATTTAGTGAACAAAATAGAGTAAACGCCACTTTTCTTATCGCGTTACTACAAAACTCACCAGAGGTTTATCGGCTAGATGGCCCTAATAAATTAAAATTTGTTAAACCATTAATCACTTATGCTGACAGGCTCACTTTCGTTAGCCAATTAATTGCCGATTTTCAATCACATCTAGTATAAATTAATTCATTGCGTCTTATTTTAATTAAATAAGACGCAATGGTTAATATCAAATCTAACGCTATTAAGAGTGTTCAGCGTAAATTAGTGTAATTTTAATCGAGGTCGAATGATACGATTAATACTACCCACTAACATCATCAATCCGGTTTTAATATAACCGTGTAATGCTATCTGATGCATGCGATAAAGTGAAATATAGACTAGTCGAGCGATTTTCCCTTCAACCATCATATCACCGCCCACTAAATTTCCCATTAGGCTGCCAACGGTACTAAAACGAGACAATGAGACTAAAGAGCCATGGTCTTTATAAACATACTCTTTCAACTCTTTACCTTCTAGTAATGCCAGGATATTTTTATAACATAAAGTCGCCATTTGATGCGCCGCTTGTGCCCGCGGAGGCACAAATCCACCCTCTTTTTTAGGACAAGAGGCACAATCACCTATGGCAAAAATAGCACTATCGAGTGTAGTTTGTAGGGTTGGTTTAACGACCAATTGATTAATTCGATTGGTTTCTAAACCGCCAATTTGTTGCATAAAATCAGGTGCTTTAATGCCAGCCGCCCAAACCATAAGATCAGCGTTAATTTTTTCTGCCGATTTTGTGTTGAGGCCATCAGCATCTGCTCGGGTTACCATGGTCTGGGTTAAAACACGCACACCCAATTTGGTTAATTCATGATGAGCAGCAGTAGAGATCCGTATAGGCAAAGCCGGTAAGATGCGCTCTCCTGCCTCAACCAGAGTTACATTAAGTGCTTCTTTATCTAAGCCTTCAAACCCATAACTCGTTAATTGCTCGATAGCATTATAGAGTTCAGCAGACAATTCCACCCCGGTTGCGCCACCACCAACAATTGCGATATTGATCTTATCATCCGGTTTATGTCGCACCGAGTAACTGAGAAATAAATTTAACATTTCGTCATGAAAACGATGCGCTTGCTTAGGATTATCTAAGAAAATACAATGTTCTTTTACGCCAGTGGTACCAAAATCATTAGACACACTACCTAACGCCATGACTAAAATATCAAAATTTAGCTGTCGTTCAGGAACTAATAATTGCCCTTCTTTGTCATGTATCGCTGCAAGTTTAATGGTTTTATTTTCACGATCTATATCTGTCAAACAACCTAATTGAAAATGAAAATAGTGATTACGAGCATGCGCCAAATAACTCAGTGCATCAACACCATCATCTAGAGAGCCAGCCGCAACTTCATGCAGTAGTGGTTTCCACAAATGGCTTTGATTACGATCAACTAATATAATTTCAGCTTGATTCTTGCGCCCTAATTTATGCCCTAATTTAGTTGCAAGTTCTAATCCTCCTGCCCCACCACCGACAATGATAATCTTGGTTTTTGGCGTCATCATAACTACCTTATCCTAAAATAATTTTTTGTTATTTAATTAAATTTGATAATTAGCTTTAAATGGCTTAATTTTTCAAAAAAAGTTTATTTTGCCTACAGAATAACATAGTTGATTATTTGCTCATACCTAAATTAATTAAAATCAATTTGGCTGGTTATTTTTACATCATTAATTATTAATAATAAATGAAACAAAATACTTTGATTGTTGATAATAACAAAAGCTAACTATCTAATTTCTATTTATTAATAATCGTGTTTATATCGTTGTTGCTACACTAAAATCTAGATCAATATTAAAGGTAGGTAGATAAGTAATTAAATCGATGCTGCCATTTTCTCCATTAGGATCAAACGCAGCTATAAAATCAATTAAACTATCAAGTTGTCTATTATTAAGCGTTTCTCCCTGGCCGATTGCAGCGTTAATGACAACATTTTGTTGATCATAATTTTCGATCACTATACTAGATAAACCATCAGAAGAGAGATATGAAAGATTGCCATTGTGATCAATAATTTGATAGTCAGCAATCCTTTTATCCTGCAAAATAATGGTATCTTTACCCCCATTATTAATAATTTTAAGGTAACCATTAAGCTGATTAATAAAAATAATATTGTTACCTTTTCCCGCTGCTAGAGTGACATTTCCACCGTTGGAGATAAGAATATCATCGTCATCACCGCCATAAAGTGCATCATCACCCTCACCATCAAGCAGAATATTGTAACCCGCCTTCACCGTAATGATATCATTCCCTTTTCCGCCTTTTATAATATGCCCTTTTTCACTCACATCAGTGACAATATCATTACCATCGCCAGCATCCAGTAATTTGTCATTCATGCGAAAATCGAGTGGCAATACAATAATATCATCTTGCTCTGTTGCCATTTGAATAGGATCTAAGGGGGCAATAAAGTTACCCTGGTCAGATAAAATTATATTAAATTTTTGCTGATTTTTGTCCTGAATTAGAATATTTATTGAATCTAATGGTTGCCAATTTATAAATTTTATTTTAGCGATATCATTTTTTTTATCTTTGTGTACTAATTCGTTATTATCAAAGAAAAAATCATAACCACTATATTCAGCAAGATAAATAATTATTCTATCATTGTCAGTGTAATATTCACTTATTTTGCCATAATCAAAAGTAATATAAATAGAGACTAAATTTAATATAGACATATCACTAATATAATAATGGTCCACTCCTTTGGTTATATGAAAATAACTATTACTCTTTATATTATAAAAATAATTATCATGCCGATCGCCGGAAAATATCGTTTCGACCGCCTCAAAGGTAGTTTGCATAGGCCTAATATTATCGGGTAAATGATAGATCTTTTTATAAGTTTCTATGCTATTTTTAGCCAAATCAATGGCGACAAAATAGGGCCGAGCCGCGGTGACATGGTGCTCAAAACGCCTAATATACATAGCTTCATATAATATTGGTTGTTCTATATGTAGATTGACGGACTGAGGTAGGTAAGGTGCCAATATAAAGCCATCCTGCGTACGAATATTATATTGATGAGTTAAAAAATGCTTACCATTATCATGATAACCATAAGCATTTTTTAATTTAATTTCGATAGCACTTTTGGCAACTTTATTGAGTTCAGATGGCACAGCTATTTCAATTTTAAGGATTATATCACTATCTTTTAATGCAAGTAATTTTATTTCATCTAACTGATACTCCAGTTCAATAATAGTTGAGCCATTGCTACCTTCTTCATCAATAACCACGTTAGAATGGTAGTCGAACAATCGATTAAATTTAAATAGCTGCTTTTGTTGGTTTGAGTTAATAAAAATTTGCTGTTCTGCATCCCATTGATTATATAAACGATAGTCAGGTAAAATTTTTATATGATCCGTCCAGTTATAACGTTGTATAACATACCGATCAACACCGCTGCCGCCATTAGCATAGCCCTTAGCTAATAAAAGTGCATCATTACCTTCGCCACCATGTAATATTGCATGCCCGTTACCACCCGATAAAATATTATCTTTTTCATTACCGATAATAATATTATGTGCCTTATCAGGCCCACTGGCATTTTCAAAATTATCAATAGACGCAACAAGCTGGGAAGTATTACTGCTACTATTAATAAAATTTTTCATTACATTCAAGGAATACTCAAATTGCTGAAAAGGTCGTTTTAAATATTTTACAGTATTATTTTCTAAATCAATATAACTGCCAAAAAAACTAGTATTGTTATGTTTATTATATACAGAAAAATCCGGCTCTATAAGGCCTAAATCTTGTTGAATAGGTAAAGTATTAATAATAATGCTATCATTACCTTCTTTGCCATAAAGATGTTTTATTTCATTAATTTTAAATTGCCTATTATTGAGAATAAAAATATCATCTTGGTTACCGGCAATAAAAATTTTTTTACCGTCAAAAATTTCAAATCGATTGGCTAAGGTATCTAATCCAATAATAATATCATTACCATTGGCGGTATTAAAACTTACCGCGGAAATGTTTTCTTTCTGGTAAGTTTCCGCCAGATAGTTTTCAATAAAATCATAATTGTGTTCATATTGATTATTTAGCGCTGTGAAATAGAGTACTTTTGAATTTTCGCTATTAGAGGTAAATATTCTCTTTTGTTCAACAGCAATATCGCCAAAATTTGACAATATATTATCATGGTCCTGTGCCAATAAAATAATTTCATCAGTAGCTTCATAAGAAGAGGGAATATATTCTTTTATTTTTACTCGCTCAACATCATAGCGATTGGGCAATTGTTGTAGAATTAATCTCACTTCTGCTTCAGAAAAACGTCTTTTATTCTGTTCTATCGCAAAATCAATATTGTCATTGGTCCATAAAGTTGTTACTGAATTTGAAAATAAACTGATATTTTTTGCTATTAATAACTCTTCAAAATCCTGATAAGCAATATATTCATTTGTCTGTTTATCTATCAAATGAAAATAAGGCAGTTCTTCAACTTGCTGTTCTTCTTCGATATAAAAATGCAAATTATAGCCTGCCGGTTTAAGCATATCTTCAAATTGATTGCGCTGTTTTTCCAATAACGCTTGTTTAAAAGTATCTGCTATCTGATACTGCTGTAATCTATTTTGTATTGCATAAGTTAAATTCAATCCTAAAGCCACTCGTAAACCGGTTTCAAATTCTTCCTCTGAAGTTAATCCAACTTTTTGTTTAATTTTCTCGACTGCTCGCCCCGCATTATAAGTCATTCCGCCTAGCATTAATGCGGCACCAATAGCAATACTAATCGGCCCGGCCACCGATGAACCAACTAAAATAGCAAACGCCGTGCCAACGCCAATACCTGCCCCCAGCAATGAAAGTGTACCATTGACTATCAGATCCTGACGAACATCAGCATCTTGTTCTGTCGCCAGTTGATTAAAATTTTCATAGGCATAATAAACATCAAAACCTGCGACAATGGCATTTAAAAATATGACGGCTCGCCCAGTAAATGTTCCGGCTACTTGATAACTACCAGTGGCTTTATAAGCCATTTTTAATAGCAATGGTTGTAGAATATCAGTACTAAAATTGGCTCCAGTAGCACTCCAGGCAATAATAATATTTTTATCAATTTCGCTTCGTTGCTCATCACTTAATTGCGGTAACTGTCGCTCCGCTAACATCATCTGGGTTGAGTTAACCAGTTGGAATAGGCCAATAGCCTGGGTACCATAACCGATTTTATTCATCATGCGGGCATAACGAGGTAATCTGAGACTATTTTGCTGAAAACGTGGCCAAAGATTTCTATCTATATCAGTAGCCTGTTTAATATCTGATAGTCTTTCTAATAATAGAGCAGATGAAGCCAAATTTTGTTGATTGGCTAGTAACGCACTTGTTGCATTCACCTGATTTAACTGTTGCTTAATCACGTTAACTAGCTTTGAATTCTGCTGTGAACCACTAGCAAAAGTTAAATAATCATTAAGTTGTTGAACATCGAAAGTCAATTTATCTGGATGATTAGACAATAAATTAATTGACTGGGAGGTAACGAGTTTGTTATCAATCTGCGCACCTGCTTGCTGTAAAGTTGCCAATTGAATATCAATTGCGCCTACTTTTACCGTTAATGGCAGAGCTGTTGATTCAGATTTACCGGGTAATTGTGATAGCAATGAACTTATTTCATTCTTGATAACTGGATCAAGATTGAGACGATAAATATCAAACTCAAATTGATCTACCGCGTTTTTTGCTATCCCTATTTCCGCAGCTCTGGTCGTTTTATTATTGATAATAGAATTCTTAGGCAGATCTACAGTTAAGTATGCGGTCAATCCTTTACACAGTACTGTCGAAATCTTCTGTTTATCCTGCCCACTTAGTTTGATCTCGCCACTTTTAGCATCAAACAAAGCATATTGATAATTATCTGCCTGTTGAGTAATAGACAAAGTAAATACTAAATTGCCAGCTTTTAATTGATATCTGCCTGCTACTGCCGTTGATAACCATTGTTCCAGTGATTGTGTGGTAATGAATTGTGAAGTATTTCCCAGCATCTGTTTATGCTTGATATTATTGAATATATGTTCAAATTGCTGCAAAAAATGCAATTCTTCGCTAGTAAATGAATGCTTTAATCGTTGTTCATATAATTTACGATGATAGACTAATAATTGATGGAAATTTTCATTATAATCAATAGAATATGCATATATGGCGCCTAAAGTCGCTGCAATATTTGCGGCAGAAATATTGTGATCATGTAACAAAAAAGCATGGGGAAACAACCTTATTCCTCCTTCAATATCTGAACTGTGGCTCACTTGTTGCCTCAATTGAGAAAAATTGATTAATATGCGTTTATGCCAATAGCTGCTTTTTTCTAATGCCAGTTGTAGCGATAAGCCTTCAAGGCCATTGTCAGAGGAGAGGCCGATCAAATCACTTAATGCAGTCTGTAACTGTAAATATTCAGGATAGTTTGCAATTAAACGTAATATTTTAGCCTGATCAATCTCATTAGCCCCTAAAGAAAAATATTGCCTTAATATCCAGCGTGATCGGTCGCCTAAGTGATGCAACACGTTATGATCATCATATATTGCATCCAATAATAGTGATAATTCATCCGCTTGTTGCCATATTGGTAGCGAGATATTTTTAATAAAGATTTTTTGCCAATAGTCCATGGCATTAACAGAAATATGATAATTCTGTTGAAAAAAAAGATTTATTTTCTTATTAATAACCGGATCATACAATGCTTGTTTAAGTCTATTTACATCGATATTACCTCGCTTATCAGTGAAATAATTTTGTAAGTAAAACGAGCTTTCTGTCGTTGCCTGCCAAATAGAAATTTCCTTTAATGCGATACACATCAATAAAGCTTGGGTAATTGGAATTTCATTTAATAAAATCTGTTTTGTGGCTCGATCATAACGGCAATAAAAAAAACTATCGTGATAATCTAATAAATTTTGGTTGACCAAAAAACTCTTTTTATGGGTATAAAATGTTAAAATAGTATCAATATCAGCGGCAGAGAGCTGTTTTGCTAAGCCTGATACAATCCAATCAGCACGAAACGGATTACTATGTTGTCCCAGCCACGAGGTGCTTATAATAGATATTTCTTGCGGATTATGAAATGATAATTCCTCTTTTAGGGTTATTAAAGATTGTGATAATTGTAGTGAGTCTAAACCACTAAATTGTCTACCTGATGGGGAAACCTGACCTAATAACAACCAATGCTGCTCAGTTCGGCTTTGAAAATCAGTCAAATTGCCGTATTCAATAAAATATTTTTTCCGTTTTGTATCAATCTGAGCAATTAAGGTATTCTGCGGATCTTGTGCGGCGATTAATTCAGCTTGCAGACGAGCATTATTATCGCCAGCAAATCTTAAAATAATATTTTTTTTGGCTGTAATGGGTATATGACTATGATCTGCTAATATAAAATCTGAGTTGACTTTTCGCCAAATAGGGATTTCAAATATAGCGTTTTCCCTTAGTTTAGATATTAACATTTGACTATCAAATATAAGATTATTATTAATTATCTCATGATAATACGACTTAAAAATTTGATAAGCTTCATTTTCGTAACTGACCAATCTGATTAAGTCAATATCCAATTGACCATTTTTATTTACAAAATATTTTTTTAAATAATCATGATTTTCTAATATAAGAGTATCATCCAATACATGATTATGATTAATACTATCTAATAGGGCGAAAATATAATCCTGTTCATTAACAAATATCATCCCCGATTCTTGATGATACTGATATATATTTTTATATATATGGGCAGGCATATCCCGCGTTTGCTTGTCAAAATATTTTACTCTTGCCATCCTATGGCCGGAATCAGAGATATAAATATTTTCTGTATAAGCTGCCATGGTTGAACTAAACCCCTTCAACCATAATGCACGGCTAAATTTAAAGCCATTATCATTTATGATATTATTATTAGCTTGTTTACAACTTAAAAAAATAATCTTCTGCGGATCATGATTATCAAATAACTTGGACTTCAAATTTTGTAAACTCGTAGCAAAAAAATCCGGTGATAGTTCATTAAAATATGAACCATGAGCAGCAATTAACCAACGGACATTACCTTCTTTTGCTAAAGCAGTTGAGTTATGCATAACCTGGTGTTTATGACTGCGAATATCAAAAAAGATCACAGTAGTGTTTTCTGGATGCTTATTTTTTAATCTTTCAACACCATTACTAATCACACTATCATCCTGAATTTGAATAATGACGGTATGTTTATCATCTAAAACAGTATCCATTGTAAACACACTTTCATTATCCTCATTATCAACAACATAATCCTGCATAAATAAAAAATCATCATTTTTCTTAATCAAATAAGGTAACTTTTTATTATTTACAATTTCAGAAAGTTGCTGGTTAATATTAATCGCGTCATTAAACTCATAATAGATAATATTATCGCGATCATATTTTATTAATGTCATTTCTCTTTGTAAATAAAATAAGTCGCTCACCTCATCACTGAGAATATTTAATATTTCATCGATGGATAACTCTTGAATAACGACTTTTTTTATCACTGTTTTATTATCAACAGTGGCAGTTAATTTAATAATAGAAAATTTATTAATGAAATCAATATCTATAAATTCAAAGTCAACTGGATAAAGCTCATGTTCTCTAATAATATATCGAGTGGCAAATTTTTCTTGTTGTTCAAAAATAATTTTTGCTGCTGTTGTTTCTATCACTTCATTTTCAATACTTAAGTCAATCAATTGATGTTTAATATCATCATTATCTTTATAGGCGGCTATTTTTAATTGATAATTATTACTTTCATTTTTAACTATGTGATAAGATTTTTCATGTTCTTGCAAAAAAGAAATAAAAAACGATTTAAATTTTTCTTTATTAACAAAATTAAATACACCTATATTACTATCAAAAAAAGAGTAGTTAATTTTATCCTGTTCACTTTCTATTGAAAGTATCATCATATGATCACCAGCAAAAACCTCAAAATATTGAGCATTATATTTTGCTGGATCATCAAGGTATTTTTTAAAGAAATAATCAATATCAAAAAAATAATAATGACGATCATCTTTTTCACTGAATTTTATCGCTTGTACACCATTATCTAGAGTAAATCTAATACTATCAATGTAATAATCATATTTTTTTTTGCTTAATAGCTCATGATAATTATCTTTAATATTATCAATCGAATTGGTATCACTATTAAAATATCTGGCTTTTAAACTAATACAAAGCTCTGCAAACCAGGTGGCATTTTTTAAACTATTATTCAATTCCAAAGCGCGGTTTGTTACTCTATCAATATAATGATGCGCCGTCTCGGCCGGTAACATATCAAGCCACATATAGGGATCTGATACATAATTATTAATATCAATACTATTAAGATAGCGTTTTTGAATATCAATTACTGTAGCAAGCATACTATCTAATTTTTCTTTAGCATGAATTTTTTCCGCTATCAATTTTGCCTTCATTAATGATGGAGAATTATCAGAAATGGGCATTTCAATAATATTAATAACATCATTTAAATCAAGTAAAAATTTTTCTCCTTGCTTATTACCACCTTGCCGAACATGAGCCATATAATAGATTGATAATCCAATAGCAAAACTTCCCTTAATATCTTGCAATACATTTTTATCACCATGTAAAACAAATTTTTCGGCAATATAAACAAGTCTATCTTTTGCCATTAAATAGAGATAGGTATTATGAGAAAAATTAATATCCGGATTATAATTAGCAGGCATGAATATTTCCTTATTATAAATAAATCATTAATTTATAAATTACTCATTTCACTATATTGATATATTTGGTTAAGAAAATCTCTGTCACTATCCGCTAAATTAGCAAATACTGTACGATCGTTATTTTGTTTAAAAGCTGAGGCGGTACTTATTAACAAATCTACATTTTGATGATTTAATAGTATACCATTATTTAATGTGGTATCGATTTCTAGATTATTTTTATATTTATTATAATCATAAATAGTTATATTATGCTGATCATCTAAAGAAGAAATAATTAAATTATCACCTAAAAACTCATTCCGATAAATATTTCCAATTCCTTGAATAAAAATTTTATTTTCTCCTTCATTTAAAAAAACTTTAGTATCATTATTATCATAATTTATAACTATTATATTATTACCCTTACCTGCTGAAATGATATTATTACCTTGCATTGATATAATAATATCATTACCATCCCCTAGCGAAATAATATCATTACCACTTCCATCGACAATGACATTATGACCACCTTTAGCTGTAATTATGTCGTTACCTGTGCCACCAATAAGAATATTACCCAACTCAGTCATATCTGTAATAATATCATCACCGCCTAATCCATCAATTTTTCTTTGCGTGATATTACGCTTACTATAAACTATATTATCATTATTCTCAGTAGCCGTTGTTATCTCAAATGTAGACTTAATACTATATAAGCTGTTTTTATATTCGATAGTAAAACTTTCGCTATTTTGATCAATAAGATAAATTTTACCATTAAAGTCATCTATGTTGTTAATAAACTTAATTTCAGCGACATCATGATCTTTGCTATATAATAATTTATCTTCATAAAAGAAGAAATCATGACCACTATAATTTTTTAATACAATAGTAATAATATCTTGCCCAGTATAACCTGTTTTTAATTCATTAAAATCAAAAATGATATGTTTACTATTTTTACTATTTTCAACTTTAATGTCACCAATAATATAAGTATCTATACCATGCGAAAGATTAATATATGTATTATTTTTAATTGATAAAAATTGATTATTATCATTATTACCATGAAATATAACATTTTGTGCATTATGTGTAGCCAATAAGGGGTTTATCATATTTGGCAAAATATAGTTTTTCCGATAGTTTTTTATACTATTGTGTTTTAAATTAATTTCAATATCACTATTAACCATAGCGTTTTTATTTTTATCTAATTCATTAATATAAATAGCATCAAATATTTTATCTGCTGATGTCGCTATTTTTATTTTATCAGTTAAATTCATCGACAGTAAAAAACCATCAGCGGTTTGCAAGATATATTCATGGTTAGCTATTAAATTATCACTATCATAATATCTATAAGCATTTTTTAATATTAAATTAATCCTATTTTATTTAATTGCTGTTCCACATTTAAATTTTCCTGATTATCCGTAGTCAAGAAATTAATAATAATATCATTACCTGTTATTACTAAACCGACAATTTCATCTAATTGATAATTAAGGTTAACAATACTTTTAGCTTGAAATTCATTTTCATCAATAATGACCGTTACAATATTATTGTTTATTATTGTATTTACCCACTTTTCATTATCTGCATTCCAGATATAATTTTTTCCTTGCCAGGCTATGGTTTCAATATATTCATTCCAACTATAACGCTCAATAATATAAGTATCTTGTTCATCACCACCGTTTGCATAACCATTATTTAATATAATAGTATCTTTACCACCCATACCATAAATAATATCAACACCCCCATTACCATTTAATATATTATCTTTATTATTAGCTAAAATAAAATCTTGCTTATTTTTTATTCCAATAACATTTTCAAAATTGACTAAATCTGCATGAATACCCGTCTTATTCCGATTATCAATTAACAATTGCATATCGTCAAAATTAGTAAAAAATGGTTGATTAAGAAATCTTAAAGAGCCTCCCTGTTGCAGATTAATAAATGTTCCTGTTAAAGAAAGCTTTACATTAGGCCCAGTGTATTTGCCATCACTCTCTAATGATATATTATTAAAATAAAGAGGTAATTGAGCAATAATTAAAGTATCATTACCGTCATCGGCGTTAAAATATTTATATTCCTTTTCACCTATTTTTTCGCTTGATAAAATAAAAGTATCATCTTGTTTGCCACCAATAAATATTTTATGACCACTATAAGATAGAAAACGATTTCTTACCTCAGCTAAGCCAACGATAATATCGTCACCATTACCCAAATTAAAATTAACGCCGGTAATTTCTCTTTTCAAACCACCTTTCATTAAATAATCTTGTAAATTTTCATAAATAAATTCAGGTTGATTACTGCCAGCTAATGAATAAATAGCACTTGTATTTGAAAATATATAATTATCTAAATAAGGCCTATTTTATAATAACTTAATTAAATTATCATGCTCTCTGTTTAGCATAATAATTTCATTATCACCCTGTACATCAATCGGTATGTAAGTTTTAAGTTTAGCTGATTCTACTAAATAACGCTCTGGATATTGAGCAATAATTCTTCTGATCTCTTCAGCAGTAAATTCTCGCTTGCTATCTTCACTAACTTGTTCAAGGTGTTGCTGTTTCCATAAATTGATCGATAAGGAAAGAAAACTTAAGTCATTTTTTAAATATTCTAGATCATATTGAATAGATCGTTGCTTATTTTTTAATAAATAAAGATTTGTCTGTTTATCAAATAAATGGTAACAAGGTAATTCAACAATTTTATCTTCTTCTGTAACAGAAATACTAAGGTTAAAGCCAGCGGGTTTTAGCACATTAATAAATAGATCTTTTTCATTTTGTATTTTATAAGCCTTGAGCGCACTGGCTGTTTGTTGCTTTAATAGTTTATTACGCACTGAATAACCCGCTTGCAGTCCTAAGGCAGCATTCAATCCGGTTTGAAACTCTTCCATAGCTGTTAATTGAACATTAGCTTTGATCCTTTCAACAGTCCGGTATGCGTTATAAAACATACCAGTTAGCATTAAACCGGCTCCAATAGCAACCCCTATGGGACCTGCTGATGAAGCACCAGTCAGCATAGCCAATGCACTGCTAATACTAACGCCCGCACTTAGTAGCGATATTGTACCGTTAACTATTAAATCTTGCCGTATTGCCGGATCAGTTTCATAGTTTAATTGACTAAAATTTTCATAGGCGTAATAAAAATCGAAGCCACTAGCGGCAATATTAATCCCCATTGATAATTTGGCGGCAAACAGATTAGCGCTATACCTCATTCCTGTTATCTGTGATACAGATTTTAATAATAGCGGTTGTAAAATTTCAGCACCGAAATTTACGATACCAGAACTCCAGGCAATAATAAGGTTTTTTTCAATATGCTGACGTTCACTAGCAGAAAGTTGAGAATTATTTAAATAACTTAATGTTGTCTGAGTCGATGACACCAATTGGATAATATTCATCAATTGAGTAAGATTAGAAACTTTATTCAATATGTGAGAATAACGCGGTAATCCAGCTATATAGACTTTCAAATTTTGCCATAATTTTCTATTTTTTAACTGCGGTTCATCATAAGTATTGATATCGGTTAGATGAGCAATGGCAACAGAATAATCATTTAAATCACTATTTGTTAATAATATATCTTGCTGATTAGGTAATAATTTTATTTTTTGTTTAATAAATTTTATAATATCAATATGTTCCTTGGTTCCCTGAAAAAAAATCAAATAATCATTAAGCTTTTCAGCATCAAATTTTATTTTTGTTTGCCAATTAGCAATATTTCTAATAGCAAATGATGAAATAGGTCTATCTTCTATATGAGCACCGGCTTGTTGTAATGTCTGTAATGAAATATTACTGTCAGCTATTGTTATATTGGTTTGAATTGTCAATGTACTTTCATCAATAGCGACTGTATCAATTAAGTTTTTTCCTTTTGTTTTAATGAGTAAACTGTCAGTAATTTTTTGTAGTTTAAATGGCTCATTTAAAGCTGCCTCTTTTGTTAGTCCCATGAACTTATAACGTTTATAATTATTATTATCAATTACAATATCACCAGTAAGATAATTTCGAATATAAGAAATAACTTCGCTATCTATATTCGCTTGGGCGAGCTGGTTTATTTTTATTTCACCCATTCGCGGATCAAATATTTTACACTGATAATAACCATCACCATTATCTGCAATAATAATGGTAAACACCACATGATTAATACTTAACTGATATTTTCCTATCGGTTCACTTGCTAAACTGGCAGAAAAAGTTAATTTTTGTTGATCTGCTAATATGCCCTTATCATCAGCAATATAAACAGTCAAATCAACAAGTTCATTAAAATTATTTAAAAATTGCTGTTCACTAATTGATAGTTTTCTTTTACTAGAAATTTCAATTAAATCACGATGATATTGCCATACTCGATTTAGATCATTGGTATTATTAGAAGTTAATGCATAAAATAGTCCTATATACTTGCCTAAATTTATATTTTTCTCAAAATAAAAAGCATGTAACAAGGGTTTTATGGTTACATTAGGATTTTCCTGGGTTATTTTAATTAATGATAGAATATTATTAAAATAATATTGATGCCATTGTTGACTTCTTATTAATGACTCTTTTAATGGTAATTGATGAAGTTCGCTTCTTTCATCAATAGCAGTAAGTTCAGTTAATGACTTATGTAGCTGATTTAATTGCTGAGGATCATTTATCAACAGCATTAAAGCACCAATATCTAGCGAGCCATCAGTACGAGAATATAATTCCGTCAGTAGACTCTTTGAATAATCGCTAAGATAATTAACGGTTTCTGGGCGATAATAAATACTTTCTAGCAAGATATTAATATTACTTACCTTTACATTTAATGCTTCATTATCATTAATTGAAAATATTTTTTGCCATTGCTCAGAAGCATCCGGCTGCTGATCGATATTGTGTAAAAAATAATTATTAACTTTACGACTAATTATCGGATCATAGTTGATTTTTTTTATCCTATTAGTTATTAAATTACCATCTTGATCTAATAGGTATTTATTTAAATAATCTTGATAATTTTCAAAATCACTATCAATATCAATATTTTCCTTGGCTATATCCATTAACAAAGCATGTGTAATATTAAAGTTATTATAAAATAGTTGTTTATTAGCTTGATTATATCTAAACTTGGGTAATTTATTACTACTCACTAAATGAAAATATTCAGCGACACCATCAGTTGATGGTATAGGAAAAGGATCTAAGTTTATTTGGTAAGTGCTAACAGTGGTATTGATATTTTTTTGCACTAATTTTATGGCTAGCTGACTGGCAATGGCTGAAACATCATACGGATTTGATAATTTACCTAATGCCTTTTTATTAAAAAAGCTAATTTCTTTTGGTATAGTTAATAAATGTTGTTTATGGATATTATCTATTACATCAACTAAATTTTCTACTGTCATGCCTTCAAATAAGAAATTTGCATCATGCTGTTCAATATTCCCTAATAAAATCCATTTATCAGCAGCGATATTTTTAAGTTTATCCAACTGGCCATACTCTAAAATAATTGTCTTTAACTGTTTATCTACCTGAAAAATAAAGCTATCATCTGGATTTTCACTCGCTAATAATTCAGCCTGTTGGCGATATTTTTCCTGTGCTGCAAAGCGAAAAATAATTTTTTTAACAGAATTTTTATCGACTTTATATAAGTTTTGATCTATTGCTTCATGGTTGACGGTTTTCCATAAAGGCGTATCAAAAATTTTTTGGTTATATAATTTTTCTAAGAAACCATTAACATTAAAACCACCGTAAATAGCTCTTGTTTCATACATATAATCAACAAATAAATGATATGCTCGACTATCTAAAGCAACTAATTTTAATAAATCAATATCTAATTTACCATTAGGTAGGTAAAAATATTGCTTTATATAATCGCTATTTTTAATAATATCACTATCCAATGAAATATTACCTAAATTAATTTCTCTTAAAATATAATTAATTAATATTTCATTATTAATTTGTATACCCATCGGAGAAATTTCTTTATTAAAAATAGTTTTGTAATATCTGGCATCCTTACGGCTACTTTCATACTCATTTAAATAAACTATTCTTCTGCCATTACGACTAATATGTAAATCTTTAGTATAAGCAGTTATTATTGAGCTAAATCCTTCATGCCAAAGCTGTTGGCTAATATCTAAGGCAAAATTATCTTCTATCCTTACTTGGCCTAATTTACAACCCAGCAAAACTATTTTTTCAGGCTCACTATTATTAAATTCATTTTGTTTTAACTCTTTTAATTTAGCGACAATATATTGCGTAGTTTTTCTGGCAAAGGTTCTTTTTTTAGTTGTGCGATCAATTCTGCCATGACCAATAAGAAACCATCGCGTTCGTTCACCAGCTACTTTATTAATATCACCATAAGCAACTCTATAACGATCATGCTCAAGATCATATTGAATGACGGTGGTCAAATCTGGATGCTTACCAATTAAATAGGCAACTGACCTGCTAACAATTTCGTCACCTTCCAATTGAATAATCACATTATGACGATAATTTGTTTCTGCTAATCTTTTTCTTTCTGCACCAGTATGTGACGGAATTTTTTCCGGATTTATTTTTGGATCCCACCATGCATCAAAAGCAATAGCATCATCCGAACCTAAAGATTCATCATTATGCATTTGCAAAATGTCTACTGGTATACTTTCAAGCACAAATTCTGTAACAAGTTCTTTATCTCCGCCATAATTAATTTTAGAAACAAGACATTTATTATTATTTATAGTTAAATTAATATTATCATTTTTTAATTTTAAGATATTTTTATACTGCTCTGTTATAATTTCTAAAATCTGATCAGAATTTAGCGAATTGATATTTAATTTTATGGATTTATAATTTTCACTCTCATCAATCAGAATCATGTCTGTCTTGCCAATTTCTGCATTAAATTGCTTAAACAGCAATTTTATATTGGGGGAAAGATAGAAAACACTCTGCTCTTCGCAAAGTATTTTGGTCGTCGTTATACTTACTAAATCACTATCAACTATTGGAAAAACATTGCTTTTATTTATTACATCACTATTTTCTAACTCTATAACAGAACTAATATAAAAATTTTTATCATAAGTTAAAAAATTATAAATATCCGTTCTTTTTTTTACGATATATATTAAAAATTGTTTAAATTCTTCTGGTTCATTAAAGTAAATAATGCCATAATTAGGATCAAAAAAAGCATATTTTAATAATCCAGTTTCTTTATTTTTATCAATAACAATTGCCATCATATGGTTTTCAGAAGAGAATTCTAAATAAAGATTATTACTAACATCCTCTTTATCAATATACTTTTCAATAAAGTCGTCAAATTTTATATCATTTAATATACCATTTCCTTCATTTCTGTTAATTGTTAAACCTCTATCATTATAATAATTCATATATCCAGTAAGATATTTTTTCTTTAATTCTAGATAAATTTTATATATAGCTAGTTTGAAATTATCAAGATCTTTATCCTGTATATTAATTCTGCGCTGAATTTCTATTATAAATTCTTTAAACCAGAATCTTTCTAAAAATTGTGGATTTGTTTTAGCTTCAAATTCAACCATTCTGGCAAAATAATCATGCATATTTTCATTTTCATTTATTGTTGGCCATAAATGATAACTTGGCTGATAATTTGCCATTTCATATAAATCAAAAGATAATCTTTGCCTGCCAATCAAATCAATAAATAGAAGATTTAATTTTTCTTTAGCATGTAATTGTCTGGCCTTATGCCTGGCTTTAACATAAGGAGGATCATAACTTTCTACTTCTGAATCAATTGTTTTAATTAATTTCTGTATACCGATAATATATTTTTCACCTTGTTCTAAGCCACCTTCGCGAACTTGGGTTAAATAGGCTGAACTTAATGCTAAACAGATACCGGTTATTTCCTTTGCAACACTCGGATCGTTATATGAAATAAATTTATTAGCTATATGTTCAAAGCGTTCTTTAGAAGCTTCAAAAATATATTTTTGTTGTGAAAAACCAGGTTTAAATTGATATTTTTTTTTAGGCATAATAAATTCCTTATCGCTTAATTTTAAAATTTCATGAATGAAATCCATTTCAATATAATATTTATAAAAAATTTTGCTTTAAGTTTATTTAATAAAACTTTTATTTAGTGACAATATTTACTTTAAATATTTAGTTATTATATTTAATTAATTTTAGCATATTGAAACATTTGATTAATAAAATCTCTTTCATGCACAGTCAAAGAGAAAGGTTGAGATTGATTATTTTTTTGCTGAAAAGAAGATGCCATCTCAATTAATAAAGCGATATCTTTTTCATCAAATAAAATATCACTATTGGAAGTTGTATTAATTTCAAGCAGGTCTTTATATTTTTCATAATCATAAATAGTTATTTTATTATTATTATTAAGCGATGATATAACTAAATTATTATCTGGATAATTAAATACAGCACTACCACCTAAACCTTGAATAAAAATTTTATTATTCCCTTCATTGAGAAATACATTTATATCACCTGTACCATGATTTATCGCTAAAACATTATTTCCTTTACCGGCATCAATAATATTATTACCTTGAGTTGATATAATAATATCATTACCATCACCGGTTGAAATAATATCATTCCCATCGCCATCAACAACCATATTATCACCACTTTTAGCGGTAATAATATCATTGCCGTCACCTGCTATAATAATTTTTCCCGTTTCACTCATATCGGTTAATATATCATTACCTGCTGATAAGTTAACTTTTATAATTTGAGAATAACCTTTAGGATAAAAAATATTGTCATCAAATTCTGACGGTGTCTGTACTGTGGCACAAGGCGTAATTTGATATTTATTGTCTTGATAATTAATAAAAAAATATTGGTTATTTTTATCTAAAAGATATATTTTACCATAAAAATCGCCTAAATTATTAACAAATTTAATTTGTGCTAGTTGAGATGAGGCTTGATAAGATAAACAATTTCCCTCAAAAATAAAATCATAACCACTATACTCTTTCACTGCAATAATAAAAATATCTCCATTTGTAAATGAATCATTAATTTCTTTAAAATCAAAGATAATACTATCGTTTATTTTATCTGTACTAGCCAAATCATCAAGCAAATAAATATCGATACCGTGTGAAAAATAGATATAATTATTTTTTTTAATTGAAGTAAAATGATTGTTATATTTATCACCATGAAAAATAGCATGTTGATAATTATTAATTGCAATGATAGGTTTAAGGGTAGCGGGTAATAAATAATTTTTATGGTGATTTTTTATACCATTTTGCGTTAAATTAATCTCAATTTTATTAATATTGTTGTCTGTATTAAATTTATCTAGTTTATCAAAATAGATTGTTTCAAATATTTTTTCTGGCGTGTTCTGTTTGGTTAGCTTTGGTGGTAGGCATAAAGTTAATAAGAAACCATCCATTGTCTGTAATAGATATTCATGATTAAGTATAAACTCGTCATTACCTAAACTTATATAAGCATTTTTTAATCTTACATCGATAATACTTTGTTTAACTTCACCATTAATTAATTCTTTATCTGATAATATTTGTAGATAAATATCAGTATCAACTAATTTAACTTCTATAATTTCATCTAATTTATAATTAAAAGCAACGACACTTCTATTCTCTTTCTCAATTTCATCAATAACAATATTGGCATTAAAATCATAACCCAATTTTAAGCCAATTTTATTGCTATCTAAATTTTGCCATTTTTCATTATCAGGATCCCAATAATAGCTTTGTTCATTCCAGGGGAGCTCTTCTTGATAATTCAACCAATTATAACGCTCTATAATATATGTATCTGCTCCTTCACCACCATTTGCGTAACCATTATTTAATATCAATGTATCTTTTCCTGCCTGACCATAAATAATATCAACACCACCACGTCCATTTAATATGTTATCTTTTTCATTACCTAAGATTAAATCTTGACTATGTTTACTACCCATAACATTCTCTATATTAATAAAATCTACTAAAACTTCCGTTGCGTAGTTTTTTCTTATTAATGCTGGTACATTGGCAAAATCATCAATATAGTTTTCGCTTAAATACTTCAATTCACCCTGTGGTAAATTAATATACGCTCCTACTACTTTTGTCAGATTATTAACTGGCTGTGTGGGATTATCATCTGTGACTGATTGATAATAAGGTAATAGCTCAACAGATAATGTATCATTTCCTCTATTACCATCGAAATACTTATTTTCATTTACTGTTATTTTGTCAAATAATAGAATAAATAGATCATCAAGCTCACCACCAATAAATATTTTTTTACCATTACCACAAATAAACTGATTTTTAACTACCTGAGAACCAACAATCGCATCATCACCATTGGCTAAATTATAGCTAATACCAGTTATAAAATTTATTAAATTTTTCTTTGATAAAAATTTTTGCAAACTTTCATTAAAATATTGTATTTGATTATTATTTGGTATTGAATAAATAGCGTTTACTGCCTTGACACTAGCTAAATTTTGATTAAAATAAGGTTGATTAGCCAAAAGTCTAATAACATGATTATATTTGTTACTAAATAATATTATTTCGTCTGATGGCTGGTAAGAAACGGGTATATAAGTTTTTATTTTAGCTAATTCTATCTGATAACGATTAGGATGTTGCGCTATAATTTTTTCTATTTCTTGTTTAGTAAATTTGCGCTTTATCGTCTCTAGTACTTCATCAAGATGCTGTTGTTTCCACAAATTTAGCGGTAAGGAGACAATATTCAAATCATGTTTTAAATATTGAAGATCATATTGATAATGATTATATTTTTGTTCTGTCAGATAACGATTATTGTGGTTATCAAATAAATGATATAGCAGTAACTCAGCAATATTCTCTTCTTCCTGGCGGATAATACTCAAATTATAGCCGGCTGGTTGTAATACTTGTTTAAAAAAGTTTTCCTCATTTTGTTGTCGATAAAGCTTTAACTGACTGGCAGTCTGTTGCTGTAGTAACTTATTTTGGATCGAATAGATAGGTCGCAATCCTAATATTGAACCAATAGCTAACTGAAATTTCTCATGGCTAGTAAGGGCAATTTTTTCTTCTACGCGTTCAATGAGTCGGTAAGCATTATAAAACATACCACCTAACATCAATCCTGTGCCTATAAGCACCCCTAACGGTCCAGCGGTTGATGATCCTGCCATGATAGCCAAGGCTGCAGAGGCACTAACACCAGCATTAATTAATGATAAAATGCCATTAACCAGCAAATCTTGCCTGATTGCCGGATCTTGTTCATTTTCTAACTGACTAAAATTTTCATAGGCGTAGTAAAGATCAAATCCAGTTGCAGCAATTGTCAGGCCGGCATTAACCCGATTAGCAAACATGCTGGCATTACTAAATGAACCACTTACTTTATAAGCCGCTTTTAACAATACGGGTTGCAAAGCCTGAACACTAAAATTCGTTATATTGGCAGCCCAGGCTACAATTAGGTTATTCTCTAATACCTGCCGTTCATCATCAGACAAATTATCACTATTAAGTTGCATAGTGACAGATTGCGTTGCAGTAACTAATTGGATCAAACTGAATAACGGCATGGTATTAGCAAGTTTATTAACTAATAGTGCATAGCGAGGCAAATGAGATATGCCTTTTTGCAAACTTAATTGCAAATTTTTATCGGCAAATTGTTGACTATTATATTGCTCGATATAAGCAAAGCGCTGCATAATTACAGCAAGATCGTTCAAATTATCACTATTAATAAATAGATCTGTATAATTGTTGGTTGCATTAATTTTCGCTTTTAAAATTTTAATTAAGTTAATATTATTTTGACTGCCTTGATAAAAACTAAGGTAATCATTTAAAGCTACCACATCAAAACGTATTTTTTTCTGCCAATCAGTAACGTTCCTAATTGAGAATAAGGATATTTTTTTCTGATCAATATATGCGCCAGCCTGCTGTAAAATAGCAAGTGGAATAACAATGTCATCAATTTTAACTGAAACTTGGCTTTCTTGTTGATTTAGCGGTAATTGTACTATTAATCTCGCTAAATTAGCATACAAGATGTCATCATGCTTTATTTCATATAATTTAATGCGATAGTTATTGTGCTGTTCCTTTTTAATACCCAACATCTCATAACGATGATATTTTTTATTATCAATAATAATTTCATCATCAAGATAGGTTTTCATAAAATATAGAATATCTTTATATACACTATCTTTTTGAATAAAATCTAATCTTATTTCTCCCATTTTCGGATCATAAATTTTGCAACTGTAAAAATCATCATTTTTATCCTGCACTAAAATAGTAAAAATATTATTATTTATATCTAACTGATATTTACCTATTGATAATTTCACTAATTGATTAATATTTTTTTCATTCACAATTTTCTTTTGTGTAAAAAGATAATTGATACGATTAAATACAGAATTAACATTTGCTAAGAACTGTTGTTCTTCATAAGTTAACGCTCGTTTTCGAGAAAATTCTAATAAACTATGATGGTATTGTAATAACTGAGTTAACTTTTCAATATCATTTTCATTATAAGCATATAATAATGCTAGATTTCTTCCCAATTGACTATTCATTTGGTAATAAAAAGAATGAGGCATAGGATTTATAGCTATGTTAAACATGGGAAGAGATTTTTTATCAATTCTGTTAGCTAAACTTATTATATTACTTAAATAGTAATTATGCCATTGCTGGCTTTTTTTTAAGGCGTGCTGCAAACTTAATTGACTAATTTCACTTCGTTCATCGATACCAGCCAGTTCTATTAATGATATTTTTAAATTCTCTAATGATTGATGATTATGAATTAATATCATTAACTCTTTCATATCTATTATTCCATTTGGATAGGAGAATAGTTGAGATAATAGATATTTAGAGTAAGGACTAAGATAGTTAATTATTTCAGGACGATAGGCAATATTTTCTAATACTATTTTTGCATCATAGGCTTGTTGTTGTATAGTGGGTAAGTCATTATTTAAAAAAAACTTACGCCACTCAATAAGTTTCTGAGTACCAATATATTTATTCTGTTCAAAATAATTATTAATTTTTTTATTAATAATAGGATCAAATTTAATTTGATCTATTTTTTTTATATCTAATAAATCGTTTTCCTCAACCAAATAGCTGTGTAAATGATAGGCATATTTATAACTTTGATTATTAAGATCAATTTTGTCTGTCACAATATCCATTAACAAACTTTGTTCAATAGGAATATTATTGAGATATAATTGTTTTATTTCATTATTATAATTAAATCGATATAATTTTTTATGATCAGCAGCAAGCACATAATGTTCATTTATATATTGTGATGAAAACCATGGTAACTGAACATTTTCTTGCTGATAAGTTGATACAGTACTATTTATGGCTCTTTTTGCTAAATTTATTGCCGTTTCACTGGCAATACCAGTAGGATCATAAGGATTAGCAAGTTGTCCTAAGCCTTGCTGAGAAAAGAAACAAACTTCAGCCGGAATATTTAGACCAAAATACAGCTTTACTTCACTAAGGGTATCTACTAATTTAGCTGATGTCATTCCTTCGAGTAGAGATTGTTCCTCATACGTCACAATATTACCTAATAATAGCCATTTTTTAATTTCGGTATTATTTAATTTTTTTAAATCACCATATTCTAAAATTGCTTTATTTGAATCTTTATCTATTTGGAAAATAAAAGTATTTTCTGGATTATACTTAGCTATTAACTCAGCCTGTAGACGAAATTTTTTATCGCCAGAAAAACGAAAGATTATTTGTGAGCTATTTTTATTAACTATTTCTGCTGATTGACTTTTTATATTTTCAGCATTCACTTTCGGCCATAATGGCACATTAGAAATATTTTCACTATTTAACTTATCAATTAATAAACCAATATCATAGTTATTATTAATTCGATTATAGTTAGAAAAATAATCAGTGAATATTTTATATGCCTGGTTATCATAAGCAATTATTTTTAGCAAATCTAAATTTAACTTGCCATCAAAATAATGAAAATATTGACTAAGATAATTACCATAACGATTTGTTATGCTTGATAACGAAACATCGCCAGCATGTATTTGTCGTAAAAGATATAAAATTAAAGCTTCACCATTAATGATAATTTCACCACTATTGTTATCCTTTTGATACTGATTCTTATAGTATTTTGCCGGCTGTCTACTATCTGTACTCTCATCCAAATAAACTTCTTTTCTGCCGTTGTAATGAATAGCTAAATCTTTAGTATAAGCCACGATGGTAGATTTAAAATCTTTATGCCAAAATTCTTGACTTATATTGAGAGCAAAATTATCCAGTAAATTACCCTGGCCTAGTTTGCAACCTAATAAAACTATTTTGTCTGGTTCATTATTGGCTAATAACGATGTTTTTAATTTTTTTAGTTTATCAACTATGGTATAAGCACTTTGATTAGCAAATACTCGTTGTTTTTTTTGTTCATCAAAACGACCATGTCCAATTAGTAACCAGCGGCTATTGTTAGTTATGACTTTATCAATATCACCATATACTAGTCGATATTGATCATTTTCCAGATCATATTGAATTAATATGGTGTTATTTGGATGTTTACCAATTAAATTTGCCGCCGCTTTATTAATAATGTCTTCACCTTCTAACTGGATGATAACATTATAAACATTATTAGCTTGTGCTAGCTGTGGCTTTACTAATTCCATTTTATTTTGCTGAGGAATAAGTTCCGGATTAACTCTTGGATCCCACCAATTATCAAGTTTTCTTGGCGCGATATCACCCAAAATCTCATTATTATGCAGTTCAAATAATTCAACGGGGAGTTGTTCATGTGATAAAGTAGCAATTGGTTCGGAGAGATAAAATTCTAATAGTTCTCTACTATTCGGCAAACGATAAATAATGTCGCTACCATTGATTATTTTACGGATCTGATAATTTCCATTAGTTATACGTATATGAAGATTATTATCTGATAATGCTAAAATATTTTTATGTTGGCTAGTAAAGAACATTAATATTTCATCAACTGAAAGAGAATCCATCAAAATATTAATACGTTTTGGTTTATGTTTTTCACTAATTAATTCAATAAAAGTGGTTCTAGTATTATCATTAAATTTTTTAAAAATAATTTTAGTTTTTAAATCAAGAATAAATGTATACTCATTTTCACAAAGGATCTTATTGGTTGTTATATTAACTAAGTTTTCATCTAATTTAGGTAAAATTGCCTGTTCGGTAATCTGCTCATCATATTCCATTTCAGAAATAAATACATCAACATTTCCATCACGTAATTGAATAAAATTGTAAGCATCCTGTCTTGTTTTAACAATATAATTTAAAAACTCAATAAATATATCTTTATTTTCTATCTCTATTACCCCATTATTAGGGTCAAAAAAAGCATAAATTAATTTTCCTGTTTTACTATTTTTCTCTATTACAATAGCCATCATATGGTCTACAGAGCAAAATTCATAATATTTATTTTTATCTATATCATCAATGTCTATATTTTTTTGATAAACTCATCAATATTAATTTCGTTATATATATATCTTTGACTATTATTTATTGTTTTTAATCCTCTATCATTATAATACTTAATATATTTTTCAATATACTTCTTTTTAAGCGAGATAAAGGTATTTTCAGCAAAAAATTTAATTTCCTCAGTATTATAATTCTCATTATCTAATTGACGTGTTATCTCAACAAATAGTTCTTTGAACCAATATCTATCTTTACGTAAACTTTGCATTTCACTTTCATATGAAATAACTTTTTCCATATAATTGGATATAGTCTCACTTAGATCTTTGTGTGGCCAAAATGGGTATGCGGGATAATAGCTGGCCATATCCATCATATCAAAAGATTCCCGCTGCCGCTTAGCCAAATCAATTAATAAACGATTAAATTTTTCTTGCGCATGAATTTTTTTTGCCTGTAGCATGGCTTTAAAAAGAGGAGGATCGTGGGGAGAAATCTGCTCATCTAAAATTTTTGTCAAATATTTTATACTGGCCAGGTAGTTTTTACCTTGTTCTAAACCTCCCTGACGAACATGTGTTAAATATTCAGCACTAAGCGCTGCACATAAACCTGTGATGCCTTCGGTAATATTAGTATCGTTAGCTGCAACAAATTTACTAAAAATAAATAATAATTTATCTTCAAACTCATTATAGATATATTTATCTTGTGAAAAACTAATATCAAAAAAATATTTCATAATATTTGGCATAATACCTTACCTTATAAATTATTATTTTTAAAAAGTCAAAGTAGATACCATTATTAACAAGAAATAATAAAAAGTAAAAGAGAGTAATTTATTGTTAACAACGAAAAAATTAAATAGGGTTTTATAATGATATATAAGAACAAATTATTTAAATAATATATTTTTATATATCACCTTTTTTCAAAATTATAATTATAAATAAGCCATTAAATTTTTATAATTAAATGATAATGTTATTATTAAATAATATTTAATAATAAATCTAATTATAAAATGATTTAATTGTTGCTAAATGATATGACAGATCTTTAAATTTATGATTTTGTGTTTCATCCCAAATTATAGAATAATAAGGTTTTAAAATATTGGCACTTTGCTGGCTATCAATGATTTCATCATGACGAGATAATATTAACATACATTTATGTTTATTCTTTTGCCTGAAATTATCTACACATTTAGTCATAATGTCCAAATACTCTTCTGGCCGGGTAATTTTTCCTATCATGTTTTCATAAGGAAATAGATTGGGGTTGATTATTAATTGTTTTATATTACACAAAAATCCTATCCGCTCAGCCCAAAATCCCCCTAAACCAACTCCACATATTAAAATTGGCTCTTTGCTCTTAGAGTGAATATTCTTATCAACTTCCTTCAGCAAGTGTTGCATATCATGCCGGGGATAGAGTGTACTGTAACTGACAAGACGTACATCTGGATCTATAAATTGTAATTGCATTATTTTTTCGTGATTACCAGGACTAGTTGAATCAAAACCATGTAAATAAATAATCATACCTACCTCTGCCATTTTTCACACATGGACGTTAATGCTAAATTCGCCGCTTGCCAGCGTGGTGTTTTTTGCAATTCAGCTAAACTGTAAGAATGTGTTTGATGATAAAGATTTACCGTTTGGTTATATTTTTCATTTGGTAAACTATCTAATACATTTATTGCACCGACACGATTATTGCAAATAAGTAGCATATCACAGCCAGCATTAAGGGCTGCCTGTGCCCGCTCGGCATATCCTCCCATAATCGCCGCTCCGGCCATGGAAAGATCATCAGAAAATATTGTCCCACAAAATCCTAGCTGTTGGCGCAAGACTGATTTTAACCAATAAGCCGAAGCACTCGCTGGCCGTTCGTCAATTTTAGTATAGATAATATGCGCTGGCATAATGGCATCAAGTAAACGCCGTTGGATAAAATAAGTGAAGATTTTCATATCATGTGAACTGATCAGGGATAGTGTACGTTCATCAGTTGGTGTTTGTTGATGGGAATCACTGCTAACCGCGCCATGACCTGGAAAATGCTTACCTGTTGTTTTCATCCCCGCAGCATGCATACCTTTAATAAAGCCCTCAGCCATCATAATAGCGATATCAAGTTGTTGATGAAAAGAACGATCACCAATTGCAATACAATGATGCCCAATATCCAGCACTGGTGCGAAACTGAGATCAATATCCATCGCAATCATCTCTGCCGCCATTAACCAGCCAGCTTCTACCGCTAATTTAGCCGCTGTATCCTGATCGTTAAGGGCAGCAAAGGCTTGGGCGGCAGGTAGCGCAGTAAATCCTTGCCGAAATCTTTGCACACGGCCACCTTCTTGATCGACTGCAATAAGTAAACGGCTATGCGCTGCATGGCGAATTTGGCGGACAAGCTCTCTTAGTTGCTCAGGATCATGATAATTGCGGGTAAAAAGAATAATACCACCAACTAGCGGGTGGTTTAGAATTTCACGCTCTTCAGTTTCTAATTCAAATCCCTCAAGATCTAATATAATCGGTCCCATAAATTACCTACTTAATATCATACTTTATGAATACTTTTAATATCAGTATGCTCAAACTAAGCCTAACTCTGCTCTAATAGGTTGCGCCAATGCCAAGTATTGCGGATTTTTTGTCTGCATCCAGCGAACTTCATACCACATCATTCTCATATAATTAACCCATGGCAGCCATGAGGCAATTAGTTGATTTAATATATAAAAATCTTTATATGCATGTGGCTGCTGACAATAATAGTGCAAAAATTGGTGTTGGGCATTTTTATCCCAATCATTTGTCGCGAATAACGTTGCCAAAGCAAAGGCCAGATCACAGTCAGCAGCATATTCCCAGTCTAACAGTTTTAAAACTCCATTATTAGCCAATAGAACATTTCCATTATGGATATCAAGATGGGCAAGCACTTTTTTGCTAGTTTTAGGTTGGCGGGTATATTGAAAAAAATGATGTAAATTTAACCAATCAGGTGATAATCTGCGTCGGTCTATTTGATACCAGTAACTGGCTAAATGTTGTTTAAGAGGCAGTGAGTAACCCGATAATGGATATGAATGGAGTGACGCCAATATACGACCTAGCGGTTGATATAATTCCTGTAAACTAGTGTCCGTATCAATAACCACCTCGCCTGCAAGCCATTCTAATAATAACCAGTCATTATCAGCCCCCACTATCTGGGGGGCAGCAACAAACTGAGTAAGCCGGCGTAATATTTTACGCTCTCTTTGTCGATTGATACCTAATGAACGCTCATTTTTTCCTGCAAAACGGGCAATTAATTTAATATTTGGGCTTGCTTTAACGCAGAAACTTCCACCACTAGACCCTGGTAACGCTTTAATTTGCCACTTATTAGCTGTAATTGTCGGATATTTTTGTAATAACAATGCAATAAGTGTTTCCTTTTTATTCAATGGGATTTTTTCCCGACCATAGGATCTCACCCGTTTGCGCTCCCATTAACTGCATTTCAATTTCACTCTGTTGTTGATTACCGGAAATAACTGAATAAAGCACATAATCAGCTTGTACATAACGCGCTAAACCTATGGCTTTACTTCGCGTAACTAAACTGTCTTCCTGAGATAAGCCCAACGCTTTACGTGCATTTGCCACCACATCTTGCGGAACTAATTTGAATACATTTTGGTTATTAACTGCATCAATAATCGCATCAGTTGCTTGCATAGATTGAATTGCCATATTGGTATTATTTTTTATTGAATCAATCAATAACACCTTGCCTGACTCAACCCCTGGAGCTTGTACCAATTGATTGGCTAAAGGAATAACTGCTGTTGACCAATCTACTGTTTTTACTTTTGACAACTGCGGCACAGTTTCTGGCGATGTTGGTGTTGCTGGTTGTTCAATAGGTTCGATTGTAATGACCGGTGCCGGTTTTTTACCCGTTATCGATGAGCAACCGACTAATAGGAATGTCACAACCATAAGTTGAAAAATACGTCTCATTTACTCTTCTCCTGTATACCTTAAATTGCAAGGTAAACTGAATAATAAAGCCTGTGCCAAAATAGCAATATAAATTGCTTTATAATTAAAGAGGAACCAATAAAACGAGGATTATCTCTTTAATGACAAATCAACAAAATAACAATTTAAAAATTTATCTATCCTTTTTTGTTAATAGCGGTCCAAGAGGATGGCCGCCAACTAAATGCATATGAATATGGAAAACTTCCTGACCGGAATGTTGGTTGCAATTCATAATTAAACGGTAGCCATCATCAGCAATACCTTCCTGCTCAGCTATTTTTGCCGCGATCGTGATCATATGACCTAATGTTTGTTCATGCTCAGGTTTCACATCATTGATGGTGGCAATTAAAATATTAGGAATAATTAAAATATGCACCGGTGCTTGAGGTGCTATATCCCTAAACGCCGTCACTAAATCATCCTGATAAACAATATCAGCGGGAATTTCACGACGTATAATTTTACTAAAAATTGTTTCTGCTACCATAATTTCATCCTTTAAATCTATTTTTTATGAAGATGCAAGCGGTTTAATCACGTTTAATGGTTAAATGAAAAAGATCACAAAAATTTTGCGTAGTAGCTTGCGCAATTTCTTCAATATCTACGCCTTTTAATTGGGCCAAAAACTGCGCCACATTTCTTACATAAGCGGGCTGATTTTCTTGGCCGCGATGGGGAACTGGCGCCAGGTAAGGGGCATCGGTTTCAATCAAAATGCGATCTAAGGGCACTATACGTGCAGCCTGGCGGATCTGTTCGGCATTACGAAATGTCACTATACCGGAAAATGAGATATATAGCCCCAAGTCTAATAATGCTTTAGCCATCTGCTCATCTTCCGTGAAACAGTGTAAAACCCCACCGCAATCAGTAACCTGTTCTTCCTTTAATATCATTAATGTGTCTTGCTGGGCTGCTCGCGTATGAATAATAACGGGTTTATTTAATTGACAACCTATACGAATATGTTGACGAAAAGCAGTTTGTTGCAATTTAGCATTCTCACTTTGGTAGTGGTAATCCAAACCTGTTTCACCTAACGCAACAACTTCAGAGCCTGACGCTAAGCGTGCAAGCTCATCAAAATTATAACCTTTATCAAGATCAAGTGGATGTATACCGCATGAAAATGCCACATTGTCACGCTGACCAATCAGCTTTTTCATACTAATGAAGCCTGGCAGCGTGGTCGCGATAGCCAGAATATATTTTACCTCGTTTGCTGCCGCTTTTGCGATAACATCATCGATATCTTTATGCTTATTTTTATAATCTAAACAGTCGAGATGACAGTGGGAATCAACTAAAAACATAATAAACTCTTTTAATTATGGTGATATAGTGCGCGCTGCCAGTTAATTAACTGAGATGCCAATCGTAATTCCTGATTTAATCCCACCACTGACATTAATTGATAACGACAATTTCGCCATTCCGTAGCGCTTTTCAATAAGACATCAGCAGAATTGATAGCGGCCAATTTGGTAATTAATGATGGCTGATCTTGATTAACACAGTAATTACCTGCTTGCTGTTGATATTTTACTGCATCTAACAATAGACTTA
Organism: Arsenophonus sp. aPb; assembly: GCF_029873475.1. Lineage (NCBI taxonomy): Bacteria > Pseudomonadati > Pseudomonadota > Gammaproteobacteria > Enterobacterales > Morganellaceae > Arsenophonus > Arsenophonus sp. aPb. The sequence goes on from NZ_CP123499.1 coordinate 1,941,524, forward strand.
TCAACCAATTGATGCGTTCGACTACATCTGGCTGATCCAATTCAGGTAACCAACTGAAAAGTGTCTTAGTTGCTAAATGTTGCATTAATGATTGGCAAAATTGCTTTCTTTTTAGCCAATTTTCTGGTTGTAACAGGGTTAAAGCAGCGAGAGGGGCAGCCGCATTGAGTTTTAGAGCCGTTTCAATATCAGCTAACGCTAACGATAACTTTTGTTTTTGTAGCCAAGAAATTGCCGTTTTACGCTCTGGCACAGAAAGGTAATAATAAAAACATCGACTACGTAAAGTAGCTAGCAATAGTGCTGGATCGCGACACTCTAACAAAAAAAAGGTATTGTTGGTCGGCTCTTCTAAGGTTTTCAATAATGCATTGCTTGCTGCTTCGGTTAATGCTTCAATACGAGGAAACCAAATAACTTTAGCGCCACCTTGCTGTGCATGGCCAACTAAAACTTCGGTTAAATAACGAATACTTTCAATGCCTATTGTATTTTTACCCTTCTCGACGTCAATTTTATGCCAGTCTGGATGCGTCTGTGCTAACATCAGTTGACAACTATGACAACAACCACAGCTTTTCATATCCGCCGGCTGTTGGCACATTAGCCATCGGCTAATAGCATAAACGAGTGCCTCACTACCCATTCCAGCATTAGCATGTAACAGCAATGCATGATGGCCTTGCTTCTTTTGATGGAGAGCAATTATTTGTCTATATGCATGATTTAACCATGGATACCAGTTCATTTTACTTGCCTTGAGCTATCAACCAATTCGATAATACATCGTGAATGGTTTTTTGCACCTCTTCTAATGATTGGTTAGCATCAATTGTGATGATTGTGTCATCTTCAGCGGCTAACTCAAGGTAGCGCTGACGAGTTCGTTTAAAAAAGTCTAATGACTCTTTTTCTATCCGATCTAGTTCACCACGATCCCGCGCTCGCTGCAAGCCTAGAGCAGGTTCTATATCAAGATAGAGTGTGAGATCAGGTCGAAAATCATCCAGTATGGTATTACGTAATACTTTCATTAATTCGGCGCAAAGCCCACGTCCTCCACCTTGATAAGCTTGTGATGAGAGATCATGGCGATCACCAATAACCCATCTTCCCTTTGCAAGGGCGGGCTTAATAACATTTTCAATTAATTGGATACGCGCGGCATAAAGCATGAGTAGCTCGGCTTTGTCAGTTACTTTTTCCTCAGCAATACCATGCTTAATTAATTGACGCAATTTTTCTGCTAACGGCGTTCCTCCTGGCTCCCGGGTAAAATCAATCTCAGTTATTCCTAGCTTAGCGAGTGTTTCTACCACCGTCTTTATCGCAGTAGTTTTTCCTGCGCCTTCAAGACCTTCAATAACTATATAACGACTTTTCATTCATTTTTATCTTTTGTCTGACGATAATGTTTAACCGCTTGATTATGATCATTAATATTGGTAGTAAAAGTATGCCCACCATTACCCGTTGCAACAAAATAATAATAATTGGTTTCATCAGGATGAGCTGCTGCTTTAATTGAAGCTCTGCCGGGCATAGCTATTGGCGAAGGTGGCAAACCAACAATCAAATATGTGTTATAAGGATTTGAATTATCTAAGTCTCTACGATAAAGCACCCCGTGGTATTTATCACCTAAACCATATATAACCGTAGGATCCGTTTGCAACCGCATTTTTTTCTTTAATCGATTAATAAAAACTGATGCTACTTTAGCTCTTTCAGTATCAATACCCGTTTCTTTTTCAATAATTGAAGCCATAATTAACATTTCATATGGCGTTTTATACGGCAGATTAGCCGCCCTCCCTTGCCATTCATATTCAAGCGCCATTAACATTTTCTGATGTGCACGCTTTAATATATCAATATCACTCATTTCCGCTGTGTAATAATAAGTATCTGGATAAAACCACCCTTCTAATAAATGATCAGAGGGTAACCCTAGATCCTGCGCTAATTTATTCGTAGATCGATTGTCAATAGTCTGTTTTAAATAAGGGGCTTGCTGTAATAATTTTTTCCAGTCTTCGAAGCGAGAACCTTCAATAAATAGCAAACTAAATTGCGCCTCTTTACCAGCAGAGAATATTTCTAACATTGTCCGCAAAGACATGCCAGGATTTAATCGATATGTTCCCGCTTTAAATTGCGCTAATTGTGGCTCTAATTTCAGTAACCATTGAAAAATATCCGCCCGATTTATGATTTTCTGTTCTGTTAACAATAATTCTAATCTTGCTCGCCCTGTACCTGTAGGTAAAGTAAAAATAGTTGTTTCATCAATATTAATCGCTGTATCAGCGTAATTTTGTATCTGACGGTAGAATGTATAGAGAATACAGCCACTCAATATTAATAAAAAAATAAACAACCACAACATTCGTCTTGCATACTTCATTTAATACTCATTTCCTAATATTACACTACAAAAATTAATCTAATATTAATCGCAAAATTAATTTAACCTCAAACAATATGGCAAAAGAAAATTGAATAATTCACGAGAATAATAGTGCCATACGGGTTGTTTTGGCTGAGTTAAAATACGGTTAACCGGTAATATGGGCATTAAAGCATTAGTAATGATTACCTCATCACTATGTGCCAATATATTAGGATAGTCGCTGATATAAAAAAGTTCATAATCAGTATCAGATAAACAAGCAATAACCTGTTTACGCATTACACCTTCAACACCAGCGTGATCTAAATTTGGCGTATATATTTGTTTACCTTTACGCAAAAAAATATTTGCTGCACAACATCCAATCAGTATGCCATTAGTGTCCGTCACTATAGCTTCATCAACGTTCAATAATTCAATTTGCTGTTTTATTAATATTTGCTCTAAGCGATTAAGATGTTTAATGCCTGCCAAATAAGGATTATTATTTACTGGTATGGTACTCAATGTTAAATCAATACCCGTTTGCTGTTGATTTAGATAGATAGTTGGATAATCAGTTAACGAAATAATGACTGTTGCTTTGTTAAAGCCCGCTATGCTATACCCTCGCCCACCTTCACCACGACTAATAATAATTTTAATAACGGCTAAATCCTTTTTATTCAATTGCGCCATCCTGTTAATATCAGCAGCCAATTTTTGCCAATCTGGTGTAGGTAAAAGTAGTTGTTTAACTCCTTTTTGTAATCGATAAATGTGATGCGACAATAAGGCGGGTTGATGTCCAACCACCCGGATTGTTGTAAAACAGCCATCACCAAATTGAACAGCTCTATCCTCGACAGAAATATTATTTCGCTGCTCACCATTAATCCAACATATCATCGTGCTAACTTATTAACCAAACTGAATACCTACTATTTATCGCTACATTTTATGGGAAACTTACCATATACATCAATAAAAAGGCCTCACCTTGACTTAGGTTGAGGCCTTTTTATAAGAAAATATCAATTAATTGACTTTACGAAAAATAATCGAGCCATTTGTGCCGCCAAAGCCAAAAGAATTGCATAATGCATACTGCATATCTTCAACTCTGCGAGCCTCTTTGGGTACAAAATCTAGATGGCCGTTGTCTACTAGTTCAAGTAATTTACTATCGAGATTTTCAAGGTTAATTGTTGGAGGAATAAGTTGATCTCTTAACGACAAAATCGTAAAAATAGCTTCAATTGCACCTGCTGCTCCTAATAAATGACCGGTCATCGATTTAGTCGAACTAATCAATATTTTACTCCGTTCTGGATAAATCGATGTAACAGCACGTGCCTCAGCGATATCTCCTGCTAGTGTTGATGTACCATGAGCATTAATATAACCTACTTTTTTTGCGTCTATACCTGCATCGTTTAATGCATTTGTCATGGCCAGTGCTGCACCTTCACCATTCTCTGGTGGTGACGTCATATGATAGGCATCACTACTCATACCAAAACCAGCAAATTCAGCATAAATTTTAGCGCCTCGGGCTTTAGCATGTTCATACTCTTCCAACACCAAAATACCCGCTCCATCACCTAATACAAAACCATCTCGATCCTGATCCCAAGGGCGGCTTGCTCGCTCAGGTTCATCGTTACGTCTTGATAAGGCTTTAAGAGAGCCAAATCCAGCAATCCCTAAAGATGTGCTTGCTTTTTCTGCGCCACCTGCCAGCATAATATCAGCGTCACCATAAGCAATAATACGTGCGGCATGACCAATATTATGTACCCCCGAAGTACAAGCGGTAGCAATAGAGATAGTGGGGCCTTTAAAACCATAAATAATACTTAAGTGTCCAGCCACCATGTTGATAATGGTTGAGGGAACAAAAAAAGGACTTACTTTACGTGGGCCATCAGTCAGTAAATTATTACAGTTTTCCTGGATTAGGCCTAAACCGCCAATGCCAGAGCCAATTGCCGCTCCAATACGATGCGCATTTTTTTCTGTAATTTCTATACCTGCATCTTTGATAGCTTGTTTACCCGCAGCAAGCCCATATTGAATGAAAAGATCCATCTTGCGCGCATCTTTGGCCGAAATACCATAATCGTCATGATCAAAATCTTTAACTAGACCGGCGAACTTGGTTGTATAGTTTTCAGTTATAAAATGCTCTATAAGGCTGATACCACTCTGTCCAGCACATACAGCATTCCAAGATGATTCAACTGTGTTGCCGACAGGAGATAACATGCCGAGTCCAGTCACAACTACTCGACGTTTAGACACGTATATCCTCCAGAAAAACAAATAAGTTTTGGTGAAAATATAGGCGGTCGATCGACCGCCTGAATATGTGCATAAAAGCTCTCTATAATTAAATTTACAGCTTATCCTTTATGACTATTGATATAATCAATAGCTGCTTGCACTGTCGTGATTTTTTCTGCTTCTTCATCAGGAATTTCGGTATCAAACTCTTCTTCTAATGCCATTACTAGTTCAACAGTGTCAAGAGAATCTGCACCTAAATCCTCAACGAATGAAGCATTATTTATGACTTCCTCTTGTTTAACACCTAAATGTTCAGCAATTATTTTCTTAACACGTTCTTCTATAGTACTCATACTATTTAAATTCCTATTAAAACTCGCTTTCACGATGATTTTCGTAGTTTAGATACAGGAAAGGCACAACCCAATCCTGGCTATTCGAACCTGATTTCGCATTATTATATGCTATTTTAGCATTAATCATGCAAATGATTCATTGGTTTTTAAATCATACACATGCCACCATTGACATGTAATGTTTCACCCGTGATGTAAGCCGCCTCATCAGAAGCTAAGAATGCTACAGCACTGGCAATTTCTTTTGCATCACCGAGCCGCCCCACAGGAACATTAGCTAAAATGCCTGCTTGCTGTTCATCTGTCAATGCTCGTGTCATATCCGTTTCTATAAAACCAGGAGAAACAACATTCACCGTAATACCACGGGTAGCAACTTCACGCGCTAACGATTTACTAAAAGCGATAACACCTGCTTTAGCCGCTGCATAATTTGCCTGTCCAATATTACCCACTGTACCGATCACTGAACCAACAGAGATAATGCGACCATAACGTTTTTTCATCATTGAACGCATTATAGCTTTGGATAAACTAAAGATCGAAGTTAAGTTTGTATCAATAACGCTATTCCACTCTTCTTTTTTCATTCGCAGCAATAGATTATCACTGGTAATACCTGCATTATTGACTAAAATATCAATTTCACCAAATTCTTCACGAATTTTAGATAGAGTAGTATCAATAGATTCAGTATCTGTCACATTCAAGACATAACCTTTACCTTTATCACTAAGATAGCTACTAATCGCCTTAGCCCCTTCTTCGCTTGTAGCGGTACCAATTACTTTTGCACCACGTTCAGCCAGCAGTTCAGCTATTGATCGCCCGATACCACGACTCGCTCCAGTTACCAAGGCTATTTTTCCATCAAAACTCATGTTTTCCTCAATTATTTATCAACGCAGCGTTTAATGATGCCGTATCATTAATTGCTGCTGAATTAATCGTACTCACAATGCGCTTAGTTAAACCAGTCAATACTTTACCTGGCCCTATTTCTAATAGTTGCACGATCCCTTGCTCCGCCATGAATTCGATGGTTTCAACCCAGCGTACAGGATTATACAACTGTCTGACTAAAGCATGCCGAATGCCCTCTACCGAATTTTCGATTTTAACATCGACATTATTTACAACAGCGATGTTAGGTTTAGTAAACACAACTGCTTCTAATGCTTGTGCTAATTTCTTTGCTGCAGGCTGCATCAATGCACAATGTGAAGGTACACTGACAGCCAATGGTAAAGTACGTTTCGCCCCAGCAGCTTTACATAAGATTGCCGCTCTCTCAACAGCACTCTTTTCACCTGCAATAACAACCTGGCCAGGTGAATTAAAATTAACAGCCGAAACGACTTGACCTTCTGCAGCTTGCTGGCACGATGCTAATACCGATTCATTATCTAAACCAATAATTGCATACATAGCACCCATCCCTGCTGGCACAGACTCTTGCATCAATTGCCCGCGTAGTTCTACTAATTTGACAGCGGACTTAAAATCGATGACATCGGCACAAACTAATGCAGAATATTCACCTAAACTATGGCCTGCCATAAGTTTAGGCATTTTGCCTTTTTTTTCCTGCCATACTCGAAAAATTGCCACAGATGCGGATAAAAGTGCTGGCTGCGTTTTCCAAGTTTTATTTAACTCCTCTTGCGAGCCATTCTGAACCAAATCCCACAAATCATATCCCAAGACATTAGAAGACTCAGCAAACGTTTCCTCTACTACAGCAAACTCTTTCGCTAAATCAGCTAACATGCCTAGAGATTGAGAACCTTGGCCAGGAAAGATCATTGCAAAATTAGACATTTTTATTTTCCTGTATAACTTAAAAACGGATCAGCGCTGAACCCCAAGTAAAACCGCCACCAAATGCTTCAAGCAATACCATTTGCCCTCGCTGAATACGGCCATCTCTGACAGCTTCATCAAATGCTGTCGGTACTGAAGCCGCTGAAGTATTACCATGTCTATCCAAAGTAATAACCACTTTATCAATTGGCATAGCCAATTTTTTTGCTGTTGCTTGAATTATCCGTAAATTAGCTTGATGAGGGACTAACCAATCTAATTTTGATTTATCTAGCGCATTTTTTTCTAATGTTTCATCCACAATATTAGCTAATTCATTCACCGCTACTTTAAAAACCTCATTACCCGCCATTGTCACATAAGTTGGTTCTGAGTGTTCACTATGCTCTTGATGACGTAAAGTTAGCAAATCACCATAATTACCATTGGCATGTAAATGTGTTGACAAAATCCCTGGCTCTTGTGAACAGCCGACAACGATTGCACCCGCGGCATCACCAAATAAAATGAGTGTACTACGATCATTCGGATCTAATACTCTAGATAATACATCAGAACCGATAACTAATGCCTTCTTTGCCATTCCAGTTCTAATAAACTGATCACTAATACTTAATGCATAAGTGAAGCCAGCACATGCCGCAGCAACATCAAATGCGGCACAATTTTGAATACCTAATATTTGCTGAATTTGGCACGCTGCACTGGGAAAAGCATGAGTCGAAGAAGTCGTTGCGACAATGATTAAATCAATTTCATTAGCTGCGATGCCGGCCATTACCAACGCTTTTTGCGCAGCTTTAGCCCCCATTGTAGATACGTTATCTTCTTCTGTTGCAATGCGGCGTTCTTTAATACCTGTACGGGTAGTTATCCATTCGTCAGAGGTATCTACCATTTTTTCTAAATCAGCATTCGTACGAATCTGTACAGGCAAATAACTGCCAGTACCTAAGATTTTTGTATACATTTTGCTTTAATCACTCTTGGGTAGTAAGGTATTCAAGCGAGTCGCAATTCTATTAGGAATTTGCTTTTCTACCGCCTGAATCGCCTGTTCAATTGCAGCCTTAAATGCTTTTTGGTTTGCCGCTCCATGACTTTTAATTACAATACCCTGTAATCCTAAAAGTGAAGCACCATTATATTGATCAGGATCCAGGTGCCCAAAACGTTTTGTGATACGTTTTTGTAACCAAGGTTTAATCAACTTCATCAGCCACGATGAGATCTTATTTTCTGTAGTTGAAGACTTTACTAAAGATAAAATAACGCGTATTACACCTTCCATTGTTTTCAACGTCACATTACCTGCGAAGCCGTCACAAACGAATACATCAGCTTTACCCGTCAATAACTCATTACCTTCTACATAACCAATATAATTTATAGAAGGTGTTGCTTTTAATACTGAGGCGGCTTCGCGGATATTATCTAAGCCCTTACTTTCCTCTTCACCGATATTTAATAACGCTACGCGTGGATTGCTTATATGTGCAATCTCTTCAGCCATTACTGATCCCATCACGGCAAATTGTACTAGCATTTGACTATTGCAGTTAACATTAGCGCCTAAATCAAGTACAACAGTTTTACCTTGTTTTTGATTTGGTAAAATCGTTGTTAGCGCCGGCCTTTCAATACCATTTATTGTTTTCAATAGGAGTTTTGCTAACCCCATAAGCACACCAGTATTTCCAGCACTAATACATGCTTGAGCCTGACCCGACTTCACTAATTCTAACGCAATGCGCATTGATGAGCCTTTACTTTGTCTAATTGCTTGTAAGGGCTTGATATCATTAGCAATAGCATATTCTGCAGGTATAATTTGCAAACGATCACGCAGCTCAGCACGCTGATCTGCAAGCAGTGGGTTTAAAATTTCGGGAATACCGACCAGTAATAATCTTAACTGAGGGTTAGATGCAAGTGCCTGCAATGCAGCAGGCACAATGATATGAGGACCTTTGTCCCCACACATCGCATCTAATGCTAGGATTAAATTAGCCAAGGCATTAATCGTTTAATAATCAACAACAATTATTTATTAATAACCTTGCGACCACGGTAATAGCCATCAGCAGTCACATGATGACGCAAATGGGTTTCACCAGAAGTTTTATCTACTGACACTTCAGCAGTTGTCAATGCATCATGTGAGCGACGCATACCACGTTTAGAACGAGTGGGTTTATTTTGTTGTACGGCCATTGACCTTACTCCTTAAGTACTTTTTTTTAAACTAGCTAATACGGCAAAGGGATTTGGCTTTTCTGCCTCGTTAGGCAACTCACCAAAAACCATATCCGCGTCGGACACTTCACAGCGTTCAGAGTTATGAACCGGAATCACCGGCAAAGAGAGGATTATTTCATCTTCAATCATTGCTAGCAAATCTATTTCACCAAATTGATCAACAGTAATTGGCTCATACTCTTGGGGTAGTAACGCAATCCTCTCATCATCAATGACAGGACTAAAACAATAAGTTACATGAACATGATGGTTAAAATTTTTACCACAACGTTCGCATTTTAACGTGACATCAACATCAGAATCGCCTTTTATGACAACTAAATGTTGATTATCTATTGCAAACGATAGTTCACTAGTTACATCACTATCTATACTTACTACTGATTCTACGACACGCAGAACTTGTTCAGGTGAATAATATCCTGAATAATCCAATTTTTTTTGTGCTGCGCGAAGCGCATCAATCGTTAAGGGCAATTTTACCTTTTGCATAAGGCGCGCATATTATCTTTGTAATGAGACATAGTCAAAGGAAAAGGCTGCTTTTGCTTGTTTTTCCATCAAACATTCGCTATTTAAGCTCTATTTAGTTTAAAATGTCTTACTTCATTTAGCTACGCATTTTAGATATTTTATGAAATCAATTGTATTGGCGTCAATGTCATCTTCACGCTATCAGCTGCTAGAAAAGTTAGGCTTACCATTTACTGCCGATGCTCCAAATATTGATGAAACCCCATTAATCAATGAATCGGCAACTTCTCTCGTCACTCGTTTAGCCACTGAAAAAGCAAAATCATTAGTGATTAAATATCCGACCCATTTAATAATAGGTGCTGATCAAGTGGGTCTGCTAGAACATCAAATAATAGGAAAACCATTAACTCATACTGCGGCCATCAAACAACTTAAGCAAGCTTCTGGCAAAAAAATCACCTTCTATACCGGCCTTTGTTTATTTGATAGTGAAACTAGAAAATACGAGACCAAATGTGAACTTTTCACCGTCTATTTTCGCCATTTGAATGATACGGAAATTGAAAATTATCTGATAAAAGAACAACCTTACCAATGCGCGGGAGCCTTTATGTCAGAAGGGTTAGGCATCACACTATTTGAAAAACTTGTTGGACAGGATCCTAATACTTTAATTGGGTTACCTTTAATTAGTTTAATCAATATGCTACGCACTCACGGCATCAACCCTCTCAATTAACGATATCACTACATACAAAAAGCAAACCGGTTAATAATTCAACCTGGTTTGCGAATTTGATTGGCTATGCACTATTGCTTACGTAATATTGCCAAACAGTTTTTAAGTTGTTGATCTAAAGGGGCGTTAAAAGTTAATTTTTCCCCACTAGACGGATGGATAAGCATTAATGAACTCGCATGCAAAAAAAGTCGTTTCAAACCGGTAATCGTTAACTGTTTATCAAAATCGAGATCACCATAACGGTTGTCACAGGCAATAGGATGCTTTGCATATTGTGCATGTACCCTAATCTGATGTGTTCGTCCCGTTATTGGACTGGCTTTGACTAAAGTTGCATTATAAAAACGTTCTTCAATTTTAAAATGGGTTTCTGAATATTTACCATCGGCATCAACTTTCACTATCCGTTCGCCACTTTGTAAAATATTTTTTAATAAAGGAGCCTGAATAACTTTAATATGTGACGGCCATTGCCCTTTTACCAGCGCAAGATATTGTTTTTGCATCTGTTTCAAACGTAACTGCTGATGTAAAACCCTAAGCGCAGAGCGTTTTTTAGCTATCAGTAAAACACCCGATGTTTCGCGATCTAACCTATGTACAAGTTCCAAAAAACGTGCTTCAGGACGTAATACACGTAAAGCTTCAATAACACCAAAATTTACCCCACTACCACCATGAACAGCCATACCGGAAGGTTTATTTAAAACCAGCAAATATTCATCTTCGTGAAGTATACAATCAGTGAGTGCGGCTACCTTATCCAATTTAGCCGAAATAACATTCTGTTGTTTCTCTGCCTGCCGAACCGGTGGGATCCTAATTAAATCTCCCGCTTGAATTTTATATTCAGGTTTGATTCTACCACTATTTATTCTTACTTCACCCTTTCGAATAATTCTGTAAATCATACTCTTAGGAACGCCTTTTAAACGTGTCAATAAAAAATTATCAATACGTTGGCCTGCTTCATCATTATCGATAGTAACAAATTGAACCTGATTCTGTATTTTCATTATTTAATTATAACATTTTGTTAACATTTTAGTTTGTTAAATATTGCGACCGAATATTATGATACCTTGTTTCCGCCTTTTTTTCTTAAACTTTGTCAATTCCTTTGTCAAATGCATTTTTTTCACATTTTTCCCTATAAAAAAGCAATAAACAGCAAAAGTTATCTTGATATCTACCCATAAGCAATGGAATAATGGACAGTTGCCATAATGTTTATTAAAACAAGCGTTGGCGTAATTTGAGATCTACCTATTTTATTTTGATGACACATAAACGCAGCAATGGTGTAAGACGGTGTGTAAAATCAAAATAAATTATTGAATTGTGAACAAAGGTTTACTGGATTAGCTAAACTGTACATTGAACGAATAAATTCAGCAACAGTACTAATTTAAGAATGCAGCATTTTATTTAAACGTAGCTTCACCGAAAAATTGCGTTTCAATACAACCGACAACCGCGAGGTTGACGATTTTGTAAAAGTCACGAAACCATCGGTCAACAGTAACCATTTTTAGTCGCAACTTTTTTGACTTAGTAGAATAATGAGTATTTATAATGAAAAGAATGTTAATTAACGCAACTCAACAAGAAGAGTTGCGCGTTGCTCTTGTTGATGGGCAACGTCTTTATGACCTAGATATTGAAAATCCCGGACACGAACAAAAAAAAGCAAATATTTACAAAGGCAAAATTACCCGTATAGAACCTAGTCTGGAAGCAGCATTTGTTGACTATGGATCAGAAAGGCACGGTTTTCTCCCAATTAAAGAAATTGCACGTGAATACTTCCCTAGTCATTATCAACCTAATGGTCGTCCTAACATAAAGGATGTTTTAAAAGAAGGCCAGGAAGTTATAATCCAGGTTGATAAAGAAGAACGAGGAAATAAGGGGGCTGCGCTAACGACTTTTATTAGTTTAGCGGGTAGCTATCTTGTTTTAATGCCAAATAATCCTCGCGCAGGTGGAATATCACGCCGGATTGAGGGTGAAGATCGCACAGAACTGAAAGAAGCATTATCTTCATTGGAGATACCCGATGGGATGGGCTTAATTGTCCGTACTGCTGGTGTTGGTAAATCAGCGGAAGCGTTACAGCAAGATCTACAATATCGTCTCAAACATTGGCAAGCAATAAAAAAAGCAGCGGAAAATCGAGCCGCGCCTTTCCTGATTCATCAAGAAAGTAATGTTATTGTGCGAGCCTTTCGTGATTATCTGCGACCTGATATTGGTGAAATATTGATTGATAATGCGAAAATTGTTGACATGGCTCGCCATCATATTGAAGCGATTGGTCGTGGCGATTTTGCAAGTAAAATCAAATACTATAGTGGAGATGTTCCGCTTTTTAGCCATTATCAAATCGAGTCACAGATCGAGTCCGCTTTTCAACGTGAGGTTCGTTTACCGTCGGGTGGTGCATTGGTTATTGACACCACTGAGGCATTAACTGCTATCGATATAAATTCATCACGTTCTACCCGTGGTGGCGATATTGAAGAAACCGCATTCAACACCAATTTAGAAGCCGCGGATGAAATTGCCCGCCAATTACGGTTACGGGATTTAGGTGGACTGATTGTTATCGATTTTATTGATATGACACCCGTTCGCCATCAGCGTGAAGTTGAAAACCGCCTGCGTGAAGCCGTACGCCAAGATCGAGCACGTATCCAAATCGCTCGGATATCACGATTTGGTCTACTTGAAATGTCACGCCAACGTTTAAGTCCATCACTGGGTGAATCCAGTCATCACGTTTGCCCTCGCTGTAGCGGGACAGGAACAATCCGTGATAATGAATCACTTTCACTCTCTATTTTACGTTTAATCGAAGAAGAAGCGTTAAAAGAAAATACCCATGAAGTACACGCAATTGTACCGGTACCAATTGCTTCTTATCTACTGAATGAAAAACGCCAATCTGTCAATGAAATAGAGCGTCGGCAACATAATATACGTGTCATTATTGTTCCTAACGATCAGATGCAATCACCTCATTACAATGTGATTCGCATTCGCAAAGGTGAAGAAATTTCAGCATTAAGTTACTATCTCGCGCAATACCACGAAGCTGAAACCAATAATCTAATAGATGATGCCGCTGGTGAGAAAAAGTTACCTGAACAACCGGCTATTTCTACTTTTGCTCTCCAATCTCAAGCAGATACAAAAAATGCCGTGGTTGCTAAGAGCAAATCAAGTAAACAGAGTAAATCAACTAACAAGCAGACTTCAATAAGTCTATTTAATCGAATTACCTCTTTCTTGAAAAAATTATTTACTGAATCACAACCACCTATTGAAGAAACAGCAAAAAAATCGAAAAACACCAATGACAAACGACGTAATAGTGAACGACGTAATAATCGTCGGCCAACTCAACGCCGTGAACAGAATGACAATATAGATAACCGCCAAAATCGTGGACATACCGATGATCCACAACCGCGTAAGAGTCGTAATCAGAAAAGTCATTTTAATGAAACTCAAGATAGCGCTGTACGTGAAACTCAGCAACAGCGTCGCGAACAACGAGCTGAACGTCGGCGTCGTCAGGAAGAAAAACGACAGCAGCAACTTGAGACAAAGACCCAACCATTAGATAAGAAAGAGACTGAGACGGAAAAAACGGTCGTTGTCCCTCCCCGCCGTCAACAGCGTCAACTGATGCAATCTGTGCGGATCTCAAATAGCGTCACTGAGCAACAAAAACTACCTATTGATAAAGAATATCAGGATATTAAGTTGCCGATTACAAATGGCGAAGACGCAGTGACTACTTTGTTAACTGACGCACCTATTATGCCAACTGAATCAACAGCGAAACAAAAAACAATAGATATACCGCATGTCCCAGAACAGGCCGAATCTCAAGAAGCATCCAGCAATTATACTAATGAACGACAAGACACGATCATTCCGCGGCGATCAAGACGATCTCCCCGTCACCTACGTGTGAGCGGGCAACGACGTCGTCGCTACCGTGATGAACATCAGGACAAATCATTAGTACCATTAAAAATGGCTGTTGCTTCTCCTGAATTATCTTCAGGTAAAGTCTGGATCCAGTATCCGATTAAATTAAATCAATCCCATGAAATGTCATCAAATAGCAAAAATATGATGACAATTAGTGAAAAAACAGCACCTTCTGCTAATCCAATTGTCTGTAATGACATCATCGATAATGTTGAAGCTGATGAAAAAACAGCGTCAATTAGTGAAGTGGTTCAATCAACGGAAATAGAGCCTTTGACTGACCAATCAACGATGGCAGAGAGCTCTCTACCCTCTGCGGAAATATTGCTTATTCCCATAAAGACACAAGCTACTGAACAAAATGAAAAAGCTTGTCAACCACTTGATGAAACCAAAGTCATGCCTCAAAACAGTCCTGATATCGTGGTCGAAAATCGAGGACAAAGTGGTGGTGGTGCAGATCAGCGCCAAAATGGTCAATCAGTTAATGATGAATTTTTTATAGGCGATGAGATTAAAAAGGATGAACATTTAGTCCATGAAATTAGTCAGGAAAAAATAGCCATCCCATCGGATGAAAATTTTAGCCATGCTGAGCCAAATATATCTTCTGTGACCGATGTTATTGCAAAAAAAACCAATAATCGTAAGGAAAAAACTGCCACGCTAAAATCAGGCAAAAAAACCGGCTTTTCCTTTGCCCCTACCACAAAAGCTCCGGCGCCAGAAGTTACTGAAAGCTATTTAGAAATTAAAACTTATGTACGACCTGCAATTACTTTCCATGGCAAAAATGGTGCAGGGGGTCATGTTGCAACAAATGTTGCCACATCCAAAATGTTTAAACCTAAATAATAATCAATAAAAAATGCCCGAATTTGGGCATTTTTTATTCTGAAAATTAACTAATAACTCACTTACCCACCTTTTATATTAAAGTCCTTTTAGTAGAATAAATATTCCTATTAATTAAATCAGCAATAAATAAGTTTCAATGGATTGTTTTTGGCGCAGACAAAGGGATTGGTTATCTTATTGTACAATATGGATCTACAACAAGATCATCGAATGATTGCTTTTATTCGTAATGTAAAATATATAACACTGTAAACACAAATTGGCGCACAAGTCATGGTAGAAGATGCTTACCAATATAGTGACATAAAAAATACTTTTGCTAATATTCCTAATAACAGTATTATTTTTAGTACTCTTGGCAGTAATAACTCCCTAACAAGCAATCTTAATATTATTAGTATTAGCCAAAATGTTAAATATTAAACGGTTATTACTAGTGACTTCTGTTGACTGTGATGATAGATGGAAATATCTTTCATCGAAAGCTAAAGCGCTTTTTGATATGGCAATACGTCATAAATCAAAAGAGCTACCTAAAAATCAATTAATTAAATTATACTATCCTTCTGCCTGGCGAGTCGCTTGATTTACCTGCTACAGGTAATCACCAACTATCCACCAATAGACTTGGTTACACGGCAAGATATTGCTATAGTGCTGTCTAATTTTGCTGAAAATAAACTAACTTATCAACAAACCAGCCCATTAATAGATTCAAATTTAAATATAAAATAACCATTAACGCCCCCCAGTAGTAAAATAGTGTTACAGGGGGGTTAATCAAGTCTTGCCAGTATTATTGGTTGCTGGTATCAGATCTGGTTTTTAATTTTTGGGTTAATTCCCGCCGCTCTTTTGATAATTCTGCGTTCTTAATATTATAATCATCGATACGATCTTCATAATCACTACGCATATTAGCTATTATTGCTCTGATCTCTTCTATGGTCATGCCTTCTTTAATGTATTCATTTAAATTATCCAACAGTAAAACTCGCTTCTGATTATCACGAATTTTTTTTTCATTATCCGCCAATTCACGTTTGATTTTATTTTTACGACGAAACATACGTACGAACTCCAGTACATTTTGGAATGACTGCTTATTTTTACTTGTCATTTCTTATACCTTTCAATAAAACATATGCATTATGAATAACAAACTATACGATACGGCGATTAACTGATTGAAACAAGCCAATTGCTAGCATTTTTACTATGTTTTATTATCCTTGCGTTGATAATAAATTCACTCTTTTGCCTTTATTAATTTTCTGTTATCAACAACCCAAATTAAATTAACCCAATAATTACAAATAAGAAAAATCCTCAAGATTAACACCAATACAATAATAATTGATTGCAGAATGGTGATATTCAGCTCGATTATCCGTTGACAGATTATTTTTGCGGTTAATTTAAATGCAAAATTGATCCCAGATGGGCTCATCAATGAGTAACTAAAAATAAGTCAACGCATACAGCAAAAAAACATTCATTGTCAGATTAGAATATTTTAATATTATTAAACAATATATTGCGCTACATAAAATTGGAAAAATATTTTGGCCAGTAAGCAAAAAACCTCATTTCTGTTTCACGATTATGAAACCTTCGGGCAGCATCCTGCTCTCGATCGACCGGCACAATTTGCGGGCATTAGGACTGACTCAAATTTCAACATTATCGAAGAACCACAAATTTTTTACTGTGCTCCTGCCGATGACTATCTTCCTCAACCGCAAGCAGTTATGATCACCGGTATTACGCCCCAATATGCAATAGCTCATGGCATAAATGAAGCAGAATTTGCTAAACGAATTCATAGCATATTTAGCATAGCCAATAGTTGTATTCTTGGTTACAACAATATTCGTTTTGATGATGAAGTCACTCGCCATATTTTCTATCGTAATTTTTATGATCCTTATGCTTATAGTTGGCAGCAAGGTAATTCGCGTTGGGATTTACTGGATGTGTTACGCGCCTGCTATGCGTTACGTCCTGATGGTATTAATTGGCCGAGCAATGACGAGGGACTCCCCAGTTTTAAACTAGAACATTTAACTGTTGCAAACGGTATTGAACATGCAAATGCGCATGATGCAACAGCGGATGTTTTTGCGACTATCGAAATGGCAAAATTAATTAAGCAAGCACAGCCGAGGATGTTTGATTACTTCTTTCAATTAAGAAATAAAAATGAAGTTAAGCATTTGATTGATATCATTGCAATGACGCCGCTAGTTCATGTTTCTGGCATGTTTGGTGCAATGCGAGCCAATACCAGCCTAATTGCCCCACTCGCTTGGCATCCCGAAAACCGTAATGCGATTATTGCCTGTGATCTAGCCGCAGATATTAGTCCACTGCTAACATTAGATAGTGATACACTCAGGCAACGTTTATATACGCCTAAGGCCGAGTTAGCCGGTGAATTAGCCATTCCTATTAAACTGATACATATTAATAAATGTCCAATTCTAGCTCCGGCCAACACACTGCGAACAGCAGATGCACAGCGCATAGCACTTGATCTGGATGTTTGTCAGAATAATTTAGCCATATTGCGACAACATAGTGAAGTGCGAGATAAAGTTATTCGGCTATTTACTGAGACGCAACCTTTTTCTGGCGCAACTGATGTAGATGCTATGCTATATTCCGGTTTTTTTGGTGATAATGATCGTTCAACAATGGCCATTATCCGTCAAACTTTACCGCAAAATTTACCCGCATTAGATCTCAAATTTGACGATCCACGCATGAAGCAACTTTTCTTCCGTTACCGTGCACGAAACTATCCGGCCACACTGACAGAACAAGAACAGCTTGCCTGGTTACACCATCGCCGCGATAGATTAACTAGCGAGAAAATAAGCCAATATCTGCAAACTATCGAGCAATTATTTGCCGAACTTCAAGAAAATAAAGAGAAGTGCCAGCAACTAAAAGCGTTGGTGGATTATGCTAATCAGCTCGCCAGTTAATTTTATTGATACCATACAATACAAAACTAATTGCCCAATACAGCAAAGGCCAAATAATTGGCCTTTGCTGCATAGAAACTATCAATAGCGTTAATTTTTGTGATCACTAAGCGTCATTCATTTGTGGTAATGGTCGACGAAAACGGCGGGTGATAATTGCCATATAAAAAATACCCACCGCTGCCCATACCATCCCTAATAACATGGAGGTTTTCTCTAAATTAATCCAAAGCACAGATACGGTTAAAGCACCCATAATAGGTAAAATTAAGTAGTTAAACTTATCTCGCCAAGTATGGCAACGACGCTCTCTAAAATAAAATTGCGAAATAACCGAAAGATTAACAAAGGTAAACGCAATTAATCCACCAAAATTAATCAGCGCTGTCGCAATTTCCATATCAAACCAAATTGCCGTTAATGCCAATATGCCAACTAAAATAACATTAAAAGCTGGGGTTCGCCATGTTGGATGAACATAACCAAAAAAGCGTTCAGGGAAAACACCATCTCTACCCATAACATACATGAGTCGCGAAACACCTGCATGGGCAGCCATGCCTGATGCTAAGA
This sequence comes from Arsenophonus sp. aPb, assembly GCF_029873475.1. NCBI lineage: Bacteria > Pseudomonadati > Pseudomonadota > Gammaproteobacteria > Enterobacterales > Morganellaceae > Arsenophonus > Arsenophonus sp. aPb. The sequence continues at coordinate 1,960,289 of NZ_CP123499.1, forward strand.
CGGTTGCACAAGAAAAAACCAAAATAATAGACTGAAAAAGAGCACCAGCAACATATAACATAATTTCTGGTTGTGATTCGTCAGGTTTTTTAAAATGCGAAACATCAGGAAAATACATCTGTAAAAAATAAGAAACGCCAATAAAAATCAAACCACCAATTAATGCCGCCAAAAAAATTGCTTTTGGGATCACTTTTCCTGCATTTGGTGTTTCTTCCGATAGTGAACTAATGCCATCAAAGCCGAGAAATGAAAAACATAAAATCGTCGCCCCGGTGATCATCGGAATTAAATGTGCCTGTTCAGAGGTAAAAGGTCGCCATGACCAAATCTGGCCAGAGCCTTCGCCTTTAGATAATCCATGGATCAGAACCGCTAAAAAAACGAGCATGACGGCGATTTGAATAATAACAATAATCGTATTTAAATTAGCGACTAAATTGATACCGCGTAGATTAAAAATAGTCATCAATAAAACTAATCCGACCACAAAAATCCAGGGAGCAATGCCCGGGAAAATAGCTTCAAGATAAATTTTAGCTAACAATATATTAATCATCGGCATGAATAAGTAATCAAGCAAAGATGACCACCCCACCATGAAACCTATATGTGGATTCATAGATTTTTGCGCATAGGTATAAGCCGAGCCGGCAGAAGGAAATCGTTTTACCAATTTACCATAACTCAATGCGGTAAAAAGAATAGCAATCAAAGCAATAATATAAGAGGAGGGAACATGCCCATCAGTTTTTAATGACACTAAACCAAAAGTATCAAAAACCGTCATTGGCTGCAAATAAGCCAACCCCATCATGACAACCTGGATTAAAGTTAATGTCTTAGCTAGTTGAGCACGATTATTTATCTCGGTCGGTTCTTTGCTGAGAGCTAATGAGATATTATTTGACATGGGCAAAACCTCCCACAACTTCCGATTTTGTCTTGATATTATGACTTAATCGATAGTTATAAGGAAGAGTTCGCTCAGGCCTATAGGCTGAGAAAAAAGAGAAATGAGAGAATAAAGTATTTTCGAAGCTGAACGCTCCGTAGTCATTAATAATACAGCAACCATGACCGATTGGCACAGGTGAAAAAATAGATAATTGCGCCATAATAGCATTCCTCACGACGGTAGCCTGCTCTAGTTTGACTACGCGTTTTTTCTAACAGTGGTATCAACCCCGGCCAGGTTTCCGGCCTCATATAAAATTAAAGAAATCAGCTTAAAATAAAAAAATAACCGATGCAATTATTGAGCATCAGTTATTTCTGATGGCGCATTCTGCCCTTCATCATATGAAATAGCAATATTTTTTTAATTTTTATTAAAAAATTAGCTAACTGTTAGCATGAGTATAGCTAGCTAATTTTTTTACTCAAAATAATTTTAAAAGTTATAATTTAATCCTAAATTATAGCGCCGACCGTCTAATAAAGCGTTGTTATCGTTATCCATCAACCGTCTATCTAAAATATTATAAACCCCAGCTAATAAAGATAGATTTTTACTTAGCGCATAATTTATTCCCAGATCAATAAAGGTATAAGAAGGTAATTGATTGGCCTTTGATGAGTGAGAAAAATATTGATTTGTTCTGCCACGGAAATTTATTCGTGTCCAGGCTTCTAATTCACTTGTTGTCTGCCAGCTTAGCGATGCATTTGCCATATGTTTTGGGGTCTGACTAAAAGCTTTTCCCTTATAATTGCCACTGAGTTGTTCAGAATCTGAATAGGTATAATTGGCTGCTAGTGATAAATTATCCTCAATTTGCCAATTAAATGTTGCCTCAATACCGCGCAAGTTAGCCTTATCAACATTATCACGGGTACTAATAAAATCATATTGACTACCATCGGGAATAATCGCATTACTACAAGCCGCTAATTTATCGCCACAAATACGATATTCCATAATTTTATCTTTAAAATCAGTATTAAAAATCGTTAAACCAATATTCAGATTATCCTGATTATTCCATAATATACCAATTTCCTGACCAATACTTTTTTCCGGTTTTAAGTTCGGATTACCAAGAATGATACCTTTACTCGTTTGCCCGCCGCTTATTTGTCCCCAGTTAGGCGCGACTTGGCGTAAATCAGGTGAACGATATCCGGTCGAAACGCCACCTTTAAGTATCCATTGATCATTGATATGCCAAACACCATATAAGCGAGGAGTCCAATGTGAACCAAAATTCTCATCTTTATCCATACGAATGCCAGCTGTTAAGCTAAAATCACTCGTAATAGTCCATTCATCTTCACTAAATAACGCCCAACTCCAACGGGTTAATTTATTAAAATTGGCCGCTGTCGGTAATTGATTACCTTGATCATGTAAATCTTCATAACGATACTGACCACCAATACTGAGTTTATGTGAATCTAAGTCAAATACTGTCTGATTTTTTAATAAGGTATCATTATATTGCATCTTTCTACTTGGGTTATCTGATTCATCACGTTGGATAAATGTATCCATTGAACCCCACTGATAATTACCATTGTGCGTCAATGCATAGTTATTACGTCGATATGTGGTATTATCATCTTCACATGACCGTTTAGTGCAAGCACGGGTTTTACCAATTGTAGAGTCACGTTGCTGTTCATCATGCTTTAAATCCAGATCAAAATTATTCTGCTCATCGGGGGTGAATGAAAATGTTACCCCAGCATTACTCATTAACTGTTTCTTATAACCACCTACAAACTTATCTTCATTACGTTGAGAATAAAGACCACTCGCTTTCATTCCCAACACACCGTCAATTAAGGGGCCGGCCAGATAAAAACTACCCTGACCCGCATTGCCAGAATTACTACGTTCAGCGATAGTTGTATCCGCTCGCAAACTACCATACCAAGTTTTACCTATTTTACGCGTAATAATGTTGATCACTCCGCCCATGGCATCTGAACCATAAAGTGAAGACATTGAACCACGCACAACTTCGATACGTTCAATCGCAACCAATGGCGGTAGCCAACCTTGTTCTATGCCAGAGCCATCACTATTCGGTCGAGTATTACGTGTATCTATCCGTTTGCCATCCACTAAAATCATGGTGTACTTGGCAGGCATACCTCGAATGCTTATATCGGTGCTACTTGCGCCACCAATCACTTGGACACCAGGCAGATCTTTTAATGCATCTGTCACATCACGATAAGCTTTATTTTCTAGTTGTTTTCGATCTATGACTGAAATAGATGCAGGCGCATCTTCAATTTTCTGCTGAAAACCGGATGCGGTAGTAACTATAATGGTGTCACTATCTTCAGCAGCATTACCGGCAGTAGAAATAAACGCAATAATAATTAACGTTAATTTATTTTTATTAAAAAAATTCATTCCCTATTCTCCAAGAAATAGCAGGATTATTTATTAGCCAGAAAATCGACATAAACTCACATGCCAGTGAAATTAATTTCCCTGTCTTTTTTTATTAATTTTTATTTCACTCGAAAAAGCACAATCTAATTTGCAATTTCAATTAGAATAAATTGGCAACTAATCCATCGATTAATACTTGAGGAACACCTTGCGAACAGCGCTCAATGCGTCCAACGACACCATAAACATTAGCCAGATTTTGAGGTGTTATAACCTCCTGAGCCGCACCTTCTGCAACTAAACAACCCTCTTTTAACATTAATATATGTTCACCATGTCTTAAGGCAATATTAATATCGTGCACAACAACAATAGTAATAATATCTCTACGCTTAGTTTCTTTAGCCACTAAGTCCATAACATGAAATTGATAATTTAAATCCAGCGCACTCAATGGTTCATCAAGTAGCAATAGTTTTGGTTGCCGAATAAGCGATTGAGCTAAACCAACTAGTTGCTTTTGTCCACCTGATAACTGATCTAAATAACATAATGCCAAATGCTCTATGCCTAATTGCCGTAGCAGTTTCATGACCTCTAATTGGCAGATCTGATGACACTCTCCGCCAGCAGCACGTTGGGCAACAATAATTGACTCCAGCACATGTAAATGAACACCAGCCGGTAATGATTGTGGCAAATAAACAATTTGTTTAGCGCGTTGAGCAAAATTCATCGACATCAGATCCTGCCCATCTAACCATAACTGGCCAGTAGCGTTATTTAATCCAGCCAAAGAGCGTAATAGCGTAGATTTACCACTACCATTTGGCCCAAGCAAAACAGTAATTTTTCCTTTAGGTAAAATACCGGTGAACAAATTTTGGATCACCGGACATTTAGGATAACCTGCATAAAATTGATTTATTTGTAATCCATTTATCATTAAATATTACCTCTATGACGCAGGATCATACTCAAGAAAAAAGGAACTCCGACCAATGAGGTTACGATGCCAACAGGTATAATGACACCTGGAATAATATTCTTTGACGCAATCGAAGCCATCGATAGTACTAACGCGCCAATTAAGGCACTGGCTGGTAAATAAAATCGATGATCTTCGCCAAACATCATTCGAGCAATGTGGGGAGCAACTAAACCAATAAAAGCAATAGGGCCGACAAAAGCGACGGATAAAGCCGCCAACATGCTAATTCTTAATAATGTTGCCAAACGCAACCGACGAACATCAATACCAAAACTGATAGCACGATCTTCTCCTAAACGTAACGCAGTTAATTTCCAGGCACTCATGATGGAAATGGGAAAAATAACTGCAAAAACGGCTGCCATAATCGCAAGCTTTGTCCAAGTTGCTTTTGCCAAACTCCCCATTGTCCAGAAGACTAATCCCTGCAAGGTATCTTCAGTGGCAATAAATTGCATCATCGAAACTAATGCATTAAAGGTAAACACTAATGCAATACCAAACAGTACCACACCGGAAGTTGCAATGCGTGTCCAACGGGTGATCGCATCTAACATTAATACCGCTAGTAAAGCGAAGATAAAAGCATTAACAGAAATAAACCATTGTTCGGAGATACCGGCAATACCAATGCCAGAAACGATTGCTAATGCGGCACCAAAAGAGGCGGCACTTGAAACACCTAATGTAAAAGGGCTGGCTAGCGGATTATTTAATATGGTCTGCATTTCAGCACCCGCCAGTCCAAGTGACATACCAACCATGACAGCCATTAATGCATAAGGTAAGCGAATATCCCAAACAATCACCTGAGTAGCAATATCAACACTAACTGGTGAGATTAATGTTTGCCATAGCTTAGTTAAAGAAAGACCTGATGGCCCCAAGGTAAAATCAATTACTAAAGACAGCATAATTAACATAACAATTGACAACATCAATATAATCCGACGTTTCAATATATATTGATAATGCGCTTTAATATTAATGCCATCATGGTTAGCTTGCTGCCTAATAGCTGACATAGGTTCAGTCGTCATACTCATTGAAAATAATTACCTGCTTTTTAATGAGTCTTGACTAACCCAGTAGACACCCGTTGGCTCTATCGTTAAAAATTGACGATATAACTCTTTCATCGTGGTTTGCGGATCCAGATCGGCAAATTTATCTGGGTAGAACCATTTAGCAAAAATTTGAGTCGCAATAACGTTATAGGGTGAATTATAATAATTATGCCAAATAGCATAGCGGCGTCCATTTTTAACCGCTGATAGCGTGTTAATACCTTTGCGTTCAGTTATTTTGGCTAAACTGGTTATAGCCGCTTTTTCTGTTGATAAAGCACCTAATTGCACACCTGCTTCTTTGCTGCCAGGCATCTTGGCCCCACTGGCAATATAAATTGCAGGATCATCAGCAATGACTTTCTCAAGGTTCATCATCCCTAATGGCCCAGGTAACGCATTTTTAGCGATATTTATTCCACCGGCTAGATCAATAAAATTGCCCATATTACCATTGCCCGCTGTACCACAGCAGTCTTCGGAGGAACCCGCTCTTAATTCAATAAAAACAGTTGGTTTTTTATCATTAGGAATATTATTAGTAATATCCGTTACCAGCTTAAGATTTTTTTGATAGAAATTGGCGTATTTTTCAGCCTGTTGCTCCCGCTGCAACGCCTTACCCAATAAGCGAATACTTGGTAAAGTATTTTTCAGTGGCTCACTACGAAAATCAACAAAAATAACCGGTACACCAGCCTTTTCTAGTTGCATAACCAATTCACTATTTTTGCCCGGGCCGTGCCCAGATAGGCCAAAAATAGCGATATCAGGATTTAGTGTTAATACTTTTTCCGCACTAACACTTTCGGCACTGGTATTACCAATTAAAGGAATTTTGTCAATTTCTGGAAACTTAGCTTTATAAACAGCATAAGATTGCGGATCAAGTTTACGAAAATCACCTTGCCAACCAACAATACGTGCTAAAGGTTTATTTCCTTCCAGTAAAGCAATAGCATGAAATAAGCGTCCTTCTCCCAACAAAATGCGATTTACTTTATCTGGTACCTGAACAGTGCGGCCCGCTACATCAGTCACCGTTACTGACCATGCTGCAAACGATGTCATTAACGTTATACCCGCTAATAAACAGCTATCAACGCCCTTGCTAATAAAACTGTACGCAAACTTCACTTGATTGCCTCTCCATTCAACTGATCCGATTTGCGCGTAACAATAAAGCAAATAATAATTATTATCAATACGATTATTACTAACGTTACTTTTTTTTATTTGTTTTTTGACCTAGGTAAAAATTACCGCTCGACACACGCATAAAATGCGTGTGTCTTTATTGAAAATCGAGAGGATTATTAACAATTACTTGTTTAGATTTTGATCATACTCAGGAAAATCCATCTGCCGGTAGTGAACAAAATGTGTTTTCTTGATCAGTTTATAACCAAACCAGATAACAAGAAATAGAGGAATACCAATATAGGTAGCAATCACACCATACCAATCAATCTTGTCCACTAAAAATGCCTGATAATTTTGGCCTAATGTAATGACTAAACAGAGAACAAAAGCAAAAATAGGGCCAATTGGAAAAAAGCCTGAACGATATGGCAATTTATTCAAATCATAGCCTTGTAACATATAACCTTTACGAAAACGATAATGGCTGATAGCAATCCCTAACCAGGCAATAAATCCGGTCATACCTGAAGTATTCAGTAACCATAAGTAAACAACTTGATTACCAAACATTGAACTTAAAAAACAGAGTGCTGCCACGACGGTAGTCGCAATCAAAGCATAGCGAGGAACCCCTCCCTGTGATAAGTGGGAAAAGATTTTTGGCGCCTTTCCTTCTTTGGCCAAGGTATATAGCATTCGGGTAGAAGCATACATACCTGAATTACCAGCGGATAATACTGCCGTTAAAATCACCGCGTTCATGACAGCCGCAGCGGATAATAATCCTGCATTTTCAAAAACCAAGGTAAAAGGACTAACACTAATATCACTGACATCATTACGCAATAAGCGAGGATCCATATATGGGATAATTAAACTTATCACCAATATAGCAAAAACATAAAATAACAAAATTCGCCAAAATACTTGGCGTACCGCTTTAGGAATATTTTTACCCGGATCTTTAGATTCACCAGCAGCAATACCAATTAATTCCGTACCCTGAAAAGAAAAACCGACGATCATAGCAACCCCAATCATTGCTGAGAAGCCCCCAACAAAAGGTGCTTCTCCAATCTGCCAGTTATGCCAGCCAGCATTTTCTGCCCCGCGAAAAATACCAATAATCATTAATACGCCAACTACAATAAAAATAATGACGGTAATGACTTTAATTAAAGAAAACCAATACTCTGCCTCACCAAATCCTTTAACAGAAATATAATTAAGCATAAAAATAATAAACAGAAAAATCGCGCTCCAAATCCAGCCATCAATCTCAGGAAACCAATATCCCATAACTAGTTGAGCAGCAACTAAGTCAACAGCTATAGTGACCGCCCAGTTATACCAATAGTTCCAGCCAAGAGCGAAACCAAAGCCTTCATCTACATATCGCGAACCATAAGTAGAAAACGAGCCGGAAACGGGTAAATAAGCCGCAAGCTCGCCTAAACTGGTCATTAAAAAATAAACCATTAAACCAATAATAATATAAGATAATAAAGCACCACCTGGGCCCGCTTGCGCTACTGTTGCACCGGAAGCAACAAATAATCCAGTACCAATAGAGCCCCCAATAGCTATCATCGTCAAATGACGTGCTTTTAGTTCTCGACGCAGTTTTGTTGTAGTGCCCTGTGATGTCTGTGTTGATTGTTCTGACATTAATGACCTTTTATTCAACGTGGATCTTAACGCCAGTGATTGTAACAGATAGTGTTAGCAGGAATAAGCAACTATTATCAGTTATAAGATACCTTCATAATTGACGGATAATTATTAGTTTTGCGCAGGATCTTATTATTAAAATTTCATTGAAAATATTCTAACAAAAGTAATAATGCCTTAGATAAATGTTTATTTTGATGATGAATTAAATATAATATCCGTGAAAGTTCAAGTTCAACAATATCTAACGCAACCAATGAGCCATTCTTTAATTGTTCTTCTATAGTGAGATAAGATAAACAACTTATTCCCATACCATTCATGACAGCATGCTTAATGGCTTCAGAATTATTAAATTCGATTAAAATATTGCACTGGCTTAGTTTACTCAATAACAGTTGATCAACAATATTACGGGTTCCTGAACCGCTTTCACGCAAAATCCAGTTCGCATTTTCTAGTTCATGTTGTTTTAATTGACGACCTGCTAGTGGGTTATTCGGCGAACAGAATACCACCAGCTGATCTTTTTTCCATGGTATAGTAATTAATTCTGGTTCATAACAGCAGCCTTCAATTAAACCTAAATCAACCTTGAATTCGAGTACCGCTTTAATCACTTCCTCAGTATTATTTATTGATAATTCAAAAGGGATAGTAGGATTATCATGACGATAATGTATCAATTTCGCTGGCAAAATATAATTACCAATCGTCGTACTTGCTGCCAGTTTTACCGCTGCTAATCCTTTTTTTGCAATCTGTTCAACTTCTGTTGCTTGTTCAAGTAATGCTAATACTTTTGGATATAATAACCGACCATATTCATTAGTTACTAAACGTTTACCAACCCGATCAAATAACTGTACCTCAAGTTGTGACTCCAAATCTGTTAAGGCCGCACTTACCGCTGATTGTGATAATGCCAATGATTGAGCAGCCTGGATTGTTGAGCCACATTGCAAAATTTCAATAAAAACTTCAAGTTGTCTAAAAGTTATTCGCATAACAATGCTCGCTTTATTAGTTAACCATATAAACCAAACTAACATAACAATCTAACCAAACATTAATCTACCACTTTTATTAATTAATAATATAAAAATAATCTATTTTCAAGATATATTTTAATGATATATGCTTATAACAGAATGAAATAGTGCATATTGCATAAACCAATGGTTAAAACTTTATGACAACACAAATTAAGAATAAAAATTTTAAATATGTACCAGGCTTATTATTAACAGGTTTTGTAACTACTATTGCCGTTTATCTAGGTAATAAAGAATGGTTTGCAAATATTGGGTTAAGTGCTCTAAGCCTAGCGATCCTGTTGGGTATTGTGATTGGAAATACCGTTTATTTTGCTGTAAAACCCTCCTGTGACGAAGGGATCAAATTCGCTAAACATTATTTATTAAGAACAGGGATTATTTTGTACGGTTTTCGTTTAACATTTCAACAAATTATGGAGGTTGGTACGATTGGCATTATGACTGATCTTATTATGCTAACTTCCACATTCTTAATTGCACTGTTAATCGGTAAATATCTTTTAAACTTGGATAGCCAGACGACCATATTAATTGGAGCCGGTAGTAGCATTTGTGGAGCTGCTGCAGTTTTAGCAACAGAATCTGTCATTAAAACTTCGGCAGATAAAGTTACAATTGCGGTTGCAACGGTAGTTATTTTTGGTACCTTGGCTATTTTTATCTATCCGTGGTTTTATCATCTAAATCAAATTTATCACTGGTTTTCCCTTGATCCGGCTCAGTTTGGTATTTTTATTGGCTCTACTGTGCATGAAGTCGCTCAAGTAGTTGCTGCTGGCCATGCAATTAGCCCTGAAGCTGAAAATAGTGCAGTGATCAGTAAAATGATCCGCGTTATGATGTTAGCACCATTTTTATTGATATTATCAGGTTATCTAAATCGCAAAATGATAACCAGCAATTTATCCCAATCAAAACCCACTATTGTGATCCCTTGGTTTGCAATATTTTTTATTATCATTGCGTACATAAACTCTTTTCATTTATTGCCACAAATTTTAGTTCAATCCATTATTACTCTTGATACTATTCTATTATCTATGGCGATGGCTGCACTTGGATTAACCACCCATATTAGTGCAATTCGACAGGCAGGGATCAAACCACTAGTTATGGCTATGTGCCTTTTTGGTTGGCTAACTATCGGTGGCTTATTTATAAATTCATCAATGCAATCGATTTTTCACTAACATCCGATAGAATTTTGTTTTTTTGTCGCCTTTGCCGATAGTAACCAGAAATTATTAATAACTAAATGACTTAAGGCTATACATTTCATTTCTAAGCCAAAAGTGCCATAATTAAAATAAAATCAGGAGAAAAAAATGAAATTTGTTGGAGCCCATGTCAGCGCTGCTGGCGGTGTTGATCAAGCAGTACTCCGTGCTCATGAAATCAATGCCACTGCCTTTGCTCTTTTCACCAAAAACCAGCGTCAATGGCAAGCTCCACCTTTAAAACCGGAAACAGTTGAACAATTTAAACTCAATTGTGAGAAATATGGTTTTGGCAAACAGCAAATTCTACCACACGATAGTTATCTTATTAATTTAGGTCATCCAGAAACTGAAGCACTGAAAAAATCACGTGCCGCTTTTCTGGATGAAATGCAACGTTGTGAGCAATTAGGTATTACTTTGCTCAATTTTCATCCTGGCAGTCATCTGAATAAAATTACCGTTGATGTATGTCTTGCCCGTATTGCTGAATCAATCAATATTACTTTAGCGCAAACTAAAAATGTCATTGCTGTAATTGAAAATACTGCCGGTCAAGGCTCCAATTTAGGATTTAAATTTGAGCATCTGGCAGCGATAATTGAAGATATCGAAGATAAACAGCGAGTTGGTGTTTGTTTGGATACCTGTCATGCTTTTGCCGCAGGTTATGACTTACGAACAAAACAAGCTTGCGATAATACTTTTGCCCAATTTAATAAAATTGTCGGTTTTCAATATCTACGAGCAATGCATTTAAATGATGCCAAAAGCCAATTTGCCAGTCATGTTGATCGCCACCAAAGCTTAGGCCAAGGTAATATCGGTTACACCGCTTTTAGTTATATTATGAAAGATAACCGCTTCAATAATATACCTTTGATCCTGGAAACCATAAATCCCGAAATTTGGTCTCAAGAAATCAGCTGGTTAAAGTCGCAACAATAATTAACCTTCATCAAATACATCGTTCTGACAATAGGTGAAAATTTTCCTATTGTGGCTAATTTTTATCAGTAACCGGTCATAATATATGGCTATTATTATGATTTAAAGATGTAAGAAAATAAATTAATATGCATTTCTATCTGTTTAATTATTACCTCACTAGGCTATTCTTAATTAAGATGAAAATATAAAAAAATCAATAGGTTATAACAAACGCACTGCTTCATTTATTAAAACAAAAATCGACCAAGCACGGCATTCTAAGACTAAGATTAAAAACAATTTTCATAACTGGAAAAAAATATTAATTTACTTAAATATCATACATCATGTATCATCATGCTAGTACACAAAAACAATAATATTTAGAGGCTACAATGGCTAGTGATGTAATCCAAAATTTTAAACGCCCTTCTTTACTTGGTGGTGCCATGATCATTGCAGGCACAACTGTAGGTGCCGGTATGTTTTCTATTCCTATTGTCACTTCTGGCGTCTGGTTTACAGGTTCAATTATTTTATTAGTTTATACTTGGGCATGTATGTTTTTTTCTGGTTTGATGATCTTAGAAGCCAACATGAATTACCCTTGCGGTGCCAGCTTTCATACTATGGTAAAAGATTTACTTGGCGCACGCTGGAATTTACTAAATAGCATTTCTATTACATTTGTTCTTTATATCTTAACTTATGCTTATATTTCAGCCGGTGGTTCGATCATTACACATAATCTTAATAAGATCATACCAATAAATCACCCTATTGCCGGTTTATTGTTTAGCTTATTAATTGCTTTCGTAGTTTGGCTATCGACTAAAGCCGTTGACCGTCTAAGTACAATTCTAATTGGTGGAATGGTTATTACTTTTATTATGTCTGTGAGTGGCATGTTTAGTAGCGTTTCATCTACTATCTTATTCAATCAAAATAGCCTGGATACGGATTATTTACCTTATGCATTTATTGCTTTACCTTATTTACTAACTTCTTTTGGCTTCCATGGTAATGTACCCGGTTTAGTAAAATATTACCATAAGGAAAGTAAAGCCGTTGTTCGAAGTTTGTTATATGGCACCCTTATTGCTTTAATCATTTATATCTTATGGCAATATGCTATTCAAGGTAATATACCTCGTGCAACCTTTAAACAAATAATTACAGAAGGTGGTAATGTTGACTCGCTATTAAAACAAATGAATCACAGCATCAATAACAATATTGTAAAACAGGGTTTAAATCTGTTTTCATATATGGCACTTGCGAGTTCTTTTTTAGGCGTTACACTTGGACTATTTGATTTCATTGCCGATTTTTTCAAATTTAAAGATAATGATCAAGGCCGCTTAAAATCCGCTTTGATAACCTTTATTCCGCCTACCCTTTTAGCTTTATACTATCCTGATGGTTTTATACATGCGATTGGCTTTGCTGGTCTAGCTGCAACTATATGGGCAGTCATTGTGCCGGCAATGATGGCTAAAGCTAGCCGGAAAAAATTCCCGCAAGCTGTTTATCATGCGCCTGGCGGTAATCTATTAATTTATTTTGTCATATTATTCGGCTTGATTAACGCAGTTATTCATATTTTGGCACTATTTAATATTTTGCCTGTATATAAGTAGTGTATCTTTGCTTAAATTAATTTCAACGCCTCATACTTTGTGATCTTAGTTGTTATGGGGCATAATTTTTACTAAGCATTACTTTGTATTCTAACTACAGATAATTTTATTATAAAATTGGGATTATAATTATTTAATGAAAGGAATTCACATGGCTAGAGCCAATGAAATAAAAAGAGGTTATGCAGTAAACTTAAATGGTAAATTGCTATTAGTAAAAGATATTGATATTCAAACTCCAAGCGCACGAGGCGCCAGCACCCTCTACAAAATGCGTTTTACTGATATTAAAACAGGACAAAAAGTTGAAGAGCGTTTTAAAGGCGACGATAATCTTGAAACAATCCATTTAACTCATCGGGCAGTAAGTTTTTCTTATGTTGATGCTGATGAATATGTATTTATGGATAATGAAGATTTCACTCCTTATAATTTTAAAAAAACAGATATAGAAGAAGAACTTTTATTTTTTACTGCCTCAGGGATTCCTGGTTTGCAAGTTTTAGTAATGAATAACCAAGCTATCGCGTTAGAACTTCCCCAAACTGTTGATATGGTAATTGTAGAAACAGCACTAAGTATCAAAGGGGCATCAGCCAATGCAAGAACAAAACCAGCTATGATGGCAACCGGGCTAATAATACAAGTTCCTGAATATTTATCAATCGGCGAAAAAATTCGCATTCATATTGCAGAACGCCGTTATATGGGACGTTGTGACTAAAACCGATAAAAATTAAATAATAGCTGCTCTTAATTAAAGAGCAGTTATACCAATAAAAAAATAAAAGTGACTCACTTTAATATAAAATCAATGATAGCTAATTTCCAGCATGCCCGGCATTTTTCTTATATTAACGCACAAAAATGCGTTTCATCATATTTAGCGAGTGATTTTTGTCGCTATTTTATTAATGAATGCATACATACCTTCCGGATTACCACTTTGCCAGATTTATGCCAATAATTTGTTGCCAACATATTATCATTTACAATATTTTGACAAATTGGCGCAGTAATAGCACCATAATAAAGGTGAGATAATAAAATTAATGCTAGTATAAACAAAAAATTTTTATTTAAATAGCAGGCTAGCTTACTCTTAGGCACAGCATTGCCATATTTTTCTTGTAAAATCATAAAAAGTTTAATCCTGATCATTAAATAAAATTACTATTGAATATTTTATTGAGTAATTGCAGTGAATTTGCCAGTGATTTAGTAAAATTAAATTATACAACTATAACTAAATATTTGGTTGAAACATAAAATATTGCTAACCACAAAATTCCACATAACATAGTTTTTATGTAATAATAAATTTACTATTTTATTGCTTTTAATATAATACCTTATTACTCTTTTTTATTAAGATATTTTGTTATGTATTAATCACACTAATTTAATTCTATTTGAATTTATTGCTCTATAGGCATCAGGATTACGAGTTTAATATGATAAATATCATATATCTGACTTGTAAAGTCAAAAATTTAATGAGTAAAATAAAAACGACTTATTAGCGTAAAATCTTAAAATAACAATTTCCAAATATATACAGAATTAAATAATTTTTTGCTACTGAAAAACAGACTAAATTATCTAAATAACAGACTCAATTTTATTAAAACATTTAACAAAAAAAATAACTATCTATTAATAAGATATTGTTAACCGATTTAACATAAATTTTTATTAATTAGCCCATTTGCATTGCTAATCACCAATAATCTTACTGTCTTAATAGTATACTTAACGCAAATATTAAACCCTTTATGAAATAAGTTTATTTACATCATCTCTATTTTTAATTAAAAAATTTGCTTTTTTGTAAATTAATACAAGAAAACTCGCCATTTTTTATTTCCTTGTATAAACTTGTTTATGTTTAACATATTAATGTATTTGGAAAAGGTGTTGAGCTATATACATTTATATAACTAACAATATTATTGATATTTTAGCCTTCAACAGGAAAAATAAAATATCGTCAAATTTACTTTATGGCAAAAATCCACACAAGGATAAGCAAGGGATAAATCAATAATGGTAAAACTTCAACCGTTACTGAAATACTGTATGAAACCCACTCCGGCATTAGTCATTACTTTATTGCTATCCGCTTGTAATTCACCAAATTCATCGCTATATAAAACACAATCTAACTCACTTTATCAGGTATCACAAGCTGAGTTTGAGCAATTAGTACGCAATGTGGAAATAAAAACAAAAATTTTAGAGCAGTATGCAAACTGGAGAGGTGTTGCTTACCGTTTTGGTGGTACAACTAAGAAAGGTATTGATTGCTCAGCCTTTACCCAACGTATGTTTAGTGAGAAATTTGGTGTTGATTTACCTCGCTCAACTGATGAACAACAATATACCGGCCACTGGGTCAAGCAACAAAATTTACGCCCTGGCGATCTAGTTTTTTTTAGAACTGGCCCAACCAATCGACATGTCGGTATTTATATTGGTAATGATAAATTTGTCCATGCATCAACAAGTAGTGGTGTCACAGTTTCTGCAATAAATGATGATTATTGGAGTAAGCGTTATTATGCCGCTCGTCGAATCATCGATACATACTAATATCTAATGAGAATAACAAGGTAGCGTTATTGATTCCGCAATAGCTACACCTGCTGTCTTAAAATGACAATTCGCTAAACCTTCATCTTCATAACGAATAAAAAGACAAATTTGACCTTGCCATTCAAGTAAATCATTAGCAATTTGCATTTCATCTAAAGCTGAACTTAGATATTTTAACACCGCCAAATTATCGCTAATATCATAACAAAGAACTTTAAAGCCAATTAATATATTAGACTTGCAGCTGGATATATTATCAGGCATTACCTCGATTTTTTTACCTGCATGCCCTGTTAACCATCGATAATTTTGAGGTAAACGATGAATGACAGATAACTTAAAATTACCCACTAAAAACCCTATATTGTAATTAATTATATTATTTTTCTATTTAAGTAAAAAAATAACTTAACATACTAACTTATCAAGTTATTTTATACTTATCCTGGTATTTTACATCATATTAATATGATAAATTTATGTTATTGTAATATAAAAATCTAGCTTAAACAAAACAAAATATGTTAAAAAAGTTAACGAAATATCTTATCTTTCAATCGCAAACTGTAACATTTAATTTGATTTTTTATAAAAATCCATATATCAACCAATTAGCTTAAATAAGCAGTAATAAAAGATAAAATAATGAATAAACTGTTCGGCTCATGAATTGAGCCAATCTAAATTGTGGTTGTTATCGAAGTAAAAGATAAGAAATTACACTGAGTCCATATTAATAAAAAAGTATTTGAATAAAGACATAACACTAATAAAACTTATTTTTTATAAAATAGATAAGTAATTTTAATTGTATTAGTCTTTACTGTAATTGGCCAATAAAATAAACCCCATTGCAAGACAAACGCATAATCCCATAAATCCTACCATCGACCAGGCTGTCGTTGTTTTGAAACAAGAAAGCAAGTAACCAAAAAATGCACCAATACCGAAACGTATTGTGCCAACTAAAGATGAAACTGTTCCAGCAATATGTGGATAATTATCTAAAATGACAGACATTGCATTAGAAGAGATCATAGCAATACTACCAACATAAACAGCAACACCAAATATCATAGGAATAAAACCTAAGTCCAATATAGTGCTAAGAATCAGCCACATCCCCATAATGAATTGCAGTGTTAAGCCAATATGTAACATTTTCAATGCGCCAAAATGGCGTACATAACGGCTATTAAGCGTAGTCAGTAAAAACAAAAAAACAATATTTAAGCCAAAATAATAACCAAAATGCTGTGGTGAAACCCCATTTAATTCAATATAGACAAATGGTCCAGTATTTAAAAATGAAAACAACCCAGCAAAGGAAAACCCACTAGCAAGAATATAGCAAAAGACTTGTCTAGCGCGGAACAAGGTAAAAATTTGTTTTATAGTATTACGTAAATGGAATTTTTGCCTTTTTTCCTTAGGTAAAGTTTCATGAATAAAAAAAGTAACTAATAAAGCCGCTATAATTGCTGCTAAGGAAATAATCCAAAAAATAGCATGCCAGGAAAACCAAATCATCGCCATACCACCTAAAATCGGTGCTAATAATGGCGCGATGGTCATGACTAACAAAACAAAAGACATGCTACGTGAAAATTCATCACTACTAAACATATCTCTCATCAAAGCAGTTATGACAACACTTGCTGCTGCAGCCGATAATCCTTGTAAAAAACGGACAAAAATAAATTGATCAATATTACTGGCTAGAGCACAAATCCCTGAAGTAATTGCAAAAATTATCACGCCACCCAATATCACAGGCTTTCGGCCTATACTATCTGCCATCGGGCCATAAAATAGTTGACCTATTGCAAAGCCGAAAATATAGCTATTTAAGGTCATCTGAACTTGACCGGTATCAACATTAAAACTTTTTGCAATCGATGGTAAACTAGGCAAATACATGTCAATGGCTAATGGCATCAACATGGATATAAGGCCTAAAATTAAAATTAGGCTGAAATAAGAGGAACGCTGACGTTGCATACTAACATACTCCCAAATCGAGAAAATAAAAATATAATTTAAATAGTTTTGATTTCTTCTTGTGTTAAAGAACGATATTCGCCAGCCCTTAATGCTGGATCAAGATAAATACCACCAATGCGCTCACGATGAAGTGCACAAACATGATTACCCACCGCAGCAAACATTCTTTTCACTTGATGATACCGGCCTTCACTAATTGTCAAGCGCACCTGCATTGATGAAACTATCGATAGCTTTGCAGGCTTTGTAGGTAATTTTTCACCTTTAAGCCATATCCCTGCTAAAAACTTATCAGCTACCTCAGTTGAAATCGGTTGTGCCAATGTGACAAGATAAGTTTTCTCACACTGATGTTTTGGCGAGATCATTTTATGTGTCCACTTTCCATCATCAGTTATAATTACTAACCCAGTTGTATCTATGTCTAATCTGCCAGCAATATGTAACTTTGTTATAGCTGGTTCATCAACAAACGATAAAATTGTTGGGTTAACGCTATCTACCGTCGAACAAACATAACCTTGTGGTTTATTCAACATAAAATAGCGCGGGCCAATAATATGTTGCAATACGACATCTTCATAACTAACTACCATCTCAGAGGTAATTTGATAAGATCCGGTTTTTATTACTGCATTATTAACCATAACTTTTCCTGCTCGTAATTCTCGCATGACCAAGCCACGGCTGATTGTTAGTTGTTGAGATAAAAACTTATCGAGGCGCATCATAATTTTTAAATCTATATGAAAGGGTTAGAATGCATAGGTATTATTATGCTAAATCATTGAATGATTACAATCATTGCTATTAAACAACACTGATAATAAGTAACGTGAATAATTATAATGCAATCAATTATATCAATAACTTGTTAGAGAAGATATAGCTTGCTACAGTAGATTTTATTTTTAATATAGATTACTTCAATATGAATTAGCGAAAAATGCTAATCTACTTGTTATTTATTTTAATATTTTAGTCAATAATCATGATAGTTACACTAAGACCATATCAACAAGACACCGTTCATGCAGCAATAAACTATTTTCGCCGCCATAAAGAACCGGCGGTCATTGTGTTACCTACTGGTGCAGGAAAAAGTCTTGTAATTGCTGAATTAGCTCGATTGGCCCGTGGACGAGTACTGGTATTAGCCCATGTAAAAGAACTTGTTGAACAGAACCATAATAAATACCACTCCTATGGATTAACTGCTGACATTTATGCCGCCGGACTTCATAAAAAACAAAATGAAAATAAAGTTGTTTTTGCAAGCGTACAATCTGTGGCAAAAAATTTAACTGATTTTAATGCTCCCTTTTCGCTATTAATTATTGATGAATGCCACCGCATCAGTCTCAATAACGATGGTCAATATCAACAAATCATTCAAAAATTGCAACACAATAACCCTAAGTTATGTGTTTTAGGGTTGACGGCAACACCTTATCGTCTGTCGGAAGGCTGGATATATCAGTATCACTACCATGGTATGATAAAAGGCGATGAAAACTGTTTTTTTCGTGATTGTATTTATGAACTACCGTTAAGATATATGATAAAAAACCATTACCTTGTGCCACCTAAACGCCTAGATATGCCAGTTATTCAATACGACTTTAGTCAATTGCGCTTAAGTCAAGAAGGCATTTTTAATCACGCGGATTTAGATCAGGAAATTAAACGTCAGCAAAGAGTCACTCCCCTGATTATTAAGCAAATTATCGAATATGCCCGTTCCTGTCAGGGCTGTATGATCTTCGCCGCTACCGTTGAGCATGCCAAAGAAATTTTAACATTATTACCTAATAACGAAGCAGCATTGATTTGCGCAGAGACGACAGCAATAGTCCGTGAAAAAACTATTTATGCGTTTAAAGCACAAAAAATTCGCTATTTAGTTAACGTATCGGTCTTAACCACTGGCTTTGATGCCCCTCATGTCGATCTGATTGCTATTTTACGTCCCACTGAATCAGTGAGCCTCTATCAACAAATAATTGGTCGCGGATTAAGGCTATTTCCGAACAAAAACCAATGTATTATTCTTGATTATGCAGGAAATCCCCATGATCTTTATATGCCAGAAATTGGTAGCCCCAAACGTGATCCACACAACGTGCCCGTTCAAGTTTTTTGCCCACTTTGTCATTTTGCCAATCTATTTTGGGGAAAAAACGATTCAGACGGTCAAGTAATTGAGCATTACGGCCGTCGCTGCCAAGGCTGGGAAGAAAAGCTCAACGGACAAAAAAAACAGTGTCAATTTCGCTTTCGTTTTAAACAATGTCCCGACTGTGATGCTGAAAATGACATTGCAGCACGACGTTGTCATCAATGTCAGGCGATTTTAGTTGATCCCGATGATATGTTAAAAGCAGCGTTAAAAATGAAAAACTCCCTGATCCTTCGCTGCGGTGGCATGCAACTGACTGCCGGACACGATAAGAAAGGAGAATGGTTAAAAGTCACTTACTACGATGAAGATGGTAGCAATGTCTCAGAACTGTTTAGATTAACAACGTCAGCTCAGCGCAAAGTCTTTGAGCAACGTTTTCTGTTGCTACACCAGAGAGCTCCAGGCCTTCCGTTCCAATGGCAAACTGCTGCCGATATCCTACGTCAAAAGACAAGATTACGTCATCCTAACTTTGTTATCGCACGTAAACAAAACCGGTTTTGGCAAATAAGAGAAAAAATTTTTGACTACCAAGGAAAGTATCGTCTGGCTGACAACCTCTATTAATATAATGATTGCCATTTGGCTTTGCTACCTAGCTGCTGTTCCTTAAAAGAATATAAATGTCCTAAAATTAGGAACTTTATTTGCTGTAGCGCGTTTTTTTCGCTAGAATGCCGCCCGCTTGATTAGCAATTACTAACAAGTTTTTATTAACAGATCTGCTACTGGGTCGCCTGTCGCAGAGTCTTTTTACATTATGAGAACAAATCATGCTAACTATTAATGCAGAAATTCGCAAAGAGCAGGGTAAGGGTGCGAGCCGCCGTCTGCGTAAAAACAACAAATTACCGGCTATCGTCTATGGTGGTGATCAAGAGCCCGTTTCTATTGAACTCAACCATGATGAAGTTATCAACCAAGAAAGCAAGCCAGAGTTTTATG
Source organism: Arsenophonus sp. aPb (assembly GCF_029873475.1). Taxonomy (NCBI): domain Bacteria; kingdom Pseudomonadati; phylum Pseudomonadota; class Gammaproteobacteria; order Enterobacterales; family Morganellaceae; genus Arsenophonus; species Arsenophonus sp. aPb. Next base: position 1,981,081 of record NZ_CP123499.1, read on the forward strand.
AAGTATTAACGCTGGTGGTTGACGGCAAAAAAACCAAAGTTAAAGTACAAGCGGTTCAGCGTCATCCGTTTAAGCCTAAACTAACCCATATCGATTTCTTGCGGGTTTAATAACGCAAAATTGCGCTTTTTTACTAAGCCAATCATCAATAACGCCGGCCTTGCGGCGTTATTTGTTTTTCACCATCATCAACGGCTTTTCTTACTACGCTCTAATTGCTCACGTAAGTTCGGTGGTGTACCTTTAATTGTTAAAGTATCCGTTGCCGGATCCCAAAAAACACGCTCATTCAATAACAAAGCATCAAAGTTAATGGTCAAGCCACCGCCACTACCTGAATATTTGGTTAATTGTTTGAGAGTCGTACGATCTGGTGGAAAACTTTCTGCTAATTGATAGCCATTTTGTTGAGTAAATTCAACAAAATTTTGCTCTCCTAAAGCGGGTAACTCTTTTGATAAGCGCTTTAATTCAATTTCTTCTCCGGCTTGTTGTTGCTCATTACAATAGCGATAAACTTGCTGTCGATATTCCTGCGTTGCTGCCTGGTTTAACTCAGAAGAATCACAATAATCATTCACAGCTTGCAGCAATTCTTTATTCTGTATTTTAGCATTCATGCCTTCGCTAGCTGACAGAAAATCCATAAAAAAATCAGACACTTTACGCCCAACACGCCCTTTTAAAAAAGTTAAATAACGTTCGGAAGCAGGATTTCTTTCCCATTCAGTCAAGTCTATGCGAGCAACAATATCTACATGCGGAATATCAAGATAATGAGTAGTGTTTAATTCTAAATTATCATTAACAAACATACTATTACAGCTATTTAATATGGCTATTAATAAGTAATCTACCGCTAAATAACGATATTGACAAAATAGTACCACCCCACCTTCTGCAAATGGATATTTTGCCAATTCATCCCGCAAACGAATTGTAGCTGCTCGGCTAAATCCCAAAAAGTTTTCATCTCCTTTTCTGAAAGAAACTAATGCTTCCGCTAATTCGCTCGCTTGATTAAAAGTGGCAAAGGCTTTACTTTTAGCGCCATATATTCGATGCAATTCTGCCATCATTTCATGCACGATATTATCCGTACCTAATAAAGAATCACGCAGCACAACCTCTAATGTTTGTTCATCACGTTTGATCAACTGATGTAAAGCAATCTGGCAAATATCCAGACTCATCATTTACTCCTTATTTTCTTTATGGCATAAAGATCAATGGTATTCAAACATCGATAACCTTTCCCCGCGGCCAAATTGGTATCTATTGATATAACATTTTTGTATTATGGGCATATAATAAGATTTATAAATTATGGAAACGGGTTAATTTAAAATATTACTAAATGAAATTATCCTGTTAAATTAGACAAAACAACTACAGCAAAAAACGCAACAATACGCTAAAATACAACGCTTTATTCATTCAGGATTTTTATTATGCCACAATCATCCCGTTATAGTGATGAGCAAATTGAACATCTACTCCTAGAATTAGTCAAGGTACTAGAAAAACATAAAGCGCCAACTAATCTATCATTGATAGTATTAGGTAACATGGTAACAAATTTAATTAATACAACGGTTACACTGACTCAGCGTAAAACTATTGCCGAATCTTTCGCTCAGGCGTTACTTTCTTCCGTTAAGGAAGAAAAAATTCACTAATTAGCAGATAAAATTAAAACATGGTGACCAACACTCGAAACTATCGTGAAAAAGTCTCCCAAATGATAAGCTGGGGACACTGGTTTACGTTATTTAATATAGTACTCAGTTTAGTATTAAGTAGCCGATATCTGTTTGTTTTTGATTGGCCGAATACGCTATTCGGCCGGATTTATGCTTTTGTTAGTTGGCTTGGGCATTTTAGCTTTGTTATTTTTGCCTGCTATCTTTTAATTATCTTTCCTATAACTTTCATTATCGGTTCACAGCGACTATTAAGATTTCTATACACCATTCTTAGCACAACCATACTGACTTTTCTCATTTTTGATATCGCTTTTTTTTCGCGCTATAACCTCCATTTAACGCCACTACTATGGGAATTATTAATAAATCCTAAAAACGGCGAAATGGCACGAGAATGGCAACTGATGTTTATTTGTGTGCCAATCATTTTCTTAATTGAGATGTTATTTGCTACCTGGAGTTGGCAAAAATTACGTAGCCTAAACCGTCAACGATTCACTAAACCCTTGGTAGGTATCTTTATCACGGCATTTGTTGCTTCACATTTAATGTATATTTGGGCTGATGCAAATTTTTATCGTCCAATAACGATGCAACGAGCTAATTACCCGCTATCTCATCCAATGACAGCGCGAAAATTTCTTGAACGTTATGGCTATCTCAATCAAGAGGAATATCAACGCAAAATACAACAACAAGGTAATCCTTCAGCTCTATCTATTGAATATCCACTTAAACCACTTAGCTACCAAAAACAAGCCCCAAAGTATAATTTATTGTTGCTTGTCGTTAATAACCTTGGCTATCAAGATACCATTGAAGGTATGCCAACATTAAATACTGTTAAAGCAAATAGTACCCAATTCAATCAGCATCTCAGTGCAGGTATTCAAAATCAACTTGCGCTATTTGGTCTATTCTATGGTTTATCGCCTAGTTATTTGGATAGTATTCTTAATAGCAGAAAACCCTCCGCTTTGATTGAAGCATTAAAATATCACAACTACCAATTTGGTCTGTTTTCATCAGATGGATTTAGCTCGCCACTTTTCCGTCATGCAATTCTGGCAGATTATTCGTTACCCGAACATAGTGCAGGTAATGATTATCAAACCACCGGCGAATGGGTTAAATGGCTAAATAACATACAAATTGATACAAAATGGTTCTCTTTTCTCAATATCAATGGTTTTGATAATCATAAGTCGCAAAGTGACAATAAAGTACAATTAGATTATGAAATTAAACGTATCATTGATGCGTTAAAACAAAAAAATATGTTAAGCAATACTGTTATCGTCATTACGGCAAACCATAGTAGCAATACAGAAACAAATAAAACAACAAAATGGCTTACTAAAGGTAAATTCAATCTTAAACAAATAAAGGTGCCTTTATGGGTATATTGGCCCAATACTCCACCACAACAAATTAATAAGTTAACCAGTCATCAAGATATTATGACTACCTTAATGCAACGTTTACTTTATGTTGATAATTCACCAGAAGACTATTCTCAAGGTGAAGATCTTTTTACCCCTAAACGTAACCAACCCTGGGTCTTATCAGGTGATGAACAGGTGTTGATTATGAATTATTCCAATAAAACCCTTTATCTACATCAAAATGGAGAGGTTTATATCTTTGATGATAAAGGCAACAGAATAAAAGGTGAAAAACCTGATTTGACTCAGCTGCTAAGAGCTTTTGCCGAATCTACACGCTTTAATATTAATTAATGCTTAAAAATCAAGCAGTCGTAGCACTTGCTATTGATTTTAACCAAAAAAACGGTAGTATAGCGAGCCTGTATCGGCATGTAGCGCAGCCTGGTAGCGCACCGTCATGGGGTGTCGGGGGTCGGAGGTTCAAATCCTCTCATGCCGACCAGCTTTTACCAAGAAAACCAATCAGTTATGATTGGTTTTTTTGTGCCTGAAATTTATGGGTGGTAAAACTGGGGTAAAATCGCGGACATAAAATAACAAAACAAGCTAACATGAGAGAAATTTTTATTATTACTAACAATGTTAACACACTTTTTGCAATAACTTTTGATTCAAATTCATCAGAAAAAATATTCTATTATATCTTTTATATAACTTAATCAAGAGTGAAATCTAAAATATACGTAGCAATAACATATCCACCACTATACTTCTTTCAAGGAATCAAAATACTAGACAAACGTAATTCTGACTACAGCTAAGAAGAAATCAGGAGTAGTGTTGTAGTTACTAGCTAATTCAATATTCTATACAAAATCATATATACTCTTCACCAATAGATGCAACCCACAAATTGAGGTAATAGCAAATGATCCCAAAAAAAATTCACTATGTATGGGTAGGTAATCAACAAAAATCCGATTTAATACTCAAATGCATTGATAGCTGGAAAAAATACTTACCTGATTATGAAATAATTGAATGGAATAACGAAAAATTTGAGGAGATCAAAAATATATATTCAGTGCAAGCCTATGAAAACAAAAAATGGGCTTTTATTTCTGACTATATTAGGCTTTATGCACTTTATCATGAGGGTGGAGTCTATTTAGATTCAGATGTTGAAATCACTAATAACATAGATCAATTTCTTCATTTAGATTTTTTTAGTGGTTATGAAAATTATGAAGGAAACTATCAGCCTATTACTGCGGTAATGGGGGCTAAAAAAGGAAATTCGATTATTGCTGATTTATTGAGTTACTATTATGACAATGAATTTGAAACTTCAAATGGCCTTGATTTAGAGACCAATACTGTTCGCATAAGTCGTTATTTCTCTGAAAAATTTGGGATTCAAGCGCCCTATGATGGTTCTCTTACAACCAAATTAAATGAACGTTCAATTATTTATCCATCATATTACTTTTGCACACCAGAGCACGGGTTAAAAAACTTTTCAATTCACCTCTTTAATGGCTCTTGATGTCCTTCTTATTCACGTAAAGATAAACTAAAAATTTTTAAAAAATTTATTTTTTCCCGCTTTATTAGATTAAGGAACACGGGTGAACCGCCAATAACTTCAAAAGAGAGGATATTATTCAAATTTCCCGTATCAAGCAACAAGCAACAAGCAATATGTATTAATCATAAAAAAGTGATTTGCTTCTGAATATTACTCTTGTTATATGAACTCCGATATCACCATTTTTTCAAAACATGAAACTAATATAGCCGGAGAGTAGCCTTATAAAAAGAAAATAAATGCAGAATGTTACTTTAATGTTTGTTTAAAATAAAATTCAAACTTAGTTTTAAATTAGCAGCTATCGCATTGAACAAAGTAGAGCCATGTTACAAATATTTCAATCTGCATTCTTTTCCTAACTCTGATGCTAGACAAAACTCAGTAGCATTTTCACCAGAACATCTAATAAGAATTTATTGTTTATTTTACTAAACATATTGTAATTCACCGCACAACATTACTTATAGAAAGTAAAAAAAAGCCAGCTAAGCTGGCCAAAACACACAGGAAAAAATAATCATTTAAGGCAAATAACTAAAATATAAAGCCAATCAATTGCTACCAATAACGAAACATAACACAAATTTGATCGAATATTGATCTTAAAACTAATTAGTATGATATTCATCACAGCTTAATACTCTAAATTACAAAAAAATGTAATTGATCTGAGCTAATGACAGACAAGCAATGAAAAATTGATATGGAAAATAATTTTCCTCCTTTTTTTAGTATCCCCCAAAATCAGAGCTTTCAACTAATCAACCTCAGTAAATTATCTATTCGACATTTAACCAAACAAATCTTCATTTCATGATTAAAAATGCTAAAGCAATAGAGAAACGACTACAACCATCATAGCTCGATTAACAGACAATGAAAAAATCGTACACTAAAAAACTTTATAATAACGCCGAAGTAAAATCTGATAAATTTAACATTTTGGCAACTAAAAAAATAACAAGAGTTTCTGTTTGTAATCCTGACTGATAAAATAAAACATTTGTCTGAGATAAAATCATTAACTGCAATATTGCTAGCATTAATAAATCTCTCAGAATAGCTTGGCTACTAATAGCTAGTGAAAGATTGGCTCAAACCTAACATATATAAACATATTATTTTTTTATTACTTAACAATTAATAGATAGGCTAGTAAAGTAGCTAAAAATTGTGAATATGAATAATAATCTTTTAATTTGAGCCACTTTTTCTACATTGATCATTTTTATTATATTAACTAAATAATAGTATAAATTTTTATACAAAAAATTTGTTACTATCAAAGATAGTACAGAATATATTTAATATCGCTATTTCATAGAAATTTAATTTATTACTCTTTTATGTGAGACAGTCCAACGTATCTCACTCAAATGTTGCTTGCTGTATCCTGCAATATGATTATACAATAAAATCAATAGACTAATTACGACTGTTTTCTTTAACACAAGAAATTATTTTTAATGCAACAGAAGTTAATACGTTGCGATAAATTTAACTGCCGAGACTGAACGGTATACAAATTAACAGCAAAAAGTATATAATATAGTTTGATGCTTAAACCATCAAACAAGTAATCAATTAACTGATAAAAAGTCCGCGTTCTTAGGTGGTTATTATGTCAACTTTGCGGAATTGGATTACCAGATACTTTCCGACTGATCATCAGAAAACGAGCAAAAGACAAAATGATAAAATTTCCGCATTTGTACGTGTTGACAAAAGCGGTGCCGCTTATATCCCCTCTAATGAAATTGCAGCATTGCCCGAAGTAAAAGAAATGCAAAAGATGGCTAACTTAATAGTAAATCAGAAAAAAACGAGTACAAGGAAATAGCTTGTTAGCATTACTTCTTATTCCCATTTTAGTTAGCGGCTATATTATGATAGTCCAAAATCCCTACCACTACTTTAGATTACATAGGCACGATGGGCAACTTTTATACCTAAAAGTAGCTACTTATGGTACTTTTTGCCTTTTTTGCACCACGATAATTGCTGTATTAATTAAATTCTTTTTGCCAAATTTTCATTTGCTAGATCTGATTGCAAAAAACTTTATCCTAACTGGTGATGAAAAAAATGATCATATCTATGCATTGTTAACATTATTGTCAGTCACATCAATTTTATTTTCATGGATATACGTTTTTATTGTTTGGATAAAAAACTATATACTTGGTTATTTTTATAGTAAGAAACATTTAGCAACTTACAATAAAATATGCCAAGCTAAAAATGCAAGAGTACTGAGAAAAACATTATCAAATGGTAGTATTGACTGCATGTTACTTGATGCTTTAGAGTCAACACCTAAACGTCCAGTATTGATAAACCTCGCTTCAAAAAAAGTTTACATTGGCATTATCAGCGGATTATCAGATCCAAACGAAAAAGAAGAACCAAATAAATATATCTCTTTCTTTCCCGTTATGTCCGGCTATCGAGACAAGGATACTATGTTGTTAGAATTTACAAATGTATATCCTAACAAAATAAAGGATTTAAATATTGTTGTTTCTACTGACGAAATTTCTCATATCTCTTGGTTTGATTTTAAACTCTACAATAGTGTCAATAATTCGGCAGCAAAAGAAGAAAAAAGAAACACTAAATCTAATTAAAATATAGGATTAATAATGTCTATTTTTATCGTGTAACAATATTATTTGATTAATTATAAAATAAGTAGCAATAATATAATACACCATATTAGTAATTTATGTTAAACATAAAAGCAACGTCATAGGTTATAGTATTATTATAAAAATTCAAATAGTAAAATCAAGAAAGACGATAAATCATTAGATTTAAATAAAAATAAATTACTTTTCTCAAAAATTATTTATTGAAGTTTTTTCTAATAAATTAAATTCATTTGAAAAAATCCAAAAAATATTTTAACCAATTTTAAAATTAATTAACATAGAAATTTTTAATTATATTTTAACTAATCTAATTAGTAACATAGTATGGCTTAATTATTTTTTGAATTTTTAACCTTTGTCAATAAAAAACCACATTCGATTACCATATTAAGCAACTACTTTTAATTCTATACTGAATACTAATATAATTTTTTACATTGAAATTTATAATGAGAATATTTATCACATTAAATATAAAACTTAATTTTCTAAGTTTGCAAGATATTTAAATAGTAAACAAATAATAATCCATATAAAACTCTGGTAATATCATCTTATAGATAAGAGTAATGAAATAATTAAAAATAAATTGATATTGTTAACGTATGGTTGATAAACTTATTTTGTTTATTGATAACTTAAGAAATAAAAGGAAAAATAGTGAAAAATTGCTTGAAAATATTATCTATCATCTATTGCTCTCATATTCAGTCATATTCATTTGCTAATGTGACCACTAGCGATAAAAACGCAGATGAATATATATATAACAAAAATGTTTTTTTTACGGCATGCCATTACGATGATGAAATCGGAGAAAAATTTTGTTGGGATAAAAATGGTTTTGTCGATAACAGGGATATAAATATCTTAGCTACTAACAAAAGTAAACAGTGAAATTGCTATAATTGATTATAACAATATTATTTATATTACTTTTAATCATACCACTGTGGTGGCAAGGTTAAAATAGAGATCATTTAACATGCCGCCTAAAATCAAATTAAAATATTTTAATATTAAACAGTTTCACTTAAATAATTTTAAGACATAAATCAGCTAGTTTAGACAACAAGTACTCGTTTCGAGCGTGCGGTCTTGATTGAAATAAAATGAAAGACTGAAAGACTTTACAGATATATCTATCTACCTAATAGGTATCGGCAATAAATAGATATTTATGCTATAAAAGCACCCCAGAAATATCCCACTTACCTTAAGGTACTGTGGGACATACTGAGTAACTTTGATTTATTTGGTGCCGGCTACCGGAGTCGAACTGGTGACCTACTGATTACAAGTCAGTAAGTTAAAAGATAACAAATTGATTTAATTGATATTTATCACTCACAAACAGATTATCAATGCAGATTATTGCAATCAATGTCATTTGAATGCCACTTAGTGTGGCACAAATATGTCACAAATATTTTCTATGCAATCAAGGTAGAAACTTACCAAACATTTATCTCTTTTTAGAAAACAACAGTCGCCGACTGAAGGGACGGCAATCCCAACAGTCAGCTAACCCTAAACCTATCCGATAATAGGAGTAAGGCTATGAAAAAGTCTATTACCGTTATATCTGTATGTAAAGTATTAACGGGGGTAATAGCATGAGCCCCATCACTGAAGAACAACTAAAAGCCTACAAAGATATTTTTCCCGAATTGGCACGCGATCAACTGGAAACAGCTGTGTTATTTGCAATGGGGATATCCGAGAAGAATATTGCTTTTCTTCGATCTGTTACCTATGTCACAGTTAGAAAAACAATTGAGAGAATAAAACAGAAATATGAAGTTGATTCGATAAGTCATTTACGTTCAATTTTTCAGGCCAGAATATTCCATTTTGGTACCATGCATTGGTATAGAAATATAGATAATTCAATTAATTATGTGGATCACGCCAATTAACATACTAATTGATTATTTATCGTTTCATATCACAAATTTTATGAGTCCGCAATTATCAAATTTAGATAATAGGCAACATTAACCTGATGGGAAATAATTAGCTCAGTAGCAACATAATAATTATGTACACCAGGGAAACCCAAACCAGCCGTTTTTGGCTGGTTTTTTTATTTATACCTACTAAATAATTGCTCTCTAGCGCCTAATTCTATAATACACAAATTGAGTAATCTGGTGTTTTCATCCGCACGCTTAGCCTCATTCCCATACTGTTTAAGTGTGCTTCGTAATTGTTGAGAAAATTGATTGATCTGGTTTCTTTCAATTCGGCAGGAATTGGTGTTAACGGTATCTGCGGTTGCTGTTTTTTTAATATCGTTTTGCCATTGCAAGCTGTCAAAGTGATCAAGCACACGATTAAGCAGATTCTCTGTACGTTTGCTATCGCCCTCTTTAGCATTATAATATTCCCCTATTCGCTTTTGTTGCTCATTATCTGCCAAGTTACGCAATGCAATATTTGCGGTTATGTCTTTTTCATTTTGTTGATATTGTTTTATTGCTTTTGTCATTTGTTTATTAGCCAAATAAACTTGGCTTAAACACCAACCGGAAATAAAAGACACAAGCAAAAAACTCAATCCAATAACGACTCTTATCATTAACGGATCCCGTTATGCTCAAGGCTGAAATGGTTACCATCTGGACGCGTTTTAAACCGCCCTCCCCAGCTTCCTCCAATGGATTCCCAATATTCACCCAGTAACCGGTAATCATTACTATCGGTCAGATAGTTGTTATTTTTATCAAACAAATTTAAATCAATCGCTAAACGCTGGGTGTGCAAGCTATTTAAAATTCCAGTACCATTTTTAGCATTAATACTTGCCTGAGTGGGCGTCCTGTAAGCTTCACCAAACGTCAATTTATAACCCTGGCTTTGTGCAAACTGAATTAATTTAGCGACCATACCGGTAAATTGATTTTGTTTATCAACCAAAGACATTTAAAGCGACCTCACTTAAATAACCGCGTGACATTGCCACGATATTTCAATAGAGCAATACAAATAATTGAATTAGCAAAAATATTTTGTAAATCAGTTTGATAGGAAGAATCGAAATAAGCCAAGACGGGTATACTAGAGGCATAAAACATCATCAGCCAAGCAAGTCGGCCACCCGTCTTACAATAACTTTTACCATTACGCCGAAAGGTGAAGAGGCGGATAAACATTATGCTGCAAATAATTACATTAATAAGCACTAACACTTTATCGAATGTCATCGCTACTACCCCGAGGAAGATCTACTCTGTCATAGGCTTTGATACTTAGTTTTACCGACAATAAAGAAGCGGCAAACGCCCCCATCGTATTAACACTATCAAGGTTGTAATATTCCGCTTTGACGCCAATCAGTGTAGTTAAAGAGATAAACATTGTGGCAAATGGACTAAAAAGAACTAAGCCAGCAACAAAGCTGGCTAAGGCTAAAATAGAACGACGTAAGATGGTGAATTCAGTCGCTGCAGTCGTGAAATAGATTGAGCCAAGGATTGAGCCCATAACAACTTCAGCAGGAAGACCAGAAAAATAACTCGCGAATGCAGCAACACTTAATGATGTTTTTATAACAGCATCTTCTTGCATGTGTAGTACCATGTTGACAAATAATCATTATGATACAGCAAAAAGATAAACAATAAACCTCATAAGGGTTATTTTTATGATCGTAATAACAGTAAGTAACCCTTTTTTATTATAGGGGTACTTCTGGCCATTCAATATCTGGCGCTGCTGAGATATCTACCCGATTTAATAATATACGATAAGTTTTCCATGCCACTAATCGCTGCTCTTCATCCTCTGTTGCTATTTTTAAATCAATTGCATCTTGTAACGGCGCAATAACTTCGGATGCATTTTGCATTAATTCAATTCTTTTATTCTCAGCCTCTGCAATTAATTCACTTTTTGTCTTAGGAGGTATATCAAGCCAAACCGGATCACCATTTTCATTAGCGCCTAACATTTTTCCTTCCGGCGGTGCACACAGTGCATACTCTTGATATACTTTAAAAGGCACTTTTTTAGCTGTACTATCCCAAAAACCAGCGCTAACATAATCATCTTTCAATGAATTAGATAACCAACATAATTTTTTAGCACTAAAATAATAAATATCATTGTTTTTCATTTTACCATCCTATCGCAATCCATCTCATATCAGTAAATGGAGAAGCATTACTTCCAGTAGTTACCTTGGTTTGGCGCATTGTAAATCCGCTATTATTCGCATCCATTATGTTAGGCGCATACATTTCAGATAGATTAGAATTGGAATTAAAATTAGCTAACCCCATACCTGCTAAGGTATTTGGGAAAGCAATAGGAAATGAATTTCTTGAACTATTACTTCTAGCTACTCTACCCCACTGAATAATTACACCAGTACTTGGATCTTTCATCCATCCATTGGTAGATTTGCTAGCCGTCCATTTAGCCGTGGCTAATTTAGAATCTACTTCTGATTTAGTGTAATTATCTCCTTGTAATGCAAGAACTCCTGCTTTGATAGGAAAATACACAGTAAAATCTGGACTACCTCTTTTTACTGCAAATAATCTTTGGTCTGTATTATTTGCTCCTATCACCCAAGCATTCTTATTTGCTGCAGTTAACTCCAATTCACCATTTGAAGTGGTATTTGTAACATAGAGTTTAGGTACTGTTACAACCGTAGGATTATTAGTTAAGGCTAGAGTTCCATTACTTTTAGGAACTTGTACTCGATATTCTAAACCCACACCGCTCTTTACTCCGTCGATATTTAAAGTTTTACTATCTGGATCTAATACAAAATCTACCATAGAATTATCTTTAGTAGTTTTAAAAGATAATCTAGGATTTCCATAAGTTATATTTAATCCTGCAACAGTGACTCCTCTGGTATCAACCAACTTAACAAATTTATCATCTGTTTCTGCTTTAGTATACGAATCAAGCACTATCCGCATCCAGGCACCAACCTTAATACCCCCTGTCGATTCAGGCGTTGAATTTTTAGCTACTAATTTTGGTAGTTGGCCATCCCAGCGATAATAACCCCCCTCTTTTTCATAATGTAATGCCTGGTAACGAGCGGTTACCTCAAATCCCTTTTCAAATGAATCGACTAATACATAACCCAATGCGCCGGTTTGACTCGGATCGAGTAAAGTTGGTTTGCCATTGGCATCAAATCCAATTTGCTTATTTTTGCGGGTTGCAACATCGGGTAGCGCGGGAATATCAATATCATTAACCCGTAAAGAACGAACATCTTTATCCCTGATGGCTGATTTCATTAACCCAAAGTTAACCGCATCGTTATCACTTTTAGGTTGGCTGATGTTTGAAACCCGATAATTTTTAGCATCAAAATAGTTTGATAACATGCTTGGTCGTTTTAAAAACAGTGATAAATTACCTAATACCCGTTGAATCAACATAGTAAGATAATCAAACGCATTTTCATGGGTCTCAGCATAAAAGCGCCCTTGATTGCGAAATGATACTTCTTGCTTTGCTGGCAAATTTCTGGCTATTAATAGCTTATTGCCGTTTACTAACGGTGACTTTAAGATAATTTTGCCGCCTTTATCACTATTAACACCTGTTACCGTATAATCGCTATTTAATGTTAGTTTTCTTTCATTATCACCGTTGCTATCAGTAACAGTGACAACCAAGTGTTCATCACTAAACACTCTAAATTTATAATCAAACTCAGTTGTAACCCCGTTTCCGATATATTCATTCGAGCTTACCTCAGTTACTACAGTCATTATTGCTATCCTCCATCTAACTAATAAACATGATAGCCTTAATAAATCTTTTAAGGAATTATGTTTAACAAAATAGACGGAAAGATAAACAAAATATGAGAATCAGCATATTATATATGGAGATTTCTCATTAAATTTCGTGAAAAAGACAGGGGTTAAAATGTATAGGAAAATTAATTATCCAGCGCCTGAAAACTATGCAGCAAAGCTAAACACGGAAAGTGAAGTGGCAAAGTTGGCGATAAAATCCAATATTGAGAACCTACTGATAACATTAGATAGTAACGGCTATGATGTCAGCGCTGCTTTGATTGAGCTTATCGCGATGAAAAATTATATCCGTCAGAAACTAAAAACTGATGCCAAAATCAGGACGCATTTTGAATATATCATTAAAGAGTTAAACAAATAATCCATTATGGGTTAAAGCACCCAAGTGGTGCTTTTATATTTATTTATAAGCAAAAGTAAATCTTGTTTTTTTTTACAACCAAGGTTGTTTTTAGTATATTGAAAATTAGCCAAACTAATAATTTTATTATATCTAAAGTGATTTTTTGGCTAAAAGGTGTTCTAAAATATAACTAAGGAAATAATCGTAGTATCTAATAAGACCTTTTTGTACAAAAAATGGTCTAAAATATAACTAAAGTAATAACTATAATAATGAGCAAATAACGTTAATAAAGTAACAATAAATAGCTATTTAAGAATCCACTTGTTAACAAGAGAATCTGGATAAAGATAAACAAGTAAAACTTGAATAGCGTACAAAGATAAATCGAGGTAGACTAAACTATGGTACAAGTAGCGAAAAATAAAAAAGTTCGTAAAACTATTCGAACATCGCCAGAAGAAAAAAAAGCTATATCTGAAGCTTTTAAAAACCTGGCAAAGGAAATGGATAAAGTGAGATAGGAACAAATGGGTTTAAAAATAACTCGAAGTATAGAAGTATGTAATTCAGTTAGAAATCTTATTAAAAACAACGGCCCGTATGCTGAAACACCAATTATAAAATTCGAAAAATACAAGCAAATGTGCATTGAATTCGGCGATATACCTATTCCCCCTTATCATATTCAATTAAAGCATCCTTCACATAGTGATACTATAGGTAGAGATAAACCTATGGATAGACCTCGCAGCGCCAGATATGAAGAGCTTCATCATATACATTTTTGGCAGGAAGGATGTGTATGGGAAGATGATGATGGATACCAAGTACAATGGAACAGTACCAGCGACGCATTTATTATTTATTCTTATTTTATCGATAAAGATGGTGACCATCACTTTTACATAATCGATATACTCCTTGATAATGCTCATAATATTATAGAAAATAACGAACAAATTCTAAAATGGGTTACTATCGCCAAAGAATTTCGGCTTAAAAATATCTGATGTATTGATAAAGATTAGAGTAGCACAAGCTTACTATCTAATAATCCGAACTATATACTTAACAATAACATGTTTAATATGTCTGTATTAGCTCAGCTTTAATCTGGCACTGTTATGGTACAGGGCTAAACCAAGTTTGACAGGTAGCTCTGTGCTAATAGCGGACATAGCTAAGTTATCAATTAGTAGCCAGTCACTGTCTCATTATCTTGAAAAACAAAAAGGCATCCCAACCTATGAATCCCAAACCGCTAAATGAGTAATGGATACACATTTTTGGTTTATAACAAAATCAGTTTCTTCCGCTTCATTTGAAAGCATGTACAAAATATCCAGTGGTAATTCCGCTCCTGCAAGTTTCAACTCTGCTTTGAGTTGGAGCAAAGTTTCTCCTGACGGACCTACAACCAGAATATCGTAATCAGTGCCAACCCCAAAAAGCGATGAACCAAACATAAAGCATTCAAAAAACTTCAATGTCGGGCACGTTTTTAAAAGGTGGCATGCCACATCGCTTACCGACATCAACGGCGAAGAATTGATTCTTTGAATTCTGGCCATTTCATGACTCCGCAACCAAGTTGACGCCCGACTTCAAAGGCGCTACTAGTGGGCTCTCCATTGGGATTAATGTTCCACATAACATCAACACTACCAAATTTGTCCCAGAAAGAGCGCACTGCATCAGCTGTCGGCTCATACTCAAGGAGCATACCTACTCTAAGCTTGCGCCCATTGGCTAAATCAATAATGAATACGCGATCAAATTCCCTTTCTATGTTTCTTACAACCCTCATTTGCGTTATAAGCCGATACGCATAAAAATAATCTTTGTGAGCCGCAGTATTAACATTGTTGTCTGCAAGGGCTGAATATAAAGTGCCTGCACTGCCCCATCCTATTTTTGCATCACTTACATAGTTGATAGCCTTACCAGTCCATACACATGCTTTTCTGTACCCACAAATAAAATCCAAATCTGGGAACTGTTCATGATAATGCTGA
The DNA here is from genome assembly GCF_029873475.1 of Arsenophonus sp. aPb. NCBI lineage: Bacteria > Pseudomonadati > Pseudomonadota > Gammaproteobacteria > Enterobacterales > Morganellaceae > Arsenophonus > Arsenophonus sp. aPb. The sequence continues at coordinate 1,996,576 of NZ_CP123499.1, forward strand.
ACTATTTCAAGAGTAATCTCTTCTGATGCAGAAATAATAGCCAATGTATCAGGTCTATCGTGTATTGAGATTTTGATAGCATCTCCAGTCACATGTTTTGCGAAACCTAATCTCTTAAGGCAGTCGTTTATATTTTCAAGAGCATAATTTACTTGCCAATTCACGCAAAGATTCCATCCATATCTTGAGGGTATCGAATGGCTATACCAGAAACGCAGCAAACATGACGTTCGGTAAGCCCACGAACATGCTCTTGGTATTGAGCAAATATTTCTTGTTCTTCAACTGTCAGGTGGCACTGGTTTTTGCTAATGATCGCCTGAATACGATAGTGATTAGGTAATATGACACTTCGCATCCTTTGCGACCAAGCATTGGCCGTTTCAGACTCAGGATCGAATTCAAAATTTGCACCATCACAAGGGGCAAATTCTTTCCAGATGGCCTTATTTTCACCCATAGCTGCAATCACAGCATATCTCGCTTGTTTTCGCTCTTCATAGCAAATAATCCCTTGACTATGAACTAAAGTTATAAGGTGATTTCTCTTCCAGTCTAAAAGCATACTTCTTGGGTATGAATCAGGTGCTTTATCAATAATTGTATGGCACGTGGGGCACAAAAGAATTAGGTTTTCAAATGAGTCTGCCTCAAACTCTTCACTTGGTCTTTGTTCATGTCGAGGCCCTGTCTCACCATGAGGAATAACATGAGCCATTTCTGCAATATGCCTATCACCGCCCATATCAACTGGGAAAAGTGGTTTGAGACAACGAGGATGCTGACAATGTCCTCCTGATTCTGAAAACAGCCTCAATTTAGTGTTACTTGGGATACTTCTCCTGACAGACATATTTGATTTCCAAAGGTTTCATTAAGCGGCAACGTGATTACCAATTATCGTTGTTATGTTCTATGGTGAGTAGCATATCAGATAAAAAAAAAATTTTTTTGAACCAAAATAAATTTCTTAGAAAACACTAATTTTTTGTTTGCTTATTGAGCAAACATAGATCACCAAGGATTCAGAGTCATTTTAAAATTAGCTACTTTTACCATTAATACCTATAGACAATTCCCGCTTTTTCGTTCATAGCTACCAGTCAGTTACTTCATATTATAAACTGAACCATTCAGGCTTGTTTCTCATGTGGATTTTGCATAGGTGATAATATGCAGCTTTGTTTAACAGACTGCGTTGCCTGTCTATGTGAAACGGCGTGCCCGTTATCCAGTACTCAATAGTAGCAGCCAAACGGATAGCGAGACGAAATAGGAGCGCAGCTTACTGAGAGCCAGCAATAGCGCCGGAGTGGAATACTAATCCTGCTACGGCCGTGAAATCGAAACTGGCCGTACTTGTTCGCTCATAGCTGACTGTAAGATTTGATTGTGTGCTGCATGAGAAAACTGTCGGCTCAAATTTGATCTAATATATGTCTGTCTGAAATATACCCTAATCTGATCTCTATTTTATAACTAACTAAAATATTACCGAAACTTCTAAATTCCATTTAAGTGCTCAATTCCTCGTTAGGATTTAATCCGAAAGCTAAGAGATGTTTATTAGAGAATGGGTATCATATAACGATTAGTATTGAGTAACACCAATAAAACAAGCTACCGCAGATAGCAAAATAACTACAGCAACAGCAAACTCACCATCATCTAGTACCCCCTTGCGATTCAAAATCACAATCGCAATCAACACCAAAATGACAAAAATAAATATCCCCATCATTTCTCCTTACTTAAACATCCCATCCTACTATTAATCGCTACTATTAAAATCTAATTACGCAATCGTAAAAATCAAGAAATAAAAAATATAATAAAATCATTAAGATAAATTAATTTCAATAACAATAATTAACAAACTAAACAAATTTATTTCATAAAAAACATTTGTTATGATTAGTTTCCATTATAGTATCGATAACTACATCACTGGTGAATATGTGTTTAATAGAATATCAAGTATTTTTCATCATAATAAGTTCAGTGTATCTGCTGCATTGTCAGAAAAAAACGATATAGAAAATAAAAATATTAAACTTGGAAAGCTAATTGGAGAGGGAATAGAGGGGAAAATATATATAGACGCTAATAATAAAAATTTTATATTAAAAAAATTACATACTAATGATAGACATTATATAGAATCCTGCTTTAGAGAAGAAGTGAACTGTTTTAATAAATATTATGGAGAAGGATCTGCAGCGTTAATAGAAAGTAAGGATACATTTTATATTAGGATGTATAAAGTACCAGGAGTACCACTCAGCAGCATTAATGACAACATATTTCCACCAAATGCGCAAGAACGCTTTCAGCATATGATTTGCGATTTAGGTGATAAAGGCATAATGCATGATGATTTAAATTTTAAAAATATTCTATATGACAGAGAAACCAACACATTTTATCCAATAGACTTTTCTAATCGATATGAAGAGTATCACAGTGGAGATAATGCTATCAAAAATTCACTAAATAACAGTTCAGAAATGAGATATGATTGGGCATTAGAACATATAATTGAACATACATACTAACCTGCCAAAAATCAAAATAATCGACTATCAATATCGCTGAGTATAAACACTAACAAAACCGCTTTCTCAGCACTTTATAATATCAATTCAACAAACTTTAATGCATTAACCCTCAAAAATTAGGCCCCACATCTTGCGGTCTCCACCAATAAGTTTGATTAAACTCTTTTTTAGCTCTTTTTTCCATTCTGCGCAAATAGCCAGGTGAAAAGTATTCCTGCAGTTGATTAAAAATCAGGTGATCGGTAGCTGCTTTTGTGTACCATAAATTAGCAAATGGCAGTAACCCCTTAACCATTTTTATGGTATCACTACCGGTTTGTGCTGGCTTGCCTTCAACAGCATTGACAGGTATGCCCTGCGCAAGTTTAACCATATCCTCAACCATACCTGCTACTGGGCCAAGCATCGAAGCTATTGCTCCCTGACCATATTGTGTATGATTATCAAATAAAAAGTCGCCGTATAAACCAAGTCCACCACCCTTTAAGGCCGCTTGTAACCAGTACTTATACCAATCCTTACCATGCATATCTCTTGGTTTTTTACCAGAAGCGACATCATTAATTTGCATTGATAAAGCACCTAAAAATGTGGTACTGGCTAGGAAAGCGGCTAAATAAGCCGCTCTGCCACCTGCTGACGGTAGACTCATCGCCCTAGACCAATGGCGCGCCACCATCGCAATGGGAAAAGATTTAAATAAAAATAGACTGCGAGTTAATTCACCCAGTATAGAACCTCTTTGCAACGGGGCACCGGTGATCATACTATCTCTTGCACCAGGAGTGACGGCCGCCATATCCACTTCTTCGGTAACAACACCTAACAATTTTCTGGCCGCTTCAAATTTAACCCGTTCTGGATTGCCAAAAGAGGTTAATTTTTGATTGGGAATATGCATGATGCTCTCAGGGGTTAACATCGTATTATTACCATTGCCCCAATCTTCCTGTTGGGCCAATTTCCATATTGACCAGTCACGCTGATTAATTCCTTTATTGGTCAAAATGGCAAAATCATCACGGCTAACCTTAGCTAAATTGGTATGTCTTTTTACCAGACTACCAATACTGCCCATCATAGTAACACCATAGGCACGTTTATTCGCATCTGTCCAGGCACTTAAGCCACTGGCTCGCATAACCGCATTGGCTGACCAGCGGGAAAATGACGGCCCCATATTATCGCTTGCCCAGCGATTCATGCTACCTAATAAGGTTTCCATTGCTAACCCCGCCCGACGCGCTAGGCGTAATTCTTCTTTATTCGTCGGATTAAAGGCCGCTAATTGATTTTTTAATAATTGCGCTGCCGGCAGATTATTAACCTTAGCGGTTAGGTACATGGTGCCAACATCGGTAAAAGAAGTCAGAAAGGCAGAACCCAACCGGCTAGCAACCAGAATATTACGTAAATCTTGCGAGAATTTAGCGATCCTAACATTGGCAACCGGTAATGTTTTGCCGGCGACAAAGTTATATAAATTTTCCGTATTGCGCATTAGCCGGTCTGTTTTTCTGGCATTAGTCGGGTTTTGTTTCGCTTCATTACTAGCCAGTTCATTTAACAAACTTTTAAAAACATGATCAGGATTAGGACCATAGGTTTCTACTAAGGCAATATCTTTACTAAGCCCGTTTAGATGCCCTACCATGATATCCCACAGCGCCTTTTCACCATAAAGTTTTTGGTAATCTAAATAAGCCTCAGCATCTTTAAAATGGATTTGGCGAGAAGCATTACCTCTATTGGCTCGCATCCCTTTGCCGACTATTGGCTGATCACCAATTTTATTTAATCCACCTGTGGCAATCGTTTCATATGCATGGCGTAGAAATTCGGCTAACTCCACATCGTTCATCAATTCACCGTTTTCCTTAACGTATTTATTGCGATCTAATTTACCGATAACATCAGATGTCCATTTTTCTGCTGTCACTTTGGCTACCCTATCTCTGGCATGCCCTTGTGGTAAGCCCCATCCTTCCAGATAACCAATATTACCACCCGCATCATTAAAGTGTTTTCGCAGTAGTGTAGTAACCTGCTGCCAGGCTTCAGCACCCTTTTGGGCTTTAATATTTTTTGTCTTTTGGCCCATAATTTCGTAGACAAGATCTTTAACCGCTTGCTCATTTTCAAATAAATTGAAAAACCGTCCATCAACGGCTGCAAATGCTTCTTGCAATTGACTTAGTGCATAATTAAAGGTTGCTTTGGCTCTGGTTTCCACCGACATAAAATTACTTTTTCCATCGGCACTAAAAGCGATTGTTCGATTTAGTGCTTCAAGTTTGCTGCCAGCAAAACTATTAATATGGCTATCCAATCGCTGCCTGGCTAAAATTGTTAAGGCCACCCGTCTTTTTTTAAGATTAGCCTCATGTTGCAACTGTTCCGCCGCCAATTGTCCAGCACGTTGTAATCGTTCTGATTCGCTTAACAGCCGCCAGGCAGCCGGATCATTTCTGGCCAGATTTCGCATACTTTTAATAATCCGCTGTTCAATATTATTTATTTCAGCGGTACTTAATGGACGTTTAGCGGCATTTTGCACGGCCTGAATACATTCAGCTCGCATAATTATTTATCTCCCAAGAAAACAACGAATGGCAACATCAAATAAGCTGGCATCATGTTTAGCATTCTCAACCTGACGATTAACTTCATTATATAGATCCGTTGCTTTTACTCTTGATGTATTGCCAGCCTCATCCATAAAGTCTATTTCTAACTGAGGATACGCTTTTATTGCTAATTCAGCGCCTTGATAATCAGCCGCAAAATTAGTCGCTGCTCTATCACCGGTCACCAATCCTTCTGTTTTAGCCATATCATCATTTGCTACCTGAACTTTATCTCTGGGTTTAGGTGTCGAAATATAAGCAAAGTTACTTTCTGTAGCAGCATTATCAACAACCGCATCAGTGAATTTAGATTGAATATTAAGCTCTTCATTAATACCCAGTGCATCGCGGACAGCAGAATTAACATAAGTTCTATTGAGTTTTTTGGGTAAAAATTCCGCCTCTGCTAATAAGTTGCCAACGTCAACAGCACGGCCTTGTGATAAATCATGCATTGCCTTGTTCATGGCTGCAACATGACCATTTAATGACATGGCATTAATCGGTAACCCAATTGCAGTATCAAGCTCAATATTTAGTTGTTGGTTGGCGGTTAAGGCGGCATCTAGCTGAGTGGTAGAAAAATCAGGCGGCTTAATATTTTCTCCCCGACTATTGATAAATCGCCCGATACCGCCAAAAGCAGCACCCAACACTGCATCTATCGCAATAGCTTGTTGATCTAAAATGTCGTATTGTGCCGCGATGTCATGATAGCCACCTGCAGTTAAAATTTGGCTAGCAAATCCCCGTTGAGCCATTCCCATCGCTATATTGGCACCCGAGGCAAAAACAATATCGGGTGTGGCCTTGACGATAGGGGCAGCGATATTGCCTGCCATTCCACCTTTTGCTATTAGTTGCGCCGCAAGGCTGTCGGACAATATTCCGCCACCACGTAAGCCTAAGGACATGGGCAAAAACAGTCCACCAGCGGCAAAAATGGCATCACTGGTTGCTTTATCTATTGCAGTGCTTTGGTCTACGCCTTCTGCCCTTAATTTTTCGTATTCAGAAAACCCCTGTATACCACCAACAGATAAAGCCGCTGCGCTAGCGCCGCCGGTCATTGAGGCAACAACTGCTTGGCTACCGATATCAAACAGACTAAATAACACCTGGCCTGCCGTTCCGGTTGTGGCCGGATCGGGCGTTAAACGTCGAACTTGCTGTTCTGCCAGTTTGCGTTGCTGTTTAATAAAAGTTTCAGAGCTATCATTAATGGCAAACTGATCATTAACGGATTGAGCGACAGGCGAAACAAGCGTATCAACCAACCCCCAAAGCGCCTGATCGGGTTTAGCAACTAAGCCAGTATAAAGACCTTTATAGCCGGCAGAAAAAAATGCATCAAAAAAACCAGTTTGCGGCTCAGTTGTGCTATGAGTGGCCTCATCTAACTGTTGATTATCTACCACGGGATTTAAACCAAAATAACTCATAATGGCACATCCCTTATTTTTTCTTGCGATACATCGATAATGACCGGCTGGCCATTTTTATGTCTTAAATATCCGCTGCCCTGGATGATTAAATACTGACTATCACCATAGTTTTGTAATTGAAAAATAGCGGCAGAGGAATGGCGGTTTTTGCCTAAGGTCGCAGCAATGCTATTCCATTCATTGCTAATAGCGTTATCAAAAGCATCAGCACTCATTCCCCACGGTAACATGATCTTACCCATACCTTGATAATCATGAATACCACCGGTTGCAATATTAATGGCTTGCATCCAGGCATCGTTATCCAATTCACCGTTAATATCGCCCTTTTTGGCCATCAAGGCGGCATAGACATCTTTAGCGACCTCAAAAGCTTTATTGGCTCCGCTTATATCGCCAGCAAAAGCATCGCCCACTTTATCAGCAAAGTTTTCTCTCAATTCGGTCTCTTTCGGAAAGATAAATTTTTCCGTGCCTTTATCTAATTTTCTGATCATATTACCTTGCACAATTAGCTGAGCAGCCTCAGTGGGTGTTACGGTAATATCACTACTCCAAAATTTACTTTGGGCGGTTATGCTGGCCGGTTTATTCATAATAATGCCGGCAACGGCAAGCGAGGTATCAGATTGACTGATTTGCTTCAATGCGGCTGTATAGCTCTGATTACTTTTAAGCCCCTGGCGGATCGCATCCAGATATTCTATTTTTTGACTGGCCGGTGCTTTATCTAATAGTTGAGATAAAATGGTCTGTTCCTGAGCTGAAAATATGGTTAGCGGAGTTTGATAACCTTTTGCTATGTCAGCAACATGGGTTGATCTTTGATTCAGTGAATCGGTAAATGAACGAACATTAGAAAAATCTAACTTGTTGATTTGTTGCCTATCGATGCTGAACTGGATCGGGTCGGCTGTTCTTGTTTTATTAACGCTATTGATCGCCTGATTTAATAGGTCGTAGCGTCTCCAGTTATTAGCGGCATCGTCATCACCAGTTGGCTTTTTCGCTGCTAATAAAGCCTGTTGCGCTTGCGGAGAAAGGTATTGCACCGTGGCAATATCCGCCGCCAACCCTTGATTGTGCTGAAATTGTTCATACTCTTTTATGCCGTCATGTTCACCATAAGCATATTTGAATTCATCCAGTGAAGGGGGATTGCTATAAGTTAATCCCCGCAACACCATTGCATTAGCATCTTTGACTTTGTCCGTTAAGCTAGTTTTAAACTCCTGCCGCTGTTTATTTTGCACCGTCTCCGCTTGCTTACGTAGCTGGTATTGCTGAACAGGAGTTAATAACCGCCACCAGGGATTAGAGCCCGCTTGTGCTTTACCTATCTCAGGCTGGTACTGGGATTTATCTGGCTCAGGCAGTCGGGTTAAACCCAAGGCCGCCTGTAAGCCAGTATTTATCTGGGCATCAGTTATGCTATGTTTGCCTTCATGCTGCATAATGGCGGTTGCCAGCGATTTTAAGCTAGCAATATTGGTGACATCGATCGCCACGTTGGCATCAATGTTCATTCGGCTAGCAACATCGGCAATATAAGCTTCGGTGTTATTACCGTCCTTTTTAGGTGCCCAACGATGAATAATTTGATTGAGGGTAACCACTCCCTTATCTCGGTATGTGAGCAAATTTTTCCCTAATGCTCTAACGCCATGCTCTGGCGTGGCAAATTGGACATATTCGCCATCATCGCCAATTTGGCCATCCCAAAGATTGTCAGAAACACGTAAATTACCAGGATTATTGTTACGGCCCCCCCGATTATCCGCCGGATTGCCAGGCACTCGCATAGCGCCATTAACATCAGAAGGCTCACCAATAGTTTGTAAGGTTTGGATCGCATTTGTAGCCATGGCGTTTTGCCCTGCTTGCCAAGCTACCTGATTTTTAAATTTGGCAACATTAGCGATGATCTCCTCTTCACTTTGGCCTTGGGAGCGGCCAAAGGTGACAATGTTATGTTCACCCAAGGTAATATGACTAATAAACGCTTTTGGATCCTGAAAACTGGTTGCCGCCTTCTTGGCAATCATTTCCATTGAGCCTTTATGTGTACTCGTCTCAAATGCTTGGATCTGGCCTATTTCAAAGCGATTAATCTGCGTAGCATACTGCCGATTCAGTACATTAGCTTGTTTGCTAAAATCTGCTCTGGCACCTTCCGGTAAAGAAGCCATTAGCTCTTCTCTTTTGCTGCTGAGATTTGCCATCACTTCATCTGATTGCCCCATGGCATTCCGGCCTTGTTTACTATATAAACCGGTTTGCGGATTATTCAGTTGATCGTCGGCATAGGTTTGCCATTGCAGTAATGCATCCTGCGATAAGGCTACGTTGGCTCTTTGTTTAGCCTCAGCAAAAACTTGGCCATACTGCCCAACGGCTTCGCCGATATCCGCACCAAAATCGTTTGGAGTAGAACGAACCGTTAGACCATTATTTGGCATTGCTGTTGAACGCACTTGACGATCTTTATAGGTAGGCACAATTGGCATTATTGGTTACCTCTATTTTTTATTACCTGAAGATAGATCCCATGCACCACCCGCCGTACGGTAAACGCTATAGGCTTTTATCGGTGCCGTCAGTAACGTATTCATGGCGCCCATATTGCCTTGCCAACGTGACATTTTTGCATTAAGCCGCTCATTTCGGGCCTGCATTTGATAACCATAAGCTTCACGCTTCGAGTTATTTACCAGTGTGAGTGCGTCCAGCTCGCCCATAGCTGCCGTATCAGCCAATAAATCCAATGTCCCAGTTGAGCCCAAATCAACCCCACTAGCGGCCATAGCTGCCGTCTGAGAACCCATTAATTGCCGCGTGCGTGAGCGCTGATTTTCAGCTTCCAGATTGCCTCGATTAATCGCGTCGGAGGCTGATTGCTCATTTAATCTGGCGTTTTGATTAGCCACATCGGCATTAAATTTGCCCGATTGATATTGACTATAAGCTTGCATACCCGATGAAATAAGCATCGTGGCCGCTAATGCGATAGGGTTACACATGATTCAGCTCTCATAGAAAAACGGTGAAAAGGATAGTTGAGCACTCCCGTAGGTTTGGCTTCTTCAAGTTTAAAACCGAGCCAATGTAGCCAACCTTTCGCCACATGATTACGTGCATCAACATAATTTATTAATTCTGGGTATAGGGCTAACATCGCATTAAGAACGGGCCGACAACGGCGCAGAAAGATTTTTTGATACTTTTCCAATAAATCAGACCCGACTAACCAGGGCACACCGATCCCATTTAAAATTGAGCCTGGCGATACACCAAAGATAGTGACGACCTGATGATCAATAATACCGGCCCATGCTTGTGTTGCTTGCGTGATCCCAGTTTCCAATACCTCACGCGGCGACAACATCGACATGGCATAAAATTCATCAATATCCGCTTGCCGGACATGAGGCAATAACGGCGCAATATGCTGTTTGGTGGCACTAATAATTTGTACATGATGTTTGCTGACCATATTTAAAAACCGCCTACGTCTAAGCGAGGGATGACCGCTAAAATAGATAAGGGTAGTGGATCAGTTTGCCGCACATAAACCCGACCGTTTTTGCTCCAGGTAGCATCCAGATTGATTTCAACAATACCGGTCGCGTCATCAACAGGATTATCATAAAATTCAAATTCTCGCTGAGCGTATTCATATAAGCGTTCTTTCTCGGTGCCGGCCCAGATCCCACGACTAGTGTTAACAATCAGACTGGCTGATTTCATTAATTTCTTTTTATCCAGTAAGGTCTCTTGGCCGTTAATATGAATATCAAGGGTTTCCATTTCGCTGATGTAAGGTAAACCCACATGCACAACTACTGCCGGATCATCTAAGGTAATGGCGCCGTTGTTCACTAACTTAGGCGACAAAACGTTAGCATCCGCTAATACATTAACGGTTTTATCTGCTAAATGAGCTAAACCAGCAAACACCAAGCGCGCAAAACCCCAGCTGCTGGTGGGTTGATTTTGCAATACGATAGGCACATCTCTATTGACTAATACGCTGACTTTATTACCATCAATAACCGCAATAATGTGACAGCGTAATACTTTGTTTTCGTCGTCTTCAAAATAGGGGAGATGAATTTCATTATCGATATCGCTATCTTTAAATATTGCGCTGCCGGTTACTGTCAAGGTAAAGTCATTCTGATATGACCAATCTTTTGCGCTTGTCATTAGCGTCACAAACTTAGAGTTATCCCTATTACGACCGTCATAAGACAAACCTGAATCAACAAAAAAGGCGTTTTCAGTCTGGTTAAATAATCGACTTGATAAGCGCTCCACATAACGAACGGATTTACCCTTAATAGTTCGGCAAACGACAAAATAGACCGCATCCTCAGTCCCTTCACTAATGCTACAGGTTGACTCAAATTGACCGTCGGTATGTTGCGGTGCCCAGGCAAAAACTTGTTGCTCTCTTAGATAAGTGAGGGTCAGTAATTTACCATCATCACGAATACACCAAGCGATCGAATAGGGAACGATCGAAAATGCCCAGTCAATAATCTGGTGCTGTTGAAATAGATGATTAGCCAGAATAGTGAGATCGGAGCCCTGATAGCCATCAACATCAAATGAATAGGCCAAATCACGTACGGCGCTGCCCTTCTCTTGAATATATAACGCAATATTGGCAACAGAGATTGGCGGCACATTACTGCAGCCATTAGTACCTTGTGACGAAAACGAAAAACTACTCGGTGTTAAGACTTTGTTTTGATCACCGGTAATTTGATATTCGCCACCGGAGGTTAGCGCCATCAATGAACCCACATCAATTAAATGGCGAATTTCGTTAACCTGACGTCCAGCATAGGTATATATAATCCGATCGTCGTCTTGGATCGGATTATTGCGGCCAAAGTCTTTGTAATCACCACTGCGGCTTGCCCAAATGGTTTGTGGATAGGCGCGTGAACTAGCAAAAAATAACCGCTGTTGATAATAGACAACGGTACTCGGATAACCGGTTACTTCATTCCAGGCAAAGCGGGCCCATTTATAGCTGGTTTTATCTTTGCCTACCACATTTGATGGAATCGTCGCTATCACCGTGCCGGTTGCAGTTCTGCTATCACTACCAACTGACTCGATCTTGACGATACCAAAGCCACTATGCAGATATTGCCATTGAATACCGGTTTCACCGCCCCAGCCGTCCCACTCCATGCCTTCGGTATGTGAAGGTCTTAAAGTGCCACTTTTGCCTGCTGTGTTAGCACGATAATAATTATTTCCCGCCCGCCGCTGATCATTTATGGCGGTTTTTTTATCAGTTTCCCACACCGGAACCGCATCAACTGAGGGTTGCTCTAAATAAAACTGTTTGCCTACCTGCTCTTGGCCAAAAATAGCATGGCTTGCAGTCAGGGTAATTTTACCACTACTGCCACTGGCGTAGACCTTTTTCCCTTTATCGCTATTAATATCCTCAAATGGGCCATTACGGGTTTCTACTGCGACTAATTTCCAATCATCATGATTGTAGCGTTGCAACTCCATCGGCGGATAATTAGCATGCACAATAGTCATCACATCGGCCGATTGAGTAAACTTCAAATTAAATAAATCCGCTTCCACATAAGGGGTTGGCAGTTCAAATATCTTGCCCTTATTGGCACCACTGGAATACAACACTTGGCCACCATCTTTAAAAACGCGTAGATATTTATCGCCAAATTCCAGCGCATAAGTTTGGATGATGCTGAACTGAAACGGGATCAGCCGACATTTTTTATTGGCATATTTCGTCGCGGCAATAAAACGGGTGCCAGGGCGATTTTCAATGCCACCAAATTGACGAACCAGAAAGTTTTCACACTTGCGTAAGGCTAACGCATATTTAGCCAGATCAACCCGCCCATATAGGCTAGGCGCAATTTCACCACCAGAAAAACTAGGCTGAATAAGACTAAATGGCATTATGACAACCTCGCAGCAGTAAATTCGTCGATATAATCGGTTGGTTCGGATGATTCACTTAATGAATGAGCCGCCGCATTTTCAATCGCCAATTGATATAACTGAAAAGATTCATTGCCAATATTAGCGTTTGATGCCAATGAGCGCGCCAATTCTGCCGATAAGCGCCAGGCTAACGCATCAATAAAAATAGCATCAAACATATTGACGTCAGTCACTCTCGCCACATAGCGCAACCAAGCTTTGGGTTGATCACAATAAATTAATTTGCTGGTGCCGGCTTCATCTGAGCCCACCTGAAAATTAATCGCCTGATCCGGTAAGCTATATTTGTCACCAGGTCTAATGATGGCGATGGCTTTCATGCAATCAGTCGGATAACTATAAGCGTATTGCCATTCAGGCGGTGAGTTTCCGCTATCCGCTAAAGCGATCCGCTTAAGGGCAAAATTCCAGGGGAAATCAGTCAGTACCGTATCGCGACAATGAGGATAATGTAATGAACACTGTTCAGCCTCTTTGCTTTTTTCACGAAAGCTATTAATAAACCGGCTATTGCCAACCCGACTTAAGGCTAAATTGCAGATTTCAATTTCCGATGCCATCCTTTGAACTCCAATAAAAAAGGGGCTTAGGCCCCCTTTCGTCGCGGGGGCTAAACCCCTAACTCTTTTCGTTTAGCGTCTATTTCACTACGTAATTTATCTGCCCCCGCTTTATGGTGCGGGCTTTGGCCAAATAATTGCTGATATTCATCACGTAACGCTGCCAGCTCTGGATCAATACCTTCACTTGGTTGACTATTATCTTGCTTGTCTTCATGCTCTTTTTTCGGCTTAGATGCAGACTTAGATTCAACTAGTTCCAAGTTATTACCGGCAATGCCGTCATATTCAACCCTTTCATCAGGATAAAGCAGGCGGCCATTAATAAATGATTTTTTCAATACTTTATATTGCGACATGTCACACCCTATTGACTGACTGCGTGATAAATCGGATGAGCATCTACCGTTAAGTTGATCCCCGCAGTAAAGGCGCCAGCGGTAAGTGAACCCTTAGCCACGACATAGCGTAGACGCATATAACTCTGTGAACCGGCAGGAATTACCGCACTGATGCGCTCGCCCGCCACCAGCTTAGCAACCGGTTTAGCATCGGATTGGAACATTACATGAGGGTTAGCAAAGTCTTTTGTTCGGGCAGTTTCCAGTACAAATTGCACGGTAACATCGTCTGCCGCTGCCGCAGTTTCACTGGCTTGGATAAATAACGTCAACGGTTCACCAATACCGACATCGCGGAACTCCCCCATAATAGGGGATAAATCAATGATAGATTCACTTTCCGCCGAAGCAGTAACTTTCTGATCAAGTGAAAAAAGTGTCTCTTTATCTAAAATCATGTTTTTTACTCCTGATTAGGCAACAGATTTCCAGCGCCAACATTGCAGCGCTGCTCTGGTTTATTTAACCTGGCTCTCTGTCGCTAAAATAGAATCAACGCGACGAACTGGAATTTCGTCGAACGTCACTACCTTTTTGCCTGCTACTTCTTGCATGGAAATATTGACGTTTTTGCTATTTTTAATTTGCCGACGCATCCAGCTGCGGATCTGCTGATTGCAATAAATTGCCGGACGGCCCAAGGCCAGATTAGGGATCTTCTCAATGGCTTGGATCAGTAAATCCGGTAAATCAAGCGTATCTGCTGCTTCGGGATCTTTCTTTAATTTGGCCATATCGATATTGGCAATCCGTACTACATAGCGCCAGTCACGGACGGTTAAGCCATTTTTCCATTGAAAATGCGTTCGATAGCCTTCGTATTTTCCCTTATTGCCATCTTCAAGGGTCACTTGCCCTTTATGTTCTTGCTGCAAGCCAACCTTTGAACCCTTGGGATAAATGCCATGGACGGTATTTTCCCCCCACAACACCAACCAGATTGATGTGAGATTACTGCCAGTGCCACCCGCATCAATGATATTAACGCCATTTTTCGCCGTGCTATCATTAAAACGCGCCGCTAAACCGGTAAATCGTTGCGGATGAACCGTGGTATCACCATAAATCAGGGTTTCTGCCATTTGCTGATTCATTGATTCCAAAAAGGCTAAGGACTCAGAAAGCAAAAACTCATTTTTTTGACCGTTTAAATCGGCTAAATCTTTATCCACCTCAGAATAGGTTTCTAGCATTCCGATGGTATCGGTAACTTGTGCGGTGGTTGATTTGCTCGGAGGCACTCCATAATTCAGTAGCCGCCAGGTAGCTTCCGGTAAACCCGTGCGAATGGTTGTCCGATGACCGGTCGGTTGATTGGCTTCAACAAAAACCATGTCATCAAGGATCTCATTCGTCTGGCTTAAAAGCTCAACAATTTTAGCTTGTTTGTTATCAGGGCCTTGACGTTTAGCCCAGTCAATTAGTGTTAATGCAGGCATGCCTATCTCTCTCCTATACCCTATTTACTATCACCAAAAAGAACATCTGCTGCGCTAATTTGGCCATTAATATTACCGGTCACCATACTGTCCTCTGCCATCGCTTGGCCGATATTGGCAAAAACCCGAATTAACTCAGGATGATTTCCCAATCCGGTATCATTCAAATACTGTTTAAGATCCGGTGAGCCAAATTTTTTCAGCGCTTTTTGCGCATGATTGATCGACTCAACAGAGCCTAATTGCTGATCTTCATTAACCGTCTTAACCCAACTGTCAATCTGTTGTTGCCATTGTTCCGCCTGCTGCTTTATCACTTGCGGCATGATCTTGGCACCATAGAGATCAACCAATTTTTGCGCTTGCTCATTACTTAAATCCAGTTCACGGGCAATCGGCTCAAACTCTTTTACTGCAGTAACATCAAGCTGCTGTCCTTCACTGACTTTAAAGTCATATTTGTCAGGCGCGTTAATCGGGTTTTCTGGCGCATTGTTTGGCTTAACTTCTACAGATTTATTAGTGGCCTCATTATCATTGCTGTTCGCTGGTGGTGCATTCACTGCGGCGGCTGGCTTTTCGATTGGCGTGTTTGCGCCACCAGCGTCACCCCCTTCTGCTGGGAGTTGGTCACATAAACGGCGATCTAATAAACGTTCAAATAAATTCATTGTTTTTCTCCTGCTCTTTGCGTGCTTCCTCTGCCATTTCCAGATACCGTTCAGGACAGATAGTCATAATGTCGTTCAATAGCGCCAGGCCACGATTTCTATTACCTTCATTAAATGCAGTCACATAGGGATCATGGTTAAAAGAGGAAGAGAAAACACCGCTAGTAGTCAGTTGCAGCCAGATAAAGCGGCGCCCCTGTTCTAATGACATCACATGTTTGATATCTTCCGCTTCTCGCTCTATTTTCAAGCGCTGTTTTAGTCTTTCCTCAGCTGAGGATTTTTCATCAAAAAAATCTGTCATTGCGCTCTACCTGCCAGTGCCGCTAGTGCACTTTCCTTATCCATTGAGGTATTACTCAAAGTTTGCGCGCTATCAATAGCCGCCTGCGCCAGCTGCATTTGCTGCATCTGCGCTTGCTGTTCGGCCCGTTGCTGACGGATAACCGCAACCTGATCATTAGAGGAAACCATTGTCGGCGATACGCCAATAGCACCGGCATAAGAGTCGATCATTTCATCGGTGTTCAGCTTATCCAACGCCTCTGGTTTCATCTGGGCTAAGCCACCAACAAAACCCACAAAGCGCTCAATGCTGCTTACGCCGATCGCTTTTTGTGCCTGGGCCATCACCGAAATATATTCAACTTTAAGTTGAGTGCCTTGTAACTCTTCGGGCGGGATAGGCAATAAAGCATTGCGGGCCATAATTGAGAATGTACGATTGATCAGCTTATCCAGCAGTTCAGAATCAAGCCGCTGTAGAACCGGCCCTAACATTAATAATTTTTCTTCCCGCATTTCCACCACCGCTTCGACCGGCATAGAGCGGGTATTGATGGTTTGCATCATGCGAAATAGATCAACAAAATAGGCTGATTCAATACGTGTTCGGGTATCGGCAATATCCTGAATTAAGCTATTAATATCGGGATTGATTTGAAAAACCGGTTTGATCATCTGATCTGGCGTGGCCATGCTGACGTAGTTAATGCCGCCTGGAATTAAATTCACGCGTTGGTTTTTTAACGTAGCAGGCACATTTACTGGCGGGTTTGTAATTTTATCAATCATCTGCGCTTTACGTTTTTGCAACAGTTGTAATGCCTTCGCGCTACCCAGTGCTATCATGCCTGGACAAGATGAACCGTATACATCCTCTCCGTTGACTTCCCAACGCGGAGCCATAATAGGAAACTCATCAAAACCCGATTCACGCAGAAGGGTTTCATTATCACCGCCCAACTCAAAATAAACCGATTTAAAGCGTTTATTTTTGGCACTCATTTGGCTATTAATTTGATTTAAATTTGGGTAGACGGCATGAATGACTGGTAGCCACTGGTTATATTGCGCTGAGTCCCATAAGTTTTTCACTTGAAAACTGACATTTTCAAGACCAAACTCCATTACCATTTGCCTGACGGTCATACTAAATTCACGAAAGGTGGTATCAACGGTTAAATCGGGATTATTGGCAATGTAATAACTGCCGGTCGGAAATGGCACGGTTCGAATGATCCGCGCGCTGTCCTCTAATACAGCCATCGCACCAGTAGCAAATGTGCCAATATCGGCATAAAGTTGCGGTAATGACTGATAGATATTGGAACGATTGAAGACTTCATTCATTCGTTCTTCTACTGTCTCTAACCATATTTTCACCGGACTGTAGTTCATCATGTCCGGATCGGGAGTTGCTAACCTAAACCATTTGCGCGCGGGGCTGGTGATACCTGACATCATGCCACTGGATAAGGTGCGTGAGGCTTCAACCGCAGTTGGATCAATTATGGTCGTATTACGTCGATCACCACGATTAACCTCTGAGACAATAAAACGAGTACTACGTGGACGAGTGAAGTTAGCCAGTTCACGCCAATGGGATTCAAATGATTGACGATCACTTTTTAATTGTGCGAGTTGTGATAACAAATCTTGTTTTAAACTCATCTCCACATCCCGTTTATTGACCCAGTAGTGTCTTGCCGCTAGTTAAAGCTGTTCCGGTTGTTCCTTGCGAACCAGTGAGGATCGTTGACTTACGGCCGGCAGCGGCTCGTCTACGGCGTAATTCTTCTTCTCGGCTATTGGTTACAATGGCATCTTGCTCTTGCGGTGCGGCCTGAATCGGCGGCGGTGTCGGTACCTCTACTTTAGGGCCTGAAACACACATAATAACCTCTTAAGAAAATAAACAAAAAATCTTATAAGATATATTATACCGCTCAATTGACAATTAAAACAAAAATATATACCATTTTGTTTATCATTAACATTGATTATTATCCTTGTAGCTTATTGCGCTTACTGCCCTCTTAATTGAGGGTTTTTTTATTGCTTATGCAAAGGGATCGTAATCTTGTTCCGCACTGGCGGAAGCTTGGGCCGATAAATGAAAATGTTTCTCTTTTTTTGTGACAGGATAAGCAAATGTTAATACAAAAGCATCGCCTTTGCCTGGCGAGCGACCAATGCGTTTTTTGATCTCTGCTTTGGCTTCTAAAACTATTTTTCCATCTAACCTAACTTTATACTCCGGTGTCGATAAATCTTCGGCGGTCTCTTGATCATCAAGCGCGCCACCAATTTTAAGCCAGGTTTTAGCACTGTTATACATTTCGCCACGTTTGTTTAACATCTGCGGATCGGTTGAGGCGCCATTAAACGGCACTAACTGCCAGTCCCTCCCCCAGTTGATACCAATAGAATATATGCCGGTACCATAGCCAAAATCGATATGCACCGCATCCGCAGCAAACTGATCTTCAAAATCTGCAATGCGTTTAGCCATCACAATATCATCAGTGGTCTTGCTGCCTGTCCACAGGCATTTACTATGCAGCCCCTGGCGTAAATAGATCACTGCATCATCAGCGCCAGAATAAGCCGGATCAACACCGATAATGATCGGCGCATGCGCTACTTCGGCAGCAGTTACGGTACGTTTCATGGCAGCATCGGTTAAACCAGTAGCAATAAATTGCGTCTCAGAAACTGAAGGAAAAATACCGCGCACCCGGACTTTAAAGAAATCACTATCTTCGCCATAATCCGCCGCCCATTTTTTTATTTGTTCTTGGTTGGTGCCTTCAACCGTCCGACTGTCGATCTGCTTAGTCTTCCAGCGGTGTTTATACTTACGAAAGCATTCACGAAAACGACCTTCATTACGTGTTGGATTGCCAAAGGCCAGCCAAATAATTTCCGTTTGTTCATCCGTCAATGCCCCTTCTGCTACCTCCCACACCAGATCGGCAATACTCGACGCTTCATCAAAAATCAAAAGAATTCTTTTACCCTTATTGTGTAAACCGGCAAAGGCTTCCGTATTGTTTTCTGACCAGGGCACCGCATCGGCACGCCATGATTTATTATGATTAGGATCGTTGGAATAGACTGCAGTCGCCATACAGCTAAACCATTGTTTAGTAATAGATAATCTTTGCCACTTAATTATTTCTGGCCAGGTTTTGGTTCTTAATTGCGTTTCAGTATTAGCGGTAACGACAATCTTACAATCTTCACACGTGTCTAGCGCCCATTTAATTAACATCGCTATTGCGGCACTCTTACCAATACCATGACCAGAAGCACGAGCAATTTGTAATGGTTGATAGCGCGTTTTTGGATTGCGCAAGTGTTGACCAATTTCGTTAAAGATTTCTGCTTGCCATTGGCGCGGCCCTTGTACCGCTGCTAACTCAGTACCTTTTTCTCTCCAGGGAAAAGCATAACGCACATAAGTAAGCGGATCATGGGTAAATGAGGCGATATCTTCGATCAGTTGCCCTTCGGCGGTGATAACTTCATTCATTGGCAGTTGCATCCGTAAAAGCACGTTTACGTGCCGCCGCTAATTTATCGGCTAAGGTAATATTAACATCAACCTGCAAACGATCACGGAAGGCATTAACATCTACATGGCGGCCAACTAATTCAAGAATTTTCACTTTATCCAACAGTTTGACTTTTTTTAATCTAATGTCATCGTTAATATCAATAACGTCAAATGCCGCTACACTTTTACGCCAAATAGCTGGCCACTCTTTTACCGGTTTTATATCACCGTTTGCCGCTAAAATATCACCAATATCAGCGTCAAGCATATCGACCAGTCGTTTCAGTACCATGTCTGCATCCATCTTGGTACGTTTATTGCGCTGTTGCATCAGCTGGGCAATACGGTCAATAACCCGCGCATCTTTCATCAGTTGAGAGGCTCGTTTACAAGCGCTGATTTCGGCATAGCCGGCAGCAATGGCGGCGTTGGTTTGGTTATCAGGCGCTTTGATATATTCCTGACAGAAACGCTCCATTTGCGCGTTAAGGGGATTGGGTTTTCGGGTTGACTTTTTTCGTTGTTTTTGGGTGGTCATAATGAGTACCTCTTTGTTTATTATGACCATAGGAAAGATGATATTCAAATCATAAAGTATTTATTATACAACTCAGATAAAGATTTATTTCTATCATCACATTCAAGATATACGGAATTCAATAAATCACCATAACTAACAACACCACGATAAAAAAGAATAACTATAGGTCTCAACATATCAATTTTAAATTTATTATCATAATTTTCATTACTGGCTAATTTTAAAAAAATGTTAAGTACATTTTCTAATATTATATATTGTTCATTTAGTGCTATCAATTTTGTTGCAAAATTTTCATTTAATAGATAAATTTCATAAAAAAGTTCAACTGAATTACATATAGACTTAATATTTGTATTAAAGCTCCTAGTACTTCCATCACTACATGAAACAACAAAATCATCAAATTTAAATTCTTGAAAATCTATTTCTACTACCTCATCATTTTTTATTGCATCAAAAGTATTTACAATACCTTTATATAAAATATAATTTCTCTCTAACTTAAATTTAATGGTTTTTTTGATAGCTTTCAATTTTGCCTTATTCGATTCTTCTTTTTCTAAATTATTATCTTTTTTTTGTTTATTATATATTTCAATTGATGTTTCGATAGATTTTTGAGCTGCATGTAAGGACTTATTTGCTATATCTGTAGATTTTTTTGTATATTCCAATGATTTTTTTGTATACCTAATAGTTAAAAAACTTACTATTGCCGTAAAAATCAATGATAAAACTGCAACAACTAACCCCCAATCAACATTTTCCATAACTCACCATAAAGATTTAAACTTTCTAATAACCAACCTTAAAATTAATATATTATTTGGGAATGTGGTACAACATAATCGCTAAATTAACTAAACGATTTCTATCATTATTTAAATGGAAAATATAGTTTAGCCAAGTATCATCTTTAGTACCTAAAAATTTAATAAAGTTAGGATGCTGAGTAATCTCATCCTTTGATGTTTTTATAACAGAAGTGAAGTCTTTATTTGAAACGAACATTATTACCGCAGCTTTTGAATCTCTCCATGTTAAATACCCTAATAACTGCGAAATAGTGTCTAGGAATCCTTTCTTTCCTCGCCAAAATTTGCATTCAGCAATAAACACATTATGACCATCATACCTTAATAAGATATCTGTTTTTCCTTTTTTATTAAATGTTTCTCCAGTTGCAGAACCGGCAAAATTTGGTTCAAGCATCATTAGAAAATGGTCTCTAAGGTGTTCCTCCTCTTTATTTGCATAGAGACTAGGTAAACGCTCAAATACTTTACCTACATCATGTATCAACTTTAGAATTTCTTCATAAGTATTTTTATCAAGGCATGGCTCAGGCGTAAAGACGGATTCTGTGACTTGAGGTCGTACTACAGAAATTTTTTTTCTTTTTTCTAGTGCTGACACAGAAAAAGTTGATGATATATTGCATGATTTTTTTATTGGTATACCAAGAGAAGCCAAGACATTATTCTTTTTTAATAGACTTCTTTTTCTGAATTCAAATGCATCTTTTATTTGAGCATTAATACCTGAATTATATATATTAACATCTTTAGATACATTTCTTGCTTGTTCTAATATACCACGCATTATAGAATCTTTATCGTTTGATATTTGTTCTTTATTATTATTATAATTAATTATTTCAAACGTAATCTCTTGATTACTAACCTCTACCTCTACAGTCCACACTAATTTAGTACTTGGTGAACATCCTAATAAATTTTTATCTCCACTAAATGGAATATGAAACCTGATAACATTTTTTTTATAACTTATACCTTGATTAACTAAATAGGATCGAGAAAAACGCTCTGCAGAAATCATCTTCTCATAGGATGATACATACATTTTATCTTCATAAATCTCTAATGGTTCAACTTTTGCCTCATCTGACTTATATCTCACATAATCTAATTCATTGACGTTAAGAAGATAATCATCTTGTTCTTTATTAATAGAATCAATAATTAAAGCTTTTTTTTCTTGTAAATAGTAGAATAGAACCGTTTCCCAAAATATTTTCAACGCACTATCCCTCATTTAATAATGATTTGTCTTAAGCACGATAATACCCCCATAACCCAATCAGTAAAACAATAACTAACCAAAACAATACAAATTTAAAGTAACGCATTAGCATAATTGTTTTCCTCACTTTTTATCATTCTCATGCCTTCATCACTCAGTTACATGAAATGATTAAACCTTAGCTGGCATAACTAACACGTTCATCTGCTCATAGTTGTTACCGAGTTCACACAAACAGGCGTCAGTTTCCAATGTTAAAAGCAGTTTTACCGCAGGAAATTGAGGATTAAATAACTTAGCTATCTTCTCTAATTTAGCTAAAAATCCGGCATTGAAGCCGATTTGACAAACACCATTTTGATGTAAATTAGTTGTGACCCTAGCGATTAATCTATCGATATCTGGATAGTTTCCATCAATTAACTTAGCCATTGTTACACCAACTAATACCTCATTTTCGTCGTACAGTTGGCATAGATTTTCTTCCGTATTAATGACGGCATATTCGAATTGTTTTGTTGATAATTTATCTATCGCTATGATCACCTCATTTTCAATTTGATTTTCATGTTGACCATAAGCAAGAACATAGCCGTCTGTAGAAACAATCTTGCCGTCAACACGAAAACAGATCCCATTAAGATAATACCTAACATCACTACGCGCTTGACAACGTAATAACGCTAATAATGTGTTTTTCTTAATTGTTAATTTCATAGTCATAACTCCTTACCACTCTTAATCAAGCTTTACACATTACAATCACTAACTTACCTTATGGTAATAAGTTGATGATTTTATTTATTTTTGGGTAACTTTACCCTTAAGTTTTCGCTTATACCCCAACATCTAAAACCGGCCAAATAACAAACCTTATTTGATAATATTTTCCATTTAAAATAAACAAATTGTTTATTATTTTAACAATAAAAAAATAACCCGCTCAGGTTTGCTTTTTACCCTTTTCAATAATATCTATCCAAGCAGGCCGTGGTCGTGATCTATCAGCTAAACGTATAATGGGTTTTGATATTGATCCTCCATTGGCTACCCGCTCTGACCAATCGATCAGCATTTTTTTCAGCTGTTTTTCAATCTCACCCTCAGTCAAACACATATCGATCATTTTCCTATGCAGATCAGTAAAAATCCAATACTGCACTGGATGTTTAAATGGATATAACTCGGCACTATCATACATTCCCTTATCTCTGCAATAACGTTTCCAATCGTTAAGCATGCTATGATCACTAATGCCGAAAGGATCCTGTTTCACTGATTTAGCCGCTAGCTCAGCAATAACATCAGACAGTTCCGGTGGCCATGGATTGCCCTTCATACAACGAGCCAGACAGAATTTAAAAATTAATTCTAACTGGGCGTCACTTAAGGCGCTTATCGCTTGCTTCCACATCAATGACGGTGTTGTCCCGTTCTTGCTCGTCCATTTCTCGCCATAGAGATCGATCATCTGCTTCCAGAGCTTCAACAGCTTCTGATCCATATGTTTCTCTGACTTGTTGATAGAACTTCTGCATGGCTTTGGATTTTCCTGCCGCCGGATCAGATTTGAATGCTGATTGTGCATGTCGTGCCCCTTTTCGTTGTTTTGAACGTTGATACTTCAAACTTTTTGCCAGTGTGATTTGCCATTGGTCGTGATGTTTTGCTTTTCCCTCTGCACACCAGTAGGCAATAAATTCCGCTAATTCAGTTTCGGTAACGGGTGTATCAAGTACCGTCCCCCAATAGGCGGCTTTCTGCAAAAAATCTGCGTCAGGTTGCCAACCCGAACAGACTACAAATTTTTCTGTCCGTGAAAATTCAAAATTTTCTGCGATCTCATTAGAGAGAGTATGTTTTATATATTCTTCTTCTTCCTCTCTCTCTGGTAACGCATTTTGTAACGCTTCATGCGTTACATTTCTTTTCTTTTTTTTCCTGTGCTCTGCAACTCTTCTATTTGTAAGGGCCCGTTTTTTCGATGATTCTCCGTTATGGCGGTCAAAATTTGGCAACATCAATTTGCCATCTATTTCTCTCATCCAGCCAACCTGAATTAATGCATCAGCAAAACCAGTAACAAAAGTAAGACGATCTATTACGCTTTTGGTAACGCTACCAGCGTTACCGTCCAAGGTTTGTAAATCAGCCCAAGCCCAAACTCTTATCAACTTTCCCAATACAGCATCAGGATCGATACTGAGTATCTCGGCAATCTGATAAATCTCAGGCTTATCTGGGGTTATGACTTCAACCTTTATCCAGCTACTGGCCATTAACTAACCTCCTGAGCCGCCCTCACCATTTTTCTTGCCTGCTGCAACAGCCGGTTAATCTCTTTGCGATAATCTGATGCATGTTTTGCCGCACAGGTAACGCAAACACCGTTACTTGTGAAACGCTCTGCAATGTGTCCTTTCTTACACGGTTTGCCGGTATAAAAACGCGTTTGCCCAAATTCAACTGCCTCTTTCCTGCTAATAATTTTCATTATTTTTCCCTGTTCATACTCGGTTGTGCAGTAAGAATAAATAGCAAACAAAAATAAATCAACCATAAAAGGATATTTGTTTATTATTATAAACAAAAAAAATACGCCTAGCTGACAACGTGACTATTTAATAAAATATTGCATAAATTGCTCTAACGAAACATTCATACCAAACTCATTACATGCTTTATGTAATTTCATAACTGACTGTAAACTAACATTTCTTGTTAAGTATCTTACATGAATAGCAATATATTTTTCACTTAGTCCGACCTGTTTAGCAAAAGCTTTTCTTTCTAATTTATTCAAACCGTTCCAAAAATTTTTAAAGTTAAAATTTTCCATATCACCCTCAAAAAGATAAACAACAAGAAAATTGTAAACATTTTTTGCATTTACCGAAATGTTTAATACCGCTTTAATAAATATAAACAGATTAAACATTAATGAAACAACTAAATTAACGGGGATAAATTGTGAAAAGTATTCGTGATATACGTCGAGACAACTTAATTTATATCATCGAAAAATATTACGATGGCAAGCAGAGAAGACTCGCTGAGGCGTTAGAATGTGCGCCTAACGTAATATCACGTTATTTATCATCGTCCGATTTGAAAAGTCACCGCGACATTAGTGATCATACTGCGCGTAAAATAGAGTATTTAACGCGTACTCCCAAGTATTGGATGGATAAAGACCATCTTAATGATGTTATGGAAGATAATTCCGAAAGAGCACTAACCGATACCAGTAAAATACTGAGCGATAATATTACGACCTTAATGATGGTTGATGGCATCAAATCACAAACAAAGCTCTCGATAAAATCAGGACTTGGGCAATCAACTATAAATCGAATTATAAAAAATGAAGCCAGCGCCACTATCGATAGCCTGGAAGCGATTGCCAATGCGCTAGGACGTAAACCTTATGAATTGCTGATCCCGCCCAATGATAAAGATATTCTGCAGTATGATCATAAAAAATATGCTGAACTACCCTGGTCAGAAAAAGAAAAAATCAACGACTTCATTGAGTTCATTATTAATAAATATCAAAAATAACAAATAGTTATATCAATAAACTCCCTTTCACAAACTCTATCCCCCAGAAAAGGATAAACAAATAGTTTATCTTTTTTGCTTTTTACCATTGACAACCATCATTTAAGGGTTATTATTTATCATATATTAACCAAATAGGTTAACGCTCTTTAACAATATAGAAAGTCGTAACAGCACATAGCTACTGTTTAGACCCCTACGCAAAAATGCGATGTACAGATAGTTGAGATCCAGCTGTCTGGAAGATTAGCACTACGTGAGAACGAGAATAGTCGTGAACGGGCAACACTGACAGAAAGAGATGTGGAAACGCAAAATGAACAACTAATTATAGGTCATTCAATGAGTGACCTATGGTGAGTAAATCTATGCTAACCCTTTAACCGGGGGTTTTTTAATGCAATAAAAGATAAACATATTGTTTATTTTTAGATAATTAATAAGGATCAGCACATGGGATCGGATAATAGCCAGACACGGTTAAATACCAATTTAGCCATCGCAATTTTAATCTGCTGTACCAACGATACACCAAGCGAGCAACAAGTCGATGATTTAATCGCCCGTATTGCCGGAGATAAATCAAACAGTGAATGGGCAAAATATGATGATTTAATTTTTCAGATGATCTTAGCCGGTAGTTCATCAAAACATTTATTTGAATTAGACGACAATCAATTTATTGATGCTTTGTGTCATGTGATCAATAACATCCATCAATATCAATCAACAAAATATAAAAAAGACTACTTTGCTACCATTGTTACTGCCAACAAAGATAAACAAAACGTTTATTTTGAACCTGGTAGATACACAGATATAGCCAATAACGTATACCATGCATCTACTGGCATTAGCAGTACCATGTTAAAAGATGCTCGCATCAGCTTGATGTATTATCATCGTCGTCACATCACTAAAGAAATTCAATTTGAACGAACCGAAGCGTTAGACTTCGGCAATCTATTCCACACCCTAGTTTTAGAGCCGGAAAAAGTTGCGGTTGAATTCAGTCTGCCACCAGCAATACCCGATCATGCATTTACCAATACTGATTCAATGAAAAAATGGCTCGAGCAGCATAACGCCAAATTACCTCAACCAATGAGTCTGGATGAACTAAAAGCAATCATTGAGCAACATAATGCCAAACTACCAGAGCCATTTTCATTATCAGGCAGCTTAGAAGAAATCGGCCAGGGCTATATGTCATTACCAGAGGCATTCAAAACAATTCCTGGCGACAATAAACACACCGCTATTGCAATGAAAGCTTGCATTAAGAATTACAATGCAACGCTACCTATTCCATTAAAAACAACAGGCAATAGAGAAAATCTGCTTGATCAGATACAAATTATCAATGCTGATTTAGCAAATCTTGAGCGTAACAAACCAAACCCATTAAAAACCAGTGGCAAAAAAGAGGAGCTGATGCAGATTATTAAATCCATTAAGCCTGATGCGGTATTCGCTGATGAGTTAATGCAGGCATGGATAAATGATAATTCACGTATTCGTGTTACTGATGAGCAATATCAATTAGCCAAGGCGATGCAACATGCGGTCCTTAAACATCCAGAAACGAGCAAGCTAGTTAATCATCCCACTAAAGCAGTAGAAGTGAGTTACTACGGTATTGATGAAGAGACCGGCTTAGAAATTAGAGTACGCCCCGATCTGGAAATTCAGTTATCAGATGATCACCGCATTGGCTTTGATTTGAAATCCGCATCGTTAGGCCGGTTCAAGCAAGAGATGATGCAAACCATGATCAAGCGTGAAATTATTAATCGTGATTATCATGTTAGCGCGGCTATGTACTGTGATATCGCCATGCTGGATCAATTCTTCTGGCTATTTGTTAACAAAGATGAAAATTACCATTGGGTAGCTATTGTCGAAGCCTCACCAGAGTTATTGGAACTTGGGCGTTTAGAATATAAAAAAACGCTACGCGATATTAATCAAGCTATTGAAACCAACTATTGGCCAGAGCCAATCACCACCACACTTACCATTAATCTAAATGATTTTGAGCAACAAAAATTACAACAACTACAACTAAACGCAGCTTAATGTATCTAAGTGTCCTGTTTTATCTGGGGCACTTATCTAATTCTGGAGTATTCACTATGTCAGAAATAGCAACCGTAAATACCACTAACGCTAATATATCAATATTTAATACTGACGGCATCAGTAAAATGATGCAATTCGCTGAAGTAATGGCTAAAGGTACGGTGACCGTACCTAATCATCTAAAGGGCCAAGTTTCAGATTGCCTTGCTATCACTATGCAATCTGCCCAATGGGGAATGAACCCTTTCGCCGTCGCACAGAAAACCCACATTATTAACGGTGTTCTTGGCTATGAGGCCCAATTAGTTAATGCGCTCGTATCGAGTTCAGCCGCTATAAATGGACGCTTTCACTATGAATATAGCGAAAGCGGATGGGAAAAATTAACCAAAAGTAAAGAAATCACAAAATCAAGAGGTGGTAAAGAGGTCACTTTTCGAGTTCGTGATTGGTCGGATGCGGATGAACATGGCCTTTATATTCGTGTTGGTGCGGTGCTTCGCGGTGATAGTGAAATCACGTGGGGTGAACGTATTTACCTTTCCAGTGTTGTCACTCGCAATTCACCGCTATGGTCAACGAATCCAAAACAACAACTGGCCTATTTAGCAGTAAAATATTGGGCCCGTCTCTATTGTCCAGAAGTCATTCTAGGTATCTATACTCCTGATGAACTAGAAGAACGAGCAGTAAAAGATATCACACCCAAAAAAGAGCGTATTCAACTATCAGAGATCACCGAGCAACAACCGCTACAAACCAGTAGCGCTAACCATGATCAAGCCGAAGTTAAAACAAAGGAAATCGTTAGCGAAAGTTTTGACGCTGACGAGATCCGTCATCAGATTAATGCCGCAAAAACATTAGAGCAGGCAACCGGTATAAGAGCAAAAGTTGAAGAACTTAAATCAGTAATGAGTACTGCTATCTATACGGAACTAAAAAATAAATCTGTTCAGGCATATCATCGAATTGATGCCCACAACAATTTAGAGGCAATGATCAATAGCCTGCCTGCTGGTGGTTCGCAAGAAGCAAAAATAGCTTTCAATAAAGTTCTACAAACCTTTGAAGCAAGTAAAAGGAAACTTGGCACTGAATTATATGACGCATTTAGCATAACGTTAAATGACATGAAATATGAATATCAATAACCTCTGAATTAGCGGTTACACTCCGCTTGAGATAACGCATTATGGATTTAACAGCAGTCATTACCCTGGACGATATTGTCAGTCGCGCTGAAGTATATGCAAAAACTGGCCTTTCACGTAGCACCATTGACTCCCTTGAAGCTAAGGGAGAATTTCCCAAACGCATCTATTTAACCAAACGCTGTAGTGTCTGGCGACGGGAAGAATTAAATTTATGGCTAACCGCCAAAGCGCAAAACCCAACCTTTTCCAAAGGGAAAAGTACCATCAAAAACGCGAATAAAAACAATCCAAAGCATCGCAAAAAATCATAAATACCACTTTCTATTTTTCAGAAATATGCGAGGTAAATCACTATGTGGATACTAATCTTAGCAATGTACGCAAATCAGTACGCTGATGCTAATTTCTCATCTATTAACACGCAGGAGTTCAGCACTGAAACAACCTGTTTACTTGCCGCCGATAAATTCAAGCAGAAATTTAAACAACTGATTGATGTTAACGCCAGAGCTATTTGTGTTAAAAAATAGCTTCAAATAAGTAAATTAAAAAATAAACAAACTTTCGTCAGGAAGTTTATTTATTAGAAAATAAATTGTGAATCAGATATAGCAAGTTAATAAAAATTTTTAGCACCTGGGAATAATCTCTCAATCCTTTATTCATTCAAGAGTAAATAATATGAACATGCTTAAACAGCAAGAACTTCGCTATAAACTAAATAGTGATAGTTTTTCTCGTCAGGAAAAAATAAAAGTTCTGCCAATTATATTAACCATATTATTGGCGATATTGGTTTTGTTATTAGCTAGATAAAATTAATGCAAAACTTAATGACTAAATAAAAAACTATGGTTGGTTATGTTAATTCAGTATGCAATACATGAAATTAATGATCTTAATGATGAAAAAGATAGATATGGATTTAATATCAATAACTTTAACAACGAATATCTTGATATTGCAGCTCAAGAATGCGCAGAAAATTTTTATGATAATCACGACGGCTGGGAGAGTAACTGGCCGTTGGTTATCAGAATATTTGTTGATAATAAAATCATTGGAGATTTTAAAGTGGAAATGGAATTTTGGCCGTCTTTTTCAGCACAAAACATAAAAACTTACTCGCCGTAATAAATTAGTAAAAACAATTATTATAAAAAAAACCTGCACTCTTATTAAGATTAATTAAATTAGAGGGTAATACTATGCTTCGAATAAAAAATAATTGCACAACTATTGGATTATTAAAACCAGGGATGATTATTCGTTATCACGATGAAGATTTAAAAATAATTAAATTACTTGAGCGTAAGTTAACGTCGAAAGGTTTAATTTGTAAATATAAAGTCAACGGTGGAAACGGAATATTATCAGCTCACAGCGGATTAAGAGTTAATGTTTTAACTGAAAGACATATTAATAAAGATCATAGAACTTGGTATATGTAAAGAAAATAAAAAATGAAATTAATTGAAAAATGTGAAAAAGAAACAAAACAAGTCGACTACTTTGGCATTGAATTAACTGTTGATGCTGACATTAATTTTTTAGCTACTGATGATGATGGTTTTGTTTATGGTTATATTTTTAAACCCGAATATACGCGCGTACCAAAGGTATGGGGATCGAAAGGTGTATATGTGACAGGTCCTGTAGCAAAAGTTGATCTTGGCGATAAAGACTGGAAAGAAACGTTGGTCGAGGTGTAGATAAGTAGCCAGATGCCAAAAGAATATATTATCAAAAAAGGGAAGAAATCTCCCCTTTAGTTTAATTATAATAATATTATTATATCAACTTATTTAGTGGCGGAGAGCGAAAATGATCTTGGACACTTTCTATCTTTCCATAACGATAGCGAACATAAGGTCTCACATAGACTGACTTACCATTAGAACAAATGCAATCTTCTTTTGACTCATCAATAAATATCACGGTATATCTTCCTTGTATCATACCTGTAGACCCATACAGGTTGATTTTTAGGAGAGATATCGTTATTATCAAATTGCTTAGATTAGATGAATAACGATGGGTCATCCCATAAATTATCTTAAAAAGCTCTCTTTTTTGGCGATTAGAGAGCTTTTTTATTGCCTAATAGCATAGGATTTAATAATGACAGCAATGCGTTCTGCCTCATCTATTGATAAATCACGGGGTAAATTATCAATATTGACAATTAATGCTTCACGTAAGGGAATAGGTAACGAAAAAGTTTTAACAGCTTCTTCCTCAACCTCTGAATTTTTATTTTTAGAATATTTACGATTGGTCACAGGCTTTAACTCCCTGCCTTCGGCATATGCCTTGAATTTATCAACAGCACTCTTAAAACGGCTGTAATAAGTTTTAGCTGTTTGTTCTTTGATATCATTACTATTACGGTAAGAATCTGTAATAGCATCCAAATCCCATTCTGTCGCTAATATTCCATCTGGGATGGATGTTTCAATAGCTTTACATGCAACCTGAATATTTTCAGCTGTGCTCTTATTTACTATATTTAATTCAGTCAGTTTATCGACAAACCTTTTGAATTCTTCTTTAGTTGCAGGAACCTTTGTCATAACAAGAAACCCTTCATTTAATCTCTGCCTGATCCTACCCATGAAGAATAATGATGTCAATCATATAGTAAATCTTTTTTTGATTTCTTAAGATTTAACAAAAAAAGATTTAAAGATTAAAAATGATTTAATCTATATTTATATAATTTTAAGTGATAAAGCGCCTGAAAATAACATTAACATTTCACTAAATTAATCATCTACAAAAAACGATTAATCAATACTAAGGAATATTTCGGCATGAAAATCGATATTAACGATGAAGTATTTGATGTTAAAAAAGCAGCTGATTTTTTATGCAAATCAAAAAGAAAAATATATGACTTAATCGCAAAAGGTCGATTGAAAGCTGCTAAAAGCGAAAAACAAGGTGGTTCTTGGGAAATATTAAAATCCTCGTGTCTTGAATATGTTTACGATAATCATCAAAATTGCCTGGTGAGTGGTGATTGTCAGATTAAATCAAATAAGAGATTTAAATCATGTCAATCAAACAAAGAAATGGTACATGGCACTGTGACTTTGTTACCGCAGCGGGACAAAGAATTAGAAGAAGCCTTGGCACATCGGACAAGAAGCAAGCGCAGGAACTATATGACAACC
Source organism: Arsenophonus sp. aPb (assembly GCF_029873475.1). Lineage (NCBI taxonomy): Bacteria > Pseudomonadati > Pseudomonadota > Gammaproteobacteria > Enterobacterales > Morganellaceae > Arsenophonus > Arsenophonus sp. aPb. The sequence goes on from NZ_CP123499.1 coordinate 2,028,684, forward strand.
TAAAATCTGAATCATGGAGAACAAGCAAATTGGGTGAATTCCCATCAGTTACTTTCAATGATGCCTGCCTTAGGTGGTTACAAGAAAAAGAACACAAAAAATCGTTAGATGATGACAAAAGTAAAATAGAATATTTTATGACTTTTTTCTCCAATAAAAAACTTTCAAGCATAACAGAAACTGACATTCTAAACGCTACATCGAATATGATTAATCGTAAGCACAAACAGGTTTGGAAAAGAAAATATGAATCTGCAAAGAAAAATGGAAAGATAATAAATCCATATCAATCAAAACCAGCTTCAGCAGCAACAAAAGCCAGATATTTATCCTTTCTTAGATCCCTATTTCGTGCTGCCGTCAATGATTGGAAATGGCTTGAACGAGCGCCAATCATTAAAATAAAGCAGCAAAAAGAGATAAGGATAAGATGGCTAACAAAAGAAGAGGCAAGTAGATTGATTAAATGTATGCCTAATACCTTTAAACCCGTTGTTATTTTTGCTCTAGCTACTGGATTAAGAAGATCTAACATCCTTAATCTTGAATGGTCACAAATTGACTTACAAAGAAAAGTTGCCTGGATCCATCCCGATGAAGCAAAAGGAGGAAAAGCAATCGGTGTTGCCTTGAATAATACAGCATGCAAAGTATTAACTGGGCAAATAGGCAAACATCATCATTGGGTTTTCGTGCATACCGAAGCATGGCATAGAGCGGATGGAACACCAACCGAAAAAGTAAGGAAAATGCGCGTTGATGATAACACCGCTTGGAAAACAGGCTTGCGGCGAGCAGGAATTGAAAACTTCCGTTTCCATGATTTAAGACATACTTGGGCTAGTTGGTTAGTACAATCTGGCGTCCCACTATCGGCATTACAGGAAATGGGGGGCTGGGAGTCAATTGATATGGTGCGTAGGTATGCCCACCTAGCACCAAATCACCTGACAGAGCATGCAAAAAAAATCGATGCTCTTATGAATGTAAATGACACAAATATGTCACAAACAAACTTCAATGAGATCTCGATAACTGGATAACCCATTGACTTATTTGGTGCCGGCTACCGGAGTCGAACTGGTGACCTACTGATTACAAGTCAGTTGCTCTACCAACTGAGCTAAGCCGGCGAAATTTGGCGGAAGGATAGAGATTCGAACTCTAGGATGGTTTCCCATCGGCGGTTTTCAAGACCGCTGCCTTCGACCGCTCGGCCATCCTTCCATGGCGCGGAATTATGGCGAAATGTAATGACCTTGTCTAGACCTTAATATAAAAAAATATTATTTTTTTCATCATTTGTTCAAAGTTTGAACACTAAAATTATACTATGCGAAATTACCTGTTAAAATAATAAGACAGAATTGTTTAAATAGTAATCACCACACTGGTTTTTTCATGTTTAATAAAAAGGCGCCTCTTCTACCAATGGATTATAATCAACCAACTTTACAACTTTCATCCCTAACTCGCTTTTTTATAATTTTTATTAGCTCGCTTGTATTATTGTTATGTTTATTTGCCTACAATTACTTTCATAATTGGATCAATAATAGTCAAAATGCGCTTAGTAACATCACTAAACAACTTGAATATGAAATTGAAGATTACCGTTATTACGCAAGTCAGCTCTATTATATTGCTAACGATGGTGAAGATGAAACTAAGAGTGATACCCCTTTACCAATAAAATTACGCCCTGATATTTTTTGGATCAATAACTATGAGCGGCATGTCGATGCAATTATTTTTGGCCGCCAAAATAATACCAATATCAATCTGGCATATAAATTATCTAACTATATGGGCATAATATGGGGCGCTAAAAATGAATATAGTTCGATGTACTACCTTAATGGTCCAGATAATACACTTTTGTTGGTAACTACACATTCGATACTAAAACCCGAGATACGCTATAAAGAGAGTTATTTAACTTTAACCGCAGAAGAAAAACGCTCTGAAATGTTGACATTATCATCGGCAATAGACAAACGAGAAAGTTTGTCCGATATTCATCGTACACGCCCTGATAATTCATATTATTATACTTACCGCACGATGTTTAACTCACCTGGCCAATTAACCACCATTATAACTTTTGAATTACCGATAAATTTATTACTCTCAAAAAATATAAATCCTGAATATTTATTGATTGCTTTTTCAAATGACATAATCAACAACAATGGAAACCCTGTTGATATTGAATTTAATGGCCTTTCACTACAATTTACCCAGCCTATTCCTGGAACAACTTATCAACTAGTCTATCAATTACCAATTAAGGATGTTTTATGGGATCTTTTATATAATAACTTGTGGGCCATAATCGCCATTTGTTTTTTTACTACTATCTCTATTGTTGGCAGCTTACACATTAGGACGCGTTTTATTGCTCCTAATCAAAATATGTTTCACGAGATACAAATTACAAACACAATTAGCAACTATATTATTTCAAACATTCCTACTGGTTTTCTACTTTATAATTTTTCTACTAATCGCAAAATTATGAGTAATGGAATAGCTGAATTACTTTTACCCCATATGGACTTGATACGTATTCGTGATATGGCAATTCAGCATCATGGTGCTATTCAAATTTCAATTGAAGATACTATCTATGAAATAAAATTATTAAATAATCAATTATTAGATAATACTTATATGTTTTTTATTCATGATCAAGATAAAGAAGCACTCACAAATAAAAAATTACTAATGGCTAAAAATGAGTATGAAAAAAATATTCAAGTCCGACGCTCGATGTTGTCTAACATGTGTAAAGAGATCCAGACTCCCATCATAGAAATTAATAGTCTTATTCACCAACTCAAAAAAACTTCTGATAATCAAAACATAAAATATTTAATTAATGAATCATTAATTAGGACACATTATATTGTTAACTGGATTGATAATATTGCTTTACTTAATACTATTGAATCTGGTGAATGGAAGTTAGAGCAGCCAAATGAATTTAAAGCTGTCTCAATCGCTGAGATGATGAATAAAATACTTAAAGAAAAAATATCACTGATTATTAATAAAGGTCTTTCACTTTACTATCATAATAATTTAAATTATGAACAACACTTCACCACAAATAATAACGCTTTGTTTAAAATTATTTCACTTTTATTGAGTTATTCAATCAATACAACTAATTTTGGTAAAATTACTGTTATTGTGAACTATGAAACTAAGCGTCTATCCTTTGAAATTATTGATAGCGGTATAGGACTTAATGCAATGGATCTAGCAAATATTCACATGCCTTTTGCTAGCTCAACAAATAATGATGGAACCCTATCCAATTCAGGAATGACATTTTATCTCTGTCACCAGCTATGTTACCGTATGAAAGGCGAATTTTTTATAAAAAGTAAAGTTGGAATCGGTTCTCATTATACAGTGACATTACCCATAGAATTAGAAAATGAACACATTTCCAAGCCATTACCTCTTCTTGATGGTGTTAATATACTGCTTGATATTAGAAATCCTGAAATTCATAAAATTATCCAGCAACATTTAATGACTTATGGCGCTCATTATTCTGATATAGGCAAAAATAATTGTTATTCGTCCTATGATTTCTTTATAACTGATTATAAAACAGAATATGATAAACCAATAATTTATCTTGTAGATAATATTATTAATTATAGAGTAGTAAAACAAAATTTGATAAAATGTAATTTCAATTTTAATGATGAACTTATTAATGCAATTTCTATCTTAATCGAAGATAATTTGATTTTAGAGCAAGAATCAACAGATAAATCAATATTTACTATCATCAATCATACCAATAATTCAGACCCTATAATCCTTGAGGATTATAAAAAAGAGCTTTCTGATAGTGACTATCGTAATTTATTCCTTACTACAGTACCTATAGATATTAATAAGCTGTATACTAACCAAGAAAAAGGTAACTTAAAAAAACTAAAAGATACAGCACATAGACTAAAAGGTGTTTTTGCTATGCTAAACTTCGAGCTTCTAAAAAAAGCATGTGAACAATTAGAACAGCACATAGCAGATAATAATGAATTTGAGATTTTAAATAGCATTAGAGATATTGATATCTTTATCAAAAAACTAATGCCAGAGGGCAACCAATAAAATGAATAACCTTAATGTCATTATCGCTGATGATCATCCTATTGTACTATTTGGTATACGAAAATCTCTTGAACAAATCGAGGGAATTAATTTGGTTGGTCAATTTGAAGACTCCACATCTCTTATCAATAATATATCTAAACTTAATGCAGATATTCTAATTACTGATCTTTCGATGCCTGGTGATAAATATGGTGATGGAATTACATTAATTAAATATATTAAACGACACTATCCTAACCTATCAATCATTGTCCTTACCATGAATAATAATCCTGCAATATTAAGTGCTGTGTTAGATTTAGATATAGAAGGAATCGTTTTGAAACAAGGGGCACCTGCTGATTTACCAAAAGCATTATCAGCCTTACAAAAAGGAAAAAAATTCACTCCTGAAAATGTATCGAAATTATTGGAGAAAGTTAATGCTAATGGTTATGGGGATAAACGTTTATCCCCAAAAGAAAGTGAAGTGTTGCGCCTATTTGCGGAAGGTTTTTTAGTCACCGAAATTGCAAAAAAACTTAATCGAAGCATTAAAACAATTAGTAGCCAAAAAAAGTCGGCTATGCTAAAACTCGGTGTTGAAAATGATATAGCATTATTAAATTATCTTTCTTCAGTCACAATCGAGAAAGAAATTAACTAGTAATGTGATAGTAAATAAAAAACTGATTGATCCTAATCTTATAGGTAATGAATAAGATTAATCGGTTTTACATTACTTTTTATACATTATTAACCATTTGAATATTATAATGGTACTTAATTATTATTTTCTTGTGTTGCTAACATGCTAGCATTGCAACACTTCAACAGCGATTGCTTTAGTTTTTTTAATGTAACTGGTTTGGATAGGCAGTCATCCATTCCTACACTTAAGCAACGCTGTTTTTCTTCTGCCATTGCATTTGCAGTTAAAGCAACGATGGGTATCGCGTACCCTTCTTCTCGAATTAACTTTGTCAAACCATAGCCATCTAGATTAGGCATATTCACATCTGTCAAAACAATATCTATATTATTTTGTCGCACACAATCCAAAGCTATTAGCCCATCTTCAGCAAGTACTATATTAAAGCCTATTGATTTCAGTTGGTCGGCTAGTAAACTACGATTAATCGGATGATCATCAACAATTAATACCGTAAAAAAACATAATTTTTTATCTGGTAGTAACATTATTGAAGATTGGTTAGCAACTTCTTGCTCACTATTTTCCATCACTAATTGATCAATAAAACTAGCCAACATATCAAGTTGGTAAGTATTATGAAACCAATCATTTTTCGCATATTCCAGTGGTTCACCGATAAAAGTTGAAAATAACCTAAGCATAAATTTACTTTCAGCCACTAAGCTTTCAGAATCGGTGATAATCAAATCATATAGTTTATCTTTACTGTGTTCATCCCAAACTGTCGTTAAATTAAAACCATTGTAGTTTAAATAAGTTTGTAGATAAGCTCGCAGATGATGATTAAAAAAATACAAACCGATACGAAAATTTTGCCGATATTCCGGCTGCCTATAAGTCACATATTCACTATCAAACAAAGGCAACCTGACGGTAAAACTACTACCTATACCAACCTGACTGTTAACTTCAATATCGCCATCCATTAAGTTAATTAACTTTTCACAGATAGGTAAGCCCAAACCGGTTCCCTGGGAAAAACTTTCATTATTAACTTTAATTTGAAAAAAAGGATCAAAAAGTTGCATTAATATATTATCAGGCATGCCAATTCCAGTATCCCTAATTTCAATATAAATATAAAAATCTTTTATAAAAATATTTAAAAGAATAAAACCAGTTTTTGTAAATTTAATCGCATTACTTAGAATATTAGAAATAATTTGCTGTACTCGAACGGAATCAGCATTAATGATGTCGGGTACATTAGGATCGATATAGTAATAAATGGAAAGACCCTTTTTGCCTATTAGAGGAATATAATTAGAAATAATAAATGAGAAAACTTCACGACAATTAAATGGTGCCGGATCAATATTAAGTTGCTTAGATTCAATTTTTGAAAAATCTAAAATATCATTAATTATTTTTAATAATAATGATGAAGAGTGATCCATTGTCGCTAATAGACGATCTGCTTGAATGGGTAATTCATAAGATTGTAATAGTTCTAAATTACCAATGATGCCATAAAGTGGAGTTCGTAATTCATGACTAACTGTAGCTAGGAACATAGATTTGGCCTGGTTAGCTTGCTCTGATGCCTGTGCCATATTATGTAAAGATTTTTCCATCTGAACGCGAGCACTAATATCAACCAGAACACAAATAGCGACTTCCTTATTTTGATAGCGTGAAATAACATAACTTATTTGTAAATGAGTATGACTGGTGGTAACAACATCAATATAGCTACTAGATTTATCTTGGATAATTGATAGGATACGGCTTTTATCATCATGACTTAATAATCGAAAATAATCATGGGCAAGTTCATTACTCAATATATTAACACCATCAATCAGGCGTAAAATAATGATACCAACCGGCGCTGACGCTACTATTTTATGATTAAATTGTTCATGTTCTTCTAAACGTATGGCATTATTTTCTGCCGGTAATAACATCTTCCTTTCTAATAGCCAAATCAAAAAAGTGATTAAAATAAATGAGATTATATTTAACAGTATGCCGTTTATAATTGACAACTTAAACTCATTAAGAATATCACTAATAGGCACTGAGAAAACCACACTTAATAACGAAGGTAGTAAGCGATTTTTATAAATTAATCGACTAAAATCATTATCATAACCAAAATAAAAGTTTTCTAATTTATAAACATAATCATCAGATCTTAAATTGCTATCATAAGGAAAATGCAATACTAATCTATTATTTGTATTTAAGACAAAGGTACTAATTGGTCTTTCATAACGTAAATTAAACTGCTCCAGTCGTATTGAACGTTCTAAACCAATTAAACCAATCAAAGTCCCTTTATCATAAATAGGCGCTAATATGTAGAAAGAGCCATTATCAGTTCCTGAGGCTGGCGTGATCCAATAAATATTTTGTTCTCTCCCTTGAGCTCGCAAACTCATATAAGTTCGCATATTTTCATGGATTATTTTTTTTAATGATTGAAGACTGGTAGAACTATTTCGGATAGCTAGATCAATCATACAGTTACTTTCTGGACCAACAATAAAAACTGTTTTTAAGCCTTGTGGTGGCACAATATTATTTCGCCAAAAAGAGAATAACTGATTAAATGCGACTAAGTAATTCTCTGATGTTTGATGCAATTTACTACAATCTGCATCTGCCGTTAGGGGTAAATAGGTGAAGCTAAGTTGTTTCGGCAACACGGGCATATAATTGGGATCTAGCGCTAATTTTTCGATATGGCTATCTACCATATATTGGATTGACCTTAGGGTTTTATCTGTGTAATTCACATATTCAACCATACTGTCATAAGTGGATATATACTGTTGATGTATATTAGATTTAACTTTATTAAAAATATTAAATAGATAAAAAAGTGTTATTACTGCTCCCATTACCCACAGCATAACGCCGAGAGTACGGAACAAATAGCGAGAAATTTTTAATGACGTTCTAAATGAAGATATATATCTCAAACACTGTCCTAACTATAAAAGAAGTGTATTAATGGTAAAGCATATACGATAAGCGGAATAATAAAAAGTTATCACTAATAGTGAATTGACATAAATCGTAAAAACGGGCACCTAAAGTGCCCGCATAGACAAAGCTAATCGATCATTCATTCAGCGTAAGATTTTCTACGTTATTAATATCAGGCTCTGCTTTTATACTGATTGTATCTTCTGGCAATATTTGGTTATCATCTTCCTCTTCTTCAGGGTCAACAACACGCTGTAAACCAACTACTTTTTCATCTTCAGCAGTACGAATCAAAGTGACACCCTGAGTATTTCTTCCGACAATACTAACCTCTGCAACTCGGGTACGCACCAAGGTGCCAGCATCAGTGATCATCATAATTTGATCAGTTTTTTCTACCTGAATGGCCCCGACCACATTACCATTACGTTCACTAACTTTAATGGAAATAACACCTTGGGTAGCACGCGATTTTGTTGGATATTCACTCTGCTCAGTTCTTTTACCATAACCATTTTCTGTAACGGTTAAAATATCACCTTCACCATGAGGTACAATTAACGAAACGACCTTATCGCCCGCTTGTAACTTAATACCACGAACACCGGTTGCGGTGCGCCCCATCGGACGAACCGCATTTTCCGCAAAACGAACCACTTTGCCACCAGCAGAGAAAAGCATTACCTCATTTTTACCTGCTGTTAAATCAACACCAATCAGTTCATCACCTTCATTAAGGTTAACTGCAATGATCCCAGCGCTTCTAGGGCGACTAAAATCTTTTAGTGATGTCTTTTTAACTGTGCCACTCGCAGTCGCCATAAATACATAATGGCCATCATCAAATTCACGTACCGGTAAGATTGCGGTAATACGTTCATTTTGTTCTAATGGTAATAAATTGACGATTGGGCGTCCCCGCGCGCCACGGCTAGCTTCCGGTAACTGATAAACTTTCATCCAATAGAGACGGCCACGACTCGAGAAACATAGAATTGTGTCATGGGTATTGGCAACTAACAAACGCTCAATAAAATCTTCTTCTTTAATACGCGCTGCCGACTTACCTTTACCTCCGCGTCGCTGTGCTTCGTAATCAGAGAGTGGCTGATATTTAACATAGCCCTGATGTGATAAGGTAACGACCACATCTTCCTGATTAATTAAATCTTCGATATTAATATCTGCGCTATTTTCAGTAATTTCTGTGCGACGGACATCACGATACTGTTCTTTAACAGCTTCCAGCTCTTCACGGATGACTTCCATTAACCGTTCTGGGCTGGTTAATATATATAGTAACGCAGCAATCTGTTTTAACAGCTCACGATATTCATCCAATATTTTGTCATGTTCTAAGCTTGTTAATTTTTGCAAACGCAAATCAAGAATTGCCTGAGCTTGCTGTTCAGTCAAATAATATTGACCTTCACGCACACCGTATTGAGGTTCAAGCCATTCAGGACGAGCTGCGTTATCGCCTGCACTTGCTAACATGGCAGAAACATTACCTAGTTGCCAAGGACGTGCAATCAAAGCCAATTTCGCTTCATGAGGCGTTGATGCTTGGCGGATAAGTTCAATAATCGGATCAATATTTGCTAATGCGACAGCGAGCGCTTCCAATATATGAGCACGCTCACGTGCTTTACGCAATTCAAAAATAGTCCGCCGAGTGACCACTTCTCTACGGTGGCGAACAAAAGCTTCAAGAATTTCTTTTAAGTTTAAAAGTCTAGGCTGACCATCACATAAGGCGACCATATTGATGCCAAATGAGACTTGAAGTTGGGTGAGGGAATACAAATTATTTAGTACCACTTCGGCCACTGCATCCCGTTTTACTTCAATCACAATACGCATGCCATCTTTATCAGACTCATCGCGTAATGCGCTAATCCCCTCAACACGCTTGTCTTTAACCAATTCAGCAATTTTTTCAATTAAACGGGCTTTATTAACCTGATACGGGATCTCATTGACAATAATTGTTTCACGACCATTTTTATCATCAACTTCAATGTTAGCACGAGCACGGATATAGACTTTGCCACGCCCGGTTCGGTATGCGTCGATGATACCACGGCGACCATTAATAATCGCGGCGGTTGGAAAATCAGGGCCTGGAATATACTCCAGTAATCCTTCAATACTAATATTTTCATCATCGATATAAGCCAGACAGCCATCAATGACTTCACTAAGGTTATGAGGTGGAATATTGGTAGCCATGCCAACAGCAATACCTGAAGAACCGTTAACCAACAAATTTGGGATCCGTGTTGGCATAACATCAGGGATCTGCTCTGTACCATCATAGTTCGGGATAAAATCGACAGTTTCCTTATCTAAATCCTCCAACAATTCATGGGCAATCTTTGCCATGCGTACTTCGGTATAACGCATCGCAGCAGCAGAGTCGCCATCAACAGAGCCAAAATTACCTTGTCCATCAACTAGCATATAGCGCATTGAAAAAGGTTGTGCCAGACGAACTATCGCATCATAAACAGCACTATCACCATGAGGATGGTATTTACCAATGACGTCACCGACTACACGGGCTGATTTTTTGTATGCTTTATTCCAATCATTACCTAACACATTCATCGCATATAATACGCGACGGTGAACAGGTTTTAATCCATCTCGTACATCTGGAAGGGCGCGTCCAACAATTACAGACATCGCATAATCCAAATAAGAGCTTTTCAGCTCCTCTTCGATATTGACTGGGGTAATTTCTCTTGCTATGTCACTCATGGAGCCACTGTCCCTCATACTCCTTATTCATTAAGGAGTAAAATTATACCACAAAATCGCCATTTTATAAAAACAGGAAACGCATAATGATCAATAAAACATGTATAATGACCTAATGCCATTATACAGTCTATGTTAATAAAAAAATTAAGGAGTAAATTTTCTGATGAATAACAAGAATTCGCTGAGCCAGGCAAATGTTGATCTAGCTGAAATTGACAAATTTAGCTCTGTTGCCGCGCGTTGGTGGGATCAAACAAGTGAATTCCAACCTCTTCATCGGATTAATCCATTACGTTTAAATTATATCCTGCAACACGCTAATGGTCTTTTTGGTAAAAAAGTTCTCGATATTGGCTGCGGCGGTGGAATTTTATCAGAAAGTATGGCGAAAGAAGGTGCCCTAGTGACAGGAATTGATATGGCCACAGAGCCCCTTGAGGTCGCAAAACTTCATGCATTAGAAAGCAATATGCAAATTGACTATCTACAGGAAACCGCTGAAAGCCATGCGGAAAAATACCCTAAAACTTACGATATTGTCACCTGTATGGAAATGCTAGAACATGTGCCTGATCCTGAGTCAATAGTTCAATCATGTGCAAAATTAGTCAAACCGGGCGGTCATGTATTTTTTTCTACGATTAATCGTAATAAAAAAGCCTGGTTATTGGCAATCATTGCCGCTGAATATATTTTAAAAATGGTTCCCAAGGGTACTCATGATGTGAAAAAATTTATTCGACCTTCAGAACTGCTTAATTGGATAGATAAAACATCTTTGCAAGCACAACATATCATTGGATTACACTATAATCCTATCAGCGACAAATTTTCGTTAGGATCGAATGTTGATGTTAATTATATGTTGCATTTATCAAATGCCAATAATTGTTAACATTTGCTGAATAAAACAGCAATCAGTAGGTCATTACTAATTTATTTTTCACTATTGCCGGTAACATAAATTATAATATTCTCCTATTATCACACAGAGTTATCGGCTAATTGGCAAAATTCAGTGCTGGATTATTGCTAAAACCCCAATTTTTGTAGACTTGATAAAAGTAGCAAATACCATTATCTTGTTAGTATAAACGCAATCAAACACTATATATTGTGTTTACTACTCTCCATCTTAATTCAAAATACAAACTTAATATGCATTTAACAGCACGCCTTTTTGTATTTTGTTATTAACCCTCGAGGGTAGTGATCAATAAATATTTAGCTAGTTAACTTTAGGTGTATCTACTCATGAACCAAAGTCTGTTAGTCACTAAACGTGATGGACATAAAGAACGCATTGATCTTGATAAAATTCATAAAGTCATTACCTGGGCAGCTGAAGGCCTAAAAGATGTATCTGTTTCCCAAGTGGAGCTACGTTCTCAGATCCAATTTTATGATGGCATCAAAACTTCCGATATTCATGAAACAATGATCAAAGCGGCGGCAGATCTTATTTCAGCTGATACACCTGATTACCAATATCTTGCAGCGCGATTAGCTATTTTCCATCTACGTAAAAAAGCCTATGGCCAATTTGAACCACCTGCACTATATCAGCATGTTTTACATATGGTTAAAATAGGTAAATATGATAAACATCTGCTCACAGATTATTCAGCAGAAGAATTCGAGCAGATGGATAGTTTTCTGGATCATTGGCGTGACATGAATTTTTCCTATGCAGCAGTTAAACAATTAGAAGGCAAATACTTGGTGCAAAACCGGGTAAGCGGTGAAATTTATGAAAGTGCCCAGTTTCTTTATATCCTTGTTGCAGCTTGCCTTTTTTCACGCTATCCAAAAGAGACGCGGTTAGACTATATTCATCGCTTTTATGATGCAATTTCAACTTTTAAAATTTCGCTACCTACCCCAATTATGGCGGGGGTACGCACGCCAACCCGCCAATTTAGTTCTTGTGTATTAATTGAATGTGGCGATAGCCTTGATTCAATTAATGCCACTTCCAGCGCGATTGTGAAATATGTATCTCAACGTGCCGGTATTGGTATTAATGCCGGCCATATTCGCGCACTAGGTAGTCCAATTCGGGGAGGTGAAGCGTTTCATACCGGCTGTATTCCTTTTTATAAACATTTCCAAACCGCGGTGAAATCTTGTTCTCAGGGTGGCGTGCGTGGTGGTGCCGCCACACTATTTTACCCTCTCTGGCATTTAGAGGTTGAAAGCCTATTGGTTCTGAAAAATAACCGTGGCGTTGAAGGCAATCGTGTTCGTCATCTCGATTATGGCGTACAAATTAACAAGCTCATGTATGAACGTCTGATCAAAGGTGAAGAAATTTCTCTCTTTAGCCCTTCTGATGTTGACGGTTTATATGCAGCATTTTTCGCTGATCAAAGCGAATTTGAACGTTTATATTTAAAATATGAACAAGACACAAGCATACGCCAGAAACGTGTTAAAGCACTTGATCTATTTTCACTTATGATGCAAGAGCGAGCATCAACGGGTCGTATCTATATTCAAAATGTAGATCACTGTAATACCCATAGCCCATTTGATCCTAATGTTGCGCCAATTCGTCAATCAAACCTCTGTCTGGAAATCGCCTTGCCAACCCGACCGTTAAACAATATTAACGACGAAAAGGGTGAAATTGCACTTTGTACTCTTTCCGCCTTTAATTTAGGTGCTATTACCTCATTAGATGAATTGGAAGAGTTAGCGGTATTGGCCGTGCGTGCATTAGATTCACTCCTCGATTATCAAAACTATCCGATTATTGCCGCGGAAAAAGGCTCTATGGGTCGCCGTACTTTAGGTATTGGCGTCATTAATTACGCTTATTATTTAGCAAAACATGGTGTTCACTACTCCGATGGTAGTGCCAATAATCTAACCCACAAAACCTTTGAAGCGATCCAATATTATTTATTGAAAGCATCCAATGAACTGGCAAAAGAGCAAGGTGCTTGCCCATGGTTTAACGATACCACTTATGCAAAAGGTATTTTGCCGATTGATAGTTATAAAAAGTCATTAGATGCACTAACATCTGAACCGCTACATTATGATTGGCAAACTTTACGCAAAAATATCAAGCAATATGGTTTGCGTAACTCAACGCTTTCCGCATTGATGCCATCAGAAACTTCCTCCCAAATATCTAATGCCACCAATGGTATTGAACCACCGCGAGGTTATATCAGCATTAAAGCATCAAAAGATGGTATTTTGCGCCAAGTGGTACCTGAATACGAACGCTTAAAAAATGATTATGAATTATTATGGCAAATGCCCAACAATGACGGTTATTTGCAGTTGGTTGGTATTATGCAAAAATTTATTGATCAATCTATTTCTGCTAACACTAATTATGATCCAACTCGTTTCCCAAATAATAAAGTTCCAATGAACCAATTATTGAAAGATTTGTTACTTGCTTATAAATATGGGGTAAAAACGCTTTATTACCATAATACCCGTGATGGTGCAGAAGATACCCAAGTCGATCTTGAAGAAGTTGTTGAATCTGCTGATAGCGATTGTGATGGCGGAGCTTGTAAGATTTAACGTGAGGACGTATGGAATACCAATATACAACATTTTCGCAAACCAAAAATGATCAATTACAAGAACCTATGTTCTTTGGACAGCCTGTCAACGTTGCACGCTATGATCAGCAAAAATATCCCATTTTTGAGCAGTTGATTGAAAAACAACTCTCTTTTTTCTGGCGCCCAGAAGAAATTGATGTTTCTCGTGATCGTATTGATTATCAAGCACTTCCTGAACATGAAAAACACATTTTTATCAGTAACTTAAAATATCAAACACTGTTAGATTCTATTCAAGGACGTAGTCCTAACGTGGCACTACTGCCCCTTATTTCCATTCCTGAGCTAGAAACCTGGGTAGAAACCTGGTCATTTTCAGAAACTATTCATTCACGCTCCTACACCCACATTATTCGTAATATTGTTAATGATCCATCAATTATTTTTGACGATATTGTAACTAATAACGAAATTTTAAAGCGGGCAAAAGATATTTCAGCTTATTATGATGATTTAATTGAGCTGACCAGTTATTACCATATGTTAGGTGAAGGCAGTCATACGATTAATGGTAAAAATGTAATTATTTCTTTACATGAACTCAAAAAGCAACTCTATCTATGTTTGATGAGTGTTAATGCGCTAGAAGCTATTCGCTTTTATGTTAGCTTTGCTTGCTCATTCGCTTTTGCTGAACGCGAATTGATGGAAGGAAACGCTAAAATTATCAAATTGATTGCGCGTGATGAAGCACTACATCTAACCGGCACTCAACATATGTTAAATTTAATGCGGTCTGGTCAAGATGATCCTGAAATGGCTATTATTGCCAAAGAGTGTGAAGAAGCATGCTACCGATTGTTTGTTCAAGCCGCTGAACAGGAAAAGGAGTGGGCGGAGTATCTGTTCTCTGGTGGTTCAATGATCGGTCTTAATAAAGATATTTTATGTCAATATATCGAATATATTACCAATATTCGCATGCAAGCGGTTGGTTTAAAATTACCCTTTGAAACCCGCTCTAACCCTATTCCATGGATCAACGCCTGGTTAGTTTCTGATAATGTTCAGGTAGCACCACAAGAAGTCGAAGTGAGTTCCTATTTGGTAGGGCAAATTGATGCCCAAGTTGATACCGATGAGCTGCGTAGTTTTGAGTTATAACCGTTATGGCAAGCTATAAAATCACCCTGCGCGACGCGCAGGGTATACAAATTTCTTTTCATTCCGAACAACATACTAGTCTACTTGATGCCCTTGAACAGAGTAAAATTCAAATTGAATTTCAATGCCGAGAAGGCTTTTGTGGTGCATGCCGGGTTCGCCTATGCAAAGGGAAAGTGGGATATCGGCATAAACCGATCGCATTCATTGATAAAAATGAGATATTAGCCTGCAGTTGCCAGCCACTTAGCGATATTGATATTGATATCAATTAATAACCCCATCAGGCACTAATAAGAGTATTACCCTTTTTTAGCAACCACCAGTAACATCATTGGACGCCGTAGTTCATCTCTCATGCCAGCAATTTTATCTAACAAATAATCAGCCGGCTGAGGCTCAATCAGTTGTTCAATAGAAAATCCGGCGGTCAATAAACTGGTCAAATAGGTTGTTAAAGTTTTATGGTACTTAGTCACTTTATGGCCAAGAAATTCTGCCTGTCGCACACCTTCGCTAAAATAGTTATCAACTGGCCAATGGAGCTTAGCGCCTAAATGATCATAACACCAATCTTGTGAACCATCAGCAGTAAAAACTGGGTGCTCGATCGAAAATATAAACTGGCCTTTTTCTGTTAAACAAGCGTGGATTTTATGACATATTTGCGCAAAATCAGCAACATAATGTAACGCTAGCGAACTGACGACCAGATCAAAACTAGCATTGGCAAACTGCATATCCTCTATCGCTTGTTGCCGGTATTCAATGATATCAGGAAAGCGATTTTTTTCTTTTGCTACCTTTAGCATTTTCTGCGAAATATCGGTGCCAATCACTTTTATTGCACCCTGTTGTGCTGCATATAAACAATGCCAGCCGTAACCACAACCCAAATCTAATACTGATTTACCTTGGAAATTAGGTAATAAACGTTGCAATGCTGGCCATTCCCCGGCGGCATTCAATCCATCGACAGAACGTGGAAATTGGCTATAGGCGATAAAAAAATCATCCTGATCATAAATATTTTCTTTCATAACTAAATCCCAATGATTGGTATAAAATTAGCTTAACTATCACTCTCTAACCGAATTTTTATATTATGCCTGATCATTATCCAATTTACTAATACTTAACCTCGCAATGTAAACATAAAATGCCAAATAATGTAATATTAATTTGACACATAATAAGCAATCATTTACTCTGCCGCTATAATAAATTTAGCGATAAAACTCAGGATCACTTGTGAAAAATCCGACACTGGGTAGTATTTTGATTGTTGCTGGCACTACAATTGGTGCAGGTATGCTGGCGATGCCTCTTGCCGCATCGGGCGTTGGCTTTCCCATGATTGCACTTATGCTAATTGGACTATGGGCTTTAATGAGTTATACCGCGCTACTATTAGTCGAAGTATATCAATACCATCCCGCACATTTAGGTCTAGGCTCCATTGCCAAACGGTATCTTGGCTTACCTGGAAAAATGATAACCAGTTTAAGTGTGCTACTACTAATGTATGCATTAGCGACAGCTTATATCGGTGGTGCAGGTATTTTGCTCGCTAATAGCCTTTCATCTTGGATTGGAATAAATATTAGCATCAATTGCGCTATTATTTTATTCACCCTTATAGGCGGTGCAATTGTCTGTATTGGTACGCATTCTGTCGATTTGATAAATCGCATGCTGTTTATCGCAAAAATTGTTTTTCTACTGATCATGCTAGTCGTCATGATTCCGCACGTAGAAAATATCAATCTTACCGCTATGCCAGTAGAAAAAGGGTTAGTTTTATCAGCCATTCCGGTCATTTTTACTTCATTTGGTTTTCACGGTAGTATCCCTAGCCTAGTAAATTATATGGATGGGGATATCAAAAAGTTACGTAAAATTTTTATTATTGGCAGTGCGATCCCATTATTCGCTTATATTTTATGGCAAATGGCCACCTTAGGGGCTATCCCACAAAACACCTTTATCGGTATATTAGCCGCCCAGTCGGGTTTAAACGGATTACTCATTGCAATTAATGATATTGTTGCCACTTCACAAGTTACTATTGCCGTTAACCTATTTATGGATCTGGCGTTAGCAACCTCTTTTTTGGGCGTTACGCTGGGTTTATTTGACTATTTGGCCGATATGTTTAAGCGTAAAAATAGTGCATTCGGTCGCTTACAAAGTGGATTATTAACCTTCCTGCCGCCACTAATTTGCGCACTTTTTTTTAGCAGTTTTGTTAAAGCCTTAACTTATGCAGCTGTCGCTTTGTCGATTTTAGCACTCATCTTACCCACATTGATGGTTATGCGAGTTAGAAAGATCGAAACTAACAAAACTAATCGTTACCAGGTTAAAGGTGGAACACCGGGATTGCTGGTAGTATTGATTTGTGGTGTTGCCGTAATTTTAATTCAGATCGCCATTGTTATTGGCATTTTACCTGCTGTTGGATAACCCTCTTTGACATATAGGAAAGCACCATAATTATATATAGTGCGATCAATTAAGCAGCTAAAAACTGACGCCTGCACCAAGATAAAAACCATCGGCAATAGTATTATTAGGATGATGATGTTTACCTTGTACTTTAATGAAGCGATAACCAAAATTAATGGCTAATGGTTTAATTACTTCATATTTGATGCCAACATCGGCTTCCTGATAAGCATAATTACCTGAAGTGAAATCACGCGGTGAACCATAAATTTCTCCATATAAAGCCAACGATGGCATTATTTGCCAATTAGCACCAACGCCAGCAGAAAAGGCAAAACCGTTATTATTATCTTGTGGTGATAAATAATAAGCTTTTCCACCAATATAAGCACTAAAAGGACCCAAAGGTAAACCAAAAGTCGCGCCAACACTGGCTATTTGGCCATCATGATCACTACGTGTCCAATTGCCATTTATGCCTAGACCTGCCCCTTTGCTACCAATGCCCGCCGTAAGTTCAGTAAAATTTTTTCCTACTTGTGCACTAACAGAAGCGGCATTAGAATGGCCTGAGAATAAAAAACATCCAACTGTTACGGGTAATAGAAACCTTTTCATCAAAATAGTTATCCTAAGTCATTAATTATTCTGGTTACTAAAATATCGACAATATATTTCATTTTCTTGCGAATTATTATTATTTTTTTGTAAAAAGCATTTTTGGCTCTGATATATCACAGCAATAGGTATTTTTGATTGGCTATATATCTTATTAGCTTAGATAATTTATTTGATATAACTTTAATGAGATTAATAAAATTATGTAACACCTGCTAATTATTTTTAAATACATTTTTCTATTTCAAAAAAACTGGAGATGTGTAATGGAGAAAAAAGAAGGTCTTACTACCTCTGCAGGCTCACCCGTCGTTGATAATAATAATGTTATCACCGCAGGCCCTCGAGGCCCGATGCTGTTACAAGATGTTTGGTTTTTAGAAAAATTGGCTCACTTTGACCGTGAAGTTATACCTGAACGCCGTATGCACGCTAAAGGCTCAGGTGCATTTGGTACTTTTACCGTTACCCATGATATTAGCCAATATACGCGGGCAAAAATCTTCTCTCAAATAGGTAAAGAAACCAAATTATTTATTCGTTTTTCTACCGTTGCTGGCGAACGGGGCGCTGCTGATGCAGAACGAGATATTCGGGGTTTTGCCTTAAAGTTTTACACCGAAGAGGGTAATTGGGATTTAGTGGGTAACAATACACCGGTTTTTTATTTACGTGATCCATTAAAATTTCCCGATCTTAACCATGTCGTAAAACGGGATCCGCGCACTAATTTACGTAACCCTGCTTATAAGTGGGATTTTTTCTCACATTTGCCTGAATCTCTTCATCAATTAACTATCGATATGAGTGACCGAGGTATCCCCAAATCTTACCGTCATATGCACGGTTTCGGTAGTCACACCTATAGTTTCATTAATGAAAAAAATGAGCGATTCTGGGTTAAGTTTCATTTCCGCTGCCAACAAGGCATTGAAAATTTAATGGATGACGAAGCAGAAAGAATTGTCGGTAAAGATCGTGAAAGTTCACAGCGGGATCTATTTGATGCCATTAAAAACAAAAATTATCCGCGTTGGAAATTGCAAATCCAAGTCATGCCTGAAGCCGATGCCGCTAAATTACCCTACAATCCATTTGATTTGACTAAAGTATGGCGACATAAAGATTGTCCATTAATCGATGTGGGTGAATTTGAATTAAACCGCAATCCTGATAACTATTTTGCTGATGTGGAACAAGCCGCCTTTAGCCCAGCTAATATTGTGCCAGGCATTAGTTTTTCACCGGATAAAATGTTACAAGGCCGGCTATTCTCTTATGGAGATGCCCATCGTTATCGTCTAGGGGTCAATAATTTTCAGATCCCAGTCAATAAACCCCTTGCCACTTGTCCATTTCATAACTATCACCGTGATGGCGCTATGCGAGTGGATGGTAATAGCGGCAACGGAGTGACTTACGAGCCGAATAGCGCTGGCCTATTTCAAGAACAGCCGCAATTTAAAGAACCGCCATTAACGTTGACGGGAGCAGCCGATCACTGGAATCATCGCGAAGATGATGATTATTATAGCCAGCCTCGGGCCCTTTTTGAATTGCTCAGTAAACATGAACATAAACGTATGTTTGAAAGGATCGCCAGTGAATTAGTTGAAGCATCAATTGAAACTCAGCAGCGACAGGTTGCGTTATTTTATAAGGTACACTCTAAATATGGTAAAGGGGTTGAAAAAGCATTAGAAAAACAGCGAAAAAAACACCATAAGTAAAACGCTTTAGTAGTCAAGGAGAGGCTAAAACCTCTCCAAATCATTTTTACGCTATTGACTGGCTAAAAAATGGATTTACCCAAAGATCTCCTCATCGCCTTAGAGCCAACGCTATACTAGTTTAAACCCGTTTATTATCATCATTATGATGCTGCAAAAGCCATTGTTTGATATTGTGACGGGAAAGCTTAATGCCGGCATTCTCTATTAACATTCTAGGCAATAAATAATAAGCAATAGGCCGCTGAAAAGCGGCTAACCGATTTTTTAACCATTGATTTAAACTGGTTAGCAGTTGTTGATTATCAGATTCAATAACCGCAACTGGACGGTGACCATATTCTTTATCGGCCATTGGGATGATAAAACTCTGTTTAATATCGGGATGGCTATTTAAAATGGCTTCGATATCTTCGGGTTGAATACCTTCCCCGCCACTGAAAAATTGATTATCCAATCGACCTAAAATTTGCCATTCACCCTGTGCAAACGCGCCTTTATCACGACTAGCAAACCAGCCATTAACTAATGCGAATGGTAGCACTTTGCCCTGCCACCAATAGCCTAATGCCAAGCTATCAGCTTGAATATGAATTTCACTATTGACTAAACGAAGCGACTTGCCGCTTAAAGGTAAACCGACACCCTTACCGCTATCTGCTTGTTTAGCGCAAACGGTGGATGCGGTTTCTGTCATACCATAACCTAACCAACAGCGGATCCTATGCTGTTTAGCCGCAGCGACTAGCTCGTTTGGTATCATCGCGCCGCCTAATAACACATGTTGTAAGCTGGGTTTTTGCTCAACATTTTTTATCTGCAATAAACGCCATAATTGAGTCGGCACTAGAGAGGCGTGGCTGCATTGCTGTAAGGCATCTGGTAACGAATTGGTTGCTTTTATTGCTAATCTTGCTCCTCGAAATAACCACCGCCAAACAATTCCCTGACCTGAGACATGAAAAAGCGGTAACGAAAGCAACCAGCAATCCTCTCGTTGAAATGGCAATAACGCAAGCAACCCTTTAGCACTGTTGAGATGAGCAGCAATATTATGTACCACTGCTTTCGCTAAACCGGTTGAACCGGAGGTTAATATTAATGTCGCTGGCAGCAATGGCATAAAAGGCACAGCTATTGTGACCTCATCTTGAAAATTAGGCGATTTTGTTATGACTGCTCGATAATCTAAAGATTTTACATGCGGCAAAAACAACGGCTCTTCTGTAAAATCAATCATATAATCAATCGCTAAACTGGCAGTTAATTCTGTTACTGTGCTCTCTGGTAGTTGTGGATTAAGCGGCAAAATACGAGCACCCAGTTGTAATAATGCCAACTGAGATAACAGCATAGAAAGACTATTTTTACCTCTTAGCATCAGAGTCATCTGTTGGGGAGCAAACAGCTGACGTTGAAAATAGGCAGCAATAGCATTAATTTTTACCACCAATTGGTGCCAGCAATATTGTCTATTCTCGGTTATCAGCGCAATTTCTGTCGGTGATTTTTCTGCCCAATAGAGCCAAGGCCATTGATTAAAAATCATTCATGTTGCCATATTCGTTCTAATTCATTTAATCCGATTAGCGGTAACGAACTTTCAGGCCATTGACGGACAAGTTGAGCCTGGTGGAGAGACAAGGTATCTAATCCTGGCACGGTTTGTGGTGTCAACCAGCTGGCTATTCTAGCTAATTGTGTTAAGCCAAAACTACTTTCCAGACTAGAGCTAATCACAGTCTCTAATCCCAAGGCACGTGCGTCATCAATAAGTTGCTTACAACGATTTAAGCTACCCAGTAAGGTGGGTTTAACAATGATGGCGCTAACGCCCGGCTGCTTTTTAAGTTGAAAGCCAGGCTCACGCACACTTTCATCCCAAGCGATTGCGATCCCAGTTTGATGAGCAAAAGCCAACGAATCATGCATGGTTTTACAAGGCTCTTCAATAAAATCAATTCTAGCGCGATTAGCTGGCTTAATATACTTAGCAAATGCGGCGGCTTGTGATTGATTCCAACTTCGATTTGCATCTAAGCGTAAACGCAAGGAAGCAACGGCATCAAGTAGCAAATTAACCACCATCCCATCGCGCACTGACTCGTAAAACCCAACCTTAACCTTAGCCACTTTTTCACTACTAGCCGCATTTAATTGTAAAATAAGCTCATCCAGATCACCGGTGCAAAGGGGAGCTTTTGGATAATGGGTTATTTCCGGTAATTCAGCCATTAATTCAGCCTGTGCACAACTGAGCCCAAAAGCCACTGATGGAATATCACATTCTTTTATTGCTGCCCCCTGACACCAATCACGCAAGCCCGTTTGTAGTGCCCCTTGAGCCATTTCCAATGTTTCAACACTAAACTGCGGTAAAGGTGAAATTTCACCCCAGCCTTGAGAACCATTTTCCTGTAAATGAATAAGAAAACCATCACGGGATTTTAATCGTTGCTGTCGTAATATAATCCCGGCTTCCATTGGTAGACTAAATTGATATATTGCCGCCTTACGCATTATGGATTACGCTCAAAGGTTGAAAAATCAGGTTGCCGTTTTTCATTAAAAGCATTTCTGCCTTCCTGTCCTTCCTCAGTCATGTAAAACAACATCGTTGCATTACCAGCTAACTCTTGTAAACCTGCCTGGCCGTCGCAATCCGCATTCAGCGCTGCTTTCAAACAGCGTAGTGCCATTGGGCTGTTTTTTAGCATTTCTCTGCACCAGCTTACCGTTTCACGCTCAAGTTCAGCATAAGGCACAACCTGATTTACCAATCCCATATCCAGGGCTGACCGGGCATCATATTGGCGACATAAGAACCAAATTTCGCGCGCTTTTTTTTGCCCAACAATACGCGCCATATAAGAAGCGCCCCAACCACCATCAAACGAACCCACCTTAGGACCAGTTTGGCCAAATATGGCATTGTCAGCAGCAATGGTTAAATCACACATCATATGTAATACATGCCCACCGCCGATGGCATAACCGGCAACCATCGCAACAATCGGCTTTGGGCAGGTTCGAATTTGACGTTGAAAATCTAAAATATTCAAGTGATGGATGCCATTATCATCTCGGTAGCCACCATAATCACCACGAATTTTCTGATCACCACCGGCACAAAAGGCTTTCTCTCCCTGACCGGTTAAAATGATGCAGCCTATCGCATTATCGTAACGGGCATCAGATAATGCCTGGATCATCTCTTTGACGGTTTGCGGCCGAAATGCATTACGAACATGGGGACGATTAATCGTAATTTTAGCAATTCCATCTTTGGTTTTATGATAAAGAATATCTTCAAATTGGGCCGAATGATCATGCCATTGGGCAGCAGCATAAGGTTGTTCTTTATTCAGACACTGCATATTCAATTCCTTCCGTCAGAAAATGTTAAAAAACGCTCCACTGCTTTAGCATAAGCAACAGGATTACTACGATGGGCATTATGCCCAGCCTCAGCTATCCGAATAAGTGGTAACGAAAATTGTTGTGAAATAGCGCAAAACTTTTCGTCATACTCACCACAGAGGTAGCTGAAAGGGTAGTTTCGCTGTAATAATTTATTGACTAAAAAAGGTTGTTTACCTAATGAAGTCATTTCCAATAAATGAGCAACATGTTCGCCACAATTATTTGCGCGCTCAGCAATTAATTGTTGCCGTTGCTCGGCAGATAAGTCATGAAAGACGGCTTGTTGATACCAATCAGATAAAACATTATCCATAGGCTCACATCGAAAGCGCTTTGCCCAAGACTGATCATGCTTTAAACGTAGTAGACGTTCAGTTGACCGTTTTAAACCAACATTGGCCCCCTCAACGATTAATGCTTTCAATTTAGTAGGATGAGACTGACAGGCGTAATACATAGCGATCCTGCCACCCAATGAATAGCCAATTAGATAATAACTGTCAATTTGATTAGCCTGAATTGCCTGTTCAATTAGCCGACTTAAGTAAGAAAAATTTGCCAACTGAATGTGCGGTGAACGTCCGTGTCCCGGTAAATCAATTGTCAGTGATGGGCGATTAGCGCATTGTTCAATAATAGGTAGCCATTCACGGCCTTCACCAAGTAAACCATGTAACCAAACTAACCATGTTCCCGCACATTTTTCATGGTATCGTCGTGTATATAACATCATAATTGCATCATCTGGTTAACAAGTTGATTGAGTGTTTTTGCGCCTTGATCACCTTCTACTAGCAATTCGACCATTAACGCCTTACCATCCTGCTGCCAATAATTATTGATAGTATCTTTCAACTCATGCCAATTTGACGGGGCCGCGTAAGATAGACCAAACATGGCAGCCGCATGCTTAAATTGCAACTGATGAGGCATGCAATAAAAACGTTCTCTTTCCGCTTCAGGGGTAGGTAGCATAGAGAAGATTTGGCCACCATTATTATTCACCACAATCAACACCATAGGTGCCAAGCAAGCACGTAATAAATTCAGACTATTTAAGTCATAAAGCGCAGAAATATCGCCGATGATGCCTAGCGTAGGCTTCGCATTGGCCGCATGCACACCGGCTAGGGTAGCAATCAGACCATCAATGCCACTAGCTCCACGATTGCTATAGATTGGATAATTTGCCGGTAATTGGCAGAGCGCATCAATCAATCTGACAATCAAACTATTACCAACAAAAAGTTGCCCATTGGTCGGTAACAATTGGGTAAGTTGATGAGCAATGGCCGCTTCTGAAAATTGTTGTTCAAACTGTTGCGTGACGCCGCTATAAACACTATTAACAATATCTATCAATGCGTTCGCCCAAGGTAAACAGGCAACTGCCGGATGGGCAATTAACCAGTTAGATACGGAACTGACCAATCGCCTACCACGATGATTAGTCGGATCTAGACGACCAGGAATGTGATCAATAATCCAATATTCTTCAGGTTGGCATTGTGCTTGCCATTCTAATAAACGTTTACTAGTTAAACTTGAGCCAAACTGGACGACTAACTGGGCATTTTGCAAAATGTTTTTCACCGCTGCTATAGATAACCAAAGATCCGCACAGGGTAAATGTTGCCCTGTTTGTGATAAAACATCACTAATTATTGGCCAACCTAGCATTTCTGCCCATTGTGCAACTTGCGCTCCCTCATCAGGCCGCATTCTGCCCGCGATCACCAGACCTTTTTTTTGTCGCCAAACATGCCAATCGGTGACCAATGCTAACGAGTGAGAGACATCACCTTGCAACCAGGGTGTAGAAGATTGCCACCAATCAGCTAGTGAATTTTGCCAGTCAATTTGTGTTGATGCTTCACCATATAAAGGTTCTGCAAATGGGCAATTGATATGCAAAGCGCCATGGGAAAGATTATTCATTGCATTGTCAATGGTACTAAGCAACCATTGTGCACTGATATTTTGGCTTGGGCTGGGTAATGTTAATGTTTGTGCCGGATGATCAGCAAAAATAGCGCTTTGCCGGATCGCCTGATTAGCGCCACAATCAATTAATTCTGCTGGCCTGTCGGCGGTTAAGAAAATAATATTTTCACCCGTTAAGCCAGCTTCGATTAAAGCAGGATATAAGTTAGCTACTGCGGTACCAGAAGTCACAATAACTGCCACCGGTTTGCTAACCACTTTTGCCAAGCCCATAGCAAAATAGCCTAAACCGCGTTCATCATAGTGAGTATGACAAATTAACTTACAATTTGCCGCAGCGGCTAATGTCAATGGGGTAGAGCGAGAGCCTGGTGCAATACAAACATGGCTTAATCCATGTCGGGTTAATGCTTCTAGAATGACTTCCGCCCATTGACGGTTAAAAACACTATGCGACATACATTACTCAAAGCAGAAATAAGAAATAAAATAATAGCAATTTTAAGTAAAATTACGTTATTTTCTTTATTCCAGTTCAATAAAATGACGCTAAAAAATTATTTTTGTTGTAAAAATCAACTTTCACAACAAAATTTTTCCGTATTTAGCAATGTTTGTAAACCTGCGGCCTTATTTTCCACCTCAAGCCATTCTTGCCAGGGATCTGAATCGTTAACGATACCGGCACCGGCATAAAGTCGAAGACGATCATCATTCAGGTGTGCACAACGTAAAGAAACAACAAATTCACTTTGATTCAGTGATAAATAGCCGGCACTACCTGCATACCAACCACGGCAAATAGGCTCATTTTGCTGTAAAAAATGCTTAGCTGTTTTTCTCGGCACACCAGCAACCGCAGCTGTCGGCTGTAGACGTTTTAGACAGTCGCTATCACTAGCATCACGTAGTGTGACGCGAATAAGACGACGCAGATGCTGAATTTTACGTAATAAAATAATATCAGGTGAGGAAACACTAATCTTTTCACAATTATTTTGTAATCTTTGACAAATATCCTCTACCACCAGTCGATTTTCATGCTGATTTTTATCATCGTTCATTAACCAATCCGAATAGGTTTGCCTGACTAACTGATCGGATGAATTGACTACCGTTCCAGCTAATGCTTCAGTATAAAGTTGTTGAAATTTGCGATAATAGAGTCGCTCAGGCGTTGATGATAAAAAGGTATGTTGAGCGTTAAAGGACAACATAAAATGATAACATTGACGATTAACCGCTTTACTTGCCGACATCAGACTGGCCGCATTTAACGGTTTTGTTAATTGAATATCCGTTTGGCGGGCAATAACAACTTTATCCATCACCCCACTATTAATCAGTTGTACTGCCTGAGTGGTTAAATCGCGCCACTGTGGGTATTCAGGCAGATGTTGAACTTGCTTAATATGACTATTAAGTGGAGAAATAGGTTTAACCAATTGCAATTCGGCTAAAAATTGCAGGGCGTGTGGCAGATCTTGTTGATCAATAATATTGACAACTAATATCCACTTTTCCTGACCATAACAAAACTCGATCCGCGGTAAGAATAAATAGCTCTCATCACCAACAAAGCCAGCATAATATTCATTATCAGGCAGTGGCTGCCAAGCATTCAATCCCCAGATCCGCATAGTTGTGGTAGCGGGTTGTTGCTGTAAAAATTGTTCAGCATCAACAATATTAGTAAAATGTTTTACCTCACCAAGTAAAGCCACTTCTTCATGACCATCGCGATGATGCCAATAAAATTGAGGATAAAATTGCTGACTGGCTAGCCAATCTAAGGCAGGAAATTTAATATCAGCGGGTAAAGGAAATTGATATTGTTGCCCACTTTCCCCATCGATTTGTCGTTCAGATAAAAATTGATAAACACTTGCCATGAACTCGCTAATATTAACCACTATTACTATCCTCTTGACTGCAATAAATCATTTTATCAAACCAATTGGCCAATCTTGTATTTATTCTGCTATTTGTCGCTTCAGCTAACTATTATTAAATTTTTTGCTATTAACAATCTCTAGCATAAAAAACCCAGCGATATTAACGCTGGGCTATTAATGCATGATGATATTTATGCTGCCAAGGCAGCAAGTGCAATCTCAAACAAAGGTTGTGGCCATATTCCCAATAAAATTGTCATAACGGCACATAATAACGCAAATAAAGTGGCTAAATTAACATTTAATTGTTTGTGCGCTTGGCCATTAGCTATTGGCTCACGGCTATATAAACTAGCCATAAAACGTAAATAATAGTATAAACCCATCGCACTACCGATAATAACAACTGCTGTTAACCACCATAATTCGGCATTAATTGCAGTAATAATCAGATAAAATTTACCAATAAAACCTAGGGTAATTGGTATGCCCGCTAAAGACAGCATCATGATGGTCAAAATAATCGCCAGTGCTGGTTGGCGCCAATATAATCCCCGATAAACATTAATATCGTCTTTATCATCACCACAGTAAGGACTAGATAGAATACTGACAACGCCAAAAGCCCCTAAACTGGCCAATAAATACCCCATAAAATAGATTGCTACAGTAATTTGCGCTGCACCACTATCAGTCTGTAACGCAATTAACGGCAGCAATAAATATCCCATATGGGCAATAGATGAGTAACCTAGCAGCCGTTTAATACTCCGCTGCGATATGGCCATTAAATTACCAAACAGGATAGAAGCAATGGCAATAATGCTAAGTACTAACAATAATGCCTGACTTTCTGCTAGCGGTGATGTCATTAGTAAACGCATTAAAACCGCAAAAATAGCGATCTTACTAGCGGTTGCCAAAAATGTTGCTACCGGTGCAGGCGCACCTTGATAAACATCCGGTGTCCACAATTGAAAAGGGACAAAAGAGAGTTTAAAACCAATTCCAACCAACATCATGCCAACACCAACCATAATGACTGGATAATGAATAATATGCTCATTTAGGCT
Source organism: Arsenophonus sp. aPb (assembly GCF_029873475.1). Lineage (NCBI taxonomy): Bacteria > Pseudomonadati > Pseudomonadota > Gammaproteobacteria > Enterobacterales > Morganellaceae > Arsenophonus > Arsenophonus sp. aPb. The sequence goes on from NZ_CP123499.1 coordinate 2,057,043, forward strand.
TAAACCTAATTTGGCAAATAGCAAACTGCCTGATTCAGCATAAAGTAATGCCATACCGAACAATAAAAATGCAGAGGCAGCGGCGGATAGCAACATATATTTAATGCTAGCTTCTAATGAACGCTTCTGGGTAAAGGCATAGCCAACCAAGCCAAATAATGGCAATGAAATTAATTCAATACCAATGAATAAGGTTGCTAAATGGTTGGCCATTGATAACAAGATCCCGCCTGCAACCGCGATAGTTAATAATAAATAAAATTCTTCTTTATTATCAGGGTATCCTGTAAGCCATCCATAGGCATAAATTGCTGTGCCAATACCAGCAAGCAAAATCAGTGCACTATAAAAGAGTGAATATTTATCTACATAGATTAATGGCGTGACTTCAAGCGGTAATTTATCGCCAATTAAGAAGCAGGCCACTAGCGCAATAATAAAACCGGCTATTGTTAAAGTGGCATTGAGTAAATGAAGACGCCGCCAGGCAATGGATAACATCACAATCACCACTAATAGCCCAACGATCAAAAGTGGTGACAATGCGATCAATTGTTCAAAAGTTATGGTCATGACGAATTATGGCCTTAAGGTTGAAAACGAAATAGAATACAAACTGTGCAGCGATTCCATCACATTTTTTGAAGTATCTAACACGGGTTGCGGATAAAAACCTAATACCACTAATAACAATGCTAATGTCAGTAAAACCAACATCTCGCGACCATTTAAAGCGGGCAGTGCTTTTTCTGATTTTACGCTACCATAATAGACCTGTTGCATCATCCAAAGGGCATAGATAGACGCAAATACCACACCGAATACCATAATCGTTGTCACCAATTTAAATTGCCCAAAAGTACCAAATAGGATCATAAATTCACCAACAAAATTTCCGGTACCCGGCATTCCCAATGTTGCCACAGCAAAAAATAGTGATAGTGCAGGTAGCCACATGACCCGTTTCCATAATCCCCCCATCATGCGCATATCACGGGTTCCGGTACGTTCATAAAGTTGACCACTGATAATGATTAAAGCCGCACCTGACAGGCCATTAGCTATCATTTGTAACACTGCTCCTTGGTAAGCAAGGGTAGAACCGGCATAAATAGCGACGGTAACAAAGCCCATATGCGACAAACTGCTATAAGCGACCAGGCGTTTGATATCTGTCTGTTTGAATGCTAACCATGCACCATAAAATATACTGATAACACCTAGCGTCATCGCAATAGGGGTAAATTGAATCGATGCGGTCGGAAATAGCGGTAATGTGAAACGCAATAAACCATAAGCCGCCGTTTTAAGCATGATACCTGAAATATCAACGGAGCCAGCTGTTGGCGATTGTTCTTGTGTGTCTGCCATCCAGCCGTGAAAAGGTACCAAAGGCATTTTCACCGCAAATGCAATAAAAAATCCTAGCATTAACAGATACTGCGTCAGCGCTGACATTTCGGTATTTAACAGATCGTGATAGGCAAACGACCAATTACCCGATGACTGATAATGAATTAACGCCAATGCCACAATCGCCACCAACATAATCAAGCCACTTGCTTGGGTATAAATAAAAAACTTAGTAGCTGCATTGACATGTGCGCGTTCTTCCGAGCCTTTATGTCCCCAATTAGCAATCAGAAAATACATTGGGATCAACATCATTTCCCAGAAGAAGAAAAACAAAAACAGATCTACCGCCAGGAAAATTCCCATCACTCCGGCTAGAATCCACATCAAATGAAAGTGATAAGCACCTTGATTTGGTTGATTTTCACTCCACGAACTCAATACCGAAAAAATCCCCATGATAGCCGTTAGCACTATCATTAGTAATGATAAACCATCAATGGCCAAGGCAATATTAATACCTAATGGCGTGATCCATGGCATGAAAAAGATCGCCTGCCATTGAGGTAATGCTAAAGTATTAGTCAACGAATAATTTCCCTGTAACCAAAGTAGTACAGAGAGGAGCAGTGTTAACCCCATCACAAGCAGTGCCAAATAGCGTGGTGCCCGTTGATTAAATCGTTCGGACTGCCAGCAAAGTACACCACCGATGAAGGGAAAAAGTATTAGCCAAGGTAATAGCATGGCGCAATGTGTCCCCTAATTAAACCAGAAGTAACAGTGCTAACATCAACACTGCCCCAAACCCCATAGAAGCCAAATACCAACGAATCTGCCCATTCTGGCTAAAAGTTAAGCCTTTATTACCCCAACGCGACATCACAGCTGGGATATTCATTAATGAATTGACAGGATCATTTGCCAATAATTGAGCAATTACTTTAAAGGGTTTTATAAAAATAAGGTTATAAAGTTGGTCAAATCCCCAGGCCTGATACCACCAAGCAGTAAATAAACGTCCCGCCGCACTTTTGGCAATAGATTTAACAAGCTTACGTTTGCCCAGATAGAGAAATATCGCTAGTGCCAGTCCGAGTAATGCAACAATCGCTGAAACTATTTCTAACCTAACTTTACCCGACTCATTGATTGTTTCACTAACAGGGAATATACCCGCTAACGGTTGAATAATCAGTGCCCCAACAACCGTGGATAATACGGCTAATACCGCTAAAGGCAGGGTATGACTAATGCCACCGACAGCTTGAACCTTAGCCTGTTTTTTGCCATGAAAGACAATAAAAATCATACGGAAGGTATAGAGTGCGGTCATAAATGCACCAATTATGCCAGCCCACAAAAAAACAGTTTCTCCTTGCAGCGCGGCTCCCCATAAGATATCGTCTTTACTATAAAAGCCGGCAGTAACTAGCGGTATTGCCGCTAACGCACCCCCGCCAATTAAAAAGCAACCATAAACAAAGGGTAGCGTTTTACGTAAGCCACCCATCTTAAATATGTTTTGTTCATGGTGACAGGCGACAATTACTGAACCTGCGGATAAAAAGAGTAAAGCTTTAAAAAACGCGTGGGTCATCAAATGAAAAATAGCCGCATCCCAAGCCTGGACACCTAAAGCTAAAAACATATAACCTATTTGACTCATCGTGGAATAAGCCAGTACACGTTTGATATCGGTTTGTACTAGAGCCGCAAATCCGGCCAATATAAGGGTAACCGCACCAATAATAGCGACTAAATGCAATATTTCCGGCGCCATTAAGAACAAAATATGCGTACGGGCAATTAAATAAACTCCCGCAGTGACCATGGTTGCCGCATGAATAAGTGCAGATACTGGGGTTGGACCGGCCATTGCATCGGCTAACCAAGTCTGCAAAGGTAACTGAGCAGATTTACCGACCGCACCGCCAAGGATCATTAAGGTTGCCCAATTGATAAGCGGCGAACCAGCGCTAATTTGCTGTGGCACTAATATGCTCAATTGGTGGAAATTCAGGGTGCCAAATTGGTTATAGAGAATAAACATGCCAATGGCTAAAAAAACATCACCAATCCTTGTGACAAAAAAAGCCTTCATGGCTGCTTTGCCATTTTCTGGATTGGTATAATAAAAACCAATTAGCAAATAACTACATAAGCCGACGCCTTCCCAACCAAGATACATTAGCATCATGTTGTCAGCCAAAACGAGAACAACCATACTAGCAATAAACAAATTGGTATAAGCAAAAAAGCGTGAATAGCCTTCTTCACCACGCATATACCAAGAAGCGTATAGATGAATCAAAAAACCCACGCCGGTCACAACCGCTAACATGGTTAATGATAAACCATCAAGCACCAGTGTAATAGGAATGTTGAAGTTACCTACTGCTATCCAATGCCATAATGTCTGACTATAAACATAACCACCATCAGCATTATTAGCATAAAAATCAATCGCTAGCCAAAATGTTATCAGTGCTGCCAAACCTACCGAACCAACCCCGATGATAGCGGACAAATTTTCCGACCAACGTCCGCGAGAGAATGCGAGTAGTAGAAATCCCAATAGTGGCAGCAGAATGGTTAAATAGAGTAAATTCATCCGCGCATCTCACTGACTTCATCAATATTAAGGTTCTGGCGATGACGATGAAGTTGCAATAACAACGCCAATCCTATACTTGCTTCCGCGGCAGCCAAACTGATGGTTAAAATATACATCACTTGACCATCAGCTTGTCCCCAATAACTACCAGCCACCACAAAAGCTAATGCCGCTGAGTTAATCATTATTTCTAATCCAATTAACATAAAGAGAAGATTGCGCCGGATGAGCAAACAACTTAAGCCTAAAACAAATAAAATCGCCGCTAAAATTAAACCATGTTGCAGAAGGATCATACTTGTTCCTCCGTCTCAGAATGACTATCAAGAGCATGCAGCCGCTTTTCACGCCCGATATGAAATGCCACGACCAGACCTGCCAATAACAATAAAGAAACCAGTTCAACAGCTAACACATAAGGACCAAATAAACTGATGCCAACCTGTTTAGCACTGATCATCTCGCCTTTGATCTGGCTATGTTTTATTGCCACGATGGCATAAACAATAACGCCAAGTAAAACGGCTGAAAGAATAGCTGGCCCAATCCATGCTTTTGGTTGTAACCAGGCACGTTCCTGATCGACGACTGATTTACCTAAATTAAGCATCATGACGACAAACACAAACAGCACCATGATCGCTCCGGCATAAACGATAATCTCTAAGGCCCCAGCAAAATAAGATCCAACAGAAAAGAAAACTATCGATAAAGCTAACAGGGAAACGATCAGATACAACAGCGCATGAACTGGATTGGTATGTGTTATTACCCTTAGCGTCGCCAAAATAGCAACCAATCCGGCGACATAAAATGTAAATTCCATAAACATCGTTCCTTATGGCAACAAATCTTTGACATTAATCGGCTTAGCTTCATTATCTGCTTCACCTTTATCTTTACCATTAATCGCCATACCCGTTTTGTGATAAAAATTATAATCTGGATATTTACCTGGCCCTGAAATCAACAAATCCTGTTTTTCATAAACTAAATCTTGGCGTTTGTATTCCCCCATTTCGAAATCAGGCGTTAGTTGAATAGCGGTAGTTGGACAGGCCTCTTCACATAAACCGCAAAAAATACAACGGGAAAAATTAATCTGGAAAAATTCTGGATACCAACGGCCATCTGGCTGTTCCGCTTTTTGTAGTGAAATGCAACCAACCGGGCAAACTACAGCACATAAATTACAAGCCACACATCGCTCTTTACCATCAGGATCACGCGTTAATACAATACGCCCGCGATAGCGAGGAGGTAAGTAAACCGGTTCTTCCGGGTACATTTTGGTTTCACGTTTATGAAAAGCATGTAGCCCAATCATACAAATACTACGTATCTGGGTGGCTAAACCAACCACTAACTCTTTTAATGTCATGGCTCAATCCTCCCTTATTAAGCGTTGCATAGAATAACTGCTGCGGTTACTAACAGATTGATCAACGTCAATGGCAAACACACTTTCCAACCAAAAGCCATCACTTGATCATACCGCGGGCGTGGTAATGAGGCGCGAACCAGAATAAACATCACCATGAAGAAGGCAGTTTTTAAGGCAAACCAAATAAAGCCAGGTAAAAATGGGCCAAGCCAGCCGCCGAAAAATAAGGTCACAATTAATGCGGAAACTGTGACAATACTGATATATTCGCCGACGAAAAATAGACCAAATTTCATACCAGAATATTCAATATGATAGCCATCAGCCAGTTCTTGCTCTGATTCAGGTTGATCAAATGGATGACGGTGACAAACAGCAACGCCCGCGATAACAAAGGTTAAAAAGCCAAAAAATTGTGGAATAATATTCCATAACCCTACTTGTGAATTGACAATATCCATTAAGTTAAAGGAGCCAGCGCGAGCGACGACCCCCATTAATGACAGACCCAAGAAAACTTCATAACTTAACGTCTGGGCAGAAGCGCGCATCGCGCCTAATAAAGAGTATTTATTATTACTTGACCAACCGGCAAACAATACTGAATAAACCGCTAATCCAGCCATCATGAAAAAAAACAATAGGCCAATGTTAAGATCGGCAACATACCAAGTTGCGCTAACTGGAATAATGGCAAACACCAATAACATGGAGCAAAAGGCAATTACCGGTGCCAACATGAAAATACGCTTATCTGAAAATTGCGGGATCCAATCTTCTTTAAATAACATTTTTATCATATCAGCAGCAATCTGTAATGAACCTCCCCACCCTACCCGATTAGGTCCATAACGATTCTGGAACAGTGCCAATAAGCGACGTTCGCCAAAACTCATTAAAGCGCCACAAATAACCACTACCAGCAAAATAACTATCGCTTGTAAAACAGCAATAATCGCAGCAGTAATTTCGGCAGAAAATAGCGTCATTATGTTGCCCTCCGTAAATTTTTCACGGCAACACCTGCCATCGATGGCGCAATACCGGGCATGCCTAGTGGTAAGCCAATCTGCCCTCGAGCTAAATGATAACTGAGACGAACTGGCAATCGATAAACTTGCCCACCATAACTAAATTCAAGCATGGCACCAACTTTCACCGCTAGGTTTTCAGCATCTTGAATATTGAGCATAATATAAGCTTCTAGCATACGTTGTTGTATTGCCTCCGCGCGCTGGGAGGTTTCATCACTACCAAATAAATGATAGTAAGGGGCAACCGTCCATTGGTCATCTTGCTGCTGCCACGCTAGTGGAATAGCAGTAAAATAATCTAACCGACTATCGGTCGAATTAAATAATCGAATACCCGGATCACCAAAACGTAAGGGCCCGCCGACTTCAGCTTGAAATTTATTCCACGCTTGAGGTGAATTCCAGCCTGGCGACCAAGCAAACGGAATTTGTTGGCGTATAGCCGTGGGACTATTGTTGCCTTCCATCGAAAAAGCAAATGGCGTATCAATATCACGTGGTTGACCAGGTTCACTGACCGCAATATCAGCCAATATTGCGGTACGACCACTATAACGTTGCGGAGATCGTGCTAGTTTTTGCCCGCGAATACGAAATGTCGCATTAGGTGCTGCATCAACAATAGCAGCAAACTGAGGCATGGCTGTTATACAGGCCTTGATCACATGATCTAATTGTGACCAATCTACCTGACGTGTTTCAAACTCTGCCTGCAATGAATGAAACCAACGCCAACTTTCATTGATGGCAATATTAGGTTGGTAATAAGTCGGATCAAACACTTGAAAATAACGTTGTGCACGACCTTCATTATTAATCAATGTTCCAGAGCTTTCAGCAAAGCTAGCGGCGGGTAAAATAAGATCTGCGTGATCCATAATAGCGGTACGCTGATGATCTGCGACAATCAATTTATTAAGCTTACCCAAAGCATTATTAACGCTGTCAACATCACTATGGCGATAAAGATCATTTTCCATAACAACGGCGGTATCAACCTCACCGGATGCAATACGCTCGATTGCCATATCTAACGGTTGAGCATTCATTAAAGCCAAACCAAAGCTATTCGCTTCTGCAGCAATATAGGTAATGCCGGCTGCGACATTCTTCACTGTTAATGCAAAGGCTATATTGGCCGCGGCCTGGATAAGTGCATCACTACCGGCATTGCTACCACTAATAATAAGTGGCTTTTTGGCCTGCAATAACGCTGCGGCAACTAATTCCGCTTTCGCTTTGAGATCGGCCGGCAAATCATTAACTGCTGGCGCCTTACTGTCCAAAGCGTGAGCAATAGCAAAACCAAAGCGAGCCTGGTCATCAACCGGTGCCCGATAACTTAATGCAGCAACATCATCTAACCGACTATCGTCTATGCTGGTGATAAATAGGGGATATTTAGCATGTTGGCCTATATTTAACACGGCGGCGATTTGCCAATCTGCCACTTTTTGTGCTGCAGCCATTGCTCTGGCTTTGCCTTTAACCGCTTGACGAACCGCTAATGCAATACGTGCCCCAGTTTGGGTTAAATCTTCTCCCAAAACCAGCACCGCATCATAATTTTCAATTTCGCGCAATGTCGGCGTATAGACGCCACCCTTTTGCAAAATGTTGACCATTAATTCGAGACGACGCTGTTGTGCTGTGGAAATACCGGAATAAAAGTTTTCTTCGCCAACTAGTGCTCGCAATGCATAATTGCTCTCGATACTGGCTCGTGGAGACCCAATACCAATAGTTTTTTTTGCCTGGCGTAAAATTTTTGCCCCCGCTTGCATCGCCTCTAGCGCCGAAATCGTGTGGCGTTTTCCTTTTTTAGCTAATTGAGGCTGGCGAGGACGATCTTTACGATTAACATAACCATAACCAAAGCGGCCGCGATCACATAAAAAATAGTGGTTTATCATGCCGTTGTAACGATTTTCAATCCGGCGTAATTCACCATAACGTTCACCTGGGCTTGTGTTACAACCGATACTACACTGTTGACATATTCCTGGCGCAAATTGCATATCCCACTTGCGATTGTAACGTTCAGAATGGGTTTTATCAGTAAAAACACCTGTGGGACAGATCTCAACTAAATTACCAGCAAATTCACTCTCTAGCGTACCGTCTTCCACCCGGCCAAAATAGACATGATTATGCGCGCTATAAACACCTAGATCGGTGCCGTCGGCATAATCTTTGTAATAACGAACACAGCGATAGCAAGCGATACAACGATTCATTTCGTGCCCAATAAACGGGCCTAGATCCTGATTGTGATGTGTGCGTTTAGTAAAACGATATTTACGCATCGTATGACCAGTCATCACTGTCATATCTTGTAAATGACAATTGCCGCCTTCCTCACAAACCGGGCAATCATGTGGATGATTTGTCATCAACCACTCAACAACACTGGCACGAAACTGCTTGGCTTCATCATCATCGATGGAAATATAGGTTCCATCAGAAGCCGGTGTCATGCAGGACATTACCAGACGACCTCGGGTGTCGTCAGCATTTTGATATTGCTTAACTGCGCATTGACGGCACGCACCAACACTGCCTAACGCTGGATGCCAGCAAAAGTAAGGGATATCCAGCCCCAGAGAGAGACAGGCCTGCAATAGGTTTTCAGCCCCATTTACATCATATCGTTTGCCGTCTACATATATTGTAGCCATAGTCAGCATGCTTCCTAATGGCCTGCTTTTTAGCAGGCGTTAATCAAAAATTCAGTCGACTTAAATACGTTTTTATTTAGCTTCGCGTAGATTATCACCAACGCTGCTTTAACAAATTTGGCTGAATGCCTGCAATTGGGCTCAAGTTGGCCAAATTCTGTTGGCTAATGCCAGCTTCAAATTCGGCACGAAAATATTTGATAGCACTCTGCAAAGGTTCCACCGCACCGGGTGCATGCGCACAAAATGTTTTACCTGGTCCAAGAAAGCGACAAAGTTGCTCTAATGTTTCAATATCACCCGGTTGCCCCTCACCCCGCTCTAAAGCCTGTAAAATTTTCACACTCCAAGGTAGGCCATCACGACACGGTGTACACCAACCACACGATTCGCGGGCAAAAAATTGCTCTAAATTGCGGGTTAAAGAAACCATATTAATTTCATGATCAACCGCCATGGCCAGTGCGGTCCCTAAACGGCTACCAGCTTTAGCAATAGTGTCGAAATCCATCGCTAAATCTAGATGCGCTTCCGTTAGAAAATCGGTACCCGCCCCGCCTGGTTGCCAGGCTTTAAGTGTTAAACCTTCACGCATGCCACCCGCATAATCTTCTAGGATTTCACGTGCAGTGATACCAAAAGGTAATTCCCACAACCCTGGATTATTAACCCGGCCAGAAAATCCCATTAGCTTGGTACCGGCATCTTTACTTTTACCTTCGCTAAGACCGAGATACCACTCTTTACCATGTGCAATAATCGCAGGCACATTACAGAGCGTTTCCACATTATTGACGCAAGTTGGCTTACCCCAAACACCAGATGTTGCCGGAAAAGGCGGTTTTGATCGCGGATTTGCCCGGCGTCCTTCAAGGGAGTTAATTAGCGCTGTTTCTTCACCACAAATATAGCGTCCAGCACCGGTATGCACAAAAAGCTCAAAGTTAAAACCAGTAGCCAGAATATTTTTACCTAATAAACCCGCTGCTTTCGCTTCCTCAATCGCTTTACGTAAATGTTTAGCTGCTTCAATATACTCACCACGTAGGAAGATATATCCACGGTATGCTTTTAATGCATAGGCGCCAATTAACATTCCCTCGATCAACAAATGCGGTAGCTGTTCCATTAAAAGACGATCTTTATAGGTTCCTGGCTCCATTTCATCCGCATTACAAAGTAGATAACGAATATTCATGTTGTCATCTTTCGGCATCAAACTCCATTTGAGACCGGTAGAAAAACCAGCACCACCACGACCTTTAAGACCAGCATCTTTAACTAAGCTAACCACTTGATCTGGCGACATGGTTTTTAGGGCGTTTTTAGCACCTTGATAACCATTTTTACTTAAGTACTCCTCTAACCAGACGGGTTGCTGATCTGCACGTAAACGCCAAGTTAGTGGATGCGTCTGTTCATTACGGGTAATTTGTCGCTGTGTTGTCATGGATACTGCTCCAATAGCCGTTGAATATCAGATGGCTTTACATGACTATGCGTATCCTCATCAATCATCATAGTAGGACCTTTATCACAGTTACCCAGACAACAAGTGGGTAATAAGGTAAAACGACCATCGGCGGTTGTTTGTCCGGGCGCAATCTTCAATAATTTGATAATTTCAGTCTCAATACCTTGATAACCGGTAATATGACAAACCACGCTATCACAATAACGAATAATATGGCGGCCAACAGGTTGACGATAAATTTGACTATAGAAGGTCGCTACGCCTTCGACATCACTAGCAGGAATACCTAACAGAGAGGCAATGGCATAAATAGCACCATCTTCCACCCAACCGCGCTTTTTTTGCACAATTTTCAGTGCTTCAATTGATGCGGCCCTGGGATCTTCATAGTGATGTTTTTCTTGCTCGATCGCTTCTCGCTCTTCTTCGGTCAAAGCAAAATCATGTTTAGTGTGAGACTCTATCCTATTAGCGACATCGAGCCGCTTTTGCTGTTGATTTGGATTAAATTCATCTTGCATTATTAACGATCCACATCTGACATGACAAAATCAATACTACCAAGGTAGACAATAAGATCAGACACCAGGCTGCCTCTGATCACCGCAGGAATTTGCTGTAAATGGGCAAAACTTGGCGTACGAACGCGTGTGCGATAGCTCATCGTATTACCATCACTGGTCAGATAGTAACTATTGATCCCTTTTGTTGCTTCAATCATCTGAAAAGCCTCATTTGCAGGCATAACTGGTCCCCATGAAACTTGTAGAAAATGGTTAATCATGGTTTCAATATGTTGTAAGGTGCACTCTTTGGGTGGCGGGGTCGTGAGTGGATGATCGGCTTTAAATGGTCCAGCCGGCATATTATTTAAACATTGCTTAAGGATATGCAGGCTTTGCCGTAGCTCTTCTACTTTTAACATCACACGATCATAACAATCGCCGTTGTTGCCGATTGGAACCTCAAATTCAAAGTTTTCATAACCTGAATAGGGACGCCATTTACGAATGTCGAAATTAAGGCCCGTCGCCCGTAATCCAGCGCCAGTAACCCCCCAATCTAATGCTTCTTTAGTCGTATAAGCGGCAACACCCACTGAGCGCCCTTTAAGAATACTATTTTGCAATGCTGCCTTTACATAAGAATCGAGACGCTTTGGCATCCAATCAAGGAATTCCTGCAACAGTTTTTGCCAACCTTGTGGTAAATCATGGGCAACGCCACCGATCCGAAACCAAGCTGGGTGCATACGGAAACCGGTGATCGCTTCAATGATGTCATATATTTTTTGCCGATCGGTAAAGGCAAAGAAAACCGGTGTCATCGCACCGACATCCTGAATAAAAGTACTGATATAAAGTAAGTGGCTGTTGATACGAAATAACTCTGACAACATAACGCGGATAGTCTTAACACGTTCTGGGACATCAATACCTGCCAGTTTTTCTACCGCTAATACATAAGGCATTTCATTAACACAGCCACCTAAATACTCAATGCGGTCAGTGTAAGGAATATAACTGTGCCAGGATTGGCGTTCGCCCATTTTCTCTGCACCTCGATGGTGGTAACCAATATCAGGTACACAGTCGATAATCTCTTCACCATCAAGTTGCAGTACAATGCGAAAAGCGCCGTGAGATGAAGGATGATTGGGACCTAGATTCAAGAACATAAAATCCTCATGTTCGTTTCCTCTAGCCATCCCCCATTCTTCGGGTTTAAAGGTCAGTGACTCCATCTCTAAATCAAGCTTCTGTTTGGTTAAAACAAAAGGATCAAATTCAGTGGCTCTGGCCGGATAATCTTTACATAATGGATGTCCTTGCCAGGTTATTGGCATTAATAACCGCCGTAAATTCGGATGGCCATTAAATGTTATGCCAAACATATCCCATACTTCACGTTCATACCAATTAGCATTGGGAAATAAAGGAACTAGAGATGGAACATTAAGATCTTTCTCACTAAGCGCCACTTTCAACATAATATCGCGGTTACGCTCAATCGAAATAAGATGGTAAAAAACGGAAAAATCAGCTTCAGGTAAACCTTGCCGATACACTCTTTGCCGTTCATCAACCCCATGTAAGTCAAACAGCATCACATAGGATTTAGGCTGCTTTTTCAAAAACTCTACCACGGCAAGAAGTTGTTCACGTTTGATCCATATGACCAACATTCCCGTACGAGTTGATTGAATGGTGAAAGCATCTGGACTAAATTGGTTACGCAGTGCCAAAATTATTGGATCATCACAATGATCATAAGTTTGCCATACTGGCCTGACACTCTCTTGCGTTATCTGATCTGTTATCATTATGCACCACAACGCTTGATCAGGTTTATTACGACCGCAACACATTGCTTCTGTTACGCTGAATAGCTTATTTTTAAGCCTTATATTTCATCGGGTGTCCGTAGCGTTTTGACCGCTATTCTTTCACCACGCTTGCGCTCTTTTTCAGATTGCATATTCGCGCGATAAACACCCTGGTCGCCGACCACCCATGATAATGGACGACGTTCTTTACCAATCGATTCTTGTAATAATAATAAAGCTTGCATATAAGCTTCAGGACGTGGCGGACAACCGGGTATATAGACGTCAACAGGAAGAAATTTATCAACCCCCTGAACAACAGAATAAATATCGTACATACCACCCGAGTTAGCACAAGCCCCCATCGAAATCACCCATTTAGGCGCTAACATTTGATCATAAAGTCGTTGAATAACAGGAGCCATCTTAGTAAAACAGGTTCCGGCAACAACCATAAAATCAGCCTGTCGCGGTGATGCCCTTAGTACCTCAGCACCAAACCGAGCAACATCATGTACAGCCGTGAAAGAGGTCACCATCTCAACATAGCAACAGGAAAGGCCAAAATTGTATGGCCAGAGAGAATTTTTTCTGCCCCAATTCACCATATTATGTAAAGCATGCTCTAATTTACCCATATAAACACTACGATGAACATGCTGTTCTAATGGATCTCCGACAACTTGTTGTGTTTGCAAGGGATAACGGTCATTCTCACCATTTAAGTCAATGCGAGTGAGCGTATAATCCATCTTTAAATGCCTCAATTTTACTAGGGGTGACGATTGTTGGTTTTAATTACTTCACTCGGTTTTGCAACATGGCGACGTGAACGCACTGGCGTCCAATTAAGTGCCCCAATACGAACCAAGTAGAATAAGCCCACCAATAACACCAAAATAAAAATACTTGCCTCAATAAAGCCTAACCAACCACTTTCTTTAACAGAGACTGCCCACGCATAAAGGAATAACGCTTCAACATCGAAAATAACAAAAAACATTGCAACCAAGTAAAATTTGGCTGATATACGCAAACGGGCACTACCAACAGAATTAATACCCGATTCATAAGGGATATGCTTTGCTCTGGCTTGGGATCTACCACCAAGGTAATAGGCACCAAGTAACATTAAGGAACACAGACCAAGAGCACCGATAAGATAGATTGCAAAAGCCCAATGATGAGCAAATACTTCAATAGATGTAGACATACTCGCTGCTTACTCATTATAAATAAAAACGGTGTTATTGCCTTGCTCTTGAATTAGCGCAATATTACACCACACTAACCATAATTAGATGAGAAGAAAAAATCAAAATAGACAGACAAACATCAATTTTCTTCAACTTTGTCCCTCTCACCACTATTTTGTTTATAGAATAATGCCTCTCTTCGCACCTTTTACCGTAAACTATAAATTAAAAAACATCGCTAGCTAAAACGGGACAGCTCATTCAACTAAATACTCACAGCTAGTAACTAGTGTAACTGATATTTCGTTTTTTCTACACCATTATCTCAGGAAAAACCTGTTTTAAAACAGCATCACTTCCGCTATTTTTTGATCATGCGCACAATTTTGTTGAAAAAACATAATTGATTAAAAAACAAACAACTTTATATGATTATATTAACGACTCTCATTTTTCACAACTCTATAAATAAACCTAATTTTTAGATTAAATAAAAACCCTTCCAGTCAGAATAAATTTTTTGCCAAAATAAAATTTAGTACTATTGATAAGAAATATTTAAATAATTTTTGTTAAACAATGCCTTTCTTTATCGCAATAATAAAGAATATTTTATGTACTAATATTTTGGCTATTCTCTGCTAAATAAAATAAGCTTTTTTCAAGAAAATAAAAAAATGCACTGTTATAACTATTTAAAATAGAGAAACAGTGCAGGAATATAGAATTGTTCGCAATATGAAACTTAAATAACAGCCTAGACTAAAGGGTAATTTTTTAACCTCCAGATTTATAATATTTCTTTATTAATTGTCTCGCTAACCGGCTGTACTATGTAAGGTGTTTTCTTATTTTTAATTGCACCAAATACAGTTAAAATAGCCTCGTTTTGCTCATCAATATTACGATATAACCAATAACGAATTTCGGGTAAGCGAGGTAAACCATCACTTTCGCTTAGAATTCTTAAATCGCTATTTTGCATTTCCAAGGGACGCGCAGTGATACCGACTTCAGCATTAACCGCTGCAAGCACTGCCGATAATGAAGCGGCTTCATAAGCAATACGCCATTTGATCCCCGCAGCATTAAGGGTGCTTAACGCTATTTCACGAAACGGATTGGTTTCATCCATAACAACCAACGGAATTGGTTCATTTAATTGATGCTGATAATCTGGGGCACAATGCCAAAGGATCGGTGCAGAACGCAAAAGCGTGCTTGGATATTGACTCAATTCTGTGGGTATTAGTGCTAAATCAATTTCACCATTATCCAACATATTTTTAATAAGATGGGCGCGTTTTATATAAATATCAACAGCCATCCGCGGATAGACTGACGCAATACGATTAAGTAAAAATGGTAATAAAGTATTGGTAGTGTCATCAGAAACACCCACTCGCAACTCGCCTTTTGCATCATTATAAGTTAGTGAAGCTGAAGCATCATCATTAGCCCGTAATATTTGCCGCGCATAACCTAATAGCTGCAACCCATGATCCGTTAATAATTTATTACGGCCATGGCGCTCAAAGAGCTCACGGCCAACTAACTGTTCTAAACGCTGCATTTGTTGGCTAACAGCTGATTGAGTACGACAAACGGCCGCAGCAGCTGCGGCAAATGTATTCAGATCGGCAACTGCAACAAAAGTTCTAAGTAAATCAAGATCGAGATTCATAATTGGGCGATTTGAATTTATCATTTTGTTCTCTTATATCATTCCTGGTGTTTTTACGAATTCAATAGATATTAAAATCATTGATAGTTAAAGAAATAAAGATAAGGCCTTACAAATTAAAATTTATTTCTATTAATGCAGTATTTATTACTGTGTATACACTTTTATTAACTTAAATTGTTTAATAATAAGCATGTTTTACATATTGATAAACAAAATGCCAATGAGAATGTTCCTCTTCTCGTTTTTATTAGAATAATTTTTAATTCCAAATCTATGCCAAAATAACGATTTTCCAAACAGGAAGAAAATACGTTATTCTCGACAAAATAACCGTCAAAGATAATGCAGCTAGGAAAAACTATAAATTGATAATCAGCAGCAAAACTTTATTTGCTTAGATACGGCGACAACATATTAACTTTAATTATATGTTATAAAAAGAATATTTCTATCATGAAACCACCAATGGTTTGTAACAAAAAATGCACTGACAATAGTTGCATGAATTAATTTATTTTTTGTTTACTAAAAATTAGCTCATACTTAAAATATAAGGCTACCCTAAATGATATTTTTGAACTTATTTATCTAATTAAGTTAGATAAAAAGTTTATTTAACCTAATTTAATTATTCAAATCAACCTTTTCTACCAAAAGTCAGCCTGTATCTTCAAAATTTTTCCAACTAAGAGTAGAGTGTGAACATAAATATGCAGCGGAATTTCCTCATATTCTATTAACATTGAGGTTTAAACAGAGTAAATGAATACAATCAGTAAATCCAATAAATTGGATAACGTATGTTACGACATAAGAGGGCCAGTTCTTAAAGAAGCTAAGCGTCTTGAAGAAGAAGGCCATAAAGTTCTGAAACTTCATATCGGAAATCCTGCACCTTTTGGTTTCGAAGCGCCGGATGAAATTTTATTTGATGTTCTACGCAATCTTACACACTCACAAGGTTATAGTGATTCAAAAGGAATTTACTCCGCTCGCAAAGCAATTATGCAACACTACCAAGCTAGAGGAATGCTTGACATTAATATTGAAGATATCTTTATTGGTAATGGTGTTTCTGAACTTATTGTGCAATCGATGCAAGCCTTATTGAATAATAACGATGAAATGTTAGTTCCCGCCCCTGACTATCCGTTATGGACTGCTGCGGTATCGCTTTCCGGCGGCAAAGCGGTGCACTATAGATGTGATGAAGAACAAAATTGGTTTCCCGATTTAAATGATATTCGTAAAAAAATTACACCACGTACACGTGGTATTGTCATCATTAATCCCAATAATCCTACTGGTTCTGTTTACAGCAAAGCATTATTGATGGAGATAGTCGAAATAGCCCGTCAGCATCAGCTGATTATTTTTGCCGATGAGATCTACGATAAAATTCTTTACGATGATGCTCAACATCATTCAATTGCTGCGCTGGCGCCGGATCTGTTAACCGTCACTTTTAACGGCTTATCAAAAACTTATCGGGTTGCTGGTTTTCGTCAGGGATGGATGGTGCTTAATGGTCCGAAAGAAAATGCTAAAAGCTATATTGAAGGCTTAGAAATATTAGCCTCCATGCGGCTTTGTGCTAACGTTCCTATGCAACATGCAATCCAAACCGCATTAGGTGGTTATCAAAGTATTAACGAATTTATCCGTCCCGGTGGACGATTATATGAACAACGTAATCGAGCCTGGGAACTGATTAATGAAATTCCTGGAGTATCATGTGTTAAACCGCAAGGTGCTTTATATATGTTTCCCAAAATTGACATTAAAAAGTTCAATATCTCAAACGACCAAAAAATGGTACTTGATTTATTATTACAGGAAAAAGTTTTATTAGTTCAGGGAACGGCTTTTAATTGGCCTGAGCCGGATCATGTCAGAATTGTAACACTACCTTATGTTGGCCAGCTTGAAGCTGCAATTAATAAATTTAGCCAATTCCTGCTAAACTATCGCCAATAGTTGATCAACAATAGAACATCCTTAATTTACTTAAGGATGTTCTATTTTGTTATTTACTTGTTTGCCTGATAAATTCACAATGCTTATCATTATGACAATCGCATGAGGAAAGTCTATGAGTTATTTTTTTGCCCATCTTTCACGTATGAAATTAATTAATCGTTGGCCACTAATGCGCAATGTACGTACAGAAAATATTTCAGAGCATAGTTTACAAGTTGCCTTTGTCGCTCATGCACTTGCTTGCATTAAAAATCGTAAATTTAATGGCCAAACCAATCCTGAACGTATCGCATTACTGGCTATGTATCATGACGCTAGTGAAGTGATCACCGGTGATCTACCTACACCGATAAAATATCATAACCCACAAATTGCGAACGAATATAAAAAAATTGAAAAATTCGCTCAACAAAAACTTATTGCCATGCTACCAAAAGAATTACAGCAAGATTTTCAGCCGATTTTGGATGATGAATATCATACTGATGAAGAACGCGCTATTGTCAAACAAGCTGATGCACTTTGCGCCTATTTAAAATGTTTAGAAGAGTTATCTGCGGGGAACAGCGAGTTTAATTTAGCTAAAACACGACTTGAAAAAACACTTTCTGAACGTTATAGCGATGAAATGCAATACTTTATTGAAATTTTTGTTCCAGGTTTCAGTTTATCTTTAGATGAAATTAGTAGCTAACACATTATAAAACATATAAATAATATCATTATCTTACTATTTGTTACATATAATAAGTAATGACGTCAAAATGGAAAAAATTCAGGTACAATAACAATAGTTATAGCCATCACTAAAAAAGTAAAAGGGACACCCAATTTAAGAAAATCGCTGAATTTATAGCCTCCAGGCGCCAAAATTAGGGTATTAACTGGTGAAGAAACTGGGGTCATAAAAGCCGCGGAAGCAGCAACACTTATCACCATAGCAAATGGTATAGGCGAGACATTCATATGATTAGCGACAGCAATGGCAATCGGTGCCATTAATATTGCTGTTGCAGTATTAGAAATAAATAATCCAATCACTGCACAAACAATAAATAAGCAAAGCAGCATTATCCTTGCTCCCATGCCACCGGCAATATCCATTAGCAAATTAACAATCAAATCGATACCGCCGGTTTTTTGTAATGCCAAAGCAAAAGGCATCATACCAACAATCAGCATAATACTTGGCCAGTGTATGGCACGATAAGCACTTTCCATATCAATACAGCGAAATTTTCCCATTAAAAGACACGCGATAAGCACAGCAATAAAATTAGGGATCTCATCTATTGCCATCATAGTAACCATTAATACCAAACAAAAAATTGCATGTGGCGCTTGCGATGTAGCAGGCGCCACCGCTTCTACTTCAGCGGCCAAATTTAATACAATAAAATTACGCCTATCTGTTGACAATAAGCGAATTAATTTCCAGTCACCCACGATCAGTAAAATATCACCTAAACGCATTGGCTGATCAATTAATTTATCATCGACAGTTTTTCCTTCCCGGTATATGCCAACAACATTAAGACCATAACGGGTGCGAAATTTAATTTCTCGCAATGTACTGCCTAATAACTCAGATTGCGGCGCTAAGGAAAACTCCGCCATTCCAACTTCACGCGAGCGAGCAGAGAAATATTCACCTCGCAAAATCATTGGTGCCAATTTTTGCTCATGGCAAAATTCATTGAGATCAACTTCACTATCAGACATATCAACTAATAACACATCACGTTCATGTAACTCCGTTGCAGCCGTTACACTTAGCATAAGTCGACGAAAACGATGCCAACGCTCAATACCAATAACATTGGCACCATAACGTGAGCGTAAATGTAATTCATCGAGAGAGTAGCCTATTAAAGGGGAACCTGGGCTGATGGCCAAACAGCGAGCGCGACCTGTTAGCTTATAGTCACGAATAAAGTCGTGAAATGTTCGCTGATGAGGATTAATGCCCGCTGCAATTTCGCGGTTACCTAACCAACGACGAACCATCCACATATAAATAATTGCCAGCAACAGTACCGCAATCCCAATCGGCGTAATGGCGAAAAATTTGAATCCCGTATAACCTTCTCTGACTAGTTCACTGTTCACTATCATATTTGGCGGTGTCGCTACTAACGTCATCATACCACTAATGAGTCCAGCAAAGCCTAATGGCATCATCAAGCGTCCTGGTGGAATTTTCATTTGTTTTGCAACATTAAGAACAACGGGAATAAAAATAGCAACAATGCCAGTGGAACTCATAAAAGCGCCTAAACCTGCAACTGTTATCATTAAAAAAATCAGCATCTTATTTTCATTATTACCGGCTACACCGACTAACCAATCACCAACTTGGTAGGCAATACCCGTGCGAACTAATCCCTCACTAAAAACAAAAAGTGCCGCAATTAGCAGCACATTAGGATCACTAAAGCCGATTGTTGCTTGTTTAAGCGTTAGAGTTCCACTTAACACTAAGGCAACAATGACTAATAATGCAACCACATCCATACGGATCTTATTAGTCATAAAAAGCGTGACTACGATTAGCAGTAAAATTAATACCCATACCAGCTGGCTATTCAAAATGACCTCAAATTAAGTCTATTCATCAGGCTCATTTGTCATAAATAGTGCAAATTAGCCGGCCTACTCTATGAAATTGACATCTATTTAACGCTGAGTCACCGTAACAACACCTTGGTTATCTGGTTTTGAAATATTTAATTCAGTAAATGATTTGATAATTAGCGATATTTCTTCTCGCCGTGCCATACCTGCTGGCGCATGAACAGCAATAACCTGGCAACCCGCATCTAAAGCAGAATAGATTCCTGCCTGTGCATCTTCAACTGCAATACACGCTTCTGGCGGTAAATTTAGTAGTTGCGCACCAAGCAAAAATGGATCTGGCTGCGGTTTACCTTGTTCAACCCGTTCAATCGTGACCCAGTGTTTTGGTTCCGGCAAGCCTGCGGCTTTACTGCGATTAAAAGCAATTGGAATTGTGCCTGAAGTCACTATTGCCCATGGAATAGCAAATGTATTTAGTTGTTCGAGTAGATCAATCGCACCGGGTAAGGCCACAATGCCTGTCATATTGGCTGCTTCCAAATTTTCTAGCCAATAAAAAACTTGATCAATTTCAGTTTCAGTGGCATTTGGCATAAAATGACGGATAGAATTTATTGCCGGTTTGCCATGAATATAGTGCAAAACCTCTGTTTCTGAAACACCGATTCGACGGCTAAATTCTCGCCAACAATGTTCAACGTTTGGTAAAGAATCAACTAGGGTGCCATCCAAATCAAATAGAAATCCCTTACATTTTAATACCATTGATGCTCCTTAGATAAGTCATGCATTAATGATTTGATTAATTTCTACTGCACAAAGATGATACTGACGCGGACAAGAAATCCAAACATTTAACATTCTCAGATACTTATCCCACATGGGTGTTTGAGCATTAAAATCATCGCTACCACGCACAAAATGACGATAACGACCTTCACTATTCACCAAAAAACGAACATAATTGAGGTAATGCGCTTCCGTAACCGCATCAAAGCCTAAAAAGATAACTCTTTTGTCCGTAATATCAGCTTTAGACGATAGATTTTCCCACGAAACTTGTAAGGCATGATACATTTCCATAATATCAATGATAGTCTGGCAATTTTCTTCTGACAACTCAGCAAAATCTTGTTCTAACTCTTTTATTTGCAAGCCAAAACCACCTTCAATGATAGTTTGACAGCGTTGATAGCGTTTGGCATTATCCGGATCAAGCAGGATCAGCATTTTATATTGGTTAGACAGAATTAAGCGTTGTGCATGGGTCATTTCCATTATGGCTCTCCGAGTACTAGGAAATTGTTAAATCATCGCATTACCGCCCTGCCTTTTATAGTGATAACACACCTTTTATTGATCTAAAAAGGCTTTTCAAGCATTAACCATTAAAAAACTATTTTCTAATGCCAGTTATCTCTATTTCTGACTAGCTAACCCTGTATCCTTTCAATTTAAGTTAAATACCATCAATAAAAGAGCGATCTAATTGTTTGAAAGCACGTTTTAACAATTCTGCTAATGTTTGATAAGTCGGTGTGCCTTTAACTGGCGTGATGGTAATTCCAGCTTGAGTAAATTTTTCACGAATTTCATAAAACCAACTAAGTAATGCAGAGGGTAGTGGCGTAACTGAACGCTTACCTAACCACCATAGTCCCTGCAAAGGTAAGCTACAAGCAAAAAGCGCTGTCGTTACAGCCGGCCCCAGCTGCCCCCCTAATGCAATCTGCCAGGTAAGAGTAAAAACAGCAACAGCAGGCATATAACGAATCGCAAATCGGCTAGCGGTGATCACGCGATGCTCGGGGAAAATAGGCATCAAACATTTCTCTAACGGAAATGTCTTGGCATACTGCCGACCTAGTTTCAACTTTTGTATGAAACCCGGGGTCGTTTCTGGTGTCGTATTCATTAATACCTCATATGACTTCAATCAATTTTTCATGCAAAATTTAAAATAAATGTATAAAGCATAAAATCTTTTTAGTAGAATTTAGGGGGCAACATCAGTTGCCTGAGGCTACGATTTCTATAATCTATAGAAAAACTTATATCATATAAAGTTTATATTTGGTCTATTACTATGTTTTCAATCCATAATGTTAATATTATATTGCATCTTTAATATCAACATGGCAAACATAGTTATTTAGTCGATAAATACGATTAAAATATCATAATATTGCGTAAATATGATATTAATCATTCAATATGATCCCAGGGATAAGCTAGGCTACTAGCATTCTATTGGATTGATGTTTATTAACCCTAGTCTTCCTGGTTAATCTGACAAAGAAGACTGCATGATAACGATATAGTAGGTAATTCCATGTCAAGTAAGCTGGTACTTGTCCTCAACTGCGGTAGCTCTTCCCTTAAATTTGCTATCATTGATCCTGTTAACGGCGAAGAACAACTATCTGGTTTAGCAGAATGTTTTCATCTACCAGAAGCCCGCATTAAATGGAAAATAGATGGCACAAAAAACGAAGCTGCTTTAGGCGCAGGCGCTGCACACAGTGAAGCAATGACTTTCATAGTCAATCAAATTCTCACCCAAAAACCAGAATTAGCCCAAGCCATTTCTGCTATTGGTCATCGTATTGTTCATGGCGGTGAAAAATTTACCCAATCGGTTGTTATCAATGATGAAGTCGTTGCAGGCATTAAAGCATCTATTCCATTTGCGCCATTACATAATCCTGCTGGCATTATTGGACTTGAGGAAGCGAAAAAAGCATTTCCACATTTAAATGACAAACATGTCGCTGTATTTGATACCGCCTTCCATCAAACGATGCCGGTTGAAGCTTATTTATATGCGCTGCCTTATAATCTTTATAAAGAACATGGTATCCGTCGTTACGGCGCTCACGGTACCAGCCACTATTATGTTTCCCGGCAAGCAGCCAAAGAACTGAATAAATCGATCAATGAATTGAATGTGATCACCTGCCATTTGGGCAATGGCGGATCGGTTACTGCGGTAGTGAATGGACAATCTGTTGATACCTCGATGGGTCTTACACCACTAGAAGGCTTAGTGATGGGAACGCGCAGTGGTGATATCGATCCGGCTATTGTGTTCCATCTTCATGACGCCTTAGGTATGAGTGTTGATAAGATTAATACATTATTAACCAAAGAGTCCGGCATACTTGGATTAACTGAAGTCACCAACGATTGTCGTTATGTCGAAGACAATTATGACACTAAGCCAGATGCAAAACGGGCAATGGATGTCTATTGTCATCGTTTAGCCAAATATATCGCCGCTTACTGTGCATTAATGGAAGGGCGATTAGATGCTATTATTTTCACCGGTGGTATTGGAGAAAACTCAGCCCTGGTACGTGAATTAACGCTTAAAAAATTATCTTTAATAGGCATTAAGTATGATCACGAGCGCAATTTAGCCGCACGCTTTGGCAAATCAGGCAAGATCACCACTGACGATAGCATCCCTGCTCTGGTTATTCCAACCAATGAAGAGTTAGTTATTGCTCAGGACGCTAGCCGCCTAACGGCATAAATAGATTAGAGACTGCCAGTTTACCAATTGGCAGTACTAGGTTGAACATCTTGCAACTGTTAAAGAGGTACCTGTGTCCCGTACAATAATGTTAATACCGACTGACATTAGTGTTGGTTTAACCAGCGTCAGTTTAGGGGTCGTCCGTTCAATGGAACAAAAAGGGGTTAGTGTAACGGTTTTTAAGCCCATTGCTCAACCCCGTTTTGGTGATAAAGATCAGACAACTGAAGTTTTACGCTCCCATTCTAGTGTTCAGGTCGCTGAACCACTAAAAATGAGTTATGTTGAATCTCTACTGGCGAATGATCAAAAAGATGTTTTAATGGAAGAGATTGTTGCCCGTTATCATGACAATACGCAACAGGCTGAAGTTATTCTGATCGAAGGTTTAATGCCTACCCGTAAGCACCCTTTTGCCCAATCGTTAAATTACGATATCGCCAAAACGTTGGGCGCTGACGTTATTTTTGTCACCGCATTAGGTAACAACACACCGGAACAATTAAAAGAGCGCATTGAGTTAGCCCGCGCCGAGTTTGGTGGTGTACAAAATAAAAATATCACCGGGGTGATTATTAATAAACTTAACGCGCCGGTTGATGAGCATGGCCGTACCCGCCCTGATTTATCGGAAATATTTGACGAGTCGACTAAAGCCACAATCACAAAAATTGATAGCAAAACGTTAGCTAGCAATAGTCCACTGCCAATATTGGGTTGTATTCCGTGGAATTTTGATCTGATAGCCACTCGTGGTATTGATATTGCTAATCATCTGAATGCCTCCATTATCAATGAAGGCGCACTACAAACCCGGCGCATAAAATCAGTTATTTTCTGCGCTCGCAGTGTGCCCAATATGGTAGAGCTGTTTCGTCCCGGCTCATTGCTAGTGACCTCTTCTGATCGCCCTGATGTTATTGTATCTGCCTGTTTAGCGGCCATGAATGGTGTCGAAATTGGTGCATTACTATTAACAGGTGGTTACCCTATTGCCAAGCCAATACACTCCCTTTGTCACCGCGCTTTTGAAACCGGTTTACCAGTACTGATGGTAGATACCAATACCTGGCAAACTTCGTTAAGTCTGCAAAGTTTTAGTTTAGAAGTGCATGCGGATGATCATGAGCGGATTGAAAAAATTCAAAACTATGTTGCCCTGCATATCAATCAGCAATGGATTGATTCACTGACGGCTGATTCTGAACGTCCTAAACGGCTATCACCTCCCGCTTTTCGCTATCAATTAACGGAATTAGCGCGAAAAGCTAACAAACGTATCGTACTACCGGAAGGTAATGAACCTCGTACGGTAAAAGCGGCGGCTATTTGTGCTGAAAGGGGCATTGCCACCTGTATCCTGTTAGGTGAGCCCGATGAAATAAAACGGGTTGCTGCCGCGCAAGGGGTTGAATTAGGCGCCGGAATCGAAATTGTGGCACCTAAATCAGTACGGAAAAATTACGTAGAGCGTTTAGTTGAGCTGCGTAAAAATAAAGGCATGACTGAAATTGTGGCGCGTGAACAGTTAGAAGATAATGTGGTGTTAGGCACCATGATGCTGGAAAAAAATGAGGTTGATGGTTTAGTTTCCGGCGCTGTTCATACCACGGCAAATACTATTCGCCCACCGTTACAACTGATCAAAACCGCCCCTGGTAGCTCAATCGTCTCTTCGATATTCTTTATGCTATTACCTGAGCAGGTGTTAGTTTATGGTGACTGCGCAATAAATCCAGATCCAACGGCGGAACAATTATCAGAAATCGCCATCCAGTCCGCAGATTCAGCCAAATCATTTGGTATTGAGCCGCGAGTGGCAATGATCTCTTATTCTACCGGTAACTCCGGTGCCGGCAGTGACGTAGACAAAGTGCGTGAAGCAACCCGTTTAGCACAAGCAAAACGACCAGATTTAGTAATCGACGGTCCTTTACAATATGATGCAGCCATTATGGCCGATGTGGCTAAATCTAAAGCACCAAATTCACCGGTAGCCGGTCAAGCAACGGTGTTTATATTCCCAGATCTTAATACTGGTAACACCACTTATAAAGCGGTGCAACGCTCAGCCAATCTGGTTTCTATCGGCCCAATGCTACAGGGTATGCGTAAACCGGTTAATGATTTGTCCCGTGGCGCATTGGTTGATGATATTGTTTATACCATTGCTCTTACCGCCATTCAGGCAACGCAAAATAACTGATTTTTTCTGGCTGACAAAAAAGCTGAAATACAGAGTATTTCAGCTTTTTCTTTACATAAAATACAGGCAATATCCACTAATAAATTGAAAACAATTGTGTTATACATCATAAAAAAGATTTAAAATCAATACATTACAAATTTAACATTCCTCAAAGAATAAAATTTCCCCACTAACTGATAACAATAATTAATAATAAAAGGCGTTAATCTAAATACATAATATTTATATTCTGATTTAATTTAATACAAAATATTATCTTTAGATAAAAGGCGAATTAATAATAGATATATTTAACGCTAAGTTTTTCGTTATACTAACCAAACTCACCGCTAAAATACCTATAAGTAAGTAGTGGTGAGGGTAATATTCATAACCCTTAAATTTAACATCGGAGGTTTTATGTCTATTTCTTTTGCTACAATCCATCAAGGGACACCCACTATCAAAGTTCAAGATAACCGGGGTCTAGCAATTAGAACATTACAATTTTATCGAACAACCAGCGAAGAGCCACCAGAGTTACGGCTAACCCAGCAAAAATTTACCGCTACAGGTCACATCCTCTCGCAACAAGATCCTCGACTTCCTATCCCCAATTTCTCTTATCAAACATCATTAACCGGTAATATCATTCATACTGAAAGCCAGGACCGTGGTAACTTATTAACGTTAAATGATATTGAAGGACGACCTTTTTACCAACAAGATGCCAGACATACTGAGCGTAACTGGTTATATGAATCAGCAGAAAGGCCTTTTATGGGAAGATTACTTGCTATCAATGAGCAAGTAGCTAATCAAGCATTACGAATTATTGAACGCTTAATCTATGCACCAGGAACACCGCAAAATCAAGCATATAATTTATGTGGCGAAGTCATTCGGCACTATGATACCGCCGGCTGTCAGCAAATACACAGTATTACTCTTAACGGCTATCTTCAAATTCAACAACGCCAACTGCTAGCTGATTTTTCTTATCCAAGCGATTGGCAGGGTACAGAACAAGAGTGGCAAGAAAAACTCTCTACAGATACCTTTATTACCCGTCAGGACTATGATATTGGCGGCGCCCTAATACAGCAAATCGATGCGGATGGCAACATTCAACAGCAGCATTATAACTGTGCGGGACAGTTAATTTCACGCTCATTACAAGTTAAAGATCAACCTCAACAAATTGTCTTACAAGCCGCTGATTATGCTGCTAATGGACAAATCAGACAGGAGATACTTGGCAATGGTGTAATTACTGATTATAGCTATGAAGCTGAAACAGGTTATCTATTAATGGTAAAAACTTACCGTCCAGTGCATCATCCCTTAGGTTATTTAACTTTCCAAGATTTACGCTACACCTATGATCCTGTCGGTAATATTATTCTTATTCAGAATGATGCCCATGCATCACGTTTTTATCATAATCAAAAATCCATTCCTGAAAATCACTACCACTATGATACCTTCTATCAGCTCATTGAAGCGACTGGACGAGAATCACTAACAAACCGCCATCCTTTTACTCAACGTTTTCTTTCTTCCTCTGCTGATGCCGCCTATCAAAGTACCCCTTATACCCGCCAGTATCAATATGATGCTTCAGGTAATTTAACGATGATAAAACATCTGGGGGCTAGTCAATGGACAAAACGTATTTATGTTTCTGATACCAGTAACCATGCCTTATCTGACTCTTTTTTTCCCTCAACATCAGACTTTCCTATTGAAGATTACTTTGATGCTGCTGGCAATCAACTTCAATTGCAAGTTGGCCAAAATTTAACTTGGAATGGTCAAAATCAATTAGCCTCAGTTAAGCCAATTACACGAGAAACAGAGAAAGATGATAGTGAAATCTACTGTTATGATAGCCAAGGAGTGCGTTTGGTCAAACAAGAACAGTATCTAGCTGGCAATGTAACCCATATTAAAACGAGTTGTTATTTACCGGGAATTGAAATAATCACTCATGATCTACAAACAGTAGAAGGGCAACCACCACAACGACAATCCTTACGGACTGTCATCATGCTAGAAAACCTACGAGTATTGCATTGGTCGAATGCTCAAGATGCACCGCCTGAAATCGGCAATAATGCGTTGCGTTATAGTATAAATAATCAGATAGACAGTTGCATTTTAGAATTAGATGAATATGGCCAATTAAGTAGTGAAGAAGAGTTTTTCCCTTATGGTGGCACTGCCTGGTGGGCTGCGGAAAATCAGCTTGAAGCCAATTATAAAACCTATCGGTATTCAGGCAAAGAACGGGATGCTAGCGGGCTATATTACTATGGATCTCGCTATTATCAACCCTGGATTGGACGATGGCTAAATCCTGATCCAGCCGGCACTATTGACGGATTAAATCTCTATCGAATGGTAAGGAATAATCCCATTAACTTATATGATCCCAATGGGAACTCGCCACTTAAAAAACTTTTTGGTAAAAATAACAAACAAGCAAAAAGTGTCGCAGCAGCTACAGCGCCATTAGCCATCCAACGTCCTGAACAAAAAGAATACTTACCCCAAATTGTTATGGACAGTATGTACCAACAAATCGATATACAAACAAACATAAAATATTTAAGTGAACAGGAAAGAGCGTATTATGAAGTAGAAGTTGATAATGAAGGACTATTACGTAATAAAATAAGTCAAAGCCTTTTTAATAAAACTAATGAGTATGGAGAATCAGGTGATCATAGTGTATGGAATGCAACTGTTTATGCTTACGTTATCAGTTTAGATAAAAAACTTTATCTTAATAAGCACGTACCACAATCTTTCCATCATTCTTCATTTATGGCTGGAGCAAATGTATTGGACGCCGGAATGATAAGTGTACTCAATGGACAAATTCTTTCATTAACCACCAAGAGTGGTCATTATAAACCGACAATAAAGCAAAAATTAGCGACAATTGACTATCTTAAAGAAAATAATGCTGATTTATCTCAGACTAAAGTAATAGATGTTGATGGGCCAGGCTATTTATATGAAAAGACTATATATCGTGCAGAGAGTATGTACTTAAAGGGTCTTAAAGCAACTGAAACCAACATTGCCAGAGACACACTAATTGCAGAAAATGTTACCCCTAGTCAAAAACGTGAAATATATAGGCAAAAACTCAGTGAATTTACTCGTTATCAAATTAAGAAACCGCAAGCTAGCGCAAATGCTTCCACACGATTATAAAAATTTATAATCAATAAAAAGCCTTAAAATCACTTATTACTCATGGAATAAGTGATTTTTTTGCATAAAATAATGCTATTTATTTGGCACAAGCAAAACCGCCAGATTGAGTGATTAACAGTCAATTACAATATCATACAGCCATTATGGCCGATGTGGCTAAATCTAAAGCGCCAAATTTACCAATGGTAGGTCAGACAAGGATTTCTATTTTCCCATATCCCAATACTGGCGATACTACTTATAAAACAGAGCAATTCTGAGTCAATCTGGTTTCTATCAATCCAATGCTACAGGATATGGGTAAACCGGTTAATGATTTTTCCCGTGGCGCATTGGTTGATGATATTGTTTATACCATTGCTCTTACCGCCATTCAGGCAACGCAAAATAACTGATTTTTTCTGGCTGACAAAAAAGCTGAAATACAGAGTATTTCAGCTTTTTTGCTCACTAAGCAGTTAATTAATAACTAACTTTAGTTAATAACTTCCAATCGCTGACTAAATGGAAAAATGGCAATTAAAGGCTAAAACTGGCTAGCGCTCTTAATTAGCTGAATTTTATTCAATAACTTCTAGCGCAGCGAAGACATTAAAGCGATGTTTTTCCGTTTCAATTAAACTGAAATTACTTCCGCCATTAGCCAATTGGATATCATATTGCGGGCTATCTCTTAGCATAGGGCTTTCATCCGGCAACCATAACCCTAGCTTATATTTTCCGCTTTTTATATTAACAACCTGACAGGAAAGACTAAATGTATTTCCCCTACCCGCTGCGCACAATTCAGCACCAGCAGGCATAAAAAGTTGCCATTGGATCTCATCTTGCTCATCGAGAAATACAATAGCAATTGGCCTGACGTTTACTGGTCGGGCAAAACCATAATTTTTTAGGCTAAACCTTAAATCAAAATAATGACCAATTTTAACATATAATGGGTAAGTCGCTTCTTCAAGCATCAACCTATAGCCAAGATGATCTCTAATATATTCAAAGGCACTCCTGGTGGTATAATTTGCCTTTGAGTGATCCCAAAAATAGTTCCGATCACAGACAAACCCAGCATTTTCAAACCGTTTTAAATCAATAACCGCTTTACGTAGAGCCGCTATACATAAATTTAAATTATGTATAATACTAAATGTTGAAGCGCCTAATTCAGTAAAGCGCCAAATCGTACCCCAGCCAAAATCAGCCGGAATAGTATTAAGGCACCAAGGATCACGCCCATCATCGTTGTAAGGCATTTCAACGTCATAGATAGAGTTTACGCCAATTTTTTTTAGATCGCGATATACCGCACTTTGCCAGGTAAAGTCATTGCCAACAGCATACTTATGCGCATCTAAGGTATAGTAATCATTATTAAAACCGATGCGCAAATGATCATTAAACTGTAATGGGCTAAGTGAGTTAATCAACATATCTCGATTAGCCTTATAGCGCATAGTTATTTTTCTATTGGCTGGCATAAAGTCGCTATAAAATGTATGGTAGATTTGCCGCTTTTGCTCGTCGTTGTAACAACTACCGTGCTGCTCGCCCCAGGTACCAATCCAACCAAACTGAAAGGCATATATTACGCTATTGGCCAATATTGACTTTAATTGTCGCATATGTTGTTTTACTCTTTCTACCTTAGGCTCTGGGATATGGTTAGCATATTTATAAACAAATCTAACCAAAAGCTTAACACCGGCTAATTTCGCCTGGCTAAAAATATAATTAATTAGCTCGATAGCCTTGTCATCAAGATCGCTATTTATATATTCGGTCAGATAAATATATTGCTGAACAATTTGATAACGTTCACCGGCAATCTCTTTTTTATATAATTCGAGTAAAATATTGCCATTTTGTTTTTCTCTAGAAAAAGGGTTTATTAAATCTTCATTTAATAAAATCATATTTTCATATCTAAAACCTCGTTCTGGGTTCATTATTATTACTGTGCCATTCTCATCGGATGGATAACGCCCACGATAGCTTGCCTGCTGATATTGAGTTGAGTTATTCATTATTATTTCTTTCCATTATTATATTTAATATTAATTAATAGATTTATTCGCAGTTAAAATAATTACAATTACATATAAAAATAAATTTGATCATGAGATAATAGATTATAAAACTTTATGTTTAGTATTTACTTAGTTATAATAATTAAAATTAACAGTTTAATTTATAAATATAAAAGCTAATCAAATTAAAAAATGTATTCAGAAGCCTCTGATAAAAAAATAATACGAATAAACTTATAAAATACAAGCTTTCAGCAGAAAAAATAGGTGTCACACAAAAAATAAAAATCAATAAAATACAAAACAGTACCGAACAATCTATAACAAAATAAACTTACATTTTATAATTATATGGGTAGCCATATTTGATTTTAATAAAATTAATATTTTCAAAATTAACAACAATATCTATAAATAATTTATTCAATTAAATATTCATAAAAACCAAATAATTATGCAAAAAATCTTGTTGAATTAATCGTTTCAGCTAATAAAAAAATATCATTTATAAATTTTTTAATTACAGTTGGAAATAATTAATCAAAATGAAATTACAGTTAATTTATTATCAAAAACTATTGTTAAATTAAAATTTGAAATCACATAATAGTAGAAAATAAATATAATCACGCAACTAAACTTAGCTAAATCCTTTCGTACTTTTATTAAAATTTTTATTAAAAATTCAAATAAAAAAACTGCTAGCTTTTAAAAAAAAGTATGTTATGATTTTTTTCAATTCTTTTCTTATTAATAAAAATAAATTAAAAAATATGAATATAAATCATCAAAGATTTTATATTCTATTTCATCATATTCCTTTTCTTTAAAACACCGATAGAGCCATCTAATATAAGTGAGGGTTTTATGTCATACCAAATTAACGAAAATGCAATTAAGAATATTATTAATAAATTAAATGTTAAATCATTAAGTGACCTGGCTGAGTATGCTAAAGAAGAACTTTATCAAGTAGCTGATAATCAATTAAGCTTGCATGATTGTGACCAACTTTTAGCTCGTGCTAAAAAAATCCAGGCCAAAAATAACACTCAATACCGCCAGCAAATTACCCGTCAAGCCATTCCTAAACAATCAACACACTTCGTTGCGACGCAACTACAGACCCATTTTAGCGACGCTAAAGCGCAGCAGCAGCAATATGACGAAGCTATGTTTTATAGCAACGACTTTATTCCTAGTCGGGATACCGACTTTGTTAATCAGGGTAACATTGCCTCTATGTTTTCTCCTGCCGCTTATCTGGTAAGACTTTATCGCGAAGCACAAAGACTGCATCCAGAAAATTCACCCTATTATATCGATAATCGACGGCCTGATTTAGCTACTCTGATTTTGAGTCAGGAAAATTTGGATACGCCGCTATCCACCCTGTCACTTTCCAATCAAGTACTAGCCGCGCAAATTGGTAAAAAAATCGGTGATGACGATAAGCAAAAAATTCTTGATGCACTAGCACAAGATACGTTAAACCCCGATGGCCCCTATTATTATTACACCGATGTCATCCAACAAGTATTGCAAAACCAAAACGTCACACTGGCCCAATTAATTCAGCCGGAAAATCGTCCCGCCAATACCAATCAAACCTTTATCTTATGTACGGATTTAAAAATATCACCACCCATTTACACATTATTAACGACGGAAATTACGCCAGATAATCTTAACGCTGAGTATCAAAAAGTGTTTGGCACCATTGCGCCACAAACCCTGATGACAACAGTTGCGCTGGCAGAACATTATTATTTACCACCCGAGTTCTTTGAACTATTACTACCCAATAAAGATGATACGGAAGCACAATTAAAACAGCATTTACTAAAAGTGCACAAAATCGTTTTATTACATAAAACCACACAACTGACCCCACTAACCCTGCTGGATTTAGTGGAAAAGCGTAATGGCGATGTCACAAACGAAACTTTAACTGATATTTTGCATATCAAACAGTATGAGCAATTCTACAACTTGCAAGAACAGCAGGCACGCATATGGGTCGGTATAAAAATTAGTCAAACCGCGGTTAATGGCCAGCTTAGTCAATACGATCAACTATTTAATAACCCGCCTTTATATGGCCAAAAATTCGCCCCGGACGATAAAGAGTATGATGTAGCCCCTAACGCGCAAAACGTCTTTAAATCAAATTTAAAGCAAGCATTTGCGGTAAATGACCAAGAGCTATATCAAATGTTACTGTTGTTTAAAGACGATAATGATAGCCATTGTATAAATGATATAGAGACAACTACCGCTTTTTATGTAATCTATCTACTGGCTTTAGCTAATCATCTTACTATTGCAGAATTAACTATCCTATTTAACTTACTTGATTTTAAAAATCTGCCATTTGAAGTATTTATTGACAAACTCCATACCACCGTTGAATGGCTCAATGACCAAAATCTTAATGTCGCAAGCTTAGTTGCACTAACGACAGATAATTTCGATACCAATCAATCACCTGAAATCGAAAACCTGATTATTACATTAAACAGCAATTTGCACGATACAAATTTATCAGATAATGCGCTCAAAACTGCTTTGGCTCCCTATTTTGCCTCTCAATTGGTACTTTCTTCGACAGACATCGCTTACCAATTATTGGTTTGGCTAGATAATATAAAAATCCATCCGGAAGATCTGGACACTAATCAATTTTGGCAGCAAGTGTCTAAAATCGATATTGATAAACCTTTTACCCTTAGTCAAGAAGCCATCCGTTATTGTCACCGCATTGCACAATTAGCGCTTATCACCAATATCTTTAAACTATCCTTAGCTGAAGTGACACTGATTGTTAATCAACCTGACCATTTGAAAAAGGACTTAACTAAAGTTTATCCAACGGTGGAAAATTTGCAGTTCATTACGCAATTCCATAACTGGACTATGCAATTAATGACTCAAGCACCGGTCGTCATTACCACACTCTCTAAAGATCAACTGACGGTTAGCATGCTGGCCAAAGCTATTAATGCACCACTTGATGAATTCACTGCGGCGGCACAACAAGTTGATCCTCTTGCCACCAGCGACACCATTATTACTGATGTGCAACACTGTTTATTTATTCAGCAATGGTATCAGGCGGGAGAAACATTAGCCGTTGATGCAACGGTGGTTGGCAGTTTATATGATCCTAGTAATAATTATCCATTATCGCTTTCATCCCTACAGCTACAAACTCAACTTTCCTTCAATCAATTAAAAACAGGTATTAGCGGTATAACCAAAGAGTATCATAAGGGAAACTTGTACCAAGCTGCTATTATTGATAATGATGATGATATTGAACTATGGGATTTAGTGCGGCAAAAGATAGATGCTTATTATCTTTACGTAGAAGTTTACCCGCTCGGTAACAATAAATTTAGAATTATCTATCAAACCGAGCACCCCGATAGTAGAAAACTGGGTTGGGGCTGGTTATCAGCAAAAGGGTTTCAATTCTTAGGCGATGTCAAAGACGTTGAAGACGAGCCCGGTTCACACTATGAATTGACCACTTACATTGATTGGCATGAGATTGAAGATACGGATATGCTCACGTTGGTATTATGTGATCACGGTGATCCGATTACCAGCATTAGCCCGGTTAATTTCCAACGGCAAGATTATCCAATACAAACCTTTATCGACCAACTGGCGACAGAATTAAAGATTGCTATTCCCACTCAGCCCGATCTGGATCCCTTTTTATTCTCCTTAGCCACCAGCTTATTAATGCTCTTAACAAGACACAACGCAAAACCGTAGACGGCATTCTGGCTGAAAATCTAAGTAGCGCACAATCTTATTATTATCTCGAACATGTTGCCGATAACAGTCTTGCCCTTACCAATCGAGATCAATTATATAGTTACTTGCTAATCGATAACCAAGACAGTTATCAAGTTACCACCAGCCAGATAGCCGCAGCCAATGCTAGTGTGCAACTCTATATTAACCGTTGTATTCAGCAGCCGGAACATGAAGTTGGGGTAAATTATTCTGCACTACAACGGCCATTTTTCCAAAACTGGGAGCAATATAATCGCCGTTACAGTAGCTGGGCTGGTATTAGAGAACTGGACTACTATCCAGAAAACTATATTAATCCGACCCAACGGATTGGCCAAACCCAGATGATGAATAAGCTGCTACAAACAATTAATCAAAGCCAATTAACCAGTGATATCGTTGAACAAGCTTATCATAACTACCTGACGGATTTTGAATTAGTTGCTAATTTAACCATAATCAGTGGCTATCATAATGAATTGAATGTTGAAACAGGTTTAACCTATCTTCTTGGTGCCAGCCAAGAGGCTTCTCCTACTTATTCTTGGCGTAGCCTTAATCATGATATGTTTATCAACCAAGGGTTTCCTGCTGATGCCTGGAGTGAATGGCAAGCCATTACCGCCTCAGCCAAACCGTATCGCAACCTTATTCGGCCAATGATCTATAAATCACGTTTATATCTATTTTGGCTAGAACAGCGACAAATTAATAGCGAGAAAAAAGATACACCACAAAAAACCAAACAAGAGACTATCCCCGAATACACTTATGATTTAAAACATTCACATCTATTGTACGATGGTAATTGGAGCACGCCATATACATACACCACACTCGACATCCGTGATGGACTTCTTATACTTTTAAACAAAGATAACCCTGACATCCATGAACAAGTGGGTTTATTTGTTAGTAGTGACCTGACTAAAAAAAATATGTTAGTCATATTGTACGAAAAGCAAGAAAAATATGACCAAGCATCTATTCCTGAGGGGCAAGCTTGGCAAATTACCCAAGATTTTTCTCTTATCCATGATAACAGTGAGCAAACAAATTATTTCCTCAGCCTAAAAGTTATTAAACGTGAATTAGACACCACCACCTATCTTGGTGTACCCGCACCCTTTGTCGAATATGATAAAGTCCAAGTTCCTCCTAATATTATTGCAACTATTCATTCTGTTGCCCCTGCTATACCCAGTGGTCTTGCACCGTTATCACAGGGCTTAAGCCAATTATTGCTAACAAAAAATACCAGTGATCAATACACTTTATATGGCACTCTTGTCCGTATTGAAGCCAAAGGACAGGACAACCATTACTTAAATACTGGTGATGATGATTTAGATCTCTTCATGGATCATTTACAGCAAATATATCAGACAACTCCTTACGGTCAGGTTATAGTCAATTATTATAATGTACCTAATTTTCCGACTAAATTTGTTTTTCTCACTGCAATACTAAAATTGGCAGCTAATAAATACACCGTAGTCACCTATACAAATAACACCTCCTTTTTCGCTAGCTCTATTATGCGTACCTTTAATGGTATTGTTTTGCCATATAAACAACAGAATTCTAATAACTGGCAAACCGATGTGATTGATGCGCCAGATAATTCCACTCTTGCGGAAATCTACACTCAAGCCAATGGCCAGGTATTTACCGTAGATGGTAATGCTGAACCAACTATGCTTATTCAACGACCCTATAAATATATTTTAGCGCCCAGAGCTATTGTAGGCGGACTTATTGTTCCGATTCAGCCTAAAGAAATTGTTAATGGTGATAGTACTTGGAACATGATATTAGCAAATCAAGAATGGAACTTTGATATAAATGAATACATAAACTCTTACGCATCAAACATAGAATTAACCATCTCGGTCAGAGATAGAGATAATGGCAACTTAGGTTCAGTAACACATGATATCCCACTAGCAAGAAAAACTGCCGATGATACTCAACCGCTATTACTGAAAACCGCCAGTAATAAAGCACAATATCTGGAAGGCGGGTTAACTGATATTTATCAATCCAGCACGCCGAAAAAGCATAGCGGTATTTATCAAGTCCGCTTAAATACGCTATTTGCTAAAGAACTGACTTCTCGCGCTGATCGTGGGCTTGATATCTTATTAAGCCTCGATACCCAATATATGCCAGAGCCTATCCTGCCACGTACTGGTGTACAAGTAACCCTGACGCTAAAACCCTACGATGAACTGACTAATGGCAGCAATAAAATCTTTAAGTTAAAAGAGGCCGATATTTGGGAGAGTAGTGATTCATTACTAATTTACACCGGTGAACTGAGTGACCAGCCAACTACCGTGACCTGCTTCCTTAATCGTTATAATGATGCCCATGGTAATAAAGACAATCTCTATTTAGAAGCGGAATACCAGAAAGGCATACAGAATAAAATTTTATTTAAAAAAGTTCCTGATAAAAAAGAGTGGCAATTGGATACCAGTTACAACGGTGGTACCTTCCCTGGTTTACAAAGTATCGATAATGTCGAAAGTTTTTTCAGTACTGAAATAGATAATCAAACCGTGCCGATGGACTTTGCCGGTTCTAATGCGCTCTATTTCTGGGAGTTATTCTATTACGGGCCAATGCTAGTAATGAAACGCCTGATGCAAGAACAAAATTTTGCCGATTCAGCCAGCTGGTTAAAATTTATTTTTAGCTCATCAGGTTATGATCGTGGTCAACAAAATCAGTACTGGAATACGCGTCCATTACTGGAGGATACTAGCTGGAATGAAGTGCCTGATGATATCACTGATCCCGACGCGATTGCCCAAGCCGATCCGATGCATTATAAGTTATCCACTTTAATGAATATGATAGAGCTACTCATCGCCCGTGGTGATCAGGATTACCGTCAATTAGAGCGCGATACCTTAGCGGAAGCCAAAATGTGGTATGTACAAGCGTTAGAGTTGATGGGGGAAGATGAAGTATCTCTACCCTCTAGTTGGCAAAATCCGACGCTAAAAAATGCTGCTGAATTAGAAGAACACACAATATTTAAACCTGAAAAAAATACTAAATGGCAAGAGCTACGCCTAACATTGATACAAAAACTGTACAACTTACGTCACAATCTCACCATCGATGGTAAACCGCTCTCTTTACCCTTGTTTGCCACGCCAGCTAATCCAGCCGATCTATTAAGTGCCGCGGTTGCCCATGCGCAAGGAGGTATCCCACTGCCAACCGATATTACTTTGGGTTTGTATCGTTTCCCTCCAACACTTGAAAGTGCGAAAGGGGTAGTGACACAACTTACCCAATACGGTAATGGCTTGCTTGCTATTATTGAACGACAAGATGCAGAAAAAATGGCAATGCTATTGCAAACCCAAGGGTTAGCCTTGTCTAAGCAAAGCCTGGAAATGCAAAAAACCACCCAAGATGAATTAAATGAGGAAAAAAAAGCATTACAAATTGCCATCACCGCCGCCAAAGAGCGTAAGGATCACTATAAAGCTCTGTATGATCAGAATATCAATACGGGCGAACAAAAAGTTATCGATTTACATATCGCCGCCGATGCTTTAATGACGACAAGCAAACCTCTCTATATGGCTGCCGCGTTAGCTAATCTGGCACCCAATATCTTTGGTTTGGCAGATGGTGGTATGCAATATGGCGCGGTTCCTACTGCGGTAGCCTTAGGTATAGAAACCGCAGCCAGTGGTATTTTGACTAGTGCCGATAAAACGACACAATCAGAGATCTATCGTCGTCGTCGTCAAGATTGGCAGCAAATGTATCAAACTGCTGACTATGAAGAGCAACAATTGACCGCCCAATTAGCCGCACTAGAAAAACGCATCACCGCGGCTAATCAACAATATAGTTACCTGGCAACGCAGCAAACCAATACCTTAGACCAATTTAATTTGTTGAAAAACAAGTTCACTAATGATGCCTTGTATAACT
Source organism: Arsenophonus sp. aPb (assembly GCF_029873475.1). Classification (NCBI taxonomy): domain Bacteria; kingdom Pseudomonadati; phylum Pseudomonadota; class Gammaproteobacteria; order Enterobacterales; family Morganellaceae; genus Arsenophonus; species Arsenophonus sp. aPb. The sequence goes on from NZ_CP123499.1 coordinate 2,096,097, forward strand.
GGCTGCGCGGTCGCTTATCCGCCATCTATTTCCAATTCTATGATTTGGTTGTTGCTCGCTGTTTACGCGCACAAAGTTCATTCCAGTGGGAAACCAATCAATCTAGCCAATTTATAAAACCCGGCGCCTGGCAAAGTACTTATGCCGGCTTACTGTGTGGTGAAGCCTTGATGCTAAATTTAATCACCATGGAAGAAGCCTATCTGAGATGGGAAGCCAGAGCACTCGATGTTGACCGTACCGTTTCTTTGGCTGAATTCTATCAAGATATGCCCGATGGATTTGATTTACGAGAGACCATTCGCAAACTGATCAATGGCGAAAGTAGCGAGCCGGTCGGGAATGAGGATAATAATGTCAGTCTGGATCAAAATACCTTATCCGCCGCCATCAAAATTGCCGATTTAAAAATACAGGATGACTACCCCAGTGAACTTAATCTTGGTAACATCCGACGTATCAAACAAATTAGTGTGTCGTTACCTGCGCTACTTGGCCCTTATCAAGATATACAAGCTGTGCTGGAATACACAGGTAGTCTACAACTCAGTAATGGCTGTAAAGCTATTGCTATTTCTCGCGGTGTTAATGATAGTGGTCAATTCCAACTGGATTTTAACGACAGTAAATATCTGCCTTTTGAGGGGATCCCAATCGAAGATCAAGGAGGATTAATTTTACAATTCCCGAATGCAACCGAAAAACAGAAAGCCTTATTAAATAGTCTGACCGATATCATCTTACATATTCGTTACACCATTCGTGATAACGGTTAATCACTATTTTCTATCGTTTAATTAATTTCGTTAGGCCCTTTATAGGGCCTTATGGGAGTTTAAAATGCCAGATAATCCAAATAATCAAGATAAATTATCTATTGCACCCCTTTCCTTACCGAAAGGTGGCGGAAGCTTACAAGGCATGGGAGAAACCATCGGCACACCAGGGCCTGATGGTATGGTGCATATTACGCTACCTTTACCTATTTCCAGTGGTCGCGGTTATGCGCCTTCATTGAGCTTAAATTATAACAGTGGCTCTGGTAATAGTGCCTTTGGTCTGGGATGGGATATCCCTTTACTCACTATTCGTCGTCAAACCAGTCACGGCCGGCCGCTTTATCAGCTAGAAGATATCTTTATTGGTGTAGATAATGAAGTATTAGTTGTCGCCGTTGATCAAGCAGGCCAACCTATCCGTTATCAAAAAGATAGCTGGCAAAATATAAAACTAACCGAAAACTATCAAATTACCCAATATCAATCACGCATTGGTACTGGCTCCGAACGGATCGAATACTGGCAACCCGTAGCGGTGCAATCCAGCCAAATGCCTTTCTGGTTGATCTACTCACCGGATGGGCAGATCCACTGCTTAGGTAAATCAGCTAATGCCAGAATTTTTGATCCTAAAGAACAGCAACACATTGCCGTATGGTTATTAGAAGAGTCAGTTTCACCTAACGGAGAGCACATTTTATATCAATATCAAGCGGAAAATGACGCAGGAACTTCTGAGCAGGAACGGCTCCAACATCCATCAGCCACGGCACAGCGATATTTAACGACGGTAAGTTACGGTAACCTGAGCGCCTATGCACCACTGTATAGTTTAACCGACACAATACCATCACCAACCGATTGGTTATTTTATCTAATATTGGATTATGGCGAGCGTAGTAATCAAACCGATCAAGCGCCTGAATTTCTGCCACAACAACAGTGGTCTATGCGGCAAGATCCTTTTTCACGTTTTGAATATGGTTTTGAAATTCGCACTCGTCGTCTATGCCAACAAGTATTAATGTTTCATGACCTGCAACAACTGCAAGGCTTACCTCACGAAAATAGACCACCAACACTGGTTCGTCGTTTACAGTTACATTATGATCAACAAGCCATCGTTAGCCAGTTAATCCGTTGCCGGCAACTGGCCCACGATGAAAATAATTCGCTATTGTTACCACCGATTGAATTTGATTATCAACTATTTGGTCCACCGCCCGCTCAAGATTGGCAACCCTTAATCGAATTTAATAGCATGAAAGATCAACAACAATACTATCTGGTTGATCTGTATGGTGAAGGCATTGCCGGTATTTTGTATGAAGATAATTATGCCTGGTACTATCGTGACCCGATACGTGGCCAATCACAAACCGATGAAATTACTTATTCGCCACCACAACAGTTACCTAATATACCCACCCTACTCAATGGTGGCTCTTTAATGGATATTAATGGTGATGGACGGCTGGAATGGTTTGTAAACCAAATCAATATTAGTGGTTATTATGCCCAACATCCAGATAGAAGCTGGAGTGATTATATTCCACTGCTGGCTATTCCTAACGAATTACAAAATAACCAAGCCCAATTTGCCGATATTACCGGTGCCGGATTAGCGGACATTACGTTAATTGGCCCTAAAAGTGTGCGTTTTTATGCCAATCAGCGGATAAGTTTTGCCGCTGCGGTCAATTGTCCACAAGCCCCGTCGGTAGAGTTACCAATTATTGGCAGAGATGAGCGCCAATTGGTCGCTTTTAGTGATCTATTAGGTTCCGGTCAGCAACATTTAATCCGTATTCGCCATAATGAAGTGACCTGCTGGCCTAACCTTGGCCAGGGTCTATTTGGTACCCCGATTCAGCTTAGCGGCTTTCAACAACCGTCAGAAAGCTTTGATCCAAAACAACTCTACTTAGCCGATCTAGATGGCTCCGGCACAACCGATATTATCTATCTAATGTCCGATCACCTGTTGATTTACATGAATCAGTCAGGCAATAGCTTCGCCGCACCGTTCACCATATCGCTACCTAACAGTGTGGCCTATGATGATACCTGTCAGTTGTGGATTGCTGATATTCAAGGCTTAGGCGTCGCCAGTTTGATCTTGAGCATACCGCATATGCAACAACAGCACTGGCGTTATGATTTAGCTAGTCAAAAACCTTACCTACTTAATCGGCAAAATAATAATTGTGGTACCGATAGCAGTCTTTATTATCGCAGTTCCGTCCAATTTTGGTTGGATGAAAAACAACAAGCAATCGAACAAAATAAAAGCTATGCCAGTCACCTGCCGTTCCCCATTCAACTGCTCAATAAGATTAACCAGCTTGATGAAATTACCATGAGTTGTTTTAGCCAAAGTGTTAATTATTTTCATGGTATGTATGATGGTATAAAGCGCGAATTTCGTGGTTTTGGTCGCGTCGATATTGTCGATTCAACCGAAGACGCAACCGGCAATACCGATCAACGTAGCATGCCATCACTTTTACGCCAATGGTTTCATATCGGTAATACTAATGATGAAGTGTCTTTCAGTAGCGAATATTGGCAAGGGGATAAACAGGCGTTTCCAGTCGGTAATACCCGCTTCACCCAATATCAACAAGGTCAGGATGTTCCGATAAGCTCGCCTGATGAACAGCAAAAATTCTGGGCTTATCGATCATTAAAAGGTAGTCCATTACGCAGTGAACTTTATGGTTTAGATCATGCCGCTGACGCCGAAAATCCTTACAGCGTTACCTATTACCGTTATCAAGTTAGGCAAATTCCTGCTGTCACAACTGCCAAAACTGGCTTAGCAATGGCACCAATGTCTTTGGAACAATGGGATTACAATTATGAACGTATTGCAGAAGATCCACTCTTTAGCCAAAACGTTAATCTTGCTTTTGATGACAACGGCACCTTAATCCATAATGTTGCCATCAATTATCCTCGTCGACCAAGCAGTATAATACCCCCTTCGCTCTGGTTGCCAGACGGTGCCTTTGAACAGAGTTATGATCCGCAACAACAACTATTACGCCTTAGTGAAAATCAAATCCGCTATCACAATTTAAAAACCCAAGAACAATGGCGGTTAAATATTCCAGATGTGCAACGGACAGATATGATCACTTTGCCAGCCAGTGATGTGCCCTCTGAAGGATTTTCGCTAGAATCACTATTAAATCCCGATGGTATATTGAGTGAAAATACCCCTCGCGAGTATGCCGGACAAAGTAAAATTTACTACCTCGCGGGTGGAGAAAATAAACTAATATCGGTTCCTACCCTTCAGGCTTTAGTTGCCTTTACTGAACAAGCCGAGTTTGATCAACTAAGTTTAGCAGCATTTGAGCCGGTACTCACCGAGGCAGAAATTGAAGAATATCTAACCAATGCAGGATATATCAAAACCGAATACCTATTCCCACGTCCAGGAGAAGAAAATAAAAATATTTGGGTAACACGACTTAACTATAGTGAATATTATGGTGCAGAAGGATTTTATTGCCCTTATCTTCAACGACATTCATTATTAACCGGCGCAACCGATTATCAATGGGATACCTATTACTGTGTCGTGTTGAGTACCACTGATGCTGCCGGCTACTTTACACATGCGGATTATGATTACCGTTTTCTTACCCCTTATCGCATAATTGATATTAATGATAATATCAGTTATGCCAATTTTGATGCCTTTGGTCGCGTCTCTTCCAGTCGAATTTGGGGCACAGAAGAAGGACAGCCGGCGGGATTTCCGCCACCGGATGTCGTTCCTTTTATTTCGCCTGACTCAATCGATGCCGCATTGTCTATGCCATCACCCCAACCTGTCGCCCAATTTTACTTCTATGCGCCAGAAGCATGGATGAAACCGGCAACAAAAGCGATCATCTCAATAGTGACAAATTCATCCTATGACTATAAGCAAGTTATTGATGAAAAAGGTAATATCAATGTTATTGGTTATCAACGCTGGTTACGTAATAACAAAACGTCGGTAGATAACACTCAGTTTGCAAATGATACTGAAAGGCAACCTCCCTATATTTTAACTGTCACCACTGATCGTTATTATCCTGATGTTCAACAGCAGCAACGACAACAAATTAACTTTATTGATGGCGCCGGCCGCTCGCTACAAACAGCACTAAGGGTTCCCGCAGGTGATGCTTACATCGTCACAAAAGCTGGCAATTTAGCCAAAAATAAACGTGGTACAGCAAAACAAGCGCCTACCAGCACCCGATGGGCAGTCACCGGCCGGGTAGAATATGATAATAAGGGGTTAATTGTTCGCCAATATCAACCTTTTTTTAGCAATAGCTGGCATTATATTATTGATGATAGCGGCCGTGATGACTACTTTGCTGACACTCACTATTACGATCCGTTAGGGCGGGAAATACGAACGGTTACCGCTAAGGGCTATGAGCGACGCCAACAATATTATCCCTGGTGCACTGTCAGTGAAGATGAAAATGATACTGCCACCGATTTAACAAATTAGTCATTTGCTCAAACCAATAGCATATTATCTAAAATAAAAAAGATAATATGCTATTACTTACCAGATAATAAGAGATTTTCATGGATGAAATGGCATTTTCGCGGAAGTATGCACAAAACCTTGCTATCAGAATGCTCACTATTGCTGAGATCCTAGCAACAAAATTCATAGTCAAGATATCTATAAAACAGATTTTGACTTTGCTAACCATAAACGCCATTTTCACAACTTTGACAGACTCTACCGGTAATTTTTATTCTGCATCAAGCGTAATACACGACCAAAACTAACCGAGCGGCTAGCAATTTTTTGCATTCCATCTTCTGGGAGATAACTAAATTTTACGTAGAGTATATCACCATCGAATTTTTCTTTACTCTTAAGCGAATTTGTAATGCTATAAAGTTCTTTAAGATCCGCAGGAATACCAGCTGCATCGGTAATAACCGTCCCGGCAGGTACAAATTTAAGTACCTGAGCAAGGGTTTGAACTAAAAAATCCTGCAACGGGAAAAGTCCACTAAAACGTTTACGCGGTATGTACCTTGTAATACCCATGTATATTTCATGGATTTCCTGTAGATGGTTTTCGATGCCACAGGTTTCATTTTTTTTTTAGATATTCAAAAATCTCCACCGGTGAGCCAATGAGTACTAGCGGCTTAACGCCTGCCCCTTTTTCTGAAAAAAGAAATTCGTTATTGCTACTTTTAACTGCCTTTTGCAAAGTTCCTCGGTCTTGAATAACGGAGAAAAATTTACCTTCTTTGACAACAGGCGCGGGTTCCCGCCACATATTTATATCACTGGCTTGCGCAGTAGCAGTAATCACTGTAGCAGCCAGCATCATGATAGCAGTCATTTTATCTTTCATAAGACAACATCCTTGTTGTTTATCATAGTATCAGTATGACAATACTATCATCAATATGAACGAAATATAAACAGAGTGTAACTAAAATATAATCCGAATATAACTGAAAAACGATGACAAAAATTTGACTCCTGGGAGCAGCATGCGTGTCTGAGTGGCATATCTGATACAGCGACAATAGCGTCATGTTTTATTGGTACGTAGAAAGGAAAGCATAAAATTTCTTGCCATATAATATTACAGTATATCACTAATAAAATTGATAAATCACCGCTGAGTAAAGTTTACCGCTATAGTTCTATACCATGATTTATAAGTGCTAGCTGATGCCTAATCAACCTTCTGGCACAACTTAGTCTTTTGCAACTCATTATTATTGCGAGCTAACCAAAGTGAAACGGCTTTCAGTGAGTCGGGCGTAAATTCATGACTACGTGCATTAATCTCTTCTGGCGTCAACCAAAAAACCGATTGCACTTCTGCTTCCTGTAAAGCAAAAGGGCCATGACTAACACAGCTAAACAAGCCGCCCCATACCCGACATTTAGGGGTTTCATAATAAAAAAGTCCATGCTCAGCAAAAGGTACGTCGGCAATTCCCAACTCTTCTTCTGCTTCTCGCCTTGCCGCAGCCAGCATACCTTCACCACGGGTTACCACTCCACCTGCGGTTGCGTCTAGTAAACCAGGATAAATATCTTTCGTCTTGGTACGACGTTGAACCAAAATTTTGCCCATCCCATCATGCACAATAATATAGGCCGCTCGATGACGCAAATTCTCTGCTCTCATCTGCTGGCGCGTCGCCTGGGCAATTACTTTATTTTTGTCGTCAACAATATCAATCCATTCTGCATCAACTACTTCGCTTATTACTTGTCCCATCTTAAAACCTTTCTCATTATTAAGCGGTCATCAATCTATTTACTTGAGTCTAAACTCAGTAACATTTTGATGCAAACCAAGTCTCAAACTTAAATAGCCATCTGCGCATTTTTCGCACCACATTTTTTAACTACAGCTTAAATAATCATAGTCTGTTATTAGCAGATACAAAAGCCTTTACGGTAATGGTAGTTGATAAATGAAATAAACAACTCAATTAGGCATAAAATTATAACTATTAATTTTTATAACCTCTAATAAAATGATAATAAGCGCTAATTTAGCAAAATATAAAAATAAGATAGACTCATTTTAGCCGCTAAATAAAACGATAGAAAATAACTGGAATATATTAGCTATTTCAATATTAATTACTTCTATCTACAATCTGGTTTTTTATAAATAACAACCAATATCAATAGTAATTAATAAAAATATTGCTATTATTATATCGGCATTGCACCTTTAGTTTCATTTTCATACATTAATAATCTGTAAAACAACAAATTTTTTCACAATGAACTTATTGATGAATATAATTCTCTTTTCATAAAAAATTAAAATAAATAAACTTCACTAATATGATTTTTAGCATTAATTTAATAATCTTATAAGCAATATGAATAAACCATTATTAGATAACTCATTATTTAATTTGTTTTGGTTTTAATTTAATAATAAAATAACTAAAAATCAACAATTGCAACGCCAATAATATTAATTAACCAAATTTGGCGAAGTTTTATTAACCAATAAATTGGTCACAATCTTTCTAGCCAATTTATTGATAATAATCACAGTCTAATTATCTGCTGTTTCTTTAAATATCAATGCTATAGTTACTTATATTGTAAATGAAAACCACGGAGTGATAATGCGGATTTTTATTACTGGCAGTACAGGTTTAATTGGCTCACGGCTGGTGCAACAGCTTGTTATACATTCACACACTATTACCGTCTTGAGCCGATCATGTCAAAAAGTTTACACCCTATTTGGTCGTCATGTTGATTGTCTGACAAACTTAAATGAGATTGATAATCTTGATGGCTTTGATGCTATTATTAACCTTGCCGGTGAGCCAATTGCAAATAAACCTTGGACTAAAGAACAAAAAATAATTCTGTGTGAAAGCCGCTGGAAAATGACAGAACGCTTAAGCCAACTGATTAAGGCTAGCAAAAAACCAGCAAAAACTTTTATTTCTGGCTCCGCAGTTGGCTATTATGGTGATCAGGGACAAGCCGTTGTCACTGAATCTGATATGCCGCATGCCGAATTCACCAACCAATTATGCCAAAAATGGGAATCCTTGGCATTACAAGCCGAAAGTGACAAAACACGCGTTTGTTTGTTACGAACCGGAGTCGTTCTGGCAAAAGAAGGCGGTGTGCTAAAGAAATTGTTACCGATATTTAAAGCCGGATTAGGCGGGCCAATAGGCAAAGGGAAACAGTATATTCCATGGATCCATATTGATGATGTGGTCAATGCTATCTTTTACCTACTTGTGACACCTGCATTATCTGGCGCATTTAATATTACTTCTCCTTATCCCGTTCATAATGACCAGTTCAGTGCCATCCTGGCTGAAGTTCTTAATCGCCCTGCACTGATTAGAACGCCAGAATTTGTTATTAAATCGATTATGGGAGAATCGGCCGCATTGATGTTAAGTGGACAGCAAGCTATACCAAAGCGGCTTGAAGAAGCTGGATTTAAATTTCACTATGTTGACTTAAAAGAAGCGTTAGAATCATTACTGCTAACTTCATCGGAAGAGACAATTACTTAGCATCCTGCCAACGAGTAAACAACGTTTGGGGTAATGTGATACCATATTGATCTAATACGCGATTGACAGTTTGATCGACAATATCCTGTATTGTTTCTGGCTGATGATAAAAAGCCGGCATCGGTGGAAAAATTATCGCACCAATCTCTATAACATTCATCATTAATCTCAAATGGCCTAGATGTAAAGGTGTTTCTCTGACACCCAATATTAATTTACGTTTCTCTTTCAAAATCACATCAGCCGCACGCGCAATTAATGTATCATTGTAACTATTAGCAATGCCAGATAAGGTTTTTATTGAACACGGCATAATAATCATACCGGAAGTAATAAATGAGCCAGAAGAAATGGCCGCAGCAATATCCCTATTATCATAAACAACATCAGCCATTGCTTGAACATCACGTAAGCTATAAGTCGTCTCCAATGCTAACGTCTGCTTGGCGGCCGAGCTAACAATTAAATGGGTTTCAACATCAGCAACAGAACGTAAAACCTCGAGTAAACGAATACCGTAAATCGCACCACTGGCACCTGTTAGTCCGATAATAATTTTCTGCATCATTTTTGCTCAATAATAACGATAAAATAGACTTCAGTATTGTAGGCTTGACAATATGCGATGAAGTCTAACTTAATTCAAAATATAACAACAAATTAGCCTTCGTTGTAAATTTCTAAATTTTCGATTTCATTATGTTCTTTTAACTGATCATCCTTACGGAGATTTTCCAGATAATCCAGATAAGCTTGATCAATATCTTTAGTGACATAAATACCATTAAAGACCGAACTTTCAAAAGTGGTAATATCTGGATTTTCCTCTCTAACAGCAGCAATTAAATCCGAAAGATCCTGGAAAATTAAATCATCCGCACCAATAAGTTGACGAATTTCATCCACTTCACGCCCATGGGCAATCAACTCATTGGCTGACGGCATATCAATACCATACACATTGGGAAAACGAACTTCTGGTGATGCCGAAGCAAAATAGACCTTTTTTGCTCCTGCTTCGCGTGCTAACTCAACAATCTGTTCAGAAGTTGTTCCGCGCACAATAGAATCATCGACCAATAAAACATTTTTATCGCGGAATTCTGCTCGATTAACATTTAGCTTACGACGTACCGACTTACGTCGCTCTTGCTGCCCCGGCATGATAAAAGTGCGCCCCACATAACGATTTTTAACAAATCCTTGGCGATAAGGTTTACCCAAAATATAGGCGATTTCTAGCGCGCTATCACAAGAAGTTTCAGGGATCGGGATCACAACATCAATATCCAAATCCTGCCATTGGCGAGCAATTTTAGCACCCAATTTTTGCCCCATCCGCAAACGAGCTTTATTAACCGATATTTTATCAATAAAAGAATCGGGTCTAGCTAAATAGACAAACTCAAATAGACAAGGGGTTAGCTGTGGATTTTCTGCACATTGACGGGAAAAAAGTTGCCCCTGTTCAGTAATATAAATTGCTTCCCCTGGTGCTACATCACGCAAAAATTCAAAACCAAGGGTATCTAAAGCGACACTTTCCGAAGCAACCATATACTCATTTTGGCCGCCTTCCAATGTGCGCTTACCAAGCACCAAAGGGCGAATACCAAACGGATCACGAAAAGCCACTAAACCATGCCCAATAATCATCGCAACACAAGCATAAGCACCGCGAACTTTGTTATGCATTGCGCCAATAGCAGTAAAAATGTTTTCTGCTGTCAGGGGAAAATGAGCAAATTGATCTAGTTCGTGAGCCAGGACATTGAGTAGGATTTCTGAATCAGAAGAAGTATTTACATGACGACGGGCCGTTTCAAATAGCGTTTTTCTTAATTCATGTGCATTAGTCAAATTACCATTATGGGTTAATGTAATGCCAAAAGGTGAATTAACATAAAAAGGTTGTGCTTCGGAAGCGCTGGAGCTACCCGCGGTAGGATAACGCACATGGCCAATCCCCATTTTGCCCCGCAAACGAAGCATATGGCGAGCAGCAAACACATCTTTTACTAAGCCATTCGATTTACGTAGACGAAATTGCTTATTTTCATCAATCGTCGCAATACCTGCAGCATCTTGCCCACGATGTTGAAGCACTGTTAGCGCATCATAAATTGATTGGTTAACTGGTGTGAAACCAGCAATACCGACAATACCGCACATCTACTTTTTCCTCATCAGCCAAGCGGAGTGATACTTTCCGGTAAAAAACTTGATGCATTTTTTAAATAATCAAAAAACCATCTAATAATATGACTAAATTGGGGTATCAATTCAGAACGTTGCCAATCTTCACTTTTTGGCAGGGGTGTAAAAGTATCTAGAAAAAACAAAATTGCCGACACAATTAATATACCGCGCAATACGCCAAAACAGACGCCTAACACACGATCAGTGCCTGATAATCCAGTTTTCTCAACTAACGAACTAATTACATAATTGACTACAGCACCTACAATTAACGTTGCGATAAATAAGATCGCAATGGCAATACCATTTCTGATCAGCGGGTCGTCAAAACGAGTCAGATAAGTTGCCAGATAAGGATAAAATTGACTAGCAACAAAAAAAGCACAACCCCAGGTAATCAGTGATAAAGCTTCTCGTACAAAACCACGAATTAAACTAACCAAGGCAGAAAAACCAATAATGGCAATAATAGCGTAATCAATCCAAACCATAATTTTAATCCAAGAAATTAAACATTCAGCATGGTCGAACGCATTCTAGCAGAAAACGAAAACGTTTGCGTTAGATATTTTGCTGAACAGCGGCAAAAATTTGCGGCGAAAAGATAAATCATGATCGCCGCGTAAGTAATTAATATAATCGATTAGTATCAATATGTTTTGTCTATTAGTACATACCCATTTTAAGGCTTATAACTGCGTATTTGACCTTGTAAGCCGGTTAAATCTTTCAATTCCGACAAACTGGACTGCAATTTTTCTCTCGACGCATTTGGGCCAATAAAAATTCGTGTCAATTGACCATTAACCGGTAATGATGGCTCAGTGTAGACCTGATAGCCAGATAAACGTAATCTAGCAATAATCTCTTCCACTTTTGCTGCATTTTTTAGTACGCCCAACTGAATGACATAAGCCCGTCCCTGTGGTGCTTTGCTTTTCTCATTCGACTTAGTACTTTGTTCTGGCTCCAACGCTGGTTTTTCAACTTTAGCTACGGATTTTGGCTTTGCTTGTTGTTGAACGGACTGACTATCTGCTAATTTGCTCTTTGAATCAGAAATAGCTTCAGAAATCATTGCTTGTGCAGCGCTCTCTGAGGGTGTCACTAGTGGTTTTGGATTAATTGGCGCAATAGGTTCAATTTCATATTCATCGCTGGCTTTAGGCACCAAAGGGATCGCGGCAAATTCAGTTTCATTGTATTTCTTATTCCCATCCAATAATACCGGTAATACAATAACGCCAACGGCAACAATAACAATCGTTCCCACCAAACGGTTTTGAAACTTACTGGCCACTTAAGCTTTCCTCTTTTGTCTGCAGTTCCATAACTTCAGCGACAGTATGAAATGAGCCACAAACCACTACAATATCCTGTTCATTAGCTTGACTTATTGCTTGCAACCAGGCATCTTTGACCGTATCAAATTGGTAAGGTGAATCAACATATTGTGCTAATTGTGCAGCATCAGCGCCGCGTATTTCGCTTAATGAAGCGAGATACCATTTATCAACCTGCGGTGCCAGATAAGATAAAGTACTTTTTATATCTTTATCGGCTAACATAGCGACAACTGCATAAACTTTAGTATTTTTCTGCCTGGGCAAGCGAGAGAGTCTGTCGGCTAAATAAGCCGCCGCATGGGGATTATGGGCAACATCTAAAATTACACAAGGTTGCTGGCTAATAATTTGAAAACGGCCTGGTAATTTTGCCTTAATTAATCCCCGGTGAATAGCCTGCAATGATATGGCCCGACTAATGGCATCACCCTCTTTGATTAAACAATCAATAATTGCCAATGCTGTTGCAGCATTAGCTAATGGGACATTTGGCAAAGGTAACTGCTTAAAATCTTGCTCATGGGATTGCCAATGCCAATGATCATTTTGTGGTTCAAATTGCCAATCTACCCCACAACGAAATAACTTTGCGCCCAAAGCTTGAGCTACCTCATTAATCGACTTTGGCATATCTGGTTCACCCACAACCGCATAGCGTGCTGAACGAAAAATACCGGCCTTTTGATAACCAATCTGTTCCCGATCACTACCCAGCCAATCAATGTGATCCAATGCAATACTGGTGATCGCAGCAATATTCGCATCCACAATATTGGTGGCATCTAATCGTCCACCTAAACCGACTTCTAAAATAACCACATCAAGTTTAGCTTGTTTAAATAATTGCAAAGCTGCTAAGGTACCATATTCAAAGTAGGTCAACGTTGTTGTGCCGCGTTTAGATTCAATATCAGCAAAAACGCGGCAAAATTCCTCTTCAGGCAACATCTTACCTTGGATCCTAACACGCTCAGTATAATCCAGCAGGTGTGGAGAGCTATAAACGCCGACTTTTAATCCGGCTTCAATTAAAATAGATTCCAATGTATGGCAGGTGGTTCCTTTACCATTTGTTCCTGCAACCGTAACCACTTTCGGCGCCGGTTGTAAAAGATCCAGTTGACGAGCAACAACACCAACCCGCTCCAGCCCCATATCGATAATTTTATTATGCTGATTGGTTAAATAAGTTAACCAGCTAGCTAACGAAGAGGTCGCCTCTGGTATCATCAAAGGATCAGATATATTGTCATTTTTGATCGGATTTGTTGTCAATTTCGGGTTTCTCACGATAGGGTGGCTCCAGATCATCGTCAACTAAGGTAATTATATCCATTTGGCTTGCGTCTTGTACGTTTTGATGAGTTAACATAGCCAGTATTTCAGCTAGTTTATCCCGCATTTCAGGCCGTCTGACAATCATATCAATCGCGCCCTTTTCTATCAGGAATTCACTGCGTTGAAAACCTGCTGGCAATTTTTCACGTACTGTTTGCTCAATAACCCGCGGGCCTGCAAAGCCAATTAGCGCTTTCGGCTCAGCAACATTAATATCACCTAGCATGGCTAAACTTGCTGATACGCCCCCCATGGTTGGATCGGTAAGTACTGAAATATAAGGAAGCCCTCGCTCCTGCATCTTCGCCAGTGCCGCACTGGTTTTTGCCATTTGCATCAACGACATTAATGCTTCTTGCATGCGAGCACCACCACTGGCAGAAAAACAGACTAATGGACAATTATCTTCCAGTGCTTGCTCAACCGCACGTACAAAACGTGCACCAACAACCGAAGCCATTGAGCCACCCATAAAAGCAAATTCAAAAGCTGCCGCAATAACCGGCATACCTTTAAGCGTGCCTTTCATCACAATTAAAGCATCTTTTTCATGTGTCGCTTTTTGTGCCGCTGATATGCGATCTTTATATTTCTTTGAATCACGAAATTTCAAAATATCTTTCGGTTCTAATTCACTACCTAATTCCGCCGTGGTTCCTTCATCAAGAAAAGAAGCCAGGCGTTGGCGGGCCGAAATACGCATATGATGATCACATTTTGGACATACGGCTAAATTACTTTCTAATTCAGCACGATAGAGCACTTGCCCGCAGCTATCACATTTTGTCCAAACCCCTTCAGGGATACTCGCTTTGCGGGTCTGGGTAATATTGCTTTTATTAAGAATCTTTTCAATCCAGCTCATTAATAGACCTTTCTGTCTGAAATTACATTATCAGTCTCATTATTATGTTAATCATTAAACCACAATGCCAAAGCATAGTGGATAAAAAACTGATCAAACCTGCTAATGACTATCTATTTTTTTGGTTTAACAACCTGTTTTTCTTTAATTGATGCTCGACGATAGCGCCAAATCTCAATAATACCCGGCAGAATAGAAATTAAAATAATTGCCACAATTAATAATTTTAAATTCTGCTGAACAATTGGCAAATCACCAAAAAAGTAACCCGCATAAGTAAATAATAGAACCCATAATAAAGCCCCTGCCACATTATAAAAAGCAAAATGCCGATAGGACATTTTTCCCATCCCTGCGACAAATGGAGCAAATGTTCTAATAATAGGTATAAATCTAGCTAAGATAATCGCTTTACCGCCATGTTTTTCATAAAATTGGTGCGTTTTTTCCAAATAGATCCGGCGAAAAATTCTTGAGTTGGGATTCCGAAATAGACGTTCGCCGAATAAGCGACCAATAGTATAATTAACAGCATCACCAATAACCGCAGCAATAATTATTAATACTACCATTAAATGAACGTTTAGATCATTACTCTCCAGTGCCGTTAATGCACCAGCAACAAATAATAGCGAGTCACCCGGTAAAAAAGGCGTAACAATTAGTCCAGTTTCACAAAATACTATCAAAAATAAAATGGCATATAGCCAAATGCCATACTTAGCCACCAATTCAGCTAAATGGAGATCAATGTGTATAATAAAATCAATAATAAAAGTAATAAATTCCATAAAAAATCCAATAGTTGGCAACTTTAACACTGCCTATTTAAACGCAAAATTAAATTCATTATTCTGGCAAAAAAAGCGGTCCTACGGTCGTTGTCGGTAATTTATATTTTGACGGATAATCGACAGCAACTAAATAAAGCCCTTCTGCTTTTGCAGTTGCCGCCGCTTTGGTTCTATCTTTCAATGCTAAAAGTTCGGCAATCCAGTTAATATCCTGAACACCGCACCCTATCGCCAGCAAACTACCAACAATATTGCGTACCATATGATGAACAAAGGCATTGGCTTTGATATCAACCACAATATAGTCACCATAACGTTTAACATGAACATGCTTTATATTACGCCAAGGCGATTTAGATTGACACTGAATAGCTCTAAATGAAGTAAAATCCTGCTCACCAACCAAGGCCTGAGCTGCAATATGCATTCTTTCAGCATCTAGAGGTGCATGATAGTGAGTAACGCCGGTGGCTAATATCGCTGGTCGATATCGGTGATTAAAAATAATATAACGATATCGACGCGCAGTGGCACTAAAACGAGCATGAAAATCCGGTTCAACGTCTTTACTCCAACGTACGGCGATGTCAGCGGGTAAATGGCTATTAACGCCCATCGTCCAGGCTGAATCTTTACGTATCACAGACGTTTCAAAATGGATCACTTGGCCTGTAGCATGGACACCCGCATCCGTGCGCCCAGCGCAACAGACTTGGATAGATTCATTCGCGACTTTAGTTAGCGCAAACTCCACACAAGCTTGAATACTCTTTACCTGTTGTTGACGCTGCCAACCATAATAATGGCTACCATCATACTCTATGCCTAACGCAATTTTAAACATTGGTAAAGGAGGTTGCTTTTCCAACATTAATAATATTGCTCCTGCACTAATCGCTCCGCAGTTTCTATTAACATTCGAGCACCGCCAAATCGGGTATTATCGGCAACCGACCAAAACTGTAATATCTCAGGTGCTCCATAATCATTACGCATACAACCGATACTTAATTGATCACTACCTGAAGCATCGGTTACCTGAGTTGGAAAGTCATCTTCGCCAACTAACTGAATATCATCAAATTGAGCAATTTCTTGCCAGGCTTCTTGCACGGTCATTGGACGTAATGTTTCCACATGAACCACTTGTGCATTACCATAAAAAACCGGCGCTTGTATGCAACTGACAACTATCGATAATCCATCATTCTGTAAAATTTTACGCACTTGATCAACTAAACAGCGCTCTTGTGGGACAGAACCTTCAACATCACTTAATAAGGGTAATAGATTAAATGCTAACTGTTTAGCAAAACGGTCATTATTAACGGGTAAACCGTTTAATAATCGGGCACTTTGACCGGCCAATTCATCCACTGTACTTTTACCATGCACTGAAACTGAACATAAATTGGTTAAGATTAAACGTTGAATACCGGCAACATTGATTAGCGGTTTAATGGCGACTAACAATTGACTGACATAACTATCAGCAATGGCAACAATATTACGGTTACGATAATCAGCCAGCACATGAGGATTAACATTAGGTACAACTAATGGAATATCCGGTTCTAGCGCAAATAAACCACTACTATCAATGACTATACAACCCTCTTGTGCCGCCTGCTCTGCATAACGAGCAGACGCTTCTTTACCAGCAACAAAAAAAGCGATTTGTGCCTGTGTCCAATCAAATAACTGTGCATCCATGACAGAGTGTTGTTTTCCATTAAAACGGATACTTTCTCCGACACTGTTTTCACTAGCTAATAGAAATAACTCACCAACAGGGAACTGGCGCTCTTGTAATAAACTCAATACTGCTTCACCGACCGCGCCGGTAGCGCCTAATAGTGCAATACTCCAACCTTCTGTCATGTTGGTTTTCTCCAATCTTCTGTGCATTTCGCTCAAATTAATTTACTATTGAAACCCAGCATTTTTAATATGTTAGCCGCATCGACATTATCACAACTGACCTTTAGCGATGACCATTCACGGCGTTCTGGATAATATTTGCGTAAATGATCAAATTCGCCAACATGATGAGCAACTTTTCTTAATGGCGCATCATCACGCCGAACATCATAAACTAAATGTACTAAACGTTTTAAATTTGCCTGGGTTAATTCACCGCGAAAGGTAATCTCATTAAACTCTGCAATAGGTAATAAATCAGCTAATTTAATTTGCGCCTCTTGGCCTAAAAACTGGCTAAATGCGGCAAAAATCTGAGTAGTACCGCGCGCTTTACCTTCTAGAGAATAACCGGCAATATGTGGCGTGCCAATGCTAGTTTTAGCTAACAAAGGTAAGGAAAGAGAGGGCTCATGTTCCCAAACATCTAATATCACGTCGATTTTCTTACCATTTTCTAAGGCTTTTAATAATGCTTGATTATCAACAACAGCCCCGCGGCTAGTATTTAGCAAAATACGTCCTGCTGGCATAGCAGCAAGCAACTCTTCATTTAATAAATGATAAGATGAATAGCAGCCAGATTTATTTAAAGGGGTATGAAAAGTTAAGATATCCGCCTGACTAACTAATTTTTCCAATGGCCAAAATTGTTCGCTATTATCAGCAGCCTCTGCCCGAGGCGGATCACAAAGTAACGTATTGACGCCCCAAGCCTTTAAACGCGCATTAAGACGACTGCCAACATTACCAACCCCAACAATACCGACTGTCTTTTCTCGCAAATCAAAACCATCACGTTCAGCCAGTAACAACAAAGCGGAAAAAACATACTCTACCACCGCGATCGCATTACAACCCGGTGCAGCAGAAAAAGCGATACCCACTTGCGCTAACCATTGCCTATCAACATGATCAAATCCGGCCGTTGCAGTACCAACAAATTTTACCTTACTCTGTTTAAGTAATGCTTCATTGACTTGCGTAACAGAACGCACCATTAAAGCATCTGCTGTTGCTAACTGTGACGATGAGATTGAACGCCCAGAAACAGCCTTAACTTCACCTAATGTTGCAAACAATTGAGTTGCGTAAGGCATATTTTCATCAATCAATATTTTCACTTATCTAATGCCCAATTATCTTTATTAAAATTAACCGATCGCTTTTTACTATTCGATTAGGTAGCAAGAAGCTATTTTGCCATGTTAATGATATAAATCCTAACAACTGGTTTGCTCAGCGTCACTTTTTTGGCGAAAGCGTTCTGGTGTTGTGCCTGAAATCTGTTGAAACATGGTAATAAATGCTGATGCAGAACTATAACCGACATCAAAAGCCACTTGTTGAACAGTCTGTCCTTGCTCTAATTTCATTATGGCATGTAAAAAACGTAACCGCTGGCGCCACTCACTAAATGACATCCCCAGTTCCTGCTGACAACGACGTGACAAGGTACGTTCTGAGGTATATACCCGCTTAGCCCATATCGCTAAAGCAGTATTATCTGCCGGATTTTGTTGTAATTGCGTTAAAATAGGGGCTAAAAATTTATCTTTACTGGCGGGTAAATAGGTCTTTTGAATAGGTGAACGTTTTAATTGATCAATCAAAACATTAGCTAAGCGAATATCTTCCGCAGTCTTAGGTTGGGTTATCTCACGCGCATAAAAATCTAATAATATGGTATGAAAAATAGGCGTTTGACGAATAATACAGGGTTTTTTACACAGCACATGACTGAATGTCTGAGAAATATCTAAAATATTAAACTTAACACTTTTTTTATTGTAAGTGGCATGTTCAACACCGCATGGGATCCAGATACAAAATTCAGGAGGCGCAATATAATGCTGGGTAGCCACTTGCATCTCTATCACACCTTTCACTACATAAATTAATTGGCCAAAGTTATGGCGATGTAATTGACACTCAGTATCACCTAACCATTCATTATTCCGAAAAACTATAAATTTTGGCTCAATAATATTAGGCTCAAGTCTATGTTTAATTTTTTTCATCACAGTAATGTTGGCAGAAAGGGCGGATCAATTGGCTGATTATAAATATATATAATAAAATAGACAATGTTAAAATAGCATAATAGTTAACAGAAGATAAATATGACTCAATAATGAAAAATTTTCTTTTTCCCCTGCTTGCGGTTTTATTATGGTCAATTAATGCGGTTGTAAGTAAAGCGGCGGCAAATGTTATTGATCCAGCCGCTATTTCCTTTTATCGCTGGTTATTGGCCTTTTTAGTACTCACCCCTTTTATGATTAAAGGGATAGTTAAAAATCGCACAATGATAAAACAATATGGCGGCAAACTGTTTATATTAGGTGCCCTTGGCATGGTTCTTTACCAAAGTTTGGCTTATTATGCTGCTCATACGGTTAGCGCCACCTTTATGGGAGTATTAAATTCAGTTATTCCTTTGTTAACGGTGATACTCAGCATTTTTGTGCTACGTACTATTCCTACTATTGGTATAGTGATCGGTAGCCTTTTATCATTACTGGGGCTTATCTGGCTTGTTAGTCAAGGTGAACCAATGATATTTTTTAGCCAGGGAATTAATCGAGGGCAATTACTGATGTTTATTGCTGCTCTTTCTTATTCACTCTATGGGGTATTAACCAAGCATTGGGCGATCCCATTACCCAATTGGCAATCACTTTATATCCAAATTAGTTTTGCTTTGATACTATTATTGCCAAACTTTTTACTGGCTAAATCAGTAGAGATTACCGCGGCAAATATTAATTTGATCTTATTTGCCGGGATTGCCGCCTCGCTGATTGCACCCTATTTATGGATCCAAGGTGTGTTTCGACTTGGCGCTAATACAACCTCAATATTTATGAATTTAGCACCGGTATTTACGGCCATTATCGCGGTTTTATTTTTAAAAGAAAAAATGCACAGCTACCATTTAATTGGTGGTGGGGGTGTATTACTCGGTGTTATTTTAGCGCAGCAATTAAGCACTCCATTAACACAACTTTTTAATCACCACCGATCTAACACTAATAAAAAAGAATAATAACTTATTTAATCAATTGGTTATATTGTAAATAACAAAAAACCTACTGATAAATTATCAGTAGGTAATTGTTTTTTATAGTAAAATAATTATGAATGATATTTACTCATTACCAACGAGGCATTAGTTCCACCAAACCCAAAACTATTTGACATTACCGTATTTAATTTCTGCTCAGTGGCCTGCGTAATAATATTCATTGCTTGTGCTTTTTCATCTAAATTATCAATATTAATGCTTGGGGCAATAAATCCATGCTCTAACATTAACAAACTATAAATAGCTTCATGAACCCCTGCCGCCCCCAGAGAATGGCCAGTCATTGCTTTAGTCGCTGAAATCGCTGGCGTATTGCTACCAAAAACTTCAGTAATTGCTTCTAATTCTTTGGTATCGCCAACTGGCGTTGAAGTGCCATGAGTATTGATATAATCAACCTGTTTAACATCTGCCAATGCCATTTTCATACATCTCACCGCTCCTTCACCGGAAGGGGCAACCATATCATAACCGTCTGAGGTTGCACCATAACCGACAATTTCAGCATAAATATGTGCGCCACGCGCCAAAGCATGCTCTAATTCTTCTACCACAACAATACCACCACCGCCAGCAATTACAAAACCATCCCGATCCTGGTCATAGGTGCGTGAAGCTTTTTCTGGAGTTGCATTATATTTAGTCGATAATGCTCCCATTGCGTCAAATTCACAGGTTAGTTCCCAACTTAACTCTTCACCACCACCAGCGAAAATAACATCCTGTTTACCTAATTGGATCAACTCAACAGCATGGCCAATGCAATGGGCGGAAGTTGAGCAAGCAGAGCTGATAGAATAATTAACGCCCTTAATTTTAAATGGCGTGGCTAAACAAGCTGAAACACCTGAAGCCATTGCTTTGGTCACCATATAGGGGCCAACACCGCGTAATCCCTTTGCCCGCATACCATCAGAGCCAGCCACTTGATTACGCGGTGAGCCACCACCAGAGCCAACCACTAAACCGGTACGAATATTTGAGATCTGCGCCTGCGTCAATTTAGCGTCCGCAATAGCCTCTTCCATCGACAAGTAAGCATAAATAGAACAATCACTCATAAAACGAAGAATTTTACGGTCAATTTTTTGTTTAATATATTCTTCCGTTAGTTGAATATTACCCCAGACATGGCTGCGTAAACCCATTTTTTCAAATTCTTCTGAAAACCTGATGCCAGAACGACCCGTTTTCAGAGAAGCCAGTACCTCTTGCTGGTTATTACCTATGCTGGAGACAATGCCCAGACCAGTGATGACTGCACGCTTCATTGATTGTATTACCTCATAGTCGAAATTCATTTACTGGGAGTTTAGCCTGTTACTTTAGCTTACACTTGTAAGCTGAACAAGTCCGATCAGGTAAAAAATTACAGAAAAAATTATCTTTTTTCATTCTTATATTTTAGCTCTAGCTAGCACACTCAGGTTAAATTAGTTAGAATTGGCTAATTATTTAAAATATTGTAGATAATTTTGTGAATACAAATGAGATCAGTCAAGCTAAATTAAGCTGGAATGAACAAGCTATCCCCGTCTCTGAACAGTTTGATGATGTCTATTTCTCTAAGCAAAATGGTTTAGAAGAATCACGTTATGTTTTCCTAGCGGGTAATCAGTTGCCAAATCGCTTTCTGTCTCATTCAACTAAACAATATGTTATTGCAGAAACTGGTTTTGGCACTGGATTAAACTTTATGGCAGTCTGCCAGTTATTTATTCAGTTTCGCCAACAAGCGACTAAAAGCCAATTACAACGTTTACACTATATCAGTTTTGAAAAATATCCCTTGTCTATTACGGATTTAATAAACGTTCATCAATTTTGGCCTGAGCTCGCCACTTTTTCTAAACAGCTTTGTCAACAATGGCCTCAATCGTTACCTGGTTGTCATAGAATAGTTATAGAAAATGGGGAAATTATTCTTGATCTCTGGTTTGGCGATATAAATATACAATTACCTCAATTAAAAGCTAATTTTTTCAATAAAATAGATAGTTGGTTTTTAGATGGTTTTGCTCCGGCTAAAAATCCCCAAATGTGGAGTGAACAACTGTTCACTGCAATGGCAAATTGGGGACGTGTTGGTTGCACTTTTGCCACTTTTACTTCAGCCGGTATTGTTCGTCGTGGATTAGAAAAAGCTGGTTTTCAAGTAAAAAAAATCAAAGGTTTTGGCCGTAAACGTGAAATGCTAGTTGGTCAATTACCCGTAAATCAACAATCTGCGCCACAACCTTGGTTCGCTCGACAAGCCGCATCCGCCACCGAGAATATTGCCATTATTGGCGGCGGGATTGCCAGTATGATGACCGCGCTTGCTTTATTACGAAGAGGAAGTCGGGTAACTTTATATTGTCAGGATCCCAGCGTGGCACAAAACGCTTCCGGCAATCGTCAAGGTGCACTTTATCCATTATTAACCGGTCGCTACGATAGCTTAGAGCGTTTTTTTATCACTGCTTTTACTTACGCAAAACGTCACTACAGCAAACTGGAACGATTAGGCATTGCATTTGAACATGATTGGAACGGCTTAGTACAATTAGCTTATGACGCAAAAAGCCAACAAAAAATCGCTCAAATATTGATAAAAAACTGGCCACCTGACTTTGCACGCCATGAAACTCGAAAAACATTACGAACTATATGTGGCGTTGATGTTAACCATGATGGCATCTACTATCCAACTGCCGGTTGGTTATGTCCAGCCGAGCTGACATTCAATAGTTGGCAATATGCGCAACAACAGGGTTTAATAAGTTATTTTAATCATCGCCTTATGCAACTTGAAAATACGCCCAATGGCTGGAAATTAATATTCAATCAAGGACAAGCGCAACGGCAAATAACGCATAAAACCGTCATTATCGCTAATGGTCATCAACTACCCCTATTTTCGCAAACAGAAAAATTGCCAGTTAGTGCTGTTCGAGGGCAAGTAAGTCATATTCCGACCACTTCGATACTCAACCAACTGCAAACGACACTCTGTTACGCCGGATATTTAACGCCAGTTAATCATCAATATCACTGCTTAGGCGCGAGTTATAAACGTCATCAACTGACACTAGAATATTCCAAACTTGAACAACAAGAAAACCATTCTCGCTTATTAACTTGTTTGCCTGATGTTGGTTGGACAAAAGATATCGATATCAGCCAAAATGCATCACGTCAAAGCATTCGCTGTGTTACCCGTGATCATTTACCGATGGTCGGTAACGTACCCGATGTTGATCAACTTATTCTTCAATATGCACAACTAGATAAACAGCTCAATGAGCAGCAGCATATTTTGCAAGCGCCAATTCATGCCAATCTATTTGTTATTGGCGCATTGGGAGCAAGGGGATTGTGTAGTGCGCCAATTTGCGCGGAATTACTTTGCAGCCAAATTTTTGCTGAACCATTACCTTTTGACGACGATATACTGGCTAATCTCCACCCTAACCGATTTTGGATCAGAAAATTGTTACAAGGCCGAGGGGTTAAACTAGATAAATAACTTTTTAACAAAAAAATTTAATCTCTATTAAAGAGTATATTGCATTGCACAACGCGAAGATGCAGCAAATCCATACGCCACTTCTCTTTTTAAAATAGCTTGTAGTGGCAAAGTAAGCTTTTCGGCCGGAATAATTGTAAAACCCAATTTTTGATAATAAGCGCCATTCCAGGCAACATCACGAAAAGTTGTTAAAGTAACATGATCACAGCTTAGTTGTTTTGCCTGAATAATGGCTTGTTGCAATAAAATCTGACCAATTCCTCTTCTCTGCCATCGGCTAGCAACGGATAATTCCCAAATATGCAAAGCTTGATCCATCACTTCAACTTCAATAAAACCAACAAGTTGTTGTTCCTCAACGGCAACCCAACAATCACCATCAACAATAAATTCTAAATGTTGGTTAACGGATTTGCCTTGTGCATCAGCAACCCAAGCAAGCTCGGGAATTTGACGAAATAAGGTTGCTGCTGAGCGTTCAATATTGACTAATTTTTCAGCTTCAGTGGGTAGTGCCAATCTTACCAACATCATTACCCCATTTTAAAAAATGCGACAATATATTATTTAATGTTTCACGCTTTCTATTTATTGAAGCGCATTTTCTAACAATTTGCGCCAGGTATTTAATATCAATCGCTGATCAGGAGGAGTTAATTCACCCGCCTTAATTGCCTTATCAATACTCTGTTCGACACGGTCAGAAAGCGCTGCAATATTATTTTTATTTTCAGCTTCTAGTTCTGCAATAGCCAATGTTAAATGGCCACGTAAATAACCACCAGCAAAAAGTTCATCTTGACTAGCACTATCAACATTGTTGTCAATTTGCGTTAAAATACGTGTTTCCAATTCCGCAAGCATGGCTTTGTTCCTTTATATTAGCTAAATTTTTTATAGCTCTTTGGGGTAAATAAAATTTTGCTTCACTAAGGGAGGGGTATTATAAAACAACTGTAGCCCTTGAATAAATCTCTTCGCTCGAGCCGGAATACCATTTGCTAAATAATTCAGCACCTGCTGATAAACTTTGTACTGAAAAGCAAATCGATCGGGTGCAAAATCAGCGGCTAAATTATCGCAACTAACATTAAAGGGAAACGCTGCCGCCACACAAAACATCCATTCCAGTGCTTGTGGTTTAACTTCAACTTTTTCAAAAGCGTTTTGTGTTTGCTCATTCCGCCCATCTGGATAATACCAATAACCAAAATCTATTTGTTGACGCCGAGTTTCTCCGGCTATACACCAGTGGGCAATTTCGTGTAAAGCGCTCGCATAAAAGCCGCGTGCAAAAATAATCCGATGGTAGGGTATCTTTTCATCTGCCGGCAGATAGATAGGTTCATCGTCTCCTTTAATTAAACGTGTCCGATACTCTTTCTCAAAACAAACACTAAAAATGTTAATAAGATGATTATAATTATGTTCTTTCATTGATATTTACATCATACCATTAAAAAGCTGGTTCACCACATTGTGCTCGATGGCGTAAAAAATGATCGATAAGTACAATTGCCATCATCGCTTCTGCTATCGGTACAGCTCGGATACCAACACAGGGATCATGGCGTCCTTTGGTGATCACTTCAATTTCTTCACCTTGCTGATTAATTGTTTTCCCCGGTATGGTGATACTTGAAGTCGGCTTTAAAGCCAAATGGGCAATAATCGGCTGACTACTACTTATACCACCTAATATACCACCGGCATGATTACTGACAAATCCGTCATGGGTTATTTCATCCCGATTTTCATTGCCTTTTAATGTAACCACCTTAAAACCAGCACCAATTTCAACACCTTTAACCGCATTGATACTCATCATAGCATGAGCTATATCCGCATCTAATCGATCAAAAACAGGTTCACCTAATCCGGCTGGAACATGCTCTGCAACAACGGTTACTTTAGCACCAATAGAATTACCTTCTTTTTTCAATGAACGTAATAAGGCATCCAAAGCATCCAATTTTGTTGCATCAGGACAAAAGAAAGGATTTTGTTCAACTAAATCCCAATCCTTTAGTTCACAGCAAATATCACCCATTTGACTTAAATAAGCTCGAACAGTTATACCGAGTTTTTGTTGCAGATATTTTTTTGCGATTGCACCCGCAGCTACACGCATCGCCGTTTCACGTGCCGAAGATCGCCCGCCACCACGGTAGTCACGTATACCATATTTTTGTTGATAGGTGTAATCTGCATGCCCAGGACGAAAAATATCCTTAATCTCACTATAATCCTGCGACCGTTGATCCTGATTTTCAATCAACAAACCAATAGGCGTTCCTGTCGTTATGCCATTAAAAACACCGGATAAAATTTTAACCTGATCAAGTTCACGGCGTGGAGTTGTATAACGAGAAGTGCCAGGCCGACGACGATCTAAATCGGTTTGCAGATCTTTTTCTGATAACGCCATACCAGGAGGAACGCCATCAACAATGCATCCTAATGCCAAACCATGCGACTCACCAAATGTGGTAACACGAAAAAGTTGTCCTATCGAATTTCCCGCCATCCCCTTTGTTTCCTATTTTTCTCATTCATCATAATAATTAATGAATAAATTATTTTATTGTATGAAAAAATATAATTACCCGTTAATCGATAAATAATTTAAATTTCTCTTGATTTTCAATAAGTTGTTTCTGCGTTAACATGAACACCCCATCGCCACCCTGTTCAAAATTCAACCAAGTAAAAGGAATATCCGGATATTGCTCAATAAGGTGTAACATACTATTACCAACTTCACAAATTAGCACCCCATTTTCTGTTAGGAAACGTGAGGCATTGGCTAGAATTCGTCTGACAAGTTTTAAACCATCAGAGCCTGCTGCAAGCGCTAATTTAGGCTCCACCAGATATTCAGCTGGTAAATCAGACATATCTTCTGCATCCACATAAGGTGGGTTAGTAACCATTAAATCATATTTAATCGGTGGCATATTCAAAAACAAGTCTGAACGAATAGGCACTATCCGATCGGCGAATCCATGAGCGGAAATATTTTGTTCAGTTACTGCCAATGCATCAGCAGAAATATCAACCGCATCAATTTGCGCTTGCGGAAATTCATAGGCGCAGGCAATAGCAATGCATCCACTACCTGTGCACATATCTAGAATAGTTGCAGGCTCATAATCAATGATCCCGGCAAAATGTTTATTAATTAGTTCACCTATCGGAGAACGGGGGATCAAAACACGCTCATCAACATAAAATTCATGTCCACAAAACCAGGCTTTATTGGTTAAATAAGCAACGGGGATATGCTCATTGATACGACGTAATACTCGATCAATGATACGATGACGTTCACTGAGCGTTAGACGAGAAACCCACAATTGTTGAGGAATATCTAAGGGCAAAAAAAGTGATGGCAAAACAAGTTGTAAAGCTTCATCCCAACAATTATCCGTTCCATGACCATAATAAATATTTGCTGCATTAAACCGACTAATTACCCAACGCAACATATCTTGGATGGTATGTAGTTCCGCAACCGCCTCATCAACAAAAATCTTGTCCAAAACTCCTCCTAACCAATAAAAGGTTCATATATTTAATACGGATAGTCTGCCATGAACAACTCAACAAATCAGCTTATTGTTAAGGAATTTATAGCAATAACATTAATTAACATTAGGATACTAGCAATATCTGATAAAGCTTGCTGCTTATAAGGAAGGTAATAACAGAAAAATAAGATAAACTTAACAGAATAATTGACTAATAGATTGATAGAATGACAATGAAAAATAAGTTCAAATTGAGTGCTGAGGAAATAAAGCTATTTAAGGAAACTATCGCAGGGACTAAACCTTTACTACATGATATCGTTAGTCATCCACCACAACGACATCATCAAATAAAATCGCAATTTGTCGCAAAACGTTTGCTCCAAGAACAACTCGATGTTAGTTATTACTTTTCCGATGAATATCAACCCCTTTTGGAAGTAGAGGGGCCTACTCGTTACCTACGACCCGATATCAATCCTTACGAATTAAAAAAGCTACGTCGTGGTGATTATACGCCTGAACTGTTTCTCGATTTACATGGTTTATCTCAACGACAAGCTAAACAAGAAATTGCTGCACTAATCGCAGCTTGCTACCGAAATAATATCCATTGTGCCTGTATTATGCATGGTCACGGAAAGCACATTTTAAAACAGCAAATTCCCCTCTGGCTTGCTCAACATCCTAATATCACTGCTTTTCATCAAGCTCCCAAAGTTTGGGGTGGTAGTGCTTCGTTGCTAGTCCTAGTCGAAACTGACGAAACTCAGCGCAGATAACAGCTAAAACCAACACTAGAAATGTGCCGCTAGTTTATTAACACTTTGCAATATTTGAGAAGGTGCCCGTTGCCATCTATATTCAGCGTGCTGCATTTCAGTATTCATCTCTACATAAGCAATCGCAGATGTTGCAAACATAGGCGGAATTTCTTGTGGGCATAAAGCCGATACCAAATAACCGACTAATGGCAAATGAGATACAATCAATGCTGTTCTTACACCACCCTCGGCAAGTAATTGCAAATAATTAGCAATAGATTGCGGATCTCCATCAGGAATAAGTTCCGTCAATACTTCATGTTCACCTGAATATGGCAATAATGGCTGCATGGCCTGATAAGTTTGTACTGCTCTTACATATGGGCTAGTAAACACTCGTTCGAATACTGGATTTTGTTGTGCTAGCCAACCAGCCATTAATTTAGATTCTTCTATTCCTTTAAGAGTAAGTTCTCTTGCTGCATCATTAATTGTATTTAGAGTTGCGTCACCATGACGCATAATAAAAACTTGCATAATCCACCATTTGAGTAAAATATTTTCACCTAACCCCCTACATAGGAGCCCTCTCATTACTCGCTAATGTTGTTGCCGGAAAATATGCAGGGCAAGGCAACCCGAGATTCTGCACTAAAATTACAAAAAAAGGAACCGCTTTATTTTCATAAAAATCGAAAAAAAAGTTTATTTTATATCAAGTTAAATTGAATTCACGCTTAAGGCCATGATATTAGTAAGGTTTAAAAATACTTATTAATAATCCACTACTGATGAAATTTTTTATTTGATTTAGCCATTTGAATTAACCTTTCACAAGGAACAAAATTGTTACCATATTTCTGTGCTAATTGATGCATTATGTCAACTATATTCGATATACCTTGTTGATCCATATATCGAAATGGTCCACCAGTGAAAGGAGGAAAACCAATTCCAAACACTGCACCAATTTCACCATCATTTACATGACGAATAACCCCTTCGTCAAGACAACGAGTAGCTTCATTCAGCATCAGCATAATACAGCGCTGAACAATTTCCTGATCAGATAAAATTGTTTTGGGTTGAATATTAAGTAGTTCATAAATGGTTGTGTCGACTTGACGCTGTTTTTTACACCAAGGCCAACTAATCTTATTTTTCTTATAAAGATAAAAACCTCGGCCATTTTTACGTCCCTTTCTATCATCTTCCAATATGATATTAAGTTCTGAAGGGACAGAAAATCGTTCGCCAAATTGTTCAACAAGCACCGGCATAATTTTAGTGCCTACATCAATTCCGACTTCGTCTAACAAGTTCAATGGGCCAACGGGAAAACCAAATTTAACTAAAGCATTATCAATATTCTCAATTGATTCACCAGCTAACAGACAACGGGTCGCTTCAGCGATATAAGGTGCTAATATCCGATTGACATAAAAACCTGCACCATCAGTAACAACAATTGCGGTTTTACCCTGTTTTTTTGCCAGTGCCACAGCAGTAGCAATCGTCTTATCACTCGTCTTACTATGAGGGATAACTTCAACCAATGGCATTTTGTCGACTGGACTAAAGTAATGAAGTCCAATTATACGTTCTGGGTGCTTAGCAAACTCCGCAATTTTATGGATAGGTAACGAAGATGTATTAGAGGCAAAAACAACGTTATTTAATGTCATTGCCTCTACTTCCTGTACCATTTTACGTTTTAATGCCAAATCTTCAAAAACAGCCTCAACAATAATTTGTGCTTTTTCAAGGTCTTTATAATCTAATGTGCCTGAAATTAACATCATCTGTTGATCGCGAGCTCGTACAGAAAGACGTTTACGGTTAACTTGCTCAGTTAAGCGATGCCAACTAAATTTTAATGCCTGACTAAGCCCACTATTGCTAATGTCCTTCACTCGAACAGGCAATTTTCCACGCGTTGCAGTCACATAGGCAATACCACCTCCCATGAGACCTCCGCCTAACACACCCACCTGATGAATTGTAGCAGATTTTTCAAAACTACCCATTTCACTTTTTAGCGAAGTCGAGCCAAAAAAAAGACCGCGTAAAGCAGCAGATTCTGGTGTCATAGCCAGTTCCCCAAAGGCTTTCGCTTCTGCTTCAAGCCCAGCTTGCACACCCTTATCATAGCCAATAGTCACCACTGAAATTGCTTTTTCTAACGCTGGATAATGACCTTTACTTTTTGAATTTGTTTTATTTTTAATTATCGCGAATAGGATATTTCTGATAATAGGTAATTCTGATAAACGCTGCATAACAGGCAAATATGTTTTGCCTTTTCTCCCTTTATCAATCCAGCTAATTGCCGTTTCCAATAAAATTTCTGCCGGCACAATATCATCAACTAAACCTAATTTTAGTGATTGCCTTGGTCTTAATTGTCTGCCAGTCAGAATCAAATTTAATCCATTAATTAAACCAATTAAACGAGGTAAACGTTGTGTTCCTCCAGAACCAGGTATTAAACCTAGTTTTATCTCAGGTAAACCAAGACGCGTTTTCTCTGACAGAGTACAAATTCTTATATGACAAGCAAGCGCTAATTCTAATCCGCCGCCTAAACATACACCATCAATTGCTGCAACTACCGGTAATGGATAATTTTCAAGCAGGTTAAATAATTTTTGTCCTGTCATAGCAAGCTGTGTTGCTTCTTCTTTTGTTTTACAATTGGAAATCATACTAATATCAGCACCAGCAAGGAAACATCCTGGTTTATTTGAAATAATAATAATACCTTTCAAACCTGCAATTGCTTGTACCTGTTGTAATATCATATAAAATTGATCAACAAATTCAGCTTTTAATGTATTAACTTTTTCGCCGGGAACATCTATGGAAATAACGCCTATGTTGTTTTGTTTGACGGACAAATGAAACACAGGATAGCTAGTAATTGCAGGTAAGTTCTTTTCTTCATTTTTATTGGTTATCATTACTCAACCTCCAAAATCATTGCTGCACCTAAACCGCCTGCTGCACAAGCGGTTGTTAACGCCAAACCACCGCCACGGCGATGTAACTCATTAAGTGTCTGGATAACCATACGAGCACCTGTAGCAGCAAATGGATGTCCATAAGCAAGAGAGCCGCCTAATACGTTAAATTTTTCCATATCAATTTCACCAATCGCTTCAGATTGCCCCAATTTTTCTTGAGCAAATTTTTTGCTCGCAAACATTTTCATATTAGCTAATACTTGAGCAGAAAAAGCTTCATGCATATCAATTAAGGTAAGATCTTTCAAACTTAATCCAGCGCGTTTGAGAGCTAATGGTGTTGCATAAGAAGGGCCTAATAGCATGTCCTGCCATACGTCAATAGCCGAAAAAGCATAACTACGAATATAACCTAATGGGGTTATACCTAATGTTTTCGCATTTGATTCAAACATCAACATTACGGCTGCAGCACCATCAGTCATTGGCGTACTATTCGCGGCGGTAACAGTACCATGTCGACGATCAAAGGCGGGTTTTAACTTTGCATAAGAACTAAGCGTTGAGTCTTTTCGAACATTATTGTCTTGCGATAATGACTCTAGGAAAGGCGGTATATGCGCTGTCATGACTTCTTTATGTAATACACCACTATCCCAAGCCTGGGCAGCTAGGATATGGGAACGATGAGCAAAAGCGTCTTGTTCTTCACGACTGATATGATAGGTTTTTGCCATCTGTTCAGCAGTATCTCCCATTCTTAAGCCAGTAGAATATTCGGCTACTGCTGGTGAAACAGGAAGAAAATCACGAAGACCTAATTTGCTTAAGAGTAGCAAACGTTGGCTTATTGATTTTGCTCTATTAAGGTCAACTAAAGTGCTGGCCATTTTTTTAGTTACACCAATAGGCAAAACTGATGATGAATCAGCACCACCAGCAATACCGACCTTGATCGTGCCTGCCATCATACTTTCAACAATATTGGTAATAGCCTGAAAGCTCGTAGCACATGCTCTAGAAATACTATAAGCATCTGTTGAAACGGGTAGTCCTGTCCCTAAAACAATTTCTCTAGCAATATTCGGCGCTTCAGGCATCTGAACAACTTGGCCAAAAACTACTTGATCAATAAATTGAGAATCAATACCACTACGTATAACTAATTCACTTACTACCATTTTGCCTAAATCGACAGCAGGTATATCATGATAAGCCGTTGCCTGTTTAGCAAAAGGAAGACGTAACCCAGAAACAATTGCGATACGATCAGTATTCTTAACGTTGTAGTTCATAGCAGATCTCGCTTCCCTTTTTATAAAAAATGAAAAATGAAACTATAGTTAATCATTCCCAATACTTCACAGAGGTCTGATCTGATAATCAATTGTTATTCAAATGTAGTGAAAGAAAAATAATAAAAATTAAAAACTGAGAGGCGGCACACAAGATATGAATATTTATTTGTCAAACAAGTCAAAATATTGAGAACAGCTCAACGAACAAATGCCTACAGAATATCTGTAGGCATGGTTAAACTCACTTAACGTAAATTTAATTGAAAAATTAGCGTTTCAGCTTCACAACAAAAGGTAAAGTTCGCTATTAATTTAACACCTTCAGCTATAGGCTGAATCTGATGTTCGATGGTACAAGGCTCCGATTCAACAGCCCGCGCTTTTTCCATCAACTGTATTAACGTTGTTTCAGCTTCTTGTTGATTTAAAAAATTTTTTTCAAAAGAAGCAGTACAATTTTGATTATCTATCACTGTACCCACATCAACACAACAGCAAGCAGCAGTTTCTGCAGCATGACAACGATTTTTAGCGTCCGACATAATTCTTTCCAACAATAAACATTAACAAAATATAATCATAACGCCAATTAACAAAAAAACACCAGTCAATATCTAATAATCTATAAAATTTCAAGTAGTTATTTGATCTAATATCCTATTGTTACGCTATCTCAACCACTTCGCATAATTGATGCACCAATTTATGTTAAATAAATCACATTTTTACAAACAACTAACATATACGTAGTGAACATGCTTGTAATAAAACCGGTATTCAATTCTATACTCAGTCAACTGGTCTGATTTGCCATATTGGCATGGAGCCAATACAATTGCTGGCCTTTCTATTGCGACGAACCATGTCGCTCTTATCATAAATATAATTTAAGGGGTTTTGGTTATGAACCAGAAAAACCTGTTCAAACATACAATTTTGGCAATGGCTGTAAGTTTTATTTCAACAAATGCTAGCGCTGCTGGCTTTCAACTGAACGAATATTCCACCTCTGCGTTGGGGCGTGCTTTTTCAGGCGAAGGGGCGATTGGCGATAATGCTAGCGTTGGTAGCCGCAATCCAGCTGCTATGATGTTATTCAATAACCCTACGCTCTCTTTTGGTGCAATTTATATTAATCCTGACGTTGATATAAAAGGAAAATCACCTGTCACTGGTAACAGTACCACTTCAAGAAACATCGCTCCTCATGCCTGGATACCCAATGCCCATTTTATTTTTCCCGTAAATGAAAAATGGGCAGTTGGCTCTTCAATTACCACTAATTACGGCTTAGCCACCGAATTCAATCACAACTATAATGCCGGGCCTATTGGCGGAAAAACCGATCTGACCACACTTAACCTTAACTTAAGTGGGGCTTATCGGTTTAATGAGCATTTCAGTGCAGGTCTGGGTTTAAATGCAGTTTATGCCGATGCAGAAATCACCCGTCACATAGGGGAACTTGAACCTCTAAAAGGGCTGCCTAAATCAACCACTATTGCCAAACTTAAGGGGGATGATTGGGGCTATGGCTGGAATGCCGGCATCTTGTATGAATTAGATGAGAATAATCGTTACAGCTTTACCTATCGTTCAGAAGTTAAAATAAAGTTTAATGGCGACTATAGTAATGAGCTTCCCACATTGATACCTGGTGGCTTAGGCGGCAACAGCATTAAAGGTAAACTGGATCTGAATTTGCCCGAAATTTGGGAAATCTCCGGTTATAATAAAGTCGCACCTAAATGGGCTGTTCATTATAGTTTAGCCTATACCAGTTGGAGTCAGTTTAAAGAACTGAAAGCCACCGCAAAAGACAGTGGACAAGTTTTATTTAATAAACATGAAGGCTTTAAAGATGTTTTCCGAATTGCGCTAGGCACTACCTACTATCATGATGATCATTGGACGTTTCGTACCGGTATTGCCTTTGATGATAGCCCGGTGCCAGCTAAAAATCGCTCGATCTCAATTCCTGATCAAGATCGCTTTTGGATCAGTGCCGGTACAACTTATGCCTTTAACGAAAATGCCTCAGTTGACGTAGGTATTTCCTACATGCATGGTCAAAACGTAAAAATCAAAGAAGAAATGCCGCTAATGCCTGGTAGCCCTACCCTCCCAGCCTATGAGTTTAAATCTAGTGGAAGCGCCTGGTTAGCTGGCGTTAACTTTAACTACAAATTTTAATTTTTACTGAAAACACAAAAGGATAGCAACAGCTATCCTTCCTAAAATCGGTTATAGGAAAATATTTAGTGATAATATAATTAATATCCAAATATCGCAGCCATACCAGTATTTACTAATTAAATGATAATAAATAATTTATCGAAAATAATGATTAGTAAACAATTATATTATTAATTATCTTTTTAATTTATATAGACTTAAGTCGACCACAAAAATCAATAAATCACCTTACCGTTATTTTGTATCCATTAGCATTTAAATTAAAATGTATCCATCTTCTACTAATCAATAGAATCCAAATCTTCTTCAATCACAGCAGCGTTAGGATTAATAGTCGGTTTCAACACGCCTCCTTGTGCCTTAAAATCTTTATTTTGAAAATAAGCTTCTCTAATCATTAAATAAGGATCGGAGGAGTTTTGTAAAATGCCATCAGAGTCTAATAAAAGTGCCCGCTTTTCAATTCCCTCTAACACCCATTTTCCTGCTGACATCCAAAAAGTAAGGTAACTTAACATCGGGTAAGCCTTGTCAGCCCAATCGCCCCCATCTTCTCGTAAGGTAAAACTACCATAACCTGGCAATACCACATATGGACCATAGCCAACCTGATAATATCCCAACGTACTACCAAAACGATTAGATTCTTGTTTAGCAAGTTTAGGATTAGCCATTGAAGCAATATCGATCAAACCTGCCATACCAAAAACACTATTTAGGAAAAAACGATTGAAATGTTTCATTCCTTGATAGATATCGCCACGTAGAAAATTATTTACCATACTTGCAGGCTCTTCCAGGTTAGCCAAAAAATTGACTAGACCATTACGAGCAGGCATAGGAATATAATCACGCCAGGCGATCGCAACTGGACGCACCACATAACGATCAAGCACATGATAATTAAAATCAAACATTGTTCGATTAAAACTCTCTAGCGGATCAGAGCGCTGTTGATTATCAGTAGGTGTACTGGAACAACTTGTTAGCAATCCTACTGCAAACAATACTCCGCATAAGCGATATGTTTTAAATCTTGTTTTTCTATTCAACAAAACACCCTCACATAGATGGTCCATTCATAATTATATATCCACATTAATTTAATCTTACTTACTTTTTTATTTAATGATAAGAATTTAATCACTATTTATCTAAGCATATAATGTGCAGGCCATTATTTTAAATAAGCAGATAGGTTAAAAAAACAAATAAATAACACTAAGTTATAGACAAAAAAATATTAACAAAAACAAAATAAAAAAATTATTCTCAAAATGATGAAAACGATATAATGTAAAACAGAAAACCAAATTAAATAACAATCATTATTAAATTTATTATAAAATTATAATTTATAAAATCATAATTTTACAAATCGTCTACATATATAACATGGCTAATAATCAAACCAATTAAATACAAATCTAGCCATCAGCAATAAAATTAAACTAATTGTATTCAACAAGTTGATTTTAATAGGGATTTAATAGTAGAATGAGCAGCATCTTAAGATAAGTTAGCCTAAAAAGATATTATGTCCTCTTAGTTAAATGGATATAACAAGCCCCTCCTAAGGGCTAATTGTAGGTTCGATTCCTGCAGGGGACACCATTAACAAATTGATAACGATTAATTTTAATCAACATAAAGTTATAGTTGCTACCTCATATATTTCTTATCGTTTATTACAATTCCTACCCTACTTTGTGTAAATTTATCTCCCTGATTTGCAACTCACTTAATATCACTGAACATACGTTAAGCCCTCTTGTATAATTAATATACTTTTATTTCGTACTAAAAATAACAAGGAGGCGTTATGCGTTTAGTATATATTATTGAAAATATTATAAAAAAACATCATGATCGCCCTGCTATTGGCGAGCGTGTGAAGCGTTATATAAAAGATGCTAAATCCAAGCGCATTGTTTGCCAATTAGCAGCAAAATATCAAACAATCACTTATCAACAATTATGGAATAGAGCTGAAAGTATTGCTAATGAATGGTATCAGCATGACCAATACCCACTAAAAGCCGGTGATAAAGTTGTTATCCTATCCTTTATTCATAGTGACTATATTGCTATTAATCTCGCTTGTGTACAAATTAATGCAATTATAGTTCCACTACAAACTAATTTATCAAATAAAGAATTAACACTTACTTTACAAGAAATAGAACCACGAATAATCGCAGCCAGCATAGAATACTTACCTATAGCAGTAGAATTAGCCAAAAATAATAACTCAATAAAACGAATCATTGTTTTCGATTATGATCCTTCCCATGACAATGCAGAAAAACTAGAACAATTACAAAATCAATCAATTATCAAAATCGAAGAATTACCAAATATTATCCGTTTAGGTAGCAAGTTACCGAAAGTACCTTATCCTGAGAATAGTCATGATACATCTTCGATATCGATGATAATTTATACCTCAGGTAGTACTGGTGCGCCCAAAGGCGCTATTTATACAGAAAAATTTGTAGCAAATATGTGGGACGCTAGCCTATTTGCCAATAATACTAATAAAGAAAATACGACTGTTCTGTATTTACCAATAAGCCATTGTTGGGGAAACCTAAAATTTACAAATCAGTTAGCTAAAGGTGGTACTTGTTATCTAGTAGCTAAAAGTAATTTATCCACGTTATTCGAAGATATTGCTTTAGCAAAACCCATTGAACTTTCATTAGTACCTAGAGTATGTGAAATGATATTTCAACAATATCAAAGTGAATTAGAAGTGAGAAAAAAAACCACCCATGATCCCCTGCTTGATATCAAGCTTAAAAAAGAGATACGTACCAATATTTTTGGCGGTAGAATAACAAATATAAGCTTTGGTTCAGGACATCTTGCTAAGAAGTTAGCTGATTTCATTGAATCTCTATTTGAAATAAAATTATATAATGATTATGGCAGTACAGAAACATTGGTTATCTGTAATGATAATAAGGTATTAAAACCACCGGTGGAGGATTATAAACTTATCGATGTTCCTGAGCTAGGTTATTACTCAACCGATAAACCTTATCCGCGAGGTGAATTATTACTTAAAACAGCCACCATTATTTCAGGTTATTACAAACATCCTGAATTAAATAGCCAAATTTTTGATGAACAAGGTTATTATAAAACTGGAGATATCGTCAAAGAGACAGCGAAAGATCATTTAGTCTTTATAGAAAGAAGAAAAAATGTTATTAAACTTTCTCAAGGTGAATTTATTATTACAACAATGCTTGAAACTCTATTTAAAGAGAGCCCTTTAATAAAGGATATTTTTATTTATGGCAATAGCAAGTGGTCTTATTTATTAGCTGTTATTATTCCTATACCAGAATTATTATATCACTATAATAAACAAGATAACGAAATCAAACAATTAATTCAACAATCACTTAAAAAAATTGCTAAAGACGCCAATTTAAAACCCTATGAAGCTCCACGAGATTTCTTAATCGATACAGAACCATTCAGTCAGAAAAATGGCTTATTATCGGAACTAGGAAAACCATTAAGGCAAAAAATTAAAACTTATTATATTAATGATTTGAATAAATTACATCAAGAAATCTGCAATAATGACTTCTCTAATTTTTCACAACATATTAATAAAGAAAATATATTAGAAACGGTAATAAAATTAACTCAATATCTAGTAGGCTCTCCTGGTATGGTTATTAATTCAGCAGCAACTTTTCGCCAACTTGGGGGTGATTCTTTATCTACATTACAATTTTCATTAGAATTAGAAAAAATTTGGGGGATCATGATCCCAGTCGATATGATTGCCAATCCAACTTGTACACTGGATGATATTGCTGATTATATAAAATCAAATCAATGTGTAAAAAATTTACGCCCAACTTTTGCTACCATACATGGTATAGATAAAAAGAAAATTTATGCCTATCAATTAGCTTTAGATAAATTTATCGATCCCGAAATTTTACAACCAATAAAAAATTCTTCACGATCCTTATCGAGCTTTCATAACGTATTATTGACCGGAGCAAATGGCTATCTAGGAAAATTTCTTTGTTTAGCTCTATTGGAAGAATTAAATAAAACTGACGGTAAATTAATTTGTGTGATACGCGAAAAAGATAGTGATAGTGCCAGACAACGTTTAATTAATACTTTTAGTCCACACAACGACCAGCTAGCACTTAAATTTAAGCAACTTGCCGATAAACATCTAACGGTATATGCGGGTGACTTAACTAAGCCAAACTTAGGACTTGATGAAAAAACATGGCATTATTTATCGCAGAATATTGATCATATTTTTCATGCTGGCGCTTTAGTTAATCATATACTTCCCTATCAACTCCTTTTCGAAACAAATGTGCTAGGCACGGCCGAATTAATTAAATTAGCGCTCGTCAATCACTTAAAACATTTCGTTTTCATTTCCAGCATTATCGTTGTGATACCTTCCGATAATAATAAACCCTTAAGCGAAGATGATAATATATGTGAAGCAATACCTTACCAAGAAATTAATAATCAATACGCGAATGGCTATGCTATTAGTAAATGGGCGAGTGAAATTTTGCTCCATGAGGCAAATAACCATTTTAAATTACCCGTTACCGTTTTTCGCCCAAGCATGATACTTGCACATCGCCAATATGCTACTGAGCTTAATATTAACGATGTATTTACCCGATTATTATTAAGTATCATTAATACTAAAATTGCGCCAAAATCTTTTTATCAATCAAATAGTAATCAATCCCCTCATTATAATGGATTAGCGGTTGATTTTGTCGTTTCATCAATAATCAAATTAGCAAAAAATAATCACAATCAGAGACTTACTTTCAATATGGTTAATCCACAAAATGATAAAGTGTCTCTTGACACGATTATTGATTGGTTAATTAATTCAGGTATTAATATCAAAAAAATAGATGATTATGAAGAATGGTATCAACAATTTAAATTGGCCATGAAAAAATTACCTAGTAATTTAAAACAGTATTCCATGTTACCTGTTATTAGCCTATTAAAACAACCAGAAAAAATAACTAGCAATTTTTGGCTTCAACCTAATAAATTCTCTTCTATTGTTGGTAATACAATACCTGCTATTACACCATCCTTAATTAGTAAATATATCGCTGACTTTAAGGCACTAAATCTATTAATTTAGAATAACTAAATTAATTTTTTAACAAAATTATTAAATATGATTATTAATCATGATTTCTGATTTAATAGCTAGCAGTAAATAATATAGCACCATAATATTATGATGGTGCTTCACTGTAATAATTTTGCTCAAGATAAA
The DNA here is from genome assembly GCF_029873475.1 of Arsenophonus sp. aPb. Classification (NCBI taxonomy): domain Bacteria; kingdom Pseudomonadati; phylum Pseudomonadota; class Gammaproteobacteria; order Enterobacterales; family Morganellaceae; genus Arsenophonus; species Arsenophonus sp. aPb. The sequence continues at coordinate 2,136,075 of NZ_CP123499.1, forward strand.
AATAGCCTAATGAAATTTAACGGCCCGCTTTTAATCGTTGAAAATAACTTTCATATAAAATATTAGCATTGCCCACATCATTCTGCCATTCTCCTCTTTTTAAGGTTTCTTCATCAGGATAGAGGGTTTTATCTGCCACAAGTTCTGCTGGTAATAATTGCTTGGCGGCTAAATTGGGCGTTGGATAACCAATTTGTTGTGCTACTTGAGCCGCAATATCGGGTCGCAGCAAAAAATTAATTAACTTAAGCGCACCTTCAACATTTTTCGCATTGGCAGGGATCGCTAAACTATCCATCCAAAAAATCCCCCCTTCTTTTGGCCAAATAAATTGTATGGGGGCTCCTGATTGGCGCACTACATAGGCAGAACCATTCCATAGCATGCCCACATCGACTTCACCTTGTATAAAAGGATTAGCCGGATTATCAGAATTAAATGCCATGACATTTGGCATTAATTTTTTTAACTCTTCATAGGCTGTTTTGATTAACATCGGATCGGTTGTATTGCCTGAATGACCCAGTTTAAGTAGCGCCATTTGAAACACTTCTCGTGCATCATCAGTTAATAACAGCCCATTTTTATATTCGGGTCTCCATAAATCTGCCCAAGAGGTAATAGTTTTAGGATCAATAACCTCACTATTGATACCAATACCTGTCGCTCCCCAAATATAAGGTATTGAATAATCATTTTTTGGATCAAATGATTTATGTAATAAATTTGGATCAAGGTTTTTAAATTGATTCAATTTACTTTTATCAATTTTTTGTAGCATGCCTTCCTTACTCATTTTCGCCACAAAATAGGTTGAAGGTACCACTAAATCATAAGCACCTTCAGTATAAGTTTTGAGTTTGGTGTACATACTTTCATTAGATTCATAAGTCGAATAAATGACCTTGATACCCGTTTCTTTAGTAAACTGATTAAGTAGCCCGGGAGGAACATATTCTGACCAATTATAAAAATAGACTACCTTATCATCATCAGCTGCTATAGCTGAGCCAATACTCGCGGCTATAATCCCTGCTGCAAGCCATGAGGAGCACTTTTTCATAGAGTGTTTCCTTCATAAAACAATAGTGAGTGAAAACCCATAGACTTTTTTGTCTAGGTAAAAAAGTTATTATATGGGCACCTGTAATGGGGTAAAGCTTATAAATGCCATTTAGTGACAAATTTTACTAGAAAAAAACTATTTCGGATTTTTAATAAAATAAAAAATAAATAATAATAGCTAACCAAAATACACTAATTAACATCCTGGTAATATGCCAATACTTGCGATCCAACGCATTTAATTCTGGCACTAGGTTTAATTTATATTTTTTATCGATTTTATTTTTAACATCCATTGACTCAACAGCACAAGTATTAATGAAAATAATAATAAAACCGTCGCTAGCGCATTAACTTCTGGTGAGATCCCTATTTTTACCATTGAATAAATTTTCAGAGGCAATATTTCATAAGCCGGTCCAGTAACAAAAGAAGATACAACTACATCATCCATTGAAAGAGTAAAACTTAATAACCAACCCGAAATGACAGCTGGCAAGGCTAATGGTAAAATAATTTGCCGTAAAATAGTTAATTCACTAGCACCTAAGTCTCGCGCAGCTTCTAACATTTTCACATCAAAATCCTTCAATCGCGCATAAACCGTAATAACCACAAAAGGTAAACAAAATGTAATATGAGAGAAGAGTAAAGACCAAAAACCTAAAGAAATTCCTAATAACATAAAGACTAATAGTAATGAGATTGCCATCACAATATCAGGAGACATCATTACAACAAATAACATACCACTAACAAATGATTTTCCTCTGAATTGGTAACGAAATAAAGCCACCGCTGCTAATGAACCAATCAAAGTAGTACAACTAGCTGAAATCATCGCTATCGTTAATGAATGACCTGCAGCCTGTAACAAACTATCATTATTCCACAACATGTCATACCATTCGATAGTCAACCCTTGCCACACATTACCAAAGCGTGAGGCATTAAATGAATTGACAATCAAAATAATAATTGGAATATATAAATAGGCATAAATGATGGTGAGGAAACCACTTCGTAAAAAACGTCCAATCATGCCAAATCCACCTTTTTATTCAGCAAATTTGCAGCACGATAATAAACATAGAGTAGTAGGCCCATAGCAATAGTTAATACTATACTGGTCGCTGCGCCAAAAGGCCAATCGCGCAAATTAAGAAATTGGCTCTTGATAACGTTACCGATTAATAAATTTTTTGCCCCACCCATTAAATCCGCTACATAAAACAATCCCATTGCTGGTAATAGCACTAATAAGCATCCCGCTATTATACCTGGCATAGTTAGTGGCACTATAATACGTAAAAAAGTTTGAAATTTATTAGCACCAAGATCCCGCGCAGCCTCAAGACAAGATTTATCCAATTTTTCAATACTTGAATAAAGTGGCATCACCATAAATGGCAACAAAATATAAACTAATCCCATAATGACGGCTTCTTGCGTATACATGATGCGAATAGGTTTATCTATCAACCCAATCCACAGCAAAAAATCATTTAAATAGCCACGGGTACTCAAAAAAATCTTCAACCCATAAATACGAATAAGTGAATTAGTCCAAAATGGCACAATCAATAAAAATAACATTAATGGCTGCAATTTGGGTGGTAATCGCGTCAGCAGAAATGCAAATGGATAGCCAATCATCAAACAACACAAGGTAGCAATAATTGCCATATTTAGTGAGTGAAACATCACCTCTACATATAAGGGATCAAATAGCCGGGTATAATTGTCGAGGGTAAAAACCATGTCGACTAAATTTGCATCATCACGGGTCAAAAAACTGGTAATAATGATCATCAAATTTGGCAAGAAGGCAAACAAAAGCAACCAGGAAACCAATCCGATAACGATAACATTTTGAAAAATTTTACGATTATTCTTCATCGAGAAGTACGACCTCCCAACTTTCTACCCATGTCACAGCAATTTTTTGTGCTAACGAGTGGTCTACATCCGGATCATCTTCATTAAAAAATTCACTGACCATCACCCGCTTACCATTGTTCATTTCTACTTCGGTATCAAGCATCATCCCCTTATAGTTGCGTTCACGTACATGTCCAATAAGTCCAGCAGGCTGCTGTTCGTCGTCTATCTCTTTAACACGTAAATCCTCTGGTCGCAATAAAACTTTTAATGGCTGACCTTCCGATACAGCAAGCTTCGTGTAAATATCACACTCATAGCCTTCAACATTGGCTCGAATACGCTGCGCATCAATACGGTGTAATGCTATCGCATCAAAAATATTAATTTCGCCGATAAACCGGGCGACAAATAAATTCTTTGGCTCTTCATATATTTCACGGGGCGACGCATCTTGTTCAATATGCCCATCTCGCATAACTAAGATACGATCAGACATGGCGAGCGCTTCTTCTTGATCGTGGGTAACATAAATAAAAGTGATCCCTAACTGACGTTGCAAGGCTTTTAATTCACTTTGCATCTTTTTACGTAAGTTATAATCCAGCGCCGATAAGGACTCGTCTAATAAAAGAACTTTAGGTTTATTGATAACTGCACGTGCAATTGCCACTCTTTGCTGCTGTCCACCCGATAACTGATGGGGATATCGCTGGGCAAAGTCTTCTAACTGCACCATACGTAGCACTTCTTCTACTCTCGGCTTGATTTCTTGAAAAGATTTTTTCTGCATACGTAAACCAAATGCAACATTATCAAATACCGACATATGGGGGAATAAGGCATAACTTTGAAAAACAGTGTTTACATGACGCTGTTCAGCCGGAATATTCGTAATATCCTGACCTTGAAGAAAAATATGCCCATTATCAACATGATCTAATCCAGCAATTAACCGCAAAATAGTCGTTTTACCACATCCTGACGGACCTAATATGGTAAGAAATTGACCATCATTAATCGTAAGATTAAACTGTGAAATAATATTTTTGCCATCGAAACCTTTAGTCAAGGATTTTAATTCGATCAATGGTGTAAGAGAGGTTGTCTCAGTCATTTAAAGTATCACTCTATCCCTTATAGTAATGCAGATAGAACCGCAACAGGAAAAAGACTGTATTAGCTAATCAGGAAGACTCCCAGCAATAGCCAAAACCAGTTGCGCCAATAGATTGAATAAAGAGAGAATGATAAACGTAGCAACACAAAATTAAAAGCAATATCATCAGAAAAATGACAACATTAATCTTAATATATTAAATTAAACTTAAGCCTAAATAGTTAGCAGTCGAAAATAAATCTAATATTTCTATCTATTGCCTGCCATTAATTAATATAAGAGATGATAAAGTGAGCTTGCTATTTTCATTAAGAATTTGCATAAATTATAGCTAATAGCTAATAATTTATAAAAACTCAATTTATACTATTAGGTAGTTAAAACAATAAGTTAAATTTAACAAATCTGCTCATAATTATTTATTCGGCTAGCTTTTTCACTTAACTAGAGTGAAAAATACGCAAAAATCGCTGGTACCAGCAATGGGGTGTAGGATGTACTAGCGCATTCAAGGCGCGAGAATAGTCCATAACTAATCCCGGCGTCCAAGCCATGGATATCGCTCGCTGGCGAATTTGCGATGCAACCCATAATTCCGGCGACAGCAATAATTTCACCAGCGTTAAAAAATTGTTGCTTTTATCAGCCAATACCCCTTCTAAGGCAGCTTCTAGCGCATAAGCCACACTACTGGAGCAATTGCGGTAAGTTAGATTATAAAGCGCTATTTGCCGATATTTTTGCCAAAAAATTGCCAAAGTAACCGCGTTATAATGATAAAAATGGATCTGAAAATCAGATCGACACCACTGTGAAACTTCAGAGTCATAGTCAGGCTGAAATTCACCTGCAACATTATTTTCTTCGGTAGCTTTTAATTTATTTAAAAATTCAGAAGGAGAACGATCGATATCATCGATTGGATATAAGCTAATATAAATCTGATTTCTAATCTCCAATGCGGCGTGACCGGTAGAAATAACACCATTACGGTCAACAGCTGCAATATAGCGATTAATTACTGGGCGAGGTCTGGGCGGTAAATCAGCCGAGCCTTCTGGCGTCCAAATATGCACTGTAAGCGGTGAAGTATGAGACAAATTGATACTCGTTTGCTGTTCTTCAGTTAGTGGCATGACTTCATCTATTTTAATTTCTTGCAGCTCAAATTCTTTTTGTGATAATGCGCTATCAGCCATTAAAGTAAATATCGTTTGTCCATGTCGAATAACGCGTAATTTACTGGAGAAACGGATGGCAGATATTCCACTATGCATTAATAACACAGCCAAAACGATTGGAAATGTCGATTGGTAACTAAGGGGATAAGGAAATAAGATCACCATAGCAAACAACAAATAAAATCCACCTAACCAAATAGTACGTTTCCATAGGCGATGACGAACCACTAAAGCGGACACGATACTAAATATAGCAAGTAATAAATAATTAAAGCCTAACACTATTGATAAGATCAAATGACTATAATTATCATCAATTAAAAGAGAAACAGATACCAGAAAAAATAATCCACCTTTGAGAAAAAGAATAAATTTTTGGCTACCAATTCCACTATTGGCGACACTCAGAGTAATTAAACTCTCAATTAATGTGAATATGCTTATCCAGACCACCGGAATATAACGTGTTTGTCCTAATTCATCACACAATATCACTAAGCCCAATAAAGCCCATAACAGCCCACCAATTAGCAACCAAATCGCCTGCTGGTGCATAAATTTTTTACCTAAAAGTAAACAAGCAATTTGCAACATAAACAATCCGTTATAAATCAACTTTTGTTTTTGAAAGAATTTCCCATTCACCTAATAGCATTGGATTAATTTTATCAGCAATAGTGATTAATATTCGATCACGCACGTTAAGCCATTCACCATCTAACCCCTTTAATTGAAAGCTGACCGGCATACCATGATAGGAGCTTACTAATGACCAGTGCTCTTTTAAAATTTCATGGGCAGAAATTTCAATCGCTTTTAATATATGGTGAATATCACTTTTCACCGGTAACGATGTGATTAATTTAATTTGCGGATCAAATTTTATTTTGTCTTCTTGAATAAACAATTGGTAACGAATGAGGGATTTTGAGGCACGTTTACTCGTTCTTTCTACTTGAGATGCTGCAAGCAATGAAAGTAGCAACATAAAAATGGCAATAACGGACAGGTAAGTTTGAGCAAGTAATAGAGGCTCTTCTCTTAATAAGCCAGGTAAAAAGAAAGGTCCATAGCCCTGTTCACTATAGAAAATAACAATGGTTCCCAAGACTAATAATCCAATTCCTCGACCAAAATCTTGTAGAAATAGGATCAAAAGAATAATGAAAATAATGGGTATGCAAGCTAATATAATATTTAATGCTGAGCCATAATGATAATTAATATAACCTTTCACTCCAGTCATCTGATCAGAAAAAATTAACCAGCTACTGATTGCCAGCAACATTAACCAACATAATGTTAATAATATTTTTTTTATACTGTTAAGCTGCTTTAATGACTGTGGTTGTACTAAACCTAATAACATCGCGACAGCAAAATAGATACCTGACATATCAGCCAGCCAACTGGTAAGAAAATCATCTAAAATAATCTTCTCATCAAGAGAACCCAACAACAGGACACTCAGCCAATTATCAATAGCACATATTACTGCTGAAATCACAATCCAAGTTATAATGGTATTTAATGGCGATTGATATTGCGCTAAATATCTTACAATAGAGGCAATTAATAACGGAGAAATAAGTAAACTAATCGCACTAACCATACTCATCACAGAAGTGGCAACATTGAATGGTTCCAGATACCAATTGACCAAACTAAATAAAAACAAAAAAGCAGGCCAGGAACGTACTGGTGATAATAAAAATGCCACAATACTCACACCAGCAGGAAACCACACCACAACTAGCGATTCATCATAAGGTACTTGTACTTCCTTAGAAATAACAGCCGAAATAAAATAAATTAATGTCCAACTTAGGAATGTAAACCACCTAATATGACTGGAAATTTTCACCAGTCCTATCATCAACGATTCTCCTTTATATTTTGCTAATAAAACCTTTAACAATCAATAAATAGTATTTACTTGCAAAATAAACTGTATTTAAATTTCAAACACTAAAATAATGATATATATTAAACAAGTAGCAGAACTAAAAAATTATTAATATTAAATTAGATTATTACTTTTTTATAACAAACAAATGCAGTTGCTGGACTTTTAAAATATATTTTTCACTATTAAAACTAGCCTAATTAAGCATTATTTTATTTAGCAATATTAATAAGGGGCTTAGTTAAGAATAGATTAACAACAACAATCAAATCATTTACTCAATAGCCAATAAGTCAGCGTTTTAGCTGTTTAACACTAATTTGATTAAATTTGCTAAAAAGAACATTAAGTAAGTTTTAATTTTAAGCTTACAACTAATAATTTTTAGCTAATATTATCCCGCTTTGTAGAACTTTTGCAACATTATATGCACAATGCTGTAGATTTAATTCTCCCTGCTCTAAAGCTGTTTGCTGTGATAACAAGCGGGGTAAAATACTAAATACGGCATTGATCCCTTGCTGATAAACAGCTTCAATGTTTTTTCCTTGGATACCCACTATGGCGATGACAGGGATACCATATTGAGCCGCAAGCTTAGCAATACCAATTGGCGCTTTTCCATTTAATGTTTGTCCATCCATACTTCCTTCACCTACTATAACTAAATTAGTTGTAGCTAATTTATCTTTAAAGTGCATAGCCTGACAAACTGTTTCAATTCCAGAGCACAATGTTGCATTGAGAAAAGCCAATGCAGCGACAGAAATTCCACCGCCTGCGCCAGATCCTTTCAGATATCGATAATCAGTGCCAGTCATGGATTGAATAATATCGGCGTAATGAAGTAAACCCTGTTCTAGATGGGTAATCATTTCGCCAGTAGCCCCCTTTTGAGGAGCAAATGTTTTTGCCGCACCGTGTTGACCAATTAATGGATTATTAACATCGCAGACTATTTCAATCTGACACTGTTGTAATCTGCTATCTAAAGTTGATAGATCTATCCGTTCCAATTCAACCATTTCTTTAGCAACAAATTCTAATAAATGACTATCTTTACGATAAAAGCTGGCGCCCAGCGCCTGCATCATACCAATACCGCCATCCACCGTAGCACTTCCTCCGACGGCTAAAATGATCTTTTTAACGCCGTGATCAAGCGCGGCAAGCATTAATTGACCAGTACCAAAACTGGTTGTTAATAAAGGATTACGCTGGCCTAAAGGAACTTGCATTAAGCCACTCGCTGCCGCCATTTCTATCACGGCGGTATCACCATTATCCAGTAAGCCATAATAAGCTTTCACCAGGGTTTTTAAAGGCCCTGCTACGGTTATCTCAATACGTTGCCCACCTCTAGCCGCAACTAAAGCGTCAACTGTGCCTTCCCCTCCATCAGCCATCGGCAAACATAAATATTCAGCTGCTGGAAAAACGGCCATGAAGCCAGCTTCAATAGCACGTGCAGCCTGCTTAGCGGTCAGACTTTCTTTAAATGAATCCGGGGCAATAATTATTTTCATTTTCACTACCATAAAAAATTAAATAACATAACTTGCAATTAGGGATTGTTATGCTTGAGAGCCAGTTCATTTATTTGATGATAAAATAATAACATCTGAAATTTTGTTAAATTATGCCAAGACAGGAGACAATATGTACCAAACTATTTTAGTTCCAATTGATCTGTCTGAAGACACCTTAACGCAAAAAGTTGTTCCGCATATTAACGCGCTAAGCCAAACTGATGATCCTGATTTCTATTTTATCTCTGCAATTTATGCGCCTTCTTTTTTCATTGCTAGTAAAATTGTCTATTCCAAGCAGCCAATTCGCGATGACGATGAAATTGTGCAACAAGCGCTACAAACCCTAAAAAGTATGACAAAAAAATTTGCTATACCAGAGGAAAAAGTACACTGCTTAATTAAAGCAGAACCACCAAGAGACGCTATTTTAGAAATTGCCGATGAAGTTAACGCTGATTTGATTGTTATTGCCTCTCGCCGGCCTAACTTTAAAACCCATTTATTAGGTTCAACCGCTGCCGCAGTAGTAAATTACGCTAAAATTCCAGTTTTAGTGATTAGATAAATACAGTTATGCGGGAATAATCATCCCGCCTTACTGGCAATATGACTAATTAATTATTATTCTTATTTTAAGAGAAATCATCCATTGGTAAATATGATTAAATCACATAATTATTTTTTGCCAAATCTATTACTTGCTTGGCGTTGAATAAGTGAAAGGTGATATATGAAAGAATACAAAGTCGTTATCATCGTGGGTAGCTTACGTAAAGGTTCATATAATAAAAAACTGGCTAACGAATTAATCAAACTAGCTCATCCACAGATACAATTTTTTTTCGCCGAAATAGGAAAACTGCCTCTCTATAATCAAGATGATGATGAACAACCAAGTAAAGTGGTGCAAGATTTTAAACAACAAATCGCCGATGCTGATGGTGTTATTTTTGTTACCGCAGAATATAATCGATCTATTCCTGGCGTATTAAAAAATGCTCTCGATCAGGGTTCTCGACCTTATGGAAAAAATGTGTGGGCACAAAAACCAGCTGGGGTTATTGGAACTTCACCTGGCGCCATGGGAAGTGCACTATCACAACAACATTTAAGAAATGTGCTAACTTTTCTCGATATGCCAACACTCAATCAACCAGAAGCTTTTATCCAATGGAATGAGCATATTATAGACAAGCAAGGTAATTTGCTGGAAAGAACGAAAGTATTCTTGCAAAAATGGCTGGATGCTTATAGCCATTTTCTAAAAAAACAACTCAATTAATATTCTTAAGTAGAAGGCTAATAGATTGCAAAAGTAGCCTTTACTACTTCATCAATAACAACAAGTTACTAACTAAAAATCAAAATTGATCACTTAATATAAAATAATCTATAATTTTAATAACTTAAATATCTTATTTCTCTTTTATTTAAATTCAATTCCCCACGATATTGATAAATTTTACTTGCTTATTTTGCTAATTTCTTTGGCTAATAAACTATTATCAAAAATCAAAAGGCCATTTTTGTGAGTAACTTAACTTGTTCCTATATAACAACGGATGCAAATTCTGCCGTTGCTTCTGTTGCATATCGACTCAATGAAATTATCGCCATTTATCCTATCACGCCTAGTTCCAGTATGGCTGAGCAAGCAGATATATGGGCAGCGAATAATCGAAAAAATATTTGGCAAGACACACCTAAAATAATTGAGATGCAATCCGAAGCCGGTGCCATTGCGACAGTGCATGGTGCTCTGCAAACCGGCGCACTGGCTACCACATTTACCTCATCTCAGGGATTATTATTGATGATCCCAACCCTTTATAAACTCGCCGGCCAATTACAGCCTTTTGTGTTACATGTCGCCGCCCGAACTGTCGCCACCCATGCATTATCTATTTTTGGCGATCACTCCGATGTGATGGCCGTACGTCAAACAGGTTGTGCTATGCTATGTGCTAATAATGTGCAACAAGCACAGGATTTTGCCGTTATTGCACAAATATCCGCTCTGAATAGTAGATTGCCATTTATCCATTTTTTTGATGGCTTTCGTACCTCACATGAAATCAACAAAATTCATCCAATCTCCGATGAAATACTGCAACAACTAATCCCTGAACAAGCAATACAAGAACATCGTCAACGCGCTTTGTCACCAGAGGCACCCACTATCCGAGGAATCGCAGCTAATCCAGACACCTATTTTCAAGCTCGCGAAGCGATTAATCCTTGGTATTTTCAAGCTTACCAGCATGTCTTGGATGCCATGCAGGCCTTTGGTAATATTACCGGCCGTTACTACCAACCGTTTGAATATTATGGCCATCCTGATGCTGAACAAATTATCATTTTGATGGGATCAGCGGCCGGGCCTTGTGAAGAGGCTATTGATCAACTGCTGACGCAAAATGAAAAAGTCGGCGTAGTAAAAGTGCATCTTTTTCGCCCTTTTTCTGCCCAACATTTTCTTAAAGTAGTACCATTAGCAGTAAAAGCTATTGCGGTACTTGATCGAACAAAGGAACCGGGGGCCCAAGCAGAACCACTGTTCCTGGATATTATGACAGCGTTAGCGGAGTCTTTTAGCCAAGGCCAACGTGATAAGTTACCTAAGGTTATCTCGGGTCGTTATGGTTTATCCTCCAAAGAGTTTGATCCTGACTGTGTGATGACTATTTTTCATCAACTTAAACTGGCTAAACCCAAAACACGTTTTACTATTGGCCTTCACGATGATGTCACCGGACTGTCTTTACCGATTATTAAAGCATCACTCCCCACTACCCACAAATTAGCTGCCCTATTTTATGGCTTAGGTAGTGATGGTTCAGTATCCGCAACGAAAAATACGATTAAACTTATTGGCAACCATACCGCTTTATTTCCACAGGCATACTTCGTTTACGACTCTAAAAAAGCTGGCGGGCTAACGGTTTCACATTTACGTATTAACCACCATCCTTTCTATTCGTCATATCTTATTAAGCAGGCGGATTTTATCGGCTGCCATCAGTGGCAATTTATCCACAAATACCAGTTAATTGAAAAATTAAAACCTGGTGGTATTTTTTTAATCAATAGTCCTTATAAATCTGATCAAATCTGGCATCATCTGCCACAAGAAATACAATATTTGTTACGACAAAAACAGGCACAATGCTATACCATTAATGCTTATCAAATCGCCCGACAATGCCAATTGGGTGGCCGTATTAATACCATTATGCAAACGGCTTTTTTCTATTTGACCCAACTATTGCCTATGTCTGAAGCAAAGCAGCAATTAAAAGAGACAATTAGCCAGAGTTATTGCAAAAAAGGGGCTGATGTCGTTGAAAATAATATTAACGCCGTTGATCTTACCATCAAGGCAATAGAAAAATTTGATTTACAGGAGATTGATATCACCAGCCTTTGCCGACCCGCAACGGTAGCTGATGATGCCCCTGATTTTGTAAAAAACATAACCGCAAAAATGATCGCAGATTTAGGTGATACCCTTCCCGTGTCAGTATTTCCACCCGATGGTAGCTGGCCAACAGGCACAACAAAATGGGAAAAACGCAATATCGCCGAAACGATCCCTATTTGGCAACCGGCTCTATGTACCCAATGTAATTATTGTGTTGCCGCCTGTCCTCATGCTGCGATTCGTGCAAAAGTCACTTCTGCCGAAATACTGGAAGCTGCGCCACCTAGCTTACCCTCTTTAGCCGTTAAATCACGAGATATGCGAGGGCTCAATTATGTACTACAAGTCGCGCCAGAAGATTGTACTGGCTGTAATCTTTGTTATGAAGTTTGTCCGGCTAAAGATCGGCAAAATCCACAAATCCGCGCCATTAATATGCAGCCGCGGGTTGAACATCTAATAGCGGAAAAAATAAATTTCAATTTTTTCCTGCAAATTCCCGATATTGCCCCACATCAACTAGAACGTATAGATATTCGAACCTCACAATTAATTACACCGTTGTTTGAATATTCAGGAGCTTGTGCCGGTTGTGGTGAAACCCCTTATATTAAATTACTGACTCAGTTATATGGTGATAGGCTACTGATTGCCAATGCCACTGGCTGTTCATCTATTTACGGTGGTAATCTCCCTACTAGCCCCTATAGCAAGAATAACGAGGGGCGAGGACCAGCATGGGCAAATTCCCTATTTGAAGATAATGCAGAGTTTGGTCTGGGATTTCGTTTAACATTAGAGCAGCATAAAAAAAGAGTCTCTCGTCTGCTAAATGGCTTAGCTGAACAATTACCGAACACACTAATTAATCAACTACAGGATGATTCTTTATCAATTGAGTTAAAGCGTCAATTAATTGTTCAATTACAATCATTACTGAATAAAATCAATACCGCTGAAGCCCAACAATTAAGCACCGATGCTCACTATTTGATTGATAAATCAGTATGGATCATTGGTGGTGATGGTTGGGCCTACGATATTGGTTATGGTGGCTTGGATCATGTGCTCAATAGTGGTGAAAATATCAATGTTTTGGTGCTAGATACACAATGTTATTCCAACACGGGTGGCCAACAATCAAAAGCAACGCCAATTGGTGCTGTAACTAAGTTTGGTCAAAATGGCAAACAAAAAAGCCGTAAAGATCTGGGAATTACCATGATGATGTATGGACATGTATATGTGGCACAAATCGCTATTGGCGCCCAAATGAACCAGACGGTTAAGGCTATTCAGGAAGCCGCCAGCTATGCAGGACCATCACTGATTATTGCTTACAGTCCTTGTGAAGAGCATGGTTATGATCTTGCCTATAGTCATGAGCAATCCAAACAGCTAACAGCAGCTGGATTTTGGCCGTTATACCGTTTTGATCCACAACGTAGTCAGGCAGGAAAACCGGCGTTAATACTTGACTCAAGAGCACCGACAGCATCGCTAACGGATATCTTACAAAAAGAGCAGCGCTTTTCTCAGTTAACCAGACAGTTACCTGAACAAGCAGAAATACTGGCAAAACAAGCAGAGATAGCAGCACAAAAGCGCTACACTTTGCTTGAATTACTTGCTAAACAAGATTCTAACTAAGATAGCATAGGTCGCCATTCTGCTATTCAAGAAAACAGCGCTAAGTAATAAAGCCGCTAAATTAATAAGCGGCTTTATTAATGTTAATTCATTGCCAATGATTATCCCATGTTTAGCGTTTAGGAATAATTAATACCTGTCCAGGATAAATTTTATTCGGATCTTTCAACATCGGCTTATTTGCTTCAAAGATTTGCTGATAAAGATTAGCATCCCCATAAACTTTTTTCGAAATAGCACTCAAGGTATCACCGGCTACTACCGTGTAATGCTGAACATCACCACTACTCCCTCCAGTATGATCTTCAACCTTTTCAACACCAGCAACATTGCCTAGCGCAACCAAAATCTTATTTTTCATGTCAGCAACAATGCCTTCACCTGAAACGGTGACTTTACCATTATCATCAACATTAACATTGACCTGATCCGCCCCTTTGATCCCTAATGAATCAAGATGTTCTTTCAGTTTTTTTTCTTTATCATCTTTAGTCGCCGTAGCAGGATCCCATAGTTTGTCGCCGGCGCTTTTTAAGAAATCAAATAATCCCATATAACCTCCATCACTTAGTTTTGAGGAAATAAATCTAAGCCTCAATCTATTAGATAATAAATTAAGCGCTCAAGCTACACGCTATCCACTTACTCTATTTTTATCTAATAGTTTTTCAAGTAAATAAATATATCTATATGTTAATAATTGTAGAATGATTTGCGCAATTTAGCCAAAGTTAGGCAAGAAATCATCGTTGATGAAAGCATATCAATGGTGGGTCGTACAGGATTACTCGGCCTACGGCCTCGCCCTGCGGGTCGTTGTGCTTTGCACAACGCTGTCTCGCTGCGCTCGGCTCGAACCTACACAGCTTCTCATCCTGTACTCGCATTGCAATATATTATTTTAGTGGCTTTAGAAAGTATGAAGACATCTTTAGATGGTGGGTCGTACAGGATTCGAACCTGTGACCAATTGATTAAAAGTCAACTGCTCTACCGACTGAGCTAACGACCCATCTGATGAAACTGGATTATGTTGATCTTGATTATGCTTAGTGAATAACAAAAAAGATAAACAAAAATCTTATCTTATACTATCAATGGTGGGTCGTACAGGATTCGAACCTGTGACCAATTGATTAAAAGTCAACTGCTCTACCGACTGAGCTAACGACCCTATTAATAGCAAAACATATTATAAATAACTTAAACAAATAATGCTTTATTTTTGACCTAAATGGTGGGCGATACCAGATTCGAACTGATGACCCCCTCCTTGTAAGGGAGATGCTCTACCAACTGAGCTAATCGCCCATTCATAACAAAAATAGGTAACACTTTTACTTAAGTATGATACTTAATTATGATTGGTGGGCGATACCAGATTCGAACTGATGACCCCCTCCTTGTAAGGGAGATGCTCTACCAACTGAGCTAATCGCCCAATCATAATAAAATCATCACAACAATTGGTGGGCGATACCAGATTCGAACTGATGACCCCCTCCTTGTAAGGGAGATGCTCTACCAACTGAGCTAATCGCCCGTCGTGATGGAGGTGCATTATAGGGATAGTTCTGCATGAGTCAACGGTTTTTCAAAGGAAAATATTCGTTCGTTGCAAAATTAAGCAAGATGCACCTAATATTATCGACGCAAAATAATATTTATTTAAACTTATTTAGTCTAGATCCTATCAGGATAAATTAAGCATTTTTACTGCTAAATGAGCAAAATAAAGTATGAATATCGTGCTAATAGCATTGAGGAATTAAGTTGCAGTGATAAAATAACCGATTGTAAATTTATCACTGACTAGATTCGATATAAAAAAAGGTCATTAAGGCAATCCTAATGAATAAAATAAAAACCCGTTTTGCACCAAGTCCAACTGGTTATCTTCACGTCGGCGGCGCTCGTACTGCACTCTATTCATGGCTATATAGTCGACATAATAACGGCGAGTTTGTCTTACGTATTGAAGACACCGATCTTGAGCGTTCATCACAAGATGCTATTGACGCCATAATGGATGGAATGAACTGGTTAAGTTTAAATTGGGATGAAGGTCCTTACTACCAAACTAAACGCTTCGACCGTTATCATGCTGTTATCGATCAAATGCTTAGCGCCGGGACAGCTTATCGCTGTTATTGTTCTAAAACACGGTTAGACAATTTACGTGAAGAGCAGATGGCTAGAGGCGAAAAACCTCGTTATGATGGCTGCTGCCGCGATCATGCTCATAATCATACACCGAATGAGCCTCACGTAGTGCGCTTTCGTAACCCCCAAGAAGGCGCTGTGATTTTTGAAGACCAAATCCGTGGCCCTATTGAATTTAGTAATCTTGAGCTTGATGATCTCATTATACGCCGTACCGATGGCTCTCCTACCTATAATTTCTGTGTTGTCATTGATGACTGGGATATGAAGATCACTCATGTGATCCGTGGTGAAGATCATATTAATAATACTCCACGACAAATTAATATATTAAAAGCACTTGGCGCGCCAATACCTGTATATGCGCATGTTTCAATGATCTTAGGTGATGATGGTAAAAAATTATCTAAACGTCATGGGGCAGTTAGTGTTATGCAATACCGCGATGACGGTTATCTACCAGAAGCCTTATTAAACTATCTGGTGCGTCTCGGATGGTCCCATGCCGATCAAGAAATTTTTAGCCGTGATGAAATGATCAGTTATTTTTCCCTAGATGCGATTAGCAAATCCGCCAGTGCCTTTAATACCGACAAATTATTATGGCTTAATCACCATTATATCAATTCACTACCTGCCGAATATGTTGCTACTCATTTAGCATGGCACATTGAGCAGCAAGCTATTGATACCCAAATCGGACCAAGCTTAGCAGATTTAGTCAAGCTTCTCGGTGAACGCTGTAAGACCTTAAAAGAAATAGCCGCTTCATGTCGCTATTTCTATCAGGATTTTGCTGAGTTCGACGCCGAGGCCGCGAAAAAACATTTACGCCCAATAGCGGGCTTACCATTAGAAACTGTACGGGAAAAATTGGCAACAATTAGCAATTGGACATGTGAAAATGTCCATCAGGCAATCGAATCAACGGCGACAGAACTTGAAATTGGGATGGGAAAAGTGGGTATGCCACTACGGGTCGCTGTGACAGGAACAGCCCAATCACCGAGTGTTGATGCCACTGTACATGCTATTGGCCAAACTCGTTCATTAAAACGCATTGATAATGCTTTGCTTTATATTAAAGAGCGTGAAAATAGTGCTAATTAATGGAATTAGATTAGCTCAAAGGCACATTATCACTGTGCCTTTTTTCTTTATACCAGGCTTTATGACCATTTTTTCAACGGTTAAACGCTATTTTCATATTAATCGATTGACAGTCTTATTCAGCTTGCATATCATGCGCTCGTCTAACAGGCTTTGGTTAGGGGCTATAGCTCAGCTGGGAGAGCGCTTGCATGGCATGCAAGAGGTCAGCGGTTCGATCCCGCTTAGCTCCACCAAATTTAAATTCCAGCCAAATATGTTTAATCGATCTTGAAACCCCGTTGCTTACTATGAACGCTTTAGTGGTTTAACTAAATTGTCTAACCCTTCTACCTTAACTGTTAATGTCATTTCCATTAAATAACCTAATCTCCCTTGAGGAAATTCACCTTTACGCGCAAACCAAAGTAAATATTCTTCGGGTAAGTCGATCAAAACCCGTCCTTTGTATTTACCGAATGGGATAACAGTATTAGCAATATCGATCAGATCCTGTTTCTGCATACAGCATTCCAATATATTCATTGATTTAACTAAACGCGACATTCTTTAATAAAGAACGTCGCTTGGTAAAATACGCAGTTAAATTATCACAACACTAAACCCGTTATCGCTGCCGATAAGAAACTTACTAGCGTGGAACCATATAATAATCTTAAGCCAAAACTAGAAACAACATTTCCCTGTTTTTCATCGAGACCTTTGATTGCGCCGGCAACAATTCCTATTGATGAAAAGTTAGCAAAAGAGACTAAAAAGACCGACAAAATGCCCACTGAACGAGGGGATAACTCAGCAGCAACTTGTTTCAAATATCCCATCGCCACAAATTCATTAGACACTAATTTGGTGGCCATAATACTCCCCACTTTAAGTGCATCTTCAACAGGAATACCCAAGATCCATGCTAATGGATAAAACACATAGCCCAAACAATCCTGAAAACTTATTCCTATCACTGCACTGAAAATGGCATTAATTCCAGCAATAATTGCAATAAAGCCAATCAGCATGGCTGCGACTATTAACGCAACTTTGAAACCCGCCAGAATATATTCGCCTAACATTTCAAAAAAACTTTGTCCATCATGCAGATGACTGACTTGAATATCCTCTTCCTCTTTAACTGAATAAGGATTAATTAACGATAGGATAATGAATGTACTAAACATGTTTAGGATGAGTGCCGCAACGACATACTTAGGCTCAAGCATTCCCATATAAGCGCCAACAATCGCCATAGACACCGTCGACATGGCTGTTGCTGCCATGGTATACATACGACGTGGCGACATTTGACTCAATATATCTTTATATGCAATAAAGTTTTCTGATTGACCGAGAATTAATGAACTGACCGCATTAAAAGATTCCAGCTTTCCCATACCATTAACTTTAGCCAGTAACGTGCCTATTATTTTAATAATAAAAGGTAACACTTTGATATGTTGCAAGATGCCAATTAACGCTGAAACAAAAATAATTGGACACAATACGCGTAAAAAGAAGGTAGCCAGATTTGCATCCATCATACCACCAAATACAAAATCAGTTCCTGCCGCGGCATAAACTAATAAATAGTCAAAAAATTTAGCAAATCCAGCAATAAATCCCTGTCCAATATCCGAATTGAGGAAGAACCAAGCCAATAGTAACTCAATAATTAATAGTTGCAAAACGTAGCGAATGCGAATACTAGCACGATCGCTACTGGTTAAAATCGATAACCCACCAATCAGAATAATGGATAAAAGAAAGTGAAAAACTGCAGACATAAATATTTCCAAGTCGGTTTTTAATTTAACAAATAGTTATATTATTTTATGTAATAGAAAATAATCGGGTGTGATTTTAATCACTAAAAATAGCTTTAAATGAGTAATTTAGTGATTTAACTTGCAGATAGCTAATTGATAATGAATAAAAGTATTGCATTATCAAAGCAGCCAATATCCTGCGAATTATTACGCCGAAAAGCGATAAAATATTAATGCTCTTCGAGTAATGCTATTAATTCATCCTCATTGATAATTTTTATTCCTAACTCATTGGCCTTGGCCAATTTAGAACCAGCTGCCTCACCTGCGATTACTAGATCGGTTTTTTTAGAAACACTGCCCGTGACTTTTGCGCCAAGTAATATTAATTTATCTTTTAGCTCATCACGCGTTAAACGATTTAGCGTACCGGTTAAAACTATCGTTTTACCAGTGAATGGACTATCCGTTTTCTTAGCCGGCATTGCTGGCCAGCTAATACCAATTTCGTTCACTAATTGATTAACAACATCCCGGTTATGCTGTTCATGAAAAAAATTAACAATATGCTTCGCCACTATCTCGCCAACATCTTGCACCTTTTTGAGCGACTCTATATCTGCAGCCATAATAGAAGTTAATGTAGTATAATGTGCCGCCAAATTGCTTGCCGTTGCTTCTCCAACCTCCCGAATACCCAACGCATAAATAAAGCGGGCTAATGTGGTTTGTTTGGATTTATCAAGTGCATTAATTAAGTTTTGTGCCGACTTTAGCCCCATACGCTCTAATCTGGCTAAAATATCCAGATTTAGACGGTAAAGATCAGCCGCTGTCGTTACATACTCTTTATCAACCAATTGATCAATAATCTTATCACCCATTCCCTCAATATCCATTGCTCGGCGTGAAACAAAGTGCTTTAAGGCGCCTTTACGTTGTGCCGCACAAATTAAACCGCCAGTACAACGGATCACCGCCTCACCTTCAATTCGCTCAATGGCTGAACCACAAACCGGACAGTGAATAGGAAACCGAATTTCTCGGCTATCAATAGGACGACGATCAGCGAGTACATTAACAATTTGCGGGATCACATCACCCGCTCGGCGAATAACAACGGTATCCCCAATGTGTACGCCTAATCGTTCTATCTCATCAGCATTATGTAATGTTGCATTACTTACAGTAACACCTGCAACCTGAACAGGCTCTAATCGAGCAACTGGCGTAATAGCACCGGTACGCCCCACTTGAAATTCAACATCATGTAATAAAGTGATCTGTTCTTGAGCTGGAAATTTAAATGCCGTCGCCCAACGTGGAGCGCGAGCAACAAAACCGAGCTCTTCTTGCAGTTGCAAGGGATCCACTTTAATAACAACACCATCAATATCAAAACCTAAGCCTAAACGTGCATGCTCAATTTGGTGATAATAGGCTAAAACTTGTTGGCTATTTTGGCAAAGCGCTATCTTATCACTAACGGGTAATCCCCATTTTTTAAACTGCATTAGACATTGATATTGGCTAGCAGGCAATTGACCACCCGCCAGAAGGCCAAAACCATAACAAAAAAAGGCTAATGGTCTTTTGGCAGTAATACGGGGATCTAGCTGACGTAATGAGCCTGCCGCAGCATTACGTGGATTAGCAAAAATTTTACCATCATTACGCCGGGCTTCTTCATTCAGTTTTTCAAACCCCCGATGGGTCATAAAAACTTCACCGCGAATTTCAATCCGCTCAGGAATATTATCGCCGGTTAAACGCAGCGGAATTGCTCGAATAGTACGAATATTAGCAGTAATATTTTCGCCGGTTGTACCATCACCCCGCGTAGCTGCTTGTACCAGTTCACCCTGTTCATATAACAAGCTAACCGCTAAACCATCTAATTTAAGCTCACAACAAAATGTCAACTGGCTATTATTTTTTAAACGATCATGCACTCGTTTATCAAAAGCTAAATAACTCTCTTCATCAAAAACGTTATCTAGTGACAGCATCGGTATTTCATGGCGTACCTGCTCAAAAGCCGTCAATGGCGCAGCACCAACTCGTTGTGTTGGCGAATCAGCCGTGATCCATTCTGGATGCTCAGCCTCTAATTTTTTCAATTCCTGCATCAACCGATCATATTCTGCATCAGGTATTTCAGGCGTATCTAATACATGATAAAGATATTCATGATGCCGTAATTGCTGTTTAAGCCGCGCAAGATAATTTTGTTGTTCTTTCATTATTCACCATACAACTAAAGACAAAACCCCCGCTATCACGGGGGTCGATTACTAATCAAGCTATGATTTAAGTTAATGCATTTCTAATTCGGCTATGATATACCTCAATCATTTGGGGAGTCAGCATTTTGCGATCTTCATCAAGCACGACACCACCAACATCAGCCGCAATACGTTGTGCTGCTTGCAACATCAACTTGAAGTTTTGTGCTGAATCACCATATGAAGGTACCATCATAAATATAGAAACACCTGGTGTGGTGAAATCAGACATGGCCTCTGGCTCAAAAGAACCGGGTTTGACCATATTGGCTAAGCTAAATAAAATCTGCCCAGAACCAGAAGGATCAACATGACGATGAAATATCTGTTTTTCACCAAACTGAAAACCCGATTGAAAAATACTTTGTAACAACAGATCACCACCTAAAACTTGACCTTGCAGTGCCGCAACATGTAAAACAACCACAATATCTTTTTTATTAGCCTCAGGGACTAATTTACTGTGTTGTTTTTCTCCATCAGGATGTTCAACTTCACCAACCACATGTTGGTTGCTTTCTACTGTGTTTGCTACGAAAGATCCTTCTCTTTCTTCACTATTCATTGAATTTAGCGCAGGCTCCGAAATTTCCAGTTCAAGCTGTTTAGTTTGAACACTTTTTTCTTGCTTAGCACCAGATCCAATTTCTACATCAGTATCAGCTAAACGTGGATCATCATTAGGTGTTTTAACGACCTTAGATGATTCAGATTTTTGGGAAGCAAATTGTTCATTTGCCTCCTGACGAGTCAATTTAGATGCTAATTGTTGTGCCTCCACTGTTTTATCGCCAAGCGATGGCGAGCTTACACTCTCAGCAGTATCCTGAGTAGGTTGCTTACGGCGCTTCATAGGGCGATCTTTAAATAGCTTCGAACGCTCTTTACGACTTGTCCAAAAGCCATGTAACAGTAAAGCTATTATAGCTATCGCACCAACGACCACTAATATTAGACGCAAATCCTGCATCGCTCTATCTCTGTTGTTTGAAAATAATCGCCACCATGGCGCTATCATTATATTAAGAGTATTTGCCAATAACGTTAAGTGCAACCCTCTACATAATTTTCTTACAAAAAGTTAGATATTTATTCTTTTTTTGCTGCTTTTTTAGCCAACAAAATACTAGCCAGCTAAAAATCCTATCTATATGATACAAGATCAAACCTAAAGGAGAAAATATGAAGTATGATTAATTCAATAAAATCACTAAAAACTGCGAACGGTTTCTATTATTTTGCTCAAGGATGGCAGCTAGTTACTCGCCCTGGTATAAGGCGTTTCGTTATTTTACCTCTATTAGCAAATATTATTTTACTTGGTAGTGCCTTTTGGTGGCTTTATAGTAAATTAGGCGACTGGATCCAAACGTTACTCTCGTATGTTCCCAGCTGGATGCAGTGGTTAAGTTATCTAATATGGCCTATTGCGGTGATCTCGATTTTGCTTATATTTGGCTACTTCTTTAGTACTATCGCCAATTTTATTGCTTCTCCTTTTAATGGCTGGTTAGCAGAAAAATTGGAAGCGGAATTAACGGGAACACCGGCACCTGATACCAGTTTTGCGGTACTTATTGCCGACATACCGCGAATCTTAGCGCGGGAAGTAACCAAATTATGCTACTACCTTATTCGCGTTATTCCGTTGCTTATCCTGTTTTTTATTCCTGGTATTGCGCAGACAGTCGCTCCAATTCTATGGTTTTTATTTGGTGCTTGGATGATGGCAATTCAATACTGTGATTATCCTTTTGATAATCATAAAGTAAAATTTGATCAAATGAAGTTGGCACTTGGCAAGAATCGAACAACCAGTATCCAGTTTGGTGCATTAGTCAATTTGTTGACCATGATCCCAATTATTAATTTGGTTATTATGCCTGTTGCAATCTGTGGTGCAACAGCAATGTGGGTTGATCTTTACCGTCCGCGACATACCAGCTATTAACTCAAACGCTGAAGTTAGCTAAAATTTCTTACACTGACTTCAGCTATTCTCAGATGGCAACAATAATCATAAAAATGATGGTAGCTATTTGATGCTAATAACTACAATCAGCTAAAAAATTGTGCTTAATTTGCTGAAAAATAATTATAAACTGCCACTAAATATTCCGTTATGAAAGTTAGTAAAATTCATCAAAGTGCGATAACTACCTGTCCAATAGAACAATAGTATAAATTTTTATTTCCAAAATAATTCGCTTAGCGTATGGTGATTAGTACTATATTTAGGCATGTTTATAGCTTCTGAAAAATACTAAGGACGATCGATGAGTAACATCTATGAAGATAACTCGCTAACTATTGGTCATACTCCATTAGTTCGTTTGAAACACTTTGGTAGCGGAAATTTGTTAGCAAAAATCGAATCACGTAATCCGAGTTTTAGCGTAAAATGCCGTATTGGCGCAAATATGATTTGGGACGCAGAAAAAAAAGGTCTGTTAACCCCTAAATTATCCAAATTAGTAACCAATAAAACATTAATCGAGCCGACCAGTGGCAATACCGGGATTGCCCTGGCTTACGTAGCCGCTGCACGCGGGTATAAGCTTACCTTGACTATGCCTGAAACAATGAGCCTTGAGCGGCGTAAATTATTAAAAGCGCTTGGTGCTAATCTAGTCTTAACTGAAGGTGCTAAGAGCATGAAGGGCGCTATTGAAAAAGCAATCGAAATTGTTGCCGGTGCACCCGATCAATACCTTCTTTTGCAACAATTTAATAATCCGGCCAATCCTGAAATTCACCAAAAAACAACTGGACCTGAAATTTGGCAAGATACTGATGGTCAAATCGCTGCTGTCGTCGCGGGAGTTGGTACCGGTGGTACAATTACTGGCATTGGCCGTTATCTAAAAAAAACAGTAGGCGGTGAAGCCATTAAAATGATTGCTGTTGAGCCCGCCGCATCACCAGTAATAAGTCAGACATTAGCTGGTAAAGAAATAAAACCTGGTCCACATAAAATCCAAGGCATAGGCGCTGGTTTTATCCCTGATAATCTTGATCTTTCACTTATTGATGATGTATTTGCTATTAGCGATGACGAAGCGATACAAACCGCTCGCCTAATTATGCAGAAAGAAGGTATTTTAGCCGGTATATCATCCGGCGCAGCGGTTGCCGCAGCGGTAAAATTAGCCGCAAAACCAGAATTTCAAAATAAAAATATTGTGGTTATTTTACCTTCTTCCGGTGAACGTTATTTGAGTACCGATTTATTTTCTGCTGCCAAACCAAGCTAACGACTTTTTATGAGCACAATTAGCTAAAAAAGCACTTTAAAAGTGCTTTTTTTGTGTCATAGATCAAAGTTTAGTGTGTATTAAGATGATTTCTTGAAACGAGTTTAGTATTTAAGTCATTAATTATTTCGACAATCGAAATTAATCAAAAAATGAGCAGTGAAAAATTTAACAACAGGACATAAACTAGGCAAATTATCATGTCTGGCTATAATGTCGATATAGATAAAATTTATGATTGATAATCTAATGAAAACGTTTTTCTTTTATTATCACTGAAAAGTAATACGCAAATCCAAATTATTTCAGCTAATATATTTTGGATTTACTAATAAAAAAATATTAAGTTTGTTGAGGGAAATAATATGTTCCAACAAGAAGTCACCATCACAGCACCTAATGGTCTTCACACTCGCCCGGCGGCCCAATTTGTCAAAGAGGCAAAAAGCTTTTCTTCTGAAATTACGCTTACTTATAACGGCAAATCGGCAAGCGCAAAAAGTCTATTTAAACTGCAAACACTCGGCCTGACTCAGGGGACTGTTGTCACGATTTCTGCCGAAGGTGAAGATGAGCAGAAAGCGGTAGAACATCTGGTTAAGCTAATGGCTGAATTGGAGTAATGACATACGGGCAATATAGCATTTATTTTCTATTTTTTATCCCTGGATACCTTTATCCGGGGATATCTATTTAACCGTAAGTATTAAAGCCATAGTCCTATGAGCTAACTATTTTTCGCCCATTGGTAGTAAGGTAACATTTATGATTTCAGGAATTTCAGTATCACCAGGTATCGCCTTCGGCAAGGCATTAATTCTTAAAGAAGCGCCAATTGTTGTCAATCAAAAGAAAATTTCTGATGAACAAATTGACAGTGAAATTAACCGCTTTATTGCTGGACGCGAAAAAGCAATAGAACAATTAAAAACGATAAAAAAAACCGCAGAAAAAAATCTTGGTGAAGAAAAAGCGGAAATATTTGAAGGTCATATAATGCTGCTTGAAGATGAAGAACTTGAGCAGGAAATTCTTTCTTTCATAAAAAAAGAGCATAAAACTGCAGATGCAGCAGCGCAAAAAGTGATTGAAGAACAGGCCACAGCATTAGAAGAATTAGATGACGAATACCTTAAAGAGCGTGCCGCTGACGTCAGAGATATTGGTAAACGCCTACTAAAAAATATTCTAGGATTGCCTATTGTTGATCTTGGTTCAATTACAGAAGAAGTTATTTTAGTTGCAGCAGATCTTACCCCCTCTGAAACAGCACAATTAAACTTGCAGAAAGTGCTTGGTTTTATTACCGATTTAGGCGGACGCACTTCCCATACTTCAATTATGGCCAGATCGCTGGAAATTCCGGCTATTGTTGGCACAAGCAATGCAACCAAGCACATCCAACAAAATGATTATATTATTTTAGATGCTATCAATAATCATATTTATCAAAATCCATCTGATAGTGAAATTGACAAGCTTAAACAAATTAAAGAAGAATATTTACGTGAAAAAAGCGAGCTCGCAAAATTAAAAGATTTGCCAGCAATAACTTTAGATGGTCATCAAGTTGAAGTTTGCGCAAATATTGGTACTGTACGTGATATAGAAGGCGCTGAGCGTAATGGCGCTGAAGGGGTAGGATTATATCGTACTGAATTTCTGTTTATGGATCGCAATAATTTACCTAGCGAAGAAGAACAATTTCAGGCTTATAAAGCGGTCGCAGAAGCCATGGATCCACAAGCTATTATTATTCGTACCATGGATATTGGTGGGGATAAAGATCTTCCCTATATGAACCTACCGAAAGAAGAGAATCCTTTTCTTGGCTGGCGAGCAATTCGTATTTCTCTTGATCGCAAAGAAATCCTTCATGCTCAATTACGTGCTATTTTAAGAGCCTCTGCCTTCGGTAAACTACGTATTATGTTTCCTATGGTTATTTCTGTGGAAGAAATTCGTACCTTGAAAGAAGAATTAGCAATACTTAAAAAGCAGTTAAGCGAGGAAAAGCACGCTTTCGATCAATCGATTGAAGTTGGAATAATGATTGAAACACCAGCGGCTGCAGTTATTGCTCATCATTTAGCAAAAGAAGTTGATTTTTTCAGTATCGGAACCAATGATCTAACACAATATACCTTAGCCGTTGATCGCGGAAATGATCTGATTTCTCATCTTTATAATCCAATGTCTCCTTCCGTGTTAAAACTTATTAAACAAGTTATTGATGCTTCTCATTTAGAAGGCAAGTGGACAGGTATGTGTGGTGAGCTTGCTGGTGATGAACGTGCTACACTATTATTACTTGGTATGGGATTAGATGAGTTTAGTATGAGTGCAATCTCAATCCCAAGTATTAAAAAAATTATTCGAAATGCAAATTTCAAAGATGCAAAAACATTAGCAGAACAAGCTCTTAATCAACCGACAGCGAAGGAATTGATGGATTTGGTTGAAACATTTATTAAAGAAAAAACACTTTGCTAAAATCATCAACCAACTCTTGACCCCATAAGAAAACAATTAATTAGGAGAAGATCCATGGGTCTGTTTGACAAACTCAAATCACTGGTTTCAGATGATAAAAATAGCACTGGTAATATCGATATTATTGCCCCAATTTCAGGTGAAATTGTTAATATAGAAGATGTTCCAGATGTTGTTTTTGCCGAGAAAATTGTTGGTGATGGTATTGCTATCAAGCCTACTGGTAACAAAATTGTGGCTCCAGTTGATGGGACGATTGGTAAAATATTTGAAACCAACCATGCATTTTCTATTGAATCAGATAATGGTATTGAGTTATTTGTCCACTTTGGTATTGATACAGTTGAGTTAAAGGGCGAAGGATTCACTCGCCTAGCAGAGGAAGGGCAAAAAGTACAAAAAGGTGATTTAGTACTTGAACTTGATCTTCCTCTATTAGAAGAAAAAGCAAAATCGACATTAACACCTGTGGTTATTTCTAATATGGATGAAATAAAAGAGCTAATTAAACTAACTGGCTCTGTCATTGTAGGTGAAACCGTTATTATGCAGATCAAAAAATAAACTATAATTCTTCCCTTCATAAATTATTTATGAAGGGAATTTCTTCTCTATTTCACGACTTAGTAACAAGAACTATTTCCTATAAGCAACAATTTGTCTTTAATGTTATTTAATTCAATTAAATAACCCGGTGGAAAGATAGCGATCCCCTCTATCACAAATAATAGTCACAATAACCGCTCCAGGATTTTGTTTAGCTACACGCAATGCACCAGCCACCGCGGCTCCTGAACTAACACCACAAAAGATGCCTTCATCTATTGCTAGGTTTTTCATCATCAGTTCTGCTTCTATCTGAGTGATATCCAATATTCTATCAACTTGTTCAGATTTGAAAATACTTGGAATATAATCTCGAGACCAACGCCGAATTCCTGGAATATAGCTATTTTCAGCTGGCT
Source organism: Arsenophonus sp. aPb (assembly GCF_029873475.1). Classification (NCBI taxonomy): domain Bacteria; kingdom Pseudomonadati; phylum Pseudomonadota; class Gammaproteobacteria; order Enterobacterales; family Morganellaceae; genus Arsenophonus; species Arsenophonus sp. aPb. The sequence goes on from NZ_CP123499.1 coordinate 2,163,858, forward strand.
GCAAACCAATAATTTCTATTTTATTTGATTTAGATTTTAAATATTGGCTAACACCGGTAATTGTCCCAGTTGTACCCATGCTTGAGACAAAATGCGTGATCTGCCCCGCTGTTTGGCACCAGATTTCAGGGCCTGTCGTCATAAAATGGGCTAACGGATTATCAAGATTATTAAATTGATCAAGTACCTTTCCTTCATACCGAGCTTGCATCCGTAATGCAAGATCACGTGCCCCTTCCATTCCTTCCGCTTCACTAACCAAAACTATTTCAGCACCATAAGCTCGCATCACTAACTGACGTTCAATACTCATATTTTCCGGCATTAATAATTTTAGTTTATATCCTTTTATGGTGGCTATCATTGCCAATGCGATCCCAGTATTACCACTAGTTGCTTCAATTAAGGTATCACCAGGTGTAATTTGACCGCGCTTTTCTGCTTGCTGGATCATAAATAGGGCAGCTCTATCTTTGACAGAACCGGCAGGATTATTACCCTCTAGTTTTACCCAAATTTCAGCATCCCTATTTTTAGTCAATCTTTTTAGTTTAACTAATGGCGTATTACCAATAAAATTTTCCAAATAAGTCACATTATTTACCTGATTATTTTTATAATAAAGAATAAAATAACGCTGATATCATCATTCTAAACAAAAATATCTAAAAATCCCGGCAATTAATTTATAATATGCCAAATTAATTAAAGAATGTAATAATTGATTCTTTATGTCATGCTTTGATAATTTACTACTAAATTAAATTATTATTGTGCTGACCAAATAATACCACTAACTTTCCAATTGACTAAAACATCATTTGATGGCACTAAATTTTTAGGACCACTCCATTTGCCAGTAAAACGATATATGACATGGGTAGATTGGGGAGAAACACAATTGATGGTTAACATATTGGTTTGATTTGGATCAGGGTAACAACTACCTTGCACTGCATTTTGGTAGATTTGCGAAAATGGGGTGCCTATTTGTGTCTCCCACACTGTTTTAATATCTTCATCCATTATTTCAATTCGTTTAACTTCGCCCTTTTCAATACCATAAATGACTATCTTTTCTTGATCATTTTTTATGCCTTGAAAAAGAGACATTAACTGCCCCTGTTCAATTTGCATTCCAGAACGAAAATAGTATCGCTTATCTAACGCTGCGGCAATAATCTGTTCTTTCATCGGGGTCATTTTATTAATCTGACCAACACCAGTAGCAGAAATTTTAACTGAACTAGCAAACCAATTCATTGGATATAAATTTGACCATGAAATACTGCTACATCCTGTTAATGATAATAGACTTGTTACGAATAACACTCTAAACCAATTTACTCGGCTGTTCCCAAAAAGTTGTGGCATAAAAACCCCTTAAATCAATTTACAACATAATAAAAAAAGTAAAAAAATTAATAATTTTATTTAAAATATGTTTATAATATTTAAAGTTAACAGCATGATAGAATACAAGTTAATAATCTACAAACAAGCAAGGAAAACAAGCCTTTTACAACTATAAAGGCAAATTAATTTTTATTAATCTGACAATTTTGAAATAACTCAGCAATACCGATAAAAAAGTTTTCCAAAAAATAAATTAATAAAATTTTATATCAAAAAAGAGAAATATTGCTATCATCAAATTAATTGAATTGCTCACTCAAATGCCTGATCATCAATTAATCGTTTAGTATATAAAATATTTTCCTGCTGCAACTCTTCGTAAGCCATTTTCTCACACATACAGATGGTAGCATCATTTTCTTCGGGTACTAAAAACATAATTTGTGGGCAACCTTTAGCAATTAATTTTTTTTCTAAACGACTAATTAATGCATTGGCAATCCCTCTACCACGATATTCAGGGTGAACAGCTAAATAATATGCAGAGCCTTGATAACCATCGTATCCTCCCATGATAGTACCAACAACTTCACCTGCCATTTCAGCGACTAAAAAAAGATCTGCGCCCGATAACATCTTACGCTCAATATCCGCTTCAGGATCTCTATCTGTTTGGATTAGCTGACAAAGCTCCCATAGTGTGATGATTTCTTCAAAATCATCTTGCCGAAAGGTTCTTATTTCCATATTTTCTTACCTAGTTAGCGAGGAATAAAGATTTGCATTCTTATTATCTAAACAAGAATGATAGTTGCAAAATAAAATGAATAAAATAGCGCCGAAAATGTTGATTTTATACCTCATAAATCATTATTTCACTTTTAACTAATTTAATTTATTTACAATAAATCATAGAGTTATTACTTAAACCTATTATTCTATTCACTTAACTCCGTGCTCGATAGCTTTTTAATACCAAGTAATTTAAATTTACTAAAATAATAATACCAGTACTAAATAATTGTAGAATTTTATTCTTTAAAATTAATTTTATATAAAATCCATTCTGACGATAAGAAAATAGATAAATACTTCCGCTTTTTAACTGAAATTGTTGAGATTAACTTTACTAGCCAATAATTATAGTATTAACCATAGACTCAAACTGACAACAACGACAGTTTTTAAATAGACTGCGATTCACATACTTAACTAACGGAAATATGCATCACTCTACTATTAGTATCAATAAGCAATCATGTTTAATATTTTGCTAGCGTTATTGCCATACTACCAGATCCAATCAATAACAAAATGCACTCAGACAGCATTAAGTGTATAATTAAACGCTAATCTCCTGCTCTAATAATAATCAAAATTAAACTTATGAATATACCTGATATTAATGCAGTGAAAGCATTTCTTCTCACTTTGCAAGATAAGCTGTGTCAACAACTTGAGCATGTCGATAACAACGCTAAATTTGCCGAACAAAACTGGCAACATAAACACAAAGGAGGAGGTCGGAGTCGTATATTAAAAGATGGGACAATTTTTGAGCAAGCGGGAGTTAATTTTTCACATATAAGTGGTGAGCAATTACCTACTTCTGCCTCAGAAAATCGCCCACTACTAGCAGGACGTCGCTATCAAGCAATGGGCGTTTCTTTAGTTACGCATCCACTCAACCCTTATATTCCAACAGCTCATGCTAATGTCCGTTTTTTCATTGCAGAAAAACCAGGTGAACCATCAGTATGGTGGTTTGGTGGTGGATTTGATTTAACTCCCTATTATGGTTTTGAAGAAGATATTATACACTGGCATAAGACTGCACAGTCTGTCTGTTTACCTTATGGAAAAGAAATTTATCCCAACTATAAAAAATGGTGTGATCGTTATTTTTTTATCGAACATCGCAATGAACCACGGGGAGTTGGTGGTCTTTTCTTTGATGATTTAAACCAACCTGATTTTACTACCTGCTTTCACTTTGCTCAGGATGTAGGTAACGGTTTTCTTAATGCCTATTTGCCGATTGTTGAAAAAAGAAAAGAGATAGCTTGGGGTGAGCGAGAACGCCAATTTCAATTATATCGTCGTGGACGTTATGCAGAATTTAATTTGGTATGCGATCGTGGAACCCTATTCGGGTTACAAACTGGCGGTAGAACAGAGTCAATTTTAATGTCCTTACCACCACTAGTTCGCTGGGAATATAATTATCATCCTGAATCCAATTCAGATGAAGAAAAACTTTATAACCAGTTTTTAATTGCAAAAGAATGGATATAAACCTGAACAGCACACTTATTTTTTAGCGTGCCGTTTGTTATTAACGTTTTTTAAGATGGGCGATTAGACGTTTACGCTTACGCAGCTGCGTTGGCGTCAATTTATTTTTTTTCCCAGCATAAGGGTTATCGCCTTCTTTAAATTGGATACGTATCGGCGTCCCCATAACCTGTAATGTACGGCGAAAATAGTTCATTAAATAACGTTTGTAAGAATCGGGTAAATCAGCGACTTGATTGCCATGAATAACCACAATCGGTGGATTATAACCGCCGGCATGCGCATATTTCATTTTCACTCTGCGGCCTCGAATTAGTGGTGGCTGATGTTCTTCTTCAGCCATCTTCATTATACGCGTTAATAATGCTGTGCCCACTCGCCGTGTTGCCGATTCATAAGCTTCTTGAATAGACTCAAATAGATTACCCACACCACTACCATGCAACGCTGAAATAAAATGAACTTTAGTAAAATCAATAAAACCTAAGCGTAAATCCAGCATATCTTTTACTGATTGTCTATCTTCCTGTGACATACCATCCCACTTATTAACTGCAATCACCAGAGAACGTCCCGCATTCAAAATAAAACCTAGTAATGATAAGTCTTGATCAGAAATTCCTTGTCGAGCATCAATAACAAGCAAAACAACATTAGCATCTTCAATTGATTGCAATGTTTTGATCACCGAGAATTTTTCGACGGTTTCAGTTATTTTTCCCCGTTTACGAACACCAGCGGTATCAATCAGTACATATTCACATCCATCCCGTTCCATCGGAATATAAATGCTATCACGCGTAGTACCAGGCAGATCGTAAACAACGACCCGTTCCTCGCCCAAAATACGGTTAGTTAATGTCGATTTACCCACATTTGGCCGACCAACAATCGCTAATTTAATGGGTAGTGAACGCGGATCAAAGGTTTCTTCTTCACTACTTTCAATCGCTACTTTCTCTTCCTGAGCCAACCAATAAGCCGCATTGGCCTCCTCTTCCGATAATTCCATGTCATTGGCTAATATTTGCACAGAATAGGGAGCAACCACTTTTTCAATCAGTTGAGTAACACCACGGCCATGGGATGCGGCAATCGGATAAATATCTCGGATACCAAGTGCATAAAAATCACCTAATACCGTATCAATATCCAAACCATCGGTTTTATTTGCTAGCAGGTAAGTATCCTTCTTGCGACTGCGCAAATGTTTAGCAATCGCATGATCTGCCGGCATCAAGCCTGAGCGCACATCAACCATAAAAAAAACAATATCAGCTTCTTCAATTGCCAGTAAGGATTGGGAAGCCATATGGTTTTCTATTCCCTCTTCTGAACCATCGATACCACCGGTATCGATAATAATGAATTCCTGCCCTGCAAACTCTGCTTTACCGTATTTTCGGTCACGCGTTAAACCAGGAAAATCAGCAACCAGTGCATCCCTGGTTCGAGTTAATCGGTTAAATAAGGTAGATTTTCCTACATTTGGACGCCCTACTAGCGCAATGACAGGTATCATTTTTAAGATGCCTCATAAAAATTAAAATCGGTATTCTGATTTCAATCTTCAGAATACTAAAATATAAAACGGCCGCGAAAATTAGCAGCCGTTAATTCTATCTGGAAAATAAAAAAATGTCAGAAAATTAACGTTCAATCAGATATACGGTTCCATCTTTTGCCTGAATAAGTAACTTGTCACTGGCAATCACCGGACGGCTGCGTAATCCAGAACTATCAACTTTATTTTGTGCCACAAATTGACCATCTTGGGTATCTAACCAATGAAGATAACCCTCTCCATCACCAACCACTAAATAACCATCATAAATAGCCGGAGCAGTTAAATTACGATGTAATAATGCATCTTGCGCCCATACAGTGACACCATCACTTTTACGAATTGCTAACACGCGATCATTTTGATCAACTAAGTAGATAATATCATTGGCAACAATAATATCATTCACCGACCCTAGATCACGCTTCCAGATAATTTGGCTAGAACGCATATCCATAGCAACTAAATCACCATTGTACGCAATAGCAAAAATAGCGCCTGAATTGATATCAATAACTGGCGTCATATTAATATCGTGTAAACGATCAATTTCAGTTGCACCACGGATCTGAGAAATATATTGTTGCCAAGCAATCTGTCCTTGAGCAAGCATTACGGCACTAATACGACCACCATCACTACCTACAATCGCGACGCCATAAGCAGTAGCAGGCGCTGACTTTCCTCTGACTGATAATGTTGAAGTGTCTAAATTAATACTCCATTTACTCTGTCCTGTGTGCGCATCTAATGCTTGTAATACACCATTACTGGTATGGATTAATACTAAACCATCACTAACTACTGGCTGCGAAAGTGCTTCTCCGGCAACATCCGTTTCCCATGCCATTTCTCCATCAGCTTTATTCAGTGCAATAACTTTACCGGTTTCTGTTCCTATATAAAGTTTATCCCCTGAAACCGTTAGTCCGCTGGAAAGTAATGCCGGCAAATTAGCGGTGAAAAAACCAACTTGTTGCGATAAATCAATTGACCATAATATCTCACCTGAATCAACGTCCATTGCTTTAACCGATCCTTTACGATCTGCTGCATAAACAACAGAATCATCGTAAGCCGGCGAAAGTTGAGAATAATATTTTCCACTACCATCCCCTATCGAGCGGTGCCAAGTGATAGAAGGGCTAAATTGATTGTCAACCTCAGGTAGAGGAGACATCACTATGGAATCTTTTTCCGTTGAGCATCCCATTAATAAAGTCACTGCCAACAAACCCACCAAGAGTGTTCTACCCAATTGCATATTAATATTCCTCTTAGTTTGGCAAGCTATTAATTTTTATTTTTAATATTGTTTTCATCATGTCAGCTCCACTTGATTCAATTCCTTTAGAATAAGCTGCACGAGCACCAGCGATATCACCTTTTTTCAGTAAAATATCGCCACGAATATCTTCAACGATGGTACTCCATCCTTTATCCTGCACTTGCGTCAAAGTAATTAGAGCTTGATCTGGCTTATTTAACGCTAGCTGTATGCGCGCCAATCTAACATTAAGTAAATCTTTAAGATCATCTACTTTGGCTATTGTTAATGCCTTTAGTAATGCTTTTTCTGCACCAGCAATATCATTTTTTTCCACCGCAATTTTAGCTAGCTCAATATTGGTCAATACACCATAAATATTATTTGTTTCATTAGCAAATTGCTCGGCAGCGGCCAGCGCTTGATTTGAACCGGTCTGCAATTGAGATGAAATTTGCTCAAAAGATTGAGCACTTTCTTGCAAACTATTTGCCTGATGTGATTGCCAATAATTCCAACCAATAATCGCACCAACTCCGATAACTAGCCCAATTAATAACGCTTTGCCATTGTTGGCTATAAAACGTTTAATAGCATCTATCTGCTCGTTTTCAGTGGTATAGACTTCCACAAAGTCTCCTTTAACCTAAAAGTTCAGCCAAACGTACAGCAATATTCTGCTGAGAAATTTTTTCCTGTTCACCCGTGCGTAAATCTTTTATCGTGACTTCACCTGATTGATACTCATCTTCACCTAAAATTAAGGCAATTTTCGCCTGGGATTTATTTGCTCGAGCTAACTGTTTCTTAAAATTCCCACCACCATGATGAGTCATTAATTTCAACACTGGCAGTTGATCGCGAATTTTTTCCGCCAGGCCTAATATTGCCTGTTGGCTTGCCTCACCACAAGCAACCAAATAAACATCAACTAAGGAACACTCTGCAACAAAATCTGGATTTATCTGGCGCACCAATAACACCATGCGCTCCATTCCCATGGCAAAACCTACTGCCGATGTCGCTTTTCCACCAAGCTGTTCAACCAGACCATCATAACGCCCACCAGCGCATATCGTACCCTGTGCACCTAATGCATCAGTAACCCATTCAAAGACAGTACGATTATAATAATCTAAACCACGAACTAAACGTTGATTAATTCGATATTGAACGCCTGCAGTATCAAGTAATTTGCAAAGTCCAATAAAGTGTTGTTTCGAGTCATCATCAAGATAATCAGCCAGTAATGGAGCATCATTAAGCAGTTTTTGCACGTCAGGATTTTTTGAATCAAGGATGCGTAATGGGTTAGTCGATAATCGACGTCGGCAATCCTCATCCAATTTATCTTCATGTTGTTGCAAAAAAGTGACTAATGCCTGACGATATTTTGCTCGTGCTGCTAATGAGCCAATCGAATTTAATTCCAGTGAAACATGTTTAGCAATCCCCAACTCACGCCACCAACGTGCTGTCATTATGATAAGTTCGGCATCAATATCCGGACCAGCTAAACCAAAAACTTCAGCACCTAACTGATGGAATTGGCGGTAACGCCCTTTTTGTGGCCGCTCATAACGAAACATCGGGCCTAAATACCAGAGGCGTTGTTGCTGATTGTACAATAAACCATGTTCGATTCCGGCACGTACACAACCTGCTGTATTCTCTGGCCGCAATGTTATACTGTCGCCATCCCGGTCATCAAAACTATACATCTCTTTTTCAACCACATCGGTGACTTCACCTATTGCGCGAGAAAATAATGAAGTTTGCTCTACAATGGGGGTTCGTATCTCACTAAAACCATAACTAGCAAGGATTTGTTTTAATTTGTTTTCAATTTTTTGCCAGAATTGAATATCGGCAGGAAGACAGTCATTCATACCGCGAATAGATTGAATGTTTTTAGCCACGTTATTTCTCTATTTAAAAATCTACCATAATATGGATTATAAAAGTGAATATTAACAGGGTGCAATCCATAAACAAAATTGGCTCACCACGATATTGAGCCAATCTTACTAAACTATTTATCTAATCGTTTGATATCAATCCGCAGATTTTCATCCAACATAATAGCCTTTGCCCGAATTTTAGCTTCCAACTGTTCAATCATATCAGCATTATCTAACCGTTCTTTTTGACGAACACCGTCTTCATAAAATCCGCTCTTTGCTCTTGCTCCGGTTACACCAAGAGTAGAAACCTCAGCTTCACCAGGACCATTAACAACACAACCAATAATTGAAACATCCATCGGGGTAATAATATCTTCTAATCGCTCTTCTAATGCATTAACGGTACCAATAACATCAAATTCTTGTCGTGAGCAGGTTGGACAGGCAATAAAATTAATACCCCGTGAACGAATACGCAGTGATTTTAAAATATCAAAACCAACTTTAACCTCTTCGACGGGATCAGCAGCTAATGAAATACGTAATGTATCACCAATCCCTTCAGCTAATAACATTCCCAGTCCGATAGCTGATTTGACTGAACCAGCTCGCGCGCCACCCGCTTCTGTAATACCTAAATGTAGAGGCTGATCAATTTTATCAGCCAATAAACGGTAAGCGCCTACGGCCAAAAAAACATCTGAAGCTTTAACACTAATTTTAAATTGATCAAAATTCAATCTATCCAATATATCTACATGGCGCATAGCCGATTCAACTAACGCTGCCGGCGTGGGTTCGCCATATTTTTCTTGAATATCTTTTTCTAATGAACCACCATTAACGCCGATCCGAATAGGAATATTTTTATCGCGTGCACAGTCAACAACCTGGCAAATACGTTCTTCATTACCAATATTACCCGGATTGATGCGTAAACAATCCGCTCCATATTCAGCAACTTTTAGTGCGATACGATAATCAAAATGGATATCAGCAATAACCGGAACATTAACTTGTTGTTTAATGAGCTTAAACGCTTCAGCTGCATCCATTGTGGGTACAGAAACGCGTACAATATCAACACCCACTCGTTCTAAAGATTTAATCTGTTTGACTGTGGCTGCAACATCCGTTGTACGCGTGTTGGTCATTGATTGTACTGTGATTGGTGCACCATCACCAACAGGAACATTACCTACATAAATTCGTGTTGATTTACGCCTCTTTATCGGTGATTGATTATGCATATTACTCTCCCTCAACATCCATGTTTAATAATTTACGCTATTTCTATAATTGAAGCCATCGAATTGACGATGGCTTCTTATTTGTTCACAATTTATCATTATTTATAGATGTTGTCTTACAAAATTCATTTACAATCCAGGCAATTTAAACTTAGCTGGACGATTAGCTTTAATAAAGCGATTTAGATCAACCGAATTACCTTTGAATAACAAATTAACATTGGCGGGTATGCCAATATTAAATTCATAAGGCGGTTCACCATTTAATTCAAGTTTCTGACCTGCATTTTTCATACCGCTAAATAAAATTTTACCTTTAGCATCACGAACTTCTAACCAACACTGCCCTTTAAAGTTCATTACAATTCCATCGCCCGATTCTAAACTAGCAGCATTAGTATCAGCAGCAGCTTCTTCTGCCCTACTCCGCTCTGGATGACTATTATTAGTCATACTGCCTGGCAAGGGTACTGTTTTTACTTCTGTCGGATTGACTGACTCAGTATTAACATTGATATCACTATTTTTTAGTGTTTCAGAAGTTAATGGAGATTGAGGTGCCGGAGATATGACATTATTAGCTATCGCTGAGGTTGCCGGCTGCATACTAGTTTCTGTTGACGACGTATTGACATTATTTTGTTCAATTGCGTCTGCTGCGCCAGGCGCAGAAGGAGATGGAGATGGATCTGACGGCATTTGAGTAGCATTCGAGCGATTCTGTTCAGCCATAGTGGCAATTTCTTGTTTTTGTACTTTATATCCCTGCCACCACCAAATACCTACCATAGCAATACAAATAATGATAATTAGCCAGGTAAATTTCATTAACCAGCCTTCCCGTTTTTTGCGTGTCTTTCCTAGGGAATAACTTTGCATAGGAGAAACTACTGCCGCTTTTGCTGGTGTGTGTTTATCCAATAATTCAAGAATTTCTTTTTCTGGAATTTTCACTAATTTTGCATAAGAACGAATGTAGCCACGCAAGAAAGTAGGATCAACACTATGGGAATTGCTGTCTTCCTCTATCTCACGTACGGTGCATACTTTTAAGCAAAGTCGTTCGGCAACGATTTCTCGGGAAAGACCAAGCGTTTCCCGTGCCTGCAATAAACGTTGGCCAACGGTGATTTCTGTTTTTTCTGTTTTAGGTTTGCTATTCATTCGGGGAACTATTGGTCTTTTCTGAGTTTTAACATCATGAAGGCTTTTAAAAAACTTCATCTATCAAGTTAATCAAAAACCTTCATACCGATAATATTTCTTAGCTTATTTTGGAAATATTTTGACAATTAAGCCCTCTACGTTCTTCTTCTTTCCTCAGTTCAATCATCTCCTCAGATATATTTTCAGAGCATAAGAAGTCTAAATAATAATCTCGCATACTTGTATTATTGATTGCGGATGAACGAATTGCCACTTTAAAATATTTTAATGCTAAGCATGATTGCTTTTGCTGACGCATAATGACCGCCATTCCTAAATTAGCAATCCCATTTTTCGGTTCTGCCAGCAGTATTTTGTCAAAATGATAAGATGCTGCTGGATAATTCCCTGCTGATAGATAAGCAATGCCTAGCTGTGTCCGTGTCACAATCGCAATATCAACGTCTTTATTAATACTAGTACATCCTATTAATAAACCCACTAACAATAGAATATTAATGATAGATATCCTTATCATATCACTCTCATTTATTTATATAGCTGGTAATAAAAGGAATTCTGCTATCTAATTCCCTTTATTTACATAATTAACATTCAGACTGCTTTTACTATAATTGGTTCACCACCCAGGCGTTTTTTCAATGTTCGTTTAGTTCGATCAATAACATCACCCGCTAATTGACCGCAGGCCGCATCAATATCATCGCCACGCGTTTTACGCACAATAGTAGTAAAACCATATTTCATCAATACTTTGGCAAAACGATCAATACGGCTATTGGAACTACGACTGTAAGGCGCACCAGGAAATGGGTTCCAAGGAATTAAATTAATTTTGCTAGGCGTATGCTTAAGACATTCAGCTAGCTGATGTGCATGCTCAATACTATCATTCACACCATTTAGCATGACATACTCAACAGTAACACGTCCCTGATTGGCATTAGATTTAGTTAGATAGCGCCGGACACTGGCCAGGAAGGTTTCAATGTTGTATTTTTTATTAATAGGTACAATCTCGTCACGAATTTCGTCAGTCGGTGCATGCAAGGAAATTGCTAAAGCAACATCGATCATATCAGCCAATTTATCCAGAGCAGGTACAACACCAGACGTCGATAAAGTCACTCGTCGTTTTGACAGTCCAAAACCAAAATCATCCATCATAATTTCCATTGCTGGAATAACATTGTTTAGATTTAATAGAGGCTCTCCCATTCCCATCATTACAACATTGGTAATCGGGCGCCGACCACTGGATTTCAAAGAGCCAATAACTTTAGCAGCCCGCCACACTTGACCTATAATTTCTGAAACGCGTAAATTACGATTAAAACCTTGCTGCGCGGTTGAGCAAAATTTACATTCAAGCGCACAGCCAACTTGAGAAGAAACACAAAGTGTCGCGCGATCATCTTCAGGAATATATACTGTTTCGACTTGTTGCTCACCGACCGTTATTGCCCATTTGATCGTGCCATCAGTAGAACGCTGCTCTTGCGCAATTTCAGGTGCCCGAATTTCAGCAGCTTGCTTTAATTTATTTCGCAGCACCTTATTGATATCTGTCATCAAATCAAAATCATCATAACAGTGGTGATAAATCCATTTCATTACCTGATCGGCACGAAAGGGTTTTTCTCCCATATCACTAAAGAACTGCCGCATCTGTTTACGATCCATATCTAGCAAATTGACTTTTGTTGATTTGCTGACAGGAGAAAAAGAAGGCACACACTGCGCTGCTGTTTTAGATTGAAACATTTTTATTGCCTCGTTATTACACTTTTCGGCGAAAACTGTAGGTTTTATAACAATTAACTTTATTTATGGGACTAAATATTATTTTTAATAGCATTATATGCCATAACCTTGCCAGTAAATCACTTAACAAGGTATGGCATTTTACAAACTTTATTAATATTTTGCTAATAATATCCTATTTCTGTTTGTTAACGCGGACATATTTCGTCGTCAGTAAAGAAAAAAGCAATTTCTCGTTCTGCGGACGCGACAGAATCTGAACCATGTACTGCATTTGCGGTAAAACTATCTGCATAATCAGCACGTAGTGTTCCTGCCAATGCCTTAGAGGGATCCGTTGCTCCCATTAAATCACGATAACGCTGTATAGCATCTTTGCCCGCTAAGACTTGCAACATAATGGGGCCTGAGATCATAAATTCGACTAATCCAGCAAAAAAAGGCTTACCTTTATGCTCAGCATAAAAACCTTCAGCCTGTTCACGACTTAAATGCACCATTTTAGCTGCAATAATTTCGAATCCAGCTTGCTCAAAACGGTTATAAATCGCACCAATTACATTTTTTTTAACTGCATTTGGCTTAATAATGGAAAACGTACGTTGCATCGTCATTAGAAATCCTCTTAGCTATTATTTTTCATCATGATATTTTTGCCTTGCATCCATACTGCCTGCCAAGAAAAAGATTTATCATCATTTTTATTAAGGCAAAATAGCTGGCTATTATAGATAGTGGCAATTCAATTGCCCACTTGACGACAAATTTTGTTAATTTTTTTTATACAATTTTTTTATTTTTTTAGCTTAAATCACATTTTTCTAAAATTTAAAACGATAAATACGATTAAAAAGATAATCAGCCAAATTCTTTTTTTAAGTTGCAAGCTTAGATAAATTTAAATATAAAAAATTAGCTGGTATAAATTAGGGAATAATGGCTAGCCAAATTTAACAATTTTTAATAGCAATCGTGTTACGCAACCAACCGCCTATTTTGCGTTGATAAAATGGCTGCGTATGGTGAACAATAAAATGATCAATATCTGTGCCATTAGACTGCAAAAAATAAAAATCAACAGACTGATTATCTTCAAGATAATCAAGGGCAATGCTTCCTAACTGTGGAATTAATTGTTGCCCTTGCTTTTCATAGCCAAGACTAATTTCTAAAGCAATAAGCATCACCGGCTCTTCTGCTGTTGTATTATCCTTCGCTTGTAGTAAAAAAGCACGGCGTATGATTTTGTATTGTTGAAAAAAATGACACAGCCCACTGATTAATTTTTGTGGTAAGGTTTCAAGTATGCTCAATTTAATAGCACTATCGCCTGGCACTGTAATTGTTGTCATCAGCGCAGTTTGATTGTTTTTATCGGCCGCCATTTTAGCCTCCTTTATCATTAATACTCTCTTACCAACTAATTATTTACCAGAGAAATTAATTTCTTGGTAAATAATCATACAAGAAATGGCTATTTTGCCTTTTTCAATAATAAACTAGCAATAGTTCTGATACCAATGCCGGTTGCACCTTCCGCCCATAAACTCATGGCAGATTTACGATAAGTAGCTGAACAATCGATATGCAACCATCCCTTATGATAATTTTCAACAAAATGTGATAAGAAAGCCGCGGCAGTGCTGGCACCAGCAGTATGAGAGGGTGATGCTATATTATTTAGATCAGCGAAAGCAGAAGGTAATTGGCGACGATGAAATTCCGCTAAGGGTAAACGCCAGAAGAGTTCATTTTCCATTTCTGCCGCAGACATCAATTCAGCCACCAATTTGTCATCAAAACTTAATACTGACTGATAATCGTTGCCTACTGCCATTTTGGCTGCACCGGTTAATGTTGCAGCGTCAATAATTAATACTGGTTTTTCTTTACTTGCATCGATCAATCCATCAGCCAAAACCAGTCTTCCTTCCGCATCCGTATTCATAATTTCAACAGACTTGCCATTACGGTAGCGAATAATATCACCTAATTTGAAGGCATTACCACTCACCATGTTATCAGCAATACAGAGGAAAAGCTTTACGCGTTGTTTTAAACCTCGACTTATTGCTAAGGCTAACGCCCCAGTTAGCATAGCTGCCCCACCCATATCTGCTTTCATTGAATTCATTGATGAAGAGGGTTTTATACTATAACCACCTGAATCAAACGTAATCCCTTTTCCAACCAAACAAGCAAATACCGGCGCTTTTAAATTGCCAGTTGGATTATAATCCAGCACGAGTAATGCAGGTGGGCGGCTTGAGCCACGGCCTACAGTATAAATTCCACTATATTTCTGTTTTGCTAACTCGTCACCCTGAATGATACGGTAGTTGATATTATCCTTTATTGTTTCACATAATAAGTCGGCGCTGCGCTGCGCTAGCTGCGTTGGCGCTAATTCTTCAGCCGGTGCGTTAATAATATCGCGTACCCAATCAATAATTCGTATGCGGTACTGTAGTTCTTTTTTTTCATTTGCAGATAAATTTGGCCATTCAATAGAACGGGCTCCCTTTGGTGCTCTAAAACCTTGCCAAAAAGCCCAACTTTTTTCCAAGTCCCAGTCATCACCTACTAACATGACATGATGAATGCCTTGGCTATCTAATCGACGACCCGCACTTTGGATCGCACACAGTTTTGCTTGTGGCTGCAAGTGAATAACTATCCCTTGCTCACAGAAACTAATTAATGCATTCTTTCCCCAGCAAGGCGCCGCTGCTTGATAAGATAGCGAGACCTGCATGATCTGCTTTTCCATTCGCTCTTCCCACCTTAGTTTGTCATATGTGTTTATGGAATTATTGATAAATATAAGATATTAATAATAGAGGTTATCATGAGTTCATACATTGCACGATGAATGTGAATAATAAAAAAGCTGGCAATTCCCAGCTTTGTAGGTAATTTAATCTTTTAATCAGCTATTATTGATACTCATCAAGCCATATTAATAGAATAGCTTCTAGGATCTTTTCATTAGAAGCTTGCGGATTGTCATTAAATCCGTCTAGTTGGCAAATCCACTGATGCATATCGGTAAAACGAACCGTTTGCGGATCAATATTAGGATATTTATCATAGAGTGCCTCTACAATTGCACGGCTATCGATCCACTTTAAATTCACCATCCCCTCCTGCAATTAAATATAAGGATCAATGCTCTCTGGCATGATTAATGGTATATTTAGGAATTTCTATGACCAGATCTTCATTAGTCACGATGGCCTGACAACTTAAACGGCTCTCAGGCTCTAACCCCCATGCTTTGTCCAACATGTCATCCTCTAGTTCAGAGCTTTCCTCCAGAGAATCAAAGCCTTCACGGACAATACAGTGGCAAGTTGTACAAGCACAAGATTTTTCACAAGCATGTTCAATATCAATGCCACTACGTAAAGCAGCATCAAGAATGGATTCACCTTTCTCCACTTCCACAACCGCCCCTTCCGGGCATAACTCTTTATGCGGTAAAAAAATTATCTTCGGCATTATTATATCTCGTCCACAGAATGACCTGATAATGCTTGACGAATAGAGATATCCATACGTCGAGCTGCGAAATCCTGTGTTTGCTTATCCAGTTGTTTAATTGCATTTTCAATCGCAACAGAGGAGCTTCCCTGTGTGCAGTTAACTAATTCATTTACAGCGTTATCAATCGCTGCTTTTTCTTCTTTATTCAATAAATGAGCATCTTTTTTCAATGCGATCATTAAACTTTCTATCAGCCGGCTAGCTTCAACTTTCTGCTCGGCAAGATGGCGCTCTACCATATCATCTTGCGCATTGACGATTGAGTCAGTGATCATATTGGCAATTTCGTCATCGGTTAAACCATATGAAGGTTTAACTTGAATCGAAGCACTGACACCCGTTGATTTTTCTACCGCGCTAACACTCAATAATCCATCAGCATCTATTTGAAAAACAACCCGAATATGCGCGCTTCCGGCAGGTAATGGCGGTATTCCACGTAGGATAAAACGCGCTAAAGAACGGCAATCATTAACCATTTCACGTTCGCCTTGTACAATATGAAATGTCATGGCTGTTTGCCCATCTTTGAAGGTAGTAAATTCCTGCGCCTTAGCAATAGGCAATGTTGTATTGCGCGGGATCACTTTTTCAACCAATCCCCCCATGATTTCTAAGCCAAGCGATAAAGGAGTAACATCAAGTAACAATATTTCACTATCCGGTTTATTACCGACTAAAATATCTGCCTGAATAGCCGCTCCGATGGCAACAACTTTATCCGGATCAATTGAAGTTAAGGGTGTGAGGCCAAAAAATTCCTCAACCATAGAAAGTACCAACGGTACCCGTGTCGAACCACCCACCATTACAATCTGCAAAATATCATCAATATCAATTGCGGCATCTTTCAATGCACGACGAGTGGTTAATAAAGTGCGTTTAATCAATGGCCGAATTAATACGTTCAACTGCTCCCTTGACAAGGTTCCTCGCCAACCATTGATTTCAATTTCAGTATTATCACCAGCCGTTAATGCTATTTTCGCCTGGTTAGCTATATTTAAAATCTGCCGCTGTAAGCGATGATCCTGGCGATCCGTAATACCCGCTTGTTGATATAGCCAATCCACCAGCAGTTGATCAAAATCATCTCCACCTAATGCTGTGTCTCCGCCCGTTGCTAACACTTCAAATACGCCACGCTGCAACCTAAGAATGGAAATATCAAACGTACCACCACCTAAATCATAAACAGCGATGATGCCCTCTTGCTGTGAATCTAAACCATAAGCAATAGCCGCCGCAGTAGGTTCATTCAATAAACGTAAAACCTGTAATCCGGCTAAACGCGCTGCATCTTTAGTTCCTTGACGTTGCGCATCATCAAAATAAGCAGGCACGGTGATCACTACACCGTCTAATTTACCATTCAAGGTTTCTTCTGCCCGCTGTACCAACGACTTTAGTATCTCAGAAGAAACTTGAATAGGATCAACTTGCCCTATGGCTGTGTGGATCAACGGTAAGCCATTTTTACTTGCTGTCAATTGATAAGGTAAATTAGGATAGCGTTGCTGGATCTCAATCAATGAGCGGCCCAATAAGCGTTTAACTGAAATAATGGTATTAGCCGGATCTTGTTCCACTTTTGCTTTCGCTTGATTACCTACTGTAATAGCCGCTGATTGGTAACTGACTATAGAGGGTAGCAATTCACATCCTGCCGGATCAGGCAGTGTTTCCGCTTTTTTGCTGCGAACCGTTGCAATCAACGAATTTGTTGTACCTAAATCAATACCAGCCGCTAAACGGCGCTGATGTGGCATCGACGACATGCCCGGCTCACTAATTTGTAATAATGCCATAAATTTTACTCTAAAAACGATTGAATAAACGCTCTTCCAATTGTTCAACTTGTTGCTGCAACTTATCGAGAAAACGAAGTTTGCGAACAGTATCTGCCGCCTTCATCCACTGTTCATCATTCAGCTGTTTCTCCATTTCCCGTAAGTAGCTTGTTATTGTTTTAGCTAAATCAGAGGAAAATAAGGCTAATGCCTCTTCTGCTTGCTCACTGGTTTCGATACACGCCAATTCTTCACGCAGCACAAGTTGCTCCATTAAAAACGCCGTATCATGCATAGTATATTGCTCATTATTGATATCAATATCATATAAAGTCAGCATATATTCAGCACGTTTCAAAGGGTGTTTTAAGGCTTGATAAGCAGCATTAATTGTCGCAGCCTGTTGGAGTGCACCTAATTTGTCACTCTCAGGTTGGTTAGCAAAGCGATCAGGATGATATTGACGCTGTAATTCCTGATAACGGTAAGTTAATTGCTCAAGGTCAATAGAATATGAAAATGGCAGACCGAAAAGGGTAAAATAGTCCATAAATGCTCTAGGTTGAAAATATGAAACCGGCAGTGGGAAATTTATGTCACAGCCTTCGTCTATTCAGCTTTAGGTTTATCAAATAATAAATAAATTCTCATACGTTAAAACTTTCACCGCAGCCACATTCATTTTTGCTATTAGGATTGTTAAACTTAAAACCTTCATTAAGACCTTCTTTAACAAAATCCAATTCTGTTCCATTGAGATAAATCATACTCTTACCATCAATGACAACTTTCACGCCCTTGTCTTCAAAGACAGTATCATCTTCATTAATGATATCAACAAATTCAAGCACATAAGCCATGCCTGAACAGCCAGAAGTCCTTACACCTAAACGTAGGCCTTCACCTTTTCCTCGGTTATGTAAGAAAGTCAGAATACGCTCTGCCGCATTTTCAGTCAGAGAAATTGACATACAACACCTCACAATCAAAACCAGTACAGGCGGATACGATAAATAAAAGTAAACCAGTATCACGCCTAAAAGGGATTTTATATTAATTAACTATTTGCTTTGCCGTTTATTTTTATAGTCTGCAATAGCCGCTTTAATCGCATCTTCTGCCAAAATAGAACAGTGAATTTTAACTGGTGGCAACTCTAATTCTTCTGCAATAGCCGTATTTTTGATAGTCTCTGCTTCATCTAGTGTCTTACCTTTCATCCATTCCGTTACTAATGAACTAGAGGCAATTGCCGAACCACAACCATAAGTTTTAAAACGCGCATCTTCAATAATACCTGCGTCATTAACTTTGATCTGAAGTCTCATGACGTCACCACAAGCTGGTGCTCCTACCATCCCACTACCTACCATGGGATCATCATTATCAAACGAACCTACGTTGCGTGGATTTTCATAATGATCAATTACTTTTTCGCTATATGCCATATTGTCAACTCCTGAAACCGTCTATTCGTCTATTAATGATGAGCCCATTCGATGCTATTAAGATCGACACCCTGCTTATACATCTCCCATAGGGGAGAAAGATCACGCAGCCGACCTATTGCATCGTGGATTAGCTGGATGGCATAATCGATTTCTTCTTCTGTCGTGAATCGACCAAAGGAGAAACGAATTGAACTATGTGCTAACTCATCATTCATTCCTAATGCTCTTAGTACATATGAAGGTTCAAGACTTGCCGATGTACATGCAGAACCTGATGAGACAGCCAAATCTTTAAGCG
The DNA here is from genome assembly GCF_029873475.1 of Arsenophonus sp. aPb. Taxonomy (NCBI): domain Bacteria; kingdom Pseudomonadati; phylum Pseudomonadota; class Gammaproteobacteria; order Enterobacterales; family Morganellaceae; genus Arsenophonus; species Arsenophonus sp. aPb. The sequence goes on from NZ_CP123499.1 coordinate 2,183,510, forward strand.
CCATCATCAATGATTCACCTTCCACATAGTTAAAACTAACATTAAGAATATGAGGAGCGCCATTGGCCAGATCCCCATTAAGATAAACCTCTTCAATATCCTTAATACCGTTCCACAAACGTTGGCGTAAGGCGCGTAATCTATCAGATTCTACTGCCATTTCTGCTTTAGCAATCCGATAAGCTTCACCCATTCCTACAATCTGGTGTACTGGTAATGTCCCTGAGCGCATCCCTCGTTCATGGCCACCACCATGCTGCTGGGCTTCAAGTCGAATACGGGGTTTACGACGTACATAAAGTGCGCCTATTCCCATCGGTCCATACAGTTTATGTGCTGAAAAAGACATTAAATCAATTTTTAGTTTACTCAAATCAATCGGTAATTTACCTACTGATTGGGTCGCATCAACATGAAAAACAATACCTCGATTACGGCAAAGTTCACCCATAGCGGCAATATCTTGAATAATACCTATCTCATTATTAACATGCATGATTGACAGCAAAATTGTATCAACACGCATAGCGGCTTCAAGTTCATGTAAATCAATAAGACCACTACTTTTTGGCGCAAGGTAAGTCACTTCAAAACCTTCACGCTCAAGTTGACGGCAAGTGTCCAAAACCGCTTTATGCTCAGTTTTGCTGGTAATGATATGTTTGCCTTTTTTCTGATAAAAATTGGCAACCCCTTTCACAGCCAAGTTATCTGATTCAGTCGCTCCTGAAGTAAAAACAATCTCGCGCGGATCCGCATTAATTAACTCAGCAATCTGATTACGCGCAATATCAACAGCCTCTTCAGCCCGCCAGCCAAAAACGTGAGAACGGGATGACGGATTTCCAAAATTGCCATCCATAGTCATACACTGCATCATTTTTTCAGCGACACGAGGATCAACCGGTGTGGTCGCCGAGTAGTCTAAATAAATCGGTAGTTTCATTAACTCACTAGCTCCATAAGACGAAAAACGTCTCAAAATTTTATTACTTTGCAATTACTCTATTTTGCAGAACCGTTCAATTTATGCTCGCATATTAATAATGGGTTCGGATTGAGGAGTCACTCTCACATGGTGTTTATCGTTATCTTGACGATCAGCAACTTCTTGTACTTCTTGATTATTGACCAATTCTTCTAAGCTAATATTACTAAGAAAACTGGTAATACGGTCACTTAAATCACGCCATAGTGCATGGGTCAAACAACGCTCTCCACCTTGGCAGCCTTCTTTTCTTCCCTGACAGCGAGTTGCATCAACAGACTCATCAACAGCCGAAATAACTTGAGCGATAAAAATAGTTTTCGCGTCGCGACCTAATAAATATCCGCCGCCAGGACCACGAACACTGGCAACTAATTCATTTTTGCGAAGTCGAGAGAACAGTTGCTCAAGATAAGAAAGCGAAATTCCTTGGCGTTCCGATATATCAGCCAATGGCACCGGCCCAGACTTTGAATGCAATGCCACATCCAGCATGGCTGTTACTGCATAGCGTCCTTTAGATGTGAGTCTCATAATATATCCCCATAGTTAAATGTGACAAAAATTGTGTCATTCCTGAGTATTTTAGTCAACTATTTAACCTAGTAATTTACTCAACTATTATTTATGCCATTTTTCAATTGATGTGAGAACACCACGTAAAATATGGAGTTCCTGCACTTCAGGATGCGCTCGAGTAAATAAACGTCGCAATTTATTCATGATTTGTCCAGGGTGACGCTTTCTGATAAATCCAGATGCATTGAGCACTGCTTCAAGATGGATATAAAAACGTTCTATATCCTCAATTGGCGGATATTGTACCTTATCTTCATTATCTACCGAGGATTTTTTTTCATTTATTGCCAGGTATGCCATACGAATTTCATAACAGATCAATTGAACAGCCATGGCCAAATTGAGTGAACCATATTCAGGGTTTGTTGGAATATGAAGATGATATTGGCATTTCTGTAATTCTTCATTGGTTAAACCAACACGTTCGCGGCCAAAAATAATAGCCACCGGAGAATTTGCTGCCTGATGGATGGTTTTTTCGCCACATTCTCGCGGCGTCACCTGTGGCCATGATAAAGTACGAGCCCGCACACTACTTCCAATTACCAAACTGCATCCATGCAAAGCTTGATCTAATGTCTCCACGATAGTCGCTTGACCAATAACATCACTGGCGCCAGCAGATAATGCAATGGCTTGTGAATCGGGTAAAAGCAGTGGATTAACTAAGTATAAATTAGTCAGTCCCATCGTTTTCATCGCACGGGCAGTTGATCCCATATTTCCTGTATGCGAGGTTTCAACCAAAATAATGCGAATATTTTTTAACATGATTGTCTTTATTTGGCGTTGATCATCAGGCTATTCTACCACAATCATAGTCATGTTGACGAATCTCTGTTATACTGCCGGCTTCGCTTAATCCTTGTTCTTTAACATTCCAGTGGAAATAACCCATGCATCCAATGCTAACTATTGCTATACGAGCAGCTCGCCAAGCAGGTAACTTTATTGCTAAAAGCTATGAAAAACCCGATTCTATCGAAATAATGGCAAAAGGCCAAAATGATTTTGTGACCAACATTGATAAAAAAGCAGAACAAATTATTATTGAAGTCATCCAGAAATCTTATCCTACTCATACCATTATTACGGAAGAAAGTGGTCAAATAGTTGGTGAGAAAAATGATATTCAATGGGTTATTGATCCGTTGGATGGCACAACCAATTTTACTAAACGTTTACCCCATTTTTCCGTTTCTATAGCGGTACGTATTAACGGCCGTACAGAAGTCGCCGTCATTTATAATCCTATGCTTAATGAGCTATTTACTGCAGTACGAGGGCAAGGAGCACAATTAAACGGTTACCGCCTGCGTCTTAAAAATACCAATGAATTAGAAGGGGCAATTATTGCCACGGCTTTTCCTTTCAAAGCGAAACAACATTCAGCCGCATATATTAATATTATCGCTAAACTATTTAAAAAATGCGCCGATTTTCGCCGTACTGGTTCAGCAGCTTTAGACTTAGCTTATGTTGCTGCTGGTCGCGTCGATGCCTTTTTTGAAATTGGTTTAAAACCTTGGGATTTTATGGCTGGAGAACTATTAGTACGTGAAGCAGGTGGGGTTATAACTGACTTTGTTGGCGGTCATAATTATCTCTCATCAGGCAATTTGCTGGCAGGCAGTCCACGTATGGTGAAAAAAATGGTACCAGAAATGCAGAGTGAGTTAAGCGATTCATTAAAAAGCTAAAAAATAATAATTGCTATAGCCAATATTTATATTTAGTTAATGATGTCTGGATAGCGTGGTTATATCATTAACTCGTTTGTGGCAGTTGTCAAAATGGCAGGGATTTGTCACAGCTTTAGTGGTTAGATAAACTGGCAAATATTTTCCAGATTTGCTGTTATTGTCGATGCCGCCTTATCGCTTAATTGTCTATTAAACCCCCTATCCCTATTTAGGTATTAAGGGGTATTTTATAGATGTTTTTAGTTAATTTTAATGAGCTGACTGTTCATCACATCGTTGAGTATGAATTTTTTGATTAGCATCACTAGACGCTTTAACTTTCTCTTCTATTATCCCCATCGCTGATTGTAAGGCTTATTTTTCATTAGCAGCACTAACAGGCTGATCAAATAAATCCATTTGCTTGTTTAGATAACCGTGCCAGTTGTGACACATATATTGCTTATCTTTTTTGTCATTGGCCGCCATTGCCATTGAAGGGAACAAAAATGAAACCATGTAACTCATTGATAATATTATCAATCCGTATTTTACTGAATAATTCATTTCAATCTCCTAGGGTATTGTGACGCCTAATTAATAGATGACCTTATTCATTACGATTGAGTTTACTAACCTAAATAGCAATGTTACAAATGATAAAGCAAATAATAATCATTTCCATTATGTTTTTATACATTTTTGCAATAAATATATATATAAATAATATTAAATAACCAATCTATTAATTTAGTTTATCAACTAGTCAAAGTAATTTTGGATAAAATACACTTTCGCACTAGGTTATATATTTCAATATGGCAGGATAGATTTAATCAGCAATTCGTCATTTAGGTTATAAGCAATGAGCGTAATGAGGGAATATTGAATTGCTGTTTGCTACAAGGGAAGATTTTAATGATTGGCCAACTTGCTTAGTTTTAATATAAAAAATTTTATTTGTATCCTTGGTTAATATTTATCTGTTATTCAAGCTAAATGAACAAGTTTAGCTTACTAGTTCGGCTATATCATCGAATTTAATGATGTGAATTTTCACGCGGTCGAATAAATAGCGCTGGAATGGCAATCAATGACATTAACCAAAATACCCAGTTATGATGAAAAGGAAAATGTTCATAAACAAAACCTACAACGATTGTCACTATCGCTAACCCGGCTCCTAAGCCCAGTGCCGAATAAAATGCTTGTAGACGAATAATTTCATCTTCGTTACGGGCACTAATAAAACGCATCGCCGCAAGATGACAAACAGTAAAAGTACCACTATGTAAAAGTTGGCTCACTATCAGTATCGGTAAAGCGGTAAAACTGGCCATTAAGCCCCAACGAATCACCGCACAACTTGCTGCTAACAATAATAATCCACTCGCCTGCCAATGACGAAAAAGGACATAACTAAAGGTAAACACAATCACTTCAGCAACAATACTTAAAGACCATAACAGACCGATAATACCATCGGAATAGCCGACTTCTTTCCAATAAATTGAAGAAAAACCATAATAAGCGGCATGAGAGCTCTGTAATAAGGTAATACAGAGTAAAAAACGCCAGACTGAGCTATCAAGCAATAATTGTTTTAATGATAAAGTTGAATTAGCGATCTGGCGATAAGTGGCTTTAGGCATAACAGTAGGTTGTAATAACATCGTCAACAGCATAATGACTATGCTGGCAAGTAATGCGTAGATAATTATTTTATGCCCCCAGTTATTGGCTAAATACCCCATCCAAGAAGCGCTAATAATAAATGCTACCGAACCCCAAACCCTTACTTTACCATAATCAAATGTTATCTGTTTTTGCCAGCTAGCGGCTAAGGCATCGGTTAAAGGTATCATCGGTGAAAAAAAAAGATTAAAAGCCAACATGATAAATAATAACCACAACCAGTATGAACTGACGATAAATCCAATAGCAAAGATCAACGTTAAACCAGCAAATAGACGCAAAGTGGTAATTAGGTGACGAGAGCCTTTTACTATCGGTGCGATCATCAAAGAACCAATAAAACGTGCGCTAAGGCCGGCTGCTAACAAAATCCCGATTATATCAGCCTCATGCCCTTCACCATGTAGCCAAATTGCGATAAAAGGCAAAAAAATGCCATAAACAAAAAAATAAGTGAAATAATCTAACGCAAGCCAACGTGTTGATGGAATAATCATTATTTATTCCCATTTGATTATCATGTAAAAAGCCCGATTCAGTTAACAACTAAAACGGGCTGAAACGAATCACTAAATTTTAACTTATTTATGCATAAACAGGAAACTGCTGGCACATCAACAATACTTTTTGTTTTACATTTTGGATCACACTTACATCATCAATCTTGTCCAAAATATCACATATCCAATTGGCCAATTCAGCTGATTCTTTTTCTTTAAATCCACGACGAGTAATGGCAGGTGACCCTATACGAATACCGGAAGTAACAAATGGGCCCTTAGGATCATTCGGTACACTATTTTTATTGACGGTAATATTAGCACGACCCAGTGCAGCATCTGCCTCTTTACCGGTGATCCCTTTATCCACTAAATCTAATAAAAATAAATGGTTTTCAGTTCCACCAGAAACAACCTTGTAGCCACGTTTGATAAAAACTTCAACCATCGTTTTCGCATTTTTAGCCACTTGCTGTTGATAGGTTTTAAATTCAGGCTCCATCGCTTCTTTTAATGCAACCGCTTTACCAGCAATAACATGCATTAACGGACCGCCTTGAGCGCCAGGGAATACAGCAGAATTTAGTTTTTTGTAAAACTCTTCATCACCACCTTTAGCCAAAATCAAACCACCACGAGGGCCGGCCAAAGTCTTATGGGTGGTGGTGGTCACAACATGCGCATGAGGAACAGGATTAGGATAAACACCAGCTGCGATCAAACCCGCGACATGCGCCATATCAACAAATAAATAAGCACCTACGCTATCTGCAATTTGACGCATTTTAGCCCAATCTACCACGCCTGAATAAGCAGAAAAACCACCAATAATCATTTTAGGTTTATATTTTTGTGCCTGAGTAGCTATATCGTCGTAATCAATTTTACCATTTTCATCGATACCATAAGGAACGATATTATAAAGCTTACCGGAAAAATTGACGGGTGATCCGTGAGTTAAATGTCCCCCATGTGCCAAATTCATGCCTAATACCGTATCACCGGGTTGCAATAATGCCATATAAACAGCAGTATTAGCTTGCGAACCTGAGTGTGGCTGGACATTAGCAAAATCCGCATCAAATAAAGTTTTTGCCCGATCAATAGCAAGTTGCTCAACAATATCAACATATTCACAACCACCATAATAACGCTTACCTGGATAGCCTTCGGCGTATTTATTAGTAAGTTGGGAACCTTGAGCCTGCATGACTCTTGGACTGGTATAATTTTCTGAAGCGATTAACTCAATATGCTCTTCCTGACGCTTAACTTCATTTTCCATTGCCTGCCATAGTTCTTGGTCATAATCTGCAATACTCATTTCACGCTTTAACATTTACTTCTCCTGACTCAGCCACATTTTAAATCGCTATTCAATTAAATGAATAGCACACAGTGTAAACTCTTTTAGCTCACTGAGATAGCCCCAAAATAAAAAATCACGCAAACGTTTGCCGTATAGGTATTATCAAATGTAAACATTTATCAATAGCGATTTTATCGCCAACTAAAATACGCTAACTCAATCTCATTTTTACAATTAATTATTTACTTTTAACCTGAAACAATTTAAGTTTCATTTTAAATGCAACTTTAAGTCCTTAGCTAACTTTAGGAATTTAATATGATTGATACTCAAACTATCGCCACCGTTAAATCAACTATTCCTCTTATTGTTTCCACTGGTCCTAAATTAACCGCTCATTTTTATCAACGGATGTTTCAACATAACCCTGAATTAAAAGATATTTTCAATATGAGTCATCAAATTAATGGTGCTCAAAGAGAAGCTTTATTTAATGCTATTTGCGCCTATGCTGCCAATATTGATAATGTTTCAGCCTTACTACCTGCGGTTGAAAAAATTGCCCACAAACATGCTAGCCTGAACATAAAACCTGAACATTATTCGATAGTTGGTCGACATCTATTACATACCATTGATGAGTTATTTCAACCGGGAAAAGAAATTATTGATGCCTGGGCTAAAGCTTTTGATGTGCTGGCCGATATCTTTATTAACCGTGAAGAACAAATCTATAAAACAAATGAAGAAAATATCGGCGGTTGGCGTGGTTTGCGTCGCTTCAAAGTGGCTAAAAAGATCCCGCGTAGCGAAACGATCACCAGTTTTCAATTTATTCCAGCAGATGGTAATGAGATAGTCGATTTTCTTCCAGGACAATATTTAACCATTTATTTACAGGATCGTGAAAGACTAACCAATCAGCAAATTCGGCAATACTCATTAACCAATGCGCCTAATGGCGAAAATTATTGTATTGCGGTAAAGCGTGAAGAAAAAGGGAGTGTGTCGAACTATCTGCATAATAATATAAAAGAAGGTGATATCGTCAAATTGGCACCACCTTGCGGAGATTTTTTTTTGGCAGTCAATACTGATACACCAGTAACGTTGATTTCAGCCGGTGTCGGCTTAACACCAATGATAAGCATGTTGGAAAAATTACAACAACAACAACATAAAGCGCCATTAAATTGGCTACATGCGACAGAGCATGGTGGACATCACGCTTTTGCTAATGAAGTAAAAGATAAATTAACCGATTTTATTCATGGCTTCAGTGCCGTTTGGTATAACAAACCACGTGAGCAAGACAGACAACCAGAACAGTATCAATACCAAGGACTAATGAATCTGTCAAAAGTAAAACAACAGCTTAATATTAACAATATGCATTACTACTTCTGTGGCCCTGTCAACTTTATGCAATTTATTGCCAAGCAGTTGCTCGCCATGGGAGTAAATACCTGTCACATCCACTATGAGTGTTTTGGGCCACATAAAGTTATTGAGGGAAATGAACCATAACCATTAAAACTATCACTAAAAGCAAGATAAGTGGTAACAGGTGGGATAGGAGGTTACAGATTCCATATCAACTCCTTTGTAACTTTCAACCATCTGTTACCCTTTAAAATCAAATAGCCGCTTCATCCTGCTCGCCGGTTCGAATCCGGATCACATTAGCAATATCATAAACAAAGATTTTACCATCACCAATTTTTCCCGTCTGTGCCGTTTGCGTTATTGTCTCGACACAACTGTCAACAATGTCATCTGGAACAACAATTTCAATTTTTACTTTAGGCAAAAAATCAACCATATATTCTGCGCCGCGATAAAGCTCTGTATGACCTTTTTGTCGTCCAAACCCTTTTACTTCCGTGACTGTCATTCCGGTTATGCCGACATCTGCTAAGGCTTCTCTTACATCATCTAGCTTGAACGGTTTGATAATTGCATCAATTTTCTTCATCAAATTATCCTATTATCACCAGTTTTTACGACCAAAAGCCGAAGTAATTGGGTAACGCCTATCCTTATTGAAATTTCGAATTGTAACGCGTGGGCCTATCGGTGCTTGACGTCGTTTATATTCATTAATATCAACTAGCTTGATCACCCTACGTACTGTTACCTCATCAAATCCAGCCGCCACTAATTCACTGACCGATTTATCCTGTTCTACATAACCTTCCAAGATCGCATCCAACACAGGATAAGGTGGTAGACTATCCTGATCAAGTTGCCCTGGCGCTAGCTCAGCAGTAGGCGGCCGCTCAATCACGCGCTGAGGGATGTTTGCTGAAATGGTATTACGATATTTTGCTAGCTCAAATATTAACGTCTTTGGTACATCTTTAAGCACCGCAAAACCGCCGGCCATATCACCGTAAAGGGTAGTATAACCTACCGCCGATTCACTTTTGTTGCTGGTCGTTAATACTAAACGGCCACTCTTATTGGATATTGCCATCAGAATGATAGCCCGGCAGCGAGCCTGCAAATTTTCTTCGGTAGTATCGGGAGCCATATCTGCAAATAAGGGCGACAAACCAGCCATAAATGCATCATACATAGCTTCAATAGATACTATCGCAAATTCAATCCCTAACAATGCTGCCTGTTCTTCGGCATCATGGATGCTTATCTCAGCAGTATATTTAAAAGGCATCATTACTGCCTGAACTTTATCTTTTCCTAAAGCATCCACTGCAATAGCCAAGGTTAAAGCTGAATCAATCCCGCCTGATAATCCCAAAATAACACCAGAGAAGCCATTTTTATTAATATAGTCACGGGTTGCCATAACTAATGCTTCATAAACTTGAGCGGTAGACGATAAAGTTTTAGCTAAATTAGCTACTGGCAACGGTTCGCAATCATTAAATTTACACCGAATTACTTGCTCAGCAAACTGCGCTAAATAATGCGTTACCTCACCCTTTCCATTAAATACTTTTGAGCCACCATCAAATATAAGTTCATCCTGTCCGCCAACCTGGTTTAAATAGACAATTGGCAAATGCGTTCTTTGACTATGAGATTTTAATAACCTTGTACGGATATGGGGTTTTTCGCGATTATAAGGTGAAGCATTAATGATAATCAGGATATCAGCACCTAGCGCTTTAATTTTATCAACCGGTTCATCAAACCAAACATCTTCACAAATTAAAAAACCTAGCTTATAACCTTTAAAAGATAAGACACAGCTTTCGTGACCAGCATAGAAATAGCGCTTTTCATCAAAAACACCATAATTAGGCAATTGTTGCTTAAAATAACGCGCTACCAATTTCCCCTGCCAGAAAAATGACAATGCATTATAACATTTTTCATTTTGCTGCCATGGATGCCCAACGACAATGGCTATATTTTGACTAGCGTCTTTAAGGCGATCTAGCTGTTTACTACAGCGTTGGTAAAAATCCGACCGAAAAAGTAAATCCTCCGGCGGATAGCCAGTTAAAGCCAATTCCGAAAACACAATAAGATCCGCACCCTGCAACTGTTGAGCCTTAGCTTCCTGCAACATGCGTTCACAGTTGCCTTCAATATCACCTACCAGCCAATTTAATTGTGCTAGTGCAATATTCAGCGTTCGGTTCATAAAATTTCACTCTCCAGACATAATAATTATTATTCTTTAAAATCATTAGCATCCAGTTTATGCCTGGCTAATAATTTATAAAACTCTGTTCGATTTCGACCTGCCATACGCGCTGCGTGGGTAACATTGCCTTTTGTCATTTGTAACAATTTGCGCAAATAATTAAGTTCAAATTGGTTACGAGCCTCAACAAAAGTAGGTAACGCGGTATTCTCGCCTTGCAGTGCCTGAATGACTAGTGCTTCACTAATAACCGGCGCAGTTGTTAATGCAACGCACTGCTCAATAACATTCACTAATTGCCTTACATTGCCCGGCCAACTTGCTGCCATTAAACATTTCATCGCATCCCTCGATAGGCTACGCACAAAAGGTTTATGACGCTTTATTAATTCCCTTAACAAGTGATTAGCTAATAAAGGAATATCTTCTGGACGTTCATTAAGCGCAGGAATTTTAATATTTACCACATTCAAACGGTAATAGAGGTCTTCACGAAATTCATTCTTTTCCATTGCCTTTGGCAAATCACGATGAGTCGCTGAAATAATTCGAACATCAATATCGAGATCACGGTTACTACCTAAAGGGCGAACTTTACGTTCTTGCAAAACCCGTAATAGTTTCACTTGAAGTGACAAAGGCATATCACCAATTTCATCAAGGAATAATGTTCCACCTTGCGCAGCAAGAAACAAACCCTCACGATGAGTAACCGCACCGGTAAAAGCGCCCTTTGCATGCCCAAACAGCTCAGATTCTAAAAGCTGCTCAGGTAAAGCCCCACAGTTAATTGCAATAAAAGGCTTTTTAGCTCTAGGGCTAGCACGATGAATTGCTCGAGCCAATACTTCTTTGCCGGTACCACTTTGGCCATTGATTAATACACTAACATCAGATTGGGCCACCATACGTGCCTGTTCTAACAAACGAAGCATTATCGGGCTACGAGTGACAATTTCTTCACTCCAATTTTCATCAGAAACCGAAATTGACATGGCCAAGGCTTCGCCGATTGCTTTATAAAGGGCATCACGATCAACCGGCTTAGTAAGAAAACTTGATACCCCTCTTTGAGTTGCAGCTACCGCATCAGGAATTGAACCATGCGCTGTTAAGATAATAACCGGCATGCCTGGCTGTTGTTTCTGTATCTCAGCAAAAAGTGCCATGCCATCCATTTCATCCATACGCAAGTCACTGATAACCAAATCAATTTTATCTTTTGCTAGAATTTTCAAGGCATCCGCGCCATTTTCTGCGGTAACCACCTTAAATCCTTCGCTGGTCAAACGCATACCCAATAATTTCAACAGACCGGGATCATCATCTACCAAAAGTAGGTTAGCTGATTTATGCACTGTCATTGCGCATTTTCTCCAATTTTATCAGCCTGTTGCGCCTCTTTAGTCACATCGGTGGTTTTCGGCTCGCCACTATTTGATGCTGAATTGGCACTACTTTTATCCATTTTTCCGCTCGAAATAGCTTGTTCCTGTTTACGCGAAGAAAGTTGTCGTTCAATATCTTTCAGATTTTCCAACTTACGTGAGACAATATTTAATTCATAGGCTAGATGAGCATTTTGTTCAGCAAGCCTATCTAGTTTATTATCGCTTTCTTGTTGTAAACGTAAATATTTAGCATTTGCTTCTTCAAGATTAACAATCTGTATTTGCTTTTCACGCCATAATTCTAATAGTGGTCGTATAGGTGAAGGGAACTGCAAACTATAAATATTCAAATTATCAATCATCTTACGCCGAACGATGACGGTTGGTTCGGCAACATCGAGTAAAATACTGTGACGAAAAACATTCTGCCAATTAATTAACTGGAGAGTTTTAGCCATCAAACGCGCTTGCTCTTTATTCAACCTATTAGCGCAATCAACTATTCTCAACCAGTAAAGCGGATTATCTGAAGCACTCTCACTCTCAATACTCCATATTTTTTCACAATTTACATAGCGATAATCTGTTATACGTTCTTCTATTGGCATCGATTCATTTATCATATCCAGCGGTAATGGATGGTGAGATTTACTACAAGCTATTAATAAAAAGGGTAAAAAAAGTGTGGTTAAGTTTATTTTCCATTTAGTGGAAAAAAATCCCTCACAACTTAGCCTCGCTGATGCAATATGCCATGTTTTCCGCATTATCCCTGCGGCTATTAGGATGTTGTAATTAGACCAATTTGGCATTATTCATACTCTGTGGTTAGTGGTAGTTCAATACGAAAACAGACATCAGCAAACTGATAGTCGATAAGCAATAATTGACCATTCATTCTCTTAATACAATCTTGGGCAATACTTAATCCTAACCCGCTACCCTTTACTGCCCCTTTACGCAATAAAGATCCCTGAAAAAAAGGCTCATAAATCATATTTTGTTCAGATTCTGGGATGGGAGTTCCTGTATTAGCGATATCGATCTGGAGTTTATCATCAGTTTCATTACTTAGTATCCAAATCTTACCCGATTCAGAACCGTAGTGCACGGCATTAGAATAGAGATTATCGATCACTCTGGCCAAAAAAGTAGGCTCTGCGCGACAGTGTGTAATATTCAACTCAATTTCAGTTTGCATATTTTTAGCTCTAGCCGTTAGGTTATGTGAAGAAACAACATTTGCCACCAACTTGGTTAAATCAATCTGCTGAATCTGTGCTGGCCCATCGGCTAATTGACGATTATAGTCTAATAATTGCTCAATGAGTTGTTGTAAATGTTTACTACTATTATCCAAAATAGCGACAACTTCTCGTTGATCTAAAGTTAGAGGCCCTGCTACTTCATCGGCTAATAATTCAGCCCCTTCACGCATGCTGGCTAAAGGTGTTTTTAATTCATGAGAAATATGACGTAAAAATTCATGACGTTGTGACTCCAGCCAACGAAGTCGCTCACTCAACCAAACAATACGCTGAGCCAATGAACGTAACTCACTGGGGCCTTTAAAACGCTCAAGTCTGGTAAGAAGTGTTCCTCCTGCCCCAAGATGATTAATCATACGCTCAATAGCTTTAACCGGACCAATAATCATTCTAGTAAATAACACAACTAATAATACACTCAATAAAAAGACAATTAGCGTTTGCCAACCAAAATATTGCCCTTTTTCAGCAATAGCATTCTGCAATTGAGTACCACGTCCAAAGACTACATCACGTGTTAATTGTACTAATTGGTTATTGGTAACCGAAAAATGTTCAAGGGCCGTTGCCATTTCAGGAATAGGCGAATTATTTTCGCATTTTAAATCGGAGAGCTCTTCTAGTAAGGTTTGAATAGTCGCGATTTGGTTTTTATCAGGCAAAATAGTTAGCTGGCGAGCTAGCATCTCACTATATTCTTGCCGTTTTTTCTTATAAAGCGCTGCAAAAGTTTGATCGTTTAACACACAATATTGGCGATAACTACGCTCCATTTCAAGCGCAGTACTGGTCATAATTTCACTTCGCCTGGCATCAAGTAGAGTGGTACGATTGATATCAGCTGCTTGAGTACTCAACTCATCTAAACTTTGATAGGCCTGATATGCCAATATTAATAACGGCAAAAGAACCAATAAAAAAGCCATCACCACCAGTTGGCGTAGTGAGCGCGGAAAAGAATGCCACTTATTCAAAGAAATCATCTCATTACCTATTCATACTATTATGGTAACAGAACTTTTATGCGATAGTGAATTTGGCTACCAATTTAATAAAAATATCTAATCGATTGTTATGTTAAAAACAGCCTTTTAATCACGAAAATCAAGGGTGAAATTTTAAATAATTAATAAGGAAATACAGCAAGGAAGGTAGATAACATTGCATCTAAGGCAATAAATACTTTATCGAATAACCCACTGCCTGCACCCCGCCCATATCGGCGAGGACAGCAGCGAATTTTTATAGATGGTGCCTCACTCCACGTGTCGCCCGATGTTTGATAAAGCAGGTTATAAGCTATATCATGCTGTTGGACGGTAGGCACCTTACTTTTGGCATCATTCCTGGCTTATGTGGTATACATCCCTCTATATTGGGACCGACATAAAAAGTTGAATGAGCAACTACCTAATATAATATGCAATTCATATGCCATCTTTTTCAAATTTATTATAATTAATTGAAATATAACAAAAAATAAATTTCTTAAGGCTTTAAAATGGTTTTTAATTAAATTTAATGCCCTGATTCTAGTAAAAATGTCGCCTATTAGCGACATTTCATTGAGTGAACTAGATACTAATAAAAAATCATACAATTAAATGTCTCCGTTTTGAGACAATTTATTTTACTTACTTTGCTAATTAGCGACAGTTATGGAATCTAATAAATAATTTTAATAAAAATTAACATTAAATTTCAGCTAAATTTAGCTCACAATCAAATTAATTTTTTACATATTTTCAATCAAAAGATTAAAGCTACATTTTATCTGCTATCACTAACCAAAATTTATCACTTTAATTAGCTATAGGAGAAAATATCTAATTAACCCAACTGCCGACGGGCATTACGGAAAATACGCATCCAGGGGCTATCTTCGCCCCACTCTTGAGGATGCCAGGAATGACTAACAGTACGAAATACTCGCTCCGGATGCGGCATCATAATAGTCGCCCGACCATCTAAGCTGGTTACCGCAGTAATACCGTTAATCGATCCATTTGGATTTGCTGGATACTGTTGAGTAACCTGACCATAATTATCAACAAAGCGTAGCGCGACTAAATGATTTTTTTCCAACAGGTCAAGATGAGCCATATTTCGCATCTCGACTTGTCCCTCACCATGAGAAACCGCTATTGGTAGTTGGCAACCGGCCATATCTTGTAACAATAGCGAAGGACTTTCCATCACTTTTACCAAGCTAAAACGCGCTTCAAAGCGTTCTGAACGATTACGTACAAATCGTGGCCAATGTTCAGCACCTGGAATTAATTGATTGAGATTAGACATCATTTGACAACCATTACATATGCCTAAAGATAAAGTATCAGAGCGAGTAAAAAAGCTAGCGAATTGGTCATGTACTCGTGTATTGAATAAAATTGATTTTGCCCAGCCTTCTCCCGCACCCAATACATCACCATAAGAAAAGCCACCACAGGCAACTAATAACTGAAAATCTGCGAGTTTTACTCTGTCTGCTAACAAATCACTCATATGCACATCGATGGCAGTAAAACCTGCACGGTGAAATGCAGCCGCCATTTCAACATGGGAATTGACACCCTGTTCACGTAAAACAGCCACTTTCGGTGCGCGGTTTGTCATAATATAGGGCGCAGCAATGTCATCTGCTGGATCAAAGTTTAATTTTACATTCAATCCCGGATCTGTCAGATCTTGTTTAGCCTGATGTTCTTGATCAGCACACTCAGGATTATCACGTAAACGTTGCATTTGCCAGCTGGTCTCAGCCCACCATAAACGCAATTGGCTACGCTTTTCGCGATAAATTTCTTTGCCGACACTGTTGATAGCAACAATATCGTCTTTAATTGCCTTACCAATATAATGTACACACTCAGCCAGCCCATGCTCAGCTAAACAAGCTGCCACCTTTTCCCTATCTGCTTGTTTGATTTGGATGACTGCACCTAATTCTTCACTGAATAAAGCCGCAAGGATATCTTTATCATAATGACCAATATCAATATTCAAACCACAGTGACCGGCAAATGCCATTTCGGCTAATGTCACAAATAGGCCACCATCAGAACGATCATGATAAGCTAATAATTTTTGTTCTTTAATCAGAGCCTGAATCCCATTAAAGAAACCGGCTAATAATTTAGCATCACGGACATCAGGTGGATAATCACCTAATTGCCGGTATACCTGCGCCAATGCTGAACCACCCAACGCATTATGACCCTGCCCGAGATCTATTAATAATAATGCATTATCTTGATCACTTTTCAGCTCAGGTGTAACCGTTAAACGAACATCTTCAACTCGAGAAAAAGCGGTAATAACAACAGAAAGTGGCGCGGTCATTTCACAAATCTGTTCGCCTTCATGCCAGGTGGTTTTCATTGACATAGAATCTTTACCAACCGGGATGGTTAGACCTAATGCTGGACATAGCTCCTCGCCAATCGCCTTCACGGCTTGATACAAACCTGCATCTTCACCAGGATGTCCGGCAGCTACCATCCAATTAGCGGAAAGTTTCACCCGTTTTAAACTCTGAACATAAGCAGCAGCGATATTGGTCAATGCTTCTCCAACTGCCATCCGACTAGATGCCGCATAATCCAATAGTGCTATTGGTGAGCGCTCACCGATAGACATAGCTTCGCCATAATAACTGTCTAAACTGGCTGTCGTGACCGCACAATCAGCAACCGGGATCTGCCAAGGACCAACCATTTGATCTCGCGCTACCATTCCGGTAACACTTCGATCGCCAATAGTAATCAGAAAAGTTTTCTCTGCGACCGCAGGTAAATGTAATACCCGTTTAACCGCTTCGGTTAAGGTTATCGTCTCTCGATTAATCGGCTTACCAGCTACATGTTGAGAACTAACATCACGTCGCATTTTTGGTGTTTTACCTAACAAAACATCAAGCGGCATGCAAATAGGCTGATTAGTAAAATAACTATCATTAAGCACTAGATCCCGATTTTCCGTTGCTTCACCAACAACGGCATATGGCGCGCGTTCTCGACGACAGATAGACTCAAATAAAGGAAGTTGTTCAGGTAACACTGCCAATACATAGCGCTCTTGAGATTCATTACACCAAATCTCACGTGGATTCATGCCTGGTTCATCATTCAATATTTGGCGTAGTTCGAATACCCCCCCTCGACCCGCATCATTTACTAGCTCAGGCATGGCATTAGAAAGCCCTCCTGCGCCAACATCATGAATAAATAAAATCGGATTATCGTCACCTAACTGCCAACAGCAATCAATAACCTCTTGACAACGACGCTCCATTTCAGGGTTATCACGTTGCACCGAGGCGAAATCAAGATCAATATCAGACTGCCCTGAAGTCATCGATGAAGCTGCGCCGCCTCCCAGCCCAATATTCATTGATGGGCCGCCTAATACAATTAATTTAGCGCCACTCGGAATATTGCCCTTTTGAATATGTTCTGCCCGAATATTACCTATACCACCTGCTAACATAATTGGTTTGTGATAGCCACGTAATTCTGCTCCATTATGACTATTCACTTGTTCTTCATAAGTACGAAAATAACCTAACAAAGCGGGTCGGCCAAATTCATTATTAAAAGCGGCGCTACCCAATGGCCCATCAAGCATAATATCAAGCGCACTAACAATACGCTGCGGTTTACCAAAATTTTGTTCCCAAGGTTGTTTAAAACCTGGAATACGTAAGTTAGAAACAGCAAATCCGACTAAGCCCGCTTTAGGCTTTGCACCACGTCCTGTTGCGCCTTCATCGCGTATTTCTCCGCCCGAGCCAGTTGCAGCGCCTGGCCAAGGAGAAATAGCTGTCGGGTGGTTATGAGTTTCTACTTTCATCAAAATATGTGCATTTTCATAATGATAATCATACTTACCGCTTATTGGATCAGGAAAAAAACGCCCAATATTCGATCCTTCCATCACAGCAGCGTTATCTTTATAAGCAGATAAAATATAATCTGGCGTTTGTTGATAAGTATTTTTTATCATATTAAACAAAGAATTAGGCTGTTTTTTACCATCAATAACCCAACTGGCATTAAATATTTTATGCCGACAATGTTCTGAATTAGCTTGCGCAAACATATAGAGTTCAACATCCGTTGGATTCCGCCCTAATGTTTGGAAGGCATGCATCAAATAATCAATTTCATCTGTGGCTAACGCTAACCCTAATTCAGTATTTGCCAATTCAAGTGCGCGACGACCATTTTTTAATATTTCTATTGTTACCATCGGCGCTGGCTTATGATGCACAAAGAGTGATTTTACCTGCTCAAAAGAAGTCCAAACAGCTTCAACCATTCGATCATGCAAAATGACAGATAAATCATCCAATTGTGATATATCCAATGGTGCAGAATAAATAATATAATAAGCAATCCCACGCTCAAGCCGGATCACCTGCTGTAATCCACAGTTATGAGCAATATCCGTTGCCTTTGAAGACCAAGGTGAAATAGTGCCTGGCCGTGGAGTAACCAAAAGTAACTGGCCTGTAGGCTGTTGCTCAGTTAATGAGGGGCCATAATGAAGCAATTTACTCAGTTTTTGTCGATCATCCTGATTTAATGGCGCACCAAGTTCAGCAAAGTGTACATATTCAGCATAAATGTCAATAACCGGCAGTTGTTGCTGTTGGCATAAAGATAGAAGCTTAGTAATGCGAAATGTCGATAAAGCAGGTGAGCCACGCAGGATTTCCATAGTAATAGGTTCTCTTAACTTATAAAGCTGGCCTGAAGCATAGGGTTCAGGAAAACTGGCCGACTATTATAAAGCATCATGAGCCATTACGAAACCGTTTGCGTGAACATTTATCACTCACTAGGAAATGTTAAAGATATGTAAAATAGATTAAATTACGTTGCAAATCCTTTTTTTGTTAAGCAAAATGTCGGGCTCTTAAAAAATTGGCCATAATTTGGTCATTTTAATTAAGATAATATGTTTAACTAACGAGATATAACCATTTGATTAATATTAGAATTAATTATCTTGTTATCGTTATTGTCTCTATAATTTCTGTTGGTGTCATTGCACTTAATTTTGAGTGGCCCAACCAGCAGCAAGACCAGGTGAAGAGAATTATTTCTCGTGGTGAACTACGTGTAAGTACCATTAATTCACCACTTATGTCTTTTAACGATAAGCAAGAAGCAAGCGGATTTGATTACGAACTGACTAAACGCTTTGCCGATTATCTTGGCGTAAAGCTACGTATCAATGTACGTTCAAATATCAATCAACTTTTTAATGATCTTGAAAACGGTAATAGTGACTTCATTACTGCAGGACTTCTTTACAATGAGAAGCGCCTCGATAAAGCACAGCCGGGGCCTGCCTATTATACCGTTTCACAACAACTGATTTATCGCAAAGGGATAAATCGTCCACGCTCTTTAAATGATGTAAAAGGGAAATTTGTCGTTGCAACAGATTCAGTACACGCGAGTACACTGCAACGGTTGAAGCAAAAATATCCTAATCTCCAGTGGGAAGAAACCAGTCATTATAATGCGACTGAGTTATTACAACTGCTAGCCGAAGGGAAAATTGATTATACCTTAGAAAACTCTATTGTCGTCGCCATGCAGCAACGCATTCATCCGAACATTGCAGTTGCTTTTAATGTTAGCGATGATCATAGCCTTAATTGGTATATGAAACGCTCGAAAGATAATAGTCTAAATGCAGCAATGTTAGACTTCTTCAATAAAAGCAAAGAAGAAGAACTTTTAACACGCTTAGATGAAAAATATTTTGGCCATGTTGCTAGCTTTGATTATTTTGATACGCTTTCTTTTATTACTGCGATTAATAAAACTTTGCCAACTTATAAACATCTATTTAAAAAATATGCAGAAGATATGGATTGGCGGCTACTCGCAGCAATTTCCTGGCAGGAATCACACTGGGATCCACTTGCCACATCACCAACTGGTGTTCGTGGTTTAATGATGCTTACAGTACCTACTGCACAAACTATGGGTGTGTCAGATAGGCTGGATCCAGAGGAAAGTATTAAAGGTGGCGCTGCTTATTTACAATACCTAATGTCACGTGTACCAACCACTATTGCGCCTGATGATCGTATTTGGTTTGCATTATCGGCTTATAATATGGGATTGGGTCATATGCTCGATGCTAGAAAACTGACACGCCTACAAGGTGGTGATCCAGACAGTTGGTTAGATGTAAAAGCTAGACTTCCCTTACTCAGTAAGAAAAAATATTTTGCTAAATTAACTTACGGTTATGCACGTGGCTATGAAGCCTATCGTTATGTGGAAAATATTCGCCGTTATCACCAAAGCTTGGTGGGTTACCTACAGAATAAGGAAATGAATCAAAATATGCAGCTTGCTGCCAGGGATCCTCTTTTATTCTCTAGAACCAGCAGTAAAAAAGAAAGTAGTGATTAATTTAGCCAATAATTACTAAATAGTATTAGCCCCTTACTTCTGCCTAAGTAGCTTCACTAAGCTGCTTAGGCAGATTTAATTTAACAGTGCGGTACTTTCTTGGCCAATTTTTTTTCTGCTCGACGCTGTTTAAAAAAAGAACTTAACATCGCCGAACATTCATCGGCCAAAATCCCTCCCAATACCAGAATACGATGATTCATCTCAGGATGATTAAAAACATCAATTACTGAGCCCGCAGCACCGGTTTTTTGATCATAGGTACCATAAACTAAGCGACTGATGCGCGCATGGATCATGGCCCCAGCACACATAATACAAGGCTCTAATGTCACATAAAGGGTAGTATTAAGTAAGCGATAATTTTGTAAATATTGACCACCTGCGCGCAAAGCTAAAATTTCTGCATGCGCACATGGATCATGATCCGAAATAGGCTGATTCCAACCTTCCGCAATCAATTTATTTTCATGAACCAATACTGCACCTACTGGAATTTCACCTTTTGCTTGCGCATTTTCTGCGAGTAAAATAGCCTTTCGCATCCAATAAACATCTTTTTTGGCTTGTTCCACGAATAAAAAACCTCAAAAAATTAACTTATATGGTAAAAGTTGTTATAACATAATATCAATCTATGGTTTAATAACACTGAAGCAGATAATAAATTACCTTAATAAATCATCTGCAACATAATCTATGTTATTCTATAAATTTAGTCTACTTGACCCTATTCATCTTTCATTAAAGATAATAACCTAACTAACACGTGTATATTAAATGATAAAAAAATTAATAAATAACAATCAGTATTTTTTGCTGAAAATATTGCTACTTACTATATTATTTAGCCTAATTCATTACGCAATGGGCTACCCACCAAGACTAAACTATACAGCGGGTATCGTCGCATTACTTATCGTTATCAGTCCATTACGGATAATATATTGTGGGTTTATTATCATATTTACAATTATTGCAGCGCTATATTTTCCGGCCAGGTTTCTGTATGGTGCACCCTCACTCACTATAGCAACATCGGTTACTTACACCAATTTACATGAAGCAATAGAATTTATTACTAATATTCCATACTATCTTTATATTGGATCATTATTTATTTTACTATTCGGTTTTTTCTGTGCAAAATTTAAGCTTAATAGCTCAAAAAAAATAAAGGTCTGGGCTTTTATTACCTTTCTGCTGTTTCTTTTCTATGGTCCAATAAAGGATTATAACGCAGAAAATTATGATCTTACCATTCATCATACTGACCGAATCATTAATGATATATTTAAAGTCATTAATGAAAAGAAAATAGATTTTAATTTAATTTATACCGCCGATCATGGCGAAATTGTTAATGTGGGTCATGGATTAGAAAAGGGAAGAGAACAATATTTGATCCCCTTTATGTATAAATCAACCAATAATCATTTTAATTGTGATTTTATTAAATCTTTTCGTAATAAAGAAGGATATTTGAGTGGTTTGATGAATAAATATATCTTATCAGAACTTCTTGGCTATGAAATTGATAAAAATATTCTTAGAAACGAAAGAGAATATGATAGGGTATTAACCGCCAATGAAAATATTTTACCTTTTTCCTCAATAGAATAACAATGACTTAGCAACAATAATGTTGGCTTTCAATTTGAAGGCCAACCTTAGATTATATTTTTTGCTATTTAGATCGACACAATTTAGCTAAATGTTTAAAATAGGTTTAGCTGCTGCAATAATAGATTTCATGTATGAGTTTATATAAAGGATTTACACGAAATTTTCAGCGCTCTAAAACATCTCAATATTCATCAGAATCAGCTTTTTGTCTTGGTATTGTTCTGACTAGCATTGAATTTGTTTTTAGAACAAAACAATAAATTTAATGCTCATACCCTTTACATTATTAAGATAGTAAAAGTGATATGTTTGGCTATTTTTGTATTACTGAATTGTTTTTTTCAAGATACACTGTACGAAATTATCAATTATAGATAAAATTAACTAATGCTTTTCATACATAACTTACTGATATTTATCCAAATTACTTATAATATATTGATATGTCCTTATTAATTACAAAACGCTGTATCAACTGTGATATGTGTGAACCAGAATGTCCTAATGAAGCAATTTCAATGGGAGAAGAGTTTTACCAAATCAATCCCAATCTTTGTACTGAATGCATTGGCCACTATGATAAGCCAACTTGCCAATCCGTTTGTCCGATCAGTAATACCATTGTTAAAGATCCTAATAATCCTGAAACAGAAGAACAATTATGGGATAAATTTGTCCTATTACATCATGCCGATAAAATTTAACTTTCCATAATCACCGTGGCACAAGCATAATTTTGTTCATCAGATAATGATACATGAATATACTGCACGCCTAATGAATCAGCCAATATTTTTGCTTGTCCTAACAAATTCAGCCCAGGCTTACCTAACTTATCATTAAAAACTTCAAATTGATTAAGTGCTAAACCATTTCGGATCCCCGTTCCTAAAGCTTTTGCCGCTGCTTCTTTGACAGCAAAGCGCTTTGCCAAAAAACGGACTGGCTGAGAGTGACTTTGATATTGTCGCCATTCTTGAGCAGACAATATACGTTTTGCCAGGCGTTCTTCTAAACGCTCGATAATCTGCTCAATCCGTATAATTTCAACCAGATCGGTACCCAATCCAATAATCGCCATTAATTACGCGCCTCACGAAGAATTTTCTTCATATCACTCACCGCCATCGCCATGCCACTAAAAAGGGCGCGCCCAATAATCGCATGACCAATATTAAGTTCATATATATCTGGCAACTGCGCAATACGCTGGACATTATGGTAAGTTAGCCCATGACCCGCATTGACCTTAAGCTTTTTCGCCGTAGCATAACTTACCGCTTGCTTAATACGTTTAAACTCTTCTTCCTGCTTTAACTCGCTGTTAGCGTCAGCATAAGCACCGGTATGAATTTCAATAAAGGGCGCCCCAATTTCCACTGCCGCATCAATTTGTTTATCGTTAGGATCAATGAATAAAGAAACCGTGATACCTGCTTTGGCTAATCGTTTGACAGCCATTGCGACTAACGCTTGTTGGCCAACAACGTCAAGCCCACCTTCCGTCGTAACTTCTTCACGTCGCTCTGGTACCAGGCAACAAAATTGAGGTTTGATCTGACAGGCAATATTGACCATCTCATCTGTTATTGCCATCTCCAGATTCATCCGCGTTTGTAACGTTTGGCGAAGTAACTTAACGTCACGATCAGTAATATGGCGGCGATCTTCACGCAAATGGACTGTGATCCCATCTGCACCAGCTTGTTCAGCAAGAAATGCAGCATGTATCGGATCCGGATATTGGGTTCCCCGTGCATTGCGCACTGTCGCAACATGATCAATATTAACGCCTAATAATAACTCTGCCATATTAAACTCCTGTTATCCATCTCATAGTTTGAATTTCATTTATCCATGCAATCATAATATCTTCAAATAGGTTTATGTCCCAGCATTAACGCATTTTAGGCAATATGAGCTGGTAAAAAAGCTCGCGGCTTTTTAATGGAGTTCCCCCCAAATAAGGTTTCAGCGCAATACGTGTAAAACGCTTAGCTGCTTTTAGTGTATCGACATCAGGAAACTCACGACAGGCAAATGCCTTAAGCTGCTTGCCGGTAAAACTCAAGTGATCAATAACCAAACTGGCAATAAAACCTTTCTCTTCCCGATAACGGTAAGTCATGCTATCTATCACCGATTCACCGCTACCGGAGCAGTGTAAAAAATCAACACCATAACCTAAATGAGATAACAATGATAATTCAAAACGGCGCAATGCATGTTCCGGCGTAGATTCACTGCCAGCCAATATCTGCAAACAGGTAAGGTATTCAAAAAATAGGCTTTGAAAAGGGATGTTGTAGGCTAAAACTCGCGCAAGCAATTCATTAACATATAGACCGCTGTACAGCACGGTACCGGTAAATGGTAGCGCTAAAGAAATTGGTTCTGCGCCACGCAACGTTTTCATTTCTCCCTTGCCTCCCCAACGGATCAGCAAGGGCGTAAAGGGTTGTAAACAGCCTTTTAAATTAGAACGTCGGCTACGAGCACCCTTGGCCAATAGTCGAATTCGCCCCTCATTTTCGGTGAAAAAATCTAACAATAAACTCGTTTCACTATAAGGGCGAGTATGAAGTACAAATGCACGTTGCCAACCGTCCACGGAAATCCGCCTTAATGAAGATCATCCATATAGCCTAAACTACGCAGTGCACGTTCATCATCGGCCCATCCAGCTTTAACTTTCACCCAAAGTTCAAGATGAACTTTAGTCGCAAAAAGTTTTTCCATATCCATCCGAGCTTCGATGCCAATTTTCTTAATTTTGCTACCTTTATTGCCAATAACCATTTTTTTCTGGCCATCTCTTTCAACCAAAATCAGACCATGAATGTTATAGCCACCGCGTTCATTTACCACGAATTGCTCAATTTCAACTGTGACTGAATAGGGTAGTTCATCGCCGAGAAAACGCATTAACTTCTCACGAATAATTTCAGAAGCCATAAAGCGTTGTGAACGATCGGTAATATAGTCTGCTGGAAAATGATGTGCTGCTTCAGGCATATGTTGACGGACTATTTTAGTAATAATATCGATACCGGTACCTTTTTCCGCACTAATCGGCACAATATCCAGAAAATTCATTTGCTTGCTAAGAAATTCAATATGGGGTAGTAAGCGAGTTTTATCTACCACATTATCAATTTTATTGATCACTAATAATACCGGACAAGGCAAATGACGCAGTTTATTTATCACCATCTCATCATCAGTTGTCCAATGTGTACCTTCAACAACAAAAATAATTAGTTCCACATCACCAATTGAACTACTTGCTGCCCGATTCATTAAACGATTTATTGCGCGCTTTTCTTCTACATGTAATCCGGGTGTATCGATATAAATCGTTTGATAATTATTTTCTGTCTCAATTCCCATGATGCGATGACGGGTTGTCTGTGGTTTACGAGAAGTAATAGAAACCTTTTGCCCGAGTAATTGATTCAGTAATGTTGATTTACCCACATTTGGACGCCCTACAATAGCGACAAATCCACAATAGGTTTTCGGTTTGCTCATTCAAGCTCCAATATTTTTAATGCCTGCTCAGCGGCTGCTTGTTCAGCCTTACGACGACTTGAACCCACACCTTCTACAGGTTCCTTTATACCACTAACCTGACAATGAATAGTAAATTCCTGATCGTGCGCTTCACCGCGAACTTGAACTACTAAATAACTTGGTAAAGGTAGATGGCGTCCCTGTAAATACTCTTGTAAACGTGTTTTAGGATCTTTTTGCTTATCGCCGGGGCTAATTTCTATTAATCGAGTGTCATACCAAGCCAAAACAATTTGTTCAGTGGTTTGAATATCACTATCTAAAAAAATACTGCCAATTAAAGCTTCGATAGTATCTGCCAATATTGATTCTCGACGAAAACCACCACTTTTTAATTCACCTGGCCCTAAACGCAAACATTCGCCCAAATCAAACTCTCGTGCAAGCTCAGCCAAGGTATTACCTCTGACCAATGTTGCTCGCATACGACTCATATCACCTTCATCAACTTTAGGAAAACGATGGTAAAGATCATTAGCAATCACAAAACTAAGGATTGAATCGCCTAAAAATTCCAATCTCTCATTATGACCACTGCTGGCACTACGATGAGTTAATGCTTGCTTCAATAATTCAATTTGTTTAAAAGCATAGCCAAGCTTACGCTGTAGCTGTTTAATTTCTTGCCGCTCTGACCACTCAATTAAAGAAGAATTCATGTGCTACCAATTATTTTATTATCAAATTACAAAAAGCATACGCAACAGATCTGTAAAATTAATTTTTACAAAGCTGTTGCGTTGGCAGGTTTCCTAATATCGTTCAAGAAACCATCATTTTTGGTTATCTCGCTATATTCTATATCGATTGCTATATAAATCAATTTAGCATCAATGATTAGTTTATCTTATTATTTTATTAATTAATTGTACCAATACGACTTAAACGTACCCCTGTTGGCCATTCACCCTCGTGTTTATCAAGGCTAAACCAGATAATAACGGCACGACCAACTAAATTTTCTTCTGGGACAAAACCCCACATACGGCTATCTGCACTATTATCCCGATTATCTCCCATCATAAAATAGTGTTTAGGAGGAACAATCCATTCATTGGCTGGTAAACCAGGCTGTTGATAACGTGACTGGGTATAAACTTGTGGGATCACTAAGATTTCATGGCTAGTTTCATCTAATTTTTCGATTCTTTCCGCTTGACGTAATGCATTAGTTGGAACTGGTTCACCCAATGGAATTTGATAACTCCCTTTCTGGCTTTCTACCATAGAATCGATATTAAAAAATAGAGACCATTCACTCTCTTTTAATGAAGAATAGATAATTGGTAACGCTCGCTCACAGTTTGAAATTGAACAATTCGGGTATATACGTAACTCTTTTTGTTCAGGATCATAAACAATTTTATCACCAGGTAGACCAATAACACGTTTAACAAAATCTACACTAGGATCTTTAGGATATTTAAATACCGCAATATCACCACGTTTAGGTTTTCCTGTTTCCAATAATGTTGTTTGTGTAACAGGATCTTTTAATCCATAAGCAAACTTTTCCACTAGTATAAAATCACCGACTAACAAAGTAGGCATCATTGAACCTGATGGGATTTGAAACGGCTCATAAATAAATGAGCGTATTATTAATACAATCGCTAATATCGGAAAAATAGATGAACAAGTATCAACCCATGATGGTTTATGTATGCTTTCTGCTAAATGCGTCTGCTCTACGCTTCCCTCAATAACCTTTTGCTGCTGCGCCATTTTTTTCTTACGAGCAGGTGCTAATTTAAAACGATCAATAAGCCAGATAATCCCTGTAATTAAAGTCGCCAGCGATAAAATCAAAGAAAAAGTGTTAGCCATTATGACTCCTTATAACGGTTAGTTATCTTTACCTACATGAAGGATTGCAAGGAATGCTTCCTGCGGTAGTTCAACATTACCAACCTGCTTCATTCGTTTCTTACCTTCTTTCTGTTTCTGTAGTAATTTTTTCTTACGGCTAACATCACCACCATAACATTTAGCTAATACATTTTTACGTAATTGTTTCACCGTTGAACGCGCTATAATATGGGTACCAATAGCAGCCTGAATTGCAATATCAAATTGCTGGCGCGGGATCAGATCTTTCATTTTCTCTACCAGCTCACGACCACGGTATGGTGCATTTGCACGATGCGTAATCAATGCTAAGGCATCCACTCTTTCGCCATTAATTAACACATCTACCCGCACCATATCTGCCGCTTGGAAACGGACAAAACCATAATCCAATGAAGCATATCCCCGTGAAGTCGATTTCAAACGATCAAAGAAATCTAACACGACCTCAGCCATAGGAATTTCATAGGTTAATGCGACCTGATTACCATGATAGACCATATTAGTCTGCACGCCGCGTTTTTCTACGCATAACGTAATGACATTACCAAGATATTCCTTAGGCATTAACATGTTACATTCTGCAATCGGTTCACGTAATTCATTTATGCTATTAAGCGCAGGTAACTTAGAGGGACTATCAACATAGATGACATCACCATTTGTTAGCTCAACTTCATAAATAACTGTAGGTGCAGTTGTTATAAGATCCAGATCATATTCACGTTCCAAACGCTCCTGAATAATCTCCATATGAAGTAGACCAAGAAAACCACAACGAAATCCAAAACCTAATGCAGTCGAACTCTCTGGTTCATAAAATAACGAAGCATCATTCAAACTTAATTTAGCTAAAGCGTCACGAAATGCTTCATAATCATCAGAACTAATGGGGAATAAACCGGCGTAAACCTGTGGTTTTACTTTTTTAAAGCCAGGCAACGCCTGTTCAGCAGGATGACGAGCGCCGGTCAATGTATCGCCAACCGGCGCGCCGTGAATATCTTTTATGGCACAAACCAACCAACCTACTTCGCCACAATTTAGCTGTTGGCGATCAATGCGTTTGGGTGTGAAAATACCTAAGCGATCAACATTATAAAGCTGGCCAGAGCTCATCACTTTAATTTTATCGCCTTTACCAAGAGTACCATTTTTAATCCGTACCAGCGAAACAACGCCTAAGTAATTATCAAACCACGAATCGATAATCAATGCCTGCAAAGGGGCTGCCGGATCACCATCTGGCGGTGGGATCTCTTTAACCAGACGTTCAATTACTTCCTGTACTCCTAACCCAGTTTTTGCCGAACAACGGACCGCGTCATGCGCATCTATGCCAACAATATCTTCAATTTCTTCAGCTACCCGATCAGGCTCAGCCGCAGGTAAATCAATTTTATTTAGCACAGGAACAACTTCTAAATCCATCTCAATCGCAGTATAACAATTAGCAAGGGTTTGCGCTTCTACACCTTGCCCGGCATCAACAACGAGTAATGCACCTTCACAAGCAGCTAATGAACGGGATACTTCATAAGAGAAGTCCACATGGCCGGGAGTATCAATAAAATTAAGCTGATAAGTTTCGCCGTCACTGGCTTTATAATCAAGGGTAACACTCTGCGCTTTTATCGTGATCCCTCGTTCCCGCTCCAAATCCATCGAGTCTAATACCTGGGCTGCCATTTCACGATCAGAAAGGCCACCGCAAATCTGAATAATACGATCCGACAGAGTTGATTTACCATGATCAATATGAGCGATGATGGAAAAATTTCTTATATGTTTGATTTTCAAGGTTATATCTTCTTCTAAATGGCCTTATAAAATCAGTTTTAGCGATAGTTTAGCCTACAAAGCTAAAACTAATAAAAGCTGTTATAACAATCTTGGGAATGCATTTTACATATAAGCGACAAACAACTCAAAGAATCATTAATAATGAAAAGTCGTTTTTATAAATAAGACGTTTATACGCATAGATTAGTGACGATTTGTTATTACTAACAATAGGCATTTAGACTTACTATGTCATTCAAACTTGTTCTTTTAATTCATCAGGCGGTAAACCGATTTGTAAAATGGTAGGTTGATATAGGGTTTCTTTTTCCCAATAACGTGCGATTTTTTTTGCTAGAAAAAAACCAACACTTGCGCCAATAACGGCACCTAAAAATATAATAAATTGATTTAAAAAAAGAAATTGCATAACCCCACTGCCGATAAAAAGCCCAACAAGTGGGGTAAGGTAAAGAAGCATCGCTGAACGTAATAGACTGCCTTCTGGTATCCCTACTTCAACTTTCTGACCAACCACCAAAGGCTGACTGACCTCAAGTTCTAATTGATACTCAGTTTTCGGTCCTATTTTATTTAGAATATAAGATCCGCAAGTTGAACGAGCAGCGCAACTACCACAACCGGAAGTAGAACCATATCGCAAAACAGCGCGACCATTATGCCAACGCACTACAGTTGCCCACTCTTTAACCATTAGTTTGCCTCTTTAAAACTAACATTAGCTGCAATCTGGCTAGCAGTTAGCAATGGTAATTGACCCATAATCGTAACCTCATATTGCCCCTTTATTACCGTGTAAATGGTTAAACCACCTTTACGAAAGGGCTGTTCAATAAGTTTATGATCGCCTGCCTTAGTGACATTAATAGAAAAACTAAATAACCCATCATTAAATATCATGGTCTCTAAAAATTCATTCGTGGCTATCTCTTTACAGTTACGAGAAATTTCTTCAAATCCCAACGGAAGTTGATTTATTTGCCAGTTAAATTGCTTAGTAATTGATTTGGGAATGAGTAATAAAGGAGGCATATTCAACGATGCAATCACATGCATCGATTTCAGCAACGCTTGACTATTAAAAACCACAGAAACAACTCTAAATTGTTCCAATATTTCATTTTTACTATCTAATAGATCAATGCGCATTGGTAACTTGGTTTTTTCATCAATTAATAAGATATAACTAAAACGTGAACTATCTTTTGGTATAACCCGAATAACCTGACAGCTTATATCACCAATATGCGTTCTGCCTAGCTTAATAAAATTGTAATAGGATTGCAGTTTAGTAAAATTAGCAAAAATGACTGATGGCAAATAATCAACGATATAAGTGCCCTCTAAACTAAAAGAATCAAAGCCGGGTTCAAAGTAGCTAATTTGATTACCTTTTTGAATAATTTCACGACGAGAACTATCCATCTGCATTATCTGAGCGATGGGCTTATTGTTAATAATGACATGACGATATCTAATCGGCGTTATGCCTTGAGGATTGACAATAATAAATGATAATTCGTAAGGCAAAGATTTTACCGCATTACCCATATCAGTTAATAAAATTTCAGCCGATAATTCTTTGGCATAGGAATGTAAAGGCAACAATAAACCGCCCAACAAAAAAAAGAGGGCGGATAACCAATGCTTCATTACTGCTATTCTGCTCCTGAGTGAGGTTTTTCTACTACTGGTGAAGACGATGTTACACTTTGATTCAGCGTTGAACGACGCTCAAGCTCATATTGCTGTAACATCAAACCAAGTCGGCGATTACGTTGTTCTAACTGTTCGGTTTGCGGTTGAGCAAACAATTGATCGTTAGAAACATTTAAACTCACAGGCGACGCAGCACCCATGATAGGTACTGTATTAAATATGGGTGAGTCAGATTTGCCATCCGTTTCTATATTAGACGTATTATAATTCTGAACACCAGCAATAACAGCTACGGCAACGCTGGCTGCTACACCAACTTGCGTTATCTGATT
Source organism: Arsenophonus sp. aPb (assembly GCF_029873475.1). Classification (NCBI taxonomy): domain Bacteria; kingdom Pseudomonadati; phylum Pseudomonadota; class Gammaproteobacteria; order Enterobacterales; family Morganellaceae; genus Arsenophonus; species Arsenophonus sp. aPb. The sequence continues at coordinate 2,214,818 of NZ_CP123499.1, forward strand.
AGCCCAAGGGCGAAGCTTACGCCAAAAAGGCATTAAACGCCAGGTAGCTGGCTCAGGTTGTGACTCCGGTATTGCATCAGGCGCAATTTGGATAGGCTCACTTGCCAACGCCTGTTCTACTTTACCTGTAATATCAAGATGGATAACTTCGTTGATATCACCTCTCAGACTGTCTCGGATAAGATGGTAGCTCTCCCATCGTTTCTGTAACGAAACATCTTGTAAAATGGTATGGATCAATTCTGAATCAAAGATCTCTCCATCCATTAAAGCGGAAAGTCTCTCTCTATGCATGCCAAAGTACCCTTCAGTAAAATGTGAACCACCCTTAATTTCGTATTAGTGGTTGCACTTTATTATCAATAGCTTCCCTTGCCCGAAAAATGCGCGAACGAACTGTACCAACAGGACAATCCATAATAAGCGCTATCTCCTCATAACTCAGTCCATCTAACTCCCTCAGCGTAATTGCCAGACGTAAATCTTCAGGAAGTGACTCTATGGTCCGGAAAACTACTTTTTTCAATTCTTCTGACAACATTAAATTCTCAGGGTTCGAAATTTCTTTTAATGCATTAGAAGCTTCAAAATTTTCTGCATTAACTACATCTAAATCATTCGATGGCGGTCGACGTCCTTGGGATATAAGATAATTTTTGGCTGTATTTACTGAGATTCGGTAAAGCCAAGTATAAAATGCGCTTTCTCCACGAAATGAACCGATAGCGCGATAAGCTTTAATAAAGGACTCTTGTGCTACATCCGGTACATCTCCCTGTGGTACATAACGAGAAACAAGGCTCACAACTTTATTCTGGTATCGAATAACCAGTAAATTAAAAGCTTTTTTATCCCCTTTTTGTACCCGTTCAACCAGCACCTGGTCTGTCAACTGCTCGCTCATCCGAGGTCACTTCTCCCGAAAATAAGCCTCATATTTTCCTTTTTTGAACCCGCCATGTTTTCTCTCATTTGTAAGCAAGCATTTTTTTGAGTGACAAAAACTTGCAAAGTTCCAGTCAATTTAAATTATTTTATATTTAATTTTAGCTAAACCATAAGAAAAGTTCTTTCAAGGTCACCATATTTACTCTAAATAAAAGAATAGGCTAACATGGTAATTTACTCTATTCCCAAACCTTAGTAATAAAATATTATGCCATCAACACAACATTATACGGATATTTTAATCATTGGTAGTGGCATCGCCGGTCTATCGTTAGCGCTTCGATTAGCGCCACAATACCAAATAACCATACTTAGTAAAAACATTTCAACTGAAGGCGCATCTTACTATGCCCAAGGTGGAATTGCAGCGGTTTTTGATCAAACTGATAGCATAGAAGCCCATGTTAAAGATACTTTAATTGCCGGGGCCGGGCTATGTGATAAAAAAATCGCTGAATTTGTCGCCTGTAATGCTCACCACTGTGTGCAGTGGCTGATTGAGCAAGGTGTTTTATTTGATAAAGAGATTAATCAAGCAGGTAAAGAACAATATCATCTGACGAAAGAAGGTGGCCATAGCCATCGGCGTATTCTTCATTATACCGACGCAACAGGTAAACAAGTAGAAACAACGTTAATTGAAAAAGCCATCCAGCATCCAAATATCACAATTAAGGAGCAACATAATGCTATCGATTTGATCCGTTCAGATAAAGATCCAGCGACTATTACCGGTGCTTACATTTGGGATCTCGATCACCAACAGATTGTTCTTTGTCAGGCAAAAGTGACTGTTTTAGCAACCGGGGGAGCCGCAAAAGTATATCAATATACCACGAATCCCGATATTTCATCAGGGGATGGGATTGCAATGGCCTGGCGAGCCGGCTGTCGTGTAGCCAATCTTGAATTTAATCAATTTCATCCGACTTGTCTTTATCATCCACAAGCACGCAATTTTCTACTAACTGAAGCTTTACGAGGGGAAGGTGCCTATCTTAAACGACCTGATGGAAGCCGCTTTATGCCTGATTTTGATAAAAGAGCGGAACTCGCCCCTCGTGATATCGTTGCCCGTGCCATTGATCATGAAATGAAACGCTTAGGGGCAGATTGTATGTTTCTTGATATTAGCCATCAGCCCGAAAGCGCGATAAAACAACATTTTCCTACTATCTATCAGAAATTAGCCACATTAGGTATTGACATGACTAATGAGCCAATTCCAATTGTACCTGCTGCCCATTATACTTGCGGTGGTGTTATGGTGGATCAGTATGGGCAAACGGATCTTCGACATCTCTATGCTATTGGTGAAGTCAGTTATACTGGGTTACATGGCGCCAACCGGCTAGCATCAAATTCATTATTAGAGTGTCTCGTCTATGGATGGTCTGCGGCAAAACAGATTAAACAACAAATCAAACAAATTGATAAGCCATCAACATCCACAAAATGGGAAGAAAATCAATGTCATAATTTAGATGAACAAGTTGTTATCCAACATAACTGGCATGAGTTAAGATTGTTTATGTGGGATTATATGGGCATTGTTAGAACAACTAAACGACTGACACGCGCATTACGCCGTATCCATTTACTACAACAAGAAATAGATGAATACTATTCAAATTTCTGTATATCAAGTAATTTATTGGAACTGCGTAATCTCGTTCAAGTGGCTGAATTGATGATCCTTTGTGCACTTAAGCGTAAAGAGAGTCGTGGATTACATTACACATTAGATTATCCGCAACAACAACCGGATGCTAAACCGACTATTTTGACCCCCTTCACTTAAATGACTAAAGAGGGGAATATAATTACCCTCTTTTATAGAGACTGGACAAAGCTGCTACCCGATTTGTCATTGATTTTTAATAATTATTCATATCATCACTCAACAAACCATTTTAATGGATGAACAATTTGGGCGTTCTGTTTATAATCCATTGCCTAACCAGAGGTATACAATGACTGCAACCACATTTTCTGAACTTGAGTTAGATCAAAGCCTGCTCAATGCACTGGATGATAAAGGCTATGAGCGCCCGACAGCCATTCAGCTTGCAACTATCCCTGCTGCTATGGAAGGACGCGATATTCTAGGGTCATCGCCTACCGGAACAGGAAAAACCGCCGCTTACTTACTACCGGTGATCCAACATTTACTTGATTTTCCGCGTAAACGATCTGGACCACCACGTATTCTAATTCTAACGCCAACCCGTGAATTGGCAATGCAAGTGGCTGAACAGGCAAAAGCATTAGCCAAATACACCCATCTTGATATCGCAACCATTACCGGCGGAGTATCCTATGTTAACCACGCTGAAATTTTTAGTGAAAACCAAGATATTGTCGTCGCCACCACAGGACGTTTATTACAGTATATTAAAGAAGAAAATTTTGATTGTCGGGCAATCGAAACGTTAATTTTAGATGAAGCCGATCGAATGCTTGATATGGGATTTGCCAACGACATTGAAACTATTGCGGGTGAAACACGCTGGCGCAAACAAACCATGTTATTTTCAGCAACACTCGCAGGTGAAGCCATTCACGATTTTGCTGATCGGTTACTGAATAATCCTCATGAAATTGATGCTGATCCATCAAGACGTGAACGCAAAAAGATCCAACAATACTATTATCGCGCTGATAACCTCGAACATAAAACCGCACTACTTTGCCATCTATTAAAACAACCCGATGCCAGCAAATCGATTATCTTTGTCCGTAAACGTGAAAGAGCGCATGAGTTGGTTCAATGGTTACAACAAGCCAATATAAAAACCTGGTTACTTGAAGGGGAAATGGTTCAGGCAAAGCGGACTGAAGCGGTTAAACGTCTAAATAGCGGACAAATTAACGTCTTAGTGGCAACCGATGTAGCCTCACGTGGCTTAGATATTGACGATATTAGTCATGTGTTCAATTTCGACTTACCGCGTACTGCAGATGTCTATTTGCACCGTATTGGTAGAACCGCACGCGCTGGGCGAAAAGGTATAGCAATTAGCTTAGTAGAAGCCCATGATCAACCGCTATTAGGTAAAATCAACCGTTATCTTAATGAACCATTAAAAATACGCGTCATCGATAGCCTACGGCCAACCACAAAAGCACCGTCTGAAGGTTCACTACGTAAAACCAAACCATCGAAAAAAATTCGGCTAAAACGACAAGAAAAGAAAAAAATTGACCAACAGCAAAAGAAAAAAACCAAAGAGCGCCATCGCGACAGTAAAAATATTGGCAAACGTCGTAAACCATCTGTAAAGCAAACTGATAACAGCTAATGGCTATACTAAACCACCTATTAATTTTTCTGCTTAACTAATAAAAAATTAACAGCCTGATATCTTTATCAAGCTGTTAATTATTATTTCTCAATTAATTAAGTACTATTTTATTATAAACTTTGCGTGAAAGTGCGAGTAATAACATCGCGTTGCTGTTCAGGTGTTAAGGAATTAAAACGCACCGCATAACCTGAAACCCGAATGGTTAATTGTGGATATTTTTCCGGATTTTCAATCGCATCTTCTAATGTTTCACGAGACAGAACATTAACATTAAGATGCTGTCCTCCTTCTACCGCTATTTGCGGTTTAACTTCAAGGGGGATTTCACGATATTCAAATGAACCTAACATCTCCTTGGCAACAATTTGTCCTTCATTAAAATCAGTTTTAGCGCAAATACAGCGAGCTTCATTTTTTTCGTCATCTAATAACCAAAAAGAATTTAATAATGCTGCATTATCTGCCTGAGTAATCTGAATACCAATAACCATGTCGACCTCCAAATTCGAACAAGATTGAAATAACAATTTGAAATTATTTTCAAATTAGCTATTTGCTATAACCATTATTTCTATAAACTATATAACAATTAAATATCGGTAATTCATTGATATAAATCAATAATTTCGCCACGCAATTAATAATAAGCTCGACAACTTTCTGTTTTAAATCAATTTTTTGTTTAAAAAAAATTTATATTTTTTGGAAAATATTTTTAATCCGAAAATTATAATGAAAAACTAACGATTTCCGTTTTAAAATTTACCTCATATAACGTAAATGTTAAGTTAAACCTTATATTAATCAAAATCTAAAGGAATGGTTATGTCCGCTTTGCCCACCTGGCACGATGTCATCGGTTCAGAAAAAGAACAAGATTACTTCCGTAACACCCTGGCTTATGTTGCTAAAGCACGCCAACAAGGTACGACAATCTTTCCACCACAAAAAGATGTCTTCAATGCTTTCCGTTATACCGAACTGAGTGAAGTAAAAGTCGTAATACTAGGACAAGATCCTTACCATGGCCCTAATCAAGCGCATGGTCTCTCTTTTTCTGTGCGGCCAGGTGTTCCTGCGCCACCTTCACTGGTTAATATGTACAAAGAACTTGCAAAAGATATTCCAGATTTCCACTATCCCAATCACGGTTATCTGGTCAGTTGGGCCCAGCAAGGAGTATTATTATTAAACACGGTTTTAACCGTTGAACAAGGCAAAGCACATTCTCATGCCCATCTCGGTTGGGAAACTTTTACCGATAAGGTAATTGCAGCAATTAATCAATACCGCACTGGTGTCGTTTTTTTACTGTGGGGTGCCCATGCACAGAAAAAAGGTCAATTTATTGATAACCATAAACATTTTGTCCTTAAAGCACCACATCCATCCCCTCTTTCTGCCCATAGAGGTTTTTTCGGTTGCCGACATTTTTCTAAAACCAATGAAATACTCATAAGACAGGGGTTAAGCCCTATTGACTGGACGCCGATCATTCCTGAAGAATAAACTGAATGCCACCACCATATGGGTGGCATTATCTGCGCTTACTTTGCTTTTGACACAATCACCATTGCCGGACGTAATAAACGACCATTTAAGGTATAACCTTTCTGCATAACATCAATAACTTGGTTAGGTTCATGTTCTTTGGAATCGATCATCGTCATAGCTTGATGCAGTTCTGGATTAAAAGGAACATTCTTCTCCGCTACCACCTTGATACCGTATTTGCCAACGGTAGCTAAAAAAGATTTTAACGTTAATTCAAGTCCTTCCAGCATTGGAATCGATTCTGCTTTTTCCTTATCAACAAGTTCGATCGCTCTTTCCAGATTATCAATCACAGGTAGCAATTCATTAGCAAACCGCTCTAGAGCAAATTTATGCGCTTTTTCAACATCTTGCTCAGTACGGCGACGAATATTTTCCACTTCAGCTTTGGCACGCAACAATGCTTCACGCTCACGTTTTTGCGCTTCTAGCAACTGCTGCTCTAATTCAGTAATCCGTGGATCAATTAATACTTCTTCCGTAGAACTCACTGGTTGCTCGGTCTCAATTGTTGGTTCTTTTGCCTCACTTTTTGGTGATTTTTTTGATTCTTTTTGTTTAGAGGCTTGCTCATCATGCACTTTATGATCTTTACTACTCATGAGTATCTCCACATTCTTTTTAGCATTAATCCAGATTATTAGCTTATTATGGGGATAAAAGTTTGGGATTCAAGAGAGCACGCCAACTTGTAAGAGGAAATAAACCATGCTGACCGGAAAAGCAGCAAAAAAGGCATTATTTAAATATATTGGCATTGTCGGTCACCCTAGACATCCAGAGGCCTTGGCAACTCATGAACAACTTTATAACTGGCTACGAGCGCAAAAATATAAAGTTATTGTAGAACAACAAATTGCCCAACAGCTTAAATTAAAAAATGCCAACATCGGTAGATTAACAGATATTGGTAAAACTGCCGATTTAATAATCGTTGTTGGTGGTGACGGTAATATGCTAGGCGCTGCTCGCGTACTATCACGCTATGAAAACAAAGTTATTGGCATCAATCGCGGTAATCTTGGTTTTTTAACAGATCTAGGGCCAGATAACGCGCTACAACAGTTAACCGAAGTATTAGCTGGCCATTACTATGAAGAACAACGCTTCTTATTGGAAACCCAGATCAGCAAAAAAAATCATAAACCACGCATGAGTACGGCAATTAATGAAGTCATTTTACACCCAGGCAAAGTGGCTCATATGATCGAATTTGAAGTTTATATAGATGATCGCTTTGCATTTTCTCAACGTTCCGATGGACTGATTATTACTACACCGACTGGCTCAACCGCTTATTCACTTTCTGCCGGTGGCCCAATCCTCACCCCCAACCTTGAGGCTATCGCGTTAGTTCCTATGTTTCCTCATACCCTTTCATCACGCCCACTCGTCATCAGCAGTGACAGTAGTATTAAATTAAAATTTAGACAAAAAAACATCAATTATGAAATCAGCTGTGACAGCCAAATTATTTTACCTATTCAAGATGATGATGAGGTCTTAATCAAACGAAGTAATAAAAAACTCAATCTCATCCACCCAAAAGATTATAATTATTTTAATACATTAAGTTCAAAATTAGGCTGGTCAAAGAAAACCTTTTGATTTTTTTTAATTACTACTTTACTGTATAAAAAACCAGTTTATACTGTATTTATTAACAGTTGTGTTTTTACATACAGGAGAAGCACATGCTTATTCAATTAACCATCAATAATTTTGCCATTGTCCGCAAACTGGAAATTGATTTTTATCCAGGTATGACAGCTATTACCGGCGAAACAGGTGCTGGCAAATCAATTGCAATCGATGCATTGGGTTTATGTTTAGGCAACCGAGCTGATACCAATATCGTTCGTCCTGGTGCTTCTCGTACCGATATTTGTGCCCATTTTTCCCTTACTGACACCCCCTCAGCACAAAATTGGCTAAAAAGTTACCAATTAGATAACCATAATGAATGTTTGTTACGCAGAACTATCACAGCTGATGGACGATCACGCGGATTTATTAACGGCACCGCGGTTCCCTTATCCCAATTACGTGAACTGGGGACGTTACTTATTCAAATACATGGCCAACACGCTCACCAATTACTATTAGATAATCAGCATCAAAAATATCTGTTGGATACTTACGCCAACCAAACCGCTATCTTAGCTGAAATGAAATTGGCCTGGAAAAATTGGCATCAAAGCTGCCAAGAATTAACAAAATTTCAACAGCAAGCAACTGAACGTCTATCACGCCAACAACTTATTGAATATCATCTTAAAGAATTGGATGAACTGAAACCGCAAGCGGATGAATATCAAAAACTAGAACAAGAATATAAACAATTGGCCAATCGTGAACAATTTCTTTCCTTAAGTCAAAATGCATTACAAATTCTCAATGACAACGAGGAACAAAATATTATCAGTATGCTAAATCATGTAAAGCAAGAGATTAATGAACTTACTTCTGTAAGTAATCAATTCAGTCATTTACTTGATATGCTTGAAGAAGCATCGATCCAAATTCATGAAGTGAGTAATGAATTACGTCATTATGGTGACCGGACAGAGCTAGATCCTAGCCAACTATTTGAATTAGAACAACGCATCGCAAAATATGTCAATTTAGCCCGCAAGCATCGCGTTGCCCCCGAATTACTGTTTGAATTACATCAACAACTGCTGGCAGAACAAGAAAAACTCAATCAGCAGCAAGATGATTGTGACCACTTAACGACTCAGGTCGAAGCTCAACATCAATACGCATTAGAAATAGCCAGCAAACTGCATCAAATACGGCAACAATATGCCAGTGAATTAAGTCAATTAATCACCAACAGTATGCATCAACTTTCAATGCCACATGGCTATTTTACGGTTGATGTCAATTTTAATCCTGAACATTTACAAATAGATGGTGCAAGCCAAGTAGAGTTCAACGTTACAACCAATCCGGGACAACCTCATCAAGCATTAATAAAAGTTGCTTCAGGTGGCGAACTTTCACGTATCGCACTAGCCATACAAGTGATAACAGCCAAAAAAATGGATACGCCCGCACTCATTTTCGATGAAGTTGATGTGGGTATTAGTGGCCCCACCGCCGCGGTGGTTGGAAAACTATTACGCGAATTAGGCAATTCAACGCAAGTTATGTGCGTTACCCATTTACCACAAGTTGCAGCCTGTGGTCATCACCATTTTTATGTGAGCAAACAAACTAATGGTTGTGAAACAGAAACGCAAATGCAATTATTAGATAAAAAAACCCGCTTACAAGAAATTGCCCGTTTACTGGGTGGTAGTGAAGTAACAAAAAACATTCTAGCTAGCGCAAAAGATCTACTTGCTGCCTAAAAACATCCTCAACTTTATTGTATATTATGGCTTATAGAAAATGAGGAAAGGTTTTCAATTTCATCAATGTCGATTATTATCGATATTCTGACTCTCAAAGGAATATATGACCATGCGTTGTAAACTGTTAATTGCTGCTGCGATGTCTGTTGTTTTAACAGCGGGTTGTTCTATGGCAGAACGGCTTGTTTACCGTCCTGACATTAATCAAGGCAACTATCTTTCTGCCAGTGATGTGGCAAAAATCCAAAAAGGGATGACTCAACAGCAAGTCGCCTATACATTAGGCACACCAATGCTAAAGGATCCGTTTGGCCAGCAAGTTTGGTATTATATTTTCCGTCAACAACCTGGGCATGAAAAGGTTAAACAGCAAACATTAACCCTCACTTTTGATCGCAATGGTATTTTAGTCGATATCAAAAATAACGATAGCTTAGCAGCCCAGAAAGCATCAACACTCATGTAGCATCTACCCAACGCTATTGATATTTATGTAAATAACTATCAATAGGCCGCCAATGAGGCGACAACTCAATTGGCGGTCACTCTAATTGATTACAAATACGTTATTAAGATTTTTGTTTGGCTTTTTCTGCCCGCTTACGGCGTATCTCTTTCGGGTCAGCAAGTAACGGACGATAAATTTCAACCCGATCACCATCAGATAAAATATCGGATAATTTAGCGGGTCGACTATAAATACCCACTTTATTTTTACTTAAATCAATGTCATCACGAAGCGACAAAATACCTGATCGCACTATCGCCTCTTCAACACAAGCGCCTTCTGCTAGCTTGACGTGCAACAAAAACTGCCTATCAGGCAATGCAAAAACCACTTCAATATCTATATCAGCCACGATAAACCTCGTGCGCACGTTGAGTAAAAGCTTGCACCATATTTCCAGCCAGCTCTTTAAAAATGCGACCAAAAGCCAACTCTATCAGTTTATTAGTAAATTCAAAATCAAGGTATAACTCAACCTTACAGGCATTTTCATTTAATGGTGTAAATAACCAATTACCCATTAATTTACGAAATGGCCCCTTTACCAACTGTATTTTAATACTCTTATTATCTTTTAATATATTATGAGTAACAAAAGTTTTACTAATACCCGCTTTAGCAACCTCAACTGACGCTGTCATTTCATTATTAGCATAATTCAACACCCGACTCCCCACACAACCAGGTAAAAATTGCGGATATGAATCTACATCATTGACTAAATTGTACATTTTCTCCGCACTATAAGGCACTAATGCAGAACGACTAATTTGCGGCATAACCATTCTCACCAAGTAAATCAAAAACAATAATAACATTGATATACACTTAAATAAAAATTCTGGGCGGCAACTTAGTCTAATAAATGCTCACTTAACACCAAATAATAGATCCTTACCGTGCCATTTAGTTATACATACAGTATAATCGCCAATTATGACAAAGAAAAAAGCACACAAGCCTGGTTCGGCAACGATTACGCTAAATAAAAGAGCGCGCCATGAATACTTCATCAGTGAAGAAATCGAGGCGGGTCTAGCTTTGCAAGGTTGGGAAGTTAAAGCACTACGCGCAGGCAAAGCCAATATTAGTGACAGTTATGTTTTACTAAAAGAGGGTGAAGCATATCTTTTTGGCGCAACAATTACCCCGCTAAATGTAGCCTCCTCCCACGTGGTGTGTGATCCAATGCGTACCCGAAAGTTATTGCTAAATCAGCGTGAACTTGATTCGCTGTTTGGTAAAATCAATCGTGAAGGCCACACAGCGGTAGCATTATCCCTTTACTGGAAAAATGCCTGGTGTAAAGTCAAGATTGGTGTCGCCAAGGGTAAAAAAGAGCATGACAAGCGTTCGGACATTAAAGAGCGCGAATGGAAGTTAGACAAAGCAAGAATTATGAAAAATGCTGGCCGCTAATGACCTAAGTGCTAGCATTATTAAGTTTTTTTCTGATATAATTGAATAATCAACTTGGGGCTGATTCTGGATTCGACGGGATTTGCGAAACCCAAGGTGCATGCCGAGGGGCGGTTGGCCTCGTAAAAAGCCGCAAAAAAATAGTCGCAAACGACGATAACTACGCTCTAGCAGCTTAATAACCTGCGCAGAGCCCTCTCTCCCTAGCCTCCGCTCTTAGGACGGGGATCAAGAGAGGTCAAACCTAAAAGAGATCGCGTGGATGCCTAGCCTGGGGTTGAAGCGTTAAACTTAATCAGGCTAGTCTGTTAGTAGTGTGTCTGTCCACAGCTAGCTGGCGAATGTAAAGACTAGACTAAGCATGTAGTACCGAGGATGTAGAAATTTCGGACGCGGGTTCAACTCCCGCCAGCTCCACCAAAATTCTCCATCGGTGATTACCAGAGTCATCCGATGAAGTCCTGAAAACCCGCATGGCAAAAGCCCTGCGGGCTTTTTTGTCCCCTCAGTTTGTCCCGCGAAGTCTGAAGAGAACTCATTAAATCCGAACCTTTTAGGCCCATTGATAGGCCCAACGATAAGTTATAAGGTCTTCATTGGGTCTAAAGCATTGAGACTCATCATGGTAAGAAAAACCAAACCGTCAGGATACGGAAAACAAAATAGCTAAACCTAAAGATGCTGACTATATTCTGTAAAATGAGATTGACTCATTTTGCTTGTTAAATATAGCGGTAGTAAACTCTGGCAGTTCCGATACTACGATCTTTGACAAAGATGAAGTTGTCTCCTTTCTGGAAATGACGAAACCACTGAGTAGTAATCAAAATTTATCTTTCCCAACCGCATCAAGCCGGCTCAATCCATTAACAATCACGTAGTAAATTTCCGCCTGATGTCATTGAAATAACGCTTGCTCTTATAAACAAAAAAGAGTTATGTAGTGTTTATAACTGCAGCGATTACCTTTAACAGCGCCGCCCGATGATACAATGATGGGCTGATTTTGTTATGGCTGCGGATCGTGGAAATATGTTTGTGGGTGAGATGGAAGGAAGGCAGCTTGTTGGATGATGTGTATTAACTCTGTGCTAATCTGGCCGTGTTTTGCGGCCAGATCAGACTGTCGGCTATAAACGAGGAACTGACTTAATCATAAATTGAACTCAAGTACGGAAAACATTAGACGACTTTGCTTTTCATTGATTTCTTCCAAGTAGCTAATACAACTTTCTCAGCGGAAAGTCCAGAAAGTGAGATTAATTTCTGACGTTGAGATTCATTTTCAACATAAATATATTTTATATTACCCAATAAAAATCTGAGTGCATAAGGCGCTATTCTTTCATTGCATTTCACTTTATCTTTATTATATTTAGAGAAGTCCACTGAAATTCTCCCACCCTTAATTTGCTGGATTGTTGGAACAAACCGCCACTCGTTCTCATACTTAAAATAAAAGTTTTCTTCATCAAAGTAACTATTGTAACCAGAGACATGCTTTGTAAAACACTTCAACTGAATAACGGGAAGTCGAAGGCTTTTTGGTAACGTACCAACTTGGCGAGATCTTAGTAAAGCTATAAGTCCTAAAGCCGCTGGAGAATTTTTTTCAATATAATTTACAGGTGATAATCCATTTTGCTCAGCCCATTTTTTGCAAAGAGCAATTCCATATCTACCGTATGTTATTGTTTTTTTATGTAATTCATTATGTTCATACTCACTAAATGAAACCATAGGGTGAGCAGATCGAGAAACTACTTTCCCTCTTTTATCACCAAAATATTCACCACAATAATGCAGTGAAAATGATTTAGATGAAATAATCGAAATTAGATTTTCAAATCTATTAGTAAAGTGAATGATCATGATCAATCCGTTTGTTCATCTTATTTAATTAAAATACCGAGACTTAACTTTTTTGAAATTTGTTCAATAGCAATAACTTTACTAGCATCTTTAATAATCCTATTATCATTTAAAATAACGAATGATGAGTACTCTTTTAATGCTACTTTATCGAACTCATAGATTAATTCTCGCACCGGCATTTCTCGTGCTTCAATATTCACTCATTAAATGAATTGGTTGCATCGCAGCATTAGATACAGAGTCTTGTATCTTGCCATTTGAGAGCTCTCAAAGAATCAGCTGAAAGCATGGTCATAAATTGGGACATAACTCAGTTTTCTCTTCTCTTTGATTTAGCGATAGGTATGCAGTAAATTAAGTCAGAAAGGTTAAAAGCACCGAACATTATGATAAATTTCTCACGATATATAGAGCATTTGAGATTTAAATATAGTCCGCGCATTGCCAGTTGGTTGATTTATCTTTCAACCTATCGTGCCCAATTTCATTTAAAAGCAAATGGCCCAAGTGGTGTATTGGTCGATAATACAGTACTTGCGCATGCGACAACTCATAAAACAGCTTGGGTTTCCATGGGCCAGAAACTTTGGGGCAAGCATTCTATCGAAACTGGGTACTTAGCACGAATTCCGGCTCATCCAGTTAATACTAAAGTGCGCGAATATGATGAGATCGTCTATCTTCCGGGCCTCATCTTTCTTCAAAAGGCGGGATTATTAACTCTTTATTCGTCTGCTGAACTATATAACGAGCAATTCTATCAGCCACTTGGGCGCTTTCGAAGGTGTGGGTATTTTGACTATAACCTGTTTGAGAACGTATTGCTGGAGAGTATTGACGGCCATATGTTTTCTTGTCTTGGCTCATCGTGGATGAGACCTCCAGGTCCACGCGAACAACTACATCAGCTGCTAAAGAAAATGGAAGCTGAAGATCATGAATATGCATCCCTCGTTGCAGTCCTCGGCAAAAAAAATAGCCAAGACGCATGGCATATACGGACCGCAGAAAAGTACAAGCTTTTCTGCTTTCTCACGATGGATTTCAAGCTAATTAAAACCCTAAATGCACAACGGAACTCGCCACGAATTCGATCTTTGAAAACATCTGTTATGACACCAGCCATGCTAGGAAAACGCCTGCGCCTTTTCCCAATAGCCCCTCACATCCTGAGCTATAACAACGCGACTTTTCCCGTACGGAACGATTTTGTATGTATTGATTGAAAGCAGATAAAGACAGTATTTGCTTTTATTGAAATAGAAATTTCATTTTTACCATTACCAAAAATGATTGCTTATTCCGCTGAAGAATTATTTAAAAAAGCTAAATTAAGGTTATCTAAACGATAAAAATCTTCCCATATTCTCATAAGATACCTCTATTTTTATGATCATTATTAGTATGTTAGATATTTCAGAATATCATCACTAAATAGAAGTAAGTATTAATTTTAATGAAAAAGATAAAGCTTATTAGGCTATTTTTGTTTATTTAATTTAAGCTAATTTTAATAAAAATTATTTGTTTAATTAATATTAAATTTACTAATAAATAATTTAATTTTGTTTAACTTGATGCTGTTTTTGTTGCCACACAAAATACGTTAGCATTACCAAGCTGGCCACTTAAGCAATAATTATTTTATTTTTTTCAACGGAAAAACTTACTAACTACAAATTTAAATAACACTAATATATTGATACGAACGTTCAATTGAAACTACCAATTTGCTCAATTAATATAATAACCACACAAACAATAACCAACAAAACAATTAACATAAATGTTAATTTTATGTTAAAATTATAAGTGTGATATATATCATAATTTTTACCTACCTATCGGAGGATTAATTATGAAATCAACCATCAAAATTCTCATTATTACTACCCTTTTGTCTGCTAACTTTTTTGCTTTAGCTGGTGACAAAACTCCTAGCAGTAGCACTGTAACAGATAGTGATGCAATCATTTTTAAAGATGATGATGATGATAAAGATACCATTGTTTTTAAGGATGATGATAAAGCAGTAAAAATAAGCTGCAATTCTCCCACTCATGAATATGGCGGCGAAGGCTGTATTGATATTCGATAGTAAAATTTAATGTAAAGTTAAATAATATTAAGCAAACATTAACAGAGATAAGGCAAAACTTATCTCTGTCTTAAACCTCAATCGCTGGTAACCTAATTAGCTATCTCTATTTAACTTGTTGAGTAATATCTTCTATTTTTCGCTGGTAAAACTATCCACACAACAAAATAGTAATGAAAATATTAAAAATATAATTATTATCAATATTCATTTTTACTCTTTTAGGAGGATAGACGATGAAATGGCGATTGAAAATTTTTACCATTAGTTTGTTAATCGGTTTTAACTCACTTTCTTTGGCAAATAATAGCGATAGATTAATTTATACTACCGAAAATCAAAATTACGACCCAGACCCAATAGAGATAATAAACTTAAAAGAAAATAAACACGACAAAATTAAAGACATATGTATGAAGAAATTTAAAAATTCACCACAATGTGATAACCCAAAATTTGTTGAGCGCTTTGGCCTGTTCCTAAAAAACTTTCCTGACCAGAAAGAGAACAATTAAAGCAATGCAGATCGAAAAAAGCAAATTAGGTCAGTATTTGGCTAACTTTATCAATAGCGGTCCAATACAATTTTAAACCAACAAACATAAACAACCCCAATTGGGGTTGTTTATCTGACTAAATAAAACAGCCGAACTTTATCTAACCTAAAGCGCTTTCACGCAGTTGTTTTTTCAGCTTATGATATTCATCAATCACATACTGTTCAGCAGCCTGTTGATCGGCGATAGGCTCAAGCCTAACAGCGCTGAATTTAAACTCCGGTGTTTTGGTTATCGGGCTTAAATTTTCTGCCACCAATTCATTGCAAGCCCCAATCCACCACTGATAAGTCATATATACCGCACCTTTATTAGGACGCTCACTGACTTGCGCGCGGGTGATCACTTTCCCTTTCCGTGATTGGATCCAAACCAAGGTTTGATCTTCGATACCCAGTTTTTTAGCATCCGCGGTGTTAATTTGTACATAACCCGGTTCATCAGCCAAAGCGGCCAGTGCCGCGCAGTTACCCGTCATTGAGCGGCAGGAGTAGTGCCCCACTTCTCGCACGGTGGAAAGTACCAGTGGATACTCTTCGTTGATGCGATCTAAGGGCGGTGCCCAGTCACAAGTAAAGAACTGCCCCAAACCGTTGGGTGTGGAAAATGTTTTTTCAAACAGGTAATCCGTTCCCTGATCATCATCAGATTCACTACGACACGGCCATTGGATATAGCCTAGCTCACCTATTTTTTCATAAGTAGCACCATAGAAATCCGGACACAAACGCCGCAATTCATCCCAAATTTGTTGCGTATTGTTATAGTGCATCGGATAACCCATGCGGGTAGCAATTTCGCTAATAATTTGCCAGTCAGTTTTTAGATCCCATTTAGGTTCTACCGCTTTGAAAAAACGCTGAAAACCCCGATCTGCCGCAGTATAAACGCCTTCATGCTCGCCCCAACAAGTCGCAGGCAGGATAACATCGGCCCCAGCAGCAGTTTTGGTCATAAAGATATCCTGCACAATGACTAATTCTAAATCAGCAAATGCTTTACGTACCGCAGGTAACTCAGCATCAGTTTGTAAAGGATCTTCACCCATAATATAAGCAGCACGAACTTCGCCATGTTCTACCCGATGAGATAACTCACTAATGCGATAACCAACATTTGCCGGTAGACTCTCAACCCCCCAGGCTTCAGCAAATTTTTGCCGATGTGCTGCTACTTTAATATACTGATAACCGGGATAGGTGTCCGGCAATGCCCCCATATCACAAGCACCTTGCACATTGTTTTGCCCACGTACTGGATTGACACCAACACTTGGTTTGCCCAAATTACCAGTTAGGAGTGCCAGGCTGGTCAGTGAACGCACGGTTTCCACCCCTTGATAGAACTGGGTTACCCCCATGCCCCAGAGAATAGTGGCTCGTTCAGCTTGCGCATAGAGTCGCGCTGCTTGGCGAATATCCTGCGCGCTAACGCCAGTGATCGCTTCTACTGAATCTGGCGTATAACCGGCAACAATCTTACGATATTCGGCAAAACCTTCCGTTCGCGCAGCTACAAAGGCATGATCATAAAGATCTTCTTCAATGATGACATGTCCTATTGCATTCAATAACGCTATGTTAGAACCATTTTTTAAAGCTAAATGCATATCAGCAATACGGGCAGTTTCAATTTTACGCGGATCGCAAACAATAATCTTCGCTCCTTTTTGCTTAGCTTTGATCACCCGATTAGCCACAATAGGGTGAGAATCAGCTGGGTTATAACCAAAAACAAAAACTAAATCAGTATCTTCGATACCGACAATTGAATTACTCATTGCGCCATTTCCGACCGACTGGTGCAGACCTGCAACCGATGGGCCGTGTCAAACGCGCGCGCAGCAATCAACATTATTAGTGCCGATAACCGCCCGGGCAAATTTTTGCATAATGTAATTGGTTTCATTGCCTGTGCCACGGGAGGAACCGGTAGTCATAATGGCATCCGGTCCATATTTGGCTTTAATAGCACTCAACTTGTTGGCCACATAGTTCAGTGCTTCATCCCAAGAAACGGCCTCCAGCTTAGCGCCTCGTTGACGGCGGATCATCGGTGATTTCAAGCGCGGGGTAAGGATTTGGGTATCATTGATAAAATCCCAACCGTAATAACCTTTTAGGCATAAATCACCTTGATTGGTTTTCCCCTGCGCCGCCTCCGCTTTGACAATTTTGCCTTTATCAACCATCAGGTTAATTTTGCAACCTGATGCACAATAGGGGCAAACCGTGACGACTTTTTTCATCCACATTACTCCTGTTAACTTCATAATTGGAAAAGGATTAAGCATTAAGATGCATGAAGCATGCCACTCACACCATTATAATTAACCGAATGAAAAATAAAGAAAAAATATTAATTCTGATTGATAGTGTCATTTGTTCGACATAAATGACATGACAAACACGCCACTAACCAGCTACCGCTATGACAGCGAGAATAAAACTGCTGTTGTTGTCACCTCAATGGATGGGCAATCTTTTGACATTTTGCGCCGGCTATTAAGAAAATTTTGCTGCCGCTATCAGCGCTTGACCAAAAGCAATGGCGCCATCACCAGCGGGTAAATTCATCGGCAACAATAGTTGAAAATCAGTTAACCAAAACTGTAACCGTTGACGCAGTAAGCGGTTATGCAATACACCGCCACTACAAACAATGGTGGCGATTTTTCGCAATTGTGCATGGTCGGTGGCCAGTTCAGCTAATCCTCTAGCCAACGCATCATGAAAGACCCAGGCACGCCAAGCATCAGGTGCCTGCCAATCGAGCCATTGTTGCCAAAATGTCATCATATCTAACTGGTTATCTTTAACCGGTAGCGTTACTGGGTGGTTGATATGATTTACCGTTAGCGCCAAAGCCTCTAATCTGCTAGCTGCTTCGCCTTGATAACTTTGTTGTGCCGGCGCACAGCCTAGCACTGTCGCAATCGCGTCAAATAAGCGTCCGGCAGAAGACGCAAGTGGTGCGTTGATGCCTCGCTCTATCGCCCGTGCTAATGGCTGCCAGGGTTTATCTGCCAAGCTTTTGGCTTCCGATCGCATTTGCCAATCTGGTACAAATGCCAACCACTGAGCCAACAAATTCCGCCAGGGCTGGCGTGCAGCCAAATCACCCCCTGGCAGCGCAACTGGCGGCAATCCCGCCAATTTTTCACATTCATCATAATTGACACGTAAACATTCCCCACCCCATAACTGATCATCATCTCCCCAACCAATACCATCGAGGATCAATGCGATAACATCGCCTGCATGTCGTGGCCAAAGATGCTCAGCCAAACAGGCGACAGCATGGGCATGATGATGCTGCACCGTGACTGTCGGCACAGACATTTGCTGCGCCAATTGTCGTGTACGATAGGCTGGATGTTTATCGGTAACGATTTTTTGTGGCGTGAACTGCCAAATCTGCTGCATCCTGGTCACTACCTGCCACCACTGTGCTTCAACATTTTGCTCATTGAGATCGCCAAGATGCTGGCTGAGAATCGCCTGCTGACCCCTTATCAGGCAGAAAGTATTTTTTAGATCAGCGCCTAAGCATAACAACGAGGGCACCTTGCTAAAACCGGGCGGTAAAGGCAAGCTGTCGGGCACAAAACCCCTGGCTCGACGTAGCATTTCACCCGAGGCACGCATAACGGAATCATCCATCCGCTGTAAAATATCTCGATTGTGTAATAACCAGCCGTCGGCAATATCAATCAGATCAGTCAATGCTTGTTCATTATCCAAAGCCGGCGGACAACCACTGAGATTGCCTGAAGTCATTACTAATGGACGCGCGACAGTCTGTATTAATAGATGTTGTAAGGGATTTGCCGCCAGCATGACACCGACTTCGTTAAGCTGTGGTGCTATCTCATCAACTAACGATAGCCATTGTTTATCCACTAACACAATTGGTGCCGCAGGCATCTGCAAAAGTGACTGAGCCTGTTTAGGCAGAAGGCTGGCCATTGCATCAGTTATCATCACAGCTAAGGGTTTTGACGGTCGCTGTTTACGCTGACGCAAACGCTTTACTGCCATTTGATTATTAGCATCACAAGCCAGATGGAAGCCACCTATCCCTTTAATCGCTATAATTTTACCCTGTTGCAATGCGTTAATGGCAGCCTGAATTGCCGCCTCTTTTTCTTGTCGCTCATTTTCCGCCAGCCAGACCACCTGCGGCCCACAATCAGGACAAGCAATAGGTTGGGCATGGAAACGACGATCAGCTGGATCACGATATTCTGTTGCGCAAGGCGCACATAGTGGAAAAGCAGCCATAACGGTAAACGGTCGATCATAGGGTATCGCGCGAATAATGGTAAAACGCGGCCCACAGTGAGTACAATTAATAAATGGGTAGCGATAGCGACGTTGGTTTGGATCATTCATTTCTCGCAAACATGCCGAGCAAGTAGCCGCATCAGGAGCAACTTGGGTTGCCATCGTTGCTGGCACGCTATGCTGAATAGTGAAATCCTGCGGCAATTGACGCCAGTGCCAGGGAAATTGCTGTACTTGATCAATACGAGCCAGTGGCGGGCAATCGATTGGCAATTGAGCAAGTAACCTTCTAGCATCGCCAACTATACGCACCACCACACCGGCACCGTCGTTATAAACATCCCCTTTAAGGGCTAGTCGTTGTGCCAATTGCCAAATCCAGGGCCGAAATCCGACCCCTTGAACTTTGCCACAGATCCGCAATAAGGTACCATTTTCACTTATCATGTTGGTTAATACCGCGCAGGCTAGTTAGAAAACTTGATTGGCCATACCATTTAACGCTGCCCGCCGACGCTTCTCAAGATTGAGTTGTTCCAGTTTGTTACGATCAACACACATAATTGCGTTGGTAGGACAAGCCTGAATACAAGCCGGCCCTTCAGCGCGATGATGGCAAAGATCACATTTATTTGCCTCAGCCTTCTCTACGACAACATTCAATCCGCCCCCACTATTGCGTACTACTGGCCGTAAAACCACTTCCATTGCACCATAAGGACAAGCAACAACACAAGTTTTACAGCCAATACAACGCTGTTGATGAACGTGGACAAAATCGCTTTCACGCGTAATCGCACTATTAGGACAAACGTTGGCACAAGGCGCATCTTCACATTGGCGGCAGGTAGTGGCGGTAGAGACACTAACACCTTTAATAACATGGATACGTGGCAAGAAAGTCTTAGGTGTGAGTGAAGCACAGTCCTGTGTTTCCTGATGAGATACCACACAAGCCACTTCGCAGGTACGACAACCAATACATTTATTAGCATCAGTAATAATGAAACAATTCATTCACTTCTCCAGCAATGACAGTCAATAGAGAAATATATTCATAAACTGTGCCAATTTTAAGTTAACAAAAAATTGGCACGCGTCTGTCATCATCACGATTGACGATGACAAATATTGAAGCAATACAGTTTGATCGTATTAGTAGAATTAAATGCGAGCCAGAAACGAGAAAATTACCTTAACCAAGCCCATTTTTGCTACTAAATGCGATGCAATATTTATAGTGGCCGGAACTGACTTAGTTGCTGATTATCAGCCAGACTGGCATAAACTGTTTCAACGGCTATTTTTACCGCTGCCGTCATCGGGTAATAGAATCCGACAATATCTGGCTGGATACCTAAGAAAATTACCTCGTTAGTATCCTCTTTTAGCTGCTCAATAAGATAGCTAAGTGGCATATTATGGGTCGACATAATAAACATATCAGCAATATCTTGTGGAGCGATCAGCCGTATTTCACCAGCCGCCAGTCCCATGTCGGTAGCATCGACAATCAATAAACGATTTGGCTGTAATTCGCGAATAACGCCGATATCATTTTCTGGCGCACTACCGCCATCAATGACTATCCATTCCCCTTGTGGGGTATTACGACACATCTCTGCCAACAATGAGCCTGCGCCGTCATCACCCATTATACTATTGCCGACACAGAGTAAAACATCAGCCACGCTCCCTCCTTACCATCAAATAGATAGCACTCTCCTGCTGAATATTGGCTAGCATGCTTAACATCTGCTGGCTCCAACTTTGCTGTTGTTTAGTCTGTTTGCCTAGCACCGCGCTAAACGCATTTGCCAGCATTGCCACATGGCTACTATCAATAACAATTTCCCCATAACGAGCAACACCCGCCATTTTCCGCTGCGCTTCACTTCCTGCTCCGAGAGTAGCAATCCAGAGCTGATATTCTGGCCAGGGACAGCTAAGTACCGCTTGTAAACAATCTATCACGCCTAAATGGTGACCAATGGCAAGTCCATAATAGATAACTTGCTGTGCCTGCGGTGGCGTGCCCTCATTTTCATCAATAAATTTACGGCTTAGCTGACTGAACACCACCTTATCACTCATTTAACCCGCTCCTGCTCAAGAATTTGGCTAAGATTGGCAACAATTTCATTTAAGCGCGGGTCATTTTCGTCAGCCAACCATTGCGCCACTCGATCTTCACCCTGCATGAGATAATTGATAAAATTGTCAGCAATCTGACGACCATAGCGATAGCCAGCTAAACGTCGGGCAGCACGATCGATACGGACTCGCAAGGGTTGTACCATATCGGAATGTAGAATTTTTGCCGGTTGCTCATCCTCTTCAAAGGGTTCACGCAGATGAATTTTTTGCTCCAGCAAGCCTAAAGCCATGGCAAAACCATATAAGGTCGCAGCCGGTGTCGGTGGACAACCAGGAATATAAACATCAACAGGAACGATCTTATCCGTTCCGCCCCAAACACAATACAGATCGTGAAAAATGCCACCTGAATTACCACAAGCGCCATAGGATATTGCAATTTTGGGATCAGGAGCCGAATGCCAGGCGCGTAATGCTGGCGTGCGCATTGCGCGT
This sequence comes from Arsenophonus sp. aPb, assembly GCF_029873475.1. Lineage (NCBI taxonomy): Bacteria > Pseudomonadati > Pseudomonadota > Gammaproteobacteria > Enterobacterales > Morganellaceae > Arsenophonus > Arsenophonus sp. aPb. The sequence goes on from NZ_CP123499.1 coordinate 2,237,322, forward strand.
GTAACCGCCCCAGTAAACAGCAATATATCAGCGTGACGTGGGGAAGGAACAACTTTAATGCCAAAGCGCTCGGCATCAAAAATGGGAGAAAGGGTGGCAAAAATTTCAATTTCACAGCCATTACAACCGCCACAGTCAACCCGATAAACATAAGCCGAGCGTTTAATTTTCTTCAACAATAATGCTTTCATACTTGCGATAGACTCTTCTATTGCTACCGGTACGGGCATACCCTGTTGATCACGCGATGGCAAAAACTGGCTCATCAAATAGTCTCCTTCATTTCACGGCTTAAATCGATTTTATCTGACGGAGTCAATCCCTGTAACCGTTTGCAATTAGGACAAGTTTCAAAGCTTTCTCGATGGTGTTCAGCGCGTTGGTCGCCATTATGTTTCAGTATCTCGATCACATAGTTGATCGCTTTTTTGACTGCCAAAGGACGCTGACATACTCGGCAATAACAAACAGTAAATCGTGCTTGCTGGTAAAGATCTTCTTTGCGCCATACTGCTAGTTCATATTCCTGTGACAAACGAATGGCCGCCGTTGGGCAAACCTCTTCACAACGACCACAGAAAATGCAACGACCAAGATTCAATTGCCAGAGCAGTTGGCCTTTTGGCAAATCAATTTCTGAGGTCAGTGCATTAGATGGACAAGCGTTGACGCATGCTGCACAACCGATACATTGTTGCGGATTATGTTGCGGTTTACCGCGAAAGTTTTTATCCACTTCAATTGGTGTCAGTGGATAATCTTCGGTAACAATCCCAGTTTTTAAAGCTTTCTTAATAAAATTAAACATGATAACTCCAGTTGGCTTTTACTGACTGCGCGCAACTGACGAAAGAGATTGCGCTAGTTAGTCATAAACGGCTTGCCATAACCCTGATACGTTCAGGGGTAAACAGCCTCAGCAAAAGCAAAAGTTATTTCAGCGGTGAATTCTTACGCTCAATGCTGTAACGTTCTAATTCTTTATAAGGCACCACTTGACTCTTTTTCTTGCGCACATCGACAACAGTCATACGATCAGTGCAGGAATAACACGGATCAAGACTGCCAATTATCAGTGGCGCATCAGAAACAGTATTGCCACGTAGCATATAGCGCAGTGTCGGCCAATTGGCATAAGTTGCCGCACGACAGCGCCAACGCCACAGTTTTTGATTATCGCCGGTCATGCTCCAGTGAATATCATCGCCGCGTGGTGCTTCAGTAAAACCTAAAGCAAAACGGTGCGGAATATAGCTAAATCCCTCTACCATTAATGCACCAGCAGGTAGATTATCCAAACCAAAATCAATCATATTGAGTGAGGTAAAGACTTCATTGATACGAACTTTGAGGCGAGCAAGTACATCACATCCCTGTTCACTATGCACCTCTAGCGGTAGTAAACCATAACCGATAAAAGGGTGATCCCTGCGAGTATCACGCGCATGGCCACTAGCGCGTACCATAGGGCCAACATTACTAAAATCGCGCGCGACTTGCGGATCCAAGCGCCCGATACCGACGGTACGTTGCTCAATATTGGGCGTCGTTAATAATATCTCCACCAGCTCTTGCACTTCACGCCGCATCTGCTGAGCCAATTGGCGGGTCTTTTTCATGTCATCTTTAAGCAGATCACGACGAATACCGCCAATTAGGTTAAGTCCATAGGTTTTACGTGCCCCGGTCAGGATTTCAGCCATCTTCATAGAAGATTCACGTACGCGAAAAAATTGCATAAAACCCGAATCAAAACCAACAAAATGGCAGGCTAAGCCTAAGTTAAGCAAATGGGAATGCAACCGCTCTATCTCCAGCAAAATGGCGCGGATCATCTGAGCTCGCTCTGGAACCAAAATTCCCATTGCATTTTCAATGGAGGTGGCATAAGCAGTACTGTGAGCAAAACCACAAATACCACAGACCCTATCAGACAAAAATGTCACTTCGTTATAACCCATCCGTGTTTCTGCCAGTTTTTCCATCCCACGGTGGACATAAAATAGGCGATAATCAGCGTCAATAATATTTTCGCCGTCTACAAATAAACGAAAATGACCGGGTTCATCAGAAGTTACGTGTAATGGGCCAATGGGTAACACATTATTTTTCTTATTACCCAACTCATTAATGAATTGGTAAGTTTCACTGTCAGTGGTCGGTGCAGGACGCTGACGATAATCCATACTGTCCTTACGCAATGGATAGAGATCATCAGGCCAGTCATCGGGTAATACCAGACGACGCTCATCGGGCAAACCAACGGGGATCAAACCGTACATATCGCGAACTTCACGTTCACCCCATACTGCTGCTGGAACTCGTGGTGTCACCGATGGAAACTCTGGTTTATCGGCATCAACCTCAACCCGAACAGTGAGCCAACATTTACTTCCCTGCTCCATAGAAAGTACATAATAAACCGCGTAGTGACCGCACAATTTGCGTTCATCATTACCGAATAATACCGATAACCACCCTCCTTGTTGGTAGTAAAGATAGGCTATCACATCAGGTAATGCGTTGATTTTTATCGTAATGGTTAATTGATCTTTAGTCTGCCAACCTTCCTCCAACACAACGCCGGGAAATGCCTGGCACAAAGCCGTAAGATAATGTTGACCTAATTTTTCTTCAGACATGGTAATTCTCTAAAATCCTATCGCTAACAAAGAGACGAAAGCTAAAAAGGCAAAGCCAAAACCGAACCAGGTAACTTGTGATGTGGCCAAAAAACGTAACCGCGCCATGCTATTTTCCAACAACGCAATCATCAATATTCCAGCCAACAGTTTTATCAACGCCACCACCAGTGCCAGTAGCAAACCTGCTATTGACATATGCTCAATTTGTCCCCACGGTATAAATACGCCAACAAACAGCTGCAAGACCACGAGCTGTTTAAGGCTAATTCCCCATTTCAACAACGCAAAACTGGCACCACTATATTCAGACAGCGGCCCTTCCTGTAGCTCTTGCTCCGCCTCGGCAAGATCAAATGGTAACTTAGCCATTTCAATAAACGTGGCAAAAGCACAGGCGCAAAATGCCAGCACTAAAGGTATGCTTTGTTCTACTGGCCAATGGTAAATCGTCGCGGCGATTAAACTGATGTTGGTTGAACCTGCCACTTGTGCAACCACCCATAAAGCTAATAGTAAAATTGGCTCAACTAATACTCCCAACACGGCTTCACGGCTAGCACCAATGCCCGTGAACGGACTACCGGTATCCAGACCAGCCACTGCAAAAAAGAAACGGCCAATAGCAAATAGGTAAATGAGTGTGATCAGATCACCAAGTGGAGGTAATGGCGATGCCACTGTCACCACGGGCAGTGCAGTCGCAATGGTAAACATCACGCAGATCATCAAAAACGACATAAGTCGGAATAGCCAACCTGAAGCTGTTGGCGCGATACTTTGGCGACCAAGTAACTTAACTAGATCCCGATAGTCCTGTAACACTCCGGGCCCTTTGCGGTTATGTAGCCGAGCGCGTGCCATGCGACTGACGCCAGATAGTAGCGGCGCCAATGCAAATAGCACTAAAGCCTGCACAAGGGCAAAAAACAGCGAATTCATATTAGGCTCCCTAAGAAATCACAACCACTAGCAGTACCGTCAGTTCAATAAAAGCCACACGGCGAAACAACACCGGCAAGCTAGTTGTTTGCCAACCGGGTAATAACGACGCCGGATTGAGTATTCGTCCTAATTTAAATACCAAAGCAAACATCACTTTTACCGGTTGGGCAAAACCGGATGCAGTGATACTCATCGCCTGTTCGTATTGATAACCACAAACCCACGCCGAACCACGAGAACGAAATGGCAAACGTCCATCTTTGCAAATAATTAATAGAACAACCGGCAATAGCGTTGCCGCAAGCAACAATAGCGTAATCATCGGCTGCGACACCATTGTTTGATTAGTCACTAACGGTAAGGGCACGGCGTAGCTGAGCAATGGCATAATCCAAGGCGCAGCAATCCCACCCACAACGCAAAAAAATGCTAATGCAACGAGCGAAATATTCATTAACCAGGGGGCAGAATAGGCTTTTTCAGCTGCTTGCGTGCGAGGCGCACCACAAAACATAACGCCATACACTTTTGCCATACACATCACCGCTAAGGCACCGGTAATGGCAAGCCCGGTTGCTAATAATGGCCCTAGCAAACGGCTGATAAACGCTGGCTGTTCACCCAGACGGAAAAAGGATTGATAAATAATCCACTCGCCAGCAAAACCGTTGAGAGGAGGGAGCGCTGCCATTGACATTAAGCCAACCAGCATCGCCAATGCGAGAAGCGGCATACGTTTACTAATGCCACCCAATTTTTCAATATCCAGATAACCGGTACGGAACCATACTGCTCCCGCACCAAGCAGTAACGTAGTTTTAAATAGGCTATGGCTAAACAGATGATATAATCCCCCGACCATGCCAAGTGCTATCAAAAGAGGTTCATGCAGGGAGACACCAACAAGTCCGGCACCAAGCCCTAACAGTATGATGCCGATATTCTCAAGGCTGTGATAAGCCAGTAATCGGTTAATATTGTGCTCCATTAATGCATACAGTCCGCCAACAAATGCCGTGACCATACCAAGCAATAACACCACAATTGCCCACCATAATGGTAATGTGGTATTCAGTAACGAAAGTAGCAAAATGCCATACACACCCACTTTCAATACCACAGCAGAAAATAGCGCTGCCGCTGGCGCAGCAGCATTGGCATGAGCTGGCACCACCCAGCCATGCAGAGGAATGATGCCGGCTAATAAGCCAAATCCAATTAGCCCCAACATCCAAGTTGCACTACTCATTGGTAGCGTTACCATAAGCAGGCGCAGCTCAGCAATATTTAAGGTGCCATAAGTTCGCCAGATCATGACGCACATCATAACCAGTAGCAGCGTACCCAACCGGCCTAATACAAACCACACTTTACTTGCCTGATGGCAACCGGTCAGAAACAGCGCACATAGCGCCATAATTTCTGCCATTATCACCAACATAACAAGGTGCCCGGCCACCACGGCCAATATTGCGGCCGCCAACAACATATTTATTAACAGCCCATTAGACTGCGTTGCAGGATGTCGATGCCAACTGATATTAAACAAGCTGACAAAAATTCCTGGTAAACCAAAAACCACTAACCACAATCCATTAAGTGCCGTGATATGCAGTGACCAGTTACCAACAGGTAACGTAAAATCGCTGGCACTAGTGATACCCAGCAGTACTTGTCCGCCGGCCAATAGCATAGCAAGATTAGCTAAAACACCACCAAGCCCAGCGATTAATCCACTTAACGGCTTGTTGAACATCAGTAATGCGGCTAACAAACCGCTGATGACCAAGGTAAAAATTGCTCCGTTAATCAACATCTCGACACTCATTACAACTCTCCATTCTGGCCGTTAATTAACGCAAAATCGCCTAACGTCATCTGGATAGTCAGCTCACGCTTACGTTTATTAGCGTTAGCAATATCATGGTTATCAATCAGACGTAGCGCTTTAGTCGGGCAGGTACGTACACATGCTGGCCCTCGTTCATCGAAATAGCACAGATCACATTTAACAGCGATGGCGCGAATACCGGGTATCCAGTCTAAAAACGGACTAACAGGTGCCGGTTCCGGTGGTGCAGGCGGGGCAATCGGCGTATTACTATCAGCAGGAATACCCTGTGGGCGACTGCCACAAAATTCGATAGTACCAAACGGGCATGCGAGACCACACAATTTACAGCTGACACACAAACTTTCGTTTAATTGAATAGCATTATTGATGCGGTTAATGGCATTAACCGGACAAACCTGCGCGCAAGGCGCATCTTCACATTGGTGACAAAGTTGGGGAGCAGACTCTTTTTCATTTCGCATCACTTTAAGACGCGCTTGCATTTGTAGCCCTTGTAAGCGGTGATTTTCCGAGCAAGAAGCTTCACAAGTACGACAGGCAATGCAAAGTGTAGAGTCAGCAATAACAAAACGATTCACCGGTGATCCTGTGGTGATAGTCATTTTTGATCCTTAAGTGATAGTCACTTTTGACGAAACCGTGTCGAAATAGTCACTTCCGACATTATCCAATAACTTAGTTAGCTAGCATTAAATTAACTAAACATGATCATTTGCCGTAACCTAGTTTGCCAAGCTTCGCCAGCTTCAATGTTATGCTGCAAAGTATGACCAAGGGCAGTTAATAGCGAGATGATAAGAATCAAAATGCCAGTAAATAAACGGTTAATTAATCCATCCCAAGAACCACAAAAGCTAAGGCGCTGAGGCTCTGCTTTTGCAAGAGCGATAAATTGGTACATAATATAACCGTCACAGTTGTGATAGCGCGCAACCAGACGAACAAGAACGTGTTTAGCCATAACATCTGTTTTTTGGCTTATTGATGAAAAGATCATAGTGATTGACTCAATTTATAAAAAATAACCTCACTAAGCAGATCTCATGCCAAAATATAATTATTTTATTTTCATATAATTAAATAATAAAACAGCCAAAAAGCCGGCCAATTTAAGTTGTTATTTAGATATCATAGACATGAAATGTCAGCGGCTACTAATGGCCCTTTGGCTGTTGATTTTGTTTCGAGCAATAAACTAAACATATCGGCTGCACAATCGTTGGATAGCACTTTTGAATCCCCCATTTATGTCACTAAAAAGCCTATGATTGCTAAGCAATGGCATCCATATTGCATTAATCAATGTAAACAGATGCTGGAGGCTTTATGCACGAAATCACCCTCTGCCAGCAGGCATTGGAACTTATTGAGCAACAAATAGCACAATACAACGCAAAACGGGTCACCCAGGTGTGGTTTAAAATTGGCGCATTTGCCTGTGTAGAAAGCAGTGCGTTGCAATTTTGCTTTGAGTTAGTCTGCCGGGATACGGTCGCTGAAGGTTGTGAACTTCATATAGAACAACAGCAGGCGGAATGCTGGTGCCGTGAATGTCAGCAATTTATAAAACTCTTAACCCATCGTGTAAGGCTCTGTCCAAAATGTAATAGCCATAATCTCCATATTGTCGCGGATGATGGGCTACAAATTATGCGGTTAGAAATAGAATAGGAGTAAACCATGTGCACCATCTGCGGTTGCGAACAAGGCAACCAATATATTGAAGGCGATGAACGCAACCCACATTCTGCTTTTCGCAGCGCCCCATTCTCTCTTGTGCCCCGTCAATCATTAAAAATAAAAGCCATTCATAAAACTAGCCTCAGTGCTAGTGAGCCACTGGCCACTAACCTGGATTATGGCCAAGGTGAAGCCGGTGCCCATGTACCCGGTTTAAGTCAGCGCAAAATGTTAGAAATTGAAATCAATGTACTGGACAAAAACAACCGATTAGCGCAGCGCAATCGTCGCCAATTCATCGCTAACAAACAGCTAGCGCTAAATCTGGTTTCCAGTCCAGGATCAGGTAAAACTACGCTGTTGACAGAAACACTTAAGCTGTTACAAAACGATATTCCTTGCGCGGTTATTGAAGGTGATCAACAAACCACTAACGACGCTGAAAGGATCCGCGCCACAGGAACCCCAGCTATTCAGGTAAATACTGGTAAAGGGTGTCACCTTGATGCACAGATGATCTTTGATGCCATGCAACGACTTCCCCTTGCCGAAGGCGGGATCATGTTTATCGAAAATGTTGGCAATTTGGTCTGTCCTGCCGGGTTTGATTTAGGCGAACAACACAAAGTAGCCGTCTTATCGGTAACGGAAGGCGAAGACAAACCACTCAAATATCCGCATATGTTCGCTGCCGCCTCACTAATGTTGCTTAACAAGGTCGATTTACTGCCCCATGTTAATTTTGACGTGAAAAAATGTTTAGCCTCTGCCCGTCAAGTGAATCCGCAGATTGAAATTTTGCTGGTATCGGCCACCACGGGTCAAGGTATGGACAACTGGCTGGCATGGTTGGAGAACCAGCGATGTGTATAGGTATTCCCGGAAAAATTAGTCAACTAACTGACAGTATGTTAGCCAAAGTGGTGATTGGTGGGGTGATACGTGATGTCGATTTAACACTTGTTGGCAAGCATGACGAAAAGGGGAATAGCCGCCTTGGCCAGTGGGTGCTAATCCACGTTGGCTTTGCTATGAGTGTGATCGATGAACAGCAAGCGTTGGATACGCTGGCTGCATTACAAAATATGTACGCCTTAGAGCCTGATGTGGGTGTTTTACTCTATGGTGAGGAGAAGGTTTAATGCGTTTCATTGATGAATATCGTGATCGACAAAAAGTGATGCCGCTTATTGAAATCATCAACCAGCGCGCTAAGCATCTGCCATACAGTGAACAACGACCTTTTCGCATTATGGAAGTCTGCGGCGGGCACACCCATGCTATTTTTAAATTTGGCCTGGATCAACTATTACCGAAAAATGTTGAGTTCATCCATGGCCCAGGCTGTCCTGTTTGTGTACTGCCAATGGCTCGTATTGATAGCTGCCTGGAAATTGCCAATCAACCACAAGTCATATTCTGCACTTTTGGTGATGCCATGCGCGTACCGGGCAAAAATGGCTCATTGCTAACCGCCAGAGCTGGCGGAGCTGACGTACGGATTATCTACTCACCGATGGATGCACTAAAACTTGCCGAACAAAATCCAACCAAAAAAGTGGTTCTATTTGGTCTTGGATTTGAAACAACCATGCCAACCACCGCGATCACCTTAATACAAGCAAAAGCAGCTAACATTGATAACTTTTATTTCTTTTGTCAGCACATAACCTTGATCCCGGTACTAAAAAATTTATTACAACAGCCTGATAATAATATTGATGCATTTTTAGCGCCCGGACACGTCAGTATGATTATTGGTATTTACGCTTACAACTTTATCGCCACACAATATCAACGTCCGCTTGTTGTCGCCGGTTTTGAGCCAATTGATCTGCTGCAAGGAGTATTAATGTTAATTGAACAAAAAATAGCGGGTAATAGTCGGGTAGAAAATCAGTATCGCCGTGTGGTACCTGACGCCGGCAATAGTAAAGCGCAGACAGTGATGCAACAAGTATTCTGTATTAAAGGAACCAGCGAATGGCGTGGCCTTGGTATGATAGAACATTCTGGCGTTTACCTTAACACAACATACCAGCAATTTGATGCTGAGCGGCATTTTCGCTTACGTCCACTAACCGGTTATGATGATGCACAGACTTATTGTGGCTTAGTACTAACCGGGCGTTGTAAACCTGTTCAATGTCCACGCTTTGGTCGACAATGTAACCCACAAAATGCATTAGGGGCGTTGATGGTTTCGTCCGAAGGTGCTTGCAGTGCTTGGTATCAGTACCGTTCTCAGGAGTATGAAGTATGAAAACTGTCACCCTCGCCCATGGTAGTGGTGGGCAAGCGATGCAGCAACTCATCAATCAGCTTTTTATTCAAGCCTTTGCTAACCCGTTACTTAATGAGCAGGAAGATCAGGCGCGGATCCCATTGCATTTATTAACTCAGCAAGGGGATAGACTGGCTTTTTCCACTGACAGTTATGTTATTGATCCGTTATTTTTTCCTGGTGGAGACATTGGTAAACTGGCTGTTTGTGGCACTAGCAATGATGTGGCGGTGAGTGGTGCTTTTCCTCGCTGGCTTTCTTGCAGTTTTATCCTGGAAGAAGGATTAACCATCGCCACACTGGAACGCATTGTCGATAGTATGGCGGCAACGGCAAAGGTAGCAGGACTAAGCATCGTAACCGGTGATACCAAAGTAGTCCCTCGTGGGGCGGCCGATAAGGTATTTATTAATACAGCCGGCATCGGTGTTATCCCTTGCCATCTGAACTGGGGCATGCGTCAGATCCATGCTGGCGATCTGTTACTGATTACTGGTTCGCTAGGCGATCATGGTGCGACTATTCTCAACCTACGAGAGCAACTTGGGATGGAAGGCGATTTACAAAGCGATTGCGCCATGCTAATCCCGCTAATCGAAACATTGCATAATGAACCTGGGATCAAAGCAATGCGAGATGCGACTCGCGGCGGCGTAAATGCCGTGGTTCACGAATTTGCTGCCAGTTGCGGCTACGGGATTGAACTCAATGAAAGCACGCTACCGATAAAACCTGCTGTGCGCGGTATTTGTGAGCTATTAGGTCTGGATCCTCTCAATTTTGCCAATGAAGGAAAGCTGGTCATCGTGGTCGAACGCAATGTGGCAGAACGTATTTTGACTCGCATACAACAACATCCCTTAGGCTTAGACGCGGCAATTATTGGCGAAGTAGTTGCCCAAAAAGGAGTAAAGCTAACCGGACTTTATGGTATCAAACGTACACTCGATCTACCCTACAGTGAACCATTACCCAGAATTTGCTAACCAATCGCGCCACTAATTGGCCATTAACTTTTGGAATATGAGGTATGTCCTATACACCGACGAGCATAAGCAGCGAACAAGGTTTATTTGATATTACTCGTACTTTACTGCAACAACCTGATCTCTGTGCGCTAACCCAAGCGGTCAAAACCCATGTCCAGCAACTGAAACTGGCCGATCACGTTAATATCTTACTGTGGCAATTTGAACGTCGGAGAGTCTGCCTATTTAGTATTGACGAACAGCAACAAGATATTCGCTATGAAGATGAAACCTTGCTTGCCTGTGGCCCAATCCGCCATATGCTTTCACGTCCAGATGTACTCCATTGCCGCTATCAAGAATTTAACCAAACCTGGCCTCAACTTAACGAATTAAAACTCTACCCAGTATTTAATTATTACAGTCTGATGCCGTTAACAGCTGAAGGCAAAATATTTGGTGGCTGCGAATTTCTGCGCACCACAAATGAACCCTGGACGGAAGAAGCCTTCACGCGCCTACAAACACTGGCTCAAATCATCAGCCTGGCGGTGGAACAGATCCAATCGCGTTTGAACAATAATATTAATTATGGCCAACTATGCCGCGAACGTGACGATTATCGCATATTGGTGGCCATCACCAATGCCGTCTTATCCAAGCTAAATTTGGATGAACTGATCACCGAGGTTGCGCAAGAAATTCAGGCTAATTTCGCTATCGATTCAATTAGCATCGTATTACGCAGTAACCATAAAGGAAAACTTAGCGTATATTCAATCCATTATGTAGATAAAAAGATTCCGCTGCATGATCAACGTGAGATAGATGAAAAAGGGACTTTATACCAAAAAGTCATGCAAAAGGAAGAGATGCTTTTACTCAATCTTCACCCCTACGACAAACACACAGCATGCGTTCGCATGCTATTTGAATTATGGGATAAACAGGAACAAACCTTATGTTTGTTGCCACTAATTTTCAGCGATCGCGTACTGGGAGTATTAAAATTAGCACAAGCACAAGCGCCGGTTTTTACCTCCTCGACGCTGAAACTGCTGCGCCAAATCGCAGAACGCGTGGCGATTGCGGTAGATAACGCACTTGCTTATCAAGAAATCCGTCGTTTAAAGGAGCGATTGATTGATCAAAATTTAGCGCTGACGGAACAAATTAATAATGTCAGCACAGATTTTGGTGAAATCATTGGTCAAAGTGACGCCATGATAACGGTCATGAAACAGGTTGAAATGGTAGCGCACAGCAATAGTACCGTACTGATCTTAGGAGAAACAGGAACCGGCAAAGAGCTGATTGCACGTGCCATTCATAAACTCAGTGGTCGTAATAACCGTCGGATGGTAAAACTTAATTGTGCCGCCATACCAGCGGGCTTACTTGATAGTGATCTGTTTGGTCATGAGCGTGGTGCATTTACTGGCGCTAACACTCAGCGTATTGGTCGGTTTGAATTAGCAGATAAAAGCACGCTATTTTTAGATGAAGTGGGCGATATGCCACTGGAACTTCAACCTAAGCTGTTAAGGGTATTACAAGAACAAGAATTTGAACGCCTGGGTAGCAATAGGATCATTCGGACAAATGTGCGTCTTATCGCTGCTACTAACCGCGACCTTAGACAAATGGTTGCAGATCGTGAATTTAGAGCTGATCTCTATTATCGACTAAATGTTTTTCCTATCTACCTGCCCCCATTACGCGAGCGGCCAAAAGACATACCATTATTAGTGAAAGCATTTACTTTTAAAATTGCCAACCGTCTTGGACGCAAGATTGATAGTATTCCTGCACAAACTTTACAGCTATTAAGTAAAATGGATTGGCCGGGCAATATACGCGAATTAGAAAACGTAATTGAACGTGCTGTTTTATTGACACGGGGCAATGTACTTCAGCTGTCATTAGCTGAAATGTGCTTTAATACCAATGAAACAAATATTCCGACAAAATGTGTAGATAGTGATTTTCATCCGGTAGAAGATGAGTTTCAACGTATTGTCCGTGTACTAAAAGAGACGAATGGTGTTATTGCAGGCCCTAAAGGCGCGGCGCTACGGCTGGGGCTAAAACGCACGACATTACTATCACGCATGAAACGGCTCGGTATTGATAAAAACAGCCTTGTGTAACGCTTTTTTATTTAACAGAAAAGTTGTTAATCAATCTCATGCCAATATTAGCAACATTAAGTGGCAAGTTTGTTTTACCTTTTAACTTAATTACTATAAATCATAAAAAATTGCATGCCCTCTCCCCTAACTATCAATGATACCTAACTTAATACTATTATTCTTCAGTCTATAAGATTTAATCAATAAAAGGTTATTGAAATGTTAAATAATGAGTGTATTATTAATATCGATTTATATCACTTACTGATCGAGGTAATTTATGCAACTTATAAAGAAGCAGTTATTACTCTTTTATTCACATATTTCAGTTGTTTCTTCATTGCCAATAATCAACCCAATAAAGAGTACATTCACTGCGTACCAGCAAAAGAGGGGCATAATTGTATAGAAACAATAAATGGAAAAGCTACGCAAGCTGTTTATGTTATTGGATTAAAATCTTTAATTTAATAACCATAAAACATCAATAATTAATAAATTAAACAGAGTAATTTTCTATTTTGCCTACTCTTTTATGCTATCAACCATTTGTTTTACACGGGTAAGCAAATTCAAATAATAATTTATAAAAAAATGAATATTTAATTATTTTAGGAGAATAACTTATGAAATCGCCCATGCAAATTTTTATCATTATCACACTGTTAATATTCTATTCTCTGCCTTCCTATGCGGGTTTTGCTCAATGTAGTTACGGGATAGCAACAGCCTATACTGTTAATAGATTATTAACTAGCAATAATAAAACAAAGGCCGTTAATTGTAATGAAGAACCTGAATTATGCACTACTCATCCGAATGATAATGATAGTACAAAATAGATTTGTTCTAAATTCACTTTTCATTAGCCATTTATTTTAAAATGACTTCCTTTAGTTAAGATAAATTATTATTAAAATTTCATTTTGGCTAATACTTTAAAAATATTGATTAAATAGAATTTAAGTTACATCAAACTATTACTTCACTTACGCTAACTAGTTTATTAATCTTTAGTAATACTTTCTGTTTCATATTGCTAGATTAATTTAATAAAATCTTTAATATAAGAAACCATCAAATAAAAATATGATGGTTTCTTATATTAAAAATTTAGTTATGCTCATCGAATTTTTTAATCTCTATTATCGACAATATAAAGAATTTTACCTCTAACAGAACGGATATATTGTATTGGGTCGACCTCTTTTACGACTAAATATCCTTGGTTTAACTGATTAGACTCATAGATATCGGGAATTTCTGTTAATTCTTTTGCTAGCAATTGAATTTGCTGTGGAGAAAAAATACCTGTAGGAACCCATACCGTGATCACTTCTCTGGTATCTTCAGCAACCGATAAATGGATTTGTATATTAATATCACCTTGATGGTATTTATGGATAACTTCAGCAATTGTTTGATATTCAATAAGATATCCCATAAAATTAAAACTAATATTATTTCTTTTAATATTTGTTAATCGAACAATATCACCTTGTAGACTAATATCTGCACTATCACCAAAACTATAGCGTAATAATGGAATAACATTCATATTATCAAGACTAGTTATTAACAATCGAGCCTGATAACGCTCAACAAAAAATTGGTCTGTCAATAATTGATAACTATTGTTATCCTCATTCAGACTAAAAGCAATTATCCCCGCTTCTGAACAGCCATAAGCTCCAATAATATGCACATCATTACCAAAAGTATTTCTTATTATTTCCCTTTGGTAGGCTTTCAGTGCCTCGCCGGCAAAAATAACTTTATTAATAGCAAGAAGTTTTCCTTTATTTTGCATAACTTGAATAAATTGAATAATTTCACAAGGAATACCTATCAGAGCATTAGTATTTACATCAATTAATGCATCAAAATGCTCACTTGCTAATACATTAAAATCACCGATCGAAATAATATTAGCGCCACAAGCACTCGCCACATTACTAAATAAGCAATGAGCGGAAAAAAGCAAGTTAATGGTAAAAAGATTAGCGCATGTATCCGTCGAGGAAAATATATTATATTCTTCACACCCTTTTAAGTTATAAACATCACTACTCATTTTATAAAGACAACGTTTCAAGGTGCCACTGGTGCCACTAGTAAATCCAATAAGATAACTATTTTTACTATTAAGCAGATGGAGGCTTTGATTATTTTTAGCCAAATAATCTTTCTTTTCCATAACCGGGATAGATTGGCTAAACTGCTGATAAGTCCATTGACTTATTTCAGGTAACTGAAACAGGGTGGCTATTTTATCTTTTACCGTATTCCATACCATTTCTTCTTTATATATAGATAACATTTTTTCTCTCCATAAATGATTGTATTATTGTTTTATTCAAATTTGTAGATTAAATTCACTATGTTAAATTAAAATAATAAAAATAATTTATTACTAGGTAAAAGTTAAGTTTAAATAATTAATTATTATTTTATTATAAAAATAATTTTTTTAATAAAACTAACTTTTGCCAATATTAATAATGATGTTTAAATATACCTGTTAATGTTGGTATTAAATAATTTATTCATCAACTAATTATAATATAAATCACTCCCTGCAATCGGAATTTTATATAAAAAAAATTAAATAATTATGAAATTCAATAAAGATGTTATCCGGGCTAGACAAAATAATAAATTATTTAACCCATTTATTTTCATTCCTGTCATACCAGATAAAACATTACAAACTAAAGGTCAAATAAATAATATTAATTTTGCTAGCTTAAGTGACATATTTTATATTAAAGGATCTAAATCACTACCTATCAACAATAAACAGCAACTATTAAAAAGCAATCATAAAATAAATATGTTATAAAAATTCGTTTATTAAGCAAATTGATAAATAATTATAGTCATCTAACATGATAATTTAATTAATTCTTTATTAGTAAAAAAAGAAGAGAGATAACTTTGTAACTTACAATACAAATAATAATGATCAATTTTAAGAAATAATCCATACAAAAACCCAGCTAAAATGCTGGGCATTGATGTTTACCATTACAAAATTAAACCACAATTTAGCTATTATTTTTTACCATAACCATGTGGATTCTGACATTGCCAACGCCATGCATCAGCAGCCATCTCTCGAATCGAGCGGGTGGCTTTCCATCCCAAATCACTCTCGGCTTTCAGCGGGCTTGACCAACATTCAGCAATATCACCTGGTCGGCGAGATTTAATCTCATAAGGGATTTTTTTACCGCAAGCTTCTTCAAATGCTTTCAGCATCGCTAATACACTCGTGCCTTTACCAGTGCCTAAATTGTAGATATGTAAACCAGGCTTTAAACCAACCGATTTAAGCGACGCAATATGCCCATCAGCTAGATCCATGACATGAATATAATCACGCACGCCTGTACCATCTGGAGTAGGATAATCGTCACCAAAAATCATCAGTTTCTGCTGCCGGCCAATGGCTACCTGAGTAATATAGGGAGTTAAATTATTAGGTATACCTTGCGGATCTTCCCCCATAGTGCCGGACGGATGGGCTCCAACCGGATTAAAATAACGAAGCAAGGTAACCGACCAGCTATTATCAGCATACTGCAGATCCGATAAACAACGCTCAACCATATATTTACTGCTACCATACGGATTGGTGGTATTGCCAATCGGAAATTCTTCGGTGATAGGAACCGTTGCCGGATCACCATAAACAGTGGCAGAAGAACTAAAAATAATATTTTTTATACCAGCTCGCTGCATACTACGCGCTAATACCAGCGTACCATTCACATTGTTATCATAATATTCAAGAGGTTTAGTGACAGATTCACCAACCGCTTTTAACCCAGCAAAATGGATAACGGCTTGAATAGAATGGTTGGAAAAAATGGTGTCTAACAATTTTTCATCACGCACATCCCCTTGATAAAAAACCGGACAACACCCGGTTAATGTTTCCATTCGCGTCAATACTTCACTGCTGGCATTACACAAATTATCTAAAATAACAGGCTGCATACCTGCTGCACACATCTGAACACAAGTATGACTACCAATATAACCCATACCGCCTGTTACTAATATTTCCACATTAACCTCTTTTTTCATGCATAATTAAATAAATTAGCCTACCGCTTGTATGGCTCTATAACCGATAATAAGCATAATATTATACTCTCTAAGTCAATTATTTATCGATATAGAGAGCATTTTAGCGAATTAATATCTCGAGCTATCCAGCAAGATAATCTCTTATACTTATAAATTAGCTATTATATTCATCAATCTTGTAACGACCAGTATAAACTCAGTAGGCGACAATAATATTTATGGGATCGCTATTGCTTATCAGTAAGGAAATGACTTATTGAATTTCAACCGGATCGATATGAATCATGACATCTAAGATAGTGGGATTTTCAAGTAATTTTTTTCTCGCGGCAACAGCAATTTGATGGCCTTGTTCTACCGTTAAAAGACCATTTACTTCAAGATGAACATCTACCAACAAATAATCGCCAGATTTACGCGTCTTAAGATCATGAATATCAATCACCCCTTCCATTGCCAACAGCTGTTTACGGATAGCCGCAAGTGTCTGTTCATCAGCCCCCTTATCCATCAGATCGTTAAACGCTTGATAAGTAAATTTATACCCCATTTTAATAACCAGAGCACCAACAATTAAGGCCGCAATAGGATCAAAGATCTTAATACCACATAAACTACCAACGATACCAATAGCAACCACTAAGGAAGAAGCTGCGTCTGAACGTGCATGCCAAGCATTAGCAACTAACATACTTGAATTAACCCTATTTGCCACACAAAGCATAT
Organism: Arsenophonus sp. aPb; assembly: GCF_029873475.1. Lineage (NCBI taxonomy): Bacteria > Pseudomonadati > Pseudomonadota > Gammaproteobacteria > Enterobacterales > Morganellaceae > Arsenophonus > Arsenophonus sp. aPb. The sequence continues at coordinate 2,254,649 of NZ_CP123499.1, forward strand.
AACGAAACAGACCTTCTTTAACAATAAGTGATAATAGCGCGACAACCAAAGCAATAATATGCACATCGGGAATTTCAGCTGGATTTAGCATTTTTTCAATCGCTTTCCATACCATGCCACCACCAACCACTAGCAAAATCGTTCCCAGTACTAAAGATGCTCCATTTTCATAGCGGAAATGGCCATAAGGATGATCGGCATCTGGTTGCTTATGACTATGTTTATTAGCAATCAACACCACAAAATCTGCTAATAAATCTGATAATGAGTGAAGCCCATCAGCAATTAAACCTTGTGAGTGTGCCAAAAAGCCGATAATAATTTGCCATAAAGAGAGAAAAAAATTCACAACGATACTAATAATAGTGCTCTTTTTGGCAGCTTTAAATTTTATTCGTTGCTCATCGGAAACAAAAAGTGGGTGTTTTTCTTTGCGGAGTTTAGTTTGTGTCATAATCAAATTCTAAAGTTAATTATTTTCAGTAAAATAAGGGAAAAATTGATAGTAAACCTTAAAAACAATATTGTTATTATTAATACTAATTTTATTCAAAAAAATATTAATCTAGTTTCCTATAATATGACATAAAAAATTATCTTTGTCTTGATTTTTCATTTTAACAGTCATGTATTTCAATAAAGTATAATTGATAATTATTCGCTTATTTATTTCTACTACTATTTATAATTAAATAGAAATAATATTTATTTTCAATTAGGTTAATTTAGGCAAAACAAATTGCTTTTTTTAAATATGGTTTTTTCATATTAAGTTAATTATGCAAAATAATAAGCAAATAAAAATATTACGACAGTATTTTTTACTATTGCTACAATATAATTAGATAACAATATGATGCGAGGGTATCATGTATAATAAGATCTTAGTTCCTATCGATATTGTTGAGGATGAATTAAATCAGAAAGTGATTAAGCATGTTGAAACGCTGGTTTCGTTTAACCAATCCAACAAGCCAGAAGTCCACTTCCTATCTGTGCTACCAAATTTAGAAATATTTTTTGGTATTGAAATTGCAGCCTTACCAGAAAGTCAACAAGATTGCCAAGAACGCAGCCGAGTGGCACTCGAACTACTAAAACAGATCATCAAAAAAGTAAACATTCCTCCTAAGCAAATTACCTACAAAATTGGCATTGGCCCGACAAAAGAGGAAATTCTAAGTTATGCGTCAGATATTGACGCCGATTTAATTCTTATTGCCTCTCATAGCCCCAATTCTTCTAGCTACCTACTAGGATCAACTGCAGCTAGCATTGTTCGTCATGCAAAAATAACGGTTTTAGTGGCTCGCTAAAACAAATCAACAATGACTGTAGCCATCTTAATTAAGATGGCTTATTGGTTAAATTAAAACGTTATTTGATCTCTGCACTATTTAATTTTTCCGGTGCTGACCATATGCGATATTTTACTTCCATATCCTTCGGAACATATACCACAATCGGTAATTTACTATTATAGCGAACAATATTGCCATCACCGAGATGAGTGGTAATAAACTTCTTGGTTTGCTGTTTATCTGGGCAAGCCATTAAGGTTGCCGCTGGACCGGATACTTTTTTTAATTCGTAATAGTCATAACCCCAACCTTTCAGCTCTTTTTTCTCAAAATCCCCACCAAACCAATGGTGATTACAATCTACCAGCATGGATTTACCAATGACCAGTTCCACCATAAAATTATTTTCATTTTCTTTTTTGGCGAGCTGAATAACATAACGCTGCATATCTTTCTCAGCGGTTGGGTATGGTGCTATTTTGGTCAAATCATCATTTGCCATCGTATAGGGTGATGTTAGGATCATTGCCAGTAATGGAAAGGTATATTTATTCATTGCCACATCCTACTTTATAAATGGTGATAAAAGAGATATTAACTATAACTGATAACAATAAGTTTTATGCTTAGCTAAATCAACGTTCTATTTTAGTATAACTGTCGGGCTAGAAAGTAAAAAATCGTAAAGAGTAAATCAACCCTTTATTTTGTAAATATTTTTAAAAATCAAATAATTATCTATGGCATTTAACAATGTAAATTATTGTGATTATGGTTATTAAATTTTAATTATTGTTATACTTGAATTGACTCTCAATAATTTTGCCGGAGGTTATATGTTGCTGTCCGATCAAGAGTTATTTTCTCACCTAAAACGCTTTCATCCACGCTTCCAATCACTATTTGAAAAACACCATCAACTGGATAAACAGATTACTGAATTAGAAGGCCCAAATGGCGCAGGCTATAATGATAAAGTCATCAAATTAAAAAAAGAAAAGCTTCATTTAAAAGATGAAATGCAGCGTATTATTCACCAACAAATTAGACTTAAATAACACCAATCCGCCTGCTGGAGTTGCAGGCGTGTTAATCCTCACGAAGTGTTTACCTATCAATTAGCGCGCTTTTTTAACCATTGCTGCTGATTGAGCCGATAAAGGATATGTTCCTCTAAGGGATGAGCCGATGGTAACGCCGGATGTAGAAAATTATGCGCATCTTTTTCCATGGCTAATTTTTTCATCAAACATTCAGAGGGATGATTAATCTTAGCGGTAAAAGAGACAATTTCCTGCATTTGTTGCTGTAGAAAAGCAAAATCTAATACGTGATGGGCGGCTTCATAAGCCAAGCCTTGCCGCCAAAATGGCTTAGCAAGGCGCCAACCAATTTCAATGCAAGGTACAAAAGGCAGATCATAAGTAGGAATATTAAGTCCAACAAAACCAATAAATTGTTTCTGTGCTCGTACCTCTACTGCCCACAATCCCCAACCTTGCTGTTGGATAAACTTTTGCCTAATACTGTCAATGAATGCATCACTTTGTATTTTTGAAAGTAAGTGTGGGAAATAACGCATAACATCAGGATCGCTATTAAGACGAAAGAAAGGGAGTCGATCCGCTTCTCGCCATTCCCTTAATATTAGACGAGGAGTGTTTAAGATAATAACCATGCACTAACTACCGATTAAAAAAGATTTTACCATCAATATGACATGGCATTTTATCGCGTTAGCAGAAAAATGCTTATTTACTTTTAGGTAGTTCTTCAATGGTTTCTAATTTAATCACTTTTTCAGAGTGATGCTCAATTTTTTCAGACTGACCAATAAATATGCCACCACGCTTAATTGACATATGACTGACACGACTGATCCCACGCAATTCGCCATGTTCAAGAATATCTAGATTACTTCCCAAGCAAGCCCCATCAACTAAACCATCAATAATCATATCAGGTGCTTCAATTTCACCTTCAATTTTGCCGCCCTGCATAATGTGAATTGTCCCTTCCGTCACTGTGACATTACCTTTAATATGTCCCCAGACATGAATATCACCTGAAATAGTAATGTTACCTTTAAAAAAGCTCTCTTCTGAAATAATTGTTACATCTTTTTGTTTAGGATCGCTTTTTTTATCACCTTTCATCACAAATATATTTGTATTTGAAGTATCTGACTTTTTATTTCTAAACATCGAGATCAACCTCACTCTTATAACGATAAATTGCAGGATGAGAACGAATGAAAAAACTAAAACAAAAAACCATGTCTTCGCAATCATATTTGTTATATACAAGACTACGACTAGTACCCATAGGAACCAGATAAAATAAAGACACAAATTTTCTTTATCGCTAAATGTTTTCATTCTTATCTAATAAACTCATTAATGATACCTAACCAGAAATTATGCAACTGAACTACTAGTATAGAATATCAACTGGTGCTGGTATTGATATAGTGATTAACACGACAGAAAGGCAATTTATATTGAAATTAATAGCAGACCAAGGCGTTATTGAAACTAACGGTAAACAAAGTAAAAATCCGCATTCCCTATTAGGATACACATAAATCCTTATGCCTAATTTAGCCCTGAATACCGTTAGGGCGCTCACTATAAGATTATATTATGCAATGAAATATCAAGTTTACGCTAAAGATTTATTACATTCCGCTGGCTTTAGTGAAATTAGCTAAAAATTGATCTAATTAGTCCTGTTAGTTAATAAAAAAAGTTAAAATAACACTAATCAAGGATAAATATTCACCTTCTCACTGAGTCAGCCGTATGGCAAATGATAAACAAGATGAAAGCTACTATCGTGCATTCATGTCACATCGTTATGTTAGCCGTCGCGGATTGCTGCGAGGATTATTTAGCGCCAGTAAGACACTTACCCCTGACCGCACCAATCAGACTATCGCTCGACAAGTTGGCCGCCCACCACAAGCGATTAATGAAACTGATTTTCTGCAACGATGTATTGGCTGCGACAAATGCCGGCAAGCTTGCCCCTATGGCCTAATCTCAATTAATCATAATTTGGCTGAGATCAATATCGATTTTTGCTGCTGCACGACCGACAACTGTCTTGCCTGTACGCTGGTTTGCCCTACCGGCGCGCTCAATCAGCAAATAAAACCCGATACCGCACTTTGGCCGGATATCGCTCAATCTTGTTTTGGTCGCCATGATAACAGTTGCCGTTTATGTGTTCATGATTGCCCACAACAGGCGCTCTCGTTTTCAGCAGAAAATTGGCTGATAATTGATGAAATAAAGTGTGATGGCTGCGGTCAATGTCAAATTGCTTGCATACATGGATTGTTGACCCTAAAACCGGGTCAACCACAATTGACTCAAATTTAACTTCAAAGCCGATAAACTAAAATCATAGACTGTAATATAACTAACTTTATAACAAGGTAAAACATATGCATATTAAACGGGCAACCACCAGCGACTTTGCTCAATTAATCCTAATTTGGGAAAATTCGGTACGGGCGACTCATGATTTTCTGCCAGAAAAAATGATCGCCACGTTACGTCCACTAATTTTAAATAATTATCTACCTAATTTGCAGGTTTACATGTCAGTGGATGAGCAAAATAGTATTACCGGTTTTATGGCTATTGAACAAAATCGGTTAGAAATGCTATTTATCGCGCCTACTTCACGCAGAAAGGGCATTGGCAAAGCACTACTGCAATATGCGGTAACCCATTTCGCTGTCAATGAAGTGGATGTTAATGAGCAAAATAAACAAGCGATAGATTTTTATCAACGGCAAGGTTTTAAGGTTTATGATCGCTCCGAATTAGATGGCGAAGGCAATCCTTTTCCACTATTACATCTGCGGCTGGGAGATTCTAATATTGGCAATCTGGAAAACAGGGTTTCGGCTGCAAATTGATAGTGAGCTTTTTTTCATTCTCAATAACTTGCTGATAAATTGCTTGAATAAATTGACTATCCGACCAGGCTAAGGTTGCCTGTAGATAAATTTTTTGTTGCGCTTGGTAGATTTCAGGTGCAGTAAAAGTAAAAGCGAGCGGTAGTAAATTCAAACGGTATTGTAACTGGTTAATGAGCAATAACCGCCCATTAGTTTGGGCGTAAAAGCGAATATTAACCTCTGCTGTTTTATACAATCGCACCGGCATCGTAACTTTACCCGTTACAATCGTTTGTAACGGATCATTCGGCTGATAATGAATACAGCCGGTTAAACAGCCTATAGCAACCAATATGGCATAATGCTTCATAACACTTCTATGTGGCGTGTCGCTAGCGGCGAGTGAGTACCTTGTACTAAACGCGCCAAATGCTGTTGTTGCTGTACAGTAAGATCCGGCAACATCTCAGATAATAGGGGTCTATTTTGCTCTATCTGTCTATCCACTGACACATTTCTGCCATTAAAAAGCCGAGATGATACAATGGGATCACTGTAAACCGCCTGATTTAAAGTTACTTGTTTGATTAGCATAATCATTACACCTTCATTCCTTGAAATTGACCTTTATAAACTGACTTTTTTACCGGTTCACACAATAATTCCTGCCAAAATTCAGCATGATCGAGTATTGACGTCAATCGATATTCAAATTTATCTAATGTCAAATTGGCAATCGTTATTTGACTATATAATTGTATTTTTAAACTGCTTTCGTCGAAACCAAAATGCAGATTAAATTGATACCAATAACGATTAAAGCTTGCTAACTGACGAAAAATTCCCTCACTCACATCTGATAAATCAGCAATATCTATCTGCAACGCAAGCAATTCTTGTTCCTGCAGAAAAATACAACAAACCTGTAATTTTTCATCAAAGCGTAACGCCGCAATTCCTTCTTGATTAAGCGTCAATAGCGGTAATTGATATTTCTGACTAAACTGGCCAAAAATCCGATCAATGCAATCTTTAACATCCATATTTCTCTCCCGGCAATTTAGTCATAAGCTAACGTTTGAATTGTCATTTCTCTGTCAAATATCGCTATTTTTTTACTAAAAAAAGGCAGAACATATCGATGGTCTGCCTTTAAGTAAAATTGATGGACATTAAGCAGCCGGAGTGGCAGCCCGTAATGCCTGAGATTGCCCTTGAGAAAGCTGAATCATCAACTGGTTAAGTTTAGTGCTTAAACCATTCAAATAATCTGTTTCATTACGACTCTTTTGCTGCACTTGCTGAGCACTATTTTCTTTAACTTGTTCTTGCGTGACGGTCTGTTGAGTTTTTATCTCCTTTGCGCCACTAAATTTATCAACCAATGAGCTTCCTTGCTGAAGTGCCGAGTTAGCTAAATCAAACCACTTTTGACTCGCAGCGCTAGCATCATTCAACGTTTTCAATTGCAGGTTATCAGCTTTATTCAGATCCTTTAATTTAGCTATTTCAACTTTCAAATTATCTTTTTGCTTGACTGATAATGTTTTATCTTTCAGTTGGCTAGTTTTGGTCTTAACCAGTTCGGTACGTTCATTAATTGATTGCTGTAACGTATTTTTCTGCTGCTGGGTTTTATTGGCTTTAAAAGCCGATATCGCACTTAATGCTGTCATGCCAAAGTTTAATACCCCGGAAACAATGGATAAGGCTAACTGCCAATCCGAGTTTTTGTCCATCTCCTGCGCTTGTTTTTTCTGACTTTCTGCTGCCGCGGTAGCCTGATTAGTGGCAACGGCATCATTTGATTGGCGTACCTGTTGCTGGGCTTTAACCAGCAAAGCAATACAATCCATCATTTGCGTGGCAGTACTTAACAATTGACTGGCATTAATTAGATCCAATTTAGGCGCGGCTAATTTGACACTGTCAGTTGATTGTTTTGCCGTTGGCTGAGTTTTTGGTAACGTCTGTATCTCAACTTTGTTTACAGCCTCACTTTTTTTTGTCGCTGTACTCTTTACCACGGGTGCGGCATCGTGAGTATTAGCCAGTGGACGGTGTTGCATATTATTGATAGTAGCCATATAAATCTCCTTATTAACAGCTAATAACAGCCAATTAATTTCTATTAAATTGTTTTCGGACGCACTGCTAGCTCACGCAATACTTCTCCTTTTTCATGGAGCATCTGTGCCAGTGTTTCCATCACCTGCTGATAATCATCGGTCATTTTTGCTAACTCACTATTGAGTTTATCTAAAATACTTTGACTCATAGTCATCACACTTTCGAGCATTTTAGCATCGGCTATTTTGTCACTGGCAATACTATGCGTGATGGAGCTGGCCAATTGTGACGCAGTTTCTCCGACATCAGCGACTAAATTACCAACCTCTAAACCAGTCTTAACATTATTGGCCACCGATTGAGTTGTCGCCGTTACACCGGAAGAGACCATAGCAGGCAATTTAGCGGTAACCTCAGCTGCTTTACCGCCAATTTTGGCGCCAACTTGGGCAATGGCTGTCGCTGCTGGCCCGCCAAAACTGACCGCAATGGAAGCAATACCCACTGCAATTTGTATTCCCATCAAGGTCGGCCCTAACCATTTCATCGTTTCAGGACTGATCAACCCAGCGGCAGCCGCTTCTTGGACAATTTGGTTAGCCGCACTGGCCACCGCTCCGGCAATCATTAATGCGCCAGCCACCGCACCGACACCCGTGGCGACCAAAATAGCACCGACTACGGCCGAAACAGCGGTACTAATCCAACCAAATATTTTGGCGGCCAAACCCGATTTTTGCGACTGCTTTACCGCATCTTCCGATTCTTGGATTTTGGTCTGATTTTCATCCATTTTTAACGCATTTTGCTGTTTAATACGTTGAATATCTTCTAATTTCAATTTTTGCTGATTAGTTTGTAATTCACTAGTCACTTTACTTAATTCCACCTCAAACGAGGCCGGTGAAGTTAATGCCAGCGAAAGTAGCTTCAGTGATGATTTCACATCAATTGCCGGTACTACCTCCTGTTGCAAAACATTCAATTTTGCTAACAGTGCGTCACTATTGGTTGATTTTGCAGCCAAATTAGCATTCGGTTCTGGCAGTAACACTCGATTAGGTTATAACGATGGCTTTGCTGCTGATAAAGTCGGACTTTTTTCCAATGCGATATTAGGTATGCTCTTTTTTGCAATTGGCGTAATAGAGCTATTATTAACTAGGTTTTGAACACTACTGCTATCGGGTTTAGTGGTGATTGTGCTCATTTTGCTGCTCCCTTTTTATATTAATCACTTCCAACATGGTTTCAGCCTGTAAGACAATATCTTCATATTCCGGCTTATCGGTCGCTAATAAACGCGCCGATTCAAAACCACATTGTGCGCCATCAAAATCATTCAATTGCATTAAACATTCGGCGGCATGAAACGGAAATCGGGGATCATTCACATCTAAAAAAGTAGCGAAGCTATAAGTTTCTAATGCCGCACTCCAATTCTCTGTTGCTTGGCGGCAAGCTCCTAGACCTAAAAAAAAACGGCTATCATAGTGATCTAACATACAAAGCAGTTGAAAAACCGCCATTGCATCTTGTTGTTTACCGGATTGATACAGGTTATAAGCCAGGGTATAAAATTGCTCTAGCTCATCAGCAGAAATCTCCTTCAACATCGCGAGGGTACCACCGCTAGTTAAAAAAGACTCAATTTCCTGTTCCATATTGCCTGCTGTGGTTGCCATTTGCTGTTCCATATGCTTTCCTTAAATTGCTCTCAGAATATCCTGGATAACTGAGTCATATTTTTGAATAAAACGATTGAGTGCTTCGATGGCGGCGTTATAACGTCCACTAATATCATTCAATCGAGTGGTTTTCTCACTAATACTGTCAGACAATGGCCGAGAACGATCACTGACCATAGTAGAAAAATTAGCCAGCCGGTTATTATCTTTATCATACTTATAGGTGTTCTCTACCCGACCCATCGCGCCACTCTTTTTATCAGCACTGAGTAAAAATTGTTTTATTGTCACCGTGGTTGAGGATGGCGCAATTTTTTGCAATAGCGTGTATTCAGCTTTAGTTTGAAATTCTACCGCCGACGAATAGCCATAAAGCCGATAATCCATTAAATTGATACCATTCTGATCGGTATTAATTGTTTGTGAGCTGGCGGCTGATAACGCGCTATTAATTTCCGACTGTATAACACTATAAACTTTCATCTCAGCAGAAATTTCTTCCAGTTCAGTTTTCAGCTCTTTACGTTTATTATCGTGATAGACCATATTTTCGGCAAACACAGCAATAATATCTTCATCCAGATTGGCATAAGAAAAGTAGCTTTCTATCACGGTTAACAGCATATTGGCCGATACCAAGGAAGCACCTTGTCGTTGGCTATCTAACTTTGCCATAAAATTTTGAATATCATTTTCGGCATCAGTTAAATTTTTTATATTACGTGGCAGCGCCAATTGAAAAATCTGACTAAATAATTGTTCTAATTTGTCCCTGTCAGCAGCAATATTGGCATCTAACGTTTGCTTACCACCGGCCACCGATTGATCTAATTCTACTCTTACGCCCGATTGAGCTAATTTATTGATAATTGCATTGGTTATTTTATTAATATCCGGCGTTGCAGTTGTCGGTGCCAAAAGATTATTGATATAATTTTGGTTTGTTACGTTATTAGAAGATCCATTTATGGTAGCCATAACTATTCCCTGTGATTAAATAATAAAATCATCCTCACGTTAAATTCTATTAAAATAAATAAGGTTAAAATCTCTTTATTATTTCAATCTAACGTAAATTTAATAACTATTCTGTCAGTTAGCGGATAATATTTTTTTAATTTTGTTATCTTTTAAACTAATCACTTTACCCACTGCTAATTCAAACCAGCCGCTGTCAACTTCAACCGCCCCTGTCCAGCGTTGATAAAATTGTTGTAATCGCTGTTGCGTTAAAGGTGATCGACTTAATACATTAACTTGACCATATAAAGAATAGTGTTCACCTAATACTTCTTTTACAATATCGGCCAAAATATATAATGGCTTAAATGCATTACCTAAGCCTAAATTTTTTTCTTTTCGTCTTAACATTAAAATCCATATTCGGCTTCCTTCACAACGCCAGGCAATTTCAATATTATTAATTACGGTAAAATAGCCTATAGGCCAATGGCTTTTTTGCCAATAATAGGGAGCGACAAAATAGCCTTGTTGTTTAAAATAATTATCTAAGGGATCGCTATTCATAATAATATTTTCCCCAATGGCTGAATATTAATTTTATTAGTTAATTCTTGATAAGATAAAATCGGTAATTCATTAAATTCATTTTCTAATAATTTACGCACATAACGACGAATATCCATTGAAACAATTACCACTGGTTTATTGGCCAACTTTTGGATATTACCCACGGTATTACGTACATTTTCCATCAGCTTGTCACTCACATTGGGTTCCAGTGCTAAATAACTGCCGGCATTGGTTTGCCTTATACTGTCGCGAATAATTTCTTCTAGTTGTTGATCAAAGAGATAAGCCGGTAAAAAATTATTACCACTAGCATATTTATAACAAATATACCTTTTCAAACTACTGCGAATATATTCCGTCAATTGAACAATATCTTTCTCTTTTTGCCCCCATTCGACCAGTGCCTCTAATATGGTGCGCATATTTCGAATGGAAATATTTTCACTGACTAAACGTTGTAATACTTCAGTGATCCGATAGAGTGGTAATAGACGTTGTACCTCCTTGACCAATTCACTATAGTGAGATTCCATCTTCTCCAGTAAATAACGCGTTTCTTGGATGCCAATAAAATCGGCAGCATACTCTTTTAACACAAAAGATAAGTGCCAGGTTAACACCTGTGACATAGTCAGCACCGATAGATTTGAGCGTACTAATCGCTCTAAATATTGTTCTTCCACCCAAAGCGCTCTTTTGCCTGTTAATAACATGTCGCCTTTTTCATAGGGGATAGCCAACAAATTGAGCTGTTTCTCATTCTCTTGTACCAACAATTTACCCGCTTTTAATATCCCTCGCGTCACAGGTACTTCCTGTAATTCAAAAATATATTCGCCCTCTGCCATGCCATCATTAAATCTTAAATAAATACCGGGAAATGGCACTCCCAGATCCAAATAAAGCGCCCTTCTTACACGCATTAATTCTTCATTAAACGCCACGGCTTCTAACTGTTCTTTTAATTTAATATCCAAATCAATTAATAGCGGTACCGTTAAAGCAAACTCTTCCTGTCGTTCTAATTTATCGTTTTTTAACGGCGCACTATTTTTCTTTTTAATCGCCGGTGCACCGGCACCTTGGTTGATCAAGGTATTAATATCACTCGGTTGTTTTTCCACGCTTTGCTTATTTTGCCTAATTAACCAGTAACCACCGGCAGTCATCAATGCCGCTAAAATAAAAAAAGTGATGGTCGGAAAGCCGGGGATCAAACCAAATAACACTAATAACACGCCACCAATAAAAATCGCTTTTGGTTGCGCAATAATCTGTTCGCCGATATCTGAGCCCAAATCGGCGGAGTTTTCTGATGAGACGCGGGTAACGATAATGCCAGAAGTGATGGCGATTAATAATGCAGGTACCTGCGAAACCATACCATCGCCAACCGTCAAGATGGAATAAAGGTTCAACGCATCTGAAGCACTCATACCACGCTGGCTAACGCCAATGGCAATACCACCTAGAATATTAACTAAAATAATGACCAGGCCGGCAATGGCATCGCCCTTGACAAACTTCATGGCGCCATCCATTGAGCCAAACATCTGACTCTCTTTTTCAACTTGACTGCGCCTTTCGCGAGCTTCATCCATGTCAATAACACCGGCCCGCATATCACCATCAATACTCATTTGTTTACCCGGCATCGCATCCAGCGAAAAACGCGCACTCACCTCGGCAACACGCTCTGAACCTTTGGTTATCACTAAAAATTGCACAATGGTAATAATTAAAAAGATCACGATACCGACGATCAAATTACCGCCAACCACAAATTGACCAAAGGTATAAACAATTTGTCCTGCATCAGCTTGTAATAAAATCATTCGCGTCGTACTGACCGCTAAAGCTAAACGAAACAGGGTGGTTACTAATAACAAGACCGGAAAAACCGAAAATTGTAACGGCGAAGTGATATAAACCGAGACCATTAATAATACGACTGAAATAGTCATATTAATCGCAATTAGGACATCCAGGATCACCGTCGGCAATGGCAATACCATCATAAATACGACAGCAAGTAGTAAAATAGCTAACATAATATCTTTACGTTGGCCAAGCTGTTGCAACAGCATTATTCCTTTATTCATCAATTAGATTTCCATAACAGATAATTGTGATAGGCCTGTTGCGCCTTTTCCTGTTGTTCCATCATCAAATAGGCCTGTGATTCACATAGCCATAGTTCAGCCTCATTGATGTTAGCGTTTTTTAACTTTGCGCAATGCGTCAGCACCTGTTCAGGTAGCTCAAGTTTTAACAACACCACAATAAGCATTTTTCTTGCTTGATAATCATCTGGCGCCATTTTTAACAAGGCTTCAAGCAATATTTGACTACGCGCCAACTGGCCATATTGCAGTGCTAACCATCCTTGCAGTAATAAGGCATTTTGGGTAATGGGATCTAAAATCAACTTTATCCTCGATGCAGTAAGCCGGTTGCCAGTTCCAATTGCCGCTCTAGACTGGCCAGTTCCATTAATAGGTCATAAGCGACCGCCACTTCTGGCAAATTAACAGCGGCTAATTGTTGTTTAAGACGTGCCATGGTTAATTTAAAAAAAATAGGTGTCATTAATAACGGCGTAACTAACTTAGGTGTTACATAATTTAATAATGCAGCCTCTAAACAAAAAGTCGGGTATAGATGGGAAAAATGTGCCTCTACCGCTTGACCATTCGGCAATAACAAAACTTGTTCTATTTCGTTATGCTCGACAATTTCGCTAGAAAAATGGTCGCTAATGGCCGTTATTGCTGATGGTGAATCTAACCTAGTTATTTTTCTCATATGCATTGTTCATTATTTATTTTTTGGATATGAGTATAGAGTTAGATAATCTCGCTGGATGTCATTAGAAGTCGCTATTTTTAATAGCTGGCCGGAATAAAAAAAACCGTGCTAAAAACTAAACATTTATTGCTGTTGTTCCGATATGTTTTGCATTGAGGTAAACAATGCAAAGCAAGCTTAAACTTTATTCTATTCCAGAAAAAATGCTAGCGGCACTTAGAACATGCCGGCCAGTACTGCTTAGAGGACGTGTGACAGAAGTTACAGGTACCTTGATCACTGCTCAATTGCCTGGCGTTAAAGTGGGTGAGCTATGCAAATTATACAATAGTGATACTGGTGAATCGTTAGATGCAGAGATCATCGGTTTTAAACAACAACAAGCTATCCTTACTCCGTTTGGCGATACGCGCGGATTATCCATTTATACGGAAGTATGCCCAACAGGAACTACTCACCTAGTTGGCGTTGGCCGCCATCTATTAGGCAAAGTACTTGATGGATTAGGTAATCCTTTTACGGCAGAAAATTATATTGAACCTGAACAATGGTATCCTATCTACCGTGATGCTCCCGCCCCCATGCAACGAAAATTAATCGAAAAACCACTTTCCCTGGGTATCAGAGCGATTGATGGCTTATTAACCTGCGCAGAAGGGCAAAGAATGGGCATTTTTGCCGCTGCCGGCGGTGGTAAAAGTACCCTGCTCGCCTCTCTCATTCGTAGTGCCGATGTGGATGTAATAGTCCTGGCATTGATTGGTGAACGTGGGCGCGAAGTGCGCGAATTTATTGAGGAGGATTTGGGTGAAGAAGGATTAAAGCGCAGCGTTTTAGTTGTAGCAACCTCTGATCGCCCAGCTATTGAACGTGCCAAAGCCGGTTTTGTCGCGACCAGTATCGCCGAATATTTTCGTGACCAAAATATGCGCGTATTGTTGTTGATGGATTCAGTGACTCGTTTCGCCAGAGCGCAGCGAGAAATCGGCCTCGCTGCCGGTGAACCACCAACCCGACGTGGTTTTCCACCTTCCGTTTTTGCTGAACTACCACGCTTAATGGAGCGTGCCGGCCAGTCTGATAAAGGCTCGATCACCGCCCTTTATACGGTGTTGGTTGAAGGCGATGATATGACTGAACCGATTGCCGATGAAACCCGTTCAATTTTAGATGGACATATTATTCTGTCACGAAAATTGGCCGCTGCCAGCCACTATCCTGCTATTGATGTTTTACGCTCAGCCAGTCGCGTGATGGATCGGGTTATTAGTCGAAAACATCAACAACAAGTACAACAGCTAAGAAAATGGTTAGCCAAATACGAAGAAATAGAATTATTGCTACAAATTGGTGAATATCAGCCAGGCAATGATCAGTTGGCCGATGAAGCGATCAAACGTTATCCACAAATTCAAAGCTGGCTTTGTCAATCTACCGATGAAAAAAGTCGCTATGACCTAACCCTGAACCAATTAGATGCAATCAGTCAATGATATTTTCCCATTTATTAAAAATTAAACAACTAAGGAAACAAAAAGCAGAAAAACAGGTTTTGCAACACAAAAATCAACTTGCTGAACAACAACAACAATTAAAGAAAACCAAGCAACAATTACATATGCTGTACCACAACCATAAAGAGCGGGAGGAAAAATTTTTTCAAGCGTATCAGCAAAAGGCTATTTCTGTCGCCAAATGGCATCAATGGCTGGCACAACTGCAATACTTTCAATGGCAAAAAGACAACTTCATTAAAGATATTGCAATACATACCGATAAAATTAATCAATTAGAAAATCAACTTATAGAATCAAGAAAAAAGCTCAATTTTTGTATACAGCAAACAGAAAAATTTACTCAGCTGACACAACAAGAAAAATGTGCTGTTGAGCAATTAAACGAACGACGAGAAGAACAAGAGCAGGAAGAGTTTGTCAGGTTATCTATAGGGAAATAATATGAAAAAAAAGCAGATCAGCCATATATCACATGATCGACAACCGCAGTCTTTGCCGCTACCTTCAACGACCAAATTACCATTAGAAAGTGATCCTGTTTTAAAAAAGAGATTTGAATCAGCACTCAAATTAGCCGGTTCAGCGACGCCTGGCTGCCCTATAGTAGCAGATAAAAACTTCTCCGCTGCTAGTTATCTATTAGCTGAGCAACCATCAGAGGATGCTCACTCGTTCAGCCATGGAATTAAAAAAAAATCAACCGCACAGGCAGAAGATAAAACACGCCACAGATTATCTATCACTACTGAAGAAATAGTGGATAATTGCGGCCAACACTATGACAATCCGCTCTACACCATTACTGCCAATAAAACGGCATCCAAAACCGGCAATAATGACAAATTACCGCCATCTACTAGCAAACAGAAGCAGCCAATAGCCCATTTAATTCATTCACTGGTTGATAAATCTCAGCCAGAAAGCCAGACAAAAACGCCGTTTTTCACTGATGATTTATTGCCTGTTCAAACAGCCAAGCCGTCAATGACGCATTTAGCTAATCCACCAACGGATAAAGCTGGGCGAAATAATCCGCTAATAACACCACTATCAGCTAATACTTTCTCGGCCAATCCAATAACCAATCAACCAATAACATCGGCTGATTTAGCAAAACCTATCGTAAACTTGCCAATAGGTGAGCAAATAGTGATGACTTATCCTGCCAAAAAGCGACAGCCACTTAGCACACAAAAAATATCATCGCGCGCTGATCTAAATAAAATCACTGTTCCAATAGAGGCTATTTTTCCGCCAGAAAAAAAATCGCATTCAGCTAATAAAGAGCAAAATAAAGACAAGCGGCAGGAAAATAGTATTGAACCGTCCAGTTTGCCCGCCGTCCTATCGGCGGCAACTACAACAGAAAGAATGTTGGCCACCATCGATAATGAGAAAACCTCGGCTTCGTTACTTAATACCCTGTTTAACAAACTCAATGCGGTAATAAATGTCGATGTCAATAAAAACTATCAGCCACCAATCATCCAATTAAACTTACCGCAGATTGGACATCTACAAATTAAAATTCAACAAGAACAACAAAATATTATGATCGAATTTGTCGCCCAGACAATGGGACAAAAGATATTACTCGACCATCGACAAGATCTCATTGACAAGCTACAACGCATTCATCCTGATCAACATATCCAACTCGTTATTTTAAATGATCAACAGTCAAAAGAGCGATCAAAAGACCAGCCACAATCATCCGATGACGTTGAAGAAGAGATGATTTAATGCAGATACCCACATTGCCTATTATCAGTGAACAAGAGTTTCAGCTTAGAAAATGTTTTATGCAATATCGTCATCATTTTCAATTTGCTGAACAATTATTAACATTAACACTGGAACAAGCCGATGCTAACTATAATTTAAAGCTAACCATACTATTAAAAAATACTACCGTTATCGCTTATTGCAATCAGTCTCTGTTAACTAACTGGTTATCTGAAGCATTAGACAGCGCCGATTTCAGTTACCTACCGCTAGAGTTACAACTCAGTTTATTAAAAGAACATGGAAAATTTTTTCCTTCATTACAGTGGCTGAATATTGAGTCACTGCATATCACCGAAGCTAAATTAGGCATTAAAGGCCATTTCAATATGGCGGGTAAAGCGCTTTCACTCTGGTTTCCGCAAATCGAAGCTATTCAGCGGTTATTACCTAAACGGCGAAGTGCAGAAAAATATCCGCTTAATGTCACCTTATCAATATGTATGGTTCCCATTTACCTAACGATAAATACCCTTAACACGTTGGAAATAGGCGATATCCTGTTACAACCTCATTACGCAAAAAAACATCAACAACAACTGGCCTATATTGAACATTTACCCTGGGCATGGGTTTCTTTGTCTTCTCACCAATTGGAACTTATTAATATGTATTCTGAAACCGATAATTTAGCTAATCAGTCACTAACTAACTTAGAAGAAATACAAATTCCTATTCGTTTTGAAGTGGGGAGACAATATATTGAATTACAAGCCCTCACTCATCTCAGTGAGGGATCATTGATTGATCTTGCAGTGCCAGTTGATGGTGACGTCAGAATTATCGCCAATCAACAACCGCTAGGCAAAGGACAGTTGGTCGAGATTCAAGGAAGATTAGGCATTAAAGTCGTCGAATTATTTGCTAAAAAAACCGAACCCTTATTTGCACAGAGCGAAGAGTTAAGCCCGTTAACAAATCCAAGCGATGAAAATGGGGAACTCTCTTCATGAACCAACTACCTGATGAGTTATCGCTGATTATTGGTTTAATTTTATTAGCACTAATTCCGTTTATTGCTGTCATGGCCACTTCATTTGTCAAAATGGCGATGGTTTTTTCATTGCTACGCAATGCGCTAGGTGTGCAACAAATACCACCTAATATGGCGATTTATGGTTTATCCATCATCCTTTCACTCTATGTTATGGCACCTGTCGCACTCGCAACCAAAGATTTTCTTAACGAAAATCCGGTCTCTTTATCGGCAAACGCTTCTCTCGAATATTTTTTTGATGAAGGTACTAAACCTTATAAATCTTTCCTGACCAAACATATTAACGACAGAGAAAAAGAATTTTTTAACGAAAATATTGCTAAATTATGGCCAGCCAAATATGCCAATAGCGTCTCATCAGACAGTTTATTTATCTTGTTACCTGCTTTTACTATTAGTGAGCTGACTCGTGCTTTTGAAATTGGTTTTTTACTCTATTTACCCTTTATTGCTATCGATTTAATTGTGTCAAATATTCTACTAGCAATGGGCATGATGATGGTTTCACCGATGACAATTTCCTTACCCTTCAAATTACTTCTTTTCGTTATGTTTGATGGCTGGAGCCGTCTGAGCCACGGGTTAATATTGAGTTATGGTGGGTAACGTTAAGATGAATAGTCTAGATTTTATTTATTTATCAGAACAATCATTATGGTTAGTTTTTATGCTCTCCATGCCGCCTATTGTGGTTGCCGCTGTTGTTGGCACTTTAGTCTCATTAATTCAAGCTTTAACCCAGATCCAGGAACAAACATTAGGTTTTTTATTTAAACTAATCAGTGTCATTGTCACTTTGCTGGTCATTGCCGATTGGTTGGGGAATGAAATTTATCGTTTTACTGATCTGATCTTTCAACGGATTGTAAACTTATAATGCTTTTTCAAGAGTTACAACACTATTTATTAACATATTCGCTGTTTATTCCTCGGTTATTGGGATGTTTCACCACATTACCTATTTTGAGTAAAAAATTATTAGGCGGAACCCTATTAAGAAATGGCATCCTATTTTCTTTATTATTTTTTTTAATACCTACCATTGATGCACAATTAATCCTCAAGATCAGTAGCAATGAATACATTCTACTCATTATTAAAGAGATATTATTGGGCTTTTTTTTCGGCTTTATTGCCACAATACCTTTCTGGATGATGCAATCTATCGGTTTTATGATCGATAATCAACGCGGTACCACAATGGCTTCTATTGTTAACCCCTTGTTTGATGAACAAACCTCGCCAATGGGATTATTTTTTAGTCAAGCTTTTACCACGCTATTCTTTATTAGTGGCAATTTTCTATTTCTGGTACAAACCCTTTATCACAGTTTTTCCGTTTGGCCTGTCTATCACTTTTTACCGGATTTTAATCAGCAATTATGCGTGTTTTTCGTTGAGCAATTTAAATTGATGTTAGATAACTTTCTGCTATTAGCGGCACCTTTAGTGATTGCGATGTTTATTGTTGAATGGGGATTAGCACTCATTAGCCGTTTTGCCCCTTCACTAAATGTTTTTATCTTATCTATGCCCTTGAAGGGGGCCATTTCAAGTTTATTGTTAGTCAGTTATTTTAGTGTATTAATTTTTAATGCAGAAATAATACAAAATCAAATAAATAAAAGTTTTAAAACATTACTTCTAATGATGAGCTAAATAATGAGCGGCGAAAAAACCGAAGCCCCAACCGCAAAAAAAATAAAAGATGCACGCAAAAAAGGACAAATACTTAAAAGTAAAGAAATTGTTTCCAGTTGTATCATTGTTATTTTGTTATCACTGCTATTAAGTTTATCCTCCTTCTTTATTGAACATTTTTTATCACTGTTTGCTTATCTACAAGACAGTAGTTTGCTAGATTTTCAAACGGCAAAAGCGAGGATTGTGCCCCATATCTGGCATATTGCGATTAATATTTTATTACCAATTATAATCATAACGATACTTATTATTGTATTATCTCATCTTGCTCAGTTTGGTTTTTTACTTAACCCATCATCTTTAAAACCTGATATTAAACATATTAATCCGATTGCCGGTGCAAAAAAATATTTTCACTTAAAAATTTACTTGAATTTTTTAAATCATTATTAAAAGTTATTTTTATTGGTTTTATTGTCTGGTTTGTTATTAAAGGAAATATTAATTTTTTTTTCCACTTGCCAAAATGTGGATTAAAATGTATTCCAATATTTATTGGACAATTACTTACTCAACTGACTATTATTTGCGTATTAGGATTAATTATCATTTCACTTTTAGATTATTGTCTTGAATATCATTTTTATATTAAACAGTTAAAAATGAGCAAAGAAGAAATAAAAAAAGAATATAAAGAAATGGATGGCAATCCGGAAATTAAAGGTAGAAGAAAACAATTACATAAAGAACTACTGATTAATAACATCCGCCAACAAGTCAAACAGTCTTCAGTCATTATCACTAATCCAACTCATATTGCAATTGGCATACGTTATGTTAAACATGAAACCCCTTTACCCATCGTCACCTTAAAACAAACAGATTCCTTAGCACAATTAGTAAAAAAAATTGCTTTACAAGAAAATATCCCTATTATTCAACGAATTCCGTTAGCCCGCAGCTTATATGTTGAAGGTATTATTCATCAATATATTCCAAAAAATACCATTGAGACAATGGCTGAAGTACTACATTGGTTAATGCAAATCAATCAAACAAATGATTATCGTTAATATCATCAAGTAGGTGATTATTTACCTGTTAGAAATTCTTATCGTTAATTTTTTTACCATTATGAAGCTAACACCTAATACGAGTAAAAACCAAATTTAAATCTTATTTTTTACTCAAAAAATACATTTAATTTACATAAAATTAACTTATCTTATTAATGAGTAACTGGATAAACCAGTCAAATCATTAAAAAACTTATCAATTGAACAAATAATAAGCAAAAAACAGCAATTTATTGCCGTTAAAACCTTTTTTTAAAAATTTTTTAGCCTAAAAATACAATTTAAGTCTAATTTTACATGTTAAAATTGATCAAATTTTTAATAAAAAAAGATCATAATTAACAAAAAACTAACAATGATAGTATTTTTATTAACCTTAACTGGGTGATTATCGATCATTAAAAACGGAAAAAACGAATGATAACATAGCATTCTATCAATTAAGTGAATAAGGACATATTTTTTAATATTTGGAAATATATTCTGACAATTAGAAAAATAAAATATATAATTATTTATAACTCACAAACATAGTGAGATATTAAAATATTACTTAAACCCTATAAATAATTGACTAATTTAATATGGCATTATTCTTATGTCTAGGACCACTATTATCTGTGGTACCTATACCAAGAAATTTCACAGTAATATAAAAAATCGGAATATTATATGATATGAAAGACAATATCAGTTTTGATGAAGGCCTTGTGAGCACAATTGTGTGGAATATGCCTAATTATAATATTATAGAACACCGGAACAAGGGACTTTATATTGTGTTAGATGGGAAAGTTAGCTGGCAAGATCCCACCAACACTTATCAAGTATTGAGTAATGAAATTATCTTTATCAGACAAGGGAGTTATACGGTAAAAACTGAAGAAAAAGCTAGCACACTTCTCTGGATACCTTTGTATGACGATTTCCTAAGAAATTTTATGAGCCGATTTGGCACCTTATTAAGTGAAATTAAGCGGGATGAAAATAATACCGCCAGTTTAATTGCCTTTAGCCATTCACCATTATTGGAAGAAAGTATTAAGGGATTAAAAACACTATTAAGTTATGATTGCCATAGCGCCTTAATTGACTTACGCATTAAAGAATTACTATTATTGCTTGCTCATGGGCAACAGGGTGCAAGTCTGTTATCAGTATTTCGCCAACTCAGCAATCGACAAGCCGAGCGTTTGCAATCTTTTATGGAAAATAATTACTTAAAAGAGTGGAAACTTAATGAGTTTGCCAGAGAATTTGGTATGGGACTAACCACCTTTAAGGAGTTATTCAGTACCATTTATAACACTTCTCCCCGCGCATGGATCAGTGAAAGACGCATTATGTATGCCCACCAATTATTGATAAATACCGATCTGAGTATTGTAGATATTTCAATGGAAGCCGGTTTTTCCAGTCAGTCCTATTTTACCCAAAGTTATCGTAAAAGATTTGGCTTTACTCCAAGTCGTGCCCGAGGTGATCATGACGAATAATTAAAAATTATTGGCTAGTATTACAATCTGAAAAAAAAATGTTTAATTAAGATAAAGCGATATTATGCAATATTAAATAACGGACAATAAGGTAAATAACGATGGGATCTATTAACAATCGCTTGCATTCTAACCCTGTATTGTCTAATAGAAAGATTACTATAATAAATCCAAATAACTTGAATCGTAATCATATATTAGGAAATGAGGTCATTACTCATTATAAGCATGCCGAACCCATTCATGCACATCAAATTGAACTACTCAGACGCTTACTACCACGAGCGCTATTTGAATCGTTTTTTGCTTCAACATGGTTCAGACGTCGAGTGGAATGCAATATTCCGCTTAAACGTGAAGAACTAAAATTTATTATTCGAACTGCATCTCAACAATCCATTAATTGGGATCATCTTTTAGGTGATACTATTAATTTAACTGAACCCCATTTTTTACGTTACTGGCTATTAGAGCCAGTTTATCAATGGTGGTTAACTAGCTTAACGCCCTCTTATCCGATACTGAAAAATGAATTAATACAGCTACAAGTGCATATTAATCAACTAAAAGCCCAGTCTGAATTTTGGACCATAACCCACACTGAATTAGTCAATAAATCATCAATTCAACAAGAAATTGAGCAAAAAAAGCGTTTATCTTTAGATCAACAGCGAGATTATCAGCATAAAATTCATCAAATAGAACAAACAGCAACGCAGATGTGGCCAAATTGGTTCGTTGGCATTGAACAAATGAGTCAACAGATCAATCTGACGACATTTATGGAAGTACCTGAAAATATCCGTGATCTATGGCTATTACTGATTCAACTCGCTAAAGGGAAAGATGTTTCAGCACTTATACATGATTGGTTGTATGTTCGTCATCTATGCTTGGAGAACGACAGTTTTTACTGGTGTTCAGATTAATAACAAAGGTAAATAGAGTAGACAATTTATGTGCCCCGATCATCGTTATCATGGAATGGGCGGACCATTTCTTTTTTTTTTTCTTTTTCTTCTCTATTAATGCATATGCACAAGATTTAGATTGGCTACCTATCCCCTATAGTTATATTGCTAAAGATGAAAGTTTAACGGATATTTTGGTTAATTTCGGCGCTAATTATGATAGCGCCGTCATTGTTAGTCACAAAGTAAACGAACAAGTGAGTGGCCACTTTGCTAAAGAGACACCAAAAGCGTTCCTGCAACAACTGACTAATCTCTATAATCTTACTTGGTATTATGATGGTAGTGTACTTTATGTTTTTAAAAACAGTGAAGTGCAATCAAAGCTGATCAAATTAGAAAACACTACTGTTAAAGCATTAAGAAAAGCATTAATTGATTCCGGCATATGGGATAAAAAATTTAGTTGGAAGCCTGATCCCCACCATCAATTAGTTTATGTTTCTGGCCCGCCCCGTTATATTGAATTAGTCATGCAGACTGTATCCGCACTAGAACAACAAGCGACAATGCAACAAGAACAGGGACTACCCTTAGCAATTCAAGTTTTCAGTTTAAAATATGCTTCTGCTGTTGATCGGATCATCAAATATCGTGACGAACAAATTCAAGTACCTGGCCTGGCTAGCATCTTAGCAAATATGGTCAGTACCGCGCAAATTAGCCAAATCAATGATGACAAGATAACAACACAAAAACCCAATGGCCATAAAGCTATGATCCAACCAGAGCCGTCTATTAATGCCATTATTGTGCGTGATCTGCCTGAAAGAATGCCAATGTATCAACGCCTGATCCATTCGCTCGATAAACCAACTGCCAGAATTGAAGTTGCGCTCTCAATTATTGATGTGAATGCCGATAATCTGTCGGAATTAGGCATCGATTGGGGAGTCGGACTCAAGGCTGGACAACATCATCAAATAAATATTGCCTCCACTTTAACTCAAGCCGCCTCGCCGGTACTCGGTAGCCTGCTGGATAAACAAGGGTTAAATTATTTAGTGGCTAAAGTCAGTTTATTGCAAAGCCAAGGCATTGCTCAAGTTGTCTCTAAACCCACTCTACTTACCCAAGAAAATACCCAAGCCATCATCGATCATAATGAAACCTACTACATCAAAGTCAATGGAGAACGGGTCGCCGAATTAAAAGGCATTACTTATGGCACACTACTTCAGATGACGCCAAGAGTAATTCAAATCGGTGATAAACCTGAAATTCATCTAGTTTTACACATTGAAGATGGCAATCAAAAACCGAATAGCTCAGGGGTCGATGGCATTCCGACCATCAATAGAACCATTATCGACACGGTTGCCCGAGTTGAACAGGGACAAAGCCTCGTTATCGGCGGTATATTCCGTGACGAAGTGATTAAAACCAGCAGAAAAGTGCCTTTACTCGGTGATATTCCATTATTAGGCGCACTATTTCGTAGTCAAGGCAACCAAACCCGCCGAGCTGTCAGAATTTTCATTGTCGAACCAAAAATTATTGATAAAGGTTTAGCCAAATACTTATCGGTTGGTAATCAAAGAATATTACCCAAGCGATTATTAAACATTGATGAAATCTCCAATCAGAACCTACCATTAAGCAAAATTTTAAGCGACGCCCAATGCCAATCCCTTGATCAAGCTAAACGCATTCAAACCCTGTTTAAACAAGCTAATAAAGAGGCGATTATTGCCAGTTGCAATAAAGCTGATCAGCCAGGCTGGCGAGTTATTGATCTCTCTTGCAGTGAAGATCAAATAGAATGTATTTATAAGGCATACCAATGAATTGGAAAATTCGCTTTTATAGTGGCTTAAATAAGGGCGTTGAGACAGAACTGGCTAATGGGCGCTTTATAATTGGCTCAGATCCAGTACAAGCCGATTTAATTCTGGTTGATGCGGGTATTGAAGCCGTTCATTTGATACTGGAAATTGAAGAAGATGGCATTAGAGTTATCGACTGGTCTTGTGAAGAAACGCCACAACAAAATGGCCAAGCGATAAGTCAGGGTGAAATGCTGCTTCCATGTAACCGACAAGATGCCGGTATGCTGATTTGGAGCTATAGCACGGTCAAACAGCAACTGCCTGCTAACCCAGATGAGTTAACTGATAATCATATTAAGCTGATTAATAGTCAACAACAGCATAGACACAAAAAAAGAGTAATTTTTATTGTTATTGCTATTCTTTCGATATTATTCGTCAGTTTGTATTTGTTGTTTTTAGCCGGCCCGGCTGAGATCGATTATATTCAGGAACAACATAAACTACAAAATTACCTGAATAAAGAAGAATACAAGTATATTACCATGCGAATCGAGCAAGATAAGCAACTCTTTATTTTCGGTGGTTATGTACAAAATAACCAGCAACGTTTGCTGATAAAGCGTTATCTGGATAATAACAACTTAAATCATCAATTAAATATTTATTCGATTGAAGAAATTAAACAAAGCGTAAAATATATCCTACATACGATGGGTTATAATCACATTGAAGTGAACAACAGCGAAAAAGTCGGTTGGATCGATCTATTTGGTGAAGTACGTTTTATTAATAATAAATCCTGGGGTAACTTAGCAACTATTCTTAAACGTGATGTTGCCGGCTTAAAAGGAATTAATAATCATGTCAAAATAAACGACGATCACCTAAAAAAATTAGTCGAATTATTAGAGCAATACGAATTGATAAATGTTCTTATTTATAATGAAAAAGAGAATAATATTATTGAATTATATGGTTATTTAAATGAAAAACAGCGACAACAATTTATTGAATTACAGCAAACATTTAATATTGAATTTAAGCAAAGGTATAAACTTAAATTAATCAAAGCCGATAATCATATTAAAAAAAAAGAGATCAGATTGGATATTAAAGGTATTTCACTGGGACGTTCACCTTATCTTATTCTAAGAAATAATATGAAATATCCGATAAATTCAACCCTACCCACAGGAGAAACTATTACTGCAATCGAAGATAATAAAATTATCCTTAAAAAAAATAGTCAGGAAATTATCATTACGCTAAAGGAATAAACGATGTTGACAGAGCTGGAAAAAATAGTCAGCGATAACGCGGAATATATTAAAATTCAACATTATCTTTATGACCAATTAAATAATTGTCGTAAAAAGCTTAATATACCACTATTACCTGATGAACATCAGCAAGTCGCCCAACAGCAAACCGCCATTTGGGCAGGGATCACTGTTTTAGAAAAGATTAAACGGAGTTAATATGGCCGCTATTTTTGATCATAATAAAGGCATAAAACTAGATGATGTTGCAGATAAACTAAAAGGGATTGCAGATACAACATCTGAAGATGTCAAAAATGCTATTGATGCGCTCAATACTTCCCCAGACAACCCAGCATTAGTGGCTGAACTACAGCATAAAATTAATAAATGGTCAGCCATTTTTAATATGAATTCAACGATTACCCGCTCAATGCGCGATATGATCCAGAGTATTTTACAAAAAATCTAATGATGGCCATGCAAATAGAAAAACTATTAATTGAACTAGCAATTATCGCCGTAGAAAAAGAGTATTTAACGGAGGCTAATGATATTTATTGCTGGCTAAAACAATTAGATAAAAAATATCTGGAATCAGCATTACTGATAAAAATACTTATTTTGCTGCGCCAGGAACAATATCAAACTATTTTAGAGCTGGCACAACAACATCAGCAACTAAATTTAATGCCTTTTTTTATTTTATCTGCCCATCAGTTAGGGTTAGCAAAAGAAAAAAGTGATTTTTTTACTAAACTCACTATTAATAAAAGTGAACATACAGATTTAATTAATTTTGCTATAGCGTTAATTGAAAACAAATAAAATAATATGAAAATAAATAATCATTTTTATCAATACAATTTTGAAATAAAAGAGCAAGTAACAGATAATAATCAGATTACGGCTACAACAGATAATATTGCGATTAAAAATCAGAAAATTTTATTTGATGGATTAATAAAAAACTTAAGTCAACATACACATCAAATTGACAAGGATGAATAATGGATATTAAACAGCTCAATAGCAACATAAAATTTAATTTAGATGAAATTAATCAATCGATAGAAAATGTTAATCCAATTAATAATCAATTCGCGCCAAGCACGAGCTCAACAACCCATGGTGGCAGTTTTATCGATCAAATAGAAGCAGTACGCCGAAAT
Organism: Arsenophonus sp. aPb; assembly: GCF_029873475.1. Lineage (NCBI taxonomy): Bacteria > Pseudomonadati > Pseudomonadota > Gammaproteobacteria > Enterobacterales > Morganellaceae > Arsenophonus > Arsenophonus sp. aPb. Next base: position 2,281,648 of record NZ_CP123499.1, read on the forward strand.
ATGAGTCAAGCAAAAAGTGAATTCCAGCAAAATATAAATAATGAAGAGTTATCACCGCAAAAATTAATGCAAGTACAGTGGTCGCTGATGAGAATTACGCTACAAGAAGAATTGATTGCTAAAACAGCTGGTAAGATCACGCAAAGTATGGAAACTTTATTAAAGGCACAATAGCAATATGAAGAAAACGCCGATTATCTTAATGTTCTTATTATTGCTGCTGCTAACTGGCTGTAAAACGGATCTCTATACTGGCCTAGCGCAAAAAGAAGCTAATGAGATGTATGCATTACTCAGAAATGAGGGAATTGCTATTCATAAAGAAGCTGATAAAGAAAATACGATCAAATTGTTGGTTGATGAATCAGACATCGCTCAGGCGACTGAGATCCTGAAGCAACATGGTTATCCGAGAGAAGTTTTCTCTTCGTTAAAAGACGTTTTTCCAAAAGATAGTTTGATTTCTTCTCCCGTTGAAGAGCAAGCTAGACTTAATTTTGTTAAAGAGCAGGCGCTAGCAAAAACTATATCACAAATAGATGGCGTGCTTAATGCTCAGGTTCATGTTGTGTTGCCCATTAGTAATGACAAAAATAGCCACTCTTCAGCTTCTGTATTTATAAAATATGCACCAAATGCTCAATTGGACAATTATACTCCACAAATAAAGCGATTAATTAATAACAGTATTGCTGGATTAGATTATGATAGAATTAGCGTGGCACTGATACCCGGCAATGAAATCTTACCCAGCAATACATTTAGTCAAGATAAACATTTTCTAGGTATTGAGATTAATGAAAACTCTTATAATAAATTTATTATTCTTGTCTGTTTACTCATTTTTTTACTTATTAGCACTAATCTACTGCAATATTTCCTTAATAAAAGGAAATCTTAATAAAATATGCTGACACTTTTCCAATTACAATATTGCCCGGCACTTTATATTAATATTGAAAATTTTCCTAATCTTTGGCAAAAAACGCTGCAAAGTCTACCTCATTGGCGCCACTCAAAAAATATAAATAAAATTATTTTTAAACATTATAAATTAAATAACAATATTATAAAAATTGACAAAAGTGAAAATATTGCGCTTTTCCCCGAATACGAATTCAATCAAATTTTAGCTTTATTAGGTATAATGTTGCATATTAAATCGCTTTCTCATTGTATTAATAGTAAACAAATCGGTCTTATTATTAATGAGATCGGTAAAGAGAAATATCGCTTTTGTTTAGCCAATGCGAATTTTATTATTGGTAATTGGCCAGAAGGCTGGCAACAAAAATTACCCCTTGAGATGCATATAAACTATTTTCGTCAAGTTGGACTTAATTTTTGGTTAGAAACGATCAACCCAAATAATGTCGATTTAATTAAACGCCTAAAACTACGGTTACCCAAAAAAAAGATAGAGAAAAATATTACTCTATCCGATAAGTATAAACCCGTTGCAGAGATACTATGTCAAAAGATAACCAAAGAAGTCAATTTACAATGCTACCATTTACTCAAATAGATGGTCAGATTGAAATTAACGATGAAATAAAAATTTTAAAAAAAGCCGATTATCAATCCTATCTTAATGGCCAAGAATTTATTGATATTGCTAAACAACATGCTAGAAAAATTGAAAATGATGCAGATAGTATTTATGAAGTTCGTTACACCGCAGGCTGGCAAGAAGGCTTGGCACAATCCACCCAGCAACAAGCAGAAATCATTCATCAAACTTTAATAAATTGCCAAATTTTTTATCAACAAGTAGAAAGCCAATTAGTTAATATCACTATAGAAGCGATGCGCAAAATTATTGCTAATTATGAACCTGATGCGCTTTTATATAAAAATATCAGCCAAAATCTTGCGCTGGTACATCAACATAAAAAAGTTATCTTACGCATTTCCCCTAAGCAAGTTAATTTTTTGCAAACTAAATTAAGCGAACTACATAAAATACAACCAGCAATTGAGTATATCGATATTGTTGAAGATCCGAGATTAGAAGAGAAAGATTGTATTTTAGAAACCGAAGTCGGTATGTTAAATGCCACTATCGAGAGTCAACTTAATGCAATAAAGCAAGCCTTACTAGGAAAATAAGTATTATATTAATTGATACCAATAGATAAAAAATTAAATAATATTATTCTGCTGTAAAAATTCATTTTCCACACCTGACAATGATAAAAAGCAATCCGGCTTATAGTAAATTTGTTATAAGAAAATTCCTATATTTAGTTTGTTTTTTAATAATTCAAAAAAGACGATTACTAAATAGTGAATTAATTTTTTATTATAGATATTAATAGGTTAAATTATCACTTTCGGTTAGAATTAATCAAGTAAAATATTAATTGAAATATATTTCACTGTTTAGTCAGTTACTTTAATTAAATGGCAACAACTAAACATTGCTGGCACAAAAGCATAATTTTATCTATATTGGAAAATTATTAAACTACATGATTCGTTTAATTTAGATAACATGCAAGGCATAATAGGAGAACGCATGATCACCTTTGATAAAAAAGTTTTATGGATGACATTTTTTATTAGTCCGCTTGCGATAGGTAATGATAGCCTATTTACCGTTATGGATGACCCTGCAACGGCAAAAAAGGATATTGAAATGTCAATATCAGGTGGTTATCAAGTACAAACAGGAAACTCCAAGAACTCAAACCTAACAGCAAAAACGGCACTAACGCTCTATTCTTCAAACTTAGCTTATAGCTTTTGGGGAAATGCCACCAACAACTCTTCCAATGATAAAAGATCATCGGAAACCTATCAGTTGGGTGCCAGGGCACGATACAATTTAACTAAATTTGATTATCTATTCACTCAGGCTAGCTGGTTATCGGATAGATATAATGGCTTTGATTCTAAAGACGTATTTGCCGTCGGTTATGGTCGACAAATCTTCGATGGCCCCATTCATTCACTGAAAGTTGAAGCTGGCCCAAGTGTTAGATATGAACATTTTACTAATGGTGGCCATGAAATAACAGGATTAGGTTACATTGGTGCCAACTATGAGTGGAAAATTAGTGACAATACTAAATTTAAACAAGGTATATCATTTTTTACCCGGCTCAGTGATGACTCTTCCGCTATTTCAGAAACTGTTTTGCAAGTTAACATGAGTGAACGTCTGTCACTTAATTTGATTTACAATATTAACTGGAATGACAATCCTCCACTCTCGGCACCAAAGCGGATTAGCACCAAAACATCCATCCAACTCGGTTATGCTTTCTAATAAATATATTAGTAATGCTAGTTTACTAACAAACTTATTTATTCGTAATTAATAAAATAAATAGACCTATCTAACTTAGGTCTATTGAAAATATCATTAAAATTCTTGTCGGGTTGGACGAAATAAAATTTCATTAATATCAATGTTTTCTGGTTGTTTTATAGCAAAAATTACCGCTCTAGCATAGGAATCTGGCGGAATGGCATAATCGTTATAAAAAGATCACATTCTGGCAGCAATATCGGGATCCGTAATACTATCAAGCAATTCACTCGTGATTGCCCCTGGCGAAATCACGGTTGTTCTAATATGATACGGTATCATTTCTTGACGCAAACCTTCCGAGATCACCCGCACCGCCGCTTTGCTAGCAGAATAAACTGCACTGCCTGGCTTTACCTTATGTCCTGCGACTGACGAGGTATTAATAATATGGCCACTCATCTGTTTTTTCATATAGGGTAGCGCCGCTGCTATGCCATAAAGCACACCTTTTAAATTAATATCAATCATCTCATTCCATTCATCTATATGACAATCTTCTAATAGTGATTGCGGCATAATACCGGCATTATTAACTATCACATCAATTCGGTTATACAAAGCAATTGCTCTGTCAACTAATGCCTGCACTTGTTCAGGTTTTGTTACATCGGTTGCGACAACAGCATCTTTATCAAGATTTAATTCCTCGGCTAAAGATTGCAACCGTTCTAGACGACGCGCACCTAAAACCAGCTTAGCGCCGTCTTTAACTAAATGGCGAGCCAGCTCTTCACCTATTCCACTACTTGCACCGACCACGACAATAACTTTATTGGCAATTCCTCGTGTCATAATCATTATCCTTTTTTATAGACCCTTCATTAGGATGTTTGTCTCAGCAGTTGACCGTTTTTCGATTTAATCTATTGAAAAAACATTTTTTTCAGCCATGTAGCTGCGCTATAGCTTAAGGTTGCTTATCCGACTGAGATAAATAGTGCAGATAAAATATTCAATGTCCTTAATGTGTTCAGCAGCTTATTGTTCAACAGCCGTATTTGCCTCTATTCACCGTTAAGAAAATTTTGTCAGTGATTTGCTCTTGCTCGTTAGATAAAATAGCCTGTAATGAACAATAGTTAATTCTAACTATAGTAAAAAATAGGCCACTAATGTTGATAAAAAAAATAAAAACCCTAACATACTTATGGCAGCAATTTGATTTTTTTTATACTAAAATAATATGCCATCAAACACATCAAATAAGATTAATATTTTATTTTTTCACAAAAATAAAAACCTTGTTATCTATTTAGTATTATTATCTGTAATTATATAAAAACAATTAATTAAAAAAATTGATATTATTTTTACACCAATAACAGATAAACTTTAATATTAAGCCAACTTGTTTTTTAAGAATTATAATAATCTTCTAATCAATTTAATTTAATCGATAATGCTATTAATTATGATCAATAAAATAACAAATATGGCATTTTGATAATATTTCAAATAATCCTTTTATTTTCTTTTCGCTGAAAGCGTAAATAACTACTTTGTTCACTAGGCTAAGTATTTTTTATTTTGTGATCGCTATCACTAGCCCTACTGTATAAGCGATGATACTGTGACTAAATAAAATATCTTTCGTTTTAATTGTGCCTGGTTTTTTATCAAACGCCATATTATCTGGCTTAAATTTCATTAATAAAAAAATCATCACAATATTATTACTTTCGATATCTCATAAATCGAAAGTAATATAAGGCCAATATTCTATAAAAATGAACTTTAATCATGATCACAGTTTCGTTTACTTGCTTTTGTTGTAATTACTAATGCGTTGTTTGTGCAATTAACTTTAGTTTCTATTGTTTACCACCACGATTTAATAACGTAACAGGAGTTTAAATGAGTACTGACACAATAAAACGCCGAGAAACTATTATCGACATGCTTTACCATGATGGTAGTGTAAAAGTTGCAACCCTGAGCCAGCGTTTTAATGTCTCCCTGGTGACCATTCGTAATGATCTGCGTTATTTAGAAAAAAAAGGCTGTGCCTTACGCTCGTATGGTGGCGCAATGGCAAATAATAAATTTGCTTTTGACCGACCTTTTCAAATAAAAGGTCAAATAGATAGAGCACTAAAAATATTGATCGCAGCAAAAGCGGCTGAATTTGTCCAAGATGGCGATTCGTTAATTCTCGACTCAGGCTCAACAACTGCTGAAATGGTGCCTTTTTTACGTAATCATCATGCTTTGGTGGTTATGACCAACGCACTTAACATCGCTTACCAATTAGCCAATTTTGAGCAAATTGATGTGATGGTTCTAGGCGGCAATACGCGTAAAAACTCCTACTCAATTTATGGTTCTGTGGCAGAACAACAACTTGCTCAATATCGTTTCAATACCTTGTTTCTTGGGGTTGATGGTTTTGATCTTGAAGCTGGCATCACAACGCCTCATCCAGGTGAGGCTCATCTTAATCGTATTATGTGTGATGTAGCACATCAGATTATTGCAGTAACGGATGGCAGTAAATTTGGCCGTAAAAGCTTTTGTTTAATTTGTGAAACAAAGCAAATTCATCATCTTATTACTGATAGCCGGATCCCAAAACAGTATCGTGAAAAACTGGCTGAACTTGGGGTTAATGTCATCATTGTCGACGAATAACCCCCTATTGATTTAATTCTAAATCCACATCAGCTAGCAGGGAAATATTATGCAGTCGTTATTACAATTGATTCATCGTCACAAATCAGGTGATGCGGTCGGGATCTATTCGGTCTGTTCCGCCCACCCTTGGGTATTAGAAAGCGCTTTACAGGTTGCAAAAGAAAGAAAAACAGCGGTATTAATTGAAGCTACCTCTAATCAAGTCAATCAATTTGGCGGCTATACTGGCATGCAACCCAGAGATTTTCGCGATAAAATATTCAACATCGCTAATAAACTGGATTTTCCCACCCAACAAATCTGGCTAGGGGGTGATCATCTAGGACCTAATGTCTGGCAGGAGCATAGCGCAGAACATGCCATGACATTTTCAGAAACACTGATCTATGACTATGTCAAAGCAGGATTTCGAAAAATTCATCTTGATTGTTCAATGCCTTGTGCTGATGACGCTGCACCTTTAACCGACGAAATTGTGGCAGAACGAGCAGCCCGTTTGTGTGCAGTTGCAGAGCGCTGCTGGCGAGAAAATGGCGGTGAAGCACCGGTTTATGTTATTGGTACCGAAGTTCCTACTCCTGGTGGCGTTAAATCAGCGCTTACCAAAATACAAATCACATCAGCTCAAGCCGCCGCTACGACCCTTAATATTCATCAAAATGCTTGGCACAATATAGGACTCACCGACGTTTGGCCTAGGGTCATCGCTTTAGTTGTACAACCAGGCGTTGAATTTGACCATCACCAAGTAGAACACTATCAGCCAGAAAAAGCGAAAGCGCTTAGCCAATATATTGAAAGCCATCCTCATATCGTTTACGAAGCCCACTCAACAGATTATCAAACACCACAAGCCTACCAAAATTTGGTACGCGATCATTTTGCTATTTTAAAAGTGGGACCGGCATTAACATTTGCCTTGCGCGAAGGTCTGTTTGCGCTTGATAAATTAGATCGTGAATGGAATGGAGAGCTTGCAGCCGCGCATCTTAGTGAAACCCTTGAACAAGTGATGATTGAACAACCAAATTACTGGCGGACTTATTACCAAGGCAGTGCACATCAGCAATATATTGATCGCCAATACAGTTTAAGCGATCGCATTCGTTACTATTGGGCAAATGCCAAAGTCGAGGCGGCAGTTGAAAAGTTATTAACCAACTTACGCCAGCGTCCAGTGCCCTTCTCGATGTTAAGCCAATATCTACCAGAACAAATGGCAGCCATTAATGCAGGTCGCTTATCAGCGACTGATCCAAAAGAGTGGGTAAAAGATAAAATTCGTTCGGTATTAATGCATTATGCCAGCGCTTGTGAGACAAAAACAGAAGGAGCCATTGTATTATGATGCCTTTTTTTTCATATGATCCTCTATGGCTTAAAACCCATAAGGCGCAATATACAGTACAAGAAATTCAGCAACAACCTCAGTTATGGCGTAACTTATATCAAACACTAACAGATAATTCAGCTGTGTGGCAAAACTTCCTTCAGCCATTACTAAAACAAGCTAATTTACAAATTATTCTGTGTGGCGCAGGCTCTTCCGCGTTTGTGGGCAAATCAATCGCACCTTGGTTACGTGAACATAGACATTTAAACGTTTATGCCTTTGCTTCAACGGATATTGTACCCACGCCAAAGCAATATCTGGATAAAAGTAAACCCACTTTATTTGTCTCTTATGCTCGTTCGGGTAATAGTCCAGAGAGCGTTGCAGCCATAAAGCTCGCCGATCAATGCCTAACAGAGTGCCATCATTTAATATTAACCTGTAATCCCCAAAGCACACTTACAGGCTATGCAAAAAACCGAGCAAATGTCTATTTACTCACGATGCCTGAAGGATCAAACGATCGTGGTTTTGCTATGACATCCAGTTTTAGTTGCATGGCATTAGCGACCATATTGCTATTAGGCAATTCAAGTTTTAGCCATGCGCAACAAAATTTAGCCACTTTAACCACTTTGTGTGAAAAGCAAGCTACCTACTGGCAAAGCATTATTCAACCTATCATTCAACAAGGTTTCAAGCGCATGATAGTTTTGGGCTCCCACTGTTTTACCGGTATTAGCGAGGAAGCTGCGCTTAAAATGTTAGAGTTAACCGCAGGGCAAGTGGCCACCCGTTATGACTCAACGATGGGAGTACGCCATGGACCAAAATTTTTTATTGATGAAGAAACCTTAGTCATTATTCTACTTTCTCAAGAAGCCTATTGCCGACGTTATGATCTGGATCTGCTTAATGAATTAAAACAGGATGGACGAGCAAAAAAAATTTTGGCCTTAAGTAGTCTACCTGATAGCAATGCCATCGAACTTAACACAAAGCTTACTGATATTTGGCTTATTTTTCCCTACCTACTATTTTTGCAATTAATCGCGGTCGAAACTTCACTATCTTTGGGGCTATCGCCTGATAATCCCTGTCCAACCGGTGAAGTAAATCGGGTAGTAAAAGGTGTCCATATTTATCCCTACATGCAAGTAGAACAATAATAAGGAGCGTATATGTCCCCCCCAAACATCTTAATGACTCGCATTGACAATCGTCTGATTCATGGTCAAGTCGGTATTACTTGGACCAATTCACTCGGTGCCAATTTAGTTGTGGTTGCCAATGATGAAGCAGCCAATGATCCCGTTCAGCAATCACTAATGGACATGGTGGTATCCGATGGCGTCCAAACCCGCTATTTTACCTTACAAAAAACGATCGACATTATTCATAAGGCAGCGGAGCGGCAGAAAATTTTTATTGTTTGCAAAACGCCGCAGGATGTATTGACGCTAGTAAGAGGCGGGGTACCCATAAATTTTGTCAATATTGGTAATATGCATTTCTGCGAAGGCAAAAAACAGATCCATAAAACCGTTTCCGTTGATCACAATGATATAGAAGCTTTTCGTCAGCTTAATCAATTAGGCATCCCCTGTGAAATTCGCCGCGTGCCAGACGAAACGGGTGAAAATATTACCAATCTGCTGAATTAAGGGAGACAAATATGTTCACTGATGCATTATTGATCGCCTTATTAGCAGGCATTGCCGGCGTTGATCTATTTGATGGGCTCACTCATCTTCATCGTCCAATTGTAATAGGCCCCATTGTAGGATTAATTTTAGGTGATGTGCAGACGGGTCTATTAGTTGGTGGAACATTAGAACTTGTTTGGATGGGAATGGTGCCACTTGCTGGTGCGCAACCCCCTAATGTGGTTATCGGTGGTATTATTGGTACCGCTTTTGCCATTCTCACCCAGTCTGATCCTAAAGTTGCTATTGGAATTGCTATTCCCTTTTCAATTGCGGTGCAAGGTTGCATCACCCTATTATTTACCCTTTATTCACCCATGATGCATAAATGCGATCAAATGGTCAAAAATCTCAATTGGCGCGGCGTTGAATGGGTAAACTATCTTGGCATTATTATTCTATTCTGTTTTTACTTTATCGTTGCCTTTTTACCTATTTATTTCGGCGCTGACGCCGCCAGTGCTATGGTACAAAAAGCCCCACAATGGCTACTCGATGGACTGGCAGTTGCTGGTGGTATGATGCCTGCAATCGGCTTCGCTTTGCTAATGAAAATCATGATGAAAAAAACTTATGTCGCTTATTTTATCTTAGGTTTTCTCGCGGTCACTTTCCTTAATCTACCGATTATCGCCATCGCTTTAGGTGCTTTTGCTATCGCTTTAATCGATTTCTTTAACCGCACTCGTAATAATGATGGCGAGACAGCAAACATGCCATCACAAACCAATCAGCAGGAGATGAATGATGGCATTTAATAGCTCTGAGGAAGAAATGGCAAAAAAAAGCGAAAAACGCTTGGCACAAGCTCTTGCCACCAGCCAGGTAGAGAGTGATGACTATATTGATACCACACACGGCAAAGCATTAACGTCCTATGACATTAATGTTATGGCGCTACGTTCTCTCCTTTTACAAGCTTCTTTTAACTATGAACGTATGCAAGCTGGTGGCTGGTTATATACGCTGATTCCCGCGTTGCGGAAAATTCATAAAAATCCACAAGATCTCGCCAATTCCATGAAAATGCATATGGAATTTATTAATGTTCACCCGTTTGATGTCACTTTTTTATCCGGCCTAGTATTAGCAATGGAGCGCAGTAAAGAAAAAATTTCTACTATCCGCGCAGTGAAAGTTGCCTTGATGGGGCCATTAGGGGGGATTGGTGATGCCCTATTTTGGCTTACTCTACTGCCAATCTGTGCCGGTATCGGTGCTTCACTTGCCTTACAGGGTAGTATTTTTGGCCCGATTGTTTTCTTGCTGTTATTTAATATTGTTCATTTTGCCTTACGCTTTGGTTTAGCGCATTACGGTTATCAAGCAGGGACGAAAGCAATTGCAATATTAAAAACTCACACCAAAAATATTTCTCATGCTGCCTCGATTGTCGGTATGACAGTAATCGGGGCATTGGTAGCTTCTTATGTTCATCTCTCTACACCGTTAGTACTAAAAGCCGGTGAGGCTAAGGTAGCATTACAAACAGATGTATTGGATAAATTAATGCCCAATTTATTACCGCTAGCTTTTACCCTAATCGTCTACGGTTTTTTGAAACGTGGCTTTTCACCAGTAAAAATGATTGGCATTACCATCCTATTTGGGCTGGCCGGTAAATTAGTTGGATTCTTATAAGGAGCAAATATGTTAGGCATTGTCATTACCGGCCATGGAAGCTTTGCTAGTGGTTTAATGCAAGCAATGGAGCAAATTGTTGGCAAACAATCGCATTGCACTGCGATTGATTTTACTGAGGGCATGACAACAGAAGAGTTATATCAAGCCCTAAATCAAGCCAGTAAAATTTGTGATAAGGGTGACGGCTTAGTATTTCTTACTGATTTACTAGGCGGCACACCATTTTCTCAAGCCGCGCAGTTAACATTGACCCATCCACAATGGCAAGTCCTAACCGGAACCAATATGCAAATGGCAGTGGAAATGATGCTAGAACGACAAAGTCTCGATGCAGAAAAATTTCGTGATATGGCGCTGGATTGTGGCCACCAAGGATTAACCAGTTTATGGCATCAGCAACAGCAAAATAAAAGATCACATAATAATGATGGTATTTAAGGAGTTACCATGTATTTAATTTCTACCCGAGAAATGCTAAAAAATGCCCAACGGGGGCAATATGCGATACCCGCGTTTAATGTTCACAATTTAGAAACTATCCAAGTGGTTGTAGAAACTGCGGCCCAAATGGCTTCACCGGTCATTCTGGCCGGTACACCGAGTACCTTTACCTATGCCGGCCTTGAATACATGGTATCTATTTGCACCCAAGCCGCTTCATTAAACAAACTACCCCTTGCGCTTCATCTGGATCATCATGAAGAATTGACCGATATCTGCCATAAAGTTAAAGCCGGCGTTCGCTCGGTGATGATCGATGCCTCCCATCTACCCTTTGCAGAAAACATCGATACAGTGGCAAATGTTGTTCAATTTTGCCAACGCTACGATGTGAGTGTCGAAGCGGAATTAGGCCGCTTAGTAGGACAAGAAGATGAATTAGTGGTTGATAGTAAAGAGAGTTTTTATACCGACCCAAATGCCGCTAAAAAATATGTTGCGCAAACTGGCATAGATTCACTGGCCGTTGCTATTGGTTCTGCTCACGGGCTCTACCACGATGAACCTCACCTTGACTTTAAACGCCTGGCTGAGATCCAGCGTCAAGTTGATATTCCATTAGTGTTACATGGCGCATCAGGTATATCTGAAGAGATGATACGTCAATCTATTTCATTAGGGATCTGTAAAGTCAATGTGGCCACCGACTTAAAAATTGCCTTTGCTGATGCAGTAAAACAATATTTATCTGAACATCCTGATGCTAACGATCCGCGCAAATATATCACACCAGGAAAACAAGCAATGCAGCAAGTCGTAGAGAATAAGATTCTGATGTGTAATAGTGCCGGTAAAATCTAGCGCGATATTGCCACATCCAGCCACTAGTATTTAACAAAATCCGATGATTAATTATCTGTTAATAGCTTATTGTAACAATATTAAATAACAAAGCTGGCTTAATCTTCATTAAAACAGATAAAAAATAGCAATTATAAAAATAAATCATCCAACTACTGACCAAATATTTGCGTTCAAATAAATTGATATTTAACCGAGCTAACTAAATAATTAAAATCAGTTTTTTGTTTAATAATTAGACAACGATGATCTAAAAAGACCACTAAGCAAAAGTTGCCCATAAAGGATCTGCTGGAATATCTGAGATCAAGAGCCCGCTTTCTGTCGGCGTCAATGTGACGGTGGCGGGCTGCAAAAAACGATATTGCTGTTGTTCATCATTATCATAAATCAATGCTTCCCGCCGATCTTCTGATAGCCCTAAATAAACCAGATCATGATTCGCATCTAAACTGCTTCCACCCTGGACTATCCGACCGGCTCTACTATCATACCAAGCTCTTATTGGATCCCCCGCCTGATCCTGCAATCCATGCAACATTAAGTAGTCACTTGAGTATGGCATCGCTTTAATAAGCTTATCCAACTCTAACTTAGCATCGTCACCATGCTGGCGTAACCACTCCTGTGAAACCCCGAGTAAGACATTTCTCCCCTGGTTATCCAACAAACTAAATGCCCCATCATCTCGCAGACTAAATAACTTATTATTAATAGGAAAAAGTGATTTAATATTGGTCGCAACTAATTGCGCCTGATTATGGGATAAACCATCATCTGATTGAAAGTAGAGTTCATGTTTTTGTGGATTGTAAAAATAATAACTGGGCGCATCACCGGTCGTGTTCGTCGCAAGAATAAATTCTGTCATCGCAGTTAATGACGGAGATTGACTATCTGGCAGATCATTTGCAGCGTTTAGTGGGTCAGTCGTTTGCGGCTTGACTTTGGGTAGGTTTAAGCTGATCGTTTTGTGGACATGCTTATCTTTCGTTATTATCCAATAATGCTTTTCCTGTCCATCAAGATAACCGGATAAATAGAGTGTATCAGCCACCTGACTCGGAACAAGCGCCGTTGGTGAAACAAGTTCATATCGGGTGTCTAGCTCCAAAAAAGGAATTTTAGCGCGTTCAGCTAATAACTGCTCACTTTTGTGATCGTCAATGATAAAATCTACCGGCTGTTTAATCTCATCTAGAATTGCCAATAGACGTTGATCACTATTAATGGCAACCAATTTCAACGCAGCATCCTCAACGATATAGACACTACGCATATTCTTTCCCTGTTCAATCACAAAAAGTAATTGGCCATTTCCCTGTATAGTATAGCTACGAATCGTGTCATGACTTTCAGTAGCAAAACTAAATGGCTGATATTGCCGCATAATCTTTCCACTGCTAATTTCTACTTGCCAAATAGCGGTATCTCGATAAAACCAGGCTTTATCGCCGTCAACTTTAGCTAAAACCGCTTGACTCAGAAATTCTGCCTCACCTGGTCGATTGGTATAAACCATACGACTACGAGCGGTTTCATAATAAGCTCGGCCTACATGTCCAACCGCATTATCCGGTTGATAGTGATCGATGATGACAAATGGCGTCGGATGATCCTGAATATTAGCTAACATTTTTAGATATTCATCCAGCGAATTATTATTTTCGAAATGCATTGCATCCATATGTATGATACGCATTTGCTGACTTTTTTTATCAAAAACAAAAATCCCATCTTTATTTATCACCGAAATCTGACTGGCATTTTTCGGTAACGTGACGATAACATTATCAATATAGAGATAGTCACCCTCTTCGCTAACCTGCATATTAGTGCCCGATTTAAGGTAACGCGCATCCAATACCCAACGCGTATTAGCATGATTTGATAGTAAGGTTATTGGCACCCCTTTCGCTAAGCTAATCCGATATTCTCCCTCACCACCAACTAACTGATAACTAATATAGCGTTGAAAATCGATCGGCAATGCAGGGATCACCAACTCCCTATCGCGATCATCCAAAATGACTTTGATGGGTGTCGAAACATAATCGGGTATAATTTTATAGATCGCCCGCTCGCCGGGAAAAGCATAAAAATCAAAGTCAAACCGACCATCTTCTTCTAGTTTTCTTAATAGATCAAAGCCTCTATCATTGCGTGTGGTGACGAATGGTAAAATCATATATTCGTAATTTAAATAGGTGATAGGCGTACCCGGCAGGATCAGAACATCATTATCTGGCTTAAAGTTGGATTGACTACTTTGATAGCCAAATCCTGCTCGAATATTGATTGCCTGAGTTTTATCTTGATTTAGGCTTCGATTAGGCCAAAACAAGAAATAATTACTGTGACCTGATCCGCTGGTATAAGTGGGATCATTACGATAGAGATACTGACTATCAAAAGTGAGTTTATTTTGACGTAAATCCAGCTCGGTAATAACTGCGCCTGGGATCGGCTCCATAATAATGACCGCATCGCTGTCAGCTATTTTTTTCTTTATCTGCCGATAACCACCCTGCTTATAAGCCAAATCGACATCGGCAAAATAGTTACCGACTATCTGTACATTATGGGTTACCTTACCAAACGCTTCTGCCAACGCGGTAACCCCTATCCCTACTCCTGCCAGTGGGACAGATAAAGCGCCAGTAAACGCAGCAGTCGTCTGTGCTCCAGCCATCCACGCACCTATCCCTACACCAACCACCGCTAAATTAGTGCTATCAACACCTAACTGGGCACTAAAAACCGCACGTTGCAGATCATTTTGCGCATTAGCTAACTTAATACTATCCAAAGCAATGCTACTAAAATTTAATATAAGATCAGTCGCACGATGAAAATGAAAGACTTCGCCTAATAATCCTTTCGTTGCCTGTTTGCCCTGATTTGCCGCCATTTGATACAAACTGGCCAATTTCAGGGTATCTTCCACTGTCCCATGCACTATCTGGGTCAAATTAATATAAGCGTGGATATTAATTGCCGTACTAAGGGTTTCTGATAACTCATTATCCACCACCCCAAACCGATTGTTATTGGCAAACCAAGGGATCAGCTCTTTTATCAGGAAAGCGGCATTTAATCCATGCACCCCTTCCGCATCAGTAATATTATCCCGCAGGGCTAATGTTTTACCATTGTAATGATAAGCTTTGTTAATCATTGCCAGGTATTCATTGTATTTATTAATAAAATCAATAATATATTTATTATTAATAATCAATTTTTTTAGTAGATGAGTCTCTTGATGAATGAACTGTAAAACATAACTACCTGGCTGGGTTTTACTTTTGCTAAAACTGGTGAAAAGCGGTAACCACTTTTGTAGCGACAATTGATGATAATGATAAAATTGGCTCATAGTCGACTGAAATTGCTCAGCCAGCTTAATAAAAGACAAAAATTTATAAGAGACAGACTCTAGCCCTGCCGGATCACCTAAAGTCGATCTTTCCATCCCATTTTTTATTTGGCTATCGACTGTTTTAGCTGCCGTTTTCTCAATATGCCAGTCATTTGTCTCATGATTAAAAAACAGCGTGGTTTTATTACCCGTTTCCGTCAACCGTTTTCTACCTTCATCGCTGACCATCAGCTTAGAAGAGTAGGCAGAAACAGAATAAGGCCGAATCGTTTCATCTAAGGCCTCAGCAAATTGTTGGACATAACTGGTTTGCTGCTTATCATCAGCCAACGAGCAACCAACCAGATTGATGTGTTTCGGCGAAACCGTCATGCCCAAATCAGCTACCAGCTGTTTTAATTGCAGTGCCAACGGTTTAGGCTCACGCCAGGCCAGGCTGACCTGATCACCATCAAGCTGATTATCGCGGCCATGACCAACTAACTGCCAACGCATCTTAGCTTGCTCTCGCAAACCTTTTGCATTGCCATACACAATCCAACTATTTCCCTGGCTATCAAGCTGAAGTAAAACCGATATCTGCGGATGTTTTTTCACTAATTGGCGCGCTGCTTCAGTTACTATCGGATCATTTTCCAGCTGGATAATTAATTGACCATCAAACCGGCTACTTTCCCCTTCACTATCAAAATGAATTGGCGAAATTTTCCAATCTGATACATTACGGTCAGAGGCTATGGTATCAACATCTCCGCTTGATGCCGTCAAGGTAAACTTATTAGGCAGCGAGATCAATTTGTCAAACACAGGATTATTATTAAAAATAATTTCTTTTAACGTATTCGGTAGATCAGTTGGAATGCTTGCCAACTGGTTATTACTTACATCTAGTTTTATTAATCCTTTTGGTAATTTATCTGGTAATTTAACAATTTGGTTATTATAAACATTTATATATTGCAATTCATTTGGCAGAACTTTAGGCAAATGACTCAATTGGTTACTATAAGCATCAAGTGTATTTAACGCGGGTGGTAGCTTATCCGGTAACATATTTAATTGGTTATTACTGACATCTAATACTATTAATGTGTGAGGCAGATTAACCGGTAAGAAAAACAATTGGTTACCACTAACATCTAATCTCAATAACATTTCTGGCAATTGATTAGTTAAATAAGTTAATTGATTATTGCGAACATGCAAATCTTCGATCTTATAAGGTAAACTAACCGGCAAAAGTGTCAAATGGTTATTATTAGCGGTAAGATATCTTAATTTTTCTGGTAAATGATCAGGTAAATTATCCAATTGATTGTTGCTAACATTAAGGTTTATTAAACTACTTGGCAACTTTTCAGGCAAGCTTGTTAGCCGGTTATCATGCGCGGCAAGTTTTTCTAACTTATCTGGCAATTTATCTGGCAAATCACTCAATCGATTATTACTGACATCAAGTGTTGTCAAGTAGTTAGATAAATCAGTTAGCAAATTTGTTAATTTATTATGACTAAGATCAAGGCTCGTTAGCTTATAGGGTAAATAGATGGGGATCTTAACAAGTTGATTATTATGCGCATCAAGTACATTTAAATCAGCGGGGAGATTATCGGCTAAGACAGACAAGTGATTATTGTCAACCAGTAAAATTTTGAGTTGATTTGGTAAATGATCAGGCAGATTTGTCAGCAGATTACCGCTGATATTTAGATGCTGTAATGCATCGGGTAAGTTATTAGATAAAACCTTCAATTTGTTATTACTAGCAGAAAGAAATTGTAAAAATTTTGGCCACTTATCAGGCAAACCCGCTAGCAAATTACTATGTACATCAAGATTTCTTAAATCATCCGGTAAATTATCAGGTAAAAAAGTGAGTTTATTACGATGAATATAAAGACTTTCTAATCCAGCAGGCAAACTAGTCGGCAATTCGGTTAACTTATTACTACCGGCGTTAAAATAAACTAATTGATCGGGTAATTGTTCAGGCAACACTTTCAATTGATTACCACTAACATTAAGATAGCCTAATGAATCTGGCAGATAATCAGGTAAGTGAGTTAATTGATTATTACCTAGTGCCAAATAGGTTAAAGTATTGGGTAAATGGGTAGGTAAAGAAATTAATTGATTATTCCGCGCATCAAGATGTTTTAAATTATCGGGCAAATTATCGGCAAACGTTGTCAGTTGATTGTTGTGAACGTCTAAATTTTCTACACTATCTGGTATAAGATTAGGTAAAGTCGTTAGTGCCAAACCGGATAAATCAAGCGACTTCGCGCCGTTTTTAAGACAACTGATCAACCGCTGTAATGCGATGTCTCTATATTCTCCCGAATCTTTATTAACTAAACTCGTCCATTTCATCCACTCTGTAATCGCTGATAAGGTAATAGAATTCGAATGGTCGCTGGTATTTTGGGATACTAACCGATGCAATACTTTGCCTGGAAGCGGTAAGGTAGAATCAATGACCAGATCTTGTAATGTGGCTGGAAAATCATCAGGTAGCTTGATTAACGGGTTATTATAAACATCTAGTTTCACCAACTGTTGTGGTAAATGATTGGGAATAGATGTTAATAGATTATCATTCACATAGAGTTCGATTAACTTAGCGGGTAGTTTATCCGTTAAGGTCGCCAATTTATTGTATGAGACATTAAGAAAAACTAATTCATCAGGCAAATTATCGGGTAAATAAGTTAGTTCGTTATGATTAAGTTTCAGTTCTGCTAATTTTTTAGGTAAGTGATCGGGTAAAGCGAGCAGTCTATTTTGGCTCGCGTCAAGTACCTGCAAATCGTTGGGCAAATTATTAGGTAATGCTATCAAGCGATTATCACTAACATCAAGTTTAAGCAAAAGGCGAGGCAAATTAACTGACAAATTTGCCAACTTATTGCTGCTAATATCCAGCACAGATAAGGCATACGGTAAACTAACTGGCAAAGCTTCGAGTAGATTATTATGAACATCGAGCTGCCTTAAAGTTGCCGGTAAACTATCGGGTAATGCAATTAATTGATTATCACTAACATTAATATATTTTAATGTTTTTGATAGATTATTAGGTATAACAGTCAACTTATTATTGTTAGCCGTCAAATATTCTAATTTATTAGGTAATTGCTCAGGCAACGTCATTAACTTATTGTTTCTAACGATAAGTTCATATAAATCATTTGGCAAATGATGTGGTAAGGTCACTAACCGATTACCATCAACATCCAAACCTAATAAGCTATCAGGCAAATTATCGGTTAACTCAGTCAATCGATTGTGACTAAGATAAAAATACTGTAGAGCTTCGGGTAGATGGTCTGGTAATAAATTGAGTTGGTTATAACTAACATCTAAATTTTTTAATTTGCTCGGTAACGTATTGGGCAAAGTCTTCAATCGGTTATTACGAATATAAAGATTTTCTAACATGCCTGGCAGAATTAGCGGCAAACTCGTTAATTGATTATTACTGACATCAAGAATTTTTATACTATCAGGTAAGTGTTTAGGTAAAACTGGTAGCTGGTTATTATTAACATCCAGTAATATCAATGAATCTGGCAAATTAGCGGGCAGTTTAATTAATCGATTATTATAAACTTCCAACGCATTTAATGTGGCTGGTAGTTTACTCGGCAATTCAATTAACCGGGCAGAATTAGCAATAAGATTTTTTAATGTATTGGGTAGCGTATCCGGTAACTCAACTAAAGGATTATGACTGACGGTAAGCTCAATTAACTCATTCGGCAAAGAGCTCGGTAACTCAGTGAGTTGATTATTAGCAACTGTAAGATACTTTATAGAAGCAGGCAAATTATCGGGTAGGCTACTTAGTTGGTTATTATTAGCAGTAAGATACCGTAAAGAATCAGGTAATTTATCAGGCAATTGAGTAAATTGATTATGACTGATAATTAGATACTTTAAAGAAGCAGGTAAATTATTCGATAGGGCCGTCAATTGATTATGAGTAATCGTAAGATCAATTAATCCATCAGGCAATTGGTCAGGTAAATGTGTTAATTCATTATGACTCGCATTAAGCGTTATTAACTTATCTGGTAATTTATTCGGCAGCTGCGTTAATCGATTGTTGCTAACATTGAGGGTTATTAACTTATCAGGCAGTATATCCGGTAACTTAGTTAGCTGATTATTAGTAGCAATAATTTCATTTAATGTCGCGGGTAAGTAATTAGGCAAAGAAGTGAGTGCTAAATCTGATAAATCAAGCACGGTATGCTTGTTATTCAAGCAATCAATAATTCTTTGCAAGGCAATATCTCTTTGTTCGCCTGCTGATGCTTGTTTTACCCACCCCGACCATTCAGTCTGAGGTTGGCCTTCTGTATTGTAACGTGCCAACATTCCCAATTGTTCCGAAGATAGCGTAACTAATGGGTTACCACTAACATCAAATTCTACTAACTGATTGGGCAGATGTTTGGGCAAACTGGTTATTTGATTATCTTGCGCAATCAAGCTTTTTAATGAATTTGGTAACTTATTCGGCAAACTGATTAATTTGTTATCGCTAATATTCAATTTTTCAAGTTTAGCTGGCCAAATATAGTCCAAAACATTTAATGAATTATGTTCAATTAGTAGATTTTTCAATGTGGTTGGTAAATTGAGCGGTAACATTTTTAATAGGTTATTGCTGGCGGTGAGGTATTTTAAAGTAGCAGGTAAATCATTAGGTAAATGACTCAATTGATTATTGTTAACATCGATGGTAACTAACCAGTGAGGTAAAGTTTCGGGTAAAGCTGTCAGTTTATTATTACTGACAATCAGGCTTTTTAATTTA
Organism: Arsenophonus sp. aPb; assembly: GCF_029873475.1. Taxonomy (NCBI): domain Bacteria; kingdom Pseudomonadati; phylum Pseudomonadota; class Gammaproteobacteria; order Enterobacterales; family Morganellaceae; genus Arsenophonus; species Arsenophonus sp. aPb. The sequence continues at coordinate 2,301,784 of NZ_CP123499.1, forward strand.
TAAGGCAATTTATCAGTCAAATGATCCAAATGGTTATTACTGGCATCAAGTAGCACTAAGTTATAGGGTAAATTATTAGGCAAATCAGTTAACTTATTCTTTCGTACTTCAAGACCTTCTAAAAAGTCGGGTAAATGATTAGGTAACTTGCTAATAAAATTACCATTAATATTAATATGTTTTAATTTATTTGGTAAATTATCAGCTAATTTAGTCAATTGATTATTACTAACATTCAGATATTCCAATTCCGCCGGCAAATATTTCGGTAAAGCGGCTAGCTGATTATCATTGGCATTAAGATAAATTAACATGTTTGGCAACTTATCAGGCAAACTAAGTAATTTGTTATTGCTGACGCTCAAACTCATTAAATTAGCCGGCAAAATAGCGGGTAAGGTTTGCAATTGATTACCATGCACATCAAGTCTTTTTAAATCAGTCGGCAGTGTATCGGGTAAAAAAGATAATTGGCTATTTGTAACACTAAGGGTAATTAGATTACTTGGTAAATGATTAGGTAACGAAATTAAACTGGCTCCATTGATAGCTAAATGCTTTAAATTATCGGGTAGCTTATCGGATATTGCGATTAACGGATTATTATTTACATAAAGATCAACTAAATTAGCCGGTAAAGTCTCAGGTAAATTGACCAATTGATTATTATTAATTAACAGATAAGCCAAAGAGCCTGGCAAATTATCAGGCAAACTCACCAACTGATTATTATTAGCAATAAGATAGGTTAACGAATTAGGTAAATTATCAGGTAATATTTTCAGTCGATTATTAGTCACATCAAGATTTTGCAACCGATCAGGTAAATGAGTGGGTAAATCAGTTATTTGATTATCATTAAGTTTTAATTCTATTAATCCATTCGCTAGGCTATTAGGTAGTGTAATTAATTTATTATTGCTGGCAATTAACCGGTTTAAAGCAGTAGGCAAATGATTAGGTAAACTACCCAATTGGTTATTATCAACATTTATAATTTCTAATCCATCGGGTAAATTATTAGGTAATACCGTTAGTTTGTTATTACTGAGAGAAATATATTTTAAAGCAGCTGGTAAACTAGCAGGCAAATCAGTTAGCAGATTATTATGAACATCAAGTAAATCTAAATTAGCGGGTAAGTTAGTCGGTAAACTTGCTAGCTTATTATTATGAACATCAAGCTTAGTTAAATTCTCTGGCAAATGATCAGGTAAATCAATTAATTGATTATTACTTGCAACCAGACTTTTTAATGCGTTGGGTAAAGTACTCGGTAACTGAGTTAATTGATTACTATAAATATCAAGAAAGCGTAAATTATTCGGTAAATGATCAGGTAAAGAAGTTAATCCTAAACCAGATAAATCAAGAAAGATACTTTTATTTTTTAAACAATCAATTATTTTCTGTAAAGCAATATCTCTATATTCTGTTGGTTCTAAATGAGCTTGATTCGCCCATTTTTTCCACTCGATCATCTGCAACTTAATATTATTTTCTGCATTCATTTTATTTATTATCTCAGTAATAAGTATTCTTTCAGAAATAAGTCTCCAATATGAACATGGCATTACATGTTGCTATAAAGGAAAATTTATTGATAAAGAAATTGAGTATAGCAGTGATATATAAGTAGTAGAGCGAGATAAGACACTTTAAAAATAAACCTGCCCAATGTTGAAAGTAAATATTAATGTAAACACTCACAATACCAAGCAAATAATATATCTAATGGAGGCTATTTAATTAACTAGTAAATATTTAAGCTATTAAAATAGTTAATTATTTTTAAAATAAACTCGCTAATATAAATATTCTCTCTTAATCTAAAAATTTTCTAGCGTCAATATAAAACTAACCATTGATAACGGAAATATCAATGGTTTTATTTCAATAACAGCATAATTATTATGTCAATATAGCTAAGCAAAAGCGGCCCATAAAGGATCTGTCGGAATATCTGAGATCAAAAGTCCATTTTCTGTCGGCGTCAATGTGACGTCGGCCGGCTGCAAAAAACGATATTGCTGCTGTTCGTCATTATCATAAATCAATGCTTCCTGCCGATCTTTTGATAACCCTAAGTAAACCAGATCGTGATTAGCATCTAAACTACTTCCACCTTGTACTATCCGGCCGGCTAAACTATCATACCAACCCCTGATCGGATTTCCATCTCGATCCTGCAAGCCCTGCAACATTAAGTGATCAGCTGAGTGTGGCATCATTTCAATCAGTTTCTCCAACTCTAACGTGACATCGACACTATGCTGACGTAACCAGTCCTGTGAAACCCCAAGTAATACATTTCTTCCCTGGTTATCCAACAAACTGAATATCCCATCTTCTCGCAAACTAAATAATTTATTATTGATAGGAAAAAGCGTTTTAATATTAGTCGCGACTAATTGCGCCTGGTTATTGGATAAACCCTCATCTGGTTGGAAATAGAGGGTATGTTTTTGTAAATTATAAAAATAATAACCGGGCGACTCCCCCATCGTGGTCGCAGCAAGAATAAATTCTGACAGCGGTGCTAACGACAGCGATTGATTAGCAATAGTATCATCATTAGGGAGCGGTACCTCCTCCTGCTGAACTAAAGTTGGCAGGTTTAAACGAATTACTTTAGATCCATGGTTAGCTGTGGGTATTAACCAGTAATGCTGTTTCTGTTTGTCAATATAACCAGATAAATAGAGCACTTCAGCAACCCGGCTCGGAACAAGCTCGGCTGTTGAGATAAGCTTAGAAATAGTATCAATTTTAATAGGTGAGGAATTACTAAACTGGGTAGCTTCGGATAATAATAACGTGGCAGTATTTTTATTTTGTCCAGTAAAATCTATCAACTGTTTAAAATTATCTAATTGATTCAGCAGATCTTTACTACCATAAATTGCAACCAAGTTCAGTGCTGCATCCTCAACCGTATAGACACAACGCATTCCATCGTCCTGATTAATCACAAATAATAATTGGCCATTTTCCTGGATCGTATAGCTAGTAATAGCTGCCTTACTTGCAGCAGGAAAACTAAATGGCAAATATTGCCGCAATAGCTGTCCAGTGCTAATTTCTACCTGCCAAATAGCGGTATCGCGATAAAACCAGGCTTTATCGCCTTCAACTTTAGCTAGAACCGCTTGGCTCAAAAAGTCCGCTGCAACTGGCAGATTAGTATAAATCATACGGCTACGGGCGGTTTCATAATAGGCTCTACCCACTTCACCTTTGCCAGCTTCTGGCTGATAGTGATTAATGATCACAAATGCCGAAGAGAGTGACTCACTATTAGCTAACATTTTTAGATATTTATCCAGTGAATCACGATTATTAAAATGCGATCCATCCACATTAGCAAGCCGCATTTGTTGGTTTTTTTCATCGAAAATGAAAGTTCCTTGTTTATTGATCACCGTAATCTGTTTGGCGTTTTTTGGTAATGTTATTGTAACATTATCAATATAGAGATCGTTATCCACTCTATTAAACTGCATATTGGTGCCCGGGTTTAGATAACGGGCATCCAATACCCAACGTGTATTGGCATGATCTGATAGCAAAGTTATTGACGCCTCTTTTGCTAAACTAATCCGGTATTCTCCCTCACCACCAACCAACTGATAACTAATATAGCGTTGAAAATCTTTTGGCAATGCAGGGATCACCAAATCCCGATCGCGATCGTCCAAAATTACTTTAATGGGAGTTGCCACATAATCTGGAATAATTCTATAGATTGCCCGTTCACCAGGAAAAGCATAAAAATCAAAGTCAAACCGACCATCTTCTTCCAGTTTTCTTAATATATCAAATCCCCTATCATATCGAGCAGTGACAAAGGGGAGAATCATATATACATAATCCAGATAGGTGACAGGTGTACCTGGCAGGACCAGAATATTATCACCGGGTTTAAAGTTGGATTGACTACTTTGATAGCCTAATCCATTTCGAATATTGATCGCCTGGCTTTTATCGCGATTTACATCGCGATTGGGCCAAAAGAAAAAATAATCACTTCTTCCTGACCCAACCGTATTAGTAGGATCATTACGATAGAGATACTGGCTATCAAAAGTAAGTTTATGTTGCCGTAAGTCCAGCTCAGTAATCACAGCCCCTGGGATGGGCTCCATAATAGTAATAACCGCATCGTTGTCAGCGATTTTTTTTTTATTTGCTGATAACCGCCCTGCTTATAAGCCCAATCAATATCAGCAAAATAGTTGCCCACTATCTGTACATTGTGAGTGACGTTACCAAACGCTTCTGCTAACGCGGTGATGCCTATGCCTACCCCTGCCAGTGGTACAGATAAGGCGCCAGTAAATGCAGCAACAGTAGTTGCCCCTATCATGCCAGAACCGATTCCTATGCCAATAACGGCTAAATTAGTAATATCAACCCCTAACTGAGCACTAAAGACCGCCCGTTGCAGATCATTTTGCGCATTGGCTAACTCAATACTATCCAAAACAATACTGGCAATATTAAATACCCCCCCTAGTAAATAGCTACCATAAAACAACGGGCCCAATAATCCTTTCGTCGTTTGCTGTCCCTGGTAGGCAGCCATTTGATATAAATTAACCAACCGTATTGTATCTTCTACTGTTCCATGCACGATTTGCGTCAAATTGAGATAAGTGTGTATATTCAGCGCCATACTAAGCGTTTCTGATAACTCTTGATCCACTACCCCAAGCCTTTTTTTATTAGCAAACCAGGGGATTAATTCTTTGATGAGAAAAGCCGCATTTAATCCATGTACACTATCAGCTTCCGTCATATTACCCCGCAAAACTAATGTTTTACCGTCGTAATGATACACTTTCATAACCATTGCCAGATATTGATTACATTTATTAATAAAATCAATAATATGTTTATTATTGGTGATTAATTTCTTTATTTGATGGGTCTCATTATGAATAAACTGTAAATCATAACTGCCCGGCTGCACGCTACTTTTGCTAAAACTGGTAAAAAGCGGTACCCACTTTTGTAGCGACAATTTATGATAATGATAAAACTGGCTTATAGTGGACTGAAATTGCTCAGCTAATTTAATGAAAGACAATAATTTATAAGATACAGAATCTAGCCTAGAAGGATCACCTAAGGCTACTTTTTCCATCTCTTTTTTCGTCAGGCTGTTGGCTGTTTTGCCGGGCACATTCTCCATAAGCCAATGATTATTGTCATGATTAAAAAACAGCGTGGTTTTATTACCTGCTTCTAACAAGCGTTTTCTGCCCTCATTATTCACCATTAGCTCAGAAGAGTAGGCTGAGACCGAATAGGGTCGAATCGTTTCATCTAAAGCTTCAGCAAATTGTCTAACATAACTGGTTTGATGCTGATCGTCAGCCAATGAACAACCCACTAAATTGATATGTTTTGGCGAAACCGTCAATGCCAAATCAACTGCCAATTGTTTTAATTGCTGTGCCAACGGTTTAGCTTCACGCCAGGCCAGGCTGACATGCTTTCCATCCAGTTGGCCATCCCGACTATGGCCGACTAACTGCCAGCGCTGCTTAGTTTGCTGCCGCAAATTCTCGATATTGCCATGCACCGTAAAACTATTTCCTTCACTATCAAGCTGCACTAAGACTGATATTTGTGGATTTTTTTTTAGTAATTGGCTCGCCGCTTCTCTTACTATCGAATCATTTTCTAGCTGGATAATTAATTGGCCATCAAACCGGCTACTTTCGCCTTCATGATTAAAACTTACTAATGCTGGTTGCCAATTGGCTACATTACGAGCAGAAGTCAGAGTTGCGTAATCCCAAATTGAACCATCCAGGCTAAGATTAATTGGCAGATGAATTGACTCAGCTTTGAGTTGATTTCCGGTAAAGTTAAATTTTATTAACTTATCTGGGATATGATCAGGCATGGCAATAAGTTGGTTATTACTGACATCAATCCTTATCAATGAATTAGGCAAATAATTGGTTAATATTTTTAATTTATTGTTACTTACAGTCAGGTTGGTTAAATTTGCCGGTAGACTATCAGATAAAAAGGTTAATAGGTTATTATCGGCATTAAGCAATTGTAATTGTGCGGGTAAATTATCAGGTAAGCGAATCAATTGATTGTAACTAATATCTAAACTGGCCAAAGTGGCTGGCAACTTATTTGCTAACTCTGTCAACCGGTTATGGCTAATATCCAATTGTATTAACCCTTTAGGCAGGGTATCTGGTAGAGAAGTTAACTGATTATTATAAGCATATAACATCTCGATGGTAGCTGGCAGATGAGCTGGCAACGACGTCAATTGGTTGCCGTTAATATTTAGTGATAACAGATTATCGGGGAGATAATCCGGTAAGCTGGTTAGATTTAAGTTTGATAAATCAAGGAATTGTTCTTGCGAACGAAGACAATCAACCAGCCGATTAAAGGCTGTTCTTCTATCATCCATTCCCTTTGCTGGTGCCTGTCTTACCCATTCTAACCATTCTAAAATTAATTCATCTTTAGAACGGGATAACTCAGGTAATTGAGCTCCCTGTTTTATTTCAATATCAGTAACAGAAAGAGGGACATGACCCATAATGATCGGGTTATTGTCAATATCAAGAAAAAGCAGTTTATTGGGAAATTGTGCCGGTAATTTTTTAAGCTGATTGTTTTGGACATCGAGATATTTTAAGTTAGCCGGCAGATAATCAGGCAAAATAATTATCTGATTATCACTAACATTAAGGTATCTTAGCGTGTCAGGTAGATATTCAGGTAATGTACCTAATTTATTATTACTCGCATCTAAGTATTTTAATTTGTTGGAGAAATGCTCTGGCAACATTGTCAATTGGTTATGATTGACATTGAGATGGCCTAATTGATTTGGCAAACTGTCGGGTAAAATAGTTAAGTGATTACCACTAACATCAAGTTTTTTTATTGTATTCGATAAATTATTTGGCAGAGATATTAGCTGATTATGACTAACATTCAACGTAATTAAAATATCAGGAAAGGAAGTGGGCAAAGAGGTCAACAAATTATTATGACCATCGAAATGTTGTAACATAATAGGCAACGTATTCGGCAAAGCCGTCAGATTATTGCCACTAACATCAAGATAAATTAAGGAATTAGGCAAATTGCCCGGTAAAGCATTTAACTGATTATCTGCCGCATATAAATATTTTAGATTCGCTGGCAAGCTAGTCGGCAAAACCGATAGTTGATTGTTGTTGATTCTAAGTTCGGTAATGCTTGCAGGCAAATGAGCCGGTAAACGGGTTAAATGTAAACCGGATAAATCAAGTGACTTACTATTATTATCATTAATGCATTCGTTTATTTTTTTTACTGCAATATCTCTGCCGTGATATTCGTCAGCAGTAATATATTTATCATCATGCGCCCAATGAAGTAACTCCGCTACAATATCTATCCTCAGTTCATCGTCATGCCATTGAGGAAATTGCAATGGAAAACGAGTAGGTATTGAATCCAATGGATTACCAGTAAAGTCACTGTACTCCAACTGTAAAGGCAGATGGTCAGGTAAGTTAGTGATCTGATTATTATGCACATCAAAAAAGACCAGGTCTTCGGGTAAGTGGGCAGGTAAAGCACGCAATTGATTATTTTGCAGAAAAAGGACAAGCAAATCAGGCGGAAATTCTGTTAATCGGTTATAACCTACATCAAGGTATGCTAAATTATCAAAAAAATGCGGTAATTCAGTTAATTGGTTATGATATAGCACAATATGCTCTAAGGAAGGAGGCATAAATGCAGGCAATTGAGTTAATTGATTATTATTAACAATCAATAGCACAAGGTCGCTAGGGAACTGATCGGGCAACAAAGAAAGTTGATTATGGCTAACAATAAGATATTGTATGCTATCCGATAAACTATTAGGCAAACTGGTAAGTTTATTATAGCAAGCTTCCAACGTGATTAGTGATGAGGGTAAAGCATCGGGTAATGTCGTTAATAGATTATGGCTAACAACTAATATTGCTATCCCGTCTGGTAAATCCTCAGGTAGCACAGTTAATCTATTATGCTCAAGATGTAATTTGGTAAGCCCGGCCGGCAACTCACTGGATAATGAAGTTAATTGATTACCCGCCAGAGATAAAATTTGTAACGAGTCAGGTAATTTAATGGTTAGTGAAACTAACTGATTATAACTGGCATTAAGCTCGGTTAGTGAATTTGGTAAATGGTCAGGCAATTTTGTTAGTCGATTTCGATTAGCATATAACACCAATAAATAAGCCGGCAAATCGACGGGTAAAGCAGTTAATTGATTATCACCAACATCCAATACTGTTAAGCCTGCTGGTAATTTATCAGGTAAAAATTTTAATTGATTGCCGCAAAGTTTAAGAGTTTTTAATTCACTGGGTAAATCCGATGGTAGCAAAGTCAATAGATTGTCATTAGCCATTAAGGTATGTAATTTTTGCGGTAAAGTTTCCGGCAGCTTTTTTAACTGATTATTACCAACATCAAGGTTAATTAAATTACTTGGCAACTCATCTGGCAGTTTCTGTAATTTATTATCTGCTACACTAAGCACTTTTAACATTTTTGGCAGTTGATGGGGTAATGTGCTTAGCAGATTTTTATTGAGTTTAAGTTCTTGTAAGTGAGTTGGAAGTTTAGCAGGCAGCGCGGTTATCTGATTATTGCAGACACTTAGATACCATAGCGTGTCAGGGAGAGTATTTGGTAATGCCGTCAAAAATGCCCCATTAACCTCTAATTTTTCTAGCATACGTGGCAATTGATTAGGCAAAGCAATCAATGGATTATCGCTGGCTTTAAGATAAAAGATGCCGCTTGGTAGTTTATCAGGCAAGCTCTCCAGATTGTTTTTATCCACATACAAAATGGTTAGTGATGATGGTAAATTATCAGATAAAGCACTCAATTTATTATCACTAACATTTAGTGCACTTAAGTTTGCAGGCAACTTATCAGGCAAACTAATTATTTGATTTTTAGCAACATTTAACCCTAATAAATTTTTGGGTAGATTATCAGATAGCACGGTCAACTTATTAGCATTAGCATGCAATACTGATAAATCCTCAGGTAGATGATCGGGCAAGCTAGTTAATAGATTTTGACCTACATACAAATGGGTTAATTTTTTTGGTAGTTTGGTTGGCAGCGTGGTTAACTCATTATTACTAACATTTAATTCTATTAACCATTCCGGTAAATTTGGCAGTGAAGTCAAAAATAAACCGGATAAATTAAGGGATGAACTTTCTTCAGTAATACAGTTAAAAAATTTCTTTAGTGCAATGTCCCTCCGTTCCATTGGACCGATATTTGGTTGTGATGCCCAATCTCTCCATTCTGTTATTAGTTCCAAAAGAGCAGGTGTTATATCCATAATTTTGCCATCCTAATGCACTTAAATTGTTAAAAATAACTTATTAATTTAGCAAAAATTAACAAGTAATCTATTTCATTAACAATGTAAAATGTTAACTACCTCAAATATTGCGCAAAAGGATTGTTAGAAAATAGCAAGAATTAGCAAATAGCTGGATGAACAAGAGAAGATTGATTGCTAGCCACAAGATTATTAATTTGCCACTGGCAGTTGCATTGCGCGCATAGGAGATAGAAGAGTGGATTAATAGATTATCATATCATCACTCCGCTTGAGCGAAATAACTAATAATAAATAGCGGCTTGCTTGCCAGTGATTCAAGTTCTAGTGCATCAGGATATTGTGCCAAGAGCCGCAGAAAAACTGATTGGCCAATAATACTGCGACCCAGTGGCGCTGCCGGTCTTAACAACAAAATAACGATTATCCGGAAAGACCACTAAGCAAAAGCGGCCCATAAAGGATCTGTCGGAATATCTGAGATCAAAAGTCCATTTTCTGTCGGCGTCAATGTGACGTTGGCGGGTTGCAAAAAACGATATTGCTGCTGTTCGTCATTATCATAAATCAATGCTTCCTGCCGATCTTCTGATAGACCTAAATAAACCAGATCATGATTAGCATCTAAACTACTTCCCGCTTGTACTATCCGACCGGCTTTACTATCATACCAACCTCTTATCGGATTTCCATCTCGATCCTGTAAACCCTGCAACATGATGTAATCAGCTGAATCTGGCATCCCATTAATCAGTTTATGCAAATCTAATATAACATTGTCATTATGCTGACGTAACCAATCCTGAGAAATCCCAATTAAGATATTTTTCCCCTGGTTATCCAATAAACTAAATATCCCATCTTCTCGCTGACAAAATAATTTATTATTAATGGGAAAAAGGGATCGAATATTGTTCGCAACCAATTGCGCCTGACTATTGGACAAACCATTATCTGGTTGAAAATAGAGAGCGTGTGTTTGTGGATGATAAAAATAATAACCGGTTGACTCCCCTGTCGTGGTCGCCACAAGAATAAATTCTGCCAGCGATGCTGACGACTGCGCTTGGTTGGCAATCACCACATCGGTATGGGGTAGCACATCACTTTCTGATTGAGTGACTAAGTTTAAGCGGATCATATTTTGCGCATACGGATCCTCGGTTATTAACCAATAATGCTGCTCTTGGCCGTCATTATAACCCGATAAATAGACTATTTTTGCCAGCCGACTGGGGATAAAAGCGGCTGATGAAATAAGCTTATCTAAGTGATCTGTATCAAGGTTTGGGGAAGTACCAAATTGGTTGTGTTCAGATAACAACAACTCTGATTTTTTATTTTGGCCAGCAAAATCTACCAGCTGTTTGAGCCGATTTAACAGGTCTAACAGAGTTTTACTGCCATTAATCGCAACCAAATTCAGCGCTGCATCCTCAACGGTATAAACACAACGCATGCCATTTTGCTCAATCACAAACAGCAATTGATCATTTCCCTGAATTGTATAGCTACGAATATCAGCATCATTTACAATAGGAAAACTAAATGGCAGATATTGCCGCAATAACTGCCCCGTGCTAATTTCTACCTGCCAAATAACTGTATCGCGATAAAACCAGGCTTTATCACCGTCAACTTTGGCTAATATCGCTTGGCTGAGAAATTCCGCTGCATCTGGCCGATTGGTATAAATGATTCGGCTACGGGCGGTTTCATAATAAGCTCTGCCGACAGGTCCAACAGCATTATCTGGTTGATAGTGATCGATGATGACAAATGGAGTTGGATGATCCTGAATATTAGCTAACATTTTTAGATATTCATCCAGTGAATCACTATTATTGAAATGCATTGCATCCATATGGATGATATGCATTTGCTGACTATTTTCATCAAAGACGAAGGTTCCCTGTTTATTTATCACCGTTATTCGACTGGCATTTTTCGGTAACGTGACAATAACATTATCTATATAGAGATAGTTACCCTCTTCGCTAACCTGCATATTAGTGCCCAACTCAAGATAACGTGCATCCAATAGCCAACATGTATTGGCATGATTTGATAGTAAGGTTATTGACACGCCTCTCGCTAAGCTAATTCGATATTCTCCTTCACCACCAATCAACTGATAACTAATATAATGCTGAAACTCGTCCGGTAATGTAGGCAGCACCAAATTCCGATCGCGATCGTCTAAAATCACTTTAATCGGGGTTGCCACATAATTTGGTATAAGCCGATAGATAGCCCTTTCACCGGGAAAAGCATAAAAATCGAAATCAAACCGACCATCTTCTTCCAGTTTTCTTAATAGAGCAAAACCTCTATCATCACGTGTGGTGACAAAAGGTAAGATCATATAGGCATAATCTAGGTAGGTAATCGGCGTACCTGGCAGGATCAGAACATCATCACCTGGCTTAAAGTTGGATTGACTACTTTGATAGCCCAATCCCTGTCGAATATTGATCGCCTGGCTTTTATCTCGATTTACGCCTCGATTGGGCCAGAACAAGAAATAATTACTGTGGCCTGATCCGCTGGAATAAGTAGGATCATTACGATAAAGATATTGGCTATCATAAGTCAGTGTATTGTGTCGTAAGTCCAGTTCAGTAATGACGGCGCCTGGAATCGGCTGCATAATTGTGATAACCGCATCACTGTCAGTGATTTTTTTCGTTATCCGCCGATAGCCACCCTCTTGATAAGCCAAATCGATATCGGCAAAATAGTTGCCTACTATCTGAACATTATGGGTTACCTTACCAAACGCTTCAGCCAGCGCAGTGACGCCGATCCCTACCCCTGCTAATGGCACAGCTAACGCACCAGTAAAAGTAGCAACTGTGGTTGCCCCTAGCATGCTAGCCCCTATTCCTATGCCAAAAACCACTAAATTAGTAATATCAACCCCTAACTGAGCACTAAAAACCACTCGTTGCAGATCATTTTGCGCATGCGCTAATTCAATACTATCCAAAACAATACTGGCAATATTAAATACACCTGCTAAAACGTAGCTGCCATAAAACAACGGGCTCAATAATCCTTTCGTTGCCTGCTGCCCCTGGTAGGCAGCCATTTGATATAAATTAACCAACCTCAATGTATCTTCCACTGTCCCGTGCACTATTTGTGTCAAATTGAGATAAGTGTGTATATTCAGTGCCATACTAAGCGTTTCTGATAACTCATTATCCACCACGCCAAGCCGATGTTTATTGGCAAACCAGGGGATCAATTCTTTGAGCAGGAAAGCGGCATTTAATCCATGCACATTATCAACATCTGTCATATTACCCCGCAAAACTAATGTTTTACCGTTGTAATAATAAACCTTAATAATCATTTCCAAATATTGATTAAATTTATTAATAAAATCAATAATATGTTTATTATTAGTAATTAATTTCTTTACTTGATGGGTCTCATTATGAATAAACTGTAAATCATAACTGCCCGGCTGCATTTTACTTTTGCTTAAACTAGTAAAAAGCGGTACCCACTTTTGTAGCGACAAGCGATGATAATGATAAAACTGACTCATAATCGACTGAAATTGTTCAGCCTGCTTAATGAAAGACATTAATTTATAAGAGATAGACTCCAGCCTGGCAGGAGCAGCTAAGGTCGCTGGTTCAATCGCTGATTTTGCCAGGTTATTAACTGTTTTACCGGCCACTTTCTCTATATGCCAGTCATTTTTCTCATGATTAAAAAACAGCGTGGTTTTATTACCCGTTTCTATCAATCGTTTTCTGCCCTCATTATTGACCATCAGCTTAGACGAATAAGCAGAGACAGAATAGGGTCGAATCGTTTCATCTAAGGCTACAGCAAATTGTTTGACATAACTGATTTGCTGCTGATCGTCAGCCAACGAACAACCCACCAGATTGATATGTTTGGGCGAAATAGTTATCTGCAAATCTGTCGCCAATTGTTTTAATTGCAGTGCCAGCGATTTAGCCTCACGCCAGGCCAGACTGACATATTCTCCATCAGGCAGGCTACGGCCATGGCCGACTAACTGCCAGCGCTGCTTAGTTTGCTGTCGTAAATGCTCGATATTGCCATGCACAGTAAAACTATTTCCCTCACTATCCAATTGCACTAAAACCGATATTTGCGGATGTTTTTTAAGTAATTTACTCGCCGCCTCTCTCACTAGTAGCTCATCTTCCAGTTGGATAATTAATTGGCCATCAAAACGACTGCTTTCACCTTCATGCTGAAAACTCACTGTTGGCAGTTGCCAATCTGATACCTTACGATCAAAGTTCAAACTAACAAAATCCCGACTAGAACCAGTCAAGCGAAGGTTAATAGGCAGATGTATCGACTCGGCGCTGAGTTGATTTCCGGTAAAGTTAAATCTTATTAATTTATCAGGAATATGATCAGGCAGAGCTGTAAGTTGATTATTGCTGACATCAATCCTGATTAATGAATTTGGCAAATAGTTAGTTAACGTTTTTAATTCATTATTCCTCACAAACAGATGCGTTAAACTGGTCGGCAGGCTATCAGGTAAGTAGGTTAATTGATTATTATTGGCATTCAGTAATAGTAAACCAGCTGGGAAATTATCTGGTAATCGAATCAATTGATTGCTACTAATATCTATACCGAGCAAGGTGGTGGGTAAATTATTGCCTAACGCCATCAACTGGTTATGGTTAACATCCAATAGTATTAACCTTTCAGGTAGGCTAACAGGCAGAGAAGTTAACTGATTATTATAAGCGTAAAGCTTTTGGATAGTAGATGGGAGTTCCGCCGGTAACACGGCGAGTTGGTTATCGTTAACATGTAATGATATCAGATTGTAAGGTAAATGAGCGGGTAGGCTAGTTAGATTTAAGTTGGATAAATCAAGTGATCGTTCTTGCAAACAAAGACAATCAATCATTCGATGAACGGCAATTTCTCTAGCCTTGGCTTCCTTTGTGGGGGCTTGATCTAACCATTTGAACCATTCTGGAATTAATTCATATATCGGCCTGAATAACTTAGATAATTGTGCAGTCTGCTTGCTTTCAATAGCAGCAATGGAAATAGCAGCCTGATCGCTAGTGAGCGGATTGTTATCAATATCAAGAAAAAGTAGTTTATTAGGGAAGTGAGCGGGTAATTCTTTCAACTGATTACTGCTAACATTCAAATATTTTAATTTAGCCGGCAGATTAGGCGGCAAAACCGTTAGCTCATTATCGCTAACATTAAGGTATCTTAGTTTGTCAGATAGATGATTAGATAAAGTGGTTAATCTATTATGACTAACATCTAAGTATTTTAATTCATTAGACAAACTTCCTGGCATTATTCCCAATTGATTATAACTGACATTAAGATGCCCTAATTGATTAGGCAGACTGTCAGGTAAGGCGGTTAATTGATTATCACTAATATCGAGTTTCTTTAATTTATTTGATAAATTATTTGGCAGGAATATCAGTTGATTATGACTAACATCCAAGGTAATTAAAATATTGGGTAGATTAGTTGGCAAATAGGTCAATAAATTATTATGACCATCGAAATGTTGTAACATAATAGGCAATGTATTCGGCAAAGCCGTTAGTTTATTGCCACTAACATCAAGATAAATTAAGGAATTAGGCAGATTGCCCGGTAAAGCATTTAGCTGATTATCTGCCGCATATAAATATTTTAGATTCGCTGGCAAGCTAGTCGGCAAAACCGCTAGTTGATTGTTGTTGATTCTAAGTTCGGTAATGCTTGCAGGCAAATGAGCTGGTAAACGGGTTAAATGTAAACCGGATAAATCAAGTGACTTACTATTATTATCATTAATGCAAGCGTTTATTCTTTCTACTGCAATATTTCTGCCGTGATATTCATCAGCACTAATATATTTATCATGTACCCAATGAAGTAACTCCTCCTCTGAAATATCTATACTATGCTCGTCGTCGCGCCATTGTTGGAGTTGCAATGGAAAACGAGTAGGTATTGAGTCCAATGGGTTACCACTAAAATCACTGTACTCCAACAGTAAAGGCAGATGCGCAGGTAAGGCGGCTATCTGATTATTATGTACATCTAAAAAAATCAGTTCTTGGAATAAATGAGCAGGTAAAACCCGCAACTGATTATTATGCAGAATAAGAGTCACCACATCACTAGGAAAGTGGGCAGGAAACTCAGTTAATTGGTTATAACTGGCATCAAGATAGGATAAATCTTCAAAAAAATGCGGCAATTCAGTTAATTGATTATTATGTACCACGATCTGCTGTAAAAAAACAGGCATAACTTCAGGCAATTGAGTTAATTCATTATTATTAACAATCAGAATCTTGAGGTTAAAAGGTAATGGATCAGGCAGCAAATTGAGTTGGTTATGATGAGCAACAAGATATTGTAAGCTTGGCGGTAAATGAGCGGGCAAGCTAATAAATTTGTTATAGCTGGCATCCAAAATTTCTAGTGACGTGGGTATATGATTAGGAAATACCCTTAATTGATTATGGCTAATATCTAATTCAGTGATCTCATCAGGTAAGTCCTCGGGTAACGCCTTTAGTTGATTGCGCTTAACATCTAATTGGGTGAGCCCGCGCGGCAAATTGTTACCCAGCCAAGTTAATTGATTGCCCACAATAAGTAAGCGGTTTAACGCAGCAGGTAACTTATCAGGTAGTAAAACTAGTTCATTATAACTCGCATCAATTTCTACTAACGAATCTGGTAAATGGTCCGGCAATTTTTTTAGTTGATTTCGACTAACATTTAACAGTTCTAATTCAACCGGTAAAGCGCCTTGAATGGCCGTTAATTGGTTATCACCAATATCTAATACTGTTAACCAAGGTGGTAGTTCATCGGGTATATTTTTTAACTGATTACCAAAAACTTTAACAATATTTAAATCTCTTGGTAAAAATGGTAGTGAGGCCAGTTGATTATCATTAGCGAGTAAGGTAAGTAAGTTCTTTGGTAAAATTTTAGGCAGTGCTTTTAATTGGTTATGACTAACATCCAGCACAATTAGCTCTTCGGGCAATACTTCCGGTAAGCATGTTAATTTATTAGATGCAACATTCAGCATTCTTAATAGTGCTGGCAGTTGATTGGGTAATACGCTTAACTGATTTATATCGATTGTCAGTGCTTGTAACTTTGACGGAAGTTTAGCGGGCAGCGCGGTTATTTGATTGTTGCTGACACTTAGATGGTATAACTCGTCAGGCAGAGTATTTGGTAATGCGGTCAAAAATGCGTTATTGACCACTAATTTTTCTAGCTTGAATGGTAATTTATTAGGTAAAGCAGTCAATGGATTGTCGCTGGCATCAAGATAAAATAGGTTATCCGGTAGATTATCAGACAAACTTGCGAGGTTATTTTTATTAACAGACAAAATGGTTAATGATAGGGGTAAATTATGAGGTATAGTCGTCAATTGGTTATCACTAACATCTAATACTGATAATCCGTCAGGCAGATGCTCAGGCAAACTACTTAATTGATTATGATCAGCATTTAACATAGATAAGTTTTTTGGCAGATTATCAGGTAGCCTAGTTAACTTATTATGATCAACCCTTATTTCTATTAATGTTTCAGGTAGATGCTCAGGCAAGCTAGTTAATTGATTTTTACCCGCATCTAAATGAGTTAATGTTTTAGGCAAATTAGCGGGCAGTGTGGTTAACTGATTATTATGAATATCTAATGTTATTAACCATTCTGGTAATGTAGGCAACGAAGTTAAAGACAAGTGAGATAAATCAAGATATGGATCTTTTTTAATAATACAGTCAAAAACTCTGTTTAATGCAGTCTCTCTCTGTTCCGATGGATCAATATTTGGTTCTGATGCCCAATCACGCCATTGAGCGATTAGACTCCATAAAGCAGGTGATAGATCCATTTATGCACCATCCTAATCTAAGTAAATTGTTAAAAATGACTTATTAATTTAGCAAAATTTAACAATTGAGCTATTCAAGAATGTTAACTGCATCAAATATTTCATAAATGATTGATAGAAAATAGTAAGCGTTTGCAAACATCTGAAGGAACAAATAGAGAATTGTTGCCAGCCGCAAGATTGTTAATTTGCCACTGGCAGTTGCATTGCGTTAATAAAAGGGAGTGGGGTCAAAATTTATCAAATCATCATCACTCCGCTTGATCGAGATAGCTAATAATAAATAGCGGCTTGCTTGCCAGTGATTCAAGTTCTGGTGCATCAGGATATTGCGATAAGAGCGGCAGAAAAACGGATTGGCCAATAATGCTGCGACTCGGTGGCGCTGCTGGTCTTAATCCCCATACATTATGATAGATTATCGGTACTGTACGTCCCTGCCAATCTGAGTTACCAACATACAGCATAATATGACCTTTTATATAAACTAATGTTTTAAATGGCTGGCCATATTTCATCAAATAATTAATCCGTTCATTGGTTGAATAATGACTCAGGTCAATTCGCTTGCCACTTAACGATTGGGGTAGTGAATTTCTTGGCAGAAAAATACCAAAAGGCAACATAAGATTTCTCACTTCAGCAGAACAGTCATTAAAACCATAAAGACTTCCCCAACCATAATCCTTGCCTTGCATATATTGGATGATATGTGCCATATTTTCTGCGGTTGGTAAGATAGGTACCTGACGCACTTGCTGTTCAGACTGTAGTGCATAACGAATAACGGCATAACCATCGTTACCGGATGCTGGTAATGCGATTTTTGCTTTACCATTAATCGATTTTATTGGCAATAATGTGCCTGTACGGGCGCTAAATCTAAAAATGCCCTGTTCATCAGTGAAACTAGCATTATCATTAATGACCGCAGCCAGCTTTTTGTTCGCCATGACTGTCCACTGCTGGATAAAATGATCATTTGTTTTAGCAATATGTGAACTATCCACCCACCCCATGACTGTTGATGAAATAATGAAACTCCAGGATTTATCTGCCGTTACTGCCGCAATGTAAACCGGTTCAGCTGGATGAAGGGCTGAGTTTTGCAGCATATCGAAAGGATAACCTTGACCTGCCCCACGCGGATCTTCAAAAGCAGGATAAGCAGTTGGTAGGAATCTTACAGCGGTTTCACGCAATGTGATTCCTCGGGCCTCTGGAGTGTATCGCAAGGCGATCGGCACGGATACTCGATGTTGCATTTTTGCTTTCCAGCTAGCATCTAATAAGCGAAAATTTTCGCCATAGTGACTCACATTAGGCGCAGTAAACTTTTCCGCAAAATGGAATAAATTTCTTTTCGCACTTTTGATTACATCCGATACATCAGAAACATCCTGTGTATCCTGTAAAACCGACTGAATGTAATCCCCATTCCAGGGAGATTGCTCCCCAAAATAGCGCGCTAATAGGTTATCCAACGCCTCTTTTTGTTGTACTTTAGTTAAAAATGGTTGTCGGTAACTAGGTTCATTAGGCGGGATCCAGCGAGCGCTATTTTGGGGATAATTAGCAATTGGAAAAAGTTTTTTGGTTTGATCAATAAAGATAATATCTTGCTTATTGTTAAATGAAGGCGATGTAGGTGGTGTTTTATTGCCACAACCAATGAGAAATAACAGAATACTAAAGCTAATAATTTTTTTCATTAGTGCCAGCTCCTCGAGATTTATTACTTTTTATTATATCCATGTCATGCTAACTTATTTGATTTTTAATATTAAGCGTAATTAAAATGACTGCTTAAATTATATTACACCATTTACTATTAATAATGAAAAAAATAAAGCGTAAATTTTTAATATTCAGCTGTTTAATAATAATTAATTTATAGTAATTATCGTTAATTTGCCAACAACGATCTTTTTCATATTTATTATTAATTTTTAATGAGTTAAAATTAATATTAACAATATTATTATATCATAAAACTAGTAAAATGAACTGATCTTTAATACCCTATTATTAGTAATGATAAAAAATAAATATTTATCTATTTTTTAATTTTAATATTTAACATATAAATAATTTTTTAATTTTAATATTTAACATATAAATAATTTATTAATTTCATACTAAATTATTGTCATGTTAAAACAGGCTTTAATTCTGTTATTTGATATTTAGAAAGTTGACATAATAGATAAAATAAAAAATTATCAAATAAAATAGTAGCTAAAAATTAAATTGCAACATTTTTACCCCTCAACATGAGTTAATTTTTCACCATTAACCATCCTTTATTTAATAAATAAATATAATTGGACAAAATATTAACAAATGAATTACCTTTGAATGGTTGTTGTTTGTACTATCGATGCATAAGTGAATGAATAAATACTCAATTAACATAAGGAACTTAATATGAATCTTGTTATAAAACGTGGGTTATTAATATTATCAGTAACTTCTGCAATGGCAGCAACCTTTTCATCAACTGTAGTCGCAGAACCAGAAGTGAATCAAAAATATTATTGCAAGGGAAGCTACGGTAATAAAGATGATCAAGGAGTATGGGATTGGATTTTCACTGCCTCTAGCGAACAAGAGGCCAGAAAACAAGCTCAAGAGCAATATAAAGTTGATGGCCCCAATCCTTTTGTTAATATCAGAAAATGTACACTTCAAAAGTAAATTTACGCAATCAACCTGTAATATCCTCCATGCCAACAAAGGCAAGGAGGTTTTTGTTTTTCGATATTAATTAACGGGATCATGCTATTGAAACTTAAATCCTAGCCAATATTTTATCGTCCCTTTTTACCACTATTAGGCTCTAATAACATAACAACCGTTTCAAAAGGTGATAAGGTTACTAATGCCGATTTATTAATCTTAGTCGGTTTTTTACTGCCATTTTTACTAATATAATTCAGGCTAATTTGATAACTTTGTGGCGCGTTAGCCGGTAGTTCTAAATCATGCTGTAAATCCAAATAATAAACTTGGGGTTTATCCGATGGGTTTCTTAAACTGATAATCGATTTATTGCTATTCCAGGCAGCCCAACCATAGATCGCTAATTTGGTAGGATCACTACCTATCCAATGGCTATCAAATAAAATAGCTTGATTTTCGCGCGCCCAATTTGCTGCACTGGCTAATACATGCCAATTATTATCACTCAACAGCTCAGGCGTAATATACAATTCTTGTAACTGAGTACCGGTAGCAAAATAACTCCAAACTTGATCAGCAAAGTCCTGTCCAGATTGCCGGTCAAGGTATTTGGCTTGCTTAGCATAAATAATACCATGTAACATCAATGAATTAAGAGGAAATAATGGGCCTTTCATAACAACTGAGCGATAAGTTTCAGCATCGCGATAAGTCAACCATTGTTGTACTTTAGTACCCGGGCCATAAAAATTAACATCATCACCACCACGCCAAATCGAATCAGCGTAAAAAAGCCAGGAAGGTGTCGCCTGAGTGCCTGTGGTCAAGTTAATATAAAGTTTATTATTTGCTTTTCGCATATCACTAATCATATGGATTGCCGCAGCAAAATCACTGGTAAATGGACTACCAGGAATCACCTTATCCGCATTGCCGGTACCATCCAATTTAAACATAGTAATATTTTGTTGTTTAACTAACGCTAAAATACGTTTATGAAAGTTGGCATAATAATTAGCACCTGATAAAGCCAATTTACCATCCATTATCTCATAACCAAATTCAGCAGCATGTGAAACGCGAATATCGCGTGGTTTATTATATCCGCCCCAAGGTGATAACCAAATGCCTAGTGCCGCATGATATTTTTCGGCCGCTAATTTTAATTTATTAAACTCATTAGGAAAATTGGCACTGAATCCCCAGTTACCTTTTAAATTATCCCAACCATCATCAAATAAATAGCCATTTAATTTTACACCACGTTTATTGACCAGCTCTTCGCCATACTGTTCAATACGTAATAATGCTTGCTTTTCGGTATAAGGATTAAAAAAACCAATATCAAGCCAGGAGTTATAGTGCAAATAGGGATGATAAGGTCGAGCACGAACAACATTTAAAAACTGATTGACATGACGACGCAATTGACCGCTTTCATAAGTGCCAATATAAGTTTTATAGCTGAGGGTATGAGCGGGTTGTAAAGGAATGGCCTGCACTACTTTTTGTGTCACTGCGCCCTCATAAGCCGTGGTATTGGTTAACGGATTTTCTGGAATAATAAAAAATGAATCACTAATAATTGGAGAACTAACAACTGAACCATAAACAAAAGGCGCTTGGGTCTTAAAGGGCATTAATGAAACCATACTCATATTTAAGGGTTTATTTTCAGCAGTGATGCGGATTTCGTAACGAGCAAAATTTGCTTGATCATATAAAGCTAGTATCGTTGTTACTTTAATATTATTCCTAATATAATTTATTGTGATGGTATTTTTATCTTGCTTAATATTTTGCAAGTTAAAATCCTTTTCAGTTAATTTTTTTGCTGAATTAAAACTAATTTCAAATAAATTATCGGCTTTAATGACATCATTATTTTTGTTATTTTTAAACCAAACTAATATATCTTTAGTATTATCAGATAACAGAATATTGATATTTTTACCCGTTAGTTGATACTCTTTTGCCTGTAAAGATTTTACTAAACATAAAGTTATAAACACACTTAATATCATAACCCTCAATGCTCTCATGCAATAAACTCCTATTGACTGCTTAATTATTTTATTTTGCAAAAATCAAGTCCAAAAGCATGTAACACGGGTATTACAGCAAAAACTCTATCAAGAAATTGTGAACAGGTTGGCAATTGTTGGTTTATTTAACTAAAACCAATCTTCTAAAGTAATATTTAGCGACACAAAAATAGATAAAAGGCCATTTCTTTAACAAAAAATCCTGCCATTAAAACATTTAACAACTTATTTAATATTTTCTACAGCTTACTGTTTTAATTTATTACATTCAATTTAAGCATAAATTTCTGCTATTTATTTATGATTAACTTACGCTATTTATAATAAAAGTTTTTATACTAAATATCGCCTGCAAAATTTTATTTACGATCCTTTCTTCTATCTTTTTCATTCGTTGAAAGACTATCTTATTGCAATATTAAAAATAAAAAAAATTTTAATTTAATTAGATATTTATGTTAGTTAATAATATTATAAAAAATTATCCAATATTGTATTAATATCTGATAAAATAAATTTTTATATCAATTCGGATCGATTTAAAATAACCCTAAGTCAAATGTGGTGGATACTTTTACCGCTAATCATCAGTGGTAAATATCCTCTGCCTCTTAGCAAACAAATTTGACCCAAAAAATAAAAAGACTATTATATATGTCTTGCTAGCTGTTATTATTAGCCCTATTATCGATTACTATAAAAATTTGCAACCATGGATAAATTTACCCGTCCTACACTAACGCTGCCTAATGGCGCTAATAAATTATTACTGCACTCTTGTTGCGCTCCCTGTTCAGGTGAAGTGATGGAAGCACTTAGTGCTTCAGGTATTGATTATACTATTTTTTTCTATAATCCAAATATTCATCCACAACGAGAATATGAGATCCGTAAAAACGAAAATATTCGTTTCGCTGAGCAGCATAATGTGCCGTTTATTGATGCTGACTATGATAGTGATAACTGGTTTACCCGTGCTAAGGGAATGGAACAAGAACCTGAGCGCGGAATTCGTTGCACTATGTGTTTTGATATGCGATTTGAACGTACCGCGCTCTACGCTGCTGAGCATGGTTTTAGCATTATCTCCAGTTCATTAGGTATTTCCCGCTGGAAGAATATGCAACAGATTAATGATTGCGGTAAGCGTGCCGCCAGCCACTACGATGGCCTTACTTATTGGGACTATAATTGGCGTAAACAAGGCGGTTCAGCCCGAATGGTCGAAATTAGTAAGCGCGAACAATTTTATCAGCAAGAATATTGCGGTTGTATCTATTCTCTGCGTGATACTAATAAACATCGGCGCTCACAAGGGCGTGAGATTATCCGTATCGGGGTTAAATATTACACTGCCGACAAATAATAGCTCGAACAAAATAGCAATGCCTGGCTTCAGCCAGGCATTTTTTATGCAATCTGATAGGCTATTTACCAGGCCGCAAGGCTGGAAACAGAATAACATCACGAATTGTATGACTATCGGTCAATAACATGATCATCCGATCAATACCAATACCTAAACCTGCCGTTGGCGGCAATCCATGCTCCAGTGCAGTGATATAATCCTCATCATAAAACATGGCTTCATCATCACCTTCATCTTTCTGACGAACCTGCTGTGCAAAACGCTCGGCTTGATCTTCTGCATCATTAAGCTCAGAAAAACCATTACCAATTTCACGACCACCAATGAAGAATTCAAATCGATCGGTAATAAATGGATTATTATCATTCCGACGCGCCAACGGAGACACTTCTGCCGGATATTCAGTAATAAATGTCGGTTGAATCAAATGGCTTTCCGCCACCGCCTCAAAAATCTCACATTGTAAGCGACCTAATCCCCAACCTTTTTCTGGCTCAATATTCAGTGATTTTGCGATCGCTGTCGCTTTAGTCATATCATCCAAATCAGCCAGAACCGTTTCCGCACGATATTTGACTATCGCTTCTTTCATGGTCATTTTGCTAAAAGGCTGCCCGAAATCAAATAAATGCTCACCATATTTTACCTGGGTTGTGCCTAATACTTCTTGCGTTACCGTTCGGAATAACTCTTCGGTTAACACAATAAGATCTTTATAATCAGCATAAGCCATATAAAGTTCCATCATGGTAAACTCTGGATTATGCCGCGGTGAAATACCTTCATTACGAAAATTACGATTAATTTCAAAAACTCGCTCAAATCCACCCACAACTAAACGTTTTAAATAAAGTTCTGGCGCAATACGCAGATACATATCAATATCTAACGCATTATGATGAGTAATAAATGGACGAGCTGCTGCACCACCCGGTATAACCTGCATCATGGGTGTTTCAACTTCCATGAAATCTTTACTAACCATGAAGTTACGTAAAGCAGACAGCACACGTGAACGCGTAATAAAAGTCTGCCGTGAACGTTCATTGGCAATAAGATCAAGATAACGTTGGCGATAACGCGTTTCCTGATCTGCCAGCCCATGGAATTTATCCGGCAAAGGGCGCAATGCTTTGGTTAACAAATAAACTTCATAACCATGAATGGTTAACTCGCCGGTTTTAGTCTTGAATAATTTACCTTTAACACCGAGAATATCGCCCAGATCCCATTTCTTAAATTGTTCGTTATAGATCCCTTCTGGTAAATCATCACGAGAAATATAAATCTGAATGCGCCCCCCCATATCTTGTAAGGTAGCAAAAGAGGCTTTACCCATGATACGGCGTGTGATCATTCGTCCGGCAACAGAGACATCAATATTTAGGGCAGTAAGCTGCTCCGCATCCTGATCTGCATACTTACCATGTAAATCGCTAGATAAATACTCCCGGCGAAAGTCATTAGGAAAAGCAATGCCATTACCACGCAATCCCGCCAGTTTTTCTCGACGAGTTTTTAATTCATTATTTAAATCAAGGGCCTGATCAGTACCCTGTTGTTGTTGAGACATCTTTTTTCCTCATAAGCCAGCTTTCAAGCTTGCTTCAATGAATTTGTCCAGATCACCATCCAGTACCGCTTGGGTATTGCGATTTTCAACCCCTGTACGTAGATCTTTAATTCGAGAATCATCCAGCACATAAGAACGAATTTGGCTACCCCAGCCAATATCAGATTTATTTTCTTCTAAGGCTTGTTTATCGGCATTTTTCTTTTGCATCTCAAGCTCATATAATTTTGCTTTTAGTTGCTTAAAAGCCTGATCTTTATTCTTATGTTGTGAACGGTCATTCTGACATTGAGTAACAATGCCAGTTGGAATATGAGTTATACGTACCGCTGACTCTGTTTTATTAACATGTTGACCACCAGCCCCTGATGCTCGATAAACATCAATACGCAAATCCGCGGGATTGATTTCAATATCAATATCATCATCCACTTCAGGATAAATAAAGGCTGAGCTAAAAGAAGTATGGCGGCGACCGCCTGAATCAAAAGGACTTTTACGCACTAATCGATGAACACCCGTTTCAGTACGTAACCAACCATAAGCATACTCACCAATAATTTTTATCGTGGCAGATTTTAAACCAGCAACATCGCCATCTGACGCTTCAATAATCTCTGTTTTAAAACCTTTTGACTCAGCCCAACGCAGATACATACGCATTAACATGCTAGCCCAGTCTTGTGCCTCCGTTCCTCCCGAGCCTGCCTGTAAATCAAGATAACAGTTAGCACTGTCATACTGCCCTGAAAACATACGGCGAAATTCCAATTGCCCCAGTTTTCCTTCCAATTGCGCTAACTCTGCTACCGCCTCATGAAAAGTTTCTTCGTCATCAGCTTCGATTGCTAGATCGAGCAAACCAGATACATCATCTAAACCTTGTATTAACGCGTCAATAGTTTCGACTATGGCTTCAAGAGAAGAACGTTCCTTACCCAACGCTTGGGCTCGCTCAGGTTCGTTCCATACATCAGGCTGTTCAAGTTCTGCGTTTACTTCTTCCAAACGTTCTTTCTTGGCATCATAGTCAAAGATACCCCCTCAAGATCTTCGTCCGCTCAGACAGATCCTGAATTTGATTTTTTATTGGATTAATTTCAAACATAACCTTGTATCTTATTTATGTTATTTTCATTAAAAAGTCATAAAAATATAAACCGCCTATTGTAGCGGATCTGATTGCGGGATTATAGTTTTTCAGTCAATATGCTCCATGATAATCCCTTTTTACCAACCAAATAGCCGCTTTTAGTCAGTAAATGCCGCTATGAGAATCATGCTTTAAATCCAAATATTAGCAAATAAGTGGTAGAAAAATATTGGCTATAATAAGGGAAATCATAGGTATATCTACCACTTCAGTGAAAAATAACAGTTAGAATAGGTTAAATACTATTCACAAGGCCACAAATGCTGAATGAGTAACTGGATGTTACGATTGCCACGATACTCATTGACATCAAGTTTATAAGCTAACTCGACCATTTTAATACTATTGTCAGGCCAATAAGCAGTATCAATATTAAAGGCGATGCCATCTATCATCGGGCCACCCGCCAGTGGTTCTAACATCACTTTTAGATGACAATCACCGACAAGACGTTGTTGCAGTAACTTAAATTTGCCATCAAAGATAGGCTCTGGAAAAGCCTGTCCCCATGGCCCAGCATTTCTAATTAGTTCTGCAATATCCAGCGACAACTCTTCATTATTTAGCTCACCATCACTCCAAATAACCCCTTCAAGCATATCGTTATCCAGCAGTTCTGCCATCAGATTAGAAAAGTTCTCTTGAAACTGAGTAAATTTCTGCTCCTCCAGCGTTAATCCTGCTGCCATGGCATGGCCGCCAAACTTTAAAATTAATCCTGGATTAAGCGTATCTAAGCGCTCAAGTGCATCTCGTAAATGTAAACCATTGATGGAACGCCCTGAACCCTTTAAAATCCCTTCGCCTGCTGGTGCGAAGGCGATAACCGGACGATGAAAACGTTCTTTAATGCGAGAAGCCAATATTCCTACTACTCCCTGATGCCATTCGGGATGATAGAGTGCTAAACCATTGGGTATTTGATGACGTTTTTTTTCTATTTGTGAAAAAATATGCCAAGCCTCTTGCTGCATATCTTGTTCAATTTCGCGCCGGGTACGATTTAAGCTATCTAATTCATTAGCCAATTTTCTAGCGTGCGCGATATCGTCAGTCAATAGCAGCTCCACACCGATTGACATATCATCTAATCTTCCCGCAGCATTGAGCCGTGGCCCAATGGAGAAACCTAAATCATTAGCAACCAGACGACTAACATCACGTTTGGAAACTTCAATCAAAGCTTTGATCCCGACACAGCTGCGGCCCGCCCGAATACGATTTAAACCTTGGTAAACTAAAATACGATTATTACTATCCAAGGGAACAACATCCGCCACCGTCCCTAATGCCACCAAATCTAGTAATTCAGCCAGATTAGGCATCTTACGTGACTGTTGCTCAAACCAACCGGTCTGGCGCAACGCAGCGCGTAATGCTGACATCAAATAAAAACTGACACCAACCCCGGCTAATGCTTTTGATGGAAAGTGACAATCAGCTAAATTAGGATTAATAATTGCTTCTGCACAAGGCAGTTTTTCTCCTGGCAAATGGTGGTCGGTAATGATCACTTTTATACCGTGTCGATGAGCAACAGCAACACCTTCATGGGAGGATATGCCATTATCAACGGTAATAATAAGTTGCGCTTTTCTTTTAATAACTTCATCAACAACCTGCGGGCTAAGTCCATAGCCATCTTCAAATCGGTTAGGCACCAAATAATCAAAATAACGATATCCCATCGCGCTCAGCGCTCGCAGTGTCAATGCCGTACTCGTTGCACCATCGGCATCGAAATCACCGACCACAATAATCCGCCAATGTTCATGTAGGGCAGTTATTAACAGTTGAACCGCAGTTTCAATCCCATTAAGTGATTGGTAATTAAGTAATCCTTTGGCTCCTGTTTCTAACTCATTTTCTGCCAACACACCTCTCATGGCATACAAACGGCGTAATACCGGAGACAAATGAGCAGGCAGGTGGCTATCATCTGCTTTCGGTCGTCGACGAAGCTGTATTTTCATATTTATTGTTAACTCATTATTATTTTTTCTTAAGTTTTTCTAACCCTTTAACTAAATCATCGGCTGTCATATAACCCGGTATTACTGTGCCATCTTCTAATACCAAAGCGGGTGTTCCGTTAATACCAAGCATATGACCAATATTAAATTGAGCAGCAATATCAACCGTTTTGCATTTTTCAATTGGAGAAATCGTTTCACCTTTAAAAGCGTCTGTTAATGCTTTTTGTCGATCAGCGCTACACCAGATAGATGTCATTGTTTTAGCTGATTCATGGTGAAGACCATTACGAGGGAATGCCAAATAACGTACGGTGATACCCTTTTTATTATATTCTGCTATATCTTGATGAAATTTTTTGCAATAACCACAGGTAACATCAGTAAACACGGTAATAGCATATTTTTCCTCTGGCGCCTTGAATATGATCATCTGATCACTCATCGCTTCTATTTTTTTTGCCAAGATTTGATTTGTGACATTAACCGGCATTTGTCCACTTAAATCATAAATAGGTCCCTCTAACAAATACTTACCGTCTTCGGTCACATAAACCAGCCCTTGGTTAGTGATCACTGTACTCAAACCAACAATAGGTGACGGATGGATATTCTCAGTTTCTATGCCCATTTTATTCAATGTTCTTTTAATAGCCACATCATCAGCCAATACAGAATGTGACACTGCGACCAGCAAACTAACTAACCATACGATATTTTTTTTCATTTAAAATTTCCTTGATCCTCAATCAACCTCGAGGATGATGTTGTTGATGCAATTGCCTTAACCGCTCTGTAGCAACATGGGTATAGATCTGTGTGGTAGAAAGATCACTATGTCCAAGCAACATTTGTACTACCCGTAGATCTGCGCCATGATTTAGCAAATGGGTCGCAAATGCATGTCTTAATACATGAGGAGAAAGTTTTTCACTATCAATTCCAGCAATTGCTGCATAATATTTAATTCGATGCCAAAAAGTCTGACGCGTCATTTGAGTGCCTCTTTTACTCGGAAATAACACATCATTGGTCAATCCATTAAGTAAGATTGGACGGCTCTCCGTTAAATAAGTTTCCAACCAATAAATAGCCTCTTCACCTAAGGGTACCAACCGTTCTTTATTACCTTTTCCTACTACCCGAATAACACCCTGACGCAAACTAATATCTGCTAATGTTAGCCCAACCAGTTCAGAAACACGTAACCCACAAGCATACAGCACCTCAAGCATTGTTTTATCTCTTAATTCAATCGGATCCTCAGTGGTAGGCGCATGCAGTAAATCTTCAACTTGTTTCTCATTAAGATCTTTAGGTAGCCGTTTTGGTAACTTAGGTGCCGACAATTGTGCCGTCGGATCATCGGTGCGTAGTTTCTCACGATAGAAATACTGGTATAAGCGCCGCATAGCACTAAGTAAACGAGCAGAACTCGTTGCTTTATAACCACCCTCTACGCGTTCTGCCAAAAAAGATTGTAAATCCATGACTTCAACCGTAAGCAGATCATAACCTTGGCGTGACAACCAACCAACTAATGTTTGTAAATCAGTACGATAAGAAGAAAGCGTATTAGCCGCTAAATCATGCTCAAGCCAAATAGTATCGAGAAATTGTTCTATCAACGGATGACTGTCTCTGTTTTTTTCAGTTGACACAATAGCACTCCTAGTAAATTAATTGCACTCTATTATGCCTCAAAAAATACTTTCTGCCACAATGCCATACTAACATTTATGCAGGTTGTTTCTTTATTAATTAAATTAGAATGATAATTTATATAACTAATTAAAATTAATAAGTTAAATCAATATCCAGTGATTAATTATAGTATTTAATATTGTGAATTAGGGATCAGTAACGCTCAATTCATCTTAGTTTTTTATCAATTAATAACTATTATCTACATTAATCGTTATTTAATTTACTAAAAAATAAAAATCATGATGATGTTATTATAAACATCCTTTTTGAAAAATATAAAAAAATTAACTACGCTATTATTTAATTAATTTTACTGTAACCAATTGATATTTTAATAAGTTGATAATTCAATAAGATATTAGCTAAAAAAAACACTATACAAAATAAAAAAAAATAATTTAATGTTATAAACAGATGAGTAACATTACAAATGATTAAGTTGTTTATTTAATAATGAATATAAATTTTCAATAACAATTAAATATATAATTAAAAAGGATAATAAATATGCCAGTAAATATTATCTATTCTGCCATTCCAACAACTAAAAATTCACATGGTGTTGAAAAAAGAGCAATTGGCAAATCTATTTTTCTAAACCAAGCTAATGGTACACCTATTTCTTTAGCACCTGGCTTACCAAATCTAGAACAACAATTTGCTGAAATGGGAATTGTTGATCTTCGTACTCATGATTGGTATGGCGTATGTGATATTGATAGTTGCTTTGATACGACAGATATGAATTACCTGGATCAGATAACAAACAATGCCCCTAATAATGTTAAAGAACAAATAAATAATTATGCTGATGATTTTTTTAATCGAAGAACTATTTGCTTAAATGCCCCACAATATTTTTCAGCTAAGGAAGAGCCACAATTCAATTGGCAACCAACTGATGCCTATCTTAAAAACTCTTTATCAAATAAATATTATCAAGGTAAACAAAAACCGAATATATTATTTAGAATAGGCAGAATACTTAATGGCGGGAAACATAAACCAACTAATATTGAAAAATATTGTCAATTAGTAAAGAAATTAGTAGAAAGATATAGTATTAATTATCATTTGATAGGTCTTGCTTATCCGATTTCTGAATACGAAATCTGGAATGAACCCGATCTTGGTTTCTTCTGGACAACTCCCGAAAATAATCAGCTCGCAGTTGTCGAGTTTTATGATTTTTATCGTGCTGTTGCCAATACCATTCGAGCAACCGCACCTTGGGTAAAAATTGGTAGTTGTGGAACTACTTTTGTTTTTAAAAATGAAAATTTTGTCGATAACTTTATTGCCTATATAAAAAACAAACATGTTCCTTTTGATTTTTACTCATATCATTATTACGCAATTCATACTGCCAATCCGAAAAATATTTATGAAATGCAAGATTATGTGCGTAGTAGACTCGATAAACATGGCTTTCAGCAGGTAAAATGCTATATCACTGAATGGGCCTTGACCGCTTATGCGAGTAAAATTAACAATTCTAAGAACCAAAGCCATGTTGCCGCTGCCTATTTACTCTCTTTTTTGATTCACGCAGAACAAGCTGGCGTAGATAAAGCCTATCTATATCGAGCTGATGGAGCAGAATTTGGTTTATTTAATAACAACAGTTACGCTACCTATGCCGCCCAAGCATATTGGCTATATAATCAATTTGCTTCTCATCGTGATTCATCGATTATTAAATTAACAGATACTTGTAAAACTGGCATAACTACAACCGGCGCAATTAATGCCAACAATCAAATAAACATACTTATTGCCAATTATACGGCCGATCCCTCTATTGTTGGCGAAAGTGGTCAAACAAAACTACCCACAGGCGTCAAACTGCAATCACAATATTATATTGATACCGCGATCCCTGCTAACCTACTCGATAGCGAGCGTTGGTATGGCAGCAATATTGTACCACCACGTAATAGAAATAAAGTGCTATATAATGGTAAGCCTGTGCCAAATGGTCCAAATTGGCCAAATAAAAATGACCAATTAAAATACGACGATGCCAGCTATCAGCAATCAAGTGCAGGATATATTGTTACCGTGACAGATATCCCCGCTAATTTTAACCACTACAAGATTATTTTACATAAAGTTTTTAATGGCGGGCAACGTCAATCACTTAATGGAGAAACCTTTATTTATGAACCCCAAGGTATTATTCCACAATCCAGAGAGATAGTTATTAAAGATGATGATCCTCGCACAGCAGGAAATAACACGATAGCTTTAATAACAATCGAATTATACCAACTTAATAGTAGTTTCCGTCATTAAAAAATTTTAAACCTATTATAAATAATAGGTTTTTACTAATCGTGAATTAAATAACCTTTTTACTAATTAGATATTACTATTCATTTAAATAATAGGTTTATTTTTAATAACTTTTATTATTCAGATAATGATAAAAAATTATTTAATTAGTAATAAGATAAAAATTTATGCTTATAACAATAGAAACTTTCTTATGCACTTTAAGCATATCTAAATGACAAATTGAAAAAATTATTTGTCCCTGCTTCATTAACATTAATTTATTTAATTAATGAATTCCTTTTATAACATGTTTTAGTTATAAAAAAAATTCTTCCATTAATTTTATAAAACAATTCACAGAATGAAAATAACTTAATTTTCATTAATTAACCAGCTAAAAAAATATTCAACAACTTTAATTATCTTAAATAAAATTCATTATGCTAAATTTTTTATTCGCTTAATAAGCGAAATAATAATAATTCATCTTTTATAATATGGAGCTTAACAATGAAAAAACATAAATTTATTATAAAATTTAATCAATCTGTTATCCAAGAAAGAAAAGATAATAATAAATTAATTTTAAAACCTGCTGTATTAAAAGATAGCTTCCTAAATAACTTTAATTACTATTCTATTGTTGATGATGATTTACTCACAATGAAAAACCACCTAATCAATTGTCAAAACCTTACTGGTATTTGCTATGTTGAAGAAGCGGACAATATGCCATTGGAAGAACTACAACGTTTAGCAGATAAAATAAATAGTCATGATTGTGTTGAATATGCCTATATTGAACATACCGACACCCCACCACCATTTAGGCAGTTATCAGATCATAAGACAGGGCAAATTCATAATACACCTAATTTTAATCCCCTTCAGGGCTATCAAGGTGGGACAACTGTAGATCATATTGGTATTGATATTGAGTATGCCTGGTCACTTGGTATCACAGGACAAGGGATCCGCTGTGCAGATATAGAAGGTGGATTTGATTTTAACCATGTTAATTTACAAAGAAAAAGTTTTATTAATCTGTCACCAGAATATCCGTTTAAAAATGAACATGGCACGGCGGTTGCTGGAATAATGTATGCCAAAGATATGGGATTGGGGATAAAAGGATTAGTGCATGGCGCAGATTCTTTTTATGGCGTTTCAGAAGCACCGGCTGGGCGCGTTAATGGAATTGCTAAAGCATTAAAATACTTAAGGCCAGGAGATATATTCATCTACGAATTACAATCAATGGGACCACGTAATAAATATGTTCCAGCCGATTATCAAAAAGCGGTCTGGGATATCACAAAAGAAGCCACTGATGCAGGCATAATTGTCATTATGGCAGCGGGAAATGGCGCTGAGGATTTAGATCATAAATTATATAATGAATATAGAAACCGTAATGATGATGGCGATAACGGTGCAATTCGTGTTGGTGCGGGCGATAAAAAATACCTGATACCAACAGATTTCACCACTTATGGCAGCATGGTACATGTGCAAGGATGGGGTTTAAATGTCGTCACAACTGGTTATAACGACCTATACAATAGTGGTGAGCATAATAATTATACCCATACTTTCTCGGGTACATCATCTGCGACACCGATTGTCGCTTCCGCTGTCGTGGCAATCCAATCATGGTATAAACAGCATATTGGTGATGTTATTAAACCTAAGGACATGCGTGCACTTTTAATCGAAACAGGTACACCGCAAGGATTCCATCAAACGAGCAATAAATGGATAAATATTGGCCCATTACCTAATGTACGTCGAGCAATTAATACATTACAGAGGCGTTTCCAATAAAAAGCGTTAACTATGCGTTAC
Organism: Arsenophonus sp. aPb; assembly: GCF_029873475.1. Classification (NCBI taxonomy): domain Bacteria; kingdom Pseudomonadati; phylum Pseudomonadota; class Gammaproteobacteria; order Enterobacterales; family Morganellaceae; genus Arsenophonus; species Arsenophonus sp. aPb. Next base: position 2,335,717 of record NZ_CP123499.1, read on the forward strand.
TAACAATAAAAGAGATTGTCATTTAGCAATCTAACTTTAAAACCAGATCGCAAATTTTTTAACAGATAAAGATCTGGTTTTTTAACCTATTATCGACAAATTGTAATATTAAATATTATAAAAAACAGAAAATAGCATAAAAAAAAGCCAGTTTAAACTGGCAAACATATCAAACACAACACCAGGGAAAGTCTCTATCTAACAAGAATGAAATGAACAAATAAGGCGTAGAAATTGCAAGGACTAATTAGAGAATAGGTTAAAAATAATTATTTTCTATCTTTATTGATGATAATATGAGGCATATCAAAAAAACAGCCATATCTATTAACGTTAATGAAATAATATAACTAATAGTTTAATCTATAAATTAACCTTAATTAACTGAATTACAATATTTTTTTAATATTTTTCTGCTATAATGCTTCATTATTACTCGCAAGATGACAACCAGTTGCAAAATGAAAATAGGTCTTTTTTATGGTTCCAGTACCTGCTACACCGAAATGGTTGCAGAGAAAATCCAATATAATTTAGGTGAAGAGTTAGTTGATTTATATAATATTAAAGATATTTCGCCGCAATTAATGGAAAATTACCAAATCCTGATTTTAGGTATTCCTACCTGGGATTTTGGCGAACTACAAGAAGATTGGCAAACAATTTGGGATGTACTCTGTTCGTTAAATCTCGCTGGCAAAATTGTATCCCTATATGGTTTAGGTGATCAAATTGATTATGGCGATTGGTTTCTTGATGCACTAGGAATGCTTTATCATCAATTATCAAGGATGCAAGTTAAATTTGTCGGTTTTTGGCCCACAACAGGGTATAACTTTAGCAGTCTTAAACCCTTAACAACGGATGGTAGCCAGTTTGTTGGGCTAGCGCTCGATGAAACTAACCAATTCGAACAAACAGACGAACGAATAGAGCGGTGGTGTATGCAAATATTAAATGAAATAGAAGCCTTATTATAAGGCTTCTATTTCATATCAAATATCAGGGTACTGCAACAGCAATTGATTTAAATTCCGCCACTCCTCTTCTGGCATACTATCTGAAGCAATCCATAACCGAATCCGCTTATTACATTGCCATGAACGAAGAGTAAGTTTTACACCAAAAAAACAAAACCAAGGTTTTTTAACAATCAGCCATTCGCTTTTTTTCCACTGTATCTTATTACCATTAAGTAAAACTAAGCTACCTTTACAACGACTAATATTTTTTTGACTCCTTACCCAACTTGCCACAATCAATAAGGTCGCTATCAACCAAGTGACCAGATTATTTGGTGGCCAAGATGAAAAGAAAACTAACAAGCCAATTCCCACATGAACACCCGTTGAAAAAAGCTGCGTCAGCCACGAAACATTGATATTAAATTTCCAAAGAACCACGTTGTTTATTTCTACTCTGTATCAATTGAATCATATGATAAAGACCATCATCATCAGGACGTCCATGATTCATCAACCAGTTGAACAAATCAGGATCTGCACACTCTAGTAAACGAACAAACAGACATTTTTCATCCTCTGTGAGTGAATCATATTCATACTCAAAAAAAGGCATAATGGCGATGTCCAACTCACGCATTCCTCTGCGACATGCCCAGTGGATCCTGGGTTTATGATTGATATCCATAAGATAAAATAACCTTAAATACTTTTGTGAATAATTTTTGCTTCCATATCAGAATTTAGCGTAGCAAATTCTAATCAATATCGAAATGATTTAAGTAACATTTTTGTAAAAACCACAATTAGTCACTAACTAAAAACTTTATATAGAAAAATTATTCGACATAAATTTTGTTAGTTAATTTTGATAATATTACTTGCTTTGTCAGCTAGCTATTTTACCATTATGACAACTCTTATCCAGGTTACTAACGGATGATCACATGATAAGCCTAAATAAATTTATACCAGAGACTGGCAAAACAGAGCACCAATTACCATTAACATTAATGTCACTTAACGACTGGAGTTTCATCACAGCAACAGGGATTGATGCCGAAAAATATTTACAGGGTCAATTAACCGCGGATATTACCACGTTAATGCCACAACAACATATATTCACCGCCCACTGTGATGCCAAAGGGAAAATGTGGAGCACACTACGTTTATTTCACTATAACGAAGGCTTTGGCTATATTTTACGCTCCAGCGTGGCGGCAAAACAACTAAGTGAACTGAAAAAATACGCGGTTTTCTCGCAAATAACCCTCAGTCAGCAACCTAATATTATGTTGTTAGGTATTGCTGGCCAAGGGGCTCGCGATACCTTGAACAATCACTTTTCTCAATTACCTAATCAGGAAAAACCTGTTATACATCTTGAGCAAACGACTTTACTACACTTTAATGTACCATCCGAACGTTTTTTAATTGTTACCGATAGCGCGACTGCAGCTAAACTGACAAAATATTTCCCCCAACATGGTGATAATCAGCAATGGCTAGCTTTCGATATTGCTGCCGGTATTGCTAATATTGATATTGAAAATAGTGAACAATTTATTCCACAAGCCGTTAATCTACAAGCATTACCGGCCAGTATCAGTTTTCACAAAGGCTGCTACAGCGGACAGGAAACGGTTGCTCGAGCAAAATATCGCGGTGCCAATAAACGCGCCATGTTTTGGTTAGCAGGGTCAGCAAATACGCTGCCAAAAGCCGGAGAAGCTATCGAATGGAAAATTGGTGATAACTGGCGGCGTACTGGAATCGTATTGGCGGCCGTTAACTTAGCAAAGGGTTTTATTAGTATTCAAGTTGTTATGAATAATGATATGGCTAAAGAGAGTGTTTTCCGTGTGGCAGGAGAAGAACAAAGCCAACTTACTATTCAACCCTTGCCTTATTTATTGACGGAAGAGGAATAGCAAATCCATTGATTGCTAATAAAAATTTATTCCGTTAAGCCCTTTTCCTATAGCAAAACAGGGATCTTGAAAATAGCCCTGTTATAAAATTAATCTCTCACCAAGTCATCTTATTAATTTCTCTGGTAAAAACCAAAGCAACATCGCAATTGCCGCCGATGCATTATAGTTTAATGATCCAGAATGACTCTCATTAACGCGTTGATTTGACGATTAATTTAATTAGCTGATTAATATTAGATAGTTTGGATAGACGGAATTGTTTTACTTCAATGTCATTATGCTTCAAAATCAAACCTTTAATAACATTCTATAAAAATTTTTGGTTTTTTTCTATCTTAGACTCGCCAATTTGTGTTGCTTGAAAATAAGGATCCGTCAATTATAGCAGTAATTTCACCCTTCTTATGCTATTCACCATACCAACGACGCTCCAACGCGTTTTTCCTGTTGTTATACCCTTTCATGACCATAAATAACGCGAAATTTATTCGCAACTACAGCAAATTGCACTAATGTTATTTAGTCTGGCTATTTAGCTATCAAACCTGCGGCAACGTTATTATTAATATTAAACACATATATGCAATATAAATTATTTTGTTTAATAATTACAAAGATATATATTTTAGACCATAACAACCTGATATTTGCATAACGTCATGAATGCTTATTGGAAAATAACGCTAAATCATAACCTAATAACTCGCCACATAACGGAATAATATTCATCCCTGAATCTCCTTTACATCATTTTCACTTTGATTAAAATGGACTAAAATAGGCAAACACCAAATAAAAATAGCGCCAAGATATAGCTCTAGCGCTATTGTTATTACTGGCATGAGAAAAAAATATCTGTTATCGCGGTTAATTCATTCTTAATGTGGGAGTAATAGCAGTTACAAGCGAAATAATAGCCTCTGTCTGCATAATATTATTCATTATTACTGCCACACTTTCATTACCAGCAGCAAAAGTAACTGTAGCATCAATCAAAATATTAGCTATTTTATCGATACTATCTGCCATTTGTAGTGTTGATTCGGTTATCTCCTTAACGAACAATTTTTCAAGTTCATCACCTAAAACACAATCTGTTATTAATGGTTTAGAATGTGAATATGATTGAAACAATTCGTCTAGAGATTCTTCTGATGTTTTACCATAGTTGTTAATTTGAGAAGTGACTATACTTTCCATTTTTTATCCTTTCCTTGATTAATTAACAGTATAAATCCTACATATTAAATAGTGTTATAATAAAAAAATATAACAATGAAACTTGTTCTAATGATACATTATCTAACAATGTAAATAACAATCAATTACTTAAAAAATATCTTTAACCTAATATCCAGTATTATTTATATTAATTACCTAAAAATACGCATCCGATTTATTGATAATTATTTTTTATATCATAAATATACGAATTACTTTTTTATCACTATTACCAATCGATACAAGATTTATAATTTGTTTTTTTAGGTAGCATATTATTCTGTGTCAACCAATCAGAAAGAACAATAAATCTAAAACCAAGAATTAGCTTTAGATCGTCATGAGATAAAGTAGAATTTAAAAATTTAAGTTCTATTTTTGCTATCTCAATTTTCCGCTCTGACTCATCAACAGGCTTATATTTTTTGTCCTCTTCGTCATAACATATTTTTATTTCAGCTGAATATAAATATAACCTGATAACATTAGATTCTGAGCTTAATACGGTATGGGTAAACAAAATACCGTTATTTTTATCAGTAGTATTGGCAATAGAATGATTGAGCAGGGTCTTTAATGATGAATTGATATATGGTTTTTCTTGCTCTGATATATTTTGATATTGCTGTAATACTTTTTCTAATATATCTTTATAATTATTATTATCATAATAAATTTTATAATTAGAAGAAGTTTCGACTAGAAACATGCTACTAGATAAGAGTATTGAAAGATATTTATGATAATTTTCATCATTATTTTTTTTATCTGGATCCAGCGGATCCCAATCACATATTTCTTTAATAAAAGAGAGATAAGATGTTACAAAGTGTTGTGGATTATCAGTAAGTTTTGATAATAATTTTTCTACTTCATTATTACTATGCATCTCTTTTAATAAATCTTCTTCTGCTAATACCCTTTCTATATCATTACCAATGGCAATTGCTCCACTAGTCACTAAATCTGATTTTGAATTTTCGTTTTTAATTATATAGTTATTAAGAATAGAATTATATGCTCCACTCAGAATTGAATACAAATTTTTATCTTTAAATATCTTCATAAAATATCCTTTGATATTAGGATGTAATATGCTCAAAAATAGTTAACTTTTATGCTTAAACAGTAAATAAAAATAAGAAAAGGTAATAGTTATTATTTATTGCCAAAACAATAGTTCATTGCTTCTTTATTATCCTTTGCTTTTGTTTTCATTTTTCTTATCCATTCATCTAAATCACTTCTAGTCGTATCCAGTAAAATTTCCGCAATTTTTTTATCATAAATAAAAGTATGCATTTTTAGCACCAAATTTTTTATTTGTATGCGAGAAACATATTTATCCGTAGGCTCACTTTTAGTTTTACCTGTCTGTCTTTCAAATAGAATATGCGAAGAGTTTATATAAAATTTCACATCATCTTTATTTGCCGATGCGATAACACCTTGGGTAAATAATACACTGTTATTTTTTTGTTCAGAATAAGATAATGCCGCTTTAGCTAACTGAGTAACAGAATTTTTAATTTTCTGCTTATCAGCACCAGTAATACTATCATATATATCCACAATCTTATCAATGAGATCATCATAATTCTCTTCTCGATAATTAAGATCAAGTAATTTATCTTCTTCTACCATCATTAGCACATTTTTTTTCATTTCCTCGGCATATGTTATATAGGCTTCGGAATTACCCAACATAATAGCTTTTTGTGGTTCATAACCAACTCCACCCATTGCGATGGTACTTATAATAGCCAGACCGTTAGCTGGCGATTCCGCTAATTTTTCGGCAGTAATATCCTTTGATTTTCCATCTCGATTCATTTCATTAAGCTGTTGAGCAATTATCAAATCTTTATCTTGATGAGCGCCAATAATATCCCCTGTAGATACTGTAATTTTTGCGTCACTATAATAGTCTTGGTTTAATGATGCGGATGCTGGTCTTAACGATTTAATCCAATCAATTAGTTTTTTATATTGCTCTTCCATATTTATTTCATTCATAAACACTCCATATTTAATAATAAAAAATTTAATATAAATAATATTTATTTTAAACTAACAAAAACAGCCTAATACAACTATTTAAATTTAAATAAATAAAACAATTACCATAAAGTTGCTATAAAAACTCAATACGCTGTTTACCCCAACATCATATTTTATTTTGCTGTTTATTTTAATTTGCATTTTATCACGAATAATAACATTGTAATCAATAACAATTGTCATTAATGATATATGGTTTTATTAAATAAAAATAACTGATTAAAGTAGTATTTATTTAATTATGTTCGTTGTCATTTTATTATTAACCCGCTAATTTTTAATAAAATAAACGTAAAAATATAATTAAATAACTTTAGTTAATTAATGCTTTTCCATAACGAACAAAGCTAGGTTTTACTACCTGAACTGGCATCTCATGTTTTTTTATTTGCACAACCGCTTGCATGCCAATATTCAATGGTACTCGTGCTAAAGCAATACTTAAGCCCAAAGTTGGCGAAAAAGTGCCACTCGTAATGATCCCTTCACACAACTTACCTGCTGTATCAATAAAACGAACCGGTAAGTCAGCTTGTAATGTCCCTCTATCACGCATTACTAAACCAACCAATTTTTCTGTGCCTACCTGACGTTGCCTCTCTAATGCATCTCGGCCGATAAAATCGCGCTCTTCCGGCTGCCAAGCAATTGTCCATTCCATATTAGCAGCCAGTGGTGATACCAATTCACTCATTTCTTGTCCATAAAAATTCATTCCGGCTTCCAGACGAAGAGTATCACGCGCTGCCAATCCTGCCGGTTTAATATCTAAATCAAGTAATTTTTGCCAAAAATTGACAGCTTGCTCTTTTGGCAGTGCTATCTCATAACCTAATTCACCGGTATAACCTCCGGTAGTAATAAACCAATCATCGATTTGTTTACCATAAAAGAGTGGCATATTAATAACCGCGCTTTTCTGTTGTTCATTAAGCAGAGATTGCACTTTCAGTTGTGCATCTGGCCCTTGAATAGCAACGAATGCCAGATCATCACGTACCTGCACATTAATTAAGTAATTTTTAATATGCTCATTGATCCAAGCTAAGTCTTTTTGCCGGGTGGCAGAATTGGCAATTAAGCGATAGAAATCATCATCAAAATAGTAGACAACTAAATCATCGATCACGCCGCCAGAAGCATTTAACATACCGGTGTAGAGCGCTTCACCGGGCTCTTTCAGTTTTGCTACATCATTGGCTAATAAATAACGTAGAAAATCTCGGCACTGTTCACCATGCAGATCAATAATTGTCTGGTAAGAAATATCAAACATGCCAGCAGCGGTACGAACAGCATGGTGTTCAGCGATTTGTGAACCATAATGCAATGGCATCCTCCAACCATGAAAATCAATCATCGTTGCATTGCAGGCCAAGTGCTGATCATATAATGCAGTCTGTTTTACCGTCATTGTTCTATATACCTCATTAATAGGTATAGACAAACTAAGTTGTTAAATCAAAATACCTATGACTAGATGTAACATATTAATTTTAAAAACAGAGTTGCAACATGGCAAAAAATAAGCAAAGTTGCTAAATCAAATTAATTGAAACAACTATCTCAAGCCGACAGAATTATTTCCTGTAAAACGATAGATTAAGCGGAATGCAGCGATAAGTTACACTATTTCTGCGGAGTTGGTTGTGGCCTTTGCTAACCATTCAGGCATATCATGTGATCCTAACGCATAACTTAGCAACTTTGGTTTTATGCCTGGCACTGTATTAGTCAACAGTAATCCAACATCTCGAACCATTTTTTTGATTGGGTTATTGCCATCAAATAATTGGCGCAACCCCTGCATACTAGCCAACATCAATACGGCACTATATTTACGTTTACGTTCATAACTTTGTAAATAAAGATATTGGCCGATATCTTTACCTGCGGTATTTAAATGTCGTAATTGTCCAATCAACTCTGCAACATCCATAAAGCCTAAATTTACTCCTTGCCCTGCTAAAGGGTGGATGGTGTGGGCTGCATCACCTATTAAAGCGATACGTTGACCGACAAAATTTCGTGCATACTGGCCTATAAGTGGAAAAATCTGCCGTTCACTAATTAACTGACAAAAACCGAGACGCATATCTAAAGCGACGCTTAACTCTTTTTCAAAGGCAGAAACTTCTAAATCCAGGCGTCTATGCGCTTGTATTGCCGGTAAAGACCAAACAATTGAGCAAAGATGAGGATCGTGTAACGGTAAAAAAGCTAAAATGCTATCGCTATGAAAAGATTGACGAGCAGTATGCATATGGGGTAGCTCAGTTCGAATGGTGGCGACTAATGCCGTATGTTCATAGTCCCAAAAGCTAAGTGGAATATCCGCTTGTTCCCTTAGCCATGATTTAGCACCATCCGCACCAACCACTAACCTTGCCGTCAACATCTGCTCATTATCGACAGTCATAAATACTTCATTCTCGCCCCAAGCAACTTTTTTCAATCTACTGTCTGTAAATAAGGTAATATCTGTGCTTGCTTTAGCCTTTTGCCATAAAGATCCGCGTATAATCGAATTTTCAATGATATGTCCGAGACCAGCTAAATAATGATCCTTGGCATCAAATTGAATATGACCAAAGCTATCCTGCTGCCAAACCTCCATGTGCTGATAACGACCAACTCGTTTTTGCACGATTGTTTGCCAAACACCTAAATGATCGAGTAATTTCTGACTCGCTGCATTAATAGCAGACACTCTAAGTGAAGGCGCCTGTTGCGCATCAAATTGATGTTGTGGGGGAGAATTTTCAATAATGGCAATCCTCATACCACTGCCGCTTAATCCACAAGCTAGAGCGAGGCCAACCATGCCACCACCCACAATAACCACATCAAACGATTGCATAGTTAAAATATTCCTTCTTAAATAGCTAGAGATGAAACGATCGCCCCATTGCTTGGTGGGCTAAAATGTCACGCATAAGTGGTAGTGTCTCCATTGCCATTAATCCAACATTACGGCCGATAGCAAAAATCAAATGATTATTTGAAAATAAATGAACCAGATTATCGGTTAACTTTATGGTGTTATGTCTATCATCACAACGCTGCATTTGATACTGACTAAGAACTGAATAAGCCCCCATATCACCACCATAATTGGCTACTTCACTAATTATATTGGCAAGGAGCATCACATCACGCATCGCCAGATTAAACCCCTGACCGGCAATAGGATGTAAAGTTTGTGCCGCATTACCAACCAAGACTAATCGATGGCTTATAACTCTTGTTGCTTGAGAAAGTGTCAATGGAAAACAATAACGCTCGCTAACAGCCTTAATTTCACCTAACCGCCAGCCAAACCATTTTTGTAATTCTGCCATAAATTGGTCATTACTCCATTGCATAATATGCTGCTGGTTTTCCAATGGATGACACCAAACCAATGAACTACGCCCTTTAGTCATAGGTAACATTGCCAACGGGCCATATTGGGTAAAACGCTCAAAAGCTCGACCGTGTGGCGCTTCGCTAGTCAAAACATTAGCAATAATTGCACACTGTTGGTATGAGTCTCGCTGCCATTCAATTTGACTGGCCTTACCTATCATTGAATCGCTGCCATCAGCAGCAACTAATAACTGTCCGGTTAGAACTTTACCCGTCGTTAATTTGACTGATACCTGCTCAATCGTGCGCTCAACAGAGATAACTTCATCAGGACAATATAACTCAATATTTGACGCTTTTTTAAGCTGCTGAAATAAATAATTTCCCGCATCATGTAATTCAACCACATAACCGAGTGCAGGCAAGCAATAGTCATTGGCATGCATATTCACTGCGCCAGCATGGCCATATTCAGAAACATGAATATGGGTAATTGGCGTCACATACTTTTTTAATCCGTCCCATATACCCATTTGATTAAACTGTTGGCAAGTGCCATAAGCCAATGCAATTGTTCTGGCATCAAAACCAGAATGTGCCTTATTAGGTAACCACGCTTCAATTAATGAAACCTGAACCTTTCCCTGACTCAAGGCCGAAATAGCCAGTGCTAATGACGCACCGGTCATACCACCGCCAACAATAATCACTTTCATTATTTCACATCTCCCTGCCTACTTCGCTGCTGCCATCAATGCCTCTATCTCATCAGGATCTTTTATAACAGCGGCTGTCAGGTTTTCATTACCCTCTTCGGTGATCACAATATCATCTTCAATACGGATACCTATTCCTCGATAAGCTTCGGGTACATTAGCATCCGGTGCAATATAGAGCCCAGGTTCAACGGTCAATACCATACCCGGCTCTAACAGGCGATCGCGATTGCTACCATAATCACCAACATCATGGACATCAAGCCCTAACCAATGACTTAAACCATGCATAAAAAAGGGCAAGTGCGCTTTACCCTCGATGAGTTTATCTACCTCACCTTGTAAAATACCCAACTTAATTAAACCTTCGATCTTAATTTTTACCACCGCCGTCATCACTTGGTGAATTGTCGTCCCAGGTCGATATAAGGCTAAAGCAGTATTTAGGGCCATTAATACAATGTCATAAATTTCACGTTGGGGTTGACTAAATTTACCATTCACAGGATAGGTACGAGTAATATCACTGGCATAACCTTGATATTCTGCCCCAGCATCGACTAAGACTAAATTACCCGCTTTCATCACAGCATCATTTTCTGTGTAATGCAGAATACAGGCATTTTCTCCGCTGCCTACAATGGTAGTATAAGCAGGCGATTTTGCGCCTTGACTGGCAAACTGATGTTCAATTTCTGCAGCCAACTGATATTCATACATATCAGGCTGGCAGTTTTGCATCGCTCTAAGATGTGCATCAGCAGAAATCTTGCTAGCTTCACGCATTAGAGCAAGTTCTTCCGATGATTTAAATAATCGCATTTCGTGCAGCATTGGCCGCCAGTCAATTTGCGTAGATGGGACTTTTAATTTTTGCCGACTACCTTGCCTTAATCGATTAAGTGCGGCAATAACGATTTGATCAGCATAGGCAAATTCACCTTGAGCATGATAAACAACAGCTAAACCATTCAATAATTGATAAAGCTGTTGATCAATTTCAGCAAAAGGTAATGCCTGATCCACGCCCAATTTTGCCAGTGCGGCTTGCTGGCCTAAACGACGACCAAACCAGGTTTCCATAGCTTGATCACGCACACGATTAAAAAGTATACTCTTACTAGAGGTTTCATTATATTTAATGATAACCAACACAGCTTCCGGTTCACTAAAGCCCGTTAAATAGAGAAAATCACTGTGTTGCCGATAAGGATATTCACAATCTGCATTGCGCAAAACAGACGGAGCGGCAAAAAAAATAGCTGCACTGGCAGGTGCCATTTTTTTTAATAATCGATGACGACGAGATATAAATGGTTGTTGAGTCATGCCTTCTCCTGCAAGCGATTAAGCAATAAAATAAGTTAGAATATCATTCCTATCAATGTAATGTTGGTTTATTATTTTTTGCCTTCATTCGCCGATCTTTTACCTCCATAAAGGCAATAAAACAGAGCTGAACTGCGACCTTTACATACTCAATGATCTCTTCCAAAGCCTGTTCTAACTCATTTTGATCGTCATTTTTGTCATAACCCAACATACCAATATTACGTAAATCCGTAACAAGCTCTTTTAGTTCTTTTTTTTCCATTAACTTTGGTTGCGTAACACCCAAGCCTAATAAAAAATGGTTAACCCAACCGGCTAAAGCATCAGCCTGCTCAAACACCTTACCATCTTCAGGTAACAACAAATTAAAAATGAAATCATTATTATCTAAAGATGCAAGTGTAAAGTCATAAAGTTCACGTAGTGGGTTAGTCAATATTTGTGAAAAAGCTAATCCATCATTGGTTAGTTCATAAACCGACTTTTTCCAGTTATAATCGTGATTACCTCCACAAATTAGGCCCGTAATTAAGCCGTGCATTTCTGCGGCTGTTAAAGCAACATTCTGTTGTTGCAATAGTAGCTCAAGAGTTTGATAATTAGGTAAAGATTTCTGTATTGGCATGTCTGCTCAGTTGCGTTAATAATATTGATATGTAATATGCTACCATCAAGGACGGTCGCTATACTAGATAAGTGCACAAATTGCACATATATTACTCATAATTATTTTGATAGCATCAATAGAATTATGGGCAGCGAAATGTTACCACCATATTTCGTCTCCCCACATAATCAGGAAGGTATAATGTCTGCACAACCTGTTGATATTCAAATTTTAGGACGAACATTAAGAGTTAATTGCCCAAAAGAACAACAAGATGCCTTAAAATCGTCTGCGGCTGAGCTTGAGCAACGGCTAAAAGATCTCAAAAATCGAACTGGCGTCACAAATACCGAACAACTTATTTTTATAGTCGCATTAAATATTTGCCATGAACTTGCGCAAGAAAAAATCAAAACACAGGACTACACTGATAATATGGAACAAAAAATCCGCGTATTGCAACATACGATTGAACAGGCATTGCAAGAGCAAGCGCGCATTACTGGACGAACAATTACTCCATTAGAATAAAAAAGGTGAACAAAACAACATTAGTACCAAAATAGAGTAAGAATAGGTTGCTTTCTGTATTTACTTTCATACAATAGATACTAAGATATAGTTTAGAATTCTCTGAGATGCTCGTCAGCGGGTGAGTCCCCTGAGCCGATATTTCAAAACATTTAGAATGTGGTTATCTGTTTATGGTGTGCATGCCGGGTCAGCTAGGGAGAACCTAGCCACCAGGAAGCCTAAAGTTAACGATGCTACGTTCACCTTGAACCCCGGGTTCAAGGGTTACAGCCCGCAACGGCATCTTGGAGTTCCTCAATTGGTTACACTACTATACTCATAACGTTACCATCCAAATATACCGCGCTTTAGTAAATAAAAACTGAGTGATGCGATAATAAGTGATCGCATTATTTTATCCTGCTAGATTGATAATCCTAAATTTTATGTCTAATAACTTACTAAAACGACAGAAAATTATCCGACAAACAGTACGACAATATCGTCGACAATTAACATGTGAACAACAAAATAGCGCGGCAGATAAAATAACTCACTATGCGTTAGCGCACGAACTTATACGATCTGCCTCCCATCTGGGGTTATTTCTTTCATTTGATGGCGAAATCAATACCAATCCATTAATTAAAAATCTCTGGGCACAAAACAAGAAAGTTTATCTGCCAGTTTTACATCCCTTTAATCGCTATCAGCTACTATTTCTAAACTATCGTCCTGATACTTTATTGATAAAAAATCGCTTTAATATTGCAGAGCCAACGCTTAATGTTATGGATGTTATACCAATAACACAATTAGATGTTCTGTTTGTGCCATTAGTGGCATTTGATAAACAAGGCCAGCGGTTAGGGATGGGAGGCGGATTTTACGATAGGTTGCTATCCGATTGGCACAAAAAACATTTTTATCCGATTGGATTAGCCCATGATTGCCAATTGGTTGATAAAATCCCCACTGCACCATGGGATATCCCATTACCAGAAATTATCACTCCATCAAAAAGATGGCGCTGGTAAATAATTAAACAGTAATTAACCCAATGTTATATTAAGATCATCAAATATTTTATGATTAAATTGTTTTTACCGGCTGTTTTTTCCCCTTAATAATTTTCTGCTGCAAAATAGCAATATTTTGTTCATAAGAATTACGATAAACATCATAATGGCCGTTACTTTTATTTAAATATATTCGTTTACCCTGATATTTATCTAAATCTTGTTTATGCTGTTGGATAAAGTGCTTTATTTCATCCACAGACTGGCAATCGATAGTTAATTTTATTTTTTTATTAATTTTATTTTTATGATTAATAATTTCCAACTTGGTTGTTTGCGTTTTTTCATCTATCGAAATAAATTTTAATGATATTCTTTCATCAATTTTTATTTTGTTTTGCTTATCAATAAGTTTAGCTAATGCAATAGTCGAAATTTCATTATCGTTAACCAAAAAACGATTTAACTGCCTCTCTTTCTGATGATCTTGTTGATGTGCTAGGTGACTCTTTTTAACAAAACTTCCCATGGCAAAAGTGAAATTTCCATCGGCTTGTTTTTCCACTGCATAGATAGAAGCAAGCTGATTAAAAAACTCAGTTAATTTTTGTTTATCAGTAAAATGATAAACCCCTGTATTTGAATCAAATAGAGTAAAAATTGGTTTATGATTGTTATCATTCTCAATTGTCAGCATCACTGAATGCGCTTTTAAGCCAATATTCAAATAAATACCATCAGAATTAGCTCGGAATCTATCCAATATATCAGCAAAAGTTTGAGAAGAAGCTTCTAACAAACAATAACGTTCTATTCCAGTTATATTATCATATCCGATATTATAGTTAGACAGAAAAAATTCAATATCCTTTGAATATGAATTAATGACATTTGTTTTTGCCTGTTTAAATTTGAGAAGAATATCTTGTATAGATAAAATATTTTCTACTGTACAAATACGCTGCCATTCTACATAAATGTCTCTATGCCATTTAAATTGAACCAATTCATTATTTTGATTTATACTTTCTGCATAAAATTTATCAATAAAACAATTAACATCGTTTCTATTGGTAAAATGCTTACCACCTCTACAAATCTCCATGATATCTTTATTATTTTGATTAATGACTTGCCTTAAATTAACCAATTTTGTTGCATAAAGTAATGCATATTTATTAATAAAATTATGCAAATAAATTGCTTCGTTAAGTAAATCATTAATTTTTGCATTAGCATGTAGTTTTTTAGCTTCAATAATGATTTTGTCATAATCATCCATATCATGTGTAATGGCTAAATTACTTAGCTGATTTAATTCTTTAATTGACTCTAAGAATTTATCACCTTGCACATAGCCACCCTGTGCAAACTGACACATATACATTAAAGACAGGCCATAACATATTCCTTCATCAATTTGAAAGCGCTTATCAGTTAAATCTAATCTAAAATACTTCTTTTTTAATAGTGCTATTTTTTGATTAAAATCTTCAAAAATATGTTTATTTTGACAAAAAATAACATCTGGATTTTTAATTCCATTAATTGACATAATAGCTTCCTTAAAATATATCTTTCCAAGTTAATTAGATAATATTTTAAATAAATTAATATTAGGATGAAACTAATAATAAGCATTTTTTTATAAAATATTACTAATTGATAGTATTTTATATTGAGAAAAAACACATTAAATATATTAATTAATAAATTATCAACTATACAAATACTCCTCTTTTGTAAAATAAATATATTAATATACAATAAAAATCAGCCCGCATTAACGGGCTATTTATTAGAAGAATAAATCAGTAAATTTTATCAATACAGCAGGCGTGTACGAATAGTACCAGGTAAAGATTTTAATTTTTGTAATAAACTTTTTGCTGTCTTTTCCGGTTGACTTGTAATATCAATCACAACATAACCAATATTTCCCTTAGTTTGCAAATATTGTGCCGCTATATTAATTTCGTCTTCCATAAAGATCTGATTAATACGATTTAACATCCCTGGACGATTTTCATGAATATGTAATAAACGATTAGTCTCTTCTGTGTGGATAGGTAATGAAACCTCAGGAAAATTAACCGCCGATAAAGTAGAACCATTATCAGAATATTTTGCTAACTTACTAGCCACTTCATGACCAATATTCTCCTGTGCTTCTTGGGTAGAACCACCAATATGAGGAGTTAAAATAACATTATCAAATCCAATTAACGGCGAGCTAAAAGGATCACCATTACTGGCTGGTTCTTTAGGAAAGACATCAATTGCTGCACCAGAGATATGCTGACTTTTCAATGCCTCACTTAATGCCGGAATATCCACTACACTACCACGTGAAGCATTGATCAAAATCGCGCCAGGTTTCATCAAAGTCAGTTGTTCTTTGGCAAACATATTCTTAGTACTTGCTGTTTCAGGAACATGTAAGCTAATTACATCACTCATATTGAGTAATTCGGTCATAGTCGGAACTTGGCAAGCGTTACCTAGCGGTAACTTATTTTCAATATCATAGAAATAAACATGCATTCCAATATTTTCAGCTAAGATACCTAATTGGGTACCAATATGGCCATAACCAATAATACCTAATTTCTTACTTCGTGCTTCATAGCTCCCTTTGGCTTGTTTATTCCATATTCCACGATGCGCTTTCATACTCGCTTCTGGAATACGACGCAAAAGTAATAATAATTCGCCGAGTACCATTTCTGCCACTGAGCGAGTGTTGGAAAAAGGAGCATTGAAAACCGGAATACCCCGCTTAGCCGCAGCTTGAATATCAACTTGATTGGTACCAATGCAAAAGCAACCGATTGCAATTAATTTTTCCGCTGCGGCCAAAACTTGTTCGCTAAGATAAGTGCGGGAGCGAATACCGATAAAATGAACATCAGGGATCACTGCGATTAATTCTTCTGTTGATAATGCACCTTCATGGTATTCAATATTTTCATAACCGGCTGCCCGCAGATTATTAATTGCACTTTGATGCACTCCCTCTAAAAGCAAAAATTTAATTTTCTGTTTTTGTAAAGATACATTTACCATTGACCCATCCTGTCATTAAGATTGCGGCTATCACCGATTTTGGCATACCACCATAACAAAAATTTTTTCAGTAGCAACACTATCGTTTATGCAAACAACAAAACTCATCTCAACAAAAAAACCTATAACGAACAAAGAGGAAACTAACCAGGCAAAAGTAAGATTTTTATCATACTAAAACAATTATAATGATATAACTGACTAAATTTGATAGTAAAAAAATTTAAATTTAATCGAGGCAATAAATATTGCCTCAATAACCGATCAAGGTTTTAAAAACCAGCAAACTATAGGTTTTTCGCCGTCAATTTTTCTACTCCAGTTGGTGTTGCCAGCAAAACAATATCCGCCGCGCGATTAGCAAATAAGCCTACCGTAATCACCCCAGCAATTGCATTAATTTTATTTTCTAACTCAATCGGATCGAGGATCTTTAGATTGTGAACATCAAGAATAACATTACCATTATCCGTAACCACATTTTGCCGATATTCTGGCAGGCCACCTAACTTTACTAATTCACGAGCGACGTAAGCACGCGCCATCGGAATTACTTCAACGGGTAATGGAAATGCGCCTAAAATATCAACTTGCTTAGATTCATCAGCAATAGCGATAAATTGCTTAGCCATTGCAGCGATAACTTTTTCACGCGTCAAAGCCGCTCCACCACCTTTGATCATCATTAAGTCTGGATTAAATTCATCAGCACCATCAATATAAATATCCACGCCATCCACCTCATTACTATCAAGAATGGGAATGGCTAATGCGGTTAATTTGTCGGTAGAAGCAACTGAACTTGAGACTGCACCTTTGATTAAATGCTTTTGTGTCGCTAAGCTATCAATAAAATGTGCAACGGTAGAGCCTGTACCAACACCAACCACCATATCGGCTTTGATATATTCCACAGCGGCCCAGCCAACCATTTTTTTTAATTCATCCTGTGTCATAATTAGTTGCCTTATTATTTTTTATTGCTAAAACCTACTAATTAATTAGTATAACGAAATTTCCCCGGCTATCGATTGGAAAAATATTGCATAGTAAGATATAGAATAACATCTGAATTGAATTCTAAAGAGATTTTTTCGTGATTAAACGCCCTGACTATCGAGCACTACAAGCACTGGATACTGTGATCCGTGAACGTGGCTTTGAGCGCGCAGCGCAAAAGTTATGTATCACTCAATCTGCCGTTTCTCAAAGAATTAAGCAGCTTGAAAACCTATTTGGTCAGCCATTATTGGTAAGAACGATCCCTCCTCAACCAACTGAGCAAGGACAAAAACTACTTGCTCTGTTACATCAAGTTGAATTATTGGAAGAGCAATGGCTTGGTGACGAAAACAGTGGCGCAACCCCGTTGCTGCTATCAATGGCGGTCAATGCTGATAGTTTAGCAACCTGGTTTCTGCCTGCTCTCAATCCAGTACTACATGACACGCCTATTCGCCTTAATATTCAAGTCGAAGATGAAACCCGGACGCAGGAGCTGTTACGTAGAGGAGAAGTCGTTGGCGCGATTAGTATTCAATCAGAGCCCTTGCCTGGCTGCCTAGTAGATAAACTGGGTGCGCTAGATTATCTATTCGTTTCGTCACCCACATTTGCTGAGCGCTATTTTCCTACTGGGGTGACAAAAACCTCACTATTAAGAACGCCGGCTGTTGCTTTTGATCATCTGGATGATATGCATCAAGCTTTTGTTCAACAGAATTTTAACCTATCGCCGGGTAGTGTTCCTTGCCATATTGTGAACTCATCAGAGGCTTTTGTTCAACTTGCCAAGCAAGGCTCAACTTGTTGTATGATCCCACATTTACAAATTATCAATGAATTAAATTCAGGCCAACTAGTCGATCTTACTCCCGGACTATATCAGCGTAGAATGCTATACTGGCACCGCTTTTCCCCTGAAAGCAGGACAATGAAAAAAGTGACTGACGCCCTAGTAAAAACCGGACGCCAGCTATTAAAACAAGAAGATAATAATGTAGAAAACAACAAGTAACGTTTCAATGCAAACACAACGTCAATTTGGTCGGAAAATCAATACACTGTTGTTCATCAGTTTGATTGCTGGCAGCGGCAGCTACCATTTGTATCATCGCCTTCATTTTTCGCATTAAATAAGGAGTTGCATCAGGTACCCGATTAATTAATACTATAGACTTTACCTAATTTAACATTAAATCCTAATGCTACGACCTCGCTTGCGCATTGTCATTGCCTAATTACATACTTTATACTAATTTGAACACCTAATTTGAGTTAAATATTTCAGTGATAGAGCATCAGTTAAATTCTTTTTCAATGAAAAACTTAAATTCTAATAGTTTTTCTTTTATTAATTTATTTTATGAGCTCTTTTTATTTATTGTTAAACTAGCTAGTAAATTATTTCAATAAAAAATAAAAAAATGATAAGTAATTAAAAAAATTATTGTAATATAATAAATATAATTAATTGAAAAAATAACTTGTTGTATTTATTATTAGAAAAAACATTCAATCATACTATATAAAAAATTAATTTTCATTTTATTATAGTTAATAAAAATAGTGAAAAGCAAAGAAAATACTTCTTTGCTTTAATCATATTATAAGAATAGTTAATTTTGTTTAATAACTATACTGCGATGCGACAAAAATATTTTGTTCAACTCCATTGTTAATAAAATCAATCAAATTTAATGATGCTCTGTCTTTTTCTTTATTAAAAGCTGATAGTTTATCGATCAAGATATTTATGCTATCACTATCCAGATAATTACCATTATTTATTCCTGCATAAATTTTTATTTTATCTTCATTCGCTACTGCATTTTTAATAGTAATACTGGATTTCTTATCTTTTGATTTAATAAGATAATCTTGTTGGTTATCCGCTATATAGTATCGTATATTCCCATCAGAAAAATAGTGATCAAAATTTTGAATATAAATCGTATCAGAACCACCAGCACAATTAATAGTTACATGCCCAACTTGATGATTAATAAATATTGCATTGTTACCTTTACCGCCATTAATTTCATCATTTCCATTGATAGTAATAATAGTATCATCACCTATACCACTATTAACAATATCATTCCCTTCACCTGGTAAAATAATATTATGGCCTTTTGCGGTAACAACTATATCATCTCCTATTCCAGCATCAATAATATTATTGCCATTTATCACTGTCACCAAATCATCTCCAGGGCCAGCATTAATTATATTATCGCGTCCACTTAAGTCAGTAATAATATCATCACCGGCCATAGTATCTAATCGATTTTCATTTAAGCGATAACCTACTGGTAACTCAATTATATCATGACCTGACGTTGGTTCTTTAATTGCAATTATTGGAACAATTTTATTTTCGCCTTTTTTTAATGACATCATAAAACATTGCTGATTTTTATCCTGTACAATGATATTTTTTATTTCTTTTTTAGGTAAATTCTTAAAAACAATATTAGCAATTTTGCCAACTTTATCTTTATGAATAAGACGTTCACCATCAAATTCAAAATCATAGCCACTATATTCTTGTATTGCGATAATAATCTTATCTTTACTATCAAAACTATTTTTTACTTTACTAAAATCAAAAATAATATCTTCATTAAGATTGAAAGTAGTATCAGCTTCAGGAGAATTTTTTAATGCCATGCTCTTAATAAGATAGAAATCATTACCTTTTGAAACATAAATATAATACTGTGCAGCCAGAGCAATAATCTGATCATCATTATCACCAATAATAGTCATCCCTTCTGATGTTAAAAATTTTGCCATAACTTTAATGCCAGTAGGCATTTTATAAATATCTTTGCTAAAAACCTTAAAACTATTACGCGCAAAATTAACTTCAACATCATTGGTATAGACATTTCCTTCATTGGGATATTTTGGTCTAACATATGTCGCTTTAAAATATTCAGTTGGATTTCTATTTTTATCTGTTTTTGAAACTAATATAGGTGACAGTAAAAAGCTATCTTGACATTTCACATTATATTCATGATTTGTAAAATAGTTGCCTTTTTCATCCTGTGCATAAACGTTTTTTAATCTAATTACGATATTACTTATTATGTTATTTTTAACAAATTTGGCGTTATTGATAATTTCAATTTCAATAACAATATCATTACCCGATCTGGAAACAGATTTTATTTCATTAATATCATAATCCAGGTAAACCACACTCTGTTGATTAATATTTCGATGACTGTCATCAATGACAATTTGTGCATTATAAGAATAGCCGTTTTTAAAGCGAAACTTTGGATTGGTTGTAGAGGCAATTTCTTCACTATTATTCGTATCAGCAAAAACAAAAGCGCCTTTTATTGGATCCCAATGCTGATATTGCAAATTATCATCGGCAAATATCTCAATATGATCTTGCCAGTTATAGCGCTTAATCCGATAAACATCATGACCTTCACCACCATCAGCAATGCCTTGAGTTAAAATTAAAGTATCATTACCTTTACCACCATACAATTTATCATTACCTAGATTACCATCTAAAACATTATCCCGTGCATCACCAACAATAATATCGGCACTATTCGCTACTACGGTTACATTTTCCATGTTTTTGATGGTGGCAAGCAGCTGTGATTGCTTAAATGAAGAGGATTTTTCATTATCATAATTATCAATAGCATACTGGTGATTATCGATCGCCCAAATCTCTTCTTGCGCTAAATTAACCAATACACCATCCTGTATGGTAAAGCTATCCTTATCAAACCCCTGTAAATTAGTACTATTTTTTTCTATATCAACATTGGAATTAGATTTAATTACTGGTAATTGATTAATAATTATAGAATTACTACCTGCATATCCATCTAAATATCGTGTCTCATTCGGATAATGTGCATCAAAATTTAATACGAAAGTATCATTTTTCTCACCACCGAAAAAAACTTTATTACCGTTATAGATCTCAAATCTATTTTTATACTGTTTAAAACCAACAATGGTATCATTACCATTAGCCGTGTTAAAAATAATACCTGCATTCTCTCCTGCTAGTGACAACTGATATTGTAGCTGATTTCTATCAAGAGGAATGGACTTAACCTCTTCCTTGTCAGTTAAATAAATAAATTGCGTATTTTTTTCAATATAAGAATAAATCGATGCTATTTTTTTTCCTGTCAGATAAAAATCCAAATCCTTTCTTTCTGGATCAAATATAAAAGTTTCATTGCTTGTTGAACTCATTACTGGGGCGTAATTTTTTATTACGACAGATTCGGCTGCATATTTATCAGGATATACCGTGGTAATTCTGCTAACTTCATCTTCGGTAAATCGGTATTTAGGATAAGTGAAGAAAGAATTACCCAAAGTTTTATCGCCTATAGTGCCCTCCAAAAGGGACATATCAAGGTAATTGTAATTTTCTGTTGTTTGTTCATGGGCAGAAATTTGTATTTTAGAACCATTTAATTTTTCAAGAGTTAATACTTTTGCTTGCTCCTTAGTTGTCAAACTTAAACCTGATCCAATATCCCGTAGATTAAACAGCGGTACTTCTGCCATTTGATAACTCTCTTTTACATACAGAGCTCGACCATAGCCTTCTGTTCGAAAAATATTAATTTGGTTCTTAAATCGTTGTAATAGTGACTCCTCGTAACCTTCTTCTTCATTATAGGCTTGCAACTTGTTGAGAACACTGGTGGGTGGCTGTTCACCAAAAGCGGCCCTAATTCCTGTCGCAAACTCTTCCCATCCCGTAAGCTTGACCTTCTCCTCAATACGTTCAACGGCTCTAATGCCATTATAAATCATGCCACCAACCATTAATCCAGCCCCGACAGCAATGCCTATTGGCCCGGCAGCAGAAAAACCAGCCAAAAGAGCAACCGAAACAGCGATACTGACCGCCGCACTGACGACCGCAATCGTTCCATTAACGATCAAATCTTGTCGCACCTCAGGATCAGCTTCGGTCGATAATTGGTGAAATGACTGATAAGCATTGTAAATATCAAATCCGGCCGACAAAGCATTTAATACTGCTGTTGCGCGGCCGG
Source organism: Arsenophonus sp. aPb (assembly GCF_029873475.1). Lineage (NCBI taxonomy): Bacteria > Pseudomonadati > Pseudomonadota > Gammaproteobacteria > Enterobacterales > Morganellaceae > Arsenophonus > Arsenophonus sp. aPb. Next base: position 2,358,561 of record NZ_CP123499.1, read on the forward strand.
CAAATTTGGCGGCAATCTCTGTGGAATCAGTGATTTTATTTACTGATTTAAATATGATTGGCTGCATGATATCGGTACCAAAATTGGCCGCTGCGGCGCCATATGCCACTGCAAGTTGCTGCCTAATTTCAGCTTTTTGTTCATCGGATAAACGCGGATCCTGTAATTGATCTGCCGCCCGGTTAGTTAAAATCCAAAGCTGAGCAATCCCGATAGCTTGTGAACCATAGCCTACTTTACTCATTATTCGCGCATAACGGGGCAATTTAAAGGTGGTATTTTTCATTTCATGCCACAATGCAGCATCAATTACCTCACCTTTAACATAGCGATCAACATAGCCTAATTGCTGTTTTACTATCCCTACATCTGCCAACTCCGCACGCGTGGCGATCAGGTTATCTTGCCCTTTTTGATCAATTAGTGATTTAATTAATTTAATAAATTGCGGGTCATGATGACTACCATCAAGTAACATCAAGTGATGGCTTAACATAGCGGCATCAAATGTCAATCGCTCACGCCAGTCTGGCAATGATTGAATATGTCTGACTGATAGAGATTGGCCATCAATTTGTGCTCCAGCACGTATCAATAATGGCAGGCTAATCTCAATATTATTTATTTTAACCAAATAAGTGTTAGCATCTAACTGAGGGGGAGTAAATTGCCAAAAAACGTCTGTTTTTTCAACTGACTATTGATCAAGTATTAATTCATAGATGTCAAAGAGATAATCACCATTAATGTTTTCAATCATCAAATCAGCTTTCCGCTCTGTGTTCTCCTTGTGGTATCGGGTCTCACTATCTAAATACGTTTGAAAGACATGGAAAAAATCCTCTTGTGCTTGTTTTTGCTTACCACTATTAATAACAAGTTCACCGGCTTTCGGATCATAAAGCTGGTATTGAAAAATATCATCTTGCCGCTTAATCACAACAGTAAAAGCATGCTCACCTGACTGCAAATAGTAACCACCATCCGATGCTTGCATTAACCAGTTTTTTAGTGATTGATTTTCAATCCGTGCAGTATAATTAATCTTTTGCAGCTGGCTAATGGCAGCGTCAAACTCGGTTAAAAATTGTTGATCCTGGCTACTAGGCTCACTTTTGCTATTAAGCTCAAGCAAAGCCTGTTGGTATGCTAATATTTTAATAAATTCTGCTTGCTTCCCTTTCTGACATGCTATGACATAAAGAGCACCCAATGCTTGTTCAATACGTAAGCTATTGGTATTTGTCTTATCCAAATAATCTCCATGGCTAACCACAGATATGGTTGCCTCACTCTGCGAGCATTGTGCTGATTTAGTTAAACTGACTATATTATCCAAAACTCGTTGCCGCCAAGTAGAACTCTTCATCAAAGTTTGTTTTAATGAAAGTCCGTCAAACTCATTACCAATTTTTAGACCAGTAAATTCCTGTAATTGAGTTTGAATAAATTCAATATATTCTGGATGTGCAAGTGCCTGCATTAAATAAATGGTATCAAGTTCACCATTACTGGATGAAAAATATTGTCTTAATAGATAGCGACTATGATCGCTTAAATAGCGAACAGCATAGGGATTTGCCTGTAATTCACCAACCAGAAAAGATAATTCTGCCGATTGCTGACTTAAGGATAAGGTCTCTTGTGCAACAAAAAGGGAATTCCAGCGTAACCGAGCATCATGAGCAAGATAATCACCATGGGCAAAATACTGGTTAACCTTAATACTTAATAGCGGATCATAAATTGTTTGCTTAAGTTTCTTAATATCAAGTTTACCCTGCTGATCAGCAAAACTAGGTAGCAATATTGCAGGATTTTTAGCGGTAACTTCTGCTAGCGTTATTTTCCCGCTTACAATATCGAGTAACAAAGCCTTAATTGGTGGTTCACCATTAATCATCAATTTTTGCGTTGTACTATCAAGCTGAAAAGTGTTTTTTTGCAGTTCATGATAATCATCCAGCAAAATACCGAGTTCAGAATCTGGCAACATAAATTCTGATTTTGGCTGGTGAATTGAAACCGAAGAATTCAGCCCTTTTTCCGCCAATTTTTGGCATAAACGGGCGGCTACATACTGAGGATCATAAATAGCAGTATTTTCTATTTTGCCTTTATCATTAAATAGTTTGATCTCCGTTGGCACTTTTAGCGGGTATTTTTGCCGTAAAACCAGTAATGATTGTGATAGAGTATCAGGATCCAATGACTGCAACTCATTGCCATCTAAAATCGTCCAACTGTGATTGCCGTACAATGCTAAACTTGACAAGGTGCCATATTCAATAAACGACTGATTATTTTTAACATCATACTGAATAATAAGGGTATTTTCGGGTTTAAATATGGCATATAATTGCGCTTTAGTCAGACTCTCTTTATCACTAGTTAGGCGAATAATAACATTCAATTTATCACTATTATTATCGGGAAGATTTAACTTATTTTCATCAATATAGTTTTTATTTACGGTCTTCCATATTGGCGCTTCATCAATACCGTTATTAATCATTTCACTCGTTATTTTATTATAAAAATTCTCATAATCATTGTAGTCTGACTCATTAATTGCATTTTTAAATAAATCATAAGCTCGTTGGTCATAGGCAATTTTTTTGATTAGATCAATATTTAATTCTCCAGTTAGATCAGAAAATAATGGGGTCAATAATGGCTGATTATCAGTAATAAATCGTTCAAAGGAGACTTTGTCCGCCTGCAAATCATGCAATAAAGATAAAATGGCGGGCTTACCGTTAATTGTGATACTGTCTGTTGCGTGGTGATATTGATAGGTTTTTTTATAAATTCGGGCAGGCAGAAATTCATTACTTTCACTATTGATATAACCAATCCGTTTACCATGGTTATCAACAAATAAATCATTCGTATAAGCAATAATATCCGCATCAAGCGCATTTTTATTGAGTAATTGGATCATATTAAAAGCAAAGTCTTCTTTTGCTGTTCCTTTAGCTAAGTCACAACCCATTAGCACAATTTTATCCGGCGTTTGTTTTATTGCTAAATCATTCTTTAACCATAGCAATCCATCAACAACGGCCTTCGGAGAGTGTTGAGCAAATTTCGAAACTTTTCCATTGCCTTGATAATCACCGTGACCAACAACTATCCAACGTGTTTTACCTGCTGACAATAAATCTTCGTAGCGACCATAAGCAAGCCGTCTTTTCTTTGTCGCAATATCAAATTGCAATAAAATGGTTTTTTCTGGATGTTTAGCAATTAAACCTGCGACAACCTGGTCAAGAATAGTATCAGATTGAATTTGAATAATAATCGTTCGTTTATATAATGAAGGCGGGTTGTTTTGATTAGTAGTTACCAATTTTCGATGTATTATTGGTTGTTCCCAGTTATCAAAATCTATATTCACACTATTATTGCCATCCATTCTTGGCGCTTGACTAACCATTTGAAAGCTTTTAATAGCACCGTCTGGTACTACTTTATAAGCAGGCGTTGGCAGTTTGCCATGAATATCATTAAGATTAGCCGAAAGATCAAAGTCATCCGGTAAACGGTAAACTTGAATATTACCTTTATCAAAACGAGTAAATAAATTCTGATGGGACAGTGCAAATAAATTATCTTGTTCTTTATTAACCAAGTAGATTATTGTTCTTACATCAATATGATCAGTGCTCATAATAATTTTTTTATTTTCATGAGCAATATTTGATTTTTTTTCTATTGTAAATGTGACTGTTTTATTATGTTGATTCAACTGCAAAAATTTTATTTCTACCTCCTCATTAGTTTGGATAATATCACCGTGAGTAACCAGTTTATTGATAACCATCAAGCTAATTTTATATTTAGGTGGCGTCAAATCAATTAATTGATCATTAAAAGTGCTAGCTTTGGCAAAAAAAGCGACACGTATTTCTGGATTATCAATCTTTTCTAAATTCCATTGATACTTTTCGCTAGTATATTTACTAAATTCAATAATAAAATTCTTTGCCTCAGCGAGATCATTAAAAAGGTATAATCCTTTATTAGAATCAAAAAATGTTAAACTCTTCTGTTGATTATTTGGATCAACTTTAACGGTTAACAGCATAATATGATCAAGAGTAGCTATTTCATAGTAGCTATCTCGATTGGTATTTTCAATATGTAAAAATAATCTATCAATATCTATAAAATATCTGCTATGAGTCGTAGAATTTCTTGATTTTAAATAAACAATTCCACGATTTTTCAGATAATTCATATCATCATCTACATAAATCTTATAAATGTTAATTTTCGCGGCTTCAATTGCTGATTGTATTTCAATAATAGATTTTTTATCGGATTCGGTAAATTTTTTTTCTGCTATTAAGAAAATATCAATAAACCATCTCTCTTTGACTAAATCAGGATTTCTAATTAATTCATTTCTATAAATCCGCTTAATTATTTTATGAGCATTGACAGCCGTAGGATCCTCTTTAGTACGTAAGTAGTTTTTTACTTCTGGAATAACATAACCCTGCAAGAAATTTATGTTATTGGCATATGTATGTTCATTAAGTATATCAAAAAACACTTTATCTAAAATAGCATTTGCATACCGTCTTTCAGCTTCTATTTGATAACGTTCAAGAATCCCAGCATTAATAGGAATTTCTCTATTCGCCATTCCAATTAAACGATAAAATTTAATAAAAAAAACCGCTGGGTTTTGTTGCCTATTTTGAGCAATATGTGCCATATAGTAACGTGTTAATCCCAAACATATGCCATCGTAGATTATTTTTTTCCTTTCATCACTACTGCGTAGAAAGAATTTATTACTATTATGATCTAACCATTTTTTCGCAAACGTAAAAATTATTTCTCTTTGCTTAAAATCAATATCCACTCGTTTTATTTCATTTTCCGGCATAATAAATTACCTATTATTAATAATAATTTTTAATATAAATTTACACATAATATTAATAATATATAGATCATATTTAAAATCTTTTTAGTAAAAAAATTTTATAATTTATAACAATTAACTTATCTTAAATTATATAAAATATTAACGGTGACTTTACTATTTTTCATAAAAATATAAATAATAATCACTATAAATATTACGTAACTATTTTAATATCAGAGAACATTTATTTTATTAATTAATAGATAAATAAAAGACTATTTCATACTATAATGAAATTATAAATTTTTTGGGGAATGACTAATAAAAGAATGATAAAAAAGAGTAATATATAATAGAAATAAATATGTATTATCAAGTTATAAGTATATTGATGATAATTAATGATATAAAAAATATAATTATATTAATCTTAGGCACTAGCTATATTTGAAATATTTACTTATAATTTTTTAATAATATTATTAATATTTCATCAAAGCTTAATAACGAATTTGTCTTCTGGTTATCATATTGTTCTATAACAATCAGAAAAAGGTATACTTAATATCAATAATGAAGCTAAAGTCTTTAGCTAAAGTTTTAACCTCAAGGATATAAGAACTAATTGCGACTTCTCAATTTTTACAATCCATTTTTTTGCTAGCTGATATATCCTATCTGCTTGCCTTAAAAAATTCATTTTTATGACAATAAGCTCAGTTTAGCAATCAGAGATAATGAACTTAATATAGTTTGGCTAAATAAAATACGACTATCTTTATCATTCATATTTTTATCGAATGCCTAATGCCTGACGCCCTAGTACAAACCGGACGCCAGATATTAAAACAAGAAAATAGTAATGTAAAAAACAAAAAATTAACGTTTCAATTCAAAAACAACGTCAATTTGATCGGTAAAATCAATACTCTGTTGTTCATAAGTTTGATTGCTATCGCTGGCAGCGGCAGCTACCATTTGCGTCATCGCCTTCATTCTTGGCATTGGGTAAGGGGTTGCATCAGGTGCTCGGTAATTAACACTATAAACTTTACCTAATTTAACATTAAATCCCGCCGCTAGCGCCTCTGCTTGCGCTTTAGCATTATCAATTGCTCTATTGCGTGCTTCATCACGATAATGTTTAGGGTCCTTAACGCCAAATTGCACCGCATTGATTTCATTTAAACCTGCGGCTAAAGCACCATCCAATAACGTATTTAGCTGATCCAGTTTATATAGTTTAACTTCTACTGAACGTTCTGCGGTATAACCAACTATTTTAGATTTTTCTGCTGCTTTATCATATTCATATTTTGGCTGAGTGGTGATATTTGCTGCATTGATATCGCTACTCGCTATCCCTTTATTATTGAGAAAATCAAAATATTCTTTGACACGTTTATCAACTGCCGCTTTAGCTGATGCCGCATTTTTTTCTGTTACAGCAACATTAATTAATAAGGTTACCATATCTGGTATGGCTTTTATCGTTGCATTGCCTGAGGTCACAATGTGTGGCCCATTAGGTAAGGAATTAGCTTGAGCAAGTAAAGGTAATGAACTCACTGACATCATGGCTAAAAATATAATCGAACTAAGCTTCACGAGACCTCCACATAATTAATTCAATACTAGATAGACTATTTGCTAGCCAATAATTGTTTATTCTTAACATGATAGAATATTAAAAAGCATAATAGGAAAGATTAATCATAATGAATAATTTTAATTAACGCTAATTAATACACGTCAATAAATAGAGAAATAGTTTACTAACCAATAAAAATATTGGTGTGAAGCCTAATCCACACCAATGTGATTGGTTAGCCATTTTTAGTTTGATATAAATGAACATCCATTTGTGGGAAAGGTATGCCAATATTATGTGCATCTAACTGTTTTTTAAAATTTTCCATTAAGTCCCAGTAAACATTCCATGCATCAGCGTTAGTCGTCCAAACACGTACTACAAAATTAAGCGAAGAAGGTGCCATTTCATGTAAACGGATAGTAACCCCTTTATCATGCTGAATACGTTCATCTGCCGCAATAACATCGCCTAACACTTTTTTAACACTGTCAATATCCGCATTATAAGCGACACCTACCATTATTTGCGTACGCCGATTTGGCTCACGAGAGGTGTTAATGATATTGTCATTAATTACTTTGCTATTGGGTATAACAACGATGCGATCATCGGCAGTGCGTAATGAGGTTGAAAAAATCTGCACATGCTCCACAGTTCCTTCCACCGAGCCTAAAATGACATATTCCCCTGCGCGTAATGGTCTAAAAATAACCAATAGTACGCCAGCAGCAAAATTAGATAAAGATCCCTGTAAAGCTAAACCAATCGCTAACCCGGCCGCACCTAAAACAGCAATGACAGAGGCGGTTTGTACGCCTAACTTACTTAATACGGCGATTAAGGTAAATGCAATAATGCCATAACGAACAATTGCTGATAAAAAATCTCTGACCGTCTTGTCTATTCCGCGTAATGACATTAATCGATTAGTGATATGACTGATCCATCTAGCAACGATCAAACCAGCAAATAGGATAACTAATGCAAAAACGATATTTACCGCATACTGAATTAATAGATCCTGATGATTAATAAACCAACTCTTTGCCTGATCAATCGTTTCTACTACACCATTTTCATCCATCTCAATCCCCTTCTAGAAAATAAACAATTACTAATCATATATCAAAAACTGTCTGATCTTAGATATGAAATTGACAAAATAAAATAGCAATTTTGTCATCCTTTACTTGATGCTATTTGATAAGATAAAGTTACGATAGTTTTCCAACATGTTAATAAAATCATCTAAACCACAAAATGCAATACTTTCATTATCGTAATAACACATCCCTTCTTCTAAATCTTCCGTTTGAAAATGTAACTGGTTAGCTCGGATCATGATTTCCTTATCATCCATAAACAATGTATATTCACGCCCGATTTTTTTCCATTGACGACCACTACCTTTAATAGAACGATAACCTGTCTGGATCTGCTCTAACTGACATAAATCACCGTTAATTTCCTCATTTAACCAATAACCAACTGCTTCATGATCCATTGAAAATCGAGCAATGACATGGCCTGTAACATTCTGCTGAAATTCATAATCCATATCGCATCTCCATCCTTTTACTCTAGTGCGACTTTAATTCGTCATTTAACCGCTCAAAATATTACCATTACAATAAAAATACTTTATTTTTCCGACAATATAAATACACAGTTATTTATAGAAATATTCACTTAAAAATTGACGATTAGTAAGCGATAACTTGTTACCAATAAGTAAGGCCGGCTTAGCTTATTCTATACCACAATGCCATTTTTAAGAGAGTTTATAACTATGTTTTGTTGTAGCGATAACTTTAAATGAGTAAGCTTTAATTAGGTTTGTGCAAAAACCATTTTCTTCATGAATTAGCTAAATGACTGTCATTCACTATATGAAATATTTTATTTACTAAAAGGATTTAAATTATGGATGTTAAAGAAATTAATGATAAATTAGATAAAATTATAAAACGAGCATATGAAGATGGTAGAATTAATAACGAAGAAGTTCAGAATATTCGTGATGTAGCCGATCTTGTTTTTGAAAAAATCGTCATTGAAGCAGCCAACACTGGTAAAAATAACGTTATAACAGCATTCCAGAAATCATGTGATGTAACGGTTCAATTAATGCAAGATTCTTTTTTCAAATTGAAAAAAGAAAATCTTAATAGCTGTCAAAAAGATCTAGTTAAAACCGCATTTAATGCACAACTTACTTATATAAAAGCTAATTTCGATCGCTTTTTTAATTCACTTTAACAAATCTAATTCAGTGTTGCTTGAAAAATAAGCAACTACATAAATAATAGATATAACGCTTAAAGTAGGTATAAAACTTTAGATAACAGACAGAATAATCTAAACCTTATACCCTATTTCTGGATTACTTACAGTAAGAAATAATGTAATAGGGTATAAGAAAAGTTATTGTTTTAAACAGCAGACTGAAAAATTATTCTATCTGCTTTATCTGTATATTGAGGTAGTAAGTCAAAATTTAAGTATTGATAAATATTTTGGCTGTTATTACCCACGCCATTAATAAATTGCAAATACTCTTCCACTGTTGGTAAATAGCCCAATAATGAAGCCACCGCAGCAAGTTCTGCTGATGCAAGAAAAACTTTGGCTCCCGTTCCTAATCGATTTGGGAAATTACGAGTAGAAGTTGAAACAACGGTTGCGCCATCCATAACACGCGCCTGATTACCCATACAGAGTGAACAACCAGGAATTTCAATTCGTGCACCACTTTTACCAAAAATATTATAATAACCTTCTTCGATTAACTTGGTCGCATCCATTTTCGTCGGCGGAGCAATCCATAAGCGAGTGGGAATTTGCCCTTTATATCGCTCTAAAAGCTCACCTGCTGCACGGAAATGGCCAATATTAGTCATACAAGAGCCAATGAAAACCTCATCAATTTTTTCATGTGCCACTGATGATAATAAACGTGCATCATCAGGATCATTCGGCGCACATAAAATGGGTTCGATTATTTCATTTAAATTAATTTCAATGATAGCCGCATAATCTGCATCGGCATCTGCGGTTAATAATTGCGGATCAGCCAACCATTTATTCATTGAATTAATGCGACGTTCAAGAGTACGGCGATCACCATATCCCTCAGCAATCATCCATTTCAATAATACAATATTAGATTGTAGATATTCGATAATCGGTTCTTTATCTAACTTGATTGTACAACCCGCTGCTGATCGTTCCGCCGAGGCATCTGCTAATTCAAACGCTTGTTCAACTTTTAATTGTGGTAAGCCTTCAATTTCCAATATTCGGCCGGAAAAAATATTTTTTTTACCTTGCTTTTCGACTGTTAATAATCCCTGCTCAATAGCATAGTAAGGAATTGCATGAACTAAATCGCGTAACGTGATACCCGGCTGCATTTGACCTTTAAAGCGGACTAATACCGATTCAGGCATATCTAGAGGCATAACACCCGTCGCCGCAGCAAAAGCAACTAAACCGGAACCAGCTGGGAATGAAATACCGATAGGAAAACGCGTGTGTGAATCCCCTCCCGTTCCTACTGTATCTGGCAGCAACATGCGATTTAACCAAGAATGAATAATGCCATCACCGGGACGCAAAGAAACCCCGCCACGATCCATAACAAAATCGGGTAAAGTATCATGAGTTGTCACATCGATAGGCTTTGGATAAGCAGCGGTATGACAAAATGACTGCATTACTAAATTGGCTGAAAAACCTAAACAAGCTAAATCTTTAAGTTCATCTCGTGTCATCGGCCCGGTAGTATCCTGCGAGCCAACCGACGTCATCTTGGGTTCACAGTATTCGCCAGGACGAATTCCAGGCTTATTACAAGCACGACCAACCATTTTTTGTGCCAAGGTAAAGCCTCTGTCACTTTGTATAACTGATTTTGCCTGGCGAAATACTTCACTAATAGGCAAGCCCATAGACTCTCGCGCTTTTGCCGTCAATCCGCGGCCAATAATCAACGCAATCCGCCCACCAGCTCGCACTTCATCAAGTAAAACGTCAGTTTTTAATGCAAAGGTTGCTAATAACGCATTAGTGGCATGACAGCGGATTTCTCCTTTATAGGGATAAATATCAATCACATCTCCCATATTAAGTGAAGTCACATCAACTTCAATTGGCAGAGCGCCCGCATCTTGCATGGTATTAAAAAATATTGGCGCAATCTTTCCGCCCAACACAACGCCACCATTACGTTTATTAGGTACAAAAGGAATATCTTTGCCCATAAACCATATTACTGAATTGGCTGCTGATTTTCGCGAAGAGCCTGTACCGACAACATCACCCACATAAGCTAATGGAAAACTTTTTTTATTCAATGTTTCAATCTGCTTGATGGGCCCAATAACACCAAGCTCATCTGGTATAATGCCATCACGGGCATTTTTAAGCATTGCTTGTGCATGTAACGGAATATCCGGTCGTGACCAAGCATCAGGTGCTGGTGATAAATCATCAGTATTCGTTTCACCCGTTACCTTAAAGACAGTTACAGTTAGTTTTTCTGCTAATGCAGGCCGCTCAAGAAACCATTCGGCATTTGCCCACGAGCCTAACACTTGACGCGCATATGTATTGCCCATATTTGCTTTTTCTTCTACATCATAGAAGTTATCAAACATTAATAAAGTATGGGATAAGGCTTTGGCTGCTATTGGTGCCAATTGTTCATCATCCAACGCATCAATTAATGGGTGGATATTATAACCACCCTGCATAGTACCTAATAACTCTATCGCTTTTGTTGAGGTAAGTAAGGTGGAATATGTTTTTCCTTGTGCGATAGCAGCTAAGAAGTCAGCTTTTACATAAGCAGCTTCATCAACACCTGGAGGAATACGATTACTTAACAGATCCAATAGAAAATTTTTTTCAGTTTCAGGCGGGTTTTTTATTAATTCAACTAACTTAGCAACTTGGGTAGCATTCAGTGGCTTAGGTATTATTCCTTGTGCCGCACGTTCAGCTACGTGCTCACGGTACTCTTTTAGCACGACGTTCTCCTCAATTGATTTTAATTTATATACCTGGCTATCAATATCTCAAATAGAAAATGAAGTGCCTGGTCAGAGGAATTGGCTTAACATAATTTTACATCTATCAATTATGCCCAGTATGGAACATCCAGAATAACAGAATTTAATTATACTGTTAATTTATTTACATACCTCCAACATTCATCAAGATCAATATATATTGATACATTTTTTATCCTAACTTATTCCTATTTTACGTATAAAAATTTATCCATTAATAGCAAAAATAGTTTGTTTTTTATAATAATTTGTAATAACTAGTTAATTTTATTAAATAACAAACATTTCAATTGAATAAACGATTAATCTTACTTTTCAATCAAAAAAATAGCTCCCTTATTTAAATCAAATAAAGGAGCTAGTAACAAATCAAATAATTTTCACAACAAATTTATTTTATTGAAATAAATTATTTTTTCTTCGCTTTAGGATTAGGTAAATCAGTAATACTTCCTTCAAATACTTCAGCAGCCATACCAATTGACTCGTATAATGTAGGGTGAGCATGAATGGTCAATGCAATATCTTCTGCATCACAGCCCATTTCAATCGCTAAACCAATTTCACCGAGTAATTCGCCACCATTAACACCGACGACCGCTCCACCAATAACACGGTGAGTTTCCTTATCAAAAATAAGCTTGGTCATACCCTCTGAACAATCAGATGCAATAGCACGACCAGAAGCAGCCCATGGGAAAGAGGCCACTTCATAACTAATACCTTTTTCTTTAGCTTCTTTCTCCGTCAAACCAACCCAGGCAACCTCCGGCTCAGTATAAGCAATTGAAGGGATAACTTTTGGATCAAAATAGTGTTTCAAACCAGAGATCACCTCAGCCGCCACATGACCTTCATGGACACCTTTATGAGCCAACATTGGTTGGCCAACTATGTCACCAATCGCATAAATATGAGGCACATTGGTACGCATCTGTTTGTCTGTATGGATAAAACCGCGCTCATCCACTTCGACTCCTGCTCTACCCGCATCAATCAATTTGCCATTGGGTACACGACCAATTGCCACTAAAACTGCATCATAGCGCTGTGGTTTTGCCGGCGCCTTTTTGCCTTCCATTGTGACATAGATACCATCTTTTTTAGCTTCAACCGCAGTCACTTTAGTCTCAAGCATTAAATTAAACTTCTTACTTATCTGTTTAGTAAAAAGTTTAACAATATCCTTATCGGCTGCGGGGATAACCTGGTCGAACATTTCCACAACATCAATTTCCGATCCTAATGCATGATATACGGTCCCCATTTCTAAACCAATGATACCACCGCCCATCACTAGCATACGCTTGGGAACTTTTTTTAGTTGTAAAGCATCAGTAGAATCCCACACACGAGGATCATCATGTGGAATAAATGGAAGTTGGATCGGACGTGAACCTGCTGCAATAATGGCATTGTCAAAGTTTATCGTCGTTACTTCTTTTTCACCTTCAACAACCAGTGTATTCGCGCCGGTAAATTTACCTAAGCCATTAACAACTTTAACTTTACGGCCTTTTGCCATTCCTGCTAGACCGGTTGTCAATTGACCAATAACTTTTTCTTTCCACAGCCTTACTTTATCGATATCGGTTTTCGGTTCACCAAATACAATCCCATGTGCTGCCAATGCCTTGGCTTCTTCAATAACTTTTGCAACATGTAATAATGCTTTGGAAGGAATACAACCGACATTGAGACAAACACCGCCTAATGTCGCATAACGCTCGACTAAAACTGTTTCTAAACCCAGATCTGCACAGCGAAAAGCTGCTGAATAACCCGCAGGGCCCGCACCTAGAACCACTACTTGGGTTTTAATTTCAGTACTCATCATGACCTCTTACTTTTGTTGTCCGGCGGGTCAGACGAAAAAATTTATAACCACCGAGACGTGTGTACTACAGGCAGTTTACAGAATTGTTAACATTCTTGAAAGCACTCGAACGTGACAGAACTCTCAACCTATAGGATGAAATAGAAAAAATTCTGTAACTACTAATAATAAAATAGACCGACATTCTGCCGGTCTATAAATCACATAACCAAACGGCGAATATCACTCATTAACTGTGCAATACGAGTGACGAAACGCGCGCCGTCTGCACCATCAATAACACGATGATCAAAGGATAGTGACATAGGTAATATCAGACGAGAAATAAATTCACTACCATTCCATACTGGTTTTATTGATGAGCGAGATAGCCCCATAATAGCCACTTCTGGCGCATTAATAATGGGTGTAAAACTCGTTGTACCAATACCACCTAAGCTAGAAATGGTAAAGCTGCCACCTTGCATATCAGACGCAGTCAACTTGCCGGCACGCGCTTTCTTCGATACTTCCATCAATTCTTTTGAAAGCTCGATAATGCCTTTCTTATTAACATCGCGAATAACAGGCACCACTAAACCATTTGGTGTATCAACGGCGATACCAATATGAACATATTTTTTTAATGTTAAACGCTGAGCATCCTCAGAAATCGAACTATTGAAACGAGGCATTTCTTCTAATGCTCGAGCAACCGCTTTCATGACAAAAACTAACGGTGTAATTTTTATCCCCGTTTGCAACTTTTCCATCTCTTTATTTTGCTGCTTGCGGAAAGCTTCTACTTCGGTAATATCAGCATCTTCCATAACGGTGACATGCGGGATCATTACCCAGTTACGACTCAAGTTAGCACTAGATATCTTTTGAATGCGACCGAGTTCAACTTCTTCAACTTCACCAAATTTACTAAAATCAACTTTTGGCCATGGTAGCATGCCTGGCAAACCACCCGCTGTTGTCGCTCCAGCTTCAGAACGTTTTACCGCTTCTTTCACATAAGCCTGAACGTCTTCACGCAGAATGCGACCTTTACGCCCAGTTCCTTTTACCTTAGCCAAATTGATACCAAATTCACGCGCTAAACGGCGAATAAGCGGTGTTGCATGTACATACGCATCATTTTCAATAAATTCATTCTTAGTCTCAGAAATACCACTAGCCTTTGCAGTAGATGAAACTTGAGGCTCTTCAGAAGATGGGACTGCAGATTTCGTTGCTATTTCAGCGCTGCTAGCTTCTGCACTGGCAGTTGGCGAAGCTACGGTGGCATCAACTGCAAAAATCATAATAAGTGAACCAGTTTTAACTTTATCACCTTTTGCAATTTTGATCTCTTTGACTTCACCAGCAAACTGTGCAGGCACTTCCATCGATGCCTTTTCGCCTTCTACCGTAATTAGTGATTGCTCAACGGAAATTTTATCACCAACGTTAACCATTACATCAGTAACTTCAACTTCATCATTACCAATATCCGGTACAATAACTTCCTTTAATTCACTTTTTGCTTGAGCTACATCTTTGCTATCTGCTTTATCTGAGTTTGAATCTGAGGCTGTTTTAGCACTAACTTCCGGCGCTTTTTCTTCTGTATCAAAAACCATGATCAACTTGCCGGTTGCCACTTTATCACCAACTGCTACTTTAATTTCTTTGACAACCCCAGCCTGTGGTGACGGAACTTCCATTGACGCCTTTTCACCTTCTACGGTAATTAACGACTGCTCAACATCAACTTTATCGCCCACTTTTACCATAATTTCGGTAACTTCAACTTCATCTGCACCAATATCAGGAACGTTAATTTCAATAGACATTGATTTTACCTCTTATGCCAGACGCGGGTTAATTTTTTCTGGGTTGATGTTGTATTTTTTGATAGCTTCATCCACCAATTTTACATCCATTTCACCACGTTTTACTAATTCACCCAACGCCGCTACTACTACATAGGAAGTATCAACCTCAAAATGATGACGGAGGTTTTCACGGCTATCTGAACGACCAAAACCATCAGTACCCAAAACACGATAATCACTTGCAGGAATGTAGGAACGAATTTGTTCTGCAAATAATTTCATATAATCTGTTGATGCAACCGCAGGCGCATCATTCATGATTTGAGCAACATAAGGTACACGAGGTTTTTCAGACGGATGTAACATATTCCAACGCTCACAATCTTGTCCTTCACGAGCTAATTCGGTAAATGACGTTACACTATAAACATCAGAACCAATACTGTACTCACTGGACAAAATTTTTGCCGCTTCGCGGACGTGACGCATCATTGAACCTGATCCTAATAATTGAACTTTGCCTTTTTTGCCTTTTAGCGATTCAAGTTTATAGATACCTTTACGAATACCTTCCTCGACACCAGCAGGCATCGCTGGCATATGATAATTTTCGTTCAAGGTAGTAATATAATAGTAAACATTTTCTTGTTTCTCACCATACATACGAACTAAACCATCGTGCATAATAACAGCAACTTCATAAGCATAAGCTGGATCATAAGAGATACAGTTAGGTATGGTTAGTGACTGGATATGGCTATGTCCATCCTCATGCTGCAAACCTTCACCATTCAATGTAGTACGCCCTGAAGTCCCGCCAATCAGGAAACCACGCGCTTGCTGGTCTCCCGCCGCCCATAGCAGATCACCAATACGCTGAAAACCAAACATGGAATAATAAATATAAAATGGGATCATCGGCAGGTTATTCGTGCTATATGATGTAGCGGCAGCTAACCAAGAGGCACCAGCACCCAATTCATTGATACCTTCTTGAAGAATTTGACCTTTTTCATCTTCTTTGTAGTAAGCAACTTGTTCACGATCCTGAGGAGTGTACTGCTGTCCATTTGGACTATAGATCCCAATCTGACGGAATAAACCTTCCATACCAAAAGTACGTGCTTCATCAGCAATAATTGGCACTAGACGATCTTTAATTGAATTATTTTTTAACATTACGTTCAAAGCACGTACAAATGCGATCGTAGTAGAGATCTCTTTATTTTGCTCGGCTAATAATTGGCTAAAATCTTCTAGGCTAGGAATATCTAATTTTTCATCAAAGGTAGGATTTCGTGCCGGTAAATATCCGCCTAATGCCTGACGACGTTCATGCAAATATTTATATTCATCTGAATCTTCTTTAAAAGTAATAAAAGGCAATTTTTCCACTTGATCATCCGCTACCGGTACATTAAAGCGATCACGGAAATAACGAACCCCTTCTAGATTCATTTTTTTCACCTGATGGGCAATATTTTTACCTTCAGCAGTATCGCCCATGCCATAGCCTTTAACCGTTTGAGCTAAAATGACTGTTGGCTTACCTTTAGTATCTTGCGCTTGCTTAAAAGCGGCATAAACTTTTTTCGGATCATGGCCACCACGGTTTAACGACCAGATTTCATCATCGGTCATATCCTTGACAAGTGCACTTGTCTCAGGATAACGATTGAAGAAGTGTTCACGAACATAAGCGCCATCTTTAGATTTAAATGTTTGATAGTCACCGTCTAAAGTTTCATTCATCAACTGAATAAGTTTACCTGAAGTATCCTTGCGCAATAATTCATCCCAGCGGCCACCCCACAGGACTTTAATAACCTGCCATCCAGCACCGCTAAAAATACCTTCTAATTCATTAACAATCTTACCATTACCAGTAACTGGCCCATCAAGGCGTTGTAGGTTACAGTTGATCACAAAAACAAGGTTATCTAACTTTTCTCGAGTCGCAATGGTGATGGCACCTTTCGATTCAGGCTCATCCATTTCACCGTCACCAAGGAAAGCATAAACTGTCTGATCTGCGGTATCCTTTAAGCCTCTGTGTTGTAAGTATTTTAAGAATTTTGCTTGATAAATAGCACCAATTGGACCTAATCCCATCGAGACGGTAGGAAATTGCCAAAACTCAGGCATCAGCTTAGGATGAGGGTAAGAGGAAAGACCTTTGCCACCAATTTCTTGCCGGAAATTGTCCATTTGCTCTTCAGTGAGACGCCCTTCCAAAAACGCACGTGCATAGATACCAGGTGAAATATGCCCTTGGAAATAAACTAAATCTCCACCATTTTTATTGTTTTTTGCCCGGAAGAAGTGATTAAAACAGACTTCATATAAAGTTGCAGAAGACTGGAAGGAAGCCATATGACCACCTAACTCCAAATCTTTTTTAGAAGCTCGTAAAACTGCCATTACAGCATTCCAACGAATCGCAGAGCGAATACGACGCTCTAAATCCATGTTGCCTGGATAATCAGGCTCATCCTCTACGGAAATAGTGTTGATATAATCACAGTTTCCAGAACCTGCTGCGATATTAACGCCGCCCTTACGTGCTTGTTGTAATACTTGATCAATAAGATACTGAGCACGATCAACACCTTCTTCACGGATGACCGATTCGATCGCCTGTAACCAGTCGCGAGTTTCGATCGGATCCACGTCATTCTTCGACATATCTGACATGGTCTATTCCTTATCTATTATCTGTTTCTAATATAGTTACTGAGCCATCTTTTGAACATATTTACTAAAACCAAAAAGAAGAACAAAAGATAGTTCCTATTGCCGCAACTTTGTCTCTAATAAATCAGAGTGGTAATGCAGACGCAGCAACAAAAATCTGCACTACTAAATTAAATTTTGGTATTGTTGTACTCGACGTAAAGAACGCTCACGACGTGTATGCTCACGGCTGATGTCCAGCAAAATCTCCTCAATAAATGCTAAATGACGATGTGAAGCTTCCTGTGCTTTTTCAGGTTCACGTGCGATAATAGCTTCAAAAATTTGAGTTCTATGTTTACTTACTGCTGCATGCATTTCTTTACGTGTATATAAACACTCAAAATTTTGTCTAATATTCTGCTCTAACATTGGAACCATACAACGAAGTATATGGAGTAATACGACATTATGCGCCGCTTCAGTAACAACCAACTGATATTGCAAAACAGCTTCAACTTCAGCATTAACATCTCCACGCTCTTGGATATCCTGAATTTGTAGATGACTTATCTTAATTCGAGCCAGATCCTCATCAGTACCTCTTAAAGCAGCATAATAAGCCGCAATACCTTCAAGTGCGTGACGTGTTTCCAAAAGATCAAATTGTGATTCCATATGGCCAGATAATAATTGGGTAAGCGGATCACTAAAGCTTTGCCATAAATTTGTTTGGACGAATGTACCACCTCCCTGTCGGCGAAGGAGAAAACCTTTTGCTTCTAGCTTCTGAATCGCCTCACGCAAAGAAGGACGAGAAACATCAAATTGCTTAGCCAACTCACGTTCAGGTAGCAATTTTTCTCCGGGGCGCAATATTCCTTCAAGAATTAAATGCTCAAGGCGCTGTTCAATGACATCAGATAATTTAGGTTGGCGAATTTTGCTATAAACCATATTTACAATTGGCCACTCATATTTTGCGTAAATATTTATTTAACACTACCAAAGTCAATTGGTAATACCAATTTATCTTAGATGTACATAAAGTAACAAAGTATTCACCAGCTGTCCATAAAAGCTTAAATTTAACCTTAAAAAACTTGTACTTTTTGATAAGGATTTTTAAAAATTCAAAAAAATGATAGTTTCAGTTTATTTTGAAGCAGCAATGTTAATTTTTTTATATATAATTAATCAACTGAAACGTTACTATTTGCTTTTAATCAAACAATTAATCAATATG
Source organism: Arsenophonus sp. aPb (assembly GCF_029873475.1). NCBI lineage: Bacteria > Pseudomonadati > Pseudomonadota > Gammaproteobacteria > Enterobacterales > Morganellaceae > Arsenophonus > Arsenophonus sp. aPb. The sequence continues at coordinate 2,377,667 of NZ_CP123499.1, forward strand.
AATGAATAAATATTCAATGTAATAATTAAAAAACAACAAGTTTTTATAATTGATATTAATGTTTTTCAATGACAATGATTGATAGAATTGATGTTAAAAAATACTTAATTCAAAATAAATACAGTAATTAAGAAAATTTAATTAATGTCAGTATATTATCTTGATATTTATACAAATTAACGTACTAAATACTTAGCCACATAATATTGAATTAAGGTAAACTCATTGCTATCTCATTATTATGCTTGAATAAATAGCTAAGATATTTTAGCAATACCATCCAGCGTCTGATTAAATCTCATAGAAAGATCTATTGCTGTAATATTTTTAGTTAATGCGCCAACAGAAATATAATCTACACCCGTCTTAGCATACTCTTTTAATGTTTTTAGCGTGATATTACCAGATACTTCGAGAGCTACCCTTCCCTTAGCAATCACTACCGCTTCTTTCATCATAGGAATAGTAAAATTATCCAGCATAACAATATCTGCTTTTGCTTCTACTGCCTCAATTAATTCATTTATATTTTCAACTTCAACTTCGATAGGAACATTTGTATGCGCTAAACGTGCTTTTTTAATTGCTGAAGTAATATTACCTGCTGCAATAATATGATTTTCTTTAATTAAATAAGCATCAAATAAGCCTAACCTGTGATTAAAACCACCACCACAAAGCACTGCATATTTGAGAGCAGTTCTTAAACCAGGTATAGTCTTACGCGTATCTAACAACTTTACTTCTGTGCCTTGCAATATATCAACATAATTAGCTGTTTTGGTAGCAACACCTGATAAAGTTTGGAGGAAATTGAGCGCAATCCTTTCAGCGATTAACAGTATATGGGCATCGCCCTCAATCGTACAAAGCATCTGACCAGATTTTATTTTATCGCCATCCCTGACCTGCCATCTAAGCTGAACAGATTGATCAAGTTGCTTAAATATCTCCTCTACCCAATGCATTCCACAAAAAATACCATCTTCACGGGTAATTATTTTAGCAATAGCCAGCTGTTTTTTTGCTAACAATTGCCCACTAATATCATTCTCTATATTTATACTTCCGCCTAAATCCTCCTGTAGTGCGAAAGTAATATTAGCAGGAATATCTTGCTGTAAACGTTCTAATAATTGTTCCTTACGTCGCTTCACATCATGATTGATAAGTACCATTACAACTCCTTAATATTTACAGTAATAATTTATTACTAAGTTTTACCCCACAGTATTGTATAAATATGTCTAGTAAATTTTTTTATTAATTTACGTCAACCTAATACGCTACTACAACATATAAAATCTAAATAGATATTTTTTCTGCACAATTAATATGAATACTTTGCTAATAAAAACTCTTTATCTTAAAAGTAAATAAATAATACATTTCACAAAATATATGACAAATATATACTCCAAATGAGCTATCATAAATTGTTATTTATTTCTGCCCTAAGCTAACTTACAAATGATGGCTAATATTAGAAAATTTATTTCAATAAAAAATAGCCAAACTAATTATTTGTGAGATTGCTCGAATTTATTTTTTTTATTTTCAACATAAAAAAATAATATTTAGAACAATATTCTAATATTTTATTTTTTCATTATTATTTTTTCTTACTCTTGTACATCATCACGTTATCTTCAATCGATAATGGAAAATATGATGAAACAACAAGGATTCTCCCTAATGGAAATAATGGTAGCAATTGCAATTATTGCAGTTCTTAGCGCAATTAGTATTCCAAGCTACAAAAGTTATATGCAAAAAGCTGCTCTAACTGACATGTTGCAGTTTATTGTGCCTTATAAAATGCATACGGAACTGTGTGGATTTGAAAATGGGCATTTTACAGGTTGCCACAATGGCGTATCTTCAATTCCAACAAGTAAGACCGGGAAATATGTCAGTGATATTGAAGTGAAAGATGGAACAATTAAAGTTGTTGGTACAAAATCACTAAAAGATTTAACTATAACGTTAGAGCCAACATTATCTACAACAGAAAATCAAGTGAGCTGGAAAGTTTTTTGTGAAAGTACAGATTCCGGATTAAAAAAACATTGTGCAGACACTTTTAGATTCTAAAAAATAAGGCTCTATTATGACTTTTATAACAGCTATTCCTAAGGATTTTAATCTTATCGAAGATGAATTAAAAAAACTTTGTTATCGTCATGATATTGTAATGATCGAATTCAATTCAAAAAAACTTTCTATTGCAAGTTATAAAAAACCTAATGACGAACTGTTAACAGCATTGCGTTTTATTTCTAGTGTTCCTGTTTGTTATGATATCTGGCCAAAAGAAAAAATTGAGCATTATTTTAATCGCTGTAATCATGAAGTTGAAATACAAGAAGAACCTATACGTTATGATCCAACAATCAATAATGAAGACAAACCTAATTCACCAGCAGTAAATTATGTCGATTATCTTATTGCATCTGCCATTGAAAAACGAGCATCAGATATTCATATAGAGCCATTTAAGACCGCTACCAAAATCCGTATTAGAGTTGATGGTAAATTATTTTATGTTCCTTCACCGCCAGTTGAAAATTGTGCAGAAATATTTGCTCGATTAAAAATATTAGCAAAATTGAATATTGCAGAAAAGCGCTTGCCTCAAGATGGACAACTTGAATGGATAAGCCATGATATCCACTATGCTATTCGCATTTCAACATTACCAACACTCTATGGTGAAAAAATAGTTTTAAGAATATTAAATACTAAAAATCATTATTCTTTAGAACAACTAGGTATAAAAAATAATTTCCTCGCTATTTTAAAACAAAAACTTTCTCTGCCACAAGGAATGATTCTTGTTACCGGGCCAACAGGAAGTGGTAAAACCGTAACACTTTATAGCTGCCTTGAATATCTTAATCAAAGTGAATTAAATATTTCAACAATTGAAGATCCAGTCGAAATCCCGATAAAAGGAGTTAATCAAATACCTGTAAACGAAAAAATAGGTTTGAATTTTTCAACTATTTTAAGAGCATTACTTCGCCAAGATCCTGATATTATTATGCTAGGTGAAATACGCGATCAAAAAACAGCTGAAATTGCTATAAAAGCCGCCCAAACCGGCCATTTAGTATTATCAACACTCCATACAAATTCAACGAAAAGCACATTAGAACGACTAGAAAATTTAAGCATATCTCCACATTTAATACATTCTTGTGTGAAGTTGATTATTGCTCAGAGACTTGTTAGAAAATTATGCCCTAGCTGTAAACGTCATGAAGAAAATCCTATTACTATTCAAAATGATAACATTGAAACTGAAATTACGACCTGGCAGGCTGTTGGATGTGACCATTGTTTCGGTGGATATTTAGGTCGGACTGCAATTTATGAATTTTTAGAGCTTAAAGAAGAAACTGGAGCTACACAATTTTATCAGCTACCAGTAAAAACAGAAAAAATACCTTTCGTTAGTTTATTTGCTTCTGGATTACTTCTAGTCGAAGCCGGCATAACAACACTAAAAGAAGTGTATGAAGTAACAGGACAGGAGATAATTTAGTGAATTTTATCTATAAATATCGAGCAATTAACACTCGGGGAATATTAATAGAAAATTATAAAATATCTCATTCTAGACAGGAGGTTTATGAATATATTCTCAAAAACAATTTAATACCTATTTCAATTAAAATCAGAGAAATTGCGCTATATACCACAAAAATTCTTAGCTATCGCTTGCATCTTATGTATCAACTTAGTGTATTACTTAAGTCCAATATTTCTTTAATTCAAAGTCTAAATATTATTCAAAAAGAATGTAATATGTCGGTCTGGAAATGTATATTAGCAGAAATCATTAAACGTATTAATCAAGGGGAAGCATTCTCTTCAACATTAAAATGTTATCCTAAACTTTTTCCAGAAATAATTTATCGCCTAGTAGAAATAGGTGAACATACCAATAGCCTCGAAAAAAATTGCCAACTTATTTACCAACAACTTCAACAACAACAAATATTAAAACAAAAAATAACTAAAGCGCTACAGTATCCTTGCATTATTTTAATTATTGCTTCAATCGTGGTTTCATTAATGCTATTTTTCGTTTTACCTGAATTTAAAGCAATATATCAAACATTTAATGCTCAACTTCCAATAGCAACTAAATTGCTTATTACCATTTCTGATAAAATTGCTGACAATGCTTTGTATATTGTTGCTACCTTAGTTTGTATTTTTTGGGGTTATTTTATATATAGGCAATATTCGCCAAATTTAATTAAACGAGAACAAAAATTTATCCTACATTTACCATTACTCAATAAACTCATTTCTTGGCAACAACTTTACTATTTTTTTCAAACGCTCCATATTACACAAAAATCAGGATTAACATTATTAGAAGGATTCGAGTATGTATTAAAAACACTAAAACATCCCGTTTATCATGATGCTATTCATTCTATATATCAAAAAATTCAGCGAGGTATTTCTTTTAGCGAAAGTATAAAAAGAGAGAAACTATTCCCATATCTATGCTTGCAATTTATTACTGCCGGAGAATTATCAGGCAATTTAACATTATTTTTAGAAAAATTGGCTAACTGGTACCAGGATAATCTGCTTAACTATGTTAATAAAAAGATAAAATTAATTGAACCTATGCTAATACTAATACTCGCAGTTGTAATTACTGGATTATTATTCACTATGTATTTGCCGATTTTTAATTTAGGTAATATTATTTCTTAAGTAATCAATGTAACAATAAAATAAAAAATATTATGATGTTCAAACCCGTTATGATAAACATAAAAAAATTAACGGCCTTTGTTTGGAGTTTTCAATTTAAATTTATTGAAAGAGAGGATGCATGAGCTATATTGTTGCTCTGACAGGCGGGATCGGAAGCGGAAAAAGCACCGTTTCAGATAAATTTGCATCCTTAGGAGTACCAATTATTGATGCAGACATTATTTCAAGACAAATTGTTATGCCTAATACTTATGCTCTTAATATGATAAAACAACATTTCGGTTCAACTATTCTCCATAATAATGGCTCTTTAAATCGCGCTAAATTAAGAAAAAAAATATTTAGTGATCCAGTAGAAAAAAATTGGTTAAATGATTTGCTTCATCCGTTAATACATCAAGAAACACAACGCCAGCTAACTCTACTTGACTCCCCTTATGTAGTTTGGGTTGTCCCTTTATTAATTGAAAATAATCTAGCGCATCTTGCCAATCGCGTGCTAGTCATTGACGTAACACCAGAAGAACAAATAGCTCGTATAATTAAGCGTGACGGCATTAGTCAGCAAGAAGCAAAAAATATTTTATCTAACCAAGTTAGCCGAACAAAGCGTTTACAAAAAGCTGATGATATAATTATTAATCACGATAACAACTTAACACTTGATGAAACTATAGCGAAATTACATCAGAAATATTTGCAATTAGCTATGAATGCTTCTCAGGAAACACATAATGAGTAATACTATTTCTACCATTATTTATGAACATCCATTAAATGAGAAAATGCGCTCTTGGCTGCGCATGGAGTGTTTACTTCAGCAACTTATTGACCTGAAGAACATCAACTCATTAGCTACTGGGTTAGCTTTTTTTCGTGCTGTTTCTGAATTAATCGAAGTATTAGATCGCAGCGATATACGTGCAGACATTATCAAAGAATTAGATAAACAAAAAAATAAACTTAATCAATGGTGCAGTGATCCCCACGCAGATAAAACATTGATTAAAAATCTTCTAAGAGAACTCCAAGAAAATCTCACATTATTAAGAGAAGCGCCACGCATTGGTCAGCACTTACGGCAAGATAAAGTTATTAGTATTGCTCGCCAGCGTTTAAGTATACCTGGAGGTTGTTGTAGCTTTGATTTACCGGCCTTACATTTATGGTTAAATACTCATAAAAAAGAAATTGAAACTAGAATTAACTTTTGGATTGATGGCATCCTTCCGTTACGTTCTGCTTTAATTATGCTATTAAATTTGATCCGCAAGTCTAATACATTTACTAATCAAAAAAGCTATAATGGTTTCTATCAAGGCAGCGTAGAAAATGCGGATCTTATTCGAATAAAGTTACCAATAAATCTATCCTTATATCCTCAGATTTCTGGACATAAAACACGTTTTGCTATCCGCTTCTTACATGAAGACAGCGAAAATGGTATTGTACCTGATGAATTACCATTTAAATTAGCCTGTTGTTAGGAGTCCTTATGCCAGATAAGCTCACGGTAAAATGTCCAACTTGCCATAAAATTGTTATTTGGCAAGAGAGTAGTCCTTATCGCCCTTTTTGCAGTAAACGTTGTCGATTAATCGATCTTGGTGAATGGGCTGGTGAAGAAAAAAGGATCTCAAGTCAACGAAATATTTCTGAAATAGATGATTGGAGTGAAATCTCCGATGATCCTAACAGTAAAAAATAAATTTATAATCAAAAACACTATGATCTTATCTACATCATTACACAACTCTTACATACAATAATATAACAAACTTATTTATTTTAACTTATTTATCGGATAGCAACTCAAATCACATTATTGATTAACATATCAACAATTACTCGGTTCGCAGGAGGAAATTCTTCAGCTACCAGTAATTTTTGTAAAAGCCAACGTGAAGATTGGCCTTCTTTTCCATAAGGCTGGCAATCCCATTGCTCAACAAGAAAAAAATGCAAGGTTGTTCTACGATCTGGAAATTCATGTTCAACAACCTGCAACAATTGACTGTGAATAACTTCTATCCCAATTTCTTCTTTAAGCTCACGAAACAATGCTTCTACTGGTGTTTCGCCAACTTCTAATTTACCACCAGGAAATTCCCAAACCCCCCCCATATGTGAATTAGCTGCCCGTTGGGTAATAAAAATTTCTTGTTGTGCATTTCTAATAATGCCAACAGCAATGTGTAATTGTTTTTTTTCCATAAAATAATTTAATTATTTTTTAAGTTGTACAGTAAAAAAGCGGATATATTCTCCGCTCTTATTTTTAATTGTTTTAGCAACTGAGCTTTAACCTAAGCTACCATGGCAATGCTTATATTTTTTACCTGAGCCACATGGACAAGGTTCATTGCGACCAATTTTATGGCCTTGGGCCGCCATTTGAGCTTCCGTTTTTGACATCAATGATTCATTTTCAATTTCATGGCTAAGGCGCTGCTTTTTCATAAGACGTTCTGCCTCTTCACGTCTTTGCTGCTCAAGTACAGTGACTTCCTCTGGTAATCGAACTTCTACTTTGCTTAATGTACTAATTACTTCATATTTCAGAGTTTCTAACATATTCGCAAACATACCAAAAGATTCGCGCTTATATTCCTGTTTTGGATCTCTTTGGGCATAGCCTCGTAAATGAATACCCTGGCGCAAATAATCCATTGCAGCCAAATGCTCTTTCCATAATGTATCAAGAGTTTGTAGCATGATGCCCTTCTCAAAATTACGCATCATCTCGCTCCCAACAATTTCCTCTTTTTCCCTATAAGCTGCAATCGTTTTTTCTAGAATACGTTCACGCAAAGTTTCTTCATGTAATTCGGGTTCTTTATCCAACCACTCCTGAACAGGTAATTCTAAACTAAAATCGTTACTTAACCGTTTTTGTAAACCATCAATATCCCACATTTCTTCCAAAGATTGGGGAGGAATATAAGCATCGATAGTTGCGGTTATAACGTCTTCACGAATACTGTCAATTGTTTCACTAACATCACCACCATCTAATAGATCATTGCGCTGTGAATAGATAGCTCGGCGTTGATCGTTAGCAACATCATCATATTCTAAAAGTTGTTTTCGAATATCAAAGTTACGGCTTTCAACCTTACGCTGTGCATTCGCAATGGCTTTTGTTACCCAAGGATGTTCAATTGCTTCACCAGGTTTCATACCCAATTTACGCATCATACCTGCCACTCGATCAGAGGCAAAAATACGCATCAAAGAATCTTCCATTGAAAGATAGAAACGGGATGAACCGGGATCACCCTGGCGTCCAGAACGTCCGCGTAATTGGTTATCAATACGACGAGATTCATGGCGTTCTGTACCAATGATATGCAAACCACCTGCAGCAATTACCGCCTCATGACGCTCTTGCCACGCTGTCTTGATTTTATCAATTTGCTCCTGACTAGCATCCTCTAGTTTATTGATTTCTGCCTGCCAGCTGCCTCCTAATACAATATCTGTACCTCGCCCGGCCATATTAGTTGCAATAGTCACTGAACCTGCCTGCCCTGCTTCAGCAATAATATCTGCTTCCATCGCATGGAACTTAGCATTTAAAACATTATGCGCAATTTTAGCTTTAGTGAGTTCCCGAGAAATTAGCTCTGATTTTTCGATTGAAATAGTACCTACTAATACCGGTTGGCCTCTGCTAGTACATTCACGAATATCATCGATAATGGCAGCAAATTTGTCCGCTTCAGTCATATAAACTAAATCAGGTAAATCATTACGGATCATCGGACGATTAGTGGGAATAACAATGGTGTCCAATTTATAGATAGATCTAAATTCGAAAGCTTCTGTATCAGCGGTACCGGTCATACCCGCGAGTTTTTCGTATAGCCGAAAATAATTTTGGAAGGTAATTGATGCTAATGTCTGATTCTCATTTTGAATTTCAACCCCTTCTTTTGCCTCAACGGCTTGATGCAATCCATCTGACCAACGACGTCCTTCCATTGTACGTCCGGTATGTTCATCAACAATAATAATCTGACCGTCTTTAACAATATAATCCACGTCTCGACTGAAAAGTGCATGTGCGCGTAGGGCAGCCATAACGTGGTGCATAAGCATAATATTAGCCGGAGAATAAAGTGATTCGCCCTCTTCCATTAAATTGGCTTTTGCTAATAATTGTTCAATTAATTCCAAACCACGTTCTGTCAAGGTAACTTGACGCGATTTTTCATCAACAGAAAAATGCCCTTCACCTTGAAAGGTATCTGAATCTTCTTTTTCTTGCTGCTTAAGATGAGGAATTAATTTATCCACTCTTTTATATAGATCTGAACTATCTTCCGCTGGTCCTGAAATAATCAATGGAGTACGAGCTTCATCAATTAAGATAGAATCAACCTCATCAACTAATGCATAGTGGAGTTTACGCTGCACACGCTCTTCTGGACTAAAAGCCATATTGTCACGCAGATAATCAAAACCATATTCATTGTTAGTTCCATAGGTAATATCCGCGGCATAGGCTTCGCGCTTCATTGTCGCAGGCATACCTGGTAAATTAATACCGACTGTCATACCAAGAAATTCAAACAATAGTCGATTATTTTCAGCGTCACGCTTAGCCAAATAGTCGTTTACGGTAACAATATGGACACCCTTACCCGTTAAAGCATTTAAATATGCAGGTAATGTTGATGTTAATGTTTTGCCCTCACCAGTACGCATCTCTGCAATACAGCGCTCATTAAGGACCATACCACCTAGCAACTGAACATCAAAATGCCGCATATTAAACACACGTTTACTGGCTTCGCGAACGGTTGCAAATGCCTCAGGGATCAAATCATCTAATGTTGCTCCAGATTTAAGGCGCTGCCGAAATTCATCAGTCTTGGCTTTAAGTTCTTGGTCGGAAAATTTTTCAAATTCAGGCTCTAACTTATTAATAATATCAACAAATTTACCTAAACGACGTAAAGTACGATCATTACGACTACCAAAAATTTTTGTTAGTAACTTAGTTAACATAAATATTTTTTCTCAATTAAGGCGGTGCTCTTATTAAAATCCGCCTATATTATCTGGTTTCAACCAATATAATTAATATATTTAGTTGAGCAATGGTTGCTATAAGAATCAAAGAAAAGTCTATGAAATTTTTGTTAAGGTCCAGCTCGAATACCCTGACCCCAAGCAACCCATAGCGCAGTTTGGTAGGCAATGTGATAAGAAGATTGAGTTAATGAATTGGTAAAACTTTGCTCAATAGGATAAAAAACACTCAAATTAACCATAGAGTAAAGAGTGTCAAGCATATTATAAAACGAAATTGGTTTTTTACGCACACTGAAATTGGCCTCCAACTGCTTTTGTGTCTCATGAGCTGAGAAAACAAAAGTCAGTTGGCGGATCATATTTCGTAAAGCATGCTGATGCCAATAATTTGCGCCACAATTATAAAAAATACGATACTTACTGACTGCTAGTAGATGATCTAATTCTAAATTTTGCTGATAATGTGGTAATAATTGGATAGTATGTGACATATTTTCAGTCACTTTTGCCAAAGCTGTAGGTATACCAATACTGGCCGTTACAATACCTAATAACAGGTGCGGCCAAAAATATCGTTTACCAAAATGTCGCCAAAGATCTAATATATTCATTGAATATCATATAATATAAGAATTGGAGTAAAAAAATGCGCGATAGTTATCCCCAATCTTTAAATATTTTGTTAAAAGAAAACAACCATGATTCAAATACTTTACAAACTATTCAACAGCGCGCGCAGGCATTAATTAAACTCAATAATACTGTTATCAGCCTACTTCCTGTCGAATTAAAGGCTTGGTGTCGAGTCGCTAATTATCGTCAACATATTCTTATTCTAGAAGTTACCAATGCTAGCCGAAAAGCACGATTAAGCTATGAACTTCCTACGCTACTTTCAACATTACGTAACACTATTTTACCATCTTTATCTTCAATCAACATAATGATTAATCCATCATTATCATCTAAAAATTCAAAAAATTGCTTATCAATTCAGCAAATAGCTATAAAACCATCAAAACAGATAATAAGTAAACTAAGCAAAGAGAGTGCGAAGACAATTCGTAACCTGGCAAAAAGAAGTCCAAAAAAGCTAAAGGAAAAATTAGAGCGACTAGCTGCATTGGCCGGAGAGAGTACCAAAGCAACTAGCAATAAAGATTAATTTTGAGTAAAAAACATCAACGAAAGCAATGTAAGAGAGAGAATAATCCACTGATGTACCATAGATAGAATATCCTGCTTAAAATAATATATCTCAGATTATTATTGTCGAAGGTGTTTTAAATGCGACAGGCATTTCAGATTCATCTTCGAACGTCACCATATCCCAAGCAGATTCAGCTGCTAAAACAGCTTGCAATAATTTGTTATTCAATGCATGGCCTGATTTATACGCGGTAAAAGCACCAACGATATTATGTCCACACATAAATAAATCACCAATAGCATCTAGCGTTTTATGACGCACAAATTCATCCTCAAAACGCAAACCATCTTCATTTAATACGCGATAATCATCAACAACAATCGCACAATCAAAGCTACCGCCTAAACATAACCCTTTAGATTGTAAGTATTCAATATCACGCATGAAGCCAAAGGTACGCGCACGGCTAATATCTCTTACAAAAGATTTGGCCGAAAAATCTAGTTTATAACGTTGAGTACTACTATTAATAGCAGGATGATTGAAATCGATAGTGAAATCTAAGCTAAATCCGTTATAAGGCGCTAGCTCAGCCCATTTATCACCATCTGTAACTCGGACATTTTCTTTAATACGAAGAAATTTCTTGGCGCTGTTTAACTCTTCAATGCCGGCATCTAACAATAAAAATACAAAAGGTGCAGCACTTCCATCCATTATTGGGATTTCAGGTGCATCTACCTCAATGATAATATTGTCAATTCCTAGCCCTGCTAAGGCAGCATTCAGATGTTCTACCGTTGAAATACGGACATCATCTTCATTGACCAAGCAGGTACATAGCATGGTATCACGTACCGATTTTGCCTCAGCCGGGAAATCAACCGGTGGATTTAAATCTGTACGGCGATAGATGACCCCGGTATTTGCCGGTGCTGGACGCAATGATAAAGTGACTTTCTTGCCAGTATGTAAACCGACGCCCGTCGCTTGAACAATACGTTTTAGTGTCCTTTGTTTGATCATCGTTTTTTCTCACATCGTTAACTGTCTTGCTAACCCTCACTTCAGGATTAGCAAGATATTTTAGCACAAAAAGCAGAGAAACCAATCAATTGTTAACTAATCAGCCTGTTTTCTTAAAAAAGCTGGAATATCAAGATAGTCCGGCTCCTTATTTGACGGCATATTTTGTTCATTCACCACTTTAGCAGCCGTTTTTTCTTCCGTTAACGGAGTCATGCCGGGCATTGAACCTTGCATCTGCTGATAACGCTGCTCTAGCGATGATTTTTGGGCTGTTTTGTTAGTAACCAACGTGATTTCTGGCCGCTTATCCATACCAATTCCTGTGGCAACCACGGTCACACGTAACTCATCATTCATTTCAGGATCCAGTGAAGTACCAATAACAACCGTTGCATTATCCGACGCAAATGCACGAATGGTATTACCCACTGTTTCAAATTCATCGAGCCGTAAATCAAAACCTGCGGTAATATTAACCAATACACCACGAGCACCCGATAAATCAATATCTTCCAATAAGGGGCTAGAAATTGCCATTTCTGCCGCTTCTTCAGCGCGATCTTCACCTCGTGCCACGCCAGATCCCATCATAGCATAACCCATTTCAGACATGACGGTACGAACATCAGCAAAATCCACATTCATTAAACCCGGACGAGTGATAAGCTCAGCGATGCCTTGAACCGCACCTTTTAGCACATCATTTGCAGCACCGAATGCATCGAGCAAAGAAATACCACGTCCTAGCACTTTTAATAATTTATCATTCGGAATAGTAATCAACGAATCAACATGCTTAGATAGTTCTGAGATCCCTGTTTCAGCAAATGCCATGCGTTTTTTACCTTCAAAGTTGAAAGGTTTGGTCACAACTGCTACCGTCAGAATACCAAGCTCTTTAGCAACTTCGGCCACAACTGGGGCTGCGCCGGTGCCCGTACCACCACCCATACCAGCAGCAATAAAGACCATGTCTGCCCCATCAAGCGCATTGCGCAAGGCTTCACGATCTTCTTCAGCGGCATTACGACCAACTTCAGGATTTGCTCCTGCTCCCAAGCCTTTTGTAATACCATTGCCGATCTGAATAGTTTGTCCTACTGCTGTTTTGCGTAATGCCTGAGCATCCGTGTTAACAGCAAAGAATTCAACACCTTCGATGCGTTCACGCACCATGTGTTCAACGGCATTGCCACCGCCACCGCCAACGCCGATGACTTTAATCACCGCGTCATTGGTTAATTCCATTGGTTCAAACATAATCTCTCTCCGTTTTGTGCCTTATATAGAAGCGAAGATTTGCTTCTTACAAAATTAAAATTCTTTTCTCAGCCAACTAGTGATTTTATGAAACCAACTACTCACTGATGTACGCTTATCCATTTCGGCTTCATTCCCAAGATGAGTCTGTTTGCCGTAATGCAGGAGCCCGACAGCTGTGGAGTAATAAGGCTCCTGTGCATAGTCCGTTAAACCAGTTATATTTAATGGCTTACCGATGCGTACCTGAGTATGAAATACTCTTTGGGCACATTCGACTAGACCATCAATTTGAGCACCGCCTCCTGTTAAGACAATACCCGCCGCCAGATGATGTTTAACACCTTGCTGGCGTAATTGTTCTTGCAATTTCAAGATCTCTTCATTTACTAAGTTTAGCAACTCTGTGTAACGTGGCTCGATAACTTCAGCTAATGTTTGACGTTGTAAACTTCTTGGCGGCCGACCACCTACACTGGGTACCTCAACATTTTCGTCTTTACTAACAATAGTACCTAATGCGCAACCATGGCGAACTTTTATTGTTTCCGCATCGCTGGGAGGGGTACCAAATGCATACGCAATATCACTGGTCACGACATTACCCGCATAGGGTATAACCTTGGTATGACGCAGCGCACCGCCAGTGTAAACGGCTATATCCATGGTTCCACCGCCAATATCGACGACACATACCCCCAATTCACGCTCATCTTCTGTTAAAACGGAATAACTTGACGCTAAACCGGCAAAAATCAATTGATCTACTTTTAAACCACAACGTTCAACTGCTTTGACAATATTTTTGGCCATATCATTATGGCAAGTAATTAGATGTACCTTAGCTTGCATACGCACACCTGAAAGTCCGACCGGATTTTTAATTCCTTCTTGATAATCAATAGCATACTCTTGTGGAATAACGTGTAAAATTCTATGTTCATCACGAACTCGGACAGATTTAGCTGTATGAACAACGCTATCTACGTCATCTTGAGTAACTTCATCTTCAGAAATAGGCACCATACCTATTTCATTCTGGCAGCTAACATGCTTACCAGAAAGCGCCAGATAAACCGATGATATTTGGCAATCCGCCATCAATTCAGCTTGATCAATAGCTCGCTGCACACATTTAACGACAGATTCCAAATCATTCACGCCGCCTTTATCCATCCCTCGAGATGGACAATTACCGACACCAATAATATTTACCATCCCATCAGGCAAAATTTCACCAACCAGCGCAGAAACCTTGGAAGTTCCAATTTCAAGACCAACTACTAATTTTCTGTCCGTCGTTTTAATCATCGTCAATTTGCCTGTATCTGATCAATCAGCAGTCTCAAACTCTTTCAACTCAGTGTGTAGTAGATTCGGCTAAAAGTGGTAACCAACCTACCGCTGCACCGCTACCATATCGCAAATCTATATATCCAATACGTTTATCTGTAACTTGTTTTAATAGTGGATAAAGCTCAACAAAACGGTTCAATCGCTCTTTAATATCCTGTTTACCGATATTCAATCGAATATCATTGGCTAAAACTAATTGCCACGCGCGGCGTGCAGTCATCGATACTGATTTTATGCTAAAATTATGTGGCGCCAGTTGCTGTTGCATAACACGATACATCTCTAAAACTTCTTGCTGGCTGCCTTGTGGGCCATATAACATCAGAAAATTACCTTTAACATTTAGTAACGCTGGTAAGCTAAAAACTGTTCCTTCAGCATTAATAAAAAAAGTATCATTCCATTTGGCATAAGGTTTATATTCTACTAGATGAATTTTTAGTTCATCCGGCCATTGCTTACGTACCGTAACTTGTCTTATCCACGGCATGGTTTTTATTTGATTCTGGATCGCATTCACATCGATAGTCATAAATGTACCCGGCATACCCAGTGCCAATATTGCTTTTCTAATATTATCGTCACGGGTGTAATGGCGTTCGCCAGTGATCACCAGCTTGGAAATCGGTAATCGATTAGCATCTTTCATCCAATTTAACACCATCCACCCACTCCATATAATAGTACCCAATACTATCAAGAAGAAAATAATGCCAGCCAAATAAGAACCATTACTTCGGCCACCATCGTTCCGACGCTCTTTAGGCTCTTTATTACTAACGTTCAGTGATGCCTGCGGCATATTAGTCCGCCAATTCCAAAATCTTTTTAACTAACTGTGAAAAAGTCATTCCTGCTTGTTTCGCAGCCATGGGTACCAAACTATGACCAGTCATTCCCGGTGAGGTATTAATTTCTAATAAATAAAAAATACCATCGTTATCTCTCATGACATCAACACGCCCCCAACCAGTACAACCAACCGCCTTATAAGCCGCTAGCGCTAATTCGTTCAATTGCTCTTCTTCTTCAGCTTTCAACCCACTAGGACAGAAGTATTGTGTCTCATTAGAGAGATATTTTGCATCATAATCATAAAAAACGCCTACCGGTTGAATACGAATCGAAGGCAGTACCTGCTCGCCAACAATTGCCACGGTATATTCCGGCCCATTTAGCCATTTCTCAATCAGCACCTGTTTGTCATAACGAAAAGCAAACTCTAGCGCTATTCTTAATTCAGACAAAGTGGTTACTTTGCTCATACCAACGCTTGAACCTTCAAGACTTGGTTTTACAATAAGCGGTAAACCCAAATGACAAACAGCCTCAAAAAGCATTTCATCTGACATTCGGGCTAACTGTTGGTTGTCCAGTGCGATATAGGGTGCAATCGGCAAACCTATACCCGCCCATAACTGTTTAGTACGTAACTTATCCATTGAAAGTGATGAAGCTAAAACCCCACTCCCGGTATAGGGTAAGCCTAAAAATTCTAACACCCCTTGTACCGTCCCATCTTCACCACCGCGTCCATGTAAGGCAATAAAAACTTTATTATAACCAGCCTCTTTTAATTTGATTACAGCAAAATCTTTAATATCAACTGGATATGCATCTATGCCAGCGTCACGTAAGCCATTTACTACCGCCTCACCAGATTGCAACGATACTTCTCTTTCGGCTGAATTTCCGCCTAAAAGCACGGCAACTTTATCAGCCATGATACTTTTCCTTACTCGTTAGCATTGGCCGTAAATCTGTGTCAGCCAAATTACGTGCTATTTTGCCAATATTTCCAGCTCCCTGTATAAGTATCAGGTCGTTATCTTCTATAATTTTTGCTAATGTGTCGCTAATTTGGTCATGCTCAGCGACAAAAATAGGATCTAATTTGCCTCGATTGCGAATTGTCCGACATAATGATCGACTATCTGCACCAGGGATAGGTTCCTCTCCTGCCGGATAGACATCTAGCATCAACAACACATCTACCTGCTCTAAAATATTGGCAAAATCATCATACAAATCACGCGTGCGAGTATATCTGTGAGGTTGAAAAACCATCACGATACGTTTATCTGGCCATCCCTCTTTTGCTGCTTTAATAGTAGCATCAACTTCTGTTGGATGGTGACCATAATCATCCACCAGCATAACGCTACCTTTTTTGCCATTAACATCCGCTAAAGGGAAATTACCTAACAAATCAAAACGTCTCCCCGTCCCTTGAAATTTTTTTAACGCTGTCAAAATAGCGCTATCATCAATACCTTCTTCGGTTGCTACCGCAATGGCCGCAGTCGCATTTAATGCATTATGACGCCCAGGTGCATTCAAGATGAAAGCTAAATCTGCTCGATTTTCGCGCGCTACAGTAAAGAAACCTTGATTACCTCGTTGCTTGTAAGATGTAATACGGACATCTGCGTCATCACTAAAGCCATAAGTAGTTATATAACGACCTATTTGCGGTAGCAGCGAACGCACCACCGGATCATCAATACATAATACTACCCGACCATAAAATGGTAGATTATGTAAGAAACTGATGAAGGTCTGTTTTAATTTCTCAAAATCACCATCATAAGTTTCCATGTGATCTGCTTCGATATTTGTTATAACAGCAACTAACGGTTGTAAATGTAAAAAAGAAGCATCACTCTCATCGGCTTCTGCAATCAAATAGCGGCTAGTACCTAAACGTGCATGAACACCTGCCGCTTTCACCAGTCCACCATTTATAAACGTCGGGTCTAACCCTGCCTGCGCATAAATACTGGCAATCATCGCAGTGGTAGTCGTTTTGCCATGCGTTCCTGCGATAGCAATCCCATGACGAAAACGCATCAATTCTGCCAACATTTCAGCGCGTCGAATGACTGGAATACGTGCTTCCCGTGCTGCAATAATTTCTGGATTATCCGCCGCTATTGCCGTAGAGACGACGACAACACAAGCATTTGCTACATTCTCTGGTCGGTGATTAAAATAAATTTTTGCCCCAAGCTCTATTAATTGCTCAGTAACCGTATTAGGTAACAAATCAGAACCACTAATTTCATAACCTTCGTTAGCCAATACTTCAGCAATACCGCCCATGCCAGCACCACCAATGCCAACAAAATGGATATGCTTAACCCGACGCATTTCGGGCACTGTTGCTCTTAATTTGGCTAATTGTTGTGTATTCACTATATTCTCTTCACTATTTCTATCGCTGATTTCAACATTCTTCAATGCAAAATCGATTTCATTTAGCAACTTCAATTAAGGTTGCCGCCACACGTTTAGTTGCATCAGTAATTGATGCCGCTCTAGCTTTTTTTGCCATGTC
Source organism: Arsenophonus sp. aPb (assembly GCF_029873475.1). Classification (NCBI taxonomy): domain Bacteria; kingdom Pseudomonadati; phylum Pseudomonadota; class Gammaproteobacteria; order Enterobacterales; family Morganellaceae; genus Arsenophonus; species Arsenophonus sp. aPb. Next base: position 2,395,582 of record NZ_CP123499.1, read on the forward strand.
TAATAACTGCGGGCGCGACCATTGATTTAATAGTTTTACCAACGCATCGGTTGAAAATTGCGGCTGTTCAACAATTTTCGCTGCGCCTGCTTTTTCTAACGGTAATGCATTCCAGTACTGCTGCCGATCTTTATGCTGGAAAGGAACAAAAATTGCCGGTAAGCCGGCAACAGCGACCTCACTAACCGTTAAAGCACCGGCGCGGCAGATGATGATATCAGCCCAGGCATAAGCCTCAGCCATATCATCAATAAATTCAGTTACTTTATAATTATCTGATTTACCGCATAACTTTTTATATAAAGTTTCCGTCATTTGTTGAGCACCTTTGCCCGCTTGATGCCAAATGGTCACTTTTCCATCTAATTGAGCAGCGACTTCGGGTAATATTTGGTTTAGAACTCTTGCTCCTTGACTACCACCTATCACTAATATTCGAATAGCGCCATCACGATCAATTAAACGTTCTTCAGGCTCAGGTAATGCTAATACCGCTTCACGAACTGGGTTTCCGACTACCGTAGCATTAGGCAACGCACTTGGAAATGCCTGCAAAACACGCTTGGCAATTTTCGCTAACCAACGATTAGTTAAGCCTGCTACCCCATTTTGCTCATGCAGTACAATTGGAATATTACATAGCCATGCAGCCACGCCGCCTGGGCCAGAAACATATCCTCCCATACCTAATACCACATCAGGTTGATAACGCTGGATAATCACTTTTGCCTGCTTTATTGCTTTAATAATTTTAAACGGCGCGACCAGCAATGCTTTAATACCCTTACCACGTAAACCTGAAATGTTTATAAATTCAATCTCAATACCGTGCTTAGGAACTAAATCTGCCTCCATCCGGTCAGCAGTTCCTAACCAACGTACATCCCAGCCTTGTTGCTTTAGATAATCAGCCACCGCCAGTCCCGGAAAAACATGTCCTCCGGTACCGCCTGCCATCACCATGAGGCGTTTTGGTTGGCTCATTTCGTTCTCCTTACAAATGCTTGCGCTCTCTTAAGGCGTGTTTCAAAATCGATACGTAACAAGATAGCAATGGCAATAAACATAATTAATAGGCTAGAGCCACCATAGCTAATTAGAGGTAATGTCAATCCTTTAGTTGGTAACATGCCTGCTGCTGCGCCAACATTAACCAACGCTTGGAAAGTGAACCAGATACCAATTGAACAAGCTAAATAACCCGAAAAATGTTGCTTTGCATCTAACGCCCGTTTACCAATCATCATGCTGCGAAAAGCTACGAAAAATAACATTAAAAGTACTAACACAACACCGATATAACCAAGTTCTTCCGCTAAAACCGAGAAAATAAAATCAGTATGTGCTTCAGGCAAATATTCTAATTTTTGAATAGAATTACCTAAACCTTGGCCCCATAATTCACCACGCCCAAACGCCATCAAAGATTGTGTTAATTGATAGCCGCTGCCAAAAGGATCTGCCCATGGATTGAGAAAAGAGGTTATTCGACGTAAACGATAAGGTTCAAAATAAATCAAGCCAATAACACCTACCGCACAAATAACAATACCAATAATAAACGGTGCTAATCTAGCACCCGCAAGGAATAGCAATGCTAAAGTGGTCACAACCAATACAATTACTGTACCTAAATCAGGTTGCAATAGCAGCAAAATAGCCATCAATATTAGAATGCACATCGGCTTAATAAAGCCCAAAAATCGTGTTCGTACCTCATCGGTTTTTCTGACTAAATAACTGGACACATAGCAAAACAGGGCTAATTTTGCGATCTCAGCCGGCTGTATACGAACAATCCCGGTATTAATCCAACGAGAAGCACCATTAACTGAGCTTCCGGCAACCAGTACCACTAATAACAGTATTAAGGCGGTGATTAATAATAAAAAGTTATATTTTTCCCACCATACCATTGGCATATTTAAGACTAATAAAGCTAAAGCAAATGATAAAATAAGATAGATAACATCGCGTTTTGCAAAGAAAAAAGGATCTTGCGTTAAACGCTGCCCAACCGGCATCGAAGCTGATGTCACCATAATAAAACCGATTATAGCTAAACCTAATGTTAGCCAAACTAAAGTACGATCATAAAGTATCGTATCCAGAACATCGTTATCAGGCTCACCGTTAGCCCAATTTTTCAGCTGTTTGAAGTTGAATCTCATCATTGACCTAACTCCTTCGCTAATTGGCTAAATCGTTCACCCCGTTGCTCAAAATTACGAAATTGGTCGAAGCTGGCACAAGCCGGTGAAAGAAGCACCATATCACCGGCTTTCAATTCAGGTGCGATGACCCGTAGACATTGCTCCATTGTATCTAGTAGCAAACTATTTGGTTTTAACTGTGCCAATTGATAACCATCACGACCAAAACAGCATAATTTAATATTTTTTGCTGAGATATAAGGTTTTAATGGTGAAAAATCTGCCGATTTTCCCTCTCCACCCAATAATAAATAAAGTGTTCCCGCGACTTGTAAACCTTTTAAAGCTGCTTCCGTACTGCCAACATTGGTTGCTTTAGAATCATTAACCCATTGAATACCAAGATGCTGATGAACTAATTGGCAACGATGGGGCAAGCCGGCATATTGAGTTAATGCCGCTAAACTGGCTTTACGCGGAATATTCACTGCATCCGCTAAAGCCAGGGCAGCCACTCCATTAAGATAGTTATGCTGCCCAACTAACCGTATTTCAGCGGTATTAATAATAGGCTGCCCTTTTATTTGTAGTTCTTGGCAACGGATATTTAATTGATAATCTCCACTATTAATGCCAAAACTGATACAACGAGCATCACGACCGCTTAACGGCCAGGTTTGTGGATCTTGTTCATTAATAATACAAACTTTAGCACCAGCATAAATGCGTAACTTAGCCGCACGATATTGTTGAATACCTGACGGATATCGATCCATATGATCTTCTGTCACATTCAATATGGTTGCTACCGCTGCCTTTAAACTAGATGTTGTTTCTAGTTGAAAACTGGAAAGCTCTAATACATATAAATCATAATCTTTGGCTAATAATGTTAGTGCCGGCGTCCCAATGTTGCCACCAATTGCCACTCGCCAATTAGCTGCTTTTGCCATTTCGCCGACTAGTGCTGTAACCGTACTTTTACCATTAGAGCCGGTGATAGCAACGATAGGTTTATGCGTTTCACGACAAAAAAGCTCAATATCACCAATAATTTCAATACCCTTATCTGCTGCTATTTTTAATTCTGGGGTAGCAAGGGAAATACCTGGGCTAACGACTATCAAATCAGCTGCCATCAGCCATTCACTATTCCAACTGCCACAGTGACAGTCGACTTCGGCAGGCAATTTATCTTTACCTGGCGGTGTTATTCGGGTATCAATCACGCGGGGCACAACCTGGCGAGAGAGAAAAAAGTCGACACAAGATAGACCTGTCTGGCCTAACCCGATTATAACGACTTTTTTGCCCTGATAATTAGCCATTATTAACGTACCTTTAATGTCACTAATCCAATCAATACCAACATTAATGAAATGATCCAAAAACGCACAATAACTCGAGGTTCAGGCCAGCCTTTTAATTCGTAATGATGATGGATCGGTGCCATGCGAAAAATGCGTTGGCCGCGCAGTTTAAATGATCCCACTTGTAAAATGACCGATAAGGTTTCAACGACAAACACCCCACCCATAATCAATAATAAAAATTCTTGCCTTAGTAAAACTGCAATCGTTCCTAATGCACCACCTAATGCCAGCGAACCAACATCACCCATGAAAACTTGCGCAGGATAGGTGTTAAACCATAAAAATCCCAAACCGGCACCAACAATTGCGGTACAAACCACGACTAATTCACCTGCATGGTTGATATAAGGAATTTTTAAATAGTTAGCAAAATTGAAATTACCCGTTGCCCAAGCCACTAGCGCAAAGCCGGCGGAAATAAAAACCGTTGGCATAATTGCTAAACCGTCTAATCCATCAGTTAAATTAACTGCATTACTTGTGCCGACAATGACAAAATAAGTCAGTAAAATATAAAACAAACCTAGTTGTGGCATGACATCTTTAAAAAAGGGTACAACCAATTGCGTGACTGCCGTATCCTTACCTGTGCTATATAAAACAAATGCGACACCCAGAGCCAATACGGATTGCCAGAAATATTTCCAACGAGCGATTAACCCTCTAGAGTTTTTACGCACCACTTTACGATAATCATCAATAAAACCAATAATGCCATATCCCAATAAAACGACTAGTACGCACCAAACATAGGGATTATTTAACCGCGCCCATAGCATGACCGAAATCACAATAGAAGATAAAATCAACACACCTCCCATGGTAGGTGTGCCACGTTTGCTAAAATGCGATTCGGGACCTTCATCACGCACAACCTGACCTATTTGTAATTT